>NZ_JABUMT010000023.1:0-98941 GCF_013336715.1 Myxococcus sp. CA056
TCTGTCGCCGAGCTGCGCGCCCAGGCACGCGCTTCATTCGTGCGCCTGGGCCACCGCCACGATGTTCTCGCCGCCTTCTTCCTTCACGCGGGTCTGCGCCTTACCGGACTTTCCTGAAGAGGGTTAGGAATCCACCCGCTCAGAGACTTCGAAGCGTCCCGCCGTGACGACGTGCTTGTTCTCCACGACGAGCTTCGCGGCGCGCAGGGTGCCCCGGACCTCCAGGGCGTAGTCGTTGTACTGCGCCTGGACATGCGTGGCCTCCAGGTTGCCGCCGATGATGACCGGGCCCTGGGACTTGAGCGTCTCGCAGGTGAAGTCACCGCCGACGAACAGCGAGGCGCCTTGGGGGTTTGCGGCCCCACCCTTCACCGTCAGGTTGCCCGTCACCATCAACGCGCCGACCTTCAGCGGGCCGTCGACCTCCAGGTTGCCGTGATGGACGTAGCTCGACTTGGAGACCTTCTTCACCTTCTTGTCCTTGGGCGGTTCCGCGATGGCCGCCTGGATGAGCTCGATGCCCGCGAAGACGAGGTCCGGGTTCATCGAGGACTGTTCCTCGATGCCCTCGAAGAACGCATCGATGGTGACGAAGTGCGCCTCCACGAAGACCGCGTCCATGATGAGGCGGAGCTTCTCCCATGAAGCGGGTCGCACGCCCGGCGGCGCGGCGCCTTGGAGATAGCGGACGACCTTCTCTTCCGAGAGGCCCTTGGGCTTCTTGGGTGGAGGCGGGCGCTGGGACTTCGTCGGCAGCAGCAGCTCCACCAGCAGGGCCGGAACCTTGCGGCTGTGTCGCGAGGTTCGTGCCGCGCCCAGCACGCTCTGCCCTCCTGGAGTCAGACCACGCGGGTCCGCGCCCTGCTCGATGAGGAACCGGACCACGCGGTCCGCGCCGAACTCCGCCGCGCGGTGCAGCGGCGTGTCGTAGCGGTATGGCGCGAGGAGGTTGGCGCCGTACTCCTTCAAGAGCTGGAGGAGCTCCACGTTGTTCTGGGTGACGGCGAGCAGCACCGGCGTGTGCTGGTTCTGGTCAACGAAGTCCAGGCTCACGCCCCCGGCGAGCATCTGGCGGATCTTCCCGAGCGCCACCTCGTTCTCCGCACGCTCCTTGGCCAAGCGCTCGTCGAAGCTGTCCGCTTCGTAGACCTGGACATGGTCCTCGAGGTGTTTATGGCTCTGGACTTGTCGGAAGAGTTTGGTCAGCTCGTACTGCTGTTCCGTCATGGTGTGTGGCCTCGGCGCTTCGCGAATCCATCGCGTGACTCGGGCGTGAATGCAACCCCGGACACGGGCCGTGCCTCAGTCCGCGCGCGTTCCACCCAGCGCGGGCAATCGCCGACGGAGGAACTCTCCAGGAGGACCTCCCGTGAACTGCCGGAAATCGCGAATGAGGTGGGCTTGATCGAAGTAGCCCTGCTCCAACGCGAGGCGGGCCTGGCTCTCCGCCGCGCCGGACTTCAGCACCTGGATGACACGGTCGAAGCGGATGAGTCGCGCGAGCAGCTTGGGCGTCAGGCCCAGCTCCTGACCACATCGCGCGATGACGTGCTTCTGGCTGAAGCCCAGCTCCCGGGCCAGCTCGCCAATCTCCACCTGTCCGCCACTGGCGCGCAGCCGCTGCCACGTCCAGGTGATGACGGGTGAAACCTCGGGCGCCGTGAGGATGCGTGAGAGGAGGAGCTGGTCCAGCAGCGCGAAGCGGGCCTCCCAGGACGGCGCCTCGACGAGCCGCTCCGTGAGCAGCGGCCCCTCCGCGCCGAGCACCGACTCCAGTCCGACGACCTGCCGCGCGAGGTGATGCAGCGGTATGCCGAAGAACCGTCGTGCGCCCACGGGGGTGAAGTTCACCTGCATGCCGTTCATCGACCCGGCCGTCTCGGTGATGGAGTACCCGTCATCCAGCCCCGCGACGAAGCCGACCGGATGCCGGCCGAGCGGTCGCCCCGTCCTCGGGTCGACGATGCGCAGCGGCGGGCCGAAGTCGATGATGAGCACGACTTGCGGCGCGGGAAGCTCGCGTCGACGCACCGGGCCAGGGGTGGATTCACGATAGCCGCAGTAGTCGTGGACGTGCTCGCGCAGTCGGGCGTCGGGCGTGCCGAACACCAGCTCCCAACCACCCTGCTCGGAGGCCTGCCGGACCACTCGCGCATGGGGGCTTTGCGTGGTCATGCGGCACCCTCCGAAGACACGCCGTGTTGACGCCTTAGCATGGCCACCGGTGCCAATAAGGGACTTCCGGTGCCCGCCAACAAGGACCGGCTTCACCTCGCCATTGCCGCGGCCCGTTTTTGCGCCTATGGGACGGGAACGGCCCGTCCCACGGTGCCACTCCCCTGCGAGGACACAGCATGTCGCAAGTGCCTCTTCACATCGCCACCGAGTTCCCGGCTCGCTCGCTCGAAGAGTGGCGCCGACTCGTGGACAAGGACCTGAAGGGCAAGCCCTTCACGTCGCTCCAGTCGCCGCTGGAAGGCGGGCTGACGCTCCAACCCCTCTACGCATCCCAGGACGCCGCGCCGCCGCCCCCGGGCGTCGCGCCGTACGTGCGAGGCACGCAGGCCCTGGGCCACACCGAGGGTGGATGGCTGGTGTGCCAGGAGTACGCCGAGCCGGACATCGCCGTCGCCGCCGAGGCCATCCGCAATGACCTGGAGCGCGGCACACTGGCGGTCTGGCTCTGCCTGGGCCCCACTCGCGGCATCCCCGTGAAGGACGAGGCCACGATGGAGCAACTGCTGGCCTCGGTGCTCCTGGCCCGCACTCCCGTGCACCTGGAGTCCGAGGCGGCGCCCGTCTCCATGGCGTCCCTGCTGTTGGGCGTCGCCACCAAGGCGGGTGTGTCGCGCAAGGCGCTGAGCGGCTCGCTGGGCATCGACCCGCTGGGCATCCTCGCTCGCACCGGCGCGCTGCCGGGTGGCGTCGACGCGATGTTCACCGAGGCCGCGCCGCTCGTCACTTCGCTGAGCGGGAGCGCGCCGGAGCTGCGCGCGCTGCTCATCTCGACGCGGGCATACTCGGACGCGGGCGCCACGTCGGTGCATGAGCTGGCGTGGGCCATCGCCACGGGCGTCGAGTACTTGCGCGGGATGGAGCGCGCGGGCGTGCCGCCGGAGGTCGCGGCGCGCTCGGTGCAGTTCGCGCTGTCCGTCGGCGGACAGTTCTTCCCGGAGATCGCCAAGCTGCGCGCCGCGCGGCTGCTCTGGGCCAAGGTCGTCGCGGCGTCGGGCGGCTCCCCCGAGGCGCAGGCCATGCGGCTGCATGCGCGCACCGCGAGCGCCACGAAGACACAGCGCGACCCGTGGGTGAACATCCTGCGCGGCACGGCCGAGTCCTTCGCAGCGGTCGTCGCGGGCGCGGACAGCGTCAGCACGTCGCCCTTCGACGAGCCGCTGGGTGCTCCCGATGAAGGCGCGCGCAGGCTCGCGCGAAACACACAGCTCATCCTGCGCGACGAGTCCAGCCTCAACCGCGTCGCGGACCCGGCGGGCGGCAGCTACTACCTGGAGCAGCTCACCACCGAAATCGCGCGAGCGGCCTGGACGGAGCTGCAGCGAATCGAAGGCCTGGGCGGCATGGAGAAGGCGCTCACTCAAGGCGATATCGCCCGCGTGCTCACGGAGACGCGCGCGGCGCGGGACAAGGCCGTGCGCACGCGCAAGCAGCCCATCGTCGGAGTGAGCGAGTTCCCCTTCCTGGGTGAGACGCCCGTGAAGCGCGAGGCCCGCAAGGCCTTCGGCGTCGAGAATTCCGCGCGAGTCCCCGGCGTCACAGAGGGCGCGGAGGTGAGCAGGAGTGTGGGCCTCAAGCCCTCTCGCATCTCGGAGCCTTTCGAGCTGCTGCGCGACGCGAGTGATCGCACGCTCGCGGCGAAGGGCCAGCGCCCCACCGCGTTCCTCGCGAGCCTGGGCGCGGTGGCGGAGCACACGACACGGTCCATGTGGGTGGTCAACGCTCTGGCCGCGGGAGGCATCGAGTCGCGCGAGAAGCACGGCTTCGCCGACCCCGCCGCCGCCGTGGCCGCCTTCGCGGAGTCCGGCGCGTCCCTCGCGGTCATCTCCGGACCGGACGCGATGTATCCGGAGTGGGTGCCCGCGCTGACCAGCCAGCTCAAGGCCAAGGGCGCACGCGTGGTCGCCGTGGCGGGTCGTCCTGGTGATAACGAGGCCGCGTTCCGCGCGGCTGGTGTGGACCTCTTCATCTACGCGGGAGCGGACCTGTTCTCGCTCCTGTCCTCGCTGCACGCGCAGCTCGGAGTGGCCTGATGCGCACCCACGTCCCGAACTTCTCCGGCATCGACTTCGACGCACCCGAGACGCAGGCGCCCACGCCCGCACTCAATGCGCAGGGCAGCCAGGCCGCCACCAGCCGGCGCGACGCCGAACACTGGGACACGCCCGAGGGCATCCCGGTCAAGCCCGTGTACACGCGCGAGGACCTGGCGGACGTCGAGCACCTGGGCTCGCTGCCGGGACTGCCGCCGTTCGTACGCGGCCCCTACTCCACCATGTACGTGCAGCAGCCGTGGACGGTGCGCCAGTACGCGGGCTTCTCCACGGCCGAGGCGTCCAACGCCTTCTACCGGCGCAACCTCGCGGCCGGTCAGAAGGGCTTGTCCATCGCGTTCGACCTCGCGACGCACCGGGGCTACGACAGCGACCATCCTCGCGTCGCGGGCGACGTGGGCATGGCGGGCGTGGCCATCGACTCCATCAAGGACATGCGCATCCTGTTCGACCGCATCCCGCTCGACCAGATGAGCGTGTCGATGACGATGAACGGCGCGGTGCTGCCCATCCTCGCGCTCTACGTCGTCGCGGCCGAGGAACAGGGCGTCAAGCCCGAGCAGCTCAGCGGGACCATCCAGAACGACATCCTCAAGGAGTTCATGGTCCGCAACACGTACATCTACCCGCCGGGTCCGTCGATGCGCATCATCGGCGACATCTTCCGCTTCACCGCCGAGAAGATGCCGCGCTTCAACAGCATCAGCATCAGCGGCTACCACATGCAGGAGGCGGGAGCGACGCAGGACCTGGAGCTGGGCTACACGCTCGCGGACGGCGTGGAGTACGTGCGCGCGGGTCTCGCGGCGGGCCTGGGAGTGGATGCCTTCGCGCCCCGGCTGTCGTTCTTCTGGGCCATCGGCATGAACTTCTTCATGGAGGTGGCGAAGATGCGCGCGGCCCGGATGATCTGGGCCAGGCTCATCAAGGGCTTCAGCCCCAAGAGCGACAAGAGCCTGGCGCTGCGCACCCACTCGCAGACCTCCGGCTGGAGCCTCACCGCGCAGGACGTGTACAACAACGTGGTGCGCACCTGCGTGGAGGCGATGGCCGCCACCCAGGGCCACACGCAGAGCTTGCACACCAACTCGCTCGATGAAGCGATTGCGCTGCCCACCGACTTCAGCGCGCGCATCGCCCGCAACACCCAGTTGTATCTCCAGCTCGAGAGCGGGACGACGCGCGTCATCGACCCGTGGGGCGGCAGCTACTACGTGGAGCGGCTCACCCACGAGCTCGCGCAGAAGGCATGGGGCCACATCCAGGAGGTCGAAGCGCTGGGTGGCATGACGAAGGCGATTGAAGCGGGCCTCCCCAAGCTGCGCATCGAGGAGGCGGCGGCCCGCACGCAGGCGCGCATCGACTCCGGCCGTCAGGCCATCATCGGCGTGAACAAGTACCCGCCCGAGCGCCCCGACAACATCGAGATCCTCAAGGTGGACAACTCCGCGGTGCGCGAGGCGCAGATCGCCCGGCTCAAGGAGCTCCGCGCGGAGCGCAACGCGGAGGAAGTGCGGCGGAGGCTGGACGCGCTGACGGAGGCGGGCCGACGCAACGAGGGCAATCTCCTGGCGCTGGCCATCGACGCGGCGCGGGCGAAGGCCACGGTGGGAGAAATCAGCGACTCGCTCGAGAAGGTCTTCGGGCGCTACGAGGCCACGGTGCGAAGCGTGTCCGGCGTGTATTCGAGCGAAGCAGGCAAGGACTCCCAGGGAATCATCCAGGCACGCGCCGCCGCGGACGCGTTCCTCGCGCGGTTCGGCCGTCGGCCGCGCATCCTCATCGCGAAGATGGGGCAGGACGGGCATGACCGGGGACAGAAGGTCATCGCCACGGCCTTCGCGGACCTGGGCTTCGACGTGGACATCGGCCCGCTCTTCCAGACGCCCGAGGAGTCCGCGCGTCAGGCCGTGGAGAACGACGTCCACGTCGTGGGCGCCAGCTCCCTGGCCGCGGGCCACCTCACGCTGGTGCCTCAGCTCAAGCGCGCCCTGCGCGAGCTGGGCCGTGAGGACATCATGGTCGTCGTCGGCGGTGTCATCCCGGCGCAGGACTATGACGAGCTTCGCGCCGCGGGCGCCGCCGCCATCTTCGGCCCCGGCACCGTCATCTCGAAGGCCGCGGTGGAGCTGCTGGAGAAGCTCTCGGCGGCGCAGGAGGAGGCGTGAAGCTGCTGACGGCGGAGGCCTATGTGGAAGGCGTCCGCTCGGGCGACCGGTCCGTGCTGGCTCGCGCCATCACCCTGGTGGAGAGCGGGCACCCGCGCCACCAGTCGCTCGCCCAGGAAGTGCTCACCCGGTTGCTCCCTCACACGGGTGGCAGCCGACGGGTGGGCATCAGCGGCGTGCCCGGCGTGGGCAAGAGCACCTTCATCGACGCGCTGGGCATGCACCTGGTGGGCGAAGGAAGGCGCGTCGCGGTGCTCGCCATCGACCCGTCGAGCACCATCTCCGGCGGCAGCATCCTGGGCGACAAGACGCGCATGGCCCGGCTGTCGCGTGAGACGGCGGCCTATATCCGTCCCAGTCCCTCCAGCGGAACGCTGGGCGGTGTCGCACGCAAGACTCGCGAGACGCTGCTCCTGTGCGAGGCCGCGGGCTTCGACGTGGTGTTGGTGGAGACGGTGGGCGTGGGCCAGTCGGAGACGGTGGTCGCCGACATGGTGGACTTCTACCTGGTGCTGATGCTCGCGGGTGCGGGGGACGAGCTCCAGGGAATCAAGCGCGGCATCCTGGAAGTGGCGGACATGCTCGCCATCAACAAGGCGGACGGTGACAACCAGCCCCGCGCGGAGCGCGCTCGCGCCGAGTACCGCGCCGCGCTGCACCTGATGCGTCCCGGCAACGAGCCCGTGGTGACGACGTGCAGCGCGATGGAGGGCACGGGCATCGCTTCGCTGTGGAGTTCGCTGGAAGCGCAACTGGACAAGCGCGTGGCTTCTGGAGCGATGGAGCAGCGTCGGCACGCTCAGCAGGTGGGCTGGATGTGGTCCATGGTGCAGGACGGCCTGCGGGCGGCCCTGCATGCGAACCCCACGGTGGCCGCCCTGTTCCCCCAGTTGGAACATGACGTGCGTGAGGGCCGTGCCACGGCGACGTCCGCCGCACTGCGCGTCCTGGGTGCATTCCTCCCGGAATCGAGGGCTTGACAGTCCGCGTCGAGCCTCGGCCGTCCCCGCTTCAATCGCTTGCCCGACACCCACCGCGCTCCTACTGTACGCGGCGTGCGAAACGTCCAGTTGACCCCGGTCCCCGGGCCCTACAAGCCGCGATTCCATGTGCGAATCGTGACGGCCGCCTCCCTGTTCGACGGGCATGACGCGGCCATCAATGTCATGCGCCGGCTGATGCAGTCCTCGGGCGCCGAAATCATCCACCTGGGACACAACCGCTCGGTCTCTGAAATCGTCGACTGCGCCATCCAGGAAGATGCCCAGGGCATCGCCATCACCTCCTACCAGGGAGGCCACGTCGAGTACTTCAAGTACATGATCGACCTGCTGAAACAGCGCGGGGCGAACATCAAGGTCTTCGGCGGCGGTGGCGGCACCATCCTCCCCACGGAAATCGAAGAGCTGCATGCCTACGGCGTGACGCGCATCTATTCCCCGGACGATGGCCGCTCCATGGGCCTCCAGGGGATGATCGACCACCTCATCTCGGAGTGTGACTTCGAGAAGCGCCCCGCGGACTACGGGCCGGCCGTCGCGGCCATGCCGGTGCGCGACTCGATGAAGATCGCCTCGCTCATCACCATCGCGGAGAACTTCGCGAGCGCCGGAGACGCGCTGCGCGACGCGATGACGAAGCTGAGCGCGAAGCAGCCGCGCGTGCCCGTGCTGGGAATCACTGGTACCGGTGGCGCGGGCAAGTCCAGCCTCGTTGACGAGCTGGTGCGCCGCTTCCTCGCGGACTTCCCGGACAAGACGCTGGCGGTGCTCTCCGTGGACCCGTCGAAGCGCAAGTCGGGCGGCGCGTTGCTCGGTGACCGCATCCGCATGAACGCCATCGACAACCAGCGCGTCTACATGCGCTCCATGGCGACCCGGCAGAGCAACCTCGCGCTGTCCAAGCACGTGGGTGACTCCATCGAGGTGTGCAAGGCCGCGGGCTTCGACCTCATCGTGGTGGAGACCTCCGGCATCGGTCAGTCCGACACGGAGATCATCGAGCACTCGGACGTCTCGCTCTACGTGATGACGGCCGAGTACGGCGCGGCGACGCAGCTCGAGAAGATCGACATGCTCGACTTCGCGGACGTCATCGCCATCAACAAGTTCGACAAGCGCGGCTCGCTGGATGCGCTGCGCGACGTGCGCAAGCAGTGGAAGCGCAACCACAACGCGTTCACCACGGCGGATGACTCGGTGCCCGTGTACGGCACCATCGCCTCGCAGTTCAATGACCCGGGGATGAACCAGCTCTATCGGGCCATCGTCGACACCGTGGTTCGCAAGACAGGCGCCCCGCTCCAGTCGCACCTGGAGCCGACGCCGGGCATGAGCGAGAAGAAGTGGATCATCCCGCCTGATCGCACCCGCTACCTCGCGGAGATCGTCGAGACGTGCGAGGCGTACGACAAGTTCGCCCGCTCCCAGGCTGCGGTGGCGCGGCGGATGTATCAGCTCCACGGCACCATCGAGGCGCTGCGACAGAACGTCGGCAAGAAGCGCCTGGAGATCGTCGAGCCGAAGGACACGTCCGACGTGGTGCACGTCACCGAGCGCGTCGAGGGCGAGCCCGCGTACCTGAGCGAGCTGGTGGAGCTGTACAAGGACCTGGAGTCCCGCCTGGACCCCGACTGCCGTCGG
This sequence comes from Myxococcus sp. CA056, assembly GCF_013336715.1. Lineage (NCBI taxonomy): Bacteria > Pseudomonadati > Myxococcota > Myxococcia > Myxococcales > Myxococcaceae > Myxococcus > Myxococcus sp. CA056. The sequence continues at coordinate 9,100 of NZ_JABUMT010000023.1, forward strand.
CTGCTGACTGAGTGGCCCGCGACCAAGCGGCGCTACGCGGCGTCCAAGTACCAGTACCAGGTGCGCGACAAGGTCATCGAGCTGGACCTGTTCACCGAGTCGCTGTCGCACCTGCGCATCCCGAAGATCGCCCTGCCCCGCTACGAGGACTGGGGCGACATCCTCATCTGGCTGCTGCGGGAGAACGCGCCGGGCGCGTACCCGTTCACCTCCGGCGTCTTCCCGCTCAAGCGCGAGGGTGAGGACCCGGCGCGCATGTTCGCGGGTGAAGGCGGCCCGGAGCGCACCAACAAGCGCTTCCATTACGTGTCACGCGGCCTGCCCGCGAAGCGCCTGTCCACCGCGTTCGACTCCGTCACGCTGTACGGCGAGGACCCGGACCACCGGCCGGACATCTACGGCAAGGTCGGCAACTCCGGCGTGTCCATCGCCAACGTGGACGACGCGAAGAAGCTCTACTCGGGCTTCGACCTGGCGGACCCGGCCACGTCGGTGTCGATGACCATCAACGGCCCCGCGCCGATGCTGCTCGGGTTCTTCCTGAACGCGGCGGTGGACCAGCAGTGCGAGAAGTGGATTCGCGCCAACAACAAGGTCGACGAGGTCGAGAAGAAGATCGACGCGATCTACCGGGAGCGCGGGGTGCCTCGGCCCCGCTACCAGGGTGACCTGCCGCAGGGGAGTGACGGACTGGGCCTGCTGCTCCTCGGCGTGTCGGGCGACGAGGTGCTGCCGCGCGACGTCTACGAGAAGATCCGCGCGACGACGCTCCAGCAGGTGCGCGGCACGGTGCAGGCGGACATCCTGAAGGAGGACCAGGCGCAGAACACCTGCATCTTCTCCACGGAGTTCGCGCTGCGGGTGATGGGCGACATCCAGCAGTACTTCACCGACAAGAAGGTGAGGAACTTCTACTCGGTGTCCATCTCTGGCTACCACATCGCGGAGGCAGGGGCGAACCCCATCTCCCAGCTGGCCTTCACGCTGGCCAATGGCTTCACCTTCGTCGAGTACTACCTGTCGCGCGGGATGCACATCGACGACTTCGCGCCCAACCTCTCGTTCTTCTTCTCGAACGGAATGGACCCGGAGTACGCGGTGCTGGGCCGCGTGGCGCGCCGCATCTGGGCCAAGGCCATCCGCGACAAGTACGGCGGCAATGACCGCTCGCAGAAGCTGAAGTACCACATCCAGACGTCGGGCCGTTCCCTGCACGCGCAGGAGATCGCCTTCAACGACATCCGGACCACGCTCCAGGCGTTGCTGGCACTCAACGACAACTGCAACTCGTTGCACACCAACGCGTACGACGAGGCCATCACCACGCCCACGGAGGAGAGCGTGCGGCGCGCGCTCGCCATCCAGCTCATCATCAACAAGGAGTTCGGGCTCTCCAAGAACGAGAACCCCAACCAGGGCGCGTTCATCATCGATGAGCTGACGGACCTGGTGGAGGCGGCGGTGCTCACGGAGTTCCGCGCCATCTCCGAGCGCGGCGGCGTGCTGGGCGCGATGGAGCGCATGTACCAGCGGTCCAAGATTCAAGAGGAGTCGCTGTACTACGAGATGCAGAAGCACGACGGGACGCTGCCCATCATCGGGGTGAACACGTTCCTGGACCCGAAGGGCTCTCCGACGGTGACGCCGCCGGAGGTGATTCGCGCGACAAAGGAGGAGAAGGACTACTCCATCACCGCGAGGGACGCCTTCTGGAAGCGCAACGCGGCGACGGCTCCGGCGGCGCTGGAGGCCGTGAAGCGCGCGGCGCTCGACAACGGCAACATCTTCTCCGCCCTGATGGACGCCTGTAAGGTCTGCACGCTCGGCCAGCTCTCCCGCGCGCTGTACGAGGTGGGTGGGCAGTACCGACGGAACATGTAGTGCTCCAGGGGCCCCGCGCGACACGGGGCCCCTGCCCTCCGCTCACTTCTTGGAGCGCGTGGGCCGTTTTTCGACGGACTGCCATGCAGCACGCGCAAGCACCGGGATGGCCGCACGCAAGTCCGTCTTCGTCCGTCCCGCGAGCCAGTCGCGCACCAGTTCCTGTGCGGGCCCGCGAAGGATGGCGAGGAAGAGTTCGAAGGACATCTCCTCGAACGCGCCGTCCCGGACATGCGCCTGCCACCAGTCCTTCATCTGCCGGAAGAAGCCCTTGTTCTGCTCGCGGATGCTCGCCTCGGCGGCCACGACCGCGGCGACACCTCGAGCACCCATGAGGAAGCGCGTCGCATCTGGCCGCGCCAGCGACCACTCCAGGTGATGGCGAACGAGCGCCTCGACGCCCTCACGGGCTGCCGGCTGCGCCTTGAGCACGTCCACCACCCCTGACTGGTACTCGCCCAGGACGTCCAGGTAGAGCGCCGCGGCAATCGCGTCCTTGCTCTCGAACAGGTGGTAGATGCTCCCCGTGCTGGCCCCCGAGCGCTCACGGATGGCCGCCAGGGTCGTCCCCTCGACGCCCCGCTCCAGGAAACACTCCAGCGCCGCCTTGAGGACCTCTTCTCTCCGGTGACCCGGGTTGCGCATCCCTCTACCCTACATTAGAACGTCATTCTAGAACGATATTCTACACAGCCGGGAGGCCGCCGTGGAGTCACTCATGGAGATGGGTCAGCAGGTGCTCAAGCAGCAGGCGTTCAGCACGCTGATGGGGACCCGGTTGGTGCATCTGACGAAGGGCGAGGTGGTTCTGGAGCTGCCGCTGCGCGAGGAGCTGCGTCAGCAGTACGGCTTCGTGCACGGGGGAGTGCTCAGCTACATGGCCGACAACGCGCTCACCTTCGCCGGGGGCACGGCGATGACGGGGCCCGTCATCACGTCGGAGTTCAAGATCAACTACGTCCGTCCGGCCCAGGGCTCCATGCTCATCGCACGGGCTCGCGCGCTGCACGCCGGGCGCAGACAGTCCGTCTGCCACTGCGAAATCTTCGTCGTCACGGAAAAGGGCGAGACGCTGGTGGCCGTGGCCCAGGGCACCATCGCCGCCATGGCGCCTCGCGAGGAGTCATGAACTCCGCAGCGGTGCCCGTGCCGCAAGGCCCACCGAGCACAACGCCAGCGCTTCACGAGCAGTGGCCCCGGGTGCGCCAGTTGTTCTCCAGGGCCTTCGCCAGCTCCCTGCACTTCGCCATCGCCAGCGTCGATGCGCGAGGAGCACCCCACGTCGCGCCCATTGGCTCCGTGCTGCTGGGTGAGCCCGGGCGCGGCATCTTCTTCGAGGTCTTCGCGCGGCAGCTCCCGGCGAACCTCGCGCGCGATGCCCGGGTGAGCATCCTCGCCGTGGACAGCGGCAAGCTGTTCTGGCTTCGCTCACTCTTCGCGGGGCGCTTTGCTCGCCCACCCGCGCTGCGACTCGTGGGGCACGTGCTCGGCCCTCCTCGACGCGCCACACCCGAGGAGCAACAGCGCTTCGCGCGACGCGTGCGACGACTCCGGTGGCTCAAGGGCCACGCGCGACTCTGGAGCCAGCTCGAACATGTGCGGGATTTCGAGGTCGAACGAATCGAGTCCGTTCACCTCGGGGCCATGACGGCGGGCCTGTCGTAACGGCCCACCCGTCACCGCCAACCAACACCCTCGGGGCCCCGTGAGCACGTCGAGCGCGCATCACGGGCCCTCAAAGGGGCTTCAGCTCACAGCCACTTCGGAGACTGACGACGCGGAGGCGGCTCGGCCGCCTTCACGGGAGTCGGCGCCGGACCCGAGGACCGCGACGGAGCGCTGCCCCCACGCGACGGAGCACCGCCACCGCGCGACTGCTGTCCACCACCACGGCCCGAACCAGAGGAGCCGCCACCACCCCGCGCCGAACGGCCCGCCTCGGGACGCCCCTGGCCTCCGCCACCACCCCGGCGACGGCGTGACGAGCTACCGGGCTGGTTGCCACGGCCGCCACCACCACCGCCCTGCCCGCCTCGCGACTGCCCACCGGAATTCGAGCTGCGCGCGACAGGCTCGTCCACCGAGGCCGAGGCCCCAGGACGCGGCGCCGCGAGGCCCGAGCGGTACGGATGCTCCTCCACCACCGGCACGCTGCGGCGGATGGTCCGCTCGATGTCGCGCAGGTACGCGCGCTCCTCGCCGTCGCAGAAGGACACCGCGGTGCCCGTCGCTCCCGCGCGGCCCGTGCGGCCGATGCGGTGCACGTACTGCTCCGGCACGTTGGGCAGGTCGTAGTTGACGACGAAGCTCAACCCGTCGATGTCGATGCCACGCGCCGCGATGTCCGTGGCCACCAGCACCCGGAGCGCGCCGTTGCGGAAGTCGTCCAGCGCACGCTCACGCGCGTTCTGGCTCTTGTTGCCGTGAATCGCGGCGGCCGTGACACCGGAGCCCTCGAGCTGCTTGGCCACCCGGTTGGCGCCGTGCTTGGTGCGCGTGAAGACCAGCGCACGCTCAATCTTGCCGTCCTTCAGCAGGTGCGTGAGCAAGCCGCGCTTCTGCTCGCGCTCCACGAAGTACACCTGCTGAGCAACGGTCTCCGCCGTGCTGGAGACCGGCGTCACTTCCACCCGGATGGGGTCCGTGAGGATGTTGCGAGACAGGTCGACAATCTCCGGCGGCATCGTCGCGCTGAAGAAGAGCGTCTGCCGCTTCGAGGGCAGCGCCTTGATGACCTTGCGCACGTCATGGATGAAGCCCATGTCCAGCATGCGGTCCGCCTCGTCGAGCACGAACACCTCGAGCGAGCGCAGCGACACGTAACCCTGGTCCATCAAGTCGAGCAGGCGGCCAGGCGTCGCCACCAGCACATCCACGCCGCTCTTGAGCGACTGCACCTGCGCGCCCTGGCCCACGCCGCCGAAAATCACCGCGTGGCGCAGCGGCAGGTTCTTGCCGTACGTCACGAAGCTCTCGCTCACCTGCCCCGCGAGCTCTCGCGTGGGAGTGAGCACCAGGCAACGCACGGGACGCGCGCCCCCGGTCGGCGCCTTGGCGGACAGACGCTGGAGAATCGGCAGCGCGAACGCCGCCGTCTTCCCCGTGCCCGTCTGGGCCACGCCGAGCACGTCCTTCCCAGCCAGGGCGTGTGGAATCGCCTTCATCTGGATGGGCGTAGGCGTGGTGTACCCCTCCGCCTTGACCGCGCGCAGGAGTGTGTCGTGAAGCTGCAATTCGTCGAAAGTCATGGATTCCTAGTCGAAGTGAGTCTGCTTCCTCGCCAGGCAAGGAAGCCCGCGCAGCGAGCCCAATCGAGTTCAATATCGAGGGCACCTGGCGGTGCGCGGTCCGGCCCGGCCGGCCGACCCGCTTGAGAATGTCGGAGAACAGGGGGGTCCTCCCGCCCATTCCACGCATTCGGCCGCGGACCCTGCCCTCTCCCGGGACGGATGTCCCGTGAAATCGAGCCCTTGACAGCCGCTTTTGTGGGGTGTCGGGCGAACGAAGAGGGCCCCGAGGCGTACAGCCCCGGGGCCCTCCTCACCCTTCCGTCATGCCCGTGCTTCGGACAGTGACGCCTGGAGCACTTCTGGCAGGGGCTCATACGTCCCCAGCCGCATGCTGGCCTGGGCCCGGCCCTGCGTCCTGCCCCGCAAGCCCGTCACGTAGCCAAAGAGGCTGGCCATGGGCACCCGCGCCGACACCACGCGGGCATTGCCCCGCGTCTCCATTCCCAGCACCCGGCCCCGCCGCGAGGCCAGGTCTCCCAACACCTCGCCCACGTACTCCTCGGGCGTGGTGACCTCCACGTCCATCACGGGCTCCAGCACCTGCACGCCCACCCGCCGCACCGCCTCCTGGAGCGCCAGGGAACCGGCCATGGAGAACGCCTGGGGCGTGGAGTCGCGCACGTGCGTGTCTCCATCCACCAGCCGGACCTCCACGTCCACGAGCGCCACGCCGTCCCGCACGCCTCGCTCCATGGCACCCGCCACACCCTTCTGGATGGCGGGCACCAGCTCCCTCGGAATGGAGCCGCCCTTCGTGTCGTCCACGAAGACGAGCCCCGCGCCACGCGCCGCCGGAGCCACGTCCAGCACCACGCGCGCATACTGTCCGGGCCCGCCCGTCTGACGGACGTGCCGGTACTCCTGGCGCACGGCGCGCTTGAGCGTGTCGCGGTAGGCCACCTTGGGCTGTCCCACGCGCGCCTCCACGCCGTACTCCGTCCTCAGTCGGTCCACGACCACCTCCAGGTGAAGCTCACCCATTCCGGACAGCAGCACCTGGCCGCTCTCCGGGTCCACGCCCACGCGCAGCGACGGGTCTTCCGCCGCCAGTCGATGCAGGCCCTCTTCCAGCTTCGGCAGCTCCGCGGGTGACTTCGCCTCCACGGCGAGGTGCACCACGGGCTCCGGGAAGCCGAGCGACTCCAGCACCACGGGTGCCTCGGGGTCGCTCAGCGTGTCTCCCGTGCGCACGTTCTTCAGGCCGAGCGCCGCCGCGATGTCTCCCGCATGGACTTCCGAGACCTCCTCCCTGCGATTGGCATGCATGAACATCAGCCGACCCACGCGCTCCCGCTTGCCCGTGGCGGGATTGAGCAGGACGGTGCCTGCGCGCAGCGTGCCCGAATAGACACGCAGGAAGACGATGTTGCCCACGTTCTTGTCACTCATCATCTTGAACACCAGCGCGGCCGGAGGACTGTCGTCCGTTGGCTCGCGCGAGGCACGTTGCTCCGTGCCCGGAACGAGTCCCTCCACCGCCGGAAGGTCCGAGGGCGCGGGCAGGTAGTCGACGACGGCGTCCAACAGCATCTGCACTCCCTTCTTCTTGAACGCCGAACCGGCGAGCACCGGCACCAGCGTGCGCGAGAGGGTTCCCGCGCGCAGCGCACGCACCAGGTCGTCCTCGGTGATGTCTTCCAGACGCCCGTCCACGAACTTCTCCATCACCGCGTCATCCACGTCCGCCGCCGCCTCGATGAGCCGCAGCCGCAACGTCTCCGCCCGCTGCCGGACGTCCTCCGGCACGGACAGCTCCTCGCGGTACTCACCGGCCTCTCCGTCGAAGTGGAGGGTCTTCATGCGCACCAGGTCCACGAGGCCGCGGAACTCCGACTCCTCGCCCAGCGGCAGCTGCACCGCCACGGCGCGAGCGCCCAGGCGCTCACGGATGGACTCCAGGCTCATGACGAAGTCCGCGCCCACCTTGTCCATCTTGTTGATGAACGCGATGCGCGGGACGCCGTAGCGGTCCGCCTGACGCCACACCGCCTCCGACTGGGGCTCCACGCCCTGGCTCGCATCGAACACGGCCACCGCGCCATCCAGCACGCGCAGGGAGCGCTCCACCTCGATGGTGAAGTCCACGTGTCCCGGCGTGTCCAGGATGTTGATGCGATGAGGCGTGCCCGCGGAGGGCCCGTGACGAGGTGACCAGAACGCGGTGGTGGCCGCGGAGGTGATGGTGATGCCGCGCTGCTTCTCCTGCGGCAGCCAGTCCATCTCCGTGGAGCCATCGTGCACTTCTCCCGTGGAGTGGATGCGCCCGGTGAAGAACAGGACGCGCTCGGTGAGCGTCGTCTTGCCCGCGTCGATGTGCGCCATGATGCCGATGTTGCGGTACCGCTCGATGCGAGTGTTGCGAGACATAAAAGACTCCTGTTCCCGTCGGGCAGCGAGGCCCACGGGTGGTGATGGATGAGAGAGGAGCCGGTTGGAGACACGACGGGCGTGGAGCCGTCAGGCGCACGCACGCGCGACATGCCGGAGGGGCTCGAAAGGCCCGCTCAGGGACGCGTGAGGACACACGACGGCTCAGACGGAGCCAGGGCGGAACCGGGCTTCACGACACGCGGGAACCAGCGACCCGCGCACCGGAAGGACTCCGGCCCGCCTGCTCAAATGTCGAGCAGAACCTCGTGACGGGGGGAAAGGCACACGTCCGCCGCCGGCGCGGGGAAGCGCGCAATCAGCAGGGCAGTGAAGGAGACGGGCCTCATGATGCGTATGAGTTAAGACAGACGACTGCCATTGTCAACTCACGGCCCTCGATATCCCCTGAAGCCCCGTGCGCAACGCGCGCGCGGCCCGCGCATCGGCGTGGCGACTTCAGGGGAAGAGGCCTGGCTCAGAGCCCCGCGTCCTTGCAGAGGTCGTCCTGCAACTCGGTCAGCGCCTTGCGGGCGCGCATGGGCTGGCAGGTGTTCTCCAGGAAGTAGGCGGAGCCGCCCACCGTGGCCGCCTTGAGCTTCGCGCCCAGAGCCGCCCAGCACCGCTCGAAGACCACCTTCTTCGCCTCCGCCGCGCGAGCGTCCGCCACGGGCAGGTCCAGCGCCGCGAGCACCGTCTCCCCGAGCGCCTCGTCCTTGCAGACGCCGGAGTCCTTCCGCTCCCCCACCGCCAGGGCGAAGAGGGGCATCGCCACGTATGCGAAGCGGCCTTGTCTCACGAGCCGGGCGGCCTTCAGCGCGGACTCCGGCCCCGTGCCCACCGCGAGCTGCTGATACGTCTCGACACAGTCGCGCCCCTCCTGCGCGAGGCAGCGCTCCAGCCCCTTCACCGCGCTCGCGTCACGCGCGGCGGTGTAGGGAGCTGCCTTGGCAAGGAAGGCATACCGCTGCCCCAGGGTCCGGGCCTTCCGCGCGGCGGCGAACGGCTCTTCGTCGGTGGGCGTCGCCGCTTCGACCGCCGCTGTCGCGGCATCCGTCACCAGATTCCGCCACGAGTCCGTGCGCGTCGCGGCGGGAACATCCTCCGCGCGCTCGAGCAACTCCGCCCAGGCCTTCTGTGAGGCCAGGGCCTGGAGGTCCGCGAGCGTCGCCGGGGGCCGGGCCGCGCCCACCGTCGACACCAGACACGTCAGCACCACCGCGCGTCGAATCATCGTCCGAGACTCCTGCCGAGGAACGCCGCCCCATCGGCCGCGCCCTCGCGGTGGGTGGTGAAGACGAGCGTGGACCCGCTGCGATCCAGCGCGAGCGCGGGACCGAAGCGACACGTCAACGCCGTGACATCCTTCAGCGCGGCACAGCGAGCCCGCGCCTGGGTGAGCAGCGGCGCACAGGCCGCCCAGACATCCACGTCCGCCATCACATCGTCACTGAACGTCTTCCAGTCGAAGGTGAAGGTCGCCGTCGTGCCACAAGCACCGCGCAGCGCCGTCAGGGCCTCGGCGGCGCGCGCGGTGTACTTCTTTTCCAGGTGGGGCCACGCCTTCTTCTCGAAGGCGGCGAGCCTCCCCGACTCACGTTGCAGGGAATGCGCGGTGAGCACCTCGGAGGCGGACACACGCTCCGTCGCCTCCGGATTGAACCGCACGCGGAAGGCAGGCTTGCCCGGAAGGAAGACGTCGTAGACACCGCTTTCACGCTCGGACGCCAGCACCCAGTCCGCGCCGCGATGACGGGCCACGTAGTCGACGCCACCTCGCGTGCCGCGCACCTTGCAGCGCACCGCGAGGCCGTCATGTTCGGAGTCGGCGCCCCGGACCTGGAGCACCGCCTCCGACGACTCGCGCGGAGCCAGCGCGACGACATCCAGCGTCTGACCATCCTTGCCCCGGTACACCTTGAGGGACAAGGCATCCAGGGACTCCGCCGCCACGGCCCCAGCGGACAGGAGCAGCGTGAGCACCATCGCCAGCTTCCGCGCCATACTCAGTTCAGCGCCTTCTCGAGCACGGCCTTGGTGTTGTCCTCGATGTTCGTGTGGTCCTTCCCCATGCGGTACGTGAGGGTGCCCTTGTCGAGCGAGATGTTCGCCTGCGTCGCCCCGTTGACGCTGGTGTCCTTCTTGTCCGCGGGCTTCACGCCGGCGAACAGGCACGACAAGCTGGTGACCTTCTTCGCGATCGACTTCTTGTACGCCGGGCGCTCACACAGGCTCGTCACCCCGTTGATCGCCGCTTCACAGTACGAGCTGAAGCTCGTGCCCGACCAGTCCTCCGGCTTGAAGTTCTGGAAGTCCGTCTTCACGGCGAGCTTCGTGCCGCACTTTTCATTGGCGGCCTTCAGCGCCTCGGCGGTCGACTCCTCGAAGGAGGCCTTGGCCTCCTCCTGCGCGGGCTTCAGGTCCTCCTCGGCGAAAGCGGACATCGACAGCAGGGTCACGACAGCGAACACGAGCTTCGAAGACATGCGGTGTCTCTCCTTGAAGTAGCGACATTCGCGAGTTTCGAAGTCTCCGGCTCCTGATGCAAGATTGGCCGAGGTCAACCCTACCTACCAGCGGGGGCGCCCCTCAGATGCTGAGGGCCCGCACGCGCGCGGCGAGGTTCTGGGTGAAGAGCCGGTAGATGCGCAGCGCGGCGGCCTCGTGCGTGTCCAGGTAGTGCTGGAAGCCGGCCCGGGTGATGCGCAGCGCTCGCACGGCCGTGCGCGCCTTCACCCGCGCGGACACGGGCGCGTCCTGGACCAGCGAGATTTCTCCCAGGTACGCCCCGGGCCCCAGCGTGTTGAGCCGGCGCGCGTCGTCCTCGGTGCCGCTGAAGACATCCACCGTGCCCTCCAGCAGCACGAAGAGGCCCACGCCCGCGGCGCCCTTCTCCAGCACCACCGCGCCCGCGGGGATGAGCACCTGACGGGCCACGCGATACAGGTCCTTCATGTCGTCCAGCGACAGCTCGCCGAAGATCGGAATCGCCTTGAGATACCCGTACCCGTTGGCCTCGGGTGAGGAGCTCTGGGACGGCAGCCGCGCGATGACGGCCTCCGCCTCCGCGTCCATGCCCATGCGACGCAAGAGGCGCGCCTTCTCCGCGGCCAGCGCCGGGTCGCCTCGCGCGACCTCCGAGCCCCGCATCGTATCCGCGAGCAGTGCCAGCGCCCGCCGCGTGAAGCCCTCCGCGTCCAGCAACATGCACATGCGCAGCACCGACTCCACGTGCCGCGCGTCCCCCGCCGGCACGCTGCCCAGCGCCTCGACCTCCGCGTGGGGTTGGCCCAGCTCGCGGTAGATGAGCGCGGCCTCGTACGGACGACCCAGGCGGACCAGGCACTGGGCCACCGCCTCGCGCGAGCCCAGGCCCCGATACACCTCCAGCGCCCGCTCCAGCGCGCCACCGCGCTCGAAGGCCGCGGCGGCCCGGTCCGCTTCACCCGCGCGCAGGAAGGCCTCCGCCGCGTCCACGTACTGGCCTCCCTGGACGTAGAGCGCCGCCATGCGCGCATCCTCGCCACAGCCCACCAGGAGCCGCGCGGCACCGGAGAAGTCCCGAGCCCACCGCAGCACCTCCGCCAACCGCTGGCGCACCTCCGGAGGCGTCAACGCCGCGTCACGCAGCAGGCGTTCCCGCTGCGCCGCGCCCAGCTCCTCGTAGAGCCGCGCGGCCGTCGCGGCCGACTCCAGCCCCATCAGGGATTGCAGCGCCTGGAGCGTGCCCTCCGCACCAGCTCGTTCCCCGCTCGACTCGGGCACTTCCGACTCGGACCCCGCCATTGCGCGTCCCCCTGGCCGGGAGATGAGACCCCCACGTCGACGACCCTACCCAAGGGCCCCGACGTCCCGGCAGACGTGCGCCGGCTATATCACCCCTCGTGGTGCCCCGGAGAGGCGGGTTCATGGGGTCCGCGCGCGACGACGGCGGCGCGGGCTTCAGCGGACGACGATGAGCTCCGTGTCGAAGATGAGCACCGAATACGAGGGAATGGCGCCGGGGCTGCCCTCCGCCCCGTACGCCAGCGACGAAGGGATGACGAGGCGCCGCTTGCCGCCCACGCGCATGCCCGCGATGCCCTGGTCCCAACCGTCGATGACCCGTCCCTGCCCCAGGATGAAGTCCAGCGGGGACTTGCCCTCCGACGAGTCGAACTTCTGACCGTCCGGCAGCCAGCCCGTGTAGTGCACATAGACGCGCCGGCCCGCGGTGGCCGCGTCGCCCGCGCCCGGCTCCCCGAGGTCCTGGAGATAGAGGCCGCTGGGCAGCAGCGTCATCGCCGCCAGGTCCACGTTCAGGCTCTCCGCGTACGTCACCTTGGTGGGGTCGCCATTGTCCGGGTTGCCCAGCGGCGGCGTATTGGGGTCCTCGCTTCCACAGCCCACCAGGGGAAGGAGCAAGGCGCAGAGCAGCAGGGAGCGAAGCATGGGGGTCCTCGAGAAGAAGGCCGGAGTCCGGCGATGAACGAGCCCCAGCCTGCCCCGGAGCGGCGGCCCGCGAAAGCAGAAGCGTGACCGCCTGCCTGCCGACACGGGCACCACACCCGGCGCGAAATGCACGGGCGCCCCCGACAGGCTTCCGCTATGCAGGAGCGCGATGCCACGCTGGCTCAGCCTCCTCATCTTCTTCGTCCCGGTCCTCTCGCTGCTGGCGACCGCGCACGTCTACCTCTACCGCCGACTTGTCCGAGACCAGACCGCGCGACGGGGGCTGCGCCTCGGCGCCCAGGCCGTGTTCGGCTTCGGCTTCCTGGGGGCCGTCGGCTTCCGCTTCCTCGGCGCGCTGTTTCCCTCCGAGTTCGTGCGCATCCTGGGAATCGGCCTGCTCGTGTGGATGGGGCTGGTGTTGTACCTGCTCCTCTTCACGCTGGCCGTGGAGCTGGTCCAGCGCGCGGTGCGGTGGCGCGTCCGTCGCGCCGCGGCGCCCCTGGAGCAGCCCTCACAGCCCCCTTCTCCCGAGCGCCGGGCCATCCTCACCGGAGGCCTGGCCGTGGGCGCGGGGCTCGCGGGCGCCGGCGTGAGCACGTTCGGGGCGTGGCGCGCGTTCCACCCACCCGACGTGCGCGACATCCCCGTGCGCCTGCCCCGGCTCCCCAGGGCCCTGGATGGGTTCTCCCTGGTGCAGCTCACCGACATCCATGTCGGAGACGTCCTCCAGCGCCACTTCGTGGACGAGCTGGTGGCGCGCGCCAACGCCCTGAAGCCAGACGTCATCGCCATCACCGGCGACCTGGTGGATGGGTCCGTCGAGAGCCTGGGTGCCTTTGTCGCCGGCTTCGGAAGGCTGCGTGCCCGGAATGGAGTGTTCTTCGTCACGGGCAACCATGACTACTATTCTGGCGCATCGTCATGGGTGGCTTTCCTGGAGACTCTGGGCATCACCGTGCTGCGCAACCGCGCCGTGTCCATCGGCGACACGGGTGCGTCCTTCATGCTGGCGGGCGTGGACGACTGGAGCGCGGCCCGGATGGGCGAGCCCGGGTACGACCTGGATGCCGCCCTGCGAGGAGTGAGCCCGGACCGGGCCTCCGTCCTCCTGGCGCACCAGCCGTCCAACTTCGACGAGGTCGCCCGGCGCGGCGTGGGACTCCAGCTCTCCGGCCACACCCATGGCGGGCAGATGTTCCCCGGCAACCTCGTGGGCGACGCCATCTGGGGCAGCCGCAACGCGGGCCTCAGCCGCACCGGCGACTCCCAGCTCTACGTCAGCCGGGGCTGCGGCTTCGTCGGGCCCCCGATGCGCGTGGGAGCACCGCCGGAGATTGCTCGGCTGGTGCTGCTGCCCGGGTGACCACTCCCGGCGCGGCGGTCGACATCGTCCGTGATTCCGCCGGGTTGAGAGTGAAGGACCGCGCGAACTCCGCGCTGGAAACACATTTCAGGGCGGGCCGTCCATGAGCCGGGTGATGGGGAGTCCCTCGGACGAAGAGCTCATGGAACGGTTCTGCGACGGAGCACCAGACGCCTTCGAGGCCCTCTTCGCTCGGCATTCCGGCCGGGTGCAGGGCTTTCTGACGCGGATGGTTCGCGACGGCCCGCTCGCCGAGGACCTCTTGCAGACCACGTTCCTGTCCGTCATCCGAGCCCGGGGCCGCTATGAGCCCGGAACCCGCTTCATCCCCTGGCTGATGACCATCGCCGCCAACGCCGCGCGAGACACCCTGCGTCATCGCCAGCATGTGGAGTCCTACTCCTCGGGCGAGGGCACAGCGGGCCCCACATCCGCCCCCCCACCCTCCGGGGACCCCTCCCTCCGCCGGCACCTGCTGGACGCGCTACAAAGACTTCCCCCCGACCACCGCGAGGCCGTGGTGCTCAGCAAGGTGGAAGGCTGGTCGTTCGACGAGATCGCCGCGCTCCGGGGAATCAGCGCGGGCGCGGCACGACTGCGGGCACACCGGGGCTACGAAAAGCTCCGTGAGCTCCTCAGCGGGCTGGGAGAGGCGTGATGAAGGCGCCCATCGACATCGATGCCCTGCTCAACGAGACGCCTCGCACGGACGGCGCCTCGCTCGAACGCGCCCTCGCGAGCGCGCGCGGAGAGCTGGCCCTGCGCGAACCCGTGCGTCGCTGGCGCACGCAGGCCGCGTGGCTGATGGCTTCGTCCGGAGGCCTGGCCATGGGGGTGGCCGGAGTGATGCTCGCCGGTGGCGCGCTCACGGGCTCCGCGCTGTTGGAGCGTGTTCCCCTGCTGCTGCTGTTGCTGGCGACGAGTGCCGTGTGCGCCTGGGGCGCGCTGTCTCCACGAGGGCACGGGTTGCGTCGAAGCGGCGTGGGGCTGGCGATGGCCTGCGCGGCGACGCTCGTGCTCGCGCGCGGCTCTCCCAGCACCACACCTTCGCTGCCAGCCTGGGTCTGTACGGTGAGCCACCTGGCCGTCGGCGCCGCTCCGCTCGTGGTGGCGCTGTGGATGTTGCGCGGCGCGGCCTTCCAGCCCCTGCGTGCCCTGAGCGCCGGGCTGTCCGTTGGGACGACAGGTGCCTTCGTCGGCGAGCTGGCCTGCGAGCAGGACTGGCGTCACGTCGCCAGCTACCACCTGTTCGCCTGGGGGCTCATCTGTGTGATGGCCCTCGTCCTGTCACGTCACCTCAAACCCCGCTCCTACGCCCCATGACCCTGGACCCCTCTCTCATCGTGAGCACTGACGTGGACGGAGCGCCGGTGCGAATCGGAGAGCCCGTCACGGTCATCAGCGCGTCGTCGGACGGAACCATCAGCCCGGGCTTCCTCGGTCGCACCGGCACCGTCGTGGCCCTCGTCTACGACGACCCTGGCCTCCAGTACCCCTCCGACCCGCTCATCCAGGTGCGTGTCGACGGGCTGGGCGAAGACCTCTTCTTCCCGGACGAGTTGGAGCCCCAGTGGGCCCTGCAACGCGCCGCCCGCCAGCGCCGCGAGGACCGCGAGCGGGCCGTGCCGGGAACGCATCGCGTGCAATAGCCAGCACCGCGACAAGCCAGGGCGACAATTCCTGGATTATCAAATTAAGATGAATTACAGGTCAGGACTCACCCATACTCCCGTGCCACTCCATCGGAGGGGCCTCCGCGCCGGTGGAACGTGCCCGTGGCGGAGGCTGAACGCAATCGGGGGAGTCCATGAGAACCGTCATCCTGAAGTGGGTGCTGCTGGTCACCTGCCTTCAAGGCCCGTTGGCCTCGGCGCAGGCGCAGATCTCCGTCTGGCATGCCTTGAATGGACAGACAGAGGCAGCCTTCAACAGTTCGGTCCAGCGCTTCGAGGACAACAATCCCAGCCACACCGTGGCGGTGTCCCAGTTCTCCAGCCAGGAGGACCTCTACACGAGCCTCATGGTCGCCGTGGCCGGAGGCAACGCCCCGGACGTGGTGGTGGGCAATCACACGATGGCGCCCGCGCTCCTGGAAGCTGGCATCGTCGCGCCCTATTGCATCCCCGGTGAGTGCCCCGAGTGCGAGTCGGCGAATCCTCCCCGTTGGTGCGCCTATGCCTCCAATGGGATCTACAACGACTACTCTTCCTACGGCGATTATGGAGGCTTCGAGGCGAGCATGATTCCAGCGCTTCAGCTCGACTCCAACCGCTGCGTACAGGAGGACTGCGCGGAGTGCGCCGCCCCCACGCCGACGGGCTTCGCTCGCCCCCTGTACTGCGATTACATCCATCGGTCCTCGAACCTCGACATCTTGCAGGCGGGGTTCGCGGTGTGGAACGACGAATGGGAATGGGTGTTCCCCATTGGCAGGCCCGCCTGGTGGAGCCACCTCGCCTACGCGGTGGACCTGAGCTGGCTCGAGCAAATGGGCCTCGAGATGCCCGCGACGATTCCCGACGCGGAAGAGACCCAGTCCCACGCCAGCGGCATCCACGCCTACGACCTGGATGGTGAGTACTGCGGCACCGTGCCCTACCGATTCAAGGTGCCCGGGTGGGTGGGTGGCCCTCTTCCAGACCCCTGGGAAAATGCGAACATCTTCATCGTCCCCTCCGAGCAACTCGCGTTCCTGTCCGAACACCGTCCGGGATTGCAAGCCGCTGTCATCGAGGGGCACCGACCGGAGATCATCGTGACGGGCGCCTTCGTGCTCTCCACCACCCAGGAGCGGAGCGCCGCGCTCGAGTTCATGTACGAGCTGGGAAGCGACGAGACGCAGCTCGAGGGCGCGCTGGGCACCACGTTCCTGCCCACGAACAACGGGGCATTCGAGAACACGTTCGACCTGGTGCCAGGAGTCCGGGACTCCGCGCTGGGTGGAGTGCTCGCTCCGACCTACCAGCAATAGTCCGACGCCGAGGGCATAGTCAGGGGGTGGTGACATCCCCTGACGACGCTCCGCGCCCGCTGGGTCGCAAGGCCTACGGCTCGATTCCACACCTGCCCGGCTCCCGCACCGGCCCCGCGGACAAACACCTGTCGCTGGAACTGGCGCGCGTCTGCACCGAGCGCCTCCGCGACGTGCGTGATTCCGTCATCGTCCTGGAGAAGCTGGACGGCTCGTGTGTCGCCGCGGCCCGACTGGGAGACGAGGTCATCGCGCTGGGACGCGAGGGTCGGCTCGCCGCCCACTCTCCCAATGAGGCCCGTCAACTCTGGTCCTCGTGGGTCTCCACCCACGCCGAGCGCTTCAAGGCCGTGCTCCAGCCTGGCGAGTGGCTCGTGGGCGAGTGGCTCGCGCTCGCCCACGGCACCCGCTATGTGCTGGCGCACGAGCCCTTCGTCGCCTTCGATTTGATGCGCCAGGGTGCTCGCCTGCCCTGGGCCGAGCTCACCTCCCGCGTCCGCGCGGGTGGTTTCACCACGCCGGGCGTCATCCACGAGGGCGGCCCCTTGAATATCGACACAGCGATGGCGCTGCTTCCAACGGGCGGGTTCCACCACGCCCTGGACCCCGTCGAAGGGGCCGTGTGGAGGCTCGAGCGCCAGGACGGCGCGGGTGTCAGGGTGGAGCTGCTGACCAAGTATGTCCGTCGCGACAAGGTGGATGGGAGCCTCCTGCCGGAGAACACCGGGCGTCCCGCCATCTGGAACTGGCGCCCCGCGGCGCTCCCATCGAAGGAAGTGCTCCCGTGACTCGGGCCCTCTTCGTCACCGGTAACCAATACAAAGCCGACGAGGTCTCCCGCCTGCTGGCCGGCCTCGACATCACCTGGAAGAAGCTCGCCCTGCCGGGGCTCACCTCGGCGGAGGACGGCACTTCCGCCCCGCTGGACGTCTGCGGCATCGCGAAGCGCAAGGTGCTGGCCGCCCATGCGCACCTCGGCGTGCCCTGCTTCGTGGAGACCACCGCGCTGGAGCTGGACGACGGGGAGGCCTTCACCGGCGCCCGCTTCAAGAAGGAGCTGTTGGCCCTGGGTGAGCGCTCCTTCTTCGCGAAGCACGGCGGCCGCCGGGGCCGCACCCGCGTGGCGGTGGCCTTCTCCGAGGAAGGGGACCCGGACCGCGTCACCCTCTTCGAAGACGCCATCGAAGGCCTGCTGCTCACCGCGCCCCGGGGCGCCGGTGGCTACGGCTGGGACGGCGCGTGGTTGCCAGACGGCTACCAGCGCACGCTCGGGGAGATGGCGCGCAACAAGTTCTTCCTCAACATGCGGCACCGCCCCTACCTGGAGCTGGCCGACCGACTGCGAATCGCGTCCCCGGGTGGCGCTTACGAGGCGCACCTCACCGTCTCCGCCCGCACCGAGGAGGACCTCCAGCGCTTCCGCGCGTTCTGCGACGCGGCCTCGGTGAAGTGCATCTTCATCGAGCTGGGTCGAGGCGCCGAGCCCTTCCAGCCCATGACGGCCTCCTACCACCACGGCACGCTCCGACAGGCGCTGGAGGAAGTCAGGGGCATGGCGCGCGCGCTCGCGAGCGAGGGCTTCGACGTGACGCGTATGAAGCTGGAGGCCCTCGGCAAGAACCGCGACATGCCCGAGGACGATGAGACCGCGCGCGCCCAGCCCGCCAACTACTTCGAGTTCCACGTGAAGGCCCTCATCCCCGCGAGCGGCGAGGGACTGGACACGCTGCATGCCCGCTGCACGAGGCACGGCGCCCACCTGTCACGCAACGCACGCAAGCTTCGCGAGGACGGCGCCAGCGAGCGCTTCGTCACGCTCCGCGTCCACCACCTGGGCAAGGCGAACGCCGACGCACGCTTCAACGCACTCCTCGAAGACCTCTCCGGGCTGGGCCTGACGCTGACGCAGCGACTGCGGGAGTTCACCGTCTACGACTCCAACCTCGGGCTCGACCGGGGCTGGCTGGAGACCTCTTCATGAGCGCGCACACCCTTCCCCTGCGCGCGGGAATCGCCGTCCTGCGCCGCCTCGCGCGCTCGCCCGACGCACCCGAGCTCGTCCTCCGAGGTGGGCTGATGATGCGCCGCTGGAGCGGCCCGGTGCCTCGCCCCGTCGAGGACCTCGACTTCCTCGCGGGCTTCCCCTTCGACACACGCGAGTCCGTCGACCGGATGGGGCGGTTGCTGCGGGATGACACCGGAGACGGCTTCACCTTCGGCGCCCTCCGCTCCGAGGTCATCTGGGAGGAGACGGAGTTTCCCGGCGTGCGTGTCCACGTGGAGACTCAGTTGCCCGGGGTGCAGTCACCCTTCGAGCTGCGCATCGACCTGGGCTTCGGCGACCCGATGGATCCTCCTCCTGAGTGGATCGACTACGAGTCCTCGGACGCGGCTCCCGCACACGTCCTCGCCTGTCGCGCGGAGACACTGTTCGCGTGGAAGGTGCATGGCCTCTTCGAGCGCGGCAAGGGCCGCTTCCGCCCGAAGGACCTCTTCGACGTGTACCTCCTCACGCGGTACGCGCCCCTGGACGCCGCGCTCCTGCCTCCCGCGCTGCGCCTCGCGTTCGACGCACGCGGGGACTCGCTGGCGCTGATGGAGCGGCTGGTCGACAACGACTTCGGTCGCAGCCCGTGGAGCCTGGAGAAGTGGGCGCGCTACCGGGCCAGTGAACCGGAGGGACGCCCCGAGCAGCTCGCGGACGTGGTGACAGCCGTCGCCCAGGCGCTGCGCCCCGTGTGGGAGGTGGCGCGAGCACTACCGCCCTCGCGCCCCGAAGTCGCGCGCCGTGTCAGTACGACGCGGTGAGGCCCCAGTGGATGCTGGAGTACGTGTCTTCGGCCACGCCCCCGTTGTCCCAGCCCGTCCGCGTGCCAGGGCCACTGAAGGTGTCCTTGTAGCGCGACACCTTGAAGCGCACCTGGTAGCCGAACGGGCCCCACAGCTCGCCGGCCACGCCCAGCTCCGCTTCCCAGCCGAACGTCGACACCGAGGTACCGTAGTCACTCACTTCCAGGTCCAGCGCTCCGCCCTCGTCGTCGAAGCCATGGCCGGGCTGAGGGCTGATGAAGAGCTGTCCCGCCGCCTCCAGGCGCACCTGGCGAATCAACGGCACCGACACCTCCAGGCCCACCGCGGGATACAGGCGATGGGTGCCCGACAGCGGGCTGTCCGCGGACTCGTCCACGTCGAAGGAGCGCGTGAGCAGGCCCGCACGCGCGCCCGCGTAGCCGAGCAACTGCGACGAGCCCAGGCCGAAGTAGTAGCGATACATCGCCTGCGCGGTGAGGACCGAGTCGGTGGCCACCACCTCGCGCGTGACGGACTGGCCCGCGTCGTTGAACAGCGTCACGTTCGTGGACGCGTACCCGCGTCGATAGCCCAGCACCGCGCCCAGGCCCCGCAGCGGCGAGGCGTGTCGGGCCAGCGGCAGCAGCTCCAGCTCCGCGGAGATGCCCAGGTACGGCACCGTCGACTCGTAGTCCGAGCGGTCCCCGAGCTGCTCATCCTCGCTCTTCCGGTCGAACTCGTCGCAGGACTTCACGCCCGGACGCGCGCAGTACTTGCGCCACGTCGTCGTGCCACCCAGCGTGAGCCGGGCCAGCGGCGGTCGCACGGGCTCATTGCCCACCGTGCCGCCCGAGCCGGTATCCAGCGCCACCTCGAGGAACGGGTCCGTGGTGGTGTGCGACTCCGGGTCCTCGTCCATCGGAGGGGGACCGTCTGTCGGCTGCGGACCGATGGCCACGACCTCCGGCGTCTGCTCAGGCACCTTCGCGGGGCGCTCCGCCGGGGGAAGCGGCTTCGGCGACTCGACGGGGCGCTCCGCGACGGGAGCCGGCACCTCCGGCCTGGGAATCATGATGGAGCCGCCCTCGCCCGGGGCGGGCGGCGGCGTCTTCGGTGGCGGGGCCTCGGCCACGACGGGAGGAGGCGCCACCGGCTCGGCGGGCTGGATCGGCTCGGACGGAGTGACACTCGCGGGCGGCTCGAAGGCGCGGGGAGCGCTCGACAGCGACTCGACAACGGCGAGCACGGCGCTCTTCGCCTCGGCGGAAGACAGCTTGCCTCGGGTCAGCTTCACGTCCTTCTCACCGAGCACGGCGCCGCTCGCATCCAGCACTCGCACCGTCAGGCCCGAGGGGCCCACCGTGCCCGTGACGGCCGCGTCCAGCTTCATCCTCGGCGCCACGGCGACGAGCCCTGCATCCGTGAAGAGGGCGGCGCCCTTCAGCCCGTCCTTCTTCGCCAGCGTCGCGTACTGCTTGAGCGACTGCACCTTCACCTGCTTCGCGCGGCGAAGGGCGGACTCGAGCTGTCCGCGCACCTTGCCGCCACGATCACCCTCCACCGTCAGCACGACGAGGCGCTTGGGCTCCTCCTTGGGCGCGGCCGCCTTGCGAGTCTTGGCGGCCTTGGGCTTTGCCTTCGCCTTGGGCGCCACCACCTGGGCTGGCGCCG
Source organism: Myxococcus sp. CA056 (assembly GCF_013336715.1). Classification (NCBI taxonomy): domain Bacteria; kingdom Pseudomonadati; phylum Myxococcota; class Myxococcia; order Myxococcales; family Myxococcaceae; genus Myxococcus; species Myxococcus sp. CA056. The sequence goes on from NZ_JABUMT010000023.1 coordinate 29,864, forward strand.
CGCGCTTCTTCTTGACGACCTGCGCCGACGCCCCCGGAGAGGCCAGCGCCACCGCCACGAAGAGCACCAGGCCCCAGCGAACCATCGCGTGTTGGGTGTTCATCATTCAGGAGTGGAAGGTTCACCCACCCCGCACGCGAAGTCCAGGCTTGCCCGGCCGTCCGGTCAGGCGTTGAGGTGCGCCGGAGCTCCCACCACCGTCTGGCCGGACGCGGAGGACGGCTCCGAATCCAACCCACCGAGGTCCTCCGAGCGATCCGTCTCCGCGACGTATTGAGCGCGGCCGATGCCCAGGAAGTCGCGGCGGTAGATGCGCACCATGGCCATGAAGATGGAGGCGATGAGCGGCCCCACCAGCAGGCCCATCATCCCGAACACCGCCAGCCCGCCGAACATGGAGAGGAAGACGAGCAGCGGGTGCAGCGCCATGCGAGAGCCGCACAGCCGGGGACGGATGACGTTGTCGATGCTCCCGACCAGGAACGTCCCCCAGGCCAGCAGGAAGACGCCCTCGCTCACCTGGCCCACCGCGATGAGCACCGCGCCAATGGGGCCCCACACCAGCGCCGTGCCGCCCACCGGCACCAGCGCCACCAGCACCATGGCGGCGCCCCACACCCCGGCATGCGGCACACCGGCGATGAGCAGGCCCACGAAGCCCACCGCACCCTGGATGAGCGCGGTGATGGTGTTGCCGTAGACAATCGCGTAGGCGACGTCGGTGAACTCGCGCGCGAAGGCCTCGAAGTAGCGGCGGTCCAGCGGAATCAACCGCATGACCTCCGCCACCAGCCGGCGACCATCCAGGAAGAAGTAGTACATGGCCACGGTCATCAGGAACATGTTGATGATCAGCTCCGTGCCCGCGCCCACCACGTCCTTCAGGAGCGCCGCGCCGCCCGTCACCGCCGCCATCAACGTGCGCTCCGTCTCCGCGCTCTCCAGATCCAACCGGATGTAACGGCTCAAACCCCGGGGCAGACTGGACGCGAACTGGTGGCGCAGGTCCACCTGCTCCAACAAATCTTGCGCCTGCCCCACGAACTGGAACACCTCACGCGCCACCATCCACCCCACCAGCGCCAGCGGTGCGAGGATGAGGAAGAACACCGTGAGGGTGGACAACCCGGCGCACAGGGGCTTGCGGCCCCGCAGCTTCTGACACAGGTAGTCCTGCACCGGCATGAACAGGACCACCAGGAAGCCGCCCAGCAACACGGGCATCAGAAACGGCAACAGAATCCTGGAGAACAGAATCAGCGCGAGCGCAAACAGCGCCGCGAACACGTAGTTCGACCACCGCCGCGAATCAGCCACCGCCCCACCCCACCCCGCCCGACGAGCCCACCGACCACCCCCAACCTAGGAATCGCGCTTCCCGACGGGAAGTCCGACATCCCGCACATGAAAACACCGACCCTGAATTCTGGACGTTTCACCCTGACTGGCGTCGCGGTCCTCGCCCTTGCCATGGGCCTGGCCGCCCCGGGTTGTGGAGACGGCGCCACCCCCTGCACCGAGTGTCCGCCCCTGGAAGGTCGCTACCGGATGGCCTTCGGCGACGGCGGCGTACCAGCCGACTGCACCCTGCTGGGCGTGGAGCTGCCCCGGGGACGGCCGCTGGACATCACCCGCTCCGGCGACAGGCTCATTGGCAACCTGGAGGGCGTGGGACTCTTGGGGAACGTGTCCGCGGAGGGCTCATTCACCCTCGCCGGCTCCCTGGGCGGAGCCATGGATGGCGGGAGGATGGACACCCTGAGCCTCGCCGGTCGCTACACGTCCTTCGAGGGGGACGGCGGCACGGCGCGACTCGATGGGACGTATACCGGTAACTACTCTCGCCCGAGCGGAACGGCGCCCCAGCGGTGCAGCGTCATCGTTCCGTTTTCGGCGACCCGGGAATAGCGCCACGGGCCGCCAACGGAGGACGGGCCTACTTCTTCTTGCTCTCGGCGGCCTTCGCTTCGGCCTTGTTCTTCTTGGCCCGCTTCTTCCAGGCCTGCTTGATCTTCATCTGCACGCGGCGGTGCTTGCTCTTGCTGCGGGCCATCGTTGACTCCTGTGCTCCGGTGTGGAGACGTGAAAAGAGGCGCTTAACTATCAGAACCCGAGGGGCTGCCGGAAGAGGAACCCTCCGAAGGCTGGGAAGGGGCCTGCTCGGCCCCCGGCTCCCCCCCGGAATCGACCTCCGGGGCGGGCCGGGTCGGGAAGGGAATCCCCTCCGCCCCCCGGACCTGGGTGGGTCGGGCGGTGGACACCGTCACCTCCCCCTCCCGGTCCTCGTCGGTGGGCTTCTCCCGTGAGGCGGGGGCGCTGCTCTGCTGGGGCCGCTTCTTCACCGAGGCGAAGATGGGCTTGCAGGCGTCCACGAAGCGGCGGACCTCGTCCAGGGGGAGCGCCGGGCAGTGGTTCCCGTTGGCCCCCGTCATGGAGGTGGCCATGCAGATGGCGTTGAGGATGGCCTCCTCGGTGGCCTCCATCACCGCCTCGTAGAGCGGATCCAGCCGCTGATCCAGCAGGAGCTTGAGCTTGTAGACCATCTTCTGCGTGCGCCGCGGGATGATGTTCGCGGTGGAGAAGCCGACGACGATCTCCCCCGAGCCGTGCGCCGCGTAGCTGCCCACCCGGCCGATGCCCAGGCCCACCCGCTTGCACAGGCGGTTGATCTGATGGCTCAAGAGCGGCGCGTCCGTGGCCACCACCGCGATGATGGAGCCGTAGGTCTTGCCTCGGGTGGGGGCGCCCTTGAACTTCTCCGCCAGCACCTCCCCCACGGGCAGGCCGCCCACGCGCAGGTTGTGCATCTTCCCGAAGTTGGACATCACCAGCACCCCCAGCGTGTAGCCGCCGAGCACCTCCGGAAGCTTGCGGGAGGACGTGCCGATGCCGCCCTTGAAGTCGCACGTCACCATGCCGGTGCCGCCACCCACGTTGCCCTCGGCCACCGGGCCGGAGGCGGCGTTGCGGATGGCCTCGAACACATGCTCCTCGCGCACGTGCCGGCCGGAGATGTCGTTGAGCCAGGAGTCGTCGCACTCGCCAACGACGGGGATGATGACGTCGTGCTCGTCACCGATGCCCGGGTAGCGCTCGACCAGGTGGCGCGCCACGCCGTCCGACACCGCGCCCACCGCCATGGTGTTGGTGAGAAGAATCGGCGTCTCGATGAGGCCCCACTCCATGAGCTGCGTCATGCCGGAGACCTCGCCCGCGCCGTTGAGCACGAAGCCTCCGCCCGTCATCCGCTCCATGAAGATGTTGCCCATGTTGGGCATGATGGCCGTCACACCCGTGCGAACCGGACCGTGGCCCGGTCTCAGCGGGCCCTCGCCCTTGATGAGCGTGCAATGGCCTACGAGCACGCCCTCCACGTCGGTGATGGCGTTGTATTTCCCGGGCTTGAAGCGGCCCAGCGGAAGACCCAGCTCGCGAGCGCGAACCCGCGGTCCCTTGTACTCGGGGATGTGCACCATGCCGGGCACACTAGCGGACCATCACCCACCGTCAACCACTCCGAACGCGTAATAACTTCAGGCGCACGAATGAAAACGCGGCCTCGCTCCGCGTGAAAACGGGAGCGGGCCGCGTGCAGGTCCGCGAGGCCCCGAACATCCGGGGCTTCACGCGCTGTCGTCAGGCCTTGGCTTCGATGCGCGGGGGCGCGTCACCGTGCTGCGAAGTCGTACCGTTGCCGTTCCCCCCGTTGCCGTTGCCACCGTTGCCGTTGGGCGTGGTGACGACAGGAGCCGCGACAGGCGCCGGGACGAGCGCGCCGGGCTCGTCCAGCGGGTGGGCCTTGTGGTGGTGGTGCGGCACGGTGGAGGCGTGCTCGGTCGCGGCGCGGCGGGCCTCGCGCTCCTTGTAGCGGCGGATGGCGGGGGCCATGATTTCGCCGATGAGCGCGCGGTAGTCCATGCCCGCGCCCTGCGCGATGAGCACCAGGTCGCTCCAGCCCGGCGTGAGGCCCGGCAACGGGTTGCACTCGATGAAGTAGATGCGCCCCTTGTCGTCCATGCGGAAGTCGATGCGCGCGACGTCGCGGCACCCCAGCGCCATGAACGAGCTTCGCGCCGCCGTGCGCAGCTTCTCCAGCAGCGAGGGCTCCAGCTTGGCGGGCGCGTCGTAGCGGATGCGGTCCGTCCAATCGAGCTTGTGCTGGAAGCTGTAGACGGGGTTCTTCTCGCCCTTGTCCAGGAAGACGATCTCCATGGGCGGCAGCACGCGCGGACGGCGCTCGCCGAGCAGGCCCACGGTGAACTCGCGCCCGCCGATGTACTCCTCGATGAGCGCGGGCTGCTGGTACTTGCCGGCGATTTCGCGCACGACTTCGCGCAGCTCCGCCTCGCTGTGGCAGACGCTCTTGGTGACGACGCCCTTGGAGCTGCCCTCCGCCACCGGCTTCACGATGAGCGGGAAGGAGGTGAACTCCTTGTTGAGCCGCTCCTTGCCCGTGGCCATCAACTGGAAGTTGGGCGTGAGGATGCCCGCCTGACGGACGATCTTCTTCGCCAGCGCCTTGTCCAAGGCAATCGAGAGCGTGGCCGGATCGCTTCCCGTGTACGGGATGTCCAGCAGCTCCAGCATCGCGGGCACCTGGCTCTCGCGGTTGCGGCCCTTGAAGCCCTCGGCGATGTTGAAGACGATGTCCAACGGCGTGCTGGAGAGCACCGTGGGCAGCTCCGCGGTGGCCTCCAGGTCGATGACCTCGTGGCCCCAGGACGCAATCGCCTCGCGGATGGCCTGCAGTGTGTTGGGCGAGTCGTACTCCGCCTCGCTGTCCTCCACCGCCTCCGCGTTGGCCATGGGCTTCACGCGCTTGACGTTGTAGGTGAAGCCCACGCGCAAGGGCCCCGTCTTGCGAGCGGGCTTGCCCTGCCGCCGCGCGGAGTCCTTGATTTTGTACCGCTTCGCCGCGCTCTGGATGATGGAGTTGATGACGCCATCCAGGTGCAGCCCGTCCAGCTCCGCCGATGCGTAGATGCCCGCGCCCGGCTCCAGGCTGGGCAGCGCGTTGATCTCCAGGAAGTACGGCACACCCGCGTCGCTGAGCCGGAAGTCGATGCGGCCCAAATCCCGGCAGTCGAGCGCCTGGTAGATCTTCTGCGCCATCTTCCGGATGTCTTCCGCCGTGCGGAGCGGAATCTGCGCCGGAGCGCGCACGGTGACGGCGTTGTCCTTCTTCGTCTTCAGCTCATAGTCGTAGATGGCGTACCGGCGGCCCGCGGTGACGGCCGGGTCCACCACGTACTCCACCGGCGTGAGGACGCCGTCGTAGTCGTTGTCCACCGCCGCCAGGAAGGGCACCGCCAGGTCGCGGCCGGGGATGTACTCCTCCACCAGCACGCCCGCCGGGTACTTCTCCAGCGCGATGGCCACCTTGGCGCGCACCTCGTCCAGCGTCTCCGCGATGGAGTCCTGGGTGATGCCCTTGGAGGAGCCCTCGAAGTTGGGCTTCACGATGACGGGGAAGCGCAGGTTCTCCGCGGTCAGCTCGCTGAGCTTCTCCACGTACTGCCAGCCCGGAGTGCGGATGCCCTGCTTGGCCAGGACGAGCTTGGTGAGCTGCTTGTCCAGCGTCACCGCCAGCGCGTACGCGTCCGAGCCCGTGTACGGGAAGCCCAGCTCATCGAAGAGCGCGGGATAGAACGCCTCGCGGAAGCGCCCCCGGCGTCCCTCGGCGGTGTTGAAGATGAGGTCGGGGCTGTAGGCCTCCAGCCGCGCCACGGTGCGCGAGGCGGGACCACTCACCTCGAAGCGCTCCAGCCGATGCCCCAGCCGCTCGATGGCCGCCGCCAACGCGTTGACCGTCTCCTGGGTATCGAACTCCGCTTCCTCTTCCGAATCAGACAGCCGCAGGTTGTGGGTCAGCGCGATGCGCACGGGAGCCCCCTTCTCTTCTTGAGCGAGCGACCGCGGCGCATCTTCGCCGCGGACATGAGTCTGCCCGGTGCACGCTGGTGCGCCACGGGGTCGCGGGCTGCAACGGTTGCGCCCGCCACAACCTTCCCATCCACCACCTGCGTCTGCGCCCAGGTGTCACCGAGCCGCCAGCCGAGCGGATCTCTCACCACGCGCCACGCCTCGATGCCGCCAATGACGACGAGCCCCGCCACCGCCGCCACCGCGCCCAGCGGCGCCGGCATCATCCCCAGGAGGACGATGAGCGACAGCGGTGCGTTGCGAAGCGTGCTGTCCCGGTGGCGCGCCGCCGAGCGCGTGGGCAGGTGCATCACCTTCACGCCGAAGATGCGCTTGCCCACGCTCTGGCCCTGAATCATCCCGTCCGCGAGCAGGAGGAACAGCAGCGCCACCACGGCGCCCGCCGCGCCACACACCACGTACAGGCCCCAGGCCACGCCCACGTCCACCACGCGCGCGCCCAGCCGCAGCCACAGCGACGCCTTGGGATACGGCGAGCCCGGCGCGGCGTCCTCCACCACCAGCCGCAGCGCACGCCCACCTCCCCGGCTGGAGGCCATGAAGATCCGCTCGCGTTGCGCGCTCACTCCTCGGGCTCCAAGGTGAGACCCTCCTCGTGCGGCTCCGGCTCGTCCAACCCCGCCAGCCGCGCGAGCCGCTCATGCGCGCTCAACGGATGGAACGGAGCGTGGGAACCCGAGGCGGGCGCCCAGGCATTCCCCGCCGCCGTCGGTCCCGACTCGGACAGCCGCAAGAGCTTGGAGCGCGCGGCGTCCACGTCCGGCTCCGCCGCCACACCCTCACGCGTGAAGAAGAGGAACGCCATGGCTGGCCGCTTGGAGGACTCGCGCATCGCGAACTGCACGCCGTCCAGGTTCCAGCCCTTCGCCGTCCACTCATTCAGGGTGCGCTCCAGCGCTCCCTCGTCCACCGTGGACAGCTCCACCACTTTGTACTGCAACGAAAAAGACGTACGAACCACGGGGGAACGCCCGGTACCGGGGCGCCGAGCCGAGCCGCGCCTGCGTTGGGGCGGGGGCTTCTCCGACTTGCGTCTGGGACGCTTCTTCTTGGTGGGCATCGTGCGCGAGCTATTTGGACGCAACACCCGCGGCGGATCAAGCGGCAACCCGCGCGCGGGGGCGGCGGCTGTTGCCTACAGGAGCTTCGCGGCTTCCAGCGCGTGGTAGGTGATGATGAGGTCCGCGCCGGCACGCTTGATGCCGGTGAGCGTCTCCAGCATGACACGCTCGTAGTCAATCCAACCGTTCTGCCCGGCGGCCTTGAGCATGGCGTACTCGCCGGAGACGTTGTAGGCGGCCAGCGGCAAGTCGAAGCGCTCGCGCACGGCGCGGATGACGTCCAGGTAGGCCAGCGCGGGCTTCACCATCAGCATGTCGGCGCCCTCCTCCACGTCCAGCGCCACTTCGCGCAGGGCCTCGCGCACGTTGCCCGGGTCCATCTGGTAGCCCCGGCGGTCGCCGGACTTGGGAGCGCTCTGGGCGGCCTCACGGAAGGGGCCGTAGTAGCCGGAGGCGTACTTGGCCGCATAGGAGAGGATGGGGATGTCGGTCAGGCGCACCTCGTCCAGCGCGCGGCGGATGGCGCCCACCCGGCCGTCCATCATGTCCGAGGGCGCGATGATGTCCGCGCCCGCCTGGGCGCAGGTGACGGCCATCTGCGCGAGCAGGGGCAGCGTGGCGTCGTTGACGACGTGGCCCCCCTCCAGCACGCCGCAATGGCCGTGGTCGGTGAACTCGCACAGGCACACATCGGCGATGACCTGGAGGTCGGGCTCGGCGGCTTTGATTTCGCGGATGGCGCGCTGGACGATTCCGTCGCGCGCGTACGCCTGGGAGCCGAGGGCATCCTTGTGGTCGGGGATGCCAAAGAGGATGACGGAGGGCACACCCAGCGACTTCGCCTGGCGGGCCTCGGCGACGGCGTGCTCCACGGACAGGTTGAAGATGCCCGGCATGGAGGAGATGGGACGGCGCACGTCCCGGCCTTCCACGACGAAGAGGGGGTAGATGAAGTCCCCCGGGTCCAGGCGCGTCTCGCGGACCATCTCACGCAGGACGGGCGAACGGCGCAGGCGGCGGGGGCGATGGACGGGATGGGCCATGGTGGACGCCGATATAAACCGACGACGCCCGACCTTCATCGTTTCCGTGTGGCCGCCCGGCCGCTCACCCTGCGGCGGGCCGCCAGCTGTACTGATGGCGCAGCCGCTCCCGGGCGTGGCGCTGGGCCCGCACCTCCGCGATGTCCGCCTCGTGCAGCGCCCTCGCGTAGCGCACCCGCGCCGCCTCGGTGCCCGCCGACAGGCCGCGCTCGGCGGCCACCAGCTCCCGACGGGCTTCGTCCCGTTGCTGCTCCACGCGTTCTTCGTACGTCATCATTCCTCCTGCCTGGGGTGTGCCGTGGGGGATTGCACGGGACGGACCACCCGCAACCCCACCGCAAGCTGGCGAAACGACGAGGTGTCGCGGCGCGGCAGGGACGGCAGGCGTGCGAAACCCATTTCCCAGGGCCGCGAAAACGCCGTCGCGGAAGACAGCGGCGTGCGCCCGCCCGGCCGCCCTTTCCGACCGTCCGCTCGGAAGCAATCGCCGCCCGCCCCGCTCGTCTACATTCGTGACCGTGACAGACAGCACACCCGCCATCGAAGTGACGAACCTGAGCAAGACGTATCGCCGCGCGTTCCGGAAGACAGGGACCGTCGCCCTCAGGGGCATGGACTTGTCGGTTCCCCAAGGAAGTGCCTTCGGGTTGATTGGCCCCAACGGCGCCGGCAAGACGACCTTCATCAAGAGCATCCTCGGCATCGTCCAGCCGACGGAGGGCACCGTGCGCGTGCTGGGGGGCTCCCCCGAGGACGCCCGCATCCGAGCGCGCATCGGCTACCTGCCCGAGCGCCTGCACCTGCCCCACGCATGGACGCCCACGGCGTTCCTCGCCACGGTGGGCCGGCTCAAGGGGCTGGCACCGGATCCGGCGGGGAACCTGCGCCTGCTGGAGCGGGTGGGCCTGTCGGACGCCGTGGGCCGGAAGATTGGGGGGTACTCCAAGGGCATGCGTCAGCGGCTGGGTCTGGCGGCGGCGCTCATCGGGAAGCCTGACTTGCTGGTGCTGGACGAGCCCACGGACGGCATCGACCCCATGGGGCGCATGGAGGTGCGGCGCATCCTCCAGGAGGAGGTCCAGCGGGGCACGACGCTCTTCCTGAACTCGCACCTGCTGGCGGAGACGGAGCGCGTCTGTGATCGGGTGGCCATCCTCGCGGACGGGCGCGTGCTGCGTGAGGGGCGGCTGGACGAGCTGGTGAGGGGCGAGTCGCGGTGGTTGGCGCGCTTCGCGCCCGGGGTGAGCGTGGAGGCGCTGACTCAGGCGGGCTTCGTGCAGGGCCGGGCCGACGGCGTGTACCACGTGGACGCGGGGGACCCCGCAGTGCTCAATGTCGCGCTGGACCGGGCGCGCGCGGCGGGGGCGCTGCTGGTGGAGCTGCGGCGAGACGGCATGGATTTGGAGTCGGTGTTGCTGGGCACCGTGGGCGCCGGGGCGTCGCGGGTGGAGGTGGCGGCATGAGGCCGGTGCTGGGAATCGCCGGGTACGTGTTGCGCGAGGCGGCGTCGCGCAAGTTCATCCTCGCGTTCATGGTGGGAATCACCCTGGTGCTGGCGGTGGTGGCCGTGAGCCTGCGCCTGGAGGTCATCGACGGGGCCCTGGCGGCCTCGCGCCTGTTCGGCAAGGAGCTTCGCGGGAACATCCAGTCCATCGACGTGGCGCTGCGCCCGGTGTACCAGGCGGCGTCGTTCATCGTGTTCTATGGCGGCATCCTGTTCGGCATCGTCGCGTGCTCGGACTTCGCGCCGGGGTTGATGTCGCCGGGGCGCATCGAGCACCTGCTCGCGCTGCCCATCCAGCGCTGGCACCTGCTGGCGGGGACCTTCCTCGGGGTGATGACGCTCGCGCTGGGCGGAACGCTGTATGGCACCACGGGGCTGGTGCTCATCTTCGGTGTGAAGGCGGGGTACTGGACGGTGGGGCCACTGGTGGCGGGGCTGATGGCGTGCGTGGGCTTCGCGGCGGTCTACGCGGTGATGTTGACCACCGCGACGCTGGTGCGCAGCGCGGCGCTGTGCGCGGCCGCGGGCTTCGCCTTCATGGTGGGAGGCATCATCGCCGGACACCGGCAGGACATCTCGACCTTCTTCGAGGAGGGCTTGAGCCGGAGCGCCTTCCTGGCGGTGACGCTGGTGCTGCCCCGACTGTCCGCGCTGGCGGAGGCGGCGGGAGACATCGCGTCGTCCACGCCCCTGGAAGTGCGCTCGCTGGGGACGCTGCTCCTGGGCGTGTTCGTGTTCGGGCTGGGGGCGCTCGCGGTGGGCTTCTGGCGGTTTGAAGGAAAGGACTACTGACATGGAGAAGCGCCAGAAGCGGCGGGTGTGGTTGGTGATGGCGGCGCTGCTGTTCGTCGTGGCCGCGCTGCTGATGTTCCTGGGCCAGGGCGAAGAGAAAGGGCCCGCGGCCCTCGAGGTGGACTTTCCCCGACGGATGCGCGCGCCGGACCGCGAGCGCGCGGAGCGCCGGAGGACCCAGGTGCTTCCGACGCTGGCACCGACGGACTCGGGGACGGCGGCCGAGCCCTCGCGTCCCAGGGACCCGCTCCTCGCGGCGCTGCCTCGTGGACCGGGCAAGACGGCGGTCATCATCGAGGCGAACGCCCTGAGGCACTCGCCCATCGGCGGGCTGCTGCTGGACTGCCTGATGCGGGACGGCGGCAAGCAGTTGGAGGAGTTCCGCCAGAAGAGCGGCGTGGACCCGCTCCAGGACCTGGACCGGCTCGTCGTCACGGATGAGGGGATGATGCTGTCGGGCAACTTCGAGAACGCGCGGTTCAAGGACTTGCTGGGCGAGCGCGTGTCCGCCGACTACGGCGAGGGCGCGCGGGTGTACGAGGCGGGCGAGTCCAGCGTCACGAACCCGGACGGCACCACCATGAAGCGGCGGGACACGTCCGCCATCGCGACGTGGAACAACCAACTGCTCGTGGTGGGCAAGTCGCCGGACGAGGTGAAGGCGGCCATCGACCGCGTGGAGGGGCGCGGGCCGGACGAGCCCCCCGCCATCTCCGAGAGCAGCACGTATGGCGAGATGTACGGCGTGCTCTCCGTGGAGATGATCGCCCGGCTGTTTCCTCCGGAGCAGGCCGCGCTGGCCCAGCGGCTGCGCGACGTGGCGCAGAACGTGGAGTTGCACCTGGACGCCAGCTCGGACGTGGCGCTGGTGGCGGAGGTGAAGGGCCCGAGCGCCGACGACGTGACGGACCTGGGCAAGTCCCTGGGCGCCGCGCTCTCGCTCGCGCGCATCAAGGCCCAGGCGGGTGAGGACAAGGACCTGGCCCAACTGCTCGACTTCGCCAAGGTGAAGCCCGACGGAGACTCCTTCACGCTGGAGATGGCCGTCCCCCTGGCCGTCATCCAGGAGCGCCTGGCCTTCTGTCGCGAGGAGCGTCGGGCCGCCGAAGGGGGCCGCGCCCCCGAAACGGGAACCCAGGCGGGGGTCGAGCAGGCCCCGGCGCCCGCGAGGTAGTCAGGCCGCTCACGTCGGGCCTCCTCCCCTCCTCGGAGCCACCGAGCGGATGCTCCCCGAGCGGACGAGGGGTCGGGCATTGTGGCCAAGCCGCTGTGATCTCTGCGACACTTCGCCGCGCCCGGCCTGCCTCACTTCTCGAGGCAGCCCAGTCCGACGAGAGAACCGCTTGATGATTTCGCGTGTGTCGAGGGTGGCCCCGCTGCTGTTTGGCTCGGGCCTGTGCGCCCTTGTCTACCAGACGGTCTGGCTGCGGGAGTTTCGTCTCATCTTCGGCGCCAGTACGGCGGCGTCGGCGGCCGTCCTGGCCATCTTCATGGCGGGCCTCGGCCTGGGGGGAGTCCTCCTCGGCGCTCGCGCGGACCGGCAGCCGCGTCCCCTGAACTTCTACGCCAACCTGGAGTTGCTCATCGCCGGCACCGCGGCCCTGAGCCCCTTCCTCGTCGAGCTGGCGCGCGCGGTGTACATCGGCGTCGGCGGCACCACCATCCTCGGCATCGCGGGGGGCACGGTGGTCCGGCTGGTGCTCTCCGCGCTCGTGCTGGCCGTGCCCACGGTGCTGATGGGCGGAACGCTTCCGGCCGCGGCTCGCGCGGTCCAGTCGGATGAGGACCCGGCCCGCCGCCACCTCGCCGTCCTCTACGGCGTGAACACGCTCGGCGCCGTCACCGGCGCGGCGCTCTCCACCTTCTTCCTGCTGGAGGTCTACGGCAACCGCACCACCCTGTGGATCGCCTGCCTCCTCAATGCCGCCGTCGCCATCACCGCGCGCAGCGTGAGCCGGTCGATGGAGCCCGCCGAGGGCACCGCGCCCCCGAAGTCGGAGGCCCCGTCGACCGAGGTCGTCGCCCCCGTGGCCGCGAGCCCTGCCGCACCGCTCACGGTTCCCCTCTCCGCCACGCGCTACGCGCCCCAGTTCGCGCTCGTGTCCGCGATGCTGGTCGGCTTCGCGTTCCTGCTGATGGAGCTGGTGTGGTACCGGATGCTCGGCCCGATTCTCGGCGGGACGACCTTCACCTTCGGCCTCATCCTCGCGATGGCGCTCCTGGGCATCGGCCTGGGTGGCGCGACCTACTCCATCGTCTTCCGTCACCGCCCCGCCACGCTGTCCGGGTTCGCCCTCACCTGCGCGGCGGAGGCGCTGTTCATCGCCCTGCCCTTCGCGATGGGAGATCGCCTGGCAGTCGTCGCCGCGCTGCTGCGCCCTCTGGGAGGCATCGGCTTCGGTGGGATGATGATGGGCTGGGCGCTGGTGGGCGCGGTGGTCATCCTTCCCGCCGCGTTCGTCTCCGGCATCCAGTTCCCGTTGCTCCTCGCGCTCGTGGGCAAGGGAAGTCACGACGTGGGCAAGCAGGTGGGTCAGGTCTACGCCTGGAACACGGTGGGCTCGATCGTCGGCTCGCTCGCGGGTGGCTTCGGCGTGATTCCCCTCCTGACGGCGCCGGTGACGTGGCAGCTCGTCGCGGGCATCCTCGCCGTGCTGGGGCTCGCCTCGGCCACGCTCTCGCTGCGCATCGAGCGACTGCGAGCGGGCCTGTGGATACCCATCTCCGTGGCCGCGCTCGCGCTCGTGCTGCTGACGGCCCACGGCCCCACCGCGGCGTGGCGGCATGGCAGCGTCGGCGCGGGTCGCTCCGGGCTCAAGGACCCGACCATCAACCACATCGATGCCTGGGTGCGCGAAAAGGCCCGCGGCATCGTCTGGGAGAAGGACGGCGTCGAAAGCAGCGTCGCGCTCAACTCCGCGAATGGCCTCTCCTTCATCGTCAACGGCAAGGTGGACGGCAACGCCATTGGAGACGCCCCCACGCAGGTGATGAGCGGGTTGCTCGGCGCCCTGCTTCACGCGGACGCGAAGAACTCGCTCGTCATTGGCCTGGGCACCGGCAGCACGGCGGGCTGGTTGGGCGCCATTCCCAACATGGAGCGGGTGGACGTGGTGGAGATCGAGCCCGCCATCCTCGAGGTCGCCCGGCGGTGCCATGCGGTCAACTCGAACGTGATGGACAACCCGAAGGTCCACACGGTCATCGCCGATGCACGAGAGGTGCTGCTAACCACCCGGCAGCGCTACGACATCATCTTCTCGGAGCCCTCCAATCCCTATCGCGCGGGCATCTCCAGCCTCTTCACGCGTGATTTCTATCAAGCCGTGAAGGAGCGCATGGCGGAGGGCGGCATCTTCGTCCAGTGGCTCCAGGCGTACGAAGTGGACGCCCTCACGGTGCAGAGCGCCTATGCGACGCTGGCCTCGGAGTTCGAGGCCGTGGAGACCTGGCAGGTTCACTCCGGTGACCTGCTGCTCGTGGCGACCCGCAAGCCGATGGTGCACGACATCGCGCGGCTGCGCGCCCGCATCGCCGAGGAGCCCTATCGCACCGCGCTACGCGCCACCTGGCGCACGGACGAGGTCGAAGGCGTGCTCGCGCGCTACGTGGCCACTCCGGCCTTCACCACGCGCGTGGCGGAGGCAAGCCAGGCCCTCATCAACACGGATGACGTGTCCTTCATGGAGTTCGCCTTCGCGCGCAGCCTCGGACGCGATGCGGGCTTCTCGATGCTCTTCTTCTGGAAGACGACACACAACCTGGGGACCGGCCGCCCACAGGTTGTCGGCGAAGTGAACTGGGAGCGCGTGGGGCTGCACCGCGCCTGGACCAGCACCCCGCTCTCCCGCGCCGAGTCCAGCAGTGCCTCCGTGAAGGCGCGCGCGCCCTTCATCGACGCGTACACCCGGAACCAGCTCCCCATCGCTCGCGCGCGTTGGCAGCAGGCGCGCTGGGAGCCCATCGGCCCTCGCGAGCAGTTGGCCCTCGCCAGGGTCCTCGCCGCCGCGGGTGACGAAGAGGCATTGAAGTACACCGCCCCCCTGAGAGCCAGGTTGCCGGTGGAGGCGGACATGCTGGAGGGAATGGTGCACCTGCGCCAGAAACGGTTGGAAGAGGCCACCACCCTGTTCGAGCGCGGCTTCATCGCCATGCGAGACGACCCGTGGCCGGCGCCGGAAATCGTGGCCGACATCATCCCCCAGCTCGTCGGCATCGCTCGCGCCGACAAGGCCCTGGGCAAGCGGCTCTTCGACGTCCTCGCCAAGCCCTTCGCGGCGGAGGCCCTGACGGTGGCGCGAGAGGAGACCCGTGTGGAATTGGCGCAGGTCCTGGACTGGCTGGGGTTGTGCATCGAGGTGCTCGCGCCCATCGAACCGCTGACCATCTGGGACAGCAGGCAACTTGATGATCGACGCCGCTGCTACGCGCACCACGGGCATCCCCTGGCGGCGGTGGCCGCGGCCGACCTGGCGCGACTGCTCGCCCAGGCTCCCTCGGTGTTCATGCTCGAGGCCGTCCAGCTTCCGGAGGCCCAGACGCCCACGGAGTCGGCACCTCCCACTCCGCCCCAGGCGGGCGAGTCCGCGCCGTAAGGCAGGTGGCCTGAAACACCAGGCGCCCAGCCGCGCGTCCAGGGATGCCTCACCCGGCCTTCCCTGGCGCGCCGCGTGCGCCGGCGCTTCACACCACCATCGACAGCACTTCGGGCGTGAAGGCGTTCGCGCCGCCTGGCGTCAACCCCCTCACGCGAAGCTAGGTGTCGGTGTCGAGGAACAGGAGGCCGGCGGGTGGGAGCGGGTCCACCCGCAGGGTCCGCGACGGCAGCGTAGCCTGCGCCTCCATCACCGCGCGCACCTCCCAGATCGGCGGCGGATTGAGCGCGAAGCCCGCCTGGAACGTCCCCGACTCCACCCCCTTCACCAGGGACTCCAATCCCTGCACCGGGAAGACGTGGGGATGTCCCGCCGCCTCGGGGTCCTGGATGCCCAGCACCGTCCGCAGCACCAGCGCGTTGAGCAGCGCCAGGTCCAGGCTGCGCAGCGTCGGGTTGCGAGGCGCGCCCTTCAAATGGGCCAAGTCCAGCCCCTGTCGGAAGCGGAGGATGCGCCCCCGTCCCCCGGGCAGCACCAGCAGCACCGCGTGGTGGCCGGAGATCAGCGTCGCGAGCCGCTCGCGCGCGGCCACCAGGCCCCGAGGCGTGTCGAGCGGCTCATCCAGCTCGTACACGCGCGCGTACGCCGTCACCAGCGTGAGGAAGGTCTCTTCCTTGAAGGTCGCCACGCCCTTGAGCGCGCGGTGGATGGGCAGCAGCTCCAGTCCCGGGTCCGACAGGGGGACCACGGCGGCCAACGTCGGCCCGCTCTCCGCCAGCGCGGTGAGCGGGCGCATGGGCGCCTCGTCCAACACGGCCTGGATGCGCTTGGACACAGGGGAAGGCTCGATGCGGCGCAGCGCGAGGGTGCGGCCGTCAAACTCGCCTTCCCACACGAGGACGGAGCGCTCGCTTGCCTCGGCGAGCAGTCCTCGGAACACGCCATGGTCATCCGCGGTGAGCGTGACTGCCGGCTCGGCCTCCCAGGAGCGGGGGCGATACGGGTCGAACTCCAGCGGCGTCCCCGCGTCCTGGCGCAGCGCGCACAGGAGATAGCGCACCGGAGGGCCTCCCAGCTTGCCCGCCTGGCTGTGGACCTCCACCAGGTACAGGGCGGGCCGGGCGTCGCGCAACAGGATGCCGGACTCGCGCTGTCGGCGCAGCTCCGCGGAAGGGTTGGCGGCCTCCAGGAGGGGCCGGACGTGGGAGGGCTGGGGCACCGCGTTGCTGCGCGGCACGTAGCCGCTGGGCTCGAGGGTTCGAGCCAGCGGGGTCAGCAGGGCCGTGAAGGGATGGACGCGCGCCATGTCGACGGAAGGTGGTGTCTGCCACCTCGCGTTGCCACGGCGCCCGCTCGCTCGCCTGGGGGCCCGTCTACCACCAGACGTTGCGGTACGGCCGGTCCTTCGCCGACGACTTCAGCGACGAGCGGTCCACGCTCTCCTCCCACAGCAGGCTCACCGTGGTGATGGCGCCCGCCGAGCCGAGGAAGGACAGCACATACGGCGTGGACTGGTCGAACCCGCCCAGCACCAGGCCGGAGATGAGCAGCACCGCCGCGCCCACGCCCGCGCCGAAGAGGTCCGCTCGGAGAATCTGCGACGGCGTCGGGTCATACCGCATGGTGGCCAGCGCCAGCGCGCCCGCGCCGATACCGGGCGCCAAGAGCAGCGTGTCTCGCCACGTCTTCGAGGAGATGTCCGTCCCCGAGAAGTGGATGACGGCCAGCAGCAGCGCCGCATAGGCCGCGCCCCAGCCCGCGCCGGAGGCCATCAGCAGGCCGTCGTTGAGCGGAAGCTGTCCGCCCCCGAGCCCCGCGGTGAGCCACGCGCCCAGCTCCGCGCCGAGGAACGCCGACCAGGTCAGCACCCCCGGGTCCTGGGTGAAGAGGTCCATGAAGCCGGCCATGAACATGCCGCCCACCACGGAGTTGCCCATGCCAAAGGTCGACATCGGCCGGTCCACCCAATTGTTGAATTGCCACCACGCGGAGGCACCGAAACCCAGACCCGCGCCAATCAGCGTGCCGGCCAGCATCGCCTCGCGCGAGCTCTGGTCGAAGCTGAAGTCATTGGCGAACGCCTGCGTGAAGAAGCCACCCAGCGCGCCCAGCGTGGTGTGGTGGGCGATGAACTTGAAGCTGCCCGGGCCCGACAGGAAGGGCCCCAGACGCTGGCGGCCGTCCAGCACGGCGCCACTGTCCACGTAGTCGGCCTGAACGGGCGTCGACGCCGGGGACAGGGTGGGACGCAGGCCATCCTGCGTCACCGGCGCCAGGGGCGAGGTGCGCGACGAGTCCGGCTCCTGGGCCAGCGGCGCATCCCGCGTGGGGACATTGCCTTCGTCCGGTGGGGAGGCCTGCTCCTGCTGCGCGGAGATGGGCTGCCCATACCCGGGCTGGCCGGCCGCGGAGTCCCCGGGCTGTTGCTCCGTGGATGGAGGGGACGACGGCTCCGAGGGCGCGGCTTGCTGTGAGGGGTACGAGGGCTGCGCCTGGGACGGCTCCGTGTACGGATACGAGGAGCCCGTCTGTGCGCGCGCGGCCTCGGGCGAAGCGAGCACGAGCGCGAGGACGGCGGGAAGGCAGATCCAGTTTCTCAGAAGTGACACGCAAGCAACTCCTTGGGTCCGTCCGCCACAAGACCACAACCCACGCCCCCGTGGTGTTTTTTGCATCCACCTGGGCCCACTCGCCACGACGGAAGCGCCCCAGGTGGGTGGAACCGTCATGAGCACGGCATTCCTCCGCGCGTGCTTCAATTCTTTCGCGACGCGGATGGCGGTCGGGCATCCCTGCGCATCATGCCCATCGGGTTTTCGTGGTCCGAGCTCGACGTCGACTCCGCGCGCATTCTCGTCGTCAAGGACGTGCCTCTGCCCGACGCCAGTCGAGACTTCGTCTTGTACTGGTGCATGGTGAACCATCGCGCCGAGGAGAACCACGCGCTCGACACGGCCATCGCACTGGGCAACCACCTGCACCTGCCCGTCGTCGTGTATCACGCGCTGCGCCCGGACTATCCCCACGCCTCGGACCGGCTCCACGCCTGGGCACTGGAAGGCATGGCGGACCTGACCTCGGCCTTCGCGTCGCGCGGGCTGCCGTACTGGGTGGAGCTGCCGCGCCATGCACGTGAGCACCACCCGCGCCTGGCGGAATTGGGCAAGCGCGCCGCCGCCGTGGTGACGGACTTCTTCCCCACGTACATCATCCCCGGGCACCTGCGCGGCGCGGCCAAGGCGCTCCACGTGCCGCTGTTCGCGGTGGATGCCTCCTGCGTGGTGCCCATGCAGCGCATCCCCACGCTCCAGGCCGGCGCGTACACCCTGCGGCCGAAGCTGCAGAAGCTGTGGCCGGAGTACCTGGGCCGCACGCTGCGCTCGCGCCACCTCGAGGCCGCGGCCGCGGGGCGCAAGCTGTCACCGGACTTCGACGTGGCGGACGCGCGCGAGGCCCGTCTGTCCCTGGCGAGCTTCCACATCGACCACGCCGTGACACCGCTCGCGGAGCGCGGAGGGCGCAAGGCGGGCCTCAAGGCGCTCGACGCCTTCCTGCACGAGAACCTGGAGGGCTACGACGCCGGACGCAATGACCCGGGCCTCGCGCGCCAGTCCGGCCTGTCCCCCTTCTTCCACTGGGGCAACCTCTTCCCGGGCGAGGCGGCCCGCGCCGCCATCCGCGCGCGCGGCACCGACGACCCGAACGTGCGCGGCTTCCTGGAGGAGCTGCTGGTGCGGCGCGAGCTGGGCTTCAACTTCTGCTTCCACACGCCTGAGGCGAAGCAGCTCTCCGTGGAGTCCTTACCAGGCTGGGCGCGAGAGACGCTGTCCACACACCAGAAGGACGCGCGGGAGCACCTTTACTCGCTGGAGCAGTTGGAGCACGCGAGCACGGCGGATGGCCTGTGGAACGCGGCGCAGCGCGAGCTGGTGGAGCGGGGCCGCATCCACAACTACCTGCGCATGCTGTGGGGCAAGAAAATCCTGGAGTGGAGCCGCACACCGGACGAGGGCCTTCAGCGCATCGCCCACCTGAACGACAAATACGCGGTGGACGGCAGAGACCCCGCGAGCGTGGCCAACTTCATGTGGGTCCTGGGGCTGCATGACAGGCCCTTCCAGGAGCGCAAGGTGCTGGGGAAGGTGCGGCCCATGAGTTCGCCACGCACCGCGGAAAAGTATGACCTGGCGCCCTATATGGCGCGCTGGGGACGGCCCGGGGACCCGCCGGTGAAGCTCAAGCGCGCCCGGCGCGTGGCGGACCGGTGAGCAAGGCTGTTGACATCCGCGCGTCCAAAAGTGACACGGCGGTTCCCTTCCCGTCTCACCGCCACTAAACGCAAAGGTGGGACAACGACGCCAGGAGCCGCGCCATGGGCATGATGAAGTTCGATATTCCCCACTCCCTTCCGAAGGACGAAGTGAAGAAGCGCGTGGAGCAGCTCCTTCAGTACTGGGGTGGCAAGTACGGGGTGAAGGCGGACTGGCAGGGCGAGGGCGCCAAGATTGTCGGCAAGGTGATGGGCATCCAGTTGGACGCGTCCTTCAAGATCACCGACAAGGCCGTCGAGGGCGAGGGCACGGACCCCGGCATGCTGCTGCGCGGTCAGGCCAAGTCCTACCTCCAGAAGAAGTTCGGGTCCGTGCTGGACCCGAGCAAGTCGCTGGAGCAGGTGAAGAGCACCCTGGACTAAGGGCGCCGGGCTTCAGTGCGGAGGCTGTTCCTCCAGCGCGGCGAGGGCGTAGCGCGCCGCGCGGGAGATGGCCTCCGCCGAGTCGGGCATCTCCGGGTAGTGCCCCGCCAGCGTGCGCTGCGGGAAGCGCAGCTGGGCAATCGCGTTGCGGTAGCTGCGACGCGCCGCCTCCGACTCGTGGCTGCGCTCCTGCACCTGGGCCAGCAGGTAGTGGCCGATGGCCAGCGTGGGCTCCAGGAACAGCGCCTTGGCCAGCTCCGAGCGCGCCTCCTTCAGCTCCCCGGCCTGCAGCGCCGCCACCCCGCCAAACACGCGGGCCTCCACGCACAGCGGCTCGCGCAGGATGGCCTGGGCGAAGGCCTCGCGCGCCTCGGGAATGCGCCCGGTGAGCGAGAAGAGGTTGCCCAGCGTCAACAGCGCGTCCAGGTCGCTGGGCTCGTCCACCAGCAGCCGCTGAACGCCGGAGATGGCGGCCGGGAAATCCCCCAGCGTCATCTTCCGCACGGCCATGGCCAGCCGCTCCGCGGGAGGCAGCAGCTTGGGCCACGCGGAGGGCACCGGCAGCTCTCCGGTGACGGTGCGCGCGGGCGCGGACACCGCGGGCAGCTCCACGGTGGGGCGCGTGCGAGCGGCGTCCGAGGTCCCCACCGCGGGCAGCTCCACGGTGATGCGCGGACGGCCCAGGTCATTGACCCGCGACGTCGTCGACGACGACGGGGTCGACGCGGAGGAAATCCCCGGCACGGGCGAGGCGGCGGGCAGCGGCCCCACGGCGGGAAAGGACCCGGAGAGTGCGCTGGCCCCCCGGACCGAAGAAGCCTCCGCCGCGTTGCGAGGACGGGCGCCGAAGGCCCCTTCCACGGGCGGCCGCGCGTACACGGCCGGGGAAAACGGCTCCGGTTCCGGGGCGCGCTGGGACTGCTCCGCGGTGCCGGGATACGGATGGATGCGCAGGGGCGGCGGGCGGTAGCCCTTGTCGCTCGGCGGGCGCCGGTACACGAAGGCGCCGTCCACTTCGATCATCTCGAAGCGGTCATAGACCTTGAAGAGGCTCTCCGAGTACCCGAGGAAGAGCAGCCCACCGGGCCGCAGCGCGCTGAGGAACCGGTCCATCAGCCCGCGGATGGTGGGCAGATCGAAGTAGATGATGACGTTGCGGCAGAGGATGAGGTCCAGCGAGTTCAGCGCGACCTTGTCGAAGACGGGCACGGCCAGGTTCTGCCCGTCGAAGCGGATGTACTCACGCAGCGCGGGCAGCGCCTCGTGGCCATCCTCGACGGGACGGAAGAACCGGCCCAGGCGCTCCGGCTGGATGCTGATGCTCCGTCGCAGGGAGAAGCGCCCCTGCCGCGCGGCCTCCACCGCGGCCAGGTTCAAGTCCGTGGCCCACAGGTCCACCTCGGCGGACAGCGCCCCCAGCTCCGCCAGCACCATGGCCACGCTGTAGGGCTCCTCGCCCGTCGCGCAGCCCGCGGACCAGACGGACACCTTGCGCATCTCCCGCCGCGCGCGCGCCAGCAGGTCCGGCAGCACGCTCTTCTCCAGCGCGCGGAACTGCTTGCCGTCGCGGAAGAACTCCGTGTGCCCCACCGTCACCAGCGGCAAGAGCGAGCGCAACTCCTCCTCGCCCCCGGCTCCCGTCAGTCGCTGGAGGTAGCGCTCCGGCTCCTCCACGCCCAGCGCGGGCATGCGGGTGGACAGCGCCAACCTCAAGCTGTGGAACCCATCCGGGGTAATCTTCAGCCCCGCGCGCTCCAAGAGGAGCGCCGCGAGCTGCTGAAGCACTTTGTTGCTCACGTTCAGCACGCATCCACCCACTGCACCAACGTGGGGCCAATTCGCTCCAGCGGCAGCACTTCCTGCGCCGCCCCGAGCAGCACCGCCTCGCGAGGCATGCCCCATACCGCGGACGTCCCTTCATCCTGAGCGATGGTCCGCCCTCCCCGCTCCCGGATCTCCTTCATCCCCCGCGCTCCGTCCCGCCCCATCCCCGTCAGGATGACTCCGACACAGCTCGAGCCGAAGGCCTCCGCCGCCGAAGTGAGCAGCATGTCACACGAAGGCCGGAAGCCCCGAAGCGCGGGTCCCGAGTCCAGCTCCAGCCGGCCCTCGGGTCGCACCAACAGATGACTGCCCGACGGTGCGATGTAGACCGTCCCCGGCACCATCACCATGCCGTGCTCCGCCTCTGTCACTCCCAGCGCCGTCTCCATCGTCAGCCAGTGCGCGAGGCCCTCCGTGAAACCCTCGCTGATGTGCTGGCAGTAGGCGATGGGCGCGGGAAAGTCTCGTGGAATCTTCCGCAGTACCTGTGCAACGGCCTTCGGACCGCCCAGGGACGCGGCGATGGCCACCAGGGGGAAGGGCGGCGGAGGCAGGTCCTCCTTGGGCAGCTTCGCGGAGGAGCGCGTCTGGCGCACGGCCTTCACCTGGGCCAGCAGCACCAGCTTGCGCGCGATATGGGCCCAGAAGTCCGCGCCGGGGATGGCGGGGCGCTCCACCACGTCCAAGGCCCCCAGGGCCATGGCCTGGAACGCCTCCTGGCCGGACAGCGCGCCCGGATGCAGCGCGAGGACGGGCACCGGCCGCCCCGCCATCACCTGCTCGATGGCCTCCAGGGCCTCCAGGCCGGTGAGGTCCACCAGCAGCACGTCCGGGAAGTGGCGCTGCACGGCGACGAGGGCGCCAGGGAAGTCGATTTCGGCGGGCCCCACCGGGACGAGCGACTCGCCGTCGAACAGGCCACGGGCCGCGAGCGCGCGCAGCCCCTTGCCCACCATGAGCACCCTGAACGCCATCCCCGCCGCGGCCGTGCCACCCAAACGTCGCTCCTCAGGTCAGCCGGTCAATCGCCTGCGCGAGCACTTCCACGCCCAGCTCTCCCTTGACGAGATAGGCATCCGCGCCCGCGTCCAGGCCGCGCCGCTTGTCCTCGGGCGAGGCGAGTGACGACAGGATGATGACGGGGATGCGCGCCACGGCGGGCGTCGACTTCAGCCGCCGCGCGAGCGAGAAGCCGTCCATCTTCGGCATCTGCACGTCGGTGAGGATGAGGTCGTAGCTGTTGTTCTGCACCTTCCCGTAGGCCTCCTCGCCATCCTGGGCCTCCTCCACCATGTGGCCCAGCGCCTTGACGAGCGCGCCTTCCGTCGCGCGGGCAATGGGAGAGTCGTCCACGAGCAGCACCCGGAGCCGCTTGGCCGCTGGCGCCTGGGTGACGGGCCGCGCCATGCGGCGCACCTCCGTCATGATGTCGGGGACATGCAGCAGCACGGCGATGCGGCCGTCCTCCAGCGCGGCGGTGCCGGCGATGAAGGGCGCGCCCTTGAGGAACTCGCCGCCGCAGGGCTTCACGGCCACTTCGCGCTCGTCCACGAAGCCGTCCACCACGAGGGCCGCGTGGTCCTCGCCATGGCGCACGACGACGGCGGGGGGCCGGTCGAACCGGTTGCCACCGTTGAGGCCGAGCAGCGGCCCCAGCGCCACGAGCGCCGTGGGCTTGCCCCGGTGCCGCACCGCGAGGGTGCCGAAGATCTCCAGACGGTCATCCGGCTTGACGCGCATCACCGCCTCGACGTCGGCGGCGGGCATGCCGTAGACGTCGTCGCCCAGGCGCACCAGCAGCACCTTCATCAAGGCGAGCGACTGGGGCAGCCGCAGGGTGATGGTGGTGCCACGGCCGATGCGGCTGTTGACGCCCACCGAACCGCCGAGCGTCTCCACCTTGCGCTTCACCACGTCCATGCCCACGCCGCGGCCGGACAGCTCGCTGACCTGCTCGCGGGTGGAGAAACCGGGACGGAAGATGAGCTCGATGGCCTCTCGCTCCGACAGCGCGGCGGCCTGCACCGCGTTGATGAGGCGCTTGTTGACGGCCACCTGGCGCAGGCGCTCCGGGTCAATGCCGCGCCCGTCGTCCTCCACCTCGATGTGGAGCATGTCGCCATCCACGCGCACGCGGATGCGGACACGGCCCGTGAGCGGCTTACCGAGCTGCTGGCGCGTGTCCGGCGACTCCAGGCCGTGGTCCACGGCGTTGCGCAGGAGGTGCACCAGCGCGTCGCGCACGTCGGCCAGCATGGACCGGTCCACGCCGATGTCGGCGTTCTCGATGAGCAGGTCCACTTCCTTCGTCTGCGTGCGCGCCATGTCCCGCACCGCGCGCGGGAAGGCGTCGAACACCGTGGACAGCGGCACCAGGCGGGCCTCCGCCACGTGGTCCGCCATCTTCGACAGGTTGCCGTGCAGGATGTTGATGCCGTCGTCGTTGCGCCGCACGAAGCGGAACGCATCGTCGCGCAGCATGTGGAGGTCGCTCTCCACGCGGTCCAACACCATGCGCACTTCGTTGGGAATCTCCACCTGCTCGGCCAGCCGCAGGAAACGATCCCCCAGGCGGCTGAAGCGCTCGAACAGCGCCTCCGTCTCCGAGCTGCGCAGCCGACCCCGGGCGCTCTCCACGAGCAGGTCACCCGCGAGCAGGCCCAGCGAGTCCAGCACCTCCACGTTCACCCGAATCGTGCGGTCGGCGATGGCCGACTTCGCCGCGCTCGGAGCCTCCTCCTCCCCACCACGGGCCGGAGGGTGCGCCACGGCCGGAGCTTCCACGGGCGCCGGCCGGGGAGCCGCCACGGAGGGCGGCGCGGCGACAACGGGCGCCGCCACCGGAGGCGGCTTGGGCTTCGCGACATGAATGGCGGGCGCGGCCTGGCCGGACACCTCCGCCATCGCACGCACGATGTCCTCGCTCGCGGACGTGCCGGTGTTCGCACCGGACATGTCCTCGATGAGATCGGACAGGACATCGCAGGCACGGAGCATGACGTCCGTGGCGATCTCCGTGGCCGTGCGTCCCTCGCGCTCGGCGCGCAGGACGTCCTCCGCCGCGTGAGCGAGCTGACCGATGGCGGCGAGGCCCAGCATGCGGGCCTCTCCCTTCATCGTGTGCAGCTCGCGCGCGACGTCGTCCGCGGCCTGATCCGCGGTCTCCTTCTCCAGGTCCAACACACCCAGTTGGATTTTCTGGAGGCGGTCGGCGGTGACCTCCTGGAACTTCTTCAGGAGGGATTTCTTGAGTGCCTCGGTATCCATGGGCGGTGAGCGCTGCGCACCCTCCCCTTCCCAAAAGAGCTAGTCGGCCTTGAAGCGCTTGATGAGCTCCGCCAGCCGTGCGGCCAGCTGAGTGAGCTCCGCCGCCGCCCCCGTCGCCTGCTTCGACGCCTGGGTCGTCTGACGCGTCACATCTTCAATCTCCGCCATGGACGCCACCACCTGCTCGGTGGCCGTGCGCTGCTGCTGGGTGGCGAGGTTGATGACGCGGGCCGCGTCGCTCGTCTCCTGCACGCCGGCGAGGATGCCTTCCACGGCCTGGGCCGCGACGGCGCCCAGCTTCTCACCAGACTCGGTGGCGGACTTGGACGCTTCGGCGGCGCCCGCGGCGGCCGCGGTGGCCTCGCGAATCTCCGTGATGAGGTTCTTGATCTCCTTGGTGGAGTCCAGGACGTTCTCCGCCAGCCGGCGCATCTCCGCCGCGACGATGGAGAAGCCCTTGCCCGCCTCGCCCGCGCGGCTGCCTTCCAGCGCCGCGTTCAGCGCGAGCAGGTCGGAGCGGTCGGCGATCTCGTCGATGACCTCCACCACCGTGCCGATGCGCTCCACGCGCTTGGACAGCTTCGCGATGGAGTCCGCCACGGCGACGCCGTCGCTGCGGATCTGCTGCATGGCCTGGATGAACTCACCGATGGCGCCACGGCCCGCGCGCGCCGCGCCGAGCGTCTCTTCCGCCACGCGCGCCACGCTGCCGGCGTTCTCGGCGATCTGCGCGGAGGCGTGCTTGAGCTCCTCCATGGTGGCGGTCGTCTCGTGGATGGCCGCCGCCTGCTCCGTGGAGGACGTCTCGTGCTGGGTGGACGCCGCCAGCACCTGGTTGGCGGACGAGGACAGCCGCAGCGCCGCCTCGTTGATCTCCCGCACGAAGGTGCGCAGCGTTTCAATGACCTTGCCGAAGCCCTCCAGCAGGGGCCCGAGCTGGGGGTCCTCGGTGGTGGTGTTCCACCGGGACAGGTCGCCTTCGCGCACCAGGCTGATGAGCGCGTCGAGCGCCTGATCGATCTCCTGCGCCGCCACGTGCTTGCGGTGCTCGGAGCTGGCGAAGTTGTCCAGCACCTGGTTGAGCAGGTGGGCCATCTCCTCGCCGCCCTCGCCCACCAGCTCCTTGGGGACGCGGGCCTGGAGGTTGCCGGCCAGCACCGTCAACAGCGTGTCGGTGAAGGCCTTGAGGGGCGCCGGCGGCGCGGCGGCACTCGCCTTGTTGGCGGGGGCCTTGCGCGCGGAGCGGGCCTTGGACGCGGGCTTCTCGTTGGGGGTGTCCAGGGACATTGCGGTCAGTGCCTTCCTTGAGAATCTTGGGTCCTGGCGGTCTCCACCAGGTCAATCAGCAAAACGGTGCGGGCTTCTTCCAGGCACACACCGACGGCATAAGAGGCCGCGCCCGCGGTGGGGGGCATGCGGCGAAGCTGCGTCACGGGGATGGGGCGCACGCCCCGGACGGTGTCCACCTTCAGGTGGCCTTCTCCTTCCGGGGTGTCGAACACGAGCGCGCGGTGGCCTCGGGAGAGGCGCCCCAGCTCCGGCAGGGTGATGTCCTCCGGCAACGAGCGGTCGATGCGCAGCACCTGCGACGCGTCCGTGCCGAAAGTCCCACTGCCAATCTCGAAGAAGAGGATGTCCACCTCTTCGACCTTCTCCTCCACGAGTGACTCGTCGTTCATCGAGCCACCGCGCGCTGCCGGGCCGTCTGCAGCAGCTTGTGGAAGTTGAGCAGGTTGATGCCGTCCTGGGTGGTGCTGCCCTGCACCACGCCGAGCAGATGCTCCGCGGCGGCGTCTCCTCCGAGCGGCGGAGGGAGGATGTCGGAGACCGGGATGCGGCGCAGGCCCAGCACCGTGTCCGCGACGACCCCGGCGACGATGCTGCCGGTGACGCCGATGAACAGGCGGGTGCGGGGACCGATGCGCGCCTCTCCCTTGGAGAGGAAGCGCAAGAGGTCGACGACGGGGAGGACCTCACCGCGATGGCCGGTGACGCCCATGATGAAGGAAGGAGTCCTGGGCAGGGGGGTGAGCAGCCCGGCGCGGAACACCTCGAGGACGTTCTCGCTGGGCACCCCGAACCGCAGGTCTCCCACCCGGAAGCAAAAGAACTCCTGCTCCGGCCGGGCCTGAGCGGCCACGGCACGGTCCGGAGCCATCCGGAGTGCTCGCTGGAGGGGAGTCGAGGTCGTGGTCAAGGCGTCGGAGTATCCGGAGGGGACGAAAACCGGTCAAGGGGAGGTCGCATGGAGGCCGGCCGCTCGCCGTTTCGATGGTCCGCGCTGAACCAAAGGTGTAGGGTTGCACCCTGAATCCTTTGAGGAGGACGATGTCGCGCGTACTGGTCATTGATGACAGCCCGATGCTGGTGGAGCTCACCGTTCGGGCCCTCACCGCCGCCGGCTACCAGGCGAGCGGGGCCCAGGACCTGGCGAGCCTCGACCAGAAGCTCACCGAGGGACCGTTCGCGCTCATCCTCATGGACGTGAACATGCCGGAGATGTTTGGCGACGATGTCGTCGAATACCTGCGGCGTCAGAAGAAAGTCACCGCGAAGCTGGTCCTCTACTCCGACATCTCGGAAGCGGAGCTGGCCGGCAAGACGAAGGCGTCCGGCGCGGACGGCTACATCCTCAAGAGCGGTGGCCTGGAGGCCGTGCTCGGAGGAGTGATGGGGCTCATCGGGGCTCCGGCCCTGGGCGTCCCCGCCGCCGTCCCCCCTTCCCCGGCCACGTCGGATGCCCCCCAGGCAGCCGCCCCGGCCGCCGCCCCTGTCGCCTCGACGGGGCTCAAGGCCGCCCCCAGCACCGGTGGGCGCAAGCCGCGCATCCTCATTGTCGACGACAGCGAGATGACCGCCCGAATCATCGAGGCGGATCTGGTGGCGAAGGGCTTCGAGGTCCATGTCGCGGACACCGCCGACAAGGCCACGAAGATCATCCTCAAGAAGCAGACGCGTCCGGACCTGGTGCTGCTGGACGTGCGGATGCCCAACGTGAACGGCGAGCAGTTCTGCCGCTTCATCAAGAGCAACAGCCTCTTCAAGGGCATTTCAAGGGCATCAAGGTGCTCTTGTGCTCCGGCGAAAACGTCGAGGAGCTCCAGCGCATCTGTCGTGAGGCCGGCGCCGATGGCTACATCCCCAAGGATGCCGTCATGGGGAACCTGGTCGCCAAGGAGCTGATGCCGCCTGGCGGCGGCGAGTAGCCGACACGAGGGCCCCACCCGGCCCGCGCGCGTCCGTTCTCGACGAAGCCCGCCAGGAGACACACGGGCCCGCCTCACGCGGGCCCGTCCCGTCCCGTTCGGCGAGCTCCGGGCTTCACCGTCCCGCGGCGTTCTCCCGCTCTTCCAGCCCGCGCGCGAAGTTGCCGATGATGAGCCCCGGCCGCGCTGCCTTCAGGCGCTGGAGCAGCTCGCGGATGCCCACCGGCTCTCCGCCCGCGCCCACGTCCCGCGCCGCATCCAGGTACTGGAGCGGGTCGATGGCCAGCGAGCGCGTCTGCACCTGGTCCACCTTGTACTTCTTCACCAGTCGCTCCAGGGCCTTCACCTCGCCCTCGCGGTCGGTGACGCCGGGGAACAGGAGCAGGTTGAGCGCCAGGTACGCGCCGCGCTCGCGCGCGAGGGCAATCGACGCCTCGACGTCCTCCCAGCCGTACTTCACCGGCTTGTAATAGGCCTCGTACAGCCCCTTCGACGCCGCGTTGAGCGACACGCGCACCGCGTCCAGTCCCGCGTCGAGCAGGGCCTCCAGGCCGCGCGTGAGGCTCGCGTTGGTGTTGATGTTGATGGAGCCCTTGTCCGTGCGCGCGCGCATGTAGCGGATGGACTCCGCGATCTGCTTCCAGCGCGTGAGCGGCTCGCCCTCGCAGCCCTGGCCAAAGCTCACCATGGTGCGGCCGGGCGCGTTCTCCAGATGGAACAGGCCAATGGCGCCCATCTCCTCGGCGGTGGGGCCGTCATCCATCCGCTCGTGCGACGCGGGTGGGCCGCCCGCCGGCTGGTCGGAGATGCAGCCCACGCAGCGCGCGTTGCACATGACAGACGCGGGGATGGCCGCCTCGTCGCGGACATAGAAGGTGTTCTGCGACGTGAAGCACCGGTACAACATCGCGCACGTCTTCAGCTGCTTGAGCACGCGGTTGTCCGGGAAGCGCGCCAGGTGCTTGTCCACCAGCGCCTTCATGTCCGGCGTCGAGTAGCGCTCCGGATCCCAATGCGAGCGGCGGTCCGTGTGGATGGCCCACGCCACCGGTCCGTCCTTGCCCCACGCCGCCGCCGTATAGGCCCACTGCGGCAGCACCGGCCCGTTGCCCTTCACCTCGCCCGGCAAGAACGTGCGCGTGTAGCCCGGCGGCAGGAGCGCGCCCACCGCGTTGGGCGTGAACGTCTTGCCGCCCACGTTGATCTCCCGCACCAGCTCCAGCTCCCCCGTCCGGGGGTCCTGGCCCACGGGGAGCCTGCCCGGCAGGTGGACCAGCCGCCCGGCGGACGGCAGGGGGATGGGCTTGTCCTGCGGAGGAACGAGTTCCTCGCCGCTGCGCAGCGTGGCCAGCAGGTAGGGGTGCTCCATCACCTTCCCCTTGGGGTCGGCGAACAGCAGCTTGGGCGCGGACGTCATGTGACGCTAACTACCACCAGCCCCCCTTCTCTTTCGACGTCGAAGCGCGATGAGACGCGTTGCATTCAACGCCACGCGTCATCCCTCCGAGGTAACAAAGGCTCACCGGTGACATGTGTCCGGCTTCGGCGGATGCCTTGATTCCCTCGGGAGGGCTCGTTAGGGTCCGCGCGCTTTTTCAGTCCCTTTCGGAGGCAGTCGTGATCGTCGGAGTTCCCAAGGAGATCAAAACCCGTGAGTACCGCGTCGGCATGGTGCCTGCGGGCGTGCGCGCGCTCACGAGCGCGGGCCACACGGTGTTGGTCGAAACGAACGCCGGCGTCGGCTCAGGCATCCCCGACTCGGAGTACCAGCGCGTCGGCGCGCAGCTCATCGCCAGCGCGGACGAGGTGTGGAAGCGCGCGGAGATGATCGTCAAGGTGAAGGAGCCCATCGCGCCGGAGTACGAGCGCATCCAGCCCGGGCAGATCATCTACACGTACTTCCACCTGGCCGGCGTGGACCCGGAGCTGACCAAGACGCTGGTGAAGAAGAAGGCGGCGGCCGTCGCGTACGAGACGCTGCAGTTGGATGACGGCAGCCTGCCGCTGCTCAAGCCCATGAGCGAGGTGGCCGGAAAGATGGCCATCCAGGTCGGCGCGGCCTCGCTGGAGAAGGCCCACGGCGGCAAGGGCATCCTGCTGGGCGGCGTGCCCGGCGTGCGCCGCGGTCGCGTCACCATCATCGGCGGCGGCGTCGTCGGTCTGTGCGCCGCCAAGGTGGCGGTGGGCATGGGCGCCGAGGTCACCATCCTCGACGTCAACCTGGAGCGCCTCACCTACCTGGATGACGTGTTCCTCGGCCGCGTCAGCGTGCTGGCCTCCGACACGGAGAGCATCGCGACGTCCGTGCGCGAGGCGGACCTCGTCGTCGGCGCGGTCCTCATCCCCGGCGGCAAGGCCCCCAAGCTCGTCTCCGAGGCCCTCATCTCCGAGATGACCCCCGGCGCGGTCGTCGTCGACGTCGCCGTGGACCAGGGCGGCTGCATTGAAACGTGCAAGCCCACCACCCACGACAACCCCACGTTCGTCGTGCACGGCGTCGTCCACTACTGCGTCGCCAACATGCCCGGCGCGGTGCCCCAGACGTCCACCTACGCCCTCACCAACACCACCCGCCCCTACTCGCGGAAGATCGCCGACCTGGGCCTGGTGGAGGCCGTGAAGGCCGACCGCGCCCTCGCGCGTGCGATGAACACCTACAACGGCCACGTCACCTACGAGGCCGTCGCCAAGGACCTGGGGTACGACTACCGCCCCATCCTGGACGCGATCAGCGGCAAGTAGCCTGTAGAGCGGCCTGACAGTCAGGGCCCCACCCGGAGGGGAGGCGCGGATGGCGACATCCCGTCTCCCCTTCGTTATTGAAAGTGGGGAATAAAGTGCCCCGTCCGGAGTCTGGCGTACCCGAAGCGACCGGACGGGCGGGTGTGACTGGGAAGCCGTTGTTGCGACTTCTGTTCCCATGCATACATTGATGGGCAGGCGACAACTCATTCCCCAATTGTTTCGGGCCTTTGGAAGGCGGGACATGTTGGATTTCAGACAACCCAACCGGACGAAGCAGGAATTCGAGGAACTGGCGCTGGCCCACCTGGACCCGCTGTACTCGGCGGCCCTGCGCCTGACGAAGAACGAAAGGGATGCAGAGGACCTGGTTCAGGACACCTGCATGCGGGCCTACCGGTTCTTCGACAAGTTCGAGCGGGGCACCAACATCAAGGCCTGGCTCTTCAAGATCCTCACCAACACGTTCATCAACCGCTACCGGCGGAAGGTGAAGGAGCGCACGGTGGTGGAGGGCGTGGAGCGCGAGGCGGTCCATGAGCGCTTCGTCAGCCGGGACGCGACGGACTTCGCGGCCAACCCGGAGCAGTACTTCTTCGACAGGCTCCTGTCGGACGACGTGCTGCGCGCCATCGACTCGTTGCCCATCGACTTCCGACTGGTGGTCATCCTCGCGGACCTGCAGGAGTTCTCCTACAAGGAGATCGCCGAGATTCTCGAGTGCCCCGTGGGCACGGTGATGAGCCGGCTGTTCCGCGGCCGCAAGCTCCTGCAGAAGACGCTGCGCGAGTACGCGGTGGGCCAGGGTGTCTTCCGACACGAGGGCGATGGCACCGATACGCCGGCGAACCTCGAAGAGTATCGTCAAAGGAAGAAGACGGGGTAGAAACAGGTTCCTACCGCGCGCCCATGAACTGCCAGGAACTCGAACGGCTTCTGTACCCGTATCTCGACGGCGAATTTCAGCCGGAGGAGCGGGTCGACCTCGAATCCCACCTCACCACGTGCGCCGCTTGCCAGGGGCGCGTCGAGGATGAGCGGAACATGCAGTTGGCCCTTCGCAGGGCCGCCCGTCACTCCGTGAAGCAGATGCGAGCGCCGGACTCCCTGCGCGCGGGTATCGCCCGGGGGCTCCACCAGGAACACCGTCGCGCCCAGTACGGCGTCTGGTTGCGCGCGGGCGCCGTCGCGCTGGTGGTGGTGACGGTGACGGGGGGCTGGTCCACGTATCAAGCCGGGCAGCGGCAGCGGCAGGCCCGGGAAGAGATCATCAAGCGCCACTCGCGCGGACTTCCGTTTGAAATCGCCTCGTCCGCGCCCGAGCAGTTGGAGACCTGGTTCAAGGGCAAGGTGGACGCACGCGTCGCCCTTCCCCAGCTCCCCAAGGCGAAGCCCCTGGGTGGCCGCATCTCCATCCTCAACGGCCGGGAAGTCGCGTACATCAGTTACGAGACGCTCCCCGACGACGGCGAGCCCACGCGCCGGCTGGGCGTCTTCGTCCTCCCCGACGAGGACGGCCCCCGGCCCCAGGCGCTGCCCGCGGTGGAAGTCGACTCCGCGCAAGGCTTCAACATCGTCACCTGGCGGGACCACGAAATCGTCTACGAGATGGTCACCGACATGGACGAGCGCGACATCCTCCGCATGCTGGATGAGCGCGAGCACGGCACCACGGTGGCGAGCACGCCTCGGACGCTCGAATCCGCTGACGGGAATTACTCGTATCAAACACTCCCGCGGCCCCAGCGCTCCCGTCCCGCCGTCTCCGCCGAGCCCGCTTCGTATCCCTGAGCAGAAGCGCGCGGCATCCCCTCGTGTTCGAAGCGCCTCACGTGAGTCGCGCTGGAAGCGGCCGCCCGGCTGCCCGGCGAGCGGAATTCCGTGCGGCCCGAACATTTGACGGTCCCTGACATGGCCGATAGCCTCGATGGCACTTCTTTCCTCGCGTGCCACCGTCACTCGTGGCGCCCGCGCGCGCCGCACCCAGGTCGGGCCGTTCCTACATGTCCAAGAAAATCCTGATCGTCGAAAAGAGCGACACCGCCCTCGCCGCCACCCTGCGGCCCGTCCTGGAAGGACGGGGCTTCACGGTGGACGACACCGCCGACGGCAAGGGCAGCGTGGAGCAGATTCGCCGGGACCGGCCCGACCTCGTCGTGCTGGCCGTGGAGCTGTCCGCCGGGCAGAACGGCTACCTCATCTGCGGCAAGCTGAAGAAGGACGATGACCTCAAGAACGTCCCCATCGTCATCATCGGCAACCCGGATGGTTTCGCGCAGCACCGCAAGCTGAAGGCGCACGCGGACGAGTACGTGGCCATGCCGGTGGACGCGCAGCTCCTCACGGACCGCGTGGGTGCGCTGATTGGCTTCCCGGAGCTGCCCGTCTCCGAGGACGTCGTGGACGAGAGCCTCACCCTGGACGCGCTCGGCGATGAGCCGATGACGGCGGACTTCGGCGAGGAGATCTCCGTGGACACGGGCGAAGAGGAGCCCGCTGTCGCCGGCGAGGAGCTGGACCTGGACGCGGCCTTCAACGACATGTCCTCGCCCGAGCCGGAGCCCGCCGCGCTCGTGGAGGAGGAGCCCGTCGAGGCGCCTCCCGACGCCGTCGTGGAGGGCGTGGAGGAGGACTTCTCCACCCTGGACTCGCTCGGCTCGGACGCGGATGACGCCCTGGACGCGCTGGATGACTCGGAGAAGACGGTGGTGGGCTTCATGCCCGTCCCCGCCGCCGCGCCGCCGCCCCCGCTGAGGGTCATCGAGCCGGCCCGGCCCGCCACCCCGCCTCCCGCGCGCACCCCGCCGCCCGCGCCTTTCCGCCCCACCACTCCGCCCGTGGCCGCCACTCCGGCCGCCCCCGTCACGTCCGCCGCCGACGCCGTCGAGCTGCGCAACCTGCGCGCGAAGGTCGCCGAGCTCCAGGCGTCGCTCGAGGACTCGCGTGGCGTGGCCGCGCAGGCCGAGGACCGGGTGCGTGAGCTGGAGTCCGAGCTGGAAGGCAAGGCCACCGAGTTGGAGACCGCGCGCGCGTCCGTCGGGAAGAACGACAAGGACACCTTCGCCCTGCGCGACGCCGTCAACAAGCGCGACAAGGAAATCCTGCGCCTGAAGACGGAGCTGAACCAGAAGGACCAGGAGATCGTCGAGCTGAAGGACCAGCACCTGGAGCTGGAGCAGAAGTCCAGCACGGCCGAGTCGGAGATGGCCCGGCGCGACGCGCAGATCAAGACGCTCACCACGCGCGCGGACACGCTCGCCGCGGAGCGCAAGCGCGTGGACCAGCAGCTCGCCACCTCCAAGGACGAGGCACGCGGCGCCACCGCCAGGCTGGCCACCGTCCAGGAGGAGCTGGATCAGCAGGCCGCGCAGGTCGCCGGACTCAACGCGGAGCTGGAAGAGCTGCGCAACCGCACCGGCCAGCTCGAGGCGGATGTGCAGGCCGCGCACGAGGAGGCCGAGGGCCTTCGCGCCCAGGTGGACACGGCGCAGCGCGAGGCCGAGGAGCTGCGGGGCCAGTTGGAGCAGACCCAGTCCGAGCTGTCCGAGCAGGGCACCCGCGCGGCGGACGAGGCGGAGGAGCTGCGCAAGCGCATCTCCGAGCTGGAGGCCACCGCGGTCCGCAACGAGGAGCGCGTGACGAAGCTCTACGCGCGCATCAAGAACGACGAGAAGCTGCGCGAGAAGACGAAGAAGGCGCTCGTCATCGCCCAGCAGCTCCTGGAGGAGCCCGCCTCCGCCGTGGCCGACGCCGACGAAGCGGCGGCCTGAAGCAGCTGAACGCCCCGGGACCACCCGGGGCGGTTGAACCTCGGGGGTCGAGCCTCCCGTCTGGAAGGCTCCCCCACCCCGCGCCTACTTGTCCTCGGTCTTCTTGGGCGTGGTCTTCTTCTCCAAGAGCTTCTTGGCGAACGCCTGCACCGCCGCGGGCACGTTCTTGTCGCGGCTCAGGTCCTTGATTTCGTTGTCGCGCAGCGAGTTGAGGAACTTCATGGTGACGGTGAGCGGCACCTTGGGGTTCTTCACCAGGGCCAGCCGCACCTTCATGTTCTTCGTCCACTCGCGGTTGTTGTAGATGACGCGCAGGACGTCATCCATCATCGCGCGGTTGGCCGCGAAGGACAGCACCTCGCCGTCGGTGATGCGCGGGCTGCGGACGACGGCCACGGCCACCAGCTTGTTCGTCTCGCGGATGAGCGCCGTGCGGGCTTCCTTGTTGCCCAGCGTCGCCAGCTTGATCTTCTCCGCGATGGACATCTTCATCAGCCGCTGCGCCAGCGTCAGCCGCTTGCCCTCCTCCAGCGGCGCGGCGTTCTCGTCCGCCACCTCGCCCCCCATCTCCTGGAGGAGCTGATCCGCGGTGGGGCCCGGGTCCGGCGGAGCCTCGGCGGCCTCCGGGCCGAACAGGCGCACTCGCGCGGCCTTCATCTGCGGCACGTCCGCCAGCACCAGGCCACTGCGCACGGCGAAGTCACAGACGCTGTCGATGAGCGACACCTGCGCCTGCGCGTTGGAGCAGAGGCCTCGCAGGATGTCCTCGTGACGAAGCAAGCGAAGCTGGTTCTGGCCGATGATCTCCGCCAGCTTCGCGCCACAGTCGCGCGCCACCACCGCGACGGCGTCGTCGGGCGTGCTGGCGTTGAGGATGAGCATCTCCGCGTAGGCGGCCTTCTCCTTCAGGAGGCCCAGGAAGAAGCCCAGCACCTGCGGCTGCACCTCCTCGTCGCGCAGCGCGGAGCCGAGAATCCTGTCCGGAAGGCCCGCGGACGTCTTCGCCGCCGTCTCCCGCACGGCCTCGTCCGGGTCGAACGTCAGCATGAACAACGCGCCCAGCATGTCCGACGGGCTGAGCGGAACCAGCGACTTGGCGGCCATCATCCGCAGCGGCACCGGCGCGGCAGGGTCCACGTGCTTGCGCAGGTTGGGCGGCAGGAACTCCGCGTTGAAGGGGCAGCCCGGAGGCGGTGCTGGGATGCTGCTGGGGGCGGCGGTGGTCATGTCGCGTGGTTCCTTCCGTAGATGATGCGAAGGCCCTCGAGCGTGAGGAGCTCGTCCACTTCGTGGATGGCCTTGGATTCACTGGCCACCAGGGGAGCCAGGCCCCCGGTGGCGACGACCTTCACGGGCTGGCCCAGGTCGGCCTGCATGCGCGCGCAGATGCCGTCCACCAGCCCGACGTAGCCGTACACGAGGCCCGACTGCATGGAGTGCACCGTGTTGCGGCCAATGACGTGCGGCGGCCGGGCGAACTCCACGCGCGGCAGCTTGGAGGCGTTCTGGAACAGGGCCTCCATGGAGATGTTGATGCCGGGGCAGATGCAGCCGCCCAGGTACTCGCCCCGCGCCGACACCGCGTCGAACGTCGTGGCGGTGCCGAAGTCCACGACGATGACGGCGGAGCGGTGCTTCTCGTACGCGGCCACCGCGTTGACGATGCGGTCCGCGCCCACCTCGCGGGGGTTGTCGTAGAGGATGGGCATGCCCGTCTTCACGCCCGGCCCGACGAACATGGGCCGCATCCGGAAGTAGCGCTCGCTCATCTTCTCCATGCTGAACTGGAGCGGCGGCACCACGCTGGACACTGCCACCGCGCCGACCTTCGTCGCGTCGATGCCGCTGTGGGAGAAGAGCTGGCGCACCAGGATGCCGTACTCGTCCGAGGTGCGCCGGGTGCTCGTCTCCACGCGCCAGTGGTCGAGCAGCTTGCGGCCGTCGAACACGCCGAGGACGGTGTTGGTGTTACCCACGTCGATGGCCAGGAGAATCACGGCCCGCACTCTACTCCGAAGGTGACTTGTCGAGGACCGCCTTGCCCCGCGCCTACTTCGAGCGCGGCGACTGCCGGGGCCGCAGTTGCTCCACGTCGCCCGCCAGCACGCGCTCGACCTGCCCGGACTCCGTGCGCACCAGCAGCGCCCCCGACGGGTCGATGTCCACCGCCAGCCCCCGCAGCTCGTTGCGGTCCGTACGAACCAGCACGTCCTGCCCCAGGGTGGAGGACAGCTCCTTCCAGCGGGTCCGCACCGCGTCGAAGCCCGTCTCCAGATAGAGGTCCAGCCACTCCTCCATGCGCGTCCAGAGCCGGGCGGCGAACTGGGCGCGGTTCACCCGCTCTCCCCGGGCCAGCGACAGCGAGGTGGCCGTCTCCCGCAGCTCCTCCGGGAAGTGCTCGGACTGGCAGTTGAGGTTGACCCCCACCCCGACGATGACGAAGTGGACCCGCTCCGGCTCGGCCGACAGCTCGGTGAGGATGCCCGCGACCTTGCGCCCCGAAATCTGGACGTCGTTGGGCCACTTGATGGCGGCGTCGGTACCGGCCTCGCGCAGCGTCTCCGCCAGCGCCACGGCGGCCACCAGCGTCAGCTCCGGGGCCCGCTGGGGCGGCAGCTCCGGACGGAGGATGGCGGAGAAGTACAGGTTGAGCCCCGGCGGGGACACCCAGACCCGTCCCCGGCGGCCCTTGCCCGAGGTCTGCTGCTCGGCGACGACGACTTCGCCGTGCTCGGCCCCGTCCTGGGCCAGGCGGAAGGCCACCTCATTGGTGGAGCCCAGGACCGCGTGGTGGTGGAGGGTACGACCCAGGTCATGGGTCTCCAGCAGCGGCGCCACCTCCAGCGAGGTGAGTCGGTCTGGCACTTCCACCAACCGGTAGCCCCGGGCGGGGATGGCCTCGATGCGGTAGCCCTTGGTGCGAAGGGCTTCCACGCGTTTCCAGACGGCCGTGCGGGAAAGGCCCAGCTTGCCCGACAGGGCCTCGCCAGAGGTGTAGTCGTCACCACTCTCGGAGAGGAACCCCAGGATGAGTTCCTCTTGCGTCTGCTCAGTCGATTCCACGGGCACGGCGGCACCTCGCACGAGGCGCAAGGGTACGGACCGGCGGACGGGCTTTCAACTCGCCCGCCCCAACGCCTGCCCCTCCCTGTTCACCAGCCCGGCGGTCAGCCGGCGGGCGGGGTGCTCGCTCCAGAGGGACGGCTGCCCTCCAGTTCGTACTTCGTCAGCTCCAGGCGCGTCTGGGGGATGCGCTGGCTCGCCGTCTCAAGCGCGGTCTCCAGGAGCACCATGCCCACCCCCGGGGCGAACGTCATGGTGTTGATGAGCGTGGCCTGGGCATCCACCCGGTTGCGCCCCTCCACCTGGATGCAGGACGGGAAGCTGCCCGCGGGCGTGTCACACGAGCCCCCAGCCTGGACAATCTGGTAGCGCTCCGTGGAGGACACCGACACCACGTTCGTCCACGCGTGGCCCGTCTCCAGGGGCCCCCGCAGCAGGTAGCGCTTGGGGTCTCTCAGGCCATAGGCGTCCACGGCCAGCTGCCCACCCTGGTTGTCGTGGAAGTAACCCTCCTCCTGCTTGAGGATCTCCACGGTGACGAGCTTGTCGGCGCGACCGTTGACCCGGTACGTCCACCGGTTGCCCACCGCGAGCGGGTAGTAGTCCGAGACGTCGCCAGACGCGGACTGCTTCTCCGGCTCCGCCTCCACCCGCTTGGAGCAGCCGCTCCCCAGCATCAGGGCGGCCAGAAGGACGGCGCCACCCACTCCGAACGAACGCGTCATCTCGATGTCAGTCCGCGTGGTCCCGACCACGCGCCTCCGCGGTGATGTGCTTGCGTGATGCGTAGAGCGTCTCCAGGGCCTGCTGCGCCGCGGCTTGCACGGCGGGCGCGTCATGCCCCTGGGCCACCGTATACAGGTACGCCTCCGCCTCGGGGCCACCAATCTCCCCCACGGCGAAGACCAGCTCCTGCACGAAGCCGTTGTCGCGCCCCCGCGCCAGGTCAATCAGCGCCGGCACGGCGACGCGCGCCTTCATCTCCACCAGCGCGCCAATCGTCTTGCGCAGGACGTCCCCGTCGGAGGACTCCTTCAGCCGATCCATGAGCAGCGGCGCGGCGGCGGGGTGCTGACGCTCGGCCAGCGTGCGCAGGGCGAACTCGCGCACGCGCGTGTCATCCGCGCGCAGCTCCTGCACCAGCACCTCATCGGTGCGATCCAGCGCGGACAGCTGCATCACCGCCGAGTCCGTCACCTGCCGCAGCACGGACTCCAGCGCGGTGCGCATGGCGGCCTGTCGTCCGGAGGGAGAGTCCTCCAGCACCGGCGCCTCGCCCAGGCCCACCACTTCGTAGTGCTGCGGCAGCTCACCGCCGAAGCGCTCCAGCACGAGGTTGGCGCCCACCTCCGCGTAGCTGCGAGGGTCCCCGTCCTTCAGCACCTCGCGCGTGAAGGGGACATCCAGCGTCAGGCGCCAGGGACGCACCTCGCGGGGCCCCTCCTCGCCCTTCAGCTCGAAGCGACGGGAGGACCTCAACGCCTGGGTGAACAACGTCGCGACACCCTCGGGCGCGAGTCCCAGCAGGGCGTTGTCCCGCACCGTGGCGCCGGACACATCCACCGGCGCCACCGGGTAGCTTGGCGCCTGCGACCGGCAGGCGCCAAGGAGGACGACGCAGATGGCGAGCATCAAGGCCGGCTTCATCGCTCCCCCAGGCTAACACCCGGGGACAGCCCGTGCCGGCCAATCCCACCCTCCGCGACGAACCGTGTCAGCCCTCTCCCCCTTCGGACGGACTCCGAGCCGGAAGAGGCGCAGCCTCTCGCACCTCGTGCGACTCACCCGCCTGCGTCGACTCGGTGGCCGGCGGGGGCGGAGGAACATCCCGATGAGACTCCGTGGGCGAGGCCTCGGCGGCGGGAGCAATGCGCCCCTCCTCCGTGGACTCGACGCCAACCTGGGGCGCGGCGACAGCCTCCTCTTCGGAGACCCGCGCCGGAGCGGCGACGGTCTCGCCCTGGGTGTCGGCTCCCGCCTCGCCCTGAGGCGCGGCGGTGGCTTCGCCCGAAGGCGCGGCCTCGCCCGGAGCGACGGCCCCTGCTTCGCCCTGGGGCGCGGCACCGGCCTCACCCGTAGGCGCGGCACCGGCCTCACCCGTAGGCGTGGCACCCGCCTCGGTGCCCCGATTGCCACGGCCGCGGCGACCCCGACGACGGCGGCGGCGGCGCTTGCGGTCACCCTGCGAGGCATCGCCGCCTTCCGCGGCTCCGCCCTCGGGACGCGCACCCACGAAGGCGCTCGCGGCCTCGAGGTCGTCGTCCTCGTCGTCATCCCCGTCATCGCCCTCCTCGTCCTCGGCCCCCGTGGACTGCGGCGGGGACACGGGCGCGGCGGGGAAGCTCTCACGGCCCTCGGCGGCGGACTCTCCGCCTCCGCGTGCCTCGGCTCCCTCGGAGGAGACCTCGACCTCGTCACTCGGGCGGGCCTCGCGCTGCTTGTCGCGGTCTCGCTCGCGCTCCCGGCGACGCTTCTCGCGGGGAGGACGCTCCGGCCGCTCCGACGAAGCAGCGGCGGCGGCGACCTCCGGGGACTCGTCGTCGCGCGTCTGCTTCTCGCGCTGACGCTCCTCGCGGCGCTTCTGGGCCTCCTCGGCGTCCAGCTTCGCGGCCTCGAAGAAGGTCTCGTCGACCTCGTACAGCTCCACCCGGGTGATGGTGACGGCGGTCTCGGCCTCCAGGAACTTCTCACCCAGCGCGTCGCCACACCACAACATCACCAGCGAGCCGCTGGCCTGGGCCTCCGTGCGCGCATCCCCGCGCACGTCACCCGCGCTCACCAGCAGACCCACCTGCGCCGAGTAGTGGCTCAGGTCGCGACGCAGCTCCTGCACCGACTTGCGGTCGATGGCGGGCGCGCCCTTCAGCATGCGCACCGCGTAGCGAAGCTCCACGCTGCCCTCGCGCTTGCGCGCCGTGAGCAGGGGGCCTTCCTTGGAGCGCTTGGCCACCTTCAGCTCGCGGAAGCCCAGCCCGTGCATCATCTTCACCACGGACTTCTCGAAGGTGCCCACGTCCGCTTCGCCCAGGCGCTTGCGCAGCCCGCGCGCCACGGCACGGCGTGCATCCTTGAGCGACGTGCGCAGCGTGGCGAGCAGCGCGGCGTCGACCACCGGCTCTCCCGCCGCCGCCGTGGCCGCCGTACGGGCCAGCACCGGACGCCCGGCCTCCAGGGGAATGCCCAGCGCCTGCGCGAACGCGGCCTGCAGCTCCAGCGACGGAGCCTCGCTCGGCGAACCCGCGCGCTCCAGCGTCACCTCTCCGGAGTCCTTGTTGAACGCGTACTGCGGACGCCGACCCGCGTCGATGCGACGCTGGTTGTCCTCCAACAGCGC
The DNA here is from genome assembly GCF_013336715.1 of Myxococcus sp. CA056. Classification (NCBI taxonomy): domain Bacteria; kingdom Pseudomonadati; phylum Myxococcota; class Myxococcia; order Myxococcales; family Myxococcaceae; genus Myxococcus; species Myxococcus sp. CA056. The sequence goes on from NZ_JABUMT010000023.1 coordinate 70,701, forward strand.
CGTGAGCACCGCCTCCACCGTGAGGTCCTCGGCGCACAGCTCCTTGCTCCGAGCGCGCTCGATGATGACCTCCGTGCGCAGCCCGGCTTCGGCGTCGCTGAGGATTTCGAACACCACCTCGGGCAGCGGCGGGAAGCGCTTGCGCTTTCCACCCCGCTCCTCGTCCTCGTCCCTCCGGCGCTTGCGCTCGCTGCCTCTGCCCGCCGCACGCACATTGTCCGTGCGCGGCTCCGGATGCCGCTCCGCTGGACGCAGCGGCGGCAAGTCCTCTTCCGGATTCGGCTCGATTACGCCAGTCTGCGCCAGGGCCTCCACATCCTCGGGAATCGACCAATCCACCAGCGCGAAGGTGTCCTTCGCGGTCACAATCACCTTGCGGTCCCTCGTGCGACGCGCCATGGCGGCGAGACGCGAGAGCATCGTCACCTCAGGCGTCTTGCCGACGTGGGAGAGCAGGCTTTGTTGGATGGACTTCTCGGTGATTTCAAGGAAGTGGAGGGGACGACCTTCGCTCTCCAGGATTCGGAGCGCGGCCTCGTAAAATGTCATCGAGTATTCCCCAAGAATTCCGAACGGTTACAAAAATGTAGGTCCGTATGGGCGGCGGATGCTAGCCATCGGTAAACTGGCTTGTCAACGAACCGAAGATGACCCGCATACGCATCGGACAGCGTTGGAAACGCGAACCCTCGGCCTCCCCGCTGGATTCCATCGCACTGGAACTGGATGGAGTGGACCTGCTGTCCGGCGCGGTGGAGGAGTCCTTAGCAGAAGTCGTTCCCGCTTTGGTGCGCGCCGTGGCCTCCTTGCATACAGGGGGGCGTGGGCTGGCCCAGGTTTCCCTGGCGGAGGCCCACCTGGAGCTGGTGCTCCGGAGGGTCGGCGCGGAGGTGGAGCTCCTCGTGGCGAGCCTCGCCCGCCCCGCCCGGCTGATGCGCCCCCCCGTGCGGGTGGACGCCGAGGAGCTGACGGAGGCGGTCCGGGGCACCGGCGCGCGATTCCTGTCGGACGTCACCCGGGTGGCGCCCCGAGCAGTGTCCGGGCCCCTGGCCCAGGCCCTGGCGGAGCCCCTGAAACAGCTCGGTCGCCCGGCGAGGCCCCCGGAGGAAGAGCCCGCCCGCCCGTCGGTGAAGCGGGTGGAGCCGCCTGAAACACCCGGTTTCGGCTTCGAGCTGAAGGACGCCGGCGCGCGAGCCAGTCGCGAGGGCGGCAAGCGGGGCGCATCCGGAACCCTGGCCTCCCTGTTGGGCGCTGGTGAGGTGTGGCTGGCGCTGCCCGGCCGGCCGGACGCGTGGAAGGTGCAGGCCCCGCCGTTCCTCACCGTGCTGGAGCTGTCGCGGCAGGCGGTGGAGCTGACCCGGGCGGTGGAGCTGGGGGAGGCGCGCTTCGAATTGGAGCCCGCGGGCGCCCGGACTCCACTGTTTCTGGACCTTCAAACGGGCAAGGCCCGGACGGGGCGCACCGGAGCGCCCTTCGCGCTCACCGGCGGCACCCTGGCCACCGCCCTCTTCCACCTGGGTGAGGCGCTCGCCGCCGCGTTCGCGGAGGAAGACCGCGCACAGGTGAGCAACCCCTATCTGGTGGAGCTGGCGGACCGGTGCCGGGAGGGCCTGTCCCACCTGCGCGGCGCGGTGGAGCCCCCGGAGCAGACCGGCGCGGCCCGCGAGAAGCGGACGAGGACGGCGGAGAGCGTGTCGAAGCCACTCAAGGTGCCCGGTCGACTGCGGCGGCTGCGGTTCGACCGCTTGTGGGAACAGCGCGGGCTGGAGGACGCGGAGGAGTCCCGCCTGTTGCTGGGGCGTCATGGGCCCGTGTGCTGCGCGCCCCAGGCGGCGGTGGCCTTCTCGCGCAAGGACGGCTCGCGACTGTGGAAGCGGGCGGCGGCGCTGGGCGTGGCCGCGTCGGCGGATGGGCACGCGGTGGCGGCGGACCTGTCGCGCGTGTACGGCTTCACGGGCCGGGGCACGGGTGCGCGCTGGCTACATGACCACGACGGCATCCCCCTGGGGCCGTTGCTGCTGCGCAAGGATGGGCTGCTGCTCACCCTCTCCGAGGACCGCACCGTGGTGGCCTTCGCGGAGGCGACCGGACGCGAGGTGTGGCGGCTGGCGCCTCCCCGCACGCAGCGAAGCTGGCTGACGACACAGGGACACCGGGCCCTGGTGACGACGGACTCCGGCTACGTCTACGGGTTGGATTTGGAGGACGGCCAGGTGCGCTACCGCATGCGCGCGCCCATGCCCTTCCATGGCGCCCCCGTGCCGTGGGGACGGCGCTTCCTGGCGCTGCTGGGACGCGGCTCGCACTGGGCCCTGCTGCTGGCGGACGCGCACACGGGCGAGGCGGCGTGGACGCACGAGCCCAACCTCACCCACCCCTCCGCGCCGCTGCCCGTGGGCTCGCGGGTGTTCATCGCGGGAGAGCGCGAGCGCGAGGGCATGTTGCTGTGCCTGGACGCCAAGGGACAGCGGGTGTGGGAACGGCCGCTGAACCTGGGGCCGGGCCCCTATGCGCTGTCACCCCTGCCGCGCGCGGTGGTGGTGACGAGCGCCTCTGGCGCGGCGGCACGGGTGGCCGCGTCGGGCACGGTGGACTGGCGCGTGGGGGCCGCGGGAGAGCCCCTCATCGGCGCGCTGCCGGCACGCACCGCGCGAGGCGTCACGCTCTTGGCCGGCGAGAAGGTGCGCGCGGTGGACCCTCGCGGGGGCCAGGTGCTGGCGGAGGTCCGCGCCGGGCTGGGGCTCGTCGCGCTCCAGGCGGACGTGCGCCTCAACCTCTACTTCCTGGACGACACCGGCACGCTGTCCGCGTACCGGCTCGGCTCCCACTTCACCGTCGTGGAGTGAGGGCGCGAAGTCCCACCGCGCCCCCTCCTCCCCAAGGCCGCTAGTTCGCGGCGGCCTTCTTGCTCGGGTCGATCTCGTCCTCGGGGCGCTCTTCCTGCGTGGCGCCTTCCCACGTCTCGCCCGCACCCAGCTTCCACTCGGAGGGCACGTCCAGCTTCCACACGTAGGAGGCCGTGGCGTCACCGCCCGAGGCCGCGCGCGAGGAGATGTTGATGGTCATGTCCATCTTCGCCACCTCGATGGGCATCAGGTCCAGGTCGTAGTGGCCCAGCACCATCTGCGGAGGGAACTCCGCGATGAAGCGCTCCGGGTGGTCGACCTTCATCGACGGGTCGCTCCCGCGCATCTCGCCCAGGAGCTTCCCCTTCGCGTCGGTCAGCTTCCACACCGTGTCGAACGAGGCGCTGGTGATCATCTTCCGCACCTTGCCCTCGTCCTTCAGCGTCCGCTGCGCGCCCCACAGCGCGAGCTGCAAGCGCACCTGGGGCTTGCCCATCACCATGATGACGTCCGAGGACACGACATCCAGCCGCATGCCCTTGTCCGTGGCCGTCCACACCGGGCGGTAGCGCCCCTCGCGCAGACTGTCGAAGACCTTGCGCGTGTAGTCGTAGAACGCCTTGCGATCTCCGGCGCGCTCGTCCTTGCCGCTGTCGGCGCGCTTCTCCAGCTCCTGCAGGTAGTTGTCGAAGTTCTTGTTGCCGTTGAACGCCTTCAGGTGGTCGTCCACCTGCTCAAAGTAGCTCTTGAAGAAGGGCTTCAACTCCTCGCGATACGCGTTGTCGTCAGGGTTGACCCGTATCCAGGAGACGCGCTCCAGATAGTCGGCGTGGATGCGCTGGATGTCCGCCTCACGCTGCGCCTCCTTGGTGCGGGCACTGGCGCTGCGGTAGCTCATGATGGCGCCCAGCAGCACACCAGCGACGAGGACAATGACTCCGAAATAGCGCTTCAAGCGGCAGTCTCCTGTGCGGTGGAGCAGGCAGTGATATGAAAATTCCCCAACGTGATCCAGGCCACCGGCACCCACCTGTTCAACTCGCTGCTTCCTCTGGAGGAGGGAGAGCTGTTGCGCAACCCCCAGGTGGCTTGGGAGGCCTACGGGGAACCGTGCGACGGCAAAGCGGTGGTGCTGCTGCACGACTTATCTCACTCGCACCGGGCGCTCGGGCCCGTGGAGGACTCCGCGTACCAGTCGTCGGGATGGGCGCGGGAGGTGGTGGGGCCGGGGCGGCCGTTGGACCCGGGCATCATGCCCATCGTCGTCCCGGGGCTCCTGGGCAGTCCCTTCGGGAGCACGTCACCGGCGACGGTGGACGTGGAGACGGGCGAGCGGCTGGGGCTCAACCTGCCGCCGCTCACCGTGCTCGACATGGCGCGCGGGGTGTCCGCGCTCTTGAGGGCCCGCGGGCTGAACCGCGTCCGGGGCCTGGTGGGCGTGGGGCTGGGAGGCCAGGTAGCGCTGCGACTGGCGGCCCTGTTCCCAGAGCTGTCGGACTCGGTGGTCGTCATCGGCGCGGCGCGGGCGCTGCCCGAGGGCGTGCGCGAGAAGCTGGGGCTGGCGTGGCAGTTGCTCCGCGCGGACCCGGACTTCCGCGAGGGCCTGTACGAGCCGGACGCTCAGCCTCGCAAGACGATGCGGCGACTGCGGCTGGACTTCCAGAAGCTGCTGTACGGACGGGAGTACCTGTCCCGCACCTTCCCTGACGTCGACACGGCGAAAGCCGCCCTGGACGCGGAGGCGGAGGACTTCGCCGACCGCTTCGATGCCACGTCGTGGGCCACGCTGTGCTCGGCCTACGCGGGCTGCGACGTGGCGGACTGCTTCTCGCAGATTCGCGCGCGGGTGCTGCTGCTGGCGGGGAGCTCGGACGTGCTGGCGCCGGTGAACCGGGTGCGGGACACGTACCATCTGCTGAGCGCCGCGGGCGTGAGCGCGCGGATGGTGGAGCTGCCCGGCCCCGGAGACCATGGGGCCCTGCTGACGGAGCCGGAGCGACTGCACGCGCCGCTGGGGGATTTCCTCCGGCGCGTGGGCTGAAGACGGCCCTCCGCTACTCGCGGGGCTGCGGCGCGGAGAGCTTCCCGCGCAACGCGCCCACCAGCATGCTGATGGCGATCTCGTTGTTGCCGCCGTGCGGAATGATGATGTCCGCGAAGTGCTTGGACGGCTCCACGAAGCCCATGTGCATGGGGCGCACGTGGCGCAGGTACTGGCTGACGACGTGGTCGAAGTCGCGGCCCCGGTCCTTGATGTCGCGGGTGAGGCGCCGGAGGATGCGCAGGTCATCGTCCGCGTCGACGTAGATCTTCACGTCCATCTCGTCGCGCACTTCCTTCATGTGCAGGACGAGGATGCCCTCGATGAGGATGATGTCCCCCGGGTCCACGCCCATGGTGCGGGGCTGACGCGACGAGGTGACGAAGTCATAGACGGGCTTCTGGATGGGGCGTCCGGCCTTCAGCTCCCGGAGGTGCTTGACCAGCAGGTCCGTGTCGAACGCGTCCGGGTGGTCGAAGTTCACCTCCCGGCGGTCCGCGATGGGGAGGTCCTTCAGGTCCCGGTAGTACGAGTCCTGATCGATGAAGGCCACGCGGCAGTCGGCAAGCGCCTCACGGACCTTTCGGGCGACGGTGGTCTTGCCGGACGCGGTGCCACCCGCGATGCCGATAACCAGGGGTGACGACGTCATTGCGGCGCGACCTACCCTACCGGACGGGCAGGTGCAAGGGTTCGGTCCACTCCGGGGGTGTCACCCAGGCGGATCAGCCGGTGATGGAGCCCCTCCGCCAGCAGGGCCGGGGGCACCGACTCCACCGCCCGGGGACGGGCGGACAGCTCCCGGAGCAGCTCCGCCAGCCCCCGCGACACGCTCAACAGCTCATGTCCCGGGGACTTGCGTCGCACCGCGAAGGTCCACGGCGAGGCTCCCGGGCGCCGCGCCACCTGCGCCAGGGCCTCCAGCCCGGACAGCTCCAGCTCCCCACATGCCCACGCACGGGAGGTGAGGTGCCGGCGCACGGCCCGAGCCGCGAAGAGCAGCTCGGACAGGTCCGCCGGAAAGCTCCCGGGCCGGACCTCGTCCACCATGCCCACCTGCCCCGCCCCCGGTGCGGGCACCGCCTTCATGAACGCGGTAGGCGCCATCATCTCCAGGCTCAGCGCGGCGGAAGCCCCGTCATCGGGCCGCTCGCGCAGCCGCCGCATCGCCCAGGTGGAGAAGGATTGCGGCAGCGAGCGCCCTCCCCCCTCGAAGAGGTTTCGGTACTCGCGCGAGCTGGTGAAGGCCACCAGGTCCTCGCGTGTTCCCGCCAGGAGCAGGCGCGACAGCGGCCAGTCCTTGTCCAGCAGCTCCGCCACCACGGCCAGCCGGAAGTCCTGGTCCGCCAGCGTGCCCTCGGGGTCCTCCGTCGCACCCGTGGGGACCAGGCCGTGGCCCGCCTCGAACAGCTCCCAGGGGCGGCTGTCACCCGTCAGCGGGGTCGGCGTGCGAGCCTCGGGAGCGCGCAGGCGCAGCGGAGGCCGCTCTCCCGAAGGAATCATCGCGCGCAGGCGACGCAGTGACACCTGCGCCACCTCGGCGGGGTGACCATCGCCCTCGAAGGTGACGGCGCGCAGGGAAGGACAACGCGGTAGCAAGGACTCCAACAGTTTGAACAGCTCCTCGCGCACCGGCTGCGTGTGGTCATCGACGTAGAAGCCGCGAGCCCCGCGGCGCGTCACCACACCGCCCGCGATGTGGATTTCGACGACCTGCTCCAGGGGGAACCCATCCAGTCCGGCTTCCAGCGGGAGACCGGACGCGAGCTGGTGACTGAAGAGGTGCCCCAGGTCGAGCAGCAGCGGCAGGCCCGTACGCGCGTGCAGCTTCGCGAGGAAGTCGAGCACGTGCCACTCGCCCCGCCGCGCCAGCACCGCGGGGTTCTCCAGCACCAGGGGCATGGAGAGGTGGGCCTGGACATGGAGCGCATGCGCCACGCAGTCGCTGAGCCCCGCCTCGTTGAAGGGAGGCGTGATGTAGAGGTAGCCCGGAAACGGCTGGCCCCCCACGTGCCACCAGCCCACGTCGTTGCCCACCCACGGGCTGCCCACGGCGCGCGCGTGCGCGTCCAGGTCCTTCAGCACGGAGACAGGCTCCAGCTCCGGCCCCCAGAGGTTCAGATGCACGGGGTGAAAGAGCACAGGCACATCCGAGCGGCGGCTCCACATCTCGGGGAACAGCGACGCCTGGGCGCGCGCTTCGTCCAGGGACAGGGGCGCGCTGTACTCGACGAAGTCGAAGAGGCCCGGTGACGCGTCGAGCAGCCGGTAGGGCTGCGGGATGTCCGCCGCGCCCAGGTTGCTGCTCAGCCCCAGGCCCCGCCAGGGCAACGTCCATGCGTCCGAAACAGCCTGCGTCATGCGGCGGACCCTAGACCACCGCTCATGCTTTGTGTTCGGGGTTCATGGGCTGCCGAGCAAGCCACGCCAACCATCCGAGCGGCGCACCGCCGGGGTTCTCCCGCGCATAGGCGTAGAACCGCTCCAGGAAGGCCCGGCGCTCGGCGATGTACGGGGCCTTTCGGCTGGTGGGGTCCGCCTCCTTGCGAAGGTCATAGCCACCGAGCCGCGTCTGGCGCGTGAGCAGCGCGTCCAGCGAGAGCCTCTCTGCATTGCGCAGCATGTCCAGCAGGCACATGAACGTGGCGGTGCGCCCCTTGCCTCCCCGACAGTGCAGGTGCACGTGCGCCCCCTCGTCCAGCGAACGCACCTTCTGGATGAAGCGCTCCACCGTCTCGTCGCGAGGCCGGGTGTGGTCGGTGACGGGCAGTCGCACGTAGCGCTCCGGCGGAAGCTCGAAGGCCCGTGCCTCATCGCGGACGTCGCGACACTCCCACTCGGTGGAGACCAGGGGCTCACGGCGCTTCACCGTGCCGGCATCGCCCACCCTCGCCGTCCGCGAGCGCGCGAGCAGCCACAGCCGTCCGGCCTCCAGCCCCAGCGCCTCCTCGTCGGAAAGGCCCGCCGCGCCCCAGTTGGACTCGGCGTACCAGCTCACCGCGACGCCGTTCAGGAAGCCATGTGACTCCTGGCGCAGGTCGAACACGTGCAGCGCTTCAGCGCTCACGCCCTCGAGTCGCCGCACCAGGTCGCGAAAGCCCGCCACGGAGAGCTGGGCACTCCCCGAGCACCGCAGCTCCGAGAGACCGTGCGTGTCCAACCCCACCATGTCCGGCGGCCGCGTCGTCGTGCGCAGCAGGCGCGCCTCGTCGCCCCCGTCGTCGAGAACGAGCACCGCGGACGTCGCATCGGGAGCAAGAGGAGGTATGCGCATGGGCCTATCAGACGTGCCCTTCATCCGTGATGGGAGGAAGCCCCAGATTCGGGCCGGCAATCGCCAAGACAGGCCCGGCATTCCCCTGGGTGAGCTTATCGAACATCGAGCGGATTCTCTGAACCTCGTCGTCGCGCTTCCTCTTCTCCTCCTCGTCGGTCGTCTTGTCGGAGGAATGCGTGACCAGCCATTTGTGGAAGAGCTTCTTCATCTGGGGGTCGCCCAGGTAGTTCTGCGCGCCAATCGCGGCGGCGATATCCGCCTGGAGGGTCAACCGCTGTGCGGGCTGGAGGCTGGGCGCCTGTTCCTGGTGCAGCATGAGTGCGCCCATCGACCCATCCAACAGGGGCCGAGGCACGGACTCGCCCCGGACCAGGCGCTGCCACGCCGCGTACTCGCGAAGGACCTCCTGGTTCTTGTCACCAGCCCACACATCCACCTCGGTGCCCGTGCGGTCCACGTCGCCCGTCGTGCTCCACCGGGGAATGACCGAGCCCGGGCAGGCCGCGAGCACCTGCTCACGCGCCTGGGCCGTCGCCGCCTTGAGCTCCCGGCCAAGGTTCGCGCCCGTCTTCTTGTAGAGGTCGACGCAGTCCTGCCAGAACGACCGCACCTGCGTCTGTCCACCCGGTGAACGGTTCAACACGGCATTCCACACGTCGTCCCCATCGACGCGCGGAATGGCGCTCAAATCACGGACCGTCGCGTCGGCGTGCGAGCCCTGGAAGGTCTCGAACATCGTGTGGAAGCCACTCACCCGCTTGTCGTAATACAAGCGCCAGAGCACGGCGTAGCCGGCGGAGATGACGAGCCCCAAGGGGATGTTGGCGAGCGCGGGCACCGTCGGCACGAGCGCGAGCCACGCCAGGATGCGCCCCTGGTTGTGGCCCGACGTGCCCGCGTAGAGCGGCGCGAGCATGAGTCTCGACGAGACGACGTTGGGACAGAACTCGTTGCGACTCCACCCCGTCGCGAACGGAAAGGGATTGGCCGCCGGGTTTCCGTAGCCGGGGTCATGCGGTGTCGCGCTCTGATGGACGCGCATCGTCACCGGCCACCCGCCGCATCCCGCGACGTTGCCGGGGAGTCCTCCCAGCGTGGCATGGTCGAACTCCACCCGGATGTGAGCGCTGTGCGCCTTGCCACCCGGCAGGATGCGCGCCAGGTCGCTGATCATCACCTGGTACCTCGCCACCGGTGGCAACATCCGCCAACGGCGGTACTCCTTGCCGCCGTCGAGCCCCTGGAAGTCAGCGATGTGTTGCGCGTTCGCTCGGGCACGCGTCGCCGGGGAGTCGTTCAGGCAGTCATGCAGCGCTCCGAGCACGCGAGTCGCCACCTGGAGCGCGGTCAGGGCCTGACCCGGGCCCGACTTCTCCAGCGCGATGCCTCGAAGATAGTACGGCAGGTATTCCCACATCGCGGGAGTGGCCGTGGGCGCGGCGACCGCGGCGGCCACCGCGTCGAGCATCTGCAGCTGGAGCGCGGCCAGTCCCCTGCTGCGCAGCAGTGACAACACCGAGATCTTCTCGATGGTGCGCGAGGGCCAGGAGGTGACTTCGCCGACGATGGCGCGGGCCGCTTCCGTGACGTTGCGATAGATCTGGATGCGATCCCGGCGACCCGCGACATTCAGCTCACTGAAGAAGGGCAGGTTCGCCAGGTTGTTCAGCGTCGCCTGATTGAGCCCGTGTTTGCTCCACAGCCGGTTGTATTGCTCGTCCACGGTGGAGCGGTGCGCATCGCGACTGCCCAGGTTGCCCGACAGCGGGCTCAGCCAGACCTTGAGCAGCTTCAGGTACTGCTTCTGGACCGCCTCGGTGACGAACGCCCCCGCGTTGATGGAGAAATCCAGCCCCCAGACGGTGGTGGCGCGTGCGACGAGCGCGCGGCACACGGGGTCCGCCGCCGCCACGGTGAGCAGCCGCCTTCCGAACACCTGGGGATCCGCGTCGATGGAGTACCAGGGGACGACGCGGGTGGCGTTGTTCAGCTTGGGGTAGGTCCCGGTGTAGTTCGCGATGAGGATGGCCGGATTGGCCGTGGTGATGGCGGTGTCATTACCGTCGGCGGTGTTTCTCAAGAAGATCATCATGGCGGCGTCACCCTTTTGACGTCGCCTTGAGCAAGGAGCGTACCGACACGGGAGCATGTCCCGTGCGGGCAAGGGTCCCTGACGACCGCGCCCCTGGCGTTCCAACGTGACGCGACTGCGTCTGACGGGAACGCGCGGAACCTTTCGCGCCCGCCTGCTGTCGGAGGTTCCGGCGATTCCAAGACACGGAGGCAGCAAATGAGGCGGAACCCCAGGGCCGTCATGGGTGTCGTGTGCGCACTCGCGGTGGGCAGCATGATGTTCGCGTGCCGTTCGAGCGAGGAGGGCGCCAACGCCCCGGCAAAGGCACAGGGCGACACGGACGGAGCCCCCGTCTTCGCCGACAAGGCAGGGCTGATCGTGACGCCCGAGCCCTCGAAGCAAGCGCCAGAGCCCGCGTCCGCATCGGCTCCAGCACCAGCACCCTCCTCGGCCCCGCCCACTGCGAAGCGCAGCCACCTCGGTTCGCAAGGTCTTGGAGTGTTCGGCACCGGCGCGGGCGGCGGCGGCCTGGGGAGCAGGCTGGGCCCGGGCATCGGATCCATGGGAACGGGTTCCATCGGAACGAAGGGCCGCGGCGGAAGCAGCTCGAGCTACGGCTCCGCCAAGGCCCCGTCGGGCTCCAACGGCGCCCACCGAGTGCACCCCATGGCCGTCCTGGCCGGGAAACTGAACACGACGCCCGAGGAAGATCCTGCCGCCGCACAGCGCGCGGAGGCCGCACTCGACACGGTGGTGAATCCCTTCGTGACGACGCAGGAAGACCGGCTCTCCACCTTCGCGGTGGACGTGGACACGGCCTCGTACACGATGACGCGACGGGCGCTGATGGAAGGCTCGCTTCCACCGCGTGACGCCGTGCGCGTGGAGGAGCTGCTCAACTACTTCCGCTACACGTATCCGGACCCTCGGCCGAGCGACGGCCCCTTCGCCGTGCACATGGACGCCGCGCCGTCACCCTTCACCCCGAAGCGACACCTGCTGCGCGTGGGAGTCCAGGGCAAGCGACTGAGCATCTCCGAGCGGAAGCCCGCGCACCTCACCTTCCTCGTGGACGTCTCCGGGTCGATGAGCTCACCGGACCGCCTGCCGCTGGCCCAGCGCGCCCTGCGCATGCTGGTGGACAACCTGCGTGACGGCGACACGGTGGCGCTCGTCACCTACGCGGGGAACGTGCGCCGGGTGCTCGGCCCCACGGGCATGGAGCGCAAGGCCCTCATCCACTCCGCCATCGAGGACCTCACCGCCGGAGGCTCCACCGCGATGGGCTCGGGCATCGAGCTCGCGTACCAGGAAGCGATGAAGACCCTGGATGGGACCTCCTTCTCGCGCGTCATCATCCTCTCGGACGGCGACGCCAACGTGGGCAGGACGTCGCACGAGGACATCCTGAAGACCATCCAGGGCCACGTGAAGGAAGGCATCACCCTCACCACCGTGGGCTTCGGCATGGGGAACTACAAGGACACCACGATGGAGCAGCTCGCGAACAAGGGGAACGGCAACTACTTCTACGTGGACTCACTGATGGCCGCGCGCCGCATCTTCCAGGAGCAGCTCGGCGGCACGCTGGAGGTCATCGCGCAGGACGTGAAGCTCCAGGTGGACTTCGACCCTGCGCAGGTCGCCCGCTATCGGCTCGTGGGCTACGAGAACCGGAACATCGCGGACCGCGACTTTCGCGACGACAGGGTGGACGCGGGCGAGCTGGGCTCCGGCCACACCGTCACCGCGCTGTACGAGCTGGAGCTGAAGCCCGGCGCGGGCGAGGCACTTGCCACCGTGCGAGTGCGCGCGAAGCAGCCGCGCGCGGTGAACGCCACCGAGCGCGCGTACCCGTTCCAGGCCCACGCACTCGCGAGCACGTTCAAGGAGGCCAGCGTCGATCTGCGCTTCGCGACGGCGGTGATGGGCGCGGCGGAGCTGCTGCGCAAGAGCCCACACGCGGAGAACTGGAGCCTGGAGACGATGCGCGACATCGCACGCGCGGCGTCACCCGCGGGCAACGCGGAGCGCGAGGAGTTCCTCACGCTGCTGGAGAAGGCTCGGCCGCTGCTGCGCGGTGTCGCCGCGCGCTGAACAGAAGCGGATGGATTCCGGAGCCCCGCGTTTCCAGGCGGGGCTCGTGGGGTAGACTCGCGGGTCCACCCCTACCCTGGAGCCCCTCCATGCACTCCGCGACGCAGGCAGAGATCGACGAGTCCCATGCGCAATTTCGAGGCGCGTGGAGGAGGATGGCGCTGGCGGGACGCGCGGGTGAGGTTGTCGAGCGTCCCGAAATCTACATCGCCGCGAGCCACGTCTCGTGGGCCCTGATGAACGCATCCTTCCTGCGCGCCCCCGCGGAGACGGAGCAGGCCCTGGCGACCTCCGTCGCCTCCGCGGCGCGCTACTTCTCCACGGGCAAGCACGCTTGGACGTTCGTCGTGTCCGACGACTGGCTCGCGCCCCAGGTGCGTGAGCGGGCTGAGTCCATCCTCGCCTGGTATAAGCTCAAGCCACTCGCCGTCATCACCGGCATGGTGGCGGACGGGCTCGCGGAGCCCACGCATCCCCTGCCCTCTCTCGAGTTCCGCCCCGTGCAAGACACCTGGGGCCGACAGGCCGTGGCGGACATCAACGCCCAGTCATACGACGCGTCTCGCGAGACGGGCCGTGAGGCGTTCGACATGGAGGCCCTCTACGGGCCGGACTCCCGAGGCTTCGTGGCCTGCCGAGGCGACGCCCCCGCCAGCAGCACCGTGGTGATGCGCGTGGACGACGTCGCATACATCGCGCTCGTGGCGACGTCGCCCGAGCACCGCCGGGTCGGCGCGGCCGAAGTCGTCATGCGACGCGCGCTTCAGGAGGCTCGCGACGCCTGGGGCATCCAGCGCACCGTGCTCCACGCCACCGAGGCAGGCCTGCCGCTCTACCTCCGCATGGGTTATCGGCCCGTGACGCGCTTCCGCGTCTACAAGGCCCCGCCTCCCGGGACGACCTGAAGCCGCGACTCACTCCGCCGACTCGACCGTCTCCGCGGAGATGACGCCCTGTTCGATGGCGAGCGCCCGCAGCCGCGCCTTCACGCGCTGGAACTGCTGGCGCAGCGCCGCGGCCCGCCGGTTCAGCGCCTCGCGCGTCAGCGGCTCGTCGGACTCCACCATGACACGCGCGATCTCCGTCCAGGGCTGACGCTGGTCCACGCGCAGCATCAACAACATCCGCTCCTGCGGCTCCAGTTGTTCCCGCAGCGCGCGGAAGCGCTCCTTCACGGCGGTGCGCTGCCAGGGGTGCGTGTCCGTGCGGTGCCGCTGGGGCTCGTTCGCCGCGGGCTCGCTCACCGGCTGTTCCCGCAGCGACGGCGAGTGGAGCTGGTGGTAGCAGGCATTGCGCGCCAGCCGGTATGCCCATGTCCGGAAGGAGCTCTCCCAACGAAAGCCCGGCAACCCCTTGACCAGGTTCTCGCTGAACAGCCCGAACGCGTCCTTCGCCAGCTCGGGGTGATGCAGTACGGACGCCATCAATCGTCGCAGCTCTGGCCCATACGTGCGCATGGCCAGCTCCACCGCCTTGCCGTACTCGCCGCGAGTGCAGAGCACGTGGAGCACCTCCTCCGCCTGCTCACGGGGCACCGCCACCTCCGCGCCCGAGACTCCCCCTGGCTCGACGTTCATGGACATCATCACGTCACGCTCCTGCTGTGGACCTGCCGGGAGGAGTCACCCCCTCGGTCCTGTGACGACGTCGTCTCACGGCCCAGGCGCGGGCTCCTCCGCTTGAAGGTCCCGCAGGGGAGGAAGCTCCAGGAGCGGATGGCCCAGCCTTCTCTCCCGCACCAGCCGTCCGTACCCCAGCGCCCCCTGCGTCTCCGCGACGCGCAACGCGTGCGCCCGAGCGAGCAGGGCCTCGTCCTCGCGCCCCATCATGGACAGCGCCTCCGCTTCCAGGCCCCGCAGCACCACCTCGTAGGAGCGCTCGCCCGTCGACCCCGCCTCCCCCAACGCCTCGTGCAGTGAGTCGAGCGCCTGGCGCTTCTGACCGAGGAGCAGCTGGATTTCAGCCAGCATCCCCAGGTTGTGGGGCAGCCCCGCCTTGAAGCCAGAGCGTCGCCAGTGCCCGAGCGCCGCCTGCATCAGCGCCAGTCCTTCACGCGCATTGCCCAGGAGCGCCTGCGCCCAGGCGCGGATGAGCGTGGACCAGCCCAACCACAGCCGGAAGTGGTGCTCGCGGGAGAGCGCGATGTTCCTGTCACACAGCTCCAGGGCCTCGCGCGGCTCGCGGCGAAGCTGGGCCGCCAGGGCCGCGTACAACAACGCGAACGCGGAGGTGTTCGCATGGCCGATGTCCATCGCCAGCCGCAGCCCCTGTCGCGCGTGCTCGCGGGAAGCGTCGGGGGCGTCCATCACCGCGTGCAGCACCGCCGCGTAGGCCAGCGCCGCCACGCGCGGATTGACCCAGTGCTTCACGGCCAGCATCTGATGCCGCTCCAGCTCGAAGTCCGAGAACGTCAGCGCCAGCTCCACATTCTCCAGCGCTGAAGCCAGCCGCCCCCACGTGAAGAAGTCCGTGGCTCGCATCCGGTAACCCAGGGCCAGCAACTCTCGCTGCCCATGCCGTTTGCCCAGGCGCACCAGTCGCTCCGCGACCTCGTGGGCCTCGTCCCAGTGCGCCCGCGCGAAGGCGTGCGCGAAGGCCACCCAGTGCGGCGGTTCCAGTCGCGGCAGGTCATCCTCCAGCTCGCGCATCAGGAAGCGGACCCGCGCATGGACGGACTCGACCTCCGGCGACGAGTACCCCTGCACCTGGACCAGTGACAGCGCGAGGCCGAGCAGCAGCCGCAGCTCCTCGCCATCCAGCGTGCGCGACGGGCGCTGCGCGCGAAGCAGCGACAGGGCCTGCCGCAAGTGGCTGATGGCCTCCACGTTGGCCATGCGCCGGCTCGCCATCTCTCCGGCTCGCGCCCACCACCGGATGGCCGCCTCGGCCTGACCCGACTCGGTGTAGTGCCACGCCAACAGCTCCGGCTGGGCCTCGGTCACCTCCGGGAACTGCTCCGCCAGCACGCGGGCCACGCGACGGTGATACTGCCGCCGCGCCTTCCGCGGCAGCGAATCCGCCGCCGCGTCCTGGATGAGCGCGTGCCGGAATCCGTAGCTCGGCTCCACTGTCTCGGCCGGCTGCAACAGCCCCTCGGCCACCAGCCCGGAGAGGTCCGCGCGAAGCGAGGTCTCCGTCCGTCCCGACAGCGCCGCCAGCAACGCATGGGAGAAGCTGCGCCCCACCACCGCGCAGAGCTGCGCCAGCTCCTTCTGCGAACCGGGCAGCCTGTCCAATCGTGTGAGGAGCAGCTCGCGCAGCGACACGGGCACCTCCACCGATGCGGACTCGCCCCCTCGGGGCTCCTCCACCACCCGACGCGTCAGCTCCTCGGTGAAGAGGGGGATGCCGTCGGTGCGGCGCACCAGTTGGGCGACGAGCTCCGACGAGAGCGGCCTGTCCCCCGCGGCCTTCCGCACCAGCTCGCCCGCAACCGGGGGCGGCAGCCGCTCCAGGGCCAGGCGTTGGACCCTCGCATCGTCGCCCCAGGGCGGAGGCAGCGCGACACGCGACGTGAGCAACATGCAGACGCGCAGCTCCGGCAGCCGCTCCAGAAGGAAGCCCAGCAATTGCAACGAGGACGGGTCCGCCCAGTGCAGGTCCTCGACCTCGAGCAACACCGGGCGTTGCTCGGCCAGTCGCGCCAGCAGGTGCGCCAGTGCATCCAGCGTCTCCTGCTTGAGTCGCTCGGGGGCGTAGCGCAGGTGCGGCGCGCCCTCGTCACCTGAGAGCCCCACCAGCCCCGACAACAACTGCGTGCGCCCAGCGCCCAACCCGAGCACGCCCAGGCCCGCCTCCAGCTTCGCCCGGTGCTCCTTCGGCGTGCCCTCGGCGTCGAGTTGGAGCATGCGGCGCAACAAGTCGATGACCGGCGCGAACGCACTGGTGGTCGACTGGGGCCAGCACTGGCCCCGGAGCAGGTGGGCCATGAAGGGCGGCACGCGCTCGCGCACCTCGCGCACCAGGCGGGACTTGCCAATGCCCGCCTCTCCCGTGACGAGCACACACGACCCTCGGCCCGCTCGCGCCTCCTCCCATTGCTCCAGGAGGAACTGGAGCTCTCCCTTGCGTCCCACCAGCGGTGTGAGGGAGCGCGACACGAGTCCCCGGTCGAAACGACTGGTGACGCGCCGAGGCTGCACCAGCCGATACGGCGTCACATCTCGCACGCCCGACAGCCCGGTGAATCGCAGCGGCGGCATGGCTTGCGTCACGAAGGCCCCGCGCGTCAGCGCATCCGTCGAGTCGCTGATCCACACCGTCCCCGGCGTGGCCTGTCGCGCCAGCCAGGCGGCCACGCGGGGCGCCTCACCCTGGATGGAAGCGTCGTCCAGCACCACCGTGTCCGTGTGCACGCCCACCGTCACGGTCAGCTTCCGCTCCGGGAGCGACGCCAGGGACTCCTGGAGCGTCGGCGCCACGGTGGCGGCGAGTCGCAGCGCCGCGCGCAGGGCCCGCTCGGAGTCGTCCTCTCTCGCCACGGGATGACCAAAGCAACCCAGCACCTCTTCCCCGACGCACAGCACGACCGTGCCCCCCTGCTGCCTCAGCACCTCCGAGCAGCTCCTATGGAAGGCAGCCTCCAACTCGCCCAGGTCCTCCGCGTCCAGCCGCCCGGCCAGCCCGGCCAGGTCCGCGAGGCGACAAGCGACCAGCGTCACCTGTCGTCGCTGCGGGGCCCGGACTCGCCTCGGCTCGCGTCGCGGAGCCAGGCCCTCTTCCACCTCGCGCAGCCGCTCGCGCAGCTCCGTCGCCGAGCGGAGCCGGGCCTCGGGCGCCTTGGCCAGCAGCTCGGCCAGGAGCCCCTCCACCGGCTCCGGCACATCGGGCTCTCGCTCACGCACCGCCGGCACCGGGCCCTGCGACGTCACCCGCTCGCGAATCGATTCGGGGGTGCCCAGGAAGGGTGGCTCACCGGCGAGCATCTCGTAGAGCAGCACGCCGGCGGCCCATAAATCCGTCCGGGAATCCTGCGCCTCGCCGCGCCATTGCTCGGGCGCCATGTACGGCGGCGTGCCGGCGGTGGAGAGCGTCACGTCGGGCGCGGCGCTCGCGGCCACCAGCCAGGACAAGCCGAAGTCGAGGATCTTCACCACGCCCGAGCGCGTGATGAACACGTTGCTCGGCTTGAGGTCGCGGTGGACGATGTGCCGCTCGTGCGCGTGAGCCAGCCCCGAGGCCACCGCGTCCAGGATCTCCATCGCCCGCCGGTGCCCCGGACGACCGCGCCGCAACAGGGAGGACAGGGACTCGCCCTCCAGGCACTCCATGACCAGGAAGGGAACCGGCGGCTCCGTCGGCCCACTGCTCCAGAGGTCCACGTTGAAGATGCGGACGATGTGCTCGTGGTCCAGCTGCGCGATGGCCCTCCCCTCCTGACGGAGCAGGGAGATCATCGGCGCCTCCGCGATGGACTCGTGCGGGACGAGGAACTTCAGGGCCACGGGCCGCTGGAGTTCCGAGTCGAGCGCGCGGAAGACCTGCCCCATGGCGCCGCCCCCCAGCTCCTCCAGCACCTCGTAGCGCTTCCCATCCCGGTCGCCGACTCGCATCCCAGGGACAGGCAGCCGAGGGGGCACGGACGCCCGCGCCACCTCCCGGAGAAAGGCGTCGTCGAAGTCCCCGTCCTCGATTGCGTCCGGCCCGTGCTCCAGCACGGAATCAGTACATCGCTCCTCGTCCTGGCCGCTCTCAGGCATCACCGAGTCCCCCGGATGTCTCCGCGCCCGTTGTCCTCTCCTGCCCCCAAACCCCAGGCGTGCCACGCGGCTCCTGCCTGCCCATGAACCGTCGGGTGGGACAAGCGGGCGCAGCCCCTGGTCCCACTCTGGTTCCCACCCGCCCGGGCCAGCGTCACCTCATCGGAAGCAGCCCACGCAACGGGGAAGGTGTGAATGCACCATGGCACATCGACCGTCATCACCCGCGTCCTCCAAGGCAAGCGCGAGGCACTGGATGACTTGCTGAGCTCGGCCGCCAACGCGCGGCGTGAGCTCTTCGCGGGAGTGCCCGGTCTGCACTTCGCGCGCTGGGCCCTCATTGACCTGGGGCCTCGGACCTCCGGAATGGGCCCCGCCGACCCCAGGCTCATCTTCGGCGCGGATGCCGTCCTCGACACGCGAGCCACGAAGCCGGACGCGCTGGACCGCGAGTTGCTCCATGCCCTGGTCCGCTGGTTGACGACGCTCCACGAGCGCGGCGCCGACGCCGCCCACCTGTTCGACGCCATCTACCGGAACTGCGCGGGTTATCCCGAGGCGGGACTGGCCGAGCCCGAGGCCGTGGAGGACTACCTCGTGGGCCACCGCGCGCCCGCCGTCACCCGGCACGTGGACTTCGCCTACCGCTTCCAATCTCCCGAGGACCTGCGGGCCTCCGTGGATGCCCTGCGCGCGGTGAACACGCACCTGGACACGCGGGCACCGCTGCTCGCGGAGACGCCCTGGCGAGGACGCCCCCGGGACATGCCGGACCTGCACCACGAACTGAGGGACGTCGCACACGCCGCCGCGACGAACCTGGATGACCCGGGCTGGCGGGAGCGCCTGGCCACCGCGCGCGAATCGGCGGCGGTGTCCACGCTGGGCTACGCCTTCTATCGCTACGCCTGGGCGCTTCCCGGCATCTATCTGCTCAAGCTGCGAATGTGGCTGAGCGCGAGGAACCGGCCCGAGAGCGCGACCTCTTCGCAGGCGCATGCTTCGGAGTCCGCGCCCCCCATCCCTCCCATGAGCGACGCCATGGTGCAGAACCCCATGGTGCATGTCGCGCGCATCGTCGATGACCCGGGCGCGCTGGCCCTGGCGAGACTGGCGCTTCGCAGCGTGAACCTGCGCCTGCGACGGTACGTGGTGGGCCTCAACCACGTTCAGACCATCCACTGCGCGCGCTGGCTGGTGTACAGCGACGAGGACGGTCGGGGCCCGCACCACCTCATCTTCTTCAGCAACTACGACGACACCTGGGAGTCGTACATCGACGCGTTCGTCGACCACGCGGACGTGCGTGGCTTCCTGGAGCTCATCTGGAGTCGGACCGAAGGGTTCCCCGCGAAGTCGCGGGGCATCGACCCGACGATGCCCAAGCCGCGTCTGCCCGTGGAGCCGTTCAAGGCCTGGCTGCGCGCGCACGAGGTCCCCACGCGAGTCTGGTACAGCGCCGCGCTCGACGGGACTCCACGCCAACGTCACTCCGTCCTGCTGCTGCACAACGCGCTCCGCCTGCGTGAACTGCTCACGCGCGAGCGAATGGACCAACCCGTGAAGGACAGAGGCGCTCGCCGCGCCCTGGCCGCGTTCCTGTCCAGGGGCGCGTGCGACCCCGGCCGTCCGCTGCTGCGCCCCATGGCCCTCGCCATCCACTCGATGTCCGCGCTGCTCGCCTCGCTTCGACACGGGCGGCGAGAGCCCCGGAGGAAACACCATGAGAACTTCCGAGCCGAGCCTTCCCACGTCACCCCCATGGAGCACGCCCCCGCCTGAGCTTTCGACGCAGGTGGACCTTCATGATGTGCAGGGCGTGCTGCTGCATGGCTACCGGCACATGGGGGAACTCACCCTGCTCTTCCTTCGCATCGACGACGCTGACGGCTGTCGAAGGTGGCTGCGTGAGCTGACGAGCGATGGGACGCTGACCCAGGCGGACCGCACCGAGCACCCGAGCGACTCCACGCGTGACAAGACGCGCGTCAACGTGGCCCTGTCCCATGCGGGGCTCGTGGCGCTCGAAGTGCAGGAAGACGTCCTCGGCTCCTTTCCCCATGAGCTGCGCGAAGGCATGGCCCTCAGGGCCCGGGAGCACCTGCGCGACGTGGAGGAGAATGACCCGGACCGCTGGACACTCGGGGGGACGCGGCACGAAGGCGCGCTGCATGTCCTGCTGCTGCTCTATGCGTCGGACGCCGCGAACATGGAGCCGCTGCTTCGTGAACACCGCGAGCGGGCACAGCGCCACGGGCTGCGCGAAGTCTTCGCCCAGCGAGGCCAGCGACGCGCTCGCGAGGGAGATCCTCCGGGGTATTTCCGCGACCACTTCGGCTTCCTGGATGGCGTGTCGCAACCTCGTCTGGAGGGACTCGATGGCCCCACGGCGCACCCTCGCGACTACGACCGCCCCGTGAAGCGGGGAGAGTTCCTCCTGGGCCACGCCAATGAATACGGCGAGTGGCCCTTGTCACCGCACGTCGCGGAGCACCTGCCTGGCGCCAGCGCACTGCCTCCCGTCCCGGGCCTTCCGGGCCGAAGGGACCTGGGACACAACGGGACCTTCCTCGTCCTGCGCAAGCTGGAGCAGGACGTGCCGGCCTTCGAGTCCTTCCTGGACGAACAGGCCTCGCTCGCACCGGAAGGAAGCCCCGAGGAGCGACGGGAGTGGGTGGCCTCGAAGCTGGTGGGGCGAAAGCGCGACGGTGCTCCTCTCGCCGCGCCGCGACGACATCGATTGCTGCGCAGACTGCTTCCCTTCCTGTTCCAGAAGGACGGCACACCCGCGCGCGCGAGCGGCACTGGACGGCCCCAGCCCGACAACGACTTCCTCTATGCGCGGGATGATCCTCACGGGTACGGCTGCCCCATCACCGCTCACACGCGGCGATGCAACCCTCGCGACGCACTGCCTCCCTCGCCTCACGTGTCGAGCGACGTCACGCGGCGCCATCGACTCCTGCGGCGCGGATTCAACTACGAGGACCCGGAGGGCAAGGGACTCCTGTTCATCGCCCTCAACGCGCACGTGGGCCGTCAGTTCGAACTTGTCCAGCGAAGCTGGGTGCACTTCGAACAGCTCGGAGGCATTGAGGGCGTTGAGGACCCACTCGCCGGAGACGGCGGCGGACGCCTGGTCATCCCCGCGGAGCCAGTCCGGCAATGCGCGACATCTCTGCGAAAATTCGTGACTACCCGGGGAGGCGGGTACTTTTTTCTGCCGAGCCTGAAAGCGCTCTCGTTCCTGGGCATGAAAGAGCGCGCGGCGGATGACGGAAGAGGGGTCCCCCGCTCGTGAAACCGCGTGGCTGTGGCAGACTTGTTCCTCAGGGGGTTCGACGGATCCATGAGGCGCGGCAGCACACGGGAGTCCGCAAATGGCGACGTGGAATGACCTCATCCAGGCGACGCCCCGGCAGGTGGGCGGCAAGTTCCAGGATGAAGGTTCGGTGGCGCTGCTGGAGGCGCTGCTGGGGACGGAGGGGGAGCAGTTGGTCCTCTTGGGCCATCTGCATCGGGAACCGCATCTGCTGAGGGAGGGGGCTTTTCACCAAGGCCGGATCCACCTGGAGACAGCGACGCGGCCCGAGTGCACCCGCGAGGCGCAGCTCGAGCTGCTCAAGTCCGCGAGTCACTGCTTCACGGAGGCGCTGGGCGCCGAGCGGGACACCGCGCGCGTCTCGTTGATCTCCCTGCACCTGGGGGTCTGCCGGTTGCTGCTGGGCAGTCCGAAGGACGCCAGGGAGTGGGCGGCGATGGCGAACCAGGCGGCGGTGGAGACGCTGAAGGACATCCTCACGGAGGCGACGGGTGAGCAGGGCTTCACGCGCAACCGCTACCTCGGGGGCGTGCTGAACTTCGTCATCTTCTTCACCAGCTCGGCGACGTTGGGCGCGGGCTACCTCGTCTGGGACCGCGTGATGAGCAAGCGGGCCGACAAGGTGCTGCGCCGGGCGCTGGCGCGCATGGAGCCGCTGGCTGGCTACATCGACTCGATTCGGGAGATGCGGCTGCGGCTGGGCGAGGCGGCCTCCAACGTGCCGCGCTATGTGGTGACGCACGCCGTGGACGACAGCCAATGCCTGTCACGCATCACCATCCGCGCCCTGGTGGGTGAAGGCGAGTCCGTGGACTTCAACGGACGAGAGACACGGCGGGTGTCGCGCACGGGGTCTGAGCGGATCACGACGGTCATCCGCTGAGCGTCGGGCGTCGCATGCATCGGTTGTGATGTGAACCGGTGCGACAGAACGAAGCATGGAACGTTGGAGAGGTACGGGACGTACCAATCCTACCCGCTCGAGGAATCTCCATGCCCGCTCACCGTGCTCCCCTCCTTTCCGCTCTATTGCTCGTCGCGATCTCCGGCTGTGTCCCTGGCCTCGCGACCTCCAACCCGACCTACTTCACCGGAGGGAAATGGAGCGCGCTGGACAAACCCTACGCGCTCACACCGCTGCTCGCGTGTGCCGAGTCGGCGGACAACAACGACAAGGTCATCCAAAACATCGAGGACTACGTCGCACCGGCGCTCTGGAGCGCCTACGGCCAGGACGTCTCCACCGCGAAGGTGAAGCGCTTGAAGGGGGACAGCGAGTGGTGCGAGGCCCTCCCGAACATCGCCACCGACAAGTTCACCGTCCCGCCGAGGATGAAGCAGGACCTTGCCCGGTACGTGAAGGAGGCCGGCGCCAAGGGCATCATCATCCCGGTCGCGACCCTCTATCGCTCCCCCATCCAACGGGAGCTCCGGACCGAGGACGGGACGCCGTTCGCGAGCGTGGATACGGATCGCTTCATCGCCGACGGCACCGCGCTCTTCTATGTGCACTACATCAACGAGAGCGGAGAGCTGCTCCACACCGAGCGCGCGGGCAGCGGCGGCGACGGAGACTTCAATGATCGGCTCAAGTACATGCGTGACAGCGCGGCGGCGGTCGCCAAGAGGCTGACGCAGGGAGCGCCGCCGGTCGACTTCCAGTAGCGCCAAGCCTGGTCAATGCCACGGAATCGTCGATGAGCCGTGCCGAGACCATCATAGACAAGCGCTCAAGGCAGACCACTCCGGCCGCACCGTGCGAACTGTTCGACGTGCTGCTGGAGTTCGCCATCTCGCGCGGCATCTCGCCCAGGGCGAATAGCCAGACACTCGCGCGCGGGGACGCGTTCGTCAGCGAGAGCTCCTCGGATTGAAACGACGGGCCGAGCATGGCGTTCCTCATCCACGAGGACACCGCACCCGGCCCCACGGCGAATCCCCCCTCGCGCGCTCGACTACGGCGCGGGAGTGGACACCACGCACAGATGATACGAACCCGAGCGAACGCCACCCTTGAGGTCTCGCGCCGTCATCGTGACACTGCAGTTGTTGCAAGCGCCTGTGGGGACCGCCGACGGCGTGAAGTTCGACGACTGGCCCGTGGGCGAAGAGAACGTCCCCGCGCAGGACGACGTCCACTGATACAGCACCGTCCCCAGGTCCGGGTCATGGACGTTGGCGCTCACCGCCGTGCTCTGGCCCAGCACCACCCTGCCCTCGCTCGCGGTCACCAAGAGGATGAGCGGCGGCGTGTTGAAGCTCACCTGGATGGTGGCGCTGCCGCCCACCTCCAGCTCCTCCGTGACCTCCACCGTCACTCGAGCCCGGCTGATGCCGTTGCGCTGATCTCTCACCGTCAGCGTCAGCGTGACGGTCTGCGCGGACGAGGGCGCCGTCCACGTGGGGTTCGCGATGGTCGCGCTGCTCAGCGTTCCCGCGGAAGCGCTCCAGGAATACGACACCAGGTCGTTCGGTACCGGGTCATGCGCCGTCGCGCCCAGGGTGAGCTGCCCACCGGCCTCCACCGTCGTGCCTGACACCGTCACCGAGTCGATGATGGGCGCATCGTTGTCCGTGTAGTGCCCCAACGTCATGTCATGGAGCGTGACGGCCACGAGCGCCGTCTCGCCTTCCACGATGGTGACCTCCGTCGCCTGCCCCTGGTACTGGAGCGAGTTGTTCGAGGCGTAGGCGGAGACCACGACGACCCGATTCGTCCCAGCGGGAATGCCAGCGATGGTGCCGCCCCAGGTGCTGCCCGTCTTCACCAGGTCCTGCTGGATGTCGGAAATGCCCAGGCCGGAGATGACCACCTGGATGCGAGTGACGCTGGACTCGCTCGCCGCGAACTCCTGCGTCCCGATGACCATCTGTACCGCCCCCGAGCCCGAGGGCAACTCCTCACCACAGCCAGCGACGAGCGCCAGCAACAACCCGACGACGGGAAGACGATTCAAAAGGTGCATGACTGTTCCCCTCTCGCGCGAAAGCGAAGATTCGCTGATGTGGCGCGAGGACTTCGGGGCCCATCAAATATAAGACAACCCATACATCCAACTGGGGCAGGTCCGACACCTTCGCGAAGGGTTTGCGCCCTTCGGGTGACTCAGAAAGCTGCATTCCCTAGGCACCGAGCGGGTCATTCCAGAGGCCCCGGAGTGCCCGAGCCATCACCTCCCGGTGTTTCACGCGCCCGGCAAACCACGGGATTCCTGTCCGTGGACATACACACAGGGAGTGCGCCGGCACCCACCCTCGTGCTAGAGACATCGGCCGAACCGTCCACCTGGGAGTCTCTCTCCATGACCTCGGCTGTCCGAAACGTCCTCGCCCTCGCCCTGTTCTTCGCCTCCACGTCCGCCGTCGCCATCGAGCAGTGGGCCGACGGCCGCGCGGTGCTCCACTCCTGTGTCTACGCCAGCTCCTATGAGGCGGAGATCCGGATGTCGTACCGGAACTACACGCTGCCCTGGGGCACGTCCGTGTATCTCATCCACGGCTGGGGCGGGCTCGACAACGGCGTCGCCATCGAGTGGGACAACACGCAGACGGTCGCCGCCCCCGCGTCCGCCCCGTGGACGTGGACCGTGACGGTCCGGAACACCATCTCCAACCGCACCACCCCCAAGTGGTACGAGCACTTCGACTACGTCTGGAAGGTCGTCCTCCCGAACGGCACCGAGTTCTACGAGAAGGGCAACGGCTCCACCTACGGCTATTACTCCGCCAACCTCCTGGACATCACCAACCGCCCCTGCACGTCGAACGGCACGTTCATCGGCACTCCGTTCGCGCTGACCATCACTTCCATCGAGAAGTGGTAGTCCGTCTGGCTTCGCCGCGACACCTCCGGGCACGGCTGCTGTTGTGGGCCGCCGTGCTCGGCTGTACCTCGAAGCCCCCGCCGTATGCGCTGGATTGCGCGCTACCCACCGGGGACGTCGAGTCCCACTGCACCCGCCTCGTCGAGCATCAGCAAGTCAATCGGCTCGAACTCACGGGCGCGCGCGAGCTGGTGCTCACCGCTCTGTCCGCGACGCGCACCACCACGCACCTGGTGGTGGATGCGACGCTCCAGGGTGGCTTTCGCAACCCCGCGGACCAGAACCTCTACCTGTTCCTGGGCGAGCCCACCGACGGCGCCCCCACGACGTATTCGCTGACGGCGGACCCGCAGTACGCCGCGGACCTGGGCTACCCGGTGCGCACCGCGCTGGAGCTGCCCCATCGACTGGACGTGCGCGTGGGCCTGATGGCGCCGCGCACGCAGGGCTATACGCCCCAGGTCTACGTGCGCGACACGGTCCGCGCGGACGCTGTGGGCCCCGACGCGGAGGTGCTCGTGCAGGTGGATGGCGCCCGGGTCCACGTGGAGGTGCCCCTGGAGCGCTACTACGCCCTCAAGGGTGTTCCCGTTCCTGACGCCCTCTCCGTCACCCTCGCCACCGCCCGCGACTACGTGGGCTTCGTGGACCATCTCACCGTCCCCTCCGTGGCCCCGGGTGACATGAGACTCGCCGCGACTCGCACCACGGAGCCCGTGCTCTACCCTTCGCTCAACGCGCGCGCCCACCGTTTCAAAGCTGTGACATTGCGCCGGGACGAGGCCGTCACCAGCGTCGAGCTGGAGATGGCTGCCCCCATCACCGACTGGGCCCAGACAAACCTCCAGTTCTTCTTCATCCCCCTGCCACCCACCGCACCACGCCAGGTCCTCCAGGACGCCGCGCACGCGGTGGACCTGCCCTATGCCTGGTCCTGGTATTGCGCCGTGTATTCCCCCCGCCGCGTCTTTTGCCGAGCCTCCGGGGGGCTCGACTTCTCCTACGACACCGCCTACGCCGAGCGCACCGAGCTGCCCACGCTCACCGGCGTCCGCTTCCGCGAGACGGCCCCGGGCCGCTACATCCTGGAGTCCCCCAACACCTCCGTGGGCGCGGGTCCCGAGGGCTTCGCGGTAATGCTGGCGGCGGGGCGAGATGGCTTCGCCCCCACCGCGTTCTACGGCAAGCCTCCACCCGCCAGATGACAGACAATCTCACGAGCTGAGTCCAAGCCACGTCCCCGGTATCCATGAAGCAAACACTCACCTCGCGCCCTGTCCTGTTCGTCGCGCTCGCCCTGGCGGCGCTTTACGGGGCGGTGCTCATCGTGACCCGGCTGGATGTCTTCAGCATCGACGTCGCCGGACATCTCGCCAGTGGAATGGCGGTGCGCCGAGGGTACTTCCACCAGTTCAACGACAGCGCCTTCCTGGGCTACGTCCAGAACCTCTTCTACCCGCCGCTCGAGGACCTGCTGTTGGGGGCGCTGCTCTGGCTTCCGCTGGAGCCCATCACCACCTTCAAGCTGTTCCTGTCACTGCTGGTGGCGGGCTACTTCGCGGGCGTGGGCGCCCTGGCGCTCCGCTTCGAGCGGCCAGCGGTCCGCTCGCTCTTCGTCCTCGCCTCGGTGCTGCTCTTCTACACGCACAAGGCGGAGGGCTTCGCGCAGGGACTCTGCTTCCTGGACCTGTTCCGGGTGGGCATCACCAGTCAGTTCCTCGGCGCGGTGTTCTTCTTCGCGGTGACCGCCGAGCTGTACGGAACGCCGCGCCCACTCCGAATGGCGTTGCTCCTGGCCGGAGTGGTCCTGTCACACCTCATCATGGGCCTGGCCGCGGGAGTGCTCGTGATCCTGTCGCTGCCTCGGATTGTCCGGGTGCCTCGGCTCATGGGGGCGCTGGTGCTCGGCGCGGGACTGAGCGCGTTCTTCTGGCTGCCCTTCCTCGCCTACCGGGGGTTGATGGTCAGCAACCGCGTCATGGTCGAACAGACGGGCTGGAGCGTCGCGCTCGCGTGCCTGCCCGTGGCGCTGTTCGGCTGGACGCGCGGCATGCGCCTGCTCGCGGCCGGCACCGTGACGCTGCTCCTGCCCTCCCTCTTCGCGCGTGTCTTCGAGGACGCCGCGTGGCTGCCCTCGCTCCACTACTACCGCTTCGACATCTGCGGCCTCGTGCTGGTCCCCGCCGTCGCGGCGGCGGTGCTGGACGCCCTGCCCGCGACGACGTCCCCGTGGAGAACCCGACTGGTGCGCAGCGCCGCGCTCGCGGCCCTGGGGCTCGTGACCTGGCTCTTTCCGCTGCGCTCGGGCCTCACGCTGCCGGACAGGATCGCGCAAGGAACTCGCTTCGAGCAGGAGGCCGCGCCCATTCCGGATGAGCGCTTCGGACGCCACTTCGTTCTGGAGTACCGACGGGCCTTCGACTTCGCGGTGGAGAGCTACCTGGGGGCGATGGACGAGGAGTTCAAAGGTCCCAAGGGCCTCTTCTGGGAGAGCAACACCGCCAACCACCTGGTCAGCTCGTACATGGCCACGCTCGTGGGGCGGCCCGTCATCCTCGACCACTTCTACTTCGGCAGCTTCACGTGCCCCTTCCAGCAGTGCGTGCTGGACCACTTCCTCGCGGACTTCAACGTCACCCGCTTCTCGGTGGACGCCCGGGTGCTGGCCGCGCGTCCCGTGGAACCGGGCACGCCGCTGGAGGCCATCACCGCCCGCGCCGCCTGCTACACGCGGACGCTCGAGCTGGGTGGGACCTCGCGCTTCCGGCTCGTGCCCGAGCCCTCGTTCTCGGTGAATGGCGCGCCCTTCCGCACCCTGCGAGTCGAACCTCGTGAAGACATCCCGGGCGGCCCCGCCCTCAACTCCGCCGTGGAAGTGTTTGCTCCGTCCGAGCTGATGCCCTTTGAGCGAGAGGAGCGGTTCTTCTACAACGCTTAGAGCCTCTATCAAATGTGAGGATAGAGGCTTCGGAAGAGCATGACGCAGCAGCCGAGGACGAGGAAGCCGAAGTGGACGTCGTCCCTGCGCTCGTCACGGACACGGAGCCGACGAAGTTGATTT
>NZ_JABUMT010000024.1:0-87762 GCF_013336715.1 Myxococcus sp. CA056
CCTCTTCAGCCACTGCCTACCTTTGCCCTCGGGCAGGGCCTTCTCGCTCTCAGGTCTTCTGCGCACACAGAGCCGAACGAGAGGTGCCCCTGCTCCCTCTTCCCGCTCACTTCACGCCCGCCCGCCCTCCGGCCTGATCGAGAATCACGAACTCCGGTTTAGGCTGGGCGCACCATGGCTGCCTCGGCTCCCCTGCTCTTCGAGAAGGCCCACATCCTCTGCTACCGCACCTTCGACATCGCGGAGGAAATCAACCTGGAGCGGGCGCGCAAGGCCGTGTCGGAGGACACCCGCCGCCTCAAGCTGTCGCGCGAGAATGGCCAGTACCTCCAGCTCCCCAATCCGCCGCTCGCGTATGAGCTGGGGCGAAGGCCGCTCGCGCTGAAGGACGGGCCCGTCACGGTGGATGCCACCGCGCGCCTGTTCGACCATGGCGCCGCGTCCATCATCCTGCGCGTGCCCGTGGTGCCGGGCACGTCCCTGGAGCAGCTCATCCGCGTGGCGGACGAGTTGTATGACAGCCAGGCGTTGGAGGACCTGGCGCTGGATTTGGTGGAAGGCGTGCGCAACACCATCGCCGCCGCGGTGCAGGAGCCGCACCTGTGGGACCAGAACGAGAGCTACACCGTCATCTTCGCGGAGAGCATCCAGGGCAACCCGTCCGCGGAGGACATCCTCGCGGAGGCGGACCTCGCCCGGCTGCTGCTGGGGGAGAACGGCCAGACGCCACTGTCGCGCCGGGAGAGCGAGGCCGTCACGCAGATGCGCTTCAGCTACACGGTGAATGACCTGGTCGTCATCGACTGGAACAGCGCCTTCGTCTACGAGCCGTCGGGCTCCGGGGACATCCCGGACCTGCTCGAAATCGCCAACGCGCAACTGTTGGAATTCCGTTACTACGACGAGCGGCTGGACGAGCACATCGCGCGCATCCACGACGAGGTGCAGGCCAAGCGCCACGGGTGGACGCGGCTGTTCCGCAGCCCGTACCGCACGCTGACGCGGCAGACGCTCACCACGCTGGTGGACCTCAACGAGTTCATCGAGCGGGTGGACAACAGCCTGAAAATCATCGGCGACTTCTACCTGGCCAAGGTCTACGAGGGCGCGGTGCGCCGCATGCGCATCTCCGCCTGGCAGGGCTCCGTCACGCGCAAGCAGCAACTGCTCGCCCAGACGTATGGCCTGCTCAAGGGCGACGTGGACATCGACCGCTCCCACACGCTGGAGGCCGTCATCGTCCTGCTCATCGTCCTCGAGATTTTCTTCGCCTTCTTCAATGTGTTCGCTCACTGAAAGCCAAGGTCTCTTGTACCTGGGGACAGGTGTCCGCGGGTTTCGCGGCCCTGGCGGACATGGGACACTGGAGCTTCGCGGTTGGCCCGATGGGGCCCAGACCGGGGGGACGTGTGGGCATGAAGGTGCCCGAGAGCAACCGGGTGGCCGCGACGGACCGCGTGACGCGGCCCCGGGAGCGGCTGTCGGTGGCGCCGCCGGTGCGGGCGGTGCTGGAGGCGCTGCTGCGCGAGGCCGCGGCCACCCTCTCCGCGTCCGGCGTCTTCATGTGTTGGAGAGAGGACGAAAGCGTCCCTCGCCTGCTCGCCACGCCCGCGCTGCCGGCTGACGCGCTGGAGGTGTGTGGCCAGCGCCTGCTGAACGGCCCGAGGGACATCGACGGGGCGCTCTTGACGTACGTGTCGGTGGACCTGGAGCGGGACGTGCTGCTCGCGGGCGAGCCGGAGGCCCGGCGGAAGCTGGGCGCGGTGGGGCTGGTGTCGCTGCCGCTGTCGCCCTCCGTGGACCGGGGCGTCGTCGGCGTGTTGTGCGCCGTCCTGCGCCAGGGGCGCGTGCCGTCGGAGGAGGACCTTCAGCGCTGCGGGCTGTACGCGCGCCTTGCGGGGCTGGCGCTGGAGCGGGAGCTGGCGGTGGAGGGGACGCGGGTGGAGGTGGCTCGGGCGCGCGCGGAGGTGGAGCAGGCGGAGGTGCTGCGGCTGAGCCGCTTCCAGGCGGTGACGGAGGCCTTCGGTCAGACGCTCACCCGCGAGGAGGTGGCCCACGTGGTGTTGGACCTGGGCCTGCCGGCGGTGGATGCGATGGCGGGCATGGTGCACCTGACGCCGGAGGGCGGCGCGTCCGCGGAGCTCATCGCGGCGGTGGGCGTGCCCGACGGGCTCCTGGAGCCCTTGCGCGTGTTGCCCCGCACCGGCGAGGACCTGCCGGGGTACGACGCGGTGCTGGCCGAAGCGCCGGTGTGGCTGGAGACGCTGGCGGCGATTCAGGCCCGCTACCCGAGGCTCGCGGCGTTGATGGAGGAAGGGCCGCTGCGCGCGCTGGCGCTGGCGCCGCTGTTCGTCGAGGGGCGGGTGTTCGGCACGCTGGCCTTCGGCTTCGAGCGGGAGAAGGACTTCACCGCGCTGGAGCGCGAGTCCATCATCGGGCTGTCGCGGCAGTGTGGTCAGGCGCTGGAGCGCGCGCGGCTGTACGAGCGAGAGCACACCGCGCGACTGGAGGCGGAGGCGCTGGGCGCGCGGCTGAGCCTGCTGGCGGACGCGAGCGCGCTGGTGTCCGGCTCGCTGGGCTGGGAGGACACGGTGGCCGGCGTGGCGCGGCTGGCGCTGGGCCACTTCGCGGACGGGTGCTCGGTGGACTCGTACGAAGAGGGCGTGGTGCGGCGGCTGGCGGTGTTGCACGCGAGCCCGGAGAAGGCGCAGCGGGTGCTGGAGCTGACGAGCTTCCCGCTCGACTCGGGGCAGCCCTCCACGCTGGCGCGGGTGCTGGCCAGCGGGCAATCCCGCATGGAGACCCGCAAGACGCGCGCGGTCTCCGAGGTGGACGGCGCGTCGACGTGGAGCATCAGCTCGCTCATCCTCACGCCGCTGGTGGCCCGGCAGCGCACGCTCGGCGCGCTGACCTTCGTGCGGGACGCGGGGCGGGCGCCCTTCGACGCGACGGACCTGTCGCTCGCGGAGGAGCTCACCCGGCGCGCGGCGATGGCCATGGACAACGCGCGGTTGTTTCGCGACGCGCGCGCGGCGGAGGAGGAGAGCCGGCGCAGCGCCGCGCGGCTGCATGTGCTGGTGCAGGTCAGCCAGCTCATCGCCGAGGCGGGGTTGGACCTGCCCACGGTGCTGGACGTGCTGGCGAGCAAGGTGTCCGAGGCGCTGGGCGGCGGGTGCGTCCTGCAACTGCTCGCGGAGGAAGGGGAGCAGTTGGAGCTGGTGGCGGCGCACCATCCGGACCCCGTCGCGCGCGGCGTGCTGGAGTCGTCGCTGCGGATGAACCCGGCGCGCGTGGGTGAAGGGCTGTCGGGCCGGGTGGTGGCCACGGGGCAGACGCTCTTCGTGCCCCGGCTCAGCGCGGAGGAGCTGCAGGGGGACCGCTCGCCGGAGGGTGTCACCTTCCTGGAGCGCTACGGGCCGCAGAGCCTCATCATCGTTCCTTTGGGCGCGCGGGGCCGGGTGCTGGGCACGCTCGGCGTCATCCGCGAGGCGCGCGGGCGCGAGTACACCGCGGAGGAGCGCGCGCTGTTGGAGAGCCTGGCCGCGCGGGCCGCCCTGGCCATCGAGGATGCGCGGCTGTATGGCGCGGCCACCCAGGCGGTGAAGGCTCGCGACGAGCTGCTGTCGGTGGCGGGGCACGAGCTGAAATCGCCGCTCAACGCGTTGCAGCTCCAGATTCACCTGCTGGCGCGCATGGCGAAGGACGCGATGGCGGCCAGCGGGCTGGCGGAGCGCGCGGAGAAGGCGGCACGTGCGGGCCAGCGGCTGGGGTTGCTCATCGACGACCTGCTGGACGTGTCGCGCATCAGCGCGGGCCGGCTGTCCCTCAACCTGGAGGAGGTGGACCTGGCGGCGCTGACGCGCGAACTGGTGTCGCGGATGTCCGAGGAGCTGGTGCGCGCGGGCAGCGAGGTGCGCATGCTGGCGGACGACGCCGTGGTGGGACAGTGGGACAAGCTGCGGCTGGAGCAGGTGCTGGTGAATCTGCTGTCCAACGCGGCGAAGTATGGCGCGGGGCGGCCGGTGACGGTGCGGGTGGAGCCGCGCGGAGCGGTGGCGGAGCTGGTCGTCCAGGACGAGGGCATCGGCGTGGCGCAGGAGGACCAGGAGCGCATCTTCGAGCGCTTCGAGCGCTCGGAGTCCGCGCAGCACTTCAAGGGCCTGGGCCTGGGGCTCTGGATTACCAAGCGCATCGTCGAGGCCCACGGCGGAGGCATCCGCGTCCAGAGCCAGCCCGGCAAGGGCTCCATCTTCACCGTGGAGCTTCCCCTGTCCGACACCTTGCCGACGTGAGCGCGTGGCCCGTCCACCAGACACATCACCTGGACAGCGCTCGGCCCCGTGCGCTCTGGTGCCCTTCGTGATGATGCGTGTTTTGCGCGGCGGAGTCCTGCTCCTCCTGCTGGGTGGGGCGCTCGCTTCCGGATGTGGCCATGCGCCCCAGGCGCGGCCTGCTCCCGACGGCGACGGTGATGGTGTGTCCGATGCCGGGGATGCGTGCCCGCTCCTCCCCGGCCTCGCCTCCACGCGCGGCTGTCCCAGCAAGGACACCGACGGCGACGGCCTGGACGACTCCGTGGACAAGTGCCCACGCCATGCGGGCCCCGCGTTCCGGGAGGGCTGTCCCGCCCGGGACTTCGACGACGACGGCGTGGAGGACACCAAGGACGCGTGTCCCCGCGAGGCCGGCCCGCTGGAGCGCAAGGGCTGCCCCATCGTCGACCCGGACCGCGATGGCGTGGAGGGCGACGCCGACGTGTGTCCCGAGGAGCCCGGCCCGGTGGAGCGGCAGGGCTGTCCGGAGCAGGACGAGGACGGCGATGGTGTCCCGGACGAGGATGACGCCTGTCCTCGCGACGAGGGCGTCCCCCACCTGCGCGGGTGTCCCGAGCGGGACAGGGACGGTGACAGCCTCGCGGACCATCGGGACAACTGCCCCACGGTGTACGGCCCGGCGACGAACCAGGGCTGCCCCGCCCAGGACAAGCAGCGCGTCAGCCTCCAGCGGGACAGGCTGGAGCTGCTGGAGCGCATCGGCTTCGAGAGTCAGACGGCGAAGCTCCAGGCGAGCTCGCACGCGCTCCTGGACAACGTGGC
Organism: Myxococcus sp. CA056; assembly: GCF_013336715.1. Classification (NCBI taxonomy): domain Bacteria; kingdom Pseudomonadati; phylum Myxococcota; class Myxococcia; order Myxococcales; family Myxococcaceae; genus Myxococcus; species Myxococcus sp. CA056. The sequence goes on from NZ_JABUMT010000024.1 coordinate 5,097, forward strand.
CCGGGTGCTGCTCGCGCACCCGGAGCTGACGCGCGTCATCGTGGAGGGGCACACCGACGCCTGGGATGACGCGACCACCGGACGCGCGATGACGCAGGCCCGCGCGGAGGCCGTGGTGGCCTACCTGGAGGGGAAGGGCGTCCCGACGGAGCGATTGGAGGCGCAGGGGCTCGGGGCGGACAGGCCGCTCGAGTCCAGCGGGACGTCGCTTGGACGCACGGCCAACCGCCGCGTGGAGTTCATCATCCCGCCTCCCCCCGTCCGCAAGCCCGCCCGGCCCGCCCCCCGGCGGTGAGGTGGGCGGGTCTCGGGCGCCTCGGCTCGTCCTCGGGGTGGAGTCCTCCCGGAGCGTCGGGAGGTGGGATACGCTGTCGGCCGCGTCCAAGGCTCCACCGGACGCCGAGGTGGCCCCCATGAGCGCATCCCCCCTCTTTGGTGACCTGCTGCTCAAGCTGGGTATCGTCACGCCCGTGCAGGTGCAGGAAGCCCTGGCCCTCCAGGCGCTCACTGGCCAGCGCGTGGGCGAGGCGCTCATCTCCCTCGGCTACGTCACCCGGGAGCAGATTCAGGACGCGCTGGGAGAGGCGTTGGGTCTGCACCACGACAAGGGGCCCTCGCAGCCCGCCCTGGGCGAGCTGCTGGTGGGGCTCAAGTACGTGACGCTCGCGCAGCTCGAGGAAGCGCTCGCCCGTCAGCGCCGCGACGGGCGCAAGCTGGGCGAAATCCTCGTGGAGCTGGGGCACTGCACGTACAAGCAAATCTACGAGGCGCTCGGCCTGCAGAACCGCATCGCGGGCCGGCAGGAGAATCCGCGGCCCTTCATCGACGGGCGCCGCCGCGTCGTCGTCGTGGACGACAGCCCGCTGGCGTGTGCCTTCGTGCAGGAGGGCCTGGTCGCCCTGGGCTACGAGGTCCTCTGCTTCCAGGACCCGTTCGAGGGGCTGGAGGGCATGAGCCGGCTTCAGCCCGCCATCGTCCTGAGTGATTTGGAGATGCCGGGCCTGGATGGCGTGGAGCTGTGCCGCCGACTCAAGGAGGGCCCCACGCGGGGCCTGCCCGTCATCATCCTCACCGCGAATGACCGCGAGGCGGAGCGTGTGCGCGGCCTGCGCGCGGGCGCCGACGACTACGTCAACAAGTCCGCGTCCATGGACGAGCTGGCGGCGCGCATCGAGAGCGTGGTGCGCCGCACCGGTGAGACGGAGCGGATGCGCAAGCTGTTCGCTCGCTACACGTCCGCGGCGGTGGTGGACGAAATCCTCAAGAGCGCGGACGCGGTGGTGCTCACCGGCGAGAAGCGCGAAGTGACGGTGTTGTTCGCGGACATCCGCAACTTCACCGGGCTGGCGGAGAGCCTCCCTCCCGAGCAGGTCGTCGGCGTGCTCAACCAGGTGCTGGGCCGGCTGTCCGACGCGGTGCTCACGTGCGGGGGCACGCTGGACAAGTTCCTCGGCGATGGGCTGATGGCGGTGTTCGGCGCCCCGGTGGCTCGCACGGACGACGCGCTGCGCGCGCTCCAGTGCGCGAAGATGATGATGGACGCGATGACGGACCTGCGCGTGGAGGCGGAGGCCGAGTGGGCCGCCAACGGCCGCGAGGGCCACCCGCTGGTGCTGGAGCTGGGCGTGGGCATCAACTCGGGCGTCGTCGTCGCCGGCAACATCGGCAGCACCGTGCGCTCCGAGTACACCTGCATCGGAGACGCGGTGAATGTGGCCGCGCGGCTGTGCGCGCTCGCCGGCCCCGGGGAAATCCTCGTGGGCGAGCGCACCCGGGAGCTGGTGGACGCCAACGAGACGGCCTTCGAGGACCTGCCCCCTGTCCGCCTGAAGGGTAAGCAGCAGCCGGTGCCGCTATTCCGCGCGCTTTAGGCCCGCGTGAAGTCTTCCGCACCCCAGGCCCCCTCTGGCGGTAGGGTGGGGGGCATGAATCCGTCCGCTGACGACCGCCCTCCGCCCTCCCGTCGCTCACCCGTGCTGTGGGTGGGGCTGGTGTTCGCCCTCGCCCTCATCTGCGCGGTGCTGGTGGGGGCGCTGACGCGCTCGAAGGCGGTGTACGCGGAGCGGATCCACCAGGACATCGGCGTGCTGGAGGACGCGCTGTCGCGCTTCCACGCGGACGGCAACGAGCTGCCGGAAGAAGCGGACCTGGAGCCCCTGCTGGTGCCCAAGTACCTGCCCGCGCTGCCGCTGGACCCGTGGGGGCGGCACTACCGGTACACCAGCAACGGCACCCAGGTGTTCATCGCGACGTTCGGCAAGAGCGACGACCGGGGCGGCAGCCGCGAGGAGCAGGACCACACCAACCACGACGGACACCCCCGGCCGGAGCCGGTGAAGTAGCCGTCCTGACGTGCGGCCGTGTGCCTTCGGGCCCGGCGACCGATGGGCCTCCGGGCGGGCTGGCATGACGGAGGGGCCCCCCGCCTGGCGGCGTCGTGCGCATCTGTCCTGGAGGGGATGGACATCCAGGCCATCCCCGCGAGGAGGGCGGCCATGGCCATCGTCTGTGCGAGCCCGCTGATGGCGCGGGAGTCCCGGGAAGTGGAGGTCGCCGCGGCCCTGGCGGCCCGGCTGGGAGAGCCGCTCCTGCTCGTGGGCGTCATCGACGGCGAGCCGCTGACGGAGGCCACGCGCCTGGAGGCCCAGCGGCACCTGGAGGCGCAGGCGGAGCGATTGGAGCTCCCCCCGGGCCGGGTGAGCTGCCGGGTGCGCTCGGACACGGACGCGGTGCTCGCGGACGAGGAGTGCCGCCACTCGCGCTGGGTGGTGGCCGCGGCGGAGGGCTGGCGCACGTCGGCCTGGCGGCGCGCGTCGCTGCCGGAGCGGCTGGCGCGCCATGGCTGCGGCCCGGTGCTGTCGGTGCGCCGCGAGGACGCGCTGGTGGACTGGCTGCGAGGCCGGCGGCGCCTGCTCGTCGTGGTGGGCGTGGATCCGCTGTCCCCCACCGCCGACGCCGCCGTGGCCTTCCTGCGCGAGCTGCGCCGGGTGGGGCCGTGCGACGTGCTGGCCACCTACGTGTGCTCGCCGCTGGAGGAGCGCGACCGGTTGGGCATCCACACCCCCGTCCACGTGGACCTGCTGGAGCCCCAGGCGCGGGACATGGAGGCGTTGGACCCGGCGGTGGAGACGGTGCTGCTGCGCGAGGTGCGTGAGCAGGTGGGGGACTTGCTAGGCGAGGGCGGCGTGGAGGTGGTGCTGGAGCCGGGCTTCGGCAGGCCGGCGGACCACCTGCTGCACGTGGCGCTCTCTCGCGGCGCGGACCTCGTCGTGGTGGGCATGCGCGCGCGCGGCGCGGTGAAGCGGCTGTGGCACGGCTCGGTGTCGGCCGGGGTGCTGCGCAACGCGGAGCAGGCCGTGGTGTGCGTGCCGGACGTGCTGCGCGAGCCCCGGCATGCGCTGCCGCCGCGCAGCGTGCTGGTGCCGGTGGACTTCTCCGACGCGTCCGAGCGCGCCATCGCCCAGGCCCGCTCCCTGGTGGGGCCGGGCGGCCGGGTGCACCTGCTGCATGTGCACCGCAAGCGCCTGGGCGAGACGGGGGGCTTCATGGACCACTATGGCGTGCTGCCGGAGCCCCCTCGCGAGCGCGAGGTGATGCTGCGACGGCTGTGGGAGCTGGTGCCTCGCGACGAGGGCGCCCAGGCGCTGCGCTGGAGCGTGGAGGGCGTGACGGGCGAGGACATCGCGCAGGCCATCTGCCAGGCCACCGAGCGCGAGGGCGTGGACCTGGTCTGCCTGGGGACGTCGGGGGAGCCCTCGCGGGAGCCGGACGCGCTGCCCGGCGCGGTGGCTCGGGAGCTGGTGGCGCGCTGCCGCCGGCCCGTCATGGTGGTGCCCGGCACGTGACACGTTTGAGACAGCAGTCACTCAGGTACACATGAAAGGGTTTTCAGGTGGGTCGCTTCGAGCCCCACCTGCCAGGACACGTGGCCCGTTGAACGGGAGACCCGATGGGGCGCTAGAATCCCCGCACCACGCATCACAGCAGGGGGTTTGCCGGTGACGCTCAGTGGTTACCGAGAAGAAGAGCTCGTCTGCAATCGTGCCTCGCTCATCATCCATGGCGGCACGGAGGAGGAGCGCCGCAGCTGGGCCCAGGAGGCCGCGCGCAACTTCGACGTGGAGCTCGTGGAGGTGCGACAGGCCACGGACCTGGCCGGGGCGCTTCGCCAGCGCAACGGCGTGTTGTTCATCCCCGATGCCGCCAAGCTCGGGCGCGACGCGCAGGGGCTCATCCTGCGCTGCCTGCAGATGCAGGAGGAGCGACCCAAGGTGGTCGTGGGGGTGTCGGGCGCGGCGGACGCGGCGCTCTCTCGCGGCACGCTGCGGGAGGATCTGCACTACCGCCTGCACCAGGCGCAGGTGGACCTGCAGAAGGACGGCATGCGGGAGCTGCTGCGGCGGCGCTGGGCGCTCCAGTCGGAGCAGCTCGCGTTGAAGGCCGCCGCCGCGAAGGCCGTCGCGGAGTCGGAGCGCGAGGCCGCGGAGGCCCGTCGCCCCGGCTCGGTGACGCGCACGCTCCCCAAGGCGCGCAAGCCGGTCTCCAGCTCGCGCAAGCCGGCGTCCCGCAACCTGTCGCCTCGCTGAAGGGCGCGACCTCCACGCGCGGGGGGACTCACTCCCCTCGCGCCGTCAGTCGAGGCGCGAGGGCCCATCGGCGCCCGGCCCACTCGAAGACGCGAGGAGACCCCATGTCGCTGGAGCTCATCCGAGGAGACATCACCCGAGTCGACGCGGACGCCATCGTCAACGCGGCCAACAGCTCGCTGTTGGGCGGCGGCGGCGTGGATGGCGCCATCCACCGCGCGGCCGGTCCGGAGCTGGTGGCCGAGTGCCGGCTCCTGCACGGCTGCCCCACCGGACAGGCGAAGGTGACGCGGGGCTACCGCCTGCCCGCCCGACACGTCATCCACACCGTCGGCCCTGTCTGGCGCGGCGGCACCCATGGCGAAGAGGCCACGCTGGCCCGGTGCTACAAGAGCGTCTTCGCCCGGGTGTCGGAGCTGGGGCTGCGCTCGGTGGCCTTCCCCTCCATCTCCACGGGCATCTACGGCTTTCCCATCGAGAAGGCCGCACCCTTGGCCCTCCGGGAAATCCAGGCCGCCCTGGCCCGACTGTCACATCTTGAGAAGGTGACAGTGGTGCTCTTCTCGGAGGCGGACCTGGAGACGTATCAGCGCGCGCTCGAGGGGCTCCAGGGGGCCCCGGGGGGCGAGAATGTGTGAACGAGGAAAACTGGGCTAGAGTTTCGCCCACGTCCTTTCTTCGTCGGAGCATCACATGTCTCAGGAGAATGCTTCCCCCAAGCCCAAGCGCGGGCTCAAGCGGCCCATCGAGGTGGTTCGCGCCGAGCTGATGAGCGACGCGGACACCAAGAAGATCGCCGCGGCCGTGAACATGAAGCTCGAGGACTACGTGGAGCTGGTCCTCAAGTACGCGCAGGACAAGGACCTCGACCCGGAGCTGAACATCGTCCCCGACGAGGAGCTGAAGAAGAACGGCATCACCCCGCTGACGTCCGACGAGGCCGCGGACCTCCTCATCCGAGGGATGAAGGGGGAGCTGCCCGGGTCGGCTCCGGACTTCGACAACTCCAAGTTCGAGCAGAAGGCCGCGGGCGGGAAGCCCTCGCTGGGCGCGCCGGACGCTCCGTTGCCGCCGTCGACGCCGTCCGCCCCCTCCACGGGGACCCAGGACGCCGCGGCGCGGCAGGCGATGTTGGATCAGATCAAGCGGGGCGGTGGCGGCCGGGCCTGAGGTCCGGCCCCCCTGGGCTGGAAAGCGGAAGAAAATCCGACGGAAATTCTGGCGGAAACTATTCAGCCGCTCTGTCGAGAATCACTGTGAGTCTTCTCTCTCCCAAACTTCCGCGTCCCCCGCGAACTCTGAGGTGTCACCATGGGCCTGTTCAATCTGAATCCCGCGAAGCTGTTCAAGGATGTCCTCAAGGGCATTGGCAGCGCGGCGGAGAAGGTCGGCGGCCTCGCCGGTGGCATCGCGAAGTTTGGTGAGAAGCTGCTGGGCTTCCTGAAGAAGCCGGCCTCGGAAATCATCGAGCCCATCACCAACAAGATCAGCGAGCAGATCAACAAGATCCCCTACGTGGGCAAGTTCCTGGCCCCGGTGGTGGACGGCCTGCTGAAGCAGGGCGTGACGTCGCTGGTCGGCGAGGGCCCCATCGGCGGCATCGGCGCGCTGGCGAAGGCCACCTCGAAGATCGAGGACGTGACCAAGGTCGCCGAGCAGGTTCGCGCTGGCGCCGAGAAGGTGGGCGCGTGGACGGACAACGTCCTCGGCCAGCAGAACGTGCAGAACATCATCGCGCAGCGCCACGCCTCCTTCATCGAGTAAGGCCTCGCGCCCCTGGCGCGAAGATGTGGCAAGCCCGAGGGCCGGTCCTCCGCGAGAGCGGGGCCGGCCCTTCGGCTTTGCGGGGTACGGGAGGCTGGGTGTCTCCCGGCGAGAGGGATGAGCATTGAGGGCTGGCCTTCCGTGAGAGCGGGGTCGGCCCTTCGGCTTTGTGGGGGACGGGAGGCTGGGTGCCCCCTGGCGAGATGAATGAGCACCGAGGGCTGGCCTTCCGCGAGAGTGGGGTCGGCCCTCCGGCTTTGCGGGGTACGGAGGTTGGGTGTCCCCTGTCGAGATGAATGAGCACCGAGGGCTGGCCTTCCGTGAGAGCGGGGCCGGCCCTTCGGCTTTGCGGGGGACGGGAGGACTCGTGTCCCCAAGCGACGAGGTGGGCACGGAGGGCCGGTCTTCCGTGAAGGCGGGGGTGGCCCTTTGGCTTTGCACGGGAGGTTGGGCCCCCTACCAGCCAGGATGAATGGGCATCGGGGCTGGTCTTCCGCGAGAGCGGGGTTGGCCCTTCGGCTTGCCCAGGCACTTGTGGCTGGAGCGGTGGTTCTCGTCGGAGCGACAGGTGAGGGGGGCTGAGGCCTGGCTTCTCACAGGGCCAGGGCTTCAACAGGCCCTGCCCGGGACGGGCTTCCGTTCTGGAAGGTTCGGGCCAGTTCTGGCGACGATGGAGTGAGTCCGCCTCTGCGCGGCTCTTCCCTTCGGGGAAGGAGCCCGCATTTCAGTCGCTTGGAGCGAGCCAGGCTCAGTGGATGCTCCTCGTTACGGCGAAGCAGTCCCTCAGTTCGCGTGGTCGGGCACCAAACCTGGGTGAATGGGTACCCAGTTGTGATCCTCGCCCCTGAGGCGAAATCCATACTGGCAGTATGGATTCTTGAGGGCTTTTTTCTCGGCTTCTAAGGCAGTGGATCACGCCCGTGCGAAGCGGTGTAGCGCTGCCGCGAGAAGTTCCTGGGAAGGGGTGTGGCGCGCCCTGTGGATCATCCCGGCCCGGGTTTCGGTGCGGGTCAGCCCTCTTCGCGGGCGAGGCGCTTCACGTCGCGCAGGAGCCGGTCGGTCGAGTCGCTGTCGGCGCTGTCGTAGTAGCCGCGAATCTCTCCGCGCGAGTCGACGAGGACGAAGTGCGTACCGTGGAAGATGGAGAGCAGGTCGTCCTCGGCGGCGCCGGCCTCACGGCCCATGCTGACCTTGAAGCCCTGGACGATGGTGTCCTTGAGCACGTCGTAGTCGCCGGTGAGGAAGCTCCAGCGGGCGAAGTTGGCGCCATGGAGCTGGCCGTATTCGGCGAGGCGCTCGGGCGTGTCGTACTTCGGGTCGACGGAGAAGGAGACGAGCTGGAGGTTCGGGCCGAAGGAGTCGGTGCTCGTCTGCACCTGCGCCATCTTCCGGGTGAAGGCCGGGCACACGGTGGGGCAGCGGGTGAAGATGAAGTTGGCGATGAAGGGGTGGCCCTTGAGCTGGGCGTTGCCGAAGGGCTTGCCGTCCTGGCGGGTGAAGGTGAAGTCCGGCAGGGCGCCCAGCTGGGGCAGGGGTTCGTTGCCCGCGCGCATCAGGTTGACGGCGGCGACCGAGGCGAGTCCCAGGGCGACAACGGCGAGGCCGGCCCAGAAGCCGGGGCGTTGCGTGAGACGGGCCGGGGGGAGCGCGAGAGGGGAGTCGGCGGACATGGCCCGGACCTAACGAAAGGACTGGGAGGGCACAAGCGCGTCGGAGGGACAGGGGTCAACCTGCCTACTCGCGAGGTGTAGTCGGCAGCAGGCCGCCCCGAGGGCAGGCGGGCCCGGGGAACGCGGACGGGGCCGTGGCTTGAGGCCTCAGGGGCAGCGTGCTAGCCGGGAGAGCGGTGATGACTGGCGAGAGCGCTCCACTCCGAGTCGACGAGCCGCGTCCCATCTTCCGGGGCGAGGGATGACGGGGCGCATGGCACGCGACGCCGCCGTGTCCTGCCATCCTGAGCGAGAAATGGATGGGCGCATGTCACTCGATGGCGCCGCCTCCCACGTTTCGGAGCGAGGGGCGGATGGGCGCATGTCACTCAATGGCGCCGCGTCCTGCCGTCCGGAGCGAGAAATGGATGGGCGCATGTCACTCGATGGCGCTGCGTCCCACGTTCCGGAGCGAGGGACGGATGGGCGCAAGCTCCTCGACGACGCCGTGTCCCTCCTTCCGAGCCGAGAGCTTCGAGCGCGCATGTATCCAGTCGGAGCAGCCGCAGCGATTCCCATAGAGAGCTCCACCTCGGGGCGACGAGGCGCATCCGTTCTTTCATCGCGAGCGATGCGCGTGAGCGAATCAGTCGAACTCCCCATCCAGGCGCCAGGCACTGTGTTCCGCTGCCCTGCGGGAACGATGCGCGGGACCTTGTCGCTCGCCGGGCTCCTCCTGGCCCTCATGCCCCTGGACGTGCTCGCCTGTGCGACGTGCTCCCTGCGCGAGCCCGAGTCCGCGGTGCGCTCCGCGCTCCTGGTCGTGGGGTTGATGCTCACGCCCTTCCTGGTGGTGGGCGTGGGGCTATGGGCGGTGCGGCGCGCGGGCCGGGAGGATGGCGCGTGAGCACGTCCGTCGAGGAGAAATCCCAGCCATCGTTGGACACGCCCACGAGCGCGAGGACGCTGGCGCTCCCCGAGGACGCGAGTGTCGACGGGCATCGCATCGACGCGCTGCTGGGTTGGAGTCATCGCTTCGAGGCGGGCATGGCCGCCCTCGCGCTCGGGTGGATGGTGGTGGCGGTGTGGCGCTTCCGAGGCTCGAAGCGAGCAGCCTCGGACGGAGGCACGAAGCGCTCCCGCGCGTGGGTGCTCGGCCTGGCGCTGAGCACGTTCCTGGTGGTGGACGGAGCGCTGCTGGTGGGCTCGGAGGGCTATCTGCGGGACGTGCTGTGGAACCTCGACGTCCCCGCGAAGGACCCGCGCACGGTGCGGATTGAAATCAACGCCCACCAGTGGTCCTGGGAGGCGCGCTACGCGGGCGAAGATGGCCGCTTCAACACACCGGACGACGTGGTGACGTGGAACGACCTGCGCGTGCCAGCGGGAGTCCCTGTCTGGGTGCAACTCGTCTCCACGGATGTGGTGCACGGCTTCTCGCTGCCGAACTTCCGCGTGAAGCTGGATGCGATTCCGGGGCGCGTGAATCAGACCTGGTTCCGTGCCGCGCGCGAGGGTGCCTGGGAAGTGGCCTGCTATCAGCACTGCGGCACCAGTCACTACCGCATGCGCGGCGAGCTGCGAGCCCTGTCCGCGGAGGCCTATGCCGCATGGCTGCGCGAAGCGGGAAGGCAGGCCGTGCAGGCGTACGACGTGGATGACAGCGCGGCCCACTGGGGCTGGGAGTGGAAGGCGCCGTGAGTCTTCTCTCGCTCGACCACAAGGACGTGGCGCGGCGCTACCTGTGGAGCGGGCTGGGCTTCCTGTTGCTCGGAGGACTGCTGGCGCTGGCCATCCGCTGGCAGTGGGCCTGGCCGGGGCGCCCGGTGCCTGGGCTCGCGTGGGCACTGCCCGAGTCCCACGGCGCGTTGACGCCTCCCACGTACACGGCCGTCTTCACGATGCACGGCCTGGTGATGATCTTCTTCGCGGTGACGCCGCTGCTCTTCGGCGCACTGGGGCACTTCGTGTTGCCGCTGGCCATCGGTGCACGGGGGCTCGCCTTCCCGCGACTCTCGGCGCTGGGCTACTGGGTGTACGCGCTCGGGGGCGTGTTGGTGCTGGCCTCGTTCGCGGTGCGGCTCGGGCCGGCGAGCGCTGGCTGGACGGCGTACCCACCGCTGTCGACGTCGGCCTTCACGCCCGGATTGGGGCAGACGCTGGTGACGGTGGCGGTGTTGTGCGCGGGGACTTCGGCCTTCACGTACGGCTTGAACTTCGTCGTCACGGTGGCGCGGTGCCGAGCGCCGGGGATGACGTGGGGACGACTGCCCCTGACGGTGTGGGGACTGTTCTTCGCCTCGGTGTTGAACGTGGTGTTCGTGCCGGTGCTGGCCGCTGCAACAGTGTTGCTGTTGATGGACCGATTGCTGGGCACGCAGTTCTTCATCGCGGGCGCGGCGGCGGTGGGTGGTGGTGGAGACCCGGTGGTGTACCAGCACCTCTTCTGGCTGTTCGGCCATCCGGAGGTCTACATCCTCATCCTGCCCGCGTGGGGCATGGTGGGGGACCTGGTGGCGTTCTTCAGTCGCAAGCCCGCGCATGGCTATCGACTGACGGCGGGGGCCATGGGGACGGTGTCCGCGCTGAGTGGACTCGTCTACGCGCACCACCTCTTCACCAGTGGCATGTCGCCGTTGCTCGGTCGCACGTTCATGGTGTTGACGCTGCTCATCTCCCTGCCGGCCGAGGTGATGTTCCTCAACTGGCTGATGACGCTGTGGCGAGGCAGCGTGCGGCTGACGTCGCCGATGCTCGCGGCGCTGGCGACGATGGTGGTGTTCGGACTGGGCGGAATCACGGGGCTCGCGCTGGGCGCGGTGGCCACGGACGTGCCGCTGCACGGAACGCTGTGGGTGGTGGGGCACTTCCACCTGACAATGGGAGCCGCGAGCTTCCTGGGCCTCTTCGCGGGCCTCTACTTCTGGTTCCCGAAGATGTTCGGCCGCGCGCTGCACGAGGGACTCGCGAAGGTGCACGTGCTGTCGAGCGCGGTGCTGTTCCTCGGAGTGTTCGGCGGACAGCTCGCGGCGGGCTACGCGGGGCAACTGCGGCGGCTGTATGACCCGTACCAGTACACGTACCTGAAGCACCTGTTGCCGCTGAACCAGTGGACGACGGTGTGCGCGTTCCTGCTGGGCGCCGCGCAGGGGGTGTTCGTGGTGAACCTGGTGTGGACGTTGCGTCGAGGGCGAGCCGCGGAAGCGAACCCGTGGCAGGTGGGAACGCTCGAGTGGACGTGTGCATCGAGCCCGCCCGGCGAAGGCAACTTCACGCAAGTCCCCGTGGTGCTGCGCGGGCCGCATGCGCTGTCGCAACCGGAGGTGCTGGAGCAACTGGGGCGCGACTGGATTGGACAGGCGGAGGTCCTGCCAGGTGTGGCCCGAGAGGGTGCCGGTGAAGAAGCACTGGCCACGGTGTCCACCGTGAGGAGTGTGACATGAGCGAGCGCGGACGGAGTCCAGCCGAGCACCTGTCGAACCCTGCACGAGCCCCCAGGTGCGCGACATGAGCGCGGAGCGCAAGCCGGCGGTGGACGGGCCCCGCTCCTCCGAGTCGGAGACGCGCGCCGATGCCACTCCGCCCTCGAGGTCTCAACCTCTCGGCATGACGCCGCTGACTGAAGCGCGCGACGCCGGCACGGAGAACGCGAACGCGGAGGGAACCGCGTGGCTCGGCACGGTGCTGGGGCTGGCCGCGTGGACGATGTTCTTCGCCTCGCTCGCCTTCGCGGTGGGCTGGTATCGGATGCGCGAGCCGTGGCCCACGCTCCCCGTGTCCCTGTTGGGGCTGAGTCTCACGGGGCTCCTGCTGCTCGTGGGGAGCGCCGTGCTCCACCTGGGCCTCCGTCGGCGCGAGTCACCGTGGCCCGCGAGGTGTGCCCTGCTCCTGGGGCTGGGCTTCCTCGCGCTCCAGGCGATGTGGACGCATCAGGCCTGGTGGACCGAGCACGTGCGCATCCCCGAGGGCGGAGTCTCCGCATCCGCGTTCCACGGGCTCACGGCGCTGCATGCGCTGCATGTGCTCGTGGTGACTTTCAATCTCTTCCTCGTCTGCTGGCGCCACACGCGCGGCGCGGACGTGCGAGCCTCCTTTCGCCGTCACGTGCTGGGCTGGCACTTCGTGACGGCGATGTGGGTGCTCCTCTTCGTGGCGGTGTACCTCCCATGACTCCTCGCGGAACGTTCCGTGTGAACACCCTTCGCGCCCTGACGGTGTTGTTGCCGCTCGTGCTCACGGGCTGTCGCTCGAAGAGTGCCCCCAGCTTCGAGCCCCTGAAGCTCGCGGACGGCCGAGTCATCCCGGCGGAGACGCTCACTCGCGGGCACTCGGTGTACACGTACTACTGCGCGTCCTGTCACGGAGAACTCGGTGACGGACAAGGGCCCGCGGGGCGTGGGATGAGGCCCGTGCCTCGCAGCTTCCGTCAGGGCCTCTTCAAGTTCGGCGGCGTCGCGGTTGGCGAGCTGCCCACGGACGATGCGCTGAAGCGCACGCTGCGTCGCGGCCTGCACGGCACGCCGATGTTCGCGTGGGACGTGCCCGACGCGGACCTGGACGCGGTGCTGCAATACGTGAAGACCTTCAGCCCGCGCTGGAAGGAAGAAGTCCCCGGCAAGCCCCTGGCCGTGTCGACCGACCCGTGGCGGGGCCGAGACGCGGAGGCCATCGAGCGAGGCCGGGTCGCCTACCACGTCTCGGGCGCGGGGAACGCGGGCTGCTCGAGCTGCCATGTCGCGTACCTTCCCCGCTCGGAGCTGGCCGCGCTGCTGAAGAAGGCGCTGGGCCGCGACGTGGACCTGTCCAAGATGGACCCTTACACCGCCCTGGCCCGGGAGTCGGACCACCCGGTGGCGGTGGACGCGAAGGGCGAGCCCACGAAGACGGAGAAGGTGCTGCCTCCAGACTTCCTCTTCCAGCCGCTGCGCACGGTGTGGCCGGTGGGAGACACGGTGGACGGCTCCACGTACACGGCCGAGCGCCAGCGCGAGGACCTCTACCGCGTCATCTCCTCGGGCGTGGGGGGCGCGGCGATGCCCACGTGGAAGGGCGCCATCCCCGAGGAGAACCTCTGGGCGCTCGCGTACTACGTGCAGACGCTCGTCGTGCTGCGCGACACGGACGCGGCCGATGAGCTCAAGACCCGACTGCGAAGCTCGGCTCAGTGAGTCGTTCCCGAAGGTGCACGGGCGTCACGTGTGCATCCTCCGTGGGGACGCGAGCGAGCCGGATGAGCTTCAGTCGGGACAACAGCCGCATCACCTGCCACGTGGGGTCCAGCTCGAAGCGTCGCGCGGCGAAGTCAGGGCTCGCGGGTCGGGCATGGTGGTTGTTCTGGAACAGCTCGCCCATGCACACCACGTCCATGGGCAGCGTGTTGCGTGACGCGTCCCGGCTCGCGAAGTTGCGATAGCCGTAGCGGTGTCCGCACCAGTTGACGATGGCGCCGTGCACCGGCCCCATCACGAAGTGCGCGGGCAGGAGCGCCCAGTGCCACCGTCGCGTGGCGAAGCGCCGATAGAACAGCGTGTAGAGCGCGCCGAAGCCCAGTCGCGCGGGCCAGCTGTTGAAGACCTTCTCGAGCGCGGGCCACTCGGGATAGCCCCCGAGGAAGCGAGCCTCCGGCTGGATGCGCCCGGTGAGCAGGCCCGCGTAGCGCTGGGCCGTCCGGAACATCATCCGCAGCGGATTCTTCTGGTGCGCGGGCGAGTGGGGGTCCTTCTCGGTGTCCGCGTAGGCGTGGTGCTCGCGGTGGAGGATGGCGTAGGCGCGCGGGTCCAGGTAGCTGGAGCCCTGCACCAGCGCGGTGCAGAGGTGGAGGGCGCGCTCGGTGCGAGGCCGCATCGTGTACATGCGATGCGCGGCGTAGCGGTGCTGGAAGAGGCTCTGGAAGAGCACGCTCAGCGTCCAGTGTGACGCGAAGAATAGGTAGACCATGCAGGGTCAACCTCGGGTCGTGTCACTCCCCTGTCAGACCTGTCCCGAAACAGACATTGAGGGTTCATTCCCGCGCGAAGTCGGGTGGCTGGACAGTGGCTCGGTTGGCGCCACCCTCATTCGTCCATACGTCCTGGTCCGGCAGGTGGTAACGCCAGTGGGAGCGCGTGCTCGCGGGAGTCGAGCGTGACGTCATCTTCGCATCGCCAAAATCCAGCAGACGCAACAGATTCTCCTGAGGACTGATGCAGTAGGAGAACCACAGCCCGCCGAGCAGCAGGTGGTGGTGTCCAGCGTTCAGTCCTCCGATGTCGCTCCGGGTCGGTCCGCCGTCGTTGGAGTCGTGTGTCATCGGAGCCTGCTCCGCGAGGGTGACCAGATGCAGGGCGACAGTCATGCGGACCTCGTTCGGCAGCCGCCAGTACGCAGGATGGAGGTGGGCGGGAATATCGACGGTGTACGAGCGCATGGCGGGACCTCGGCGGCCCACCGCGCGCTTCGCGGGGAAGGTCAGCTTGAAGGGATGGGGATGGACATGTTGAAGGTAGGCATTGAAGAGGCAAGGTGCGCGCTCCGCTCGTCCTGGAGTCGTGGGGCTCGCTCGTGGAGCAGGGCACACGGCCTCTCACCGTGCGCTCGTCTCGAGGTACGTCGAGCAAGACTCGGGGATGCTCACACCGGTAGGCAGGAAGCCGACGGCCCGCCTTCCTCCCCACTCACTCCCCCAAGGCGAGCCAGCGGGCACATCTCCTGGGAGATGAGAGGTGGTGTGGCATGCATGCTTCGAAACGACGAGGACTCATCATGAGGCGCGTCGCGGATATCATTCGCGAGCACCAGGACGACATCGTCCGCCTGTGGACCGCGAAGGCGACCCGTGCCGCTTCCGCCCGTGGGCTGGATGAGCCCGAGCTCAAGAACATCATGCCGACCTACCTGGCCTCGCTTTCCAGCGGCGAGCCGTTGGGCTCCCCCACCGCGACCCGACGAAAACACGTGGAGAGCCACGTGGCCGCGCGGCTTCGCCAGGGGTTCCACGTGGCGGAGGTCGTCGAGGAGTTCGCGCTCCTGGGGCGGTGCATCTCCATGATGTGGGCCACGGCTCCGCGAGAAGAGCGGCCGGATGTCGCGGAAGTCGAGCAGCTCTTCAGCGAGCTGCATGGCGCCTCGGCGGCCGTCATCGAACTCTTCAGCGAGCACCTGCAGGACGACGAGCAGACGGAGAAGCGCTACCTGCGGCTCATCCAGAAGGTGGCCAGCGAGGCGCTCGAGGTGGAGGCGGCCTCGTTGCGAGAGCGCCTGACGGAAGTCCTCGAGCTGGTGATGGAGGCCCTGGGTGCCCAGGGTGCGCTGCTGCTCCTGAACGAGACGGAGCAACGCAAACTCATCATGGTGGCCTCCGCGGGAGTCGCGAAGGAGGCCCTGGCGAGATACGTCCCCGCGCTGGAAGCCATGCCTCTCGCCGCGCAGGTCTCCGAGTCGGTGGACGACCCGGGCCTCTCCCCGGAGGACGCCGAGGCCACCACGCTCGAGGTGAACGAAGACCTTCGTCGGAGCGATGTCCAGGCGCTGCTCGGGCTTCGGCTGGCCACGCATCATGCCCTGATAGGCGTCATGTGCGTCGGCATCTCGACGGCTCGCGACTTCACGGCCCGGGAGCGACGACGGCTCGAGTCGCTGGGAGAGCAACTGACGGTCCACCTGGACAACGCGAAGCTCTACTCGGACCTGCGCGCGAAGGTGGCGGCGCTCCAGTCCGAGCGTGAGCTGCGAGAGCGCTTCGTCTCCGTCCTGGCTCACGACCTGCGGGGGCCGCTGTCCGCGGCGAGGGTCGGCGCACAGCTCATCCTCCGGCGCCCGGAGATGCTGGATGAGCGGCGGGAGCTGGCCCGGCGCATCGACCAGAACATCGCGCGTACGGACCGGATGGTGACGGACCTGCTCGACGCGAACCGCATCCGAGCGGGCCAGCGCATCGCGCTCCAGCTTTCGCCTTGCGACCTGGATGGCATCGCTCGCGAGGTCATCGAGGAGCTGAGCACCGCTCATGGCGAGCGCTTCCTGCTCGAGGCGACGGAGCAGGTCCGGGGCAACTGGAACGCGGACGAGCTGCGCCGAGCCCTCTGGAACCTGGCCACCAACGCGGTGAAGTATGGCGCGTCCGACGCACCCGTCACCCTCACCGTCTCGAGGACCGAGCAGGGCGCGCGCGCCTCCGTCCACAACGTGGGCCGGATGATTCCTCGCGCCGAACAGGAGCAGCTCTTCAAGCCCTTCTCGCGGTCGCGCTCCGCGCAAGCGGGGCTCGCGAAAGGTTGGGGGCTCGGGCTGACCCTGGTGTGGGGCTGTGCCCAGGCCCACGGCGGCAAGGTCATCGTGGAGAGCGAGGATGCCGCCGGGACGACCTTCTCCCTGGAGCTGCCGCCGGACTCGGCGCCCTACCAACCCCGGGCGTGACGCGGGCGGACGGCTCGCAAGGGCACGTCCGCCTCGGGAGATTCCGCGTCCGCGACTCGCGATGCCCCGTGCTGGAGTACGCGTCCGCGCGTCTCGGAGCACGGGGTTGGTGTGTCGGATGCAGTGGGGCCGGCGGTTCCTTCCGGAGAGAACCCCATGTCCCGAATCGACGCCTCAGGCGGCACGTCCCTTCCCCTCGACACCCTCGCCGACGCGGTCCCCACGCCGTCACTCCCACGCACGCCGACCGCGCAAGCTCGCAACGAGGTGAGCGCCTACGATGGCCCCTCCAGTCGAGCGTCCCCCCGAGGCGCGGAGCCGTCGCCTGGAGTCGCGGGCCCGACGGTGTCGGCCGGAGCGCTGGCGGCCCTGGGCGGAAGGCTGCGCGCCCCCAGCGCGGAGGTCCCCTCGGACGTCTCGTCGGAACTCCAGGCGCGGCTGACGCGCGGCCTCGGGGACTGGGCCGTCAGCGACACCGACGTGAAGACGGTGCACACGTTGCTCGGACAGCTCCCGCCCGCGGCGTACCGGGCGACGCTGGACTGGATGGAGCGTGAGGGGCTCCTGAAGACGTTCCTCACGGAGCAGGACCCCGGCGCCCGCGAGTCCTTCCTGAAGCAGGCCGAGGCGAAGGGGGTCCTCCAGCGACTCGCGGGAGAGCCCGCGTCGGGGCCCCTGGGCTACCCGGGCAAGCCGGAGTTCCTCCGCAATGACGCCGCGTTGCCGGAGTCCCTCAGGCACGCCGTGAGCGAGCACGCCGTCGCGGCGGGGAGGGCGTTCCACGCGGCCCACGCGGCGTACCTGGGGCGCTACGCGCAGGCGGTGGAGGACGCGCCGGGCCTGCCCGAGCTGCGCAAGCTCGGGGCGCCTCGGGACGCGCGACTGCCCGACTCGGTGCTGGGCCTGGACCGGAGGGACCCCGAGAGGGAGGCGTATGCGAAGCAGTGGCGGCTGGCGGTGGGCGCGCCGACCTCCACCAACTGGGTCTATCAGGCCATCAATGCCCGCCAGCGAGCGCTCCTCGGAGAGCGCACGGGCGGCACCCTCGCGCTGAAGGGCAAGGCGGAGCTGACCCAGGGCAACCTCAAGCTGGGGGGCGAGGCGCAGGTCGACTCGCGCGGCAAGGTGGACCTGAAGGGCTTGAGCGGGGTGGAGCTGAAGGGCGGGCCGGTGGGCCTGAAGGTCACGCAGGACACGAAGGGCGGATTCCAGTCGGAGATGAAGCTCGATTTGGGGCTCGTCAAGGTGAGCCAGGTCTCGGACGGAGAGCTGAAGGTCTCGCTCGGCGTGGGCAAGCTCGCCGGGAGCTACACGACGCTCAACCTGAAGGAAGCGCGGTTCGGAGGGGGTGTCTTCGCCCAGGTGGAGGAGGCGGGGAACAAGGCGGAAGTGCGGCTGGGCTTCGACATGAAGGGGCTGACGGCCCAGCGCGCGAAGGAGGCCGTGGACCGCCAGCACGTGGGCCTCTTCGACGAGCCTCCAGAGCTGGGACGGGGCCAGTCCTGGGACGCGCTGCCGGAGTCGAAGCGCGAGCGCTATGTCCGTAACGGCTGGAACCGCGAGGAGTGGACGCGTGCCCAGGGCGCGTGAGCGGCAGGTGCGGCCGGCCACCCCGGCGCCCGCCCGCCGGGCAAGGGAGGAGGCTGGAAGCAGGGCACCTCGGACGCCGCATGCGCACCCTTTTTTGCGGAAGTCCCCCATTCAATTCGAGTGAGGCAGCGGATGGCGACGGAGCGAGCGGAGCGGTTCGTGGAGGCACTGTCGAGACTGGAGGAGAGCGGCGACCTGGAGGGCCTCATCGAGCTCTTCAGCGACGATGCGCGCGTGAGCAACGTGGCCTCGTCGCGGGTCTTCTCCGGCAAGGAGGGCGCGCGTCAGTTCTGGCGCGAGTACAAGGGCACGCTGCGCCAGGTGAAGTCCACCTTCCGCAACATGATTGAGGCCGGCGACAGGGTGGCGCTCGAATGGGAGTCCCAGGGCACCGCGCACAACGGCGCGGCCGTGGCCTACGAGGGCGTCTCCATCCTCGAATGGGACGGAGAGCACATCCGCCGCTTCTACGCGTACTACGACCCGCACGCCCTGGGCACGGAGCTGGCGCACGGAACCGCGCGACGCTCGGAGGTCCCCGCCACCACGCCGGCATGACTCCGTCAGGCTGACTCGGGCGTCCGGGGCAGCTCCACCGTGACGGTGGTGCCCAGCCCCGGCGAGCTCTCCAGGTGGATGTGCCCGCCATGGGCCTCCACCACCTGCCGGGAGAACCACAGCCCCAGGCCGAAGCCGCCGTAGTGCCGCAGCGGCACCGCGCGGCCGAAGCGCTGGAAGAGGTGCGCGAGCTGCTCGGCCGGAATGCCGATGCCCCTGTCCCGCACCACCAGCCGCGCCAGGTCTCCGGGGATGCAGGACACCTCCACCTCCACGGGCCGCCCCAGGCCGTACTTCAGGGCGTTGGACAGCAGGTGCGTCACCATTCCATCCACGCGGGAGTGGTCCCACCGCCCGGGGACGGCGTTGGAGGCGTGCAGGAAGAGGGAGGCACCCGCCCGCTCGCGCTCCTCGGTGAAGCGCGCCATCACCTCGCGGCACACGTCCACCAGGTCCACCGGCTCTGGCGTGAGGTGCAGGCGGCCCTCGGACAGGTGGGCCACCTCCAGCAGCTCGCGCACCAGCCGCCCCAGCCGGTCCACCTGCTGCACGGCCGACGTGGTGCGTTCGCGCACGTCCCCGTCCGAGGACATCCGCCGCAGTCGCGAGAGCTGGAGCTTGAGGGCCGTCAGCGGCGTGTTCAGCTCGTGGCTGGCGATGGCGAGGAACTCGTCGCGCAACTGCAGCGCCTGCTGCGTCTGGTGGAAGAGGTGCGCGTTCTGCACGGCGGCGCTGGCGCGGCGGGCCAGCTCCACCGCGAGCGCCAGGTCCTCCTCGGTGTGGTGGCGGCCGGACAGACAGTGGCCCAGGGTCAGCGCGCCCAGCACGCCCTCGGGCGTCTCCAGGGGCACGGACAGCCAGGAGGTGGGGGAGAGGGCGCGCAGCAGGGACAGCTGCTCGGGGCCGCACGCGGTGGCCTCCACCCAGGCCGCGTCGATGTCGGGGTGGAAGGCGGGAAGGCCGCTGGCGAGCGCGCAGATGGGCGTGCCCGGGCGCTCGGGCGGGTGCCAGCGGCTGGCGGCGAGCAGGCCCGCGCACTCCGGCGTGGCGGCGTGGAAGGTGCGGCGCACCTCGTGGTCCGGCCCGAGCACGTCGATGATGCAGAAGTCGCCCAGCGTCGGCACCAGTCCCAGGGCCACGCCGCGCAGGGTGTGGCCCAGGTCCAACGAGGTGGCGAGCACCGCGGTGGCGTGCTGGAGCAGCCCCACGCGCTCCACCTGACCGCGCTCGGCCGCGAGCAGCCGGGCCCGCTCCAGGGCCATGGTGGCCTGCTGCGCCAGCATGTCGATGAAGGCGCGCTCCTCCGTGTCGAAGTCGTGCGCGCGTCCCCAGATGAAGGCCAGACAGCCCACCGTCCTGTCCCTGGAGAAGAGCGGGAGGCAGGCGATGGACACGTCACCACTCTCGGGGCGGGCGGCCTCGGCGGCCTCCGGGAAGCGCACGGCCATGGAGGTCAGGTCCGTTATCCACAGCGGGGCCCGGTCTCGCACGGCCACGGCCACCGGGACGTGGGGGGCGCCCACGGGGACGTGGGTGAAGGCGGCCTCCACCGCGGGGGGGCAGCGCACGCTGTGGACCATCTCCAGGGACGTGCCCGCCGCGTTCAATAGATACAACCCCCCGGTCTGCGCCTCCAGGGTGCGCACGGCCTCCACGACGACGGCGCGGGCGACGTCCTCGGGGGTGAGGGCGGCGGAGAGGGCCAGCGTGAGGGACTGGAGGCTGCGCATGCGCGCGCGCGCGAGTTCGGCGCTGGCACGGGCCCGGCGGCTTTCTGCCAGCAAATCCCCCCCCGGACCCTGTCCTTCGTCGGGTGGTGGCAAGCGGAGGCTGATGGACGAATGCTTCTCCATGCGCGCTGCCCGACGGCGCAGGTGACGCCGCGAGCTCCATGCACTGAAACGCATCCCAGGCCGGATTTCCGGCCCCGGCGGGATGAGTGTCCTGCGGCAGTCAGTCCTCCGCGCGGCCAGTGAACACACCAGCCGCCGGCTTCCGACCCCGAGCCCGGAGGAAGGTGGCTGTCGGACAGACGGCCCCGCCCCTCAAGCGGCTTCCGCTACGCGGAGTGTGGCGCTACCGTCCCGCCTGGACCTTGGAGTCACTCCTCCGAGGTCATCACTGGCACGGAGGTTTCGTTCGGGTCTCCCAAGCAGGCTGTCTCCGGTCGCCTCCGCCTTCTGGCATCGCGTCCACGAAACCCCTGGCCGGTCCCTGTTGCGGCGACTTTGCAATCGGTTCCGGGTTCTTCGTGAGTCACGTCGGCATGATGGAAGCAGGACGCCCGGCACACCCTGAAGCCCCGTCCGCCTCGGCCACCTGCCACGCGCCCTCACGGATACCCACTGATGAACCGTTTCGCCGCCGTCCTCGTCATCCTGTCCTTGTTGTCCACCACCACCGCTCGCGCCCAACAGAAGTCGCCGCCACCCAAGGACGCACCCAAGACGGAAGCGCCCGCCGAACAGCAGCCCGCGGCGGAGGACCCTTCGCTGGACTTCGACCTGCTGGAGCCTGACGAGCTGGCGGGCGCGGCCAAGGTGGACCCGGAGCTGCAAGCGCGCCTCGACCGCCGCCGCACCATGCTCAAGCTGCACCAGGGGCTGGGGTTCGCGCTGGCCGCGGGGCTCGTCACCACGACGGTGCTTGGCCAGCTCCAGTTCAACGACTCGTTCCGCGGTGGCGGTGATGACCGCAACCTGCTGGGTCTGCACCGCGGCTTCGCCGTGGGCACCTCCGTCGTCTTCGCCTCCGTGGGCCTCTTGGGCCTGTTGGCCCCCAAGCCCCTGGAGAAGGAGGAGTTCCAGTGGGACACCATCACCTTCCACAAAATCTTCATGTCCATCGCGACGGCGGCGATGGTGGCGCAAATCATCCTCGGCATCATGGCGACGGACCGGTATGGGCGGCTGTCGGAGACGGACCTCGCCACCGCGCACCAGGTCGTTGGCTTCACCACCCTGGGCGCGGTGTCGGCCGGTATCTTCACGCTGTTCTTCTGAATCTTTTCGCCCGCGTGCCGTTGGGCATCGGGTGGGCTGACATTGATTTTCTGGAGATGGACATGACTGTTCGACGACTGGCGCTGCTCACCACCCTGCTTGTCTCCCTGCCTGCCCTGGCCCAGGGCACGGCGAAGGCGTATGCGCTGAAGAAGGACGCCAGCACCCTCACGTACCGACTCAATCACCCGGCGCACAAGGTCGTCGGCACGGCGAAGCCCATCGCCGGCAAGGCGAACCTGAAAGCGGACGGCACGCTGCAGGTGATGGTGGTCGCCAACGTGAAGGACTTCGACTCGGAGAACCAGAACCGCGACATCCACATGCAGGAAGTGACGGAGGTGGCCAAGTACCCCACCGTCGAGTTCAAGGGCGCGGCCACGGGGGTGACGGTGCCCACGACGTTCCCGACGAAGGTGCCGGTGACGCTCAAGGGGCAGCTCGACTTCCACGGGGTGAAGCAGAAGGTGGAGGTGCCGGTGACGGTGCTGTTCAAGTCGGCCACGGAGGTGACGACGGATGGCTCGTTCACCGTCAGCCTGGAGTCCTACAAGATTGAGCGTCCCTCGCTGCTGATGGTGAAGGTGGACGACGAGCTCGTGCTGGAGCCCAAGCTGGTGTTCGAGGTGGAGAGCAAGTGAGCACGTCGCGAAGAGGTTTCTTGAAGGGCATCCTCGGCACGAGCGCGGCGGGTGCGGCGGCGACGGCGCTGCCGGGCTGCGCGCCGGACATCGACCCCGCGCCGGTGACGGACGTGTCGGCCAGTGACGCGGGCACGGTGGACCTGTTGGTGTCGCGCTATCCGGACCTGGAGCGCGTGGGCGGGGCCATCACCGTGCGAGTGGCGGGCGAGGACACGCCGCTGCTCGTGACGCACGCGGCGCGGGACGACTACTCCGTGTTGTCGTCGCTCTGCACGCACGCGGCCTGCCCGCTGGGGTTCGACGGCCGGGAGGTCGTCTGCCCGTGCCATTTGTCGAAGTTCAATCCGGCGGATGGCTCGGTGACGCAGCGGCCGGCCACGGTGGGGCTGCGCAAGTTCGCCTCGCGGTACAACGCGGGGACGCAGGTGCTGAGCATCGACCTGCGCGCCGGAGAAGATGGCTTCCCGTCGGCGGTGGGCGGCGAGGTGCGCCTGCCTTTCGCCGAGTTCCCCACCCTGCGGGACAACGGCAGCGTGGTGGAGGGCGTCCCGGGCGGCTACGGCAAGCGCATCTTCGTTTTCCGGCTGGCGGACGGCTCGCTGTCCGCGGTGGACGGGCTGTGTACGCACCAGGCCTGTGAGGTGACCTCGCGGCCGGCGGAGCAGGACCTCATCTGCTTCTGCCACAACTCCATCTTCACGGCGAAGGGCGAGGTGACGCAGGGCCCCGCGGTGCTGCCGTTGAAGAAGTTCACCGTGACGGAGACCCCAGACGCGGTGGTGGTGACGGGCGTGCAGTGACGCTCGGTGGGCGACCTTCTCTCTGTCGGTGAGAGGGTTTGCACCGGAGGGCCTCGCGGGTTTCCACGAGTGTGGGGACTCACGAGGCCCTTGACGTTTTCGCGCGCGCCGAGAGCGAGTGGGGCCTCTTGTACCCCATGGACAAATCGAGCATGGATCTCCCGGGGAAATGGAATCCATGCCGACCAACCGGTTTTGTCCGAGGCTGTCCTGGCGAAGTGGGGCCTGGGTGTGGGGCTTGTGGCTCGGGCTTCTGGTGCTGCCATTGCGTGCGAGGGCGGAGATCTCCCCCGACGTGCGGCGCTACCTGCTGTCCATCAACCGGCTCATCGAGGACCTGGCGTATGAGCGGGCGCTGGAGCAGATCGCTCGCGCGAAGAAGGTGTCGAAGGGCCCCGAGGACGACGTGGCGGTGTCTCTCTATGAGGGAGTCACGTTGGCGGAGCTGAGTCAGGGGCGGCAGGAGGAGTCGGACGCGGCCTTTCAGGCGGCCCTCTTCCTGAATCCAGACGCGAAGCTGCCGCTGACGGTGTCGCCGAAGCTGCGCAAGCGCTTCGAGGCGGTGCGGCAGAAGGTGTTGAAGGAGCTGGCGTCGCGCGGTGAGCGCCCGGACGCGTTGAAGATGGACGTCCCTGCGTCCCCGCAGCCGGTGGTGCGCGCTCCCGTGGGGTCTCCCGCACCGGTGGCGGAGGTGGCCACGGAGGGCTCCTCGCTGCGAGAGCGGGCGTGGATGCCTGCCGTCGTGGGTGGGGTGTTGGCGGTGGGGGGCGGGGTGATGTGGTTCCTGGCGTCGAAGGAGCAGGGGAAGCTGGATGAGCCGTCCGAGGACATCCGTACGGAGAAGGATGCGCGCGCGGTGGCTTCGCGGACGCGGTCGCTGCAGTCGGTGGGCGTGGGGCTGTGGGTGGGTGGGGCGGTGGGCCTGGGCGTGGCGACGGGGATGTACCTGCTGGGGGCACCGGAGCCGGGCCCGCTGGCGCTGACGGTGGGGACGGATGGCACGTCCGCCTTCGTTACCGGGAGGTGGCCGTGAGGTCGCTGATGCGCATCACGATGGCGGTGCTGGTGGCGGCGGGGTTGCTTGGCATCGCGTCGTGCATCGACGTGGATGGCGCGACGAACAAGTGGTGCCGGGAGAACCCGGGGATCTGCGACGACGACGCGAGTGATGCCGGTGACGCGGGTGATGCCGGTGACGCGGGTGATGCCGGTGACGCGGGTGATGCCGGTGACGCGGGCGATGCCGGTGACGCGGGGCCGAGCTGGCAGCCGACAGCGGCGATGGCTGAGCCGCGCTTCAGGCACACGGCCACCCGTCTGCTCGACGGCAGGGTCCTGGTGGTGGGGGGCTTCAAGGACTGGGATGTCCCTACCGCGTCAACGCAGCTCTACGACCCCCTGAAGGACGAGTGGTCCGACGCGGGCACCCTGCCCGCCCCCCGGGCGGCGCACACGGCCACGCTTTTGAATAATGGCGAGGTTCTGATTGCAGGAGGCGAGAACGGGTCTGGACCCGTGGCCACCACGCTGCTGTACAACCCCGACGCGGGCACTTGGACGGACGCCGATAACTTGAACGAATCGCGCAGCCACCATGCCGCGGTCCTGTTGTCCTCGTCGGGAGAGGTCCTCGTCATCGGGGGCGGCTTGAGCGAGACGACAAGCCTGGCCACGGCCGAGCGCTACAACCCGATCGGCGGCTGGGTCCCCACCTCGGGTAGGCTGTCGAAGACGCGCAACATCCCGGCGGCCGTGGAGCTGCACGGGGGGGCGGTGCTGGCCGTGGGGGGCCTCGGTACAGGGCGGTTCGACGCGGAAACCTATCAGCGGGACGCCGGGAGCTGGTCGCCGGTGGCGTCCTCCATGGAGGTGCCTCGTTTCGGCCATACCGCGACATTGCTGGAGTCTGGAGAGGTGCTGGTGGTGGGCTCGGATGAGAAGCCGGGGAACCCGCCCTTCAGCAACATCGCGGAGCTGTTCGTCCCGGGCACTCGGACCTGGAGGGATGCGGGCACGCTGACGGAGCGTCGGGGCTCGCACACGGCTACGACGCTGCTGACGAAGGACGTGTTGGTTGCCGGAGGAACCCCCGACCAGGACAGCTCGCTGCGCACCGTGCTGCTCTACCGCCCCTCGGTGGGCTGGAGGGATGGTCCCGACATGCTGGAGGCCCGCTCGCTCCATCAGGCCACTCTCCTGACGTCAGGGGAGGTGCTCATCACGGGGGGCGTCGCGAACAGCGGTGCGGCGCTGCTCACAACGGAGAAGTACGTCCCCTGAGGCCGGACCCAGGGGGCCACCGAGCCGCGCGCGGGCACCCTCATCCCCGCGCGCTCTCTCCAAAGCCATCCGTGGACCGGGCCAGCTCGCGCCACGCGGTGCCCAGGATGCCGCAGGACTCGCGGGGTCTGCCCTGCATCCGGTTCCAGTTCGCGAGCGGCCAGTACTCCCGCTGGGAGTTCGAGCGGGACGGTGAGGAGGTGCTCGTCGAGGCGGACGGGCCGTTGTCGCTGAATGACCAGGGATTGATGGTGGACGCGGCGCTGGCGGGAGTGGGGCTCGCGTATGTCTTTGAGGCGCAGGCCTGGAGCAGTGGCGACTGATGATGCGCGTGCTGGAGGACGGGTGTCCCCTCCGTGGGGTTCTTCCTGTACTTCCCGAGCCGGCGTCAGCTCCCGATGGCGCTGAGGGCCTTTATCGACTTCCTCCAGGCGCCGGCTTGAGCACGGGCGCGGGCGTGACTGAAGATGGAGGGATGTCGAGCGACTTCAAGCGGCTTCTGGACAAGGCCTGGGCGTGGTTGGGTCCGCTGCCCGAAGAGGAGTTGCCGCCGTGGTCAGAGAGCATTGTCCGCCAGGTGGACATGAAGGGATCGATGTCGAGCGACTTCAAGCGGGGGCAGTCGGAGCTCTTCACGGGGTTGCTGCCTCGCCCCGAGGGGGCTCCGTGGACGAAGTACACGACGGTGCCGGTGAACCTGAACGGCGTGCTGCCGACCGACTTCAAGCTGCGTCTGGCAGAGACCATCGCGTGGTGCCTGCCTCGTGCCGAGGCGGCTCGGGCAGGGGACACGACGCGCACGGCGGAGCTGATGCCGCCGGTCTGCGGCCATGATGGAGACACCTTTCTGGACCTGGTGCTCAAGACTCCGGATGTCCCCAGGGAGGCCGTGGGCTTCATCGCCGAGAGACGTCGTGAGGCACTGGCGCGGATGAACATGCCGCTGCCTCCGCTCGGAGATCTTGCCGGTGGATGGGTGTTCGCGACCGACTTCAGCACCGACATCTGTGGCGCCGCGACGGCACCCTCGAATGGCTTCCTGGACGACTACGACGTTCCCGGTTGGGACACGTGGTTCGCGCACCAGGAAACAGGAGAGATGGGCGGCATCATCTACGGCTGGGTGCCGCCTGCCTTGCTCACGTTGGCTGAGAAGGGGTTCTACGTCATTCCCGTCACGAGCGCGTGGTGGCTCAGGGATGAGGACCTGCGTCGCCTCATGTCGTCATGACGAGGCGAGCGGAGGTCAGCGCAGTCGGGACCAGAAGGAGCGACGCGAGGAGATGCGCTCCAGTGCGCGCTGAAGCGCTTCGTCGGCGTCGGCGTGTTTCGCGATGTCACCCATGGTGACGATGCCGATGAGGCGGTCATCGCGTTCGACGACGGGGACACGGCGAATCTGTTCGCGGGCCATGATGTCGACGAGGGTGTGAAGCGTCTCGTCGGGTGTGGCGGCCGGGACGTCATCGGTCATCACATCCGAGGCGCGCAGTTGCTCGGGGGGTTGTCCACCCGAGAAGGCCTGGATGGCGATGTCCCTGTCGGTGACGATGCCTTCGAGTCGGCCGTGCTCGTTGACGATGGGGATGACGCCACAGTCCTCTTCCTTCATCAGCCGAGCGACCTCGCGCAGCGAGCTGTCACGTCGCGCGGTGCGCACGTTGCGAGTCATCACCTCGCGAGCGGTCAACGGCTCGCGTTGCCACCTCCTCCGCTCGGTCTCGGCCAGAGGCGACGCTCGGAAGTCCTGGCTGCGGTCCTCGCGAATGTGGTCGGCGGCGCGCGTGCGCTCTTCACGCTGTCGCTCGTCCTGACGCGAACGCTCATCGGACGGAGCCCTCCGTGGACGGGCCTCGAAGTTGAACTCCTCACCCGGCGAGACTTCCCTCCGCGAGCGCACCTCGGGAGCGACAGGCTCCTCGCGTGATGGAGTGCTTCCGCGCGAACGAGCATCGAAGCTGAACTCCTCGCCCGGCGAGACTTCCCTCCGCGAGCGAACCTCGGGAGCGGCAGTCTCCTCGCGCGACGGAGTGCTCCTGCGCGAGCGAGCCTCGAAGCGGAAATCCTGGTCCGGTGTCACATCCCTCGACGAATAGTCCTCGGGCGGGCTGAGCTCCCGCTGCGTTCGCGGCTCCCTTCGCGAGCGGTCCTCGAAGCCACCGCGCTCCCGACGTGCCTGTTCCTCCCTCCACGCGCGGTCCTCGCCGCTCTCCACCAGCGGCTCCCTACCCGAGCGCTCGCTCAACTCTCCGCGGGAGCGCGCTTCACGCCGGGCCCGGTCCTCATCATCCCACGCCTGGCCGCCGTACCCGGTGCGGTCCCATGCGCGGTACTCCGCGGGCTGGGGCGCCAGCTCCCGGTCGTGGTCCCCCATCAGCGGCCGTGGTCCGATGCCCGTGGCATAGCGGTCGTCGCGGTCATCGCGCCCGTACGGCCCACCCCGCACCCCGCCACTCGCCCAGGCCGCGCCACCCCGGTCCTCCACATCGGTCCGAGGCTGCGCCATGCGCTGCGAGGCGCCCCGGTAGAAGCGTCCCTCGCGCACGGAGGGCGACTCGTCCCGCGCCGGGTTCCAGCCCGAAACATCCGACTCGCCCCGCTCCCGCGAGCCAGGAGGCGCCGCATCGGCTGCCCGAGCCGGCTCCGTCCCCAGTCCAGGCCGAGAAGGCCCCAGCGTCTCACCCTTGCCGTTGTCCAAGCTTCGATGCGCCATGCCGCGAAGGCTGGAGACGCCCCCGGTCCCCACCAACCAACCCAGGTGCCCCAAGGGCGAGGACTGTTCGCTCCCTGGCAGCCCCGCCGCCGCGAGCGCCCACGAGCGAACATCCACCCGCCTCGAACCCGACACCCCGCAACGAAAAACGCGTGCCCTCGGATGAGGACACGCGCCGGTACAGCGACACGAAGGGCGACCGCTCTCAGCAGCAGGGGTCGTTCTTCTCCTCGCAACAGGCCTGCGTGGTGGAGACCTGGGGCGCCGTGCTCTGCGTCTCGGTGGAGGACGTGGACGTCGCCGCTCCATCGCCTCCGTGGATGCGAGCGAGGTCCTTCACGAACAGCTCCTTCAGGGTCTTCACCTTGTGGCTCTTCATGATGCATCTCCCGTCGAGGTGTGAAGCCGGCCGCCGAAACCGGCCGGCGACGTCAGCCTAGGTCTCGCCACGGAGCGCGGGAAGTGTCTCGTGTTTCACGCTGCACCGTGTCTCAGCGCCCACGCGGAGACACTGAAATGTTCCAGCTCACCAGTGCATGACACAGCGCGACGCGCGCGCATTGTCACACCGGAAGGCGCCTCGCGTCATCGCTCGACGGCCCTCCCGGGCTCCGGACGAGCACACGCCCCAGCCCCTCGGGCCCGCGCGCGTCCTGAAAGTCAGACGGCCCGGAGCATGTCTGTCTTCACGACGGCGTCAGTGGACCGCCCAGCGCTCGGCGATCTCCTCACAGGCGAGCACCACGTCCGTGAGCCGGCGGATGTGCGCTCGAGGCGCGGTGAAGATGGTGCCCGCGAACACATCCACCACCTGCACCATGCGGTGGTCCGACGGACCCAGCTGGCACAGGTGCTGCTCCGCGAAGCGCTGCAACATCGTCCCGATGTACTGCCCCGAGCGCTCATCCAGCGGGTGGTGCTTGGAGAAGTAGAGCTTCATCAACCCCACGCGCGGGTTGCCGTGGCGGTCCATGCGCTGGAGGATGACCTCGGGGCGCACGCTGATGGTGACGCCCGCCATCTCCAGGACAGGCGGCTCGGCGCCCACGGCGCTGACGATGGTGTCCTCCAGACCGAGCCACGGCACCACGTCCGCGAAGCGCTCCAGCGCCTCGGAACAGAGGTGAAGCCGCTGCGCCTCGAACTCCGACTGCGGCACGCTGCACGCGAAGCGGCGCTGGTGGTCGCGGAGGATGGCGGGGTCCAGGTCACGACAGAGGAAGTCGGTAATCGCGTGAGAGGCCTCGGGATAGCGCAGGTACTGCTGCTCGGGTGGATGCTTCTGGTCGTAGATGATGCGCTTGCGACGAGCGGGGGTCGCGATGAGGTACTCACCCAGCTTGTTCACGGACACACGCGGCAGCTCACGGACTTCCGCCATGGAGTTCCTCCCCCTGGATGCTGGCGAATGAGCACACAGTACAGAGGGGGGCTGACATTCCGTTGACGGCGTGAGTGATTGAAAACAGGGGCCTCACCGCGCACGTAGGGCCGTCGCGGTGAGGGCTGGCCCAGACGTCAGTCCTTCTCTTCCTCCAGGCTGCCGGGGAAGGCGGTCCAGTAGAGGTCGGGGAGCGGGTTGGTGCCGGCGTCGCTGCGAGGGCCGTCACCGTCCGGGATGTCGTCGAGGATGGCGCCCGGGGTCCTCTCCGTCGGGTCCATGGGTTGGGCGCGCCGGTCCTTGTCCGGAGTGCCGCGGTCAGGCGCCGAGTCCTCCCCTGGCGCGTCCTGGTGGCGGGGCCCGGTGGGGCGCCCGTAGTAGTCCTCGGCGGGTTGGGGAGCGGGCTGTCGTCGCTTGTCCTGCGCCATGGTGGAATCCTCCGCCTGGATACGGTCGTGACGGGGAATGCGTACCGCAACCCGGCTATCGTTCCGGGCCGGAGTCCGGGGGGCAGGCGAGCAGGCGCGAGGAGCGCGCTCCCCTTGAAGGAAGAGGAGGGTGCCGATGCCCGAGAGGCGTGACGAGCCGACCGCGACGTTGACGGAGCCTCGGCTCCACCTGGGGTGCCAGTCCTGTGGGGCCCTGTTGGTGTTGGAGCCGTCGCTGCGCACCACGCGGTGTCCCTACTGCGCGGCGCCGTCCGTGGTGGAGCGGCCGCCGCGGCCCGGGGTGCCGGAGCCCGCCTTCGCGCTTGGCTTCGCGCTGACGCACGCGGCGGCGCGGGAGAAGGTGTCCCGGTGGTTGCGCTCGCGCAGCCGCTTCACCCGCAACGGCATCCGGAGCGCGGAGCCGGGGGACGTGCATGGCCTCTACGTGCCCGCGTTCCTCTACAGCGCGCTGGCGAAGTCGAGCTTCCAGGCGACCATCGGCGAGCACTACCAGGAGCGGGAGAGCTACACGACGACGGAGAACGGGAAGACGGTGACGCGCACGCGCACGGTGACGCGCACCGAGTGGCGGCCCTTGCAGGGTGAGCTGGAGGGCTACGTGGCGGACGTGCTCGTCACGGCATCGAATGGCTTGCGCAACGAGGAGCTGGAGGCGCTGGAGCCCTTCGACTTTCGCGCGCTGGCCCGCTACACGCCGGCGCTCGTGTCCGGGTGGGTGGCGGAGGAGCCCTCGCTGACGAGGGATGCTTGTCTGGAGGGCGCGCGCCAGGAGGTGGGCGAGCTGATGTTGAACAGGCTCGGGGCGCTGATGCCGGGGGACACGCACCGGGATGTGAGCCACGACACGCGGTTGGATTGGGAGTCGCTGGACGTGTGTCTGTTGCCCGTCTGGGTGTTGCCCGTGCGCTACGCGGAAGGGGAGGAGCCCCTGCGAGTGCTCGTGAACGGGCAGACGGGGGAGGTGCATGGGAAGGCGCCTCTCTCGACGTGGAAGGTGCTGGCCGCGGTGCTGGTGGGAATCCTGCTGGTGTTGGGTGTCGTGCTGTACGTGGGGGGAGGCGTCGGATGAGCGAGGCCGCGCGGGTGGCAGCGTGTGAGCGGTGCGCGTGCGAGCTGGAGGCGGAGGACCTGCGCTGTCCCATCTGTGGACTGGCGACGCCGCCTCCGGAGCGAGCGGTGGCGACGCGCGAGCGGGCGCGGGTGGTGCGCTGCGAGAGCTGTGGGGCCGCGGTGGAGTACTCCGTGGAGGCGAGGGCGCCACGGTGTGCCTACTGCGGCGCGGTGACGCATGTGGAGATGACGGTGGACCCGGTGGACCAGGCACAGGGGTGGTTGCCCTTCACCGTGGACCCGAAGGCCGCGAGCGAGGCGCTGGGGCGCTTCCTGGGGCACAAGGCGTTCTTCCGGCCGTCGGGCCTGGCGAAGGAGGCGTCGCTGGAGTCGATGCGTCCGCTGTGGTGGCCGGCGTGGGTGTTCCAGGCGGGTGTGGCGGTGAGCTGGACGGCGGACTCGGACGCGGGGGCGCGGCGCTCGGATTGGGCGCCGCATGCGGGACGCACGCGCCTGGACTTCACCAACATCCTGGTGCCGGCGTCGCGAGGGCTGAAGGTGAGCGAGTGCGACACGCTGACGCCGCGCTATCGGTTCGAGCTGGCGGAGAACGAGGGGCGCGGGCCGGAGGAGGCCAGCGTCGAGCGCTTCGAGGCGACTCGCTCGGGAGCGCGGAAGACGGTGCTGGCGGCGGTGGAGCGGCTCGCGAGGGAGCATGTCCAGGAGAGTGGAGACATCCCCGGGAGCCGCTTCCGGAATGTCCATGTGGCGGTGGCGCTCTCCAGTCTGCGCACCACGCGGTGGGCGCTGCCTGTGTATGTGCTGGCCTATCGCTATCGCGGCAATCCGTACCGGGTGCTGGTGCACGGACAGGATGCGGAGCTCGTGTTCGGAGAGACGCCCCTCTCCAAATGGCGCGTGCTGGGTGTCGTAGTGGCGTTCCTCGTCTTCATGGCGGCGGTGCTGTTCTTCACGGGAGGGCTGTCTTAGCGGGTGAACGGGCTGGACCTCGGAGGTCCAGCTGACGTGTTGCCTGTGGAGCGTGAGGGCTCACTGCTCGGAAGTGTCGTCGCGCGAGGATGCGTCGGAAGTGCCCTGGCGCGAGGGTTCACTGCTCGGAAGAGTCGTCGTCGCGCGAGGCATCGTCGGAGCTGTCGTCATCGCGCGAGGCGAGGTCCGAGCTGCCTTCCTCGTGCGGAGAGTCATCGGCCATGTCGTCCGTGCGTGAGTCCCGCCGCCCGTCCGCCTCCTCCGCGAACGAGCGAGTCACGCCCCGAAGCCCCGGCACGCCGAACACCCGCGCCGCCTCCTCCGCCAGCGCCCCAGCGGCATCGACCTCCTCGGGTCCGGAGGGCGGCACCGAATCCGCCACACCGGGCTCCAGTGGAACGGACGCCTCCTCCGCCGTCAGGTCCTCCGGATGCAGGCCGCCCTCGAGCAGCTCCGCCTGATTGCGCCGGCTCGTCGCCTCCATCGCCACGCGAGCCACCTCCTCGGCCGTCGCGTGCCGCCCCTGCCCCGGCGCATGGATGCTCAGCCACCCACGCAGCACACCCCCCATCTCATCCGCCGTCTGGAACCGGTCCGCAGGCTCCCTGCGCAGCGCGCGCAGCACCACCGCCGCCAGTCCCTCCGGCACATCCTCCACGAGCCGCGCCACCTGCTCCGGCTCCAGGCTCTGCATCCGCGCGGCCACTTCCTCCACCGGCATCCACGTGGGGCCCTGCGCCTCCAACTCGAGCCCCTCGGGCAGCGGCGGGGGCGCCGTGTCCTCCACCGCCAGCGGGTGCCGCCCCGTCAGCAGCTCCAGCAACACCAACCCCAGCGAGAAGATGTCCGAACGGGCATCCACCGGCGCCCGCACCAGGGCCTCCGGTGACGCATACGCGATGTCGCCCTTCACCAGCGGGCGGCTCGTCTCCTCGCGTCCCTCCAGCCGCGACGCGGCCACCGTGAAGTTCGTCAGCTTCACATCCCCATGGGTCCCCACGCGGATGTTCCGCGGGCTCACATCGCGATGGACGATGCCCAGCGGCCGGTTCCAGTCATCCACCGCGCCATGCGCGTGGTGGAGCGCGTCCGCCACCTCCGCCACCACGAACGCGGCCAGCGGCGCCGACACCGGCCTGCGCCGCATCGCCGTCAGGTTCAGCAGCGTGTCCAGCGAGCGCCCCTCCACGTACTCCATGACGACGTGGGGCGCCCCCCGGTACAGCTTCATCTGGTGCACTTGCGCGATGTTGGGGTGCTTGAAGCGGAACGTCAGGCTCACCTCCTCCACCAGCCGGCGCCGCTCCACGAAGGTGGCCGGGCTGCGCAGCCGCTTCACCACCACGAGCCCGCTCTGCCCGCCCCGGTAGCG
Organism: Myxococcus sp. CA056; assembly: GCF_013336715.1. Taxonomy (NCBI): domain Bacteria; kingdom Pseudomonadati; phylum Myxococcota; class Myxococcia; order Myxococcales; family Myxococcaceae; genus Myxococcus; species Myxococcus sp. CA056. The sequence goes on from NZ_JABUMT010000024.1 coordinate 38,319, forward strand.
ACGGCGGGCCAGCATCAACAGCTCTCCGGTGGAGCGGACCTCCAGCTTGCGGACGAACTCGAACACCGTGCCGCCCACGTTGAACAGCACCCGGGGCCGGCGCGGTCCTCCGGGAAGATCCTCCGTCGTCGTGTCGGGCGTCGTCATGGCCTGCCTTTGAACCTGGGAAGTGGTGGGACTGCTACAGGATGCCTGAGGTAACACGAAAGGCAACCCAAGTGGAATGTCAGAGGTTGACTGACAGTCGATAGACCTCTGGAGTTGGATGCCAAAGAGGCGGGGGAGCGCCTCAGTCGTCCCGCTTGCGCCAGGGCCGCAGCGCGCCGCTCAGGACGTGCATCCGCCTGCGCAGCCAGGACCGCCAGGGGACGGACGTCGGGGCCGCGGGCTCCGTGGGAGGTGTGCCTGGAGGACCCGAGTCCGAGCCCGCCCCGGGCCTGTCCTCCCGGCGCATCCACTGGCGAAACTCCCGCGCCTCCTCGTCTCCGTCGAAGAGCGCCTCGTCCTCCTCGGTGACGGCCTCGTGGGGAGGGCGGGGAGGAAACAGCGGCTCGTCCCAGGAGCTGTCCGCCTGCTCCAGCGCCGCGCTCAGTGCCCCACACAGCTCCGCGCCCGTGGGGTAGCGGCCCGCGCCGTACTTGCTCAACAGGCGCAGCACGATGGCATCCAGCACCGGAGGGACGCGCGGGTTGAGGACGGAGGGAGGCTTGAGCTCGGCGGACTCGATGCTGGCCAGCAGCGCGGAGGGCGGCAGGTGGGCGCGGTAGGGGAAGACGCCCGTCAGCACCTCATGGAAGACCAGGCCCAGGGAGTACAGGTCATCGGTGGGCACGAAGCGATAGCGCGAGCCCGGGATGCGAGGCCCCAGCCAGAAGCGCAGCGCCTCCGGGCTGCGGTAGCTGGGCGTGCCCGGAGGCAGGCGGTCCTCCGTCAGCGACGGCGCGCACGCATGGTCCCCCGAGCCGAAGTCCACCAGCACCGGCTGACCATCCGAGGCGCGGACGATGATGTTGCTGCCCTTGAGGTCTCGGTGGACGACGCCCGCGCGGTGGATGGCGTCCAGCGTGAGGGCCAGCGAGGCGAACACCTCCGTGGCCCGGCGCGGCGTGGCCTGGGGACTGGACGCCCACCGCGACAGGGTGGGGCCCTCCACATAGTCCATGATGAGGTAGAGGTAGCCGCGGTGCAGGTCCGGCCACCGCAGGTAGCCGAGCAGCTCCACCACGTTGGGATGGTCCAGGTGCATCAGCAGCCGGGCCTCCCGCTGGGTGCGCGCGTCCACCCGGGCCTCGTCGTTCTCGGAGGGGCCCTCCAGCGCGAACTTCAGCGCCACCGTGCCGCGCGTCTGGGTTTCCGCCAGGAAGATGGCCCCATAACCGCCGGTGGCCAGCCTCCGGATGATGCGCAGGGCGCCCAGCTCTTCAAAGGGCTGCAGCAGCAACGGGTGCGTCGATTCGAGGTCGCTCATCGCCCCGTCCTCCCCTGGCTGGACCGACCCGCGTGAGGTGCGCGGAGTGAAGGACCTTCAAGGTTGAGCTCCAGACGGCGGATTCGAAACGGGAGGTGCATGTGTGGCCTATGGATTGGACCTTGGAGGTCATTAGCACGGCGGACGCCTTTTCGGGTAGTCTCCTGCCGTGTGGGGTAGGGTTCGGGACAGGTGACGTGGTAGGGAGACTCGAAGAGAGGCGCGAGGACGATGAACCAGGAACTGGCCATCACCGTGGGCGCGGCGGCGAGGGCGGCGCGGGCCCGGCTGGGGCTCACCCAGGCGGACGTGGCCGAACGGGTGGGCATCGCGATGGAGGTCTACAGCCGCATGGAGCGGGGGCGGGTGCTGCCCAGCGTCACCACCCTGCGCCGGTTGTGTCTGGTATTGCGCATGGACGCGAACGCGCTGCTGGGATTGGCGGAGGGCCTGCCGGTGGCGCCCGGCCCCTCCGTGGCGACGCGCTCCGAGGACCCGCCCGCCCTGCGTCGGCTGGTGAGGGCGCTGCGCGCGTTGGGGCCCGACGAGCTCCGGGCCGTGGTCCAACTCGTCCACGGCGCGCTGGGGTTGCTGCGCCGCTGAGTCCCGAGCGGGAAGGGGCTTCCCGCGCCGGGGGGACGGGAAACTTGCGCCAGGGAGCGGCCGTGCGACGCTCCCGGCCATCATGCGTGAGCCCGTCGACCACAAGCTCGCGGCCATCCTGGGAGGAGCGGCTCGCGTCGCCCGCCTGCGATTGGGCCTGACCCAGAGCGACGTGGCCGAGCGCGTGGGCATGGCCATGGAGGTCTACAGTCGGCTGGAGCGGGGGCGAATGTTGCCCCGTACCCAAACGCTCAAGCGGCTGTGTGACGTCCTCCAGGTCTCCTCGGATACGCTGTTGGGTGTGGGACGGGGCGGTGCCTCGCTCACGCCGGTGGCCTCCCGGAAGCCCGAGCGGGAGGACCCACTGGAGCTGCGCCGGATGACTCGCAAGCTGCGGGAGCTGGAGCCGTCCCAGCTCCGGGCGGTGTCGCGCGTGGTCAACGCCGTCGTCGCGGTGATGCCGCCCGTGGCGCCGGCGAAGCCCGTGCGCGCGGTGCGCCGCCGCAAGGCCACCGGCTAGGCGGCCCGCGGCGCGGGGCTGGGAATGCGGTGGGGCCGGGTGTTGAATCCTGGCCGGGCCGTCATCCGTCAGGGCCTTGGACGGACGTCCAGTCCCCCGCACCCCTCACGTGCGGTACCACCGTCATTCATTCCAGGAGGCCCGCCCGTGACGACGCTGCGCAAGGTGATGCTGGTGGACGATGAGGAGGACATCCGCGCCATCGGCAAGCTGAGTCTGAGCCGGGTGGGGGGGTGGGACACGGTGCTGGCCGCGTCGGGGAACGAGGCGCTGACAAAGGCCGCGGCGGAGCAGCCCGACCTCATCCTGCTGGACGTGATGATGCCCGGCATGGACGGGCCCACCACGTTCAACAAGCTGCGCGAGCAGGACGCGACGTCGCGCACGCCCATCATCTTCATGACGGCGAAGGTGCAGAAGCAGGAGGTGGCCCGCTACCTGGAGCTGGGTGCGGTGGGGGTCATCGGCAAGCCGTTCGACCCGATGACGCTGCCCAAGGAGATTCGCAAGCTGGTGCCGGAATGAGGGGCTCCCGCCTGTCCAAGCGCTCGGTGGCGCTGGCGGTGGGGGCGCTGCTCACGCTGTGCGCCCTGTTCGTGGTGGGCCGTCCGTGGGGGATGGCGGAGAGCGACGGATATCGCACGCGGCTGCAGCAGCTCCGCCTCGCCAGCGCGGAGCTGGAGCAGGACGTGCTGCGCGCGCGGTTGGGGCTGCCGGAGCTGCATGGCTCGGAGAGCTCCGCCTTCGAGGCGCTGAAGGCCCGCGCCGAGACGCTGCGCGACGTCCCATCCTTCCTTTCCGAGGAGGAGCGGCGGGTGATGGCGGCCTCGCTGGAGGCATACCTGCGCGCGCTGGAGGACAACCGGGCGCTGCTCGTGCGCTCGCGGCAGGCGCAGGCGCGGGGGGAGCGGCGCGAGGCGGACGTGGCGGTGCAGGCGTTGCTGGAGCGCTCCGCCAGCGCGCAGGCCGAGCGGCTGGTCACCACGTTCCTCCAACTGCATGAGCGGGCGCAGCTGAGCAACGAGCGCTCGCGTGTCGTCTTCTTCGCGGTGTCGCTGGTGCTGGGCGCGTACGTGGTGGTGGTGCTGGTGCGGCTGTCGCGCGCGTCGGGTGAGCTGGCCACGCTCAACGAAGTCCTGGAGAAGCGGGTGGAGGAGCGCGGCCAGGCGCTGCTGCTGGCGGGCGAGGAGCAGCGCACCACGGAGGCGCGCAAGGCGGCCATCCTGGAGGCGGCGCCGGACGGCATCCTGCTGGTGGATGAGGCGGGGCGGCTGTTGGAACTCAACCCCACGGCGGAGCGCGTCTTCCGGCTGAAGGCGTCAGAGGCGGTAGGGCGGGACTTCCTGGCGCTGGCGCTGCCCGCGTCCCTGCCGGCCGGCAAGCGTGAGGACGTGGCGGCGGCGCTGCGCGAGGCGTCGGGCAACGCCACGCGGCTGGAGTCGCCGTGCCTGCGCGCGGACGGGAGCATGTTCCCCGCGGAGCTGACGCTGGCGCGGGTGCCGGGAGAGGGCCCGGCGCGCTTCACCGCCTTCGTGCGCGACATCACCGAGCGCAAGGAGGTGGAGCGGATGAAGAACGAGTTCGTCTCCACGGTGAGCCACGAGCTGCGCACGCCGCTGACGTCCATCCGGGGCTCGCTGGGGCTGTTGGAGGGCGGCATCGTCGGGGAGATGCCGGAGCAGGCGCTGGACATGGTGCGCATCGCCCGCTCGAACACCGAGCGCCTCATCCGCCTCATCAACGACATCCTGGACCTGGAGAAGATGGAGGCGGGCAAGCTGGAGCTGAAGCTGGCGCCGCTGGAGGGGCTGGAGCTGGTGGAGGCGACGTTCAGTGGCCTGCGCGGCGTGGCGGACGCGGCGGGGGTGTCGCTGCGCGCGGTGGTGGAGGATGCGCCCCGGGTGAAGGGGGACAGGGACAGGCTCATCCAGGTGCTGACGAACCTGGTGTCCAACGCGGTGAAGTTCTCCCCGCGCGGGGCGGAGGTCGCGGTGCACGTGCGGCTGGAGGCGCCAGGCCGGGTGCGCTTCAGCGTCGTGGACCGGGGGCCGGGCATCCCCGAAGTGCAGCGGGGACAGTTGTTCGCGCGCTTCCATCAGCTCGACGGCTCGGACACGCGCTCCAAGGGGGGCACGGGGCTGGGGCTGGCCATCTCCCAGGCCATCGTGAACCAGCATGGCGGGAGCATCGAGGTGGAGAGCGCGCTCGGCACGGGCTCCACGTTCACCTTCACGCTGGACGCGGCGCGTTCGGTGTCGGGCTCGCATCCGGTGGTGGGCGCGTCGGTGAAGGACTCCTCCCGGTACAACGTGCTGGTGGCCACGGCGGACACGGATTTGTCCGCGTTGTTGCGTGGGTTGCTGTCGCAAGAGGGTTACCGGGTGGTGCGGGCCGCGAGCCTCGCCGAGGCGGCGAAGGTGCTGGAGGAGACGCCGCCGGACGCGGTGGTGCTGGACACGCAGATGCCGGATGGGCAGGCGCTGGACTGGGTGCGGAGCCTGCGCGAGCAGCCGCGCACGCACGAGCTGCCGGTGCTGGCGGTGTCGGGACGCTCGGCGGAGGGCGAGGGGGTGGGGACGCCGCTGTGGGTGGACTGGATGTCGCAGCCCTTGGAGGAGTCGCGGCTGCTCAGCGCGCTGCGGCACGCCATGCGGCGGCCGGGGCAGGCGCGGGTGCTGGTGGTGGACGACGACGTGGCCACGCGGCGGGTGATTTGCGCGCGGCTGGAGCGGCTGGGGACGGTGCAGGTGTTCGAGGCGGCGGATGGGGAGAGCGCGGTGGCGTTGGCGCGCGAGACGCCGCCGGACCTCATCGTGTTGGACGTGGGGTTGCCGGGGCTGGACGGGTTCGAGGTGGTGGATATCTTGAGACAGGGGCGGGGGCGGGCCACGCCGCTCATCGTCTTCACGGGGCGGGACTTGTCGCGCGCGGACCAGCGGCAATTGACGCTGGGAATTACGCGGCATCTGAGCAAGGCGCGCTCGTCGGAGGAGGAGCTGGTGGCCTCCGTGCGCGAGCTGCTTCATGAGCTGCTGTCCCACAAGGACGGCGGCCTGGAGAAAAGGGCTGTGTCATGAACGACGCCAAGACGCTCCTGTTCCTCGAGGACGACAAGGACTTGCAGACGCTGGTCTGTGCGTTCCTGCGGGAGAAGGGGTTCCGGGTGGAGTCGGCGCGCACGGCGGCGGAGGCGCGCACGTTGCTTGCGAAGATGCCGGTGGACGCGGCGATAGTTGACGGGTTGTTGCCGGGGGTGACGGGGGCGGACTTCATCCGGGAGCTGCGCAAGACGCAGCCGGACCTGCCGGTGTTGTTCGCCTCGGCGTTCTGGAAGGACTTGAAGAGCCACGAGCTGCTCACGCGGCAGTTGCGGGTGGCGCGCATCATCCACAAGCCCTACCGGCCGGAGGAGCTGTACCTCTGGGTGAATCAGCTCTTCACCAAGGCGTTGCCGCCCGCGCCGCCGGGGCTTCGGGCGTTGGCGGACGTGGACCTGGTGCGTGACGAGCTGGCGGCGAGCCTGGTGGCGTTGAATCAGGAGTACGGCTCGCGGCTGAAGGACAAGGTGGGGGGGCTGGAGGTGCTGCTGGGCGAGGCGCGGGTGGGGCGGCGGGAGGCGTTGGAGGAGGCGACGCTCGTCGTGCACAAGCTGCATGGGACGGCGGGCAGCTATGGGTTCACGGAGGTGAGCCTGTCGGCGGGGCGGCTGGAGGACGTGCTGCGGTCGGCGAAGGACGTCTCGCGGTTGGACTGGGGCGTGGTGGACGCGGCGTTCCGGGAGCTGGCGAGGACGGCGTCGGTGCCGGTGAAGTCCGCGCGCAAGGAGGGCCCCGCGGCGGTGTTGCCGACGGAGGGAGTGTTGTTGGTGGTGGACGAGGACGCGCGGATGTTGGCGGAGGCGGAGCGGTTGGGGCGTGCGCACGTGGTGCGGGTGTTGCCGGCGCGGACGGCGAGCGAGGCGGTGGCGGTGGCTCGCAAGCAGTGGGTGGATGGGGTGCTCATCCACATGCATCTGGGTGGGGAGATGGGGGGCATCCAGGCGGCGCATCAGCTGCGGTCGGTGGAGGGCCTGGGTTCATTGCCCCTGGGCTTCACGGAGACGGCGGGAGGGTTGGAGGACCGGGTGGCGGCGGCGCATGCAGGGGCGTCGTTGTTCCTGCCGAGGCCCTTCACGGCGCAGGACTTCGCGGCGGCGGCGGAGCGGATGGTGGCGGCGCGGCGGCCGGAGCGCGCGAGGGTGTTGGTGGTGGACGACGACCCGGAGGCGATTGCGGCGCTGGTGCACTCGCTGGCGAGCGAGCAGGTCGAGGTGGTGGGGTTGGGGGATGCGCACCAGTTGATGGAGGCTTTGGCGGAGCATCGGCCGGACCTGTTGTTGTTGGACGTGCAGATGCCGGGGCCGAGCGGGTTTGATTTGTGTCGCATCCTGCGGTCGACGCCGGCGTGGCAGGAGTTGCCGGTGTTGTTGATTACGGCGCACCTGGGGTTGGAGTTCCGGCTGGCGGCGTTCCAGGCGGGGGCGGACGACTACATCTCCAAGCCGGTGTTGAAGGAGGAGTTGAGGGCGAGGGTGCAGGCGCGGCTGGAGCGGGCGCGGCTGTCGCGGGAGCGGGCGGAGCGGGATGCGTTGACGGGGTTGTTGCTGAGGCGGCCGTTCATCGAGGGGCTGAGGGCGAGGCTGTCGGAGGCTCAGCGTCAGCAGCGCCCGTTGGCGTTGTGTTTCCTGGATGTGGACCACTTCAAGCGGGTGAATGACCGGTATGGGCACCTGGCGGGGGACAGGGTGCTGACGCGGTTGGGGAGGTTGTTGGGGGCGCGCTTCCGGAGGGAGGACGTGCGAGGGCGGTGGGGCGGGGAGGAGTTCGTGGTGGGGTTGTTGGGGGAGACGAAGGAGCGCGCGAAGGCGATTCTGTCGCGGACGCTGGCGGAGGTGGCGGAGATGACCTTCGACGGCGACGGGGGCGAGTCCTTCGGGATTACGGTGAGCGGCGGCATCGCCGAGGCGCCCGGAGACGGGGCGACGATGGAGGAGCTGCTGCGCGCGGCGGATGCGCGGCTGACCCGCGCGAAGTCGAACGGGCGCAACCGCATCGAGGTGTGAGCCAGGGTCGCTGGGAATCCGCGCCAGGCACCGGGCCCCCGGAAGTAGGGGCCCGGCCACCCGAGGTCAATCGGGTGAATAGGCGTCGCGGTGTCTGGCCTCGATGACGCCCGGCAGCGGCTCGAACTTGCCATTCGTCCGGGCGAGGTAATCGAAGGTCTCGCTCGTCCATCCTTCACCCCCGTAGGCTTCCATCAGGGCGGAGCCCACCTCGGCGGGGGTCTTGGCGTTGGCGAGGGCATCGATGAGCCTGTTGGGGGGGAATGTGTCGTCCTGTCCCCGCCGCGATTCGCCCTTGTGCTCTTTCTGCCAGTTCTCGACGTACTTCTTGGCGCGGTCCGATAGCGCCATGGCGTCCTCGGCATTCAACGTCAACAGGACGTCGTTCTCCTTGTCGAACGCGGACTGGTCCACCTCCGTGTTCTCCTTCGATTGGAAGTTGCGCGCGAACTGCTCCTCGACGTCGCCCTTCGCACCCTCCAGGAACAGGGAGACCTCGGTCTTGGACGTGTCCTCGGTGTTGTCCGCGTTGAAGTGCTGTTCGATGCGCACGGGTGTTCCGTTGTGCAGCTTCGCGTCGAAGGACCTGTCGTAGGAGCCGTCGGCGTAGGTCGTCTTGACGTACTCCAATCGGGTGTCATTGATGTTCACCGAGGCTTCGAAGGGGCCAAGCCCCACGTCGAGGCTGGTGGCGGACTCGGCATTGAGCTTCTCCACCGTGGCCGACTTGGCGACGCCCGGGCCGTCCTGGGCGGGGAACGTGCCGTCCTTCAGGAACTGCTCATACGCCGCCTTGCCCTCCGGCGTGCCGACGTCGAACTCGGCTGTCTTGAGCCGGAAGGTCTCCAGGCTCTTCGTGTTGCCCACGCCGATGCTTGCCGGACCAACACTGAGGCCCAGGCTTCCGCGGCTCTCGACGGCCTCCGTAGGACCCGCTGTCACCTGGATGGTGGTGGGCCCCGTCTTGTCGACGGAGAACGAGTTTCCCTTCCCTTGGGTGAGGCCCGACTCGGCGCTGATGCCCCTGAAGGCGCCGCTGAGCGTGGTGCCACTGAACCGCGAGTCGTTCAGGGTGATGGAGGTGCCCTCGGGCATCGTCTCCGGCCTGGCGGGGTCCGGCGTGGGGATTTGCTTGTTCTTCAGCTTCTCGTACTCGGCGGTCGGCATTTTCAGCTCGTACTCGGCCTTCACGCCGTAGGTCTTCTCGACCCCGAACTCGAGCTGCTTCTTGTTTTCAATGCTGGCGCCGCCCGAAACCGCCATTTCGGTTTCCATCGTCACGGTGGTGATGCCTTCCGCCTCCTTGACGGAATCCGTCTTCTCGTAGGTGGCGCTGCCGCTGAAGGGACCCATCGGCGGGTTGGTGAGCTCGAAGGCTCCGGGAGGCAGCTCGGTGCTGGTCTCCGCGAGGCTCGAGCCGAGGATGCCTGCCTTGCCCAGGGAGGGCGGAGGCGTCGTCTGGCCCGTCAGATTGAGCTTCGCGCCGATTCGATTCGCCGGCTCGAAGGAGTCGACGGGAGCAAGGGGAGCAGGGGGCGGAGGAGGGGGTGGCGGCGCCGGGGGCGGGGCCGTGGGTGCCTGGGTAGCGTTCGTGGTGTCGACGGCGCCAGGGGGACGAAAACGGATGCCAAAGCTCAAGGGGGAATCTCCGTGCGGCGCGCGGATCTGGGGGGTGATGCCCGCGCTTCCTGCCCAGAGGAGCGGAACCGTGACGACCTGGCGCATTTCCCCTGCATTCAGCGCGCGCTTTCGGCACGAACGCCCGGAATCCAAGGGGTTGCGCGAGCCAGGGCGCGCCGCAGGTATCGACCCCGCCCATACCGCCTTCGACTCGCTGCGAGCTTTCCTCCAGAGTCTCTGATTCAGTCCTCACGCCAAGGCCCGAGAACCAGGCCTTGGGGCACCCGCGCTCAGGTCGCGACGTCTACTTCCACTTCCCGAAGGAGACGGTGCTCTTGAATCCACTGACCACGGAGTCCTTCATGTCGCCGGCTGTGTCCTTGGCGCCCTCGTAGATGGCCTTGGACTTGCCGGCGGCGACCGCCCAGCTGTGGCTCTCCCGGATGTCAACCATCCCATCCACTCCGCGCTCCTTCAGCTTCTTCGTCTCACTGACCACGCCATCTGCCTGTTCGACCAACGGTGACATGTCGCCCGGGTCGTTCCAGACAGAGACGGTTGCCTTTCCATTCTTCAAGGCCTGGATGACCTCCGGAGAGGCGTCCTTGATGTCCTTGTATCTCGTGATGAACGACACCGGCCTCGGGGCATTGTCGGTGATGTGTTGTTGCATCGCCGCCGCGGTGTCGCTCGTCAGCGCTCCGTCAGGAGTGTTGATACCCATGGTGGCATTGGGGAGCTTGTCGCCCAGGGCCTCCCGAATCCACGCCGCCTCGTAGGGGTTCACGCTGAACATCAACCGCTCGCCCGGGATGCCGGAGTCCACTATCTGCTTCACCATCTCCGTCACGGCGGCCTTCTTCTTTATCGAATTCTCCTCAATCTCCTGCGGAGTAGCTCCACCTTTGAAGGCATCGAGCTTGACGTCTACCTTCACGCCCACCCCCAGCGCCTTCCCTTTCGCGAGCCAATCCTGAAAGGAGAGCTTGGGGTCGTACTCGTCATGGTTCATCTCCATGCCGCCGTCTTTCTTCATCTGGAGATCCCCCTCGACCCAGTTCTTCCCCTCCTCCACGGCCTTGTTGAAGTCATGCTGCGTGTTCGTCGCGTGGGCGTTGTTGGCCTCGGAGAGCTTCTGGCCTGGTTTCCATTGCCCCTGATAGTCCAGCGGCTTGTGCTCCCTCTGGAGCTCCTTCGCGGCCTTGTCCTTACCGGACGCCTGAAGCTCGGTGACGGTCGCCCCGCCTAGCAAGACCGCGCCAATGGGGTTCTGGGTCTTCATGTCCTGCAGCACATCGTCGAACTGGTTGAGCTGACCGCTGTTGGGGAGGCCATCGGCCAGCGCCTTGCCCAGGGCCTGCTGCCCCTCCGGCCCCGCTCGCTCCGCCACCGCCGCCAGCGCGTTCAAGCTGTCGCGGGTGATGCCGTTCTTCTTGCTGTCATCCTTGTCCTTGCTGACCCGGACGCCCAGCTCCGCTCCCACCTGCTGAAGCGTGGGCTGCGTCATGCGAATGAGCCCATTCACATACGCCGTGTCCAGCGCCGGTTGCGCCTGCACCAGCTCTTGCAACTTCGTGGTGGCCGCCTTCGCGCCTCCTGTGCGGTATGCGTCCGACACCTGCTGCGCATGCTGTTGCGCGAGCGGGGGCACATCCATCGGAAGGATGTTGGGCCCCTTCCCTGGCGCGGTCACGAACTCGTCGCGCGTGGGCATCCCGGTCGGACCTTGCACGGGACCTGGCGGGGGTTCCTGTGGCGGAGGCGGGGCCGGGGGCTCGGTCTTCAGGGGCTGTGCGACCACGGGGGCCTGACGTCGAACGCTGTCGTACCAAGACATGGTGGGGGGTCTCCTGGGGGACGTGGGGGATGGGCTCTCCAAGGGGAAGAGGCCCTCGCGGAGCAGGTGGCGCATTCCTGTCGCGTTTTTCGCTCCCGTGAGCACCCCAGACCCGGGAGCAGGACCTGGGCACACCACGGGCTCGTTCCTCGTGGGCCCCAGCGTGTCGGACCGGGCTGGGAACCTCTGCCCTTCTCCATCCCCAGCCGGGGCGTTCATGGGAGGCGTCGATGTTCGCGCGTCGGAGTTGGGCCGTCGTGTTGCCGCTGCTGCTACCCGGGGTGGGGTGGGCCGAGGAGGAGGTCGCCCCTGGGCACTGGGAGCAAAGGGAAGCCGCCATTCGCGAGCTGGAGCAGGCCCTGACGCCCGAGTCTTCCAGCGGGGGCGCGGAGGCTCAGCCCGAGGAGGAGTCCATGCCACCGCCCGCACCCGACTCGATATCGCGGTGGACGAACGCGCTGCGCATGGAGGCCACGACGTGGACCTTGCTCCCTCGAAGAGGCGCGGGCAGCGACGAAGGCTTCGTGCAGGTGGAGCCCGGGTTTGTCTTCGACCAGGGCGAGTCGTTTCGTCTCAACCTCGGAGCCCCGGTGCGGCTGCGGCTGTGGGGTGGCGGCGAAGGGGCGGGCTTCGTGAGGAAGGAGGACTGGGACACGCTGTCCGATTGGGGCCAGGTGGTGCGCCTCTTCTCGGTGGGCGGTGACACACCCGACTCCGTGTGGGTGGGGATGCTGGAAGGCTACTCCCTGCTGTCGGGGCACCTGGTGCGGCGCTACAGCAACCGAGCCAACCCCGACTATCACCCGGCCGGAGTGGTGGGGACGGGGACGCTGGGGCCGGTATACGCGGAGGCTTTCGTTTCGGACCTGCTGGGCGCTCGTCTGATGGGGGCGGAAGTCGCCCTGGACATGCAGCATGTCCTCTTCGGCCGCCCGCCTGTTTCCGGGCGCTACACGCTGGCGCTGTCGGCGGCGCATGACTGGGGGAAGGGGGGAGGCACCTCGAAACCCCTGACGCTGGCGCACCTGGACGGTACCGCCGTGGTGATGCGGCGTCGGAGCAGGGACACGGGCCTGGAGTTGCACCTGCTGGGAGGTTGGGGCGGGCGTCCCGGTGAAGGCGGCGCGTGGGGCGCGGTGGCGGGCCTGGGAATGGAGGCGGTGTCGCCGATGCTGGACGTGCGAGCGCGCCTGGAGGGGCGCCTTCAGCGCGGAGGCTTTCGGCAGGGCGCCTTCGGCCCGGACCACGAGCTGGCGCGCTTCCAGGTGGCGGGCGCGTCCTCGGTGCCGCTGGCGGAGGCGTCCTTTCCGGAGGGGGCTTCGGCCTACGGTGAGGTGATTTTCGGCTGGGATGCGGTGCGCCTGGATGGCATGCGGCGGCGACACCTCTTTGTCTCCCTGGGCGTGGAAGCCTTCACCTGGGGACGGGTGGATGTGGATGGGCGCGTGGAGACACACCTCTTCCACCAGGACTTGAGTCTGGGCGTGGGGGGACTGGCGACAGGCATGGGACAGCCGGGCGCGCGCTACCTCGTCTCGGGTGAAGCCCGGTGGCGGTTTCTCGGAGGGCGGCTGTTCGCGGTGGGGCAGGGCGGCACGCTGCTGTTTCCTTCCCCGGAGGGGACGCTTCGGCCAGGGGCCTTCGCGGCCTTGGGAGTGGGGGTGGATGATGAGCGCTGAGTGGCTGCCGTGGAGAGGAGCCCGTCTGGTGTTGGCCCTGGTGCTCCTCATCGCGGGGTGTGCCTCGCGGCCCACTCGGGCTGATTCTGGAGCCACCCTTGAATCCCGCTCGGGTCGGGCGCGCATGTTGGCGCTGGGGAACAACGCCGTCGCGCCAGAGGACACCTCCGACCTCGCGGCCGAAGTCGGGCCGCTGCTGCATCGCCGTCGAGCTCCGTCAGCGACGACCCCGGGCGCGGGTCGCAACGGAGGTGAGACGTCGCCCCTGCCCATCGTCGACCTCATGGACGCCTGCGGAGACGTGCCCTCTGGCTGGCCGCGCCTGTCCACGGATGAGGAAGTGCTGGCGCCCTTCCTGGAGTGCCTCACTCCAGCGGCCTTCCTGGCCTTCCAGCGCACGGTGGACATGCCCCGGCTGGTGGAGTCCCTCTCGGCCTGGAATGCCGTCCGGCTGGGCGCCCTGGGCCCGTTTGAAGCCGAAGCGGCCAGCGTCCTTCTCAAGAAGCGCGTCGTCTTCCTCTCCACCGCTGCCGAGAAGTACGGGCCAGGGCAGGCGGAAGTCCTTGCCCTCTTCGTCTTCCACACCACCTTCGACGATGAGGCGCGAGACGTGCTGCGCCTGCTGGCCGAGGACAGGCTGCTGAAGCGCGCCCTGGGGGGCATGGCGAGCGTCCATGCGGAGTTGTCGGCGAGGGGGCTCGACCTGGAGGACTTCCCGGAGAGGGGCTTCCTCGCCAGCGACCTCGCGCGAGGGTTGGGGAAGGCCACGGATGATGTCGCCTCCTCCATTCCCCTCGTGGGTGGAAGCCGAAGCGTGGAGGCCTCCTTGCCGCCTCGGCAGCTACCGCCCCCGTACCGTGCGGCGTACTGGGAGGTGGAGAAGGCGCAGTACCTGGGGGCCTTCGCACCGGGCAACGTGGCCCTGGCCTCCTTTGACCACCTCACCTTCGGCGTGCCACTGGGCTTCTACTTCCTGGCGGCCGGGACGGTGCAAGGCGGGGTCTCCCTCTCGAAGGGCGAGTACGAGGAGGCCACGCGGCGGTTGGCGCCCGCGGCCCTCATGGTGGGCTTGTACTCAGGAGGAGCGGGTGCGCGCGCCTTCCGTGAAGCCGGCCTCGCCAGGAAGGAGAGGTCACGGCTCGATGCGACAGTGCCTCGCGTAGAGGCGCTAAAGGCCGTGCTCGACAGGTTGGAGGCGCGGGCGGGGGCGGGCTCCGTGGGGGAGTTGGCTTGCCACTTCCAGCAGAGTCGGGAGGCGGCGCTCCTGGTGGCGGAGTGGGGTGAGGCCGGCGCGCTGGCCCTTCACGAAGCACGCGGCAATCTGGCTCGAGCGCAGGCCACGTTGGCGATGCGGCATGGCGAGCCTCCGAGCGGCACGTCAACGAAGGGCGGAGCAGGGAAGAGCGGCGGCAGGCCCTCGCCGCCACCCGAGTCGGCCGGCATCCCCGCGGAGGTGGCCGAGGCGAAGTTCCGGCAGGTGGAGGCCGAGGCTGGGGGCGCCCGGCTATCGACGGACGTGGCTGCCCTGAAGAAGCATCGCGAGGCGCTCCTGAGAACCGCGCCTCTTGGCGCCGACGTGCATCCGCTCTGGCTCGATTACCTGTCCTACCTGGAGAAGAGGGCCGCGGAAATCGAGCAGGGCATCGCGTCCAGGGGGCCGCTGCCGTGGTCCAGCTATCAGCTCGTGCGCGAACTGATGCACTTGAGCGCTCCGTGAGGAAAGCTGAGAGCGAGGTCGCCGGTGTGGAGGTGCGGTTCCAATGAAGGTCCTGGAGTTCCATGAGCTGCGGGCGGAAGACGGTCTGCGACTGCTCGTCGACGGAGCCATCGACGAACGCGCCGCGCTCGAGCCACGGTTGGAGCCCCTCCTGAATGCACTCGAGGCGCATGCAGGCGAATGGATGCCGGACGTTGTCGAAGGAAAGCGGCGGCGGAAATACTCACGCGCCGCCATCTCGAAGTCGCTTGCGGAAGAGCGCGACGCCGGAAGTAAATCCATCGGGCTTTATCGTACCCGGGCTCCAGCGCTGGATATGACGTTGAGCCTCGGCGGAACAACCTCGCCCGCCGAACTGGAAATCTCGGTGGCGCTCCAGCCGCTTTCTTTCTTTTCGGAGGCGGCGCGCTGCCAGGAGTTCATTGAGATGGTCCGAGCCTGGGCTCGGCACGTCCTGGTCACATACGCCATGGCTCATGGCATGGCGGATCGACAGCTCTCGGGGGCTCCCTACTTCGGTCGTGATGGAAGGACCTCGCGCAAGGATGGGTTCGACACGATTTATGAGGTGTTCTGGCTGAATGTCTTTGGACCGAAGCTGGTGGAGATGGTGGGTCGCGAGCGGATGCTCTCGACTCCCGCGCACCTCGTGGAGGAGCTGCCCAACGGCTCTGTCCTCCTGGTGCTGTGGCCCACCGCCGCCGATTTCGCCAGTGAGGAAGCGCGGGTCGTCCAGGCCCGTGCCCATGTCCACCTGCGGCCGGACCTCGACTTCGACACGGTGCTGAGCACGCTGAGAGAGCGCAGTGCCGCATTCGTACCCGTCGAGCCTCGCTTCCACCCTGACGTGGCGCCGTTCCTCTCGCGGCTGCCAGATGAGTTCTCCATCGGCGAGCGGCAACGGAAGATCGCCGAACTCAACGCCTTCCGGCCTCCATCGCCGGAGGAGTGGCTCCCAGCCGCCCTTCCCTCGGACGTGGAAAATCCGGAGCGTGTCCTCGCTGACTACGGAGTCCTGTCCGAAGGACTCGTGGCGGCGCTCCACACCCAGGTGCCGTCCATCATGGACGAGACGCCCGAGTCTCTCACGGACCTGGACTTCTACTTCTGGAGGGAGAATTTCCCCGAGCGGTACATGCGCGAACTCATCGACGGGCATACCGCACCGGCGCTAGGGGCCTACCTGGGTGAGCTGCTGGTGCGGCGATTGGGTGGGACGTGGGTGCCGCGCCAGAAGAGGGAAGAGTCCCAGGTGCGCGTGGGCCATCGCGTGTGGTTGCCCTTCCTCCGCGCCCGCCGGTACATGCAGTCCCGCCAGTCACTGCTGGACTACTCGCTCACGCAGCTTTTTGGAGAAGCCGCCAAGGGGAGGGCTGGCGAGAATGCATGACTTTCCTCCGCCCCCGAGGATTGTTGAATCGTCACGACGACGTTGATGCCAAGGCTGGGTACTCAGCCTTCGATAGGGGCCGGTACACGGAGCTGTTTTCACCGGCCGGAGCGTTGGACGCTCATGACGAGCTCAGACTTCCTCGAACTTCGCTCCCGTGACTTTCGCGCGCTCCAGGGCCACCTTGATGTCCTCGGAGACGATGAGGGCGATCTCCCACCCCCAGGTGCGGAAGACCTTCGCACCGCCCACCTTCGTGCGGTCGATTCGCATCCCGTAGACGCTGCGGTACTGGCCGAGCTTGTCCGGCCGCTCATCCTCGGGTTTCCAATACAGTATCTCTTCCGAGGCCTCGTCATCGATGCATCGGATGAGCTTCGTGGCGACGAGTACGACATGCTGTTCCGGGCGACCTTCGACATCGACGGGTATCAATTGCACATCATCGGGCGCCAGCTCCGCGAAGAGGTTGGCCACTCGGACATGGACAACCGGAACTCTGCCAGCGCCTGCCGTACAGTAGTCCAACCACCTTCCAGGCTCGTCGATAGGAAACTTCAGGCGACTCGCAAGCTGGATGGGCTGTCCCTCGACGAACTGCCAGATGTCCTCGACCTCGTTGCCAGTCTCATCCAGGGGGTCTCCCAGGAACCAGTTCCCGGCCTGCACGTCTTCTCTGAGCCTGAAGTATCGAGACGGATTCGGCATGGTGGACCTACGAGAGATGCGTGCTGTGCCTACTGTGGCGGCTCCGTCAGCACCAGCAATCCACGGGACGTATCCACGACATACACATAGCCGTCTCCAGGCACCTGGAGCCCCGTGGCGCCCTCTTCCAGCGCGTCCCCGCGTCCCGGGTCTGTCTCTCTGAAGCTGTTGAAGTACGCCACCTCGCGCGGCTGTGTGGGATTGCTCACGTCCAGCACGCGCAACCCCTCCTGGTGATACGTCACGTACAGCCGCGAGCCGCGCAGCTCCAGCGCCCGCGGTGACACGACTCCGCGCAAGCCATACTCGCCAATCTTCACGATGTTGCGCGGCTCGCTGACATCCAGCGCGCGCAGCCGCGCCCCCACGCCCAGGCTGCTCTCGAACGCCACGATGCGCCCGCCGAACGTGCCCACCGCGCTCGCGCGACTGTTCGCATACGGGTACGTGTACCGCCCCAACAACTGGACCCCTCCGCCCGAGCGCGCGTCGACCACCTGCAGCCCGTCACGCAGATGGTTCACATAGAGGCGGCCCTCGTAGCTCACCGGGCCTCGCGACGAGGGGTTCTCCGCGATGCGTGAGCCGGAGACGATGTGCTGGAGCAGCCGGGGCTCGGAGGGCGTGGAGATGTCGAACATCAGCGTGCCCGCGGAGGGCTCCGTCCCCACCGCGTACAACCTGTCCCCATCCACGCTCACCAACCCGACGCTGACAGGCTTCTCCGGCACCCTGCGCACGAACACCGGCGCGGAGGGCTGGGAGATATCGAGCACCACCACGCCCGAGCTCGCGCTCGCGACATAGAGCACCCCGCCCTTGAACGTCGCGCCCCGCCAGTCCGAGTCCTCCGGAAGGCTCATCCGCGCCACGCGCACCGGCGCCTCGGGTTGGCTCACGTCGAAGACGGTGAGCCCCCCACGCTGCCCCTCCCGCTTCTGAGAGACGACATAGGCATGTTCACCGATGACCTGCACGTCCACGGGCATGCCCAGGTCCACCCAGCGCTCGGAGACCAGCTTCAGCCCGCCGGAGACCTCGTGCTCTCCCTTGAAGCGCGCCACGCGCTCGGCGCGGAAGGTCCCCGACTCCACCAGCACACCGTCGCGACACCGCGAGAAGCAGCCCGTCAGCGCGCGCGGGCCCACCGCGTTGCAGCCCGCGAAGGTGAACAGTCCGTCCGGGGACTGGCTGGAGACGAGGAACGTCCGCGCGTCCCACACTCCGGCCACGGCGGTGGCTCCGAGGACCTGCTCGGGGACGCCCGTGGAGCTCAGCTTGAAGCCTCCGCCGAAAGGGGCGGCCCGAGCCGCCTGCGTGCCCCGCGCGTCGAAGCGCAGTTCGCTGCGGTACACCCCCTCGCGCTCCAGGGCCTCCAGCGAGCGACGTTTGCAGCCGGACAAGTCGAACGACTCCAGGCTGCCACAGGCCGCGTCGGCACCCTCCAGCACGTGACAGACGGACAAGGGGCCTGAGTCCATCCAGTCGCCCCGCTCCTCGAGCGGTGTGTAGCGTCCGTCCCACGGAGCGTCCTCCAAAGAGGAACAGCCGGACGCAGCGCAGGCGAGCAGGACCGTCAACGCGAGACGCGCGGGCTGCATCGCATACCTCCTGGGTGGGGAGCCGCACTCCGGCCTTGAGGCCCCTGACTCGCAGTGTAGGAACGCTGCTTCCCCTTCGGGAAGCCGACCCTTCGCACTTTTGGTCAACGGCGCACGTCCCGTGGCATGTGCCGACTGTTCCCACCTGCTCAAAGGGCGCCATACCTGGCCGGTCGTCCTCGTCGAGCGTCCGCCTGCTCGCCCGGGTCTGCCGCCCCCACCCGCCGATGCGCCGATTCCGCCCGAAGCCCCGCTCTCCCGCGAGGAATTGCCGGCGTTTAGTTCTTCACCATGAACGACATTCTCGCGAAGGACGTGGTGATTGTGGGCGGCGGCCCCGCGGGCCTGAGCGCCGCGCTGGTGCTGGGCCGTGGCCGGAAGAAGGTGCTGCTGTGCGACGCGGGTTCGCCCCGCAACGCGGCGGCCGAGCACATCCAGGGCTTCGTCACCCGCGACGGCACGCCCCCCCGGGAGTTCCGCGCCATCGGCCGGGAGCAGTTGCGTCCCTACGATGTCGACATTCGCGACGTGCGGGTGAGCGGCATCGAGCGCCTGGGTGACGCGCGCTTCCGCGTGACGCTGGAGGGCGGAGTCGTCGTGGAGTCCCGCCGCGTGCTGCTGGCCACGGGCATGGTGGACGTGCTGCCGGACCTGCCGGGTTACCGCGAGCTGTGGGGCAAGGCCGTCTTCCAGTGTCCCTACTGCCACGGCTGGGAAATCCAGGACAAGGCCTGGGGCGTGTTCGCGGGCCCGGAGGCGGAGCTGTACCTGGACTTCGCCCTCTTCCTGAAGGGCTGGTCGGCGGACGTCACGCTGTACACCCTGGGTGGCTTCCAGGTGTCGGCCGAGCGGCGCGCGCAGCTTCAGCGAGCCGAGGTGCGACTGGTGGAGGGCCCGGTGCGGCGCCTCATCGCGTCCGCGGATGGGAACGCGCTGGAGGCGGTGGAGCTGGAGGACGGGACGCGCGTGCGGCAGGAGTACATCTTCACCCGACCGCCGCAGCGGCATGTGGCGCTGGTGGAGGGGCTGGGGCTCGCGCTGGACGAAATGGGCTTCGTGAAGGTGGACCCGATGCAGCAGACCTCCGTGCCCGGCATCTCCGCGGCGGGAGACCTCACCACGCGCTTGCAGGGCGCGCTGATAGCGGCGGCGGCCGGTGCGCAGTCCGCCTACGTGATGAACCACCAGCTCAACATGGAGGCGCTGGGCGCGGGCCACGCGAAGTGACGCCGGGTCGAGCCCCGCGCTACGAAGGCCCCATGGCCTCCGCACCCATCGAAGGACACAGCCACACGTGGCCCGCAATCCAACGGGACTTCGAGGAGAAGCGGCGTCTCACCTGGGTGGGCCCGCAGCGGCCCCTGACCGCGCAGCACTCGCGGGCCCACTCCACGGTGCACTCGTACGCCGTGGTGATGCTGGTGCTGCGCGGGGAGACGAAGGTGCGGCACGCGGGCGACCTGGTGCTGCGCGCCGGGGATGTGCACCTCATTCCGCCCGGAGACGCGCATGGCCGGGAGCACTCGGATGCGGAGTGCATGGGGCTCGGCTTCTATCCGGAGGCGCTGTCCTCGGACGCGGAGGAGCGCGCGTCACGGCTGGGGCCGCTGCTGCGCGTGCGCGGTGGCTGTCACCCGGTGCTGCGGCCCACGCCCGTGCAGCGTCGGCGCCTGTTGCGGTGGATGCGGCTGATGGAAGAGGAGCAGACGCGACAGGAGCGGGGCAGTGACGAGGCCAGCCTCTCGCTGCTCCGGCTGGTGCTGGTGGAGCTGGAGCGGATGGCGTTCCCCGACGTCGTGCCGGAGTCCTCCTCGATGGGCCTGAGCCGCCGGGCCCTGACGTACATCGAGACCCACTGCCTGGAGCCGCTGTCGCTCGCGAAGGTGGCGCGGGAGCTGGGGCGCTCGGCGCCGCACGTCGCCGCCGTGGTGCGGCAGGAGACGGGGCGCTCGGTGGGGGAGTGGATTCTCGAGTGCAGGATGGCCGAGGCGCGCAGCCGCCTGCGTCACACGGACGAGCGGGTGGACATCGTCGCGGACCGTGTGGGCTACGCGGACGTCACACACTTCATCCGCCTCTTTCGCCGCGTGCATGGTGTGACACCTGCCGCATGGAGGAGGCGAATGGAGGCAGGAGTGCGCTGAACGGGTGTTCTGTATTTTGTTGCCCGTTTGAATTGACAGGAAACTGTCATCTCGGTAGTTCGTGCGCATGCCGACGCCGATGAGGGAATCGTCGGGAGCGAGCCGCTTCAGGCCCGCTCCCCGAGGCGCATTGTCGTGCCCACGCTTCAACGGAATGGGGGATTCGTGGTGGCGGTGCAGTGGACGGTGCCGCTGATGGCGACGCGAGCGAGACGAAGCAGACGGGGTGGCGAAGTGCGTCCGCTCTGGCGAGGGCCGCGCGAGGTGTCGACACCGCCGGAAGCAGGAGGAGCGCCACCGTTGCTCTGTCCCTTCTGGTTCAACCTGGGGCCGCAGGTGGCGGCGAACGACTCGGAGCCACCCGCGAGCACGAAGGCGAGACGGAGCAAGAAGCCCACACCGTCCTGAGCGGGGAGCCACGGCCGCGGGGCCCAAACCCCGCTTCAGTCCGAGGAGCCCCTGCCCGAGCGGGACACCGCTTCATGCGCGAGGACGCGGAAGTGCTGCGCGGCGGGTGAGGGCCGAGGCCCGGGGAAGGCCACCACCAGCTCCGCGTGGCCGGGAGCGCCGCTCAGGGGGCGGAACACGACGCCCTTGGGGCACAGGGCCTGGGAGGACGCGGGAGCGATGGTCAGTCCCAGCCCCGCCTCCACCATGCCGACGACGGAGGGCCACGAGCTGGCTTCCTGGAGGATGTTCGGAGAGAAGCCCGCGGCCAGGCACATGCTCGTCACCAGGTCATGCATGCCGGGCGCGGAGTGGCGGGGGAACAGCACGAAGGGTTCGCTCGCCAGCGAGGACAGCGCGATGACTTGCTGACGGGCGCGAGGGTGCCGTGCTGGCAGCGCGAGCACGAAGCGCTCCCGGAGCAGGCGCTCGACGGTGAGCCCCTCGTGACGGAAGGGCGCCCGGATGATGGCGATGTCCAGCTCCCCGGAGGTGAGCGCGGCGCCGACGTTCAGGGTCGCGCTGTCATCCAGCTCCAACTTCACTTTCGGGAAGCGCGTGCGGAAGCGCAGCACGATGTCCGGCAGGACGCCGAAGGCCGACGACGCGGCGAAGCCGACGCGCAGCGTGCCCGTCTCGCCGCTCGCCGCCTGCTGCACGGAGTGGATGACATCCCCTCGTCGGGCCAGCAGCGCTCGTGCCTCCTCCAGCAGGCGAGCTCCGGCGGCGGTGAGGGCCACGCGGCGGCTGGTGCGCGTGAGCAGCTCGACCCCCAGCTCGGTCTCCAGCCGGCGAATCTGCTGACTGAACGGCGGCTGGGCCATGCCGATGCGCGCGGCGGCGCGTCCGAAGTGCAGCTCCTCCGCCACCGCGACGAAGAGCTGGAGCTGACGGAATTCCATATTGAGACGTTAACCGTCTCAATGCGCCTCGAAAGATATATTGGTGGTGAAGAATGCCGTTTCCTACCATCGGTGCATGCGATTCCCCTGCGTTCCCCTGGGTCTGCTGCTCACGGCGTTGACGGGGGCTCCCGTCCTGGCGCTCGACGGTGAGTCACCTTCCGCTGACGCATCCGGACCCACGCCGGATGCGACGGTCCAGGCGAAGCTGGACGTGGCGAACCAGTTCAACCGTCGGGTGGACCTCCTGCGCGACAGCCTCGTCCCGCCCAGGTGGCTGCGTGACCAAGACCGCCTGGTCTTCTGGTCCCGCGAGGGGAAGGACGGCGGGACGTGGGTGCTGGCGCACGCGAAGACGGGGGAGCTGAAGCCGCTCCTCTCAGGTGAGCAACTGCGCGAGCAGCTCTCGGCGTTGCTGGGCAAGCCCGTCACGGCGCCTCGCTTCTTCGACGTCGCGCTCGCTCCAGATGAGCAGGGCATTGTCTTCCGGCTGGAGGGGAAGACCTTCGGCCTGGGGCTGACAGGTGGCCGCGTCACGTTGCTGTCGCCGGAGGACCGGGCCGCGCTGACGCTGTCTCCGGACCACTTCCTCGCGCCGCGCGGAGGAGCGCTCGCGGTGCAGCGCAAGGGCGGCTTCGCGGTGCTGGGCGCGGACGGTGCCACCGTGGTGGAGCGCGCGGGAGAGGAGCGCCTGGACTGGCGGATTGCTGAGCGCCCCTGGTCGCCGGATGGACGCTTCCTGGTGGTGTGGCGCGACGACCTGCGCGCCGTGCATCAGGTGCCCGTGGTGGACTACTCGGACGCGCTGGAGAAGGTGACGACGGTGCCGTACGCGAAGACGGGGACGCCGCTGCCGCGCTCGGAGCTGCATGTCGTGGAGGTGGCCACGGGCCGCGTGACGCGCATTCCTCCCGTGGAGGGCGAGACGTATGACTTTTTCGCGGGCTGGAACCCCGAGGGCACGGAGGCGCTGTGCCTCCACCTCTCTCGTGACGCGAAGCGCCTGGACCTCACCGCGGTGACACCGGGGACCGGACAGCGTCGGCACGTGCTGCGCGAGGAGCGTCCGGAGACCTTCGTCGCTGGCCTGGACTTCGCGGTGGGCGGCTGGGCGAAGCAGGTGACGGCGCTGCCGGGAGGACGTGGCTACCTCTGGATGTCGGAGCGCGATGGCTGGCGACATGTGTATGCGTATGACCGCGCGGGGAAGCTCCTGCGGCAGCTCACGCGCGGCGCTTTCCCCGTGCATGAAGTGGTGGGCGTGGCGCAACAGGGGGACGCCCTCTACGTGCTGGCCTCGGCCGAAAGCGGCGCGCCATACGAGCAGCTCTTCTACCGGGGCAGCCTGAAGGGTGGCGCATTGAAGCGGCTGTCCTCGGGCTCGGGGATGCACCGAATCACGCTGTCGCCCTCGGGCCAGCACTACGTGGACGCGTGGTCCTCCCGCGCGCAGCCCCGGCTGCGGGAGCTGGTGTCCATGGAGGGTGGCAAGCGCGTGCGCCTCACCACGGCGGACGCGAGTGAACTCGAGGCCCTCGGTGACGTGCGCCCGGAGCCGTTCATCGTCAAGGCCGCCGACGGCGTCACGCCCCTGCAGGGCGTGCTCTACAAGCCGCGCGACTTCGACCCCGCGAAGCGCTACCCGGTGCTCGCCTATATCTACGGCGGCCCATTCTTCAATCTGTTGCCATGGAGCTACATCGGAAACTCGATGTCGTTGACCGCCAGCGGCCTGGCGCAGCTCGGCTTCGTCACGGTGCTGGTGGACCCTCGCGGAGGACCTGGGCGGAGCAAGGCCTTCCAGGACGCGAACTATGGCTGCGTGGGCCAGACGGAGATTCCCGACTACGTGACGGGGTTGAAGCAGGCCGCGTCCACGCGTCCGTGGATGGACCTGGAGCGGGTGGGCCTCTACGGCCACTCCTGGGGTGGCTACTTCGCGCTGCGCGGCATGCTGACGGCGCCGGACTTCTTCAAGGCGGGGTATGCCGCGGCACCGGGGGCGCTGACGGAAGAGGCCATCATCAACGAGCCCTACCTCAACCTGCCGAGCGCCAATCCCCAGGGCTACGCGGTGGGTGACAACCTCCCGCTCGCGGGCAAGCTGAAGGGCCACCTGAGATTGATGCATGGCACCAGCGATGTGAACGCCACGCTCTCCGTGACGATGCGGATGGCGGACGCGCTCATCCGGGCGGGCAAGCACTTCGAGCTGCTCATCATGCCCGGCGAGCCGCACTCCCCGCAGGGGGCCGCCGGTCGCTACTACCAGGACGACGTGGGCCTGTTCTTCCTCCGGACCCTGGGCGCGCCCCGGTGAGGCCTACTTTTGCCCACTTGAGCGCATATCGTCGCCCCAGGTGTCGGCGGAGCGACTAGACTCCGGACCGTGGCCAGACCCCGTCCGAAATGTCTGAACTGTGGTGCCCCCTTCCTCAAGGCGGTGGAGCGCGAGCCTCTCTGCACCCATTGCGGCGCGGAGAGGACCAAACCCACCGGCATCCCCCTTCAGCCAGGGTGGAAGGAAGTCCCCTCCGCGCAGCAGGAGGCGGCCAAACGGAATCACGCCGCGATGGTCGTGGCGGGCATCTTCTCGGTCTTCATGTTGCTCGGCGGGGTGGGCGTGGCGTTCCTGGTGTATGCGACGGAGCCCATTCCCGCGCGCGTGACGGAGCGGCCCAGGCCGCCGCCTCCCACTATCACCCCGCCCCCCATTCCGCGGCCTCCGGAGCCCCCGCCCATCGTGACGCAGCCCCCGCTGCCGCCCATGGTGGAGAAGCCCATCAAGCGCCCGCCGCTGCCCAAGACGAATGAGGCGTGGGGCGCGGTCATGCTGAGCAAGCACCTGCGCGACTACGACTACTGCGGCAGGGAGGCCATCCTCCGCGACGGCGGCATCCCCCGGATTTTCCGGCTGAGGGCGCGGTTCGACGCGAACGGGGAGGGCGTCAAGGGGAAGGTGACCCCCGTCACCTCCGTGAAGATGTTGGATGCCTGCATCACGAACCGCACCAAGTACATCTACCTGGGCAAGCCGCCGGAGAAGCGCGAGTTCGCCGTGGAGATGACACTGTCCTTCGCGCACCTCCGCCCCAAGGGCAAACCCGAGACGCGTGATGACCAATGGAGCGACCTCAGCGGCGATTGAGCCGTAGCGCGCGCTCGGAAGTCGATGGTCTCGCCCGGTCCCCCTGTTGAGTCAGGTGGACGGGCCGTGTCCTTGTTCCGCGTGACGCCCCATCCCGGGGTGGTCCGTGACGCAGGAGCACGACATGTCCCCAAGACACGCCCGACGCTGCCTCTTCCACGCGGTAGCTCTCACGGGGGCGCTGCTGTCCCCCCTCGCCCTGGCCGTGGTGCCGGAGCCCCAGGGAGAGCGGCACCACGACGCGCGCCTCTCCTACAACGCCCGGATGCGCTTCACCTTCGCGCCGACGCAGCAGGCGGCGGAAGCGGCGCTGCGCCAGTCCGTGCCGGAGCTGCGCGTGGAGGTGGATGCGTCCAACGGGCGGGTGCGTTCGCTCATCAACCTGGTGGGCGCGCTCTCGGGTCCCGCGAGCGGAGACGCGCTGGCGGTGGGCCTGGACTTCGTCCAGCGACATCGCGAGGCCCTGGGCCTGGAGCTGTCCGACCTGGCCAACCTGGAGGTGACCGACCGCGTCTACTCACGCCTCAGTGGTGCCACTCATTTGTATCTGCGACAGCGATACCGGGACCTGCCCGTCTACAACGCGCAGCTCCAGGTCAACGTGGACCGGGAAGGGCGCGTGCTCGCGGTGCACAGCGACTTCCAGCCCGCGCTGGAGTCCACGCTCTCCAGCGTGGAGCCTCGGATTGGCGCGGCCGACGCGGTGGCGAGCGCGGCGCGGCACCTGGGCCTCCAGGGATTCGCGGCGCCCCGCGAGCTGAAGGCCGAGCCCGGTCCCACGCGGCGCACTCGCGTGGAGGCGCGGGGGCTGTCGAGCGAGTCCATCGACGCGTCGCTGGCGGTGTTGCCGCTGCGTCGTGGAGAGTCGCGTCTGGTCTGGCGCTTCCAGGTCCACACGCTGGATGCCCGGCACGCCCATGACTTGACGGTGGACGCGGGCACGGGCGAGGTCTGGACGCGCTTCGACTGGGTGGCGGGGGATTCGTACCGCGTGTACCCGAGGCCCGCCGAGAGCCCGCACCACGTCACGCCGGTTCCTCCCGCGGATGGGCGCACGCTCGTCACCAACCCCGCCCACTCGCTGGCCTCGCCCTTCGGCTGGCATGACACCAACGGAGTCACGGGCGCCGAGTTCCTCGCCCCCCGTGGCAACAACGTCCACGCCTACGAGGACCGGGACAACAATGGCCAGCCGCCCGCGAGCGACCCGAACTGCGGCGCCGGGCTGGCGTGCGACTTCGCCATCAACCTGACGGGCGCGCCGAGCACGTACTTCGCCGCCGCGGTCGCCAACCTCTTCTACTGGAACAACCTCGTCCACGACGTGCAGTACCAGTACGGCTTCGACGAGCTGGCCGGCAACTTCCAGGTCAACAACCATGCCCGAGGCGGGCTCGGCAATGACGACGTGCGCGCCGAGGCGCAGGACAGTGGTGGCGTCGACAACGCCAACTTCCTCACGCCTCCGGATGGCTTCCGCCCGCGCATGCAGATGTACCTCTGGACGGCGCCCACGCCGGACAAGGATGGCGACCTGGACAGCGGCGTCATCGTCCACGAGTACGGCCACGGCATCTCCAACCGCCTCGTCGGCGGCCCCAGCAACGTGTCGTGCCTGACCAACCGGCAGCAGCCGGGCGAGGGCCTCAGCGACTTCCTGGCGCTCGTCTACACCGCGCGCGCGTCGGACACTGGCCCCCAGGGACGTGGCATCGGGACGTACGTGCTGAACCAGGCCATCACCGGCCCGGGCCTTCGCACCCAGCGCTACAGCACGTCCGCGCTCGTCAACACCTGGACCTTCGAGAGCATCAACACGATGACCGTCCCGCACGGCGTGGGCTCCGTGTTCGCCCAGGCGCTGTGGGAGGTGTACTGGGCGCTGGTGACGCAGTGGGGCTTCAGCACGGACCTCTACGACGCCACGGGCAACGCGGGGAACCAGCGCATGCTGCTGTACTTCACCGAGGGCCTGAAGCGCACCGCCTGCAACCCCACCTTCCTCCAGACACGCGACGGCATCATCAGCGCCGCCACTACCCTGCATGGTGGGGAAGATGTCTGCCGGATGTGGAACGCGTTCGCCGCCATCGGCCTGGGCTCCAACGCGACGAATGCCGTCGACTCCGCCAGGAATGGCTTCGCCGTGCCCCCCTCGTGCGGCCTCATCCTGGGCCGTCCGGAGACGCCACCCGCCCCGTAGCCACGCCGTCCCGCCGGAGGACCTCTCCCGAGGTCCTTCGGTGCTCCACACCCGGAGTGTATTTTCATGGGTAGCCTATAATTCTCGAATTGTGAGAATGTCCGGGCTGGTTCCTGACTGAACCCGAGTGACGTTGTTCATCGAGAGGAGCGGGACATGTGGGGAGTGACGTATCGGTTTCGAGGCGTGGTGGGGGCGCTGGCGGTATCGCTGCTGGCGGCCTGTGGCGACACGTCGGAGGCGGGACGCGAGGGCGCGCCTTCGGGAGAGACGCTGTCGGAGGCGCGAGCCATCGACGACGACATCCGCGCGCGGCTGGAGGCGCTCCCGGGCGTCACGATTCTGGGGGACGAGCAGATTGATGACTTTCGCTTCTTCACGCTCGACTTCGAGCAACCCGCGGACCACCGCCATCCGGAGGGTGAGAAGTTCCTTCAGCGCATGACGCTGTTCCACCGCTCGGTGACGGCGCCGATGGTCATCGACACGGAGGGCGCGGAAATCTTCGCGGAGCCCATCGCCGCGGAGCCGGTGGACCTCTTGAAGGGCAACCAGGTGACGGTGGAGCACCGCTTCTACGGCACGTCGACGCCGGCCTCGCGTGACTGGAAGCTCCTGGATGTCTGGCAGTCCGCGGCGGACGCGCACCGCGTGGTGGAGGTCTTCAAGACGATTTACGGCGCGCGCTGGCTGTCCACGGGGGTGTTCCGGGGCGGCACGGCGGCCCTCCTTCACCGCTACTTCTTTCCGAACGACGTGGAGGCAACGATTCCCTACGCGGAGCGGCACAGCCTGGGGTTGCAGGATGTCCGCACGCCGCACTTCCTGGCCACCGTGGGCGACGCGACGTGCCGCGACAGGTTGAAGGCGGTGCAGCGGGCGGCGCTGGAGCGGCGCGAGGAGCTGACGCCGCTGCTGGCGGCGCAGGTGGAGTGGGGCTTCACCTTCGAGACGCTGGGCGTGGACAAGGCGTTTGAGTTCAGTGTGGTGCGGCTGCCGTTCAACTTCTGGGAGTACATGGGGCTGGCGCCGTACGACTGCGACACGATTCCGGAGCCCACGGTGTCGGCCGAGGAGCTGTTCGCCTTCGTGGACCTGGTGGCGGGCCCCGCGTACACCTTCTCAGACCAGTCGCTGTACAGCGCGATTGAGCCGGAGAGCTACCAGTGCGCCACGGAGCTGGGCGCGCCGCTGTTCCCGGAGTTGGAGCTGCGTCCGCTGCTGCGCTACCCGGGCGGGCAGGTGCCCACGGCGCTGCCGCCCGCGGGCGTGGTGAAGGTCTACAACCCGGTGCCGCTGCTCAAGCTGGAGCTGTGGACGCGGCTGCATGCCCGGCGCGTGCTCATCGTCGACGGCGCGCTGAGCCCGTGGAGTGCCTCGGCCTTCGGCGTGAGCTCCAGGAATGACTCGTACCGCATCGTGGACCCGGCGGGCATCGGCTTCTACGGGACGCTGACCGCGCTGCCCGAGCCGCAGCGCACCTTCTACTTCGAGCGGCTGGCCGAGTGGGCGGATGCGCCGGTGCACGTGCCCGCTGTCACCGAGGGCAAGCTGAGCCGGAGCTACGAGAAGCTGCTGCGTCGTCGGTAGTCGTCGCGCCGGCTGAAGGACCCGAGGGGCACGTGTCCACGTGGTGTGCTCCCTCGGGTGGAGTGCCCGGTCCGTCGCGAGTGTGACGGACCACCAGAGCACCGTTGCGGTGGGAGGTGGGCGAGCTAGGGTGGGGTGCTCGATGCCCATCCAGCGCTTGCGGATTTCCGGATACCGCTCGGTGCGTCAGCTCTCCCTGGAGCTGGGCCCGGTGAATGTCATTGTCGGAGCCAACGGCAGTGGCAAGACGAACCTGTACCGCGCGCTGTACCTGTTGGTGGCGGCGTCGGAGGGGAGGCTCGCGCGAACCCTGGCGGAAGAGGGCGGCACGCCGAGCGTGTTGTGGGCGGGTTCGCGGGGCGCGAAGCAGCCGGTGCGGCTGACGGTGCAGGTGGAGATGGGCGAGCTGGCGTACGAGCTGAGCTGCGGCATCGTCCCCAACCTCCCGCGCTCCACGGACCCCTTCAAGCTGGACCCGGAGGTGAAGTCGGAGCACCTGTGGGCCTGGTCCGGGGGGCGCAAGGTGGTGCTGATGGAGCGCAAGGACCGCACGGCCTTCATGCGGGACGCCGACGGGAAGCGGGTGACGTTTCCCACGCAGCTCTGGAACTCGGAGTCGGTGCTGGACCAGTTGGGCGAGCCACACCGTTTCCCGCGCTTGTCGGAGGTGCAGCGCACGTTCTCCGCGTGGCGCTTCTATCACCACTTCCGCACGGACCCGGACGCGGCCATGCGGCATCCGCGCGTGGGCGTGAGGACGCCGGTGCTGGCGCATGACGGCGCGGACCTGGCGGCGGCGCTGCTGACCATCCTCCAGATTGGGGACACGCGCGGTCTGGAGCAGGGCATCGACGATGCGTTCCCGGGAGCGCGGCTGGAGGTTCGCTCCAGTGAGGGACGCTTCAGTCTGTTCCTGCACATGCCGGGGTTGAGCCGGCCCATGGCCGCGTCCGAGCTGTCCGATGGAACGTTGCGCTACCTCTGCTTGCTGGCGGCGCTCTTGAGTCCGCGCCCTCCGCCGTTCCTCGCGTTGAACGAGCCGGAGACGAGCCTGCATCCAGACCTGTTGGAGCCTCTGGGGCGACTCGTGCTGAGGGCGGCGAGGGACAGCCAGGTCTGGGTGACGACGCACGCGGAGCCCCTGGCGCGCACGGTGGCGCAGGCCTCACGCTGTTCGCCTGTGTATCTGGTGAAGCGGGACGGAGCCACGCAGGTGGAGGGAGCCCTGGATGGCGATTCCTCCGACTTCGTCGAGGAAGAGGAAGAGGAAGAAGAGGACCGGGGTGGTTGAGCACGTCGCGGAGTCCATGACGCGAGTTCTCCGTCGGGAGCACGCATGACGCCGGGGCTCTACAGTGTGCACAAGCCGGTGGGGCCCACGAGCTTCTCGGTGGTGCAGTCCTTCCTGGAGGAGGCGCGTGCCGTGCCGGGCAAGCGCCTGCCGATATGCCACGGTGGGACGTTGGACCCGTTCGCGGAAGGGCTGCTCCTCGTGCTGGTGGGGCAGACGACGCGACTGTTCGAGCTGCTGCACGCGGTGCCCAAGACGTACGAAGCGGACGTGGTCTGGGGCACGGAGACGGACACGGGAGACCTGCACGGCAAGCCCGTGCTCCAGGGGGACGTGTCTCGCCTGACGCCCGGGTTGCTCGACGCCGCGCTCGCGCCCTTCGTGGGCTGGCACGAGCAGGTGCCACCGGCCACGAGCGCGAAGAAGGTGGGAGGCGAGCCCGCATATCGCAAGGCCCACCGGGGCGAGGTGGTGGAGCTGCCGCCCTCTCGCGTGTACCTGCACTCGGCCCGGTGGCTCTCGCACGAGCTGCCGCGCACCAGTCGCCTGACGCTGACCTGTCGAGGGGGCTACTACGTCCGCTCGCTCGCGAGGGACGTGGGGCGTGCGCTCGGCTGTGGCGCGCACCTGTCCACGCTGCGGCGCACGGCGATAGGCCCGTGGACGGACCCGGCGCCCGGGACACGCGTGGGCTCACAGGGACGGGCCCTGCTGCCCTGGGCGCGGGTGCGTCCCCTCACGGACCTGGAGGTGGGCGAGCTGCGTCGCGAGCGGTCCATCCCCCTGAGCGGCACGCTGCCTCCGGACTGGCGCCTGCCGGTGGGCTTCCCCGACCCCGAGGCCCCGGTGCGAGGCTTCCATCAGGGCCGGCTCACGTTCCTGCTGCGCGAGCGTGAGGGCGCGCTGTGGAGCGACACGGAGCTGAGAGGCGGCCTGTAACGAAGGGGTGCCGCGAGCCTTCGCGCCCACTACCTTCTCGCGCATGTCCCTCGACATCGAGATTCAGGAGCTGACGCCGAAGCTGTGGCCGGCGCTCGAGACGCTGTTCGGGAAGAACGGCGCGTGCGCGGGCTGCTGGTGCATGTTCTGGCGGCTGGAAGAAGGCGAGCGCTTCGCTGACGTGAAGGGCGCGCCCGCGAAGCAGCGGATGAAGGCGCTGGTGGATGAGGGCAAGGCCCAGGGCCTGCTGGCCTTCGTGGACGGACAGCCCGTGGGCTGGCTCACGCTGGGGCCGCGCCGGAGCTTCCCGCGCCTGGACCGCGCACCGAGCCTCCGGTGTGACGACGCGGACGACGTCTGGTCGGTGCCCTGCTTCTTCATCCACAAGGACTTCCGGGGCCAGGGCGTCGCCACGGTGCTGCTGAAGGCCGCGCTGGACGTGATGCGTCAGCGGGGCGCGCGCACCGTGGAGGGATATCCCGTGAAACCTCCCAAGGGGTCCGCGCGTATCTCCAATGCGTCCGCGTACACGGGCACGGTGCCGTTCTTTGAAAAACAGGGGTTCGAGCTCGTGGCCGAGCGGCCTCAGGGCAAGCAGCGCGTGCGCAAGGCCCTGGCCTCGCCGGCGCGCGCGCCGCGTCGAGCCGCGAGCAAGCGGATCCGGTGACTCCAGTCACCACTTCGGGGGATCCGGTGACTCCAGTCACCACTTCGGGGGATCCGGTGACTCTGGTCACCACCTGGGGGGCCTTCCCCCTGGTGACGACTGTCATCGGTGGTGACAGTTGTCACCACCCCTCGTGGAGGGGCTGGTGCCTTCTAACCTCTTGAATACAGGCCGGAAGTGAAGGTGGGTAACCGGAGGAGATGTGTGGCACGCCGCGAGCAATAGGGGTGCTCACAACGACTTACTTCGGAGAAACCAAATGTCCGTCGCCACCTCCTTCAACTCCGCTCAGAAGACCCTGGCTCGCACCGAGTCGAAGCTCGAGAAGCTGGAGGGCAAGCTGGAGCGCGCGCTGGTCAAGGAGCACCAGCTGCTGAAGGACCTGCGCCACATGATGAAGCACCACACGCCGCACCAGCAGGCGGGCCGTCCGGGTGGCGACAGCTTCGACAAGGGTGGGTGCTTCCCGTCCAAGCCGCTGCCGAACGAGTGGAGCCCGCTGGACCTGGGCGCGCTGAGCGAGACGAACAAGCTGGACCAGACGAAGGGCCCCATCACCGCGGACCAGCTCACCAAGGCCATCCAGCGCGGCACGGGTGACCACGACGGCCAGGCGGCGAAGGGCGAGTACCGCGCGTTCGCGGAGTGGGCGGAGAAGAACCAGGACCGCCTCACGCCCGAGGCGAAGCAGGTGATGGACCGCTTCTCCAAGTTCGCCGCGGAGAGGAAGGCCAACGGCCACCAGGACGGCGACTGGCGGAAGATGATCAATGACATGAAGGGCGTGGGCGACAAGGGCGCGGAGAAGGCGCTCGCGGGCCTGGACAAGCTGCCCAAGCCCATCTCCGGCGATGACATGGCGAAGGCCATCCGCAGCGGCACGAAGGACGCGGACAACAACACCGCGGACGAGCTGAAGGCCTTCCAGGACTGGGCCAAGAAGAACGGCGACAAGCTGTCGCCCGAGGCCAAGGAAGTGATGGGCAAGTTCGAGAAGCACGCGACCAAGGCGATGGCCACGGGCGACAAGGACCTGAGCTCCACCGAGTGGTCCAAGATGATGAAGGACTTCAAGAGCGTGGGCGACGTGAGCGCTCGCGACTCGCTGGCGAAGCTGGACAAGGAGAACGGGCCCATCTCCGGTGAGGACCTGCTCGGCGCCATCAAGCAGGGCGCGGGCGACGCGGACGGCAACTCCACCAAGGAGCTGGCCGAGTTCCAGAAGTGGGCGGCGAAGAACCAGGACCGGCTGACGCCCGAGGCTCAGAAGGTGATGGAGACGTACGAGAAGCACTCGAAGACGGCGGGCCCCAAGGGCCTGGACAAGCCGGGCTTCGACGCGATGGTGAAGGACGCCTCGCAGCACAAGACCTTCCACGACGCGTCCATGCGCACCGCGCTGGAGACGCTGGATGGGAAGAACGGGAAGATCTCCGCCAAGGACCTGACCAACGCCATCAGCAAGGGCGCCGGTGACCTCGACGGCCAGGCCGCCGGGCTGGAGTACGCGGACCTCCAGAAGTGGGCGCGCCAGAACTACGACCGCCTCAGCCCGGACGCGCGCAAGGTGGTGGACACCTACGAGAAGTACGCCACCCAGTCGCTGGCCAAGGGCGAGACGGGCATCGCGAACTCCGACTTCCAGAAGATGGTGAAGGAGATGGAGCAGCTCAGCGTGGTGCGCCCGCCCCCGCGCTTCATCACCGCCTGATTCCGAAGCGAAGTCCGGGCGCGGCGGCGCGGACGAGAACCGCCGCGCCGTGGCCCCAGCCTCCGAGGAGTCCAGGTGGTCGGAAGGAGCGACCCACCACCTGGACCTGACGAGGCGCGAGTCAGCTTCAAGCCTGCGGGAAACCCGGGGTGTCCGGGCGAGGTGGAGGGGATGGCGCCGGGAGCCGCGGCGCGAGTGTGTGTACCGAGGCTCGGCATGCACGATGCAATGAAGTCAGGGAGTCAGCGGCACCGTGGCACGACGACCGCACCAGGGTGATGCGGGGACGGGGGGCGAAGGGGTGCGGACTTTTGGGTGGGACGTGGGAGCGACCGGAGCCGGGGGGCTTCGAGTCGGGCAAGGGGCTCCCGTGAACCCACGATGATTTGAGCAACGCGGCTCTCGTGCGGCAACGGGAGTGGCTGTTCGGGCTCCCCGATTTGTTGGGGGATGAGTCGGGGGCCTTTTCTTGATGCGGAGCCTCTCTTTAAGAGGGGCATCGGGTGCTCGGGCTGTTGGGGGATGGCCCGGGTCCCTTTCTTTTGGAAGGACAGTGGCGAGGACTGAAGCAAGAAGGGCCCCGGACCGTTGGGGGATGGTCCGGGGCCCTCGTCTTTTTCAGCGTCGCGCGTCGGGCGCGCGGGTGACGGTGACTACGCCTTGGCCTTGGCCAGCGTGTCCTTGGCCACCTTCACCACGTTGTCGACGGTGAAGCCGAACTTCTGCTGGAGCGCCTTGATGGGAGCGGACGCGCCGAAGCTGCGCATGGCGACGATGCCGCCCTGGAAGCCGACCCAGCGCTCCCAGCCGAACGCCGCGCCCTTCTCCACCGCGACGCGCGCGCGCACGGTGGGAGGCAGCACGCTGTCGCGGTACTCCTGCGACTGGCTCTCGAACAGCTCCCACGAGGGCAGGCTGACGACGCGGGACTTGATGCCCTCGGCCGTGAGCTTGTCGTGGGCGTCCAGGCACAGGGACACCTCGCTGCCGGTTCCGATGAGCACCACCTCCGGCTTGCCGCCCTCCGCGTCCGCCAGCACGTAGCCGCCCTTGGCGACACCAGACGCCGCGCCGTACTTGGTGCGGTCCACGGTGGGCACGGCCTGGCGGGTGAGGACGAGGACGACGGGGTGGCTCTTCTGCTGGCCGATGACCCTCCACGCCTCGACGACTTCGTTGGCGTCGGCGGGACGCAGCACGATGAGGCCGGGGATGGCGCGCAGGCTGGCGAGCTGCTCCACGGGCTGGTGCGTGGGGCCGTCCTCGCCCAGGCCGATGGAGTCGTGGGTGAAGATGTGCAGCGCGGGCAGCTCCATCAGCGAGGACAGGCGGATGGCGGGGCGCTCGTACTCACTGAAGATGAGGAACGTGGCGCCGTAGCCGCGCACCTTGCTCAGGCACAGGCCGTTGACGATGGAGCCCATCGCGTGCTCGCGCACGCCGAAGTGGATGTTGCGGCCGGCATGCTCGCCGGGCTTCATGGACTCGGAGCCGGTGATGTACGTCTTCGTGGACGGGTTGAGGTCGGCCGAGCCGCCCACCAGCCACGGGTAGTGCTTCGCGACGGCGTTGAGCACCTTGCCGCTGGACTCGCGGGTGGCCATGCCCTTGGCGTCGGTGGGGAACGTCGGCAGCTCGGAGTCCCAGCCCTTGGGCGCTTCACGGCGCTGCATGCGCGTCAGCTCGTCGGCCAGCTCGGGGAACTGCTTCTGGTACTCGACGAAGCGCGCATCCCACGCCTCGCGCAGCTTCTTGCCGCGGGCGCCCATGCGGTCCTGGAAGCGCTCGCGCACGCCCTCGGGGACCAGGAACTTCGCGTCCTCGGGCCAGCCGTAGTTGCGCTTGGTGCCCTTGATTTCCTCGTCGCCGAGCGGCTCGCCGTGAGCCTTGGACGACCCCTGGAGCTTGGGGGCGCCGTAGGCAATCTGGGTGGTGACGATGATGAGGGTGGGCTTGCCCCGCAGCGTCTTGAAGGTGTGGAGGGCCTCGCCCAGGACGGTCAAATCGTTGGCGTCCGGCACGCGCAGCACGCGCCAGCCGTAGCCCTCGAAGCGGCGGCCCACGTCCTCGGTGAAGGCCAGGTCGGTGCTGCCGTCGATGGAGATGTGGTTGGAGTCGTAGAGCCAGCAGAGGTTGGGCAGCTGGAGGTGGCCGGCGATGGACGCGGCCTCGGACGCGACGCCTTCCATGAGGTCGCCGTCGCCGCAGATGGCGTAGACGTCATGGGAGAACATCTCGAAGCCGGGCTTGTTGAAGTGGCCGGCGAGCCAGCGGCTGGCGATGGCCATGCCCACGCTGTTGGCCACGCCCTGGCCCAGGGGACCCGTGGTGGTCTCCACGCCGCTGGTCCACCGGTATTCGGGGTGGCCGGGGGTGGCGGAGTCCAACTGGCGGAACTTCTGGATGTCCTCGAGCGAGACGCTCAGGGCGTCCTCGACCTTGTAGTCGCGGGTGACGCGCTTGACGCCGGCCAGGTGGAGCAGCGCGTACAGCAGCATGGACGCGTGGCCGTTGGAGAGGATGAACCTGTCGCGGTCCGGCCAGATGGGGTGGGACGGGTCATACCGGAGCTCTTGCTGCCAGAGCTGGTAGGCGACGGGGGCCAGGGACATGGGAGCCCCCGGGTGGCCCGAGTGGGCTTGCTGTACCGCATCCATGGCCAGGGTGCGGATGGTGTTGATGCTCAGCACGTCCTGCTGATTGTCGGTCGTCATAAGGTCCTCGTGCTCCGGGCTCACGCGCGGCGCACCATGCCGTAACTGACGCCGGGGCGCCGCACGAAACGAGCGCCCCTGGCCGCCCGCAGTCCTTCAGTCCACGGGCCCCGGGAATTCCCCGCCCCGGAGGGGGGAGGCGAGCGACTTCAGCGCCGCGCCGCCGCGCCCTTCACGGTGCGTCCGCGAGTCAGGTGGGCCACCGCCTCACCCAGTCCCTCCACGGTGAGGGAGAACATGGGGAACACCTGGGCAATCATCGCGATGGAGCCCGAGCGCCACGAGCCCATCGGCTCCGGGTTGAGCCACACGTTGCGCTCGAAGTGCTGGGCCAGCTGCATCAGCCACGTCAGCCCTTCCTGTCCGTCCGCCTTGTAGCGCCCCTCGGCGTCCGTGCGGATGGCCAGCTCGTACGGCGCCATGGACGCATCGCCCACCAGGACGAGCTTGTGGTGCCGTCCCACCTGCGCCACCAGCTCCGGCACCGTCATGCCGCCGGTGAGCTGGGGCGTGGCGTAGAGCTTTCCGTAGACGCAGTTGTGAAAGTAATACGTTCGCAATTCCTTGAAGTGCGTGGCCTGGCTCGCGACGGAGAACAGCCGGCTCATCACTGCGGCGTAAGGGTCCATGGAGCCGCCCACGTCCATGGCCAGCACCACGCGGGTGTTGGGCCTGCGCGGAGGCCGCGTCACCACCTCCAGCTCCCCCGCGTTGCGAGCGGTGGCGGAGATGCTCTCGTCGATGTCCAGCTCGTCCGGCGCTCCGTCTCGAGCGAACGCGCGCAGCTTGCGCAGCGCCACGGCCATCTGCCGCGTGTCGAGCACCAGGTCGTCGCGATACCCCGCGTACTTGCGTGCCCCCGCCTGCATCATCGCCATGCCCTGCTTGCCGCCGGCCTTGCCCCCCACGCGCATGCCGCCGCGCGAGAAGCCGTTGTTGCCGAACGGTGACGTGCCGCCGGTGCCAATCCACCGGTTGCCGCCGTCGTGGCGCTCCTTCTGTTCGCGAAGGCGCTCCTCGAACAGGCGACGAATCTCCTCGGGGTCCAGCGCCTCCAGGAGCGCCATCTCCTCGGGCGTCAGCTGGGGCCGCTCGCGCGCCTCTTCCAGCCAGGACATCAGCTCCTGCGTCAGCTCCAGGCCCGCGGTCTCCACGCCCTGGAAGTGGGAGAGGAACGCCTGGTCGAACGAGTCGAGCTGCGTCTCTGAGTGGACCAGGAGCGCGCGCGCCACGTGGTAGAAGCCGTCGAGGCTGCTGTCATGGAGGCCCGCCTTCAGGGCTCCCGCCAGGGCGAGCGCCTCCTGCGCGCCCACCTTCACGCCCCGTCGCCGCAGCTCGTAGAAGAATGGCAGGAACATGGCTTTTAGGCCCGTGAGCGCCGACCGCGTCCGAAGGCCTCGGCCACGGAGACCAGGTCCTGCTCCTTCTTCAGCAGGGCGCCGAGGAACGGCAGGTTCTCGTCCAGCTTCAAGTCGTTGATGCCCTGGGCCTTGAGCACGGCAATCCAGTCGATGAGCTCGCTGGTGGAGGGGCGCTTGCGCAGGCGGGTGAAGCCGCGCAGCTCGTAGAAGACCTTGAGGACCTGGTCGGTGAGCGCGGCGTCGAGCCCCGGGTGGTGCACGTCGACGATGCGGCGCATCAGCTCCGCGTCGGGGAAGTCGATGAAGTGGAACACGCAGCGGCGCAGGAACGCGTCCGGCAGCTCCTTCTCGTTGTTGGACGTAATCACGACGATGGGGCGGTGTTTCGCGGCCACCTCGTCGTTCGTCTCGGTGACGCGGAAGCGCATCCGGTCCAACTCGTGGAGCAGGTCGTTGGGGAACTCGAGGTCCGCCTTGTCGACCTCGTCGATGAGCAACACGACGCGCTCGGGGGCGGAGAACGCCTCGCCCAGGGGGCCCATGCGGATGTATCGGCGGATGTCTCGCACGTCGCCGTCGCCGAAGCGCGAGTCATACAGGCGCTGCACGGTGTCGTAGACGTACAGGCCGTCCTGCGCGCGGGTGGTGCTCTTCACGTGCCAGGTGAGCAGCTTGTGGCCCAGGGCCTGGGCGATGGCCTCCGCCAGCAGCGTCTTGCCGGTGCCCGGCTCGCCCTTCACCAGCAGGGGGCGCTGGAGGGTGAGGGCACAGTTGACGGCGGCCTGGAGGCCCTCGTGGGTCAGGTAGGAATCGGTGCCTCGGAAGCGGACGGAAGGAGGGGCCGGAGTCATGTCCCGGCTCCTTTAACATCCACGACGTCGCCGCGGGGGCTCGGGTCCATCCCTGGGAGGGGGCTGCTCGGCGGGCCGCTGTCCCTCCCTCCGGGGCACGTCAGACCCTTTACCTATTCTCGTTCGTATCCCAGCAAGGCCAAGGAATGCGGTGGGTCGCGTTCTTGGTGGGAATCCGAGTGCTTGGAGGCATCCGTCGTGGGTCACCCGTTCGTCGTCACGGTGTTGTTTGTGTGGGCGCTCTCCTCGATGGTGCGCTCGTGCCCGACGGCGACAGCCCTTCTGTCCGAGCGCCCCGCGACGGTGGAGACCCAGGCCTCGGTGATGCCCAAGCCGGTGGTGGAGACGGTGCCGTCGCCTCATGTTCCAGGCTGATACGTCTGTTTCAGGATGGCCCCCGGGTCTGAGACTTCTGCTCGGAGCAGGACCCTGGGGAGGGGGTTGGGGCTGAAAATCGCTCGGGGGATGACCGTTGGCGCGCGTCGTGCAGCGGATTTCCCGCCGATAACCCAGGACGGCGTATATCCTCCCGTCACATGTCCATTGCGAACGAGCTTGGAGAGATGTTCCGGCGCGAGCTGCAGTCCCAGCTAGTGCCTTTGCAGCAGGCGGTGAATCGGTTGGAGGAGGGCCTTGAGGCCCTGGACATGCTGCGTTCAGTGACGTTCCGCCTGGCGCCGCTGACCAGCCGGTTGGGTGCGCTGGCGGGAGTGCGTCCCGCGGCGACGACGCGGCAGGCGGCGGTGTTGCCGGCGCCGGCGGTGAAGCGTGGCAAGCCGGGACGTCGTCCCACGGCGCAGGTGGAGTTGCCGTTGGTGGCGACGCGAGCTGCGGCGGCGAAGGCGCCGGTTGCGGTGGCGCGTGGAGCGAAGACGGCGGATGGCTCGCGTTCGTGCGCCATCATCGGGTGCAAGCGCCCCAGCCGTTCGAAGGGGTATTGCTCGGCGCACTACCAGAAGCTGCGGTTGCTGATGCGCACGGACCGTCGTCCGACGGCGTGGGTGGATGACGCCCGGCCGCAGTCGGTGCAGGACGTGAAGCTGCCGCGCGGTCGTGCGGCGAGCAAGGCGCTGCAGGAGTCCCAGCCGGTGGCCGCGAAGCGTGGCGCGTCCCGGTCGAAGACGGCGGCGCGTGGCAAGAAGGGCAGGATGGCGTAGCTGAGGGGAGTCGCGGAAGGCTCGCGCTCCACTCGCTGTCCATTCGAGGTGGGCTCCTGAAGTGAGGGAGCCCGCCGCCCCGTTCGAGTGTCCCTGAGGAGGGCCGCTGCGCGAGGCGTGTATCCGGTCCACCCAACCCAATCCAAGCAGAGGCGCGCCCGCAAGCACGGCGCCCGACAGGCCCACCGACGTCCTGAGCCGCGAGCCGCCCTGTGAGGCGATGTGCTCGGGTGCAAGGGAGAGGACGCGAATGGGTGTGTCGCGCTCCTGCCCTGCGAGCCGGCGTGTGCCGAACACCCCGGGAAGCCCCTGGTTCTTCGGGGCGGGAGAGCGTCGTCCAGGCGGGCGTGTGGATGGCGGACAGCGGGGC
The DNA here is from genome assembly GCF_013336715.1 of Myxococcus sp. CA056. Taxonomy (NCBI): domain Bacteria; kingdom Pseudomonadati; phylum Myxococcota; class Myxococcia; order Myxococcales; family Myxococcaceae; genus Myxococcus; species Myxococcus sp. CA056. The sequence goes on from NZ_JABUMT010000024.1 coordinate 78,058, forward strand.
GCGCGCTCCCGTTGACAGTAAGGGTCCCGTGATGGGATTCGGGCGCCATGAGTGAGCAAGGCTATCCAGTCACCGTGGCGGTGCGGCGCCCTGATGGGCGAGTGGAACAGGTGCGAGTCGGCACGGCGTTCAAGAATGAAGAAGGCTTCACGCTGAGGATGGGCGAGTTGTCCATCGGCGGAACGCCGGATGCGGCGTCGGCGGCGCCTCGTCGCGCGGCGGCGCCCAGTGGCGGCGGTGGCGGCGGTGGCGGCGGGGACGGAATGGTCTTCCCGAACTACGGCCGCAGCAAGGGCGCGCCGGTCGCGGGCGCGAGCATGCAGGACCTCGAGTTCTATGCGAACGGCGCGCGCCGCTCGCTGAACGACCCGAGCAAGTCGCGCTGGCACGACAAGGAGCGCCAGTTGCTGAGCGCCATCGAGGCGGAGATGGCCCGGCAGCAGGGTGGTGGCGGTGGTGGTGGCAACGAGGGCTACGGCAATCGTGGGGGCGGGGACGGCTACGGCAGCCGTGGAGGTGGCGGCTACCAGGATGACGTTCCGCCGCCGAGCGATGACGACAACATCCCGTTCTGAAGTGAAGTGACGGGCGCCCTGTCACGGGGCGCTCGTGAGTCGGGACACGGACACCGTGCGAAACACGGTGTCCGGACCGGCTCGCAAGCAGGAGTACGGAGGCGTGAGGACGTCCGCGCCGTGCGCAGGGCCGTCGAGCAGGAGCGCGGTGCGCCCCGGTGGCCTGGTCTCACGACGACAACGTGGACCGCCACTCACTCAGGCCGCGGCCTGGGGTGCACTGGCGCACGGGAGCCACACGGTGAAGGTGGTGCCCTGGCCGACGGCGCTGTCGACGGTGACCTCTCCGTGGTGTCCATCGACGATGCGGCGGACGATGGCGAGTCCCAGTCCGGTGCCACTGGCGCGAGTGGTGAAGAAGGGCTCGAAGATGCGCTGTTGGACCTCGGGAGCAATCCCGTGCCCGGTGTCGGAGATGGTGAGCCGGGCGTGAAGAGTCCCGGAGCGCGTCTCCGGCTCGATGCGAGTGACGAGGCTGCCGCCCGAGGGCATGGCCTGCACGGCATTGGTGAACAGGTTGGTGAGGGCGACGTGGAGCAGGTGGGCATCCAGGTCGATGGGAGGCAGCGGCTCGTCCAGGGTCCGCGAGACGTTGATGCCCGAGGGCCCCGAGCGCAGTGAGGCACTCAAGGCGCCCTCCACCACGGGGCCGAGCGCCTGGGTCCGCAGTCGTGGCTCCATGGGGCGGGTGAAGTCGAGCAGGTCATTGACGATGAGGTCCAGGCGCTGGACTTCCTCATCCATGATGACCAGCAAGGTGCCCGCGGGCCCATGGGCCGTCTGGGGCGCGAGTCGGCGGATGGCGGCGAGCGCGTTGGAGATGGCGCCCAGGGGATTGCGGACCTCGTGGGCCACGGTGGCGCTCAGCTCTCCGAGGGCGGCCATGCGCTCGCGTCGCACGAGGGTGGCCTGGGTGGCGGCGAGCGTCTGCAGGGACTGGCGCAGCTCCTGATTGAGGTGGCTCACCTCTTCCTGGGCGCGACGGCGCTCGCTGAGGGCGCTGGCGAGGAGCAGTCCGGACACACTGGCCACGGCGAGGAAGGACTGGAGGAAGGTGAGGCTGTCGTTGTGCCAGGCGAACTGGGCGAAGGGGCCGTTGCCATGGGCGGTGTGCCAGAGGGCGAGCGAGGACATCACCGCGGTGGCCATGGTGGTGCCCCGGGCCTCGAAGCGCAGGGCGGCCCAGAGCAGGAAGGGGAAGGACAGGTAGGTGACGGGGTGGAAGGTGGCGGGAGGCGCGGCGGTGGGCGGCATGCTGAACACCCACTGGGTGGTCACGCCGAGCAGCAGCAGCAGGGCCGCCAGCTCCAGCCGTCGTTGCCGGTTCCACCCGTCGAGTCCCCGTGAGAGCCAGGTGAGCAGCAGGGGCGCCACCAGCAGCACGCCCATGGCGTTGCCCACCCAGAACACCCGCCACGAGGGCCAGAAGTCACTGGGTGCCAGGCGCAGGGCCGACAGCATCATCCCCATGCCCAGGGTCGCGCTGATGAGCGTGCTACCGAGGGCGGCCAGTCCCACCAGTCCCAGCACGTCCCGCACGCGGTCCATCGCCGGGTGGAGTCGTACCAGTCGCCGCAGGAGCACGGCGCCCACCATGGCCTCGAGCAGGTTGCCGGCGGCGATGACGAAGCTGGTGGAGGTGATGGGTCCGTGGGAGTCGCCGACGACGAGCGGCTCCACGAGGATGGCGGCGAGGGCGAGCAGCGGCCACTCCCGGTGTCGCGTGAGCAGGAGCCCCACGAGCGCCACGCCGCTGGGGGGCCACATGGCGGAGACCAACTCGGGAGGGAAGGCCAGCACCGCGCCCAGCCGCACGCCGAGCGCATAGGTCGCGGTGAAGAGCACGAGCCGGAGGAGGGGCTGCCAGCGACGGGGATAGGACTTGAACGAGGGCACGTCCCATTCGTCGGGCCTCGCTCGGGACATGCGTCGCGACGAGGCGGTGGGTTCCGACGCCTTTCGGTCGACGGAGACTGGCATGGGCCTGCCTGCGCCGGGAAGCACCCGACCTCCTGGATGCGGACGGCTTCCGGCTCGGTCTGGAAATCAGGAGACCTCCACGCGCGTAGCAGTGGGGTGGGTCCAGGATGTCTCGGCACTCAGAGTACGCAATCACTTGCAATACAGGGGTTTCCCTGAGGTCACCGCTCGCTTTGAGTGGAGCATCCGCGCACGGAAAGTAAATGTATCGCCGGGCTTGCTTCGGATTTGGTGCGAAACGCTTCATTTTTGAAGCACGGGCCTCCTCTCAGTAAATCCGTGGGATTACTGAGTCGGATGTGCGCAAGAAGCTTCAAGACTGAAGCTGCTTCCGACGCGGTGCACCGTCATTTCAAGGGCTTCGTTTCTGGCGTGAATCCTGCTCGACAGAACAGGCCAGGGAATCCCTCCCATCCGGCGTGGCGGTGAAAAGACGAGGCCATGAAATGACACCCAATGTCTGTGTCGTCGGAGCCGGGGCTTTCGTTCCATCGCGTCGGGTGAGCAATGCGCGCATCGCCCGGGCCATCCCTGGGTGGCCCGCGGAGCGCATCGAGGAGAAGCTGGGCATCCGTGAGCGGCGCTTCCTCTGGGACATCGACGAGGCGACGGGACGCGCGGTGCCTCCGCCGGAGGATGACGGCCACATCTACCCCGCGACGAACACGGACATGTGCGAGGTGGCGCTGCGCAAGGCGCTGACGGGCGCGGGCGTGGAGGCGGGGGAGCTGGACGCGCTCTTCGTCGTCACGTGTACGCCGGACGCGCCGCACTTCAACCATGACGCCATGCAGCTGCACCACCGGCTGGGGCTGCGGGAGGACGCCTTCGCGTTGGTGGTGGATGACGGGTGTGGTGGCACGACGTACGTGTTGGACCTGGTGAAGAAGATGATGGACGGGGGCCGCTTCCGCACGGTGGCGGTGGTGGCCTCGGCCTTCACGTCGCCGCTGGTGAACCGGGAGGTGTACCTGGACGAGCTGCCTCCGGGGCCGGGTCGGGCCAAGACGCTCCAGGGCTACCTCTCCATGTACGTGTTCGGGGACGGGGCGGGCGCGGTGGTGCTCCAGACGAAGCAGGACGCGCCGGCGGGGGCGGGCATCCTCGCCTCCTTCTCGGGCAACGCGCATGGGGACCTGGTCATCCGCAAGGGGGGCGGGGTGTTGAAGCTTCCCTACCAGCCAGGGCGGTCGCGTCCGGCGGACATGGCCTTCGTGGTGGATGGGTTTCGCGTGGCGCGCAGCTATCCGGAGTACATGCAGAAGTGCCTGGACACGGTGTTGAATCCCAGACCCGAGCTGCAGGGTGAGGTGAAGCGGTACTACTTTCACCAACCCAACAAGCGGGTGATGGATGCCTTCGTGACGCGCGCGGGGCTTTCGCCCGAGACTGTCGCTTGCAATGTTGACTTGTATGGAAATACGTCGGCGGCGGGGATGCTCATCCTGCTGGCGGAGGACCTGGAGGCGGGTCGCGTTCGACTGGGTGCGGGGGACATTGTGTTGGTGGCGGCCGTTGGAGCGAATATCCACTACGGCGCGCAGTTGATTCGGCTGTAAACTTCGAGTGCCTCCTTCCCCCCGTGGAGACACCGTTTGATGACAGACATGAAGCAGAAGCCGGACGTGCTCGAGCCCCACCTCGCGCGCGAGTTGGAGGAGCGCGTCTCGTTGGCGACGCGCGACGACACCGCGCGCGGATTGTTTTTCAATGGCGTGATTGGCGCGGTGAAGGTGCTTGGTGGCGACAGCGCGGTACAGCAGTGCCTCGCCGTCGCGGGAGAAAAGAAGTACGTCGATTTCTTCAACTACCCGGTGGCGGCGTTCCTGCGGCTGTCTTTCACGGCGGCGCAGGTGATGGGGCCGCAGTTGGGTGGGTTCGACCCGGCGTTGCGGAGGATGGGCGTGCAGGCGACGTCGGACTTCCTGTCCTCGGCGGCGGGCAAGACGCTGCTGTTATTGGCCGGGAACAGCCCGAAGCGGATGCTGGGCAACCTGCACTCGGGCTATCGAGCGGCGGTGAGCTACGGTGAGCGCGGCGTGACGTGGACGAGCGATACGAGTGGCGTCTTCACGATGAAGCGCGACTTCATGACGCCGGCCTATCACGAGGGTGTGCTCCAGGCGGTCATCGAGGCGATGGGCGGAACGCAGGTGCACGTGAGCGGCAAGAAGACGGGGCCGCTCGACGCCGAGTACACGCTGTCCTGGCAGTAGCAGCGGCCTCCAGGCGCGCGCGGTACGGAGGGGCCGTGCGCGCCAGGGGCTCATGGGCCAACGGGCAGAAGCTGTCGGCGGGCAGGGCCCCGGATGCGTGCGGGCTCCAGGACTCTCAAGAGGAGGAACCTATGTCGCGGTGGCACGGTGGTGCGGTGGTGCTGGGTGCGTGGGTGATGCTGGCGGGAGTCCCCGAGGCGCGAGCGGCGGAGGAGGTCTACCAGTTCCGCACCCAGGAGGACCCGACGAAGCCCCCGGACGCGGCGGTGTGCGCGGCGGCGCCGTTCGAGACGACGGTGAAGCTGGGCGCGAGCATCTACGTGCCGAAGAGCCGCGAGCGCGACGGCAAGTGGGTGAGCCGGGGCGAGAAGAGCGTGGGGTCGGCGACGGCGTGCCTGCGAATCACCGACACGCGCTTTCCGGCGGGGCAGCAGATACCGGCGCACATGCGTTTCAATCTGCCGGAAGGGAGCTTCACGGCCTCTGGGACGTGCACGCTGGTGAGCAACGACGTGCCGGTGGCGGGGCTCGTGCTGGCGGGGTGTGCGCTGAAGCTGGTGGAGATGCCGAGCGGCTACGCGGGCGGCACGGTGTCGAGCACCAGTGTGTTCAACCCCGGGAAGCTGCCTGGCTATGCGACGGGCTCGAACTACACGCTCTACGTGTACCGGGCCGAGCCGTCGAAGGAAGCTGGCGCTAAGGCCCCCGCGCCCTGAGCCGCCCGCGCCCTCGCGTGCGTCGAGAGTGCCGGGTTGAGCCCCATGAGAGGCAAGGGTCCACCCTTCGTCACAGTCGGACGGGGGTGTACCAGGGCTCTCGGCGGCGCGAGGCGGCGGTGCGGACCGGGTCGGGTGGCTGGGGGACGCTGGTGTAGTGGAGGCGATAGCCGCGCGGCAGCGTCTTCCAGTACGTCACGTTCCAGGGAGTGAGCGCCTCGCCGCGCTTCGACTCGGGAACGGGGCGGTTTCCATCGCCGAGCTCCTCGTGGAAGCGAAACTCCGCCTCGGCGATGTCGAGACTCACGGCTTCGATGACCCACGACTCCGGGGCGTCGTTGGCGCTGGGCTCCTCGCCGGCGTTGACGTAGCGGCTCCAGTCGGGCCGGGCCTGGGTCTCCCAGAGCGCACCTCCCGAGGGCGTGAGTTCATAGACCTGGATGGAGCGGGGACGGGGCCGGAGGATGGCCTGGGAAATCGCCTCGGGGGTGAAGAGCTCCTCCATGCCGTCCGGGTGTTCGTGGATGCGGATGAGGTCCCGCTCGGCGAGTCCGGCCAGGCGCTCGCACAGCTCCTCGTGGGAGAAGCGAGGGTCATCGCGCATGTTGAGTGAGCCCGCGGGGTCCGGCGACACGAGCAGCTGAAGGGGCGTCGGCAGCTCCAGGGCTGCCTCCAGGAGCCAGAGGTCCAGGAGGTCCACGGGCGCGTTCTCGGGGAGCATTCCTGGAGGATAGAGCATCGGGTGGGGGGCTGGGCACGGGTTGGCTGTCGGACGATTCATTTCGTTTTCGGAAATTCCGAAAACGGAGCGGTTGTTAGAGTAGCGTCATGAAGAGGCTCCGATTCGTCCTGGAAGTGCACCGGGCAACCCACCGCATCGGCCTGTTCCTGGAGGCGGTCGAGCCTCCCTTGGGGCTCTCGCAGGGGGAGGCCCACCTCTTGGCGTACTTGTTGGAAGCGGGGGACACCTCGCTGAGCGAGCTGCACGCGGCCTTCGCGCACAAGCGCTCCACACTGACCAGCTACATGGACCGGTTGGAAGCGAAGCGTCTGGTGAAGCGGGAGGCGAGGCCCGAGGACCGTCGCTCGTTCCAGGTATTGCTGACGGGAGCGGGCCGGGCGTTGGCCACGCGGGTCCACCGCCGGCTGGAAGTCCTGGAGGCCGCGGTGCTGGAGCGGCTGGGCGACGAGGATGTGGAGGGCCTGACGACGGGGCTCGAGGCGCTCGCCGAGGTGGACCACGTGGCCCGCCCGGAGCGCAAGTCGAAGCCGAAGGTGAAACCGTGAGCGTGGAAGGAGGTGACCTGGGGGACGCGGACTTTCTCGCGGCGGTGGAGGCGGCCACCTATCCGGGAGAGCGGTTCCGTCACCGGGAGCACCTGCGGCTGGCCTGGCTGTGCCTGCGCGCGGAAGGCTTCGAGGCGGGACTGGCGCGGCTGCGCGACCTCATCCGCCGCTACGCCACAACGCTCGGGGCGGCGGGCAAGTATCACGAGACGCTGACCCGGGGCTGGGCGGAGCTCGTCCAGGGGGCGATGGAGGCGTCACCCGGGAGCGCGTCCCTGGAGGCCCTGTTGGAGACGACCCCGGAGCTGGCCGACGCGAAGCTGTTGGCGAGGCACTACCAGAAGGAGACGCTGGACTCGGCCGAGGCACGAGCTTCCTGGGTGGCACCTGACGTGAAACCGCTGCGAGCAGGAGCCGCCGTTCGAGGAATGGGAGGGAGCGCGCTCCGGTAGAGGGTCAGGGGCCCGTGAGGTTGTGGTCGCGCATGTACTTGTCCAGGGTGCGTCGGGCCTGGGTGCGGACCTTGTTCCGGAGGAAGGGCGTCCAGCCGAGGATGAGCCCCGTGGGCCCGAGTGCCTGACGAGACCAGGTCCAGAAGTCGAAGCGGTCTTGATGGCGGACAATCTTCCCGTCGCGGAACTCGAACTCCGCGTCGATGCGGTTGAGGACTTTCCGGCCGGTGGTGGCGAAGGTGTAGAGGGCATCCCAGTGGGCGCGACCGGTGCGGTCATCGGCCTGGACGTCGCGGTAGGTGACCTGCAGGTCCTTGCCGCGCTCGCAGAGCATGGTCCACATGGCGGTGGTGCTCCCGTGGCGCAGGCCAATGAAGACGGAGTCGGAGAACTCCACGTCCGGGTGGTAGCAGGCGTTCATGGCCTTCGAGTCACGGCGCTGGAACGCCGAGTAGAAGTCGACGATGAGCTGGGAGTGCGGATTCATGCGGGGAGGTCTACCAGACCTGTGCTCGCCCATGCTGGGGCGTCCCGGGAGTTTTCGGGGGGGGACGGCCGAGGTGGCGAAGACCTCATCTGGAGCCTTCCGGCGTGGCACCGGGTGGGGGGCACATGGCAAATTGCGCCCCATGGCTCGCGACATCGTCATCTGGCCGCACAAGGTCCTCACCTCGCCCACGAAGCCCGTGACGGACTTCGGTCCCTCGCTCCAGACGCTCCTGGAGGAGATGGCCGAATCCATGAAGGAAGCCGAAGGCATCGGCATCGCCGCCAATCAGGTGGGCGTGTCGCTGCGCGTGGCCCTGGTGGGGCGTGAGGACGGGACGTCCTTCGAAATCGTCAACCCACAAATCCTGGAGCGGAAGGAGAACGTCACGTTGGAGGAGGGCTGCCTCTCCGTCCCGCGTGAGTGGGAGAAGTGCCCGCGTTTCCACCGGGTCAAGGTCCGCTACCAGGACAGGACGGGGGAGTGGCACGAGGTGGAGGCGGAAGGGCGCCTGGCGCACGTCCTCCAGCACGAAATCGACCACCTGGATGGCCACGTCTTCGTGGACCACATCTCCAGCCTGAAGCGCACGCTCATCCTGGACAAGATGAAGAAGCTTCAGAAGACGAAGGCTCGGCAGAAGGACAGTTGAGCGGCTCGGGAGGGAACGTGGCGCCTGGCACCATTCCCGAGCGGGTGACGGCCTTCCGCGAGAAGTACCGCGGTGAGCATGTCGGTCCCCGCTACTCTGGCCGGGCGCACTTCGCCTTCACGAGTCTGGGCTCGCTGGGCGTCATCCTCCTGGCGCTCTCTCGAGCGGAGGCGGTGCGTCCCTGGGAGTGGCTGACGGTTCCCGGGGTCTTCCTGCTGGGGAACGTGGTGGAGTTCCTGGGGCACCGGGGTCCCATGCACCACAAGAGGAGGGGGTTGGGGCTGCTCTTCCAGCGGCATACCGAGCAACACCACCGCTTCTTCACCCACGACGCCCTGGCCTACGAGTCCTCCCGGGATGTGAAGATGGTGCTCTTCCCGCCGGTGCTGCTCCTCTTCTTCCTGGGAGCTGTCGCCGCGCCGCTGGGAGTGCTCGCCTTCCTGGTGTCGACGCGGAACCTGGGCTGGCTCTTCATGGCGTCGACGGTGGGCTACTACCTCTCTTACGAGTGGCTCCACTTCTGCCACCACCTGCCGCCCGAGCACCGACTGGCCCGACTCCGGCCGCTGGGCTGGCTTCGCAGGCACCACCAGGCGCACCACGACCCCTCGAAGATGGGGCGCTGGAACTTCAACATCACCGTTCCGCTCTCGGACTGGTTGTTCGGGACGCTGGCCTCGCCCCCAACGTCGGAGGGCGGGCGGAGGGCCGACCCCTGATGCCGAGGAAGCCTTCCTGGGGCGTCGGGGGTTCACGAAATGCGGTTCGGTGGATAAATCCTGCGGACCGATCATCCGGTATTTGACGGACGACAGGTGACGAGGTACTAACTGGACCCCTGCTCGACGCCTTGGTGCCCCGGCACCTGACGGCGAACGGACGGGGGAAGTAAATGGTCGACGAAGGTTGTTGACCTGGGACGCGGCGGTGATAGAAGCCGCGCCCCCTGGCCGAAACGGTGATCGCGGTAACCCACCGGGGCGGACGCAGGAAAAAAGACGGAGCCAACCAAATAGGTTGATCCGGGGCGCGGTGGTGATAGAAGCCGCCCTCCCGAAAGAAACAGCGGAAGCCACTGGGCGGCGCTGGAGACTTCGGGAAGCAGCAGAGAAGAAAAGCGAAACTGGGTGGTTGACAGGGAACGCGAAGATGAAATAGAAGAGGCGCCCCGCTGACGCCGGAAAGAAGCAGAAGGCGGCAGCAAGGTAGCAGGAAGTCGCGGATGAAACAAGCGGCTCGGTCTTTGAAAACCAAATAGCAAGCCCAAGAAGAAGAGAAGGATTGCGGAAACCGCAGTCAATCTTTGAGAAGGCACCAGCAAGGGAGCGCTGAGAAGCGCA
>NZ_JABUMT010000025.1:0-80152 GCF_013336715.1 Myxococcus sp. CA056
CATCATCCGCTTCACCATCTGCGCCTTGAATGCGTCTGTGTACGGCACTTCAACCGCCTGCACTCGCCCCCTTCGGGTGGTCAGCTCGGCAACTCAGCCGAGGCGACTTCTTCCCTGACACAGGGGGGAAGAACACATCGTCATCGTGGCGCCCGCCGAGCATGCGATTGCCGAGTGGGACATTGCCACAAGCAACGGGGCCACAATGATTGTACAGACACAAGAGCTAACGACCCACCACAGAATGGAGCGACTCCCACTCCAGGCTGACGGCAGGTATCCAACAGATCCGGAGTCAATGGCGAAGCTTGCGGAGACCATTGGGCGTGTGCGCAGGGGCTGGTAACGCCACTTCCTTGTTATTGAGCCAAGGCGGTCGCGTGCTTCCAGAATGGTCAGTCATAGTCCCTGGGCTTGAGGTTGTGCGCGAGCAACCCCTGCACAACGTAGGTCATGGCGAAGCGAACGGTAATCTGAATCACATCGCCGGCCACCGTGGGTTCGACCCTCGTCATGCGGCCCGGCGCGAAGCCGTCAATCGTCTCCCCGGGCCGCAGATCGTCCGTGCGAATCCAGCCGCGTTCCACCGTGCGCCAGCGATGGTTCGGCGTAACGACGAGCACCCGGCCATCCTCCATGACGAGTTTGCAGCGCGCGGCATGGTGCCGGCTGACGTGGGTGACCTCGAACACGCCCCCGTCCTTCCCGTCCTCATGCATCGTGAGCACCCGCATGCCGGGCTTGAGCATCTCGGCGGGCAGCTCCGTACCGTCACCGAGCAACACGTGCTCCCAGGGCGCGACACATGTCCCGTGCTCATTGCCACCGCCACCGCTTCCCCCAGAAGGCGCGGACGCAGGGCCCGACACACGGCGAACCATGTCCGTGTTGTAGGCGTTCGGAGGGAAGAACCACCGCTCGGCACTGAACCCGACCGCGTTGTGCAGGGACACCTTGAGATAGAGCAGCTTGTTAACGAGCGGGTCGTCGCGCAGGCGGTTGAACTTGTCGCCAAACATGAACGTGAAGCCCGCGCTCGTCGCGTTGGCTCCGTCACCATCCCAGGCCCCGTTTTGGTACTTGCGGTCAGCGATAGGGACTGTCGCGCTGTAGAGGAAGTTCGGAGGGTGGATGTCTCCGAATGCCCAATAGAAACCGACCTCCAAGAACCGAAGCGCGTCGAGGTTGTCGCTCGCAGACTGGGGTTGGAGCGTCGCGCGGTAGTGCGCCCAGGTGAAGAAGCCCGCTCCCCCTGTTGCCCCGGCAATGGCGTACCCCTCGACGACCTGGATGTTGAGCCGGTCGATGTTCGGCATGCCATCGTTGTTGCCCCGGTAGTAGATGCGGCTCCCCGTGTCCGCGAGAGCCTGAACGGAACGGAAGAACCCGTCGCTCAGGTAGTAGCGCCCCACCTGGACGTTGTTCGATGCGACCTTGAGCGTCGTCCCTACGTTGTCCAGCTTCGCGCCCGTCGTGGGGATGCCGTTGCCATCCTCCGCGTAGTTCGACGTCTTGAGCGTGTTCGCCGCGAGCAGGTCGAAGGTGACCATCTTCCGGAGCGAGACGGCATCGAAGTAGAGCCGCTTCCCCACATCGGCAGCCAAAACTTCCGCCTCCCAGAAGAGCTGAACCCCCGTGCAACCGGCCGGGCACGTCCCCGTCAGCGGCACGCGACGATAGGCGGTCCCCACGTGCCCCAGCGCCACCGCCGACGACTGCCCCGAGTAGGTGCCGCTCGCGTCCTCCCAAAGTAGATAGAGCGTGCCCATGCTCCCCACGGTGGCCGACGACGCCTTGACGTAGACCTCGGCGAAGAACTGGTCCCCGGGCGAGCACTTGAGCCGACCGCCCGGAGCTGCGGAACCGTAGCCGCCCGTCCAGCTCAGCCCCACCCAGGCCCCAGCGCTTGCCAGCTCCACTCGTCGAACCCAGCGCCCCGAGCGCGCGTTGACGGGGTCTTCGACGAGCTTGTCGCCCTCGGGCAGCTTGCCCACCGCGCGAAGGCCCGCGTCGTTGTACCCGTTGGGGATGAGGTTGTCGGTCGGCGGGTGCAGAAGGTGCTGGTAACTGACCGCGGCATCCCCCAGCGACGCACCGTCGAGCTTCTTCGGGGTGACTTCGAACTGAGGGGACGCATTGCCCCTGTTGCCGAACCTGTCCCGAGGAACGACGCGCACGTAGTAGGCCGTGCCCGGCATCAGGTCTGCCACACCGAAGGCCGTCGTGTCGAAGGTGCCGCGCAACGTAGAGCTGCTCGGCATGAAGCCGCTCGTCGTCGAGACGTGCAGCTCGTAGGAGTCCACCGGAGGACCGCTCAGGGCCGGCATGAGCGACAGGGAGAACCCGTTGACGATGGCCGACACCGCCACGTTGAGCGGGTCCAGGGGCGGTGACGTGTGAGCCGGCTCGCTCAACCCAGGACGCGTGTCCATCTCCAGCCACATGGAGACACCAAACGAGGGCTTCCCCCGCGTGGTGATGGTCGTCCGCGCATCACCTTCCGCAGTGAAGGCATGGCGGAACCCAGTGACAGCCAGGTTCTGGTCATCCGAGTAGTGCGCGCCGTTCGCACGGAACTGGTAAAGGTCTCCCAGCTCCACCGGCAGGAAGAAGTCGAGCTCTATCTCCTGGTCCGCGAGCGGCTCTTTCAAGTCGGACAGGGCCGCATCCGCCATCTTCCGCGCTTCGAGTTCCCGGTTGATGTTGCTCGACGCGTCTTCGGCAATCTGCATGAAGCGCACGCCATAGTCGGCTTGGCTTGCGGCATCCTGGGCGAAAACGCTCTTCCGCTTCGGCTGACCCGTGACATCCAGGTCCCCGGCATCGGAGTAGACGACCTCAATCTTGTTGCGAATCTCCGTCTTGTTGAGGGCGAGCTTCGCGACGTTGCGGTAGTCGCCGGGTCCGAAGGTCCAGGCCAACGCGGGGTTAGTTCTGTTCGGCTCGCTGAACGTCAGCACGAACGTTCCGCTCGCTTCTCGCCAGCGGTAGCGCACCTCCCACCCAATCTGCTGAGCCAGGTCGCGAAGCGCGTCGAGGGTGCTCGCCTTCTTCTGGGCGTACCTCCGAATCTTCCAGCCGGGGGAGATGGGCGTATGCAGCAGCACCCCCATTTCATTGTCGGTCAGGATGGCTTGCATGACGGTTTCCACGGCGACACCAGCAGCGGAGTCCCCATAGGGGCGCTCGACTTCAATGAACGCGTCCTGGAGCCGGCCCCCGAGGTCCCTCCCACGGAAGACGAGCTGCTCGTCGGCGAAGTCCACCTCGTCGATGTCCCCGTGGAACAGAACGCGCCACTCGCCTGCACTCGGCAGCATGCCCACGGGTGACACCGCCGCTTCGACGATGAACTCGCGCCCAGGCCGGATGAGCTGCCCGTTGCCCGCGTTCAGCTTTGAGTCGGCGCGGAGTGGCGACAGGCTGAACAGGTCGACCTGCCGCTTGAGCGTCACCGTCGCGGCCGAGACGGGCTGGTCAACGTCCTCGTCGACTTCGACGGCGTCGAGAAAATCGCGCCCTTCAAGGTGACTCAGATTCACCCACACACCCGCCCCGTCACGGACCTTCACCCGGACGTGAGACGCGTGCCCCGCCGGATTCGAGAGAACCGCGAGCCCCTGAGACGACATACCGCGCATGGCGATTAGACCTCTCTCAACGTGAATTCGAGTCGCTCACCGACGACGCGCGACCCGTTGTGACTGAACTCGACGAACTCTCCGTCCCGCACCTCGCCGAGCACCGTCGCGTCGGTGGGCAGAAAGGCCCCACTCGCCACGAGGAACGGAAGCGCGCTCCAGGCCCTCGCGGTGTGCCACGCAACGAGATAAGGAACCCACGCGTCGGGAACCTCGAAAGGCAATCCCACGACATCGTCGAAGCTCACCGCGTTGGTTACCCCCGTCAGCGTGAGCGTTCCCGACGCCACCGACAGGCCCCCGGCACTCTCTGACGGCGCTCCCTGCATCCACCTCTTGCCGTCACTCCGGTTGATGACCTGGCTCCATACCCCCGCCGCGCTGCTGTAGACGTGGTGCAAGGCCGTCCAGCGCGCCCCGAGTTGCATGGCCCACGAGGAGGAAGCCCCGACGGCAAGGTTCATCCCAGCGCCGAAGCGCGCCCCTTGGAAGAGCTGCCCTGCGACACTCGTCTGATTGAGGCCACGACTCGTGAAGGCGTCTCCCTCGAAGGCCGCCGTGTGTCCGTCACCCGCAATCAGGCCGCGCACGGCGAGCACCTCGTCGCGCGGCAAAGGGGGCGTCTTGAACTCCCACTCCTGGCGAACTGCGCGTCGTCCCAGGCGATAGGCCCCGTTGAAAGCGCGCGAGTCCGTGCCGATGTTCACCTGCCTTCGCCGGCCCTCCGTGACGGGCACCGGGATGCCGTTCAGTGCGAGGAAAGGCATCTCAGTACCTCCCATTCAGCCACTCGCCGTTGCCGCGGCGTCGGTGCGCCTCGCGCTTCATTTCGATGTAGACCTGTCGCGCGGTCTCCTCCGGGTCCTCTGCCCCCTGGACGACAATCTGCCCCACGCTGACGTTGCCGCCGCTCACCGGCACGACGGGGCTCGGAACGAGAGGCGACGACCCAGGAGTCGACGGCGCTCCTGCAATCGGGTCCTGCGCGTTGAAGCGCGCGAGTGCCACCTTGAAGCCCGTCGGCACGTTGGTAAGTGCCTCCGTCGCCCTGTTGGTCGCGGCGGCGTTCTCCCACGCGGCGACACCAGCAGCGGCATTTGCTGCGGCGGTGTCGTAGGTGGTGTCCTTCAGGGTTTCGAGCGCACCGTCGACCGCGTCCATCGGCACCTTCATGCTGTCCAGGCCCTGAGCCATCTTTCGGAACGCACCGCCGACGAGGGGAACCTTGCCAAGCGCTTTGAACACACTCGCGACGAACCCGATGATGGCGTTCCACACCGTGCCGATGCCCTTCACGACGTAGAGGATGCCCATCGCCACAATCCGGATGACGGCGAAGAGTCCCTTCATGATGGGCCCTGAAAGCAACGTCAGCGGCTCCAGGAGCGCGACAAGAATCTGACCAAACACGGTGATGATGGGGGCCAATCCCTTGAACAGCGTTCCGAGCACCTCGAAGATGGGCGTGATTGCCTGGACCGGCTTCGAGAACATCTCAAGCACCGGCACCAGCGCGTCCAGAAGCGGCGTCACCATGTTGAACACCGACGCTAGGAGCGGCAGCACGGGGGCCAGCACGCGACCGAGCACGTCTGCCACGTACTGGATGAAGTTCGTCACCATCTGGAGCAACGTGCCGAACGTCGTCGACTGGGAGAGCAGCTCCGCGACGACGGCAATCAGCCCGCCCCACACGCCACCGGCCGACATGCCCTGCTGGAAGCGGTCGACCAGTTCGTAGACGCGTCCGAATGCTTGGGTGAAGCGGCTCGTCAGGGCCCGCTTCGCTTCGTCGGCTGCACGGGCGAGCGCGTCGGCGAGTTCCTTCGCCTTGCGGCGCGCGACCTCGGCGATGATCGACGCCGTGTTGCCGACGTTCTTCAGGAACGCCTTCGCGTCGAACTTCCCAACCTCCACGCTCCCAACTTCAATCTCGGGTGCCTGGGTGGGCGTGCGCAGCTTGCCCTTCGGCCCGAGCATGTCGTCGAAGACACCGCCGAACTTCTCACGGAGGAACGCGGCGGCATCGCCACCCATCAGCTTCACGCCGTCGAAGGCGTAGCTCGCTCCGTAGGACACGCCTTCCCAGACGTTCGACATCCCATCGCGAAGGGTGCCGACGGTGCTGTCGACGAGCCCCTTCAACCCGCCGAGCACCGCGTCGCCCGTCAAGTCCGTCAGACCGTCCAAGGCATTCGCCACGCCGTCGAGGTTCAGGGCTCGCGCAAGAGGCGCCGCCAGTCGAGCCAGGTTGCGCACCACGAAGGCGAACGTGTCGAGCTGCCCGCGAGCCCACGCCCCCACGATTGCAGCCAGCCCCGCGAAGACCTCCTGGAAGAACTTCGCGACTCGCCCGGCAACATCCGTCACGGCACGCCACGTGGAAACGAAGGCGTCGCGCATGCCGGTGCTGCTGTCGTGCCATGCCTTGTAGAGCGTGCCTGCGAGCATCGCGACGCCAGCCACCGCGAGCGCAACGGCGGCAAGAGGGGCCGTCACCGTGAGGATACGAGCGGCGGAGTTGCGGAAAGCCGTCGCGAAGCTCGCGTCGACCTGCTCGGCCCCCTTCGCGACCTTCTTCAAGTTGCCTTCGACTGCTGGCGTCTCGCTCGTGAGGAACGCGGAGAACCGCACCAGCGACTTCCCAGCGCCATCCAGCGCGGGCACTACGAAGGCGAGGAAGCTCTCGGCGAACTGCTTCACCGCGCCCGCCACCTTACCCACCGCACCGCCTGCGAGCCCTGCCGCCGTTCCCCAGAAGAGGAAGCTTCCCATCGCGGACTTCACGGTGGGGTCGAGCCTCTGGAACCAGCCCAAGGCGCGCTCCAGGGCATCCGACAGACGCTCCAGATGCGGCAGAACCGCGTTGCCAATCTCCGCGCCGACGTTCTGGAAGACGAGCTTGATTCGGTCCATCCGCTCCGTGACGGACGAATCAAAGGCAGCCGCAGCCGCAAGCGCCCCATACAGGCCCGCGCTCACGATGGCGCCAATCTCCCCAATCTTGTTCCCGAGCTGCTCAATCTTGCCCGCGGCAGAAGCCACGTCGGCGACAATCTTCCGCATCGACTTGGTGAACTCACCGACGGCGGCCGTCACAACGACATAGACGTCACCGACTTTGAGACCACCGCCAGCCATGTTGATTCACCTCCGACGCAAACGTCGAACGGACTGCTGTCCTGATGGAGAAGCGCCTGGGGTGTTTGGCGAGGAAGAGCGGCGCTCCAATTCCTCGGCCTCTTTCCGGGCGTAGGCCACCAGCCCGACGACGTCTTCGTAAGCCATCGCCCGAACCACGTCGGGGGGCTGTTTCAGGAGTGACGCGACCCCGTAGAGCAGGTTCGCTTCGGGGTCGCTGTCTATTTTCCCCGCATCTTCTCTTCGCTGACGTTGAAGACGTCCGTGAGGTCCGTCGCGAAGTCCTCCAGCCACGACTCGTCGAGCAGTTCGTCAACGTCGCTGACGGAGAACATGGGACGTCCCGTCTCCGCGTCGTGAATCACGCAGACGGCGATTCGCGCCAGCATTCGCGCACCGGCACGGTCCCCCGTGGGCT
Organism: Myxococcus sp. CA056; assembly: GCF_013336715.1. Taxonomy (NCBI): domain Bacteria; kingdom Pseudomonadati; phylum Myxococcota; class Myxococcia; order Myxococcales; family Myxococcaceae; genus Myxococcus; species Myxococcus sp. CA056. The sequence continues at coordinate 7,201 of NZ_JABUMT010000025.1, forward strand.
CGTTCTTCTCCGTCATCTCGCCCGCGGCGCGTGCCTGCTCAATCAGACGCAGGCGGTCCCCCATCGTCGGTTTGATGATGTCGACCTTGACGCCATCAATCTCGACGGACTTCACGACGCGACGATTCTTCGCAAGCAGCTTGTGCTTGTTCGACATGCGGCTTTCCTTTCCAGCAGTGAGTCAGGGAGTGCCGTATCCCCAGGCGATGGCGGCGCCGCTTCCCGTTTGGAAGGCGTGGCCAACGAACTTCACGGTGCGCTCGTAGAGGGCTCCGGGCGTCAGCTTGTGCGACAGCTCGGGCACCTTCACCCAGGCGCGGAACACCTCGGAGCCCGTGCCCTTGCTGACCTCGACAAGCAGCGGAGCCCCGTCCTCGAAGCTCACGTCGAGCGCCGTCAGACCCACCAGCTCCCCGGAGAAGTCCCGAAGCGACACCGCGCGCCGCTTGTAGCCGTCCCCCATGACTTGCAGTTCGACGACGTCGTTCGTCACCGACAGGGAGAGAGCGCGCACGAGCGCCACCGGCTGGACTGGGAGCGAGGCGCCCGAGACGCGCACAAGTGCCGATGGCCCGGGGGCCGTGGTGAGGTAGACGAAGCCGAAGAGCGGGTCGACGACGGCTTCGGCGGGCACCCAGGCACCGGCATCGGTGTCACCGTCCGGGGAGACCTCGACGAACGCGAGCGTTCCGGGGTTGAGCCGTCGCAGGTCTGGGTCGGCGATGCGGTACTCAGTGCCCGTGAAGTCCTGCGCGGGTACGGCTTCGGCGTTGAGGAACTCTTCCGGCTCGCCCGCGATGGACAGGGAGCCAACGTGCGCGGGGATGACCGACATCAGACGGACACCGGGGCGCCATTGCCCAACAGCTTGCAGGAGAACTCGACGACACCGCCCGGCGTCAGCTTTTCGTCGAAGTTGGTGACGACCATGGGGATGCGCTTCCCCTTGGCTCCCGCAGCAGCGCTCGGGTCGAAGATGAACGTGACATGGACGGTGCTCCCAGTGTCGCGTGCGTCGCGCAGGACGGACTGGGGTGCATCGTCCTGCATGAAGTGGCCAGACAGGTCCGCGCTTGTGTCCTTGAGCGTCTGGACACGGGACTTGTAGCCGGAGCCCCCGAGGTAGTTCGTCTCGACGAAGTCGGCCGGTTCGCTCAGCGACGCGTCGGTGAGTCCGTCCACACGGTCAGCGGGCAGCGCGGCATTCGTGTCCGAGCGCACCGAAACGCTATCGATGTGAGCAGCAATAGGGGTGGCCATTCGAATGCCTACCGGCTCGGGAAGAGCCGCGAGAGGGTTGCAAGAATTTGGGCCGCTACGGCCTTGCGGAACTTCGCGCGCCCCTTGCGAGCGGGCTTGCGCAGGAAGTGGACGGGCTCCGCGAAGCGCTGCGCGCCCCAGTGGAAGCCCTCGTGAATCGCGCCAGCGGCTTCGTGCTCGTATCCAGCCGTCGCGCTGACGCTCGACTTCTCGCCATTCACCGCAGGGCCATCGACGAACCCCGACGTGCTCAGCGGGGGCTTTCCATCCGTGTCCCGCTTACCGACGGGGACGAGGGCGCGGCTCGCCTGGAGCACCGTTGACGCGTGCGCGTGGGCCAGCGGAGCCAGGTCGTCCAGCACGGGCCGTTCGACCTTGCGCAGCTTGTCGAGGAGTCTGAAATCCAGCGCGACTTTGAGTGCCATTGCCCCCTGTAAATGCGTGTGACTTCCGGGAGTGGTTCACCGCCAACGGTCCCTTCTTGGCCCGGGAGAGCCGCAAGTGCACTCGCAGTTTGCAACATCGGGGGCTGTCGGGACAAAGTAGCCTCACCGCCACAATGCAATGAGGAAGCTAAATGGTCATCCCGAGCATAGCTAAAACATCCGTCGCCATCGACACATCCGCATTGAGCGACATCGTCAAGAGCAACAGCCTCACCGACCAATTCACAAAAACCATCCTCAGTCGCCCCATGAATTTGCTTATCCCCAAGGTGGCGATCAGCGAGCTAGTAGCCCTCGAAACAGAAACCAACGCACTTCGGATGCTCCAGCGGCTCCAAAAACTCTGCCGCCACCTTGGAGAACGATTTTGCCCTTCCCTGGATCACCTCGACATCATCAAAGCCGAACTGCGCGGATGGCAAACCGGGCCGCCAGTTCATGAAAGAGGCTGGCGGTCACTCGCGAGAGCGACAAACTCAAGTCTCCTTGAGGCAGCACAGACCCTTCCCGAAGTCCACAAGCAACTCCGAGATGTAAAGACTCGACTCTTTGAGCTTGATCGAAGCGCGTACTTGACGAGACCCGTAGAAGTCACCCCTCACGAGGCGCGCCAATTAATTGTAGATGCAACTCCATCAGAATCCAACGAACCAGTCATCATCCTGGCCTCAGAACTCTCCGATGGGGGCCTCACACCAGAAAAGATTGTTTCCAACCCCCTTCGTTTCAAAGCAACTCATGCACTCTCCCATCTATCCAAGAGACTCTGGATCGCCAACAGCGTCGACAGAAAGCTCACCACCCCAGCCGAGGAAGCCGTAATCGGCATGTGGCGAACCAAGCGAGCGGGAAAGGGCGAGGGGACTTGGCACGACATTTCCATTGCAGGGGCCTCCGCCTACGCAGACATCTTCCTCACCAACGACCGAAATCAACTCAGCCGCTGCAAGTTCCTAAAGGAGCGTGGCCTCCTAACATTCGCACCCACAAATCTCCCGGCATTCCTGGGCAACACGTCAGGGTAACACCACAGCCATGACAACCACTCATCTCACGATCGAGGATCCTTGAGGACCTGAGTCGACGAAGGAAGCTTCCACGGTAAAAGTCCACCAGTGGCGGTCACTACCATCCGTGCCGATGTAGTTGGGGCTGCCCTCGTCGACTTCCATCAGCACGTAGGGCGCGGCATTCGCGAGGTGCAGCACATTGAGGGTCGCGAGCGCGAGCGACTGGCCCGCCCGGAAGCTCTCTCGGTCCGAGCGCACCCGAACCTGACAGGTGACGGTCCGGTACACCTTGCGCCCGCCGAGGTAGCCCTGCGGCGGGTCGCCTCCCGTCTGGAGCACGAAGCACGAGACGTCCGGCACCGTCGCGTCGTCGTCCTCGAGCGTGGGCCCCAGGAAGAGGTTGGTCCCGACGCGAAGGCCCAGCTCAGCCGCGGCGAGGATGCTTGCGACGTCTGCGGCGGTGTCGCGGGCCATCAGAGCCAGACCTTCCGGTAGCGCACGACGCCCCCACCGTCGACGTGCTCGTCAACGGCGGCGGGGCGACGGGCGTGGCTGAAGTCGGTGGTGTCCTCGCCCTGAAACCACAACCGGTGACGCAACGTGAGCGGCGCGGCGGTGTAGACGACGAAGGACGCGACGAACTCGGCGCCGCTGGCATCGCGAATCAGCTTGCGACTCGGCTGGATGCGCGCGGGCGCCTCATGGACGGGGCCCAGCAACGGAGTCCCCCACGCGTCGCGCCCGGTGACTTCGGCATAACGCACGAGCTGCCGGAAGTGCGCCTCGGGGCCGCTCATCAGCTCGCCCTCCACAGGATGTGCGGCGCGACGAGCAGCTCGGCGCGGGGACTCGCAAGGCGCTGGCCCGCGCTCCTCTCCCGGTAGCTCACAGACCAGTCCCCGAGGCTCTCACCGGACACGTCCGCATCTCTCCCCCGGCCCCGGTAGAGCGCGCAGGCTTCGAGGATGGCGGCTTCCTCAATTTCGACAGGCAGGGTGACAGGGCCCAGGGACGCGTCACCCGCTACCTGTCCCGGCGTCACGAAGCCCCCTGTGTACGTCACCGCCAGTGCCCCCGGGTGGCCCTGTCGGGTGTCGACGGTCAGCGTGACGAGCCCGCCCACGTGCGCCGTCTCGGGCCACACTCCGGAGAGTCGGTAGAGGAGTCCCCCTGCCGCGAGGTCCCCAGCGATGGTGTACGTCCCGGGGTCGAGCAGCTCACCGCCTTCCGTCACCCGGAGGACTTCCACGAGCGGCGGGCGGGCGAGCAGTACGTAGGGGCGTGCATAGCTCGCGGGGAACTCCGTCACCGTGGCCCGCTCGAAGGCCCGGCCACACAGGGCGGCAATGGCGCCACTTGCGGCACTGACGCAGCGCTCAACGTGTGGGTCGACAGGCACGGCCAGGTCGGCGGCCACGGTGGCGGCAAGGCAGAGGTCTGTCGGACGGGCCATGGAAGGGGCTCAGGAGGGCCTAGGAGAGACGAAGCCGGGGCCTGGAGGGGTGAGGGGCCCCGGCTTCGTCTCGTGGCGCTAGGTGGCGGGAATCTCGTCCGGGCCACACAGGACAATCAGGCTGGACGCGCCCAGCGTGGGAGCCGTACCGCCCGTGAGCGCGACGGTTTCGACGACACGCACAAAGCGCCGCGCGGTGGACAGGCGGACGTTCATGCGCGCAACCGCGTTGGGGGCCGTGAGCGGCTCGACTGCGGCACCCGGCAGGTCCGTCCACCCGTTCTGGCCGTCGGCGCTCTCCTGGAGCTTCGCGGCGAGCGTCAGGGCCGTCGGCGTTCCTGACGAAGCGCCCGTCGAGGCAACCAGCACGCAGGAGTCGAAGGCCAGCCGGTCGACAGCGGCACTGTTGCGAGTTCCCGCGCCGACGGCGGCGGGCACGGTGCCGGGGCGGATGCCAACGAGCACGCCCGCGTCAGTGGAATTGGCGTTCATGGTGGGGCCTCTCAGGTGGCGTAGGTGATGGAGCTGAACGCCTTCGGCTGGCGGACCTTGAAGTCAGCCTTCACGATGGCGCGAACAGTGGTCTCGTCGAACTCGGCCCGCGTGTCGTGCTCCGACAGAATCAGGTCTTCGTCGATGCCGTAGATGAACTGGCGCCAGTCGGCCGAGAAGGTGATTCGCGCCGAGGGGACGCGCGTTGTCATGACGAACGGGAAGCCGCGAATCGTGCCCTTGTCGAGCATCTCCTGACGGAACACCCAGACCCCGGAGTTCTGGAGCTGAAGCAGGGCGGTCGCCCGCGTCGGGTGAATGACCCAGGCCGCGTTGCCCATGCGGACATGCGCCGTCAGCGGCAGCTCCACCGCCTTGTCGATGTCGGCCAGATACGCGGCGGCAGTGGTGCCCGTCGACGCGAAGGCGTGCGCCGCGTCGAGCTGCGCGAAGAGCCCCTTCGGCGCCGCGCCCGTCCCATCGCCGTTGAAGCCCGCGTCGTCGAGCCCGTCCGCCACCGTCGCACGGATGTCCTCGCCCACGCCCGCATCACCAACGCCCGGTGTGCGCAGCAAGTCGTTGCTGATGTCGGCCAGCACCATGCCCTTGTGCGCCTTGAGCACGACCTTGCCGTACTTGGGCGCGCTCTTCGGCACCGTCTCGCCTTCGCCGACCCACCTGAATTCGGAAGTGCCCGTCTGGCGGCCCAGGTGCAACTCCCCCTTGAACGCCTGGGTCCGCACGCCCAGCTTGAGCAGCGCGGCTTCGGGCCGCAGAAATTCGATGACCTCGCCACTCTGCTGGATGGGCACCAGCACGCCGGCCGAGTCGAACTTGCTGAGCTGCACGGCCTTCTGCACATCGGCGTTGCCGAAGCGCTTCGCGGCATCGACCAGTTCGGCCGCGCCCGTGCGACGTCCCGCTGCGATGACGCTCTTTGCGAACGCCCCCAGGTTCTCAGGGCTCGAATAGACGCCACCCGGGAGCGGCCCCTTGCCCGACTCCATGCGGCCCGGCGCGCTTCGAGCAGCGGCGTCCATCAGCTCTCGCGCGACCTCGGGGCCCAGCGCCTTCACCATCTCCGCAACCTGCTCGCGAGTCATTCCTTCACACTCCTCGGATGTAGCCCTTGAATGCCTCGACGAAGCTCTTCGCCGCGTCGGAGGCGTTGAAACCCTTCGCCTTGTCGTCTTCCTCGTCGTCTGCCTTCGGCGGCTCGGCAGGCGGGGGCTCTTCCGTGTCGGGCTTGCTCTCGGGCGCGGGCTCGGGCTCCTCGTCGTCCGTCGACTTCGCTTCGGCGCGTGCGTCGAGCAGCTCAACGACGCGCGCGGCAATCCGCTCGACGACGTCTTCGCCTTCGTCCTCGAAGGACTTCGCGCGCACGGCCCGCGCGTTGCCTGGAATGGTCACCACCGAGACTTCGAGCAGCTCTTGCGCGTCGCAGTCGTAGCCGCCCCGCTCGTTCTGCCGGTACTGGCCCGGAAGCATGAGGTAGCGAACCGAGACGGCATTCAGGATGCCCTTGGAGACCTTGCGCTCGACCCGCTTCGCGAACTCGTCCTCGTCGTCGAACTCGACGTCGACCATCAGGGCGTCGCCCTCGACGTAGACGCGCCCCTTGCCGATGGGCAACTGCGGCTCGGCACCCGACGAAGCGGCTTCGGCTCCGTCGTCGTGGTTGAAGAGGACGACGCCGTTGGCGTTGTAGCCATCGACGCGCCAGCCCTTCACGTTGAGCCGGTCGGAGTAGCGGTCGAAGTCGCCGTCACTCGCCCTGAACTTGTAGACGCGTCGACCGCCGATGGACTCGACGGCACTCAACGTCGCCGCGTCCTTTTGGACGGCGCTCAACCGCAGGGTGCGTGTAATGGGGACAGGCATTCCCCATGTAAATGCGTGCGGATTCTACGAATGGCTCAGGTGCCCTTTTCGGCTTCCGCGTGGGCCTCCGCTGAGCTGCCCTCGACGGGTGTCGGCGTCTGGCCTGGCTCGTTGGGCTTCTGCCCCGGCAGCAGCTCGGCAAACCCCTGGCGCTCGGCGTGGGGCTTGAAGCCCGCTTCCGTGCGCCACTCGTCGAAGGTGAACGCGCTCGGAAGCGTGCTCATCACCCGTAGCCGGTGCTCACGGTCGGCGGGTACGGGCGAGTCGTAGGAGAGCAGCACGTCGTCACCGAAGCGCGGCGCCAAGTGCTTTTGCATCGACGCGAGGAAGACTTCCGCGCGCGGCTTGGTCGCCTGTTCCGCCAGATGCTCACGCGCGGCGTAGCTCGTCGCCTTGTTGCTGCTCGTCACGTCGCCGACAATCTCCGGGGGTACGCGGTAGACCATCCTCACGAAGTCCATCAAAAAGCGGCGCAATTCGACGAGCTGCATGTCGCGAAACGGCGTGTCGAGCCGAGCGAAGGTTGTCTTGCCGCTCGTAATCATCACCCGGCCAGCGTTGGCGGGCCCCCCGTACTCGCGCGCGAGGCTTTCTTTGAAGGCCCTCGCGGGCCCAGCCTGCCCCTCGTTGAACCCCTCAATGGCGATGACCGCGCCCGGCAGCATGTTGTTGAAGAAGGCATTCTTCGTGAAGCGCGCGGCGTGCTCGTCCGTGTCGACCTCGTCACCAAGGGCGTAGGCGATGCCGATGCCGCGGCCGAGCGGGTCTGCCGGGTTCAACCGCTTCACGAAAATCACGCTCGCAGCCGGAAGCGTGAACATGCGCCCACCGGCCGTCACCGTGTACGTCCGTTCCGACTTCGGCTTGCTCAGGTCCGGCAGGGAGAGCACGCAGTCGGGGGGCACCGGCCACAAGCCCACGGGGACGCCGGCCATCTCCTCGACGACGGCGAAGAACTCGCCCGTCAGGTCGTAGTGGAGGCAGAACAGCTTCGCGAAGTCCCGGCCCGTCATGTAGTCGTTCGGGTCCGCGAGCAGCCGCAACAGGGGATGGTCCGGCAGTTCCTCCGCACCAGCCCCATCGACGAGCGACTTCAACCGCTCGCGGCGCACGTCACCGCAAGCCCGCCGCAGCGACACGTCGACGAGCGCCTTCCTCGTGGTGGGGTCCTGCCGCGCGAAGGCCCGCCACGTCACATCCGCGAAGGCGTCGCCCACCGTATCGACGATGGTCCCCAGCCACGGCATCTCCGCATATGCGGCGAGCAGCGCGGGGACCTCACGACGCGGCGGGGCCGACGTCCACCGGCTCAGCTCCAGCCCCGTCCCCTTCCGCTTCGCACCACCGCCCAGCGCGGCGCGCATCCTGTCCAACAGCCCCATGGAGAACCTCACACCGCGAAGAACTGCTCGGCGAACACGAGGTCGTGGACGCCCCAACAGAAGGCGTCGGCGCGATCATCTCTTCGGCCGTTAACCCCGGTGAATTTGCTGAGCTGCTGTTCCAGCTTGGGGAATGTCCCGACGAACTCGACGCGGCCCGCTTCGGCCAGGGCGGACACAGGCTCGGCGCGCTTGCTCTTCGCGCTCGTTGCCCTCACCGGCTTCACGTTGATGCTCACGCCCATCTCGCCCGCGACGGTGCTGATAAGCGTCTCCACCATCTCCCCGCCCGTGTTCACCTCCACCACGAGCGCGTCACAGCCCCACTCCAGATAGGCGCGGATGGCCGTCGTCGCCCACTCGCGGGGGCTCGCCCGACGCGACAGGTCCGCGAGCACCGACACGCGTTTGAGCGGAACGTTGTCGGCCCCGAAGAGCGCGCTCGACTTGCACCCCTGGACGATGATTCCCGTTTCGTCCGAGCCGGTTTCGCTCGTGGGGCTGGGGTCGACGCTGACGATTCGCCTGTCCAACTGCTGGGCATACTCGTGCGGGTCCGCTTCGACGCGCTTCCACTTCGCCGAGCCGAAGATGGCCCCGGGCACATCGAAGAGCAGGCGCCCGAGCACCTCTTGCTGACCCCAACGCGTCCCCGCCAAGGCCCGCATGTTCGCGACCGCGGTGGGTGCCAGGTTGGCGGCATTGCTCAGCGACGAGCCCGTGCGCAGCACGACGCCCGGCTTCAACGCCTGGGTCTCCGTGTTCGCGAAGAGCAGCTCTTCAATCTTCTTCAGCGGCCTAGGTGTTCCGGTCAGCAGGAGCTGCGGCGGGTCCTCACGAGTGCCGATGCGCAGCACCAGGGGGAGCTGGTCGACCGCCGCCATGTCGTGTTTCCACGAAGCGGGCTCGTCACCCCAACCCCACCCGGCATTCGGGCCGCGCAGTCGGTCGGGCTTATCCGCCGAGTAGCAGATGGCATAGACGCCGTTCGGCCACGTCACCCGCCGCTTCGAGGGCTCATACTTCGGCGTGAACCACGGGGGCGACAGGGCCAGGATGCCGGACGAACCGCGAATCATCGTGTCGCGCACGTCTGCCGCCGTCGGGCCAATCAGCGCCCCGACGCTCTTAGCCTGCCACGCCTTTTTGATGACCCACCGCGCGCCGCACCACGTCTTCCCGAAGCCGCGCCCGGCCATCACGAAGCACGTCGAGAACTTGTCCGGAGGGGTCTGCTCGCGACGCGCCCAGAAGTCGAGGTCGTAGACGAGCAGCTCCACTTCCTTGTCCTCGAGCCCGCCGAACAGCTTCGCGAGCTGCGCGCGGGAGCCAGCCGTCTGGACCATCCTCGACGCGGGCGACTCGTGGGGCGCGAGCCCTTCGGCGAACTTCCCCCAGGCCCCTGTGAGCACGCTACGCATCACTCGCCCCCCTCGTTGCTGGGCTGCGCGGGCGTGGCGGCTTCGATGGGCGCTGGCGGCTCGTCGGGGAGGAACTTCCCCAGCCGATCAATCAGCAGCTCGCGCAACGCGGCGGTGTCGGCGGACTGGTCCTCGGGGCTCTTCGCCTCGACGTTGTCACGCCGGCCGTACAGCTCCGGGAACCGACGGCTCAGGAGCCACTGGACGTGCTTGGGGTTCGTCGTGGCGGCGGCCTGGAGCGTCTCCGTCGCGCTCTGCATGAACTCGGCTTCGGCCCGGTTCACCGCGACGAAGAACTCGCGATAGAGCCCGCGTGCCTCGCTCGCGCCACGGTGGAACCAACGGGAGAGGGTCTGCTCGTCGACGCCCACGAGGCCCGAAGCCGCTCGACGAAAGAGGCCCGACCTCAAGTAGTCGCAGATCTGCTTCTGAATCTCAGGGGTGAGTTTGGTTGGACGAGCCACACCATGTAAATGCGTGCGGTTTCGCGAACTTTTTCAGGGGTGCGCCCAACAAAACGCATCAGCCTGAGCGGTTTTTCTCAAAATTTTCTGAAAGTGGGTGCGCTCCGAGCAAGCCAGAATTCGGCCCGCGAAAGGAAATCCGACCCAGGGGCATAGCCCAGGAACAGTTTCACACACGGAGAACATGAATAAACCGACAGAGACTCTCTTGGTTGCAGATCGCCCAATGCATGGAGTGGTGCAGGCCATTAGAGTCGGCGGCGCCGTGAGCATGATTGCTGGCGATGAACGACGGCAGGGTGATCCTGCTGTCCAACGTAAGAGGACAATATGATGCACGCTAAAATCCTCCCCTATTTACTCGGCCTGTGCGTAGCACTGGGAAGCGCGAGCGCCTGGGCCCTCCCGAACGACCGCGACCAGCCCATCCGCATCCAAGCCGACAACGCACATCTCGACGACAAGCTGGGTGTTGCCACCTACACCGGCGACGTGATCATCACCCAGGGGTCGACGATATTCAAAGGCAACACCGTGACAATCACCCGCACCGCCTCCGGTGACATCGACGTGCTCACTTCGGTAGGCAACCTTGCATATTTCGAGCAGCAGCAAAGCCCTGCCAAGCCAGACAAAGTGAAAGGCTGGGCAGTGACTATCCAGTACCAAGCGCGGAAGAGCATGGTGATCCTCACCGACCGCGCCAAGGTGGAGAACGAAGGCAACAGCACTGAAGGCGAGAAGGTCGTCTACAACACCATGACCCAGGTTGCGACCGGCGGGCGTGGTGGCAACGTGACCGCACCGCGTCAGCGCATCGACATGGTGATTCACCCGAAGAAGAAGTCTGAGTAAGTACCTCTAACGAAGAGGCCACGCTGAACACGGTCGCCGTCGAGCAGCAACCATCAACGCCGCCCCACTCGCTCCCGGTCGGCAATCAGCTCGCGCAGCGCCACCAGGGCCCGCACCAGCATCCTGTCGACACGGCTCTTTGGCGCACCCCATGCTTCGGCCACGGAGCGCACCGATTGCGCGGGGCGGTTGATGCCGAAGACACGGGACACCAACTCTCGCGGCTCGGGGGCCAGTCGCCGCACGGCCTCGAAGACGAGGGCTCGTCGCTCAGCCGCCAGCAGCAGCGCTTCGGGAGTCTCTTCGTCGGCATCCCGGCCCGACCTCTCGCCGAGTGCGGATTCCAGCGCATCGACCAACGGGTTGCAGCCCTGAGTACCGTCCGAAAAATGAGACGGTATGTCTATGCACTGGACTCGACTGGCGTTGCTTCCAGTCACAGACGTTGAACGCACGGTGCGGCCCTTGTGAGCCCCGTCGCTCAGGTGAACATCGCTGGCGTGCATGCGCGCGTACTGCTCGCAGGCGGTTCGAGCACGGAAGTACGCGACCTCTCCGAAGGACTGCCGGCCCCTCGTCGGGTCGAACTTGTCGACGGTGCGAAGCACGGCCATCACGGCGACCTGTTCGAGATCTTCAGGGGCCAGCGTGCCCGCGAACGACAGGCACTTCCCGACGGCGCGGCGGATGACTGGACGCACGGACACGAGCAGCTCGGCCAGCAGGAGTCGCTCAAGCGCGGCGTCCCCATCTTCGCGGGCCTGCATGATGCGCGACACGAGGACAGTCTGCTGTGCTGCCTCCGTGGCGTACCCGTAGCGTGCAAGGGCCCTCCCAACGCTGGCCCTGAAACATTTGGGCGCGTGAAACATCCCCGCGCGGGAAGCACGCTTCATGCCGACCCCACCCGATTCACACACAGTCTCAGACACGGTGTTTCAATGCTCTCGCGGTTGGGCTGCGCGTCGACGCCCCATCGGCACGCAGTCGTTCCCCCTGTAAATGCGTGCGACTTCCGCGAGTGGCCCAGCGAGCACGCGCCCAGCAGTGCGTCAACTACGACAGGGGCAAAGGGGGTACGCGTATATATCCCTAGAACATGCTCACCTCATGCGTGTTCACATCCCCGCTCCTCTTACTCCTACATGTTCTTTGGCTTAGGGAGTTATACAGAGGGGTTCTGCCGGCTTGATGCTTGCCAGCGCGAAGAAAAATTCGCCGCGTGAGCCACCGCAAAAATCCGCACTCATTTACGCAGGGTGACCACTTCACCTTCAGTCGCCTCTGCCGCCCGCCACGGCGCCCCCGTGCGAGTCGCGCTCTATGAAAACGCCCAGGACAACACCCCCAAGGGAGTCGACCTGTCCTGGCCCGAGCTGTCAGCAAAGCTCGTCGTCCATCGTCGCAGTCAGTGCCCCACGTCGCCCTGCGTCCGTGGCTGCCCAGCGAAGAACGGCCCCGCCTGGAGCCCTGTCGACATCGTCGAGCGTCGGCGAAGTGAGAACGTGCGCGCTGTCACCGTGGCGGTGTTCGACCTGGACCACCTCAACGCGCAACAGCTCTCGTTCCTCGACTCCGTTGAGCGAAACGGGTTGGCTTACGCCCTCCACTCGACCCACAGCAACCGCCCGCCCGATGACTACTGCCTGCGGCTCGCCATGCCGCTGTCACGGCCCGTGCTCCCGCGCGAGTGGCCCTCCGTGCGCGAGGCCGCAATCCGCATGCTCGGACTTCCCGCCGACCCGGCAACGAAGGACCTGGCTCGCATCTACTTCCTGCCCGACGCGCCCATGAGTGCCGAGCCATTCGCTCTCAGTGGCGAAGGGGCGGCCCTCGACGTCGACGCGCTGCTCGAAATGTCCCGGTCGGGGCTGCCCGCGCATGCCAATTTGTCCGCGCCCGTCGGGGCTCCCGCCGACCTTTACGAGCTGCGGGCCCTCCTGCGACGCATCCGCAAGCCCGAGCACCTCGTCATCGTGCGCCGAGTCCTTGCAGGTGAGCCCCTGGCCCCCGTTGGCGGGCAAGACACGGCCCTGAACGCCCTCATGTCGTGCGCGGCATTCGTCCTGCCGCTGAGCACGCCCGAATCGGCCATCGTCGAACTGTTCCGCGCGTCCTTCGCGGCCACGGACTGGAAAGAGGGGACGGAGCACCTGTGCGAGCAGGCCGTGTTGAAGCTGCGGCGTCACCGCGACCGTCGCCGAGCACGGGACGCCGGCCAACTCGCGGAGAACGACGCCATTTGGAAGTCCCTCGGCGGCAAGGCCCCGGAGCCCACCGCCCAGGACGCGCCCGGCATGGAGGAAGACGCTCCTAGCCTCGACAACTGGATGAGCAAGCTTGCGCTCGACCCAGGCAAGGACGGCACGAACAAGATTCGCAACAGCGAGGCGAACGTCTTCGCGGTTCTGCTCAACTCCCCCGAGTGGCGTGGCGTGCTCCGCTTCAACGAAAGCACCAAGCAGCTTGAGATTGAAGGCGGGCCGCTCGGGACCAATCCTGACCTGGAGACGCTGGACGTCCTCGTGGCCAACTGGATTCAGCAGAGTTCCTACGGCCAGCTCGGCTTGCGTCCCAAGGCGCTGACCGTCTCGCAGCAGATTCTCGCCGTGGCGAAGCGCAACAGCTACGACCCCGTCGCCGAGTACCTCGGGGGACTGGTCTGGGACGGCACGCCGCGGCTCGACGACATGCTCACCACGTACTTCGGTGCGAGGGGCGAGCCCGGTTACCTGCGGGCCGTCGGGTCGAAGTTCGCCATCTCCGCCGTCGTCCGCGCCCTCCAGCCCGGGAGCAAGGTCGACACCGTCATGATTCTTGAGGGCCCCCAGGGTCTTCGGAAGTCGACCGCGTTCCGCATCCTCGGAGGGCGCTACTTCACCGACGCGTACATCGACGTGACGAACAAGGACAGTGCGATGCTGGCCTCTCAGTATTGGCTCATCGAACTGGCCGAGCTGACCACCTTCCGGAAGTCGGAAGACCAAGCCCTCAAGGCGTTCCTCACCAGGACGGAAGACACCTACCGGCCGCCCTACGGACGCACCAACGTGAAGTCCCCGCGTCGCTGCGTGTTCGTGGGGACGACCAACGAGGACGACTACCTGCGGGACCCGACGGGCCATCGGCGCTTCTGGCCGGTGAAGTGCAGCCACATCGACACGGAGGCCCTCACGCGCGACCGTGACCAAATCTGGGCCGAAGCCGTCGTGCGCTTCCGGCAGGGTGAGTCGTGGTGGCTCACGTCCGAGGAAGCAGCGGGCGCCGAGCAACAGGCCGCCCTGCGTGCCGAGAACTCCGGAGACAGCCGCAAGGAAGTCATTCTGAAGTGGATCCTGGAGATGCCCGCCGACAAGCGCCCCAACGACGTCACGATTCTTCACGTCGGAGTCGAAGCGTTTTCCCTTCACCCCGCCCAGGTCGACCCGCGCATCTCCAGGGAGATCGGCGCGGCCCTCAAGGCGTTGCACTTCACCCGAGGCCAGCGCCGGATGGGGGACGGGACACGGCCTCTCGTCTACTACCTACCGGACGAACTGAAGAACGCTCCTGCCGAAAGGCGCGGGGAGCGGCATGGGGCTCCCTAGGGGCTGTCCATAGGTAGTTCGACAAATGGGCACCGAGGCAACACAGTCGGGGACTACAGTGACTGCACCTGAGTCCTGCACGCATTGAGCAGGCTCGGCCCCCGGTGTGTTTCAGGGTGAGCTGTAGACTCGCCCCTTGAGCCTCCAAAGAGGAGGGGTACTTCCGAAGCTCATGGCCTATCGCGAACAAGTTGCTCTGCCCAACGTACCGGCCGCCCGCTGGCGCTGGGTGGGGCGACTATTGAGCAGACTAGTACCCAAAGGGCCAATGACTGCCCAGGCGCAGGATGCCCTACTTTGGAGGTAGCCGTATCCCTCGCATGAAGGAACTGAAATGACCGCTAGCCACAACGCCGCTGCCGAGAAATTCCTAACCCTGGCCAATGCCGACAAGCAGGGCACACAGGTGTACATGCAGGTCCATCAGATGTTCACCCAGCGCTTCGAGCAGGCCAAGGCGCCGCGGTCGAAAAACCCGGTCCTCGACAGCTACCGGGCCAAGGCTAACGCCGCCCTGGACAACGCCATTGGCTGGAAGAAAATCAAGCCGAAGATGGTCGACCTGTACACGGCGACCTTCACCGAGGACGAGCTGAGTGAGTTGATCAAGTTCTACGAGTCGCCGCTGGGCAAAAAAGTTCTGAGAGAGATGCCCAAAGTCACTCAGCAGTCGGCCCAGCTTACTCAACAGAGCCTCGAACCCGCCGTCCCGGTGGTTAATAAGCTGCTCGAAAATATGGCCAAGGAACTCGGCCCGAACGCCGATTAGGGGCTGTCTTTTGTTGGCGTGAGCCACACCCGGAATCCGCACGCATTTACGTGGGGTGACGCTCACCAATGAAGGCTCCCACCGCGCCCACTCAGTCATTGCCGGAGTCATCCAGCGCTTGAGCGTGTCCCAGCTCAAGAAACACAAGCTGTGCCCCCGTGCTTGGTACTTCGCCAAGGTGTTGCGGTTGCCCGAGCCGACCACGGGGGCACAGCAGGTCGGCACCGAAGGACACGCCCAGCTTGAGCACTACCTGTCGACGGGCGAAGACGTGCTCGGCGCGTTCGCGAAGGCGGGTGCCCATCTCCTGCCGACTCCCGGCCCCGACCTGCTCGTCGAACAGCCTCTCGACGGTGCCCCGCCACTGACGGCGGGTGGCATCCCCTTCACCGGCTTCATCGACCTTGTAGACGCGCGACAGCTCGCCTCCGACGGCGTCCTGCGAATCACCGACCACAAGTTCACGAGCAACGTCGTGAGAAACGCCGCGACGCCCGAGCAACTCGCCGATGCCAACACGGAACCCGGCCTGCAAATGGTCGGCTATGCCGCGTGGGCACTCAGCCAGGTCGAGCGATTCCCGGGCCTGCGCGAGCTGGAGCTGGAGCACCTCTACTACCAGACCCGAGGCCAACGCCTTGCCGTGTCCGTCGTCGCCTCCGTGCCTGTCGGGCACGTCGCGCGCGAGTGGCGGACCAAGGTCGAGCCCCAGGTCGAAGCGATGAAGGCGCACGCGCAAGCCGCCCGAGCTGCCGACGTGCCCGCGAACTACGGCCCCGCCTGCACGAAGTACGGCGGGTGTCCGTTCATGGCGAAGTGCCTCACAGGAGAGAACAAGACGATGTCCCTGCGTGACAAGCTGCTCAGCAAGCCTTCCGAATCCGTCCCCACCACCGTTGCCGCGGTTGACCTGCCCGCCGTCCTGCCGCCCGACGCGCCCCATCCCACGCCCGTCCAGGTGGCCCCCGAGGTCGCCGAGCAGCCCGCGCCGAAGCGCCGAGGGCGCCCGCGCAAGGCTTCCGAGGCCGAGCAGCTCTCCCTCACACCTCCGACGTCCAAGAGCGACCTGCGCGTTCTCTTCGTCGACTGTGTGCCGACCAAGCATGACGGGCCGCGTCCCGAGTCCCTCACGGGCTACGTCGACGACATGCACCGCAAGGTCGCCGAAGCGGGCGGCGTCGACGACGTGCGCTTCGCGGGCTCCGATTCGTCGCTCGGCTTCGGGAAGTGGCGAGGGGCGCTCGCGATGGCCGCGCGTGCCGAGCTGCCCCCTCCAGGCATCTACACCGCGCTCGGGGTCGCCCAGTCGGAGCTGATGCAGGTCATCGTCGAAGCCCTCGAACCGTCCTTCGACGTGGTCGTTCGCGGCATCCGCTGACAACACTTCACCGGCCCCGTCGGCTTCGGCTGGCGGGGCACTTGCCCTTCCCAGCATGAAACTACTCCACCGGCTGAACCCGGGCGCGGCGACTCTTGCCGAGCGCCCCGTTACCGCTGCGCCCGCTGCCCTCGCGAAGCTCACGGGGGACCGCGCCACCATCGCGAAGGGGCAGCCCGTTGGCTGGTCCCCAGACCTTGCGCGTGTGCTCAGCCTGAAGCGCAAGAACCCGGCGTTCACTCACCGCGCTTTGTCACTTGTGATGATGGAGGGCACTTTACGCGCGCCTTCGGGAACACGCTGCATCTGTGAGTCACTTCGGAAGCGCTGCCCTACGTCGCTCCTCCCCGTGCAGCGATTGGCGCTCAGCGAAGCCGCGCGCACGGGTGGCGGGCTCTTTCCCATCGGCGTGGGGCACGGGAAGACGCTGATTGATCTCCTGCTGCCGCTCGTGATGCCTGAGTGCAAGGTTGCCGTGTTGCTCCTGCCCTCGAACCTCCGCGCGCAGCTCATCGACGTTGACTGGCACTACTACGGCGGGCATTGGCGCTTGCCCAACCTCGCGGGTGGCAGGTGGTTCCGACCTGGCTTGCCCGTCCTCCACGTCATCACTTACGAGAAGTTCTCGACCCAGGAAGGCACGGACCTCCTGACGCGCATCCGGCCGGACCTCATCGTCTGCGACGAGGCCCACAAGCTGAAGGACCGCAAGAGCGCGCGCACCGGCCGCTTCCTTCGCTACCTGGAACAGCACCCCGACACGCGTCTCGTGGCCCAGTCGGGCACGCTGGCGACGAGAACGGTCAAGGACTACGCCCACCTCGCGGAGTACGCCCTACGCAACGGCAGCCCGCTTCCGCTCAAGCAGCACGTCGTCGAGGAGTGGGCATCGGCACTGGACCCGGGGCATGTCGTCGCGCCTCCTGGGGAGCTGCTCAAGCTCGTCGACCCGTCGCACCCACTCGCCCCGCTCGAAGGTGAGAACGAAGCCGAGCGCGAGCGCCGTCGGGTGCGCGATGCCTATCGGCGCTGGCGCAACGCGACCCCGGGTGTCGTGGCGACCGACGAAAGCGCCGTCGGCATGTCGCTGGTCATCCGCACACGCGACCCGGGCAAGGTGCCCGACGAACTGCTCGCCCACATTCAAACGGCGCTCGGCGGGCAACGCCCCGACGGCGAAGAGTTCGTCGACGAGCTGCAACGGGTCGTCTGCGCGCGGCAGCTCGCCAGCGGCTTCTTCCACCGTTGGCGTTACCCGGCCATTCAGGGAGTGCCGCAGGACCCCGAGCTGATTCTTCGTTGGTTCTCACGCCGGCAGGAGTTCAACCGGGAGCTGCGCGAACGCCTCAAGCGCCCCGCCGAGCACCTGGACTCCCCGGGGCTTCTCGTGCGTGCCGCGATTCGCGCCCACCAGTCCCCGCCCTATGACGGAGACCTGCCGACGTGGAGCGCGGTGTCCTGGCCCACCTGGGGCGAGATTCATAAGCGCGTCGTCCACGTCACGGAGGCCGTGTGGCTGTCCGACTTCATTGTGAATGACGCGGCGGAGTGGGCGCTACGCAAGGGACAGCCGGGAATCGTGTGGGTGGAGTTCCCGGAACTGGGTGAGCGCATCGCGAAGGCGGCGGGCGTGCCCTTCTACGGCGGTGGCCCGGAAGCGTCGGCGACCATCATCCGGGAGAGTGGGAAGCGCTCCATCGTCGCGTCACTCCGCGCGCACGGCACCGGGAAGAACCTGACGATGTTCTCGCGAATGCTGTTCGTGAGCCCGCCAGCAGATGGGGCCGCGTGGGAACAGGCCATCGGCCGGTGCCACCGACAAGGGCAGCTCGCCGACGAAGTCGAGGTGGAGCTGTACCAGCACACCGACGAACTTGTCGGGGCCTTCCAGAAGGCCCGCGACTTCGCTCGGTTCATCGAGCAGACTGAAGGCACGCAGCAGAAGCTGTGTTTCGCGGCTTTGGCTGAGTAGCATTCCAACAAACTCAGCAACCGATGACGGAACGAGCGAAGGCGGACAGCAGGCATCGTCTTCGGGTTCCTCTTCCGCGGATGCTGAGTCACGCTCTTCCTCTGCCTCTATCTTCACATTCTAGGGAGGCTCTTAAGTCGCTCCAGCACTTGCTCGCTAATGTCATAAACAGATTCGCGAGAGGCGTCCGGAGTAGCGAATGCCTTGGCGTCAAAAACAAGATCATATCCGGCTTCTCTTGCAATTTCATCCACGACACCTTGAACGACTTTCATTGTTACCTTAAAGATCTCGGACTTGCGGCGGGCAAGATTCGTCTCGTATTCTTTAGCCTCCGCCAGGAGTTCGATGCGCTTTTGTTCGATTTTTATCTTGGCCATTCCTTGTTCGTCAGCTTTGGCCAGACGTCCTGCTTCGGCGTCATAATCTTCCTTCAGCTTGTTCAACCTCATTGCGGAAGGCCTAAGTTCGTTCTTCAGTTGCATGGAGGCGAACTCAAGCTGGGGTGATTCCATAAGAATCCTGTTTGCGTCTACGACTGCAACCTTCTTAGCTGTTTGGATGTCGACTGAAGCCGTCATGACCAAAACTCTCTCTTGCATCAATGATGCACATATGTGTGGACATTAGGCGGATGGGCTCCTGACCCCTATTCACTTCGCGTTTCCAGGTCGCCCACAGCCTTATTCTCGTCTCCAGGTTAGGCTAGGGTGTCTACCGGCAGAGGCGCTAGTGGGTCCGGCCTGAGGTGTTATGTCGCGGGCAGAGCCTGGGGTCCTGGGCCATTGTCAAAATCCGCACGCATTTACGTGGGGTCAGCGCATTTCGCCGCTGACGCAACCCAAGCCGAAGGGCCCACGTAACATGAACAACGCACTGACGAAGATCGCCACCGCGCAGGCTGCGGCGGGTGGCCGCTATCCGCGCTTCGGGCGCTACCTGCTCGAAGTGGAAGTCATCCGGACGAAGGAAGGCTTCAAGGGTGACTCGGCCATTGCCGAGCTGAAGGTCCGGGAGTCCGACCCCTTGCCGGGTGGCGAGTCGCCGAACCGGCCCGGTGAGTCGGTCGACTACGTCGAGAACCTCTCGGACCAGAAGAAGGGCGGTGGCGGGCGCTTCAAGTCCTTCCTGATGGCGCTCGTGGGTGGCGAGGAGTACGAGTTCGCCAACCCGGCCGCGCTGAAGAAGTTCTTCGACGAGCGGCAGGCGGGCACCCACCTCCTGATTCGGTGCGAGGTCTACCCGAAGCAGCTCCCCGCGAAGGATGGTCTGCCCGGCAAGGTGCTCAGTGGCTACCGCTGGACGCACGTCGAGCTGAACGACAAGCAGCTCGCCCAGGTCGAGCAGTCGCGCAAAGCCAGCAAGCTGCCCGCGCTCGCCGACGCCCTCTACTGACCTGACGTCCGGCGGCGCTCCTCCCGTCGGCGGATGGCCCACGACACGGGCCGCTCTCCCTTTCCACAAGGCATTCCGTGAACCTCTGGTCGTTCGACACGGAGACGCGGCTGATTCAGCCCGGCTTGCTTGCGCCCCCTCTCGTCTGCGGCAGCATCGCGACGCGCGAACTCGGTAGCGAACGGCTGCTGGACAAGGAACAGGCCCGACAGTTCTTCCGCAAGGCCATCACCGCCCCCGACACCGATATCGTCGGCGCGAATCTCCCCTACGACCTCGGAGTGATGGCGGCGGATGACCCGCGCCTTGTTGCTCCCATCTTCGCGGCGCTCGATGCCGGACGACTGCATTGCGTCCAGGTTCGTGAAGCCCTCATCGACATTGCCCGGGGCATGTACGGCGTCGACCCGTCCACTGGCCGGAAGCTCGACGATGACGAGGGCGCCCGCTATCCGCTCGCGCTCCTCGTCCAGCGTCACCTGGGGCTCGACATCAGCGAGGAGAAGAAGAATCCGAAGGCATGGCGCCTGCGCTACGGAGAACTCGACGGCGTCCCTGTTGAGCGCTGGCCCCAGGAGGCAGTGGAGTACCCGAAGCGCGACGCTCGCTACACGGTCGACGTCTACTTGCGGCAGGAGGCCATCGCCCGGGAGGCTCCCAACGGCGGCAACCTGCATGCCGAAGCCGACCAGATGCGCGCCGCGTTCGCGCTCCACCTTGCCTCAATCTGGGGCCTGCGGACGAACGGCGCATCGGTGGCCCAGCTCCGTGAGCGCGTCGAGCGAGAGTGGAGCGAGAACCGGGCCAAGTTCCAGGCGGCAGGCATCTACCGCGACGATGGGACGAAGGACTCGAAGCGCCTCGCCTCGCTCGTAACTGCCGCCTATGACGGGCAACCTCCCGTCACAGCGCCCAGCGACCGATTTCCCGACGGCCAGGTTGCGACGGACCGCGACACGCTGCTCGGCTCGGGTGACGTGCTCCTCGAAGACCTGGGCAAGAGCGGGCGCGTCGACAAGTACAAGTCGACCTACCTGGGCGTCGTCGAGGCCGGCACAGAGGCCCCCATCAACCCGCGCTTCAACGTGCTGGTGTCCACGACGCGCGTCTCCAGCGACTATCAGCAGCTCCCCCAGAAGGGCGGCATTCGCGAGGTCCACGAGGCCCGGCCCGGGTTCGTCTACTGCTCGGTCGACTACGGCGGGCTTGAGCTTCGCACCATGGCTCAGCGTGCCATCTGGGAACTCGGCTTCTCGAAGATGGCGGACGCCCTGAACAGTGGGCTCGACGTCCACACCCTTGCCGCGGCCGAGTTCCTCCGGGCGAACTACGACGAGCTGCTCGCGAAGGTGAAAGCGAAGGACCCCGTCGCGGTCGCCTTCCGCCAGCTCGCGAAGATTCTCAACTTCGGCAAGGGCGGCGGGATGACGGGTGGCTCGCTCGTCTACAACGCGCGCGCGAAGGACCGGGTTTCGTTCTGCCTGCTTGCGAAGCGCGCGGACGTCTGCGGTGTCGAGCGCGTCGTCGTGCACGTCCAGCGCAAGCCGAAGATGGTCTGCCGGGCGTGCGTCGAGGTCGCGAAGGAGCTGGACACGAAGTGGCTCAACGCGTGGCCCGAGCAGCGCGAGCTACAGCACCGGGCGAAGTCGCGCACCTACGGGGGCGGGTTCGCCGACGTGATGATTCCGGGCGCCAACATCCTGCGTGGGGCATGCGGCTACACCCAGATTCTCAACACGCCCTTTCAGGGCCTCGGGGCCGTCGGGTGCAAGCGCGCGATGTGGCGCGTCAGTCGCGAGATGTACGTCGAACGCAGCTCGCCTCTCTACGGCTCGCGACTCGTCCTGATGGTGCACGACGAGCTGATTAGCGAGCTGCGCGCCGACGACCCGCAGCGGTTGCACGACGCAGCCGAGCGCAAGGCGGAACTCATGCGACAGGCGATGAAGGAAACAACCCCCGACCTGGCACCGGCAATCGAAGCCGAGCCCGCCCTATCCCGCATCATGTCGAAGGACGTCGCCACCGTGCGCGACAGCTCCGGAAGGCTGCTCGTCTGGGAGGCACCCGCGAAGCGCGCAGCCTGAACCACGCCCGGAATCCGCACCCATTTAGGGAGCACACGCGCTCTCTGGATGGTGCAACGGATGACCTCAGTTTCCCCTGCGCGACAGCTCCTCGTGGCGCTCGACCCCGGGCTTCGCGAATGCGGTGTCGCGCTCTTTGACTTGGAGTCGGGCGAGCTGCTCGCAGCGGGCATGCCCACGAATGCCGAGCGGAAGGCCCGAGGGCTTCCGGCATGGGCTCGTATGGCCGAAGGGGTGGCCACGTTCGTTTCGTCGCACCTGGAGCCGCTCAGGGCCGCAGGTAGGGCCGTCTCCATCACCGTCGCGAGTGAGTGCCCCCAGGTCTACACGGCCGGCAAGAGCAAGGGCGACCCGAACGACCTCATCGAACTTGCCGGTGTCGTCGGCCGAGTCGCGGGTGCCCTGGGGGCCACCTCGGAACAGAGCTACCTGCCTCGCGAGTGGAAGGGAACGCTCGACGGCGACGTGATGGTCGAGCGCATCAAAGCGCGCCTTGGCGAGCGCCCGCATGAACACCTTCGCGTCCAGCTCCCTCGCGCCCAGGACAAGCACCACAACGTTTGGGACGCGGTTGGCATCGGCCTTCACGTCGTCGGCCGACTCGCGCCCCGGAAGGTCTTCCCCAGGTGAGCACCATGCATCCTCCCGAGTTCCTCACCGTCGACGAGGCCGCAGCTCTCCTCCGCGTGAACCGAAAAACGCTCTACGAGTCGATTCGGTTGGGGCAGGTGCCGGGGGTCGTTCGCATCGGGAAAGCCCTCCGCATCCGCCGCGCCGCACTGGTAGAGTCCGGCCCGGGTAAGGGCCGCGATTCTGCGCTTGGGAGTCGACGATGAGCGTCAGATTGCGGAAGTGGACGACGAAGGAAGGGAAGTCAGAGGAGGCGTGGCAAGTGGACTTCGTGTTTCAGCACGCAGACGGACGGAAACAGCGAGTCGTGAAGTTCTCGCCCGTTCAGACCCGTCGGGGTGCCGAGGCATACGAACGCGACTTGCGGAGCGCACTCCTCAACGGGACCTTCGGAAAGGAGAGCAAGCAAGAGGAGGGGAGCGCGCCTACGCTGGCAAATTTCGCGCCGCGATTCCTCACCTACAGCGAGAACAACAACAAGGCTTCAACGGCAGACACCCAGCAACGACACCTGGAGAACCACATCATTCCGTTCTTCGGGGAGATGGCACTGGATGACATCGGCCCGGCGCAAATCGAGGACTTCAAAGCCGCAATGAAGAAGAAGCCCTCGGCTACTCGTGCGCGCAAGGCAGCCCCCACAAAGGCAGCCATTCGCAAGCGCAAGGACACTGCACCCAAGACGCTGGGCAAGAAATTCATCAACAACGTCTTGTCGTCGCTCAGCAAGCTCCTAGCTGTCGCGGAGGAGCAAGAGGTCATCGCGAAGGCTCCCCACGTGAAGCTGTTCGTGAAGGTGCCCAAGCCTGATTTCGACTTCCTGAGCTTTGAGGAAGCCGAGCAGCTCGTTGCAGCCGCTGAACCGGAGTGGCGTCCCGTGCTCCTCGTCGCCCTCAAGGCGGGGCTGCGGCAGGGGGAGCTGATGGGGCTCCAATGGAACGACCTGGACCTGACCCGGAGCCTGTTGAACGTCAACCGGACGATTTGGAACGGCGTGGAGGACTTGCCGAAAAGCGGGCGCGAGCGAACGGTCGATTTGCCCGCGTCCGTGGTGGATGCCCTCAAGGCACACCGGCACCTTCGGGGTCGCTTCGTCTTCTGCCAAGAGGACGGACAGCCACTGACGGCAGGGCTGATGAAGGCTCCGCTTCGTCGTGCGCTCCGGGCGGCGGGCATTACCCGCGAGCAGGGGCAAATCGGCTGGCACGACCTGCGGCACACCTACGGGAGCCACCTTGCGATGAGGGCGGTTCCGCTGAAGGTGATTCAGGAGCTGATGGGGCACGCGACCATCGAAATGACGATGCGCTACGCCCACCTGAGCCCCGACACTCGGAGAGAGGCGGTCTCTGTGCTCGACCGCCCCTCTGTTCCCGAATGCGACATACGTGCAACACGGGCAGTTGAAGCGTCTAACTGCCCGTAACTACAAGGCTAAACTGTGGAGGCGGAGGGAATCGAACCCTCGTCCGAAAGCCTTCGGTCCTTCGACCCTACGTGCGTAGTCCGCGATTTGCTACGTCCTCAAGACTCCCACGGACGGGATTCCTGAAGCCGGTCCTGGAAAGGTCTCGCCACCTCGGGCCCAGGCACCCTTGGCAGCCAGCCCGCATTATGACGGTCGATCCCAACCCCACGGGCCGAGAGCTGGGGGACCGCGCACTAACAGCTGTTTTTAGGCAGCCAGCGCGAGCTCAACGTTGTCGTTGGCTTTTGTGTCTTTGCCGGGTTGGATTTACGAGCTACCTGACAAGCTCGGCACGCGTCTCGAACTTCTATGCCCCCGTCGAAACCGGGTCGCCCCCGGGGTGTTGACTGACTGCCTGCTGCTCTTGCGGCCACCGCTTCGACCGCGTCTTCCTCACATTAACCGCTGACGGCGCCCCGTCAATCCTCCTGAGCGTCCACCACCTCACCTTCTCGCACGAAGGCGGACACTCAGCCTGGAAGTCGCTTCCCCTCCAGCTTCACCGTCGTAGGGTCGCCTCCCCGCTCGGACAGCCCTCGCGCTCCCCAGCGGCCACGAGGACCCCGAATGAGACGACTGCTTCCCCTCCTCCTGCTCGTGCTGGGCACCGCGCTCCCCGCGCTGGCGCAGAAGAGCGCCGCCACCCAGTCCTTCCCCTACACCCTCCAGACGGACAAGCTGCCCAACGGCCTCACCGTCGTGCGCGTGCCCTACCCGTCCCAGGGAATCGTCGCGTACGTCACCGTCGTGCGCGTCGGCTCGCGCAACGAGGTCGAGGCCGGCAAGACGGGCTTCGCCCACTTCTTCGAGCACATGATGTTCAAGGGGACGAAGCGTCACCCCGAAGGCGAGCGCGAGCGCATCCTCGGCACGTTCGGCTTCGACGACAACGCCTTCACCACCGACGACATCACCCTGTACTACTCGTACGGACCGACGGCGGGCCTGCCCCAGCTCATCGACATCGAGGCGGACCGCTTCCGCAACCTCGAGTACTCCGAGCCATCCTTCCGCACCGAGGCGCTCGCGGTGCTCGGCGAGTACCACAAGAACGCCGCGGCCCCGTACCTCAAGATGGAGGAGACGCTCAACGCCGCCGCCTTCACGAAGCACACGTACCGTCACACCACGCTCGGCTTCTACGACGACATCAAGGCCATGCCGGAGGCCTACCAGTACAGCCGCGACTTCTTCGAGCGCTGGTACACCCCCGACAACGCCATGCTCTTCATCGTCGGCGACTTCGATGACGCGCAGGTGATGAAGCTCGTGCGCGAGCACTACGGCCCGTGGAACCGCAAGACGTCCACCATCACCGTCCCCACCGAGCCCGCGCAGACGCAGCCGCGCACCGCCCACGTCGACTGGCCGCAGCCCACCCAGCCGCGCCAGGTGCTCGCGTGGCACACGCCCGCAGCGTCCGCCAACACCGCTGACTCCGCCCTGCAGACGGTGCTCGTGGCATACCTCGTCGGCCCCACCAGCCCCGCCTACAAGCAGCTCGTCCTCGAGAAGCAGCTCGTCGAGGCCATTGGCAGCGACTACTCCGAGCACCGCGACCCGCACCTCTTCACCCTCACTGCCACCCTCAAGGACGAGAAGGACCGTGAGCGCGTGCGCCTGGCCCTGCTCCAGGAGGTCAGCAGGCTCGCCGCCGGCAAGGTCGACGCCGCCCGCGTCAAGGCCATCCAGGACAACGCGCGCTATGGCGCCCTGATGGCCCTCCAGACGCCGCGCGAGGTGGGCATCCAGCTCGGCTGGTACGCCGGCATCCTCGGCACTCCGGATGGATTCCAGCGCCAGCTCGCCAATCTGGCCAAGGTGACGCCCGCGCAGCTGTCCGACTTCACCAAGCGCTACCTCAAGGCCACCAACCTCACCCAGCTCAGCCTCACGCCCAAGGTCGATGCCGCCGGAGGGACGAAGTGATGAACGCCAAGGCCCTGCTGTCCCTCACCGCCCTCTTGTCCCTCGCCGGCTGCGCCTCCACGCCGAAGCCCGCGCCCGAGACGACCCCTCCCGCCACGACGGAGACTCCGGCCACACCTTCCACCGCCGAGAAGACCCCGGCGGCCCCGAAGGAAGTGCCCGTCGTCCCCTTGAAGCAGCCCAAGCCGCTGGAGCTGGTGGTCCTCGCTCGCCCGGACACGCCCATCATCACCTTCCGGCTCGTCTTCCACACGGGCTCCATCGATGACCCGAAGGGCAAGGAAGGCCTCACCGCGCTCACCGCCTCGCTGATGGCCGAGGGCGGCACGCGGAAGCTCACCTCCGCGCAGTTGCTCGAGGCGCTCTTCCCCATGGCCGCCGAGTTGGAGGCCTCCACGGACAAGGAGTTCACCACCTTCTCCGGACGCGTCCACAAGGACTTCCTGCCGCGCTACCTCGACATCTTCACCGACGTGCTGCTCGCGCCCCGCCTGGACACCTCCGAGTTGGAGCGCCTGCGCGCCAACGCCGTCAGCGACGTGGAGAACGGCCTGCGCAGCGCCAATGACGAGGGGCTCGGCAAGGTCGCGCTCGATGCGCTCATCTACAAGGACCACCCCTACGCGCACTACACCGGCGGCACCGTGCAGGGCCTCAAGTCCATCACCCTGGACGACGTGAAGGCCCACGCCCAGCGCGTCTTCACGCAGGACCGGCTCGTCGTCGGCCTCGCCGGCGCGGTGGACGACGCGCTGAAGCAGTCGCTGCTGTCGCGCCTGGGCACCCTGCCCGCCACGGGCGCGCCTCGCGTGACGCTGCCCACCCTGCCCACCACGGCGGGCCGCGCCGTCATCATCCAGAAGCAGACACTCTCCACCGCCGTCAGCATGGGCTACGTCAACCCGGTGCGCCGAGGCGACCCCGACTTCTTCCCGCTGGCCTTCGCGCTCACGCACCTGGGCGAGCACCGTCAGTCCATCGGCCTGCTCTTCAACGAGCTGCGCGAGAAGCGCGGCCTCAACTACGGCGACTATGCCTACGCCGAGCACTTCATCGAGGACCCGGGCACCACCTACAACCGCACCAACATCGCGCGCACCCAGCAGGACCTCACGCTGTGGATTCGCCCGGTGGAACCCGGCAACGCGATGTTCGCCACGCGCGGCGCGGTGTACTTCATGGACCAGCTCGTCAAGGAGCCCATCCCGCAGGAGCGCTTCGACTTGATGCGTGGCTTCCTCCAGGGCTACTCGCGCCTCTGGGAGCAGACGGACCCGCGCCGGCTGGGCTACGCCATCGACTCGCTGTTCTACGGCACGCCTGACTTCCTGGAGCAGTACCGCCAGGCGCTCACGAAGATGACGCCCCAGTCCGTGCAGGAGGTGCTGCGCCGCCGGCTCCACCCCACGGGCCTCAACTTCGCCTTCGTCACCCAGGACGCGGAGAAGCTCGCCGACGCCCTGCGCACCGGACAGCCCTCACCCATCACCTACGCGTCCGACAAGTCCCAGGAGCTGCTGGCGCTGGACAAGGTCATCGTCCCCTACAAGCTCCCCGTGAGCCCGGACGCCATCACCGTCATTCCCGCGCAGTCCTTCATGGAGAAGTAGCGCAGGGCTGTATTTTGCCCCGAGGGGTGGGTCATTTGTTTCCGCCCCTCGGGACCGGATGGTATGAGCTGCCATCATGCGAGGCACCAGCTCCGGCCACTCTCCACGGTGGCGGCCCCTGAGCGGCTCCGCCGTCCGATTCGTCCTGATGGGCCTGCTCCTGGCCTCGGCGGCGGTCCACGCGGAACACGACCCCTTCTCCCGAGGCTTCGACGCCGTTCCCGTCAAGCCCACGCCCGCGCAGAACAGCGGCATCGCGCTGGAGGGCACGAGCAACAGCGAGCCCGTCGGCAGCTTCCGCGGCGCGCTGCTGTTCGACTTCAACTGGCGCATCCTCGCCCTGAAGCTGGGTGACGAGAAGCTGGGCGACCTGCTGCCATACCGGCTCGACGCCCACCTGCTCTTCGCCTACCAGCTCCATGAGCGATTGGAGCTGGGCATCGACCTGCCCTTCACGCTCCTCCAGGGCGACAACTTCAATCTCTTGAGAGATGCGCTGGACGCGCCGGACTTCCCGGGCGCCGCCGGGGTGAGCCGCACGACGCTGGGCGACATCCGACTGGTGCCGCGCATCCATCTGCTGGACCGCGAGAAGTTCCCCGTGGGCCTTTCGCTCATCGCGGAGGTCCGCGCGCCGACGGGTGACGCGGACAGCTTCACGGGTGAGCGGGGCTTCGTCTTCGCGCCGCGCCTCGCGGCGGAGCAGCGCTTCGACGTGCTCCCCATCCCCATCCGCGTGGTGGGCAACGCGGGTGTGAAGCTGCGCAAGCATGCGCAGTACCTGAACCTGTTGGTGGACGACGAGCTGACGCTCGGCGCCGGCATCATCGGAGAGCTGCCCAACATGGGCCGCTTCACGGACGTGCAGGCCACGGCGGAGATGCACCTGGGCACGCCGCTGGTGCGCCCCTTCAACTTCGACCAGTCCGACTCGCTGAAGACGCCGTGGGAGCTGCTCGTCGGTGCCCGCGCGAAAATCTGGGGCAACTGGGGACTGGAGCTGAACGTAGGCCGGGGCCTCAACCTCACCACCGGCTACGGGCGCGAGGCCCTGCGCGTCATGTTCGGGCTGCGCTACGACGAGCGCTTCCAGGACTCCGATGGCGACAACGTGCCCGACGTGAGGGACCGCTGCCCCAACGAGGCCGAGGACAAGGACGGCTTCCAGGACAGCGACGGCTGCCCCGACCCGGACAATGACGGCGACGGCGTGGTGGACGGCGAGGACAGCTGCCCCGACGTGAAGGGCCTCAAGGAGCGCAAGGGTTGCCCCGAGGTGGACACCGACGGCGACGGCATCACCGACGAGTTCGACAAGTGCCCGGACAAGCCCGGCCCCAAGGACTACGACGGCTGCCCGGACACGGACGGCGACGAAGTGCCCGACAACGAGGATGACTGCCCTGAGCAGTTCGGCCCGCCGGAGAACAACGGCTGCCCGTTCGACTCGCCTCCGTACGTCTTCGTCGAGTCGGACCGCATCCGCATCAAGGGCAACGTGCTCTTCGAGACGGGCTCCGCCGTCATCCAGAAGCGCTCCTATCCGCTGCTGGACGAGGTGGCGACGGTGCTCCGGAAGAACCCCACCCTGGGGCCGGTGCTCATCGAAGGCCACACGGACAACCGGGGCTCGCGGCAGCTCAACATGGGCCTGTCCGACAAGCGTGCGCGCTCGGTGCTCGAGTACCTCGTGTCCAAGAGCATCGACCGCAAGCGACTGAGCTCGGAGGGCTTCGGCTTCGACAGGCCCATCGCCACCAACGACACCGCGCTGGGTCGCGCGAAGAACCGCCGCGTCGACTTCAAGCTCGTGCGCTCCGAAGTGGAGACCGAGGGTCGGGAGACCGTCGTCCCGGCGGGACAGCAGCCTCCCGCTGGCAAGCAGGCCCCGGTGACTCCGGGCGCGGCTCCCGCCGGCAAACCCACGGGCGCGACGACACCCGCGCCGGGAGCGGCCCCCACGGCGAAGCCTCCGGCGACGGACGGCAAGCCGGCGACGACTCCGGGCTCACCTGCTCCCGCGGCGAAGCCCGCTGCTACGGACACCAAGCCGCCGCCACAGACACCCGGGAAGTAGTCGGGTCACCGTCGAGAACCGAGGCGCCCATGTCCAACGAGGACATCGGCGCCTTTCTCATGCGCATCGTCGGGCCATGAAGCGGGATGAGGCGCCCTTGTCCAACGAGGACATCGGCGCCCTGCTCATGCACGTCGTCGGGCCATGAAGTGGGGCGACGCACTCTTGTCCCACGAGGACATCGGCGCCCTGCGCATGCACGTCGTCGGGCCATGAAGTGGGGCGACGCGCCCTTGTCCCATGAGGACATCGGCGCCCTTCTCATGCGCATCGTCGGGCCATGAAGTGGGATGAGGCGCCCATGTCCAACGAGGACATCGGCGCCCTTCTCATGCGCGTCGTCGAGCAATGAAGTGGGACGACGCGCCCTTGTCCCACGAGGGCATCGGCGCCTTTCTCATGGGTGCGGTCCGGCCACGACGCGGCGGCGTGTCCCGTCGCGAGTCGCTGCTACTGTTGCTTGAGCGCCCGCTCGATGCGACGGCGCAGGGCGTCCTCGGACAGGGCGCCGCGCTGCGCGTCCGTCACCTTGCCCTCGCGGTCCAGGAAGTAGAGCGTCGGCAGCGCGCTGACCTGGAAGGCCCGCGCCATGTCGTCGCCGGCGTACACGACGTAGGGCTTCAAGTCGGGCAGGTGGCGCCGCATGAAGTTGTCCACCAGCTGGGGCGCCATGTCCCCGTCATCCCGACTGGCCGCCAGGAAGACGAGTCCCTGGGACTCGTACTCCTTCGCCAGCTTCACCAGCGCGGGCATCTCCTCTCGACACGGAGGGCACCACGTCGCCCAGAAGTCCAGCATCACCACCTGGCCGCGGAGGTCCTCCAACTTCAGCACGCCGCCCTCGTGACGCTGCAGCTCGAACGAGGGGGTCGCCGCGCCATCCGGAACCAACTGCGAGCGCCGGGCCTCCAGCACGCCCAGGTACACCACGCCCGCCAACCCGAGCCCGGCAATCAGGCCCATGAACAGCTTCGTCCCGCCGCTCGGCGGCCTCGCTGGCGGCGGCGCGCCGATTCCTTCCTGCGTCACGAGAATCCACTCCTGGTCAGGCGGTCATGCACCTGACTCAACACCCAGCGCACTCCGCTTCGGGCCACCGGTCTCCGCGACACCCACCGCGCCACGTCCGGACCCCAGCGATAGTAGCCCCGGATGAACCCGCGCCCGAGCGCGCTCTTCCGCAGAACGTCATCGCGGTACGCACGGAAGGCCACCAGCTCCGGCGCTCCCTCGCCAAACGCCACCGTCGCCACGAAGCACGAGGACGCGGGGCTCACCCACATGAGCCGCTGGTTGGTGAGGTTCACCACGACCTTCAGCTCCCGCGCCTCCGTGTAGAGGAACGCGAGCAAATCCCTGCGCGCGGCGGGGAACTCCTGCCCGCCTGCTTCCTCGAACTCGATGCGCGAGGAGTTGGTGGTGCCCACCTCGTCCACCGTGAAGAAGTAGCGCTTCGAGCTGCGGCGGACCTCCACCTCCAACCCTCGCAGCTCGCCGAAATACGCCAGGAACGGCGTGCCGCACACCGGGCACACGAAGCGGTTGTACGCGTGGCTCGTCAGGAAGGCGTAGTCCCCCACCCGCTTGCAGCCGGTGTTGGGACACACGAGCTTCACGCTCGCCTGCGGCGCGGGCCGAGGGTCATACCGCGAGCCTCCCCCCGACTTGTCGAACACCGGCGGAGGACGCGGAGGCGCCGTCACCAGGTGCCGAGTGGGATGCGCGGCCCGCTCCAATTCCAGCGCGCGCCGCCAGGCAATCTCGGCCGCCTCCAACCGCCCGCCCGCCGTGTGACAGAGCGCCTCGCCATGCGCGAGCAACGCGGCCACCAGCTTCTCCAGCGCGGGCGCCATCGACGGGTCTCTGCCCGCCGCCAGCGCCTCCGCCAACACCTTCTCCATCTCCGGCAGCAACGCCTGCGCCGCCTTGCGTGAAGGGTCCTCGGCGCGGCGGTACACCGGCGGCTCGGGAATCCGGCTGAACAACGAGGACGCAGCGGCTCGGACGCGTTCCACCACCGCGTCTCCACGCCCCACGTCCAGCTGTGCCGCCCTTTCACGGGCGGCCTGAAAGAGCTCTTCGGGCTGCAAGCCGGCGGACATTAAGTGCCGCGAGTCGCCCTGTCAGCGCGGATCACATACACGCGGTCGGAAACTGGCCACCCGTCCCCACCCCATGTAAGAAGACGTAGGAGGCTGTGAGCATGGGAGCTTTGAAGTTCATCGTCTGGACGGTCTGCGCGGTGGGGCTCGGCATCTTCCTGTCGACGGGAGAGGTGGACGGCCGCACGCCCTTGCAACACATGGAGCGGGCCTGGAAGCGCACCGTCAAGCCGGACACCGTGGACCGGATGAAGGACGGGCTGGAGGACGCCTACGAGGACGCGAAGGGCGCTGTCTCCCGCACGACGCCCGCCGCCCCGCGCGAGCGCATCAGCGCGGAGGACCGGGCAGCGGTCAACCGCATCATCGCGCAGAAGAAGTAGCCTGGCCGACAGGTCCGCTTCCGCGACAGGTCTCCCCTCCCTAGGTTGCGTGGGTGGTGGACGGTCGGTCGGGGCGGAGGCGGGGCATGGGCAGGGCGCCTTTCATCAAGAGTGTCGTCATCCTCACCGCGCTGGTGTGCGCGCTGGCGACCCCAGTGCAGGCCGCCGGGCGCGGGCGCGGACGTCTGTGGCTCGAAGCCCAGAACCGTTCGCTGGACAACCAGCGGGCCACGCTGAGTGACGTGGCTCGCAAGGCGATGCCGTCGGTGGTCTCCATCACCACCCGACAACTGACGGACGAAGCGTCGGTGTCGGGCGAGGAGCCCCAGAAGGGCATTGGCTCCGGCTTCATCATCCACGCCGACGGCTACATCCTCACCAGCGCTCACGTGGTGGAGGGAGCGTCAGAGGTCGTCATCTCGGTGATGCACCCGCGCGGCTACGTCGAGGAGTACGTCGCGCAGGTGGTGGGCGAGGACTCCCGCACCGACTGCGCGCTGCTGAAAATCGAGGCCCCGCGAAAGCTGCCCGTGCTGCGGCTTGCGTCCGCGTCGCACGTGCGCTCGGCGGATTGGATTGTCGTCATCGGCAACCCGTTCGGCCTCTCCCACTCCGTGACGGTGGGCGTGGTCAGCTTCATGGGCCGCACGGACGTGACGCCCAACGGGCGCGACGGCGACTTCGACTACATGCAGATGGACGCCTCCATCAACCCGGGCAACTCCGGAGGCCCCGTGCTCGACTTGCACGGCGACGTGGTGGCGGTGGCCAACGCCGTCAACGTGGCGGGCCAGGGCATCGGCTTCGCCATCCCCATCGACATCGCCAAGACGGTGATTCCGCAGCTGCGGGCCCACGGGCGAGTGCGCCGGGGCTGGCTGGGCATCAGCGTGCAGGACTACTCGCCCGAGGTCGCCGAGGCCTTCAACCTGGGCCAGGGCCAGGGCGTGGTGGTGACGGAGGTGGTGGAGGGCGGTCCGGGCGAGCGCGCGGGCCTGCTCCACGGCGACGTCATCATCGGGCTCGACACGCGGCGCGTGCGGCGGGCTCACACCCTGCGCTGGCAGGTGGCCGCCCGGGGCGTGGGCCATGACGTGCGGCTGCGCATCCACCGGCTGGGCAAGCCGATGCGGCTCAAGGTCCGCCTGGAGGAGATGCCGAGCGAGCAGCCCCCCGCACCCACCCTGGCCTCCCGACGGCAGGGGCGGCGGCCCACCCGGGCGCAGTCCGTACTGGACGACCTGCTGTCGCCCGTTCCCCGAGCAAAGACGCTCCCTCCCACGGCCCCGGAAGTCGAGCCGAACGCCCCGGGTTCCGAGGACGGCGCTCCGGCGCCTTGACACCCGCGCGGACACCGGTCTTCCGGCGTCTCCTTGCGTTCGGGTGGCATGGGCGCTAGACAGTGCGCCTTTTTCGTACCCGGCGGATGGTCCACGTGCTCGTGGCGCCGAGGTACCCGCATCGTTTCGCAGGAGAGGTTCCACAATGGCCGAGGCCACCCCGACGACCCAGAAGAAGCTCACCCACTGGCCCCGCACCGCCAAGGGCAGTGGCAAGAAGGCTTGCACCGTGGAGGGCTGCAAGCGCCCCTACCGCGCCAAGAGCTACTGCTTCTTCCACTTCAAGCAGTGGCGCCAGGGCGACCTGCCCCACTCGCGCTACCGCACCTGCTCCAAGGACGGTTGCCGCATCAAGACGTTCAAGGCCGGCCTGTGCGAGAAGCACCACGGCGAGACGTACAAGAAGGACGCGGCTTAAGTCCCGCCGTCGTACTCGCAGCGGCGCCGGGGTCTTCTCTTCCCTGACTGAATCCTCAGGGAGAGGTGCCCCGCGCCACCGCGCGACCCACCGCTTGAAGGCCGTGAGCCACCGCTCCGCCTCGCCTCGGGTCCGCGCTCGCCCGCATCACCGTCCGCTCCAGCCCGTGGAGTCAGGTGCGAGATGGGGTGCCAGCCACGTACACGCAGCCCTCGGGCCGAGCCTTCCGTCACGGCCATGCCCGCCAACACCGCGTCACCCTTCACGTCGAGCCGCTCCGCACCGCGAGCCGAGCACGTGGCCGGGTCCAAAAGGACCAGAGGGCCATGACGCGGACCTCCGCATCCAGGGTGTCTGTGAGTGCGTCAGGTGCGGGACAGAGGCGAGATGCTCCTCAGGACGCATGCCTCCGAGTTTCACTGGTTGATCCTGAAGCAGATCGGTATATTCCCGCCCGTATGCGTCGCTGGCTCCCTGGGTTGCTCCTCTCGCTCGTCTCCGTGCTCACCGCTTGTGGCGGTGCGGGCACGCCCGTGCGCGCGACCATGAGTGCCCGTCAGGCGCTGTCGCATCCGCCAGAGTTCCTGGAGTTCGAGTCCCCCGCGACGCGCCTCGAGATGTTCCGCGAGGTGGCCCGTCAGTCGGACCTGGAGGCCGGGCAGGCGGCGCAAGCGCTGGTGCTCTTCCCCATCAGCCAGCACGGTGAGTTGCTCGCCGCGCCAGGCTTCGATTCGCGCATGGACCTGTTCCAGGCGCCGGACGCGGGCAAGGGCATCGAGCTGGTGTTGGAAGCCCGTGCGGCCGAGCGTTGGCCGGAAGACCGGCGGGAGAGCCTGCAGGGACTGTCCGAGCGAGAAGCCGCGGAGCTGGTGGCCCGCACGCTGCTCGCGCACTGGGGCATCCATCCGGAGAGCGCGGTCCAGGTGGACCGGGCGTCCGGGGCGCCTTATGCGGTCGCCTACGTGGACGGCATCCTGCGCGTCAACCCGGCGTTCCTCTACCTGGCGGCGGCCTACGGTCCTGCTTCCATGCCGGCCACGCTCCAGTAGAGTCCCGCGCCTCAGCAACAGGCCCACCCTTCTCTCGCCGTGCCCCACTTTCCAGAGGGGCGGGCCGCGAGGCGCCAGTGAATACCTCCGCTCTTCACGCTCAGCTCCCCCACACGCTCCAGCAGACGAATCTGCCGGCGCTCGGCCAGCACTACCGCGGCAAGGTCCGCGACACGTACCGGAGCGGCGACACGCTCGTCCTGGTGACGACGGACCGGCTCTCCGCGTTCGACCACGTGCTGACCACCATCCCCTTCAAGGGCGAGGTGCTCAACCGGCTCGCGGCCTTCTGGTTCGAGCGCACGAAGCACATCTGCCCCAACCACGTGCTCGACGTGCCGGACGCCAACGTCACCGTGGCGCGCGCCTGCCAGCCCTTCACGGTGGAAGTCGTCATCCGCGGCTACCTCACCGGCAGCCTGTGGCGCGACTACGAGAAGGGCACGCACACCGCCTACGGCCTGCCCTTCCCCACCGGCATGCGCAAGGACGCGGCCTTCCCCGAGCCCATCATCACCCCGTCCACCAAGGCGGAGTACGGGCTGCACGACGAGCCCATCTCGGAGAAGGAAATCCTCGCGCGAGGCCTGGCCAGCGCTCGCGACTGGGCACGCATCACCGAGGCGGCGCGCGGACTGTTCGCGGAAGGGCAGAAGTGGGCGCGCACGCGCGGCCTCATCCTCGTCGATACCAAGTACGAGTTCGGCAAGGTGGGCGACGACCTCTACGTCATCGACGAGATGCACACCCCGGACTCCAGCCGCTACTGGGTGGCGGACGAGTACGAGGCCCGCTTCGCCAAGGGCGAGGACCAGCGCATGCTGGACAAGGAGAACATCCGCCAGTGGCTCATCCGCGAGCGGAACTTCTCCGGTCAGGGCACGCCTCCGCCCATCCCCGATGACGTCCGAGTGGAGCTGGCCACCAAGTACGTGGCGGCCTTCGAGCAGATTACGGGGACGACGCTCGCGCTCGAACCGGGCGACGTGCACGCGCGAATCGAACGGAACCTGCGCCAGAAGGGCTACCTGAAGTAGCCCTCCCAGCGAGCCTGTGGGACGGCCGTGAGCTACTCGCTCCGGCCGAAGACGCGGCGGAAGACGTCGTCCATGTGCCGCGTGTGGTAGCCCGGGGAGAAGCAGTCGTTGATCTCCTCGGGCGTCATCATCTTGCGCAGGTCCTCGTCCGCGAGCAGCGCCTGCCGGAAGTCCACGCCCTCCTCGTAGAGCTTCATCGCGTTGCGCTGGACGATGACGTAGGCGGCCTGCCGGTCCATGCCCTTGCGCGCCAGCTCCAGCAGGAGCCGCTGCGAGTTCACCACGCCGCCGAGCAGCTCCAGGTTCTTCTTCATCTGCTCCGGGTAGACGCGCAGGTCCTCCATCAGCCGGGCGAAGCGCACCAGCATGAAGTCCGCGAGGATGGTGGCGTCCGGGCCGATGACGCGCTCCACGGAGGAGTGGGAGATGTCCCGCTCGTGCCACAGCGCCACGTCCTCCATGGCGCTCACCGCGTAGCCGCGCAACAGGCGCGCCAGTCCCGTGAGGTTCTCCGACAGGATGGGGTTGCGCTTGTGTGGCATCGCGCTGGAGCCCTTCTGTCCAGCGGTGAAGGGCTCCTCCGCCTCGCGCACCTCGGTGCGCTGCAGGTGGCGAATCTCCACCGCGAACTTCTCGATGCTGGAGCCCAACAGCGCCAGCGCCGTGAAGTACTCGGCGTGCCTGTCACGCTGCACCACCTGGCTGGAGGCGGGCGCGGCCTTGAGGCCCAGCTTCTTGCAGACGTGCTCCTCCACGGCCGGAGGCAGGTGCGCGAACGTGCCCACCGCGCCGGAAATCTTGCCCGTGGCGATGGTCTCCCGTGCGTGCAGCAGGCGCGTGCGGGCGCGGCGAAGCTCGTCGTACCAGATGGCCAGCTTGTGGCCGAACGTCACCGGCTCCGCGTGGATGCCATGGCTGCGGCCCATCTGGAGCGTGTGCTTGTGCTCGAAGGCGCGCTTCTCCACCGCCGCCATCACCCGCTCCATGTCCTGGAGGATGAGGTCCACGGCGTCGCGCAGCGTCATCGCCAGGGACGTGTCCAGCACGTCCGAGGACGTCATTCCCAGGTGCAGCCAGCGGGCGCTGGGGCCCACCCGCTCCTCCATGAAGGTGAGGAAGGCGATGACGTCGTGCTTGGTGGTGCGCTCGATTTCGTCGATGCGCGCGGCATCCGCGGGCGTGAAGTCTCCGGCTTTCTGGAGGCAGTCCTCCAGCGCCTCACGCGGGGCCAGCCCCGCCTCCACCATGCCCTCCAGCGCGGCGAGTTCCACATCGCGCCACCGGCGCAAGCGGGCCACGTCGTTCCAGAGGTTGGACATCTCCTGTCGGCTGTATCGCGGAATCACTCGTAGACCTTCACGGCAAAGTCCTTCCGCGCCGCGAACCGGAGCAACTCCAGCACGGACTCGGAGGACGGACCCAACTTCCGGGCGGTGGTGAGATTGATGGACAGGTCCAACCCCTCTGGCTGCGCCACCGCCAGCGCCCCCGGGTCAATCTTCTCGTGGATGATGCGATTGGCCAGCCGCCCCGCTTGCAGGCCAATGGCCATGGGGCTGGGGGACAGCGCGAGGGACGCGCCCTCCTTCACCTGGCTGGGCGTGAGCGCCACGAGCGGCAGCCGCTTCGCCTGTGCGAAGGCGATGAGTTGCTGCACGACGGCGGCGTTGCCCACCGTCTTGTCCGCCACCATCAGCAGCGCATCCACGCGGCCCGCCGCGCCCTCCAGCACCTTCTCCACCTTCCCCGGTGAGTCCACCTCCAGCGGGAGGATGGACAGGCTCCGGGACGCGGCGGACGTCTGCGCCTGCGTCACGGTGCTGGCGGAGAAGCGGGGGTCATGCACCATGCCCACGCGCCGGGCCTTGGGCGCCACCGCGAGCAGTGCCTCCAGCTCCGGCCCCAGGTCACTGGTGAGCGAGATGCCGGTGACGTTGGGGCCTTCCAGTCCGTACTTCTCGAAGTACGGCACCATGGCGAAGAGGACGGGGATGTCCTCGCCCAGGGAGCGGCGCGCGGCGTTGGCGGCCAGCGGCCCCAGGGCCAGCACCAACGCGGGCTTCTGGGCCGCCAGCTTCTTGAAGATGCGCGCGGCGGCGCCGGGACTCTCGTCCAGCGTCATCTCCTGCACCTCCGCGCGCGCCTCCGCGGCGAAGCCAGCGATGACGGAGGCATAGGGCGCCAGGTTGGCGGACTTCACCGCCACCACGCGGGGACGGGCGGCCCCTTGAGCCCCCGCTACCACCGGCACCAGCAGGAGCAGGAGCGCGAGGGTCCGCCCGTTCATGGCTTCACGCTCGCGCAGCACCGGAAGCCAACCGAGAGGGCGGTCTTCTCCGGAGCGATGAAGGCGCGCGCGCTGCACCTCGAGGCGAGTTGCGAGTCGTTGAACGAGCCGCCCTTCTGCACGACACCCCGGTTGGGGACGCGGGTGCTCGTCCACTCCGCCACGTTCCCGGAGAGGTCCGCCACGCCATAACCCCGTGACACGCATTGCGTGAACGTCCCGGAGGGGGCGACCGTGGGAGGCGTTTCCTGGAGCGAGACCTTCGTATTGCACGCGCCTTGAACGTAATCGTCGCCGTATGCGTAGCGCGCGTTGCCCGGTCCCTTGCATGCCTTCTCCCACTCCTCTTCCGTGCAGAGCCGCTTCTCCGCGGCCTCACACAGCCCGCGCGCCTGTTCCCAGGTCACCTCCACCCGAGGACTCCCTCCCCGCTTGTTCGAGTTCGAGTACTCGAACTCGTCCATGCAGAAGGAGCCCACCTGGATGCTTTCCTCGAAAGGCTCCTCCACCTGCCCCTGGTCGTCGTCCCGCGCCTTTCCCCGGCGGAAGAACCCACCACTCACCAACCGCATGCCATCAGGACACCCTCCCGCCAGCGCGACGAGGGGAGGAGCGTTGGCTTCCGGTGCCGCCTGGCGGGCGGACGGCCCTCCCATGGGCACCACCGGCGCTGTCCGCTGGGCCGAGCGCAGGTAGCGCAGCAACAGGTAACCGCCACCGGCCCCCAGCGCGAGCCCGCCCACGGTCAACACCACCATCCAGATGAACGCCGAGCGACGGCGGGAGGCCGAGGACTTCGACGGACGCGTGGCCCGGTGGGTGGGCGCGATGCGAGGCGCCGATCGCGCCGCCGAGGTCATGGGCGAGTCCAACGTGCGAGCGCCCGACATGGAAGGATGGAAGTCGAGCGAGCGAGGCCCCGTGCGTGCCCCCGACACCGCGGGCGACTCCAGTGTGCGCGCCGTGCGGATGGCCGGCACCGGCACCGCGGGCGCCGCATCCAATGTCCGCGACATGGGCCGAGGCCCGGAGGCCGAAGGCGAGGACTCCAACGCGCGCGCCGAGCGGGCACCGGAAACAGCAGGGGCCGACTCCTGCCCCGCGTCCGACTCCTGGGCCCGAGGCGCCGCGCGCGGCTGAGCAGCCGGCATCGGTCCGGAGGCACGCGGTGCGGGCCCACCCGCACGAGCGGGCTCGGGGGGCAGGCGCCCACCGTGAGCGGGCTCGGAGGCTCCCCTGGAGGAACGCCCCCCCTGCGACGATTCCGAGGCAGCCCGTCCCTTCGCCGACGCTTCGGAAGCCGAGCGCCCACCTTGAGGGGAATCCATGGCGGCCCGCGCGGCGGACGCGGTGATGAACGGCAGCGCCTGCTCCGTGAGGTGCTGGGATGCGCCGGGGTTCGCGCCGATAATGGCGGCCAGCGTCGCCGCGTCGAGCGGCTGCGTGGCGTCGGGCGGAGGCGGCTCCTCCTCGACGGGCACGGAAGGCTTCGGCGCCGAGGTCACGATGCCCGTGGGCACCGGCATCATGTCCGTGGGCACCGGAGGCGGCGGACGCGCGGACATCCGCACCGCGGCGGCCTGCGCCGAGCCCGCGGGAGGCGGCACGCCGCGCACGTGCGTGGCGACCGCCGCGGGGGCGCGCGCGAGGATGCTGGCGAACTCCGCGTGCAGCTCACCCGCCGTCTTCGGACGGGCCAGCGGGTTGATGTTGAGCGCGCGCCGGTAGAGCGCCTCGAAGGACGTGGGCAGGTCCGGGTGCAGCGACGTCAACCCGGGCACCACGCCCTCGACGGGCACGAGGCCCGCGACCATCTCCCCCATCACCACGCCCAGCGAGTACACGTCCATGCGCGTGTCCAGCTCACCGCCCGCCACGTACTCGGGAGCGACGTA
The DNA here is from genome assembly GCF_013336715.1 of Myxococcus sp. CA056. Classification (NCBI taxonomy): domain Bacteria; kingdom Pseudomonadati; phylum Myxococcota; class Myxococcia; order Myxococcales; family Myxococcaceae; genus Myxococcus; species Myxococcus sp. CA056. Next base: position 47,278 of record NZ_JABUMT010000025.1, read on the forward strand.
GATATCCGCGCGATGCCCCTTCTGCGCCTGGACGAAGGGAAGCTGCGGCACGGCGAGGCCGAGCCCGTAGTCCGTCACCTTCAGCAGGTCCGGAAGGACGATGACGTTCTCCGGCTTGAGGTCGGAGTGGGGGCCGAAGCGATGGGCCGCGTCCAGCGCCGCCGCCATCTGCGCCAGCAGAGGCTCCACGTCCTTCAGCGAGAAGAGCTGCCTGCGCGAGGCGCGCTGCTCCATCATCCGCCGCAGCGTCATCCCCTCCAGCAACTGCATGGTGAAGAAGGGCCGCTCACCGTCGAGCCCCTCTTCGTAGACGCGCAGCAGGTTCGGGTGGTTGAGCTTCTTGCCCACCCGCATGGAGAACGAGAACTGGGTGCGCTCCTCGGGCTGCTGGACGAGTCGCGGGTGGACCGTCTTCAGCGCGACCTCGACGTCGATCTCCTCGTCCTGTGCGCGGAAGACGAAGCCCATGGGGCCGGAGCCCACCACCTCCTGGATGGCGTAGCGGCCTGCGACGACGTCCCCTGGCTTGTAGGGGGCGCCCTCCAGGCCGCGCTTGCGGACGACACCGGCCGATTGTCGCGCGGCCGCGTCGTACTTCATCCCGCAGGTGGGACAGGTGTCGGTCGTCTCGGGGACGTGGCTGCCGCAGCGGTAGCAGAGCAAAGCAGTCGGACTCCAGGGGCCGGTCGAAGGAGGACCGCGAGCGGGGGTGCGGTCCGGCCTCATATTCTGCACGCTCCCCTGTCATCAAGGAACGATGCCGTCGGCTCTCGCGCTACCGGCCGGTGGAACCGAAGCCGTTCCCCCCCCGCGACGTCGCGTCGAGGACCTCCACTTCTTCCAGCGTGGCGGACGACACCGGCGCCACCACCAGTTGGGCCACCCGGTCGCCCCGACGCAGGGTGAAGGGCTCGTTGGAGAGATTCACCAGGATGACCTGCACCTCCCCCCGGTAGTCCGCATCCACCGTCCCAGGTGAGTTGAGCAGCGTGATTCCGTGGCGCAGCGCCAGGCCGGAGCGAGGTCGTACCTGCCCCTCGTAGCCTGGGGGGAGCCCCAGCGCGAGGCCCGTGGGAACCGCCATCCGCGCCAGCGGCGCGAGCACCCGCTCCCCCTCGATGTCCGCTCTCAAATCCAGCCCGGCGGCGAGCTCCGTCTCGTAGCGGGGAAGCGGCAAGGGCTCCGGATGGGCACGCACGCGGCGCACCTGCACGGTGAGGGACGAGGCCATGGCGCCGATGTACCACACCCCTGCACCGTCTCCAGTTCCCGCTCCAACGTCACGGGTTGTCCACGAAAGCGACGACAGCCCAGCAAGCCCCCAGACTCGGCACGCTCCCGGACTTCGAGCCCTGGCTGGAATCCTCAGCGTGAGGAATCGCCGGACACTGCGCGGACGGAGGCGCGGAACTTGAGGGGGTCCATGGGCCGGGAGGCGAGTTCCAGCTGGTAGTGGAGGTGGGGCCCCGTGGAGCGCCCGGTGTTGCCGGAGCGGGCGATGAGCTGTCCGCGCTCCACCCGCTCGCCCACCCGGACCAGCAGCTCCGAGTTGTGGCAGTACGCCGTCGTCACGCCACGGCCATGGTCCAGGACCAGGACGCGGCCATTCACCGCGTCCTCGCTCGCGCGCCGCACCACGCCCTCCGCCACGGCCGACACCGCCGTCCCGGTGGGCACGCTGAGGTCCACGCCCGTGTGCATCCGCCGCATTCCCAGCACGGGGTGGTGCCGCTCGCCGAAGGGGCTCGTCACCCGGGCGCTCTCCGACACGGGCCACGCGAGCCCGAAGGCGGTGGACAACGCCAGCGCCTGCGCCGCGCCCACCGAGGCCGTCTCGAAACCCGGAGGAAGCTGCCGGTTCAGTGACTCCAGCGTCGGCGCGCCACCTTCCGCCACCACGCGCTCCTGGGCATAACGCGCGGGGATGCGGCCGACGAAGAGGGCCGTGAGGCGCGCCTCCTCGCGGGGGAAGTCCGCCTCGAGCGCCGCGTGGACCCTGCGCGCGGCGACGGGCCCTTCCACCGGGTCCAACAGCCGGTCCATGGGAATCCCCAGTTCCTGGGCCAGCGCGGCGAAGGGCTCCCGCGCTCGCGCGTCCAGGCCCTTCACTGCCAGGTGCGTGCCCCAGGCCAGCGACTCCGCATCCGTCAGCGGACGCACCAGGGACACCTCGGGCGCCAGCATGGGCGCGGCCAGCGAGGTGCCCGTCATGCCGTCGTAGTACGCCAGCAGGGGCCGCGCGGTGCTCTTCGAGGAGAAGGCCCAGGCGGAGGCCTTGCGCACCAGCGCGCCCGCGGGCGTGTGGTGGTACGCCGTCCACACGCACAGCACCGCCATGCAGAAGTCCAGCAGCCCCCTGGCGCGGCTCGGGAACATGGCGGTCCTCAGCGCAGGAAGGAAACGAGTGGAGTGGCGTCCAGCACGGCGGCCAGTGCCAGCGGCACCACCACCGCGCAACCCAGGAGGCCTCGGGTGAAGGCCCGTCGGCCGCGCTCCTGTGCGCAGGCCGCGTCCGCGTGTTGGAGGTTGCGCAGCACCGCGCGCCACCCGAGCGTGGCCAACACGCCCACCAGCGCCCCCACCGCCAGGCCCCTCGCGCCCCAGTCAGCGACCTGGTCCCCCATCAGCTCGCGCCAGGACAGGTACACCGTGCCTTGCATCAGCTTCGCCACCGTGCACGCGCCCGCCACCACCACCGCCGCGGTGGCCAGGGGGCGCAGCCAGCGCATGGGCGTGGGCTGGCGCAAACAGCGCTGCCACAGCGCGCGCCACGAAGGCTTTGCTTCCTGCCCCTCCAGCGCCGCGCGCCACGACTCCGCGGGCTTCACGGCGGCCGCCGTCGCCTCGCGGTAGCCCAGGGCAGGCAGCGCCAGCACCAGGTCCGCGGCCAGCTCCCACGTCAGGGCCAGGATGCGAGCGATGCGCGTGCGCAGCTCCAGCGACACCCACTCCACCATGGGGGCCGTCACGTCGTAGCGGCCCACCAGTCCGTCGAAGGCCGCGTCCACGCGGTCCACCACCGCCACCAGCCGGTCATCCAGCGTGTCCGCCGCCGCGTGCACGCCCACCGCCACCAGGGCCAGCAACCCCAGGGGCATGAAGGCCCACCGGAAGGCGCCCAGCAGGCGCGAGACGTCGGTGACGAAGCCAGTGGAAGTCGAGGGTCCGGCGGGCGGCGGGCGGGGCGGCAACGGGGCCTCCAGAAGGCGGGGCTCGCACCTCCAACGCACGGCCCCCAGCTCCAGGTCTAAGCCAGCGCCCGCCAAAACGAAAACGCCCCCTGCCGCGCGGAGGCGGAAGGGGGCGTTGGAGCTACTCCGGACCTCGTGAGGAGACCCGGGAGCGAGGCGTCAATCAGGCCTTCGCGTCGGGCTGGGTGGCCTCGGGGGCCGGCTGCGCGGCGACAGCGTCAGCGGCACCCTGCTGCTGGGTCGCCGCGCGCTCCGCCATCGCCTCCTTGCGCGACAGGCGAATCTTGCCCGTCTTGTCGATGCTGACGACCTTCACCAGCACCTCGTCGCCCTCCCTCAGCACGTCGGAGACGCTCTTGACGCGCTTGTCGGACAGCTCGGAGATGTGGATGAGGCCGTCGGTGCCCGGGAACAGCTCCACGAAGGCGCCGAACTCGGCGATCTTCCGCACGGTGCCCGTGTAGATCTTCCCGATTTCCGCCTCGCGGGTCAGCGCCTGAATCATCGCGATGGCGGCCTTCACGGCCTCGCCGTTCGCGCTGGCGATGTCCACCCGGCCGGAGTCCTCGATGTTAATCGCCGCGCCCGTGCGAGCGATGATGTCCTTGATGACCTTGCCGCCCGGCCCGATGACGTTCTTGATGAACTCGGGACGAATCTGGATGGTGGTGATGCGGGGCGCGTACTGGCTGATTTCCTTGCGGGGCTGCGCCAGCGTCTTGAGCATCTCGCCCAGGATGTGGATGCGGCCCTGACGCGCCTGCTCCAGCGCGCGGCTCATGATCTCCGTGGTGAGGCCGGTGATCTTGATGTCCATCTGGATGGACGTGATGCCCTTGCTGGTGCCGCACACCTTGAAGTCCATGTCGCCCAGGTGGTCCTCGTCACCGAGGATGTCCGACAGGATGGCGATCTTGTCGCCCTCCTTCACCAGACCCATGGCGATGCCGGCCACCGGCGAGGTGATGGGGACACCCGCGTCCATCAGCGCCAGCGTGCCACCGCACACGGAGGCCATGGACGAGGAGCCGTTGGACTCGAGGATGTCCGACACGAGGCGAACCGTGTACGGGAAGGACTCGCTCTTGGGCACCATGTTGCGCAGCGCGCGCTCCGCCAGCGCGCCGTGGCCGATTTCACGACGGCCCGGGCCGCGCAGCGGCTTCGTCTCATTCACGCTGAACGGGGGGAAGTTGTAGTGCAGCATGAAGCGCTTGAAGGACATGCCACCCAGCATCTCCAGCCGCTGCTCGTCATCGCTGGTGCCCAGCGTGGCCACCACGAGCGCCTGCGTCTCGCCACGGGTGAAGACCGCGCTGCCGTGGGTGCGCGGCAGCACGCCCACTTCGTTCGTAATCGTGCGGACCACGTCGTGACCGCGGTCGCCGATGCGGCCACCGTTGACCGTCATCTCGCGCATGTGCTCGTACTTGAGGTCTTCCACCACCTGCTTGGCGTGCTTCTCCACCAGCGGGGAGTAGGCCTCGGCGAGCTGCTCCTTGAGCTTCGCGATGGTCTCCTTCTTCGTCTTGGAGAGCGACTCGTAGCGGGCGCCCTTCTCCTTGATGGCGTAGCCGGCCTTGATGCCGTTCATCGCCAGCTCACGCACCTTGGAGCGCAGGCCCTCGTCCACGGTGGCCGGCTTGTCGAACGAGCGAACCGTCTTGTTCAGCTCGCGGCGCAGCTCGTCCTGCAGGTCCAGCGCGGGCTGGGCGGCCTGGAAGCCGAAGTCCAGCGCGGCGACCATGTCCGCCTCGGTCACCTCTTCCGCGCCGCCTTCCACCATGACGATGGCCTTGCGGCTGACCGCCATGACCAGGTCCAGGTCGCTCTGCTCACGCTGCTTCGCGGTGGGGTTGGCCACCAGCTGACCGCCCACGCGGCCCACGCGGATGCCGGCGAGGGGACCGTCGAACGGGATGTCCGACACCCACAGCGCCGCGGAGGCGCCGGTGATGCCGTGCACGTCGCCCTCGTTCTCCGGGTCCGCGGAGATGACGCTGGCGATGACCTGCGTCTCGTACGCGTAGCCTTCCGGGAACAGCGGACGCAGGGAGCGGTCCACCACGCGGGAGGCCAGCGTCTCCTTCTCCGTCAGCCGGCCCTCGCGCTTGAAGTAGCTGCCGGGGATGCGGCCCGCCGAGTACAGCTTCTCCTGGTACTCCACCGTCAACGGCAGGAAGTCGATGTCCTTCTTCTCCCGCGCGCTCACCGCCGTCACGAGCAGCATGGTGTCGCCATAGCGAACCACCACGGAGCCATCCGCCTGCTTGGCCAGACGACCCACTTCGATGCTCAGCTCGCTCTCGCCAATCTTGACGCTCTTCTTCAGCATGTCCTTGCCTCGGTATTCTTCGGGCGAGGACCCCACCGCACGCACCTGGCCCGCAAGGGACCTGGCACCCCGGGAGGGCCCTCGGGGTGTATGAGCGGTCGCCAAGGCCCGAAACAGGCACATGACAGGCAACCGCCAGCCTGTACTGCGGAAGGGCGCTTGCGGAGCGCCGGAGGGATGTCTCGGAACTTTTGATCCCTGATCGCACCGGCCGACAACCGTGTCAGCCGGTCCGAACGGAAACCAAAACCTCCGTCGGCACCACTCCCTCGCCCGCCACCACCCACCGCTTCTCAACTGCTTCTCTGCTGCCACTTCAACGTCTGAAACGCGCGGGGCGCTGGTTGAACCAGCGCCCCGGGTCCTGCCGAGATGCCTACTTGCGGATGCCGAGGCTCTCGATGAGCTTCTTGTAGCGGGTGACGTCCTTCGACTTCAGGTAGTCCAGAAGCCGGCGACGCTGACCGACCAGCTTCAGCAGACCGCGGCGGGAGTGGTGGTCCTTCTTGTGCGTCTTGAAGTGCTCGGTGAGCTGGTTGATGCGCTCGGACAGCAGCGCCACCTGCACTTCAGGGGACCCGGTGTCCGTCTCGTGGGTCCTGAACTTCGTCACCAGCTCCGACTTGCGCTCCTGATGCAGCGACATGTGATTCTCGTCTTTCGTACCCCGCTCCGGAGTGATTCCACTTGAGTCGCCCAGGTCCGCGGAGGGGTACAGACCGGGTCTCATGCTCCACTTCTAACGAGCGGGGGGCTTATAAGCTTCACCCTACCCAGGGTCAACCTTGGCCGCCTGCCCGTGCGCCTCACGGGGGGTGGAGCGTGTGAAGACGCACAGCCAGGGGGCAGCCGGGCCTAGACGAGCACTCGCAGGTACCGCAGCCGTCCGCCCACGCCCTCCGCCACCGCCAGCAGCGCGCCGTCGGGGCCCGTCACGCGCAGCCTCCCTGGGCGCAGCGAGGAGGGAGAAACCTCCACCGGCACGCCGTGCGACACGCGCTTGGCGTCGTCGGCCCCTACCCGCACCTCGGGCAGGTCGACCAGGGCCTCGGCGATGGGCACCAGCCGTGAGGCCAGCGTCCCGTCCTTCAGCAGGGCAGGCACGTCCGCCAGCGGCAGCGAGCGAGCCAGGGGGAACGGCCCGCTGGCCGTGCGCCGCAGCGCATCCAGGTGTGCCCCGCAGCCGAGCACCCGTCCCAGGTCGAAGGCCAGGGTGCGCACGAAGAAGCCCTTGGAGCAGCGCACGGACAGATGGAGCCGGTCCGCGGAGAAGTCCCGCAGCACCAGTTCGTACACCGTCACGTGGCGGGCGGCGCGCTCCACTTCCTCACCCGCGCGGGCCAGCTCGTACAGGCGCTTGCCGGCCACCTTCACCGCCGAATACATGGGCGGGACCTGGTCGAAGCTCCCCCGGAAGCGCGACAGCGCGGCCTCCAGGAGTGCGGGCGTCAACACGGGCACCGGCGCGCGCGCCGTCACCTGCCCCTGCGCGTCCTGGGTGTCCGTCTCCGCCCCCAGGCGCACCGTGGCGTCGTAGGCCTTGTCGCCCTCGGTGATGAAGCCAGCCACCTTGGTGGCCTCTCCCAGACACAGGGGCAACACTCCGGTGGCCATGGGGTCCAACGTCCCCGTGTGGCCCACCTTCTTGATCTTCAACAGCGAGCGCACCTGTCGCACCACGTCGAAGGACGTGGGGCCAGAGGGCTTATCGATGACGAGGACGCCGTCCATGTCGCGCCAATATTGTGGGCCCGGGGCTGGAACTACCAGCCTTCCTTGCTCCGGACCTCGCGAAGCAGACGGTCGATCTTGTCCCCCTCGCCCACGGACTCGTCGAACGAGAAGAAGATCTCCGGCGACACGCGCAGGTTGACGGCCGACGTGACGTGGCGGCGCACGAAGCCCTTGGCCGCCTCCAGCCCCTTCTGCGTGTCCGAGCGCTCCTCGGCCGTGCCAATCATCGAATAGAAGACACGGGCCACACGCAGGTCCGGGGAGACCTTCACCCCGGTAATCGTGATGTAGCCGATGCGCGGATCTCTCAGCTCGCCCCGGGTCAGCAGGTCGCCGATGGCCACCTGGATTTCCTGCCCCACTCGCTCGGGTCGGGAATGCGTCGTCATTTCTTCTCCCAGTCTCGCGGGTTGCGCAGGGAGCGGGCTCGAACCCGCGCCTCGTCCAGCGTCATCCGTCCACCGCCCGACGGTGACGGGCGACCCGTACCGGGGTCGCCGTCGTTGTCGCCGTCATGACGGCGCTCCCACTCACCCAACCCCTCGGCCTCCGCCAGGGAGGCCCGCTCGCCCCGCAGGAAGCGAGCGATCGCCGCCTCCGACTGGGCCGCCGCCGCTTCCGGCGACAGCGGTGCTTCGTCTTCGTCGTCCAGAGCGGACCGCGGGGCCCTGGAATCCGCGGTGTTGCCCGCGGCGAAGAGCTGATCTCCAAAGGCGAGGATTTCCGTCTCCCGCGCCATCAGCGGGGCCACGTACATCTCCTCGATGAAGTGGATGACCTTCTCCAACTGCTCGTCCACGTGGCGGCGGTCATTGCCCACCACCGAGAGGGCAAGCGAGGCCTTCTGCCAGAGGTCCTGGTCGTCCACCTCGGCCACGGCCACGTTGAAGCGGGCCTTCACCCGGTCCGTCACCCGGCGCAACACCTGTCGCTTGGACTTCAGCGAGCCGCTGTCCGGAATCTGGAGGGTCAGACGTGCGACACCTACGAACATGCCAATCCCCCGACCCCGGGGGACCTGGCGACTGCGCGAGGCCCCCAGGGCGAAACCTCCCCGGGAAGGTGGGGCCTTCCCGGGGGCGAGAGGACACGCGGCGGAAGACTAGGTGAGGCTCTGCCGGGTCTCTTCGATCTCGTAGGCCTCGATGATGTCGCCGGCCTTGAGGTCGTTGAAGTTCTCGATGCCGATACCGCACTCGAAGCCCTGAGCGACCTCCTTGACGTCGTCCTTGAAGCGCCGCAGCGACGCCATCTTCCCGGCGAACAGCTGCTTGTTCTCGCGGATGAGGCGAACGATGGCGCCTCGCTTCATCACACCATCCAACACCGCCGCGCCGGCGATGGTGCCCAGGCGAGGAACGTTGAAGGTGTTGCGGACCTCCGCGCGGCCCAGCTTCTTCTCCGTGCGGATGGGCTCCAGCAAGCCCTCCATCTCCAAGCGCACCCCGTCGATGAGCTCGTAGATGATGGTGTAGCTCTGCAGGTTGACTTCCTGAGCCTTGGCCGCGGCCTCCGCACCCGACTCCGGGTGGACGTTGAAGCCGAGCACCACGCCCTTGGAGGCGGCCGCCCGCATCACGTCGCCCTCGGTGATGGCGCCCACTCCGGAGTGGACGACCTCCACCTTGACCTTGTGGGTGGAGAGCTTCTGGACGGCCTGCTTGACGGCCTCGGCCGAGCCCTGCACGTCCGCCTTGATGACGACGCGCAGCTCCTTGGGACCGCCGCCCGCCTTCGTCTTGGCGAACAACTGCTCCAGGGACTCACGGCTGACCTTGCCGAGCTCGGTCTGCCGCTCCTTCATGTTGCGGTGCTCGGCGATCTGCTTGGCCGCCTTCTCGTCCGCCACCACGTTGATGGCGTCGCCCGCGGTGGGAACACCGGACAGGCCGATGACCTCCGCGCAGTAGCCCGGCTTGACTTCCTTCACCATCTCGCCGCGGCTGTTGTTCATCGCGCGGACTCGGCCGTAGTGCGAGCCGGTGACGACGGCGTCGCCCAGCTTGAGCGTGCCTTCCTGCACCAGCACCGTGGCGACCGGGCCACGGCCGCGGTCCAGCTTGGCCTCGATGATGGCGCCGACCGACGGGCGGTTCGGGTTGGACGTGAGCTCGAGGACCTCGGCCTGCAGCGCCAGGTTCTCCAGCAGCAGGTCCAGGTTCTGCTTCGTCTTGGCCGAGACGGGAACCATGATGGTGTCGCCGCCCCACTCTTCCGGGACGAGCTCGTGGGCGGCCAGGTCCTTCTTCACGCGGTCCGGGTTGGCGCCGGGCACGTCCATCTTGTTGATGGCGACGACGATGGGGACTTCCGCCGCCTTCGCGTGCTTGATGGCCTCCACCGTCTGCGGCATCACGCCGTCGTCGGCGGCCACCACCAGCACCACGATGTCCGTCACGTTGGCGCCGCGGGCGCGCATGGACGTGAAGGCCTCGTGACCCGGCGTATCCAGGAAGGTGACGTCACCCCGCGCGGTGGTGATGCTGTACGCGCCGATGTGCTGGGTGATGCCGCCCGCCTCGCCCGACGCCACGTTGGCGCTGCGGATGGCGTCCAGCAAGCTCGTCTTGCCGTGGTCGACGTGGCCCATGATGGTGACGACCGGCGGACGCGGACGCTCGTCCTCGGGACGGGCCTCCACCTCGGGCAGGTAGTCTTCCACCTCGAAGCCCACGCGCTCGATCTTCCAGCCGTAGTCGCTGGCGATGGTCTCCGCCGTGTCGGCGTCCACCAGCTGGTTGGCCGTGGCCATCTTCCCCTGCGCCATCAGCTTCTTGATGAGCTCCGCGCTGCGGATACCCATGCGCTGGCCCAGGTCGGACACCGAAATGCCCTCCTGCAGCTTGATGACCTTCTTCTCCTCGGCCATCTGGGTGATCTGCGTCTTGGCGCCCTTCTTCGTGGGCTTCTTCTTCTTGCCACGGATGGGGATGGTGACGCGGCCCCAGACCATGTCCGTCAGTTCCTGCTTGGACACGCTGGTCGTATCGCCACTGGTGCGCTTGCGCTGGCCACGCTCCTTGTTCTTGGAGACGTCCACCAGTTCGCGGCCCCGGCCCAGATGGTCCGGAACCACCTTGTACTCACGGCGCTCGGGGATGCCCGCGCGGCCCGGAGCCATGGGGTACTGCTTCGCCTGGCCGGCCGTGGGGGTGACCCGACGCACCTGGATGAGCGGGCGCGAGATGACGACGGCCTGAGTGGCCGTGGGACGCGCCTGACCGCCCGTCGGAGACACCTGGGCGTGCGGCACACCGCCCACCATGATGGTGGGACCCTGCGGCGCGGCGGTGCCGCCCGCGGAGGCCTGCGCTCCAGGAGCGGAGCTGGGACGCACCGGCCCCTGGCCGGGACGCGTGCTCTGGCTCTGGTACGACGGATAGCTCGGACGACCACCCGGACCACCGGGACGCCCACCCGGACCGCCCGGACCACCGGGACGTCCACCCGGACCGCCCGGACCACCAGGACGTCCACCCGGACCGCCCGGACCACCGGGACGTCCACCAGGACCACCCGGGCCACCCGGACGACCACCGCCCGAGGGACCGCTCCGCTGCCCGTAGCCCGGCGCGGGGCCCCGAGACACGACGGTCGCGGACGAAGACGGGGGAGAAGACGTCCGGACAGTCGGCGGAACCGGCGAGCGCGGAGGGGGTTGGGGCAAGTGGGTACTCTCCTGAGAAGGGGAACGAGGCTGCGCGGCGGCAGCTGGGGGAACGGCGGGGGCGCGAGGCGCCTCGACCGGGGCCTTGGGGGCCTCCGTTGCGGCTGGAGGCGTGGCGGCCTGAGCGGGCTGCTGCTCGGTCACCGGGGGAGCCGTCGGAGCCGCGGGCGCGGCGGTGACGGCGGGAGACTCCTCCACGGAGGGAGCCGGAGCCGTCTCGACAGCGACGGGCGGGGGCTCCACGGCGCGAGGCGCCTCCTCGGGAGGCTGGTAGGCCTCGACGGGGGGATGAGCGGACTCAACGGGTCCGGAATCGTAGTGGTCATGGGAGTCCGCGGAGTGCGACTCCATGCCCGCTTCGGCGGAGCCCGCGGGCGGGCCCACCTTGCGGCGCACCACGAACCCCTTCGCCGTCACGGGAGGCGCTGCCTGCTTCGGCTTGCGCTTGTCCAGGATCTTCTGGACGGCGGCGGTCGCCTGGTCGTCATCGAGGGAGGACGAATGGCTCTTGACGTCGTAACCGAGCGCGGACAGCTCGTTTACGACCTCCTTGTTGTCGAGCTCAATGCCGTGGCCCTTGAGCTCCTTGGCGATTTCGTGGACGCGCTTCTTCGACATATTGCCCTTGTTGGCCTGCCGCACCCGGCGACTCCGGGGCGCAGCACCCTAGCTCAAACCCGAAAATGTGTGCGAGTGGTCCTTAACACCCACTCCCCCCCAACACCCCTCCGCCCTCATGGCGCAGGCTCCTATGCCTACCCGAGCTGCGACGGGTCTACCAACCCCGCCTTCCCGCGAAAGGCCCGACCAAACGCCTTCCGCTTCAGCGCTGCCGTCATACAACCGACACCGCACAGGTAGGCGCCCCGTCCGGGCAGCCGCCGCTCCCTGTCCACCACGACAGCGCCCCCAGGCCCTATCACGAACCGGGTGAGCTCCGCCTGCGGTCGCTTGGACCCGCATCCGACGCACATCCGGACCGGGCCTGACCGCGCGCTCTGCTCCGCTGGTACCAAGCGACCTGCTGGGCGCCCCACATCCCCTCTCCTCTTCACTCTTCCTAGCTTACGGCGACTTGGTGGCTTCCGCGCCACCGTCCAGGGTCGCCGTCGTAATACCGCGCTCGGCGTTCAGCTCCGTGCGCAGCTTGGCCTCCTCCACGAGGTAGTTTTCCGCCGCGCTCTTGAGCTGGCGGGCCTTCTTGATGCCCACACCCGGAACGTCGCCCAGCTTCGCCAGGTCCTTCTCGTTGGCGATGTCCTCCACCGTGCGGTAGCCGGACGCCACGAGCTGTTCGATGGTCTTCTCGCCAACGCCGCGCACGCGAGCCATGCGCTCGGTCTGGGACAGCTCGTCGGGGTGGCGGCGCGCCTCGGCCAGCCGGGCCTGCTCCCTTTCATAATCCATGCGGGACAGCTCCGCCTGGTCTTCCACCATGCGCCTGCGGGCCTCCTCCTGCATGGAGGGGACACGGGCGGGGTCCACACCGGGGATCTGCGCCAGCATCTCCGCGTTGGCCTCCGCCACGTCCCGGGCCTGCCGGAAGCCGTGGGCGTAGAGCGTCTCCACCAGCATCTCGTTGACGCCCGGCAGCGCACCCAGCGAGCGACTGGCGAACTCGCGCATCTCGCGCACGCGGCTCTCGCTGTTGATGTCCAGCTTCCAGCCCGTCAGCTGGGCCGCCAGGCGCACGTTCTGTCCGCGCCGGCCAATGGCCAGGCTGAGCTGGTCGTCCGGGACGATGAGCTCCATGGCGTGGTTGGCCTCGTCGATGATGACGCGGCTGACCTCCGCGGGCGCCAGCGCCGAGCACACGAAGCGCGCCGGGTCTTCATCGTACGGGACGATGTCGATCTTCTCCCCGCGCAGCTCCTGCACCACCGCCTGCACGCGGCTGCCCTTCATGCCCACGCACGCGCCCACCGGGTCCACGTCCGAGTCGCGGCTGGAGACGGCGATCTTCGCGCGGCCACCCGGCTCACGCGCGGCCGCCTCGATGACGACGATGCCCTCGGCGATTTCGGGCACCTCCATCTCGAACAGCTTGGTGAGCAGGTTCACGGAGGCGCGGCTGAGGACGATCTGCGGGCCCTTGGACTCGCGCAGCACGTCCAGCACGTAGGCCTGGACGCGGTCGCCGGGGCGGTACGTCTCTCGCGGGACCTGCTCGCGCACCGGCAGCACGGCCTCGGCGCGGCCCAGGTCCACGATGATGTTGCCGCGCTCGAACCGGCGGGCGATACCGGTGACGATCTCGTTCTTGCGGTCCTTGTACTCGTTGAAGACGTTCTCGCGCTCCGCGTCCCGCGTGCGCTGCAGGATGACCTGCTTGGCCGTCTGCGCGGCGATACGGCCGAAGCCGCGGCGGAAGGTCTTCAGCCGGAGGATGTCGCCGTACTGGTCGTCCTGGGCCTTGGCCTCGTTGGCGTCCTCGTCCCGGTAGAAGATCTGGAAGACGAGCTCGTCGCCGGGCTCCACTTCCATGCCCTTCTTGTGCGACTCGGTCAGGTTGATCTGATTGACCGCTTGAACCGGGTCGGTGATCTCCTCGACCACGGTGATGGCCTGGAACAGCTCCACCACGCCCTTGTCCGCGTCGTACTTGGCCTCGAGGTTGCGGTCCTGGCCAAAGTGCTTCTTGGCCGCGGTCTTCATCGCATCCTCGAGGGTGGCAATCAGCACAGCCCGGTCGATGCCCTTGTCCTTGGCGACCTGGTCCAGGACAAGGTTGAGGTTGACGGTCGGGTTGGCTTGTTGCGTAGGCATTGTCTTCTCCTGAATGGGTCCACGGGCCCCCCGCGCGGCAGGGTGCCCTGTATGTCGACGTCTAGAACTCGAACTCCAGGTTCGCCTTGGCGATGTCCTTGAAGAGGATGTGGAAGGTTCCGGCACCTTCCACCTCCACCGAGATACTGTCGCCCGCCACCCCGGTCAGCGTGCCAGTGAAGCTCTTTCGCGGCGGCTCGCCCACCGGCCCGAACGTCTTCACTTTCACCTTCTGCCCCTGAACTTGCGCGAAGTGGGTCGGCTTCCTCAACGGCCGATCCACCCCGGGGCTGGAGACCTCCAGGCTGTACTCGTGGGGAATGAAGTCCTCCACGTCCAGCACCGGGTCCACCGCGCGGGACACCTGACTGCACTCGTCCAGTCCCACCCGGCCCCCTGGCTTGTCGATGAAGAGCCGCAACACCCAGCCCTCGCGTTCCCGGATGAACTCCAGGTCCACGAGCTCCAGGCCCTCGCCCGCAACGAGGGGCTCGAGCACCGAAAGGGCCCGTTCCTCCACCGTCTGCTTGAGGTTCTTCTCCGACATAACTGGGAAACCAGGCTCCAAAAACGCGAAAAGCGGGCACGGCGGCCCACTTTTCGAGGTGCACATCGAAAAATGTCGGGCGCGTCCGTAACACACGCCCCAGCGGGGTGTAAAGGAAGGACGCTCCCTCTCGGGTCCCGTGAAACCTGGCCAACAGGGCAAGGAATTCCCAGGGGTTCCGCGTGCCGGGCGGGCGTTATAACGCGCCCATGCACCTCATCGCCGCCGCCCAGATGGTGTCCACCGCGGACAAGGCCCACAACGTGGAAGTCGCCACCCGGCTCGTCCGGCGCGCCTGCGACCTGGGCGCCCGCCTGGTGGGACTGCCAGAGAACTTCTCCTGGATGGGACCCGAGCCAGAAAGGCAGGGCGCGGCGGAGGGCCTGGATGGCCCCACCCTCGCCCGGATGGCGGAGCTGGCGCGCGAGCGGAAGGTGACGCTCCTGGCGGGCAGCGTCCTGGAGACCGGCGCCCCTGGCGGGCGGCTCTACAACACCAGCGTCCTCTTCGGCCCGGATGGCGAGCGACGGGCCGTCTACCGGAAGATGCACCTGTTCGACGTCGAGGTGGGGGATGGTGCGACCTATCAGGAGTCCGCGGCGGTGGCGCCGGGGACGGAGGTCGTCGCGGCGGACACGGAGGTGGGGCGGCTCGGGCTCTCGGTTTGCTACGATTTGAGATTCCCTGAGCTGTACCGCCGGCTGTCCAAGGACGGGGCGACGCTGCTGGCGGTGCCGGCGGCCTTCACGATGATGACGGGCAAGGACCACTGGGAGGTGCTGCTGCGGGCGCGCGCCATCGAAAACCAGGCGTACGTGCTGGCGCCCGCCCAGGGCGGCAGGCATTCGGCGCAACGGCAGACGTATGGCCACGCCATGGTGGTGGACCCCTGGGGGTTGGTGACGGCGAGGGCGTCGGAGGGCGAGGGCCTGGCCGTCGCGCCGGTGGACCTGGAACTCCAAGCGCGCATCCGTCGCGACCTCCCCTGCCTGCGACACCGCCGATTGGACTAGCCTGGGGGAACCTGATTTCCGGACGGTCCCCTTCTCGTGAATGGTCGACGTTGGCTTCCCATGCTGCTCGCGCTCGCGCTCCCGGCTTCGCCGCTCGGCTGCACCGCCGAGGACGCGCCCGCCGTGCCCACGACGTCCACGACTCCGGCGCCCGTGCCCCGCGCGCACCTGCGAGGGTTGAAAGGGAACGTCCAAATCAAACGCTCCATCGCCGACGAGTGGAGCACCGCCAGCGACGGCGTCCCCTTGTTCGAGAACGACAAGGTGCGCACCGAGGCGGGCGCGGGCGCGGACCTCGTCTTCAGCGGCAACGGGAGCATGGTGCACCTGGGCGGTGACTCGCTCATTGGAATCGCGGAGACGCGTCCGAGGCCGGGCCGTCCGCGCACGGACCTGACGGTGCTGCGCGGCCGCATCGACGCGGAGCTGGAGCGCCCCTCCACGCAGTCGCTCTCCGTCAACACGCCCGCGGCCACCATCCAGGCAGGAAGGGAGATTGTCTTCCAATGAAGACGGCACTGCTCCTGCTCGCGTGGCTGAGCGCCGCGCCCCCGGACACCACCGTGGTGGGCCCCCAGGAGTCCCTGCGGGAAGTGGCCGAGCGCGTGCTCGGAGACGCGAACGCCACCGCGGAGCTGCGCGCCCTCAACAGCCTGTCCTCGGATGCCGTCGCGCCGGGCACGCGGCTGAAGCTCCCCGGTCAGGAGCGGGGGCTGGCCCTCAAGGCCCTGGAGACGGCGCGCACCCTCGTCGCACAGGCGAAGGGCACCGGAGTCCTGCCGGAAGCGGAGGCACGGCTGAGTGAAGCCGAGGTCTACTTCCGCACCGCGCGTTATGCGCAGGCGTCCGAGGCGGCCAACGCGGCCGGGACGATGGTGTCAGGGGGGCGAGCGCCCCACCCTTCCACCTTCAGCGTGCACGTGGAGCCGGACGCGGGCACCACCACCGTCAGCGTCACCCGAGGCCCCCCCGTCCGCGTGGAGGCCGAGGGCGTCACGCGGCCCGTCGCCCCAGGTGAAACCGTGCTCGTGGAGAAGGGACGACCTCCCGTAGTCCCTGCCACGCCGCTCGCGCCCCCCCAGCCCGAGCAGCCCGAACAGGGCGCGGTGCTGAAGCGACGCGCGGACGCGAAGGGACACCTGGGTCCGGTGAAGCTGACGTGGGCGGCGGTGACGGGCGTGGAGCGTTATGAGGTCGAAGTCGCCCGAGACACGCAGGGCGCGGCCGTCGTCACGCAGACGGCCACGTCGCCGGAGCTGAAGCTGCCAGTGCTGCCCGCGGGGCGTTACTGGTGGACGGTGCGGGCGGTGGGCGCCTCGGGCCGGTCCGAGCCGTCGGTGGTCCGTCGGTTCGAGCTCGTCCCCGAGCGACTCAAACTCGAAGTCCAGAAGGGCCAGTGGCAGTAGTCCCTGGAGGAGTCGCCCCGTGCGCCTGTTCAAAGCCATCCTCCTGTTGATGCTCGTGGTGAGCATCGTCCCCACGCTGATGGTGGGGTGGCTGTCCGTCACACATACCCGCGAGCTGCTGGTGCGCGACGCGCAGGAGCTGGCGCAGGAGCGCGTGAAGCAGCTGCGCCTCAAGGCCGAAATCTTCCTGGGCGAGCCCACCGAGGCCGTCATGGGCCTGGCCCGCGTTCCGGACTTCTTCGGCTTGCCCCTGGAAGCACAGCAGACGCACCTGGCCTCGGTGCTCTCTCAGCGACGCGAAGTGCTGGCCCTCACCGTCTTCGGCCCGGATGGGAAGCGACTCCCCGGACTCCAGGCCTTCTCGCGTCACGACGTGCCGCCCACCGCGCTCGCCTCGCACGAGGAGCGCGGTCGCGCGCTGCTCGAGGGCGGCATGGAGGGGCCTCGCTACTCCGACGTGGTGGCGACCGGCGGCGGTGGGCCGGTGGTGACGCTGGCGTTCCCCGTGGGCGAACCGGTGAAGGGCTTCATCACCGCGGACCTGTCCCTGGCGGGCCTGCGACAGATGCTGGAGCAGGAGCGCGTGGGCAGCACGGGCTTCGCGTACCTGTCGGACCATCGCGGCCACCTCGTCGTCGGCGGAGGCGGCGTGGCGGCACTGGGCGGAGATGTCTCCCAGCGCAGCCCCGTGGCGCACCTGCTGCGGCAGTTGGCCAGCACGCCCGACGCGGAGCTGTTCCACGTGGGCAACTTCGGCGAGGGCCGCGACGCGGTGGTGGCGGCATACACCGTGCTGCCCGAGACGGGCTGGGCCATCGTCTCCGAGCAGCCGGTGGAGCACGCCTATCGCCAGGTGGAGACGATGGAGCGCCGCATCCTCCTGGGGCTGGGCGCGGCCATCCTCGTCGCCCTGGTGATGGCGGCCCTCTTCTCGCGCAACCTCACGCGCCCCCTGAAGGTCTTCACCGACGGCGCCCTGGAGCTGGCGCGCGGGAAGTTCGGCGTGGAGGTGAAGATTCCGCAGAAGAACGAGGTGGGCGAGCTGGCCCAGACGTTCAACTACATGAGCAAGCAGCTGCTCGCGTACGACATGGAGAACCGCGGCCTCTACGAGAGCCTGGAGAAGGGCTATCTCGAGACCATCGTCGCGCTGGCCAACTCCATCGACTCCAAGGACGCGTACACGCGCGGCCACAGCCAGCGGGTGGGCGACCTGTCAGTGGAGATTGGCCGGGAGCTGAACCTCACCGAGCGCGAGCTGCGACAGCTCCAGTACGGCGGCATCCTCCACGACATCGGCAAGATTGGCATCGTCGAGTCCATCCTCTGCAAGCAGACGAAGCTGACGGACCAGGAGATGGCCATCATGCGCGAGCACCCGGCCATCGGCGACGCCATCATCGGCCCGGTGAGCTTCCTGGGCGCGGTGCGCGCGTGCGTGCGCCACCACCACGAGCGATGGGACGGCACGGGCTATCCCGACAAGCTCCGGGGCGACGACATTCCCCTGCTGGCCCGCATCGTCGCCTGCGCGGACACCTTCGACGCCTGCACCTCCACCCGCCCGTACCAGAAGGCCATGCCGCTGGAGAAGGCGATGGAGATTCTCGACAGCCTCACCGGCGCGCAGCTGGACCCGCAGGTGGTGGCGGCCCTGCAACGGGTGGTGGCCAAGAAGGGCGTGCGGCTGGAAGGCCACCGGCTGCCCGTCAAGCTCGCCTCGTGAGTCGCGCGCCCCCCGACCCGGAAGGATGCTAGGGAGGGCGCACCGCTGTTGAGATTTCGAAAGGTGCAACGTTGAGCTTCTGGGACCGCATCAAACCCTCGACTCCCTCCGCCACCGCGACGGACGCCCGCCTGTCACCCGACGGCTCCCACCTGGAGCTGACGTGGGACGACGGCACGAAATCGGGCGTCTCCGCACAGGCGCTGCGTCAGCAGTGCCCCTGCGCTGGCTGCGTGGACGAGTGGACGAACCAGCGCACGCTGGACCAGACCAAGGTGCCCGCGGACCTGCGCGTCAAGCAGGTTCACCCGGTGGGCAACTACGCGCTGACCTTCGCCTTCAGCGATGGCCACACCACCGGCATCTACCCCTGGAAGCTGCTGCGCGACCTCACCCAGCCCCCCACCGCCTGAGAGCGACTGCCCCGGAGAGCCCGCCGTGAACGAACGCTATCGGCTCGTCAGGCCCCTGGCCTCCGGAGGCATGGCGGAGCTGTTCCTCGGCGTGGCCCGGGGCGCGGAGGGCTTCGAGCGCACCGTCGCCATCAAGCGCATCCTCCCGCACCTGGCCCAGGAGCCCGACATCGCGCGGATGTTCCTGGCCGAGGCCCGACTCGCCACACAGTTGCAGCACCAGAACATCGCCACCGTGTTCGACGTGGGCGAGAGTCCCTCGGGCCTCTTCCTGGTGATGGAGCTGGTGGACGGGTGGGATTTGGGCGTGTTGCTGCGCCTCGCCGCGCGCCAGCGACAGCGCTTTCCTCCGCACCTCGCGGCCTTCGTCACGCTCCAGGCGCTCGCGGGCCTGCACCACGCCTACCGCAAGCTCCACGAGGGTCGTCCACTGTTGGTGGCGCACCGGGACGTGTCTCCGTCCAACATCCTCGTGTCCCGCGAGGGCGAGGTGAAGGTGACGGACTTCGGCATCGCGCGGTTCAACGGTGCGTCCTTCACCGAACCGGGGCTCTTCAAGGGCAAGGAAGCCTACAGCGCCCCCGAGGTTCTCCAGGGAGAGCCCGCCACCGCGCTGAGCGACCAGTTCTCCCTGGGCATCGTCTTCCATGAGCTGCTCACCGGCGCGCATCCCTTCGCGGCCACGTCGCAACCGGGCTCCGTCGCGGTGGCCATCGTCTCGCGGGAGGTGCCGCCGCTACCACCGGACGTGCCCGCGCCGCTCGCCGCCGCGGTGCAGCGCATGATGGCCCGCGCGCCCGAGGCTCGCTTTGCCTCGCCGGAGGCCGTGGCCGAGGTGCTCGCGCGGTGGCTCGCCCGGTCGGGTGAACCCGCGACCGCGCATGCCCTCACCGCCTTCCTGTCCACGCTGCCCTTGCCCCCCACGCTGAAGGAACAGGGCGAGACAGCCAGCGACGTGTCTTCGGAAGCTGCCCCGTCGAGGTCGCTCGCGCCGGAAGCGCCTCCCTTCTCATCGGAGACGGACGAGCCCTCGGAGCTGGCGGGTATCGAGCTGAGCTCGAGTGGACGGCTCATCCACCGCTGCGTTCGCTGTGGTTCGCCGTTGTCCGCGCCTCGCGCGCCCTGCGCCGTCTGTGCCGCACGGCTCGCACCACCGGCCCCGGGCGCGTTCTCGACTCCGGACGAGGATGGCTCCGGGTCTCTCGCGGCGGGTGCATTCCCTTCCTTCGGGGATGAGGCCTCGCATGTGCCCTCGTCTCAGGGCGCTCCCAGCCATTCGAGGGGGAGCCACGCTCCGCCCCCCGCTCGTGGCCCTTCTCCCGGAAACATCGCCGCGCCGCCTGCACCGGTCGCCAAGACGAAACCCTACGGGGCGACACCTCCGGGTCCTCAAGGCAGCGCCGTGGTCGGAGCACCTGCCGCCTCCGCGCGGCGTCCCCCGCCGCAACCTGCTCTTCGAGAGGTGGCCTCCGGCACGCAGTCCCTCGCCGACAGCATCGAAGGCGCACCGCGCAGGCCCTCGGCACCGAGCGTGCTTCGCGCGGGCCCCGAGGCGTTGGAGCTGGAAGAACGCGCTCCGCGTCCGGAGAGCACCTTTGACGCGGTGCCCGCATCCAGCGTCCCGAAACGCTGGGGTCGATATGTCATCGCGCTCGTGGGCCTCGCGGCGGCGGTGGGCGGCAGCGTGTGGCTCTGGCCCCACCGCACCCAACTCACGGGGCGACTCATGGCCAGCGTGAATCAGCCCATGGCCGCGCCCGTGCTCATGCTCATGAGCGAGCCCTCGGGTGCGACGGTGCTGGTGGACGACAAGCCCGTGGGGACGACGCCCCTCGCGCTCGACAACCTGTATCCGGCGGGCCCCGTCTCCGTGCAGGTGCGCCACAAGGGCTACCGCACCTGGAAGGGCACCTTCCCCGGAGCCAAGGCCGCGCAGCTCGAAGTGAAGCTGCAGCGATGAGGAGCATCACCCCGCGCGGGCCACGCCGTGTCGCGTGGCCCCCAGGGTTCGCTCACTTCACCAGGCGCAGGTGACTCCGACGCGGCGGAGGCGAGTCGTCCTTCGGCCCTTCGGGCGGCGGGACTTCCGACGGAGACGGAGGCGGTGGCGCCACCTCATCCACGGGCTCGGTGGGCACTTCGCGCAGGAAGGTGCGCGGGCGCTCGGCGGCCACGGGGACGGGGAGCGGCTGCGGCGGAGGACGCCCGGCGGCGGGCTGCTGAAGCAGCTCCGGCGGCATGTCCTCCATGTACATCCACGACTCCTTCGTCACGTGGCTGGCGATGGCGAACAACGCCGACCACGGCACCGCCACCGTGAAGCGCGAGCCCGAGAAACTCAACGTGCAACGCACACCCCACTCGCCCACCGTGAGGTCCGGTGGGTCAAAGCGGTACGACAGGTTGAGGCGCAGATGGGCCTCTCCCCGGAGTGATGCGGGAACGAGCACGCCCGGCCTTCGCGCGTCCAGGTGGATCATCACCATCCCCTGGTCCAGCGAGGCGAGCAGCCGCTCCTTCTTGTCCAAATCCTTCGTGTCGTCCATCCGGTGTACGGCGGAGAGAAATGCGGGCGCGCTCAACGACGGCGCACGGCCCGGTCCATCTCCCGCTTCGTCTCCCGTTCCTTGATATCGTGGCGTCTGTCTTCGTGTGTCTTGCCCCGACAGAGCCCCAGCTCCACCTTGGCGCGCCCCTGCTTGAAATACAGCACAAGCGGGATGATGGAATAACCACGCTCCCGCACCTTGGTGGTCCACCGGTCAATCTCCGCCCGGTGCATCAGCAGCTTCCGGCCGCGCGTGGGCAGATGGTCGAACACACTGGCGGACTTGTAGGAACCGATGTGGGCATTGAGCAAGAACAGCTCACTGCCCTTGGGCAGGGCGTACGCGTCCGAGAGGTTGGCCTCCCCTTGTCGCAGCGACTTCACCTCGCTTCCCGTCAGCTCCAGACCGGCTTCCACCTTTTCGTCCACGGTGTAGTCGAAGCGCGCACGCCGGTTCTCGGCGACGACCTTGATTCCCTGCTCGCCGCCTGCCGGCCCCTTCGACTTTCCACCCGATGCCATACGTGTCCTGGGTCTCCTAACCGCCAAGCGCCATGTTGTCGATGAGGCGTGTATTGCCGCTGAAGGCCGCCACCAGCAGCCGAGCGGCCTGTCCGGGGGCCACCGACGCAAGCGGCGTGAGTCGCTGGGCGTCCACCAGCTCCACGTAGTCCTCACGCAGCCCGGCGGACGACAGCTCGTGCCGGACGGCGCCCGTCAGCGCCTCCGCATCCCGCGTGCCGCCCTGCAGCAACGTCAGCGCGGCCCGGAGGCCTCGCGACAGGGACAGCGCTCGCTGCCGCTCCTCGGAGGACAGGTAGGCATTTCGGCTGCTCATCGCCAGCCCGTCGGGCTCGCGAACCGTCGGCATCCCGACGATGTCCGCGCCCAGGTGCAGGTCCCGGTTGAGCGCCCGGATGACCTGGAGCTGCTGGTAGTCCTTCTCCCCGAACAAGGCCGCATCGGGGCGGAAGAGGGCCAGCAACTGGGTGACGATGGTGGCCACCCCCCGGAAATGCCCCGGACGGCGGGCGCCACACAGTCCCTGGCTGACCTCCGTCACCTCGACGTAGGTCTCGTAGCCGGGCGGGTACATGGCCTCGGGCACGGGCGCGAAGACGACGTCGGCGCCCGCTTCGCCACACTTGGACAGGTCGCCGTCGAAGTCGCGCGGATAACGCGAGAGGTCCTCACGGGGACCGAACTGGGTGGGATTGACGAAGATGGAGACGGCCACCACGTCGGCGCGACGGCGCCCCTCGCGGATGAGCGAGAGGTGCCCTTCGTGCAAGAAGCCCATGGTGGGCACCAGCGCGAGCCGGCGCCCCTCACGGCGCAGCCCCGCCGCCCACGTCTTCACTTCATCCACGGTGCGTAGGACGGCGGGCGCCATGGCTAGACCGGAATCCCGTAGACGGGGCCGACCTTCTCCTCACCCTCGACGGGAGATGCGACCTCGCCCTCGAGGGCCTTGCCCGTACCCGCGCCCAGGGCCGCGGGGGCCACCAGGCGGATGCTCTTGCTCGCCTTGAACGAGTGGTCCTCGTCCGGGAACGCGCCCTGGCGGATCTCCGTGAAGAACGCGCCGGCGGCCTCGGTGATGGAGCCGTGCAGGTTGGCGTAGCGCTTGACGAACTTGGGCTTGAAGTCCGGGTTCATTCCCAAGAGGTCGTAACAGACGAGCACCTGCCCGTCGCAATAACGTCCCGCGCCAATGCCGATGGTGGGGATGCTCAGGCTCTGCGTAATCGTGCGCGCCAGCTCCAGCGGCACGCCCTCCAGCACCAGCGCGTAGGCGCCAGCGGCCTCCAGGGCGAGCGCATCGTCGAGAATCTTGCGCGCCTGCTCCTCGTCACGGCCCTGGACGACATAGCCGCCCATCTTGTGGACCGACTGAGGCGTCAGCCCCAGGTGCCCCATGACGGGGATGCTGGCGCGGACGATGGCGCGGACGACGTCCGCGAACTCGGCGCCACCCTCGAGCTTCACGCTGCCCACGCCGCCTTCCGTCACCAGCCGGCCCGCGTTGCGGACGGCCTCGTGCGCGGAGACCTGGTAGCTCAAGAAGGGCAGATCTCCCACCACGTGCGCCCTCCTGGCGCCCCGGGTGACGGCCGCCGAGTGGTAGACCATCTGGTCCATCGTCACGGGCAGCGTGGAGTCATGTCCCTGGACGACCATGCCCAGCGAGTCACCGACGAGCAATACGTCCGCACCCGATTGGTCCAGGATGTGGGCGAACGTGGCGTCGTAAGCGGTGACCATGCAGATCTTCTGGCCGATCTGCTTGAAGCGCTTCAGCGAATGGATGGTGACCTTGTCCTTCACGGTTCACCTCCTGATGGGTGAGGGTGGATACGGCTCAAGCCGCTTCGCTGCCCCTCGCCGTCCCAGGAAGGGATCGCCGGAAGCCACGAAGTCGGCCCCAGCAGTCTAACGCCCCCAGGGCGCCCGTGGGACTTCATCAGCGGGCAACCCACCAGGAGCCCGAAATCAGGGCCGCCGGGATGCCTTGGGGAGGTAGTGCTGCGTCCCCGGCTTCGCCTTCCGGATGGCGGCGAGCAGGTCTTCCCGGTCCGCCTCGTTATTCACGAAATCAATATCCGACGTATCCACCACGAGGAGCGGCGTCTCCGTGTAGTGGAAGAAGAAGTTGTTGTACGCGTGGACGAGGCCCTCCAGGTACGTGGAGTCGAACTTGCGTTCGAACTCGCGGCCCCGCTTCTTGATGCGCTGGAGCAGCACGTCCAGGCGGGCCTGGAGGTAGACGACGACGTCGGGCTTGGTGACGCGGGGCCCGAGCGCCTCGAAGACGCGCTCGTAGAGGGCCAGCTCGTGGGCGTCCAGGTTGAGGTGGGCGAAGATGCGGTCCTTGGCGAACAGGTAGTCGCTGACCGTGACGGAGCGGAAGAGGTCCTGCTGGAACAGCTCCTGCTGCTGCCGGAAGCGCGACAGGAGGAAGAAGATCTGCGTCTGGAACCCGAACTTCTGCCGGTCCGTATAGAAGTTGGAGAGGAAGGGGTTCTCCTCCACGACTTCGAGGACGCGCCGCGCGCTCAACCGCTCCGAGAGGATGTTGGAGAGGCTCGTCTTTCCGACGCCAATGGGCCCCTCGACCACGATGTACCGGTAGTCCATCCGCCGAGGCCTCCCGACCCGGAATGCGCGGTGCGGCCCATGCCCGCCTCTGACGAGGACGCGGGGCCTCGCGTGGGGGCGCGGATAACACAACATGGCCGGATGGATCGGCAATTTTCCACGGCCTGGGCGATGACGGGAACCCCCAGCGCTCGCTTGACGCTGTGGGGGGCATCCCCTTACGGTCGCGCCGATTCCATGGTGTGTGCGCGGGGTGCCCTTCAGTCATGAGTGGAAGGCAGCGGGCGAAGACGGTGGTGCGGCTCGAAGAGGCCCGCCAGAGCGCCGCGCCCAAGGCACCGGCAGAGCAGCCTCCCGTGGAAGCAGACCCGCTCTACGGCGTGGTGCTGTTGAAGACGGCCCTCGAGCTGAAGCGGCGCAAGGACGGAACCGTGGAGGAAATCCTCCGCGACGTGCTGGCCCGCATGCGAATCCCCGAGGCGGAGTTCCGCGCGTTCCTGGAGCAACAAGGCGGGCTGCTCCAGGCCCTCGGAACGCGCTGCAGGTAAGCCAGGCAGGCGGGCGAGTGCCCGCCCCTCCCCTACTCCTCCGCCCCACCCTCGTCGGACAGGTCCACCTTGGGCGTCACCGTGCCCGGAGCCACGGGGCCGAGCGCGCGCTCAATCGCGGCGAACTCCTCCGGCGCGAGCGTCTCCGCGCGGCGCATCGGGTCGATTCCCGCCGTCTCCAGCGCGGCCAGCATCACCGCGGGCGTGCCGAGCGACTTGTCGGACTTGAGCGAGTTGAGCAGCGTCTTGCGGCGCTGGGCGAACGACGCCTTCACCACGCGGGTGAAGCGCGCCTCGTCGATGATGGGCGCACGCGGCGTCTTGCGGCGCGTGAGTGACAGCACCGCGGAGTCCACCTTCGGCGGCGGATGGAAACGCCAGGCCTCCAGCGTGAGGACGTTCTCCGCGTCGAAGTGCAGCCCGAGCAGCACGGTGAGCAGGCCGTACTCGCGCGTGCCGGGCTCGGCGGCGAGCCGCTCCACCACTTCCTTCTGCAGCGTGAAGACGGCGCGCGAGACTCGGGCGCGCTGCTCCAGCACGCGAAAGAGGATGGAGCTGGTGAGGTGATACGGAAGGTTGCCGGCGACGGCGACCTCGGGGGCTCCGGCGACCTCGGCGAAGTCCACGGTGGCGGCGTTGCCCGCCACCACGCGCACCCCGGGGATGGCCTCCTTCTCCAGCACCGTCACCATGTCCCTGTCCCGCTCCACCGCGGTGACGAGCGCACCGGTGGCGGCGAGGAAGCGGGTGAGGTGGCCCAGGCCGGGCCCCAGCTCGACGACGGGCTCACCCGGGCGCAGGTTCAGCGCGTCCGCGATGGCCTCGAGGGCCTCCTCGTCTCCGAGGAAGTTCTGGCCCCAGCTGTACTTCGCGCGCAGGCCATGGCGCTTGAGGATGTCTCTGGGCGATTCCAACCGGGTGTCCTTGCTCACATGCGCCAGGCGGGGTCAGCCGCCAGACGGAAGTCTCCGCGCAGACCGCGGCGCCAGGCCTCATACCCCGCGACGGCGATCATCGCGCCATTGTCCGTGCACAACCGCACCGGCGGCAGGAACATGCGCAGCCCCCGCTCCTCGGCGCGCTGCTGACACAGCGCCCTCAGGCGCGAGTTGGCCGCCACGCCTCCGCACAGCACGAGGTTCCGGTGGCCCAGCCGACGCGCGGCGGCCACCAGCTTCTTTGACAGCACGTCCGCCACCGCCTCCTGGAACGAAGCGCACAAGTCGTTCAGCGCCTGTCCCTGGGGCACGCCGTGCTTCTGCACGTGGTGGAGCACCGCCGTCTTCAACCCGGAGAAGGACACGTCGAAGTTGTCCCCCGGCAGCGCGCGTGGGAAGCGGATGGCCGCCGGGTCACCCTTCTTCGCGAGCTCGTCGATGGGCTGTCCCCCCGGGTACGGCAACCCGAGGATTCGCGCCGTCTTGTCGTACGCCTCGCCCGCGGCGTCATCGCGCGTGCTGCCCACCAGCTTGTAGTGGCCGAACGCCTGAACGTCGTAGAGGCTGGTGTGTCCACCCGAGACGACGAGGCCGAGGAACGGCGGCTCCGGTGCATCCTCGAGCAAGCGGATGGCCAGCAGGTGGCCCTCCAGGTGATTGGCGCCGACGAAGGGCTTGCCGGTGGCGAGGCTCAGCCCCTTGGCCACCTGGAGTCCCACCAGCAGCGCGCCGATGAGGCCCGGACCGGAGGTGACGGCGATGAGGTCCACGTCGTCGAGCGTCTTCTGGGCGCGCGTCAGGGCCTCGTGGATGACCGGCATCACCTGGACGATGTGGTTGCGGGAGGCCAGCTCCGGCACCACGCCGCCCCAGCGCCGGTGGATGTCCACCTGGGTGGAGACGACGTCCGACAGCACCCGCCGCCCGTCCTCCACGACGGCGGCGGCGGTCTCATCACAGGAGGTTTCCAGGCCGAGGACGAGCAAGGCGACTCACTTCACTTCCAGCAGGACGGGGAAGGTACCGGGAGGTCCGCCGCCCACTCAGTTGCCGAGCATCTTGAGCATCGCGCGGGCCTCGTTGGCGGATGCCCCCGAGGGTTCCAGCATCAAATACTTCTTGTAGGCGTCGGCCGCCTGGGAATTCTTCCCGATGGACTGGTAGGCCATGCCCAGCGACAGCCAGGCGCGCGAGTTCCGCTCGTCATCGCGCACGACCTCTATCAGCAGCTTCGTGGCCTCGCGGAAGGCCGCATCCGACTCGAAGCCGTTGACCAGGGCGATGCCCAGTCCGGCCTTCGCCTCGGTGGAGCCCGGCTTGAAGAGCAGCGCCTTGCGGTAGAACGCCGCCGCGGACTTGTAGCGACTTCCAACGGTGGCGGACCGAGCCTGCTTGATGAGCCCCGCGTACTCCACCTCGGGGTCCACGGCGGGAGGAGGGGGCGTGCCGGAGTCGGCCACCGCGGGCGGCGCCTCCACCACGGCGGTGCCCGCGTCCGGCCCGGCGGCCACGGGCGTCTCGACAACGAGCGTGCCGGAATCCGTCGCGGTAGCGGGCGCCTCGACGACGGGGGTGCCGGAATCCGTCGCGGCGGCGGGCGCCTCGACGACGGGGGTGCCCGAGTCGGCCTCGGTGGGCACGGGCGGAACGACGTCCGAGCCCTGGGACGGAGGAGGCGTCTGGACGGTCCCCACCTTCGGCGGCTCGGGAGGCGGCGTGTCCTGCGGCTTCTCGCCTCGACCTCCGATGACGACCACCGCCGCCACCGCGCCGATGAGGGCCAGCGCCCCCGCGACGTAGAGCCCCGTGCGCTTGGGGCGAACGGGAGCCACGTCGGAGTCGGAGGAAGCAGGACTCGACGGTGTCACGGACGGCGTGGGCGACGCAGCGGCGGTGATGACGGGCGTCGGCGTCACCGGGGTGACCAGGGCCGGAGGCGGCGCGGACGGCGTCGGCGGCTCCTCGGGGATGACGGGCGCGACGACGGGGCGCTCGGGAACACCGTGCCCCGGGTACGGAGGAAGCGCGAGCTGCGGCGGCGCGGACGCGGGGACTTCCTCGACCTCCGCGATGGTGTCGACGTCGACGGTCGAGGACTCACCGCCGCTCACCAGCGTCACCTCGGAAGACGGAGGCGCGGGCGTCGGAGGCGGAACGGGCGGGAAGGGATTGGGCCCCACCGCCGCCCCACCGAAGATGGGGGCGCGCGGCGCGGGCGCGGGCTCCACGGCGGGAGCGCTCGATGACAGGGCGTGCGCCGAGGAACCCCCGTTTGTTCCGAAGCCTCGCGGGCCCGGCGACCACACCGAGCCCGGTCCCCAGGTCGTGGGCGCGCTGATGCCCTCCGTGTCCACTCGGCTCCAGTCGAGCAGCAGGCTGCGATGCGCATGCTCCACGGCGCGGTGGGCCGGCGGCGGCTCCACGAGGAAGGACGAGCCTTCCGCCACCACGGGCGGCAGCGTGGGCGCTTCGCCATCCGCATCCGCCGGGTCTTCGTATGCCGGGCCCTGGCGCTTGGGGCGCGCGTGGAAGACGACGACGTTGGCGGGCACCGCCGGCGCGGGAGCGAAGTGCTCCTCGGGCGGGGCCGTGACGGGCTCCTCCTCCACTCCCGCGGGCGGCGCGAGCACGCTGTGCGGCATGGCGCGCACGGCGGGCGGCTCCGGCTCTACGTGCGCGACGACGGCGGGCGGCTCCGGCTCCACGGGCGCGGCGACGGGGGCCTGCGGCGCGGGCTCCACGGGGGCGCTCGGCGGCGGGGCCGCGTTGAGCCACTGCTCGATGCCGGGCTTGGTGCTCTGCACCGGCTCCAGCGGCGCGTTGCCCAGCTCGCGGATGAGCCCCTCGAAGTACAGCTTGCTGATGATGCCCAGCGCGGCCAGGTCCTCGAAGTCCGAGTCCTCCACCACGCGGCTCAGCGCGCGCTTGCCGTCGAACAGGCGCAACAGCCCGTTCACCTCGTCCGGAATCTCCGAGAGGCGGTCGGCGAGCTGGTGGTAGTCGATCTCGAACACCGTCTCCAGCGGAGGCAGCTGCTCGAGCATTCGCCCCCACTCGTCGAGGCGCCGCATGCCCTCCATCAACAGGCCCTGCGTGGAGATCTCGATGCGCTCGGGCCGGTCCAGCGAGGTGAACTGGACGTCGAACTGGCCCTCGAAGGTGTTGAGCAGCCGGTAGAAGGCGTTCTCGCCCTTGAGCCGGCCCAGCTCCGCGTCGATGACGCGACCTTCCTTGAAGTAGACGGTGCCGGTGCGCTCGCCCTGGATGGAGATGACGCCCGTCTTGCGGCCAATCTCGAACGTCTGGACCAGGTCCACCACGCCCATGTCGGCGAGGCTGCCGGCGAAGCCACCCTTCGTCGTCTCCCGCTTTTCGATCCTCTCCTTCTCCGCCTTCTGGAGGATCATCTTCACGCGGGTGACGATCTCTTTGATGTAGATCGGCTTGGTCAGGTAGTCGTCGCCGCCAAGCTCCAGGCCGCGCACCTTGAACTCGACCGACTTCTGACTCGTCAGGAAGACGAACGGGATGAACTTGAAGCGCTCATCCGACTTGAGCGCCTTGCACAGCTCGAAGCCGTCCATCTCCGGCATCTTGGTGTCCGCGAGCACCAGATCCGGCGGGCTGATCTGCACCTTCTCGATGGCGTCCTTGCCGTGGATGGCCGTCGTCACGGAGAAGCCGGCCTTCTTCAGGCTGACCTCCATCACGCGAAGACTCTTCGCGTCCCCATCCACCAGGAGCAGGTGCTGCTTGGCCACGTTACTTGCCTTTCATCACGGAGGACGATTCGCGGAAGTGCCCGGCGCGGGGGAGCATCCTGCCCGCTTTCCAGGCATGTCAATGGGTTGGAGCGGCGGGGAAGCTGGCTGCCCCCCGTTCAACCAGGGGGTGTGAGCAGTCCCCGGAGGGTAGCGCGAGCCCCCGGCAGAGGCTCCCATCCGCCGGGGTAGGACTTGGGGCGCCAGAGGCGACCTCAGCGGAAGAATCCCCCCTTCTTGGGTGGGTTCTTCTTCCGCATGTCGATCAGCCGCAGCTCCTGGTTCGCCTCCAGGTGCTTGGAGTTGGAGCGGACCGCGTCCCGGAAGTGGCGCTCGGCCCGGTCCATGTCGCCCTCCACGCGGGCGATGACGCCCAGTTGGTAGTGGGCACGGTCACAGTTCGGGTCGGTGCGGACCGCATCCGCCATCATCTGCTTGGCCTTGGCCATGTCCGCCTTGCGCGCGGGGTCCATGTAGATGGCCCAGGCGCGCGCGGCCAGGTAGGTCGCCTTGGGGTCCAGCGCGTAGGCGCGCTCGTAGTGGTCCGACGCGGTGGTGAAGTCGCGCTTGCGGAAGTAGACCTCGCCCATCTTGTAGAGGTCGTCGGGGCTGCTCTCCGGCCGGCCCGGCGCGGGGCGGGACGACGAGCCTCCGGACTGGGGCGCCTTGGGCATCGACTGCTGGGCCTGGAGCGTCTGGATGTAGGCCTTGCGGCGGGCATCGTCGTAGAGGACCTCGTACGCCTCGCGGATGCCCTCGAAGACGGAGGTGATCTTCTGCGCGAGGTGCGGCAGCGTCGGCGGCAGGCGGTCCGGGTGGAAGACCTTGGCCAGGCTGAGGAAGGCGGCCTTGACCTGATCCCTCGTTGAGTCCTGGGAAACGCCCAGCACGTAGAAGTGGTCGCGGCGGGCCTGGATGTCGGCGAAGCGCTGCTCGATCTGCTGGGCGTGGCGCGCCTCGTCCGGCTTGGGGGGCTCGGAGGGGGCGGCGACCGGGGCGGTGGGGCCGGGCTCGGCCACGGGCGTCGCGGCGGTGGTGGCCGGGGCTCCCCGATTCCCGAGGACGCCCATGTTCTCCATGGCACGGCGCAGCAGGCGCTGGCGCCGCAGCTTCGCTGCCTCGTCGGGATTGGAGGGATCTGCCGCCACGTCGTCCTCGTCGAAATCCCAGTCGTCTAGATCACCGGACGGCTCGGACCACGCAGTCTCGCCAGTTGGGCCGGTGTTGTCACCGGGGAAGGTCTCGAAGTCCGATTCAATGGTCGCCTCGACGATGCCTTCAACGGGAGGCTCGTCGACGTTCGCCTGATTGACATCCGAGCGGACGAGCGTCTCCAGGTGGGCATCCACGTGCTGGAGCGCGGCCTCGAAGGAGGCGGTCAGCGTTTCGGCGGCCTCGTCCTTGTCGAATGAGACGATGCGCCAGAGGTCGTCCTCGGTGGCCCTGCCGCTCTTGGGGGGCGTGGGCCCCAGGCGCAGCGGCGGCGGCGCGGCGACGGGGGCGGGACGGGTGGCCCACAGGCTGTCGTCGGTCTCCTGCTCGACAGACTCCTCGTCGGGGCTTTCCTCGGGCTCCACGGGCATGAGGACGGGAGGGCCGTCCAGCGCGACAGGGGTGAGGACGGGCGGCCCCGCGACGGTGCGTGGAGGCAGGGAGGGCGGTGTGGGCAGCGGATCCGCGGCGGCCCAGAGCTCGGGTTCGGGCTCGGGTTCGAGCTCGAGCAGCGGCAGGTCGGACTCGGACTCGGCCGGCGGCGTGAGGAGGGTCTCCTTCGCGCGCCAGGACTCGTCCTGGACGGGGACACGGTCCCGGGTCCGGGTGGGAGGCACGGTGCCCGGAGGCTCGTCCGCGAGCCAGGGCTCGAGCGGCTGGGACTTCGAGCGCCGCAGCGCCTCTTCCATGTCGTGGAGGAGCTCCGCCTGGGCGCGCTCCCTGGCCGTTCGCAGGGCCTCGCGGCTTTCGGCATGGAGGGGGAGGCTCGCCTGGGACGAAGACGCAGCGAGCGGCGGGACGTTGGAGGCGCGGGGGAAGGGGTTCGCAGGCGGCGGCTCATCGGGGTCCGCGGGGATGATGTCCCCGACGTCGAGAGTGAGCGCGTCGATGTCGTCCGAGGCGTCAGCTGTGGGGGCCGAGGGCGCGGGGAGCTGGAGGGCCTGCTCCGGCGCGAGCTGGGCCTCTTCGGCGATGTGCTGTTCGTCGGACTGGAGGGCATCGGCGGCGAGGCGCGCTTCCTCGACTTGCCGTGCCTCGTCGGCGAGGCGCTGCTCCTCCGCGAGGCGGGCCTGTTCGGCGTGACGCACTTCCTTCGCGCGCCGCACCGCATCCGCGCGGCGACGCTCGACTTCGAGACGGACTTCCTCGGCGTGACGCGCCTCTTCCGCGAGCCGGGCCTCTTCCGCGAGCCGGGCCTCTTCCGCGAGCCGGGCCTCCTCGGCGAGTCGCTCTTCCTCTGCGAGAAGCTGGGCTTCTTCGGCCAGGCGGATGATTTCGGTACGCTGTTCTTCCTCGGCGCGGAGCCGAGCCTCTTCGGCCAGACGGGCTTCCTCGGCGCGCTGTTCTTCCTCGGCGCGGAGCCGAGCCTCTTCCGTCAGCCGGGCTTCTTCCGCGAGTCGGGCTTCTTCCGCGCGGAGCTCTTCCTCGGCTCGGAGTCGACCCTCTTCCGCCAGCCGGGCTTCCTCCGTGAGCCGAGCCTCTTCCTCGCGGCGCTCCTCCGCGAGCCGGGCCTCTTCCTCGCGGCGCTCTTCAGCAAGTCGGGCCTCTTCCGCGAGCCGGGCCTCTTCCTCGCGGCGCTCCTCAGCGAGTCGTGCCGCTTCAGCGAGTCGTGCCTCTTCCTCGCGGCGCTCCTCGGCGAGCCGGGCCGCTTCAGCGAGTCGCTCGTCCTCCGCACGAACGCGAGCTTCCTCCGCGAGCCGAGTCTCCTCAGCGCGTCGCTCTTCCTCCGCGCGGACCCGAGCCTCTTCGGCGAGTCGAGCCTCTTCCGCCAGCCGAGCCTCTTCGGCGAATCGGGCCTCTTCAGCACGGCGTTCGTCTTCCGCACGAACCCGAGCCTCTTCCGCGAGCCGAGCCTCTTCCTCGCGACGCTCTTCCTCCGCACGGACCCGAGCCACTTCAGCGAATCGCTCGTCTTCAGCGACCCGAGCCTCCTCAGCTAGGCGAGCTTCTTCAGCGCGTTTCTCTTCCTCC
>NZ_JABUMT010000026.1:0-55218 GCF_013336715.1 Myxococcus sp. CA056
TCACTCGCAACTGGACTCCCGCAGGCTCCGTCCGCCTGGGCCCCTCGCCCAGCCTCACCCCGGCCGTGCAGGAGATGAAGCGCATCGGCTGAACCCTCTCACGCGACATCTACCTTGACGCTCACCGCCTGGCCCCGTTCGCGTCGGCGAACTCACGGTCGACCCGGCTCGCAGAACGGCCCATCTGCGGGGGGCGGCGCTCGACCTGACCTCGGGCGAACTGGACGTGCTGTTCCTGCTGATGACGCATGCGGGGCAGGTCGTGAGCCGGCAGCTCATGTACCAGCGGCTTCGGGGCGTGGAGCAGGATGACATCGACCGCTCCGTGGATCTCCGCGTCTCGCGTCTGCGTCACAAGCTGCGCGAAGCCTCCGGCGAGGCGGACGTCATCAAGACGGTCCGTGGGGTCGGCTACCTCTTCACCGTGAGCTGACCCGTGGACCGACTCTTCCTTCGCGTCTATCTCCACATCTTCGCGGGCGTGCTCATCGCCGGACTCGCCGCCAGGGCGTTCGTGATTCCGAGGATCAACGCGCAGCTCGCGCGGAACCTCGAAGTCTCCCTGGCGGTGCCCGTCGGGCTGATGGCCGAGCTGTTCGAGGCGCGCTACCGCGAGCACGGCGACTTCGGAGGTCCCGCCGAGGAGGCCTCCAAGCGCTTCGGCGTGCCAGTCGCGCTCATCCCCCAGGCACGGACCCCGCTCGACGCCGAGGGAGCCGAGCGGCTCGCGCGCGGGCAGGTCATCCGGGAGGGGCCGGTGTTCGCGTCGATGCTCTATGCGCGCATCGAAGGGACGAACCACGTCCTCCAGGTGGGGCCGCTGCCGCTCATGTTCCCGCTGGGCGGTGCGCGAGGCGGCGCGCTCCTCCTGTTGTTCGTGGGCGGGCTCTCCCTGGGCATCTTCGCGCTCCTTCGCCCCGTGCGCCGTCAGCTCCTGGACCTGCGGCGAACCGCCGAGGCGCTCGGCAGGGGAGAGCTCGGCGCGCGAGCCCAGGTCGGCTCACGGGACGTCATCGGCGCCCTCTCGGCGGCGGTGAACCACATGGGCGCGGAGCTCCAGCGCTCCATCACCTTGCGAGACGAGCTCCTCCACAACACCTCCCACGAGCTTCGGGCCCCGAGCCAGCGGCTGCACTTCAGCCTCGCGCTCGCGAGAGAAGCGTCAGAGCCCGACGCGCGGGAACAGGCCTTCGACCGGGTGGAGCGCAGCCTGTCGGAGCTCGATGCGCTCATCGACGAGCTGCTGACCTATGCGCGCCTGAAGGCGCACGGCGCGCGCAAGGAGGCCCGGGTGGATGTGCGTCCTGTGCTGGCCGCGCTCTGCGAGACCCTGACCCTGTTGCCACACAAGGCGGTGCTGGCCGCCCCGGGGCCGGACGAGGAGCCGCTCGTCGTTCGTGTCGAGGCCCGGCTCATCGAGCGCGCGACGTCGAACCTGATTCTCAATGCCCTGCGCCATGCGAACTCCCGGGTCCAGGTCAGCCTGAGCCGGGAAGGGCGCGTGATTCACATCCATGTCGACGACGACGGGCCGGGGATTCCGCTCGCGGAGCGGGAGCGGATCTTCGAGCCGTTCCATCGACTCGACGACGAGCGCCACGGCTTCGGGCTCGGGCTCGCCATCGTGCACCGCATCGCGGAGGTGCATGGAGGGAGCGTCCGTGCCCTGGGCTCGTCGCTGGGGGGCGCACGCTTCACGCTGTCGTTTCCAGCGTGAAGCGCGGCCCGAACCCGGGGCGGAGCCTTGCCCCTACTTCTTCGCGCTGCTGCGCAGGTAGCGATAGAACTCGGAGTCGCTGCCCAGGAAGAGGGACGTGGAGCGGTCCACCACCTGGGGGTAGGCCTCCAGCGTGCGCATGAACTGGTAGAACTCCGGGTCCCTCCCGAAGGCGTCCGCGTAGATCTTCGTCGCCTCGGCGTCGGCGGTGCCGGTGATCTCCTGCGCCTTGCGGTACGCCTCCGAGCGGATCTCCTTCAAGTCCCGCTCCCGCTGTCCGCGCACTTCGGCCGCGCGGCCCATGCCCTCGGAGCGCGAGCGCTCGGCGGTGCGGCGCCGCTCGGAGATCATGCGCTCGAACACCTTCACCTGGACCTCGTCGACGTAGTTGATGCGGCGGATCTGCACGTCCACCAGCTCCACGCCGAACTCCTTGACGATCTCCGCGGCGCGGTCGCGAATCTGCCGGGTGAGCTTGTCGCGTCCCTGGGAGACCTGCTCCAGCGACTCACCGCGCTCGGCCTCGGTGGTGTACTCGTCGTCCTCGAACGGCCGGTTGGTGGAGCGCACCGCCTCAATCAGCGCGAACGAGGCGATGGTGTTGCGCGTCTCGCCGTCGATGATGTCGTCGAGCCGGGACTGGGCATTGCGCTCGTCGCGCAGGCGCTGGAAGAAGCGCAGCGGGTCCACGATGCGCCAGCGGCCGAAGGTGTCCACCCAGATGTACTTCTTGTCCTTGGTGGGGATCTGGTTCGGGTCCCCGCGCCAGTCCAGCCAGCGCTTGTCGAAGCGGTTCACCGTGTCGACGAAGGGCTGCTTGAAGTGCAGTCCCGGCTCGGTGATGGACTGGCCCCGGGGCTGGCCGAAGCGGGTGATGACGGCCTGCTCGTGCTCGCTCAACGTGTACGTGCTGGAGAAGCCCAGCACGACGGCGAGCGCGGCGACGACGACGAGAATCAGTGCGACGCGGCTCATTGCTGGGCCTCCTTCAGCTGCGCTGCGCCCGCGGAGACGGAGTCCGCCCCGTCCATCCGCAAGAGGGGCGTGAAGCCCTTGAGGTTCTCATCCATGACCACCTTCTGCCCGGCGCCCTGGAGCACCTGGCTCACCGTCTCCAGGTACATCCGGCGACGGGTGACCTCTGGCGCCTTGCGGTACTCCTCGTAGACGCGGGTGAAGCGCTCGGCCTCGCCCTTGGCGCGGTTGACGCGTTCAATCGCGTAGCCCTCCGCGGAGCGCAGCGCCTCCTCGGCCTCGCCCTTGGCGCGGGGGATGGCGCGGTTGCGCTCGGCGTAGGCCTCGTTGATGGCGCGTTCCTTCTCCTGGATGGCCTGGTTGACCTCGTTGAAGGACGGCTTGACGGGGTCGGGCGGGTTCACGTCCTGGAGGACGACCTGCTGGATGTCCACGCCCGTCTCGTAGCGGTCCGCCAGGTCCTGGAGCAGCAGCTTGGACTGGGTGGCCACCGTCTGGCGGCCCGTGGTGAGGACCTCGTTGACGGAGTGGTCGCCGACCACCGCGCGCATCGACGCCTCGGAGATATCGCGGAGCATCCCCTCCACGTTCTTCACCTTGAAGAGGTACTTGTACGGGTCCTTGATCTTGTACTGGACGATCCACTCGACCACGGCGACGTTGAGGTCACCGGTGAGCATCAGGGACTCGCGCTTCAGGTCCGACGTGCTCGCCGAATACGACGTGGCGCGCGAGTTGACGGACTCCGTGCGGAAGCCGAACTCCGCCTTGAGCTGCCGCTGCACCGGCACCTTGACGATGCGATCCACCCAGAACGGCAGCCGGAAGTGGGGCCCCGGCTCCACCGTGCCCACGAAGCGGCCGAGCCGGAGGATGACGCCAACCTCGTCCGGCTCCACCTGCGCGTAGCTGGTGAGCAGGCCCACCAACGTGACGAGCGCAATCGAGCCCAGCAGGAGCCGACGTCCGAGGCCGCGACTCAGCCTCTTCTGCAGCTCACGCAGGACGTCCGCGGGGTCCCGCCCGTTCGGGTCGGGGTTCAACACTCGAGGATCCCATGCCATCCCTCAGTCTTTGGACTGCAAAGAATCTACTTGCAAGGAGAACCGGGGCGGCGAGTGAAACGGGCCCGGAATCCTGGTTCATTCGTGACCCCTTGCCTGCCGAGCACCTATGGTCCGTCCCCGCGCCCATGGTCACCCTCGACGCCCCGGCTCCCGACTTCGAAGCCCTCACCACGCAGGGGCAGCGCCTGCGCCTCTCCGCGCTGCGAGGGCGCCCCGTGGTGCTCTTCTTCTTTCCGGCCGCCTTCACGCCCGTGTGTACCCAGGAGGCGAAGCATTTCGGCGAGGCGCTTCCGCAGCTGCGGGCTCTTGGCGCCGAGGTGGTGGGCGTGTCCACGGACACGCACCAGGTTCAGTGCGACTTCGCCGCGGCGACGGGCGCCGAGTATCCGATGGTGGGCGACCCGAGCGCGGGCATCGCGCGCGGCTACGACGTGGTGTGGCCGCTGCTCAAGCGCGTGCAGCGGGTGACCTTCGTCATCGATGCGCGGGGCATCATCCGAGGCATCTTCCACCACGAGCTGCGCGTGGAGCACCACGTGCGCATGGTGGTGCGCGCCGTCCAGGGCCTCGCCACGGCGGGCTGAACCGCGCGGCGCCTCGGCCTGCGACTCCGGAAACGACACCGGCCTCGCGGCCGGGATGAACCCGGAGCCGCGAGGCCAGGAGCGGACAGGGCTCAGTAGTTGAGGTTGACCGCGAAGTGGAACGTGTCACCGGACGCGTTGTCCACGTCCGCGCGGAAGTCGAAGTTGGTGCCGCTGCGGTAGTACCAGAGGTAGCCGCCCGCGCCGACGTTGCGGATGACCTGGTCCTTGATGTTGAGCGTCACGTTGCCGGAGGTCGGGCACACGGCGGTCTTGTGGTAGTCCACTCCGCCGCGCTGGGCGTAGGCGCCACCGCCCCAGTTGGTCAGGCACATCTTCCAGTCGTAGGCCGCGTTGCAGAAGTTGTCCTGGAACCAGGTGATGTCGCACGGGCCGTAGGCCGCGGCGCTCGTGCTTCCGGCGGCCAGGCCGTCCTTGAAGATCGACTCACCGCGCTCGGTCGCACCCTCGGCGTCGCGGGGGGACGTGCGCATCAGCTCGTAGCGCTGCTGGGCGATGCCGAGCGCCTGGGGCACGTCGCTGCGGCCGGTCAGCTTGCTCCACGCCGCGGCGGGGCCAATGCCGTCGATGGCCGCCGGGGGGTTCGGGTAGACGCCGGCCTCCATGACCATCACCTCGCCGTCCGCCAGCTCGAGGAACTCGACCACGTTGCCGTTGTCGCGCTCCACGCGCGCCAGCACCGACGCGGGCGTCTCCGTCTTCTCGGTGGTGGTGGCGGCGTCCTCGATGCCGCAGCCGGCGGCGAGGACCATCATCATGACTCCAGGGACGATACGCTTCATGGGACTTCTCCCGAGCAACGCGCCTGGCGCCGCTCATGTTGTGGTGGGGTGGGATGCAAGTGCGCGCCGCGAAACCTCATGCGGACCGTGTCGGCGTGCTCCCGGTCCATGAGCAATGGCCGTGCCGCGCGTGCTCTCAGAGGGAAGCGCGAGGAATCAGGGGCACGTGAGCGCAACGCCGGCCGGCAAGTCCTGCCGTGTCAAAGGCAGTCCTTGCTCGTGCCTGTCGCTCCGCTGGAAATGCAGTGGTGGACAGGTGCGGGAGCGGGCATGGGGCGTCCCGGAGGGAAGTAGGGCAGACTTGGTGGGTGATGGCCCCGGCGCCACGGATGGCGCGGTGGGTGGACGGGCAGCGCCCGTACCAGGGGCCGGGAGTCAGGCCAATGAAGCACAAGGAAGCCAGGATGGTGTCCGTCAACGGCCCCGCGGGTCGGTTGATGGCGACAGTCGAGGGCGACGGCGGCATCCCCGCCATCTTCGTGCACGACGTCGCCGGGGACCGGTCTCACTGGGCGGAGACGCAAGTGGGCCTCGCGACGCGCAGCGTGGCCTTCGACCTTCGCGGGCTGGGCGAGAGCAGCGGCTCCCACGGTCCCTTTGGCGTGGAGGCGGCGGTGGAGGATGTCGTCGCGGTCGCCGACGCGCTGGCCCCCGAGAAGTTCGTCCTGGTGGGGCATGGCTTTGGAGCCGCGGTGGCTGGCGCCTTCGCCGCGTACTACCCCGAGCGGCTGGCCGGGCTCCTCTATGTCGAAGCGCCGGGAGACCTGCGCCGCATGCCGGAGGCCGAGGCGGAGGCCTGGCTCGACAACTTCAGCGCCGCGAAGTACGGCGCCTTCCATGAGCACTGGCTCACGCCCCAGCTCCTCGCCGCGAAGGATTCCACGCGCGTGTTGGTGATGAAGACGATGCGCACGTCGCGTCGCGAGGCCATCGCCGGGAACCTGGAGTCGCTGCTCGCGCATGACCCGGACGCGGCGTTCGAGCAGTTCAAGGGCCCCACCCACGCGCTGGTGGCGGCCACGGGGCCGGAGACGCTGGTGGGACAGCGGGCCGACTTGTCCCGCACCGTGGCGCCGCACGCCAGTCACTGGCTGATGTTGGACTCGGCGAAGTGGTTCCACACGGAAGTGGTCCGCTTCCTCGGTCAGAGTCGGCACCACCCCTGAGCCACGCGGGGCCGGGTCCGCTCGTCTCGGGTGCATCGTCGCTCTACACTGCCTCCCTCCTGGAGGAACGATGCACCTGAAGAGACTTCATCGGTCGGCAGTGAGCGCGGTGTTCTCGCTGGCCACGGGCTTCGCGCTCGCCAGCGTGGCGGGCTGTTCGAGCGAGGATGCGCCGGGCGTGGACGTGCCCAACCCGCTGACCAATCCCAAGGATGGCCCGCCCGCCGGCAATCCGAACGCGGAGGCCACCTGCACCGTGCCCGCGGAAGCGGGGCTCGCTGACAGCTCCAGGCCGACCACCGTTGTCGGCACGGGAACGCCCGCGAGCTGTACCAGTGCCGCCTTTGTCGAGGCAGTGGCCCGGGGCGGGGTCATCACCTTCGACTGTGGCCCGGAGCCGGTGACGATCACGCTCGACAGGACGGCGAAGATCTTCAACGACAAGGGGCCGGAGATCGTCATCGACGGCAAGGGGCTGGTGACGCTCAGCGGAGCGGGCAGGCACCGCATCCTGTACATGAACACCTGTGACCAGAAGCAGGTGTGGACGACCTCCCACTGCCAGAACCAGGACCACCCTCGGCTGACGATCCAGAACCTCACGTTCGTGGATGCCAGCTCCAAGAGTGAGTCGGAGTTCGACGGAGGCGGGGCGGTCTGGGTGCGCGGTGGGCGGGTGAAGGTCATCAACTCCCGCTTCTTCAACAACGCGTGCGCGGATGTCGGGCCCGACGTCGGAGGTGGCGCGCTCCGGGTGTTCAGCCAGTACGAAGGGCGGCCCGTCTACGTGGTGAACACGACCTTCGGCGGCAAGCAGGGCTTCGGCGGGGTCTGCTCCAACGGTGGTGGCATCAGCAGCATCGGTGTGTCGTGGACGGTCATCAACAGCCTCTTCTCCCACAACCGGGCCATCGGCAACGGCGCGAATCCCGCCACTCCAGGCACCCCGGGAGGGGGCAGCGGCGGCGCCATCTACAACGACGGCGACAGGATGACGCTGTCCCTGTGTGGCACGCGAATCGAGCACAACGAAGTCAACGCGCATGGAAGCGCCATCTTCTTTGTCAGCAATGACCATTCAGGCGACATCCGCATCGACCGCTCGGTCATCCAGAACAACCGGGGTGGCTCCTGGTACGTGACGTATCCCCAGATATCGAATCACTCGGATACGCCGATCGCCGTCACGAACTCCACGATTGAGTGACGGAATGGCTGTCAAGGTGCGGGTAAGAGTGCGGGCTACCATTGACACCAGTGAGCAATTGACTGGGAGTGAACAGTGTGCTTTTT
Source organism: Myxococcus sp. CA056 (assembly GCF_013336715.1). NCBI lineage: Bacteria > Pseudomonadati > Myxococcota > Myxococcia > Myxococcales > Myxococcaceae > Myxococcus > Myxococcus sp. CA056. The sequence continues at coordinate 7,606 of NZ_JABUMT010000026.1, forward strand.
CTCGCACTGCCTCGAGGCTATCAAAGGCTCATCAAAGGATCGTCCCAAATGTCAGTGGTTTCGAAGCTGCCCGCTCCGGCTGCCCCGCCCCCGGCTCAACCTTCCGGTACCGTCACGCTCTACAAAGATGCGGGTTGGGTGGGCTCGCCCTACTCAGTCAATACCCGTGATTACCTCAAAGACACACGCCATTCCATCGCCGGGTCGAGCCTTCACGACGAAGCGACCTGGATTGCGTTCAATCTCCCGGTAGGCACCGTCATGACCCTGACGGATAACTACGTCGCCCCGGCCAACGGCAATGTCTATGACCTCATCAACTGCGGCAGGGTGGTCGACCTCGTGGGAACAGGCCAGACCGAGGCCGTGGATCTCACGAAGATCAACCTGAACGATTGCATTTCGGCGTTCTTCTGGCACACGCCCGACCTGAGCGCCGGCGCCATCGAACTCTACGAATCCGCCGCCTTCGCGGGGAACCGCACCGTCCTGTTCCTCTCGGAGTGGGGCGCGGGAAAGACCTACGCCCTGGATGGCTGGTACATCAAGGATCGCGCGAGTTCCGTGCGCTGGCCCGCGCTGGTGGACGCCCAGATGGCCTCGTTGTTCAACAACAACGACGGCTCGGGGGCGGCCTATGGGAACATCAAGGCGTGGGGCAGCTTCTCGGAGGTGAGCAATCTCAAGGAGGTCGGATTCAACGACGCCGTCTCCAGTTTCTCCTGGAACAACCTCCTCCCGAAGCAGTCGTTCGTCAAACCGGTGGACATCGTGGTCCCCGACTCCGTCGGGAAGAGGGTGTCGGACAGTCTGCATTGGCCAAACGACTCCTCCGCGTTCCAGAAGCAGACCCTCTCGGTCGACGTCACGGACGAGCAGACGACAACGGTGACGGCCACCAACCAGTACACGGCGGGCATGCAGTTGAGCTATTCGCTCTCGGCCAAGAAGACCCAGGGAACGAATGAGGTGACCAAGGAGTGGACACTCAGCGTCGGCTTTGTCTATTCACATACTGATGAATCGTCGTTGACCAAGACGCAAAAAACGACGCTCGTGGTCACGGTTGAGTTGAATGTGCCCCCCTACTGCATCTTCGACGCGACGCTGTGGGTGCAGTTGGGTCAACTGCCCCCTGGCACGACCTACAAGACCACGGCCGAGCGCTGGTATGACCAAGAGCTCAAGGGAAGCGTGTACGATCCTGCGAACGGCTACTGGAAGCGCACGGAGTCCGTCACCTTGCAAATGGGCGGAACCCTGGCTGTCAGTCAGACCTGTGAGACCAAGGAGAGCCCTCTCCCCGAGAAACCGGTCACCGCGCCATAGCATGCAGGCGTCGTGAATGGCTGATGGCCGCGCCGCTCCGAGGAGGGGCGCGGTGGACTTCCCGGCATTGATTCGCTAGGAACCGTCAGTCTATGAACTCAAGAATAAGCAGTGCGACTGTTTTATGGGCAGGAGTGCTGGCCGCAATCGCGCTCACCGGATGTACGAAGGAGGGTGAGCGCGAGAGCCGCGTGGGGACCGTGTCGCAGGCCGCGACGTCACCGGTGAGCGTGTCGGAAGCGGTGGCGATCACCAGCCAGGGCATGACGCAGAACGGCTCGGCGCACCGCAACGAGGCGCTGCTCGGGGTGTTCCAGACCGAGGACTACGAGGTCGAGGCGCTGCTGCGCTTCCCTCAGCTCGGGGTGCCGCAACGGGCGGTGGTGCAGAGTGCGACGCTCCGGTTCGCCGTGGAGACCTATACCGACGACTTCGCGATTCGTGGCTCGTATGTGCAGGCGCCCTGGAACCTGGTGGCTGGAGACCTGGGGTGGCAGTTCCGGGATGAGGACCTGGCGTGGGACCGGCTGGGCGCGGTGGGGCAGGGGACGGACCTCGTCGCCGGCTCCTCGTTCCAGGTCACCACGTTTCCGAGCACGGTGAGCGTGCACAACGTGCCGCTCGATGTCGCGGTGGTGCAGTCGTGGGTCGATGACCCTTCGACGAACCAGGGTGTGATGCTGGCGAACTCGAAGGTCGGCAAGGTGGCCAAGCTGTTTACCAGCCTGGCGACGCAGCCGGAGCGACGGCCGCTCCTCACCATCGAATACACCCCGCCCGTGCCGAACAGCGACACCTCGCCTCCGACGGTGGCAATCACAGCGCCCCTGGGAGGCGCGACGGTGGAGGGCGTGGTCGCAATCACGGTGGCCGCGAGCGACAACGTGGGTGTGGCGAACGTGCAACTGCGCATCGACGGCCGCAACCTCGCCTCATCGCAGCTCGACACCCGCTTGTTCCGCAATGGCGACCACGTGCTGACCGCGCACGCGCGAGATGCCGCTGGCAACCTCACCACCTCGGCCTCCGTGCGCATCACCATCGACAACGAGCTCGTCGACACGGGTCCTCCGCAGGTTCAGGTCACCGCGCCGGTCGCGAGTGAGACAGTGAGCGGGCCCTTCACGGTGCGGATGAGCGCGGTCGACGACATTGGCGTCACCCGGGTGCATGTCGAGCTGGATGGCACCCAGGTCGGTGAAGCGGACGTGGCCGCCCCCTGGTCGGTGACGCTCGACACCGAGACGCTCCAGCCCTATGGGCTTCGGCAGTTGACCGCGGTGGCGCGCGACGCCGCTGGCAACGTCGCCAGCTCGGCGCCGGTCGCAATTACCGTGAGCGCGCCTCCGCCCGATACCATTCCTCCCGAGGTGCAGATCGTCTCGCCCGCGAGTGGCGTGACGGTGGGCGGCACCATCCAGATCAAGATCGACGCCTACGACAACGTGAGGATCGCCGGCGTGCAGTTGAAGGTGAACGGCCAGAATGTGGGCCGCGAGGACCTCAGCTATCCGTATTGGATCAACGTCACCACCACTCAGGTGGGCGATGGCACCTTCCCGGTGACGGCGGTGGCGCGGGATCGCGCCGGCAACCTCACGACCTCCGCGCCCATCACGCTCACCATCGCCAACGGGCCTCCGGTAGTCCTCGCCATTCCCGTGGCGCACCCTCGCGTCTGGTTCACCGCGTCCCGGCTGGCCCGCGCCCAGGCGTACTTCGCGCAGCACCCGTACACCCCGGTGGCGAACGTGCAAGGCCCCGAGCAGGCCATCGACGCGGCGATGCATTCGCTCATCACCGGCACTCCGGCGTCGTGTCGTTCCGCGATCACCTGGGCGGTGCAGACCGAAATCCCCATCAGCGAGAACACGGTGTCGAGCGATCCGGCCCGTTGGTACGGCGAGGCGGTGATCCTCACCTATGACTGGTGCTTCGCGCACCTGTTGCCGGCGGAGCGCACGACCTTGATTGCGCGCTGGAACCTCTCGATCGAGGCGCTCAACGACAACCCGTGGGGCGGCATCGGCATGGAGGGCAACAACTACTACACGGGCTACTTCCGCAACTCGCTCCTGTGGGCGATTGCCAGCTGGCATGAGAACCAGCCGTACGCCAACAACCTCCTGCAGTACGCGATGAGCTCGCGCTGGGACTTCTCGCTCCGGCCCTACCTGGACGGCCCGGCCGCTGGCGGCGCGCCGCACGAGGGTTCGACGTACGGCCGCCGGACGTTCGGCTACATGACGGTGCCGTTCACCACGCTCGGCCTGTATGGGCACGACATGTGGAACCAGACGAACTACTTCATGGAGTCGGTTTTCTGGTCCATCTACTCGACCACGCCGGGGCGCAGCCGGATGGGACAGTTCCAGCTGTTCGAGACCTTCCCGTACAACGACGACGAGCGCTGGTTGACCCGGTGGGATTCGAGCAATACCGCGCAGACCCTGCTGGGCAGCTACTTCGCCCCGCTCATCGAGGAGTGGTCTGACCAGCCGATCGCCGGCTATGCCAAGCGCTTCCTCGAACTCACCGGCCACCCGATTGATGACCGTCTGATTCGATACGTCTACAGCGACACGGTGGCGGCGGTGCCGTCGAGGGACCTCGCGGAGCTGCCGCTCGACTACCACGCGCCTGGCCTGGGCATGGTGTACGCGAAGACGGCGTGGGCGCCCGATGCGACCATGATCAACCTGCAGTTCGGAATGACAGCCAACGCGGGCCATGCCCACCGTGACGCCGGCAACTTCCAGCTGTGGCGGGCCGGCGAGTTCCTGACCCGGGAGACGGTCGGCTACGCCAACTCGATTGTCGGCTACGCCGGCGGTGGCGCGGTCGACGTCGAATCGCCCGTCGCCCACAACACCCTCCTGTTCGAGGGGATGGGCACGGTCGGCTACTACCATCACGTGCCCCAGATGCTGCGGCTCCACTCGACGCCGGTGGTCAACTACGCCGCGGTCGACCTGACCGGTGTGTACGACTTGAACGACGAGTGGGCCCACCGCGAGGCCGAGGTCGGCAACCCGTACGCGGGCAGGGTGGTGCGGGAGACGCTGTTCGTCCGTCCGCTCGACACCTTGATTGTGTTCGACCGGCTGGAGAGCGCGAGCGACAACGCCGCGGTCGACAAGACCTTCGTCATCCACTTCCCGGAGAACCCGGTGCTCACGGGCAACACATGGTCGGCGAACAGTGGCGGTCAGTCGGTGAGGGTCAGCACCCTGGTTCCGGCCACTCCGACGCGGCGAATCGTGGACGAGCGCGGTCCGGTGCGCCCCAACGGCACCTACCCGTATCCCGTCGGCCAGTTCCGTGGGGAAATCGAGACCAGCGGGCAGGTGGTCAGCCACTTCCTGCATGTGGTGCAGGCCAGGGATGCGGCCAGTGGTGCGAACCTTCAGCTCACGCTCAACGAGACGTCCACCGCGTACACGGTGACGCTGGTCCATCCAACTCGGGGGAGCGCGGTGGTCACCTTCGAGAAGGGAATCGTGAGTACAGGCGGAAGCTTCGGCTTCGCCGCCACGGGCGCGGTCACCCAGTCGCCGCTGCGCGCTGGCGTCCAGGTGATGACCGTCACGCCGAGCGGGCCGGTCTGGGGACCGTGACCTGAAAAGAACCGGGCATGGAAGTGGCCGATACCTGTAGTTTCATCTCGATCGGAAACCAACATGGCCCGCAAATTCATGCCGTTCGCAATCATATCGATACTCGCGCTGTCATCCCGTGTGATGGCGGCGCCGAGTACCCCTCAAGCGCCCCCCGCTCCACAACAAGCCCCCAAAGCCCCCAGCAAGAGCCCGCAACAAAAGAAGCCCCCTCAGGCCACGGAGACAAAGGCCAAGGCAAGCCCGCCCCCTGCAACGGGCAGTGGCGACTATGACCCCCGGTGGGCGCAAGGAGCCATGCCCGCATGCCATGCGGCATGCCAGAGACAACACAGGACCTCCGCCAGAAAAGTCATTCCTGATATGACCGTGGTCGATGTGGAGAAGTGCGACAATGTCCAGTGCGAATGCGCGAACGATATGAATGTGCGCACCCATCTCCCGGATGGCTCATTCTGCGTCAGATATATGATTGTGACGCCGCCCCCCAAGCCACAGTATGGCGCTTGCAGGCAAGGCCAGTGCTACGTCAAATAGCGGATTCCCGATTCGCAGAAGGGGTCAAAGGCCATGCGTCACCATCAAGCCTTGTTCAGCTTGCTCATCCTACAGCCTCTCGTCGTTGCCAACGCATTCGGCCAACAGCCCTACCAGAACGCCGCGCTCTCCCTCCACAATCAGTACCGCGCGAAGCATGGCAGCCCCGCCTTGAAGTCGGATGCCACCCTGATTGCCAGCGCGGAGAAGTGCGCGAACTACTATGCGGCGAAAAAGACGATAGACCACACATGTCCTTTCAAGAACGGTGCGGGTGAAAACCTGAGTGGTGGCGCGGGTTCGTGGTCCCCGGGCGACTTCACAGCCATGGGTGTCAAGATGTGGTACGATGAAGTCAGGTATTACGACTTCACGAAGCCTGGTTTCTCCATGAACACCGGCCACTTCACGGCGGTGGTCTGGAAGAGCAGCACAAAGCTGGGGTGTGGCGTTGCGACGAAAGATGGCTATACGGCCATGGCTTGTTTGTATAGCCCTCCGGGAAACATGATGGGGCAATTCCCGGCCAACGTCCTTCGCTTGCGGTAGTCCAGCACCCATGCGGCGCGGTCACCGGGAGCGGAGGCCCACGCCTCCGCTCCCAGACACCGGACGTCATGACGTCACGAGGCCTCACCTCACCTCGCCTCACCCCAGCTGAACACGCGTCGGAGAGAACCCCGACCTGCCGTTTCCGAACTGTTCGTAGAGGTTGTAGCCCCACCCGCAGCCCAACCTCTCCCGGTCGGAACCGCTCTCGTCATCCGTGGGCTGGAGGATCCAAGCAGGTCCGCTCCTCTTTGGCCGGATTTCACGCGCCGCTTGAGGCCCTCAATCGTCAGGGGAGCTTCTTCCACACTCGTTGAATGTGCCAGTCAGTTGAGGCTCATTGCGCTGATAGCAATAGATCGCCTCGCTCGAGGCCTCATCGCATGCCGAACTATGCGCAATCTCTCCTGACGGCAGCGTGACCGTTGACCCGCAGCTCTCGACCGACTCTTTCACCCGGAGCTTTCGCGGGAACTCCTTGCCCTCCGCGCTGACGCTCACGTTGGAGTTCGTGCTACCAGAAAAGTCACTGCCGCTACCCCACTCGATGCCGAAGATCTTCTTCAGGGAACCGTCCTGGGCCTCCCAGTAGGAGAACTCGGAGGTGCAGAAACGAGGACAAGCTACCAACTCGACCCTGATGACCTTTCGCACGGGGTCGGTGAGGTTCTCGAACGCAAAGACAATCTTGGTGGGCGCATAAGATATCGACGACTCTGGCTTTCCTGGCAAGAACGGCATGTTGATGGAACAATAGGCGTTCTTCTCCGCGAGAGGATGGAGCACTGCTCCAGCGATGAACTGCTCCTGGCCGCACATCGTTCCCCGAGCCTGGAGAACGACATCCTCAGTTTCCGCAGACACGATGCGGGCACGGAAGACATCGAGCACCACGGATGCAGGGTCGTCCGCATCGCATGAGGAGTACATGTCCCAACTGGTTTCGAGGTGAAGTGGTTCGAGAAGCTTCTTCACCTCGGCAGACCGCGTCGCGGCGCCCAGCTGCTTCTTCAACGCCTTGGGCAACACCGTGACTTGCTGCTCCAGGGGACAGCCCCAGGGCTTCGGTGGTGCCGCCACGACAGCGCCCGTTCCCGCATCCCCGCCGCCCGTGCCAGCAGCCATGGTCGGCGGCGTCTGGGCAAGCCCCGCCAGCGGGCTTGACGCGACAAGGAGAGGCAGCAGTCGCAGTCGCGCCTGATGACGCCCCCACGAGACTGCGGTCAGCACGCGAGCCGTCGGTGATGGACTCCAGTCACGACACTTCAATCCCAACATGACCCATCCTCCTGTGGAGTTGATGCCAGGGAGCTGACTCTATGACCACGTTCCGGTCCATGGAGCCCCTTCGAGATCCGCAGTGACGGTGCAGGCGCTGAATCTATTCAGTCTGGAGCTCCAGCTTGCTCCGCCCCAAGATTTCTTGAGACCTCTCACTGGGGGATGGCTCCCCCTGGCGGTGGATGCGCTCGGCGAGCCTTGAGCCTCCGTCGTGCTCGCGTCAGGCCCTCCTTGCGGTGCCTGAATCAGCTTCGTCATGGCCCTGCGTCTCATCCGCGACGAGTGGCTGTGGCTGGCCGGCGCGCGCCCTGGAGCGATTCCCAAACATCCGCGACGTCTGCGAGAAGAGGTAGAACGCTTCATCCTTCCGCTGCGGCGAAGCCACAGACGGTGTCCCCGTGCGGTGAAATTCAAGATGAGCAGCTGCCCTCGGAAGCGTCCCCGCTCGGTCCGTCGAGCACGCTCCCGCAGGCCCCTACGTCGCGGCCTTCCCTAAAGTGAACGGCATTGGGTTTAGGGTCGCGGAGTCAACGTTATGGGTGCATGCATCGATGATCTGGAAACCAGCCAGCGGGTAGCCGTACATGAAGGCTTGGTACGCAATCGTCGGTGCTTCTTTGGGGTGCAGAGGTGTCACGGTCGTTTGGACTCGCAGTGGAGGGGTGGACAATTCGAGCACCGTTCTTCGAGTCCTGGGCGCGCACGTTCCTCCCCGTTTGGCGTCAACCATCCCGCAGTGCTGAAGCGGAGGTCAACGCGGTGAGTGCCGGCGCCCTCCAAAGGGCGTGCAATGCCACTCGGCGCTACTTCCTGGGCTGCTTCTTCAAGAACCGGCTCAACCGCACCTTGCCCAGTCCGCGCCCGCCGAACAGGTACCAGGTGATGGCCGCGCCGAAGAGGCCCGCCGCCAGGGCGATGCCCACCGCGCCGAGCACCGGGATGTTCCCATACATCCACGGCTTCGGCGCGAAGGAGATGAACGCGCCCACGATGAAGCCACACGCGCACAGCCCCATGAAGGCAATCACCGCCGCGCTGCGCAGGTTCTCGTTCAGCTTCTCGAACTGGTCCGCGCGCACCGTCACGGTGAACTTGCCGGACTCCATGTCGAGAAGAATCTGCGACAGCTGCGTGGGCAGGTCCTGAGCCATCGACTGCAGCCGCAGGAGCGTGCGCATCAGCCCGCCCTGCAGCTGCGTCGGGTCATACCGCCCCGCCAGCAGCTCCTTCGCATACGGCAGCGCCACCTCGATGATGTTCATCTCCGGGTAGAGGCTGCGCAGCATTCCCTCGGTGGAGATGGAGGCGCGGCTGAGCAGCGCGTACTCCTTGGGAATCCGGATGCGGTACTTCACCGCCAGGTCCAGCAAGTCCCGCAGCAGCGTGCGCGCATCCACCTGGCCCAGCGTGGTGGGCAGGTGCGAGCCGAGGATGCTCTCGATGTCGTTGCGGAAGCCCACCAGGTTGGCTCGCGCGTCCGGCACGCCCACGCGGTAGAGGATGCGCGCCACCGAGTCGCTGTCCTTCAGCGCCACGGCCAGACACAACATCACCAGCGTCTCCTGCATCGGCCGCGTCAGCCGTCCCACCACGCCGAAGTCCAGCAGCGCCAGCCGGTTGCCCTCCAGGAGCAGGAGGTTCCCCGGGTGCGGGTCGCCATGGAACAGCCCGTCGTCGAACAGCTGCCGGAAGCTCGCCTCCAGGATGTTCTGGGCAATGGCCTTCCGGTCCTCCTCGGCCAGCGTCTCCGGAGCAATCTTCACGCCTCGGATGAACTCCAGCGTCAGCACCGTGCGGCTGGACAGGGAAGCGTACACGCGCGGAATCTTGAGGTAGGTCCGCTCCCGATGGTTCTCCAGGAAGGCGCGGACGTTCGTCGCCTCGTTGATGAAGTCCAGCTCCTCGTGGATGGCCCGGTCGAACTCGTCGACGATGCCCGTGGGCGTGTAGATGCCCGTCTCCTCCACCACGGCCTCCAGCAACCGCGCCAGGCTGCGCAGCACCCCAAGGTCGGAGTCGATGCTCGCGGCGATGCCCGGCCGCTGCACCTTCACGACGACTTCCTCACCCTCCAGCGTCACCGCGCGGTGCACCTGGGCAATCGACGCCGCCGCCAGCGGCGTCTCGTCGATCTGCTTGAACAGCTCGCTGGCTTCCTTGCCCAGCGACTCGCGAATCTGGGAAAGCACCTGCTCCAGGGGAATCGGATCCACGTTGTCCTGGAGCAGCGCCAGCTCCTCGACGAACTCGGCTGGCAGCAGGTCCGCGCGCGTGGACAGCACCTGACCCAGCTTCACGAAGGTGGGCCCCAGATCATTCAGCAACATCCGGAAGCGGCGCGCGGTGGAGGCGCGCTGGGCCTCCGGGGAGACCTCCACCTTCTCCTGGCGACCCAGGATGCGCCACAGGCCCGCGCGCTCGAGCACCTCGCCAAAGCCATGCCGCGCCGCGATGACGGTGATCTGCCGCACACGGTTGAGGTCCTGGAGAATCACGGGAGGGTCTGTCTCCTTGCCACGACGGTACGACGTTACGCCCGCGCCACCGGCTTCGCCACGAAGCGCAACAGCACATAGCCCACCACCGCGGACAGCAGTGAGCCGACGAGGATGCCCAGCTTGGCCTCATTCAAGAGGGCGGGCTGTCCGGCGAAGGCCAGCCCCGCGACGAACAGGGCCACCGTGAAGCCGATGCCCGCCACCACCGAGACGCCGTGGAGCTGCCCGAGTCCCGCGCCTCCAGGCAGTGTGGAGACCCGCAGCTTCACCGCCGCCAGGGTGAAGAGGAAGATGCCCACCTGCTTGCCCACGAAGAGGCCCGCGATGATGCCGAGCGGCAACGGCGCGAGCAGGTCCTTCCACCCCATGCCCTCCAGGGAGATGCCCGAGTTGGCCAGCGCGAACAGCGGGACGATGCCGTACGCCACCCACCCGTGCCACAGGTGCTCGAAGCGGTTGAGCGGCGGCTCCAGCTCCTCCAGCCGGTCCTCGATGTAGAGCAACTGCGCGCTCCGCATCGACTCATCCTCGGCGTTCTGGGTGCAATCGCGGATGTACGTGGAGAGCTCCTCCAGCACGTCCCGGCCCGACCGGGTGGGACGCGAGGGGATGCACAGGCCCACCACCACGCCGGCCAGGGTGGCGTGGATGCCGCCATGGTGCATCGTGTACCAGAGCGCCGCGCCGGCCAGCAGCCAGATGACGCCGTTGCGGACGTAGAAGCGGTTGAGCGCCATCAGCACACCGACGACCGCGGCGGCGGCGAGCAGCCACTCGACGTGCAGTCCCGTGCCATAGAACACGGCGATGACGAGGATGCCGCCGATGTCGTCGAAGATGGCGAGCGCCGTGAGGAAGACGATGAGCCCGTGGCCCACGCGCGCCTTCACCAGGGTGAGGCAGCCGATGGCGAACGCGATGTCCGTGGCCATGGGGATGGCCCAGCCCGCCATGGCCGGAGTGCCCGCGTTGATGGCGACATAGAGCGCGGCCGGCACCACCATGCCCCCCAGCGCGGCGATGAGCGGCAACATCGCGCGAGACAGCGTGCGCAGCTCCCCCGCGCTCAGCTCGCGCTTCACCTCCATGCCGACGAGGAAGAAGAACAGCGTCATCAGGCCGTCGTTGATGAGCTGCTGGAAGGTGAAGGACGCATGGGTGCCCGCCACCCCGAGCTCCAGGCGGGCGTCGAACAGGCCGACGTAGGACGCGGCCCACGGTGAGTTGGCCCACACCATGGCGACCACCGCGCACAGGGCCAGGAGGATGCCGCTGCTGGCCTGGAGGCGGAAGAAGGCCTGGAGCGGGGCGATGGCCACCCGGAAGAGCGCGGGCACGGGCGCCGGTGAGCGGGTCCGGGGAGAGGGTGTGATGGGAGGCGTCTCCATGGTGGGGGGCAAGATGCCCGCGCCTTCCCGTGGGCGCACCCGTTTTCGGACGAGGGCCCGCCGAAATGTCACCCGTGCGTGCTAGGGAACTCGGCGGGTAGGGTGAGCCGTTCGTTGATCCACGGGGCGGGGGCATGAGAGAAGGGCGGGGATGGCCGTGACGCAGCAGTTGAAGGCAGCCAAGGCAGCAGCAGTGGAGCTTCCCGTGGACCCGACGCCGGACGTCGGCTCGGAAGGGGAGAAGGCGAGCGACGGCTCGGGCGCGAGGGAGATCGCGTCCCTGACGCCGATGATGCGCCAGTACCTCGAGGTGAAGGCGCTGCACCCGGACTCGGTGCTCTTCTTCCGGCTCGGGGACTTCTACGAGATGTTCTTCGAGGACGCCGTGCGGGCCTCCGAGATCCTCCAGATCACCCTCACCGCCAGGGCCAAGGGCGCCGACAAGGTGCCCATGTGCGGCATCCCCTACCACTCGTCGCGCCGCTACATCGCGCGCCTGATTGGCGAGGGCCTGAAGGTCGCCATCTGCGAGCAGGTGGAGGAGGCCGGCACCGGGCCCGGCATCGTCCGCCGCGAGGTGACGCGGGTCATCACCCCCGGCATGGTGCTGGACGAGGAGGTGCTGGAGCCTCGGGACAGCAACTTCCTGGCCGCCGTGTGCTGGAGCGAGCGCGGGTGGGGCGGGGCGCTGCTGGAGGCGTCCACCGGAGAGTTCCTCGCCATGGAGGCGGCGTCGGCGGCGGAGCTGGCGGAGTCGCTGTCGCGCGTGGAGCCCCGGGAGCTGCTGGTGCCTGGAGGGCAGCGTGACTCGGCGGAGGTGGCGCAGTTGTGCGCGCGGCTGCCTCGCGTGCCCGCCATCGCGGAGAGCGAGGCCGCGGCGTTCGAGCCCACGCGCGCGGCGGGGTTCCTTCGCACGCACTTCGCGGTGCAGTCGCTGTCCGCCTTTGGCCTGGATGACTCGCCCCTGGCCACGAGCGCCGCGGGCGCGGCGCTGCGCTACCTGAAGGACACGCAGAAGACGCCCGCGGCCCACGTGGACCGGCTCAGCCGCCAGGAGCGCTCCGGCAGCCTGCTGATGGACGAGTCCTCGCGCGCCAACCTGGAGGTGCTGCGCTCGCAGCGGGATGGGGGGCGCAAGGGCTCGCTGCTCGGCGTGTTGGATAGGACGGTGACGAGCATGGGGGCGCGCAAGCTGGCGCGCTGGCTGGCCTCGCCCCTGGGTTCGCTGCCGGAGATCCACGCGCGGCTGGACGCGGTGGAGGAGCTGTCCGCGCGCAGCGTGTGGCGCGAGGAGCTGACCGGCATCCTCAAGGAAGTGGCGGACCTGGAGCGGCTGACGGGCCGGCTGTCGCTGGGCGCGGGCAACGCCCGAGACTTGCGCGCGCTGGGATTGTCGCTGGCGCAGCTTCCCCGGTTGGGCAAGGCCCTGGCGCGGTGCCAGACGGCGCTGCTCCAGTCGCTCGCGGGGCCGCTGACGGCGCTGCCGGAGCTGGCGGACCTGCTGGCGCGCGCGGTGGTGGACGAGCCTCCCGTGGTGCTGAAGGAAGGCGGCCTCATCCGCCAGGGCTACCACGCGGAGCTGGACAAGCTGGTGGAGCTGTCCACGTCGGGCAAGGACATCCTGCTGAAGATCGAGCAGCGCGAGAAGGAGCGGACCGGCATCGGCTCGCTGAAGATCCGCTACAACAAGGTCTTCGGGTACTACCTGGAGGTGACGAAGTCGAACCTGCACCTGGTGCCGGCGGACTACATCCGCAAGCAGACCACGGTGGGGGCGGAGCGCTTCGTCACCCCGGAGCTGAAGGAGCACGAGGAGCTGGTGCTCACCGCGGAGGAGAAGCGGTGCGCGCTGGAGCTCCAGCTATTCGAGGAGCTTCGCGCGAAGGTCGCCTCGGCGGCGCCGCGCATCCGTTCGGCGGCGGAGGCGGTGGCGGCGGCGGACGCGCTGCTGTCCTTCGCGCGGTGTGCTTCCGAGTATGGCTACACGCGGCCGGAGGTCGATGCGTCGGAGGTGCTGAGCATCACCGCCGGGCGGCATCCGGTGGTGGAGCGGATGCTGGGGGCGGGGGAGTCCTTCGTCCCCAACGACGTGCGGATGGACCCGGAGGACGCGCAGCTGTTGGTCATCACCGGTCCGAACATGGCCGGCAAGAGCACGGTGATGCGGCAGGTGGCGCTCACGGCGCTGATGGCGCAGGCGGGCTCGTTCGTCCCCGCGAAGGCGGCGCGCATCGGCCTGTGTGATCGGATTTTCACGCGCGTGGGCGCGGCGGATAACCTGGCGCGCGGTCAGTCCACCTTCATGGTGGAGATGACGGAGACCAGCCACATCCTCCACCACGCCACGCGCAAGAGCCTCATCATCCTGGATGAGATTGGACGCGGGACGTCGACGTTCGACGGACTCTCGATTGCGTGGGCGGTGGCGGAGCACCTGCATGACCACGTGAGCGCGCGCACGCTGTTCGCCACGCACTACCACGAGCTGGTGGACCTGGCGCGCGAGCGGACCCGGGTGAAGAACCTGTGCATCGCCGTGAAGGAGCAGGGCGGCAAGGTCATCTTCCTGCGCAAGCTCATTCCCGGCGGGGCCAGCCGCTCCTACGGAATCGAAGTGGCGAAGCTCGCGGGCCTGCCCTCGGAGGTCGTGGGTCGGGCGCGGGAGCTGCTCCAGAACCTGGAGTCAGGCGAACTGGACGACGCGGGACGTCCCCGAGTGGCGGTGCGGCAGAACCCGAAGCGCGCGGTGTCCACGGCGCAGCTCGGACTCTTCGGAGAGCCCGCGCCCGTGGCCCCTCCGGCGCCCACGTTGCCGGCCTCGCATCAGCAGGCGTTGGAGACGCTCAAGGCGGTGTCCGTCAACACGCTGACGCCGCTGGACGCGCTCAACCTGCTGGCGAAGCTCCAGCGCGAGCTGGAGGGCTGAGCGACGCGCGGTCAGCCCATGATGTTCTTCTTGTTGTGAAAGAGCGGGTCGCCCAGGCGGCACACGTTCTTGCCTTCGAACTTCACGTCGAAGGAGTACATCATGAACTCGCAGGGGCCCTTGGTGGCGCTGCTGGCCACGCCGCCGCCCGCGGTGCCGGCCTCGTTGCCTGACGAGACGCTGTAGGTGGCCCCCTTCACCATGGGCATGTGCCCTTCGATGGTGACTGTCTTGGGGCCATCCGCCGCGTCCGCGGAGCGACCCACGTTCGGGTAGGGGATGGGGACCGGGCCGGCGGGAGACGGGGTCTTGCAGACGTCTGGCAGGACGATGCTCTGCCCCTTGCTTCCACCATGGGTGACGCCTCGACCGTTGACGAAGGTGGGCACGGAAAGGTCCTTTCTCGAAGGGGCGAGAGTGTCGTGAGCCGTCAGGCGCTCACGAACTCACGAGGTTCCAGGAAGCTGAGGTGGGGGAAGGACTTTGACTCCAGGACGCGCTTGACGTCCTCGTGGACGAGGACCGCGCCGACATACTCCGCGAGTCGGAAGAGCTTGAGACCCCGGGGCTTGTCACCATCAATGGCCAGGTGGTCGATGCTCGCATCGAACAGTCGCGAGCTGTCGGGCGAATGGAAGACGGTCTCCGCCAGGTTGGCGGCCCTCACCAGCCCGATGACATTGAAGGCCTTGTAGCCCCGGTGGACGACGGTTCCATCCTCGCTCTGGATGACGGCGTCATAGACGTCGACGTTGTCCACCCCGGCTTCGAGCAACGCCGCATGGAACGCATTGCTCATGAGGGAGGCCGTATTGAAGTAGTCCAGCAACTCCCCCCGCTCATTGCCAGGGTTGATATCGGCGACGATGGGTTGTTCGGGCGGATGCTGGAAGGGTCTGCCCGCCCACCACCGATCTCGAAGTCCCGGGTCTAGCGGGGGATAGATGAGCATCATGTCGTGGCTGCTCGACTCGAGGATGTAGTATTTTGGGGTCGTTTGCATCGTGAGGGCTCAGAAAATCTGGGTGATGCTTCCCTTTGCATGGGTCTTGGGGAATCTCCCTGTCGCTACCATGGTGTTGGCATACTCCTCGGTGAGGGAGTCTGTATACAGGGGAGGGCGCCAGACGGATTTTGTCAGCAATCCGCGGAGGTTCTCGGAGAGCAAATTCAGGCGGGCGGTGAGGCCCAGGGGAGGCGCGCACTTATCCTGGTCCTTGCTCGCCTTGGCAAGGGGACATGCCTCGTCCGCCATTACCTGAAGACGCTCGCCAATCGACTGGAGCGTCTGCCTCACCTTGTCCGAATAGGGCTTGTGCCGCATGTGGAACTGTCTGCCGCCAGAGGCTTCGATTGCGGCGGCGACGTAGTCCAGTTTGAAGAGCGTCGTCTGTTTGCCTATTTCTTTGTCCGGGCTCTTGAGGAGGGCAGCGAGTCCTGGGCCCGTGGGCCAGAGCTTCTTGTTGGAGAGGGCATAAGGACTCGGCAGCCAGACTCCATTCTCCGCGGCGTTGACGTCATAGCCAATCGAGTGGCCGGGTTTGATTCGGCTCGTCATTCTTGGTGACGTGTAGTTCTTGATGGAGTTGTCGTCCCCCATGAATGGAACGACGGCAGAGCCCTTGAGCGACTCATTGCCTGGGATGAGGTGATGGGGGGCGTATTGGAGGTCGTAGGAGAATGCGTCTTCGTGCGGGTTGTAGGTCTGCGTTCGCACGCGTTTGCTCGCTTGCTCGATGACGTCTCCCGTCTCGAAGTGCAGGCTGACCATGTCCACTGCGGGCGGGAGGTCCTCGGAGGACTTCATCTTCTTGCCCAAGACGCCTCCGTCCGTCTCCGGAATCAGGAGGAGTTTGTCCGCGCGCGGAGGGAGGTCCTTGGCGGCCTTCATCTTCGTGACCAATGCGCCTTCGCCCACCAGCGGAACGGGGGTCTCGGCGTCATCGTCGGGTTCCTGCGGCAACATCTCCTGGGTGGGAGGCGTGTCGCCCAGGGTGTGCCAGGGGCAGGTCGTCTCGTCATGCTCGGCCCCCGAGAAGAATTCCGAGACATCCGTCACCTTTTCACCGATCTCCATGGTCCTCCTCCTTCCAAGTTCCAGTTCAGGCGGGCAGCAGGAGCGCCGCCGCACGGGCCTCCAGGTCGGAGGTGCTCCAGACCAGGGTGGGGCCCTTCACGTGCCCGGCGCGCAGGCGCTCCGCGGCGAGCACCAGCATCAGGGGGCCCAACGCCGCGCCAACGTCGCCCACGCAGTCCGCGGGATGTTCGATGCGATGCGCCTCCTGGAAGCGCTCCGTGTTTCGCAGGTAGGCCACGCCCCATTCCTTGGTGGGCAGGCTCTCTCCATTGAAGCCCGCGAACACGCACTGCACCTTGGGCGCGTTGCCCGGCATCCCCGCGAAGAGCGCTTGAAACGCGTGGGCCAGACCGTCTCCAAGATAGGGCTCCTCGGAGTAGCGGTGCCCCTGCTCCGCGCCGACTCCCACGTGGGTGATGCGGGCCACGGGCTCGAGGCCGGAGCGTCGCGCGCCACCAGGAGTCGACAGGAGCAGGAAGCTCGCGGCCTCTCCCGGAATGAAGCCGTCCGTGCCCCGGGGGCGCAGTCGGTCCTCCGAGTCCAACACGGCCAGCCTCCGGGGATGGTTGAAGGTGTCCAGCCCACCGACGATGACGGTGGAGGCCTGTCCCGTGGACAGCAGTCGCATCGCGTCGCGCAGGGCCATGAGGCCGCCCGCTCCGCCGTGCCGGTACACCCGGCTGCTGGCGAAATCGAGCCGCACTCCCGATTGGCGGGCGAGTTGCTCCATCATCACCCGTGAGGAGGGGAGCTGAATCCCCCACCGGTCCTCGGGGAGGGCCAGGAGCAGGGGCGCCGCACCCGTGAGCCCCGCGCAGGCCTCGGCGAGGGCGTACGTGGACAGGCGCAACAGGCGAATCCAGGTGTTGGAGAGGCGCGTCCCGTCGACCTCCAGGGGCGGCAGGTAGTGCTCGGAGAGGAACGACACCACCTGCCGTTCATGGGCACGGTTCAAGAGGCCCGCCTCCGCGAACCGCACGAGCCCCGCGCGGACGGACGTCGCCGTGGTGGGCACATCGAGCCCCACCGGGGTGGTGGCTCCCAGCCCCACGACCTCCACGCCAGGCATGGCGCCGCTCACGAGCGCGCCCCCGTCATGCGCTTCACCGCGAGCGTCACCTGCTCGACCTTCAAGGCGCGCTTGTCGCAAGGAACGCATCCGCGCCACGTCAACGAGAAGCGGTGCTGGTCTGGCTCCAGGAGCAGGGTCTCGATGTGGAGGCGCGGCTTCTCCTCCTTGCCGGCGATGCGTACGGAGGCGTCCAGGTCCACCTCGGGCAGATGGAAGCGCTGCACGCCTTCGGGCGCCGCGTTGATGAGCTCCACGGGCTCGCCGCCCTTCAGCCAGGTCGGGTAGATCTGCCCCTCGGGGGCGGCCTGGAAGAAACGCGTGTCGAAGTCTCGCGGGAGATAGGGCGCGCGATGCTTCTTCCAGGCTTCGTCATACGTCCCCGCGAACCCCATGCGCGGCTGCCAGGACGGAGCGATGAAACCCACGCCGTGTGGCGGTGTCTTGTCGGACAGGCTGGCGAGGGGGAAGCCGGGGTGCGTGAGGTTGGGCAGCGGCGTGCCGTTCATCTCCTTGACGGCGCGCTGCCCCCGAAAGCCCATGCCCACCGGGTTTCGCATCTCCGCGAGGAAGCCGTGAGGGCCCGTCTGGTGACGGCCTCCGTAGGCGCGCTCCCACGTCAGGGGCACCCGCGTCGTCGGAATGGGCGTCGTGGGTGATGCGCCCAGCAGGCCCGCCTTCCAGGCCCTGTCTCCGTGGACCTGCACCAGCTTCTTGAGAGTACCCACCGACATGGACAGGCCAAAGTCCGACGCCGGACGTCCCTTGGGGGCGTGGGCGTCTCCGACGAGGACGACGTCCGTGCCGCGCTTCATGAGGTGTGATTCGCCCGAGTACTTGAGGCTGGTCTCTCCGGGAGGGCCCCAGTGCTCGTCCACGTGCGCGACGGCCTGCTGTGTCTCGGCGACGTGGAGCCCACTGGAGGTCATGGCGAAGGTCGCCTTGAGGACCACGTACAGCGTGTCCACGCCCTTCTCGTCTGGAAACAGGTAGAGCGCCGACGCGAAGGGGGTGGTGTTCTCGAGTTGCAGCATGGCGGTGTTCCCCTGGCTGGCATGCTCATCGCGTCGTGAGTCGCGGGCGGCCCATCCTGGCGGCTGTCAGGCCCGTGGCCAGGGTCGCGGTCTGCCGGTTCGCCCACGTCCGCGTGTCGAAGCGCACGGCGCCCTGGGTCTGGACCGCCAGGTCGAGCGCGAGCTGTTCGCGCCCGCGCATGGGCTCGGTGGAGAGGGCCTTCCACGCGACCTCGGGGGAAAGGGGCTGGCCCCGCAGGTAGCGCGTCTTCGGGGAGAAGCGGTCCTTCTCCTTCACCCACCACCGGGCGACGGCGGCCGCGTCCGGGAGGGGCAGGGTGGCTTCAGGGGAAGGGACGAGGTCCGCGTCCAGGTCGTCCTCCTCGAGGGGCGGGAGGCCGTTCTCCTCGTCGTCCTTGGCGGGCCGTGCGAAGTCGCCTTCCAGCCGCAGCCCCGTCACGCGAGAGAAGGCTTCGCCCGCGAGGCGAGCGGTCCTGTCGTGCTTCATGGCCTCCAGACAGAGCTCCGCGGCGTGACGCCAGCCGGAGTGACCCAGCGCCCACAGGGCCGCTGACTCCAAGGCGGGCACGTCCAGCGCGGCGGCCATCCGGGACACGTCCTCGGCGTGACCCGCCGCCGCGAGCACCGCGAGGACCCGCGCGGCTTCGGGCGCCGTGCTCGCGACGGGCTTGCGGAGGGCCTGGAGCGCGGCGGGATATCCCAGGGCCAACGCCGTCTCACCGGCGGCGATGCGCACGTCGGAGCTTTGCGCGCCGAGGGCTGATTCCAGCAGGGGGCGCGCCGCTGGAAGGTCTTCACGGAGCGCTCTCAGGGCCGCTGTCTGGATTTCGGCGGACTCGCTGCGCAGCAGTGGCAACAAGGCCTCGGCCCCCAGCGCTTCGCCACGAAGACTCAGGAGGCCCACCGCCGCGGCCTGGAGTCCTGGTGTCGCTTGAAGCTCACGACGTCGCAGGAATTTCGAGACCTCGGCGGTGGGTGCCAGGCGCAGCGCCTTGAAGAGGGCTGTCTGTCGCGGACCTGGCGCCTCCGAGAAGAATGGGAGGAGCCAGTCCAGCGGCGCGCCCGTCGCCATCAGCGCGAGGGCCGCGACGAAGACCTCCTCGGGCCGGGTGCTCTCCAGCCAGGGAATGAAGAGTCGCTCGGGGGCTTCCGGGCCCGCGCACGCCAGCCCGTCCAGATGGGCCATCAAACGGGCCTCGGGCCCCTGCGCCACTTCGTGCAAGCGATAGTCAGGAGAATGGCGGGCCCGCTGCCATTGACTCGCGAGAAAGGCAGCCTCCTCCAGGTGTTCCTCCATGATGTCCCACATGACGGGGCATCGGCGTGGAGCCGCCATCAATTCACCTTCACCGCGGCACCCTTGATGCGCTGGACGCCTGACGCGTGCGATTCAATCTGGGTGCCTCGGATGACGACACGTCCATTCCGACGCAGGGTGATGCTGGCCTCGCCGCAGAGCAGCAAGATTTCGTCCTGGCCTTCGAGGACGATGCGCTGGCCATCCACGCTGGCGGAGACAGGCAGCGCGGGGACCTTGGCTTCCACCGAGCGCAGGAGGTTCTTCCTCGGCTCGAGGAGTCCCATGAGGATGGGGCGGCCGGGCAGTCCTCCCTCGAAGGTGAGGAGGACCTCCGTCTGAGGCGCCACCTCCTCCAGGTGTGTCGTGCTCGCGCCCGCGAGCACGCGAGCGGGCACCGGGCCGGAGGGATTCCCCTCGAAGTCCACCAGCGGAAGGCCCTCCTCCGACATGCCCGTGAGGCGTCCCACGTGAGGGGTCGAAAAGAGGGCTGAGGACGGGCGAAGGATGACGACCTCCGCGGGGGCGGCGGATGCGTTTCGACGCTTCATGAAGACAAGCTATCAAAACCTGACAATGCAAAGTTGGACTTCCTGTAAAATCGAGCCTTTCTGGTGCTTGGCCTTGTTGGCATTCAGGGCTGTTTCGCGGCCCACATCGAGTGCAGGGGGCTTCCCGGATGCGGGAGGCGTGACGAGATCTGGGGGTCTATGAGGCTGGCCTCCATCATCGTCGGAATCGGTATCGCGGGCTGCGCGGCCCGGGGCGTCCAGGCAGGGCCGGAGAGTGTTCCGGCCGAGGGTGGCTCCGGGCGCGACGTGCTCGTGTTCGAGGGCATGTGCGACGCGTCGGGCGCGGTGGCGCTGGGTGGCTCGTTGTTCGTGGTGGGTGACGACGAGGACAACATCCTCCGCGTCTATGACGCCCGGCGCGGTGGCGCCCCGGTGCGCAGCGTGGACCTGTCACCGGAGTTGGAGCTGCCGGCCCACAAGAAGAAGGCCCCGGAGGCGGACATCGAGGCCGCCACGGGCCTGGGCTCGTACTCCTTCTGGCTCACGTCCCACGGCCGCAACAGCTCCGGGAAGAAGGCGCCCAGCCGCCTGCGCTTCTTCGCCACCGAGGAGAAGGAAGGCCTGCCCCAACTCGTGGGCCGTCCCTACACGCAACTGCTGGATGACCTGCTCGCGGCGCCGCAGCTCGGCGCGTTCCGGCTCGCGGACGCCGAGGGCCTGGCCCCCAAGGCTCCAGGTGGGCTCAACATCGAGGGCATGACGGCGATGGCTGACGGCGCGTCCATCCTCATCGGCTTCCGCAGTCCCGTGCCTCAAGGCAAGGCGCTGCTCGTTCCGCTCCTCAATCCGAAGGAGATGGTGCTGGAGGGCGCTTCCGCGCGCGTGGGTGAGCCTCGGCTGGTGGACCTGGGCGGAATGGGCGTCCGCTCCATGTCCTGGTGGCGCGGGCGCTATCTCATCATCAGCGGGGGCACGGATGGCGGGGGCACCTCGCACCTGTTCACCTGGGCTGGCGGAGACGATGCGCCCGTCCTGGCGAGCGACGTGGACCTGGCGGGCTTCAACCCGGAGGCCTTCTTCACACCCGAGGACGCGGAGGAGATTCTGCTGCTCAGTGACGATGGCTCGAGGCCGCTCGACGGCGTGGCGTGCAAGAAGCTCAAGGACCCCGCGCGCAAGCGCTTCCGTGGCATCTGGGTTCGCCCGGGGGAACAGGGCTGACGAGCGTCCTCCCTCATTGACGGGCCCACGGCGGCGTCGCGAGAATCACCGCTTTTCCGCCGGGGAGTCTCCGTGAATCGTGTTTCTGGTCTGCTGGCGTTGCTCTGCGTCTGTGTCTCGTCGGCCGCGCTCGCGCAACGCAAGGAGCTCACCCCCGCCACACCGGAGGCGACGTGTGAACTCACCCCCGCGCTGCGCCTCACCATGCTGGGCGGCGGCTCTTTCGACCTCAAGGAGCCGGCCCTCTATTTCTTCTCACGCTCGCGCAGCCAGGTGCAGGTGTTGGTCTCCCAGCCGGAGGGCGCGACGGAGCCTCGGCTCGAAGCGGTGGGCTTCTGGCATTTGAAGTCGGAATGTCTCATCTCCGTCGACGCCAAAGGCGTCCAGTACGGCTCGAAGCTGGATTGCGAGGACGCGGAGATCGAGGCGAAGGTGAAGGGCTCGGAGGTCACCATCCAGACGCCCGAAAAGGACGTCTTCAAGGTGACCCTTCCGTCCAGGGAGAGCGCCTCGCTGGGCCTGCGCATCACCCTCGTCGCCGAGGGCAACTTCCGGCGTGTGTGGGGCAGCCTGTGTGGGGAGTACAAGAATCCCCCCGCCACGGTGCCTGGCAAGGCGGATGAGCTGCGTCAGCTCAAGCGACGCTCGACGTTGAGCCAGGACTTCAAGACCGGTACCAACAGCATCTTCCACATGTTGGGGGAGGCCCAGAAGCGCGCCCGAGGCGAGTAGCGCGCGGATGCGCGGATCACGTGTAGGCTGTCGGCCCAATGCAGCTGGCCATTCCTCATGCACCTCGAAAGGTGCGACTGACGCAGGTTCCCGGCGCGGTGGGTCGTCTCGCGCGAGATGCCGTGCTCGGGCTGGCCTTCATGGCGCTGCTCGGCGCCGGGGCCACCTGGGCGGGCCGCTTCTTCGTGGAGGAGCACGGCTTCAACGCGCGGGCGGAGGAAGTGGACGGGGTGCTGGTCGCCACGCGGCTCCCCCCGACGGACAAGCGCGACGGCGCCGAGGGCCTGCTCGAGGTCCTCTACACCTTCCAGAACGTGGAGCACTCCGTGTCGGACGTCCGCACCTTCGCGGAGTATGCGGAGGGGCTGGGCCATGGCGCGGTGGTGAAGCTGCTGGTGGACCCTGCCGCGCCGGGCCGTCCCCGTGAAGCCGGCTTCGCGCGGACCCGTGCCTCCCGCATGGGGTGGCTGCCGTTTGGGCTGGGGCTGGGCGCGCTCGGGGCGGTGGCCATGTTCACCCGCGAGGCCCGGCGACTGGTGCGCTCGGAAGTGGAGCCGCTGCGACTGGGCGCGCTGGTGTGGCTCACGCCGGATGCGCCCTTGCCGGAGGCTCGGGGCGAGGTGGTCTTCCCCGCCCACTACTTCCGGCAGGACGTCAAATTAGAGGTCCGCGCGCGGGTGCGTCCGGGCCGGGCGCCGGTGCGCAACGGGACGAAGGTGCTCGCGGCGGTGGTGCCTCGGGAGCCCGGCTGGGCGCGGGTCATCGACCAGGACCTGGCGGGCGTGCTCGGCTGGCTGCGCTGACGGGTGGGGCCGAAAATTTGCCGGTGACGTGGGGCCGTGTGACACACGCCTGTAGCTCCCAGTTCGCCGGAGGTTCTTCATGTGCCCACGCCTTTTGCTCGCGCTGCCCATGCTGCTGTTGCTCGTCCCGGGCACGGTGGGGGCCGCGAAGCGGGATGAGGCGGAGGCCGCGTACCAGGGGGCTCGCCGCGCGTACTACGCGCTGAAGGACGACGCGGCCCGGCGCAAGCTGCGCCACCACTGGCTCAACGTGGTGCACAAGTTCGAGGCGGTGGCGAAGAGCCACCCCAAGTCCGAGCGCGCGCCCGACGCCCTTTTCACCGCGGGCGAGCTGCTCCAGGAGCTCAGCCGCATCTCCTTCGTCGAAGAGGACCTGAAGTCGGCCATCGCCGACTACGACAAGCTGAGCCGCGACTACCCCAAGCACAGGCTGGCGGACGACGCCGCGCTGGCGCTGGCGCGCATCCACGTCCACCGGATGGACCGGCCCGAGGACGCGCGCCGCGTCCTGGCGGACATGCTCGCCCTCAACAGCAAGGGCGACCAGGCGAAGGAGATGAAGACGCTGCTGGCTTCGCTGCCGACGCCCAAGGGTGCTCCCGTCGCGCCCGCTCCGTCGCGCGGCAAGGCCGCCACGCCGGCGCCGAACAAGACGCCCGTGCAGGAGGAGAAGGCCACGGCGGTCGCTCGGGTGGAGACGCCGTCGGAGCGCCCGGCGTCCGCGCTGGTGGGCGCCATCGAGAAACTGGCACGCGAGCCGTCCCCGATGATTCCCCGCCTGGACCCCAGCGCTCCCGTGAACGGTGAGTCGTCCGGTGAGGGCAAGGGGCTGGATGAAGCCGTCGCCGCCGCGCTGGCCGCGAAGGAGCAGTCCTCCAAGGCCCCCGCTGTCGCCGTGGCGTCGAAGCCCGTGGTGGCTCCGGTCGAGGTGGCCTCGTCGAAGGTCTCCACGCCGCGTCCTCAGGAGCGTCGCCCGGAGGCCGAGCCCGTCCAGGCCATGTCGACCGTCGCGGAGAAGCCGAAGGCCGAGGTGGCGCCGAAGACAATCGAGGTCGCCGCCGCCGCGGTGGTCGAGCCGCCCAAGCCCATTACCCGTCCCGTGGATGATGAGGTCGCGCAGGCGCGGCTCAAGGCGGTGGCGAAGCAGTCGCGCCGGGCGGAGCTGACGTTGGCGGAGCAGCTGGGCCTCAAGGTGCGGCGCGTGGTCATCGACCCGGGCCACGGCGGTCACGACACGGGCGCCATCGGCAAGGAGGGGACGCGCGAGAAGGACGTGGCGCTCTCCATCTCCCTCAAGCTGGCGGACGAGCTGCGCGAGCGCGGGTTGGAAGTCGTCCTGACGCGAGAGGATGATCGCTTCATCCGCCTGGAGGACCGCGCGAAGTTCGCCAACACGGAGCGGGGTGACTTGTTCATCTCCGTCCACTGCAACGCGGCGACGAGCCGGAAGCTGCGCGGCATCGAGACGTACACGCTCAACACGTCGGCGGACCGGTACTCCATCCGGCTGGCCGCGCGGGAGAACGCGTCGTCCGAGAAGGGCATCAGCGACCTCCAGTTCATCCTGGCGGACCTGGCGACGAAGGCGAACACCGAGGAGTCCTCGCGGCTCGCCAACCAGGTGCAGCGCAGCCTGGTGACGTCCCTGTCGACCAAATACACGGACATCAAGGGGCTGGGCCACAAGGAGGCCCTGTTCTACGTGCTGCTCGGCGTGAAGATGCCGGCCATCCTCGTGGAGACCGCGTTCCTGTCCAACCTGGACGAGGAGAAGCGCCTGGCCACCAGCGCCTACCAGACGGACGTGGCCAAGGCGATTGCCCACGGTGTCGAGGAGTTCCTCGGCGACCGCAGCCGCGTGGCGAAGATCGACTGACGGGTGCTGGCGACGGGGCGGGGTTCCCACGTCGCCAGTGCGCGAGTCGAGAGTCTTCAGCGGAGCGCGCGCGTCAGGAGCACCGTCGCCGCGAGGCACGCCACCGTCCGCACGTGATTCCACGCGGTCCAGCTGGACACATAGCGTGCCCAGTGGAGCGCGGCGTCCGCGCTGTCCGGGTTCAGCGCGGCCAGCGCGTCGTTGCGCGGCACGTTGAACGCGGCGGTCACCCCGAAGCAGCCGACGAGGAAGATGGCGCCTCCCAGGAGCCGCTCTCGCGAGTGAGGGTCACTCCAGGTGCCTGGCGAGGACAGCACCAGTCCCGCGCAGGTGAGCGCGGTGCCGATGAACGCCGCGATGAACAGGCCCGACACCGCCGAGACGTTGATGGCCTGCATCGCGGCGATGCCCCGCGCCGCGGGCAACCGTGTCAGGCCGTTCATCACGAACGTCGAGAAGGCGAAGAACACGCCCGCCATCAGCCCGCAGCCGAGCACGGACACCCACGTCAGGATTCGCAGCACCGTCTCCATCATCCGTCCCGTCTCCATTCACTTCGTCGTGGCGGCGAGCGCGAGCTCTTCCACGAAGTCCTCGAACCGTGTCGGTGTCGTGTTGTGCGCGGTTCGCCCCGCACGAGGCATGACGCGTCCTTCGTTGAAGGCGAGGGTCATCTCGACATAGAGCCCGGCGAACGTCTCTGACATTCCGGCCTGCACGAGCGCCTGGGTCATCTCCGCGGGGGCGAGCCGGACATACTCGAGCCCAGGCTTGCCCAGGTGCGCTCCGAGTATGCGGGTGGCCTCGCGATAGCTGAGGTCCCTGGGGCCCAGCAGCTCTCGAATGGCGAGGCCCTTCCAGTCCCGATGCAGCATCGCCTTCGCCGCGACGTCGGCGATGTCCCGGGTCGCAATCATCGGAACGGCGAGGTCCGGCTCGACGGAGTCCGCGTTGACGCCCTGGTGCTCGATGACGGCGAGCGCATCGAAGAAGTTCTCGAAGAAGGACACCGGACGCAGCAGCAGCACGTTCGTGTCCGCAAGCGTCTTCAAGCGCTCCTCCTGCGCATGGAGCGTGGCGAGCAGCCCCGTCCCCTCCCGTTGCTCCGCGCCCAGGCTGCTCAAGGCGACGACGTGTCGCACGCCGCTGTCCCGGAGGGCCTGGACAATGGCCTCGCCCTTGCGCCGCTGGTCCCCGTGGTAGTCCGGCGACTCCCGGTCCGCTGGCAGCAGCGTGTAGACGGCCTCGGCGCCGGCGAACGCCTTCGCCAGGAACGCGGCGTCGCCCGGGTCTCCCACGAGCACCTGCGCGCCGCGCGCGGCGAGCTCCGCCAGTCGACTCTCGGAGCGGCCCAATGCTCGGACGTCCTGCCCGGCCGCGAGCAGCAACTCCACCACCTTCTTGCCGGTGTTCCCGGTCGCTCCCATCACCGTCAACATGTGTGCTCCCTGGGGCCATCAGCCCCGTGGCATTGGCTTGCCTGGAGTCCAATATCGGGGCACGAGGCAGGACTCTCAATGATGCGAAGTCGCTGATTCATGCTCGTTCGTCCAGGTTGGGGTGGACGACGGGGAGGGTGGGGGCGGATACTCGGGACATGAAGAACCTGATGCCCTCGGTGGACTCGCTCGGCGAGGCCCTGCACTTCCTGCGGATGAGCGGCACGTTCTATTGCCGCTCGGAGCTAACGGCGCCGTGGGGGCTCGCGTTGCCGGTGATGAAGGGCAGCCTGATGTTCCATGTCGTGACGTCGGGCCAGTGCTGGCTCGAGGTCGATGGTGTGGAAGACCAGCTGCTCCAGCCGGGCACGTTCGTGCTCTTGCCCCATGGCGAGGGACATCGCGTGTCGAGCGAGCGAGGGGGGCCGACGCGGAAGCTGGAGGAGCTCCCCGAGGAACTCGTGAGCGAGCGCTACTCCGTCCTGCGGCACGGTGGAGGAGGGGCACCCACGACGCTCATCTGCGGGGTCGTGCGGTTGGACCATCCCGCCGCCCGGCACCTCGTCACGCTGCTGCCGAGCGTGATCCGCGTGGAGCCTTCGGGCTCACCCCGCATGGACTGGCTCCAGAGCACGTTGCGCTTCATCGCCGACGAGGCGAAGGAGTTGAGGCCCGGAGGCGAGACGGTCATCACCCGGCTCGCGGACGTGCTGGTGGTCCAGGCGCTCCGAGAGTGGATGGCCCAGGGTTCCGGCGCGCGCACGGGCTGGTTGGGGGCGCTGCAGGACCCTGAACTGGGGCGCGCGCTCGCGCTCATCCACCGCGAGCCGACGAGTCCGTGGACGGTGGCCTCGCTGGCCTCGCGGGTCGCGATGTCCCGTTCGGCGTTCTCGGCGCGCTTCACGCGGATGGTGGGCGAGCCGCCCATGCACTACCTCGCGCGGTGGCGGATGTACGTCGCGCATACGGCGCTGAAGGAGGAGCGCCCCGGGCTGGCCGAGCTCGCGGAGCGCATGGGGTATCAGTCCGAAGCGGCCTTCAGTCGCGCGTTCAAGCGCTTCATGGGCGTGTCCCCCGGAGCCGTGCGCAGGGGCGACGCGACGTCGCTCCCGTCCCTGGGAATGTCCGCGTGAGTGGTCGGCCACCTTCCAGAGCAGCGGCACCGTTTCAGTCCCCGACATCATGCGGGCGGGACGACGTTGGACCGCCTCGCGTACCCTGGTGAGCCACTCACATCGAGCGCGACGACGTCGGACTCTTCCAACTGCCGCTCAAGCTGCTCAACAACACGTTCGCTTACAACCACTACACTCGCTGTTGCTCGGGCGAAATCGGTCGATGGTGGAACAGCCAGGCGCCGCCTCTCGGGCGGCGGAAGGACCCAGCTGGCACGTCCACAGGTCGTGCACGGCTTGTGGCGGTCCTCGCCAACCAGCTTGCCGCCCGGCATCACCTGCAACTCGAACAGTTCGCCGTCGCTCCGAGCACGCCGGAAAGTCGCTGGGACCGGGACAGCTCCGGTCAGTCCGTCGAGACACCGCACGACGTCCGGTCGCACCAGCAGTGTCCACGGCATGTGGACGCTCACGGGACCGAACCGTCCCTGTGCCCGCCCCGTCAACGGGCCAAAGCCCGACCCCGGCGTCACCACCGCGCCGCGCGGCACCAGCGGCAACACGTTCGCTCGCAGCGCCGTGAATTCGGCCCACGGGACGCACCGTGGGCGCTCAAGGGCCTTTGCTCCCCCACCGAGCTTCGACAAATCCACTGCTGGGTAGTCGTAGCCTCCTCCTCCCCACGTGTTGCCGCATGTGGGGCACGAAACGCCGGGCAGCTGCCAGCGCCTGCCCATGTCGTACCCCCCACTCCACCGCACCGTTTCGCGTTCCTGCAGTGTGTAGTACCGCATCACTCATTCTCCGGCGGAGTACAGCCGCAGGGTCTGCCAGTACGTCATTGGCATTCCGATGAGCCCATACTTTGAAATCATCCGCGCCCCCTGCTTGAAGTGGTCGTCGCGCGTGGCCGTGAACCTGTTCGCATCAATCCACTTCCTCCAGTCCCGATTCCACGGGCCACCATTCTCGCCCGCGTGGACTCGATGGTGTTCATCGACCGCGACCAGCAGAGTGTACTGGTGGATGTTGATGCCGACGAACTCGAAGTACCCAGCGAAGGCGCGGGGGAAGATGTGGTGACGTTCCTTCGGCCTCCTCGTCCACTCGGCGATGGCCTTCCGCGCCGCCTTGACGCTCGGCAGCTCCTCGCGCTGGTACCATGGGATGACGAAGACGGGCTGCCGCCCTGGTAACGGCACTGCGCCACCCCAGTACCGCTGAATGCGGGCTGTAGCGCCGCCAGTCTGCGCGGGTGGAAACCGCAGCGCGAGCGGAGGCGACGCGAGGTCCTCGCATCGGAACAGTCCACACGCCTCCTCGCCACAGGCGGGCGCATAGCATCCGCCTTCCTCCCCGGACGCTGCCGACCTGGCGCAGGAATCCGCGGAGTCCTCCACGCCATTGTCGAGCAACGCTGCGTCGCCGACCTGCTCCGGCATGGATGCGCATGCGGTCATCAGGACCGCCATCCACGTCACTGTCTTCAGACTCATGGGCTCCCCCCGCGCCGATTCGAGGCCGCGCTTTGGCAGACGATGACGCAACCGTTTGCAACCGTGCAGCCGCGTCCACTTCGACTCCGTCCGACCTCCAACATTCCTGTCCGGGGCAGATGCGCGCGTGCTTGATTGAAGTTGCCCCGGTTCCGCAGGGCGTTCCGAGCTTTCGCCAGCAAGCGGCGGCGCGGTGCCGTGCTCGATTTGACCTGGGCCTCGACCGCCAGCGCAACGTCATCGAGCGCGTTGTCGGGCACCTCAAGGACAAGCAAGCCACTGGCACTCGCTATGACAAGCCCGCCGTCAACTACCTCGCCATGGTGCAGGTGGCGCGCATCTTCTCCTACTTGCGCCACCTGCATCCGTCAGACACGGTCTGGCGCCCCACGGCTCGCGGTGAACGGGGGCACGGGAGGGCCCTGACGCGGAAGCTCCACCGTGAAGGTGGACCCACGTCCGGCCTCGCTCTCGACCCGAACCGACCCGCCCAGCCTTTCGACGAGCTGGCTCACGATGTGGAGGCCCAATCCCAGACCTCCGTAATGTCGCGACGACACCGCACGCTCGAAAGCCCGGAAGATTCGTGTCTGTCGCTCCGGTGGGATTCCAATTCCCTGGTCCCTCACTTCCAGCAGCGCTGTCGCGGCGTTGCCTTCGACCGCGATGTCGATGGGCCTTCCTTCGCCGTACTTGATGGCGTTGGCGAGCAGGTTGGTGACGATTTGATCGAGCCGTGAGCGGTCCCACACGCCAGGCATCGGCGTGTCGGCATGCACTCGAAGCCGGGCTCCCGAGGTGGCCAGCTCGGGGGCGAAGCGCGCCGCGATGTCGCGGACCAGCGCCGCGAGGTCCACCTCCTCGAGTTCGAGGTCGAGCCGCCCCGCATGGATGCGTGAGACATCAAGCAGCGTGGTGACGAGCTTGGCCATCCGCTTCGCCTGTCGCTCGATGGTTTCGAGCGAGTGGGCCACGGTTTCCATCGGCGCGGCACGGAGCGTCCCCAGCCGGGAGAGGCGCAGCAGGCCCTGCACGGACAGTTGAAGGGACGTCACCGGGGTCTTCAGCTCGTGGGACGCAATGGAGAGGAACTCATCGCGCAGGCCGATCGCCGTCTGGGCCTGCTGATAGAGCCGGGCATTGTCCACGGCCATCGCCGCGCGGCGGGCAAGCTCCTGGGCGAGGACCAGCGACGCCGGGCCGTACTGGCAGCCCTCGCACTCGCGGGCGAGCGTGAGCGCGCCGAGCGTCCGGCCCCGGGCGAGCAGCGGCACTGAAATCCAGGACTGGAACGGGACGTCTCCCGAGGGCGCCGAGGTGTCTCCCATCGGGAAGAACGCCGGCTCGCCGGTGCGCAGCACCTTGCCAGGGCCCTGCGCTGCCTTGAGGTCGGGTGGCGGCGGATAGACCTTCGCCGGAGACCTGGCGAGAAGCGCTTCGGATTGGGCCTGCGTGATTCGCCGGACCGTGTGATCCGGCTCCAGGAGATCGAACGCGCACCAGTCCGCGAACCGCTGGACGGTCAGCTCCGCCACGCTCCGCAAGGAGTCCTCGGGGGCCAGCGAGCCGGCGAGCATTCCGGAGGCCGTCGCCAGGAACGCGGATCTCCCTTCCTGCTCCTCGGCCCTGGCGCGTGCCTGCTGCTCGCGTTGGAACGTCTGGTCGCGCTCCTGCTCGGCCCGGCGCTGCTCGGTGATGTCGATGCCGGTGCCAATGACATACTCAATCTCTCCCGTCTCGCCACGCAGCACGTTGCTGGCCCAGGAGATGAGGCGCCGCTCTCCGTCCCGCGTCAGCCAGAAGCTCTCGTATTGTTCGTTCCCCATGCCCGAGGCCAGCACGGCGAAGTCCGTCTCGACGCGCGCGGCTTCCTCGGGAGGCTGGAGCCGCTTCCAGAAATACGCACCGCGGAGCTCCTCGAAGGAGAAGCCCGTCACCTCCTGGCACGCCCGGTTGAAGCGGACGATGCGCCCTTCTGGATCCAGCACAATCACCAGCGCGCGGGCCGTATCCAGGACCGTGGAGCTGAAGTCGCGCTCACGTTGGAGCTCCCGCTCCGTGCGCTGTCGAGCGGTGATGTCCCGGAAGTAGACGGCCCTCCCATAATAGACACCGTCCTCGCTCACCACCGGGGCGTTGTACTGCTCGAACACCCGGCCATCCTTGAGCCGCAGTTCGTCCTGTCCCGACGCGTTCTCGTGTTCGGAGAAGGCGCGGGAGCGCGCGGTGAACCGTGCGGGCTCTTCCACGCGCTCCGCCATCGCGCGGAGCAAGGCCTCGCGGGAGGCGGATTGGATGTCTTCTTCCAGTCCCCACATCTGCGCGAAGCGGCGGTTGTGCGTGAGCGTCCCGCCGCCAGGGGAGGAGATCAGGATGCCCTCGACGGAGGCTTCGCTCAGGGACTCCCACAGCGTCTTCTGCTGGTGGAGGTCGCGCTCGCTGTCCAGGGTGCGCGCGAAGAGTCGCCGGTGGACGAGCGCGGTGCGGAGGACGCCGCCGAGGCGCTCCACCATGCCCCGGTACTGACGCGGCAGCCGAGGCTCCTGGTCGAAGTACAGCAGGAGCACGCTGGTTCCGCGTCCCGCGTCTGTCGTTCCGGGGATGACGGGCACGGACCAGCACGCGAGTTCCGGCGAGGTCAGCTCCGGGTAGGGCAGGTCCACCGAGGCGGGGCATGGCGCCAGGGGCTGCTCCAGGGGACCCGGAATCGGCAGGCGGCGGGAGGCGGCGGAGAGGCCGCTCGCGCCCAGCAGATGGACCCGCCCCCGCGCATCCTCCTGGAGCCAGAGGGCCACGGTGCAGCTCAAGCGCTCCGCGAGACGGTCCAGGAAGGTGTCCGCGGACTTGTTCGGATCGAACAGGTCGAGCGCCGCGACGGTGAGCTCCTGGAGCACACTCAGGAGCGCGAGGCGTTCCTCGGTGAGCTTCTGGTCCGTGTTCGCCTCGTGGTCCACCATGTCCCGCATGGGTCCATCACCCCGGAAGGGCGAGCACCACCGCCGTCTTGTTGTGGAACTGTGGAACTCCTCCCCCCAGGGCCCCCACCTCGCCGAGCGTGAGGCAGCCCACGACCGGGGTGTCCTCCCCGAGTGCATCCTGGAAGCGCGCCAGTTCGTCGCGGAACTCCTCGCCCAGGATGTGGTACCGGGAGATGCAATCGAACACCACCGCGCCGCCCAGCGTGCCTGAGGTGGCTTCCCGCGCCAGGGTGGCGGCGCGGGCCGCGGCGTCGAGCAGGTCCGCGCGCTCGCCCTCCATCACCCGGACCAGCGAGCCGTCCGGAACCTCTGCGACGCAGCGGACAGCGCCGTCGGGCTCGACGGCGAGCGGGTCTCGAATCACGAACTCCCCATTGGCCTGGGGAATCCCCAGCGGGTGCGTCATCGCGAAGCGCGCGAAGCCCTTTTCGTCGAGCACGTCTCCTCGACTCGCGGCGGTGCGCCGGTAGACCTCGAACGCGCACTCGTACTCGAGCTCGACAGCGGTCGCTCCTCGGGCCTTCGTGACCTGGGTGGGTGGGCCGTACGGATGCCACCCATGCTGAATCCCGACGCCGATGGGGGCCAGGGTGTCGAGGGCAATCACCACCACCTGGTCCCGGTAGGCCTGGCCCTCGGTGAACTGGGCCGCCTTGACGAGCTGGAGGTTGTTGCCAGCGCCGCCACCCACCCAGCCGATGCCCGCGCCTGCTTCCTGCTGAGCCCCTCGTACGACCTCGGTGGGGTTTCCGCTGAGCGCGTCTGGGAGGATGATCAACGCGCGCCGATGTTCAGGGGGCTTGGGGGGCAGCTTTCCGACGGCTTGCGCCACCGCGGAGCGTCCGGCCAGCCTGGGGGCCTCGCTGACGGGCCCGCCCATTCCCACGCCCACCTGGAAGTCCTTCCCGCGGAAGAGCGCGACCACCAGCCCTTGGAGCAACAGCTCGGCTCCCGCGAAGACGCCCGCCGCGCTGCACCCGGCCCAGGGAATATCCCCCAGCTCCCGCTGAACCGCGGACGCCAGGGACGCCGCGTCGTACTGGTCCGTGCACAGGACGAGGGCGAAGCGCGCGTCATCCCCTTCGCGAAGCGCCTCCTGGATGGCTTCATGGGCGGCGGCTTCGCAATCGGGTGAGTTGCTCTTTCCGATCTGGATCCACATGGGCTCTGGAATCGATATTCATTCGCGAGCGCGCTTGCAGGACCCGGCGGCTTCGCATGCCTCGCCTGGAAGGCGGGTGCCGACCAGGGTGGTGCGGAGAACGCCAGCCGGCCAGTCGGGCCCGTGGTGGCACTCCCACTCTCCGGACGGTTCTGGTGGCGGACCGGCCTGCTGGAGCGTCATCCCTGTCGAGATGCATCTCAGAAACTGTTGGTATGCGCATGCTGTAAACATCGCGTCAGACGCAATTCGCGGTTCCGTGCGTGCCGGTGTCGCCGCCGGGGCCGAGAATGAGGGGACCACCCGGCAGTCTGGGGGGAGCAGTCCACCCCATGAGCCTGTCGCACCGGGCATGAGCGACCTGTTTTCACAGGGGTGGGCTGCGCCCCCTGGTTGGTCTGACGCTTGCTTTGCGATTCAGGTTGCACAACCGGAGGGTCGCGCCGGGCATCTCGTCTCACGGCGGCAATTACAGTCATTCCGCAGAGTGAAACAGCGCATATCTCATAATCCAAGAAAGACAGCTAAGGCTTGAAGGTCAGATTATTCACGAATAGTCTCGTCGAAGTTTCGAAGTTGAAACAACGAGGAGAACTCAACGTGAATCCTGATTCGAAGTGCAACGCGGTGGCGTTGGTGTGTCTCGCCTTGATGGGCTGCGGAGAAGCGGTGCCCGAGGGCGGCGTGCCTCCAGAATCCATCCCTGAAGTGGTCGACTCGACAATCGCCCCGGAGGGCTGGGAGACGGTCGCGAATCAGTATCAGTCGTTCACGCTGACCCAGCCCTCGACTGTCCGGTTCGGACTCGGCGAGACCTGGGTGACGAAGGAGTTGGCCGCGGGCAGTGTGTATTGTTTCTTCAATCCAGACCCGGCGCCCGGCAAGTTCAAGACGTGCCAGCGCAAGACGCAGCAGAACCCGGTGCCGGAGCCGGCGCTCAGCCCCGCGTGTGCCACGTTCTACCCCTCGGGTTTCGCGCTCTCCAGCGCTCGTCAGGCCCCCGCCGTTCCCGCATTGGCGAAGCCCGCGAAGGGTGTCGCGGTTTCGGAGCCGACCTACAAGACGTGTCTCGTACGCGCCACGGACCATACCGCTGACGGCGTCTCCGGCTTTGCCCGGAACGACTACTCCCGCCGTCAGGCCTTCAACTCGAACAGTACGAAGCAACTCGTGTATGCCCTCGATGGGTACTGGCATGTGTATGACGCGAACACCCGCGCGCGCCTGAAGCAACTGTCGGGGCCGGCCGGGGACGCGGAGCCGCAATGGCACCCGACGAACCCGGACCTGCTGTACTACCTGCCCACCAACGGCATCGGGATGAAGCTCCACGAGCTGAACATCGCGACCGGGGCGACCCGCGTCGTGGGTGACTTCGCCGCGAGGCTGAAGGCCCGGTGGCCGGCCGCGATGGCGGCCTGGACGAAGGCGGAAGGTTCCCCCTCGGCGGATGGTCGCTACTGGTGCTTCATGGTCGATGCGACGGACTGGGTGAGCGCGGGCGTGTTCACCTGGGACCGCGACACCAACACCATCCTGGGCATGTACGACACCCACGGCGACCGGCCCGACCACGTGAGCATGTCCCCCAGCGGGAACTACTGTGTGGTGTCCGGCGACGGGGCGGGGGGAACGGCGGCGTTCTCGCGTGACTTCAGCACGAGGACCCAGTTGCTCGGCATCTCCCAGCATTCGGACCTCGCGCTGGATGTCAATGGCGAGGATGTCTACGTGGCCATCGACTATGGCTCCAACGAGGGGGACGTGTTCATGGTGAACCTGCGCACGGGCGTGCGCACGGCGCTGTTCGCGACCTACCTGAGCGGCACCGCGACGGCGTTGCACGTCTCGGGCAAGGCGTTCGCCAGGCCGGGCTGGGTGGTGGTGAGCACCTATAGCGACGGTGGTGGCTCACTGCAGTGGCTGCACCGCAAGCTGCTGGCCGTGCAGCTCAAGGCCAATCCGACGGTCTACACGCTCGCGCACCACCGCTCCTCGCCGAACGGCTACTGGACGACGCCCGTCTCCAGCGTCAACCGCGACTTCACGCGGGTGGTCTTCAACTCCAACTGGGGCAACGGCAGCGATACGGACGTCGACACGTACGTGGTCGAGCTGCCGGCGAACGCGCTGCAGTAACGACGCGGCGCACTTGGGGCCCCCGCGCTCGAGCGGGTAGGGGGCCCGCTTCTTCAGTCCGAACCCTTGGCCCACGCGTGTCCGCGCGTGGCGCGGTGCCGTGGTCTCCACTCAACGAGGAGCGTTCAACATGAGTCCTGCATTGAAGCATGACGTGATGGCATTGGTGTGTCTGGCGTTGATGGGTTGCGGCGGCGGAGCGGACGAGGGCGGTGTCCCTCCTGGCTCACTCCCCGGGGCGGTCGACTCGACGCTCGCCCCGGAGGGATGGGAGACGGTCGCGAACCAGTATCAGTCGTTCACGTTGACCCAGCCGTCGACCGTCAGGTTTGGACTCGGCGAGACCTGGGTGACGAAGGAGCTGGCCGCGGGCAGTGTGTATTGCTTCTTCAATCCGGACCCGGCGCCCGGCAGGTTCAAGACGTGCCAGCGCAAGATTCAGCCGGTGCCGGAGCCGGCGCTCAGCCCCGCGTGTGCTACGTTCTATCCCTCGGGGTTCGCGCTCTCCAGCGTTCGTCAGGCCCACCCGATTCCCACCTTGGCGGAGCCCGCCAAGGGCGTCGCGGTGACGGAGCCCACGTACAAGACGTGTCTCGTACGGACCACCGACCACGCCGCGGATGGCGTCTCCGGCTTTGCCCGAAACGACTACTCGCGCCGTCAGGCCTTCAACGCGAACAACACGAAGCAGCTGGTGTACGCCCTGGACGGGGCCTGGCATGTGTACGACGCCAACACCCGTGCGCGGCTGAAGCAGCTGTCGGGTCCGGCTGGGGACGCGGAGCCGCAGTGGCACCCGACGAGCCCGGACCTGCTGTACTACCTGCCCACCAACGGCGTCGGCATGAAGCTCCACGAGCTGAACGTCACGACCGGGGCCACCCGCGTCGTGGGGGACTTTGCCGCGCGGTTGAAGGCCCGCTGGCCGACGGCGAACGCGGCCTGGACGAAGTCGGAGGGCTCTCCCTCCGCGGATGGTCGCTACTGGTGCTTCATGGTCGACACGAGCGAGTGGAGCAGTGTCGGCGTGTTCACCTGGGACCGCGACACGAACACCATCCTGGGCACGTATGACACGCTGGGCGAGCGTCCCGACCACGTGAGCATGTCCCCCAGCGGGAACTACTGCGTGGTGTCTGGCGACGGTGCGCGGGGCACGGCGGCGTTCTCGCGCGACTTCAGCGCGAAGACCCAACTGCTCTCGAAGTCCGAGCACTCGGACATCGCGCTGGATGCCAATGGCGACGACATCTTCGTGGCCGTCGACTACCAGTCGAACGCGGGCGACGTGTTCATGCTGAACATTCGCACGGGTGTTCGCACGGCGTTGTTCCCGACGTACGTGAGCGGCACCGCGACGGCGTTGCACATCTCCGGCAAGGCGTTCGCCAAACCCGGCTGGGTGGTGGTCAGCACCTATGCCGACTACGGTGGCGCCCAGCAGTGGCTGCACCGCAAGGTGATGGCCGTGCAGCTCAAGGCCAATCCGACGGTCTACACGCTCGCGCACCACCGCACCGCCTCGAACGGCTACTGGACGGAGCCGGTCGCCAGCGTCAACCGTGACTTCACGCGGGTGCTCTTCAACTCCAACTGGGGCAATGGCAGCGACACGGACATCGATTCGTACGTGGTCGAGCTGCCTGCGAGCGCGTTGCAGTAGGCGTACGGAGCATGGCCGCGAGGCGGCTTCCTTCCGAGGAGGCCGCCTCGTTCGTCAGGTCTTCACCCAGGCTCATGCCCGAACGACTGACCTACAGCCCCAGCTCGCTCATGGGGATGCGGTACATGTCCCCGGTGCCGCTCCCGATGCCTTTGAGCGAGCCATCGTCCCGAGGCGTGTCGAAGCGCTCGCCGACGTCCCCCGTGAAGGGGCGGGTGCTGCTGTAATAGAGCCACTTCCCGTCGGGAGACACGCTGTGGTTGTACTCACTCGCGCGCGTGTTCAGCCCTTCACAGAGGCGCCGCGCGGGCTCCCAGGTGCCGTTCACCTGGCGGCTGAGGAACAGGTCATAACCTCCCAGCCCGTCCGCGCGGCGCAGGGCGCTGAAGAGCAGATAGCTCTCGTCCGGAGCAATCCAGGGCTCCAGCTCGTGGACCGTGGAGTTGATGGCCGCGCCCAGGTTCTCTGGCGGTTGGTATGCGCCGTCGACCCAACGGGAGACCCAGAGGTCGCTCCCTCCGAGCGTGCCCACGCGCTCGCCTCCGAAGTAGAGGTTGCCGTTGGCGGCGACCGCGGGTGACCACTCGTCGAGGCTCGCGTCGTTGACGGGCGCGGGCAGTCTTCGTGCGTCTTCCCATTTGCCGTTCGTGCCCAGGGATGCGGCCCAGATGTCATACGACGCGCGCGGACCGGGCTCGCCGGGCTGGGGACGATTGGAGATGAAGTACACAGTACGCCCATCGGGCGACAGGTGGGGATCCGCGTTGCTCCACTGGTCCGCGAAGCGAGGGAGCACGGGGCGAGACCAGACCCCGTCGTCCCCGAGCCGCGTCTCGTACATCGTGTACCGCTCGAAGCTGTCGTCGGCCCTCCCGAAGAGGACGCGGCGCTGGTCTGGCGAGAAGGCCATGAAGAAGTCCCAGGCGCCCGTGGTGAAGAGGCCCGCGCCGTAGAGCTCGGGCGTACAGGCGGCGCGAGGCGTCGCCGTGCGTCCCGAATGGGCGCCACATGCCAGCGTCGTGAGGCTCAGCACTCCGAGAACCCCTCGCATCCACTGCCTTCCGGTCATCGTCAGTCCCTCCTGGACGTGCATTCCGTCGTTGGGAGGTCAGCGGTAGCATCCGGGCATGAGGCGAAACTTTGGGAATCTTGCGTCGGCTCCGTCCACGCTGCCCGGGCGCCCTGGTG
The DNA here is from genome assembly GCF_013336715.1 of Myxococcus sp. CA056. NCBI lineage: Bacteria > Pseudomonadati > Myxococcota > Myxococcia > Myxococcales > Myxococcaceae > Myxococcus > Myxococcus sp. CA056. The sequence goes on from NZ_JABUMT010000026.1 coordinate 45,532, forward strand.
GCTATCACCTGCTCGGGCAGGGCGAGGCCTTCGACGTCAGGGACTGTGTTTGTCTGGAGGGCGCGGGGAGCCCTGCCTTCGGCGGTCAGCATCCTCGCGTCCGGATCAGCGTGGTGTTGTCAGGTGTCTTCCATGTCCGTGCTCGCGAGGGGGCCGCCGTGGTGGGGCCCGGAGCATTGCTGCTGGGAAACCGCTCCGCCCCGTACGAGTACCGGCATGTCGATGATGGGGGAGACCGCTCCATCGTGTTCGACTGTTCGGAGTCGCTGTTGGAGGATGCGTTGCGTTCGCTGGGGCGCCACGCGCATGTCGAGCGTCCCTTCGAGCGGGTCTGCATCCCCGCTTCGGTCGCCTCGGCGGAGGCCGTCCTGCTCACGCATCACGCCCTGGCGAGTGGAGAAGCAGAGGCCCTGCGTGAGGCGGCGCTGACGGTGATGGGGACGGCGCTGACGCTGGGGTGTGAGCCAGGGGAGGCGTCGCTGGCGGTCTCGGAGCCGCAGGCGCGCCGGATTGCGCGGAGCCTGCGCTACATCGAGACCCACAGCGCGGAGGACTGTTCCCTGGAGACCCTGGCCCATGTCGCGGGGCTCGCGAGCTTCCACTTCCTGCGCGTGTTCCGGGCGATGACGGGGCAGACACCTCGACAGTTCGTCATCGCCACGCGGCTTCGCGCGGCGGCGGCGGCACTGCGGATGACGCGCGCTCGAGTCACTGACGTCGCCCTGGAGGCCGGCTTCGGTGACCTGTCCCACTTCACGGCGAGCTTCACGCGAGCGTTCGGCGTCTCGCCTCGTGCCTATCGCTCGCGTGCAGGGGATTGACGGACAGTTCCGCCGCAAGGGAACGGTTGGCACCCTCGGCGCACCCGCCCGTGGTACCACCCGGGTGATTCTCTTCGAGGAGCCTTGGTGAACCGTGTCCGTCCCCTGGATGAGTGGGTATCCCGCCTTTCCACCTCGAACCCGAAGGACGTGGCGGCGGCACTCGAAGTGCTGGGCGAGGCGCTCTGCGCGGACGATGAGGCGGTCCGGGAGCGAGCGGCACAACTGCTGGTGAAGGAGCTGGCCCGGGCTGGCTCGGCCGCCCACGGTCCCATCCTCCGCCTGCTCCAGACGTCCTGGTGGCCGCCGCAGGTGCAACTGGCCGAGCCCGCGCTGGAGGCGGTGCTGACCGCGGTGGCTCGAATCGACGTTGATGCGCCCGAGCTGGATGAAGCGGCGCTGCTCATCGCGAACCTCTACCGGGCAGCCCCGTTGCCGCTGAGCGCGCTGGAGGGAGCCCTGGGCCACGCGAAGGCCTCGGTCCGTCGAGTCGCCGCGGGCTGTGTGGGCCGCGTGGGCAAGGCGGCGGTGTCATTGCTTCCTCGCCTGCTCACGGTGTTGGACGACTCGGAGTCCGTGGCGGGGGCCGCGCTGGAGTCGCTGGGCTCGCTCGCCTCCGCCGCGCCGGAGGTGGCCCTGCCCGCGTTGTTCGACCAGGTGAGCCGGGCGGAGGGGACGCGGCAGTACCTGGCGCTGACCTCGCTCCGGAGCCTGGTGGAAGAGGGCCGCCGAGAGGGCAAGCCCGCTCCGGAGCTGGCCTCCCTGGAGCCCGTCTTGCTGAAGACGGCCGAGGACCCCCAGCCGCCCGTCCGCCTGGAGGCGGTGTCCCTGCTGGGCCTGGGGCGCCTGTCCTCGCTGTCCACCGTGGCCGCGCTGCGCAAGCGCCTCCAGGATGAGAGCCCCGCGGTGGCTGCCTGCGCCGCCGTGGCCCTGCTGCGCGTCGGGGCTCCTCCCCAGGAGGCTGCCTCGCTCCTGGCAGCCCAACTGGCGTCCGCCGAGAACCCGGACAAGGTCGGCGCCGCGCTCAGCGCGCTGGAGGGCGTGGAGCCCGCCACCCTCGGCCGCATCCGCGACACGCTGGCGGCGGCGGCGCGGGGCGCGAAGGGGCTCGTCGCCGAGGCCCTCCATGAGTTGCTCCCGCGCAATACTTGAAGGAAATGCCTTCCGGCAGAGAATGCATGAATTTCATGATAAAATGGAATTCAGGCGCTCGGATTGGGATTGACTGAACGGGCGTCCTTCGCGTTCGCGCGGAAAGGCACCCATGTTCAAGTACCTTGGCTGTGTCCTGTTGGCATCCCTCCTGGTGGGCTGTGTCGGCACCGACTCCAACCTGGAGGACGAGGCGTCCTTCGAGGAGAGCTCCGAGCAGGCCATCTGTGGCATTGGCTGTCCGCCTGGGCAGCATCCCACGGCCTATTACTGTGATCGCTTCGCCTGTGGCGCGCTGGCCTGCAACTTCAACAACTCGAACGCGACGACGTGCGCGGTGACGCCCAACTGCGGAACCATCACGCAATGCGGGCTGGGGTGCCCCGCGGGCTTCTCCGCCATCGCGTTCGTCTGCAACCTGAGCTGCGGCTTCTGCGGTGGGGGAACGGTCAACGCGACGCAGTGTCAGTCCAACACCAGTCCCCAGGGGTGTCCCTGTGCCGCCCTTCCGGTGGGGAGCGCGGTGGACCGGGGCGCGGCGGGAGGGCTGCACTACCTGGAGCTCTACTACTCCAACTTCACCAGCTCGAACCCGAGCATCGGGACGGCGAGCTTCAACTCGCTCAGCTGCGTCAACGGATTCTCGGTGGGGCAGATTGTCTGCAATGGCTCGCCGGTGAGCGCCACGGTGACGTACTCCGACACGCAGCAACTCAACATCGCGATTCCCGCGTCGAGCGTGGCTCGGAGCTGCGTCGCCCATAGCTCCAGCACCAACTCGCAGTACATCCGCTTCGCCTTCACGGTGCCCGGCACTCCGTAGCCCGGCGCTGGCGCCAGGAAACACCGCGGGCCCGGGGCGTCCTGTTGGAACGCCAGCCGGGCCCGCTTCCGCTTTCTATCGGCGCGTCGCGCGTCAGCGCAGCTCCTGGGAGAACCGCTCGCGATACCGCCCCTGGAGCGACTTCAGCGCTTCCGTCATCCCCACGGCACGGTACTGGTCCGCCAGGAGTCGCCACGCTTCCATGTGCTGGGGCTCCAGCGTCACGACGCGCTCCAGGTGTGTCCGTGCTTCCTCGCGAGGGCCGGACGTGGAGGCCAGCCAGCCGAGGATGAAATGTGCCTGCACCGCCTCCTCATGCGCGGCCACCGCCCGCCGACATGCCGCGCGCGCGGGCCCCGACCTGCCCGCGCGCATGTGGACCTCGCAGTCGAGAACGTGCTGCACCGCCGCGCGCGGGAATTCCCGCTTCAGCCAGGCGAGCCGCGCCTGCGCCTTCGTCGCCGGCCCCTTGTCCAGGTACACCTCGACGTCCTTCACCGCGCGGATGAGCTCTCCCTCCCGCTCCACCGCGACACCGCTCACGGACGCATCCACCGGCAGCGCCATCCATCGTCGCGCCTGCAGGGCCCACGTCCGCAACGGCTCGGTCCGGGCCCCATTGCCCATCTTCTGGGTGGCCTGCTCGGCCCAGGTGAGCGCGGAGGACTGCTTGAAGAGCGCCGCGAGGTCTCCCCAGGCTTCTGGCGGCGTTCCCGGGTTCGCCTCCATCCGCTGCCGCGCGCGCACGAGGTGACCTTGCGCCTCCAGGTGCCGCTCCTGGTGGAGCTCCAGGACGGCGAGCTGAAGCAGGGCGGCGGCCTGGTCGGGGAACTTCTCGGCGGCGGACTCGCACTTCTCGCGGGTCGCCGGCAGCTTGGGGGCGACCCGCGTGTCCAGGTAGCAGGCAAGACCTTGGAGGTGGGCGTCCTCCGGGTAGCGTCGGGCGAGGGGCTCCATCTGCTGGGCGGCGACCTCGACACGCCCCTCTTTTTCGAGCGCGAGGATTTCGTTGAGCCGACGCCGGTCGTCCGGCGACAGGGTCGTCTTGGGCTCGTGCTGGACCAGCGGCGCCTTGCCTTCGCGGACCTTCGCGAGCCAGTCGACCACGGCCTGCTTCTCCGGACCTTCCCAGTCCGGTGAGGTCGTCGAGGCCAGTTGCCCACCCAGCTCGGTCGCCCAGGCCCGCGCGGCTTCGTCATCTCGACGACCCGCGGACGCATGGCGAAGGCTGGTGGCGAGCAACGCCAGGGTCTGCGACGCGAAGGCCGCCTGATTCGGCGCGTAGCTCGGGAACATCATCCAGTGCGAGCTGCGCACGTGGAAGGCCCCCAGTGTGTGCGCCCACTCATGGAGGAAGACGGACGTCTCCTTGTGCGCCTTGCGCTGCTGGTAGAGCGTCTGCTGTTCGTCCGCTGGCAGGTGGATCAGCGCTTCCATCATGGCGCGGACCTCCTCCGGGTTTCCCATCTCGCGCAGCACACAGTGGCGCCCGAACATCCGGGCCATGCCCAGCTCATGCTGCGCGGAGGAGAAGAACTTGAGCGAGGAGACGAAGCCCACCACCAGGTCCACGTCCTCACCCGGGTCCGCCAGCTCCAGCGCGGCCAGGGAGCCCTCCAGTTCGCCCTCGACGCCGCGATGCGCCCACTCGCGCGTCGACTCGAGCTCGAAGACAACGCCCAGCGGCCCTCGCACCACCGCGCTCGCGCGTTGCAACTGGGACACGATGCTGCTTCGCCAGCGAATCACCTGTTCCCGGTAGTCCGCATCCGCGTAGACGCGGACCCGAACCTTCCGAACCGGACCCGCCGATGACTGCGACGAAGTCTCCAGCTTCGCTGGAGCGAGGGTTTGTGCATGTTCCCGCGCGTAGTCCACGGGGCGCTTCACACACGACCCCCCCAGGACACAGACCCATACCGCAAGCAGGGCGCAACGCGCCTTGAATCCCATCACACGACCTGTGCTCATTCAGTCCCCACCCTCGAAGCGCGCCAGGACCCCACCTGACTCCCAGCGCCAGCTCACGACGCGGGAGGGAGTGCGAGCCTTGGCGGCGCGGCGGCGGCGGATGCTAGCACTCCATGAAAGTGACAGTCCCTCGTTCTCGCGGGGGTGCGCCCCGAGGCTCCGTCCGAGTCTTTCGAGCCCCCATGACCTCACCCACCGTCTCAGGCAGCCCTCACCGTCTTCGTGCCGAGGATGAGAACACCCCAGAGGGGCCCGACCCGGTCAGTGGATGCGGAGGGTATCCAGGAAGGGCAGGGAGATGGGCAATCACAGTCTTCGATTGAAGCCCGTGAGCGCACGCCTTTTGGCAGACAGCCCATCACCGCTTGAGTCGGTTCCAGCCACCACTCCGGGAGGACGGGGGCCGCGGATGGCTCGTGGACTCCAGGTGTGTTCGGCCTGTGCCACCAGTCCGGCCCTCACCCTCGCTGCGCGCCGGTGCCACCGGCAGTGGGGGCTCGCGGGCCCTGTCGGAGTGCGTCGTGCGATGACGCCGCGCGCTGATTTCAACGCCGTGAGTCAAGCGCTCAGTGCGCCATGACAGAACCATGACAAAGGCATGGAGTCGCCATGGACCTTCCACCTATACCGCCGCAGTAGGTTGGCTGCATTCGCTGACCTGCAACGGGGCTTCTTCCATGCGTGTCATCTCCCCAGGCCTCCTCGTGGCGGCCGTGACGGAACTCTCGCTGTCGAGGAGCGCGAAGCTGGTCCGGCTCAAGGACGTCATCGCCTGGTGTGAGTGGAACGGCGTGGACTACGAGGGGCCGGGCGGCAAGCAGCAGGCGCTCTGGGACGCGGACCGCGAGGAAGCCCAGGGGCACCGCCGCCTGCTCAAGTTCAAGAGTGGTGAGTGCAAGCAGTCACGCGCGGGCTGGGCGCTCATCGCGCACGGAGACAAGGCGCGCGAGGCCGCGGCACAGCTCACCTGGCGCGAGCAGCTCTGGGACGGAGAGAAGTGGGACTGGCTCGGCGGGAGCGCCCCTGTCGTGGCCCGCCGCCCCAACGCGAGGCGGGAGCGGTCGAGCAACGAGTCCAACACGGAGCACCTCGTCGATCAGCCTCGCCTCCTGGTCGGCTGACACGCCTCATCGGCGGGAACTCGCCACCTGCTGGTCCAGAGGCAGGCCCCCGGGACGAAAAGGGGAGGGTGCTCGCGGGCGTCGCGGCTACTTCGCGCGTCTCCACTTCACTTCGCCGACGGCGCCCGTTCCACCGGTCGTCGGCGCGGGGACGATGTACTTCAGCTCGTCGCCCGTCAGCGTGAAGGTGCGCCGCTGCTGCGTTCCCTCCCAGTTCGGGAACGAGGCGTGGTCGATGTGGAAGGTGACGGTGTGCTCCACCTCGTTCACCGAGTACCGGCCGAAGTGGGAGTTGGTCCCGCGCACGGTGGCCTGATTCTCCTCCGGTGTCCCCTGGTTCTTGTTGCTGGATGCGAACCGGGCGCGTCCCGCTCGGAGGATCTGGATGGAGTAGCGCCCCTGGCCATCGAACATGAGGAGGCCCTGGGGCTCGGCACCGTAGAGCTGCACGCGTTTCCCATCCGGGAGCACGTTGTCGACCAGGACGAGCGTCCAGGACCCCACGAGTTGCTCCTTGAAGGACTTCTCCCCGGCGTCCGCCTCGCGTGAGGGGAGCAACACCGCCAGGAGCAGCAGGGACACGGTGGGGAGGGCGCGCAATGGGCTTCGAGTCATCGGGTTTCGTCCGTTCACATCAGCACCCCGCCGCCGTCCACGCTGAGGACGGTGCCGGTGAGGAAGGGGTTGGTCATGGCGAAGAGGGTGGCGGCGGCCAGGTCCTCCGTCCTCCCCACGCGGCGGGCAGGAGCCTTGCTGGCGTAGTCCGCGAAGAGCCGCTCGCGGGCCTCGGCGCCGAGCCGGTCCCAGAAGGAGCCGGAGTCCACCACGCCCGGAGAGATGGCGTTGAGCCGCACCGGCGCCAGCTCCACGGCCATGGCCTTGGTAAAGGCTTCGAGCCCTCCGTTGACCAGGCTGGTGATGGAGGTTCCGACAGCGGGCTTCCAGGCGCGGAACCCGGAGAAGAAGGTGAAGGAGCCCTCCGGGGAGATGCGCGGCGCGGCATGTTTCACCAGGAAGAGGGGAGCCCAGAGCTTCGCGGCGAAGGCTCGCTCGATGGCGGCGGCGCCCAGTCCGGAGAGGGGTCCGACGGCGCCCTGGCTCACGGTGCTCACCAGATGGTCGAAGGAGCCCACCCCTTCACAGAAGGCCGCCACCTCTGCTTCCACCGTGGCGTCCAGGACACGGACCTCGCGGGGGCCCTTCATCAACTCCGAGGTGGCCTCCAGTGTCTCGCGCTTGCGGCCCGCCAGCACCACGTGGGCGCCCGCCTCGGATGCCACGATGGCCACGCCCCGGCCGATGCCTGAGCCAGCCCCAACGACAATCACCTTCCTGCCTTCCAACTGCATGGGTGCGCCTCCGCGTCGGATGAACTCCGTAACCCGATAATAAGGTTACGGACGGAGGTATGTTCGAGAAACGGTAACCTGTCAATGGGGTTTCATGGCGCTCGTTTCGGGCGGCGCCGTGGCGCGGTCGCGGACTTCCGCCAGGGACAGGTACCAGCACGGAGAGTCGTTCTTGCGGCGTGCGTGGCCCGGCGCATGTCCTGGCCGGCCGCTCCCGTCAGAGGGCGGCTTTGTCACATCGCGGGAGGTGTGCGTCCTGGAGGAACGCCCTGCCTGCGCGCTGCGTCCCTCGCGCACGCGACGCGAGGACGTGCCTGCACGACACCTGACGGGAGGCCGCGTGGCGCTCCACTTGCACTGGGCCGCGGTTCCTCTCGCGAAAGACCTGCCTCGGTGCATCTCCTGCGACACGTCGTCGACTGCGCGCTGTATTCCCTCTGCCTCACGGGCCTCGCGCTGCTGTCGCCGAGCAACACGGGCTGTGGCGCGGCCCACTCGGACTCATCGTCCCCAGGGGTCCGCGCGTCGCCCGGCACTCAGAGGGTGGCGCTCGACACGGCGTCAGTCCTCACGGCCCTCGCCGATGTCCGTCCCACCGCGTTCGCTCCGAGCACCCCCCCGTGCGTGTCGCGGGAGGGTGCCTGCACACCAGACTTCCCTGCGCGCGGTTGTGAAGCGCGCGAATAGCGTCCGACTGCGACGGTCTACTCAGTTGCAGCCCTGGCTGGTCAGCCAGTCCACGCCCCGGGTCCGCGTGGCCGTGCCGCTCGTACCGCCGCCGTCCGTGTTCGAAAAGGACAGGGACACGCTGGCGCCCGAGGACTGGTTCCTGAGCTCCATCGTCATGTTGTTGGGGATGAGCGTGGTGGAGTTCGGGTAGTTCGCGCCGATGGTGTAGCGGATACGGCCGCTCGGGAGGCTCCCGCACTTGGCCATCTTGTTCTCGAGCTGCACCCAGTTGCCACGGTTGAAGTTGGCATCCTGAGGCACCAGGTTCGCCCGCCCGCCCCATCCTCCAAGCTGCGAGCCGATGAGGTGTCCCCCGTCATAGTCGTTGCTGGAGTTCTCCGCGTCGCCCCACTGCCCGACGGTCGTCTGACAGGAGTCGACGCGCGGCGCGGCGGTGATGGGCGGCAGGTTCTTGTACGCCCGGCTCGGTCGGCCCGCCGTGTCGATGAAGTAGTACTCGCCGTCGAAGTTGTGCCAGATGTTCCGGTCGGCCGACGGGAAGTACTTCGGGCAGTCGCGGATGGCTGCCTGTGAGACTTCCCCGTGGATGACGTAGCCGACGCCGTACTGCTTCAGCGCCCCCCGGATCTCCTCCTCCGTGTGGTGCTCGAAGAACTCCATGAGACCGCTCGGGCCGCCGAAGTCCTGCTCGAGCTGATGGGCGGCCCCATCGCCGCCCAGGTCCGTGTCAGTGACTCCGCAGCCGCCAGACATCAGGACAAACACCGCCGCAACGAAGAGCTTGTTCAGCGCGCGCATTCTCTTGGGTCCTTTCTGAGTCGGTTTCAATGTTTCGTTGACTTGTTTACCAAGAAAGGGAGAGTCGCAATACGTGAATTTCTGGCGAACTGCGGCCGCGTGGCTCCACGGAGAAGGGGGGGCCGGCGAACTCCCGGCCCCCTCGGAGTCAGCGCACTACCAGATGCAGGACGGGATGCCGGGGAGCAGCGGGAACGAGGAGAGCGCGCCATCCGGCACGACGCCATCCGCGGTGACTCCGGTCACTTCGCCCTTCCACATGGTGGGGGAGCTGGAGCGATACCCCATGTAGTACACGGTGCTGCTCGAGCGCTCGCGGAGGAGCGTTCCGCAATACACCTCGTTGGTGTACTGACCCACCGTGCCCAGGGGAACGACCTTCACGGCGGACGAGCCGCCGAAGTAGGCGAGGTCCGCGGGGGTGGTGACGGGGAACACCGCGCCCGCGACGAAGAGATAGATGTCGCTCGACGTGCGGTCCTGGATCAGCGCGCTGTACACGAGCATGGGGAAGACGTCCCGCGACCCGGTCGGGACGTTGTTGACGCTCGTGGTGTCATCCCAGAAGCCCAGCTCCGTGGGATTCGGAACCCACCAGTCCTTCGCGCCCACCACGACGTAGATGGCTGTCTCGCTGAGCTCGCGGATCAGCGTGCCGTCTCTGGGAATCACTTCATAGGTGTTGATGGTGGCCTGGGGCTGCGTCACCGAGGGGGCGAAGACGTAGTGGATCCACTCCCCAGCGGGAATGAGGAACCTCGCGCCACCCGCCACCACATAGCGGTTCGTGGTGTCGGAGGCGCGAAGGACATGACCGTCAGCGTAGGGCGCATAGTACGACCTGGTCACTTCAAGAATGCGTGAGGGTGGGCGAAGTGTTCCCCCTGCATGACGCCGAAGCAGTTGAAGCGACTGGAGGGAGAGCTGGCGAGCTTCCTTGAGTCGATGTTCTCGGGCCTGGG
>NZ_JABUMT010000027.1:0-39257 GCF_013336715.1 Myxococcus sp. CA056
GCGGAGGCAGCAGCGGCGCCACACGCTGCCAGAAGGCGTCGGGAACGAGTTCGCGGACCATGCACTCAAGCTGGGGATGCCCTTCGTCGGTGGCCACCCCAGCCCTGACTTTTGTTAGGTCCTCTTATCTCGGCAGGAGCGCGTGGAACCAGATGATGATGGCCGCCGCGAGGCGCGGCATTCCCAGAGAGGTGTCTTCTCCCATCGCACCAGCAGTCGTCGGAAGCGATTCAGCCAGGAGTGCCCGCGCTCCACCGTCGCGCCTTCTGTCGAGCGTGGCTCGTCTTGGTGCACACTCCTTTACCTCGTCGTAGACAGGGCCCCTGTCCACCCAGAGGTGCTTGGGAAGCGAGACATGGTTTATCAAAACGAGTGGCGTCACCGCTTTCCGATACCGCCCCATAGAGCCAGTTGCCTCGCAGGTGGCCGCCCCGTGTCGGTGGATGCCTTGCGAGTGCGGACCATGAACTTCAACCAACCCTGGCGCACTCCAGGAATCACCGAGGTGCGCTACGAAGTCATCTTGCCTGGACAATATGCAGTGGCGCTGCTCGAACGCGATTGGCCTGGATTGGTGAGCGACTACCAGCGGTTTCCCGCGCCGGATGACCCGCTGGACCAGGCCCTGCGTGCCCTCGAATGGCCCGAGCCAGCACGTGCACTCGTTGACCCGGTTGCGGCTCCTCGGATACTTGCCTTCTTCGCCCACGAGCTGCTGCTGCGCTGGTTTGACGATGGCCTCCCAGCAGGTCCCGGCTTCGTGCTCAACTCCGTTGAAGAGACAGGCATGGCCGGCACAGACGTGTGCCTCGCGGGCCATGCACGACCGCACGACCCGCGTGTGTCCTATGTCTACCAAGATGTCTGAACCCTCTCCGCCAAGGGCGCGTGCGCGAGCCCACCGCGCCTGGCACGTCGTGGCGCGGCGTTGACGCGCGCATGATGCAGCCCTCGAATTTTGGGGAGGCACAGGGTTCCTACCGAAGCTGAGCGATCAGCGAAACGCTTCGGCGTGCTGCGCGACCCAGCGGTCGAAGGAGAGCGGCCTTCGTCCGAGGACGCGCTCCACTCCTTCGTTGACGAGCGCCATCCGCCCTTCGCGGACCGCGCGCCAGATATCGACGAGCGCCGCGGCGTACGGGCCTCTACCAACGTCCGCCTGGGCCTCCTCATCGGAGATCGGCTCGAAGCGAACCGTCTTTCCGAGGGTGGCGCCGATCCGGGTGGCCATCTCGCCGTAGCTCAGCGCCTCCGGCCCTGTAATCACCAAAGACTCCCCGACGTACTCGCGCGTCGTCAGGGCCCTGGTGACGACCTCGGCGATGTCGTCCGGATGGATGAAGGCTATCTTCCCCTCGCCCGTGGAGGACCGGAGCACGCCCTCGGAGGCAATCGAATCGGCCCAGCCGAGCGCGTTCGACATGAACGCCGCCGACCGGATGAACGTGAACGAGAGGCCGCTCTCTCGAACGGCGGTCTCGCCGCGCGCATGCCATGGGCCGGTCCCCACGCCCGTGCTCACGTCCAGCGTCGAGAGCTTGACCAGGTGCTTTACCCCGGCAGCCCTGGCGGCGAGCGCGAACGCGCGATCCCAGACACCGAGCTTGGGACCACTGTTCAGGAGAAACACCGCACCAATCCCGGCGAGGGCGGCGGAGAGAGAGGCGCGCGAACCGGACAGATCGCCGACCCGGACTTCGACTCGATCCCCGAAAAGCGCTCGCGCCTTTTTCGCGTCGCGCACGAACACGCACGGGCGCTCGCCCCGTGCCAGGAGGCACCGGGTTACCCCCGAGCCGATGTTACCGGTCGCGCCGGTGACCAGATACTTCATCGCGCCCTCGCGTCGGCCCAGCCGCGCACGACTTCGAGCGCGATTCTCTTTTGCCCCTCCTGCGTGAAGTGAAGCCCGTCCTCCATGAGCAGCTCCTGCGGGGGTGGCAGGCCGAGCCTCGCGAACAGTTCGATCGCCGGCTCGTCGAAGGCGGCAATGACCTCGGCAACGCGGGCGATGTCCTCGTTGCGGAAGCGAACCCCGAAGCGGGACAACCCCCAATGCTTCGACACGCGATCTTCGAGCACCGGGGCAGGAGTTACCCACAGACACCGCGCCTTCGTCTCCCCGGAGACGCGCGTGCGGAGCTCCGCGAGGTTGCGCGCCGTCTCTTCGGGAGCGACGAGCGTCTTGCTCGGCGTCGGGCCTTGTGTTCGAGCGTCGTTCACGCCGATGAAGAACAAGATCCAGTCTGGATTCCTCGCGATGACCCCGCCGATTCGAATCAGGCCGTGCGTTGTCGTCTCACCGGCGACGGCGCTGACATCGATCGAGATTCCATCCGCGGGACGGCGCGCGGCCAACATCTCGTTCAGAATCACCGCCCACGACTGCGGATCGGAGGTGTGGCTATCGCCGAACGCGAGAACCCTCGCCCCGGGCCGCAAGGGAAGGCGGTCCACCATCGCACCCACCGCGGGATCCGCGAGCAGTTCGCGCGCGGCCTCCTTCGCGCCTGCCCGCAGGCGCCCGAGCTCGGCGGCGTAGACGTCCGGAGCGAGGCCGAGCAGGGCCGCACGCATCGGCTCGGTGAGCGCCGCAGCCCCGGGAAGCGATGCCACGGTTTGTTCTGGCTGAAGCACCTTCATGAGCCAGCGCGTCTGTTCGGTCGACCATGTCATGCGCAACGAGATACCGGACGGAACGGGCACGCACTAGTATGCTCCTCGGAAACGGACTCTTATCATGAATGCAAAAATAGACGTGGACCTCAACGACGTCGCGCTGCTCGTGCGCGTGGTGCAACGGCGGAGCTTCTCTGCCGCTGCTCGTGAGCGCGGGGTTCCCGTCTCGACGGTGAGCCGCCGCATCGCCCGGCTCGAGTCGGCGCTCGGCCTGCGGCTCCTGGAGCGCACGACGAGGACGCTTCGCCTGACGGACGCGGGGCGTAAGTACTTCGACCATGCCGAACGCGCGATGGACGACCTCGCGCAAGGCACCGGGCAGGTTCGCGAGCTCCAGGATGAACCTCGCGGCCGCGTTCGCATCGCCGCGCCGAGCGCCTTCGGCCCCGCCGTCGCCAACGTGGTCTACCTGTACCTCGCCAGGCACCCGGGGGTGTCGATCGACCTGGAGATCGACGGACGCCGCCCCGACCCCGACAGCGGCTTCGACATCGCGATCGCGACGGAAAAATTGAAAGACACCGACGACTTCGTTGCGCGCGAGGTCCGCCCGATGACCAGGAAGTTGCTGTTCGCGAGCCCGCATTACCTGAAGGCGCACGGCACGCCTCGCGGAGTCGAGGAGCTCGCCTCTCACGACTGCATCACGACGCGCGCCACGGACGGCCACGCAACGTGGACGCTCGCCCAAGGTCGCACGAAGCGACGTTTCACCTTCGCGCCGCGCCTCTACGTGAGCGAGTTCTCCGCTGCCTATCGCGCGGTGCTCGCGGGTGTCGGCATCGCGATGCTCCCCGAGTCGCTGTGCGCCCAGGATGTGAACAAGAGGCACATGGCTCGAGTCCTAGAAGACTGGGAAGGGGAGGCTGCCGGTGTCTATCTGCTCTACCGCGCCCATCGGTCGCTGACGGCGGCGGTACGGACCTGCATCGACCATCTGCTCGCGGAGCTTCCCACCATTCATCTGGTCCGCAGCGCTCGGGAGAACTGACCGGGCGTTGCTCGTGAAAACCGTCTCCCCGTCGCTGCGTGTAGCTCTTCGCGCCCCCAGAAGCTCGCGCGGACAAGGTGGTCGAGGCCGCGGATCGGCTCGGGTGGCTTCACCCACGCGACGGTTTCAACCGCGGCCATCTACAGTTCCCCCCGGCATGGGGACAGCACTTCACCGCAGTGTCACCCAGCCGTCGCCCCGCTGCTATCCTCACCACCATGAAGCGCCCCCCTGAGCAGGACGCGCCCGCGATGCCGTCGCTGCTCGTCTTCACCATCGCTGTGCTGCTCTTTGGCTCGCCGCTGCGGCGGCTGTGGTTGGCGGAGGACGCACCCGGGTACATGCCCTTCATCGTGTGGCTGGGCGTCATCGCCCTGGGAGCCTGGGCCGCCTACCGGAGCGGTGGCCATGACGCTTGAGCTGGGCTCGCTCGTCGCCGCATCCGTTGCCTATCTGCTGGTGCTGTTCCTCGTCGCCTACGCGGCCGAGCGCGGCCTCATCTCCTCGCGCATCACCCAGCACCCGCTCGTCTACGCGCTCGCGCTCGGCGTCTACGCAACGTCGTGGTCCTATTTCGGCAGCGTGGGCTACGCGGCCCGGCACGGCTTCCGCTACCTGGGCATCTACCTGGGCGTCACCCTGGCGTGTCTGCTCGTGCCCGTGCTGTGGCGCCCCCTCCTGCGCCTCACCCGTGAACTCCAGCTCACCTCGCTGGCGGACCTGCTCGCCTTCCGCTACCCGGGCCAGAGCACCGGCACCGCGGTGACACTCTTCATGCTGGCTGGCAGCCTCCCCTACCTCGCGCTCCAGGTGCGCGCGGTGGTGGAGTCCGCGAAGGTGCTGAGTCCCTCGGCCTCTCCCACGCTCGTCGGCATGGGCTTCTGCGCGGTGCTCATCGTCTTCTCCGTCCTCTTCGGCGCGCGACACCTCACCCCGCGCGAGCGACACGAAGGGTTGATGCTGGCCATCGCCTTCGAGTCCGCCGTGAAGGTGGTGGCCCTCGTGGCAGTGGGTGCCTGGGCCGTGTCGTCCGTCTTCGGCGGCGTGGACGGACTGTGGAAGTGGCTGGAGGCAAACCCGGAGGCGGTGGAGCAACTGCGTCGTCCCGCGCGCGAAGCGTCCTGGGCTCCGCTGCTGGTGCTCTCCTGCGCGGCCGCCTTCCTCACTCCGCGCAGCTACCACGTCGCATTCACCGAGGCCCCCGAGCGCGACGCCCTGTCCACCGCGACGTGGGCCTTCCCACTCGTCTTGCTGGTGATGAACCTGGCGGTGCCCGTGGTGCTGTGGAGCGGTGAAGCGCTCGCCCTGCCCTGGCCCGCGGACTTCCACCTGCTCGCGGTGCCCGCCTCGCGCGGTGCCACGGGGCTGGCGCTGGTGGCCTTCCTGGGCGGCGTGTCCGCGTCCAGCGCCATGGTCATCGTCACCACGCTGGCCCTGGCCCCCATGTGCCTCACGCACCTGGTGCTGCCCCTGGGGTACGCGCGCGGACAACCCCACCTGTACGGCTGGCTCCTGTGGGCACGCCGCCTGCTCATCGCGCTCATCATCCTCGCGGGCTACGGCTTCTACCGGCTGCTGGACACTCGCGGCCTCGGGCTCGTGGACCTGGGGCTCGTGTCCTTCGTGGCCGTGGCGCAGTTCGCTCCAGGCGTGCTCGGCCTGCTCTTCTGGAAGCGGGCCACTCGCGCGGGCCTGCTCACGGGCCTGGGCGCCGGGGCCACGATGTGGCTGCTCACGCTGGTGGTGCCGCTGTGGGCTTCGCCAGGCCTGGTCGCATGGACCCACCGCGTGGCGGTGCTGCTCGGCTTCCCTGGCGACGAACCCTGGGGCTTCTCCACCTTCGCTTCACTGACCCTCAACACGCTGGCCTTCGTCGCCGTGTCGCTGGCCACGCGACAGTCCGAATCGGAAGCCGAGGCGGCGCGAGCGTGTACGCGTGAAGCCCCGGGACTCGTCTCCGGCGGCGTAGAGGCAGGCTCGCCCCGGGAGTTCCGCGAGCGACTCGCGCCCCTACTCGGCGCCGAGGCCGCATCAGCCGAGGTCGACCGCGCGCTGGCCGGTCTGGGCATGCCCCCCGACGAGCGTCGCCCCGCGGAGCTTCGCCGCCTGCGCGACGGCGTGGAGCGAAACCTGTCCGGACTCCTCGGCCCTGTGCTGGCGCGCCTGACGGTGGAGGAAGCGCTCCGACTGGGGCCCGGCACACGCGCGGCCCTGGCCGAGCAACTCCGCTTCGTGGAGGAACGCCTGCGCGATGCCCGGGGCATGCAGGGCCCGGTACACGCGGTGGAGGCCGTGCGGCGCTATCTGCGGCGCATCCTGGAAGACCTGCCGCTCGGCGTGTGCGCGGTGGGCCCGGACGGAGAAGTGGTCATCTGGAACGCGGCGCTGGAGCGACTGTCCGGCGTGGAGGAGCACGCGGCGCGCGGTCATCCCCTGGCCGCCCTGCCCTCTCCCTGGGGTCCGCTGTTGTCCGGCTTCGCGACCGGCGCCGAGGCGGACACCGAGACGCGCGTCACGGTGGGCGACGGTGAGCGAACGCTGCGCCTCCACCGCTCACGGCTCACGCCCGACGAGGAAGGTGGCAGCGCCTCGGAGGGCATGGCGCTGCTCGTGGAGGACCTGACGGCGCGCAAGGCCGTGGATGCGCGACTCGCGCACCAGGACCGGCTGGCCTCTCTGGGGCGCGTGGCGGCGGGCGTGGCGCACGAAATTGGCAATCCACTGACGGCCATCGCCAGCCTGACGCAGAACCTCAAGTACGAGCTGGATGACGCGGACGCGGTGAAGGAACGCACCCTCCTCATCCTCCAGCAGTGCCGCCGCATCGACGCGATTGTGCGCGCGCTGGTGGGCTTCAGCCACGCGGGTACGGTGGGCGGGGAGGCTCGCCCGTTCGCGCGCGTGGAGGTCGGCCCCTTGCTGACCGAGGCCGTGCAGCTCGCTCGACTGGCGCGCGCGTCGACGAAGTCTCGCGGCGTGCGCTTCGAGCACCACAGCCCCGAAGGACTCGTCGTCCAAGGCGACTCGCAGCGCCTGGAGCAGGTGCTCGTGAACCTCCTGACCAACGCCGTGGACGCGTCCCCCGAAGGCGCGAGCGTGGAGTTGGAAGCGGAGTCCTCGAGCGGACGCATCCATCTGCGCGTGCTGGACCGGGGGCACGGCATCCCCTCTGAACTCTCGCAGCGGGTCTTCGAACCCTTCTTCACCACGAAGCAGCCAGGCGAGGGCACGGGCCTTGGGCTCGCGCTGGTGGCGGGCATCGTCCGGGAGCACGGCGGCACCATTCAGGTGGACAGTCGGACGGGTGGAGGGACTACCGTGACGGTGAGCCTGCCCGACGCGCGCGGCGTGGAGTCGAGCTCGCGTCCAGGTCCGGGAGCCACCGCATGAGTCGCATCCTGGTCATCGAGGACGAGCCCATCATCCGCACGGAGCTGCGGCGGTTGCTCGTGCGCGCGGGACACGACGTGTCGGAAGCGGGCGCGGTGCAGGAAGCCGCGAGCGACTACGCGCTCGACTCCTTCGACCTGGTGCTGTCGGACCTGCGCCTGCCGGGCGCGCCGGGCACGGACGTCATCGCCCTATGCCCGGGCGTCCCCGTGCTCATCATGACGAGCTACGCCACGGTGAAGTCCGCCGTGGACGCGATGAAGCTGGGCGCCGTGGACTACATCGCCAAGCCCTTCGACCACGACGAGCTGCTGCTCCAGGTCGAGCGCGTGCTGCGCGAGGGGAAGCTCACCCGACAGAACGCCGCGCTCAAGCGCGAGGTGGAGCAGGCCTATCCCGTGAGCGGAATGGTGGGGAGCAGCCCCGCGATGCGCGACGTGTTCGAGCGCATCCGCAAGGTCGCGCCCTCCCCCGCCACCGTGCTGGTACTCGGGGAGTCCGGCACGGGCAAGGAGCTGGTCGCCCGTGCCCTCCATGCACAGAGCCCTCGCGCGGACGGCCCGCTGGTGTCGGTGAACTGCGCGGCGATTCCAGAGGGCCTGCTGGAGAGCGAGCTGTTCGGCCACGAGAAGGGCGCCTTCACCGGCGCGCTCACCGCGCACGCGGGGCTCGTGGAAGCCTCGCACGGCGGCACCCTCTTCCTGGACGAAGTGGGCGAACTGCCCGCGGCCGCGCAGGCCCGGCTCCTGCGCATGCTCCAGGACGGTGAGGTGCGGCGCGTGGGCTCCACGCGGCCTCGCAAGGTGGACGTGCGCATCGTCGCCGCCACGCACAGGGACTTGCCGCGTCGCGTGCAGGAGGGCGTCTTCCGGCAGGACCTCTACTTCCGGCTGCGCGTGGTAGAGATCCGCACTCCGCCCCTGCGCGAGCGCGGCGAGGACCTGCCCGTGCTGGCGAAGTACCTGCTGGAGAAGGCCTGCCGGAAGCTCGGCCGCGCTCCCGCCACGCTGTCACCGGAAGCGCTGCTGGCGCTGACCGTCCATCCCTGGCCCGGCAACGTGCGCGAGCTGGAGAACGCCCTGGAGCGCGCGGTCATCCTCGCGGACGGCCCCGTCATCACCCCCGACCTGCTCGCGCTGGAGCTGCCCGGCGGCGAGGCGCGTCCTCCCACCACCGACGCACCCGCGCCCGTCGAGCCAGAAGCCGAGGAGGCGAGCGGCTCCATGGAGGAGTACTTCCGACGCTTCGTGCTCGAGCACCAGGAGCACATGGGCGAGACGGAGCTGGCGAAGCGGTTGGGCATCAGCCGCAAGGCGCTGTGGGAGAAGCGCCAGAAACTCGGCCTCCCGCGCACTCGCGCATGACGCACCGCCCTCAGGGCAGGCGCGTTGTCACCGGCCAACGTCTTCCGTCGCGCGCGCTTCGTTACGACGCATTGCACGAATCGTTACCGAGGTAACGCCCACGTCACCTTCCGTAACATCCTGACGCGGCGAGCCAACCTGCAAGGTCTTGAATCTTCGCGTGGCGGCAATTGGCCGGAGTGTTGCTCTGGGCGACGGGCATGCCCCTCCCCCCCACGCGTCCGTTGCCGCTGCTGCTGACGCTCGCGGTCGCCCTGCTGCCTCTGGGCTCCGCGGTCGCCGGGAAGATCACCATCAACGACGAGGCGAACCTCAACATCAACCTGTTGCTGCAACCCCAGGCCCAGTTCATCAAGGACGGGGCGCCCGTCGGACACGTGGGCACCGACTTCTTCCTGCGCCGCGTGCGGCTGCTCGTCTTCGGCAACGTCACGAAGCGGCTGTCCTTCTTCATGGAGACGGACCAGCCCAACTTCGGCAAGGACGGCAACTACAACGTCGACTTCTTCGTCCAGGATGCCTTCGCCTCCTACGAGTTCGTCGACAAGCTCTGGGTGGACGTGGGGTTCCTGATTGCCCCGCTGTCGCGCCACAACCTCCAGGGCGCCATCGCGCTCAACACCGTCGACTTCCACTCCAACCTCATCCGCTTCACGCCGGGCGTCGGAAAAATCTGGCGCGACATGGGCGTGCAGCTGCGCGGCTTCGTGGGTCCGCTCGGCTTCCGAGCCGCCATCCTCAACGGCGCGGAGGGCACCGTCCGGGAGGACGCGCCCGCCATCAACCCGGATGACATCCCCCGAGGCGTGGCGATGGTGCGGTGGAACTTCCTCACCCGTGAGGAGGACCTCTTCTTCCAGGGCATCTACTTCACCGAGAAGCCCCACCTCTCCGTGGGCGCGGGCGCGGACTATCAGCCCTCCGCCGTCGCGACGGCCAGCGGCGTGCACGACTCGGTGGCCTTCTCGGCGGACGTGTTCCTGGACTGGCCCATGGGCAATGACCAGGAGCTCGTATTCCAGACGGGCGTGTACACCTACCGCCAGGGGATGGACAGCCCGCAGAGCGGCACGGGCTTCCTGTCCGAGCTCGGCTATCGCATCGGCCACGTGGAGCCGCTGGTGTCCGTCGAGTACTTCAACTCGCGCGTCGTGGCGCAGGACGCATTCGTGGTGAGGCCTGGCTTCAACCTCTGGTTCCAGAAGCACACCTTCAACCTGAAGACGGAGGTCGCCATCTCCCGCCTGGGCGACATCTCCGAGGTGGACACCGGCATCACCGGCACCGCGCAGCTCCAGTTCTTCTACTGACGCCCCCTGCTCTCCCCGAGGTCACCTCCGATGACTGCCGCGAAGGATTCGTTCGTCTCGCCCAAGGAGCACTTCTCCCGTCACGCCCACGTGAAGACGCTGGAGGACTACCGCGACCTCTATCAAAAAAGCCTGAATGAGCCCGACGCCTTCTGGGGTGAGCAGGCCCAGCGGCTCACCTGGTTCCATCCCCCGGAGGCCATCCGCGAGGTGGACGCGGAGCAGGTGGACTTCTCCTGGTTCAGCGGCGGCAAGCTCAATGCCGCGTACAACTGCGTGGACCGCCACGCGCGGGAGCGCCCCGGCAAGGCCGCCATCATCTGGGCGAAGAACGAGCCGGGCGAATACCAGACCATCACCTTCCGGGAGCTCCAGCACCACGTCGGCCGCGTGGCCAACGTGCTCAAGGCCCACGGCGTCCGCAAGGGCGACCGCGTCTGCATCTACCTGCCGATGATTCCGGAGCTGGCGTACACCATGCTCGCGTGCGCGCGGCTCGGCGCGGTGCACTCGGTGGTGTTCGCGGGCTTCTCCTCGGAGTCGCTGCGCGAGCGCATCCTCGACTGCGGCGCCAGGGTGCTCGTCACCGCGAACGAGGGTCCACGCGGGCCCAAGGCCGTTCCCACCAAGGCCATCGCGGACGAGGCCGTCGAGGGCCTCACCCAGGTGACGTCCGTGCTCGTGGTGCGGCGCACGTCGCGCGAAGTGCCCATGTCCGAGGGGCGCGACTTCTGGCTGGACGTGGAGATGGCGCGCCACCGCGGCGTCTGTCCCGCCGAGTGGATGGACGCGGAGGACCCGCTCTTCATCCTCTACACCTCCGGCTCCACCGGGAAGCCCAAGGGCGTGCTGCACACCACGGGCGGCTATCTCGTGTATGCGGCGACCACGCACCACTACGTCTTCGACGCGCGGCCGGACGACGTGCACTTCTGTACGGCGGACCTGGGCTGGGTGACGGGCCACAGCTACCTGCTCTACGGCCCGCTCATCAACGGCACCACCACCGTCCTGTTCGAGTCCACGCCGACGTACCCCGACGCGGGCCGGCTGTGGCAGGTGGTGGACGACGTGAAGGCCACCGTCATCTACACCGCGCCCACCGCGTTGCGCGCGCTCATCCGGGAGGGCGACGCGTGGGTGAAGAAGTCCTCGCGCAAGTCGCTGCGCCTGTTGGGCAGCGTGGGCGAGCCCATCAACCCGGAGGTCTGGCGCTGGTACCACGACGTGGTGGGCGAGGGCCGCAACCCCATCATCGACACGTGGTGGCAGACGGAGACGGGCGGCATCCTCATCTCCCCGCTGCCGGGCGCGACGCCGTGCAAGCCGGGCTCCGCCACCCTGCCCTTCTTCGGCGTGGAGCCGGTGCTGCTCGACGACGAGGGCCGAGTCATCGAGGGCAACGGCGTCAGCGGCAACCTGTGTCTGGCGCGCTCCTGGCCCGGGCAGGCGCGCACGCTGTATGGCCACCACCAGCGTTTCGTGGAGACGTACTACTCGCGCTTCCCCAACCTGTACTTCACCGGTGATGGCTGCCGCCGCGACGAGGACGGCTACTACTGGATTACGGGCCGCGTGGATGACGTCCTCAACGTCTCCGGTCACCGCCTGGGCACCGCGGAGGTGGAGAGCGCGCTCGTCGCGCACGAAGCCGTGGCCGAGGCCGCCGTGGTGGGTTTCCCTCATGACATCAAGGGCACGGGCGTGTGCGCCTTCGTCACGGTGAAGCCGGACTGGCTGGAGACGTCCACGGAGCAGATGGTGGGCGCGCTCAAGGAGCAGGTGCGCCACGTCATCGGCCCCATCGCCACGCCGGACCGTGTGGTCGTGGTCAATGGCCTGCCCAAGACGCGCTCCGGCAAGATTCTGCGCCGCATGCTGCGCAAGATTGCGTCCGGCGAGACGGAGAACCTGGGTGACGCCAGCACCCTGGCCGACCCCGCCGTGCTGGATGAACTGCTCACCAAGGGCGCGCCCGTGCGGGCGAAGCCCTGATTCCCCCTCGGTCTTCCGACGTCACACTGGAGGCAAGAAATGTCCTCGAAATCCCAAGAAGACGCCCTGGAAGCACTCGCCGCGTCGCGCTGGCGGGTGGCCGCCGTCCTGACGGTGGCCACGTTGGTGGCGTACTTCGGCTTCATCCTGCTGGTGGCCTTCAACAAGCCGCTGATGGGCCATCAGATAGCCCCCGGCCTGTCGGTGGGAATCCTCCTGGGCGCTGTCGTCATCGTCACCGCCTGGGCGCTGACGGGCATCTACATGATCTGGGCGAACGGCAAGTACGACCGCGCCCTGAGCCAACTGCGTCGCTGAGAGCGAGCCTCGAATGAACCCCACATCGACACCGGGCACGCAGCTGGGCCAGCCCAACAGCACGGCCATCTTCTTCTTCCTCCTCTTCGTCGGTGTCACCCTGGCAATCACGTACTGGGCAGCGCGCAAGACGAAGACGACCTCGGAGTTCTTCGCGGCCGGCGGCGGGGTGAGCGCCCTGCAGAACGGCTTCGCCCTCGCGGGCGACTACATGAGCGCCGCCAGCTTCCTGGGCATCGCCGGCCTCGTCGCCATGTCCGGCTTCGACGGGCTCATCTACTCGGTGGGCTGGCTGGTGGGCTGGCCGGTGGTGACGTTCCTCATCGCCGAGCCGCTGCGCAACCTGGGCAAGTACACCTTCGCGGACGTGGTGGCGTATCGCCTCAAGCAGACGCCGGTGCGACTGGCCGCCGCGCTGGGCACGCTCACCGTGGTGAGCTTCTATCTGATTGCGCAGATGGTGGGCGCCGGCAACCTCATCCACCTGCTCTTCGGCCTGTCCTACGAGGTCGCCGTCGTCATCGTCGGCGCGGTGATGATTCTCTACGTGCTCTTCGGCGGAATGATTGCCACCACGTGGGTGCAAATCGTGAAGGCCGTGCTGCTGCTCGCGGGCGCGTCCGCGCTGGCCGGAGCGGTGCTGTACAAGTTCGGCTTCAACCCGCTGGCGCTCTTCAACGCGGCGGCCACGCAGTACGGCGCGCAGACGCTGGCGCCGGGCGCGCTGGTGAGCAACCCGCTGGAGACGATTTCACTGGGGCTGGCGCTGATGTTCGGCACGGCGGGCCTGCCGCACATCCTGATGCGCTTCTACACGGTGCCCAACGCGAAGGCGGCGCGCAGCAGCGTGTTCTACGCCACGGGCCTCATCGGCTACTTCTACCTGGTGACGTTCATCCTCGGCTTCGGCGCGTCGGTGCTGGTGGGCCGGCAGGCGATTACCAGCGTGGACAAGGGCGGCAACATGGCGGCGCCCATGCTGGCGGAAGTCGTCGGCGGCACGGGCTTTCTGGGCTTCATCTCCGCGGTGGCCTTCGCCACCATCCTCGCGGTGGTGGCCGGCCTGACGCTGTCCGGCGCGGCGGCGCTGTCCCACGACTTGTGGTCCAGCGTGGTGCGCAAGGGCGAGGCGCCCGAGCACGAGCAGCTCAAGGTGGCGCGGCTCGCCAGCCTCTTCCTCGGCGTGCTGGCCGTGGTGCTGGGCGTGGCCTTCAAGGGACAGAACGTGGCCTTCATGGTGGGCCTGGCGTTCGCCATCGCCGCGAGCGCCAACTTCCCCGCACTGCTCCTGTCCATGGCGTGGAAGAAGTTCACCACGTATGGAGCGGTGGCCAGCATGCTGACGGGCTCGTTCAGCGCGGTGCTGCTCATCTTCCTGTCGCCCACCGTACAAGTGGACCTGCTGAAGAACACGAGCGCGCTGTTTCCGCTGAAGAACCCAGGCATCATCACCATGCCGTTGGCTTTCGTCGTGGGAGTCCTCGTGTCGCTGTTGTTCCCGGAGCGCGAGTCCAGCGAGCGCTTCGCGGAGGTGAAGCACCGGATGCACATGGGCGCGGTCCAGCCCCCCGTGCCCGTCGCGGCGAAGGTGGCCGCGGCGACCTCCAAGGCGACACCGCCTCCCACGCCCAGCAAGGCGTAAACGCCACCGAGTAGCCCTCCTCCGTCATTGCTCCTGGGGAGGAGGGCGGGGGTGGGGCCTGGGCCTCCAAGGAGCCTGGGTCCCGCCCCTCTTCAGGAGTCCGCGTCCCCTCGCGCCAGTCGCTCCCGCAGCCGCATCCGCGCGCGGTGAAGCCGGCTCTTGTGGGCCCGAACGTCGATGCCCGTCAGCCGCGCGGCCTCCTCGGCCGACAGGCCCTCCACGTCCCGGAGGAGCAGCGCCTCACGGTCCGACGCGGACAGTGCCGCGAGCGCGTCCCGGAGCATCGCCCCCATCTTCCGCGCGTGGGCCACCTCGTCGGGAGCACGCTCCAGGGAGGGCACGGCCCTCACGGCCTCGGCGTCGAAGGGAAGTCGCTCCCCGCCCCGCGCCTCCCGCCGCCGCTCGCGCGAGCAGTGGGAGCGGGCCACCTGGTAGAGCCACGTGGACAGGCGCGCCTGCTCCCGGAACGCATGGAGGCCGCGAAAGGCGGTCATCAGCGTCTCTTGAAGCACGTCGCGGGCCTCCTCCTCGGAGCCGCACAGTCGCAGCCCGAAGCGGTACACCGGCGAGGCGTACCGGGCGAGCAGCGCCTCCAGTGCCTCCCGGTCTCCCTCGCGCGCCGCCGCGACGAGCGTCGCGTCGCTCCGGGTGCGCTTCGTTGCCCTGCTCGAAACAGCCACGCGCCTGCTCCCTCTTGTCCAGGGGTGATGAGCGGCCGGGCCCTCGCGCGCCGCGAGCGTGGCCCACCGCATCCGACACGAACAACACCGGGCCCTGAATCCTTTTTCCGCCCACGCGACTCTCACCGACAGGACGGGGCGTGTCACCCTCGCTCCTCGGACTTCTCTCTTCTCGTCAGGTGCACTCACCATGAATGCGGTCCTCCTTCCCCTCCTGGGGGGCGTCCTCATCGGACTCAGCGCGGCCCTCCTCCTGCTCTTCAACGGCCGCATCGCGGGCATCAGCGGAATCACCGGAGGACTCCTGTCCGCCGCGCCGGCCGACCGGGGCTGGCGCGCGTCCTTCCTCGGCGGGCTCGCGGTGGGGGGCGTGCTGCTGGCGACCTTCCGCCCGGAGTCGCTCGGTCCCCCGGTCCTCACCAGCGTGGGCGCGACGCTCGTCGCCGGGCTCCTGGTGGGCTTCGGCACCCAGCTGGGCGGCGGTTGCACCAGCGGCCACGGCGTCTGTGGCCTCGCCCGAGGCTCCAAGCGCTCACTCGTGGCCACCCTGACGTTCATGGCGACGGGCGCCATCGCCGTCTTCATCTCCCGACATGTACTGGGAGGTGTTTCGTGAAGGCCGCGCTCATGGCGGGAGTGGCGGGGCTGCTCTTCGCGCTGGGGCTGGGGCTGGGGGGAATGACGGACCCGGCGAAGGTGGTGGGTTTCCTCGATGTGGCGGGAAGCTGGAACCCGAGCCTCGCCTTCGTCATGGCCGGTGCGCTGGGCACCTACGCGCTGCTCCGCCGGCTCATCCTGCGACGGGCGCGGCCCGTGCTCGCGGACCGATTCCCTGCTCCGCCACAAGCCGACGTGGACGGCCGCCTCGTCGCGGGCTCGGCGCTCTTTGGCATCGGGTGGGGCTTGTCAGGCTATTGCCCCGGCCCCGCCCTCGTGTCGCTCCCGGTGGGAGGCACGACGGTGCTGCTCTTCGTCGGGGCGATGCTGGTGGGAATGGGCGCGTTTCGCGGAATGTCGAGGCAACCTGGGTAGGCTGGCGACTTGCGCACAACCCGCCGTGAGGGCGGTGCGGGCTTGCGTCACGCATTGCGGGGCCGCGAATCTCAGACTTCCGGGCATGTGAATTGATTGGGACATCACATCGTGGGCTTTGAGTGCGTTTGCAAAGCTTTGGATGGATCACCCTCCGCGTCAGTGCTGGCTAGGATGAGTCCTCGATGCCACGCGCCGCGAACAGGATGCTGGACGTCGACGAAGAAAAGCTCGTCCACCAGTTCCCCGGGCTGGACCGCAAGGCGGTGGGGGCGTTCTTCACGCCCGCGCCCCTGGTGGAACGCACGCTATCGCTCGCGATGGCGCACCTGGGAGCTGGACCCCTCACGGTGGTGGACCCCGCCTGTGGGGCAGGAGCCTTCTTGTCGGCGGCCTCGAAGCTCTGGCCTGGAGCACGGCTGTGCGGGCTGGAGTTGGACCCCGCCGTGGCCAGACTCTGTCAGGCCCGGGTCCCGGAAGCCGACGTGCGCGAAGGCGACACGCTGCGAGGTGGGATGGAGCCCATGCTCGCGACGACGCCTCCGGAGCATCGCGAGCTGTGGGTGGGCAACCCGCCCTACAACGGCACCTCGCCCGTCCTGAAGGACCCGAGCGCCTACGCGAAGCTGCGCGCCCTGCTCCCGCTGGCGCTCCCACCGGGCACCAGCCTGCGGGACGACTTCGCCTTCTTCCTCCTGGTCGCCGCGCACCGGCTCTCCACGCGGCCCGGCGTGCTCGCCTTCATCACCCCGGCGAGCTTGCTGGACGCCTTCCTCTACGCGCCGCTGCGCCAGTCGCTGCTGCGCATGCTCACGCTGCGCGAGGTGGTGGACCTGGGCCCTGGCGCCTTCGCCGGCACGCAGGTGCGCACGTGCATCACCGTGTGGTCCTCGCTTCCGGGCCACGTGGACCCGCCGCGCTTCGAGCGCCGTGGCGAATGGCAGCACTTCACGCCGGAGGCGCCCGAGTGGCGCCTGGCACCTACCACGCCGGAGGCCAGCGCCTTGGATGCACGGTGGAGCGCGGAAGGCGAGGCCCTCACCACGTTGGTGCCGGTGAGCCTGCCCGGGGTGAAGACGCGCTTCGACGAGCTGCTGGTGGACGCGGACCCGGAGCGCCTGTTGGCGCGCATCCGCGCCTTCGCCGCGTCGCCCCTGGAGGAGTTGCCGGAGTTCGCGCGGGTGCATGGGCTGTCGGAGGAGCTGCTGCCGAAGCTGCGCGCGCTCAAGGTGGGCACGCCGCTGGAGGTGGACGCGAAGCACCTGCGGCCCTTCTACCGGTACGGAGGGGCCCGGCACCGGGGCACGCTGCCACCGGAGACTCGCGCGTTCTGCTACCTGGACCGGCGCCTGATTCCCCGGGGAGACCACCGGCTGCGCGGCCCGTATGACCCTCACGTGGGCGCGGTGAAGCTCCTCTTCAACGTGCGCGAGCTGCCCCTGTCCGCCGCGCTGCTGGAGGAAGAGGGCTGCGTCCATGACCACCGGCACGCGCGGTTCGCGCCCCTGTACGTCCCCAAGCGACTGAGGGACGAGGGGCTGCGCGTCACCCGCTCCTCCACGTCCGCGGAGGAGCTGGGTCCCCTGGTGCCCAACCTGTCGCCCAGGGGGCTGGAGTGGGCGGAGACGTTGGGCGGTCCCCTGCCCGCCTTCCAGGCCATCGTGCGCTTCCTCAATGGACCCGACGTGCAGCGCGTCTGGGCTCCGGCCTTCGGGGCGTCGCGCGTGGTGCCGGTGCCGTTGCTGGTGCCGCCTCCAGGCCAGGAGTGAGCCTGTGTGTGGCGGGGCGTCTGCCCGCCCGCACGGTTTCCCAGCGGGGTGCGGAAACAACCGCTAGTGTCCACCTTCGCCGAGCTGATTTCCCCTCTGAAGGAAGGACCTACTTCATGAAGATTCGCGCGCTGCTCACCGCCACCGTTCTCACCGCCGCTGCTCCCGTGCTGGCCCAGGCCCCCGCGGCCCCGCCGCCCGCCGCGCCCGCGCAGGAGACTCCCGCTCCCGCACCCGCGAAGAAGGTGATTCCGCCGGGTGAGACGGCGAAGGCGCCGGTGAAGGACGCGCAGGGCAAGGACGTGGGCGAGGTCACCTTCGAGCAGACCAAGCAGGGCGTGGTCATCAAGGGCACGCTGCATGACCTGCCTCCGGGTCAGCATGCCTTCCACATCCACGAGATGGGCAAGTGCGAGGCGCCGGACTTCAAGACGGCGGGCGGCCACTTCAACCCGACGAAGAAGGCGCACGGGATGATGTCGCCGAAGGGCAAGCACGTGGGCGACCTGCCCAACCTCCACGTGGGCCAGGACGGCAAGGTGCAGTTCGACACGTTCTCCCAGAACGGGCTCACCGTGAAGTCGCTGTTCGACAAGGACGGCTCCGCGGTCGTCGTCCACACCAAGGAAGACGACTACCAGACGGACCCGACGGGTGATGCCGGCGGCCGCATCGCGTGCGGCGTGGTGGAGAAGCAGCAGCCGTAACGCGTCGTCCGCGAGGAGGCCCCGCCTGGCATCTCGGCCAGGCGGGCAGCTCCCGACCTCAGTGCACCGGCAGCGCGACGGCGCTCGGGGCCTCCTTCACGGGCGTGAAGAGCAGGTCCTGGAAGTCGAAGCTGAAGTCGGTGAGCGGCGAGACAGGCTGCATCCGCATCTCGCCCACCGTGCCATCCGGCTTCAGCGAGAAGGACACGAAGGCATCGGCGTTGAGCGAGCGGTCCTTCCAGCGCGCGACGAAGGTGTCGTATTGCCAGTGCTCCAGCTCGCCGACGAGGCCGGGCGTCCTGCTGAAGCGCAGCACCAGCTTCTGCGCCTCGCGCGTCAGCGTCACGTCGCCGTACCACGCGTCGCGGAACTTCCCCGCGTAGGCCTCGAGCGGCAGCGACGGCTTGCTCTCGGTCTTCCTGCCCTCCTTGAGGCTGGCGACCTGTCCCTCCGCCTTCGCCTTCTTCGCGTCGTCATCCGCCTTGAACGCGGCGACCCAGTCCGTCGCGGGCGCGCCCATGAACGCATCCAGCACCGTCCACACCGGGACCTCAATCGTGCCGCGCTCCTCCTGGTTCGTCAGCACGGCGATGCCCAGCCCCAGCTCCGGCACCAACATCACCCGTGAGTAGTAGCCCGGCAGCGCGCCACCGTGGCCCACCAGCTTGTAGCCCCGGTAGTCCCGCAGCGACCAACCCAGTCCATACGCGGCGAAGTTCGCGCGCAGCGCCGCCAGGGGCTTGGAGGGCTCGGTGACGGTCATCACCGTCTGCGCGGCCCACATCTCGCGGGACTGGCCCTCGCTGAACAGCCGCTTCTTGCCCTCGGTGCCGGGAATCACACCCCGGGCCAGCTGCGTCAGCATCCACTTCGACAAGTCGTTGACGCTGGAGTTGATGGCCGCCGCGGGCGCGTTGTTGTCGAAGCCCATGGCGGGGATGGTCTTGAGCACGCCATCCGCCTTCGCGTGCGGCGTCGCGATGTTGCTGCCCACGCGCAGCGCCTTCGACAGCGTGCTGCTGTCGCGCATGCCCACCGGCGTGAAGATGCGCTCGCGCACGAAGTCCCGCCAGTGCCGGCCGCTCACCTTCTCGATGACCTTGCCGGCCACGAGGTAGAGGATGTTGTCGTAGTTGTAGCGGCTGCGAAAACTCGTCGCCGGGCGGATGTGCCGCAGCTTGGAGACAATCTCGTCCTCCGTGAAGGTGGACTGCGGGAAGTAAAGCAGGTCTCCCGCGCCGAGCCCCAGCCCGCTGCGGTGGACGAGCAAATCCCGCACCGTCAGCTCGCGGGTGACGTACGGGTCGAACATCTGGAACGACGGCAGGTGGTCGACGACGCGGTCGTCCCACTGGAGCTTGCCTTCGTCGACGAGCATCGCCAGCGCCGCCGCCGTGAAGGCCTTGCTGTTGGAGGCGATGCCGAACAGCGTGTCCGCCGTCACCGGCGCAGCGTCACCCAGCCTGCGCACGCCATAGCCCTTGGACAGCACCACCTTGCCGTCCTTCACCACGGCCAGGGCCACGCCCGGCACGTCGAAGGTCTTCATCGCCTTCTGAATCGTGGCGTCCAGGTCCGGGGGCAGCGACTGGGCGAACGTCGGGGACAGCGGAAGGAAGACGAGCAGGAGCGCGAGGACGTGACGCACGAGGACTCCGAGATGGGGTGCGGGTCGTAAAGCCCCTGTCTACCCCACCTCGTGGACGCGCCCCAGCGCCCCCTAGACGTAACCGAAGCGGCGCCGCGCGAACCACTCCGCGCCGAGCAGCCCGATGAGCGCGACGAGGTAGTACCAGCGGTCCCACAGCGGCTGGTCCTTCGCGCGCCCCACCTCCACCACGGGAGGGTCCAACAGCGGCATGTCCGGCAGCCCGTCCTGCGGCAGCTTGTACGCCTTGCCGCCCGTCACCTTGGCGATCTGCTCCATCAACTCCGGCCGCACGGAGGCGTCCGACAGCTCCGGCCCCACGGCGCGCACCGCCACCGCGTCCTCGCCCTTGCCCAGGTCCGTCTCGCCCTTCTTCGCCGTCGCGAGCAGCTTGTACGGCCCCGGCTCCGGCGGCGCGAACTCCAGCCGCACCACGCCGTCCGGCCCCGTGGCGCCCGTCTGCACCGCCACCGGCTTCTGCGTCGCCACCGAGAACAGCTCCACGCGCACCTGCGCGTCCTGCGCGGGCTGGTAGTCGGAGCTGCGCGCCTGCACCACCACGGCCACCGGACGCCCCGGCTCCACCGACGGCGGGTCCGCTGTCACCTTCAGCGTCGTCAGGTCCGGGTCCCTCACCAGCCACCGCAGCGCGTTGCCCCAGAAGCGGTCATACGCGCGGCTGGGCGAGCCATCCCGGTGCGCGGCGAAGGCCCAGTACCACGACGCATCCGTGGCCATGACGAGCGCTCGGCCCCGGCCATAGTCCCAGACGGCGACGAGCGGCGCGTTCTTCCCATTCGCGGTGAGATGCGGATGCTCCAGCAACACGGTGGCGCCAGGGCGCGCATACGTCAGGTTGGCGCCCGGAATCGGCGGCAGCTCTCCCCACGCGGCCTCGGTGCTGGACGCACCCGTGCCAATGGCCGTCACCGGGTGGCGCAGGCCCTCCGGCGTCAGTCGCGCGGTGAAGGGCTCCACGTTGGCGGGGCCCGCGGCGGCCACGGGCAAGGCTTCCATCAGCGTGGGCATGGTGGCGCGGCCCTCGCCCAGCACGCTGTCGCCGCCAATCATCACGAAGGCGCCGCCGTTGTGGATGTAGCGCTCCAGGTTGCGCTCGTACTCGGCGATGGAGAGCGTCGGGTCCGCGTGGCCGAAGTTCTGGAAGATGACGACGTCGAAGGTGTCCAGCTTCGTGTCGAAAATCTCCTCCATGGGGAACGGGATGAGGGACAGCTCGCGCTCGTTCGCCACGCCCGGGTCATCCGACAGCGTGCGCAGGATGTAGAACGAGATGAGGTCCACGTTGGCGTCCTGCTTCAACAGGCCGCGCAGGTAGCGCTCGTCCCAGGACGGCCGGCCCACCACCAGCAGCACGCGCACGCGGTCCCGGATGACCTTCAGCGTGAAGGAGCGGCTGTTGTTCTCCGTCACCGCCTCGTCCGGGAAGGTGGGCACCGTCACCGTGTAGACGAAGCGCCCCGTCTGGTCCGGCGTGAAGGTGAAGGACACCGGCTTCACGTCGTCGTTGGTCTCCAGGCGCACCGTCTTGGTCGCCACCGTCTTGCCCTCCTGGCTGAGGACAATGGGAATCTCCCGGCCCCGGAAGCCGCGGCCGTGAATCTCCGCCTCCACGGTGAGCGAGTTGCGCACGAAGGCGAAGTCATCCACCTTCAGGCCTTCAATCGAAAGGTCCTTCAGTGCCTCCTGGCCCACGGTGAAGGTGGAGACTGGCACGCCCAGGTCCGCCAGCGCCGCGCGCGCCCGGCCCACCACGCCCGACTTCAACTCCGTGTTGTCCGCGCCGTCGCTGAACAGCAGCACGCCGGACAGCTTGCGTGCGCCCTGCCCCGCGCCCGCCGCCGCACGCAGCGCGGCCAGCAGGTCCGTGGTGCCCGCGCGAGGCGGCTCCTTGGCCAGCGACGCGGGCGTCACCGGCGCCAGCTCCGGGTCGAACCCGTACATCTCCACCGTGAAGCGGTCCTGGAGTCCCGCGAGCGCCGGCGAGGCCTTCTCCAGGAAGGTGGCCACCTCCGCGGCGCGCGTGGGGCCTCCGGGCTCCGAGGGGAAACCCATGGACGCGGAGCGGTCCACCAGCACCGCGACGCGGTTCTTCATCCGCGCCACCTGGAGATGCCGGATGCCGGGCTCCAGCAGGAAGAAGAGCGCGGCCACGCCCGCGCCCACGCGCAGCGCCCACAAGAGGACGCGACGTCCACGCGAGGGCTCGCGGCGCACGCCCCAGGCGGCCAGCGCGACTCCCAGGAGCAACCCGAGCGCGAGGAACACCAGCGCCCACGAAGGCAGGGGAGAGAGGCTGACGAGCTTCCAGGCGTTGAAGGTGGGGGAATTCATCCAGGCTCTTGGCGTAGGGCCGGTGCTTCAGCGCCGCTTGTTGAGGATGAGCTGCAGGTGGACGGCGTCGTCCTTGTAGTCCAGGCAGAGGGCGTACATGCAGACGTTGATGCCCAGCCGCACCGCCAGCTCCCGCTGCGGCTCGCCGCCGGGGCTCACGTCGAACTCGTAGTCCCCGGACTCGTTGCGGCTCCACGCCCCGGCCACGTCGTTCTGCGAGTAGAGCACCGCCGCGCGCTTGCCCAGGCTGGCCGCCATCATCTGCGGCTTGTTGAGCAGCCGGCCCGGCGCCGCGTCCAGCAGGAAGAAGGACTTGAACACCACGTGTCCCGAGGGCACCTCCGCGAGCGGGTTCTGCGGCAGCACCCGCGCCATCTCACGACGGAAGCTGGCGTCGAACCCGTCCCCGTCGCTGCCGTCGTTGGCGTCCGCGAGCATGAAGCCGCCGTACGTCAGGTAGCGCCGCAGGTTGGAGACCTCCGCCTCGTTGAGCGGAGGGAAGGCCCCGTCACCGCCGAAGTAGAGGAAGGGGTACTCGAAGAGGTCCGGACTGCTCAGCGCGAAGGGGCGCGCGTCCGGCACCACCTCCACGGACGTGCGGCGCTGGAGTTCCCACGCGATTCGCCGCAGGCCGGACAGCCGCGCATCCCAACGGCCGCCGTGTTTCGCCACCGCGGGGATGAAGCGGTTCTTCTCGCCGAACGCGTGCGCACGCCCCGCCAGCAACGGAGCGAGCGCGGCGGAGCCGAGCAGGAGGTTTCGACGGGTCAGACGCCGCACGGACATAGAGCGCATCTATATACCGTCGACGGGTACTCGCATTCCCCGGTATAGAGCGGGCCCATGGCAAAAGGCGGACAGACGCCCGAGCAGCCCGGCTCTCCCGAGGTCCGGGCGGCCTGGGCTCGCAAGGAGGCAGGCGACGTCGCCGGCGCGCGACGCGAGGCCGAGCGTCTGCTGGCGGGCAGTCCCACCCCCGAGGACCGGGCCGAGGCGGAGGAACTGCTGCGCCGCACCTCCACCCCCAAGGCCCTCTTTGGCTTCGCCCTGCTCGCCGCCGCCGTCTTCGTCGTCCTGCTGCTATTGGCCTTGACCCGCTACGCTTAAGCTACATCGTCGGCGCCCTCGTGCCCCCTGGGGGCAAACGTCGGGTGCGCCGCAATGCAAGGAGTTGGAGCCATGGAAGGCCTCCTCCAGGCCCTCAAGGCCTATCAGGAGCTCAACCCGTCGGGCTGGGTCGGCATCTACCGCCTGCTCCCCATGTGGGCGGGCATCGTCTGCTGTGTCGCCGGGGTGACGCTGCTGCTGGTGGGCGGAGGCCCCCGGGTGTTCCGGGTGCTGGCCGGGCCCATCGGCGCGCTCCTGGGGCTGGTGTGGACGGGCGCCGTCACCGCGAAGCTGGGCCTGCCGGACCTGGACCCGCGGGCGCCCTCCATCGTCGCGGCCGTGCTCCTGGCGCTGGGCTTCCTCTTCCCGCCCGCCATCACCTTCGTGGGCCTGGGCGTGCCGCTGGGGCTGTTGGCCGGGCAGATCGCCGGGCCGCAGGACTTCCTGCTCGGCTTCGCGCCGGGGTTCATCATCGGCGGGCTCGTCGGCGCGCTGCTGCACCGGGTGGTCAGCGCGCTGGTGGCCTCCGCGGTGGGCGGCTGGGTGCTCGTCATCGGCGCGCTGGCGGCGCTGCACCAGTTCGGCGGGCTGGTGGCCGCCGTGGCCAGCAGGCCCTGGGGCGTCATCGTCGCCGCCGGCCTGTTCGCCGTTGCGGGCGCCGTGTACCAGCTCGCCATGCGCCCCTCCCCTGAAGAAGCCGACAAACAACGCGGGGAAAAGGAGCGCGCCAAGCTGCGGCAGGCGGAGCAGCGGGCGCTCGAGAAACGTTGGGGGGTCAAGTAGCCGACCTCCGACGGGCGCCGGCCGCGCTTTACCTCCAGCGTCGTGGCGCGTACATTCCGCCGCCTTTCCCCCCGGAAAACCCCCGAAGGATTGATGGGCCAGGTCAGGCGCAAGGAGTCGGAGAAGAAGCAGGAGTCCCCCTCGGAGCCCGCCCCCCGGCAGGAGCCCACCGCGAGCACCGCGTGGGTGAAGCCGGAAGGGATGTCGCGCCGGGGCTGGGCCGTGCTCGCCGCGCTGGTCCTCGTCATCCAGTTCCCCCTCATCCACTACGCCCTGTTCCGCGGAGACGCGGACGTGACGGCGACAGTGCCCTACACCCAGGACTTCGCGGACCCGGGCGTGGTGAAGCGGGACTTCTTCTCCGTGGGTGGCTACTGGCGGGTGATTCAGGGCGAGCTCCTGGCACCGGGCGTGAAGAACAACCCGCTGTGGCTCCAGGCGCCGCTGCCGGACGACGTGGCCATCGAGTTCGACGTGCGCTCGGAGTTGCCCGAGGGTGACATCCGGGTGGAGGTCTTCGGCAACGGCGTGGACCCCAGCTCCGGGTACGTCCTGGTGCAGGGCGGGTTCAACAACTCGATGTCCGTGCTGGCCCGGCTGGACATGGGCGCGCCCAACATCGACGCGCTCAAGCGCCGCGCGGCGCGCAAGGCCGGAGCCCAGGGTGACAAGGCGGACGACGGCGCGAAGACGGACGCCGCGGACATCGCCTCCGTGTTCAAGGACGACACCCGCGTCCGCGTGGAAGCGCGCGGCACGCCGGTGCAGGCCGGCCGCACGTACCACTGGCGCATCGAGCGCCGAGGCACGCTCATCCGCTGGAGCATCGACGGAGAAGCCTTCCTGGAGTTCGACGACCCGCGTCCCCTCAAGGGCAAGGGCCATGACCGCCTGGGCCTGTCCGGCTTCGAGTCGCAGATTTTCTACGACAACCTGCGCGTGGACTCGCCGGACCGGATGCCCGCCCGCGTCGCGCCCCCCGCGCCGGTGATTCCTCCGGGCCCGTACGCGGACGACTTCAACCGCGACACGCTGGGAGACGCGTGGAACGTCACCAACCCCTCCGCCACGAAGCTGGTGGACGGCGCGCTGGTGGTGGAGATGGTCCACAACCGCCCCGTGTGGCTCAAGCGGCCCATCCCCCGCGACGCGACGATTGAGTTCGACGCGTGGACGGACAGCCCGGACGGCGACATCAAGATCGAGGCGTGGGGTGACGGTCGCTCCTTCTACGCCGGAGACCTGCGCCTGCAGTACACGGCGACGGGCTACGTGTTCATCTTCGGCGGCTGGCGCAACACGCAGTCGGCCATCGCCCGACGCAGCGAGCACACGCCGGACCGGGTGACGCGCGACGGGGCCTCCGTGGTGCCCGGCAAGCGCCACCACTTCAAGCTGACCCGACGCGCAGGCACCCTCTCCTGGGAGCTGGACGGGCAGCCGTTCCTCACCCTCCAGGACCCCTCGCCCCTGGAAGGGACGCGCAATCAGTACTTCGGCTTCTCCGGCTGGAAGAGCCGGGTCCACTTCGACAATCTGAAGATCGAGCCGCTCGCCCCCTGAGTAGCGGCCAAGGAAAGTCACACCGTGCGCAGAGTTGGCATCTTCGGCTGGGGCGTCGTCGCCCCCCGGTCCAGGAACATCGAGGCGTTCGAGAGGAACCTCACGTCCTCCGAAAGCTGGCTGTCCCCTTTCAACGGCTTCGGGCCGGACAACTTCCTCGTCGGCACGCCGGAGTTCGAGCTGGCCGACTACAAGCCCTGGATTGACGAGCGCTTCCCGGCCAACCGCTTCTCGCAGCTGGAGCGGAAGATGGGGCAGCCGACGCAGTTCGCCATCGGCGCGTTCATCCAGTCGCTGTCGCAGAACCCCGGCCTGGAGCAGGAGCTGCAGGCCCTGGGGCCCCGCGCGCACGTCTACGTGGGCACGGGCCTGGGCGACCTGCCCACCATCCAGTCCATCTCGTTGGACCTGTACCGCGCCCAGCGCCGGTGGGACCGCTTCTGGTCCGCGCCGGAGCGCAACGCGGTGATGCGCAAGTGGCTGGAGACGCGCGAGCCTTTGGCGGGCCTGCCGCCGGAGCCGTCGTCGGTGGAAGAAGGCATCCGCGACGAGGCCGAGGACGCGTGGTGGCACTTCTGGACGGCCCTGTCCACGGAGCTGCGCGAGTACCTGGCGGAGCTGCGCGACATCGAGGCCATCGGCGTGCCGGACGGCGCCGACGTGGAGTCCGCGAAGCTTGCCGTCATCAAGGAGAAGCGCACCCGCAACGCCCGGCTGCAGAAGAAGTGGAGCGCGCCGGAGCCGCCCTGGAACGCCGTCTCCTCCAACGTGCTGTGGAACATCCACAACACGCCCGCCTCGCAGATTTCGATGCTGGGTCAAATCACCGGCATGACGTTCGCTCCCGTCGCCGCGTGCTCGTCCTTCGGCTATGGCCTGAAGCTGGCCATGAACTCGCTCCAGCTGGGCGAGGCGAAGGCCGTGGTCATGGGCATGACGGACGCGGCGCCCAACCCGCTCGTCGTGGGCGGCTTCTACAACGCCCGCGTCATCTCCGCCGACGCCGCCATCTCCAAGCCCCTCACCGCGCTGCGCGGCACGCACATCGCGGGAGGCGCGGTGGTCTGGGTGCTGGGCGACTACGACTACTTCACGTCCAAGGGCTTCAAGCCACTGGGCATGGAGCCCGTCTCCGTGGGCGTCACCGCGGACGCGGACCACATCATCACCCCGTCCAAGGAAGGCCCCACCCTGGCCATCCGCGAGGCGCTGGCCGCCGCGGGATGTTCGGCCGACGACGTGGGGAGCTGGGACTTGCACGCCACCGCCACCCCGGGTGACTACCTGGAGGTGCAGAACCTGCGGGACGTGCTGCCCGCGTCGGTGCTCATCACCGCGCGCAAGGGCACGTTCGGCCACGGCATGTCCGCGGGCGGCGGCTGGGAGCTGACGGCGCAGTACCTGGGCTACGGGCGCGGGCAGGTGTTCCCCACGCCGCTGAAGCCCAAGGAACTCAACCAGCAGATTTCGCGCGTCCACGGCCGCTTCGTGTTCGACGAGGCCGTCGCGGCGCCCGCCGGCTGCGCGGGCAAGCTGTCCATGGGCGTGGGCGGCATCAACGCCTGCGTCATCTCCCGGCCCTGGAAGAAGTGACGCCACGCCGCCGCGAGACTCAGGGGTGGGCGCTCACCGCGTCCGCCTCCAGCTTCGCGGCCGACGCCGGGTCGATTCGCTGGAGCAACATCAGCTCCAGCTCCAAGTCGCGCGCGTAGTTCTGCTGGGTGGGCAGCACGCCGCTGGTGGTGGAGTCGAGGCGGGCCTGGGCCTGCTCCTCCTGGGCGCGCTGCGAGCCGCCGGTGGCGATTCGCTGGTCCACGTTGCCCACGCCAATGTTCTGGGCCACCCGGTTGCCCCGCATCACCCGGAGGATGGCGCCCCCGGAATTGAGCGTGAGGCCCTCGACGAGGAAGCGCGAGGAGGAGGTGGGCCCCAGGGTGCCGCCTCCGGAGTCGCGCCACTCCGTCTCCAGCACGAAGCGGCCCGGCATCTCCTTCCACGAGTAGCCCTGCTCCTTGAGCAGCGCCTTCACGTCGGGCCAGAAGTCCGGCAGCGGCCGTCGGTAGACATGGTCCGCCGCCTTGTCGCGCAGGTAGTTCTGCCGAAGCGAGCCAGCACAACCCACAAGCGTCAGCAACGCGGCGACGACGAGACACACGCCCGAGGCGCGGAAGATGCGGCCCATGGAGAACCCCCAGGAGGAAGCGGTGACGACAGCGGGCAGCATAGCGCTCCCCGCCCTCGCCGCGCGCTCCCGCCCCCTCAAGCCTTGGGCGACGCCACCAGGTCGAAGTCGGGGATGTGTTCACGCATGAACTCGCGCATCCGCTGGATGAGCGCCGCCTCTATCTGCCGCGCGCGCTCCCGGCTGACGCCGTACTTGTCGCCGATGTCCTGGAGCGTCAGCGGCTCGTCGGAGGTGAGGCGGTTCTCGAAGATGAAGCGCTCCTTGCCCTCCAGCGTGCGGGAGAACTCGGCGAGCTTCTCGCGGAAGAGGGCCTTGAGCTGCTCGGCGCCCAGTCGCTCGTCGGCGGGGATGGCGCCCGACGGCAGGTAGCGGTCCGCGCGGGTGCCTCGGGAGCCCTCGTCGTCCCCGCCCAGCGGCGCGTCGATGGAAAGCTCGTCGTGGCCGAGCCGCTGGTCCATCTCCACCACGTCCTGCTCGGTGACGTTGAGCCGCTCCGCCAACAGCTTGGGGCTGGCCTCGAAGCCCTGGGCGACGAGCTTGTCCTGCTCCTGGCGCAGCTTGAAGAAGAGCTTCCGCTGGGCCTCCGTCGTCCCCAGCTTCACCATCTTCCAGTTGTCCATGATGTAGCGAAGGATGTACGCCCGAATCCACCAGGCCGCGTAGCTGCTCAGCTTCACGCCCCGCTCCGGGTCGTACTTCTTCACCGCCTGCATCAACCCGATGTTCCCCTCCTGGACCAGGTCCAACAGGGAAAGCGGGTTGCGGTGGTACTCGTGGGCCAGCTTCACCACGAGCCGCAGGTTGGAGGCCACCAGCCGGTAGGCGGTGCGCACATCGCCCGTGTCGCGGTAGTGGCGCGACAGCTCCAGCTCCTCCTCGCGCGTCAGCAGGGGGTGGCGCTGCACCTCCGTCATGTAGGCCTGGAGGGGGTCCCGGTTGGAGAGCGCTGATTCGCTCGACTTGACGAGGGCCCGGGAGGGCACGGGCCTGACCACCTCCACCTCGGGCTCCGCGTCAACCAGCTCGGCCACGTCCGGCTCCAAGGAATCCGGGTCCGACGCTGTCTGGGCCCCTGGCTCCTCCACCTCCGCCTCGACGACCTCCGCCTGGGCGGGCGCGCTGCCCGCCGCCCGCTTCGCTCGGGGCCGGGAAGTCGTTCCTTTGGTTCTTTTCCCTCCACTCGCCATGGGCGCTCCATACCCCAAAGTGCCGCGATTGTTGCCAGAGGGTAATGCAGGAGCTATGCCCCTGCTTGATGAGCGACATCCAAGAGCCCACCGCGCCGGGCAGCCCGGCCACCGAAGAAGCCCCGACCCGTCCCGCCGAATACATCGCGGACATCGGCTTCGACGAAATGAACCTGTCAGAGCCCCTCCGCCGCGCGCTGGCGGAGCGCGGCTACACCCATCCCACCCCTGTCCAGGCCCGGGCGTTCCGGCCGGTGATGGAGGGCAAGGACCTGATTGTCCGCAGCAAGACTGGCACTGGTAAGACGGCCGCGTTCGGCCTGCCGTTGCTGGAGAAGATTCCCGCGGACGAGAAGCGCGTGCGCGCCCTCATCCTCTGCCCCACGCGCGAGTTGGCGATGCAGGTGGCGGACGAGCTGCGGTCCCTGGGCAAGAACAAGGGCGTGAAGGTGGCGGCCATCTACGGCGGCGCCTCCATGAAGCAGCAGGAGGACGCGTTCGAGGAGGGCACGCCCATCATCGTCGGCACGCCGGGCCGGGTGTTCGACCACATCAACCGGGGCAACCTGAAGCTGGACGGTTGCGACCACGCGGTGCTGGACGAAGCCGACGAGATGCTCAACCAGGGCTTCTACGAGGAAGTCACCCGCATCCTCGACCGTCTTCCGAAGGCGCGTCAGGTGCTGCTCTTCAGCGCCACCGTCCCCACGGACATCCAGAACCTCATCGCCCGGTACACGACGAACGCGGAGACGCTGCTGTTGTCCGGCGACGTCTTCACGGTGGAGCACATCCACCACGTCCGCTACGACGTGTCGGACGCCTTCCCCAAGCCGCGCAACCTCATCTACATCCTGGAGAAGGAGGAGCCGCCCAACGCCATCATCTTCTGCAACACGCGGGATGACACGGCGCTGGTGACCGCGGTGCTCAACCGCAACGGCTTCGACGCGGAGCTGCTCAACGGAGACCTGCCGCAGAAGGAGCGCGAGCGGGTGATGGGCAAGGTGAAGCGCGGCGAGGTCGCCTTCATGGTCGCCACGGACATCGCGGCGCGCGGCATCGACATCTCCGGCCTCGAGTACGTCATCAACTACTCGCTGCCCGAGGACCCGGCCGTGTACCTGCACCGCGTCGGCCGCACCGGCCGCATCGGCAACAAGGGCACCGCCATCAACCTCTTCTCCGGGCGCGAGCTGGCGACGTACACCGTGCTGGAGAAGAAGTACGGCATCAAGTTCGAGAAGCAGGAGATGCCCGCGCCCGAAGAGGCGATGCGTCTGTGGACGGAGCGCCACGTGCGCGAAATCCAGGAGGCCTCCGGCTCCTCCATCTTCGAGGGCTTCCTGCCCCTGGCCGCGCAGCTGAAGAACAAGCCGAACGCGGACGACCTGGTCGCCTTCCTGCTCAAGTACTTCTTCAGCCACCTGCGCATGGAGAAGGCCCAGGCCGCCCAGGAGACCGAGCGCCGCGAGCCGGCCCCCGAGCGCAAGAGCGAGAGCCGGAGCGAGGGCCGAGGACGCGGCGGGCGCGACGACAAGCGCGAGCGCGGCGGTGAGCGTCGCGAGCGCGAGGAGCGGCGTGAGCGGGGCGAGAAGCCCATGGCCCGCCCGGAGCACCCGGACCGCGAGCGCCGTCCGCGTCGTGACGAGCCCCGTCGGGAGAGAGACCCGGGCGCGAGCCGAGGCGCCGCGGCGCTGGAGGCGGGCCCTGGCGAGGTGAAGCTGTGGGTCAACCTGGGAACGGCGGACGGCCTGGGGCCGGGCAGCATCGCCACGGCCCTGGAAGACGCCGGCGCGCCGCTGGGGAAGATGGTGCGCGCGGAGCTGCGCCCCACCTTCGCGTACGTCTTCGTCGCGGAGGACGACTCCCCGGGGTTCGAGACGCTCAACGGCAAGCAGCA
This sequence comes from Myxococcus sp. CA056, assembly GCF_013336715.1. Lineage (NCBI taxonomy): Bacteria > Pseudomonadati > Myxococcota > Myxococcia > Myxococcales > Myxococcaceae > Myxococcus > Myxococcus sp. CA056. Next base: position 30,606 of record NZ_JABUMT010000027.1, read on the forward strand.
CGGCACCAAGACGCTGCGCGTGGAGAAGAGCAAGCCGCGCACCGAGCGCGAGCCCGGCACCCGTCCGCCCCCGTCTCCGGACGCGGGCCCCGGCGAGGTGAAGCTGTGGACCAACCTGGGCATGGATGACGGCATGGACGAGGCGAAGCTGCCCGCCGCGCTGGAGGCCGCGGGCGCGCCCGCCGGCAAGGTGCTCAAGGCGCTGCTGCGCCCCACCTACGGCTACGCCTACGTGGCCGAGGCGGACGCTCCGGCCTTCGAGGCGCTCAACGGCAAGCTGCATGGCGACAAGCCGCTGAAGCTGGAGCGGCACCGCCCGCGCGGCTCGCGCGAGGAGCGTCGTCCGCGTCACGAGGCGCTGCCGGACCTGCCGGGCCAGGTGCGCCTGTGGGTGGGCCTGGGCAGGCAGGACGGGCTGGATGAGGCGGGCGTCACCGCCGCGCTCGAGGCCGCGGGCGCCCCGGCCGGCAAGGTCGCGCGGATGGACCTGCGCCCGACCTACGCGTACGTCTTCGTCGCGGATGAGGATGCCGCCGGGTTCGAGACCACGCACGGCAAGCAGCACGGTGAGCGCACGCTGAAGGTCGAGCGCGCTCGCAAGAAGTAATCCGGTGCGTTCCCCGGGAGGCACGTGCTTCCCGGGGCCGCCGCGAGCCAGGACTCGGAGCAGGCGTCTTGCTGGCCTGGGCGCTTCCGAGATGACTCGGGGATGCGCCCCTCTCGGGTCAGGCGCCTTCCTGCTCCGCGGCCTTCCTGCGTCGGGCCCGGTGGTAGTGGGCGGTGCACAGGCCTCGGGCCAGCACGGGCCGCTCGCACTCGGGCTCCTCGCAGCGCGCGGGCTCGGGCCCGGTGGGCCGCGACGGCATGGGGCCCGCGCTGAACATCACCTCCGCCACTTCCAGCAGCCGGTCCACGTCCTGTCGCGACAGCCGGCGGGCCCGGGCGAAGCCCTCCAGCCGGTGGGCTCCCGCGTCGTCCACGTCATCCAGCCGGAGCAGCTCCCACAAGGGCAGCTCCAGCGCGACGGCCACCTGGAGGAGCGTCTCGTAGCTGGGGCCTCGCTCGCCGCGCTCCAGCAGTGACGCGAAGGACACGGAGATGCCACACCGGGCGGCGAAGTCTTCCTGGGTGAGGCCGCGTCGCTCTCGCAGCGCGCGAATCCGCCGGGCCAGGCCCTGCAGGTGTCCGTTCACCGTGGAAGCATCCGGAGGGCCGGGAGACATGGCAGTTTCCTATGGTAGCGCACCCCTTCTGTTAAGGTCTTTCGCGCGGGGCGGGACCGGTTGGACCCACCGCAGCCACCAGGAGCACTGCGAAACATGAGCGCCGTCGAGGGTACCAACTACTTCTTCCGCAAGGCCGCGCGGATCATGGACGTGGGCACCCCCATCGAAACGCTGCTCGCCACGCCGCTGCGCGAGGTGAAGGTCCAGGTCTCCATCGAGATGGACTCCGGCGAGATTCGCACCTTCCTGGGCTACCGGATTCAGCACGACAACAGCCGGGGCCCCATGAAGGGCGGCCTGCGCTACCACCCCGGCCTGGACCAGGACGAGTCCGCGTCGCTCGCGTCGCTGATGACGTGGAAGACGGCCGTCGTGAATGTGCCCTACGGCGGCGCCAAGGGCGGCATCGCCTGCGACCCCTCCCAGCTGAGCCTCAAGGAGCTGGAGCGGCTGACGCGCAAGTTCGTCGACCAGATTCAGGACGTCATCGGCCCCACGCGTGACATCCCCGCCCCCGACGTCAACACCAACCCCCAGGTGATGGCGTGGATCATGGACCAGTACTCGCGCTACCACGGCCACTCGCCCGCCGTCGTCACGGGCAAGCCGCTGGAGCTCTACGGCTCCAAGGGCCGCGAGGCGGCCACCGGGCGCGGCCTGTTGTACGTGTGCCGCGAAATCCTCCGGGACCTGGGCCTGCCGGTGAAGGGCACGCGCTTCGCGATTCAGGGCTTCGGCAACGTGGGCAGCCACACCGCTCAGCTGTTGTGGGAAGACGGCGGCGTGGTGGTCGCCGTGTCGGACGTGCTGGGCGGCGTGCGCAACCCGCAGGGCCTGGACGTCCCCTCCCTCTTCGAGCACGTCAAGCGCACCGGCACCGTGACGGGCTTCGGTGGCGGCACGGCGTGTAGCAACGAGGACGTGCTCGGGGCGGACTGCGAGGTCCTCATCCCGGCGGCGCTCGGCCACGTGCTCACCCGCGACAACGCGAACGCGGTGCGCGCGCGCCTCATCATCGAGGGCGCCAACGGCCCCACCCAGCCGGAAGCGGACGAAATCTTCGAGAAGCGCGGCATCTTCGTGGTGCCGGACGTGCTCGCCAGCTCCGGTGGCGTCACGGTGAGCTACTTCGAGTGGGTGCAGAACCTCCAGCACCTGTCCTGGGAAGAGGACCGCGTCAACGCGGAGTTGGAGAAGACGATGAAGGAGGCCTACGAGCGCGTGGCGCAGATTGCCCGCTCGCGAAAGGTCTCCATGCGGACGGCGGCCTACATCCTCGCCATCGGCCGGGTGGGCAAGGCCACCGTGCTGCGCGGCATCTGACGCGCGCGGGCGTGCCCGTCCGTCCTCCCGCCGGGCGAGCCTGCCGCATCGCGGCAACCCGGGAGGGCGGGCGCTCCGGTGCCGACTGTCCCTTCCGCCCGGGGCGCGCTTCCGCTACACGCGCACGCTCATGGTCACCCTCCAGGACATCCTCGCCGCGCGGGAGCGTCTGCGCGACGCCATCCGCCCCACGCCCTGCCCCGCCTCGGACTACTTCACCGAGCGGACGGAGTGCGCGGCGGTGTACTTCAAGCTGGAGAACCTCCAGCGCACGGGCGCCTTCAAGGAACGCGGCGCGCTCAACAAGCTGCTGACGCTGACGCCGGAGGAGCGAAAGCGCGGAGTCATCGCCGCGTCGGCCGGCAACCACGCGCAGGGGGTCGCCTACCACGCGCGTCGGTTGGGGGTGAAGGCCACCATCGTCATGCCGGAGCGCACGCCGCTCATCAAGGTGTCGCGCACGCGGGATGAGTACGGCGCGCGCGTGGTGCTCAAGGGCTCCAACTACGACGAGGCCTACGCGGAAGCGCTGCGAATCCAGCAGGAGGAAGGGCTCGTCTTCGTGCACCCGTTCAATGACGCGCATGTCATCGCGGGCCAGGGGACACTGGGGCTGGAGCTCTTGGAGCAGTGGCCTGACGTGGAGGTGGTGCTGGTGCCCATTGGCGGAGGCGGGCTCATCTCCGGCGTGGCGTGCGCGCTGAAGGAGAGCAAGCCGGGCATCATCGTGGTGGGAGTGCAGACGTCCACCATCGACAGCATGAAGGCGTCGATTGAAGCCGGGAAGCTGGTGGAGCTGCCCGCCGCGGGGACCACCATCGCGGATGGCATCGCCGTGAAGAAGGTGGGGGAGCTCACCTTCCCCATGGTGCGCAAGTACGTGGACGCGGTGGTGTCGGTGGACGAGGAGGAGATCGCCGCCGCCATCCTCACGCTGCTGGAGCAGGAGAAGAGCGTGGTGGAGGGCGCGGGCGCGGTGGGCGTGGCGGCGGTGCTCAATGGCCGCGTCCCCCAGGCCAAGGGCAAGCGCACCGCCATCATCCTGAGCGGCGGCAACATCGACATGAACGTCATCAGCCGCATCATCGAGCGCGGACTGGTGAAGGCCGGACGCCTGGTCCAGCTCGAGGTGCGGCTGCCGGACAGGCCTGGGATGCTCGCGCGGCTGACCTCGCGCATCGCCGACCTGAGGGCCAACGTGGTGGACCTCCACCACGAGCGCGCCTTCTCGAAGGCGGGGCTGGGCGAGGCCATGGTGGAGGTGACGCTGGAGACGACGGGTCCGGCCCACATCCGCGAGCTGGAGCAAGCCCTGGAGGAGCTGGGCTGGCAGGTGGCCCGCAAGTAGCTGGGGTCTTGCGCGCACGCGGCGGGGCTCGGCCATACTGGGGACATGCGTTTCCTGTTCGTCGCGCTCCTGCTCGCCACCACGCCGCAAACGCCCGCCCAGAAGGCGAAAGAACTCTCCGGACAGAAGTCCTGGGAGGAGCTGTATCTGGCCTTCGCGTCAGGGGATGCGAAGGCGGTTCCGGCGGAGCAGCGGGCCACGGTCTCCGGCGCGCTGGTCAAGGGCTGCCAGGCGCTGATGAAGGACGACACGGTGATGGCGTACTCGATGGGAGAGCGCGCCATCCTGTACGAGGAGTCCGCGCCGGCCATCCGCTGCCTGGCGAGCGCCGCGCGCAAGACGGAGCAGCGGGCAGCGGCCGAGTCCGCCCTGGTGAAGGGCGTGACGCTCTTCCCCAAGGACGGGAGCTTCCCGCTGGAGCTCGGCAAGCTGCTGCTGGAGGAGCAGGACTTCGTGGGCGCCCAGGCGGCGTTCGAGAAGGTGCCTCCCCGCGCGAAGGAGTCGGCCGAGGCCAAACGACTGCTCCAGAAAGCCCGCCAGCAGACACTTCAGGAAGACGCGGCCCGGTCCGAGGCCACGCGCATCTCCCGGCGCCTTGGAAGCTCCGCCCCTCAGCCCGGGCAGGCACGTCCCGCGAGCGCGATGGGGGGCGAGGAGGCCTCCGTCGTGTCACTGGAGACGCGGCCGGGGATGACCCTCCGGGGGCCCAAGCTCGGCTTCGAGTCCGGGGTGGACGCCAGGGGCATGCGGGTGCGTTCCAACAGCCGGTTCGTCATCAGCTACTTCAACAATGATCGCGACTTCGGCCAACGTGCTGACTACGAGGGGCACATCGTCGAGATTCTCAGCGATGCCTACCACTTCACCCGAGGCGTCCTGGGCGAGGCACGCGAGACCCCCGTGTCCGTCGTGCTCTACACCGGCCAGGAGTTCGCGACGGCCTTCGGTCCGCGCGTGGCGAGGGTCGTGGCTGGGAAGTATTTCGAGAACGCCATCGCCATCAACAACGCCAAGGAGCTGACGAAGGAGACCAAGGCCACGATCATCCACGAGTACGTCCATGCCACGGTCGCCGACATCTGCGGAGGGGGCGACGGCGACATGGTCCGCCTTCCCCTCTGGTACAACGAGGGGCTTTCCATGTTCGTGGAGTGGAAGTACCTGGACGTCCCGGGCCCCGACCTGGAGATGGTGGATCAGATGCGGACGGTGCTCGCCGACCCAACCCTGTCCCTCATCAGCGTCAAGCAGATGATGAAGGTCTCCCCGATCAACACCCCCAGCGCGACCATGGCGTATGCCATCTCCGGAATGGCGGTCCAGGAGCTGATGCGCCGGGAGGGCGCCCACCGCCTGCTGACCCTCACCCGGGATGTGTGCAAGCGGCAGGTGCCCTTCGAGGCGGCGCTGAAGACCCACTACGGAATGACCCTGGAAGACCTCGATTCGGAGATCGAGAAGATCGTCCGGCAGAGGTAGCGGCCGGGCAAGCTTGGTCCATTTGGTTTACCCCTCCCCGGGAGTCTCCTACACTCGCAGCCCCCCCATTTGCGCTGCGACGGTAACCGGGCAGTCCGCCGTCCGCAGCAAGGTGACGGATGTCGGACACGCGTGCAGCAATGAGAGAATTTCGCTTCCTCGACGAGAAGCGGAAGCTGGGCAGCCTGTCTCCCGTGGAGGAGGCGCGCTGGGGAGAGCTGCGTGGCCTCCTCGGCATCCAGGACACCCCCGCGTCCGACGCCTCCACCTGGCAGCAGCAGGAGGCGGCGCCCCAGGGCTACTACGCCGCTGATGGCCAGTGGTACGCCTACCCCGCTGGCTACGAGCAGCAGCCCCAGGGCTACTACGCCGCTGATGGCCAGTGGTACGCCTACCCCGCTGGCTACGAGCAGCAGCCCCAGGGCTACTACGGCGCCGACGGCCAGTGGTACGCCTACCCCGCCCAGGGCTACGACCCGAACCAGGGTTACGATCCGAATCAGGGTTACGCGCAGCCGGGCTACGACCCGAACCAGGCCTACGACCCGAATCAGGCCTACGCGCAGCAGCAGGGTTACGATCCGAATCAGGCCTACGCGCAGCAGGGCTACGATCCGAATCAGGCCTACGCGCAGCAGCAAGGCTACGACCCGAATCAGGGTTACGCACAGCAGGGCTACGACCCGAACCAGGGTTACGCGCAGCAGCAGGGTTACGATCCGAATCAGGCCTACGCGCAGCAGCAGGGGCATGATCCGAACCAGGGCTGGCCCGCCGCCGAGCCGCATGAGGCCCAGGCCACCGACCCCGCGCAGCAGTCCTACTACGCGGGCTACGAGCAGCCGGCCCAGGCCCCCTACACGCCTCCCGCCCCGGAGCCGGAGAACCTGGCCCTCAGCGCGGACGACATCGACATCCCCGCCCTGAGTGAGCCGGCCCCGTGGATGGCCCCGAGTCCCACGCCCCCTGCTGGTGCGCCGACCGTGGCCACGTCCGACGCCTCGTCGTTCGAGGACGTGCTGGAGGTCTCGGAAACGGATGTGCCCACCACGGACGCATTCGAGGACGCCACCGACGACCTCGAGAGCGGACAGCCGCCGCTGAGCCACCAGGACGTCGCGCCGAGCGAGGCATCACAGCTGGCCGCGGAAGAGGACTTCGGAGAGCTCGACACGCAGGTGGAGCGGGCCGCTCCGCGACGTGAGCCGGAGACCTCGCTCGAGTCGTCCTTCGCCGACCTCTCCCTGGAGGTCGAATCGGCCGAGGAGCCCTCGACGTCCACGCTCCTCGCGGCACAGCCTTCCGAGGAAACGACGCTCACCGCCTCCGAGTCCGAGGTGGAGGTTCCCTCCTCGGAGGTCGAACTGCTCGACGCCACGGCGGACAGCGAGCCGATGCTGGCCGAGGAACAGTCCCCTTCGTCCCTCGACGAAGCCTGGGCCTCCGCGCCCCTGGCCGTGGACCCCATGGAGTCGTCCGCGACGGACCTCGCCGACGCCAATGACGTCATCGACGTCGGGGCGATGGAGAACGCCGAGCCCATGTCGCTCGACTCGAGCGATGTGACGGAGGAGCTTTCGGCGAGCGACGCTGCCGCGCACGACGCGGGAGCGGACCTGGGCTTCGCCGCCCAGGACACGGGCATCTTGAGCGACTCGGCCTACGAGTCCTCCGAGGACCCTGGCGTGGGCGAGTCCACCTTCTCGCCGCGGGAGGCTGGCACCGAGGATTCCACGGCGGCGGCTCACGATGCCGCTGGCGCGGAGATTTCGCTCGATGCGTCCGACATGCTCGAGCCCGCTTCGGCGGAGGAGTTCGCGGCGACGGCTCCGGAGTCGCATGCCGGGGAGCTGTCTCTCGACGCGACTTCCAGCAACTGGGACGCCTCGCCGTCGGTAGAGAGCGCACAGGGAGACTCCGACGTCGCCACTTCGCCCGCCGTCGAGGAGATTGCGCTCGATGGCGGCGATGTGAGCACCGAAGGAGCGTCCGAGGACTTCCTCTCCGCCGAGCCGGTGAGCACCGAGGAAGGATTGAGCGCCGCCTCCTTCGAGGAGACGACGGCTCAGGGTGAGCCCCCTACCTTCGAGGTGGGGGACCTTGGCGTGGAGGCGGAAGCCTCGTCTGCCGTGGAGTCGCCCTTCAGCACGGACACGGTGCCTTCACTGGAGCTTCGCGCTGTGCAGGTCGGGCCCGATCTCCAGGCCGACACCATCGAGGTCGACACCGACGCGGCGACCGACTTCACGGGGACAGCGGCGTCGCTCAGTGCGGCGGCTTCGCAGGATGGATTCGACCTGAGTGGCAATCCCGAGGAGGCCGTGCCTCTCGCGAGTGCTGGCGAGTTCCTCGATCCTGGACAGTTCTCGACTTCGGATGAGCGAGGACTGGACCTTCCGGCCGACGCCTCCGGCGAGGGCGAATGGGGCACGCAGTCGGGTGACCTGGAGCCCCTGGCGAGCAGCGCGAGCCTCGCTTCGGAGCATGTCGGAGCAACGGAAGAGGGCGCGCCCATCGAGCTGCAACCCGAGTGGGTGTCCTCCGACGCGTCCACGGGGGACTCCGCCCCGGCGAGTTCCGAGGGCATCGAGCTCCAATCCGAGTGGGCTGCCGCATCCACGGCCGAGCAAGGCTATGCCGAGCAGGCATGGGCAGCGCCGACGGAGCTCGCGCCCGAGGCCGCTCAGTCGGAGTGGTCGACGACCGAGGCACAGCCCGAGTGGGCCGCGACGGAGGAACTCCCCGCCGACGCGGTCCAGACCGAGTGGTCCGCCACCACCGGCGACGCAGCCACCGCCACCGCTCAGCCTGAGTGGGCCGCGACGGAAGAACTCCCCGCCGACGCAGTCCAGACCGAATGGTCCGCCACCACGAGCGACGCAGCAGTTGCCACCGCTCAGCCCGAGTGGGCCGCAGCGGAGGAACTCCCCGCCGACGCCGTCCAGGCCGAGTGGGCCACCACGGACGCAACCGGCACTCCCGCTCCGCAGCCCGAGTGGGCCGCGACGGAAGAACTCCCTGCCGACGCAGTCCAGACCGAGTGGTCTGCAGCAACGAGTGACGCAGCCCCCGCCACCGCTCAGCCCGAGTGGGCCGCGACGGAGGAACTCCCCGCCGACGCGGTCCAGACCGAGTGGGCCACGTCCACTGGCGAAGCCACCCCTGCGCAGCCCGAATGGGCCACGACGGAAGAACTCCCCGCCGACGCGGTCCAGGCAGAGTGGGCCACCACGGACGCAACTGGCACTCCCGCACCCCAGCCTGAGTGGGCCACCA
>NZ_JABUMT010000028.1:0-7753 GCF_013336715.1 Myxococcus sp. CA056
CAACGGCGACAGCATCAGGCGTGCGCGCGGCCTGCTGAGCGAAGAGCGAAGGGATGGATGCGTCGCGCGGGTAATCACTGACAACGCCATTCCAACCCGCGAGGACCTGCTGCTTCTCCGCCAACGTGAGCAGAGGGATCAGGCCAAGCTGGGTATCGGGGGCCGCCTGAAGTCCCTCAATCAGCACCGCGTAGTGACGCGAGAGGCGCTCCATGGTCGCCGCGTCGAAGAGGTCGGTGTTGTAGTTGAAGACACCCGCGAAGCCATTGATGCCTTCTTCGAGCAGAAGGCTGATGTCGTACTTCGAGGACTCGATGCTCGGAGGCAGCGCGCCCAGCGTGATGCCGGCGAGCTTGAGTTCTCCTTCAGGAGCGTTCTGAAGGGTGAGGGTGACCTGGAAGAGCGGTGAGCGGCTCAGGTCACGCTGAGGCTGGAGTTCTTCGACAAGCTTCTCGAAGGGGACGTCCTGGTGCTCGTAGGCGGCCAGAGTGGACGTGCGCACCTGGGAGAGCAACTGACGGAAGGACTGCTTCGAGTCGAGTCGGGAGTGGAAGACGAGGGTGTTGACGAAGAAGCCGATGAGGCCCTCGGTCTCGGAGCGATTCCGGTTGGCGAGGGGCGAGCCGACGGAGATGTCGTCCTGGCCCGAGTAGCGGGAGAGCAGGAACTGGAAGGAAGCCAGCAGCACCATGAAGGGCGTGGCACCCTCGTGCTGGGCGAGCGCCTTGACCCAGTCGCTCGACTGTCTGGACAGGACCACGGGGACGATGTCTCCCCGGTACGTCTGAACAGCGGGACGCGGCCTGTCAGTGGGAAGCTCGAGCGAAGTCGAGACGCCGGCGAGCTCCTGGCGCCACCAGTCAATCTCGGCGGAAAGGACGTCGCCCTGGAGCCATTCGCGCTGCCAGATGGCGAAGTCGGCGTACTGGATGGGCAGGGAGGCGAGCTGGGCGGGTTCTCCTCCGGCGAACTGACGGTAGAAGGCGGCGAGCTCGCGGACGATGATGGCGACAGACCATCCGTCGGAGACGATGTGGTGTGCGGTGACGAGCAGGATGTGCTCGTCGTCGCTCAATCGCACCAGGGTCGCGTGTACCAGCGGACCCCGAGACAGGTCGAATGAGTGCAGTGCCTCTTGGCGCATCAGGCGCTGGGCTTCCGCGTCCCGCTCCTGCTCCGGCAGTGCGCGGAGGTCGATGAGAGGCATCTCCAGCACGACATCCTGCTGGATGCGCTGAACGGGCTGACCCTCATGAATGGCGAAGTGCGTGCGCAGCACCTCATGGCGCAGCATCAGCGCGCGGAGGGACTGGCGCAGCGCGTTTGAATCCAGGGTTCCGGTGAGCTTGAGCGCCCACGGGATGTTGTATGCGGAGCCGCCGGGCTGGAGCTGATCGAGGAACCAGAGGCGCTGCTGGGCGAACGAGAGAGGAATGGCGCCGTCGCGCGCGCCCGGGCGCAGGAGGAGGCGCCTGGTCCCCGTGCCCTCGCCGCTTCTCGACTCAATCCGCCGGGAGAGCTGTTCGACGGTGGGGGCCTCGAAGAGGTCGCGCAGTGGGAGCTCCACTCCCAGCACGGAGTGGATGCGCGAGACGACCTGGGTGGCGAGCAGGGAGTGTCCGCCGAGCGCGAAGAAGCTGTCCGTCGCGCCCACATGCTCCACGCCCAACACCTGGGCGAACACCTGCGTGAGCTGTTCCTCGGTCCGTGAGCGCGGAGCGGTGTATCGCGAGCCGGAGTCTTTCTGAGCCGGCGCGGGGCGGGCCCTGCCGTTGAACGAGCGAAGGACCTGCTCACGCTCTTCTCTCGTCAGCAGGGAGATGGAGGCGAGGCGCGCATCCGGGGCAGCCATCAGCGCCTGGAGCGCGACGCCCCAGTGATGAAGGAGACGCTCGGGGATGGAAGGCTCGAAGCGCGCGGCGTCGAAGAGCAGGCGCAGCTCCAGCGAGTCCCCAGGGATGACGTACGCCTCCAGCGGCGTGTCCGTCTGGTCCACGATGGTGAAGTCGCGGATGCCCAACGCATCCCCGGCGGAATTCACCGCGGCGTCGATGGGGAAGTTCTCGACGATGAAGAGGGACTCGAAGAGGGGCGTGCCGCGCGGCACGTCGCTCCACCCGTGCAGACGCACGAGGGACGTGTGCTCGAACTGGCGCAGCTCGAGCTGCTGGGTGTGGAGCTGCTGAAGCCAGGAGAGCGCGGTGGTGCCGTCGTCGACGAAGACACGGACGGGCACGGTGTTGATGAAGAGCCCGATGGCGCGGTCGATGCCGGAGAGGTCGGCGGAGCGACCGGAGGTGGTGGCACCGAAGACGATGTCCTGCTCACCGGTGTGACGTGAGAGCACCAGCGTCCACGCGGCCTGGACCAGCGCATTGAGGGTGAGGCGGTGCTGGCGGACGAAGGCCTGGAGGGTTGCTGTCGTCTGCGCGGGCAGGTGGAGCTGGAGGCGCTGACGCTGGAGCACCGAGTCCGGGCTTCGGGGAAGGGCACCAGGGAGGGGCGTGGGCGCGGTGAAGCCATGCAGCGTCTTTCGCCAGTAGAGCTCCGCGGGCTCCATCGGCTGGCGCTGGAGCCAGGTGACGTAGTCGCGGAAGGTCGTTGCCTCGCTCCGGACCCACACCAGCCCCGCGCGAATCTGCTCGTAGGTGGTGAAGAGGTCCTGGAAGAGCAGGCCCATGCTCCAGCCGTCCATCAACACATGATGCGTGGTCCCGAGGGCTCGCCAGGACTGCTCACCGGTGCGGATGACCGTCAGTCGCAGCAGCGGTGGCGTGCGCAGGTCGAACCCGCGAGCGCGGTCCTCGGAGAGGAGGACCTGGAAGCGGGACTGCTGCTCTGCTTCCTCCACTCCGCGCCAGTCGAGTTCCTCCCAGGGTAGGGCAGCACCGGGGTGGATGAGCTGGAGGGGCTCCCGCGAGTCGCCCGAGTGGAAGGACGTGCGCAGCAGGGGCTGTCGCTGGATGACAGCCTCCCAGGTGCGCCGGAACGCCCCCAGGTCCAGGGCGTCACCGAAGGTCCACGTCAACTGGGTGACGTAGACGCCGGAGCCCGGCGCGGCGAGGGTGTGGAAGAGCATGCCCTGCTGCAAGGGCGACAACGGATAGAGGTCCTCCACCGGCGTGCCCGCGGGGACCAGCCCGTCCGCGATGGCCTGCTTCAACCGGCTCAGGACAACGTCCGTGGACTCGTGCCACTTCGAGTCCGTCGACGTGCGCGGCGTGAGCGCGGAGTCCGACTGCTCGGCCCATGCGCTGCCCTCGAACTTCACGACCCGAGCGAGGGCCTCCAGCGTCGGGTGCTGGAAGAGCTGCTGGGTGGTGAGCTGGAGGCCCGCGTTGCGTGCGCGGGAGACAATCTGGATGGAGAGGATGGAGTCGCCACCCAGCGCGAAGAAGTTGTCATGGCGCGTGACACGCGGCGCGCGCAGGGCCTCGGACCAGATGGCGGCGAGGACCTTCTCCTGGGGCGTCCTCGGCTCGGAGTCGTCGGGGACGGCGGATTGCTGGCTCTTGCTCAGCGGCGAGGGGAGGGCCTTGCGGTCGACCTTGCCATTGGGAGTGAGGGGAAGCGCGGGAAGGGAGACGAACAGCGAGGGCACCATGTGTTCTGGCAGGTGCCGTTGGGCGAAGTCGCGGAGGGCGGAGGCGTCGAGCGAGACGCCGGCCTGGGGGACGAGCCAGGCGACGAGGCGTCCATCACCGGAGGCATCGAGGTGGACGCCCGCGACGGCCTGGAGGACGGAGGTGTGGCGTGAGAGGACGGCTTCGACTTCGCCCAGTTCGATGCGGAAGCCGCGCAGCTTCACCTGGAAGTCGGCGCGGCCGAGGAAGTCGAGCGTGCCGTCAGGGCGCCAGCGAGCAAGGTCACCGGTGCGGTAGAGGCGCGCGCCAGGGATGCCGGAGAAGGCGTCGGGGAGGAAGCGCTCGGCGGTGAGGTCGGGGCGGCCGAAGTAGCCGCGCACGACACCTTCGCCCGCGATGAAGAGCTCGCCGGGCGAGCCGATGGGGCAGGGCTGGCCGGAGGCGTCGAGGACGAAGAGACGGTTGTTGGTGAGGGGCGTGCCGATGGGAAGGGTGGCTGCGCCTTCGTCGGCGGGGGAAGCGGGGTGCGCGGAAGACCAGACGGTGGTTTCCGTCGGGCCATACATGTTGAGGAGGGAGGAGTGGGGGAGTGCGGCGCGAAGCTGGGATGCGAGAGGGCCGGGAAGCGCCTCACCGCCGACGAGGAGGTAGCGGAGGGAGGAGAGCGCGGCGACGGAGTCTGCGGCGAGCACCCTGGCGCGAGCGAAGGACGGCGTGCACTGGAGGTGGGAGACGGGGTGGCGGCGGAGGACTTCGGGCAGCGTCAGCGCGGTGCCGAGGCGAGAGGCGGCGCGCTCGTCATGGAGGACGACGTGGAAGCCTCGGCAGAGCGTCCAGAGCAGCTCGAGGACGGAGATGTCGAAGGAGATGGAGGTGACGGCGAGCCACGTGCCGGGAGAGGTGCCCAGGCGGTCATCCATGGCCGCGAAGAAGTTGGCGGCGGTGCGGTGAGGCACCATGACGCCCTTGGGCCGGCCGGTGGAGCCCGACGTGTAGATGACGTACGCCAGATTGGCCGCGTCCGCGTTGCCAGGAGTCCGCGCTTCCTCGTCGCCCGTCTCGTCGAGAAGGAGGACCTGCGCCTCCGAGGAAGGCAGTGAGTCGAGGAGGCGTCGCGACGTGAGGATGAACGGAGCGCGAGAGTCCTGGAGCATCCAGGAGAGGCGGTCCGAGGGGTAATCAGGGTCGAGGGGAAGGTAGGCGCCGCCCGCGTGGAGGATGGCGAGCATGGCGGCGACCATGTCGGCGGAGCGCTGGACGAAGAGACCGACGGGGGCGTCCGGGCGGAGGCCGAGGGACTGGAGTCGGTGGGAGAGACGAAGGACGCGCTGGAGGAGGTGGCGGTAGGAGAGCGAGACGTCACCGAAGGACAGCGCGGTGGCGTCGGGGGTGAGCGCGGCCTGTGCCTCGAACTGGAGGTGAAGGCACGAGGAGTCGAACTCGCGCGAGGACGCGTTGAAGGAGCGAAGGACCTGCTCGCGCTCCTCTCCCGTCACCAGGGAGAGCGCCCCCAGGCGCGAGTCGGGACTGGAGACGAGGGCCTGGAGCGCGACGCTCCAGTGGCGCAGGAGGCGCTCGGGGGTGGAGGGCTCGAAGCGCGCGGCGTCGAAGAGCAGGCGCAGCTCCAGGGAGTCCCCGGGGATGACGTACGCCTCCAGCGGGGTATCGGCCTGCTCACGTGCGCTGAAGTCACGGATGCCCAGCTCGGCGCTGGCCGAGTTGACGGCGGCGTCGACGGGGAAGTTCTCGACGATGAAGAGGGACTCGAAGAGGGGCGTGCCGCGCGGCACGTCGCTCCACCGCTGGAGGTGGGTCAGCGGTGTGTGCTCGAACTGGCGCAGCTCGAGCTGCTGGGTGTGGAGCTGCTGGAGCCAGGAGAGCGCGGTGGCGTCTTCGTCGACGAAGATGCGGACGGGCAGTGTGTTGATGAAGAGGCCGACGGCGTGCTCGATGCCGGAGACCTCGGCGGAACGCCCCGACGTCGTGGCGCCGAAGAGGATGTCCTGCTCACCGGTGTGACGTGAGAGCACCAGCGTCCAAGCGGCCTGGACCAGTGCATTGAGGGTGAGGTGGTGCTGGCGGACGAAGGCCTGGAGGTCCGCGGTGAGTTGCGCGGGCAGCCAGACGTTCAGGTGCTGACGCCGGAGCACCGAGTCCGGGCTTCGGGGAAGCGCACCGGGCAAGGGCGTGGGCGCGGTGAAGCCCCGCAGCGTCTTGCGCCAGTAGTGCTCCGCGGGCTCCAGGGACTGGCGCTGGAGCCAGGCGATGTAGTCGCGGAAGGAGGTCGACTCACTCTCCGCCGGGAGCCGGCCGGAGCGGACCTGCTCGTAGGTGGTGAAGAGTTCCTGGAAGAGGAGCCCGAGGCTCCAGCCATCCACGATGAGGTGGTGCAGCGTCCAGAGGACGCGCCACGCGCGCTCATCCGTGCGGATGACCGTCAGTCGCAGCAGCGGTGGTGTGCTCAGGTCGAAGCCCCGAGCACGGTCCTCGGAGATGAGGGTGTCGAAGCGGCGCTGCTGCTCGGCCTCATCCACGCCGCGCCAGTCGTGCTCCTCCCAGGGGAGGGTGGCCTCCGGGTGGACCCACTGGAGGGGCTGGCCCGCGTCCTCGGGGACGAAGGACGTGCGCAGCGAGGGCTGCCGCTGGATGACGGCTTCCCAGGTGCGACGGAAGGCGGTCATGTCCACGGCGCCGCCGAAGGTCCACGCCAACTGCGTGACGTAGACGCCGGAGCCCGGGGCCGTGAGGGTGTGGAAGAGCATGCCCTGCTGCATGGGCGACAGCGGATAGAGGTCGTCCGCCAGCGTCCCCGCGGGCAGCACCCGGTCGAGCACCGACTGGGACAGCTTCGCCAGCGGGAAGTCGGTGGGCGTGAAGCGGCGGGCGTCGTCGGAGTCCCGGTCGTCGATGAGCCGCCGCAGCGTGTGCAGGCAATGCTCGGCCAGGGACTGGATGGTCTCCGGCCGGTGCGCTGCCTGGCTGTACGTCCACACCAGGGTCAGTCGGCCCTCGAAGACGTAGCCGTTTATCTCCAGCAGGTGGGAGAGCGCGGCCTTGGGAGCGCGCAGGACCCCCAGGGGCTCCCGCGTGGCGGTGAACGGATTCAGCGCCGAGTCGTCACCGGCGGACTGATGGAACTGGCCCAGGTAGTTGAAGAGCACCTGGGCACGAGGCAGCGCGCGGAGGTGCTGGGATTGCTCATCGTCCGCCAGGTGGCGCAGCAGGCCGTAGCCGAGTCCCTTTCGGGGAAGGCGCCGCAGCGAGTCCCGCACAGCGCGCAACCGGCCGCCCAGGCTGGTGGTACCCGAGACGTCCAGCGTCACGGGATACAGCGTGGTGAGCCAGCCCACCGTGCGAGACAGGTCCACGTCGTCGGAGAACGGCTCGCGGCCATGGCCCTCCAGTTCCACACGCAGGCGCGGCTGGCCCATCCAGTGTGTGAGGCTCTCGGCCACCGCCGTCAGCAGCACCTCGTTGATGTGCGCCCGCCACGCAGCCGGTGTCTCCTGCAACAAGAGCCGCGTCTGGGCTTCGTCCAGGGAGACTTCCACCGTGCGAGAGGAGGCCACGGAAGTGGCACCGCCAGCGCCATCCCTAGGGAGAGTAGGAGCCTCGAGTCGCCCCTCTTCCAGCCAGTACGTCCGCTCACGCGCGACCTCCTCGGAGCGCGCGAAGTCACTCAGCTTCGCGGCCCAGGTCTTGAAGGAAGTGGACCTGGGCGGCAGCGCCACCGGGTGGCCCTGTCTCGACTGCACATACCCCGCGCCGAGGTCCTCCAGCAGCGTGCGCCAGGAGACGCCATCCACGCCCAGGTGGTGCACCGACAGCAGGAGTCGTGAGCCTCGCTCGGCTCCGAGGTGGAAGAGGGCGGCGCGCAGGAGCAACCCCTCATCCAGCCTGTGGCTGGCGTGGAGGCGGGAGGCTTCGGACTCCAGGGCCGCAGGCAGTTCCGCCTCGGGCACGGAGGAGAGGTCCACCTGCTCCAGGCGGACCAGGGACTCCAGGCCGGTGAACTCCTGGTGCCAGGTGCCGTCCTGCCGGCGCGTGAAGCGCAGCCGCAGCGTGTCGTGGTGGGTGACGACCGCGCGCAGCGCCGCTTCCAGGCACGGGACGTCCACCGGCTCGCTCGACGCGAGCATGAAGGCCTGGGCGAAGTGGTGCGGTTCGAG
>NZ_JABUMT010000029.1:0-5708 GCF_013336715.1 Myxococcus sp. CA056
GGGCTTCTCTCAAAAAGAATCCGGCAGCGACCTACTCTCCCACGCGGTTTCCCGCGGAGTACCATCGGCTCTGGAGGGCTTAACTTCCGTGTTCGGGATGGGAACGGGTGTGACCCCTCCGACATAGCCACCGGAAAAGCATGAAGTGCATACGAAGGGTAAGTTGCAGCATTCTGCGAGTACAAGTCTCGCTGTGCGCTAAAGTGTTTCGTCCGGGTGAATGCATAGTGCATTCAGTCTCGGCCTTGGCCCCGAGTCCCTTACTCCCCTTGAGGGGGCATGCAAGAGATAGGGGGAAGTAAGCCTCTCGACCAATTAGTACCAGTTAGCTCAACGCGTTACCGCGCTTACACACCTGGCCTATCAACGTCGTAGTCTTCGACGGGTCTTCAGGGGCTTGCGCCCGGGATACCTGGTCTTGAGGTCGGTTTCCCGCTTAGATGCTTTCAGCGGTTATCCAATCGGCACATGGCTACCCAGCGATGCCTCTGGCGAGACAACTGGTACACCAGCGGTGCCTCCAACCCGGTCCTCTCGTACTAAGGTCAGAGCCTCTCAAGTATCCTACGCCCACAGCAGATAGGGACCAAACTGTCTCACGACGTTTTGAACCCAGCTCGCGTACCGCTTTAATTGGCGAACAGCCAAACCCTTGGGACCTGCTCCAGCCCCAGGATGCGATGAGCCGACATCGAGGTGCCAAACCTCCCCGTCGATGTGAACTCTTGGGGGAGATAAGCCTGTTATCCCCGGAGTACCTTTTATCCGTTGAGCGATGGCCCTTCCATTCAGGACCACCGGATCACTATGACCTGCTTTCGCACCTGCTCGACGTGTCCGTCTCGCAGTCAAGCTCCCTTATGCCATTGCACTCGCCGCCCGGTTTCCAATCGGGCTGAGGGAACCATCGCGCGCCTCCGTTACTCTTTGGGAGGCGACCGCCCCAGTCAAACTACCCACCAGACAGTGTCCCAATCCCGGCTTACGGGACATGGTTAGACACCAGAAATCAACAGGGTGGTATTTCACCGTTGCCTCCACCGAACCTAGCGGCCCGGCTTCAAAGGCTCCCACCTATCCTACACAGTCAATCCCTAGTGTCACTGTCAAGTTATAGTAAAGGTTCACGGGGTCTTTCCGTCTTGCTGCGGGTAAACTGCATCGGCACAGCTATTTCAATTTCGCTGAGTCCCTCTCCGAGACAGCGCGGAAGTCGTTACTCCATTCGTGCAGGTCGGAACTTACCCGACAAGGAATTTCGCTACCTTAGGACCGTTATAGTTACGGCCGCCGTTTACTGGGGCTTCGGATCATCGCTTTGCCTTGCGGCTGACGAATCCCCTTAACCTTCCAGCACCGGGCAGGAGTCAGACCCTATACGTCGGCTTGTCGCCTTCGCAGAGTCCTGTGTTTTTGGTAAACAGTCGCTACCGCCATTTCTCTGCAACCTCTCTCGGCTCCGGCTGTACGCCTTCACCTACCAGAGGCCCACCTTCTTCCGAAGTTACGGTGGAAATTTGCCTAGTTCCTTGGAGGAGAGTTCTCTCAAGCGCCTTAGGATTTTCTCCTCACCCACCTGTGTCGGTTTACGGTACGGACACCCTGCAAGCTCCCTACGGGACTTTTCTTGGAAGCAGAGCATCAGCGACTTACCCCTTACGGGGCGCCATGGGGTCTCGGGGATAGCTGCCGCGCCTTTAATCGTACGCGACACCCCTACGCCTTTGGACTGACACAACCGCCGGTCAGCTCGCCTAGCTTTCTCCGTCCTCCCTTAGTTCAACGCTTACAAGATGGCGCAGGAATATTAACCTGCTTTCCATCATCTACGCCTTTCGGCCTCGACTTAGGTTCCGGCTAACCCTGGGAAGATTAACTTGACCCAGGAAACCTTGGGTTTACGGCGAGGGGGTTTCTCACCCCCTTTATCGCTACTCATTTCGGCATCAGCACTCCCAGCCGCTCCAGCCGCCCTTTCGGTCGACCTTCGCTGCAACTGGGACGCTCCCCTACCGCCACACGTTTTGCGTGTGACCCGAAGCTTCGGTACTAGTCTTGAGCCCCGTTACATTTTCGGCGCGGCCTGTCTTGACCAGTGAGCTATTACGCTTTCTTTAAAGGATGGCTGCTTCTAAGCCAACCTCCTGGTTGTCAATGACCTGCCACATCCTTTCTAGTGTTCACTTAGACTAGATTTGGGGACCTTAGCTGTCGGTCTGGGTTATTCCCCTCTTGCCAATGGACGTTATCACCCACTGACTGCGTCCCGGGCTAACAATTACTGGCATTCGGAGTTTGGTACGGTTTGGTAATCTGGTGAGACCCCTAGCCGTTCCAGTGCTCTACCTCCAGTATTGAATTGCCCGAGCCGATACCTAAATATCTTTCGGGGAGAACCAGCTATCACGGAGTTTGATTGGCCTTTCACCCCTACACACAGCTCATCTCAGAAATTTTCAACTTTCATGAGTTCGGTCCTCCATGCGGTGTTACCCGCACTTCAACCTGGCCATGTGTAGATCACCCCGCTTCGGGTTATAATACACGCAACTAATTCGCCCTTTTAGGACTCGCTTTCGCTCCGGCTCCACCTAACGGCTTAGCCTCGCTACGTATATTAAGTCGCCGAATCATGATGCAAAAGGTACGCCCTCGCACTGGCTTGCGCCGTAGTGCTCGGACTGCTTGTAGACATGCGGTTTCAGGTTCTTTTGACTCCCCTTGCCGGGGTTCTTTTCACCTTTCCCTCGCGGTACTTGTTCACTATCGGTCGCCAAGGAGTATTTAGCCTTACCGGATGGTCCCGGCTGATTCAGACAGGATTGCACGTGTCCCGTCTTACTTGGGTAACCCACTCAGCTCCAACCAGCTTTCGCGTACGCGACTATCACGCCCTTTGGTGTCTCTTTCCAGAGACTTCCGCTAGCCAGTCAAAGTCCTACCGTGGACCCTCTACCCCGCTGCCACTTGCGTGACATCGGTTTGGGCTGTTCCCATTTCGCTCGCCGCTACTTTGGGAATCACTCGTTGTTTTCTCTTCCTCAGGGTACTGAGATGTTTCACTTCCCCTGGTTAGCTCCATCTCACCTATGTATTCAGTGAGAGGTAACACCGCTATTCGCAGTGCTGGGTTTCCCCATTCGGACATCTCCGGATCAACGCTTGGTTGACAGCTCCCCGAAGCTTTTCGCAGCCACCCGCGTCCTTCATCGCCTCTTGGCACCTAGGCATCCACCGCACGCCCTTAGTAGCTTACTTGCCCTAATCTCTTGTCTAACGCCCGCCTCACGGCGGATTGTCGAAACTCGAAACCAAGGCCCAGACCCCTGCTCTTCGCAGCAGGCCCGGAAAAAATCACTCTACGCTTGTAGTTAGCGCCAACCCTCTCACACCTCACCTTCGCCTCACGGCGTCGGTTTCAGTGGGGAGTTGCGCGCCTTCTGCGAGAACTTGTTACTCAGCAGAAATTGCAACTTACCCTTCGTATGCACTTGTCAAAGAACGCTTCCCTCAATGCGACAGGGAAAACTTGTGTGGAGCTGATCGGAATCGAACCGACGACATCCAGCTTGCAAAGCTGGCGCTCTCCCAACTGAGCTACAGCCCCGTGTGTCCGGGCCAATTTAGCTGGGTGCGTCACCGTTGCCCAGGCTTTCGCCTGCGGAAACAGTGGGCCTAGGTGGACTTGAACCACCGACCTCGCGCTTATCAGGCGCGCGCTCTAGCCAGCTGAGCTATAGGCCCAGGAGCTACCGCGTCGATTCTACAGCATCCTTCATTCTCAAAGAGCTGGTGCCGCGACTTCTCGCGCACTCAGTCCTTCAAAACCAAACAGCAAGCCCGAAGTAGAGAGAGTCGGATTGGACTCGGAAACGTTGACCTGGTCGACCTGACGCGGCTCGAAAGCCGCTGGCACCACCTGCTGACACCGAAGTGTCTGCCTGGTGCCCGGTCTCCTTAGAAAGGAGGTGATCCAGCCGCAGGTTCCCCTACGGCTACCTTGTTACGACTTCACCCCAGTTACCGACCACTCCTTGGGCACCTCTTGGTGAAGTGACTTCTGGAGCAATCGACTCCCATGGTGTGACGGGCGGTGTGTACAAGGCCCGGGAACGTATTCACCGCAGCGTGCTGATCTGCGATTACTAGCGATTCCGCCTTCATGGAGTCGAGTTGCAGACTCCAATCTGAACTGAGACCGGTTTTATGCGATTAGCTCCCCCTCGCGGGTTGGCAACGCTCTGTACCGGCCATTGTAGCACGTGTGTAGCCCTGGTCATAAAGGCCATGAGGACTTGACGTCATCCCCACCTTCCTCCGGTTTAACACCGGCAGTCCCTCTAGAGATCCACTTGCGTGGCAACTAAAGGCGAGGGTTGCGCTCGTTGCGGGACTTAACCCAACATCTCACGACACGAGCTGACGACAGCCATGCAGCACCTGTCTCTCGGCTCCCTTGCGGGCACCGCCTCATCTCTGAGGCATTCCGAGGATGTCAAGACCAGGTAAGGTTCTGCGCGTTGCGTCGAATTAAACCACATGCTCCACCGCTTGTGCGGGCCCCCGTCAATTCCTTTGAGTTTTAGTCTTGCGACCGTACTTCCCAGGCGGAGAACTTAATGCGTTAGCTACGGCACCGCGGGGGTCAACTCCCACGACACCTAGTTCTCATCGTTTACGGCGTGGACTACCAGGGTATCTAATCCTGTTTGCTCCCCACGCTTTCGCGTCTCAGCGTCAGTTGCCGTCCAGGTGGCCGCCTTCGCCACCGGTGTTCCTCCCCATATCTACGAATTTCACCTCTACTTGGGGAATTCCGCCACCCTCTCCGGCACTCAAGCACGACAGTTTCGGGCGCACTTCCTCAGTTGAGCTGAGGGCTTTCACACCCGACTTGTCACGCCGCCTACACGCGCTTTACGCCCAATAATTCCGAACAACGCTTGCACCCTCTGTATTACCGCGGCTGCTGGCACAGAGTTAGCCGGTGCTTCTTCTCCCGGTACCGTCAAGCCGTTGGATGTTAGCCAACGGGTTTTCTTCCCGGTCGAAAGTGCTTTACAATCCAAAGACCTTCATCACACACGCGGCGTTGCTGCGTCAGGCTTTCGCCCATTGCGCAAAATTCCCCACTGCTGCCTCCCGTAGGAGTCTGGACCGTGTCTCAGTTCCAGTGTGGCTGATCGTCCTCTCAGACCAGCTACCCGTCGTTGCCTTGGTGGGCCATTACCCCGCCAACTAGCTGATGGGCCGCGGACTCATCTGGTTGTGATAGCTTGTATACAGAGGCCACCTTTTCCCTCAGTCTCCGAAGAAACCGTGGGCTTATCCGGTATTAGCCAATCTTTCGACTGGTTATCCCGAGCATCCAGGCAGATTATCCACGTGTTACGCACCCGTGCGCCGCTCTACTAAGGGTTGCCCCTATTCGCGCTCGACTTGCATGTGTTAGGCACGCCGCCAGCGTTCGTTCTGAGCCAGGATCAAACTCTCCAATTTTAATTTGAAGGTTGAACCGGCGTTCACCAAGTGTCCGGCTAAGGAACCTTGGCTCGCTGATTCACTGCAGGCACTGCTGGTATGCGCTTCTCAGCGCTCCCTTGCTGGTGCCTTCTCAAAGATTGACTGCGGTTTCCGCAATCCTTCTCTTCTTCTTGGGCTTGCTATTTGGTTTTCAAAGACCGAGCCGCTTGTTTCATCCGCGACTT
>NZ_JABUMT010000002.1:0-1734307 GCF_013336715.1 Myxococcus sp. CA056
CTATGTCGGAGGGGTCACACCCGTTCCCATCCCGAACACGGAAGTTAAGCCCTCCAGAGCCGATGGTACTCCGCGGGAAACCGCGTGGGAGAGTAGGTCGCTGCCGGATTCTTTTTGAGAGAAGCCCCCGTCGCCTCGTGTGACGGGGGCTTTTCGCTTTTGTGCGTCTGGAGTTTCCGACGCCGCGAGGGGCCCCGTGCCCGCTTCGGCCGCCAGGGCGCCCGCGGGCTTGCGGCCCGAGGCCACCCCCGAGGCCTGACGGCACGCGCGGTTTCAGGGCACTCGCAGCACCACCTTGCCCACCGTCGCGCGCGACTCCAGTCGCTGGTGGGCTTGCGCGGCTTCCTCCAGCCCCACCACCAACCCCAGCTTCACGCGCAGCTGCCCTCCCGCCAGCGCGCTTCCCAGCGCCTCGCGCGCTCGCCGCTGCAGCGCCGCCGGGTGCGGTGTGCGCAGCCAGTACGCGCTGACTTTCAGCGACTTCGCGTACAGCGTCTCCACCTCCACCGCCGCCGGGGGCCCGCTCGCGCTCCCGTACGCCACCAGGTGCCCGAAGGCCGCCAGCGACTCCAGGCTGCTTGCCCACGTGCTGGCACCCACGGAGTCCAGCACCACCTCCACTCCAGCTCCTTGCGTGACGGTGCGCACCCACTCAGCGACTGAGGCGGTCCCTCCGTAGACAAAAACATCATCGGCTCCGGACTCGCGCGCGAGCTTTGCCTTCTCCTCGCTCGAGACCGTTCCGAGCACTGTCGCACCTGCTTGTTTCGCGAGCTGGATGGCCAGGAGTCCAACTCCTCCCGCCGCCGCGTGAATCAACACTCGCTGGCCCTGCTGAAGCTGCGCCGACGTGTGTATCAGGTGCCAGGCCGTGAGCCCCTGGACCAGCAGCCCGGCGGCCTCCTCGAACGAAACGTGCTCAGGAAGCTCGAGCAGTTCCTCTTCGGCGGTCGTCGCGAACTCCGCGTAGCTGCGCGGCGCGAGGGCCACCACCCGGCGACCGACCCACTTCGCATCGACCCCTGGCCCCACCCCGTCCACGATGCCGGCGGCTTCGCTTCCAAGGATTCTGGGCAACGGCGAGGTCGCGTCATACAGGCCGCGACGCCGCTCCGTGTCCGCGAAGTTCACCCCCGCGGCCTTCACCCGGATGCGGACCTCGCCCGGACCTGGAGTCGGCTCCGGTACTTCGTCCAGGCGTAGCACTTCCGGCCCCCCTACCTCGTGATAGCGAATGGCTTTCATGCGAAGCCTCTAACGGCGCGCCTTGTTTCATGCCGCTGCTCTCACCGCCGGCTCGAACTCGCCGCTCCCAAGTCCCTCCTCGAGCGAGACGAGGCTCGTGCTTCGTCTCCCCGGGCCCGTCTCGGGCAGCGGAGACGAGGCTCGTGCTTCCTCTCCCCAGGCTCGCCTCGGGCGGCAAGACGAGGCTCGTGTTTCCCCCTCCCCATGCTCGCCTCGGGCAGCGAGACGAGGCTCGTGCTCGCCTCGGGCGGCAAGACGAGGCTCGTGCTTCCCCCTCCCCAGTCCCTCATTGCGCGAAACGAGCCCGTGCTTCCTGCGAGGACCGGCTCAGGTCCGTTGAGGCTGTCGGTGTTCCGCTGTCGTTGGTGCACGCGGCGGAAAAAGAGACGGAACAGAGGAGGGAACGCCTCGTGTGGCTGGCCTCGCCCCACGTGGCTTGCTTGAGTGGTGGCCCCCTTCACGCAGAGGAGCCTCCCGCATGAAGCTGCTTCGTCCCTCGCTCGGTGTTCTGCTCGCGGCCGGATTCTTCGTCACGCCCATGAGCTCGGAAGCCGCCACGGTTCGCCTTGGGCTCGGAGCCGACTATTGGATTGATCAGAGCGCGGCCTTCAGCTTCCTGCTCGGCGTGGAAGGCCGAATCACCGGACCAATCTCCGTCGGAGCCCGCTTCGGCGCGGCACTCATCACGGATGGCAATGACGTGGGCATCCCCCTGGACCTCGTCATTCGCGCCAACATCACCAGCGCCAAGGTCTACGTAGAGGGGCTCGTGGGCCCTTGGATCGTCATGGGCCGAGGAGACGCGCTCCGAGCCCATGCGGCCTTCGGCTTCGGCCTCCAGGGCAAGGCGGCCAGCATCGGCGTCGAGGTGGGCTACCTGGAACCCGACCCCGTCATCGGTCTGCGCCTGGGCTACAAGTTCTGACCCCTCAGTAGTGGGGCGGACGCTCGTGCTGCCGGGCATCCACCAGCCCGGGCTCCGCCTCCAGCTTCTTCTTCAGCATGTCCAGCTCCACTCGCAGCGCTTCGATGACTCGCTGCTGCTGATAGAGCACGTCGCTCAGTTCCTGCAGCGTCTCCTGCTGCTGCATGTAGCGAATCTCCAGCTCGGCGATGCGCTTCTCGTCCATGGGGCCTACCCTTACCCCGGAGAAGCCCTCGTCGTCCCCCCTCGTCCCACGCTCCCGTCTCGCCATGAACGTCCAGGAACACCTGCAGAGGGCTCGCGAGCTCCTCGCTCGAGGACAACCCGAGCTGGCCGAGTCCGCGCTCAGCGATGCCATCGATGCCTCCGTCGCCGCGGACGACCTCATCCTGCTGACACAGGCCCGCTTCGCGCTCGGAGAGTTCCTCTTCCAGCAACAGCGCGACGACGAGGCGCTCGCCTACCTCCAGGCCGTTGTGCGCACCGAACGCGTCGATGGCGCCGTGGACCCGGAGGTCAAGGCCTCCGCCCGGATGCTTCGCCAGATTCGAGGAATCGAGCCTCGGTGAACACGGCCGGAGTCTCGGCTCAGGGAATGCTGCACGACTGTCGAATCAGCTCCATCCGCCCCGAGAAGCGTCGCTCCAGGTCCATTCGCGTCAGTCGCGCGTCCTCAATGAGCCTCGCCTGGAGCTGAAGCGCACAGAGTGCCGCGAGTGACTTGGGGCTTCCCAGGTCCAGTCGGTCCGCTTGCCTCAACGCGTCCTGCGCGGCATCCAGCTCCCCCACGCGGAACAACGCCAGCCCCAGCTCGAACTGCGCGAGCGAGAGCCGGGGGTCTTCCTGCGTCGCCTTTCGGAACACCGCCACCGCCTCCGCGTCCTTCCCGTCCGCGCTCAGCACCAGCCCTTGCTCCACCAGCAACCGCGCCCGGGGCACCTTCCCTTGAAGCGCCGCGAGCACGGACAGGGCCTCTGAAGGCTGCTCGGCCGCGCGCAGCAGTCGCACATACCGCAAGCCGATGAGCGGATCCGCGGGCGCCTTTCCAAACGCGGCCTTCATCGCCTCGCTGGCTCCCACCACGTCTCCACTCTTCTCCTTCAGCTCCGCTCGAAGGATGTCCGGTCGCGCGTCACCAGGTGCCACCTGGACCGCTCGCTCCAGTGAGGCGCGCACACAGCGCTCCATCCGCTCCATGTCGCAGATGCGCGCGAGGAGCAGCTGTGTCTCCACGGCCGCCGGCTCCCGCCGCTCCGCCTCCTGGGCCAGCTCACGGGCCTCGGCGGGCGCGCCTTCGAGCAGCAACTCCGCGGCCTCCCGCAGCTCGGCGGCGGTCGCCTTCGGATGCGCTCGCAGCGGAAGCAGCAGCTTCACCCGCGCCTCCACGCCCTGCGTCACCCGGGCGATGGCCAGCTCCTGCTCGGGCATGTTCCTCGGCAACAGGAGCGGGATGAGGTGAAGCAGCACCGCCACTCCACACACAATCACCATGCCGCGCAGGCCTCGTCGGCGCCCCGGGTGGGTGACAGCCGCGTCGGCGCGCGATGAAGGCGCGTCCAGCGGCTCCTGTTGCCCTGCTTCCGTCCTTCGCACTTCCCGTCTCCCCGAGCAGGCGTCGCCGCTCACACCGCGCGAAGTCGGGTCCGCAGCCCTCGGGGCAGCTCCACCCCGCAGCTCCAGCACAACTCGAAGTTGCCGGGGTTCTCCTCCCGACAGCCCGGGCACTCCACCGTGCGCGACGCTTCCTCTTCGTCCTTCTTCAGCTCCGCCACCACTTCCCGCGCCTGCTCCACGTCGCCGGGCAGGAGCCAGAGCTCCACCCACGTCTCCCCGCTCGGAATCTCCCCGCTCAGCGGAACGAGGGCTTCGCCGCGCACCTCCACGGACATTCCCTCGGCTTCCAGCGTTCCCGCCAGCAACCGCGCCTCTCCCACCGTGCGGTGCACGGAGAACTGCACACGCGTCATGTCTCTCTCTTCACAGAACGCAAGGCGCTCGGCAACCACACCCTCCCTCCTGCTCGTGCCTTCACTCACCGCTGCCCGCTCGTCTGCTTATTGTTCATGCTTTGTCACATGTCACCTGGACCACGCGCCCCTCCTTCTCCCGTGTTTGCCTTTCACCGCGAGTCCAGGTGAAGATCCGCGCCGACGGGCTGTCGCCTCGAGAGTCTCCCTGCGCTCCTGTCATCCGGTGTGTGAAGCCTTTGTCCAGGAAGCGAGACGCCGTCCGATGCGTGCGCACGCTCTCCATTTCAGATTGGCCGCCCTCGCGCGCGCCGTGTGGGCTCGGCACGGGGTGGCCGTGCTCTGCGCGGGTTCCGCCTGGGCGTTGCCGTGGGTGCTGGGGCCTCTTCCCGCGTCCCTGGGTGTCCTCTGCTCCATCGCAGCGGTCCTCGTCGCGGCGCTCGTCGGTGGCGCGGGCCCCGCCTGGCTGGCGACGCTGTTGGGCTCGTTCGCCGTGGCCTCCAGCGCCTCCCCGAGCCCTGTCGCCACCGTCGCCTTGGAGATCGCCCTGTTCCTCGCCGTGGGGGGACTCGTTGGCCTCCTGGCGGGCCGGCGCTCCATGGGGCTTGGCGCCATCGGGTCTTCCTCGCTTGAACGCGCGCCCGCTCCGTCGCACGAGGTGCTGGAGGCTCGCCTGCTGCGGAGCCTTGGCGACGCGGTCCTGGCCACGGATGCGAATGGCATCGTGCGCTACCTCAATCCTGCCGCCGCGCAGCTGCTCCAGTGTCCAGAAGAAGAAGCTGTCGGAGCCCCCCTGACGAAGGTGCTGCGCTCCCGACCTGAATCCGGCTCGTTCCCCATACGCCACCCGACGACGCCCGCGTCGTGGTCCCAGTGGCCGCGCGCCTTGAAGCGACGTGATGGCGGAGAACTCCCCATCGAGGAGTGCATCGCACCGCTCAAGGGGCGCGACGGTGAGGACCTCGGCGCGGTGTGGATGTTCCGCGATGCGACCTCGCGTCGGCAGCTCGAACTCGAACGCTCGCAGTTGCTCGCGCGCGAGCATGCCGCGTTGGGCGAAGCCCAGGCTCAACGCGAGCGCATGGAGTCGCTCTTCCTCCAGGCCCCCACCGCCATCGCCGTCTTCCATGGCCCCGACCATGTCTGCGCGCTGCTGAATCCCCAGGCTCGCGCCCTGCTGGATGTCGATGGCGCCGCCATCGGCAAGCCGCTGCGTGACGTCCAGCCCTCGCTGGACCCGGGCATGCTGCGCCTCCTCGATGAGGTCTATCGCGAAGGGAGGCCCTTCTCCGGTCGCGAAGTGCCCCTGGCGTCCGCCTCGCCCTACGTCACCCCCTCGCTCTCCCGACAGCAGCGGTTCCATGACTTCACCTGGCAACCGTGGCGCGATGCTCGCGGCGTCATTCAGGGCGTCATGGCCGTGGCCGTGGAAGTCACGGGGCTGGTGGTGGCTCGGCGCGCGGCGGAGGACCTGGCTCGGGACCTGCGCGAGGCCGTCCAGGCCCGTGACGAGTTCCTCTCCATCGCCAGTCACGAGCTGCGCACACCCATCACCTCCGTCCAGCTCCAGCTCCAGTTCCTCCTTCGCGCGGCACCCGCCGTGGATGCCGAGGGCACCGTCTCGCTCGTGCACCGTCGGGTCGACGCCACGCTGCGCTCCGTGGCTCAACTGCATCAGCTCGTCGCGACGTTGCTCGATGTGTCCCGCATCCGCGCGGGGCGACTCGACCTGCATCGCGAGCCGGTGGACCTGTCCTCGCTCACGCAGGACCTGGTCTCCCGCGTCCAGGAGGATGCGGCGGGCGCGCGGTGCTCGGTGCGACTCGTCGTGGCCGAGCCCCTGGTCGGCTCCTGGGACCGGGTGCGCGTGGAGCAGGTCATCACCAACCTGCTCTCCAATGCCTTCAAGTACGGCGCGCAACGGCCCGTGGAAGTCCACGTCACCCGGGAAGGAGACTTCGCGCGGCTGAGCGTGAAGGACCAGGGCATCGGCATCGCGCTCGAGGACCAGTCGCGCATCTTCCACCGCTTCGAGCGCGCCGTGTCCCAACGCCACTACAGCGGCTTCGGCCTGGGCCTCTGGATTGTCCGGCAGATTGTCGAGGCCCTCCACGGCGACATTCGCGTGGAGAGCCGACCCAACGCCGGCTCGACCTTCATCGTCCGGCTGCCCCTGGAGAGCGCCGTCACCGTCGACGCCTCCGCGTGAGAAGTGGCGGTGCTCGGGCCTCGGCTACTCTTCCTGACGAAGCTGGTGCGGTAGCACCGCGTGCGCGTGTCGCGGCGCCCTGGCGTGCAGCTCCCGCGTCAGCAGCGCATCCAGCTCCCCGAGCAGGGCGTCGTAGTGCGGCCCCGCTCCGTGCGCGGGCAGTCGCTCCGTGGCCAGGCGGACCCGGGGTGACTCTTCGTCCTCGAAGGCGAGCGTCACCGCGAGGCCATCCGGCCCTCCCGCTTGGGGAACGAGCACCGCGGGCGCCGGCTGCCGAGTCGCCTCCTCCAGAAGAGGTGCCAGGCTTCGCGCCTCGTGCGGAGTGAGGTCTCGCTCCGATATCACCTCTCCCTGCTCCAGGACCCACAGGTGCTTGAGTCCTTCCACCCTCAGTGCCTGGGCCGCCGTGTTCGTCCGGCCGCTGCGCTCATAGGTCATCGTTCTCACGCCCATCACCTCCGTGGGAGGGAGGTAGGCACTCAGGCGCGCATCGCCATCCCCGCACGTACGAACGGAGGCCCGCAACGCCGGGGACCCACCGCGCGGACGTACGCTTCATGACAGCGTGGCGAGCCCGCCGTTCGAGTGTCCCTTCGCGAGCCCCTCTCTACGGTGCGGCCCTCTCGAGCAACTGTCTGCTCGGGACTCCGGAGGACTCGTCCATGGGCAACAAGGGAAGTGGCAAGACGCCGAGCGCGAATGACCAGCGCTCCGATACGAAGAATCCCAACAACCCGTCGCAGAAGTCCGCGCAGGACAACCGCTCCAACCAGATGAACCCGAACCACGGGGGCAGCAAGAGCCCCCCGTCCACGACTCCGGGCGGCACGCCTGGCGGCAATGGACGCCCCGACCCGTCGAAGAACAATCACTGATTGCATCAGTCGTCCCATCTCCGGCCGGACCAGCGAACCGGAGATGGAACGACGGGGGCCACTGTGTCCCGGTGGCCTTGCTTCAGCGTGCCTTGGGCGAGCACTCGCCCTCGCCACGGAAGTGGCCCGCGGTGCGAACCAGGGCCGTGACGAAGTCGCGCAGGTTGCGCACGTTGCCCGCGCCACCCGTGCCGTACTGCTCCGCCGGCAGCTCCGTGAGGTCCACCGTCGCCAGCTCCTCCAGCGTCACCACACCGTCCGGACCCGCGATGCCCAGCCTGTCCGCCGCCGCCATCGCGTCGAAGCGCATCTTCGCGTCCGGCGACTGGAGGTCATCGAAGAAGAGGTGGTCGCCGTGGATGGTGAGCTGCACCGTCTCCTCGCCATCCTTGGGCACCGTCACGCCCGCGCCCAGCTCCGGGCTCTCGCAGCGCTCGTAGAGCGTGTTCGTCTTGAATCCCCAGTCGAACTGCTTCGTCACGCCGCCCTTCGTCGCCGTGCCCACCACGAGCAGGCTGAGCCCCTCCGTCTTCATCCGCTCCACGTCCTGCGCGTCCGCGTTGCCGGCCACGGCGCTCGCCACCGGGGCAATCGCGTAGCTGATGTCGTCCCACTCGCGCGCGTCCAGGTCCTTGAAGGACTCCACCACCACCGGTCCCGGCTTGTGCACGTCGAACACGCGGGCCTGCGTCTGCTGCGCGGCCACGTCGTCCTGCGTCTTCACCTTCACCTCGCTCAGCACCACGACGAACTTCGAGAAGCGCACCGTCCAGCCGTCGACGAAGCCCGCCTCCTCGCCCACCGCGGCGGGAATCTCCTTCTCGATGTAGTCCTCGCCGTAGGTGGTGAACGTCACGTTGCCCGTGCCATCGCTGCACGCGACGAGTCCCAGGCACGACAACCCCAGCATCCAGTTCTTCATTGCACGGCTCCTTCTTCCCACGTCACCACGTAGGCGGTTGTGTCTTCCACGCCCCGCAGCAGCGCATTTCGCGCCTGACTGTCGGCGGGGAAGGTGTAGACGCCATCCGCGTCCGGGTCGGTCGCGGTGGCGAAGTCGATGCGGTCCATCCACTTCCTCAGGTCCACGGAGATGCGCACCCGGCCCATCTCCGTCCCGAGGGACTTCTCGAAGCGCACTCCGGCCACCGGCTTGGGCAGGTCCGCGTCCACATCGAAACGCACCTGGCCTCCATCCGGGTTCGTCGCCGTGCCGACCACTCGCACCGCGTGGCCCTTCAGGGCGCCCTGCGCGTCCGTGGGCGTCGCGAGCGTCAGCTCCAACGAGCCGTACTCGCCCGTCACCGCGCTCGCCGTGCCCATGACGCTGACACCCCCGAGCAGGTCCACCGTGTGCGTCTCCAGCAGTTCGCCCAGCGCGTCGCCCGGCACGTAGTGGCCCGGATGCGCGTGCGCCGTCCCGCCGATGAGCGAGTACCAGTCGAAGCGCGGTGTGGCGCGGCTCGACAGCAACACGCGGCCCTCGAAGAAGCGCACCGGACCCACGGAGACGTGCGCGGAGTCGAGGACGATTCGCCACCCTCGCTCGTTGGGCTCCTGTGACAGCGTCGCGGCCGTCACCTCCACGGGAAACGCGCGGCGCTCCGCCTCGCTGCCACAGCCGAACGACAGGGATGACGCGGCGGCCATGGCCACCGCGCTCTTCAGCATGCGTCCGCGATTCATAGATGGACCTCCAAGGTGAGCGAGGCCATCCGAGGCGACCCCGCGGTGAAATGTCTGGCCGGCACGAGGCTGGCCGGTGCGCTCGGGTTGAAGCGCGAGCTGTAGACGAACTCGCCATCCCTCCAGCGCGAGTCGAGGAGGTTCCTCACCTCCAGCCGCAGGCCCAGCTCTCCCCGGCGCAGCCCCATCTCCGCGTCCGCGAGGAACACCGCCTGGCTGCGCTCGTCGAAGGGCAGGGGACGCGGACCGAGGAACGTCAGGCCCGTGCCGATGGAGAACAGGGTGCCCTCTCCACCGAGCCACTCCACCGGGCGCTCCCAGCCGATATCCGCCCTGGCGACGAGCGGCGCGAAGTAGGGCAGCAGCGTGTCCGTCGCCGTCACGTAGGCGTGCGCCACGGTGCCACTGAGCGCCGCGACGATGCCGGGCAAAGGACGCGCCTGGAGCGACGCCGTCACTCCCGAGCGCAGCGTCTCGCCCGTGTACACGGTGGTGCCCACCGTGTGGTCGAAGAAGAAGTCGTTCTCCACCTGCGAGCCGAAGACGCTGAGCTGCGCGGCCCAGCGCTCGCCGTCCTTCCTCGCTCCCACTTCCGCGCCGTGCACGGAGACGAAGGGGGCCCGCTCACCTTCGGACAGGCTGCGCGCCTGCGGAGAACGGAAGCCATCGCCATAGCTGGCGAACAACCTCCACGCATCCGCGCCGTCGGACAGCGCGTACTCCACGCCCGCCTTCGCGCCCAGGTGCACTCCGAAGGCACTGCGCGAATAGCCCTGCCCGTCATAGAAACGCGGGTCCCGGAACGCGAGCGCGTCGAAGACCTCCACGCCCAGCGCGTCCGCGCGACCGCCCAGGCGCAGCGCCCAGCGACCGAGCGCCATCCTTCCCTCCGCCCAGCCCCAGACGTTCGTCTGCGTGAAGCGCGCGTCCACTTCGTCGGAGAAGAACGTGCCGTCCGACTCGCGATAACGGCGCTGCGATTGCTCCACGCCGTCTCGCCGCGCGCCCAGGCCCAGCTCCAGTGTCACGGGGCGGCCGAACGCCGTCACGCTTCGACGGTGCTCCGCTCGTGCTCCGAGCACCGTGGCGTCGTTCGTCTGCTCCAGTCCGTCACCCCGGTCGTCCACCCGGTAGCCGGTGAAGTTGTTGCGCAGGCGCAGGTCCGAGATGATTCCGAAGAGTTCCAGCTTCGTGCGGCCCTTGCCTGCTCGGGGCAGGTCCACGCCGAGCAGCAACTGGTGGCGGGACACCGTGCCTCCCTGGCGCGGCGTGGACGCGGAGAAGAAGTCGCTGTTGCCCGTGAGCAGGTCGTCCTCGCGCACCACTCCGGGCGAGTCGAAGCGCGTGACATAGCTGCCGCCGAGCGCTCGTACCGTGAGCCCGTCTCCGAGTCGCGCCGTCGCCTGCGCGAGCAGGGATGCCCGGCCGTAGCCTCGCTGTGTGCCGTAGCCCTTGCCCTCACCGAGCTCCACCGCGGCGAAGGTTCCCGGGTCGTCTCCGGGGCGCACCGTGGCCACGAGGCGACGCTGGCGGTACTGCCCCAACGTGCCCGCGAAGTGGACGCCCTGCTCCTTCACTCCCAGGTCCATCCGCACCGAGCCGGCGACCGCGAAGTCACCCTGTGACGCGCGATAGGAGCCCTCGGTGACTTCGATGGACTGGACGACCTCGGGGATGACGAAGTTGAGGTCCGCGTAGCCCAGCGCGTGGATGTGGCTCACCTCGTTGACTGGCAGGCCCGCGACATCCAGCTCCACGTCCTGTCCGTGCAGCGCATCGAAGCCGCGCAGGAAGAGCTGGTGGGCCTTGCCCTCGCCACTGTGTTGCGAGGCCACGAGCCCCGGGATGGCGCGCAGCAGGTCGACGGCGCTGCTGCGGGGTGCCGCGTCGAGGATGTCCCGGCCCAGGGTGACTTCCGACGCGCTTCGCGCGGTCCTGGTGCCTCGCACCACGGTGCCTGATGCTGGCTGTGATTCGGGTGTGCCCGCGGTGGCGCTGTCCTGGCTCGCGGGGGGAGTGCTGGCTTCGTCTTGCGATGCCGTGAGGGGGCTAGGGGCCGCCTCACGCTCATCCGCGGGGAAGGTTGGCGCGGAGGTGGCGTTGCCCGACGCCTCGGACTCCTGCTTGCCGTCGGCCGTACCCCCGTCTCGGGTGGCTTCGTGCTCACGCGTGGCTTCCGTGTTCGTCACACGGAGGGGCTCGACAGTGGACGGAGCCTCCGTGCGCACGGAGGACTCCTGCGCCATGGCGACGCAGGGCAGGCACAACGCCAGGAGTGGGGTCGACAATACGGCCAGGACACGCACGGACATGGAGACACCCACGGCTGGACGGCCACGCTCCGCGCCCTCGTGCACGCGGACCTCGCGTGACACCGCTGGCTCATCGTCGTGACAGCCCGCCGTCGTGGAGACGGGAAGCAATGTGCGAGAACACGTGAACCACCCCGTGCTC
The DNA here is from genome assembly GCF_013336715.1 of Myxococcus sp. CA056. NCBI lineage: Bacteria > Pseudomonadati > Myxococcota > Myxococcia > Myxococcales > Myxococcaceae > Myxococcus > Myxococcus sp. CA056. The sequence continues at coordinate 11,362 of NZ_JABUMT010000002.1, forward strand.
ACCTCGCGCACGACGTGCACGAGAGCACCGGGCTCACGCTCGAAGGATTCGGGGGATGATTCGCCGACCCCGGACTACGGGCCTTGTGGCATCGCCGTCGGTCGCGGCGACGCTCCGGGCGCGACAGCTGGCCCACGCGCGACTTCGGTCACCCACGAGACCCAGCGCACAGCGGGTACATGGACCATGGCCCACGTCGTCGCCACCGCGCTCAGGTGCTCCACCGAGCCTGTCAGGTGCTTGTGTCCATCCTGACCGTGACCCTCACGCCGATGACCGTCGGTCTCCCGTGGCCTCTCCGGCGACAGGGGCGACGCTTCGGCTCGGGCTCCGTGCGAGTGGGCCTTGTCGCCATGGGCGTGGACATGCGCTGCCCCTCCCAGTCCTCCCGCATGACCCACCACCGCATGCAACACCGGCGCGACGGCAAGCCCGTACACCAGGACCATCAGGCCCAGGCTCGCGAGGTCTCGTCGGTCGTGGGGATTCAGCAAGGCTCGGTCAGCGGGTGGAGAGGACGGTGGCCGCCTCCTACCCGGCTTCCTCCATGCACGCAAGGCAGCTACCGACGTGATGCCCGCCATTCAGCACAATGAATGACATGCAGGATTGCTCGCGTGAACGAGCACTACACGCGCTGGCATCGACAGGTCGCTTCCGTGGTTGTCGCGATACCGATGACGACGCTGGAGCCATCAGCGATGCCGTGGAACGTGTCTCTGTCTCCCGCGACGACGGACCGACGTCGATGACCCGTGCGGGCCGACGCTGTTTCACTGTCCTCGCCCGGGTGCGGCGGTCCCGGTGTGTGACGCGCGGTGAGATACCCATGTCGGCGTGCTATACGGACAGGGCCCGTCGTCCGGATGTCTGGCGTGTCGTCATGCGCTCACAACACCCGTGGGTGAGGGCAGGGGCCTCCGGTCCCAGGTGCGCCCGCGCGGGGTCGGCGCCACGGTCCGTGGGCTCCCTCGGCCCCGCCCCCCTCCAGGACGAGCCTTCCGCCTCCACCGCGTCACTCCACCCAGGAGGTTGTCCACCATTCCTCCCTCGCGGATGTGGGTGCTGTGGCCCGCTTGACGCGCCGCATTGATTCCCGTGTCACCGGGGGCGGACCGTTATTACAATCCGCGTGTGCGTTCTGAATCCGCGGCGCTTCGCCAGCAGTCCACCGAAGGGGCCATCCCACCGACGAAGCCTCGCTCCGAGCGGCTGAAGTCCCTGGCCACCGAGGAGTTCGATGTCCTCGTCATCGGAGGTGGCGTCACCGGTGCCGGCACCGCGCGCGATGCCGTCCTGCGCGGCCTCAAGGTGGCGCTCGTCGAGCGCGAGGACTTCGCCAGCGGCACCTCGAGTCGCTCGTCCCGACTCATCCACGGAGGCCTGCGCTACCTGGAGCACGGCCACCTGGGCCTCGTCTTCGAGTCCAGCATCGAGCGCCAGCGCCTGCTCAAGCTCGCACCGCACCTGGTCCGCCCGCTCGCCTTCGTCTGGCCCGTCTATGCCGGCGCTCGCGTGCCTCGCTGGAAGCTCAACGCGGGCCTCATGCTCTACGACGCCCTCTCCCTCTTCCGGAACGTGAAGGGCTACAAGCGACTCAACCGCGAGCAGCTCCACGCCGCCGAGCCCGCCCTGCGCACCGACGAACTCAAGGGCGGCGCCCGCTACTACGACGCCGCCACTGACGACGCTCGTCTCACCCTGGCCAACGCCCTGGGCGCCTCCGAGTCCGGCGCCGTCGTCCTCAATCACGCCTCCGTGCAGCGTCTCACCGTCGTGGATGGCCACGCCCGAGGCGCCGTGGTGGTGGACCACCTCACGGGCCAGGAACTCACGGTGCGCGCTCGCGCCATCGTCAACGCCACCGGCCCGTGGAGCGATGAGATTCGCAAGCTCGATGCCTCCGGCGGCAACGTGCACGCGGTGCGCGGCAGCAAGGGTGTCCACATCTCCGTCCCTCGCGAGCGGCTGGGCAACCATGATGCCCTCACGCTGCTGTCCCCCAAGGACGGCCGCGTCATGTTCGTGCTGCCCGCCGACGGCTTCACCATCATCGGCACCACGGAGACGTCCACGCGCGCCCACCCGGCCGAGGTGCGCGCCAGTGAGACCGATGTCGCGTACCTCCTCGAGTCCGCGAACGCCTTCTTCCCCGAAGCCCACCTCACCCGCGCCGATGTCGTCAGCGCCTGGGCCGGCATTCGCCCCCTCTCCGCCACCGGCTACCATGGAACGCAGGCCGACCCGGGCAGCGCCAGCCGCGAGCACCACATCGACGTGAGCCCCACCGGCGTGCTCGCCATCAGCGGCGGAAAGCTCACCACCTACCGCGTCATGGCTCGCGATGTCGTGGACGCCGTGGAGCGTCAGCTCGGGCAGCCTCGTCGCAAGTCGCCCACCGAGACGCTGCCGCTGCCCGGCGGAGACATCCCCCGCATGGACGCGGAGCTCGCCGCCGCGCGGGAGACCATCGGCGATGCCGCTACCGCCACCCACCTGGTGCGCGCCTATGGCAGTCGCTGGCGCCGGGTGTGGGACCTCACCCGCGAAGACGCCTCGCTGGCCCGGCCGCTCGCCGAGGGCCTGCCGTACCGCGCCGCCGAGGCCGTCTGGGGTGTCACCCACGAGTTCGTCCACTCGCTCTCCGACCTGCTGATCCGCCGACTCAAGGTCGGCTTCGAGACGCGGGACCTGGGCCGTGGTGCCGCCCAGGTGGCGGCCGAGGTCATCGCACCTCGCCTGGGGTGGGATGCCGCGGAGACCCAGCGGCAACTCGACACGTATGCCTCCGACGCGCTGCGTATCTTCGGTGTCGACAGCGCCGAGTCCTGAGTCGGTCGAAGTCGCTCGCCCAGCGTTCGCCGGTTCACGCCCCCGTGTCTCACTCCGTGAGAGAGACGTCCATCGCCTGACAGGCCCGCGAGCGGCCGGACGGCCAGCGTGCTTAACTTGCGCCCGGGGACTGGGAAGCGATGTGCTCCCGTTCACCCCGGCCGATGCATCCACGCCGGCGCTGATGACGTACCTGTCCGCTGGCCGGGATGCGCAAGGAGAACGACGATGAAGCGTTGGGTCTGGCTCGGGTTGCTCGGTGGGGCGGTGGCGTGCACCAAGGTGCCAGAGCGTCCCCCCGTGGAGACCGAGGACGTTTGTCCTGGCACGGAGGAGATGTCGCTTCCCACGCGCTCACAGTCGTCGCTCGACGCGGAGGACGGCTCGGAGTCGGTGCTCATCACCTTCCGCCCCCGGGTGTCCGCCAGCGCCATGGCGAGCACCGACGCCTTCGCCGAGGACGCGCGACGCGTGGGGGCCCACGTCAGCCACCGCTTCCCCCGCATCAACACCATCGCCGCGAACGTGACGCCCGAGGCGCGCGCGGCGCTCGCCAACAATCCGGACGTGCTGAGGGTGGAGCCCAACCGCCCGGTGCACGCTTTCGGAATGCCGAGCCTCTCCCCTTCGCTGTGGCAGGGCGCGCTGCCCCCCAACACGCGAGGCTCCACTGGTGAATATACCGACGGCTTGAAGGCCGTGCAGGCGCCCAGGGTCTGGGATGCCAACAACGACGGTGAGCTGGATGTCGGCGCTCCGTCGGGCACGAACATCAAGGTCTGCATCATCGACAGCGGTTGGGACAGTCGGCACCCGGAGCTCGCGGCCGCGTACATTGGCGGCAAGGACTTCCTCGACGGAGACGACGAACCGCTGGACCAGGGCAAGGTGGACGGCGTGCTGCAGTGGGGCGGTGGTCACGGCATGCACACGGCGGCCACCATCGCCGCGCAGCTCGGCGCGGGCGCGCACGTGCGCCCCGGAGAGGAGCCCAACGGCGTGGCGGGCGTGGCGCCCACCGTGTCGCTGCTCGTCGCCCGTGTGCTGAACGTCAACGGTGACGGCAACACGGCGAACGTCATCGCCGCGATAGACTGGTGCGTGTCGCAGGGCGCGAACATCGCCTCGCTGTCGCTCGGGTCGATTGCCGACTCGGACGCGGAGAAGCTCGCCTTCGAGAAGGCGCAGGAAGCGGGCGTGCTGGCCATCGCGGCCACGGGCAACCGAGGCACCAACGAGACGTCCTATCCGGCTGGCTACGACACGGTGATTGCCGTGGGCGCGGTGGACTCCAACAGAGCCTGGGCGCCCTTCTCGCAGTACGGCGACTTCGTGTCGCTGGTGGGGCCGGGCGTGGGTGTGCTGAGCGCGACCATCGTCGGCGGCGCGCCGTACGGTGACGTCCAGGCCGCGGGGACGCGCTACGCCTCCGAGCCGCTGGAGTACACCGCCGTCGGCGTCTACACGGGGAAGATGGTGTACTGCGGCCTGGGCGAGCGCGTGTCCTCGTGCGGTCAGGGCGCCACCTGCGACGGGTTCGTGGCGTTGGTGGACCGGGGCGGTGGCATCCTGTTCCAGGAGAAGGCGCGCAACGCCATCCGCGCGGGCGCCAAGGCCATCATCATCGGCAACAACACCACCGAGGGTGGTGGGGGCTTCACGCTCACCGACCCCGCCGAGTACTGGGTGCCGACGACGGCCGTCACGCTCGCCTCCACCAACACCCTCAAGGGACTCGCGGGGCAGGACGTGACGGTGGACGTCTCCGGCCTGGACTACCTGCGGCAGTCGGGCACGTCCATGGCCACCCCGCACGTGGCCGGCGTCGCCGCGCTGGCGTGGAGCGCGTGCCCCGCGCTCACCAACGTCCAGTTGCGCGCGGTGCTTGAGGAGAGCGCGCACGATTTGGGCGACACCGGCAAGGACCAGAAGTTCGGCTATGGGCTGGTGCAGGCCTGGGACGCGGTGGAACTCGCGAAGCAGCGCTGCCCGCCCGCGCCGTGAGTCGCGCGGGGCTTAGTCCCCGCGCAGGGCCACCATGGGTGAGGCGATGAGGCACGCGCCCACCCGAGCCTCCAGCGCGGCGGCGGCGTCCTCGCACGCCTCCACGCCGGTGGCGACGATGAGCTCGCGGCTCCACGGCTCCTCCGTCGTGCCGCCGACGCCGGTTCCGCCCCGAGGAAGGCTGAGGCCCACGAAGGCCACGGCCGCCGCGGCGGCCATCGCCATCTTCCCCCAGTGTCGCCACTGTCCCTCGCGCCGCGCGTGACGCACGGGCGCCTGGGGCTCGTGGGCGAGTCGGGCCTCCAGCACGGCGAAGCTCAGCGCGGGCCGGGCGGGCTCGCGGCGCGCGCGCTGGGCCATCCACCCTCGCTCCAGTCGCTGCCACGCCAGCGCGTGTTTGCAGGCCGCGCAGCCTTCCGCGTGCGCGCGCACCCGCGCGGCGTCCTCCGGTGCCAGCTCTCCTGCCAGCAGCGCGTCCAGCTCGCTCTCGCGGCACGTGCTCATGGGCGTCCTCCTCCGACGTGCGCCGCCAGTTGCTCGCGCAGGCGCAGGCGCGCGCGGTGGATTTCGTTCTTCACCTTCGGCAGCGACCAGCCCATCACCGAGGCAATCTCCTCATAAGCAAGCCCGTGGTCGATGCGCAGCAGCAGCGCCGCCCGCCGCTCCGCGTGCAACATCCCCAGGGCCTCCGTCAAAAGCCCCGCCAGCTCCTGGTCCAACAAGAGGTCCTCCGGCGACGGCGTGGGCAGCACCGCCTCCACCTGGTGGGCGTGCTCCTCGTCCGCCACGTCCACGTGGACCCCCCGGGTGCGACGGGACTCCAGATAGACATGCCGGGCGATGCCCAGCAGCCACGAGCCCACCCGGTCCTCGTCGCGCAGCGCGCTCAGCCGCGCATGGGCGCGCACGAAGGTCTCCTGGGTGGCCTCGTCCGCGGCGGACTCGTCGCGCAGGAGGTCTCTCAAGAAACGCCAGACGCCCGGGGAGTGCCGCTCGAAAATCGTGCGGAAGGCAGCGGGGTCTCCCGTGCGCGCCCGGCGCAGCAGGCCTCGCTCCCCATCCGTGTCGGATGGAGGCGCACCCACCAGGACCATCTTCACCGCGGAGAGAAGAGCCACGGCTCCACGGTGTCACGAGTCGCCCGGGAGTTTCAGCGGCCCTGTCGAATCTGGATTCGCGAGGGTGTCACGCGTGCCCGCCTGGTCTTCTCCCGAGGGCCGGGAGCCAACCTTGTTGGGGAACTGGCGTTGTTGGTATGAGAATCCCATGTCTTCCGATTACGCCCGCCCGGACGCGGCTCCGGCGGCGCACGCTCCGCGTCTGCATGGGCATCTGCCCGTGCTCGACGGTGTGCGGGGCCTCGCGGTCCTGCTGGTCGTCTTCTTCCACACCACGCACTTGAGCGACCAGAGCGTCGCGGGGCGTGCCATCTGGTGGCTGGCCGGTGCGGGCTGGACGGGCGTGGACCTGTTCTTCGTCCTCTCCGGCTTCCTCATCACCGGCATCCTGTGGGAGGCGAAGGGGCAGACGTATTACTTCCGCAACTTCTATGCGCGCCGCGTGCTGCGCATCTTCCCGCTGTACTACGCGGCGCTGGCCGTCTCGTTCCTCGTCCTGCCGTCGCTGACGGGGCGGCTGAACCTGGACGAGCGCATCACCACGGACGGCGCCGTCTGGTACCTGCTCTACTTCTCCAACTTCTATCAACTCTTCATCGACACCACGCACCCCATCCTGGGCGTGGTGTGGTCGCTGGCGATTGAAGAGCAGTTCTACATCGTCTGGCCCTTCCTCATCGCCGCCGTCTCCTACAAGGGCGCCATCCGCCTGTGTCTTGGCACCATCGCCATGGCGGTGGCGGTGCGAGTGGGCCTCACGCTGTACGGTGCCAGCGAGGAGAGCACCTACGTGGTGACGTTCTGCCGCGTGGATTCGCTCGCGCTGGGGGCGCTGTTGTCGCTGGCGCTGCGACAGCCGGAGGGCAAGGGGCTGTCCGCCTTCCCGTGGATGCGCTGGGCGCCATGGCTGGCATTGCCCATTGTCGCGGCGGTGATTGTGCTGCCGGTGGGCCCGGCCTTCAAGACGGTGCTGCGCACCGGCGGCTACACGGCGGTGGGCATCCTCTACACGGTGCTGGTGTACCGCGTGGTGGCCGCGAAGCCGGGCACGCTCCTGCACCGCTTCTTCTCCAACCGCGTGCTCCTGATGTACGGCAAGTACAGCTATGCCATCTATCTGGTGCACTCGCCGCTGGATGCCATCCTCCGGCGCACCGTGTTGAAGACGCCGCTGAAGGAAGTGGGAGGCTCCGACTTCCCCATGCAGCTGCTCTTCTACGTCGTGGCCGCGTCGCTCTCGCTGGGAATCGCCCTGGTGAGCTGGAACCTCTTCGAGAAGCACTTCCTCAAGCTCAAGGACTACTTCCCGTACAGCGAGCGTCCGGCTCCGGCCCCGACTCCGGCCCCGAGCAGCACTCCGGGCGCCGCGAGCTGAAGCGGAAGTCGCGCGCGGGAGTCATTGCGTCCCGCGCGCCGTCGTGCGCGCCGTCAGTCCGGCTGGATGAGCGCCTTGGCGACGAGCAGGGCCCACGCCTCGGCGGAGTCCAGTTCCGCGCGGGCGCCGCAATAGCGGTCCATGCTCTCGTCGGAGCCGTCTCGCAGGAAGATGGCGTCATGCAGCTCGCGCTGCGCACGGCTGAGCCAGAGGCTCGCCTGGAGTCGCAGCTTGGCCGCCGCGTGGGGGTCCTTCAGCGACTGACCAGGCGTCAGCAGCTCATGCTCTTCGGGATACAGCACCGTCATCTTGTTGTAACCGGCATGCTCAAGTGTCGTAGTCATGGTTTGAGAATGTGAACCGAGCGCCGAGCAGGCACCTGTCCGCTCGGGCAGGTGTCTGTCTTGTAGCGAGCACACGGCGCCCAGAAGCCATCCAGAGCGGAAACTTCCGGACGGTGCGAATTCTGTGCGCCGCGTCAGGCTTTACTTCAGGCTCTTCATGTCGATGACAAACCGGTATTTCACGTCACCCTTGAGAAGCCGGGTGTAGGCGTCATTCACCTGCTGGATGGGAATAACCTCCACGTCGGAGACGACGCCGTGCTCACCGCAGAAGTCGAGCATGTCCTGGGTTTCCTGGATGCCGCCGATGCTGGAGCCGGAGAAGTTGCGGCGCTGGCCGATGAGGGCGAAGGGCTGGACGGGCAGCGGCTTCTCCGGGACGCCGACGAGGACGAGGCTGCCGTCGATGCGCAAGAGGCGCAGGTACGCGTTGATGTCGTGGGCCGCGGAGACGGTGTCGAGCACGAAGTCGAGCGTGCCCTCGCGCGCCTTCATCTCCGCCTCGTTGGAGGAGACGACGACTTCATGGGCGCCCAGGCGCAGCGCGTCCTGCTTCTTCTTGTCGGTGTGGCTGAAGACGATGACGTGCGCGCCGAAGGCCCGAGCGAACTTCACGCCCATGTGTCCCAGTCCGCCCAGGCCGACGACGCCCACGCGCTGACCGGCCTTCACGTTCCAGTGCTTCAACGGAGACCAGGTGGTGATGCCCGCGCACAGGAGCGGCGCGGCGGCGGCCGGGTCCAGGTTCTCCGGGACGCGCAGGACATAGGCCTGGTCGACGACGAGCGCGCTGGAGTAGCCGCCCTGGGTGGGCTGCTGGCTTTCGCGCTCCCGCGAGTTGTACGTGTAGGTCGGCCCGCGCTCGCAGTACTGCTGGAGGCCCTGCTTGCAAGCATGGCAGGTGCGGCAGGTGTCGACCATGCAGCCGACGCCGACGGAGTCGCCGACCTTGAACTTCTTCACGTTGGCGCCGACGCGCGTGACGCGGCCGATGATTTCGTGGCCGGGGACCATGGGGAAGATGGAGCCGCCCCACTCGTCGCGGGCCTGGTGGAGGTCGGAGTGGCAGATGCCGCAGTACTGGACGTCGAACTGGACGTCGTCGGGGCCGGGCTCGCGGCGCTCGAAGTTGAAGGGGGCCAGCGGGGACTTGGCGTCCTGGGCGGCGTATCCGAGAACGGGAATCATGGGAGGTCCTTGATGGGGGTGAGCGAACGCATGGAATATGCGCGGGGCCCCCCATTCGCGAAACCAGTGGAATCAGGACACGTCATGTAGAAAAACTTCGCAATGGCCTTCACCCCGCTGAACGCGCTGAACGCATTCCTCGCCGTGGCCCGCAGGCGCAGCTTCGCGGCGGCGGCGGCGGACCTGGGCGTTTCCTCCTCCTCGTTGAGCCAGTCCGTCCGCCAGCTCGAGGCGCGACTGGGCGTGGCGTTGCTGACTCGCACCACCCGCAGCGTGGCGCTCACCGAGTCGGGGCGTCGGCTGATGGAGAGCGCGGGTCCGTCGGTGGACCAGGCGCTGGCGGCGCTGAAGGTGGCGGCGGCCCAGCCCGGCGAGGTGACGGGGCTGGTGAAGCTCACCGTGCCGACCGTGTCCGTGAGCCACGTCGTCGCGCCGGTGCTGACGCGCTTCCTGGCCCGCCATCCCCGCGTGGAGGTGGAGCTGCGCGTCGAGGACTCCATGGTGGACATCGTCTCCGAGGGGCTGGATGGCGGCATCCGCTTCTCCGAGTCCCTGGAGCGGGACATGGTGCAGGTGCGCCTGTCGGAGGGCTTCCGCTTCGTGGTGGTGGGCTCGCCCGCATACTTCAAGCGCCGCGGTGTCCCAGAGAAGCCGCGCGACCTGCTGACGCATGACTGTCTTTGCATCCGCTCCGGCACCACCGGGGCGCTCTATCAATGGGAGCTGGAGCGCGGCGCGCGGAGCTGGCGCGTCCCCGTGCGGGGGCCGCTGGTCACCTCGAACCACCACGCGTTGATGGAGCTGGCCGAGTCGGGGGTGGGCTTGATGTATGCCTTCGAGCCGGAAATTGCGGACCGGGTGAAGCGGGGCGTGCTGCGCATCGCGCTGGAGTCCTATGCGGCCCACGTGGATGGCTTCTTCCTCTACTTCCCCAGCCGCTCCCACGTGTCCCCCGCGTTCCGCGCCTTCGTGGACGTGGCGCGCGAGGTGACCTCGGAGCCGCGGGCTTCCGAGTCGCGTCCCTCGCGCACCCGCTAGCCCGGCGGGGGAGCTCAGGCGCTGGGGATGCCCCGGGCGCGGGCCCTGACACGGGCGGCTTCCTCGAAGGCGCCGGCTTCCTCCAGCGCGGTGGCGGCGCGGAAGTACAGCAGCGCGGCCTCCATGTGTCGGAAGGCGGAGGCCTCCGCGTTGGCGGCGGCGACGAGGTAGGGCGCGGCGCGCTCCGGCTCCTTGCCCTCCAGCCAGTGCTGCGCGACGACGACGGGGGCGGCCTTGCGCTGCTCCAGCGCGCTGGCCAGCCTGCGATGGAGCAGGGGAATCAGCGACGGGGGAATCGTCTCCCGCACCACCTCGAAGAGCAGGTCATGGGTGAAGCGCTCTCCGCGCAGGATGTGCGCCGCCTCCAGCTCGGAGACGTGCGCGGCGAGCGTCAGCGGCGTCATCTCCAGGACTTCGACGGCCAGCTCCAGCTCGAAGGACGTCTTCGCGAGCGCCGCCAGCCGGGCGACTTGAAGCGCCTGGGGGGACAGCCGCTCCAATCGCTGTTGAATCAAGTCCCGGCCCCGGCCGGAGGGGTGGATGTGTTCGGGCCAGCCCCGCTCCAGCCCGCCCGACTCCAGCAGGTGGCGCAGCGCCTCCATGATGAACAGGGGATTGCCGCCCGTGTAGCGCATCACGTTGTCCGTCAGGCTCTCCGCGCCCGCCAGCTCCAGGCTCCCCAGCAGCGAGCCCACCGCGTCCGTCTGCAGTGGCTCCAGCTCGATGACGATGGCGAGCCCCGCCTCCACCAGTTGCTGGATGCAGGCGACGGCCACCGGGGACAGCTCGCCCTTGCGGAAGGTGTCCACGAAGTGGGGGAAGGCGCCCCCCGGCTGCGTGTCGTGGCGACGCGACAGCATGAGCAGGGCGAACTCCGCGGTGGCCGCGTCCATGTACTGCAAGTCATCCGCGACGATGGCGTCCAGCCCGGCGCACAATTGGTAGACAACCTGACAGTTGGCTTCCAGGAAGCGGCTGCGGTCCGCCTCGTCCACCATGGGCGAAGGCAGTCCCTCCGGGCCGGCCAGGTCTGGCATCAGTCGCGCCAGCTCGCGGCGCACCCACGGCTCCAGCTTGGGGTCCGGACGCCGGGCCAGAATCTGTCGCAACAGCCGCACGTGCGTGGAGTAGGCCACGTGCATCTCTCCGGGGCGCGACTCCAGGATGAGGTGGTTGCCTCGCGAGGCGGCGAAGTCATGCGCCAGCCGCGTCTTTCCCACCCCGGGCTCGCCGCTGAGGAAGATGGTCAGCCCCGCCGCCCAGGCCTCCTCCATCCGCGCCCACTCCCGCTCGCGCCCCACCAGCACGGGCGGACGCAGCACGGACAGGGGCAGCTTCGCCGCCAGCGCGCGCGGGGCGTGGGACGCGGTGGGGCCCCGCTCGATTTCCCGCGCCAGCGCCACCGTCTGCGGCAGGGGCTGCGTGTCCAGCTCCTCGCGCAGCAGGCGACGACAGCGCTCGAAGGCGTTGAGCGCGGCCATCCGGTCTCCGGACACGTAGTGCAGCCGCATCAGCCTGCGCCACGCCTCCTCCGAATACGGGTCCATGCCCAGCAGCTTCTCCGCCAGCACGAGCGCGCCGGACAGGTCCCCCGCGCGCTCGCGGGCCTCCGACTCCGCGGACGCGGCCCGCCGGCGCAGCTTGTCCAGCCGCTCCCGCGCGCTCTCCAGCCACGCTTGGAACTCCGGGCAGTCGTCGAACTCCAGCGCGGCCAGCAGCACGCCCTCCTGCTCCAGCACGCGCGCGTGGCGCCCGGCCAGGGCATGGGCCTGGAGTTGAGAGGCGTCAATGGTGATGCCTTCCACCAGCGACAGCACATCCCCGCCCTGCACCAGCTCCGCGCCCGTGGACAGACGCAGCCGGCGCAACAGCTGTCGCATGTTGTTTCGGGCGGTGACTTCGCTGGACTCGGCCCACAGCAGGCCCGCGAGACGGTACTTCGGGTGCGGGCCTTCCAATGCCAACCACGCCAGCACCGCGGCGGTGCGGCGCTCCAGGGGCAGGTGTGCGCCGTCGTGCCGCAGGCGCGCTTCGCCGAGCAGCTCCAGATGAAAGACTTGCGTCTTCACCGCGTCGTCGCCTGCCATGGCCTCCGGAGTTCCAAGAATGAGAGAGCGCGTTTCGCGTAACGTAACACGTCGCACCCGATGCTCCCTCACGGGTAGGGATGACCCCAGGCAGGGTCCGAGGTACCGCCTGCTTTCCCTCTCGAATTTCCAGGACACGGCAGCTCGCCGTCACGAACGGACGACGTTGCGAAACCTTTCGTGCGGTCACACCCTGGTCACACCTCATTCGTTATTGATTGCTCCAGACTGAATGGACCGGGGGCTCTCATGGTTTGTGACAAGCAGCAGGCCGACATGGAGGTTGATGTCATCATCAGCGGCTGCGGTCCCGTGGGAGCCCTGACATGCAATCTGCTGGGCTCCCTGGGCGTGCGGACGCTGGTGCTGGAGCAGGACCTGGCGCCGCATGGACAGCCGCGCGCCTTCTCCTGCGATGACGAGGCGTTGCGCATCTACCAGTCCACGGGCCTGGGCGCCGAGCTGCAGAAGGACATGCGGGAGAACCGGTTCGCCGAATACGTGGGTGAGACGGGCAAGCGCTTCGCGGAGGTGCACACCGGCTCGGCGGATTTCGGCTTCGGCTACTCGCCGCTGTGGTTCTTCCACCAGCCGAAGGTGGAGGGGGTGCTGCGCGAGGGCATGGGGCGCTTCCCCCACGTGAAGCTCCAGGTGGGCGCGAGCGTGGAGAGCCTGGAGCAGGACGCGGCGGGCGTGACGGTGCGCTACCAGCTCTTGCAGACGGGCGAGACGCGCACGGTGCGCGGGCGTTACTTGCTGGCGTGCGACGGCGCGCGCAGCGGCGTGCGCAAGGCGCTGGGCATCAAGATGTCGGGGCGGGCCTACGGGGAGCCCTGGCTGGCGGTGTCCGGCTCGGTGGAGGGTGACGCGCCGGAGCTGTGCCGCTTCGTGTGCGACCCCAAGCGCCCCGCCTTCGTCGCGACGGGCGCGGTGGGCCAGTTCCGGTGGGAGTTCATGCTGATGCCGGGCGAGACGCGCGAGGAGATGGAGCGGCCGGAGACCATCAAGAAGCTCCTGGCGCCCTACATCGACCCCGAGCGCGTCCACGTGGAGCGCGCGCAGGTCTACACGTTCCACTGCCTCAACGCGGCGCGCTGGCGGGACGGCAACGTCTTCCTGCTGGGTGACGCGGCGCACACCATGCCGCCCTTCATGGGTCAGGGGCTGGTGTCCGGCATGCGCGACGCGTCCAACCTCGCGTGGAAGATTCAGCGCGTCGTCCGGGGCCTGGCGCCGGCGTCGCTCCTGGACACCTACGAGGAGGAGCGTCGCCCGCACGTGGAGGCGGTGCAGAAGCTGTGCGTGCGAGTGGGCCATCTCTTCCTCGCTCGCAACCGCTGGGTGGCGGGTGCGCGCGACATGGTGATGCGCGCGCTGCAGCGCATCCCCCGGGTGCGCCGCTTCATCCAGGGCTTCGAGTTCAAGCAGCCGCCGATGCACGAGCGCGGCTACTACCTGGGCGGCGGGCACGCCTCGGAGTCTGCGGAGGGCACGTACTTCATCCAGCCCAAGGTGCGGTTGCAGTCCGGCAAGGAGGTGCTGCTGGACGACGCCATCGGCAACGACTTCGCGGTGTTGTGCCGGGCCAACGCTCCCTCCGCGCAGGTGGCGGCGGCGCGCGGGCTGGCGGAGGCCCTGGGTGCGCGGCTGCTCGCCGTCCAGTCGTCGGGCGCGGACGGGAGCGAGGTCCCCGCGGTGGAGGACATCACCGGGAAGCTGGGCGACTGGTTCTCGCGCCATGACTCGGACGTGGTGGTGCTGCGGCCGGACCGCTTCGTCTTCGGCGCGGTGAAGGCGGAGCGCCTGCCGGAGCTGCGCGACGCGCTGGGGGTGTGACGGACCCTCGCCCGCGTGCCTCGTGGATATCCGAGGGGTGCGCGGGCCCCCCGTCCCACGGGGGCGCGGTGTGGCGCGACGCGCGTCGCAGGCAGGGCGTGGGAGCGCGGGAAGACAGTGGGTGCCCGAGTGCTCGACGCGACGCCGAGGTCCCTACCTTCAGGGCTGAGACGCTCATGAGGGGGGACCTCGATGACGACGCGCGGCACGCGGCACATTCATTCCATTCATTGCATCCTGCCTCCGTATCTCCTGCGCTCCATCGCGGAGAACGGCACGCCGCAGCAGCGCGTGAAGGCCCTGCACACCGTGGCCACGGACAGCACCTTCCGGGCGCTGCGCTTCGCGGGAGGTCGGGTGGCCGCCTCCGCGTCATCGGTCCGCCGGATGCCGGCGATGATGGTGGAGTCCCAGCGACAGCGGAGCATCTACGACTTGAAGGGCGAGGAGGCCTTCCCCGGGACGCTGGTGCGCTCGGAGGGGCAGGGGCCGTGTGGAGACACCGCGGCCGATGAAGCCTTCGAGGGCCTGGGCGCCACGTATGACTTCTTCTGGGAAATCCTCGGGCGCAACTCCATCGACGGGGATGGAATGCCCTTGCAGGCGTATGTCCATTACGGGCGGGACTACGACAACGCCTTCTGGGACGGGCGTCGCATGGTGTTCGGCGACGGGGATGGTGAGTTGTTCAATCGCTTCACCATCGCCCTGGATGTCATCGCGCACGAGCTCGCCCACGGCGTGACGGAGGATGAAGGGCCGCTGTGGTACTTCCGGCAGGCGGGCGCGCTGAACGAGTCGATGTCGGATGTCTTCGGCTCCCTGGTGAAGCAGCGGCTGCTCGGCCAGACGGTGGACCAGGCGGACTGGCTCATCGGAGCGGGGCTGCTGGCGGAGGAGGTGGAGGGCACGGCCCTGCGGTCCATGAAGGAGCCCGGGACGGCCTTCGACGACGACGTGCTGGGCAAGGACCCGCAGCCCGGACACATGCGCGACTACGTGAACACGTGGGAGGACAACGGCGGGGTGCACATCAACTCAGGCATCCCCAATCGGGCGTTCTGCCTGACGGCCATGAGCCTGGGAGGCAGCGCGTGGGAGCGCGCGGGACGCATCTGGTACGAGGCCATGAGGGACCCGCGCATCATGCCGGACACGAACTTCTCCGACTTCGCGCGCATCACCGTCATGGCCGCCACCCGGCTGTATGGCGCGGGCAACGAAGAGGCGGCCGTGAAGGAGGCCTGGGAAGAGGTGGGCATCCGCGTCTCGCGCGACAGGGTGTCCATCCCTCAGTGGGGGCCGGGTGGTGGTGGCGTCCAGCCGGGAGCCTGAGCCGTGTCGCGTGACAGCGTTCGCATCGAGCTCTCACAGGAGGGAGGGCTCGCCGCCTTCCCGGGGCTCGCTCGCCCGAGGAGCGTGGAGCTGGGCGAGCTTCCCGCCGAGCAGGCGGAGGCGATTGAACAGGGGCTGCGCGACGCGCGCTTCCATGAGCTGCCGTCCGTGGTGGAGGGCTCCCGCTCGAGAGGCGCCGACCAGCGCCAGTACACCCTCACCGTGGAGGAGGGGACGCGGCGACACTCCGTGAGGCTGGTGGAGCCCGTGGAGGACCCCCACCTGCGCGAGCTGCTGTCCCTGGTGAAGCGCGCCACGCGCCGCCGCGGTGGATACTAGAACTAAGGGCTTAGTTGACGAAGAACTAAGGTCTTAGTAGTAATGCTGGCCACGGAGGACACCCATGGCCAGACAACCCGAGCCCGAGGCGCCCCGGCCGTTGACGCCGGTGGAGCTCGAGCTGATGCACATCGTGTGGAAGCAGGGCGAGGTGAGCGTGGCGGACGTGCTGGCCGCGCTGCCGGCGGAGCGCGCGCTGGCGTACACGTCCGTCTCCACCGTGCTGCGCATCCTGGAGCAGAAGGGCGTGGTGATGAGCCGCAAGCAGGGGCGGGGACACCTGTACTCGGCCACGCTGCCGCGCGAGACGTATGAGGCGCAGAGCCTGCGCCACCTGGTGGACACCGTCTTCGATGGAACCCCGTCCGCGCTCGTGGCGCGACTGGTGGAAGCAGTGCCGCTGGCGCCCGACGAGGTGGAGCAGATCCGCAAGCTGTTGAAGGGCAAGGCGGGCAAGTCGTGAGCGGGCTCGTGTCCTTCTATCTCGCGGTGGCGCTGCTGCTGCCGGTGGCGTTGCTGCTCGCGTGGGGGGCGCTGGCGCTCCTGGCGCGGCTGGGATGGCCGCTGTCCGCGCGGCAGGCGCTGCGGGTGGGACGCGGGGCACTGGCCCTGGTGCTCCTGCTGCCGCTGCTCGCGATGGGGGCGCGGGCGCTGACTCCCGCGGGGCCACTGTTCACTTTCGAGCGCTCGGTGGCGCGACAGGCGGAGCGGCTTCCCTCCACGGTGTGGACGGGGGGCGCGAATGTCTCCGTGCCCGTGGCTCGTGGAACTGCCTCCATGCCTGCATCCATCTGGATGCTGTTGTCACTGGGTTGGTTGTCTGGAGCGGGGCTCTTCATCGGGCGGGCGCTCGTGCGTCATGGGCGACTGTTGCGTCGACTGGAGGCGCTGCCCCGGGTCCGCTCGGTGGGGCGCGTGGTGGTGGTGCTCGGTGAGGAAGGGACTCCGGCGTTCTCCGCGTGGTTCCCTCGTTGGGGACGGCGTCCGTGCGCGTGGGTGGTGGTGCCTCCCGCGCTGCTGGAGGACGCGGAGTCGTTCCGGCTCACCGTGCTGCATGAGCTTCAGCACCACCGTCAGCGCGACACGCACCTGGCCCTGGGGCGACTGGTGCTCACGGGGGCCTTCTTCTGGCATCCGGCGGCGCATGGGTTGTCGGCGTGGCTCGCGTCGCTCCAGGAGCTCGCCTGTGACGAGGCGTTGGTCGCGAGCGGCCGTGCCCAGGCCCAGGCCTATGCGCGCTGTCTGCTCCAGGCGGCGCTGCGTCTCCCGGGCGCTCCGCCCGTTCCCGCCGGTGCCACCGGCATGTCTCATCCCACGCAGAGGAGAATCCACATGCTGTTCCAGCCGCGTCCCCGCCGCACCCATGCCGTCCCCGCGCTGCTCGCCGCGCTGTCCCTGCTGTTGCTTCCCGTGGCCGTCCTGGCGCAAGGCGCGGCGCGTGGCCGCGCGGTGACGCAGGCCGATGCGGAGGCGCTCGCTCGGACGAGTCAGCCTCGGGGGGATTTGCCCATCGTGGTGGATGCGAAGGTGGTGGAGCACCTCAACCGCCTGGTCGGCACCGACAAGGGCCGCGCGTTCATGAAGCGGGCGCTGGAGAACCTGGGGACGCACCGGGCCGCGCTGACGGCGACGCTGCGCTCGAAGGGGCTGCCCGAGGGGCTGCTGGCGGTGGCGGTGGTGGAGTCGGCGGTGACGAACATGCCGGAGACGGATGGTCGGCCGTCACTCGCGCCCGGAATGCGTGGGGCGGGCGTGTGGATGTTCATCCCGGAGACCGCGCGTCGCTATGGGTTGGAAGTGAGCGCGGCGCGTGACGAGCGACTGGACGTGGCGCGTGAGACGCAGGCCGCGTCGGCCCTGCTGTCTGACTTGCATGCGCGCTATGGCGACTGGCGATTGGCGCTCGCGGCGTACAACCAGGGTGAGAAGAAGGTGGACCAGGCACTGACCGAGGGTGCCAGCCGCGATGTGACGGCGCTCATCGCGGGCGGTCACCTCAATGACTACGTGGCCACCGTGCAAGCCGGACTGCTCATTGTCCGCAATCCGCATCTGTTGGACTGAGGTGCCGGGCCCGCGTGTCGCGGGGCCTCACGGGATTCGATATGGCGCGCTATAAGGTGCGCGCTCTCGCTGGTCCCGGGGTCCACATGCGAAGACGCATCGTGTCTGGAGTCTGTCTCGCCACCTGGTCGTTCTGTGTCCTGTCCGCCTGTGCTTCCACGTCCTCTGGAAGCGCGGCTCCCAGCAGCGTGAAGCCTGAATGTGGCGAGGCGCCACGGGGGCTCGAGGCGCTGCTCAAGCCCGGTGGGCTGGTCCTCTTCGGAGAGATGCATGGCACCGAGGAGGTGCCCCGCTTCGTGGGCGACGTCGCGTGCCACGCGTCCGTCCAGGGGCTGGCGGTTCGCGTGGGGCTCGAGATTCCCTCGGAGGAGCAGGGCCCGCTGGACGCCTTCCTGGCGGAGGATGACGCCCAGAAGAGCCAGGCGGACCTGTTGCTGCGCCCCTTCTGGATGCGGGATGTCCAGGATGGGCGCAGCAGCAAGGCGATGCTCCAGTTGTTGAGCCGGCTGCGCGAGCTGCGTCGCTCCGGCGCGAAGCTCACCGTCGTCGCCTTCGACGTCGCGAAGAGCGCGGACCGGGACGGTGAGATGGCGAAGAACCTCCTCGCCGCCCTCTCGAAGGGCGCGGAGGACCTCACGCTGGTGCTCGCGGGCAACCTCCATGTGCGGCTCGAGAAGGGCACGCCGTGGGATGCGAACTACACCCCCATGGGCTGGCACCTCGCCCAGGCGAAGCTCCCGGTGACGTCGCTGAACAACAGCTACACCGGTGGCAGTGCCTGGGTCTGTATGGGCCAGAACGCCGTGTGCTCGGCGTACCCGATGAAGGGGAAGGACAAGGGCGAGCGTCCGTTCGTCGAACACGCGGCCTCCGTCGAGAATGGCTATCACGGCATCTTCCACGTGGGCGCCATCACTGCCTCCCTGCCCGCGGTGGAGTCGAAGCAGGGCGCGGGCATCAATGTCCAGGTGGTGTCGCTGCGCGCCCAGGGCGACGCGGCCTATGACGCGAAGCAGTTCGCGCAGTGCGCGAAGCACTTCGCCGAGGCGGCCCGGGTGGACTCCTCGAAGGCCGCGTCCGACGCCTACAACGAGGCCTGCTGCCACTCCCTGGCCAAGGACTCGGACGCGGCCATCACCGCGCTCCAGCGCGCGGCGAAGCATGGGTATTCGAACTGGCAGCATGTCCGGCGCGACGAGGACCTCGCCCCGCTGCGTGCGGACGCGCGCTGGGCCCCGCTGATGGCCCAGGTGAGGGCGAACCTGATGGCCGCGGCGCCTCCTGGTACCAACGCGGAGCTGTATGGCCTCTACCTGGATGACCAGGACGACCGACAGGATGAGTCAAAGATAGACTGGGCGGTGGTCGGTCCCCGGGACGTGAAGCGCCTGGCCCGCGCTCGCCAGCTCCTGGAGGAGGGCAAGGTCCAGAGCGCGAAGGACTCCTTCCACGCCGCGCTGCTCTTCCACCACGGCAAGGATGTGGCGGACTTCAAGCGCGCGCACACGCTCTTGCTCAAGGCCGTGGAGCTCGACCCGAAGGACGGACTGGCTCGCTGGCTCACCGCCGCCGCCGAGGACCGGCTGTTGACCCAGCAGGGCAAGCCGCAACGCTACGGAACCCAGCGTGAGCAGGTGAACGGGAAGTGGCGACTCGTCCCGGTCGACCCCTCGGTCTCGGACGAGGAGCGCGCGAAGTGGGGCGTGCCGCCGCTGAAGAAGTTGCAGACGGAGGTGGAGGCCGCGAACGCGACCCCTCCGTGAGTCCCCTCACCGCGCCGCGCCATCTCCCAGCATGCGCAGCGCCAGCTCCGCGTGGAGCTCCGAGAGGGTCTCCACGTCGAGCGCGCCGCCTTGCTCGTACCAGTAGGGCAGGCGCACGCCCATCGCGGAGATGGCGGCGGCGGTGACGCGGGGATGGGGCGGCGAGAAGCTCTTCTGCGCCACCCCGCGCTCGATGACCTCCGCCAAAAGCGCGGCGGACTTGTCCCGCAGCGCCACCGCCGGCGCGGCCAGCTCCGGCGTCAACGCGTACAGCTCCTCGTTCACCACCACCGCGAGCTGGGGATGCAGCGCATGCGTTCGCGTGTGCGCGCGGACCAGCGCTCGCACCTGCTGCCTCGGCTCGGGTGCTGATTCCTTCAGCGCCGTCTGGAGCGCCTCGTGGTGCGCCTCATGACCAATGCGCACCAGCTCCGCGAGCACGTGCTCCTTCGAGGCGAAGTGCGCGTACAGCGCGCTCGGCTGCAGCTCCAGCACCTTGGCCAAATCGCGGATGGATGTGTCGTGGTAGCCGCGGCTCGCGAAGAGCTGGAGCGCCGTCTCCAGGATTCGACGTCGGGTGCCGTCCGACGGAGCTGACGGCGGGAGGCTCGCCGGCTGGGCGCGGAGCCGAGAGCGAGTGGGTGTGCTCATGTGGGTTCTTGTTAAACGAACGTTCGTTCAGATAGGGTGGGCCAACGTTACTTCCGCGCCTGGAGTTCGAGGATGTCCACGTTGCAGCTCGAAGGCTTCACTCTCCACTACGAAGAGTCGGGTCAGGGCATTCCTGTGTTGCTGCTTCACGGGCTCGGCTCCTCCGGAGTCGACTGGGAGCTGGTAACGCCACGGCTGGTAAACGGTTACCGACTCGTTGTCCCGGATGCGCGGGGCCACGGTCGCAGCGGTCGGCCGGCTGGTGCCTACGGGGTGCCGCTCTTCGCCCGGGATGTGGCCGCGCTCTGCGACGCGCTCGGCCTGAAGCAGGTGCACGTCATCGGCCTGTCGATGGGCGGGATGATGGGCTTCCAGCTCGCGGTGGATCGGCCGGACCTGGTGCGCAGCCTGGTCATCGTCAACAGCGGCCCGGAGCTCGTCGCCCGCACGGTGCGGCGCAAGTTCGACTTCGCGCTGCGGCTGACGCTCCTGCGCTTCCTGGGTCCCAAGGCCCTGGCCAAGGTGCTGGCTCCGAAGCTGTTCCCCAAGCCGGAGCAGGAGGTGCTCCGTCAGCGCGCCATCGCCACGTTCTCCGCCAATGACCCGGATGCCTACCTGCGCGCGACGCGCGGACTGTTGGGCTGGAGCGTCATGGCGCGGTTGAAGGACGTCACCTGTCCTGTGCTCGTGCTCCACTCCGAGCGCGACTACACGCCGCTGTCCGCGAAGCAGGCCTATGTGGACCTGCTGCCCCAGGCGCGGCTCCACGTGCTGGCGGACTCCGGCCATGCCGCTCCGCTGGACCAGCCCGGTCCGCTCACCGACGCCGTGGAGGACTTCCTCCGTGCCGTCGATAGCGATGCACCCGGCACCTCGCTCGGCGCCTGAGCCGAGCAGCGAACCCGAGCTCCACAACCCAGGAGGCTGGACGATGTCGATGCATCGACGTGGTGTCGCACTCTCGCGGTCGCTGTTTGTACTCACGGTGTTGCTGGTGCTCTCCACGGGAGCACCCGCGTACGCCGGCTCGTGGGTCCATGGCAACTATGTGGGCGCATGGGGAGCCCGGGGCTACCAACTCTGGGTTCCCACTGGCTACCAACCGGGGACACCGCGCCCCCTGCTGGTAGCGCTACACGGCTGTCTCCAGAACCCGGACCAGTTCGCGGGACTGACGCGCCTGAACGAGAAGGCGGATGCGGAGGGCTTCCTCATCCTCTATCCGAACCAGGCGACGTTCGTGAACGCGACGCAGTGCTGGAACTTCATGCTCGGCAACAACCAGGAGCGCGGCACGGGCGAGCCGTCGCTCATCGTCGGCATGGTGGAGTTGATGAAGCAGCGCTACTCGGTGGACGCGCGCCGCGTCTACGTGGGCGGCGTGTCCGCGGGCGGCGTGCTCACGACGACGCTGATGTCCTGCTACTCGGATGTGTTCGCCGCGGGCATGGTGGGAGCGGGCGCCATGTACAAGGCGGCCACCACGGTGTCCGGCACGGCCTTCGCCATGCTCTTCGGCAGCATCTACTCGCCGGATGACAAGGGGAAGGACGCGTGGGTCTGCTCGGGCCGGCCGCGTCGCACGGTGCCGGTGCTCGTGGTGCACGGCACCGAGGACAGCGTCGTCAATCCCCTCAACGGCGAGCAGGCCGTGAAGCAGTTCCTCCAGACGAGCGACTACGGCGATGACGGCGTGGCCAATGACAGCGTCAAGGGCACGCCGACGAGCACGCGGACCTTGAGCGTCCCCGGTGGCCGTACCTACGTCGTGAAGGACTACGTCTACGGCGGTGAGCTGGTGGCCCAGAAGTACGAGATTCGCGGCATGGACCACGCGTGGCCGGGAGGCAATGCGAGCTACCCCTTCGCCGACCCGGCCGGCCCCGACGCCACCACGTTCATGTGGGACTTCTTCAAGCAGCACGCGCTCGACCTGCCGTAGCCGCGCGGGACTTCCACCCGCGCTCCTCGAGCGTCGATGAGGAGCGCGGGCCTTTTCCGAGTCAGTGCTTGTGGCCGAAGCGCACCGCGACGTTCGGGTGCGCGGCGGCGAAGGCGCGCAGCTTCTTGAAGCTCTCGGTGCCGCGCGTCGCGTCGGCGGTGAAGGTGCCTGGCTCCACGTCGTGCTCCCAGCCCCAGCGGGTGTGGCTGGCGTCGCCCAGGAGCAGCACGGGGCCCTTCGTCGAACGCACCAGGTACGCGGTGCTGCCCGGCGTGTGGCCCGGCACCCAGAGCGCCCACACGGAGCCGTCACCGAAGATGTCCACCGCGCCCTCGAAGAGTCCGCCCGTCTCGGCGGCGTAGGTCCACTCGGACAGCGCGGCCTTGCCCGCGAGCGCGCGGTCCGTGTTGGGCTTGATCAGCACGTTGAGGAAGGCGCGGGCCTCCGCCTCGCCCGGGCCGGTGTAGACGGGGGTGCCCGCGGGCACGTCGGCCATGCCGGTGAGGTGGTCCAGGTGCAGGTGCGTGAGGAACACGCCGGCCAGGGGCTGGGGCTGCTTCGCCAGCCACTCGCCCAGCGGCTGGTGCACCTTGAGCTTCTCCAGCTTCATGGCGCTGGCGACGATGCCTTGCATGGCCGCCTTCTCCGGCGCGTCCCGCAGGGCCGTCTCGATGCCGGTGTCGACGATGAAGAGCCCCTTCGTCGGGTGGCGCAGCGCATGGAAGAAGACCTGGATGGGCTCATCCCCGTCCTCCAGCTTCGCCGCCTTCGCGGTGGGGTGATTCAGGTTGATGAGGCCGCTGCGCGCCACGGCCCAGTCGGAGGACGCCACGGACTCCAACTCCACGGGGCCGGGCTCGTCCAGCACCGCGAGCAGGTCATTCGCGGGCCGCGCCGCGCCGAGCGCCGAGCGCTGGTGGGGGTGCGAGGTGGCCGCCACGCCGACGACTCCGAGGATGACCGCACCGAGGACGAGGACGGCGAGGACGGAGAGGGTGATGCGCTTGACGTTCTTCATGAGCGCCAAGGTATCGATGCGTTGATGCATGGGAAATGGCAATTTTGGTATGAAGCCATCCAAATATGGATATTCCGTGGGATGACGCGCGGCTGTTCCTGGCCATCGCGGAGACGGGCAGCTTCAGCGCGGCGGCGAAGCGGCTGCGCATCGGCCAGCCGACGGTGAGTCGCAGGCTGGCGGCGCTCGAGTACGAGGTGGGGGCGAAGCTGTTCCGGCGGAGCGTGGACGGCGCGGCGCTGACGTCGGCGGGGGAGCGGCTGCTGCAGCCCGCGAGGAAGATGGCGGAGTGGGCCGGAGAGCTCCAGCGCGCCGCCGAGTCGGCCGACTCCTCGCCCCAGGGGTTGGTGCGCGTGACGGCGAGCCCCTTCGTGAGCTTCGACTTCCTGGCGCCCTTCGCGGGCCACGTGGCGCGCAAGCACCCGGGGCTGCGGCTGGAGGTGCAGTCGTCGGTGAACTACGCGGACCTGGGGCGCGGGGAGGCGGACCTCGCGCTGCGCACGCGGTCCACGAGGAACGCGGACCTCACCCGCGTGTACACGTTGGAAGTGGAGACCGCCGTCCTCGTCTCCAAGTCGCTCAAGGCGACGCTGCCGAAGCGGCCGACGCTCCAGGAGTTGCCCTGGGTGGCGTGGGCTCCGCCGTTCGAGGCGATGTCGCCCAATCCCCAGTTGGAGTCGCTCATCCCGAACTTCGCCCCCGTCTTCACCGCGGACAACTTCCTGGTGCTGCTGGCGGCGGCGGAGGCGGGCGTGGGCGCGATTGCGCTGGGCCATGTCACGCACCGCTTCAGCCAGCAGCGGGAGCGCAACCTGGTGCCGCTCGACATCGACCTGGGGCCCTACAAGAAGAGCCAGCTCCACCTCATCTGCGCGAAGTCGGCCCTGGAGATTCCTCGCGTGCGCAAGGTGTCGGAGCTGTTGGTGGAGGAGCTGGAGCGCGCGAAGTCGCGCTGACTTCGCGCGCTCGGAGACGCGGGCTCAAGGCATGGGGGGCATGCCGCCGTCCCAACCCGGCGGAGGGCCACCGGGGCCTCCGTCGCCGCCCGGCGGAGGGCCGCCCGGACCACCACCGCCTCCGCCGCCTCCTGGAATCTGGCACTGCGCGGTGTCCAGTGAGGAGCGGATGATGAGCGTCTTCCACGCGAGCATGGCGCCATCCGCCTGGCGTGAGGTCTGGAAGAGGTAGTTGCCCACGGACTCGGCGGACACGACGTTGTCGTTGGCGTTCGTCGTGTCTCGCGGTCCGCGCGTGTTGTAGAGCGGCTGGTGGTTGATGACGTCGTCGTTGAGCGCGTCGTCGAAGAAGAGCTGCGACGTCACGTACTCCGCCTCGCCCACGCGAATGGTGAAGTGGATGTGGACGGTGCGGCTGCTGTACCAGCCGGGGAAGCAGGTATCGAAGTCGGCGCGGCCGTCGGCGTCCGTCACCTGCACGCCTCGGAACCACCGGGCGGACGTGGCCGTCGGGTCGTCCGAGGTGCAGAAGGTGCTGGCGTCCTCGCCCGAGTAGAGGCCCTCCGGCGCGGCGTGCCAGATGTCGACGGAGGCGCCCTGGATGGGCTCGCACGCCTCGTTCAGCACGCGGAAGGCCAGCCGCACGGGCAGGCCGTCGTGGCCCTCGCTGATGTCCTTGCGGACCAGCGTCTGCGCATAGCAGGGGCCCAGGGTGGCCGCGCAGGTGAGGGCGCAGGTGGTGCCCGCTTCGTCGGTGAAGGGGTTGGCGTAGGTGCCCGCCATCACCGCGGTGCCGCCGGTGGCCCAGTCGGTGGCGGTGGTGCCCGCGTCGGTGTTCGTTCCGGAGTCGGTGTCTCCCCCGGTTCCCGGGGTGCCCGAGTCATCCGCGCCACAGGCGAGCACCTGCACCAGCGGTATCGCCGCCAGCGTCAGGCCCATGCCGCGCAGCACCCTTCGGCGGGATATCACCGAGGTGAGGGTGTCCTTCCTGTCCTGGTCGCTCATCGCGAGTCCTCTCCTGGGCCGGTGCGAGTGGGGAGGTCCGGTCCATGTCGCCCGTGTTCTCGGGCCCGAGAATCGCTATACCCAGGGAGTTCTTAAGCAGACCTTACGTGCCACCCACGGAGACCGGCCGCATGACGACACTCAAGGGGAAGACGCTTTTCATCACCGGGGCCAGCCGAGGAATCGGCAAGGCGATGGCCCTCCGGGCGGCGCGCGACGGCGCCAACATCATCATCGCCGCGAAGACGACGGAGCCGCACCCCAAGCTGCCGGGCACCATCTACACGGCCGCGGAGGAAATCGAGAAGGCGGGCGGCCGGGCGCTCCCCTTCGCGGTGGACATCCGCGACGAGAAGCAGATTGCCGCGGCGGTGGCGAAGGCGGTGGAGACGTTCGGCGGCATCGACATCCTCATCAACAACGCGAGCGCCATCAGCCTCACCGGCACGGAGGACACGCCGATGAAGCGCTATGACCTGATGCATGGCATCAATACGCGCGGGACGTTCGCCTGCTCGCAGGCGTGTATTCCGCACCTCAAGCGCTCCAGCAATCCGCACATCCTCAACAACTCGCCGCCGCTGAACATGGAGGCGCGCTGGTTCTCGCCGCACGTCGCGTACACGATGGCGAAGTACGGCATGAGCATGTGTGTGCTGGGCATGGCGGACGAGCTGCGCCCGGATGGAATCGCGGTGAATGCGCTGTGGCCGCGCACGGTCATCGCGACGGCGGCGGTGCAGAACCTGCTGGGCGGTGAGGAGACGATTCGCGGCAGCCGCTCGCCGGACATCATGGCCGACGCCGCGTACGCCATCCTCACCAAGCCGAGCAAGAGCTTCACCGGCAACTTCTGCATCGACGAGGACGTCCTGCGCGCCGACGGCGTGACGAACTTCGACAAGTATCAATCCGTGCCCGGCGCGGAGTTGTTCCCCGATTACTTCCTCTGAGGGGTGGATTGGTACGGCCCATGCTTCCGGTTCGGGAGCGTGGGCCGTGCGTTGAGTATTCCGGCAAGGGCCCAAGGCGAGGAGGGTGGCGAGATGGCGTGGGAGTCCGAGCAGGGTGTGACGTCGAGTGTCGCGAGGAGCCGCCAGGATGAGCGGTGACGCCAAACAGGGAGGGCCCGGTCCGGGAGAGTTCCTGGTCTACGTGGGTGAGGATGGTGTCTCGAAGGTCCACGTGCGGCTCGTCGAGGGCACCGTCTGGCTGACCCAGAAGCAACTGGCCGAGCTCTTCGGCAAGGACGTGCGAACCGTCAACGAGCACCTCCAGAACATCTACGAGGAGGGAGAGCTCGACCCGGCGGCAACCCTCCGGAAATTCCGGATAGTTCAAATGGAGGGCACCCGGGAAGTCGCGAGGCTGGTGGAGCACTACTGCCTGCCCGCGATTCTCGCGGTCGGCTACCGGGTCCGCTCCACTCAGGGGACGCGGTTCCGGCAGTGGGCCACGGCCCTGCTGGACGAGTACCTGGTGAAGGGCTTCGTGCTCGACGATGCCCGCCTCCAGTCCGCCGACTCGTTGGGAGAGGACTACTTCGACGAACTCCTGGAGCGAATCCGGGAGATTCGAGCGTCGGAGCGTCGGTTCTATCAAAAGCTGACCGACATCTACGCCCAGTGCAGCGTCGACTATGACGCCCAATCGGATATCACCCAGACGTTCTATGCGACGGTGCAGAACAAGCTGCACTGGGCCATTCATGGCCACACCGCCGCGGAGCTGATTCGAGAGCGCGCCGACGCGAGTCAGCCCCACATGGGACTCGCGACCTGGAAGCACGCTCCCGAAGGACCCATCCGGAAAGCGGATGTCACGGTGGCGAAGAACTACCTCACGGAGCCCGAGCTGCGAGAGCTCAGCCGTGTCGTCACGATGTATCTGGACTACGCGGAGGACCAGGCCCGCCGCCGGCGCCCCATGACGATGGAGAGCTGGGTGGCGAAGCTGGATGGCTTCCTCCAGTTCAATGAGCGGGACGTCCTGTCCCACGCGGGGCAAGTCAGTCACGAGCTGGCGACGGCCCACGCGGAATCCGAGTTCGACCGGTATCGCGAGAACCAGCGGAAGCTGGAGTCGAACCTGCCGACTTCCGACTTCGACCGGGCCGTGGAGAAGACGAAGCAGCTCGAATCCAGGACAGGGGGCCGAGGCAAGAAGCCATGAGTCGGCTGCTCCCGGGCGGCGAGCCCGCCTGCCCCGGGGGTGGGCGGACCACCGGTAAAATGTTCGGGAGAAGAGGCTCCATGCGGCAGTGATTGCGTGCTTGTGGACGCGACACTAGAAGCCCAGGTCACTTCCATTCTTCCGAACGAGCACTGATGTCCGCGCCGGACTTCCCCAAACAGCGAGCCACGGCATTCCAGGAAGGGCACCTCGGCGGAGCCGGCGAGATGGCGGAGTTGGTCCGCTCCAAGGACTGGTCCGCGACACCGCTGGGCCCCCTCTCCGGCTGGCCCACGAGCCTGAAGACGATGGTGGGCGTCGTCCTGGGCAACCGCTTCCCCATGCTGCTGTGGTGGGGACCCCAGATGCTTCAAATCTACAACGACGGCTACCGGCCCGTGCTCGGCCTGAAGCACCCGGGCTCCCTGGGCGCTCCCGCCTCCGTTGTCTGGGCTGAAATCTGGGACGTCATCGGCCCCATGGCCCAAGGCGTGCTGAAGGGCGGACCCGCGACATGGAGCGAGCACCTTCCGCTCTTCATCAGCAGCCGAGGCTTCATCGAGGAGACGTTCCACACCTTCTCGTACAGCCCCGTGTATGACGAAGCCGGCCAGGTCGGCGGTGTCCTCGTCACGGTGCAGGAAACCACCGAGCAGGTGCAGGACAACCGCCAGCTCAAGATGCTGGGCGAGCTGGCCACCAGCTCCGCCGCCGCGAAGACGGCCGAGGAAGCCTGTCAGACCGCCGCGTCCATCTTCTCCGGCTACGACCAGGACCTGCCCTTCACGCTGCTCTACCTGCTCGACGACGCCGGCACCGAGGTCCGGTGCGTGGGCTCCAGCGGCATGGAGGGCTACGCGGGCTCCGCGAAGCCCGCGCACTGCGCCTTCAACGGCGTGACGGACCCCGCCGGCTGCTGGCCCTTCGTGGAAGCGGCGCGCACCGGACGGGAGGTCCTCGTCGATGACCTGGCCTCGCGCTTCGGGGACCTCCCCACGGGCCGCTGGGGAACGGCGCCGTCGCGCGCGGTGGTGCTGCCGCTGGCTCGCTCCGGGCAGCCGCATCCGTATGGCTTCCTGGTGGCTGGCGTCAGCCCGCGCCGCGTCCTGGATGACCGCTACCTGGGCCTCTTCCGCCTCACCGCGGACCCGGTGGTGACGGCCATCGCCAATGCCCGCGCCTACGACGAGGAGCGTCAGCGCGCCGAGGCCCTCGCGGCCATCGACCGCTCCAAGACGGCCTTCTTCAACAACGTCAGCCACGAGTTCCGCACGCCGCTGACGCTGATGCTCGGCCCCACCGAGGACGCGCTGGCCTCGCCGTCACGCGCCCTCTCCGGCGAGCCGCTGGAGACGGTTCACCGCAACTCGCTGCGGCTCTTGAAGCTGGTCAACTCCCTGCTCGACTTCTCCCGTCTGGAGGCGGGGCGCATCCAGGCCCACTACGAGCCGGTGGACCTGCCCGCCCTCACCGCGGGACTCGCGAGCGCGTTCCGCTCCGCGATAGAGCGCGCGGGCCTGCGCTTCGACGTCGACTGCGCGCCACTGCCCGAGGACGTCTACGTCGACCAGGACATGTGGGAGAAGATTGTCCTCAACCTCCTCTCCAACGCGCTGAAGTTCACCTTCGAGGGGACCATCCGCATCTCCCAGCGGTGGACGAATGGTCAGGTCGAGCTGCAGGTCTTCGACACGGGCATCGGCATTTCGGAGCAGGAGCTGCCCCGCGTCTTCGAGCGCTTCCACCGCGTCCAGGGCGCACGCGCGCGCACGCATGAGGGCTCCGGCATCGGCCTGGCGCTCGTACACGAGCTGGTCCGCCTCCATGGCGGCACGCTCGGCGTGGCGAGCACGGAAGGCAAGGGCACCACGTTCACCCTGCGCATCCCCTCCGGCGCGGACCATCTGCCGAAGGCGCACGTCGGTGCTCGTGACTCGCGGGCCTTCACGGCGCTGGGCGCCGCGCCCTATGTGAACGAGGCCCTGCGCTGGCTGCCAGGCGGGCTGGAGGTGGAGTCGCTGGAGCTGGGGGCCGAGGTCCCCTCGGCGCAGAACGTCGCCAAGGGCGCGCGCATCCTGCTGGCGGACGACAACGCCGACATGCGCGAGTACCTGACGTCGCTGCTCTCGCGGACCTGGGAAGTGGAAGCGGTGGCGGACGGCCTCGCGGCGCTGGAGTCCGCGCGAGCCCGACCTCCGGACCTGGTGCTGACGGACGTGATGATGCCGGGGCTGGATGGCTTCGGCCTGCTGCGCGAGCTGCGCGCCGACGAGCGGACGCGCGGAGTGCCCGTCACCGTCCTCTCCGCGCGAGCGGGTGAGGAGGCTCGCATCGAGGGCCTGCGCGCCGGCGCCGACGACTACCTGGTGAAGCCCTTCTCCGCGCGCGAGTTGATGGCGCGGGTGGAGACGCAGCTCACCAAGGCGCGGTTGCGGTCCATCCAGGAGGCCCATGCCCGGCTCCTGACGCGCGTCTTCACGTACGCGCCGGTGGGCATCTGCATCCTGAAGGGGCCCGAGCACATCTTCGAGTTCGCCAACGCGGGTTACCTGCGGCTCGTCGCCAACCGCCCCGTCGTCGGCCAGCCCATCGCGAAGGCGCTGCCGGAGCTGGCGGGCCAGGGCATCTTCGAGCTGCTGGACAGGGTCATCGCCACGGGCGAGCCATACATCGGCCGTTCGCTGCGACTGATGATGGTCTCCGGTGAGGGGGGCCCTCCGCGCGAGGTGTTCTTCGACTTCGTCTACCAGCCGATGCTGGACGACGAGGGCCGGGTGGACTCCATCGTCGTGGTGGCCTTCGACGTGACGGACCTGTCCAACGCGCGCCGCGAGGCGGAGGCGGGCAGCCGCGCCAAGGACGAGTTCCTGGCGATGCTCGGCCATGAGCTGCGCAATCCGCTGGCGCCCATCCTCACCGCGCTCCAGCTGATGCGGCTGCGCGGCGGTGACGGCGCGGAGCGCGAGCGCACCGTCATCGAGCGACAGGTGCATCACCTGGTGCGACTGGTGGACGACCTGCTCGACGTGTCCCGCGTGACGCGGGGCAAGCTGGTCCTTCGCCGTGAGCGCGTGGAGCTGGCGGAGGTGGTGGCGAAGGCCATCGAGCAGTCCAGTCCGCTCCTGGAGGAGCGCGGCCACCACCTGGTGGTGGAGCTGCCTCGCCATGGCCTGTTGCTGGACGCCGACGCGACGCGACTGGGGCAGGTGTTCTCCAACCTCCTGACGAACGCGGCGAAGTACACGGAGCCCGGTGGGCGCATCACCATCACCGGGACGCGAGAGGGCTCGGAGGTGGTGGCCTCCGTCCAGGACAACGGCAGCGGCATCACTCCGGAGATGCTGCCGCGCATCTTCGACCTCTTCTTCCAGGAGCGGCAGGAGCTGGACCGCTCGCAGGGCGGACTGGGACTGGGGCTCGCGATTGCCCGGAGCCTGGCGGCCCAGCACGACGGCACCATTCAGGCGAGCAGTGATGGCCGGGGACAGGGCAGTACCTTCACCGTGAGACTGCCCGCGCTGGAGGCGCTGCCCGCCGAGGCGAGCGTGGCCTCCGCGGTCGCGGCGCAGGAGGTCGCGCCGATGCCGCACCGCGTGCTGATTGTCGACGACAACCGCGACGCGGCGGACGTACTCGCCGAGGCCCTGGACATGCTGGGCTGCGAGACGCGCGTCACCTACGACGGCCCGAGCGCGCTCCAGGTGGCGCCGTCCTTCTGCCCGGAGCTGGCGCTGCTGGATATCGGCCTGCCCGTCATGGACGGCTACGAGCTGGCGCGCAACCTGCGCACCCAGCGCCCGGACGGGGGCCTCCAGCTCATCGCGGTGACGGGGTATGGCCAGGAGTCGGACCGGCAGCGCTCGAAGGAGGCGGGCTTCGACGCGCACCTGGTGAAGCCCATCGACTTCGCCACCCTGGGCTCGTTGCTCAAGCGCCTGAACTCGGCCCGCTCCAATTGACTCACCCCGCCGAGCGCGCGTCCTCGCTCGGCGGCGGTGCCCAGGTGGCATTGAGCGAGTGGATGGTGCTCACCGGGATGTCGAGCAGGAACATGTAATAGAGGGCGCGGTGCTGGTCGTTGACCTCGTCCTCGAAGGCGCCGAAGCCGCTCACCGAGTAGACGGTTCCGAGCAGCTCCGTGCCGGTCGTGGGCTGCTGGTACGTCAGCGCGTTGTCCCGGAGGGTCCTCAGCGCGGCGTCGACGGCCGCCTTGCACAGCAGGCCACACGCGGGGCCGCCGGGGTACAGGGACATGATGGACGTCAGCCCTTCCTCGGTCCACGCGCGCGGCACCACGTCGAGCGCGTTGTAGTAGCGCTGGGCCTCCGGGAAGGCGGCGTCGAAGGCCTCGGCGAAGGCGGGATTGCCCGCGGTGGGCGCGGCGAAGGTGACGGGGAGCACGGACACGTTCGTCAGCGCGCCCTGGAGCCACGCGGCCAGCACGGTGGCCACCTGTCCCCCCAGGCTGTGCCCGGTGACGAGCAGCGACGTTCCCTGGGGCAGCCCCTGGAGGAACGTCAGCAGCGCGCCGCCGCCGGGGCCCACGGACGAGGACATGGCCACGACGTTCTTCCACACCTCCACGGCGCCCTTGGAGATGGCCGCATCGGCGGGAAACGACGGCGCGGTGAAGGGCAGGGGCTCCTGGGGGTTGATGTTCTTGTCCTGGAGCAGGTCCTCGATGCGGTCGAACAGGGTGCCGCGCACCACCACCGCGCAGTCGCCGCTCGTGTTGGCGGCGACGTAGACCAGGTCCTCGCCGTGTGTCGCCGGGCCCCACGTCACCTGCCAGCCCTCCGTGAGCGTGGCGGACAGGGCCTCGTTCATCAGGGTGTAGCGCTTGGAGTTCGAGTCGAACTGGCCCAGGTAGGAGACGGCGCAGAGGGTGATGCCGAGCTGGGAGGGATTGTTCGCGGAGGCCATGGTTCTTCCTTCAGGACAGGGAGCCGGAGACGCTTGCCCCCATTGTGCACCGGCCGGGGCTTCGTCGCCGTCCTCGCGCGCGGGGACTCGGCTATGCTGGGGCCCTCCGCATGGCCCTGGAAGGGCACGGCGCGCGTCGCCCCCCTTCCACGCGGTCCGGGGAGAAGAGACGAGGCGTTCGGGATGAGCAGCGATGTGGCGGGAGCGAAGGACGGAGTGGTGGTTCTCGATTACGCGAAGCTGGTGGACGGCGCGGACCTGTCCGCCGACATCGAGCGCGCGTATGGGTATGACGGCATTGGCCTGCTCATCGTCCGGGGCATCCCCGGGCTGGTGGAGCTGCGGCAGGGGTTGTTGCCGCTGGGCTTCCGGTTCGCCGCGCTGCCCAATGACGTGAAGGACCGCTACGTCCACGAGCGCAGCAGCTATTCCTTCGGCTGGAGCCACGGCAAGGAAGTGCTCAAGCCCGGCCAGTTCGACGAGTTCAAGGGCTCCTATTACAACAATCCCCAGTACGACTCGCCCCAGGTGGATGCGTCGCTGGTGGAGAAGTACCCGGAGAACTACCTCCCCAACGTGTGGCCGGACCCGGACTTCCCCGCGCTGCGCCCGGCCTTCCAGGCCCTGGGGCGGAAGATGGTGGACGTGGGGTTGCTCGTGGCGGCGCAGTGCGACCGGTACGTGACGGCGCGGCTGGGCGAGAGGCTCTCGCCGGATGCGCAGCTGGCGCGGACCATCCGCGAGTCCCGTGCGTGCAAGGCGCGGCTGCTCTACTACTTCGCCATCAACGAGGACTCGACGCCGCGCACGCGCGACTCCTGGTGCGGCTGGCACAGTGACCACGGTTCGCTGACGGGGCTGTGTCCCGCCATGTACTTCGACGCGGAGCCCGGGGCCTCGGAGCCGACGCGGCAGGACATCGCGGTGCCGGACCCGGAGGCGGGGCTCTACGTGCGCACGCGCGGTGGCGAGGAGCGCAAGGTCGTCATCCCCAAGGACTGCCTCGCGTTCCAGATTGGCGAGAGCGCGCAAATCGTCACGGGCGGACTGCTGCGCGCGACACCGCACGCGGTGCAGGCGCTGGCGCACCCGGCGAGCCGCAACATCTCCCGCTCGACGTTCGCCGTCTTCATGCAGCCCGACAACGAGGAGCGCCTGCGTCCGCCCGAGGGCACGGACCCGGCGGAGCTGCGCGTGGGCGCCTTCCAGCCGGGCATGACGTTCGGCGACTTCGCCCGCGCCACATTCGCGAAGTTCTACAACCCCTACGCGTGACGCGCGGCGCGCGCGGGGTGTCTCCTCAAAAGACAGACACCTCGCGCAGTTGGTGGAAGTAGCCGCGCATCGGTGGGTTGCTGGACGGTTTCGCGGTGTAGATGCGCACCCGGTCCACGAGCGGCGTGTCTTCCCGGAGGGGCGCGTCGACGTCGCGCTCGAAGGCCACCTGCGTGTTCCTGTCGTCCGTGTGGGGTGGGGTGTCGAGCGCCACAATGAGTGTGTCCTGGCCCAGCGGCTGCCATGCGCCGCCCTCCAGCGAGCCCTCCACGTGAAGGACCTCCTCCATGAACGTGCTGTTGTGGCCGCGCACCAGCACGCGGCGGGGATGGACGGGCTCCCGCAGCCGGATGATGAGCACCTGCTCCAGCGAGCCGTACATCGGCGTCGGCACCTGGGCCGACTCGAGCTTGCCGTCGGTGAAGGGACACGGGTCCACGACGCCGTCATCCGTCTCGCACGGCTGTCCTCGGCTGAAGGGGATGCGTCCCGTGAAGGGCAGCGGCACCGGGGGCGCCTCATGCACATCCACATATTCCAGGACGCTCAGGAACCAGTCCCGCCAGCCCTCGGCTCGGGCCTGCACGAAGGCGAGCGGTGGCGCGAAGTCCTCCAGCATCTCCGGCCCCAGCCACGCCTCGCCGGAGCGCTTCTCCTGGCTCCACACCACGCCGGACTCGCCACGCGCCTGCACGAAGTAGCCGTGCTCGGGGATGTCCGCGAGCGGCGGCACGTCCACCCACGTCAGGCGAACGCCGCCCGAGTCCTCGCTCGCACGCAACTGGCTGTCCCAGCGGCGAAGCGGCGGCAGGTCCACGTCCCGCATGAAGTTGAAGGCCAGGAAGTCCCTCGCGCCGTCCAGGGACGGCAGGTGGAGCTGGAAGGCGCTGAGGCTCGCCCAGGGGGATGGGCGAGCCAGTTGGTCCGCGCCGGTGTCGCGCGCGGTCAGCTCGTGGAGGAACAGTCCTTGCGCGTCCGGAGTCACCAGGGCCCAGGGCTCGTACGCGAGTGTGAGGCGTCCACTCGGAGCTTGTCCTGGGATCGGCTGGGGTCCATCCAGCCGGCGCGGACGCATCAGCGTGAGCGGAGCGCCGCGCCAGGGTGAGCCGTCGGACTCCAGCACGGTGCCGGAGAGGAAGACGGGAGACTCGGGCTCCAGCGCGCAGCCGGCCGAGGTGATGGCGCAGGCGAGCCCCATGAGCAGGTGGCGCATGTCAGAAGGTCCCCTTGATGCCGAGCGTGGGCAGAATCACTGGGATGCCGAGGCTCTTGCGCTTCAGGCCCACGGGCTGGCCCTCTTCGCCCTCGTAGCCATAGTCGCGGGTCAGCACCTCGCTGCGCGCGGTGACGTTGAAGACATCCAGGTACACATCGAGCATGAAGTTGTCGAAGACGAGGCTGCGTGAGGCGCGGAAGTCGACGCGGAAGAAAGAGGGCAGTCGGTCCACCGCGTCGCGGCTCACCGGTTTCCACTCGGGCTCGCCGTCCTCGCCCAGGCCCTCGCGCATGGTGCGGTAGCCGAACTGGCCCGTCTCGGGGCGGCCGGTGTTGAAGTGCGCCACCGCGCCCACGGTGACGAAGTCGAAGCGGTAGCTGAGCGCGGCGTTGACGGAGTGCGCCTGCTCGAAGGCATAGGGCAGGTAGCCCTCCGCCATGCCGAGCTCCTCGCCATCCGGGCCCACCTTCGCGTAGCGCGTGAAGCGCCGGCTCTGGTTGAATCCATACGTGAGCCAGCCGAACCAGCGTCGCCCCAGTGGCCTTCGCACCATCAGCTCCACGCCGTAGCTGTGGCCCCGGCTCTCCACGTCCTCGGCTTCGAGTCCCCGACGCCGCAGGTTGCTCACCACGTCTTCGAAGTTGAACTCCAGCGTGCGCAGGAGCGGGTTGAAGTACGCCTCCGCGGAGATTTCCCACTCCGAAGATGGTCGCCACTCCGAGCCGAGCGAGAACTGCGCCGCGCGCTGGAGTCCCCGCTCCAGCGCGAGCATCTCTCCGGCGGGCACGGGGAGCAGCACCGTCGCGGGCTGGTGGTACAGGCCCGCGCCTGCCTTCAGCGTGAGCGTGTCCGTGAAGGCATGCCGCACCGCGAGCCGAGGCTCCACCGCCAGCCGCGTCGTGTCCCCGAAGCCGTGGTAGCTGTCCAGCCGCAGGCCCGGCACCAGCGTCCACCGCGGGGAAGGCCGCCAGGTGAGCTGCGTGCCCACGCCCGCGAAGGTGCCCAGGATGCCAGGGCGCGAGTACGCGTCCTTCCCGTCGACCGGGCCCACGGGGCGGAACAGGCCGGTGGCCACCATGCTCGCGTCGCGTCGCTCCAGGTGTCCGAAGACCTCCAGGTTCAGCTCGGAGGACAGCTCGCGTGTGTAGCCCGTGCGCAGGGCGACGCTGCCCTGGGTCAGCTCGTAGCGGCCGGGCGCGCTGCCGCCCTTGTTGTAGGCGAGGCTCAGCCGGTCATACCCGAGCGTCAGGCCCACCTCCGCCTCGCCTCTCGCGAAGGGGTGGCGACCGCGCAAGTCGAGCCGGTGGAACAGCAGGCCCACGCCGCCCGAGCTCTGCGTGGGGATGCGCGCCGTGAGTCCCACCGCGTCCGATGTGCCGAGTGCGAGGACTCGGAGGTTGCCCTGGCCCACGCGCTGCTCCACGCGCGTCTGGTAGTCCCAATAGTCCGCGTACAGCTTGGGCTCGCCGGGCTCCGAGTACACGTTGCCGCCTATCGTGGTCGACGACGGCCCGGTGAGGCTGTTGGCGATGCGGGTGATGAGGAGGCCCGTGTAGCTGATGCGCGCGGCGGCGGTGACGGTGGTGCTCGTCTCCGGGATGGGGACCTCGAGGAACGCGCCTGCGTGGATGAGGTCCAGGTAGGCGCTGCCGTGCAGGCCCTCTTCGCGCGGCCGGCTCACGTGCGCGTCCACCGCGCCGCCCAGCAGGCTGCCGTAGCGCGCGGAGGGCACACCGACCTGGAAGTCGAGCGACTCGACGAGGTCCGGGTACACCACCGCGTTGCCGACGAGCAGGTGATAAAGGAAGGGCACGCGCACGCCGTCCACGTAGAAGGCACTGGCGGCGGGCTGCACTCCGCGCACCACGGGATAGGAGAGCCCCGAGGCCAGCGCCGTCACACCCGGCATGAGCATCACCACGCGGAACGGGTCGCCCATGGTGCCGGGGACCTCGCGCAGCTCCTGCTCGTGCAGCGTGACGCGGGAGACCTCGGTGCGCGGCCGGTCCGCGCGCACCACCGTCTCGTAGGGGTTCACCGCGAGCGGCTCCAGCGAGTACAGCACCTCCAACTGCTGGCTCGCGTCGAGCGTCTCGGTGAGCATCAGCAGCCGATGTCCGGGCGCGGTGATTTTCAGCGCATGCGCGCCGGGGGGCAGCTCCAGTCGGAAGAGTCCCTGGGCGTCTGTCTCCGTCGTCGCCGCGTCGGCGCGCACGGTGGCTCCGGCGATGGGCTTGCGTGTGCCCTTGGCGCGCACCCGGCCGGTGAGCACCGCGCGGAGGGTGGCCACGGGGGGCGGCTCGAAGCGATAGGTGAAGGGCAGTCGCACCGCGACGGGTTGCCCTTGTGAGGTGGCTGGGTGGAAGCGCAAGCGGGGCGCGGCATGCAGCGCGGCCTGGGCGAGCGCGGAGGGAGGCTCGCCCACGATGCGGGCCTCGACGACGTCACCGGCCTCGTCGACGGTCAGCTCCAGCTCGACGGTGACGGGCGCGTCCAGGTGGAGGCCTTGAGGCAGCCGCGCGGGAGCGTCCTCGGCCAGGGTGGGGGGACGGAGCGCGGGGGCCGAGAGCGCAGAGGGCGGCGAGGACTCGGTGCCAGGCCGCGGAGTCGTCTGGGCACGAAAGGGGACGGCGACCAGGGCCAGGGCGAGAAGAGACGGTCCGAGTCGCGTCATCGTGGTGTGGGGGCGGGGGTGTGGGCGCTGAAAACCTCCTATACGTGACCACAACGGAAGTCAGGTTGTCGCGGGCCGTGTGGCAATGACGTTCATCTGGCAATGAGTTCATCTCAGGTGGACGGTTTGCCCGAGGCTCCTTGCGCAATACCCATCCACGGCCACGGCGATGGTCCCCTTGCGAGGGCTCTGTCGGAGCGCGGGCCCCAGGCTCGCGAAGGGCCGGTGCTTGCCTTCGCACTCCGGCAGGGCGAGCGTGGGGCTTCCCTGTCGTTCAGGAGCGGCGCGATGACCCTGGGTTCCTGGCGTTCGTTGTGGTGGAGCATGGGTGTCCTGCTGTCCTGGGGGCTGGCTGCTCCGGCGAGGGCGCAGGCGACCGGGCCCGAGCGGGTCGCGGTGCGCGCGGCGAGGCTGTTCGACGGCAGGAGCGCGAAGCTCGTGACGAAGGCCGTGGTGCTCATCGAGGGCAATCGCATCCAGGCGGTGGGCTCCGGCCTGGCCATTCCCGAGGGCACGCGGGTGCTCGAGT
The DNA here is from genome assembly GCF_013336715.1 of Myxococcus sp. CA056. Classification (NCBI taxonomy): domain Bacteria; kingdom Pseudomonadati; phylum Myxococcota; class Myxococcia; order Myxococcales; family Myxococcaceae; genus Myxococcus; species Myxococcus sp. CA056. The sequence continues at coordinate 49,046 of NZ_JABUMT010000002.1, forward strand.
TGGGGGACGTCACCCTCCTGCCGGGACTCATCGATACACATTCGCACCTGCTCACGAACCTCGAGTTGGGAGGGGATGGGTCGAGCATGGAGCTGCTCGTGGCGCGGATGAGCACCGCCGAGCGTGCCTTGATGGGTGCGAAGCTGGGGCGGGAGTTGCTGGAGGCGGGCATCACCACGGTGCGGGACGTGGGCAACTCCGGTGTGAATGGGGATGTGGCGCTGCGCAATGCCATCCAACGGGGCTGGGTGGAGGGGCCGCGCATCTCCGCGTGTACCCGCGCGCTCGCGCCGCAGGGTGGACAGTTCGGGCAGCTCCAGCAGCCCGCGCAGGGACTCATCGACCAGGAATACGTCACCGTGACAGGCGTGGACGAGGCGCGCCGTGCCGTGCGGCAGGCGGTGTATGACGGCGCGGACTGCATCAAGGTCATCGTCGACAATGGCCACAACATCCTCTCGGTGGAGGAGCTGAAGGTCATCGTCGAGGAAGCGCATCGGGTGAAGCGCCCGGTCGCGGCGCACACGACCAAGGACGACAGCATCCGCGCGGCGGTGGAGGCGGGGGTGGACTCCATCGAGCATGGGTATGCGTTGCCGGATGACGTGCTGGCTCCGATGGTGCGCAAGCGCATCTTCCTCGTGCCCACCGAGGGACCGCTGGAGATTTGTGAAGAGTTTCCCTCGGACGCGGGTGACGCGGAGGCGCGGCGCGCCATGAAGGAGCGCTGCCAGAAGCTCGTGGCCAAGGGGTATGAGCGCACGCGTCGAGCCGTGGCGGCGGGCGTGCGGTTGGCGGCGGGCTCGGACATGTACCTCGCGGTGCCAGGGCAGACGCGTGGCGCGTCCACGATGCGCTCGCTCACCGCCCATGGTGAGGCGGGCCTTCCGCCGGTGGAGGTCCTGCGCGCGGCGACAGCGAACGCGGCGGAGCTGCTGCGCATGCAGGACCGGGTGGGCACGCTCGAAGCGGGAAGGCTCGCGGACCTGATTGCCGTGAACGGCGACCCGTTGAAGGACCTCAAGGCGCTGCGTCAGGTGCGCTTCGTGATGAAGGACGGCAAGGTGGTGGTGGACGCCCAGGGAGCGCTGTCCCCGGTGGCGACGCCCGCGCGCTGAGAGCTGGCGGAGCGCTCCTCGGAGCCAGTCGGGGTGGCGCGTCGATGGCGCCGCGCTCATGCGTTTCGCGAGGCCGCGGCCCTCTGGCACGCTCCTCGGAAGTGTCGCGAGGGCTCCGGCTGGAGTAGTTACCAGGGGCCATGCTCTCCCGGTCCGCTCGACGCGTCTCGCTCACGGTGCTCCTCCTCGTCTGCGCCTCCTGTGCGCGCGTGCCGCGTCCAGCGGTCACCCGCCCCCAGGAAGCACTGGTGGAGTTCTCCGACACGGTGAAGCTCGTGGACGACGGCGAGTCGGCGTCCCTGCGCATCGCGCTGGACCAGAGCCTCATCTGGCTGCGCACGCGGCCGGTGGACCAGCGCTTCGTCTACGGCCCGCGCGAGGTCACGGCCGGAGAATTGGTATCCGCCCTGGAGCGGCTGCGCGCGCGCCTCACCGACGGCATGTCCTCGCTGGAGGTGTCGAAGGCGGTGATGGAGGACTTCGACCTGCTCGAGTCCGCTGGAGGCGAGGACGGCACGGTGCTCTTCACGGGCTATTACGAGCCCGTGCTCGAAGCGAGCCTGTCGCGAACCGACGAGTACCGCGTCCCCGTGCTGTCCGCGCCCGATGACCTCATCGAGGTGCCGCTGGAGCCCTTCGCGGAGCGCTTCGCGTCAGAGCGCGTCTTCGGGCGACTGGAGGGCAAGCGACTGGTGCCCTATTGGAACCGCGCCGAGATTCGCGGCGGCGGGCTGAGCCCGCGCAAGCTGGAGCTGGCCTGGGTGAAGGACCCGGTCTCGCTCTTCTTCATGGAGGTGCAGGGCAGCGGCACCCTGCGGCTGAATGACGGTGGTGAGCGTCGCGTGGGTTACGCCGCGTCGAACGGCCGTCCGTACCGGAGCATCGGCGCCCTGCTCATCCAGGAGGGAGTGATTCCCCGAGAGCAGATGTCCATGCAGGCGCTGCGAGCGTGGCTGGCGGCGAACCCCACCGAACGAGACCGCGTGCTGGACTACAACGAGTCCTATGTCTTCTTCCGCTTCCTGCCCGGCGCGGCGGTGGGCTCGCTGGGCAGGGAGGTGACACCGGGCCGCTCCATCGCCACGGACGCGCGGCTGTTCCCCAAGGGCGGCCTGGCCTTCATCCTCACGGACCACCCGGTGAAGATGGCGGATGGTTCGGTGCAGTGGAGGCCGCTGTCCCGCTTCGTGTTCAACCAGGACACGGGCGGAGCCATCCGGGGCGCGGGCCGCGTGGATGTCTTCTGGGGCCGAGGCCCCGAGGCGGAGCTGGCCGCGGGCATGATGAAGCAGAAGGGGCGGCTGCTCTTCCTGGTGCCCAGGCCCCGCGTCCCGGTGGTGGACGCCCGGTGACGCGAGGCCCGGAGGTGGCTCAGCGCTGGGCCACGCCGGCCTTCTTCAGCTCCTCGTCGATGATGCGACGGAAGTGGTCGATGGGCATCGCGCCGACGATGGGGCGGCCGTTGACGAAGAACGTGGGCGTCCCCCCGGCACCCACCCGCGTGCCCTCGGCCGAGTCCAGGTCGATGCGCGCGTCGAACTTCCTGGCGTCGAGCGCGTTCTTGAAGCGCGTCACATCCAGCCCGACCTGCTTCGCGTAGCCCTCCATCGCCGCCCGGTCGAGCTGCCGCTGGTTGGCGAAGAGGAGGTCGTGGAACTCCCAGAACTTCCCCTGCTCATGCGCCGCCATGGACGCGGACGCGGCGAGCTTCGCGTTGGGATGATTGGGCAGCGGCTGGTGCTTGAAGGCCACGCGCAGCTTGCCCTCGTACTCCTTCTCCAGCGCCTTCAGCGTGGGCACCGCGCGGGAGCAGAAGGGGCACTCGAAGTCGGACCACGCCACCAGCGTGACGGGCGCGTTGGCGGGGCCGCGCGAGGGTGCCTCACCCACCTCCACCTGCTGCCGGGGCAGCTCCGCCGGAGCGGGAGGAGCGGGCGGGCGCTCCACGCCGCGCTCGATGATGCGCGCGTAGACGTCCGCCTTGGGCACGCCACCCTTCACCAGCGCCTCCGCCTTGTTCAGCTCCTCGTCCACCACGCCGGTGAAGACCGTCAGCGGCTGGGCTCCGTTGATGAAGCGGCCGTTGACGAAGAAGCCCGGCGTCCCGGTGGCGCCGAGCTGAATCGCCATCGCCTCATCCCGGCGGATGCGCTCGGCCAGCTTCGGCTCCGCCAGGTCCTGCTTCCAGCGGGCGACGTCCAGCCCCAGCTCCTTCGCGTAGCGCTCCAGGTCCGCGTCGGACTGGGCTCTCGGGTTGGCGAAGAGGACGTCATGGTACTGCCAGAACTTCCCCTGCTCTCCGGCGGCCAGGGCCGCGACCGCCGCGGGCCGGGCGCGAGGGTGCATGTCCAGCGGGTGGTGCTTCATCACCACGCGCAGCTTGTCGCCATAACGCTGCTGCAACTGCTTCACCGTGGCGTGGCCGCGAGCGCAGAAGGGGCACTCGTAGTCGGAGAACTCCACGAGCGTGACGAGCGCGCTCTCCTCGCCGTGGACGAGCGAGCCATCCACCGGCACCTTGTAGACGACGGGAGAGATGGGAGGGCGCTGGCGGTCGGAGGGTTGGGCCACGGCGGCTGGCGCGGGAGTGGCGCCCTTGGGGGCAGCGGCGGGCGCCGACGTGCGGCCTCCCACGAATCCCAACACGAGCCCCACCACGAGGCTCACCCATACGGATGGCTTGCTCACGACACGACTCCTGGAAAAGTGACGCCACGGAGTGCGCCGAGCGCGCCGAAAGTTTCAGCGCTCTTTTTCGAGGACCTGGGTGCGAGTCAGGCCGACCTGTCGGCCGGAGGACCTGGCTTCAGGGGAGAGGGCCATCCAGCGCTGCCCTGGTGGCCTGCTCTCGGGGCGCTTGCCCGCCATTTCGGCGGTTGTCCATGAGCGGGCAGGCCCCACCTTTGTGGAGGAAGGGAGGCCGTGCCTCATGCGAGGGAAGGTTGCCTGGATGGCGGTCGTGGTCGCGAGCCTGTCGCTCATGCTGTGCGCGGGGGGCTGTACGGCGGAGGCGCAGTCAGCGTCCGAGGAGGCACGGCCGCCGGCCGCCCCCTCGGAAGTGAAGCCGGTGCCTCCGTCAGGACAGACGCCGACACCCGCCGAGGTGTCCGAGCTGTGGAACAGCATGTCGGGGTTGCGCGCGGAGGTCCGCCAGCTCCGCCAGGAAGTCTCGAAGCTGCGCACGCAGGTCGGCGCCCAGGCGCAGGGCACGGGCGGCTCGGGCACACAGGCGCGGGCGGGTTCCGAGCCGGATACCCAGGCGCGCGGCACGGGGGGCGCTGGCACCGCGCCACGACAGGTGGAAACCGACGTGCCGCCCGCTGGCTCCAACGTGCCGGCGCCGACGGGGACGGCGGTGGTGATGGCCACCTTCACGGGGGCGGTACGCTCGGTGGCTCCGCCCGACGTCGTCATCGCGCAGGACAGTGGAGAGCCGCTGACGCTGGAGGTGACTCCGCGGACGCGGGTGCTGCGCAACGGAAAGAGCGTGGGCTTGCGAGACCTGGACCCGGGAGATCGCGTCAGCGCGGTGGTGGACATGGTGGGTGAACACGAGACGGTGGAAATCTCGGTGCTCCGGAAGGAGGACCCGGACAATTGAGACGCGGGAGCGACCCGTCAGTCGCTCGCGTTCAGGTTCGTCGTCGCTCGCAGGGAGGTTCCCGTCATGACGGCCTTTGACCGATACCGCGCACTGCTGCGCAAGTTCGAGAGTGTGCGTGCGCGAAATCCACAGGGTGGTTCGCCCGAGGAGGATGCCTTGTTGGACGACCTGGACGATGTCTGGTCGGAGATGAGTGAAGGCGAGCGCGCCGCCGCATCCCCCGAGCGCGACCGGGCCCTGGGGCTCTCGGATTCGCAAGACTCCGCGTCTCCACCTCCGGGCTGAGGCGCTTCTATTTACGGGCCGTGGGGAGAGGCGTTCCCCGCGGCCCGTGTTCGTCGGAGCGCGGGACAGGTGAAGCCCCCCGAGCCCTCATCCGGGAGCGCAGCACCGCGCGCGTGTAGTCCACCACCGAGGCGAGCGACAGCACGGCGATGAGCGCGACGAGCGGGCGCACAGCGGGGGGAAACAGCAGCACGCACAAGAGCGTCACCAGTTGCAGCGAGGTGACCACCTTGCCGAGCATCCGCGCCTTGAGCTCCACCCGCCGCAGCTTCGGCACCAGTCGGGTGACGATGAAGCCCACCGCGGTGCCGATGTCCCGCACCAGCAACAACAGGACCTCCGGCAGGGCGATGAGGCCGTCGAGGTAGCAGACGAGGATGGCCGTCACCATGAAGGCGCGGTCGGCCACCGGGTCGATGAGCGCGCCCAGTCGCGTGGCCAGGCCCTTGTGTCGCGCAATCCAGCCGTCGAGGAAGTCGGAGAAGGCCGCCAGCACGACGAGCGCCGCGCGCACCTTCGCGTCGGACTCGACGATGAAGGCCACCGCCATGGGGAGGCGGGACAGGGACAGGATGTTGAGCAGCACGAGGCTCGCCTGGCGGCGCATCTTCGTTCAAAGGTAGTGCACGAGCGTCATCACGCACCTGCCGGGGAGGAGGAGGTGTCGTCGAGTCGTCGGTCATCGCCCCGGCGGAGAGCAGGCGACCTCACGCGCGTGCGCATTCCACGAAACGCGAGGCTGCGAGGGAACCTTCGAGCGGCGAGAATCCTCCCATCCGGAGCGCCGCTCCCCACCTGCCTGGAGTCTCCCGTCGTGACCGCATCCGAGTGTCCGCCCCTTTCCCCGTCCTCTCCACTTCGCACCGGGGCGGCGTGGCTCGCCCGGGCCTGTCTGGTGGCGCTGTTGTGGCCAGGAGCCTCGGGGGCCAGCCCGCTGGCGCCGCGCCTGCGGGGCACGGTGCTCGCGACGGCGGCTTCACGGGCCCCCGAGCAGTCCACCGCCTCCTCCGAGCCCCGCGCCCCCACGCGCGAGGAGCTGGCGCGCTATGGCTGGCTGGCGAAGGACGCCCAGGTCCGTCCACTGGAGCTCGCCATCCCCGCGCCGGAGGGCTACACGCGCGTGACACTGGAGGCGGGCTCGTTCGGCGCGTGGCTGCGCGGCCTGCCCCTGCGCGCGCAAGGCACGCCCGTGCTGCACTTCCGGGGCGGAGAGGTGTTGCCCGGCGACGATGCGCGACTGGCAGCGGTGGCGGAGCTGGACATCGGCTCGGCCAATCTCCAGCAGTGCGCGGACTCCATCATCCGGCTGCATGCGGAGTGGCAGTGGTCCAGTCAGCAACGGGAGCGCATCGCCTATCGCTTCACCAGCGGACACCTGGCCTCGTGGCCGAAGTACGCGGCGGGAGACCGGGCGCGCATCGCGGGCTCCAAGGTGACGTGGGCGAGGAGCGCGGCGGCGGACAGCTCTCGCGCGGCGTTCCGTTCCTACCTGGACCTGGTCTTCACCTACGCGGGCACGCTGTCACTGGAGAGCGCCAAGGGGCGTCCCGCGCGAGACGAGCTGCGTGGCGGGGACTTCTTCGTGCTGGGCGGCAGCCCGGGGCACACGGTGCTGGTGCTGGACGTGGCGGCCGACGCGGGGGGCCGCCGCGTGGCGCTCCTGGGGCAAGGCTTCATGCCCGCTCAGGACTTCCATGTCCTCTCCTCGGGAAATGACTCCGTGGGGCCCTGGTTCCCGCTCGATGCCGACGCGGTGAGCACGCCCTTCTGGAAGCCCTTCCCGTGGACGTCGCTGCGTCGCTTCCCGTGAGGCGTGTCGTCGACCGGTCGTTCTCCGCGGGGCCCCCACCCCGACGGTGACTGACAGCGGCCAACGCCTCGCTCGCCAGGGCGATGCGTGCGTCGTCACGAGGCTACGAGTGCAGCGGCATCCTCACGCCCGAAGCCGGAGTCGGCGTCGGCGTGGTGGCGGGCAGGGCCTCCGCGACGGTGGCGGGCTTGCGCGTCAGGTACTTCACCAGGCTGTTGTGCTTGCCCAGGTACGTGTCGAAGCGGTTCACCCCGTCCTCGAGCATGCCCGCCTTGTCCAACTCCTCGTGCATGACAGGCAGGTTGTAGAAGGGCACGGAGGGGAAGGCGTGGTGCGTGAGGTGGTAGTTGCAGTTGAGCGGCGCCACGAAGAAGTTCTCCAGCAGCGTGCCCTTCACGTCGCGCGTCTCGCGCGTCTCGTCGCCCTTGATTTCGGCGTCCAGCGGGTGCTCGCCCAGCGCGCGCATCCGGAAGAAAGCCATCATCACCGTCGTCGTCGGCAGCACCCACAACAGCAGCCAGTGCAGCCACGCGCCCGTCATCACCAGCGTGGTGAGCAGCGCGGCGACGTAGATGACGTAGCGCACGTGCTCGGCGGCGGAGACCTTGGGCTTCGCGCCGCCCAGGAGCCGGCCCCAGTACGTCCAGGGCAACACCACCTTGAGGTGGTTGGGCGCGTACAGGCCCAGTGCGTCGCCCATGAACACCGCAGCGGCGCGCATCGGCGTGCGCGGGAAGTGCCAGGACGGGTCCTGCTGCATGGAGGCCCAGTACGGGTCCTTCGCCGTGTTGACGTGGCGGTGGTGCTCCATGTGCTGGTGCCGGTAGCCCGCGGTCGTCATGTTCAGCGGGAAGGCGCACAGGAAGTCGGCCACCACGTCACCCACCTTCCGGTTCGACAGGAAGTGGTAGTGCGCCGCCTCGTGCATCAGCGCGAGCATCGCGTGCTGACGCGTGGCGATGACCAGGGCCGCGATGGGCCAGGCCCACCACCGGTCCACCCACACCACCGCGGCAAACGCCGCGACAATGACGAGCCACTGCGTGCCGAGCGCCCACAGCGCCCTCACGTTGCTCACACGGGACATCTCCCGGGTCATTTTCGCCAGCGCCTGCCGGTCGACGCGCCGCGCGAACTGCACATCCGCTTCGTCTATGACCTCGGCGTACATGGGGGGCTCCTTCGTCTTTACGAGCAAGCAGGGTATTCCAGGACTCTTTCTCGCAAGAACGGCCAGTATGGCAAGAAATTTCTCTCTGTAACGTACGCACGCCCGTTTCAAACAGCCAAGTGAAGTCCGCCGAAACCCCATGAGGGTCGACAGTGACTCCGACTCTGGCCGGAAGCCGGGTGCGAGTGGACCGCTTGTGGGAGGCACGGGTCCACTGAAGTCAGGGCCCAGACATGCGCCGGGCCCTGGAGACCGATGAAGGTCCGCAGGGCCCGGCTCATGACATGGATGGGGAGGCGCGGGAAGCGCCGATTTCCCGGAGGCGGTGGCTACGGGATTGCCGGAGACGGCGTCCACTCCACCTTCAGGTGCCGCATCTGGCGCAGGACGATGCTCTGCCAGGTGCCGTGGTCCTGGTTGGGGACCATGCGCGGGTCTTCCAGTGCGTCCAGGAGGACGTTGGTGGTGATTTGCGCCTGGAGCCGGGCCAGGGGCGCGCCCAGGCAGAAGTGCGTGCCACGGCCGTAGGTGAGGTGCTGGGGCGGCTTCTCGCGGTCCACGTCGAGCTTGTTCGAGTGGGGGCAGAGCGACTCGTCCCGGCTGGCGGCGGCGTACAGCATGAGGAGCCGTGAGCCCTTGGGCAGTTGGACGCCGCCGACCTCCACGTCCTCCAGGGCGGTGCGAATCATCGCGTGCTGGACGGAGTCGTAGCGGCAGCCCTCCTCGATGAACTTCGGGACGAGCTCGCGGTTGTCCCGCAGGCGCTTCCAGAGGCCGTGCTCCAGGGCGAGCTTCCAGGTGTTGGACATCATCGCCGTGGTGGACTCGTGGCCGGCGGACAGCATGGACGCGCCAATGGCCATCACCAGCTCGTGCAGCGTGAGCGCCTCGCCGTCGGCCTCGATTTCCACCAGGTAGCTGATGAGGTCTTCCTGGGGTGCCTTGCGCCGCTCCTCGATGAGCTGGATGCAGTAGCGCTGGAACTCAATCACGCCGCGAGCCATCTCCGGCTGCTTCTCCGGCGGGACGTGCTCGAAGGTGAGCTGCTGCCAGTCCGCGCTCCAGCGTTTTATCTTCCAGACATCCTCCTGCGGCACGCCCATGACGCCGAGGATGACGTGGGCGGGCAGCGGATAGGCCAGCTGCTCCACCAGGTCCGCGTGACCTTCCTGCGCGAAGCGGCCCACCAGCTGGCGCGCCATCTTCTCGATGAAGGGCGCCATGCCGGAGATGCGCTGCGCGGTGAAGCCCCGGTTCATCAGCCGTCGCAGGCGGGTGTGCTCCGGCGGGTCCATGCCCAGCAGCACGTGGGCGATGGGAAAGCCCTGCGCGAGGATGCCCTTCGCCTCCTCCGTGAGGTGGGTGCCGCTCACCAGCATGTCCCGGTTGGAGAAGCGCGACGTGTCCTTGAGTACCTGGAGGACGTCGTCGTTCCGACTCACCAGCCACATGCCCAGCATGGGGCTGAAGCTGACCGGCTCTTCCTTGCGCAGCTTCTCGAAGAAGGGGTGGGGGTTGTCGACGTGCGGCCCCGCGAAGGGGTTGTACTGCGCCCCCAGGTGAGGGCATCGCGAGGCGGGGGCGTGGGCCGGAACACCGGTCTCTTCCTGCTTCTGAACCGTTACGGGCATGGCGTCACTCGTCAGTTCGAGCGCGGGCCCCCCCAGCTCACCGCTCGGACAAAGGATGGTTGAGGCATGGGGCACAGCCGGCTTCCGGAGCCCTGACTTGGAATACCGGGCGCGATGGGGGCTCCAGAATGACCGCCTATACCTCAATTTCCCGGGTTTATGCCAGTATGGTGCGATTTTTTTAGTGAAACTGGTCTCTTGTGACACCACGAAGGTTTAGTATTTATAGAATCCGCCTGATTCCGGAGGGTTGGCCGGACGCACGGACGTCGCATCGGCTTGGATTGTGAGAAATCCAGCAGGCACCAGGGGTACGGGGAGCGCGTCCTCGGAGAGGAAACAGCGCTCAACCCGGTTACAGGCGCGAGCTGGGCCCGGGGGGGCGGCGGGGCCCCGGAAAGGGGCCACCGCGAAGGTTGAAGCAGACGACGGAAAAAGGCGGACCGGGTGCGCTCAGCCGCTCTTGCGGAGGTTGGCGCGGCGCTGCTGTTCCACCCAGGCGTGGGCCTCGGCCATCGTCTTGACGAACTCCGTCTTGAACTCCGACTTGCCCGTCAGGAACATGCCCAGCGAGATGACCTTGCCAAAGGTCTGCTGGACCATGTCCGCGCCGACGTAGACGCAGCCCTTGAACCACTCCGCCTTGCTGTTGTCGGACAGGTACCGGCGGGCTTCCGCCTGGAGCTGCGAGTTGCCGATATCGGCAATCATGTAATAGCCGCCGCTCTTGGCGACCTGGCCGTAGATTTCAACGGCCCGCTTCATGTCCTCCAGATTCAGCATGCCGCTGAACACGGCCACCACCAGGTCCGGGGCCTCGTGGCGAATCTGGTGGGCACCGAACTTCCATTCCTGTTGCTGCATGGGCGCTCCCTTGGGCTGACGACACAAGCATACCGCCCGTGGCAACAGGGAGCGAGAATCCAGTCTTCCCTCCCAAACCAGGACTTTCGGAGGGGGCCTGGGTCTGGAAGGAGACAGCGGGGGTGTCAGACTTCACACAGCCCGTGAAGCGAGACTCAGCCGGCCTTTCGCTGGGAGCGAGCGCGGTTCTGCTGGACCCAGGCGCGGGCGTCGTCGAGCGTCTTGACGAAGGTGGTCTCGAAGCTGGACTTGCCGGTGAAGAGCATGGCGAGGGAGATGGCCTTGCCGAAGGTCTGCTGGACGATGTCGGCGCCGACGTAGACGCAGCCCTTGAACCACTCGGAGCGGTTGTTCTCGGACAGGTAGCGGCGGCCGGCGGCCTCAATCTGGGAGCGGCCGATTTCCGCGAGGATGTAGTAGGGGCCGAGGACGGTGAAGACCTCCTTGTAGATTTCGGAGGTGCGCTTCACGTCGTCCATCGTGATGGGGCCCTCGAAGGTCGCCACCGCGATGTCTGGCGGCTCGATGCGAACCCGATGCGCGCCGTACTTCCACTCCCGAGCCTTCTCCACCATGTCATCCCCCACCCAGAGGTCCAGTCTGTCGGAAGGATAACGCCCGTTCCCGGGGTGAAGGCAAACGGACGCCCTGGGTTTGGTCCCTGGAGTTCCAGAGGGGCGTTTTTCTCCAAATGGGCACGAATTACCCGACGTGGGGCCTCCGACGTGCCGGTGGGGGTGTTGGGGTGAGAACCGTGGGTCGTCGGAGTGGGTTGACGGTGGGGTGGAGGGTTGGAGACATGCCGGGCACCCATGGTCCGCTCGTTCTTCGTCGTGTTCGTGTTGGGTGTCGCGGTGCTGTCGGCGGGGTGCCGGCGGGGCGGCTCGGGCTCGGACGAAGGGCGTGATGGGGCGGGGGCCACGCGGCTGGTGCTGAAGTACCAGCCGCTGTGGGGGCCGCCGGAGCCCTTCCGGGCGTTGCTGGCGGGCTTCGAGCGGGACAACCCCGGGGTGACGCTCGTCACGGAGGCGCTGCCGAACTCCTCCGATTTGGCGCACCAGTTCTTCCTCACGTCGTTGGAGGGTGGGGCGAAGGACTTCGACGTGCTGGTGGCGGACGTGGTGTGGGTGCCGGAGTTCGCGCGAGCGGGGTGGATAGCGGACCTGTCCGCGGAGTTCCCGCCGGAGCGGCTGCGCGCGGAGTTCCTGCCGGGTCCGGTGGAGGCGGTGGTGGTGGAGGGGCGGACGTACGCGGTGCCCTGGTACCTGGACGTGGGCGTTCTGTACTACCGGACGGACCTGGTGCCTCGGGCGCCGCGCACGTACGCGGAGCTGGAGCGCTTCGCGCTGGACGCGAAGGCGAAGGTGCCGGGCATCCAGGGCTTCGTGTGGCAGGGCCGGCAGTACGAGGGGTTGAGTTGTAATGTCTTTGAGGCGCTGTGGGGGCACGGCGGGGACGCGATGGGGGAGTACGGGCGCGTGTTGTTGGAGACGGAGGCGGCGCGCGAGGCGCTCGCGTATCTGCGCGGGTTGCTGGTGAGTGGGGTGTCACCGGAGACGGTGATGGGGTTTGGGGAGGAGGAGGCGCGGCGCATCTTCCAGGAGGGGCGCGCGGTGTTCATGCGCAACTGGCCGTATGCGTGGAGCGAGGCGCAGAAGGAGGGCTCGCCCATTCGCGGCAAGGTGGGGATGGCGCCGTTGCCGACGGTGAGTGGCGAGCCGGGATTCGGGACGCTGGGTGGGTATCAGCTCGCGGTGAACGCGCACGTGTCGCCGGAGCGGCGGAAGCTGGCGGCGAAGCTCATCTCACACCTGACGTCGCCGGAGGCGAACCTGGTGCTGGCGGTGCATTACGCGCGCAATCCGCCCCGGGCGTCTGTGTATGACGATGCGAGGTTGAAGGAGAGCTCGCCGTTCATCGCGGGCCTGCGGGAGATGGCGGAGCGCGCGCGGCCGAGGCCGGTGACGCCGTACTACAACCTGATTTCAGATGTGTTGCAGAGCGAGTTCTCCGCGGCGGTGGCGGGACTGCGCTCGCCCGAGGCGTCGCTGAAGCGCGCGCAGAAGCAGGTGGACCATTTGATGGGGGAGGGGCGATGAGCGCGGGGGCATCGGGCGGACGGGTACGGGGCTTCGAGGAGGCGGCGCGATGACCTCCGAGGGGCGAGGGGCGCGTGCGAGGGGCTCGCTGGAGCGGGAGCGGAGGCAGGCGTACTGGTTGGTGGCGCCGGCGGTGCTGGTGCTCGCGGCGGTGGCGCTGTATCCGATTCTCGCTGCGGTGTGGCTGAGCCTGCACCGCTTCATCCTCGTCTTCGGTGAGCGGCGTTTCGTGGGGTTGGGGAACTACGCGTACCTGCTCGGGGACGCGAGGTTCTGGGCGGCGCTGGGGAACACGGCGTACTTCACGGGGGTGGCCGTGGGGGTGGAGCTGTTGCTCGCGGTGCCGCTGGCGCTGTTGCTGCAACGCGCGTTTCCGGGGCGAGGGTTGCTGCGCGCGGCGGTGCTGGTGCCGTGGGCGATTCCCACGGTGGTGAGCGCGAGGCTGTGGGCGTGGATGTTCAATCCGGACTACGGGCTCATCAACCGCCTGCTCCTGGGGAGTGACATCAACTGGCTGGGCGCGCCCGGGTATGCGCTGCACGCGGCCATCCTCGTGGACGTGTGGAAGACCACGCCCTTCGTGGCGCTGCTGGTGCTGGCGGGGCTGCAAGGCATTCCGGAGGACCTCTACAAGGCGGCGCGGGTGGACGGTGCGTCGTCGTGGCGGACGTTCCGCTCCATCACCTTGCCGCTGTTGAAGCCGGCGTTGCTGCTGGCGTTGCTGTTCCGCTCGTTGGATGCGTTCCGGGTATTCGACGCCATCTACGTGCTGACGGAGGGAGGGCCGGCGAACACGACGGAGACGCTGAGCATCTATGCGTACAAGACGCTGATGCGCTCGGGAGACTTCGGGTACGGGAGCACGCTGTCGGTGGCGACGTTCCTGTGCGTCGTCGTGCTGGCGGCGGTGTGGCTGCGATTGCTGGGGCGGCAGGAGGAGGCGCGATGAGACAACGCGCGGGCCTGGGGACGGCGCTGGCGGTGGTGGCGTTCCTCACGTTCTTCCTGGGGCCGTTCTTCTGGCAGGTGCTGACGAGCCTGTGGCCGGATGGCGAGCTGACAAGGCCGTGGCCTTCGCACCTGACACTGGAGAGCTACGTGAGCGTGCTGTGGGGGAGGCCATTCTTGCGAGTGGTGTTGAACTCGCTGGTGGTGGCTGCGCTGACGACGGTGTTCTGTCTGGTGATTGGCTCGGCGGCGGCGTTCGCCCTGGCGAAGCTGGAGTTTCGAGGCAAGGGGTTGCTGTTGAGCGCGGCGCTGGCGGTGAGCATGTTTCCGCCGATTGCCACGGTGAGCCCGCTGTATCTCATCCTGCGCGCCGTGGGCCTGAGGGACAGCCTGGTGGGACTGGCGTTGCCCTATGCGACGTTCGCGATGCCGTTGACGCTGTGGGTGCTGACGTCGTTCTTCCAGCAGCTCCCGGATGAGCTGTATCGGGCGGCGCGGGTGGATGGCTGCACGCCGTTCCAGGCGTTCCGCCGCGTGTTGTTGCCCCTGGCGGCGCCGGGGCTGGCGACCACGGCGATTCTGGTCTTCATCTTCGCGTGGAACGAGTTCCTGTTCGCGCTGACGTTCCTGACGACACCGGAGAAGAGAACGGTGCCCGTGGCCATCAGCCTGTTCGCCAGCGAGTACCGCGAGCCATGGGGCGAGATTGCCGCGGCGTCCGTGGTGGCCACGCTGCCCCTGGTGGTGCTCACCGTGCTGTTCCAGCGAAGAATTGTGTCGGGACTCACGGCGGGCGCGGTGAAGGAGTAGGTGGAGGCTCTCTCGTGACTGGTTGGCGGACTCCTTGCAGTCCGGTGAGGACCGAGGCTGGAGAGCCACATCCATGGAAAGACACACATACCGGGTCGCCCTGGGCGTCATCTTGTTCCCTGGCCTGTGCTGGGCAGAGGTGCTGGACAAGCAGCTGGCCCCCTGGGAGCCCGTTCCGGTCATTGCGACTGTCATGATGTCCGCGCTCTGTGCGCTGCTGGTGCTGTGGCGCCGAGACGGACTGTGGCGCGTGGCCTGTGCACTGTCGGTCCTCTGGGTCTTCGTCTGGCTCCAGAACGACTTCTTCAGCGCTGACGTCGGCCCGATGCTCCGGGCCGAACTCTCTTCGCCCGAAGCGCGGGCGTACCTTGTTCTCTTGCTCGTCGAGACACTGCTTCCCTTCATCGTGACGCTGGGGGGACTGATGCGACGGCGCCTGCTCCCACGGGTGGGCTTGAGCTTGTCAGCATGCAAGCCTCGCATGTGACGCCGCCAGGGGAACACTCGCGACGTCAGTCCACGATGAAGAGTCTGGCCCCTGTCTCTGTCGATGAGCGGTGGGCCCCGTCGTCGTCCGCGACCTGGTAGCTCATCATCGGCCCGAGCTCGAAACGCCGTCCGTCCTTCAGCTCCGTGAGCAGCGTTCCCTCGAGCACGAGGAGGATGTGGCCGCGGCTGCACCAGTGGTCCGCCACGTATCCGGGTGTGTACTCAACGAGCCGGACCCGGATGTCTCCCGCCTGGAGAGTCCGCCAGAGCGCCTTCCCAGAGACCCCCGGGTGCTCCGTTGGCTGGAGCGCGCTCCAGTCCGTCGTGCAGAAGGGAATGTTCGAGATCTTCAGGAACGGCTCCTTTCAGAAACAGGGCTCGTGCGGCACGGGGGCGGCTGGGCCTTCACTCTACAAGGTGTTGGACGGACGGCTGCTGCCGAAAGGCGTTGAGCACCGGCCCACCGTGCAACCCCTGCAACACCGAGCAGCACTTGCACGGACCTCCTCACGAAACAGTGCAAGACCTGCATCATCCCCACGTCCACGGTGCCCCCAATCCCTTGGCACCCGAGTTGCTCTGCGTGTCCCCGCTCCGTGATGAAACAGGTCCGCACCCCGCGGCCCGCGTCACGGGGACACCGTCGGCGTGCCCTGCGCGCACCACCGCGCTCCAGTACGCCTCGGCGACTCACTCACAAGGAATGGGCCCACTCATGCACTCGATGTGTTCACGACAGGCCGTGCGCAACCTGCTGTTCGCACTGCCACTCACCGCCCTCACTGTCGGCTGCGGCGGCGAGCCCCTGGAGCAGCCCACGGACACCGCACCCGTGGCCGGTGACGAATCCCCGGCGCAGGTCGAGCAGGGCGTCGCCCTCGGCGGCACGTACTGGTGGGGCACCTCCACCAACGGCTTCACCTCCACCGCCATCGGCACCGCCACCAACCGCACCTGCTTCCTCTCTGGCGTCCAGGGCAACCTCGTGCCGCGCGTCACCGGAAGCTGGAGCGGCACCGGCACGTTCATCAGCGGCGGCAACTGGACCGTGTACGTCAGCCAGAACAACAGCAAGGCGCTCTCCACTGGCATCCAGTGCCTCGCCACCGCCGCCAACCGGACGGCCGAGGTGTCCTGGTACCAGGGCTCCGCCGCGAAGCTCCTCGGCGCCGCCACCGCGCAGCGTCGCTGCTTCCTCACCTCCATCGAGGCCTCTGGCGGCTTCAACTCCAACTCGGACTATGTCCGCGTCTGGAGTGACGGCCTCAACTGGTACCTCGGTGGAAACCTCGCGGGCGATGGTGGCGGCAGCGCCGTGTGTGTCGACGTGCCCGAGAACCACGGTGGCTGGCTCTGGGTCGCTGGAGATCCGGGCGGCTTCACCGAGAACCTCGCCTACAACCCCGACAGCGTCGCCTGCCTCCTCTCCGGCATCGGCGGCCACTTCAATACCAGCAGCTACACGGACGGCGTGAGCATCGACTACAACGCCGGTACCCGCTTCTGGGAGATGACCGTCGTCAATGGCAAGCGCGGCTGGGGCAACTGCGTCAAGTAACCCCTGCCCACGACTCCAACCCACGCAACGCCCGGCATCCGGAGCTCACCGCCGATGCCGGGCGTCCTGCCCGCGACTACTTCGCGTCCAGCGCCTCTGCCCAGATGTCCTTCACTCCGCCGATATCGTCGAACACGCAGTGTCCCGCTCCCGCGATGACTTTCTCCGCCAGCGGCACCTCGAACCTGCGGTACTCCGTCATGCTGGCCCGGATGTCCGGGAGATACTCATCCTGGTCGCTGTACAAATAGAACAGCTTCGTCGGTCCGCGCAGCTCGGGCCGGGTGCTGTCCCAGTCCAGCGCGCCACTCCACGGCGCCTCGCCGCCACACCCCAGCGCGTAGATGCCGCGATAGCGACTGCCGTACTTCGGCAGGAAGCTCGCAGTGAGGAACACCGAGCCCCCCGAAGACCCGCCGAACAGGATGGGCTCGTTGTTGAGGTCCCAGCGCTTGCGCAAGGTGTCGATGACCTCCGTCAGCGCCCGCGCATTGTCTCCCGCGACATCCCGGTCCGCGGCTGTCGCGGTGTCCGTACACGTCGTCAACGAGGGCTTCGTCCACCACGCGCACTTGTTCGGCGCGAGCGCTGACACATAGAGCGTGTCGTGGTCGAACGCCCACGGCGCCTGCAGGCGCGGCGCCGTGTTTCCCGTGTGCGCCCGAGCCCCGTCGCCATGCAGGTAGATGGCCAGGTTCAGCGGCACGGGGACGATGCCCGCGCGAGGCTCGACAATCTTCAGCTCGACGCCCGCCACCTGCGCGACACAGAACGTATACGTCTGGTTGGTGTCGTCCACCACCGTGCCCGTCCTGTCACACGGCAGCTTCCCCGTGCCGTGCGAACTGCCCGCATCCGTCCAAGGCCCAGGCCCCGCATCCGAGCCCGCATCCGTCCCGGCATCCGAGCCCGCATCCGTGTCATCCGGAACGCCCGCGTCCGCGCCGGCATCCGTCGGCGGAGAAGGGTCGGGGTCATCCGAGCATGCAGCGAGGGACAGCGAGAGCAGGGCGGCGATGAGGAGACGATGCATGGGGTGTCTCGATCGAAGAATGAGCAGGGGCCCACGCTACCGCGTCCACGTCAAAACGGCGCCCAGACCCGCCACTGTGTTACCCATGCCATGTTCGGACAACACTCAGCGCGCCCGTGAGGTCGTGCTCGCCTGGGCCTGCTCGGCCAGCGAGACGGTGGGCGTCGCGAGCAGGGAGCGACGCGCGCGGCCACTGTGCGGCCAGCTACAGGTCCACGGCGCTCGCGATGGTGCCTGTGGCTGATCCCTGGATGTGTGGTTCCGCCGCGAGGCCATGGCGCGAAGGCGCCGCCGAGGACCTCGATGGGCCGCCCGCGCATTACAGCGTCGCCGGCCTCGAACCGTGAGGTGGTACCGGGAGGAACTCCGGGTGGGTGCGGGGTTCTTTCTCTCGAAGAAACCGCAACTGGGAACACCGGGTGCGCGATAACCCAGTCACGTCGTTGTTTTCCCTGGAGACCACACCCCATGGTTGCTCCGCTTCAGCGCTTTGTTCAGAACACCCTCCTGCGTCCCTTCAGGTCCGAAGAGCCGCGTCCGCCTCCTCCGCCTCCCCAGCCGACGGCGGGCCCTACGCCGAAGCCGGTGGACAGCTTCGAGCAGCCGAAGGCCGCGCGCCCCACGCCCTCTCCGAGCCCGGGCCCGTCCCCCACGCCGCCGCCCGCGCCCGCGGCGCCGCAGCCGCTGACGCCCATCTCCACGGACCCCACCAACCCGACGCCGGAAATGGTCGTCCGCCCCTCCAAGAACTTCAATGACAGGCCCGCGGGACAGGACATCGACTCCATCGTCCTGCACCACACCGCGGACCCCTCGGATGAGAGCAGCTTGGAGACGCTGACGGGCAAGCCCACGTCGTTCATGGGTTGGCTCGAGTCCAAGTACAAGGACGTGACGGGGCGGGGCGACGTCAGCTCGCACTACGTGATTGGCAAGGAAGGCACCATCTACCAGCTCGTCGGCGACGAGAAGCGCGCGTGGCACGCCGGTGAAGGCTCGCTGCCGGGCAAGCCGGGCGACGTGAATGATCGCTCGATTGGCATCGAAATCGTCAACGAGGGCGACGGCAAGGACGGCTACACCGAGGCCCAGTACAAGGCGCTCGAGCAGCTCGTTCCCTACCTGGCGAAGCGCTACGACGTGCCGGCGGACAACCTGGTCGGTCACAAGGACATCACCGACAAGAAGCAGGACCCGTCGCCCAACTTCGACTTCGACCGCATCCGCCGCGCCACCGAAGCGAAGAACTGACGCGCGACTTCGACGAAGTCACCTCGGGTCCGGGCGGAGTCTCCGCTCGGGCCCGAGGTGTTTCCGGAGGCGCGCGCGGCGGGCACTCTGTTCGGGCTCCCACGTTTCGCACTGCGAATCCGTTCGCCTGGTTGGTTTGATGTGGCTCCCAGAATTCTGGTGAGACCATTCCGTGGGCAGGCGAGGCCCACATGTCAGACATTGCGGGGTGGCTGGTTTTCACCGCGTGTCGCTGCGAGGCGTTGCCGCGCGTCCCTGCCAGTCTTTGCTCTGCATGCGGGCAGGCCTGTTGGTATCTAACGCCTGTTTCCGGATAGGACTCATTCAGCAACTATCCAGACCCCTCAGGAGTGTCGGAGGAAATCGTTTTCTCATTCCTCCGATAATGAGGGGTCGGTTCTGACGAAAAGGGGATGTTCCATGGGCGGTCTGTCACCTACGGGTGGTGGTTCTGGAACTTCGAGCGCTGCAGCGGCCGAGGCCGCGCGTCGCGCCGAGGAAGCTCGGCAACGAGCAGAGGAAGCGCGCAAGGCCGCGGAGGCCGCGCGCAAAGCCGCCGAAGCCGCGCGCAAGGCCGCGGAGGAAGCACGCAAGGCCGCGGAGGCCGCGCGCAGACAGCAGGCCGCCGCGCAGAAGGCCGCCGCCGACGCGCAGAAGAATGCGCAGAAGCCCGGGCAGAAACCGGAGGATGCCCAGAAGACGAAGACGGCCGCCGCCAACGCGGAGAAGGCGAAGCAGGCCGCCGCGCAGAAGGCCGCCGCCGCGGAGAAGCAGCTCCAGGCCGCCGAGGAGAAGGTCGCCCTCACCGCGAAGAAGGCCGAGGAGGCCATGGGCAAGGCGAACACCGCCGCCACCCAGGAGAAGAAGACTCCTCCTTTCACGCAGAAGGACATCGACAGCGTCAAGCCGAAGAAGAACGAGCTTGTCTCCGCGTTCGAGGGCTCCAGTCGCACGGCCGAGCTGGAGAAGCTGCTCGGCACCACCGCTCCCCCGAAGGCCGAGGTCCCCGCGCCGAAGCCCGTGGACGGGTCGCCCGCCTCGCTCGACGCGGTGGATGCGAAGGACGTCCAGGACGCCTCCAAGCTGGCGGACGGACAGAAGTTCACCGACCCGTCCTCGGGCGCGAACTACGACGTGAAGAAGAACGCGTCCACCGGCGAGACGGTGCTGTCCGACGCGAAGAGCGGCAACACCGTCACCATCAAGCCCGATGGCAGCTACACGTCCACGGTGACGGCGAAGGAGTCACCGAAGGAAGGTGGCACGAGCGAGACGACGTGGACGAGGTCGTCGGATGCGCAGGGCAAGACCACCAGCCTGGAGTCGCGCAAGAGCCAGACGACGCAGAGCCCGGAGACGGGCGCCACCACCACCACGTCCACCACGAAGTACAACCCCGCTACGGCACTGCCCCAGTCGCGCTCCGAAGAGGTGCGCATGGAGAAGCCCTCGGCGGCGCTGGTGGGACGGCCCAACACGCCCCAGGGCCCGACGACGGTCACGACGGACACGGAGTTCAACGCGCAGGGCCTGCCCGCCAAGCAGGTGAAGAAGACGGAGATCCACACTCCGGGCTTCGACGCGAACGCCGTCAGCGACTTCGAGGCGAAGCAGGGCAAGGCCCTGAACGACGCCTCCAAGGGCGAGGACCACCACGACACGAACCGGGACCCCACCACCCTCAAGCCCGGCGAGTCCAGCCTCACGCTGACGGAGGAGACGCGCTTCAACGCGCAGGGCGAGCCCGCCACCTCCACGCAGAAGACGGAGTCGGTGTCCACGCAGCCGCTCGCGTCGGACAAGAACGGCAACGGCGTGCAGGTGGCGCGCAGCCAGCAGGAGGTCACCTACGGGCCCAAGGACGCCGCGTCCACCGACTCGCTGCCCGCCCTCACCAAGCAGACGCAGGGCAACATCACCAGCAACACCACCGTGACGGGGTATGACCCGGACGGCAGCCGCTTCGACGACGGCTACGCGAACCGGACGCAGACGGTGTTGAACTCCTCCGGCACCGTGGGCCCCGACGGCCAGCTCCAGATGAAGCACGAGCCCACGCAGGTGAAGAGCCTCCAGGAGGCGGACGACAACCGGTGGAAGTACGACCACGTCGAGTTCGAGACGGGCGCCGACGGCAAGGTGGCGTCGGGCGCGAAGCCCAAGGAGCTCGACAAGGAGCGCCAGCTCCCCTGGTACCAGGACGCGAAGGACTTCGTCACCGAGGGGCTCGGGGACCTGGCGGGCGCGGCGGGAGACTTCGCCAAGGACGCGCTGGGCTTCGCCAAGGACGCGGTGCTCAAGCCGATTGATTACGTCATCGACCAGGTGACCGCGCCCATCGAAGGCGCGGTGGCGGACGAAATCAAGAAGCTCAACAGCCCGGGCGACACGCTGACGTTGAGCGGCAACCTCGACGTCAAGGTGGGCCTGAAGGCCGGCATCGAAGGCGAGGTGGAGGTCGAGAAGACGGCCGACGGGAAGTACCAGCTGTCGGCGGAGGTGACGGGTGATGTCGGCGTGGGCCTGGTGGGCTCGGCGTCGGTGTCGGCCGGTGGCCGCATGGAGATGACGTTCGACACGCCGGAGGAGGCGGCCAAGGCGGCCGTCATCCTGGGCAAGGGGCCCGCGGCGCTGGCCTCCGGTGGAGAGGACCACAAGTTCCTCCTCGACCACCTGTCGGCGATGGAAGTGAACATGGGCGCGGAGGCGGAGGCGGGCCTCGGCGGGAAGCTGGGTCCGGCCAGCGCGGAGCTGTCGGCCAGCATCGGCGCGACGGCGAGCTTCCGGGTGGAGTTCGAGAACGGCAAGCCCACGCATCTGGTGCGGTCGCTCGAAATCGAGGGCTCCGGCGCGGCGAGCATCGCCGGAGGACTCAAGGGTGACGCGGGGCTCAACATCGGCGGAGAAGTCACCGGCTCCGTGAGCCTGGAGACGAAGATTCCGTTGGATGCCAGCAAGCTGGACGCCAAGGACGTGCTGGCGTTCATCGCGAGCCCCGCCACCGCGGCGTTCGCGGGGCCCGCGGAGACGAGCATCTCCGTGTCGGGCTCGGTGGACGCGGGGCCCGCGGGGAAGTTCTTCACCGCGGAGATCAGCGGGCTGAAGGGTGAGCAGCTCCAGCAGGTGACGAAGAACCTGATGGACGGCAAGTTCGACAACGCCTTCGACGGCCTGGACCTGGAGGCGAAGTTCACCTCGGGCTCGTTCAAGGACCGCGAGCTGGGCGTGGGCGCGAAGCTGGGCGTGGTGGACTTCGAGGTCAACGCCCGCCACCGCGACGTCACGGCCGAGGGCGCCAACGGCGGCGCGGGCACCACCGTCAGCGTCGGCGGACGCAGGCGCGACGGGACGTCGGGGAGCAACGGCTCCAACGGGTCGAATGGCTCGGATGGCACCAACGGCTCGACGGGGAATACCGGCACCACGGGCGGAACGGACCGGCCGGGCACCACGACGACGGGCACGAACAATCGACCCGGCACGACGACGGGCACCGACACCCGGCCCGGCACGACGGGTGGACCCGAGCAGACCGGGCGTCCTCCCCAGAACACGGTGGAGAATCGTCCCGCGCCCACCGAGTACCGGGTGAACCCCGCGACGGGACAGCTCATCCCCGTGCCCCCGACGGCAGGCCCGTCGCGCACGGACCGGCCGGGCGCCACGACGCCCGCGCAGACGCCCGAGGTGGGAACGGACAACACGGGACGTCCCCCCGTGCCCGTGGTGCGCAACCCCGAGCTCCAGGGTCGCACGACGCACGTGCGCTACGACGACGGCAGGGTGCGCATCGAGGCGGGCCCGGAAGCGACGGCCGAGGACATCCAGGCGCACATGGAGACGGCGCGGGTGCTCCAGCGCTACGAGGGCGCGGTGGGCAAGGCACGCCAGCTCATCGACAAGGTGAAGCAGGCCATCACCGGCATGCCGGGCTACGGCAGCCAGGGCTTCGAGTCCCGGCTCGAGGTGCAGAAGCTCTCCAACATCCTCCGGAGTCTGGAGGCCGCGCAGGCGACGCTCAATCAAGGCATCGCGGGTGCCACGGGCAATCAGACGCCGGCCACGGCCGCGCAGCTCGCGGACATGGAGCGGCAGATTGCCAGCGTGGAGAGCCAGCTCAACGCTCATGCGGCGCAGGTGGACTCCCTGACGACCGGCCGTGGATACGTGGCGCGCGAGGATGATGTCTCGCCTGTGACGGACCCGGACGAGCGGCTGCCTCAGGGCGTGGCTCCGTGGGTTTCGGACATCCTTCCCCCCCACATCCGGCCCAGCAGCGTGGTGACGGGGGGACTGCCAACGAACCCCAGGCCCAACACCGCGTACTGGGACGGCCAGACGCTGCAGGTGACGAACAGTCAGCGGCAGGTCGAATCCGTCGTGAACCCCGAGCGCATCAGCCAACTGCCGGCGGGGGTCCCACCCTGGGTGGCTCGAGCGCTTCCGCCCAACATCAATCCGGCGGATGTGAGGAGTGAGAGCAGCAAGGTCACGAATGGGGACAAGCTCAACAGCAAGTTGGGCAAGCCACAGCCCAACACCGCGTACTGGGTGGATGGACGCTACCTCTACGTGACGGACAGCCGGGGACGGGTGTCCTCCGTCGAAGGCGACCTCTACCTCGTGCCCGACCAGGTCCGCAGCGAGTCCGCGCAGAGCAGAGGCAACAAGGAGTACCTCGTCGACAAGAATGGCCGACGGGTTCCCCTCAAGGTCCAGACGCAGGTGGATGGCCGGACGGTGCAGGAACACCTCAAGTACCGACACGACGAGGGCGGCCACCTCATTGGCGCTCAATTCGGCGGACCGCCTGAGTTCCTCAACTACGTGCCACAGACCCGGTATCAAAACGGCTCTGTGACGAATCGCTCGGACGACCCTCGCACGCGTCTGAATGACGAGAATGCTCCGCCGGGTACGGGTCCCCAGTTCTTCCGCAACTGGTATGAGTTCGAGGCGGAGATGGCCAGGCACCTGGCGGCGGGAGACTCCGTCCGAGTGCGAATCACGCCTCAGTACGTGGGCGATCAGACGAATCGTCCGAATGAAATTCGGGTCGATGCCGTCCTCACCTCCAACGCCAACGGGACGACGGAAGTGGTGCGGGGTGACTGGCGCTTCGATAACTCCACCCGGATGGACAACTTCGAGCGCGAGAGGCCGGACGAGGACCCCCCGGAAACAGCCACCACGCCTTGAGGTCTCGGTCATCGCCCTGCCTGGATGGAGGGCGATGAGCCGGGCTCACGCGCCGGCCGCCGCCACCTCCTGCCACAGACTGTCCCCTTCGAGCACCGTGTTCAGCGGTGCTCGCTTCTGGGCGACATGCAGCAGCACGGCGGCCAGCTGGTCCAGGTGGATGGGCCGCAGCCCGCCCAGCAGCGGCAGCTTCGAGAGCGTGCGCAGCAGCGCGGGCGGGCGGTGGTACTCGCCCTCGAACGCGGGCGGGCGCACCACCGTCCAGGGGATGCCGCTCTCGCGCACCAGCCGCTCCGCTTCCGCCTTCGCCTTCAAGTAGGCCCCCACCGGCCGGCCCGCGCCCACCGAGCTGAGCAGGACAAGGTGGTCCACCCCCGTGCGCTTCGCCGCCTCCACGAGCTGCCGCGTGGTGCCGATGTCGCTCGACTCGTACGTGTCCCCCGACGCGAAGCGCTTGCGCATCGTGCCGATGAGCTGCAGCACCGTGGTGCTCCCCTTCATCGCCTCCGCCAGCGGCTCGCCGCTCGCCAGTTCGACGACGGCCTTGCGCGGCCAGCTCCGCGCCGGCTCGGTGTCCGCGCTCTTGGGGCGCACGTGTGCAATCAACGGCACGTCGCGCGCCAGGGCCTGCTTCACCACGTTGCGCCCCGTGGCGCCCGTGGCTCCGGCGACGAAGAGAAGGCGGGATGGCTGCGTCATGGCGGCGGCTCCAGCGGCGGGAAAGGGTGGCCCCTCTTCAGCACACTGTCGCGAGGCTGCCCAGTCCACCCACGAAGCGACGCCGCCTATCGGACGTGTCGCGCCGCGCTCAGCGCCGCGCCTGCCCGGAGTCACCCACCTCGCGCGCGTGCGTCAGGTCCTCCAGGAAGAAGGCCTCCATCTGCTTCGCGGCGTCCAGGTCCTCCAGCACCAGCGAGCCCTCCTCCAGCACGTTGAAGGACAGCGGGTCGTAGTTGATGGAGCCCACCAGGACGAGCCGGTCATCCACGAGCATCGTCTTCGCGTGCATCATCGACGGCTGGTATTCCCAGACGCGCACGCCCGCCTCCAGCAGCGACGAATACGTCGCGCGCTGCGCCACGGTGATGATCTCCTGGTCGTTGAGGTCCCCCGGTGCCAGCACGCGCACGTCCACCCCCGCGCGCGCCCGCTCCTGCAAGAGCTCCGACAGCGGCCCGTTCGGCGTGAAGTACGACTGGGCAATCCACAGCCGCTTCGTCGCCGCGCGCACCATCAACTGCGTCAGCCGCTCCGCGCGCGTCACCTCGGGGTTCGCGGTGCTGCCCACGAAGGCCGCCCAGCCCGCGCCCGCGTCGTCGAGCCCGGGCACCGGCTGCGCCAGCGTGGGGAAGTCGCTCACGGGCAACAGCTCGCCCGTCGTCTCCTGCCAGTTCTCCGCGAACGCTTGCTGCATCTGCTCCACCACCGGGCCCACCACGCGCGCGTTCGTGTCGCGCCACTCCTCCTCACGCAGGCCCTCGCCCAGCCACTCGTCCTGAATCGCCAGTCCGCCGGTGACGCCGACGCGGCCATCCACCACCAAGAGCTTGCGGTGGTTGCGCGCCAGGTTCTCGTCCGCGGGCAGCGGTCGGAACAGGTGCGCCCGGCAGCCCGCCGCCTCCAGGCGTGGCTTCACGTCCGTCTCGAAGCCCGCGCTGCCCAAGGGGTCCACCATCACCCGACACGCCACCCCCGCGCGCGCCCGCTCGGCCATGGCCGCCACCATCCGGTCCGACGCACGCCCCGGTCGCCAGATGAACATCACCAGGTGCACGGAGGAGCGCGCCTTGCGAATCTCCTCCTCCATCACGTCGAACACGGCGCCGTTGTTGGCCCACGTCAGCCGGTTGCCCGGCGCCATGCGCACGCCCACCGTCTGATACAGCGCCACCGCGAAGTCCGGCCCGTGTGAGCCCACCTCACCCGTGAGCTGGAACGGCTTCGGTCGCTCCTCCGTGCACGCGACGGGGCACCCCGTCAGCACCCACGCCGCCACCACCCAGGCCATCCACCCGCGCATGCGCCTTCGAGATAGGCACGCGCACCCCCTGGGTCATCCCCGAGGACGAGACAGATGTTCACCAGTGGATGTTTCAGTTCCCGCGAATTCGGCAACCTGCCGGATGCGGAGCGCTGTGTCCTGTGTCTAGCATCCGCCCGCCTTGGACACCCGCGAGCCTCTCGTCTTCCCCCAGAGCTTTGAAGGCCTCATCCGCGCGCTGGGAGACCAGCTCGATGAGCGCTGCGTCGGCCGGCTCAAGCAGGTGGGCATCGACACGAACGGACGGCTCGCCCCCGCCTATCCGCTGGAGGTGTGGCTGGGCGCGCTGAAGGTGGCCGCGGACACGCTGGCGCCGCAGATGCCGCTGGAAGAGGGCGCCGTCGTCGTGGGCCGCCGCTTCGTCGAGGGCTTCGGCTCCACGCTCATCGGCAGCGCGCTGCTCACCACCGTGCGCCTGTTGGGGCCTGAACGGATGCTGGCGCGGATGACGCGCAACCTGCGCACGGGCACCAACTACCTGGAGGCGTCACTGGAGCCTCGGGGGCCCGGGCGCTACGCGCTCACCTGCCGGCCCGTGGTGGTGGCGGGCTTCTATGTGGGCCTCTTCCTCGCGGGACTCGAGGCCAGCGGCGCTCGTCACCCCTCCGTGCAGGTCGTTCGTCGGGAGGGCGAGGAGGCGGTGTACGACATCGCCTGGAGCTGACCACGGGCCGGCCGGTCGTGGTAGTCAGCGGGCGTCCATGTCCACGCCCTCGTCGTCCTCGCCCTCCGCTCAGTTCTCCGACACCCAGACCCAGTTGTCCGCCACGTTGCGGTCCCTGGCCGCGCGGCTGCCCGAGTCGCTCACCGTGCGCGAGCTGATGCAGTCGTGTGGCGAGCAGGGCCTGCTCCTCTTCTGCTGCATCCTCACCTTCCCCTTCCTCCTGCCCGTGTCCGTCCCGGGCGTGTCCACCGTGTTCGGCGCGCTCATCGTCCTCATCGGCGTGGGCGTGACGTTCAACCGCGTGCCCTGGCTGCCGCGCAAGCTGATGGACAGGAAGCTCGCGCGCGCGTCGCTCCAGCCCGCGCTGGAGAAGGGCGCCGACGTGTTCACCAAGGTGGACCGCTTGAGCAAGCCGCGGCTGCTCGCGCTCACCCACGGCGCCAGCACCAACCGCTTCAACGGCTTCATGCTGTTCGTCGCCGGCGTGCTGCTGATGGCGCCGTTCGGCCTCGTGCCGTTCAGCAACACCCTGCCCGCGCTGGCCGCGCTGTTCTTCGCCATCGGCATTCTTCAGCGTGACGGTTACGCCATCCTGGCGGGCCACGGCATGACGTTGGGCACCATCGGCTACTTCGGAGCCCTCATCTTCGGCGCCATCCAGGGCGGCCGGGGCCTGGCGAGCCTCATCGGCCGCTGAACATTCCGGCAGGCGGGCCCTCCTACCCCGGAGGGCAATGGGAAAGGCGCCCGGTGCCGGGTGTGTAACAACCCGTGTATCACCCGGGTGAAAGCAACCCCCCGGATAACCTGAATCTTCGTTATCATGCCGGCGGGCGGCCCCCCGCACATGCGTTCAATCCCACTGGATGCGACACAGCCTCGGCTCGAGGACCCGGCGCGCCGTCTCTTCGACGGCGAGGTCGTCGGGGGGCGCTACCGGATTGCCGACTTCCTGGGGCGGGGCGGGGCGGGCACGGTGTGGCGCGCGCAGGACTTGCTGAACGGCCCGGTCGCCATCAAGCGG
Source organism: Myxococcus sp. CA056 (assembly GCF_013336715.1). Classification (NCBI taxonomy): domain Bacteria; kingdom Pseudomonadati; phylum Myxococcota; class Myxococcia; order Myxococcales; family Myxococcaceae; genus Myxococcus; species Myxococcus sp. CA056. Next base: position 76,645 of record NZ_JABUMT010000002.1, read on the forward strand.
CTGCACAAGACGGTGGAAGACCTGGTGAAGCCGCCCGTGGGCGAGAACACCCCGTCCTCCGCCGCGCGCCATGAGCTGGCGCTGTCGCTGGCCCACGAGTTCCAGACGCTGGCGTCGGTGAGACATCCCCACGTCATCAGCGTGCTCGACTACGGCTTCGACGCCGAGCACCGGCCGTACCTGGCCATGGACCTGCTGGAGGATGCGCGGCACCTGGTGCAGGCGGGCGTGAATCAGCCGCTCGACGTGCAGGTGGACCTGCTGGTGCAGACGCTCCAGGCGCTCGCGTACCTGCACCGCCGAGGCATCATCCACCGCGACCTCAAGCCCGCCAACGTGCTGGTGGCGCGTGGGCAGGTGAAGGTGCTCGACTTCGGGCTCGCCGTGGGACGCGAGCAGGTGCACCGCGCGCAGCCGGGCGGCACGCCGGGCTACCTGGCGCCGGAGCTGTTCGAGGACCAGCCTCCCTCGGAGGTGACGGACCTCTTCAGCGTGGGCGCCATGGCGTGCCAGATGATTTTCGGACGGCTGCCCTTCGACGGGAAGGCCCCTCCGGCGCCCCCGGACTTCCCGGAGGCGCTGCACGAGGTGCTGGAGCGCCTGGTCTCCAAGGACTCGCGGCGGCGGCCTCGCAGCGCGGACGAGGTGATTGCGGCGCTGTGCGCGGCCACCCATCGCCCGGTGCCCGCGGAGTCCGTCACCACGCGCGAGAGCTTCCTGCAGGCCGCGCGCTACGTGGGCCGCGCGCGCGAGCTGTCGCTGTTGTCCTCCGTGCTGGACGCGGCGCTGCTGGGGCATGGCGGCGGGCTGCTGGTGGGTGGAGAGAGCGGGGTAGGCAAGTCGCGCCTGCTCGACGAGCTGCGGCCCCTGGCGCTGGTGCGCGGCGCGGTGGTGCTGCGCGGCCAGGCGGTGGCGGCGGGCGGCAGTCCGTATCAGGAGTGGCGCCCGGTGCTGCGCTGGCTGTCCATCCTCACGCCGCTGGATGACCGCGAGGCCAGCATCCTCAAGCCGCTGGTGCCGGACCTGGAGCTCATCCTGGGGCGCGCCGTGCCGGACCCCGCGGAGCTGGGCGCGGAGATGGCGCAGGCGCGCCTGCTGCAAGTGGTGGAGGACATCTTCTCCCGGCTGACGCAGCCCACGGTGGTGCTCCTGGAGGATTTGCACTGGGCCCACGGGGAATCGCTGCTGTTGCTGTCTCGGCTCGCCGCTCGCGCCACGGGGTTGCCGTTGCTGCTCCTGGGCAGCTTCCGCGACGACGAGGCGCCCACGCTGCCCACGCAGCTTCCGGGCCTGGACGTGCTGCGGCTGCCCCGGCTGGACGCGGGCGAAATCGCCGTCCTCAGCGAGTCGATGATTGGCCCGGCCGGGGGGCGGCCGCACCTGGTGGAGCTGTTGCGCCGCGAGACGGAGGGCAACCCCTTCTTCCTGGTGGAGGTGGCGCGCGCGCTGGCGGAGGAGGCGGGCGGGTTGGACCGGCTGGGCGACATGCCGCTGCCGGAGCGCGTCTTCGCGGGTGGCGTGCGACGGCTGGTGCGGCGGCGCCTGGAGAAGGTGTCCGCCAGCTCGCGGGACCTGCTGCGCGTGGCCGCCATCGTCGGGCGACAGGTGGACGTGGCGCTCTTGAGGCACGCGGCGCCCGGCGTGGATGTGGAGCGCTGGCTGTCGTACTGCGCGGCGGCGGCGGTGCTGGACGTGGCGGACGGGCACTGGCGCTTCGCGCACGACAAGTTGCGCGAGGGCGTGCTGGAGGAATTGGCCGCGGCGGAGCGCCCGCTGTTGCACCGCCGGGTGGCGGAGGCGATGGAGGCGGCGCACCGCGATGGCTCGGAGCGGACGGCGGCGCTCTGCTACCACTGGGGCGAGGCGGGCGACTCGACGCGCGAGGCCGAGTACGCGCAGCGCGCCGGTGAAGAGGCCCTGCGGGTGGGTGCCTGTCGCGAGGCGCTGCCCTTCCTCGCGCGTGCGCTGGAGCGGGTGCCCGCGCGCGACGCGCTGCACCTGGGCCACCTGGAGGCGCTGCTGGCAGAGGCGCGCTTCCAGTTGGGCGAGCTGGCCGCGTTCCGGGGACACGCGGAGCGGGCGCTGCGGCACTTCGGCTGGCCGGTGCCCACCACGCGCCTGGGCTGGGCCCTGGGCACGCTGGTGCAGGTGGGCCTGCGGCTGGCGCAGAGCGCGCGGCCGGACGCGTACGACGTGGAGACGGAGGAGCGGCGGCGGGTGCGTCGCGTCGCTGGCCGCTTGTTGATGCGGCTGACCGACGCGTTCATCTACGGGCAGGAGGCGCTGCCGGTGCTCTGGGCGGGCCTGCGCATGCTCAACCTGTGTGAGCCCGCGGGCGCGTCGTCGGAGCTGGCGCGCGGCTACACCAACATGGCGGTGGTGGCGGGCACGGTGCCGGTGCGTCCGGTGGCGGAGGCGTGGGTGGGGCGGGCGCGCGAGGTGGCCGAGCGCATGGGCAACCCCGCGGACCTGGCCTACGTGCTGTGTCGCAACGCCGTGTACTCGACGTACATGGCGCGGTGGGCGGAGGCGGAGGCGTGGCTGGAGCGGGCCATCGGCATCGTCGACTCGGTGGGTGACCTGCGGCTCGCGGAGGAGTGCCGCGCGCTCCTCACGGTGGTGTCCTGCTACCAGGGGAAGTTCCACCGGGGCCTGCCGCTGATGGACTGGCTGGAGCACTCGGCGCGGCGGCGCGGGGCGCTCCAGACGCAGCACTGGGCGCTGCACTACCAGGGGTACATCCATCTGCGCCTGGGGGAGCACGCGCGCTCTCGCGCGGCCCTGGAGCAGACGGTGGTCTGGACGGAGGCGCAGGGCGGCCTCACCGACCGCATCATCCTGGATGGCTCGCTGGCGCTCCTGCGGCTGCGCGAGGGAGACCTGGCCGGCGCGCGGGTGGCGGAGGAGAAGGCCCTGGCGAAGCTGGTGGCCGGAAAGTCGGTGGCGCACTTCATCTACTTCCCCGTCACGGCGGTGGCGGAGGTGCTGCTCACCCTCTGGGAACTCGAGGGGGGCCGCGACGTGTCGCTGCTGGAGAACGCGCGGGCGGCGTGCCGCGCGGTGGAGAGCTTCGCCAAGGTGTTCCTCTTCGCGCAGCCCGCGGCGAAGCTGTGGCGCGGGTTGGAGGCGTGGCTGTCGGGTGACGCGCCTCGCGCGTACGAGGCGTGGCGCGAGTGTGTCGCCATGTCGACGGCGAAGGAGACGGCGTACGAGGAGGCTCGCGCGCGGTTCGAGCTGGCGCGGCACCTGCCGCCCGAGGACCCGGCGAGACGTCCGCACCTGACACGCGCACTGGAGCGCTTCGAACACATGGGCGCGCAGGACGACCTGGCCCGGGCGAGGGTGCTACAAAGTCCGGGTGCGTAGCGGATTGGAAGCAGGGGACGTCGCGTTGCTGGCCTGCCCGGCCTGCGCCGGGACACTGGTGTTCCACGGCCAGCAGGAGGAAGGCCGCCTGTCGTGGGGCTGGCTGCGCTGCGGAGGGTGCGGTGAGGCGTGGCCGGTGAAGCGCGGACTCGCGCGGCTGTATCGCGAGGAGTCGGTGCGCGGCACGGACCGGCTGATGCGCGTCATCTACGACGGGCTGCCGGCGCTGCATGACCCGCTGACGAAGGTGCTGACGCCGCTGCTCCAGTCCGTCACCGAGTCGAAGATGCGCGCGGGCTACATCCGGCGCCTGGAGCTGGGCGCCTTGCCCCCCTCGTCGGACGATGGAGCGCCCCTTCGCATCCTGGAGGTGGGCGTGGGCGCCGGAGCGAACCTGCCGCTCATCCGTCGCGAGCTGGGCGCGGGACAGGAGGTCCAGGTCTGGGGCGTGGACCTGAGCGAGGGCATGTTGGGCCGCTGCCAGCATCGGCTGCGCAAGGGGAGCTACCCGGGCGTGCGGTTGATGATGGCGGACGGGCACTCGCTGCCGTTTCCCTCGGGCATGTTCGACCGGGTGCTGAGCGTGGGAGGGATTGGCGGCTATCGAGACCCGGCCGCGGGACTGCGCGAGCTGGCGCGCGTGGCGAAGCCGGGCACGCCGGTGGTGGTGGTGGACGAGCAGCTGGACGCGGCCCACCGACCCTCGCTCCTCCAGCGCGCCGCGTTCCGAGCGATAACGTTCTACACGCGCGACGCGCACTGTCCCCGGGAGCTCTTGCCCTCCCGCGCGACGGACGTGTTGGAGGAACAGGTGTCGCCGTTCTTCTACTGCCTGCGCTTCCGGATGCCGAAGCTCGCGGTGGTTCCCGTCACGGGTTGAGCACCAGGTCCAACAGGCGCAGCGTCATGCCTCCGGTGAAGTCGATGGTGGCGCCGTTGAACCAGCCCGCCTCGTCACCGGTGAGCACGCCGACGAAGTTCGCCACCTCCTCCACCGTGCACATGCGTCCCGCGGGATTCATGCGCGCGTGGGCCGCCTCCAGTCGCACCAGGGCCTCGGGTGAGTACACGTGTTTCAGCGCGGGCGTGAGCACCGTGCCGAACTTGAGCAGGTTCACCCGGTGCCCCTTGCCGCCCAGCTCCATCGCCAGATAACGCACGTACATCTCCAGCGCCGCCTTCGACGCGCTGATGAGCGCCGTGTTCGACAGGTGCGTCTCGTCCAGCGAGTTCTGCAACCCCAGGAGCCGCGCGTCCGGCGCAAGCATGTCCTCGGCCACCAGCGCCTGCGCCCAGTACACGAACGAGTGCGCCATCGTGTCGAACGTCCTGCGCATGCGCCGCGCGTGGAGCCGGTCCTCACCCTCCGACAGGAACCGCCCTACCGATGCGCCTGCAATCGAGTGGACGAAGAGCTTCACCGAGCGAGGCCCCGCCACCTCGCGCAAGGCCTGTACACCCGCCTCCGCCGCCTCGGGCGTGGACGCGTCCGCCTGCCACAGCAGCGCGCGTCGTCCGGCCTCCTTCACCTGACGCTCCACCAGCGCCGCGTTGTCCACGTAGCGGCCCCGGTGGACTCCAAACACATCCAGCCCCGGCTTGCGCGCCACCGCGTTGGCAATCGCCGCGCCGGTGCCCGAAGAGGCCCCCAGGATGAGCGCCCATGGTCGCTCTCCCTTGCCTCTCTCCTCCTCCGAGTCGCTCATCGCCCCTCTGCCTTCCCTGCCTCGCTCAGTCCATCGCCTCGGGCCGCCGGCCGCGTGCCCGGTCCAAGAGCGCCTGCACGGCGCCCGCCACTTCCTGGTGTGCTGCCAACATCGACTCTCGCCTGCCCGCGTCGAAGCCCGGCTCCAGATGACGCGTCAGCGGCTCCCCCACCCACTGCGTCATCTTCACGGGGAAGGGCAGCGACAGCGGCCACACCCCCGTCGCGCCCAGGCCCAGCCACAGCGGCAGCCTCGCGGGCATCCCCATACGTCTGCCCAGCGCGTACCCGTCATTGAGTCCCAGGTATGCGTCATCCATGCCGCTGCCTCCCACGGGGACGATGGGCAGCCGGTAACGCACCGCCAGCCGCAGGTAGCCCAGCCGCTCGCCCCAGCTCACCTGGTAGCGATGCCGGTAACTGCGACATCCCTCGCGCGTGCCTCCGGGTTGCAACAGCACGTGCTCGCCTCGCGCCACCGCCTCCGCCAGCCGGGGGTCGTCTCCGGTGACGAAGCCCAGGCCGTCCACCACCGCGCGCATCCCGGGGATGCGTTCGAAGGCGCCGTGCGCCACGCCGTGTGGCAGGTAGCCCAGGTGCTCGTGCAACGTCACCGTCAGCATGCACAGGTCCACCGCGAGGGGGCGCCCGTGATAGCCGACGATGAGCTTGGCGCCCGGACGCAAGAGCGGCTCCAGGTTCACCACCTCGTAGCGGTGGTAGCGCCGCAGCCACCCGAAGGCGCCCAGCCACGCGGCGAGAGGCAGCCCACCGGCGCGCGTCATCCTCCCACCCGGTACAGCACCGCGCCGTGCGCCACGCCCGCGCCCACGCCCACCATCAGGACGCGGTCCCCGGCCTTCACCGGCCGCGTGCGCCACAGGCGGTCCAGGCTCGTGGGCAGCGACGCGGAGCCCACGCTGCCCACCGTGTCCACGACGCGCACCCCGCGCGCCGCCTCCACGCCCATCGCATCCAGGACGACCTCCAGCATCCGCCCGTTGGGCTGGTGTGTCAGCACCCACTCCACGTCGCGCAGGGCCACCTGGGCCTCCTCCAACACCGTGCGCGCGGCGCGCAGCAGCGCGTCCAGCGCCACGCGCGTCATCTCCTTGCTGGGCGTCAGGAAGCGCATCCGCTCCGGCTTACCCGTCGCGTGCGGGTTCTCCAGCACCACGTCCGTCGGCAGCGAGCCGTCGTTGCCCAGCGCCACGCCCAGCACGCCTTCCCCAGGCCGTCCGGCCCCGAGCACCGCGGCGGCGGCGGCGTCTCCCAGCACCAGGTAGGGCCTGGGGTCGTCTGGCGTCGTCGTGCGCGACAGCAGCTCCACCGAGACGACGCCCACCGGCCCCAGCCCCGTCGCCACCGAGCGCGCCGCGAGGTCGAACGCGCTCAGGAAGCCCATGCACGCGTTGCTCAGGTCCATCGCGTCGCAGCTCCCCGACAGGCCCAGCGCCGCGGCCACCCGGTTCGCGGTGGCGGGCGTGGTGACATCCCCGCCCATGGACGAGACGCAGAAGATGCGCCGCAGCGCCTTCGCCTCCAGTCCCGCGGCGACCAGCGCGCCGTGGAGTGCCTCGGCCGCGACGTCCGCCGCCTTCGTCCCCGGTGGCGCGAAGTGCCGCGAGCGGATGCCCGTCTTGCGCAGCACCTCCGTCGCGTCACGGCCCACGCGCGCGCACAGCTCCTCGGTCGTCACGGCCGGGCCGGGTTGCAGGCTCGCCGTTCCCAGGATTCGCACGGGAATCATGCCGCCTGCTGTCCTCCACAGCGCCGCCCGTTGGGACCGCAGTGCAGGCGCATCTGCTCCCAGTGGGCGCGCAGCTCCGTGAGCTTCCAGGCCAGCGCTTCATCCGACGCGGCGCGCTTCAGGATGTCTCGCGCCTTGGTGAACTCCATCGCCGTTCTCAGCGGAGTGTCCGCTGACTGGATGTCGTAACTCACGTCCGCCATCAAGCTCTCCGCGTCACCGCTGCGATGCAACAGCAACACACCGCTGGCAACAAGGTCCAGCGCCCTCGATACAGGATTGAGACCCGCGAGGAATCGGCCCACCCGGCTCTCCGGCATCCAGGCTGTTTCACGCAGGCCGAAGGGAAAGATGTTGCTGGAGAACACCAGGTCCGCGCCCGCGCTCACCAACACGCTCGCGGGCACCATGCTGGTGAAGGCTCCGTCCACGTAGCGTGCGGGAGGCACCAGCGTGGGCGCCCAGAGTCCGGGCGCCGAGCCACTCGCGCGCACTCCCCGTGCCACGGGGCCGCGCTCCAGCGCCACGCACTCGCCGCTCGTCAGGTCCGTCGCCACCGGCAGGAAGCGGATGGGCAGCTCCTCCAGCCCCACGTCTCCCAAATCTTGCGTCACCAGGTGCTCCAGCGAGTACGTGGTGAAGACCGCCGCCATCGCCGCCAGCGACAGCCGGTGGCTCATGGCCCGCTCCTCCAGGCGGTGCAGGCCCTCCAGGCCGCTGTGGCCATCCAGCGCGGTGCCACAGAAGTAGGCCCCCACCAGCGAGCCCATGCTGGAGCTGCTGACGAAGTCCACCGGCACGCGGTGCTCCACCAGCCAGCGCAGGATGTGGACATGGTAGAAGCCCCACACGCCGCCGCCGCTGAGCGCCAGTCCCACGCGACGGTGGGTGATGGCCCGGGCCCAGCGTGACAGCGCGTCCCGCTCCGCGGGGCTCAGGCCCACCTCCGTCAACGGCCTTGCGTCCACCTTCAGCGTCGCCAGTCGTCGCAGGTCCATCCGCAGGCGACAGGGCGGCAGGACATGCGCGTCCGCGCGGGGGCCTTCATGGGGTCGGCCTCGCAGCTCGGCTTCCCGCGTCGGATGTCTCGGGTCGATGACCACCGTGGGCAGCACGCGGTCCTTTCCAGGGCGCGGCACCCGGGTGTTCTCATGGTGTGTCACCAGGAGCACGTGCTTGTCCACGAGCGGCGCGCTGCCCGTCACCTGACAGCCGTCCAGGAAGACGTAATGCGGGTCGTGCTCCCGGGCCAGCTCCCGCAGGCGCGCCACGCTCAGGCGTCCCGGCGCCCCTGGTTCGGACGCCGGTACCGTGGCGCGCAGCACGCCGTCCGCGCCCTTCACCGGCAGCTCGTCCGAGCCCGACTCCGCCGTGCGCACCAGCAACACCCGGTCCTTGAAGTCGTGGGTGATGACCTTGGCCACCAGCTCGATGAGCTCGGACAGCGGCGTGTCCCGCACCTCGCTCGCGAACGTCACCACCTCCACCTGCGGCAGCGGGTCCTCCTGCTTCGGTGGCTCCGCGTGAGCCAGCAGTCGCTTCAGGTCCTGCCTCAGCCCCGCGCGTGCCTGGACGAGCGTCCACACGCCATCGCGTGGAAAGAAGAGGCCCTTGCAGGCGGTCGCCGCGCGCGCGGTGACGGAGTAGTGGCCGCCCATCAGCGCCTCGAACCCGAGTGGGGTTCCAGGACGCAGTGTCAGCAGCAATTCGCCGTCACGGTGTGCCTCCAGCTCTCCTTCGAGCAGCAGGAAGAAGCCGTGGGCCTCCTGGCCTTCCTCGCACAGCACCGTGTCCTTGGCCCAGGTGACATCCCAGGCCACATCCAACATCTGGAGGAGGACGGTGTTGCTGGTGTGCCGCAATGCGGGAGCGCGCTTGAGCGCGTACAGCCGACGACGCTGGACGTCGAGGGGCATGGAGCGGGCCATGAATCGCCGGAGGATAGCGAACCCTCCGGCTTGGGATATTGGGTCGTATCGGCCCCGCCACGTGGCTCAGGCCGGCTGTGGACGCGGCGGCTCGTTGGGCGGTGGTGTTCCTCCGCCATCGGGCCGTGCGTGTTCGTGCCGCTTGAGGAGTCGGGAGCGCGTGGACTCCACCACCGCGTACAGCACGGGGATGAAGATGAGGTTGACGAAGGTCGACAGCAACATGCCGCCGAACACGGTGGTCCCCAGGGACTTGCGCGCCGCCGCGCCCGCGCCCGAGGCGAGCACCAGCGGCACCACGCCCATGAGGAAGGCGAACGACGTCATCAGGATGGGACGCAGGCGCGTGCGCGCGGACTCGGTCGCGGAGTCCATCACGCTCTTTCCCTCGTGACGCAGTTGCTCGGCGAACTCGACGATGAGGATGGCGTTCTTGCTGGAGAGTCCGACGAGCATCACAAGCCCCACCTGGCAGAAGACGTCGTTCTGCAGGCCGCGCAGGTTCTGGAACCCGAGCGCACCCAGCATGGCCACCGGCACCCCGAGGAGGATGACGAAGGGCAGCGCGAAGCTCTCATACTGCGCGGAGAGGACCAGGAACACGAACACGATACCGAGTCCGAAGATGAGGAGCACGCGCCCACCTGCCTCCTTCTGCTCCAGCGACAGGCCCGTCCACTCGTAGGTGTACCCCTCCGGCAGCACCTCGCGCGCCGCGCCCTCCATGGCCTCCAGCGCCGCGCCGCTGCTGGAGCCCGGGGCCGCCTGCCCGTTCAATTCCGCGGAGCGATACAGGTTGTAGTGCTGGATGTTCTGCGCGCTGGTGATGGGCTTGATTCGCACCAGGGCCTCCAGCGGCACCATGTCCCCGCCCGCCGAGCGCACATAGAGCGCGCCAATGTCCCTGGGCTCGCTGCGGAAGGGCATCGCCGCCTGCACGTACACGCGATACACGCGGCTGGAGAAGGTGAAGTCGTTGACGTACTGGCTGCCCAGGTACACCTGGAGCGTGGAGAAGAGCGAGTCCAACGGCACGCCGAGCGACAGCGCCTTCTCCCGGTCCACCTGGATATCGAGCAGCGGCGTGTTGGCGGTGAAGGAGGAGAACACCCCGCGCAGCACCGGGGCCTGGTTGGCCTTGCCCACCAGCGCCTCCGTCGTCTTCGCCAGGTCCGACAGGGAGCGTCCGCCCAGCTGGTCCTCCAGGACGAACTCGAAGCCGCCCACGCTGCCCACGCCTCGGATGGCCGGAGGCTGGAAGGGCAGCACGCGCGCGCCGCCAATGCCGATGAGCGGACCGCGCAGCCGCTCCACCAGGCCCGCCACGCTCTCCTCGCGCGTCTTGCGCTCGTCCCAGGGCTTCAGGTTGACGAAGAGGGTGCCGTAGTTGGCGCCGGTGCCCAGGAGCGAGAAGCCGCCCACGGTGAAGATGTCCACCACTTCGGGCTGCTTCTTCAGCACGTCCTCCGTCTGGAGCAGCACCCGCCGCGTGTAGTCGAGCGACGTGCCCTCCGGGCCCTGCACGGCGACGATGATGTAGCCCTGGTCCTCGTCCGGGATGAAGCCGGAGGGCGTGGCCCGGTACACCAGCACGGTCCCGACGAGGCACAACGCGAACACGATGACCACCGGCCACTTCAGCGGGCCGATGAGCTTCTCCAGGAGCCGGCCATAGCTGTCGCGGAAGCGGTCCATGCCCTTGTCGAACTTGCGGAACGCCAGCCACTTCTGGCCCTCTTGAGGCCGCAGCAGCCGGGCGCACAGGGCGGGGGAGAGCGTCAGCGCCACCAGCGCGGAGAGGCTGATGGAGAAGGCGAGGGTGAGCGCGAACTGGCGGTAGATGGAGCCGGTGGTGCCCGGGAAGAAGGACACCGGGACGAACACCGCGGACAGCACCAGGGCGATGGCCACCACGGCGCCGGCCACCTGCCGCATGCCCCGCTGCGTGGCCTCGCGCGGCGAGTAGCCCTCCTCCATGGTGCGCTCCACGTTCTCGATGACGACGATGGCGTCGTCGACCACCAGACCCGTGGCCAGCGTGAGGCCGAAGAGGGTGAGGGTGTTGAGCGAGAAGCCGAACGCGCTGACGAAGAGGAAGGTGCCAATCAGTGACACCGGCAGCGTGGTGGCGACCACCAGCACGCTGCGCCAGCCGTGCAGGAAGATGAAGATGACCAGCACGACGAGGAGCACCGCCTCGCCCAGCGTGACGAGCACCTCTTCAATCGACGCCTGCACCGCGACGGTGGTGTCGAAGGCTGCCTCGTACTTCATGCCCGGGGGGAAGCTCTTCTGCAGGCGGTTGAGCTCCGCGACGACGCCGTCGCGCACCTCCAGCGCGTTGGAGCCCGGGAGCTGGAAGATGCCCAGGCCCACGGCGTCCCGGCCGTTGAAGCGCAGCAACTGCGCGTAGTTCTCCGCGCCCAGCTCCACCCGGCCCACGTCCCGCACCCGCACCAGCGAGCCATCCTGGCCACGCTGCACCACGATGGCCCCGAACTGCTCGGCCGTGGCGAGCTGCCCCTGCACCTGCAACGTGAACTGGAAGTTCTGCCCCGGAGGCGCCGGCTCCTGGCCCACCTGTCCGGCGCCCACCTGCACGTTCTGCGTGCTCAGCGCCGCCACCACGTCGGAGGCCTGCAGCCTGCGCCGCGCCAGCTCCGTCGGGTCCAGCCACAGCCGCATCGCGAAGCGCCGCTCGCCGAAGATGCGCACGTCGCCCACGCCCTTCACGCGCAGGAGCGCGTCGCGGATGTAGACGTCCGCGTAGTTGCTCAGGAAGCCCGTGTCGTAGCGGTTCTCCGCGTCGAACAGGCCAAAGGCCATGAGCAGCTGCGTCTGCGCCTTGTTGACGGTGATGCCCAGCGCGTTGACGGCGGCGGGGAGCTGCGGCGACGCGGTGGCCACGCGGTTCTGCACGTCCACCGCCGCGATGTCCAAATCGCGGTCCTGGTCGAACGTCACGGTGATGCTGCTCTGCCCCGTGTTGCTGCTGGTGGAGGAGATGTAGCGCATCCCCTGGACGCCGTTGAGCTGGCGCTCCAGCACCGTCGTCACGGCGCTCTCCACCGTCTCCGCCGACGCGCCGATGTACGTCGCCGTCACCTGCACTTCCGGCAGTGACAGGTCCGGGTACTGCTCGATGGGCAGCGTGGGGATGCTGATGGCCCCCGTCAGCGTGATGAGGATGGACAGCACGCTGGCGAAGATGGGCCTGCGGATGAAGAAGTCAGTGAACATGCCGTCCTCTCACTGGCCCGCGTCGGAGGCGCCGCCCACACCCTGGCCCTCGGGCTTCGCGGGCGTGGGTTTGATGGGCTGGCCATCGCGCAGCAACTGCAACCCCGTCACCACCACCTGGGCCCCGGCGTCCAGCCCTCCCGTCACCTCGTAGTCGTTGCCCGTGACTTCTCCCACGTCCAGTGGCGTGCGCTGCGCGACGGTGCCTCCGTCGGCCGAGCCCACCAGGTACACGAAGGACTGGGTGCTGATTTGCGTCACCGCGACGGTGGGCACGGTGAGCGCCTCGCGCGATGCGTACACCACCCGCGCGCGCACCAGCTGCCCCGCGCGCAGCCTGCCCGTGTTCTCGAAGGCGGCCTTCACCTCCACCAACTGCGTCGTCGCGGCGGGCGTGGGCGCCACGAAGAAGGCGGGCGCGGACACCAGCACCTTGCCTTCCGTGTCCAGCACCTCCAGCGGCGTCTTCCCCACCTGCACGCGCTGGGCGCGGTCCACCGGCACCTGCACGGACAGCTCCAGCACCTTGCTCTGGTCCAGCGAGGTGAGCCGCGTCTGCGGCGTGACGTAGTCGCCCACCTTCACCGGGATGTCTCCCACCACGCCCGCGAAGGGCGCGCTCACCTCGTAGAAGCCGAGCTGCACGCGCTGCGACTGGATTTGCGCTTCAATCGCCCGCGCGCTCGCCTCCGCCTGCTGCGCCTGCGCCACCGCCTGGTCATAGTCCTGGCGGCTCTGGAGCCCTTCCTTGAGTAGCTGCGCGCTGCGCTCCCGGGTGCGCCGGGCGAACTCGCGCTGCGCCAGCGCCGACGCGCGCTGGGCCTGGGTGGCGCGCAGCCCCGCCTGCTCCCTGCGTGGGTCCACCACCAGCAGCACCTCGTTGCGCTGCGCACGAGAGCCGGGGCGCACCGGAATCGCCTGCACGTAGCCGGCGACCTGGGGATACAGGGAGATGCTGCTGCGGGAGATGAGCGTGCCCACGTACTCGCCCGCCTCCTGCACCTCGCCGGGCGACAGCGCCAGCGTCTGCACGGACAGGGCCGTCCCCGCGCCGGCCTGCCCGCCCTGGGGGGCGTCTCCCTCCTTCGAGCCCTTGCACCCCGCCAGCGCCAGCGCCACCGCGCACCCCGCGCCCCATCTCCTCACCAGTCGCATGCCGCCTCCGCAAGGAATGCCTCGACGCGCGCCTGCTCCAGCTGGAACTCGCGCACCACCAGCGCCAGCTCCGCCTGTCGCAGCGCCGCCGCTGTCTGGATGAGCTCCAGGCTGGTGCCCGTGCCCACCTCGAAACTGCGTCGGGTGAGCCTGTCGTTCTCCTCGGCCAGTACCCGCTCCTGCGACGAGATGTCCCGCGAGGCCTGGGAGACCTTCACGCCACGCCGCGCCTGCGTGACTTCCACCGTGACGGAGCGCTCCAGTTGAACCACCTGCTGGCGCGCGACCTCCGCCTCCGCGCGGGACTGTCGCAGCAGTCCCTCGCGTGCCCCGCCGTCCCAGAAGGGCAAGAGCAGGCTGGCTCCGATGTTCCAGATGGGCACGTTGACGAAGTCTTCCTCCACGGTGAGGGCAATGGTCGTGCTCGTCAGCGATATCGAGGGCGCGTACTGCGCCTTCACCGAGCTGACCTGCCGCTGCGCCACCCTGAAGCGCGAGCGCGCCGCCGCCAGGTCCGAGCGCCCCTCCAGTTCTGGAAGCTGGCGGCAGTCCTTCCGCGCGCTCTGGAGCAGTTCGTCCACGCGCACGCCCTTCGCCAGGCCCACCGCCTGCGGCAACCCGAGTGCGAGCCCGAGCGCCTCGCGCGCCTGTCGCAGATTCTCGTCACCCAACACGACGAGGGCGCGCGCGGACTCGGCGTCCTGCTTCACGCGCACCACGTCCAACCGGGTGCCCGCGCCCAAATCCAACCGACGCTGCGCGAGGGCGAGCCGCTCCAGCGCGGTGCGCAGGTTGACGCGGTTGACCTCGGCCAGTCGCTCCTGCGCGGCCACCTGCACCAGCGCCCGGGCGAGCGCGCCGCTGAGCTGACGCCGCGTCTCCGCGAGCGACCACGCCGCGGCGCGCTGGGCCTCCCGCGCCGTGCGCCGTGCGTCAATGGCCTGCAGGTCGAACAGCGGCACGGAGGCCGAGAGGATTCCCGCGAACGGCGGCTGCGTGGGTCTCAGGGCGCTGTCCGTCCCCGTGCCCCCGCCGACACCGCCGCCAATGCCTCCCCCCACGCCACCGCCCACGCCACCCCCCGTGCCGCCGCCGATGAAGGTCGTCGAGTCGGGGTCCAGCACGTTGTACTGCACGCCCACCGTGCCGGTGATGACGGGCAGCAGGCCCGCCAGCGCGATGCGCGCCTGTCCCGCCGCGGACTCCACCTGGGCCAGCGCGGTCCTCAAGTCGGTGGAGCTCTGCCGCACCATGTCCAGCGCCTCCTCCCAGGACTTCACCTGGATGGGCGCGGGCGGCATGGGCGTCAGCAGCGGGTCCGACACTTCGGGCTGCGGTGGCTCCGGCGGGTCGTCGCTCGTCCCGGTGTCCTCACCGGGCCCTGGGGCGGACGTGTCCCATTGCCCCTGGGGAGGGGTGCCCCGCCGTGGCGCGCCGGGCGCCTGTGACGGCGCTCCCGGGGGCGTCACGGGAATGCCCTGTCCCTGGGCCGACTGTGGCCTGGGATTCTGGATGGGCAGCACCTTGGGCGCGCCGTGTCCCTGGGGCCGCTGTCGCACGGCGGACGGCGGCCGGGCCTGGGCGAGCGGCACCCCTGGCTCGGAGCCAGGGTGCGAGAGGAGGAGGGCGAGCAGCAGGGCGTTCATATCGGGTGCCCTGAGGTAGGGGAGGCACCCGATACCGGCCACGTACCCCGGGGCCGGTCCCCGCCTGTCTGACAAAAGGGACGAGAGCCTGCTCAGCAGTGGATGGAGCGCCCGCGGGCTCGCGTCCTCCGCTCAGCGACCCTGTTTGAGCATGGACAGACGCTGCTTCGCCGCGCGGCTCTGTGGGTCGAAGCGCAGCGCGTCCTCGAGCCGCTCCTTGCCCTTCTCCACCTGTCCCTGGACGACATAGAGGTCGGCCAGGCGGACGAGCGCGTCGGCGTTGTAGGGCTGCAAATCCAACGCCCGCTCGAACTCGCGGATGGCGGTGGTCAGGTCCTTCCGACGCACGGCGAGCTGCCCGAGCATGATGTGCGGTTGGACCAGCCCGGAGGTCTCCGGCCGCGACGCCAGCGCCTCCACGGCCGCGGTGCCGCGCGCGTCGCCGAAGCTCGCCAGCGTCAGCGCCGCGGACTGGCGCACCCACGTGGAGCCATCCTGGAGCAGCGCCGCCAGGTCCTCGGTGGCCTCCTTGCCTCCCACGGCGCCCAGCGCCTCGATGACGTCCGCGCGCAGCAGGCTGTCCTGCGTCCCCTTCAGCGCGGCGCGCAGGGCGGGCACGGCCTCGCGCTTGTATCGCCGCCCGAGCACCTTCGCCGCCACGCCACGCAGCGACGCGGCTTCCTTCGTGTCCGCGAGCACGGCCTCCAGCGCGGGCCGGCTGGTGTCCGCGGTCTTGTCGTCGAAGGCGTCCGCCAGGCGCACGCGCCGCTCCTGCCGCTTCGCGGAGTCCGGCCACATTTTCGCCAGGGCCTGGTCCATGGCCTCCGGCGTCTCCTTCGTGTGACATGTGTTGCAGGCATTGGGGATGCCGTGGCGCGTGGTGTTCTTCGGCGCGGGCACGTCGAGCGCATGGTCCGCGAACTTGTCGAGCACGCCGGAGACGACGGGCGGCATGTGACAGGCCACGCAGTCCTGCGCGGCGCGCCCGGTGTGCTTGGAGTGTTTCGCGCCCGCGGCGAACAGGTCCGCGTGGCATTGCTGACAGGTGGCCGAGCCCACGGAGATTTTCGCGGCCGTCTTCTCCGGCAGGTTCAGCTCGTTGGGCGCGTGTGGCTCGTGCGGCGCGGTGTGACAGGTGAGGCAGGTCGCATTGCCCTGCAGGTGGCACTGCGACTGGATGAGGGCCTGGTACTCGAAGCTGGAGGTGCTGGGGCGGCCGTCGGTGAAGTAGTCGCCGGAGCGCTCGTTGCCCACGAAGAGGACGATGGGTTGGTAGAAGTCCTCATACTTCTGGCCCGGCTGGAAGCGGTGCGCCAGGTCGAGGATGGGGAAGAGGGGACGGCGCGGGCCATGGCACTGCGCGCACACCGCGAAGCCCAGCTCCGAGGACAGCTTCGACGGCTGGACGATGTCCTTGGGGTCCTGCGTGTCGGCGTGCCTGGCGCCGGGCCCGTGGCAGCTCTCGCACGCGACGCCCGCGTCGGTGAAGCGCGTGGTCCACGTGTGGGTGGCGCGGTCGTGGCGCGCGTCGAGTCCGGTGACGTGACAGTCCAGACACGCGTGCTGCGCGCTGCGACGGAAGTTGGCCCAGAAGAACGGGTGGTCCGGCGTGAGCGCGCCCTGCTTCGTCTCCGAGTAGTCCACCCACTCGCCCTTGCCGGTGACGTGGTAGTAGACGGGCAGCACCTGCCAGCGACCGTCTGCGAGCACCGTGACGGGGTCCTGCATGCGCTTGCCGCCCACCACCCACTGCACCGGGAACTCCGCGAGCTGACCGTCCGCGCCCTTCGTGCGCATGAAGTGGTGCTCACCGTCGCGACGCATCCACGCCTCGCTGGAGTCTCCCTTGAAGTGCGTGTTCTTGCGGTAGTCGCCCACCACGAACTTCGACGTCGCGGGGGACAGCGCGCGCGAGTGCCAGCCCTTGCTCCATTCGGCGTGCTCGTCCTCGTGGCACTCGCCGCACGCCTCGGCGCCGGCGTAGACGCCGCGCGGCGGGTGCCCGTCCTTCACTTCGGCGGGCGGTGGCGTGGCCTGGGCCACGGGCTTGGGCGCGGTGGGAGGGGAGGCGCTCGCGGTGGCCGGTGTGGAGGCCGGGGGGCGCAGCGCGTAGGTGACTCCCGCGGCCGTGCCAAGCAATGCGAGGAGGACGAGGGCGAGCAGGGCGGGACGAGCAGGGCGCATGTCGGAAGTGCCCTGAGCCTGCCTGTCGCGCCCTGTCGTGACAAGCCGGGCTCCCGGGGATGGCGGGACTGGGCCGTCCTCCCGGGTTGGGCGGGCCGTCACTCCGCCCCGCGTGCGAGCCGCGGAGCGGGCGCGGCCGGTGGGTCGCTACTCCTTGGCGGAGTAGAACTCCGGCGGTCCGGCGAGCCACACGCTGGTGCCCTCCGTGCGCTCCAGCAGCTCGTCCGCCAGCTTGCTCCAGTCCTCGGAGGGGCCCATGGCCTCCATGCTGGAGGGCACGAAGCCGAGGAACTGCTGGGGACCCACGGCGAGGACCGTCGCGGTCGGCGCGCGGTACGAGCCCTCGTGGTGGTAGCCGAAGAGGCCCCAGGTCTTCCAGGAGCGGCTCAGCGCGTCGTAGCGCAGCGGCGCGCAGCTCGTCTCGGCGATTTTCTGGGCGTCCTCGTCGCTCTCCCCCGAGCAGACCTGAAGGCTGTCACCGAGCTTCACATCCTGGAGAGGACAGGAGACCTGAAGGGAGTGCTTGCAGTGGCCAATGGGGTTGGGCGTGCCGCGGTCGCTCCAGTAGGCCTGGACGAAGGCCGCCGCGCCCTTCGGGTCCTCCCACTGGATGGACTCGCCCATCCCTTCGAGGAAGACCCAGGGGACGGAGGTGGCCTCCACGAGCGCCTCGGCCAGATGCTCCTTCTGCTCGGCGTGTCCGATGGGCTCCAGGCTGAAGGGGACGTACCCCACATAGCCCCCCGATTCCCGGGCCGCCAGGGTGCCGGCGCCGCCGAGCGAGATGCCGCCATTCGTCGAGCCCCCTGGACGTCCCGCGACACCGCCGTTGTTGTTGCCGTTGCCGGCCCCCGGCGAGTCCTTGGCCGCCCTCGCACAGAGGTTGGTACAGGAGTTCAGCGCGTCCCTGTCAGCCCACGCCTGGCTCTCGTTGGAACAGCCCATGGCGGAGTCGAAGTTGGCGACGGTAGGGGGCGGGCAATGACAAGGTTTGTAGACCGCCGTGTACTTGCAAGCCGTATCGACCCAGGGCGGCGGGCCTTGATGGTCGTAATACCCGACGCCGATGACGCCCCCTGGCGTCCGCGCCTGGGCTGGCGTGCTCCAGGTGACGGCACCCAGGGCGGCCAGGAGCGCGAGCAATGAAATCCTCGAAGTGAAACGAATCAGGCGCGGCTGCGGGGACATGAGTGACCTCCGTCAATGCGTTGCACCAGCAGCCTGACTGTCTCAAGAATTGTTCACAATGGGTGTTGATTGACTTCTCCGAGAGTAGCGTTTTGTGTCACAGGCAGGGTTGACCCTGGCGTGTCCGAGGGGGAGGCTGGTGGACGATGCTCAAGCTCCAGTGGCTCCAGGTCCACCAGTTCCGCTCCGTGAACCCCGGCACGCGGCTGTCGTTCAGTCCGTCCTTCAACGTGCTGCTGGGCCGCAACGGCACGGGGAAGACCTTGCTCCTGGACCTCCTCGCGGCCGTCGCCAGCTCGGACTTCACGGCCATGGCCCTGGAGCCCTTCGAACTGGAGTACGCGCTGAGCGCGGACACCGGCCGAATCACGGTGCGGGTTCGGAACGTGCCCGTGATGCCCCAGGACGGGCCCGCGGGCTCCGGGCTGTCCATGGACATCGTCGTGTCGCCGCGCGACATGGCGTGGCCGCTGGTCATCCGTCGCGAGGGGCTCCAGGTCACCGTCTCGCGCGAGGGTGACACCTCGCTCGTCGTCCAGGAGCGACTGGCTCCCGAGGTCGCCGGCCGGCTGTGGCTGGTCCTCATGTCCGGAGGCATCGCCTGGGTGGAGAAGACGGGCGAGGGCACGGCCACGGTGGAGCCGCTGCTGGCCATGGCCCGCGAGGTGTCCGCCCTGGCGGGGCTGAGCCGCTTCGACGAGGGGCTCGCCTACTTCGAGCAGCTCTACCAGGTGGAGCTGCGCCTCTCCCGGCGGGCGGAGGGTGTGCTCGCCACGGGCACGGGGCTCGCGTCGGAGGCGCTGCTGGACGGGCTGCGGCGGCTGGCGGCGGCGCAGTGGGGCTCCGCGCGGTATGTCGTCCCGTCGGACGCCGTCCCCTTCCTTCGCGACGCGTCGCGGTTGCTCGGCTTCACCTCCGCGGAGGCCAGCCTCGTTCCCCTGGAGGCGTCGCCCGAGGGCAAGTACGAATCCCTCACGCTCGGGGGCCTGGAGCTGGACTTCCTGGGCCCCGGAGACACGCGGGTCTCCGCGCGTCAGCTGGGTCATGGCCAGAAGCGCCTGCTCGCCCTCCAGCACTACCTGGCCCGGGCGCGCGCGGTGGTCGTCGTGGATGAGGTGGCCCACTCCCTCCACCCCCAGCTCGTGCGGGCCAGCGTGGAGCCGCTCAAGGGGCGGCAGAGCTTCTTCACCAGCCAGAGTCCCGTGCTGATGGACCTGCTCGCCTTCGAGTCCGCGGAGCACGTGCGCGCGAGCCTGGTGGTGTGTCGTCGCGAGGAGGACACGGGCCTGCTGACCTGGGAGGACCCGTCGCCGGAGGCCGCCGAGCGGCTCTTCACCGCCAGCGCCGCCGCCCCCGGACAGATGGGGGCCCTGCTCCAGGCCCAGGGGCTCTGGTAACCCGGGCACGTCCGTTCTCCCACGGCGTCCGCGAGTCGACAGCCGGCGCACCGCGGCAAGACGGGTGCCGTGTCGCGTCACGAGCTGGCCTATCCTGCGGGACGTGGGGAGGGAACCGCCATGCCGATGTTGACCGTGAATGGAACCGAGTTGCACTACGAGGATACGGGTGGCTCGGGTGAGCCCATCCTGTTCAGCCATGGGTTGTTGTGGAGCTCGCGGCTGTTCGACCCGCAGGTGGATGCGCTGCGGAGTCGCTATCGCTGCATCGCGTATGACCACCGGGGGCAGGGGCGCAGCGCGGTGCCCGAGGCGAGCACCATCGACATGGAGACGCTGTACCTGGACGCGGTGGGGCTGATGGAGAAGCTGGACCTGGGGCCGTGTCACTTCGTCGGCCTGTCCATGGGAGGCTTCATCGGGATGCGCATCGCGGCGCGCCGGCCGGAGTTGTTGCGCTCGCTCAGCCTGCTGGATACGTCGGCGGACGCCGAGCCGCTGGCCAACGTGCCGCGCTACACGTTGCTCAACCTCATCGCTCGGATGGCGGGGTTGCGGCCGGTGGTGGACCCGGTGATGCGCATCATGTTTGGCCGGACGTTCCTGACGGACCCGAACCGCGCGGAGGAGCGGGCGCTGTGGCGGGCGCGGCTGCTGGAGAACCGTCGGGACATCTGGCGCGCGGTGAACGGTGTCATCCGTCGCAACGCGGTGTCACACGAGGTGCCGAACATCCGCGTGCCCACGCTCATCGTCGTGGGGGAAGAGGACGTGGCCACTGTTCCGGCGAAGGCCGAACGGCTCCACCAGTTGATTCCGGGCTCGCGGCTGACGCGGCTTCCGCGCGGGGGGCACTCCTCCACGGTGGAGGAGCCCGCGCTCGTCAACGCCGCGCTCGGCTCCTTCCTGGAGTCGCTGGTGAGACCGCACGTGTCGTCACGCGTGGGGTGAGTTGGGGCTGTGCGGTGTTCGCGCCGGGGACTGAGTGCGCGCCCCGGCGCGGTGTTGGCCTGCACGGCGTCGCGGCTAGGTCTTCACCCCGAGCGTCTTCTTCGCCTGACGTGAGAGCGTCTTGTCCCCGGCGGCATCGGGGATGTCGAGCAGTGCCGCCGCCACCACCTTGCCCGCGCCGTGGATGTTCTCGTTCGCGAGTTTCAGGTACGTCCCGAAGCGCGTGAGCCGCTCGGGGTGCGCGCGCGCTGCCTCCACATGGGCCAGCAGCACCTTCGAGAGCGCGTCCGCTGGGAATCGCTCGAACAGGTTGCGCAGCGCTTGTCGCTCCATCGCCTCCGGCCGCGTCTCCGCCAATCGGACGGCCGGCTCCAGCATCGCCAGCCCGAAGGTCTTCAGCGAGTCGGACACGACGCCCGGCTTCCACCCGTCGACGAACGCCGCCAGGAGTGTCTCCGCGCCGCGCACGTCACCCAGCACCCCCAGCGCGTACACCGCCGTCTTGGCCTCCTCGTCGTCCGTGTCGCGCGCCTCCACGCTGTGCACGTACTTGTCCAGCACCTCCGAGTCCCCCAGCCACGCCAGGGCCATGGCCGCGCGTCTCCGCACCTCGTTCGACGGGTCTCCGTAGAACACCTGCCGCAGCACCGGCCACGCCTGCGTGAGCCCCAACCCCTCGAGCTGATCCACCGCCGCCAGCCGCGCTTCCCGAGTCGGCTCCGACAGCGCCCGCTGCGCGAGCGGCCGAATCCTCCCCTGTCGCACCTTCGCGAGCGCCGCGATGGACGCGGGCCCCGTCTCCCGGGCCTGCACATCGTTCAACACCTCGCGTGCATGGAGCCGCAGGCCCGCGTCGTGGCCCTTGCGTGTCATGCCGTCCAGCAGCACTCGCGCCGCATGGACCTCCAACTGCCCCAGCACCTGGATGGCGGTGCGGCGCACCATCCGGCTGTGATGCTCGGACAGGGCCTGCTTCACCACCTCCAGCACGCGCTCCTTCGGACGTGCCGCCACCGCCCGGGCCACGAAGGTGCTCGCCGCGCCGTCGCTCCACGCGGGATACAGGGACTCCAGCAGCGAGTCCGCGTCCAGGCTCGCGTAGTAGTGCGCCGCATGGGCCGCGGCCTCGTAACGAGACAGCTCTCCTCGAGCCCGCTTCAACAGCGCCTCACCCGGAGGCAGCGGCGCCTCGGGCTTCCGGATGTGGATGCTCGGGTGCGTGGGCACTGGCTCCAACGTGTCCCCCTGGACCTGCGCCGCCCCCGCCAGCCGCACCAGGGCGATGC
The DNA here is from genome assembly GCF_013336715.1 of Myxococcus sp. CA056. Taxonomy (NCBI): domain Bacteria; kingdom Pseudomonadati; phylum Myxococcota; class Myxococcia; order Myxococcales; family Myxococcaceae; genus Myxococcus; species Myxococcus sp. CA056. The sequence goes on from NZ_JABUMT010000002.1 coordinate 98,441, forward strand.
CGAGCACCTGGTACACCTTGACGAAGTCATCCAGCCGCTCCGCCGCGTCGGGACGCTGCGCCAGCGCCTCCAGCAGCGCTCCGGGCTTCTCCAGCCCCAGCTCCCTCAGTCGGGCCACCAGCGGCTCCACCGCGCGCGGAGACAGCGAGGACAGCCCGTTGGAGAACTTCTCCGCCAGCTCATCCCGCACCTCGGCCAGGGCGATGGCCGCGCGAGACGCCCCCGCTTCGCGCGCCGCGTCCGCCCATCCGCTGCGAGGCACCGCCACCGGCGCCTCCGGCTTCGCCCGACGACGCCGACGCCGCGTGGGCTCCTCCGTTGCCTCCCGCAGCCCCAGTCCGCGCAGCTCCAGTCCCTCCGGTGTCTCCACCACCACCGCGAGCGGGAACAGCGTGGGGAGCGCCGCCTCCAGCCCCACGTCCCCCAGCACCACCTTCAACGTGGCCCCTTCCAGTGCCGCGGCGAAGGGCTCCTCCAGCCGCGAGTCCGCCGGGAGGAACAGCCCCCGGTCTCCCGAGTCCACCAACTGTGAGCGCTGCCCGCTCGCCAGGAGCGTCTGCACCCGCAGCGCCACGGGGAGCAGCTCCGGCGCGAAGACGTCCTTGCGGTGCTCCTGGAAGGCCGCCAGTGCCGCCCCCACGTCCGGCAGCGCCATCTTCACCAACAGCCGCAGCGCCGAGTCGTCCTGTGGATGCGTCGACTTCGCGTCCTCCAGGTCCAGCCGCCGAGGCGGGAAGCCCGGGTACTGCCCACCCTTGGCCTCCTCCAGCACCACGCCCGCGTGGCTCTTCTTGGGCTCCACCGTCTTGAGGAAGGCGGGGAGGATTTGCTTCTCCGTGTAGTGGGCTCCGGTGCCCAGCTCCAGGAAGCGACTCTCCCGGACGAGGAAGTTGTCGGGCGTGGTGCGCGTGGTGAAGGCGTACTCCACCAGCGTCAGCCCCTCGATGGGAGCCCGGTCCTTCTTCGTCCACGTCTTGCCAATCAGCTCCTCGACGTAGCGGTCCTCCAGGGGCTCACCGCCCAGGTGCTTCTCCACCTTGCGCGCGGTGAGCAGCATGTCCGCCACCAGGTCGGTGAAGACAGGGGGCTCGAACGTGCCCGTCCGCGCCGCCGCCTGCTCCAGCAGGGCCGCCACCTCCACCGTGCGGGCCGCCAGCCGGCGCAGGCCATTGGCGCGCAGCGACTCACCCAGGGCGCGCACCTGCTCGGCGCGGTCCTCGGACAGGGACGTCACGCCCGACAGGCCCAGCTCCCGCACCAGCGTGGACACCTGCGCCACGCCCGCCTTCATCAGCTCGCCCGTCTCCGTCTTGCCCTTCTTCACGCTCTTCTTCGCCGGGCCTCCCGCGCCCGCCGGGGCCGTATCGGTGGTGACGAAGGCTTCCGGCGCGCGAGCCCACGCCACCAGCAGCGCCGCCGCGTGTTTGCAGAAGGGCCGCGAGCGCGCGGCCACGCAGGAGCACTTCCCCTTCACCTCACGCCCGTCACCGAACACCAGCGACACTTTGTAGGGCGACGCCCCGGAGCCCAGCGCATCCGCGAACAGCCGGTTCTCGAAGCGGGACAGGTGGGTGATTTGCTTGTCGTCGAAGATGCGAGTGCCCTTCGCGACCTCCGAGGGGTCTCCGATGATTTCCGTCAACCCTCCGCTGCTGGCAGCCACCTTGCGAGGCTCAGCCATGGTGTGTCTCCTTGTCGGCGGTCAGCAGCGGTGTCAGGTCCTGGTTGCGCATCACCCGCTCCACCACATCCACCAGTCGTTTGGGCGTACACCCGAAGCAGGGAATGCCCAGCGCGGTGAGCCTCTCCGCCATGGCGTGGTCGTACGTGGGCTTGCCTCCGTCCGACAGCGACAACAGGCACAGCACCTTCGCCCGCGAGTCCACCAACTGACGCAGCCGCGCCACCAGCTCCTCCGCGTCACCGCCTTCATAGAGGTCGGTAATCAGCAGGAAGAGGGTCTTCTCCGGCCGTTGCACATGGTTCGCCTGCGCATAGGCCACCGCGCGGTTGATGTCCGTTCCGCCGCCGAGCTGCGCGGTGAACAGCACCTCCACGGGGTCCGTGAGCAGGGGCGTCATGTCCACCACCTCCGTGTCGAACAGGATGAGGCGCGTGCGCAGCACATCCAGTGACGCGAAGATGGCCGCCATGACGGAGCTGTACACCACGCTCTGCGCCATGGAGCCGGACTGGTCCACCACCAGCGTCACATCCCACTCGTGATGCTTGCGCTGGTTGGGCCAGAAGTAGAAACGCTCGGGCACCAGTCGCTTGTGCTCCGCGTCCCAGCCCTTCAGGTTCTGCCGAATCGTGCGCTTCCAGTCGATGTTGCGCGCAATCGGCAGCGGGCTCGTCCTGTCCCTGCGCAGGGCGCCGAACACGGCCGTGCGGACGGAGGACTCCAGCTTCTTGCGCAGCTCCTCCACCACCTCGCGGACAATCTGCCGGGCAATTGCCTTCGCCTCGTCGGGGATGAGCCCGCGCGCGCTGACCAGCGTCGTCACCAGCTCCACGTTCTTGTCGAGGAAGGGCAGCGTCTCCGGCTCGAAGAGGAGCTGGGTGAGCCCCTTCTTCTCGATGGCGTCCTTCTGGACGAGCGCAATCACGTCGTCGCGGAAGAAAGTCCGCAGCGCACCCAGCCACTCGGGGATGTAGGGGCGCGAGCCGGACGAACTCGCGCGCTTTTCCCCGTAGACGAAGGAGAGCGCGTCATCCAACGCCTCCAGGTCTCCGCCGCCCACGCCCACCGAGCCCGCCTGGGTGCTCAGGGCTCGCAGCGAGGGACAGGCTCCCGTCTTCTCCGCCGTCGGGCCGAGCGCGAGCCGCCAGCGCAGCAGGGCATCCCGGTCCTTCTCCGCCAGTTCCTTGGGGTCCACGCTCATAGCAGGTCGTCCAGGTCGTCGAGCACCTTGCCCAGCTCGGCGCTCATGTCCTTGAGCTTCGCTGTGTCCTTCTCTTCGAGCACCGTCTTCACGGCCCGGCCCTTTTCTCCGAGCTGCCGCACCGCCACCACGTTCTCCATGAGGTAGCGGCGCTCGGTGGTACCCAGCACGCCCAGTGCCCTTCTCAATACCGGCAGGGTCTGACGGAAGCGCTCGGGGTCGATGCTGGTCAGGAAGTCGTCCAGGGCCTTCACCACTTCGCGGTTCTTCACCAGCACCAGCGCGTTGACGCCCAGGAAGCCCTCCATCCAGGACGCGCCTTCCTCGGGAGCCACCGCCAGCGACAGCCGCAGTCCGACGATGAGCGCCACCTCCGCCTCGTTCAGCTCGTGCGCCAGATACAGCAGGCCCGTGGCCAGGCCCGACGTCGCCGGGTGCACGGTGGTGCTGTCCATCAGCTCGCGGGCCTCCGCCAGCCAGCCGGCCTTGTCCGCGAGCGGCTGGGCCAGCGCCACCTCGTGCAGGGTGCGCAGCGCCTCCACCACGGAAGGCAGGGCGTCCGGTGCGCAGGCACAGGCCTCGCGCACGCGCAGCAGCGCGCGGGAGTACGTCTTCTGGCAGAGCACCGCCACCGCCTCGTCGCCCACGTCCGTGTGCGCGCGCGAGGTGCCATAGGCCACCAGTCCGGACAGCGCGCGCGCCGCCGAGGCGAGCGAGGGCAGGTCCACGTCCGTGGCCGCGTGCGTGTCACAGGCGCGCAGGGCCGCGGCCATCGTCTGCGGGCAGCCGGTAATCACCGACTCCAACAGGACGTCCGCGGCGGCGCCCGTGGTTTTCGCCGCGTCCAGTTGCTCCTGGAGGACGCGGGTCGTCACGGCTTCCAGCGAGTCGCCGAGGACGATTTTCTCCACCAGCGCCACGTCCGTGGACGGCGTCCACTGCGCCTGCCACGACTCGCGCACCCGCGTCAGCGCCGCCTGTCCGCCAGCCTCTTGTGGCGAGGCGCGCTGCTGTCCCGTGGCCGCGAGCGTCGCATAGGGAATCCCCGCCACGCGCAGGCGGTGGAGGAACACCGAGGAGCCGACCTCCACCGTGTTGTTGAGGCGCAGCGTGAAGGTCTCCGCGCTGTCGGTGCTCGGCAGCCGGCGCGTGTCCAGCTCCCGCCAGAACTCCGCCTGGAGCGAGTTCTTGCCGATGCGACTGGCCACCCGTCCCACTTGATGACCGACGACGCTCTTCCACAGGAACGCGTCGACATGCGTCGCGTCGCCCCGGCACAGCGTGGCCACGGTGGCTTCGCGCAGTTCGTCCAGTCCTGGAGCGCTCTTCTCGCGCAAGTCCGCCAGCGTCATCGCCAGTCGGTAGGCCTCCAGCACGTCCGACAGCGACGCGGTGAAGCCGCGCATGCGCAGGTGCGCGGCGAAGTCGATGAGCACCTCCAGCGTCGCGCGCCGGAAGTCGCACTGGGCCTCGTGGGCCTTCTGGTAGAAGTGCGGCGCCCGATTGCCCGCGCCGTAGCCGAGCTGCTCGGACAGCCGGGGGAAGCTGTACGGAATCACCGTCACCGCGCAGGGCACCGCCTTGGGGAGCTTCGCCTCCAGCGCGGGCTCCACGTCCCGGGCCAGGAAGGCCGCGATGTGCGCGGCGCCCGCCACCACGGCGACCTTCTCCGGCGCGACGCCGCTCGCCACCACCTCCAGCACCTTGCGCGCCATGAACGCATCGCGCCAGCGGTGGTAGTCCTGGCGAGGCCCCGCGTTGAGCACGTCCGCCCAGGCGAGCAGCACGGGGCGGAAACCCTCGGGCGTCCAGTCGGGCGCCTCGAACAGCGCCTCCCACAGTTCCTCGAAGGAGCGGTAGCCCTGCTCGCGGGCGAACCGCTCCGTGAGCGGCTCTTCGTCATGGAGGTGCTCGTGACTTTCGCCCTCCGGGACCTCCTCGCTCTCGACACCGGCCGTCTCGTCATGGCGGTCCATGCCGAGGCTGACGCCGACGGGGATGTCGATGAAGAGCGCGCGGGCGCGATTCACCTTCGCCCAGCGCAGGGCGGCGTACTCGGGGGAGTAGTCCGCGAAGGGCCACAGCGCGGAGCCCGGCGTGTCATCCGTGCGGTAGCCGAGCAGCGCGATGGGCGGCTTCGTCTCCGCGTCACACAGCACGTCAATCAGGTCGGAGGCATCGCAAGGCCCCTCGATGAGGACGACCTCCGGCTTCACGCGCTCCAGCCAGCGCCCGAGCACCGCCGTGGTGCGCGGCGAGTGGTGGCGCACCGGGAACAGATGCACCCGGGAGAGCAGGTCCAGGTCCATCAGCCCCTCAGGAGCTTCTTGCTGGCGGAGTACAGGTCCTTCCACGCGCCGGTGCGGCCCTTGGCGACGGTCTCCATGTATTCGCGCAGGGCCTTCACGTCGTCCTCCTGCTCCTTCACCACGGCGCCCACCAGTGACGCGGCCAGCTCGTGGGGGGTGACCTTCCCGCCGCCGAACTGCTCCGCGAGGATGGAGCTGTTGAACAGCACGCTGATGGCCTCCGCGGTGGACAGCACGGCGCCCGGGGTGCGGACCTTCGTCTTGCCGTCCTTCGTCACGCCCTTGCGCAGCTCCTGGAAGAGCGTCAGCAGGATTCGCGACAGCTCCTCCGGAGGCGGCACTCCGACCTGGTAGTCATTGCGCAGCTCCGCCTCGCGCTTCGTCACAATCTGTATTTCCTGTTCCAGGTCCTCGACCACGGGGACGGTGACGAAGTTGAAGCGGCGCTTGAGGGCGGCGCTCATCTCGTTGACGCCCCTGTCCCGCGTGTTCGCGGTGGCGATGAGGTTGAAGCCGCGCTGGGCGCTGACCACCTCGCCCAGCTCCGGGATGGAGACCTGCTTCTCCGAGAGGATGGAGATGAGGGCGTCCTGAATCTCCGGGGACGTGCGGGTGACTTCCTCGAAGCGGGCGAACTTGCCGGAGCGCATGGCGCGCAGGACGGGGGAGGGGACCAGGGCCTCGGGCGTGGGGCCCTGCGCGAGCAGCAGCGCGTAGTTCCACGAGTACTTGAGGTGGTCCTCGCTGGTGCCGGCGGTGCCCTGGACGATGAGGGCGGAGGTGCCGCTGACGGCGGCGGACAGGTGCTCGGACAGCCAGCTCTTCGCGGTGCCGGGCTCGCCCACGAGCATCAGCGCGCGGTCCGAGGCGAGGGTGGCGATGCAGACCTGGATGAGTCCCTTGTCGCCGACGTACTTGGGCGTAATCGTCACGCCGCCGACGGGCTTGGACCCGCCGAGGATGTACGTCTCCACGGCGCGAGGCGACAGCGCCCATCCAGGAGGGCGGGGCTTGTCGTCATGGGCGGCGAGGGCTTCCAGCTCAGTCTTGAACTTCGCTTCGGCGGGCAGTCGGATGTCCGGCATGCATGCAAGCTACCGGTTCGGTCTGACACGCCGCAATCCGAGGGGTTGTCTTGGATACCCCTCGCAAAACCGACCTTGAAGGGCGCATGCCTCTGGGTGGGCGGCGCATGGAGGCAACTCACTCCGCGCACGGAAACGCGGTGTCCAGCTTCTTGCTCCCGTTGACGCCCGGGCCCGACAGCGTGGCGACCACCTTCACGGTGGAGGAGCACTCGTAGGGCATCAGGAATGGCACCACGGTGACGCCGCCCTCCGCGAGCACGTGCAGTTCGCGCGTCTGCGTCACCTTCCACGCGCGCCGCTCACCCGCCTCCGATTCCTCCTTCGGCGCGCTCACCACGAGCTTCAGCTTCAGCGGCTTGTCCCCCTCGTACTTGCCCTGCACCTTCACCAGCAGCAGCGCGTCCACGTTCATCCCATACGGGTCCGAGGCCTCCTCCACCGTGACGATGGAGCCCTTCTGCCGGTCGAAGACGCGCAGCTCGACTCCTCCCAGCGACACGCTCGGAGCGCTCGCGCTGCCAGCGGTGGAGGACAGCAGCAGGACACCACCGACGAGCAGCGAGCGCAGCTTCGTTCGCGACGACATCTCCACCTCCGGAATCTTCGGGGAAAATCCGCCGCGCGACTGTACGCCAGCCTGGTGTCCTCCCGCGCCAGGGTGGCGGGCGTGAGGGCGGGCCCTGGCTTGGGGCTTCGTCGCTTCCTCTGCAATTCCTCCCACCCATGACCAGCCTGCGGAGGAACCCTGTCCGGCGCGGGACCTCCGCCCGCGAGGAGTCATTTCCATGAAGACCTCCGTTCCCTCTCAGATGAAGGCCGCCGCCATCGACCGCTTCGGCGGACCGGAAGTTCTCGGCACCAAGACCGTCCCCGTTCCCCAGGTAGGCCCCGGCGAGGTGCTCATCCAGGTGGAGACCGCCGGCATCGGCCAGTGGGACCCCGCCGAGCGCGCGGGCGAGATGGAAGGCTACAAGCCGGGCAGCAAGGCCTCCTTCCCATACGTGCTTGGCACGGATGGCGCGGGCACCGTCGTGGCCCTGGGCGAAGGCGTCAAGAACCTCAAGGTCGGCGACAAGGTCTACGCCTTCGGCTTCCTGAACGAGAAGGGAGGCTTCTACGCGGAATACACCGCGGTGAGGGCCGCGGACACCGCGCCCGTGCCCAAGGGGCTGAGCGCGGAGCAGGCGGGCGTGCTCGCGGCGGACGGAATCACGGCCCTCCAAGGCGTGGAGGACACCCTCAAGGTTGGCCAGGGCACCACGCTGCTGGTGTACGGCGCGAGCGGCGGCGTGGGGCACCTGGCGGTGCAACTGGCGAAGCGGCTCGGAGCCAAGGTGCTCGCGGTGGCCTCGGGCGCGGACGGCGTGGAGTTGATGAAGAAGCTCGGCGCGGACAAGGCCGTGGATGGCCGCTCCGACGACGTCGTGAAGGCGGTGCGGGACTTCGCTCCGGACGGCCTCGACGCGGCGCTGGTGCTCGCGGGCGGAGACAAGGTGAACGAGCTGCTCAAGGCCGTCGTGAAGAAGGGTGGCCACATCGCGTTCCCCAACGGCGTCGAGCCCGCGCCCAAGGGCCCCGAGGGCGTCAAGGCGACCGCCTACAACGGCGAGGCGAACCCCAAGGTGCTCGGCCGCCTCAACAGCCTCATCGAGTCCGGCCCCTTCCACGTCGAGGTCTCGAAGGTCTACCGCCTGGATGAAGTCACTCGCGCGCACGAGGCCGTGGGCAAGCACCACCTGGGCAAGCTGGCCCTGCGCATCCACTGAAGCCTGTCGCTCAGGCCGCGGCGCGGGCCTGCTGAATCTCCTCCGCGCCCGGCCGCCACAGCACCTTCCAGCGCGCCTCGGGGAGCTGGGGTGGAGGAGGCTTCCCCTCCGATACCCCCGCCACCTCGACGTGCATCCCGCCACCCCAGGCGAGGATGCCCGCGAACAGGCCCAGGACTCGCATCGCGGGATGGAGGGGCCCCTCGTAGCGCCGCGCGCGCCAGTGACGCAGGCGTGGCGCCGAGGGACCTCGGGCACTGGGCTGCAGGGAGAGCTTGCCGGGCGCCGGGGCCCCGGGGACCGGGAAGAGCGGCACGATGAGCAGGCCCACCTCTCCCGCCTCCAGGTGGACCGTCGTCTCTCGCGGATAGCGCAGCCGCGACTCGGGAGGCCCGGACAGCTTCAGCGTCAGCGCCCGCTCCGCGTCCACGCACCCCTGCGCCATCAGGTGCAGCTCCAGCGGCGCGGACCCCTCTTCCGTCACGGCCAGTCTCACGGCGAAGTGCACGCCGTCGACCTCGAGGATGTCCTCGGCCGGCGCCCATTCGAGCAGCACGTTGGGCAATACCTCCGCCCGCCGCCAGTCCTTCCACATCCGGACCCCGATGAACGTGGTCACCGCCGCGCAGCCCAACGCGAGCCAAGGAGGAAGTCCGCTGAAGTCGGAGGAGGCCACCATCCAGATGCCCAGTACGACCGCGGGCATCCCGAAACAGAACAAGAGCAGCTTGGCCGCGCCGTCGGCGTCGCGCTTCCAGAAGGCCCGAGCGCTCCACGTCGCGAGCAGCAGCCCTCCCACGAGCCACGCCAGGGCGGGAGCCGGAGGGGCCCGATAGCGCAGCGTCACCCCGGCGATGCCCGCGGCCGTCAGCCCCACCAGCACCAGAAGCCCCAGCAGCACATGTCCGCGTGTCGCTCTCATGGCACCACCCCGTCCCGCCTCGGCTCACGGCGAGGGGGCCCAAGGTAGTCCACTCCGCGTGCCTCACGGGTTGGGAAACCGGAGGCCGCTGTCGCCCGCGCTCCGGCACGGCGCCGGAGGCGGGTTGTCTTTGGGGACTACTCGGCGCGGCAGACGGCCGGCGCGGAGAGGTTGGGGCGAATCATCTTGAACGGCTGGAGCAGGTCCGGGACGCGGAGCAGCGCGTCACGGCAGCCCGTCTCGTCGTTGCCGGAGATCTCCACCTTGAAGCTGCAGTCCTGCGCGCCCTCGCAGACCGTCTTGGCCAGCCGCGCATAGCAGTCCACGGCGCGGGCGCAGGTTCCCTCGCTCAGGTTCACCGACGCGGAGGAGGACGTCGTCGTGGCCGAGGCCGTGTTCGTGTTCGTCGACACCGACGCGCCGGCCGACACGGTGTCCGCCGAGTTCGCGCCAGGGGCGTTCAGGTTGATGGTGACGTTCGTCTGGGACGGCTCATGGGCGGGGGCGGCGACGAAGCGCGGGTTGATGCGGTCCTGGGCGCAGAGGTACAGCTCCTCGCCCTTCTTGCGCACCGTGGTGAGCTTCGTCTCCAACTCCGCCGGAGGAACCTGCTTGTCGTCCACGGAGACCTGGAAGGTGTACGCGTCGTTACCATTGTAACGGTAGTACATCGTGGAGGTCGCATCGTAGGTGACGGCGATGGCCGTGGTGTCCACGGAATGCGACTCGAGGCCACTCTCCAGGGCACAGACTCCGATGGACGTCTTGGTCGCCGAGGCATCGTTCGCCGCGACGGGCAGCGTGTAGAACTTGCTCGAGCCACAGGCCACCAGCGAGAGACACAGAGACGTCAGGGACAGTCCCTGGATGAGCCGCTTCATGAGGTTTGCTCCTAGGATGGGAATGGGTCCGCGCTGGGGAAGCCCGGCGGAGTGGCGCATCGACGCGTGCACCAGTTGCACATTCAATCCTGACACGAAACAGCCCGCCCCCGGAAGTCTCGGGGACGGGCCTGTCGCACGGCGTTTCTCAGCGCTTGGGACTGATACGGCGTCCGAGGCTCAGGTCGTCAGCTTGGAGGTGATGTCGATGGATGCGGGGCTCGTCGGCACGGCGAACGTCTTGCCGTTGGCGCCCTTGAAGTCGAGCGTCTTGAGGTTCACCGAGTAGATGAGCAGGTCCTCGTAGAAGCGCACGTTGAGGACGGTGTGGGTGAGGTCCTTGACCACGGTCCACTGGGTGTAGTCGTCCTCTTCCTTGAGGGATTTCTCATCGAGCGAGCGGACCGTGCCGCGAGGGATGTCGACGGTGTTGAGCAGGTGGAAGGCGAGGCTGGTGGCCTCGGTGGCGTTGGCGACGGGCCGGGCGAACTGCTTGAGGTACGCGGCCCGCACGAAGCGGGAAGGTGGCATCGGGTCCCCGGGCAGGCCGCGCAGGCCGCTGCCGTGGCCGGGCTGGGCGAAGGTCTCCGAGCCCAGCTCCACCCGCTTCGCGTCCCAGGGGGACAGGCCCACGTAGTCGCGCAGGTTCTGGAGTTGGACGGGGAAGGGCGGCGCGTTGGTGAGCACGGCGACGGGGTTGTCGTGCAGGTGCATCTCGCCATCGAGGAACTCGACGACCAGGCTGTTGCCCTGTGCGTCGTGGATGGGGAAGTGCAGGGGGAGGTACTGGGCCAGCCAGTCGCTCTCCCAGACCTGGGCCTCGCCTTCCTGGAGGGCGGTCTTCACCTCCGCCACGGTGGCGAAGTTGCCGAGCAGCCAGCCGGGGAACTGCGCCAGGGTGAGGGCCTTGGCGTTGTCGGTGACCTTGGGGTAGCGGGACTCGGGCAGCCACAGGCTGCCGGTGGACAGGCCGGCGGTGTTGAGCCCGTCGACCATGATGGGGAGGCTGCCCTTGGCGGTGAGGCCGACGTAGCCGTAGGTGGTCGTCCACGTCAGGCCGTTGAGTCCCTTGGGGGAAGGGGAGACGAACTTCTCACCGGGGGCTCGGACCAGGAGCTTCGAGTCGAGGTCGACGCCGAACTCCATGCTGCGGCCATTGACGACGCTCTTGTCCGAGGCGACGACGAGGAAGTCGGTGCACATGTGACGGCTCCTTGTGTGGGGGGTGGCGAGGGCGGCCCTGTGCAGCCGTCGCGCCAGTGCCGTCCTGTCAGTGAATCCCGGGGGTTGAAATCGCACGCGGGTCTGGCTTCGCCGGGCGTGTTGCCTATCGCACGCGGGCGGCGACGGCCTGCGTTCCCGCGGAAGGCGCCTGCGTCCCGGGTCGACGCGGTGCCGTGCGGGAATTTCCCAACACGCGTGCGTTTGTGATGTTCATGCATCCCATGTCGAAGTCTCCGCGAGTCGTGGTCATCGACCACCGTGTTCCCGAACTGCAAGCCGCCTTCTGTGAGTACGTGCCCCAGGTCTTCCGAACGGTGGACTTCCGCCGCTGGTGCGCCTGGGGCGAGTGGACGGACGACTACCGCGCGTTCAGCGTGGTGGACGAGGGCCGGGTGGTGGCGAATGCCTCCGTGATGCGGATGTGCCTGCGCGTGGAGGGGCGCGAGGTGGTCGGCTATCAATTGGGCGCGGTGGGGTGTGTGCCCGAGCGTCGGGGGCAGGGCCTGGCGCGGGTGGCGATGGAGGCCGCGATGGACGCGTGTGGTGATGCGCCGGTGGTGCTGTTCGCGAACAAGAAGGTGCTCGACTTCTATCCGCGCTTTGGCTTTGAGCCCCGGGAGCAGACGTTGTTCGGAGTCACGTTGGAGGTGACGCCGAGGGGGGAGCCCGCGCCGGTGTTGGATGTGTCCGAGGCGTCGGTGCGGGCGAGGCTCGTCGCGTTGGCGGAGGAGGGCGTCCCGGTGACGGAGCGCTTCGGTGCGCGCCGGCACGGACACATCGCGACCTGGTACGCGGCGGCGAACTTCGCGCGGCCCTTGCGCAAGCTGAGCGAGGACGCGTGGGTCTTCGCGGGCGTCGAGGACGGCACGCTCTACATCGAGGATGTGTTCGCGCGAGAGGGCTTCGATTTGCGTCCGCATTTGTCACGATTGGTGGACGAGCCCGTGAAGGCGGTCCAGTTCGGCTTCACGCCCGAGCGGTGGTGGCCTGGGGCGGAAGTGATTGGCGAGGACATGGAGGCGGACCTCTTCGTGCGCAACCTCTCGCTGCCCGCGGGAGCCAATCGCTTCCCGGTGATGGCGCGGACGTGATGGGCTTGGCCCATGCGAATCCCTTACGTCCAATGGCTTGCGTTGGTCGCGGTGTCCTGGCTGGGCTGTTCCACGGTTGAAAAGCCACCCGTGCAGCAGGCCTGGGACGAGGCCGAGCTGGAGTGTCAGGCACCAGAGGAGGACAGTGTGTAACCCTGCTGTGCCTGGGTGACACCTGCGGCTTCTATCGCTGCGAGGACACGCCTGTAGAAGTGGAACTGGCGCGCTTCCCGCCGTCGCGCCCACCCGCTGCAGCGGCGGCACCGGGCAGTGGGCCTCGGAGGAATTGGGGTGGGGCGCAGAAGCTTCCCCCGGGTTCCGTCATGACGTTCCCCAACTGGAACGGTGCTCCGGACCGAGTCACCCCTCCGTCACGCCAGCTCACGCCGGGGCGTTGGGAGAAGCACCACATCTTCCCTCAGTCTCAAGATCTGGCAGTGTGGTTCGAGCGTCAGGGTGTCAAGATTCATCACTACACGATGCCCATTCCACTCTCCGTCCACCGGCGCATCCATGATGGCACGGGGCGTGGAGGTGCCTGGAACGATGCGTGGCGAGCATTCCGGAAGGCGAACAGTGGTGCCTCTCCCGAAGAGATTTTCAGGCACGCGGGCGAGCTTATCCACCGCTTTGAGCTGATGGGTGGTCCTATCCGTCCGTACTACTCCCGCCCAGGAGCGTAGGTGCGCATGAGCCGTTTCTTCTTGTTGGACGAAGACAAAGCCGCAATGGCGAAGCACGGCAACGAGCTGGATGGGAGCCACAAGTGGGGGCTGCCTGGCTTGCGATGCCACTCCTGTGGCGCGACCTGGAGCTCCGTGGGGCACGACTACCCGTCCGTCGATCTCTCCGGGCTCCCAGAGCACGACGAGTTTAAAAGGCCCAGGCCCGAGCCCTTCGCTGAGTTCGTGCGCCTGCGCGAGCTGGTGCGTCCCCTGGTGCCTCCAGACGTGTCCCTTCCTCCTGGGACAACCTTCGGACCTCTGGTGGGGCGTGCCTCTGGGAGCTTCGGGTCCATTGACTGGCTGGGAGGCATTCGCCTGCTGATGCGCCGTGAAGCACTGGAGCTCCTTCAGGCGGAAGGACTGCGAGGCTTGCTCGGTTGCCGCACGGAGCTGCGGTTTCGCCAGAAGGCCCCGCCCGAGCTGCTGGAACTCCAGGTGGCTCCTCGAGGACGGCTTCATCCCGACTGCATGCCGCCAGGACATCCACCGCCGTGCCCGACCTGTGACCGGTTCAGTCTCCGATGGCCCGACGAGCCCATCCTGGACGCGGCCACCCTGCCCACGGACCTGGACCTGTTCCGACTGGGCAACTTCGCCACCATGGTCATCGGCACGGAGCGGTTCAAAGACGCCGTGCTCCGCCTGGAACTCGACGGCCTCACGTTCCGCGAGCTGCCAACCCGCTGAGCCCGAGTCCACCCACTTCCGCATGCAGGCCGAGCACTCATGCTCAGGCCTCGTTGATGGAGGGCCACCACGAGACCTCGGAGCCAGCGCCTCAAGGAAGGTCAATCCAGAGCGCCGAACTCGCGGTGTCCGCTGTCACGGTGACGGCGCCCTCGCCGAGCACGGCGCCTTCGCCGAGCGCCAGGTCCACACCCGAGCCTCCTTGGAGCGCCTCCACCCGGAGCGGTCCCGTCGTCGCGAGCAGGTATCCGTTACGGGCGCGGTCGAGCGTCAGCCGCTCGGGCCTGCCCGCGACGAGCGGGAGCCACCAGACCCGCACGTCGGCGCGCAGAGGCATCCCTTCGTCGCCCGCGATGAGCTGACGCCCGTCATCCGAGAGCTGGCGCGAGTAGTAGGCAGGGGGGCCGCCGTAGGTGTGTGGCCGGAACCACAACTGGAGCATCCGCGTCGGCCGGTCCGTGTCGTTTCCTTCGGCGTGCATCATCCCGCTCCGCGCGGAAATCAACTGCGCGGTCCTCGGTCCCATCGTCGCGCCGTGCGCCTGGTCTCCGTGATGCGAGAGCGTCCCGTCCACGACGATGCTGAGGATCTCCATCTCCTCGTGCGGGTGAAGCGGGAACCGCGATTTCGGCGCGAATGTCGCATCCGCGAGGACGAGCAGCGGCCCCAGCGGTCGACCCTGGCCGGAGTGGGGTCCCACCGTCGCGACGAAGTGGTCCCGGAGCGAGAGCCACGAAAGCGTGGTGCGAGGCAGCGATGCGAGCGTGCGGTGTTCGAGGCGCGGCATGGGCAGGTTCCTATCGGTGTGACAACCGGAGAGGGCCACGGCGCTTCCGGCGACGAACGTGCGACGTGAGAGCTTCACGACGTGGGCCTCGTCAGCGGCGGCGAGAAGCGAGGCGTCGGCGTTGAGCGGGAGGAGCGCATCGACGTCCTTGCCCTGAAAGGGGCGGGCCCTGTGTCCCGGTGTCTGCCCATGTTCGTCTCCTCCCGCGCTGGGATGCGCGGTGAAGGAGTTAGCCCGGCCCGGCTCGTTTGACACCTCCGGATGGACGCACAGAAGATGTGCGAGAATGCACATCTCCTGGGACGAGCTTCAGACCATCGAGGCGCTGGTTCGCACTGGCAGCGTCGAGGCCGCCGGACGCGAGTTGTCGCTCCGACATTCTTCGGTGTCGAGGCGGGTCGCGGCGCTGGAGGCACGCCTCGGCACGGCTCTGTTCGCGAGGGGCGCGCGCCTGGTGCCGAGCGCGCTGACGCTGCGAATCGCGGAGCGGGCCGCGACGATGCGCGTGGCCGCGAGGGACATCGAGGACTTCGTAGGGGCGGAGAGACGGGGCCGGGAACGAACCGTGGTCATCACGACGAGCGACGTGCTGGCCCCGCTCTTGTTCCTCGCGCTCGCGAAGGCCAGGCCCGTGCAGGCGGTAGAGGTGCTCGTGAGTGACGACGAACTGGAGCTGCTGCCGGGTCAGGTGGACCTCGCGCTGCGTCCCGGTCAAAACCCGAGCGGGGCGCTGCGCGGTCGACGGCTTGGACGGTTGAAGGTCGGAGTCTATCGCGCACGAAGCGGTGCGCCGGATTGGCTGCAGCCGAGCGTTGAGCTGCGCGCCAGGGCCTCGATGAGCTGGTGGCGCGAGGTCCCCAAGGACGTACCGGGTGCCGTGACGTGCAGCTCACTGCTGGCCATGCGCGATGCGTGCTCCGCTGGCCTGGGACGGGCCGCGCTCCCGGCCTTCCTCGCGCACGGAGACGCCCGGCTCCAGTTCGAGAGGGAACTCGACGCGGGGCCACCCCTCTGGCTCCTCGCGCCGATGGCACATGGCATCCCGAAGGAGCTTCGCGAGGTTCAGCGGGACCTCTTCGCCGCGCTGCGCGCGACGGAGGGTGCCTTCGTCGAATGAGTCCTTCTCACGAACCCGAGCGCGCCCGAGCCGGCATCCCGAACCGGCTCGGAGGTTGTCCCGTCCACCGCCGGAACGCGCGGGTGAACGTGCTCACATCAGAGAAGCCCAACAGATACGCAATCTCACTCACCGAACGCCCCGGCTCGGAGAGATACGACAGGGCCAGCGTCCGGCGAGTCTCCGCGAGCAGCTCGCGGAACCCCGAGCCCGAGTCCACCAGTCGCCGCTGAAGACTGCGCGCGCTCATATGCAGCCGCTCCGCCACCTTCTCTTGCGACGGCTCTCCCTGGGGCAGCAACTCCAGCAGCACAGCGCGCACCCGAGCCACCACGTCCTGCCCCGCCTGCCGGGCCAGGTGCCGGGTGATGAGCTCATCATTGATGCGCGCCAGCTCCGGGTTCGCTCCCGGCAACGTCACCTCGAACGGTGGCCGCTCGTACACCAGCACGTCCGCGTTCGCTCCAAACGTCACCTTGCAGCGGAACAGCTTCGCGTAGGGCGTCAGGTCCGAGGGCTCCGGACGGCGCAGCAGCACCTCGCGCGGTGACAGCTCCTTGCCGTACACCACCCGGCAGAAGCGCACGAGCAGGTACGCCACCGCGTCCGTCTCCTCCTCGCACAGGTGCGGCCCCTCGCCCCCGTCGTAGAGGATCACCTGATAGCAGTCCCCATCCCGGGTGAAGGCCGGCCGGAGCGCGTCGGAGACCAGCGCCACCGCGTGCACCAGTCGCTCGAAGGCCTCGCGCAGCGTGCTGGAGGCATTGAGCCGGTAGCCCACCGCATGGAACGTGGTGGGACTCACCTGCCGCGCCATCGCCAGTCCAATGGCCGGCTCTCCCGAGCGCTCCACCGCCAGCCGCCACAGCCGAGTCATCCCTTCCTGCGGATAGCGCGCGTTGGCGTCTCCCAGCAGCCCCGGGTTCAGTCCCGCCTGCACGAACAGCGCATGCGAGTCCACGCCACGCAGCTCCAGCGTGCGGTGGAGCGCCAGCGCCCAGCTCGTCAACATGGTCGCCGGAGAGCTCATGTTGTCGCCTTTGGTCAAAGGAATTGGCGGAACGGAGCAAGCACCCAAGGCGCCTCCCCCAGTACCTTGTCTTCCTGGGAATCCTGCCATGTCGGAGGTGAGGATGCTTGCCCTCGCATCGTGTGCCCTCCTCGTGACGCGTCGCATCATGTCTGTCTGTAGACCGCCTCAAGCGTAGCGGTTCAAAGGCTCCACGCTTTTCCACCCCGCTCACATTCTGGCTTCACCCCTCCGTCGGCAGATGCCCCGCCGCGCCTTGGTCGGCGTGTGCGTCGTCCCCCTCGTCGTACCCAGAGGTCTGGCCTCCCCATGACTCCCCCGAGACTCAGAAGCATCCAGAAGTCCTTGCTGGCGGCGCTGTCGCTGCTCGCCGTCATGTCGCCGGCCTTCACCCCGGCGCACGCGGCGGCTCCGTCCTTCATCGCCTTCGAGAGTGGCCATGTGCGTCCGCTCGCGCTGTCACCGGATGGCACGCGGTTGTTCGCGGTGAACACGCCGGACAACAGCCTGTCCATCTTCACGGTGGGGGCCTCCGGGCTCGCGCTGCAGGCGAAGGTTCCCGTGGGACTGGAGCCGGTGGCCGTGGCGCCGCGAGGCAACAGCGAGGTCTGGGTGGTCAACCACCTGTCGGACAGTGTCAGCGTCGTGTCTCTCTCGGGGACACCGCGCGTGGTGCGCACGCTGCTGGTGGGTGACGAGCCGAGAGATATCGTCTTCGCGGGCACGGGGGGCCGGGCGTTCATCACCACGGCGCACCGTGGACAGCACCGCACGCACGCCTCGATTGCGGGTGTGCCGGGTGCGGGAGATCCACAGCTCACCACGCCGGGCGTGGGGCGCGCGGACGTCTGGGTCTTCGACCCGGCGAACCTGGGCACGACATTGGGTGGCACGCCGGTGCGCATCCTCAACCTGTTCGGTGACACGCCTCGCGCGCTGACGGTGAGCCCGGATGGGCAGACGGTGTACGCGGCCGTGTTCAAGTCTGGCAACCAGACGACCTCCATCATGGAGGAGGCGGTGTGTGAGGGCTTCAATCCCTATCTGCCCTGTCTGGTGAATGGCTCCATCTACCCTGGCGGCAGCCCGGGCCCGGCCACCAACCACCAGGGCGTGCCCGCGCCCGAGGTGGCGCTCATCGTGAAGTACAACAACCAGTCCAGCCAGTGGCAGGACGAGCTGGGGCGCAACTGGAACAACGCGGTGCGCTTCCGGCTGCCGGACCAGGACGTCTTCGCGCTCGACGCGAACACGCTGGGCCAGAAGGCGGCCTATCCGCACGTGGGCACCACGCTGTTCAACATGGTGACCAACCCGGTGACGGGCACGGTGTACGTGTCCAACACGGAGGCCTTCAACCACGTCCGCTTCGAGGGCCCCGGCAACTACGGCGGCACCACGGTGCAGGGCCACCTGGCGGAGACGCGCATCACCGCCATCCTCGGGGGCAGTGTGTTGCCCCGGCACCTGAACAAGCACCTGGACTATTCGAAGCTGGCGAACGAGCCCGGGTTCGACCCGGCGGCGAAGGCGCACAGCCTCTCCATGCCGTTGGACATGGTGGTGAGCCGCGATGGCCGGAAGCTCTACGTGGCCGCATACAGCTCCAGCAAGGTGGGCGTGTTCGACACGCAGGCCCTGGAGGCGGACAGCTTCAACCCGACGTTGAACAGCGCGGCGTACATCCCGGTCAGCGGTGGTGGGCCCAGCGGCCTGATTCTGGATGAGGAGCGCAACCGGCTCTATGTGATGACCCGCTTCGACAACGCGGTGAAGGTCATCGACCTGGCCACGCGCGCGGAGCTGGGCAAGCAGGTGCTGGCCAACCCGGAGCCCGCGGCGGTGGTGCAGGGGCGGCCGGTGCTCTACGACGCCACGACGCTCTCCGCCAACGGCGAGGCCTCGTGTGCGAGCTGCCACATCTTCGGCGACATGGACGACCTCGCCTGGGACTTGGGCAACCCGGATGAGGACGTGGTGGAGAACACGATTCCGGGGCGCCTGCTGGGGGCGGCGGAGCTCTTGAAGCCGCACATCAACGGCTCGGGCAACGTGGAGGACTTCCACCCGATGAAGGGCCCCATGACGACGCAGACCCTGCGCGGCATGGTCAACTCCGGAGCCATGCACTGGCGAGGGGACCGCTCCAACGGCTTCTTCGGCGTGGGGCAGCTGGACCCGAACCTCTCGTTCATGAACTTCATCGTCGCGTTCGAGGGGCTGCTGGGCCGGGCGAGCATGCCCACGGTGGCGGAGATGCAGCGCTTCACCGACTTCCAGCTGCAAGTGCAGTTGCCGCCGAACCCGGTGCGCAACCTGGACAACTCATTGACGGCGGCGCAGCAGCGGGGCCTGAACTTCTATTCGGGCTCGCGTCGCGCGGACGGCATTCCGTTTGGAGAGGGGTTGGGCTTCACGTGTGAGGGGTGTCACCGCATCGACGCGTCCCAGGGTTTCTTCGGGACGGATGGTCGGGTGAGCTTCGAGAACATCCCGCAGATTGTGAAGATTCCGCACCTGCGGAACATGTATCAGAAGGTCGGCATGTTCGGGAATCCGACGACGCCCTTCTTCCTGGCGCGGGACAGTGGTTGGACGGGGGACCAGGTGCGAGGCTTTGGCTTCGTGCATGACGGCGCGGTGGACACCGCGGCGCGGTTCCTGTCGGCCATCGTGTTCATCCCGAGCATCGGCGTGGGCTTCCCGTTGAACAACCCGGATGCGACGCGGCGGGATGTGGAGCAGTTGTTGCTCGCGTTCGACACGGACCTGGCGCCGATTGTTGGTCAGCAGGTGACGTTGACGAACACGAACTCCGCGAGCGTGGGTCCGCGCATCGACCTGCTGTTGCAGCGCGCGCGCACGCCGTTCACCTCGAAGGTCCTGGGTGGAGCGGTGACGGAGTGCGACCTGGTGGCCAAGGTAGCGCTGGGAGGGCGCGTGAAGGGCTTCCTCTTCAGTCCGGCCGCGAATGCCTTCACTCCGGATGACGGGACGGCGGCGAACGTGACGGACGCGACGCTGCGCAACTACGCGAAGACGGCGGGCCAGGAGGTGACCTACACCTGCGTGCCGCCGGGCTCGGGTCCGCGCATCGGCCTCAATCGCTAGCAGTCCGAGGGCCCCCCCGCGAGGAGACTGTCGGGCTCCTCGCGGGGCTTCAAAGACGGACGCGTTGTGTGGAAGGCCGCGCACAGGACGTGGATGGGAAGGAATGCTGACGGCGCCTCGTGGAATAGTTGCGTGAGGAAAGGATTCCGCGGGGCGCGTGTCTGGGTCTTGGGACGCCAGGAGTTGGCTGTGCCATCCTGTGCGGCATGCAAGCAAAGCATGTTCATGCGGGGATGGGGCTCCTGCTGCTGGTGATGGCGGCGGCGTGTGGTTCCTCGAGTTCGAAGGATGAAGGGAAGCGGGACTCTGGGCCGGGCGTGGTGGAGGACGGAGGGGGAGATGGTGGCCACCGCGAGGATGGAGGAGAGACCTTCACCGACGGTGGACTGGATGGTGGCACGGGGGGGGATGGTGGCACTCCCGAGCCGGACGCTGGCCCCCCCGAGTCGGATGGCGGTGTGGAGCCGCTGGCGTGTGAGAAGACGCGCGGCGTCTGCGCGGGGGCCAGGCGGGCGTGGGTGGACGGCGCCTATGAGGCGGTGTGTACCGGGCGCTCGTATGGCGCGGATTATGAAGACGTGTCCGAGACGCGCTGCGATGGACTCGACAACGATTGCGATGGCGTGACGGACCCTCCGAGCTGGTCGCGCGTCACGAGTCTGGAGACGGCGTTCGGGCGCGTCTCCAGTCTGAAGACGGACAGTGGCGTGTTCGTGAGCATTGGTGACAGCAACAGGGTCCTCATCCTGCGGTTGAACTCGGAGCTGGCCATCCAGGGGACGGCGAGCGTGTCGATGCCGTGGATTCGGACGGAAGCCCCTGAAGGGAGTCTCCAGAACGCGCAGCTCGTGCGCACGCAGACGGGCTTGGCGCTGCACTACGCCACCGTGGCGCGCAATGGGTCGGCACCGCTCCGGGCTTATCTTGTTCCACTCGACGCCCGGGGCGCGCCGACACCTCTGCCCGAGGGCGGGTTGGTGGAGTACCCACTGCTCGACAGGGAGTTCGACAGTGGGAGCACTCGTGCGGCGACGTCCGTCGCGGATGGCCGGGTGGTGGTCATCTGGCGCGCGGGTTCCGCGCAGTCCCCGCCGATACAGGTGATGGGGACGGTGACGGATGCGCAGGGGCAGGTGCTCACGGCGCCCAAAGCACTCTTCACGAGCGTGGGGGACGTCACGCAGAATCTGGCGAATGTCCTGTGGCTGCGCAATGGGGAGATTCTGGTCGCCATGAGTGATCAGAAGTCAGGGCTCGCGGGCGACACGGTGCGACTGCGTCGCTTCGATGCCAACCTGGACCCGGTGGGCGACGAGCGCTCCTTTGAAACCTCCTATGAGGCGATGCCCTTGCTGGTGGACCTGGGCTCGACGCGCGGTGGGCCCCTGGCGTCGCCCGTGCTCATCCTGCGAGTGGGGCCGGGGCGCGTGATTCAGGTGGTCGAGAACCTCTTCGGTGGAGGGCTGCCGGAGACGTGGGCGGAAGCCCATTCCCCGGCGGAGGTGCTCTGGTACGGCGCCCTCGCGGACGAAGGAGTGCTCCGCCTTGGATGGATTGCTGCGTTCAAGGACCATCAGGCGCCGCCGCCGGAGGGTGTTGACTATCTCGGGTGGAATGGGCGCCTGTGGACGCTGGACGAGGGGCATGCCGCGGTGGACAGGTCTCCGACCTCCGAATATCTGCCACTGCATCGGTATGCGCAGTGGGTCCTGATGGAGAAGCTCGCGCCCCGTCGCGTGGGAGCCATGTACATGACGACCACGCCGGATGGCAGCTACCTGGACTCGGTGCGCTACTGCACGCCCTGATTCGCGACGCGCGCCGTCCGAGGGGACTTCAGCCCTCGGCGGCGCGGACGCGCTGGGAGCGGCGTCGGAGGTAGTTGTTGAGGAACGCTTTCACGGCGGGGTGTTGGGATTCGCGGAAGGAGTCGGGCGGGCCGTACTCGACGACGCGGCCCTCGTGCATCAGCGCCAGGTGGTCCGCCATGCCGAAAGCGGAGGCCACGTCCGGCGTAATCACCAGCGAGGTGGCGCCGAGCTGCTGCTTGCCGGTGAAGATGATTTCGTTGACGGAGGCCGTGGTGAGCGGGTCCAGACCGGCCGTGGGGTCGTCGTAGAGGAGGATTTTCGGCTGGAGGA
Source organism: Myxococcus sp. CA056 (assembly GCF_013336715.1). Classification (NCBI taxonomy): domain Bacteria; kingdom Pseudomonadati; phylum Myxococcota; class Myxococcia; order Myxococcales; family Myxococcaceae; genus Myxococcus; species Myxococcus sp. CA056. Next base: position 120,205 of record NZ_JABUMT010000002.1, read on the forward strand.
TGGCGGCGCGCGCGAAGCCCACGCGCTTCTGCATGCCGCCGGAGAGCTCGCCCGGAAAGCGCGTCGTGGCGTGGGACAGCCCCACCATGGCGAGCGTCTTGTCCACCGTCTGGCGAATCTCGTCCTCGGACATCTCCGTGCGCTCACGCAGCGGAAAGGCCACGTTGTCGTAGACGTTGAACGAGTCGAACAGGGCATTGGCCTGGAAGAGGACGCCCTGCTGGCGGCGCAGTTGGTTCAGCGCCTTCTCGTCCAGCTCGGCCACTTCCTCGCCGTTGACCTTCACCGACCCCCGGTCCGGCTTCATCAGCCCCATCAGGTGCTTCATCAGCACGGACTTGCCGGAGCCGGACACGCCCATCAGCACGCAGGTGGTGCCCTCGGGCACGACGAGATTCGCCCCGCGCAGCGCCGCGTTGTCACCGAAGGACTTGTGGAGGTCCTTCACCTCGATGGCCAGCTTCGCCGCCACCTGACTGCCCGATTCGCTCATCGCTCCTCACCATAGTGCGGGCCCCGCCGCTCCGCCCCTCCCAAGACGCGAACCCGCGGCATCCCACCACCGAGCGGCAACTCGCCCCCTCGCTCGGCACATCGCCACCAGGCCCCCACGTCCCTCGACGAAACCACCAGTCGGCCTGGATAAATGCCGCCACCCGGTGGGGCCCGCGCCGCGCTCCTGCGCCCGAGCGCTCGAAAGGAAACGTCCCCTTCACCTCGGCATGCACTGTCTTGTTTTCCTGGTTAAGAGGACTTCGGGGCCAGGCCGTGGGCGGGCCCCGAACCCCTCACCCCCGAGCACAATGAAAACCAAGAGACTGGGTGTTGTTGCCGGTGCCACGTTGTTGGCGTTTGGGCTGGTCGCCGAGGCGGCGTCCCTCTTCCGCAACACGGGCACGTTGTCTGGCTGGAACTCCATCAGCCGGGAGCACCGAGGTTCGGTGAACGAGGTGACGAACGTCACCTACGAGGGGCCGACGGGCCTCAAGATGACGCAGATCTACGATGCGGCCTACGGCGGCCGGTACCACTCGGAGGTGATGCGAAGCAACGTGTACCGCCGAGGGGACACGGGCTTCTACGGCTTCGCGTTCCGGCTGCAGGCGGACTGGCAGTTCCAGCCGCAGTCGTACAACATCGCGCAGTTCATCGCGGACTTCTCCGACACGGGCTGCGACGACTACATGCCGTCGAGCATGGTGTGGATTTCGGGCAACCAGCTCTTCACGCGGGTGAAGCAGGGCACCATCTGCAATCAGAAGACGGTGACGTTCGGCAATCTGGCCACGGTGACGGCGGGGGAGTGGCACAAGATTGTGATTCAGGCGAAGTGGGCCACGGATGGGACGGGCTTCTACAAGCTGTGGTTCGACGGGACGAAGGTCCTGGAGCAGTACAACCTGAACACGACGATAGCGGACGACCGCTACTTCCAGTTCCGGGTTGGGCTGTATGCCAATGGCTGGTACGACAACGGGTACATGCAAGGCAGCCAGGGGACACGGAGCATCTGGTTCGACGAGATTGGCGTGGGGACCACCTTCGCCGACGCCGACCCCGCGCAGTGGTAGAGAGGCAGTGCGCTCAGCGGGCCTGACTCGAGCAGGCCCGCTGCGAGGTGGGCCCTCCAGACATGTCCCTGTCGAAGGAAGACCTGAAGGAGGCTCAGCGCCTGGCGCGTCTTCCCGGGCGTCTCCAACTCAGGACGTCGTGCTCGCGCAGCGCTCGATGATGGCGCGAAGCTGTGTCTGCACGCCGCTGAGCGCGCTGCGCAGCCGCGCATGTCGCAGCGAGCCGGCCAGCGCATTGGACAGGGCCTGAAGCACCGCGCTCTCGGCCGTGGGCCACGCGCGCTCCGTCCGACAGTCGTCGAAGCCCACGAAGCCCCACCACTCGCCGCCCAGCGTGATGGGACACACCAGCAGCGAGCGGATGTCCTGGCTCTCCAGCAGCTCACGCGCGGGGGACGCGAAGTCGCGGGGATGGCCCTTCACCACCTGGCCCGAGGACAGCGGCGGCACCCAGGACGGCAGCACCTCGTCATACGGCACGTTCTGGAGCTCGGGGTTGTCGAGCTGCGCGGAGGTCGAGGCCGCGGTCCACTCGTAGCGCTGGCTGCACAAGAGCTTCCCATCGGCGGCCTTGCTGTTCTCGAAGATATAGACACGGTCGACGTCGAGCGCGACACCCACTTGTCCGAGCGCCTCCGAGACGTTCTGGGGCTCGAAGCCCTTGTCCAACAACAACTGCGACACATTCATGATGGCGGCGTACGCCTTCGAGGCCATGAGGGGGAACTCCAGGTGGGGGACGGGCCTGTCGCGCCGGGGGGAGCGCGAAGAAGAAGCGTCGCATGGCACGACACCCTCGGGTCAAGCCATGCTCCTGGACGTACCAGGTCCATACGCTCCGTTGCTTCCGAGCCGCCCGCGTCATTTTTCCCGAGGAGACCATGCCCCTTCATCCCCGCACCTTTTCCCAGACGTGGGCCCGCGCCCTGGCCACAGCCCTGTCACTCGCGAGCCTCGCCGGCTGCGGCCCGGAGCACGCCACCTCCGCATCCACTGTCACCACCACGTCCGCTTCGCTCGTTCCCCTCCAGGGAGACACCTCCTGTGTCTGGGGAAGCCCGGACTGCAACCTCTGTGTCCCCGACGTCCCCGCGCGCTTCAATGAACTCCGAGACCATGGCGAGGTGCTCGGCTTCCGCCCCGGCTCGTTCAACTTCAACGTGGCCTATCCCGGTGACAATCACTGGCAGGGGATTCAACGCCTGTCACTCGGCTCCGGGCGCTACCTCGTGGTGTCCAAGCGAGACGGCAACACCAACGGCAACGTGGGCCACGTCGTCCACCTCCCCTCGCGCAACGGTGAAGGACTGCGCCTTCGCTCCAATCGCCTGTCCCCCTCCATCTCCCAACCCGAGGACACCGCGCCACCGCTCGATGACCGCGCGGTGACGGCGCTCCCCGTGCTCAACGGCTACGCCCACGGCGGAGGCATGCAGGCGGTGGGCAACATCCTCGCGCTCCCCATGGAGCAGGGCCCTGGCGCCGGCCGCGTCGCGCTGTATGACTTCAACCAGGGCCTGTCCCCCGAGCCCTTCGCCTTCATCCCCGGCGCCTCCGCGAACGCGGGGACGGCCTCGCTGACGCGCCTGTCCGACCGGCGCTACCTGCTGCTGCTCGGCCAGTACGACGCGAAGGTGCTCGAGGTCTTCCTCTCCACCTCCACGGACCTCCGCTCGCCGACGAACGCGTGGACGCGCGTGGACCAGTGGGCACGCGAGGAGCTGGCCTCCGATACCTGGGGCCCCTTCCAGAACCTCAACTTCGTCACCGACTGTCAGAACGGTCAGCTCTACCTGGTGGGCACGCTGCTCGGCGGCCTGCGCTGGGGCCCCGTCAGCGACGACTACGCCCACCTCTACCGGGTGAGTCTGGACGGCCACCTGCGCCTGGAGCACGTCGCGGCGAAACACCTGTATTGCAGCAACGACGGCGCGCGGCAGTGCAACCTCGACGCGGCCGGCGGAGTCTTCGTGGGCGCGGACCGCAAGCTCATCCTCTACGCCACCGAGCACGCCGATGACGGCCCCTCGGGCTCCGTGAAGATGGTGGAATTCCGGAACATCTGGGCGAACGACGGGTGTGGCGCGAACCTCGCGAGCGCCTTCGTCGATTTCTACGACGACTCCGACTTCAGCGACCGGGGGTTCATCTTCGATTTCGCGGACCGGGGCGCGAAGACCTGGGCCCGTTTCCACGACATCGACGGGCTCAACGACAAGGTCTCCGCCGTGCGCTGGTGCCTCCCGCCCGGACACCGCGTGCGGCTCCACGCCGACTCCAACTACAGCGGCAAGACTCAGGACCTCATCGGAGACGGTTCACTCCGAGAAGTGAATCTCAATTCCTGGGGATTTGGAGACAAGGTCTCCTCCGCGCGCTGGCTCGCGGACTGAAATATTCAGACACATGGCTCCAGGGGGTGGAGTGGAAATCAGCAGGGAACTTCCTGATACATTCTGGCGATAACTCTTTAGCCACCTCGTACGGAGTTCTGAGACCCATGAGCATTCGCCGCACTGATGGTTCGAAGCCGACGGTCCTCCCCACCATTTCCGCTGAGGCTCAGCCGAAGAACACCGCGAAGACCCGGACGGCTCCGAACGTCATCAAGGACGGCTTCGGTCCCGCGGCGAAGACCACCGACCTGGCGCGCGCCGAGCAGACGCTGAAGCCGCTGCCGGCTCCCGTGGGCCGCCTGTCGCTGGAGAGCAAGGAGGCGCAGTCCGCCATCCAGACTTCGCTGGAGCACCTCACTCCGGCCACCAGCAAGCCCGCGACGCAGGGGCTCCGGGGCGGCATCCAGTACCCGGCCTTCGTCCCGAAGAACGTGGAGCGCGACGAGCTGGGGATGACGCACGTGCGCCTGGACCGGCAGCACGAGGGCGTGAAGGTGTATGCCGAGCAGGTGGTGTCTCACCTCGGCAAGGACGGCAAGGTGAGCAGCGTCACCGGTGACCAGTCCACGATTCCCGCCGGCCTGGGCACGCAGAAGCCCCAGCTGTCCCACGCGCAGGTGCTGGACATCGCGCTGAAGGACTTCGCGGGCAAGCCGGACCGTCAGCCGAACTCCGAGCGCGTCATCTACAAGGACCCGTCCGGTGAGTACCGCTCCGCGTACCGCGTCGAGGTCGCCAATGTGAATGGCACCGACAACCCGCGCCGGATGAACTACCTGGTCGACGCGAACACCGGCAAGATTTACGAGAAGTTCAACACCATCGACGGCTTCAAGAACTGCCCCTGCGCCACGCACGGCACGGGTGACGCCGCGGCCACCAAGGGCACCAAGGGCGCCGCCGCCACGCCGCCCGCGGACGTGAAGGTCTCCACCTCGCCGAACGCGGCCATCAAGGACAACAGCACCGTCACCTCCAAGGTGAAGGTGGCCGACGACGTCACCGTCGACAAGCTCAAGCTGTCGCTGGACATCAGCCACACGTACAAGGGCGACCTGACCGTCACGCTGACGAGCCCCTCTGGCAAGAGCGCCGCGGTGCACAACCGCACCGGTGGCAGCACCGACAACGTGAAGGGTGACTTCGACCTGAGCGTCTTCGCCGGCGAGACGGCCAAGGGCGAGTGGACGCTGACGGTGAAGGACAACGCGAAGGGCGACAAGGGCAAGCTCAACAACTGGGGCCTGTCGATTTCGCCCAAGGCCACCCAGCCGCCCACGGAGCCCCCCACCGAGCCGCCCGCGCCCGGCACGGCGGATGACACCTCGCTCTACAGCGGCAAGGTGGACCTGAAGACGAAGCAGAACGCGGACGGGACGTACTCGCTGGAAGACACCACGCGCGGCAAGGGCGTGTCGACGTACGACGCGAAGAACCAGGAAGAGGCCAGCGGCACCACGCCCTTCAAGGACGACAACAACGTCTGGGGCGAGGCGACGGACCCGAAGCGCAACCAGGCCGCCGTGGACGCGCACTACGGCGCGGCGATGACGTACGACTTCCTCAAGGACGTGCTCGGCCGCGACTCCATCGACGGCAAGGGCGAGAAGCTCGTCAACTACGTGCACGTGAGCGAGAACTACGTCAACGCGTACTGGGACGGCGAGAAGATGAGCTACGGCGACGGCGACGGCGTGGACTCCGGTCCGCTCACCGCGCTGGATATCGCGGGCCATGAAATCGCCCACGGCCTCACCGAGCGCACCGCCGGTCTGGTCTACCGCGGCGAGTCCGGTGGTCTGAACGAGGCCATGAGCGACATCATGGGCGCCGGCGTGGAGTGGTACGCGTCCACGAAGAACTCCGCGGTGAAGTTCAACTGGACGGTGGGCGAGACGGCCTGGACGCCGACCAACGGCGACGACACGGACGGCCTGCGCTACATGGACGACCCCACGAAGGACGGGTACTCCATCGACAACTACAAGGACTACCCGAAGCAGACGGAGGTCCACGGCTCCAGCGGTATCGCCAACAACGCCTTCTACCTGCTGGCCAACGGCGGGACGAACCGCACGTCCAAGCTCGAGGTGAAGGACGGCGTCGGCATGGACAAGGGCCTGAAGATTTATTACCGCGCCCTGGCCCACTACATGACGCCGAGCACCACGTTCGCCCAGGCCCGCACCGCCACCATCCAGGCGGCCACGGACCTCTACGGCGCGGACTCCACCGAGGTGGCGAAGGTGAAGGAGAGCTGGACCGCCGTCGGTGTGAAGTAACCCTGACGTTCAGGACCCGGGCGCGAGGTTGACTTCGCGCCCGGGGGACTGACGCAGCGGCGGCGACGGGAGGGGCGCCGCCGCGCCGGTCCGTTTCAACGTGAGCTCCGCCGCGTCACCCTTCCGGGGGCGGACAGGTGATGGGGCACGTCCCGCCCAAGGGGAGGCACACGCCGCCGCAGCAGTTGGAGTTCCAGGAGCAGCCCGACTCCCCGTTACAGGTGGTCGAGGTCGTCCCGGAGCAGGCTTCGGGCTGGCATTGGTTCTGGGTGCACGTTCCGCTCGTGCAGGAGCCGCAGTTGCCAACCGCGCGCCGGACTCCGCAGTTGTCCGCGGCCGCCTTCTGGCCACAGCTGGCGTTGAGCCGCGTGCAGAAGGCCGCGTCGGATTCGGCGACACAGGTGGTGCGCTCAAGGGCGACCTGGGCCGTCATGGACGCGTCCGGTCCCTGCGCCGCGACGACGAGCGTGCCCGTGAAGGAGTCACCGCTCAGGGTCCCGGAGACGGTATCCCCTCCGCTCGTCCACTGCGCCGCGGTGCCCGTCCGGGTGCCTGTCAGGGTCCCCGTCTTGATGAACTGATTCCGGCTGGGCTCCAGGTCGAAGGCATTCCCCGACAGTTGCCCGTTGTTGTCGGTGATTTCGTAGCGAATCGACGCGGACGTGGAGCCGGCGATGGCCATGGTGCCGACCCAGATGCCCGTGAGGCTGTCGGTGAGAGGGGCCTGTGCCGTGGCGGCCGGTGGTGGTGGATTCGAAGAGGCTTGAGGCCGCTCGGAACATCCGGAAGCCAGCGCGGTCACGAAGCAGGTGATGAGAAGTGTGGGTGCGTGGAAGTTCATGAGGAGACCTGTGGAAGAGGAGGGCCGGACGCGAAGGCGTCGACTCAAGGGCAGCAAATGCAGGCCTTCTTCTGTGCGTTCTCGTAAGGGGTACCGCCAAAGAGTCTCACCGCCCAGTGATACTCGGGGGCAATTCTCAGGCAGCGGGTCATATCAGTGGCGGTGGCGGGGGTGTTGAACGCGCTCCGACACGCCGCCTCGACGCCACTTCTCAGGTTGGTGTCGCAGGTGGCCTTGTCGCTGTTGCAGGTGCCGTAGCAGGAGTCATGCACGTTGCAGGACGGCAAGAAGTTCGCGGTGCCGGCGGGGGTGGAAAAGGAGTCGGGAACGTCGAAGGCCGAGTCCTCGGTGCCACAGGCGTTCTGGTTCGTGCCGGCGTTCGGGTCCCAGCCGGGCCGCGGCGAGCGGCCGGGGCAGTCATCCAGGTCCTCGATGACGAACTTCGAGCGGATGTCCTCATTGTCCACACAGCACTGATTGGCGGGGTTGTAGGGCGAGCCGTCACAGAGCGGGAGGCACGCGTTGTTGACGCACGCCTCATTCGCCGCGCAGCACCTGTCGCCGCAGGTTGGAGCGGAGGGGCCGGCGACACACGCGGTGGGCGTCCCGCTGCTCCCCGAGGAGGGCGGGGTATAGACGCAGCTTCCCCCACAGCCATTGGTCGCCGTGCAGCTCTGGCCCGGGGTGCAGGCCCACTGGTAACAGCTGTTGGTCGAGTGGGGGTAGGTCTCCCACGACGCGCAGTGGTTGCCAATGTTGTAGCAGGCCGCCCCCATGTTCGAGCCGTACTGGGGCGGGGGGGCCTGGGGCGAACCGTCACACGTGCACATGTGGATGGCCCCGTTCGGGTAGCCGAGGTCACCCGGTCCACAGTCGAAGTAACAGCCGGGGGTCCCCGGCTGGGAGAAGCAGGTGTACTGCGCCATCGCCGGGAGGGGGAGGGTCGTCAGCAGGGTCGCGAGGAGGACGGCGGGTCGCCATCCTCCGGGATGAGGTCTCTGGGGGTTGGGTCGGGTCATGGTGAGCCCTTGGGGGGCTCACGGATACTAGGCGGGAACCCAAAGGCTGGTCATGAATTCCAGTCGTTGTGTCTGCCTTTTGGCTGCATGGTAGAACTACGTTGGCGTTGTGGCTTGCAAGGCCAGGATGCCTAGAGCCTGCACAGCGTTCCGGCCGTCGTGTTGCCGTTGCAGCCGCCGAAGTAATGGTCGGGGGTGTTGGTCTGGTAGCCGCAGTGTGTCCAGTTGCACTGGTTGCCCAGGGCATCTGTCCCAGCCGGCGTGCACAAGCGCATGGGCTGGTTCGCGTTGCAGGCCGTGCCGGACGTGGTCGACACCGCGCAGGCGGAGGTGCCCGTGCCCAGATACCGCAGGTTGTCGCTGGTCCAGTAGTTGTACCGAGGGGCCGCGAGGCCATGCTGACTGGTCCAGGTGCTCGCGGTGCTCGCCGTCCAGCCCGGGGCGCACAGTTGATTGCGGTTGGGCCACGTCACCACGCCCGAGCAGCCCACGAGGTTGCTCGTGAAGACCTGCTCGACGGAGCCATCGGCGCAGCCCCGCGTCGGCACGCAGAGCGCGCCCGCCGTGGGGTTGCCCGCGCACCCGCCAAAGTATTGGTTGGGCGGAGGGAGCGCGCCGTACCCGCAGTTGACCCAGTTGCACGTGTTGCCTTCGGCGTCGGTGCCCGTGGACCGGCACACGCGCATCGGCTGGCCCGCGGGGCACGCGCTCCCCACCGTCGTGCTCACGTAGCACGCCGCCGCCGAGCCGCTGTACTTGAGGTCGTCGTTGGTCCAGTAGTGGTGCGTGGGCACGCTCGTGCCATGGAGGCCGACCCACTCGGCGGCGGTGGCCACCCGGTAGCCGGGGGCGCACAGCGCGGCGCGATTCGCCCAGTTCATGCTTCCGGCACACCCCACCATGCCGTTGGCGAACGTCTGCTCGACGGTGCCATCCGCGCATCCCCGAGGAACGCAGAGCGTGCCCGCGGTGGTGTTGCCCGCGCAGCCTCCGAAGAACCTGTTGGGGGTGTTCGCCAGCAAGCCGCACCCGGTCCAATTGCAGGCGTTGCCTTCCGCGTCGGTGCCGGCGGCCGTACACACGCGCATGGGCTGACCGGCGGGACAGGCGGTGCCCGTCACGTACGAGACGCTGCAGGCCCCCGACACGCCGCTGTAGCGCAGGTCATCGTTGGTCCAGTAGTTGTGCGCGGGCGAGAGTCCATTGAACAGCGTGTCCCATTCACGCGCGCTCGCGGGGCGGAAGCCTGGCGCGCAGAGCGAGGCGCGGCTGCCCCAGGTGACCTTGCCCGCGCACCCCGCCATGCCTCCCGAGAAAATCTGCTCCATGGTTCCGTCGGCGCACGGAACGCCGGGAACCAGCGGTGACTCCAGGGATGACTCCTCTTGCGACACGAGCTCCCCTGTCTCTTCTTCCGCTTCGATGGGCACGTTGCATGCCGTCATCCACAGCAGAGACCCCAGGGCCAGCCCCTTCACGAACACGCTGAATCCGACGCACTTCATGGACAGCCACTCCGATGCGACAAACCCGCTCCATGCGGCGCCGACAGCCTTGTCGTCCCTGTCGCTGTATCACCAGCCCCCCGAACGAAGGGTGTCCGGGGGGCGACGGCGCGCGGAGCCTGTGTTTCATTATGGGCGGGCCGTTGGCTCCGGGGTCGAGCCGCGGGCCCTCGCCGTGCGGGGTGGATTGAAACCTCGGGCTCCTTGGTGCTCGAGGTCGTCCATTCCCCTTGCTACAGCTTGCTCGGGTCGTCGACGCGGTAGTGAGACAGCCAGTAGTCGTCGGCGAAGCCCGGCAGGTCGATGTTGATCTTCTGCATGTGAATCTGTCCGCGTGCGCCGATGCGCTGGTCCGCGTCCAAATCCCACAGGTCCAGGCCCTCGAACTCGTCCGAGGAGCCGTAGGGCACGTAGTAATACGTCTGCACGAAGCCGTTCACCACGTCGACCATGTAGATGCCGGACGTCTGCCCGCCGCCGCCCACGCTGATGTACAGGTTGCCGCGCGCGGAAATCTTGCCGCCCTGAATCCAGGCGCCCACGGGGATGCTGCTCGACAGCGTCAGCGTGCGCTTGTGGGTGACGGTGACGGTGTTGCCAGACAGGCCAATGGAATAGCCGCGCAGCGAGGTCGCCCCGAAGGCGTTCGTCGCCGCGTAGAACAGCCCGTCACGCGGGTTGTACGCGAGGAACGCCACGCCACCAGACCAGTTCGGCAGCGACGCGTAGCCGATGTACTGCATGCTCGTGTTGAAGACGCCCACGGCGCCGCCCTGGCTCGGTCCATCCATGGCGATGTAGAGGTAGCCATTGACGTGCACCAGGTCGCCGTAGTGCCGGAAGCCCGCGTTGTACCAGGGCGTCGGCATGTGGAAGCGCTCCGGCGGGTCGTCGTTGATGGCCGTCATCGCCTGCTTCGCGATGATTCCGTTCGTGGCCTCGTCCTTCCAGAAGTTGGTGGTGTTTCGCGTCAGGAACCAGTGCGTGGAGTTGTGGGTGATGCCCTGGATGTTGTCGGCGAAGTTCGGGTAGCTGCGGTCGGCCGGGAGGTCCCCTGCGCTGCCGATGATGTTGGGGATGGCGTAGCGGTAGCGCGCCACGAAGAGCGCGTTGGCCGTCGCGTCCAGGCCGGAGCGGTACTGCGCCGCGCCCACGCCCCACACGCACGTCCACCACCACTTGGGCAGCGTGGCGGTCTGCAGGCGCTGCCACGCGCCGCTCGCCCACTTGTCCATCCACAGCGAGCCCGTGGCCTCACCCGTCGTGGCGCAGGCCTGGTAGTACTTCTGCACGGGCCCCCAGCCGGTGTGCGCCCAGCTGTAGACACCCAGCGGGCACCAGAGTTCGTCGTACTCGGTGTTGAGGCCCTGGCAGAAGTTGGCGGACCACCAGGCGGTGTCCGGCACGGCCAGCTGACTCACGCCGTCTCCTGAAGGCCCCAGGGAGGTCTGCGCCTTGCCCTCGGGCGCCATCGCCTCGCGCACGGGCGTCTGCGCCAGGGCGGACGGCACGCGGCGGGCGGCCTCCACCAGCGCGGCGGGCGGCTCCTGGCCCCCCGACAACTTGCGGTAGATGTCCGGGATGGGCATGCCGTCGAAGGCCGCCGCGTCCGGCATCGGCGTGCCTCGCGGGCCCTTCACCACCGTGACGATGCCGTAGTCGGGCACCTCGTAGAACGTCACCGCCTGGCCGTCCGCCAGCTTCACGCTCGCCAGCCGCGTGCCCGGGTCGCTCTCCTGCTCGAAGTCCTCGTCCGTCTCCGAGCCACCACACGCCGCCAGCACGCCCACACAGCACAGCAGCCTGAACATCCGTCGCACGGTTGCAGCCTCCTGATGATTTTCCAGGAGAACGCCCCTCGTGGGTTTGCTTCGGTGCCCTTCGCTCGGGGACTTCCGCGCGAGCCCACCCGGGATGGTGCTTCACGCCTCCCAGGCGCCACACCCGCCGCGTCCTTCCTAAGTCAGACGCAAAGCGTCAATAGTAGCAAATCGAGCTAATCGTGAAAGTCACGATTGTGAAAATTCTTCGTCACGGAGGGCGCGTGACGGTGTGACAGGACATAGGGAGAGCTACGTGATGCGAAACATCCGTCGGTATGACGTGGTGCTGGTGGGCGGAGGCGTGACGGGGCTGATGGCGAGCCACAAGCTGGCGCGGCTCGGCCTGCGGTTGTTGTTATTGGAGAAGCAACCGACGCTGGCCAGTGGGCCGTCCACCCGGAACGAGGGCTGGTTGCACCGGGGCAGCTATCACGCGGGCTCGGTGAAGGACCGACAGGCGGCCATCCAGGTGGCGCGGCGGTGCATCTACGGGCACGAGCAGATTCGAGCCTTCGCGCCGGAGGCCGTGGAGGATGCGGACCGGCCGCCGCTCGTGCTGGTGCGGGACGCGGACCGGCTCCAGGAGCTCGTCTCGCGCTGGGAGGAGGCGGGCGTCAGCCATCGTCCGCTGACGCACGCGCAGGCCCAGGCGCGCTTCTCGTCGGCGGACCTGTCTCGCGCGTCCGCGGTGTTCGAAGTCGCCGACGTCAGCATCAACACGCGGATGCTGTATCGCAAGCTGTACACGTCCGCGCAGCAGGGCGGCGCGGAGGTCCTCACCGGCTCGCGGCTGGAGCGCGTGAGCGGCTCGGAGGCCACCGTCATCACCGCCGAGGGGGAGACGCTGCACATCGAGTCGCGGCTGTTCGTCTACTCGACGGGCTTCGGGGCGCGAGATTTGTTCCGCCAGTTCTTCGGGCTGGAGCTGCCCATTCGCTACTGGAAGAGCCACCTGGTGGTGGTGCCGCGTCTGGGCGGGCACGGGCTGTTCTACGTGGACCCGCACGAGGCGGCGATGATGCACCACGGTGACTACAGCGTCGTGGGACTCAACGAAGACGCGCTCCTGTGCGCCAATCCCGACTACCACGTGGTGCCCGAGCGGGCGGACAACCTCCACCGCGCGCTGGAGCGGCTGGTGCCGGGCTGGCGCAACGCGGGGCCGCACAGCGACGTGGCCTGCACCAAGGTGGACTTCGCGCCCGATGCGGGCTCCGCGCGCTCGCTCAACATCGCCATCCACGAGCCGGTGCCCGGCCACATCTGCATCCTGCCGGGGAAGATGACGGAGGCGCCGTTCCTCACGGACGTGCTGACGGCGCGGCTCTACGAGCGACTGGAGGATGGGCTCATCGCCAAGCGCCCGTGTGACGTGCTGCACGCGAGCCTCGCGTCCGTCGTGCGGGAGGCCACCCATGCGGCTTGACCTGCTCGCGGCCCTGGATGCGCCCCGGCGCTCGGCGGGACTGCTCACCGTGGAGGAGGTCCTCGCGCTCGCGGACACGGGGAACGTCATCTATGACCCGTTCTCCGTGCTCATCTCGCGGCACCTGCGCATCGGCGAGGGCAATGTCATCCATCCGTGTGTCACGCTGACCTGCGCGGCCTCGGCGGAGTTCCAACTGGGCAGCCGGAACATCCTCCACACGGGCACGCTGCTGGCCGCCGAGACGGGCAGCATCCTCGTCGGTGACGGCAACCAGTTTGGCGAGGGCGGCTTCACCGCGAAGGCCAATCGCTCCGGTGCGCGTATCACCGTGGGCGACGGGGGACGGTATCTGGGTGGCGTGTCCGTGTTCGGAGAGAGCGTGCTCGGCTCCGGGACGCAGGTGCTCGGGGCCATCACCGTGGACAGTTGTCAGCTCGCGGCGGGCGCGGCCTTCAGCGACCCGGACCCGGACGTGCGCGCGGCCGTGTTGAAGGGCTCGGGCACGGCGCGGGGCCTGGTGCTGGGCGTGGGACAGGTCATCCTGGGCAACGGTGGCTTCCGCGCCGAGGACGTGAAGCCGCAGGCGTTCTATCACCCCAAGGTGAAGTCATGAGCGGGACACGGCCCGTGGAGCTGGGGCTCGGACTGCTCTCGCTCGGGCGCAGGTGGGGCTACCGCGCCGAGCCGCCTCCGTCGGAGGCCGACGGCAGACGGCTGCTCGACACCGCCCTCGAACTGGGGGTCCGCTGCTTCGACACCGCGCCCGCGTATGGCTCGAGCGAGAAGCGCTTCGGTGCGTTCCTGTCGGGGCTCGGCTCCGCGCGGAGCTCCGTCTTCGTGGCCACCAAGCTGGGTGAGCATTGGGACGCGGTGCGGAACACGTCCTTCACGGACCACTCGCCGGACGCGCTTCGCCGGAGCCTGGACGAGAGCGTGCGGCTGCTCGGGCACATCGACCTGCTCCAGGTTCACAAAGCGACGGCCGGCAACGTGGGCTCGCCCGAGGTGTTGCGCGTGCTCGAGTACGCGGGGACGCTCGGGGTCTCCCGCGTGGGCGCCAGTGTGAGTGATTGGGCCGGCGCCGAGGCCGCCTGTGCCGCGGGCGTCTATTCCTTCCTTCAGTTCCCCTACAACCTGCTCCACCGGACGCTGGAGCCGGCGTTCGAGCTGGCGGCCCGACACGGGCTCCAGGTCCTGGTCAACCGCCCCTTCGCCATGGGCCAGTTGCTCCAGGAGGAGGGGAGGGACGCGCGGCTGTCCATGCGCGAGTCATTGACTCACATCCTCGGGCAGCGCTTCTCCGGCTACGTGCTGACGGGCACGAAGTCTCCGGAGCACCTGCGTCAGACGTTGGACGCCTTCCGCTCGCTCGAAGGCTGACGGGAAGACTTTCTCGCCGGCGGGGCGTGTCGCTCCGCCGTGCTCCCGACTCGGGCCTCGCGAAGCCGTGGGCCCGAGCGGGCACCTCTTTGCCTCGAAGACCCTCAACCATGTGGATTGCGTATGGCCTGGGCGCGGGCGTGATGCTCGGCCTCTATGATGTCTGGACGAAGAAGGCGATGACGGGCAACAGCGTCATCCCCGTCGTCATGTGGTCCTCTCTCTTTGGCGCGCTGTGCTGGGTGCCGGTGTTGATTCCGGGCGCGCTGCCCATCCACGTCGAGCCGTTTGGATTGACGTGGCGGGAGCAGGCGTGGCTGTTGCCCAAGGGCGTGGCGATGACGGCGTCGTGGATTCTCGCGTACTACGCGGTCCGCGAGCTGCCCATCTCCATCGCCGGAGCGGTGCGCGCCTCCGGTCCGCTGTGGACGCTGGCGGGCGGCTTCCTGATGTTCCGCGAGCTGCTGACGCCCGTGCAGTTCCTCGGGCTGATGCTCACCGTCTGCTCGTACTACGTGCTCTCCATCGTCGGCCGGAAGGAGGGGCTGGTGCTGGCGAAGAACCGCTCCGTGTGGTGGATGTTGTCCGCCACCGCGCTGTCGGCGGCGACCACCGTGTATGACAAGTTCCTCGTCTCGCGGCTGGGCCTGCCCGTGCTGGAGCTGCAAGCCAGCTCCGCGTTCCAGCGCTGCCTCCTGTCCGCGCTCGTCTTCGTGCCGTACATGCTGCGCAACGGCGGATTGGGCCTGGGCCTCACCTGGAGCTGGGGCATTCCGCTCGTGGGGTGTTCCTGGGTGGCGGCCGAGCTCATCTACTTCGTCGCCATCACCGAGCCGCAGGCGATGGTGACGCACCTGTCCGTGCTGCGCAGGACGAGCCTCATCGTGGGCTTCATCCTGTCTGCCCTCTTCTTCCGCGAGGCCAACGTCCTCTTGAAGTCCGGGATGATTGCCGTGCTCATCCTCGGCATGGCCATCCTCATCCTGGGGGGATAGCGGGTTGCTCCCAGGGGAAGTGCGTGGCACCCAGGGCGGGCTTCAAATCAAACAGCCACGTCGCCTTCTCGTCGTACTTCGCGAAGAAGGGCTTGCCGACCCACTCCGCCTCCCGGGCCTGGATGAAGTGCAGCATGAAGACCTTCTCGCCCCCGATTTCCGTCACGCCATCCACGCACACCTTGCCGGGCGTGGCGGACATCGACGGGCCGCGTACCGTGCGCGCAAGGCCAGACACCTGCCGGTAGGCGCTCCGGAAGATGTCGTAGGCGGAGGCGAGCGGGACGGCGAAGTAGTCCTGCGGTCCCGTGTCCCGCTCGATGAACATGTAATACGGCACCATGCCGTGGCGCAGGTGCGTGCGCCACATGCGCTCCCACGTCGCCGCGTCATCGTTGATGGTGCGAATCAGCGGCGCCTGGGTGCGGATGACCGCGCCCGTGGAGCGGATGCGGCGCACGGCCTCCTGCACGATGTCCGGCACCATCTCGTTGGGATGGGAGAAGTGCGCCATGAACGCCAGGCTCTTGCCGGAGGCGACCACCTTCTCGAACAGGCGCAGCGTGTCGTCGGCGTCCGGGTCCGTGACGAAGCGCTGCGGCCAGTACGCCAGCGCCTTGGTGCCGATGCGGATGGCCTCCAGGTGCTCGATGTCCAGCAGCGGCTCGATGTAGCGCGCCAGCACCGCCTCGCTCATCACCATGGGGTCGCCCCCGGTGAACAACACGTTGGTGACCTCCGGGTGCTCGCGCACGTAGTCGACCATGGGGGCGATGTCTCGCGAGGCGAACTTCAAATCCGCGTCCCCCACGAACTGCGCCCAGCGGAAGCAATACGTGCAGTAGGCGTGACACGTCTGTCCCTGCTTCGGGAAGAAGAGCACCGTCTCCTGATACTTGTGCTGGAGCCCCGGCAGCGGCTCCTCGTTGGCGAGTTTGGGCACGTTGAGCTGCATCTGCCCGGCGGGATGCGGATTGAGGCTCGCGCGGATGTCTCGCACCACCCCCGCCAGCTCCAGCGCGGGCGCCCCCGAGCGCATCAGGTCGACGATGCGCGAGACGTCGGATGCGGGCAGCATGTCCGCCCGCGGAAACACGAGCCGGTAGATGGGGTCGTCCGGCGCGGCGGACCAGTCGATGAGCTCGTCCACCACGTACGTGTTGACGCGAAAGGGGAGCACCTGGGCCACCGCCTGCACGGCGAGCCGCTCGTCCGACGACAGGCGTGCCCTCGCCGTCAGCTCGTCCAGGTTCCTGTGGGTATAGGCACGGTATCGCTGTCCCAGGGACAGGGGCCGCACCGCGTTGGATGTAGCGCTCACGCGGTTCCTCACTTTTGGGCATGGCAGGACCCTCCGCGATGGCTCCACGGAAACGGCCCTGGATGGGTTGGTGTCAGTAACCAGACGTACTGTTTGAACACCAACGAGGTGGTCTTTCGGGGTAACACACGGCACGTGGACCTGTCACTCCGTCCGAGAGAAGAAACGTCGAATGACGCTGCCGGGTGAGGGGAGACCCTGTCGATGTGTCCGGGTGCCAGGCGCGGACTCCCAGGGGGAAGTCGCGTCCATGACGTCCCGCGCAATCACGCATCGTCTGTGTTTGTTATTGAGATGATATTCTGGGTTACCCTGGACACCCATTTTTCCAAGGAGTCGCCCATGAAGTCTCGTCTGTTGGTCGTCGTGGCAAGCCTGACGCTGGGGCTCTTCTCCGCGTGTGGCGAGTCTTCTCCCGACTCCCGAGTGATGGAGCCGGGACAGGTGGAGGCGGGGCTCGAGCAGTGCCCATGCGGGGGCAGTTGGCCGTGGTGCGAGCCCTGCGCCTACATCTGCGGCGACAACTTCTGTGACACCGCACACGGGGAGAGCAGCTCCACCTGTCCCGAGGACTGCGCTTCGGTGCCCACTTGCGGTGACGGCCTCTGCAACAACGGGGAGACGACCTGGTCGTGCCCGTCGGACTGCCCTGGCACCTCGTGCGGGGATGGGATCTGTAACGGGGGTGAGACGACGTCGACGTGTCCCGGCGACTGCCCCAGCAACTCGTGCGGTGACGGCCTCTGCAACAACGGTGAGCATGGGTGGTCCTGCCCCATCGACTGCCCCAACACGCCTCCGTGCGGTGACTTCATCTGCTCCACGGGTGAGCCGACGTGGTGCCCCCAGGACTGCCCGCCCATGTGCTCGACGTGCCCGCAGGAGCCTCAGGGCTGAAGGGCTGACCTTCCCTGAGTGACAACCTCGCCGTGCCCGGAGTGTGGCCGGGCGCGGCGGGGCGGATTTTCCCGGGACACCGCCGCGGGGGCGGCCTCTAGGATGCGGGGCTCCCGCCCGCAGCCCGTGAGACTCCATGAATACTCCTCGCCGTCACGACTCCCCGCTGACAGCCGTGTCCCCGCCGCCCGCCGCCGTGAGCCCTGGTGCTTCGGGCGTCCTCGACTGGCTGGCAAGGGCCGTGGGCCTGGTGGTCGCGTGGGTGGGGGTCGCTGGCGCGGTGTTCGGGGTGATGGGGCTGGCGGTGGGCGTGGTGGGAATCGTTTCGCCGGATGAAGGGAAGAAAGCCTCGGACGGGTGGTTGGTTCTGGCGCTGGCGGTCGTGTTCGTGGGTGTGGGGGTCTTCCTGTGGAAGAAAGGCATGGCGCCGTCCCGGACGGCTCGGCGCCGGGAGCAACTGCGTGGCTTCATCCGAGCACAAATCCGGCTCCGCGCGAGCGACGCGGCCCTTCACCTCAAGGTGTCCGAGGACGAGGCGGATGCGCTGCTCACCGCGCTCATCGCCCGTCACGAGGTGGACCTCGTCTACCTGGCGGAGTCGCGCGAGTACGTCCACCGGGACGCGCTGGAGCGGGCGCAGAGTGTCGCCAGCAGGTGTCCCTCGTGTGATGCCCCGGTGGGCGCGGAGAATGTTCTTCCAGGAGACAAGGTCGTCTGCTCCTACTGCGCGGCCCCCTTCATGGTGGCCTAGAAGTCGCCAGCACGTCCTCGCAATCGATGGTCACAGCTCGCCGTAAGGGTCGGCGTCCTTCGACGCATGGCCAGGTCCCTGGGAGGGGTCGATGAGAAGAGTGTTCGGAGCGGTAACAGCCGCCGCGTTCCTCGGGTGCGCGGCATCACACGAAGCCCAGAAGCCCGAAGCCCCACCTGCCCCCGCCGAGGCTCCCGCGGTGGCGGCCCCGGCCCCGGCTCCCGCCGAGACGCCCAAGCTCCAGGTGCCGGTGGACTACTTCAAGCTCGATAACGGCTTGAAGGTGGTCCTCTCGCGAGACACCACGGCGCCCAAGACGGCGATTGGCGTCTATTACAACATCGGCTTTCGCATCGAGCCGAAGAACCGCACCGGCTTCGCGCACCTGTTCGAGCACATGATGTTCCAGGGCTCGACCAACCTCGGGAAGATGGAGTTCATCCGGCTCATCCAGAAGAACGGCGGAGTGCTCAACGGCTCCACGCGCTTCGACTTCACCAACTACTTCGAGATTGTCCCCTCCAACGCGCTGGAGACGATGCTCTGGGCGGAGGCCGACCGGATGCGCGGCCTGGAGGTGACGCAGGAGAACCTCAAGAACCAGCAGGGCGTGGTGTCGAACGAGGTGAAGGTCAACGTCCTCAACCAGCCCTATGGCGGCTTCCCGTGGCTGGACATGCCGCAGGTGGCGAACACCAACTGGTACAACGCGCACAACTTCTACGGCGACCTGAAGGATTTGGAGGCCGCCACGCTGGACGACGTGAAGTCGTTCTTCAAGACGTACTACGCCCCGAGCAACGCCGTGCTGGTGGTGGTGGGCGACTTCGAGCCGGAGCAGGTGAAGGGCTGGGTGAAGAAGTATTTCGGGCCGCTGCCCACGGTGGCGCAGCCCCAGAAGCCGGACATCTCCGAGCCTCGCCAGGAGAAGGAGAAGCGCCACGACAAGCCGGACAAGCTGGCCGAGCGCCCGGCGCTCGCGGTGGGCTACCACATGCCCGCGGTGGGCACGCCCGAGTACTACGCCATGGCGCTGGTCGACGAGGTGCTCCTGAAGGGCAATGACAGCGCGCTCTACCAGCAGCTCGTGCAGAAGAAGGGCCTGGCGGGTGAGCTGCAGGGTGGGGTGAACGAGCTGGGCAACCAGTGGAACTACAACGGGCCCATGCAGTGGACCGCGTATCTGTTCCACGACGCGAGCACGTCGCCGGAAGCGATTCTGAAGGAGATTGACGGCGTGGTGGCGCAGCTTCAGGAAAAGCCCATCGACGCGGCGACGCTGGCGCGTGCGCGGGTGAAGGCGCGCTCGCGGCTGTATGAGCACGTGGAGTCGTTCCTCGGCTTCGGCCGCGCGGACCTGCTGGCCTCCTTCGCGCTCTTCTTCGACGACCCGGAGCGCATCAACCGGCTGGAGGACGAGCTGATGAAGGTGTCACCGGAGCTCATCCAGAAGACCGCGCGTGAGTACCTGCGCCGTGAGAACCGCACGGTGCTCACGGTGACTCCCGCCCCCACCAAGGCCCAGGCCCGCTGAGGACATGCGACCCATGAACACGCGCTCACTTCGCAGCCGTCTCGTCGCTCCCGCGCTGATGGTGTTCGGGCTTCTGCACGCGCCCGCCATCGCCGCCGCTCCCGCCAAGGAGGCCCCTCCGGCTCCCGCGGCGCCCAAGCCCTTCAAGGTCCCCGTCCGCACCGAGTTCAAGCTCGACAACGGGCTGGAGGTCTCGCTGCTTCCCTATGGCGACATGCCGAAGGTCGCCATCCAGCTCGCCATCGACACCGGCAACATCCACGAGAAGTCCAATGAGGTCTGGCTCGCGGACCTGACGGGCAAGCTGCTGGTGGAGGGCACCACCTCCCGCACCGCCGAGCAGGTGGCCCAGACGGCCGCCGGGCTGGGGGGACAGCTCAACGTCGGCACCACGCAGGACCAGACGTTCGTCGGCATCGAGGTGCTCTCCGAGTCGGCGCCCCAGGCAGTGGCGCTCATCGCGGACGTCATCCAGAGCCCGGCCTTCCCTCCGGCGGAGGTGGAGCGGGTGAAGGCGAACCTGCTGCGGGACGTGGCCATCTACCGGAGCCAGCCGCAGGTGCTCGCCGACGAGCTGCTGGCGAAGGCCGTCTATGGCGACCATCCCTATGGCCGCATCTTCCCGACCGAGGAGATGTTGAAGGGCTACACGCGGGAGGGTGTGCGCGCGCACTACGACGCGAACATCGGCGCGGCCCGCTCGCGGCTGTACATCGTCGGCCGGTTCGACGCGGCCTCGGTGGAGAAGGCGGTGCGCGAGGTGTTCACCGGCTGGAAGCCGGGCCCCGCGCGCGTCCAGAACCCGCCGACGCAGCAGGTGGCGAAGTCGGTGCAGTACCTGGACCGGCCCGGCTCGGTGCAGTCCACGGTGCGCGTCGCGGTGAAGGCGCTGCCGCCCGCCAGCCCCGACTACGTCCAGCAGGAGGTGATGAACACGCTGCTCGGTGGCTACTTCAGCTCGCGCATCACCGCGAACATCCGCGAGAAGAAGGGCTATTCGTACTCGCCCTACAGCGAAATCTCCGTGCACGTGGGGGATGCGTCCTGGGTGCAGAACGCGGACGTGACGACGGCCGTCACCGGGGAGTCGCTGAAGGAGGTGCTCAAGGAGGTGGACACGCTGCGCAGGACGCCGCCCTCCGCCGACGAGCTGCGCGAGGTGCAGAACTACCTGGCGGGTGTCTTCCTGCTCCAGAACTCGTCGCGCAACGGCATCATCAACAAGCTGCGCTTCGTGGACCTGCACGGACTGCCGGACTCGTACCTGCGCGACTACGTGCAGACGGTGATGGCCGTCACCCCGGAGCAGGTGAAGCAGATGGCCACGAAGACGCTCACGCGTGAGTCGATGACCATCGTGGTGGTGGGTGACCTGAAGGTCGTGAAGCCGCAGCTCAAGGTGCTTCCGCCGCCGGTGCGCTGACGGTGTTGGGGACGGAGGCCGAGTCCAGGGCCTCCGTCCTGTCCGTCAGAGGTGCTGTTTGAAGTAGCGCATGGTGTGCTCCCACAAGCGCTCCGTCACCTGCGGGTCGGAGTACACCATGTGCGTCATGCCGGAGAGCGGCAGGAACTCGTGGGACTGGCCCGCCCGGAACAACGCGTCCGACAGCTTGAGGGCGTGGAAGAAGAAGACGTTGTCGTCCGCGGTGCCGTGAATGACGAGGAGCTTGCCCATGGGCTGGCCCGCCTTCACGTGGGTGAGCAGTGAGCTCTGGGCATACGCGTCCGGGTGCTCGTCGGGCAGGCCGAGGAAGCGCTCCGTCAGGTGCGTGTCGTAGTCCCGCCAGTCCGTCACCGCCGACACCGCCACCGCGGCCTTGAAGACGTCCGGCCGGGTGAGCACGGCGAGCGCGGACATGTAGCCGCCGTGGCTGCCTCCTGTGATTCCCACGCGGTTCAAGTCCAGCTCGGGGACCTCCGCCGCGAGCGCGCGCAGCGCCGCCACCTGTTCATCCATCAGCACCTTGGGGAAGTCGTACTTCGGCTTGCGCAGCTTCGCGTCGGCCGTCGGCGAGGCGCCGCGTCCGTCGAGCCGCACCACGAGGAAGCCCTGGTCCGCCATCCACTGCGCGGTGAGGTGCGACGCCATGCTCTGGCGGACCATGGCGGTGCCGGGGCCCGCGTAGATTTCCACGATGACGGGCAGCTTCACCCCGGGCTTCGCGTCGCGCGGGCGCACCAGGGATGTCGGGAAGCGCTCCTTGCCCACCTGACGCACCTCCAGCCGGGGCTGGAAGGGAGGCTCCTTCGCGATGGAGGGCAGCTCGCCCACGCGCGTGCCGTCCGCCTTGAGCACCACGGTGCTCCGCATGCTCTTGGGGCCCTCCGACGTCACGACGAGCAGCCCTCCCCGGGGGGAGAGGCGGGCCGACTCCAGCGCCGGGCCTCCCGTGGTGACGCGGGTCGGCTTGTCTCCCTTTCGCGCGCGCCACACGTAGCGCTCCGCGGAGTTCGTCCCTCCGACGAAGTAGACGGTCTCCTCCTTCTCCACGTAGCCCACCAGTCCGCCGAAGCCCGCGTCAGGCGGGACGAGCGAGCGCACGAGCTTGCCGGTGGCGTCGCGCAGCTCCAGCTCGGGTGCGCCGTTGCGCTCGGTGCCCCAGAGAAAGCCGCTGCCGTCTTCCAGCCAGTGGGGGAAGGTCTGGTCCAGCTCCAGCCAGGCGTCGTCCTTCTCCACGAGCAGGGGCGTGGTGCGCCCGGTCTTCACGTCCACGGCGAGCAGCACCTCCTCCGTCTGGTGGCGGTTCTGCACCAGCAGGGTCAGCGGGCCCTTCGCGGGCCAGCGCACGGTGGCGAGGTAGGGGTACTTCTCCGCGTCCCAGTTCACCCACGTCGTCTTTCCGCCGGTGACGGGGATGACGCCCAGCCGCACCCTGGCGTTGGCCTTGCCGGCGCGAGGGTAGGAGAGCTGCTGCGCGCCCTGCGCGGGGTTGCCGGTGTCCGCGATGGAGAGCTTCTCCACGCCGCTCGTGTCCGACTCCGTGTAGGCCAGGGCCTTGGCGTCCGGGCTCCACCAGTAGCCAGAGAAGCGATACATCTCCTCCTGGGCGATGAACTCCGCCAGCCCGTGTGTCTTCTCCGCGGTGCCGCCCTTGGTGACGCGGCGCTCGGTGTTGGTGGCCAGGTCCAGGCGGTACACGTCGTGCTCGCGGACGTAGGCCACCTGGGTGCCATCCGAGGACAGTCGCGGGTCGATGACGCCCGGTCCCGTCTTGAGCTCGGTCACCTTTCCGGACGCTCGCTCCACGACGAACAGCTTGCCGGACAGCCCCATGAGGAGCTTCTTGCCGTCATCGGACAGGGTGTAGTTGGAGAACCCGCGCGAGCTCATCCGCATGCGCTCCCGGCGCGCCTTCTCCTCGGGCGTGAGGGTCTCCTCGGCGCCTCGCAGGAGGCTCTCGGGCGTGAGCAGCTCTCGCGACTGGCCGGTGGCCACGTCGAACGCATGGAGGGAGAGCGCGTTGGAGGTGGCGGAGTTGCGCAGGAAGAACAGCGTCTGCTCATCCGGAGTGACAGTGGCGCCCACGGGACGGCCGCTGTTGAAGGAGCGTGTCTCCTGGAGCTGGCGGAAGAAGCTGGTGGGTTTGGGGACGGACTCGGGCTTGGGTGGGGACGGGGGTTGAGCGAGGACGGGTGCGCTCAAGAGGACGAGTGCGGTGAGGAGGATTCGCATGGGGGGGTGGGGAGCCCTCGGCATGACGGCTCTGAGTCCGTGGAAGATGCCATGGCGATGTAAACGGGAGATGAAGCGCTTGTCGCCATGGGGAGGACCCGTGGCGTTGGGGATGCGCTGTTGACCATGACAGTCCCATGGCACTCGCGCCGGGCCTGGCCGCCTTGGGTGCGTCATCCCCCGACGTTATGCTTCAGCCATGAGTGAGCATGTGTCCCGAGTCATCGTCGCGCGGCGGTTGTCGCCAGAAGGCTTCGCACCGTTTGGCGATGTGGTCTCCGCGGGGCTCGCGCCGGGTGCGCTGGCGAATCAGGGGACGGCGGTGCGGTTCGACTGGTCCGCGCGGCTGGAGAACGCGCGGGACTCGGCGAAGCCGAACCTCGCGGTGTTCCGCTCGGTGCCCCAGGGGCTGCCCTTCACGGTGAAGCTGCTGGAGCATCATCCGTATTCGAGCCAGGCGTTCCTTCCCATGCGGTGCGAGCGGTACCTGGTGTGTGTCGCCCCGAGCGCGCCAGAGGGTGGGCCGGACGTGGAGAAGTTGGAGGCCTTCGTGTGTGGGCCGGGGGAGGGCGTGAACTACCACCGGGGCGTGTGGCACCATCCCATCATCGCGTTGGATGCGCCGGCGGAGTTCGCCATGCTCGCCTGGGAGGATGGGAGCGAGGGGGACTGCGTGGTGCGGCAGTTCGCGGAGCCGTCGAGGGTGCGGGTCCAGGTCGACGACTGAGGCTATCATCCGGCCTCCCTTGGGTTTTGGGACTGGAGGCTCCGGATGGGACAGCAGACGGATGTCATCGTCGTGGGCGGTGGGCTCGCGGGGCTCGTCGCGGCGACGGAGCTCGCGGACGCGGGCAAGCGCGTCACGGTGGTGGACCAGGAGGGTGAGCAGAACCTGGGGGGACAGGCGTTCTGGTCCTTCGGTGGGTTGTTCCTGGTGGACTCGCCGGAGCAGCGGCGGATGGGCATCAAGGACTCGCATGCGCTCGCGCTCGAGGACTGGATGGGCACCGCGGGGTTCGACCGTGAGGAGGACCACTGGCCCCGGAAGTGGGCGGAGGCCTTCGTCGACTTCGCGGCGACGGAGATGCGCCCGTGGCTGCATGCGCAGGGCATGCGCTGGTTCCCCGTGGTGGGCTGGGCGGAGCGCGGTGGCTACGGCGCGGTGGGGCACGGCAACTCCGTGCCTCGCTTCCATGTGACGTGGGGCACGGGGCCGGGAGTGCTCGCGCCTTTTGTCCGGCGCGCGCAGGCGGCGCGGGAGAAGGGGACGCTGACATTCCTGTTCCGGCACCGGGTGGACGAGCTGCTCGTCGAGGCGGGGGCGGTGGTGGGGGTGCGAGGGATGAAGCTGGTGCCCTCGGACGTGGAGCGTGGGGTGAGCAGCTCACGGGAGACGGCAGGGGACTTCGAGCTGCGGGGCTCGGCGGTGGTTGTCACGTCGGGAGGCATTGGCGGCAACCACGAGCTGGTGCGCAAGAGCTGGCCGGAGCGCATGGGGCCCGTGCCGAAGTTCATGGTGCAGGGTGTGCCGGCGCATGTGGATGGTCGGATGATTGCGATTACGGAGGCGGCGGGTGGACGGCTCATCAACCGCGACCGCATGTGGCATTACACGGAGGGGTTGAGGAACTGGAACCCCATCTGGCCTCGGCACGGCATCCGGATTCTTCCAGGGCCCAGCTCGCTGTGGCTGGACGCGACGGGCAAGCGGCTGCCGCCGCCGTTGTTCCCGGGCTTCGACACGCTGGGGACGCTCGAGCACATCTTGAAGACGGGCCATGAGTATTCGTGGTTCGTGTTGAACCAGTGGATTTTGAAGAAGGAGTTCGCGCTCTCGGGCTCCGAGCAGAACCCGGACCTCACGGGGAAGGATTGGAAGGGTGTGCTCAACCGGGCCGTGGGCAAGAAGGCGATGGGGCCGGTGGAGGCGTTCAAGGAGCACGGCGCGGACTTCGTCGTGGCGAACGACTTGCGGACGTTGGTGGAGGGGATGAACGCGAAGACGGAGACGCCGGTGCTCGACTTCGCGACGGTGGAGCGTGAGGTGCTCGCGCGGGACAGGCAGTTGGACAACCCGTTCGGGAAGGACTTGCAGATTGCCGCGATTCGACAGGCGCGGGGGTATCGCGGGGACCAGTTGGTGCGCACGGCGAAGCTGCACCGCATCCTGGACCCGAAGGCGGGGCCGCTCATCGGCGTGAAATTGAATGTGCTGACGCGCAAGACGCTGGGAGGGTTCGAGACGGACCTGTCCGGCCGGGTGTTCGGGACGCAGGGACAGGTGATTCCCGGCCTCTACGCGGCCGGCGAGGTGGCCGGGTTCGGTGGAGGAGGGGTGCACGGGTACCGGGCGCTGGAGGGCACGTTCCTCGGCGGGTGCATCTTCTCGGGGCGGGCGGCGGGCAGGGCGCTGGTGAAGACTGTGTAGACCGTGTGGGGCCCGCGGCGGTGTCTCCGCCGTGGGCCTGTCAGGCGGTGTCGTCTGGGAGGAGGGTGCGGAGGAGTCCGTCGTCGTGGCTGAGCGGGCGCCAACCGGCGGGTGGGGGATTGGCGAGGAGTGTGGCCGTGACCTGTCGAGCACGCTCTTTGTGCGTTTCGGGTGTGAAGCCAATCCACGAGGCGAGCATCATCGCGGCCTCCAGGCGGGCGTCGTCGTCCAATCCCGCGGGCCAGCCGTTGGGAAAGCTCTCCGACAGCTCGCGCACGAGCTGTCCTCGCATCAGGCGTACGAGCTGATGGCTGCGTTCGGCTTCTTCGACCAGTCCACTGAAGACCTGCACTGCGCTGAAGCGGCCCTTGCCGAGCATCTCCGTCAACTCGACCAATGAGATGGCGGGATGTGCGTCGGCGAAGGCTGTGAGTGACGTGTAGCCGTGCTCACGCACGCACTCATACAGACGCGCCGGCCAGTTGCCATGCCATGAGTCCCCCGCGCTCATCGCCTTCGCCCCGGGGTGAATTCCATGGGGATGTTATAGCGCTGCATCTCCTTCGCGACGAGCTTCAGGATGGAGTCGCGCGGCAACATCCTGCCCGCTGCGAGCTCGGCATCGCGCAAGATACCCATGATCATCTGATTCCATTCATGTGGCCAGGTGCGGCCCAGTTGCCAAGCACCACCGCCGTGAATGGCCTCGTGATGAGAGCGCTCCAGTCTCACGCAGAACTGGTCGATGCTCATGTCTCCCGTGAAGCCGCGCTTCTCGAACCACTCCCGGTGCTCTTGCGGCAGGACGTGATGTTTCGGCGCCTCGGACATGCCGGCCCCGGTCCTGTTCGTCACGTGCATGCCGCGCACCTCGGGTGAGTCTCCCAGTGCCTCACGCACGCCCTTGGGCAGTTCCTGGTTCGCCTGCGCCATCCACACGTGTCCCGCGCTGGTGCGGACCGCCGCGCTCACGACGGGCGCGGAGATGACTCCCGCCTGGACGAGCCTTCGCATCATCTCCACCCACTCGGCGGAGACGACGAGTTGTTGGCCGGCCATGATTCCGCCAGGGCCCATCACCAGTCGCGCTCCCAGCGCGACGGGCGCAGCGGGCGGTAGCCTGGGCAGTGACATCTTCAGCGCGGAGACGAGCGCGAGCATCTCGATGAACTGTGCCGTCGCCACCACTTGTCCTGTGCGCTCCATCGCCATCCGCGCACCTTCGCGAATGGAGTGGAACTCATGGGTCAGTTGCCCCATCAGCACGGGCATGGCTGTCGCCGTGGCCTCCACGCGCGCCTGCTCCCGCGAGGCGAGAGCGCCCAAGGCCGGCTCCAGCAGGTTCCACACGCGGTCCATGTCCACGAGCAACTGCTCCACGCTGTAGTAAGGGCATTGCTGGAGCACGACGCTCACGAGGTTCAGGAAGTCGAGCCAGGTGGCAAGCAGCATCGTGCCGGACAACGCGGCCTGGAGCCGAGGGCCCGTCATCCGGAGGATGCCAAGCTCCATGGCCGCGTCTCCCACCAAGCTGGATTCAGCCGTGAGAGAAGTGATGCTCCCGAGTGCCCCACGAAGCCAGGGCAACTGTCTTGCCCCGTGGTCGAAGTAGCGGATGAAGTGCCTGCCATGCCCACCCAGCTCTCGCGTGCTCGTGGCGAGCCTGGAGATGGCTCGGGCCGTGTCTTCCGTGGAGCTCCGCACTTCGTCGACGGCGGCCAGGACCGCTTGTCGTGTCAGTGCGGCGTTCTGCTGCCCACCACCCACGGCTCCTGACACGGTGTTCGAATCTGTTCCACTCTCGCGACGCCGCACGGCGTCCGAGCCCAGGCCCATCGAGGCGGGTGGAGGCCCGTTCAGCGCTGTGCGACGTGCATGGAACGCGTCCAACTCTCTCTGGGATGAGGAGGACTGGGAAGCGCAGCTCGTGGTCAACAGGACTGCGCTCAACATCAGGGCAAGAGTGCGCATGGGCACTTCGACCCTATCAACTCGGAACGACACGCCTCCCTCCGGCCGAGCAGCGCACGTGGTTCGAGCCCGGCATCAGTGCCCTGGGGAGATGCCCTCGTGCTCCCGGCAGAGCAACTGGCTGTCCTCGCGCGACAGCGGGTCCTGCGTCAGGCCGCAGCGGAAGCGCCCCGCGCCTTCTCGCTGGAAGTGCTTGCAGGTGCCGCACGCGCCGAAGCTGCGCTGGGCATTCGCGGCCTGCAACGCGCGCAACAGTTCCGTGAGGGACTCATCGAGCGCCGCGCCATCACCGGGCAGCCCCGCGAGGGCCCGCTTGAAGAGCTCGGGTGGCAGGGCCTGCTTCAGCACCGCGCGGCCGGCTTCCGTCAATAGGAGATGAATGACGCGCCGGTCCTCCGTATCCGCCTGCTTTCGCAACAGTCCCTTCTCCTCCAGCAGCAGGAGCGTCTGGGACACGGTGCCCTTGGTGAGCCCCAGGTACTCCGTCAGCGCCGCGGGCGTGTTGCTGTAGCGGTTGCACGACTGCAGATAGCGCAGCGCCTGCAGGTGCACCGGCTGAAGCCCGTGTGGCAGCCCCGCTGCCCGTTCCTCCGTGCGGAGCAGGTTCCCGAGTCGCTCGAGCAACACGTAGAGGCGGTCGGCGGCCATGGGCACAAAGGTATCGTGTCGATACTGACTTGACAAGCAAGGAGGGCGGGCGCATTTGGTATCGAGTCGAAACCAATCGACCTGCCACACAACCCGTTGTCCCCAGGAGCACCCCATGACGACGCCCCTCATTGCCCCTGTTGGCCCCGCGAATACGCCTGCAGCCTCCGAGCCCACGCTCGCCGCCCTGAAGGCGAAGTTCGGGATGGTCCCAAAGATGTTCTCCACCTTCGCCCACTCCCCCGCGGCGCTCGATGCCGTGGCGGGCTACTTCAACGCCATGGGCGGCGCGAAGTTGTCGCCGCGCACGCAGGAGGCCATCGCCATCGCGGTGGCGGAGCTGAACCGTTGCACCTACTGCCTCTCCGCGCACACGGCGCTGGCGAAGGGGCACGGAGTGAAGGCGGATGAGCTGACGGGCTTTCGCACCGGCCGTTCGGCGGACCCCCGCGAGCAGGCCATTCTGGACCTCGCCGTCGCCATCGCTCGGACGCGGGCAGCGGACGTGGGCCCGCAACTCGCGCAGGCACGCAAGGTGGGGCTGAGCGACGCGGAGCTGGTGGAGGTGGTGGCCGCCGTCGCGCAGAACGTGCTCACCAACTACCTCAACGTGGTGGCCGGCACCGAGGTGGATTTCCCCCGCGTCGCCTGAGCCGTCACTCACCGGGCGCTGGCAGGGTCGCGGCGCCCGGGGCTTCCGCCACGTTGAGTCTTTCAATCTCGCGGTGCAACGTGGGTCGCCCATGAAGCCAGACCTATAGGTTGATGGGATTGACGCGCTGCGAGCACCGCCTTGCTTGCCATCAGGGCGCACTCCCGAACCCACGCAATGGCATGTCAGGTCTCTCCTCGCGTGGTCCGCACCCGAGAGCACATTGCTTCGACCGCGAGAATGAGGTCAGGCCTCGCGAGCCCGCACGAGTCGCCAGGCGAGAGACGAGATCAGACCGGCGAGGGCGGCCTTGAGCAGTCCTCCAGGGATGAACGGCACGAAGCCCTTGTGGAAGGCCGTGGCGAAGTCGAGCGAGGCCACCACATGGAGCCAGCACACGCCGATGACCAGGATGACGAGCTGTCCCCCGAGGAAGAGGGGCACCGCTGTCCTCGGGCGCCTATCGTAGGCGTGGCGTGCCGCGAGCCCCACGAGGAAGGCCGCGGGGAGGAAGCCCACCAGATAGCCGCCCGTCGGACCGACGAGCGCCCCCCAGCCGCTGGCCGCCTTCGCGTAGAAGGGCAACCCCACCGCCCCCAACAAGAGATAGGCGAGCTGCGCGGCCACGCCACGTCCAGGCCCGAGCGCGGCGGCCGTGAGGACGACGGCGAGCGTCTGTCCCGTGATGGGCACCGGTGAGCCCGGCACCGAGATGGCGACCTGCGCGAACAAGGCGGTGCAGAGCGCCGCGCCGAGGACGAGCGCGGCCTCCTGGGCGCGCGTGCGCACGAAGAGGTCAGCCAGGACGCGGTTCAGTGGAGGACTGGCGTCCGCGCTCACCGCCGACCCACCAGCGAGGAGTGCGAGCCGCATGACGACGCGGAGGGGAGTGGAGACACGGACCAATGCTCGGTGAGGACGGACGGCGATGCAAGGAGGCGAAGCGTTCCGCGCCCGATGTTTCAGGGCGTGCAACCCGAGGCGAGGGGCACCGTGACCCTCTCGATTCGGGACGACGCGTTTCTTCATGGGCCCGTGCCGGGCCTACTTGCCGTAGCCCGCGCTGCGCACGTCGGTCAGCTTGCCATCGGTGAAGACGGCCACCTGCATCAGCCGGTTGGGCCCGAAGTTGTATGTCCATTCCTCCACCTGGACCGTCACCGTCTGCGTGGTGGAGGACTCCTCCTTGCCTTCGCGCACCCTGTTCCGCGTGGATGTCGACTCCTCTCGCGTGTGCTTGCTCATGGGCTCCCCGCACTTCATGAGCGCATCGGACTGAGAGGCGCCATCCGAGATGAGCTTGTTGCCACAGCGCAGGGTCGCTGCCTCACCACGGAGGGGCACGATAAGGCAGGCGAGGACGAGGCCAGCGAGGAGGGTTCGCATGCGAGGCGGCTCCAACAATCGGGGGTGCGCGACCGACGCATGCGCCCGGAGGATATTCACGGCCGCGCGGAGATTTCGCGCGAGGCCGAGCTTCGCCCCCGTCCCGTCATCTTCTTCGGCGTGGTCCGAGAGGCCGCTCCCGCCGGCTGGAGATAGCCCTGCATCAACGCGCACAGCTCGTCGAGGAACGCCTCATTGGTCAGATAGTCGGGACGGTCCGCCACCGCCTTGATGCAGAGCGTCTCCACCGAATGCACCAGGACGAAGACCGCCATGTCCAGGTCCTTGGGACGCAGCTCCTCGGCCCTTGGCGCGAGGAAGGCTCGCACCAGGCGGAACAGCCGCTGCTCGTGCGGGTCCACCTGCCCCAACTGCCGCATCCTCGGCGCCAGTTCGTGCAGCACCTGGTGCAGCCGGGGGTTCTCCAACTTCGTGGTCAGCAACTGGCGGACCAGCGCCCGAATCGCCTGGGGCAATGGCTGGCTCGCGAGTCGCACCAGCTCCGCCTCGAAGCCCGCGAGCGAGCGCGTGCGATGCCGCTCCATCACCGCCATCACCAATCCCTCCTTGCTCGGGAAGTATTGGTAGAGCGAACCGATGCTCACCCCCGCCTCGCGGGCGATGCGGTTGGTGCTCGCGGCCTCATAGCCATTCTTGACGAGAACGCGAGCCGCCGCCGTGAGGATGGCCTCACACGTGGCCTGCGCCCGGTCCTGATGGGGCTTCCTCCGACGGGAAACAGGGGGACGGCGCGGCATGATTCCTCCTCCACGAATGTGAGCACCGACGCGAGTTGCGAACGTGAGTCCTAGCTCACATTCTGGACCCATGCACATCGCTTCGACATCCCCCGCTGTCTCCCCCGCGCCCACCTCGGGTCCCTTCCCCTACGAGGGCCGCCGGGCGCTCATCACCGGCGCGTCCTCTGGCATCGGCGAGGCCTTCGCCCGCCTGCTCGCGGCGCGGAACATGAACCTGGTCCTCGTGGCCCGCTCGGAGGACAAGCTGCGTGTCCTGGCCACCGAGTTGATGAAGCAACACGCCGTCCAGGTGGAGGTGCTGAGCATGGACCTCAGTCACGAGGGCGCCGCGCGCCAGCTCCATGGCCAGTGTCGCGAGCGCGGCCTGCACGTGGACCTGCTCATCAACAACGCCGGCTTCGCCACCCACGGCGCCTTCGAGGCCGTCCCGCTGGCCCGACAGCATGAGCAGGTGATGCTCAACGTCACCGCGCTCGTGGATGCCACCCATCTGTTCCTGCCGGACATGGTCGCCCGAGGACTCGGAGGCGTGCTCAACGTGGCCTCCATCGCCGGTTACCAGCCTCTGCCGTACATGGCCATCTACGGCGCGACGAAGGCGTTCGTCCTGTCCTTCACCGAGGCGCTCTGGGCGGAGAACCGCGAGCGGGGCGTGCGCGTGCTCGCGCTGTGCCCAGGGCCCGTGGAGACGTCTTTCTTCGACGTGGTGGGCACGCGCCAGGTCGCAGTGGGGCCGACCGCCACCGCCGAGCAGGTGGCCCTCGCGGGACTCCGAGGCCTGGAGCAGGGCAGGCCCTCGCTCATCGCCGGCTGGCGCAACTGGTTCCAGGCCAACATGCCTCGCTTCGCGCCGCGAGCGTTCACCGTGCGCGTGGCCGCCGGGATGCTGAAGCCCCGTGACGTCCCAGCGCTGCCCGCTCGCTCCGTCTAGGGCTGACGCGGACGCAGCCGCAGGCGCAGCAGTTGCTCGTCTCCACGGTCGATGACCTCGGAGACCTCGAACACCTCGCCCGCCACTTCCACCGTCTGGCCCGCGCGCACGCGCACGTGCTGCTGCTCCGGTGGAACGATTCGCGAGTCGTAGATGAAGAGGGCGGCGGTGGACACACGCGCGCCCGCCTCGGTGTCCTCGGGCCAGAAGTTGCCCGTGGCCAGACTCAGGTGCGGCGTCACCTGGAGCGGGCCGTGATTCTTCGTCAGCGTGATGGTGCCGGGCTGCTCCGCCGGGGAGGGCGCCACGGCGGGCGTCTCACGCGCGCACCCGGACAGCACCAGCCCCAAGGCCAGTGCCAATCCGGTCCACCCGCGCGTGCCCGGCGCCCGTCGAATCACTTCGTCGGGTTGCTGTTGGCGTACTGGAAGGACTCACGGAACTGCGCCTCCGTGAGGACGATGTCCGGCGTGCCGGCGCCCCACGGGTTGCGCAGCGTCACCGTGCCCGCCTTGGTGTCCACGCCCGAGACGAAGTACTCGTGGTCCGCCACCAGCGTGCCGTTCTTGTAGAGCGGCTTGTCGGTGCCGTCCGGCAGGTCGATGCCGAGGAACTTGATGTCGTCGTGCGTGCCCGCGGTGATGGCCTCGCCCGCGTTCAGCCGCTTCTCCAGGTCCGCCAGCGTGGCGCCGCCGACGTCGAGGCTGCTGCTCTTCTTGCCCGTCATCGCCTCCATCGCGTTGGCGCTGTTGCCGTGGACGATGTTGGGGTAGCCGCCCTTCCACTGGGCATAGGCCTTCTCCACGAGGGCCGGCCACAGCTCCGCCTTGCCGTTCTCCTGCGGCGTCGCGGCGTAGGCCGGGTTGCCACCGGAGTTGAGCGGCAGGTCCGGGGTGACGGTGATGGTCACCGGCTTGCCCTTGTCCTGGAAGGTGACGTTGTAGTTACCGGACGCGTCCGGGCCCTTGACCATGTTCTCGATGAGCGCCGGGTTGGCGCGCGCAATCGCGCCCATGGAGGTCATCAGGTAGCAGTCACCAATCTGCCCCTGCTGCACGTCGTTCCAGTGCGCCTTGGTGCCGTCGGTGCCCGCCTCGAAGACGCTGCCGTTCTTCACCGGGCCGTAGGTGACGTTGGTGTCGAGCGCCTTCGGGTCCTTCGTCTTGGGGCTCTCCGCGCCGCTCGCCTGGCTCGTCTGGCCGAGCGCGGTGGCGAACTGCTCACGGCGGCTGGGCGGCAGCATGCCGTCCTGGGTCCGGGCGCTCGCCCACGCGGGCTGCTGCTCACGGACTTCCTGTGTCTTCGCCTGCGGCCGGACCGTCTCGGTGGCCTGCGGGACGGGCTGGGTGACGCGGGACCCTTCATTCCCAATCTTGAAGCTCATGGATGCTCCCCCTCGGAACAGCGGAATCTGAAGATGGACTGTCGCCCCCCAAGGGCGTCAGTGGATGTCTGGATTGTCGCGGCGGCGGCGCCAGAGTTGCGTCGCGCCCGCACTATGCGTGTGGCACTCAGCGGACCTTGAGGTGGATGGCGGGCTCCTTGCCCTCGGCGCCGCTGACCTCGAGGATCTCCAGCGAAGCCCCGTCCACTTCCACCACCTGGGACGCATGGACACGCACATGGTCCTGCTTCGAGGGAGACGTGCGGGTGTCGATGATGAAGAGGCCCGCGGTGAGCTGCTTCTCGCGGCCCCCCTTGGCCTCCACCTCCTCGGCCCAGAAGTTGCCGCTGGCGAGGCGCAGGTGCGGCTTCTCCGGCAGCGGAAGGGGCCCCTGGCCCTTGATAAGTGTGATGGTGTCGGATGCCATGACTGTTTCCCCCGTTCGTCAGGGCGCGCGGCCCGCAGGCAGCGGTCCTCGCGCTGGATGATGTCCGTGGACGCTACCACGGGCCCCTGCGCGGGCCGTATGGCCTTGACTGTGAGTATGTGTGGTTTGGGGTGGCCCCAGGGCGCGATGCGTCATGCGCGAGGCACCGCCCGCCTCAAGGGGCGGAGACCTTCAGGTGCTTGCGTGAGTAGTCGATGAAGGCGCGCAGCTTCGGCATCGCCTGGAGGCGACTGGGGAAGTAGAGGAAGAGGCCCGGCGTGTCGGGGCAGAACGACGCGAGGACGCGTTCGAGGCGACCTGCCCGGAGGTGCTCGGCCGCGAGCGGCTGGGCCGCATAGGCGAGCCCGAGTCCCTTCACTGCCGCGTTCAAGTTGAGCGCGGAGTCATTGACGATGACGGTGCCCTGCACCGCGATTTCCAGAGGCTGTCCCTTGCGCTGGAACTGCCAGCGGTACAGCGAGCCGTCGCCAGAGCGGTAGTTGATGCACGTGTGTGCGCGCAGGTCCTCGGGCTTGCGAGGGCGCCCGTGGCGCTCGAAGTAGGCGGGGGCGCCGAACACCGCGAAGCCGAAGGGCGGCGTCAGGCGCACCGTCACCATGTCCGCTTCGACGAGCTCGCCCAGCCGGACGCCCGCGTCGAAGCCCTCGTCGACGATGCGGCTCAGGTGGTCCGCCGCGTGGATTTCAATCCGCACGTCCGGATGGGCGGCACAGAAGCCCGCGAGGATGGGCTCGATGACGTGAGGAATGACGGCGCGAGGGATGTTGAGTCGGAGCAGGCCGCTGGCCTTGCCGCCCAGCGAGCGCGCGGAGTCGAAGGCGGCGAGCAGCTCGTCGACGGCGGGTGTGGCCCGTTCGAGGAAGCTCCTGCCCGCCTCGGTGAGCCCGACACTGCGAGTCGTGCGCGTCAGCAACGCCACGCCCGCGCGAGCCTCCAGCGCGCGCACAATCTGGCTCACCGCGGAGGGAGAGATTCCCAGCTCCGTCGCCGCCGCGCGGAAGCTGCGCAGACGCGCGACGCTCAACAGCGTCATCACGCCGTCGAGCTGGTCCTTCTTCATTGTGAAGCCCGGGTGCATGACCTGTGCTGGTTAATGTGGATTATCCAAACAGTCCAGCGTTGCTACTTGTGAGGGCCTCACCAGGATTTTCCTTGAGAGGTGACGATGACGACGCGGGATTCGAAGGACTCCGTGCGGTTGGAGCGGAGGACGTTTCTGACGGCGGCGCTGGGGAGTACGGCGGTGCTCGCGGCGGATGTGGCGTGTGGCTCGCCGGTGGGCGTGGCGCCCGTGACTGGCAGGAGGCGCTTCGAGAACAAGGTGGTGCTCGTCACCGGCGCGACGTCCGGAATCGGCCGGGCCGCGGCCATCGCCTTCGCGGCCGAGGGCGGCAAGGTGGCCTTCTGCGGTCGCCGGGAGAACCTGGGCCAGGAGGTGGAGCAGCTCATCCGTCAGGCGGGCGGCGAGGCCACCTACTACAAGGTCGACGTGAGAGATGCGGACGCGGTGCGGACGTTCGTGGACACGGTGGTCCAGCACTA
This sequence comes from Myxococcus sp. CA056, assembly GCF_013336715.1. Classification (NCBI taxonomy): domain Bacteria; kingdom Pseudomonadati; phylum Myxococcota; class Myxococcia; order Myxococcales; family Myxococcaceae; genus Myxococcus; species Myxococcus sp. CA056. Next base: position 155,773 of record NZ_JABUMT010000002.1, read on the forward strand.
CGGCGGGCTGCATGTCGCGTTCAACAACGCGGGCATCAGCATGGCCAAGGGGCTGCACGACATCTCCCTGGAGGAGTGGAATGACCTCTCGGACACCAACGTGCGCGGCGTCTTCGCGGCGATGCGGGCGCAAATCCCTCACATGCTGAGTGGGGGAGGCGGGAGCATCGTGGTGACGTCCTCGGTGCAGGCGTTCGCCACGCGCAAGGGAAGCTCGGCGTACACCGCGAGCAAGCGCGCGCTGGTGGGAATCGTCCAGGCGGCGGCGCTGGAGTACGGCACGCTGGGCATCCGGGTGAACGCGCTCTGCCCGGGCACGGTGGACACACCGCTGGTCCGGCGGCAGATGGGCGCGGAGAACATGCCGGAGGAGCAGTTCCAGGAAGCGGCGGCCGCCTGGGCTCGCGTCAACGTGCATGGACAGCAGCGGCTCGCCACGGCGGCGGAGGTCGCGGACGCGGCGCTGATGCTCGCCTGCGACGACCATCCCTATCTGACGGGCTCCGCCTTCGTCATCGACGGTGGCATGACGCTGGCGCTGTAGGCGCGGGCTGTCAGCGGGTGCACGGCGGCGCGACATCGCGCTTGCCGTGCCCGGTGACGAGGGGCTTGGCTGCCTCCATGCGCATCCGAGAGACAGCTTCGATGAAGAGACCCCGCGCGCGATGGGCCCGAGGCTCGGGCACCGGGGAGGGCTAGTCGCGTGGCGACGGTGTCCCTGGAGGACGTGCGCAAGGTGTATCGAGGGGGCGTGGCCGCGGTGAAGGGCGTGACGCTGCACATCGCGGACGGTGAGTTCGTGTCCCTCGTCGGCCCGTCCGGCTGTGGCAAATCCACCACGCTCAACCTGATTGCCGGACTGGAGGAGCTGTCTGGCGGCACGCTGCGCATCGACGGCGAGGTGGTCAACGGCATGTCGCCGAAAGAGCGCGACATCGCCATGGTGTTCCAGAGCTACGCGCTCTATCCGCACCTGGACGTGGCTCGCAACCTGGCTTTCCCGCTGGAGGTCGCCGGGCTGTCGCGCGCGGACATCGAGGCGCGGGTGCGTGAGGTGGCCTCGGTGCTCGGGTTGGAGGCGCTGCTGTCGCGTCGGCCGAAGGAGCTGTCCGGTGGGCAGCGGCAACGCGTGGCCCTGGGACGCGCGCTCGTGCGACGGCCGAAGGTGTTCCTGTTCGATGAGCCGCTGTCCAATCTGGACGCCGCGCTGCGCACGCAGATGCGCGGTGAAATCAAGAAGCTGCACGAGAGACTCCAGGCCACGTTCATCTACGTCACGCATGACCAGTCGGAGGCGATGACGCTGTCGGACCGGGTGGTGGTGATGAGCCAGGGCGAGGTGCAGCAGGTGGCTCCGCCGCGCGAGCTGTATGACGCGCCCGCGAACCTGTTCGTGGCGGGCTTCTTCGGCTCTCCGCGCATCAACCAGGTGAAGCCCGGGACACTGGGCCTCGCGGCCGAGGACGTGGTGCTGGGACTTCGCCCCGAGCACCTGGTGGTGACGGCTCAGGGCGACGAGTCACCGGGGGCGCTGACGGGGCTCGTGTATCTGGTGGAGCCCATGGGCGCGGAGAGCTGGGTGACGGTGGACGTGGCGGGTGAGCAGCTCGTGGCCCGTGCACCCGGTGACTTCCGCGCCGCCTCGGGCACCCCCGTGTCCCTGCGCTTCGATGCCTCGAAGCTGCGGCGGTTCGACGCGAAGACGGGGCGGGCCCAGGGCTAGGGCTGCAGCGAGAAGCTGTCGTTCTCGATGCTCAACTGCTCGCGCTGGCGGTCATGGACGATGATTCCGGTGAGCGGGGCCTCCACGTTCTCGAAGTCCGCGAAGCGCAACTCCAGGGCCTCGGCGTGGGAGCCCGCGCGGAACAACAGGTGCTCCGCGTGGCGCAGGTGCTCGTCCACCACCACCGGGATTCCATAGAGCCTTCCAAACGGCGGCTCCGCGCCGACCTCACACTCGGGAAAGAGCGGGGCGAACTCGGACTCCTCGGCGAGCCGCAGGTTCTTCGCGCCCGTCACCGCCGCGACGCGGTCCAGGTTCACCGTGTCCGGCGCGCTCACCACGCAAATCCACAGCGAGTCATCCGAGCGGAGGATGACCGACTTGGCCACCTGGAAGCCGCTGACATGCAGTGACGCCGCGAGCGCCTGCGCGGTGATGGCTCGCAGGTGCGGCCTGCGGTCGAAGGGAACGTTGTGACCTTCCAGGTACTGGATGATGTTCTCCGGAATCATGGCGCGGCCTCCCTCGTGCTCGCGGAAGAAGGTGCGCCCGCTCGCGTCCGCGCACCACGCCCACTTCCGCGCGCGCCCGCCTCACGAGCCGCCGCTCCGGCGCCTTGCTCCCTCGCCTCGTCCGCCCGGCCGATGCGCGCGGCCCCACCTCAGGCGTAGACCTGACTGCCTTCCAGCGACAACTCCAGGCGCCGGTTGAGCTGCTCCAGCCGGTCATACCGCTCACGCAGCAGGTCGCGGTACGCGCGCTGGTCCGTGTGGGAAATCTCGGTGAGCAGCTCGAGCAACGCCGTGTCCAGCGCCTGCTTCAGCTCGCGGGCTTCCACCGCGGACAGTTCCAGCAACATGCGGCACCTCCTGTCGCGAATGTTAGGCACTCCACTCCGCGCGAGCCTCCCCACCCGCCCCATCGCCTCCCTTCGCCCCCACCAGGAAGACGGACGCTGCCCTGCCTGCTCCGTCGGACTGTCGTCACGCGCGCCGGGCCCGCAGGTTCTTGCTGACAGAGGTGCAGCCGCGAGGAGGTCGTGATGATTCAGTCCGGCGAGGTGCGCGAGGGAATGACGGTGAGGACCGCGGACGGACGCAAGGTGGGACGCGTCGCCGCCGTCGGCGATATCCACTTCGAGCTGGAGCAGGGACTGGTGCCCATTCCCCGCCACGACTACCTGGTGGAGTACCGCGACGTGGACCACGTCAACGACGAGGACGTGTACCTGTCCCGCGCCGACCACCCCCTGCTGATGCTGGAGGTGGATGACGACGGCGGCGCGCTGCCTCCCCGCCACTCCAATGGCATGGACGCGGAGCCGGTGAACGTCTCCGCCCCGTCGGACGAGGACTCCGTGCGCCACTGAGCACCCTTGTGACTCGCGCTCCCACGTCGCGAGTGCGGGCTCCGCGCGAGTGGGGGATTTCCGACCCGGCACGCGGGGCAAGCGTCCGGAATCATTCAGGTCGGACATCCCAGGAATGTCAGACCGTCAGGGTACACGGGCTCTCTTCGACCAGCGAGGCGAGTGGGTCCCATGCGACGTGTCCAGACATCCTTTCTCGGCGTGGCGTTCTTCGCGCTCGTGTTCTCGTGCAACTCCGGTCCGCGCGCGGACGGGGGCACGTTGGACACGGGCGTCGAGCCCCTGAGGCTGGCGACGCCGCGCAAGCTGCTGCCCCTCGTTCCGCTGGAGGACGGGCGCGTGCTGGCCGCTGGAGGCCATGACGGACAGCGCACCCTGTCGAGCTGCGAGGTGTTCGAGCCGGAGACGGGGATGTGGAGCCTGACGGGCTCCATGCACAAGGCGCGTCGCAACCACGCGGTGGTGCGGCTCCTGGATGGCCGCGTGCTGGTGACGGGTGGCACGCAGGTGGTGGCGCCGGGCGCGCTCGCGGACGCGGAGGTGTACGCGCCGGCGTCGGGCCTCTGGACGCAGGTGGCGCCCATGTTCGAGGCCCGGAATGATCCCTCCGCGCTGCTGCTCCCCGATGGCCGCGTGCTCGTGGCGGGTGGCACCGACGCGGACCGCAGGCCGTTGCGCTCCGCGGAGCTGTTCGACCCGATGACGGGCACGTGGGCTCCCGCGACGCCGCCGGGCTTCGTGCGGGGCGGCGCCGGCACGGCGGTGATGCTGGCCCAGGGCAAGGCGCTCTTCGTGAGCGGCCTTCAGGCGGAGCTGTACGACGTGGCCACCGGGCGCTGGGAGAAGGCGGGCTTCGCGGGGGGCGCGGCGGGGACGCATCGACAGGGGCACTCGGTGACGCTGCTGCCGGACGGGCGCGTGCTGGTGGTGGGCGGTGGCACCGCGCGCGCGTCGAGCACGGCCGAGGTCTACGACGCACTGACGGGCCTGTGGACGCTGGTGGCGGCGCCGTCGGTGGCTCGCGAGCACCATGCCGCGGTGGTGACGCCCGAGGGCCAGGTGCTCGTGCTGGGCGGCGAGCATCCCATGGCGGGCGCGCTCGCGTCGGTGGAGCGCTTCGACCCGATGACGGGGCAGTGGGCCTCCGCTCCCGCGCTGACGGAGCCTCGCGGCCTGCCGGGCGCGCTGACGCTGCGGGACGGCTCGGTGCTGCTCGTGGGCGGCGCCAACGAGGTGGCGGGCATGCTCGACACGAGCGAGCAGTACCTGCCGACCGGCTGCGTCCCGGTGACGTGCGAGACGCGGGAGGCCACGTGCGGCGCCGTGCCGGACGGCTGTGGAGGAATGCTCGAGTGCGCACCGTGCGTCGTCGAGGGCTGTGACACCCAGCAGTGCCGCGCCGAGGGACTCACGCGGCGCTGAGGCCGCCCGTCCCGCGGGTGACAGGCCGGCCGATTCCCGGTGAGATGTGGCCATGCGGTGGCTCCTGTTCGCGATGTCCGTGGCGTGGCTGGGATGTGGCGGCGAGGACCCCTCGCAAATCACCTATGACGAGTGGGCCGAACGCGCCGCCACGGTGCAGTGCTCCCACGAGGCGCGGTGCGAGGGGTCCTCGCTGGACGAAGCGGCCTGCATGGCCCAGGTCCTCGAGCGCTACCGGCAGGTGGAGCCGGAGCTGGAGGACGCCACGGGCGCCAGGACTGGCTGCGTGCGGTGCATGCGCATCCGGACGGAGGTGCTGACCGCGTCGCTCGACAGCGAGTGCCAGCAGCCCGTGGACGCCTCGCGCATCGACGCGGCCTGTGGCGCCGACCAGCAGGCGTGCGCCGGCGCTCCCTGACTCGGCCCGCGCGCGCCTTGGCGCATCGCGCCAGCCCGCCCCCCGCGCGAAACCTCCTGTGACTGGCTGAGCACCACCGCGCGGAAAGCCTCGCAAGTCACGAAGCCCCCGGCCCTCGGCGCGCCACACGGCCGAGACGCCCCTGTCCGTGCGTGCCAGACTGCGCGGCCATGCGAACCCGCCTCCGTCTCCTCGCACCGCTCATGCTGAGCACCGCATGTGCCTCCGTCTCCTCGCAGTCTCCGGACGCCACCGCCGTCGCGACGGCGAAGGCCTCCGTGCCGGAGCGTCCCTTCGGCACCCTGCGTGAGCAGGCCGACCGTCAGCAGGCCTGGCTGCGCGAGCGCATGGACACGGCGCTTCCCCAACTCATGCGCAAGTACGGCATCGAGATGTGGGTCGTCCCCATGCGCGAGTACAACGAGGACCCCGTCTTCAAGGCGCTCGTGTCTCCCACCACGTTCGCCGCGCGCCGCCGCACCATCTACGTGTTCCATGACCTGGGCCCGGAGAAGGGCGTGGAGCGACTGGCGCTCGGCGGTGGACCGCAGGGCGGCGTCTATGTTCCGCGTCGCGCCCAGCAGCAGGTGAGCCACGGCGGCGAGGGCCTGCGTCAGGCGGAGCTGTGGGGCCCGGACCAGTGGCTGGTGCTCAAGCAGGTGCTGGAGGAGCGAAAGCCCCAGAGCATCGCGCTCGACATCTCCCGCACGTTCGCCTTCGCCGACGGCCTCTCCCATGGCGAGTACGAGGGCATGGCCCAGGCGCTCGGCCCCGACTGGGTGAAGCGCTTCAAGCCCGCGGAGGGCCTGCCCGTGGACCTCATCGCGTGGCGCATCCCCGATGAAGTCCGCTTCTACGAGGACGAGACGAAGCTCGCCTGGAACATCATCGAGACGGCCTTCTCCAACCAGGTCGTCACCCCCGGCGTCACCCGCATCTCCGACGTGGAGTGGTGGATGCGCCAGCGCCTGGCGGACCTGGGCCTGGACACCTGGTTCCAGCCGTCCGTGGACGTGCAGCGCCAGGGCGTCACCGAGGAGCAGCTCGGCGAGGACCCCGTCATCCAGCGCGGCGACGTGCTCCACTGCGACTACGGCGTCACCGCGCTGCGGCTCAACACCGACACCCAGCACATGGGCTACGTGCTGCGCGAGGGTGAGACGGACGTGCCCGCGGGCCTGAAGGCCGCGCTCAAGACGTCCAACCGCCTCCAGGACATCGTCTTCGAGGAGCTGCGCCCCGGCCGCACCGGCAACGAGGTCCTCAAGAGCTCCCGTCAGCGCATGACGTCCGAGGGCATCGACGGCACCATCTACTCGCACCCCATTGGCCTGCACGGCCACGGCGCGGGCGCCATGGTGGGCCTGTGGGACCGGCAGGAGGGCGTGCCCGGCAACGGCGACCACAAGGTCATGGCGAACATGTGGTACTCGATTGAGCTCCAGGCGACGAGCCCCGTGCCCGAGTGGAACAACCAGCGCGTGCGCTCCGCCCAGGAAGAGGACATCACCATCGACGCGGAAGGCCGCGTGCACTGGGCCTGGAAGCGGCAGACCGACTTCCACCTGGTGCGCTGAAGTCCCGGTTGCTCGCGGGCTCCCGTCCTCACACGGCGCGGGAGCCCGTCGGTGCGCCGGTCAGCGCGGGGTGCCCGTCAGCGACTTGAGCAGCTCCACCAGCGCGCGCTTCTCCGCGTCCGTCAGCTCCAGCGGGACGATGGTGACGGTGCGCTTGCCCGTGAAGGAGCCCTCCGGGTTGCCGCCGTCGTTGTAGAAGTCGACGACCTCCTCCAGCGAGGCCTGCGCGCCCGTGTGCATGTACGGCGCTGTCAGCGCCACGTTGCGCAGCGACGGCGTGCGGAACGCGCCCTCCAGCTCCTCCTGCTTCGCCTGGGAGCGCAGCGTGCGCAGCCGCAGCGCGTCCGCGCCGTTCGGGTCGTCGCTGTGCCTGCTCGAGGCGTTGAACTCCCAGTCCAGCAGCGCGTTGAGCACCGCCCACTGTCCGCCCGCGCCGGGGCCCCGGTCCTCCAGGCCCACGTTGTGGAACAGCTCGTCCGTCAGCGAAGGCCCCTTGTGGCAGACGATGCACTGCCCCTTGCGCACGAAGGTCTTCAGCCCCAGGTACGCCGGGTCGCCCTCCGCCGAGCCGGCCTCCGCCGCGGCGATGAAGCGCTTCACGTCCGTATCGAAGGGCGCGTCCACCTGCATCAGCACCCGCTCGTACGCCGCCATCAGCTTGCCCACGTTGGCCATCAGCACCGGCGCGGCCACGCCCGAGGGCTCCACGCCGAACAGCGTCTGGTAGCGCGTCCGGTAGGACTCCTCCGCCTGGAGCCTCGCCCGCACCACCTCCGCGTCCGAGTCCATCTCCACCGGATTCGTCAGCGGCAGAATCGCCTGCGACCAGAGCGAGTCCGCCCGCCCGTCCCACATGAACCAGCGGTTGTGCCGCACGTTCAACACCGTGGGCGGGTTGCGCTCCGTGCGCTGTCCGCCGCAGCCCTCCGCCGTCGCCGTGTCCACCGTGCGACCATCGCCGGAGTGGCAGCTGTCGCAGGACACCGTGCCGCAGCGAGACAGGCCCGTGTCCCGGAACAAGTCATGTCCCAGCTCCTGGGCCACCGGCAGGCCGTCCACCTTGTTGGTGGCGTCCAGGCGCGGGTGGCTCGACAGCGAGTGCAGGCTGCGAAGCTGGTCCAGCTCGTCGAGCGTGGGGAACGGTTCTTCCGACTCACACGCCCACCCCAGCCCGCCCAGGCTCAGGGCAAGCGTGGCGGCGCGCCAACTGCTTGGAATCTTCACCGGGTCGTCCTTCTTCGCATCCATCGCGGCCCGGTCCACTCCGGTACCTCGTGCCGCTCTGCGGGCGGTCTCCCAGAAGTCTCGCGCCCCTCAGAGCGCGAAGCAATCCGGAATTCCTGGACGTCCCGAGGGCTGCCCGGCCCCTCCGCTCGAGTTGGGAGCGGAGGGTTCCGGACGTCAAACCGAACTCAGGCGCCGCAGCTCAGCGTGAAGTCCTTCGTGCCCGTGCCGTAGTTCGCCATCTTGATGGTGGACGGCTCCGGGGTGATGGTGGGCACCGACCCGTTGTCGCACTTCAGGCTGGCGTCCGGCACCGTGCTGACCTGCAGGTCGGTGTTGCTGGGGATGCCGGAGATGGTGAAGGAGCAGCGGTTGCCACGGCTGGACTTCACCATGGCCCTGCCCAGGGCATCCGTGGGCGTGGCCGCGTGAGCGACGACGACGCGGAGCTGGTCACACGGGTTGCCCGCCTGCGCGAGCCCGCTCTCCGGCAGACGGATGACACCGGCGACGGTGGCGTTGCCCTCGCGGCTCCCGGCGCCTCCCGTGGTGGCGCAACCAGTGGCAGCAAGGAACAGGGCGGCAACGGCGATGCGATACATGAAAATCCTCAATTCGTGGGGGAAAGAGAAGGCGGCCTGGTCGCCGCACAGACGACCTACGTCGCGCCCCCAGTACAATTGCGACGGGATTTCATTCCACCCATTCCTCTCGCACGCGATGTGCCGGGTTTTTTGCAAATCCCCCGGAGTTCCGTGTGGTTCCGGACGCCTTGTCGCCGGCTGCAGGGACTCGCGGTGAGGTGCCATGAGTCCAGTTCATCGGTCGAATCAAAGGCAGACATACCGCGCTGCGCGGGGTCGGTTGGATGTCCCAGGAGCGAACGGGAATCCCATGCTTGGGAATGCACGGCGCAAGGCCTGACGCGGACCGAGCGGCCGGGAAGCAGGCCTGTTGCCTGCTGCCGGACACTCGCCGCGCCCCCACGGTGAAGGCGCGAGAGGAGACGCGCATGTCGATTCAGAAGCAGGAAACGACGCAGTCGTGGTCGGGGCTGGGGGTGGGCACGGACCGGAAGTCCTTCATGGACGCGGTATCCGCGCAGCTCCCGGACTTCGAGGCGGAGCAGGCGGCGGAGGCGGTGTTCCGCGGGCTGTCGGAGCTTTTGTCCGACGGGCTGATGCGGCAGCTGCGCGAGCAGCTCCCCGAGGACCTGCGGGGGCTCGTGGATGCGTGCCCCCGCCACCCGGACAGCGTGCGCGGGAAGGTGGACCGCGACGACTTCTACCTCCAGGTGGCCAACCACCTGAACGCCGAGCCGGAGAACGTGCGGCTCGTGTTGCACGGCGTCTTCGCGGCGCTGCGCGAGCAGGTGACGGAGCAGGAGGCGGACAAAATCGAGAGCCAGCTGCCCCGGTGGCTCCAGGGCACGTGGTCCGCCGCGCGCATCGGGATTGACCGGCCCTCCTGAAGCGAGGGCCCGGTGGCGGCACGAAGCACGAGGCGCCCGGACCCACCCAGGTCCGGGCGCCTTCTTCGTGCCGGGCTTCGATTAGTAGGTGCCGCCAATCTGGAGCATCCCCATGTAGCGGCCGTCCAGGGCGTTGGGCGTCGCGGACGTGGGCGCGAAGTCCTGGTCGAAGAGGAAGTTGTAGCTCACGCGCGCGTCGGCGGTGATGAGCTTGCCAAACTGGTAGCGCAGGCCCAGGCCCGCGGGCACATAGCCGCTGGTGTCGTCATTGAAGCCGAACTCGCGGCCCACCGCGTCGTGCCGGATGTTGTAGTCGTCGATGCCGATGCCCGTCACCGCGTAGGGCTGCAGCTGGGTGTCGGTGAAGTTGCCGATGACGAGCGCCTGGCCTCCGTTGCGCACCACGTCCGCGCCCTCGCCCAGACTTCCCGCCCGGCCGTTCCCGTCGATGTCCACGTTGTTGACGCTGCCGTTGTAGCCCAGCTCCACGCCGAGGAAGCCCAGGGGCCGGTAGCCGATGGCGCCGCCGTACGTGAAGCCCGCGTCGAGCCGGGGCGCCAGCTGCCCGGTGTAGCCCTCCGCGCCGCCGCCGAGCTGCGCGTACAGGCCGGTGTCGGCGCGCTTCGACGACTTCTTGGGCTCATCGACCTGCACCGGCTCCAGGTTTCCAGGGGCCCGCTCCGCGCTGGGGCGGTAGTCCTCCTGGGCCCACACGGCGCATCCCCACAGCGCCGCCACACATCCCGCGATACGCACGAATGCCTTCATGTCGGACTCCTTTCCGAGCGTCCGAAAGGCAACGTGGAGTTCACGCCCCATCCCGGCAATGTTCCCGGGTCCGATGTCCCTCGCCCGTCCTCTCATCGACGGGGCGGTGGACACGTCGGCCCGCTGGCCTTCCCTCCCCGGAGGGAGGGGCGGGCACGCGGGGCTTCAGGGCACCGGGCCGACGAGGGCCTCCAGCGCCCGCCGGGCCTGCACCAGGCCGTGGCCGTACTGCTCGTCGTAACCGCTGTCGCCCAGGTCCTTCGCGCTGCTCAGGAGCGCCGCCTTCACCTCGGCGGGTGTGGCGGAGGGGCGCGCGCTGAACAGCAGCGCGGCGATGCCGCTGACATACGGCGTGGCCATGGAGGTGCCGGACATGTACGCGTAGTCCGCCGGGCGCAGGCTGAGCTTCGCGGTGGCGCCGAGCTGTCGCTCCATCACCGTGCTCGCCGCCTGGGTGATGGTGACGGACGGCACCCAGGTTCCGCGCTGCGGCACGGAGAGGATTTCCGCGCCTCCCTCCATCAGCTCGCTGGCGAAGATGACCGCGCGCGCGCCCTGCCGCATCACGTTGACGATGGCCCGGTCGGGTCGCACGTAGGCGCTCGGGTGCACGTACGCGACGAAGCCGCGGCAACTGCCGTCCTCCCCGCATGAGGCCACCGATTCACCCATGCCGCAGTCCACCAGCGAGCCCCAGGTGTCACCCGTCGGCGCGTACAGCAGCGAGCGTGACATGGGCCGGGAGTCGCCCACCTCCAGCGCGGCGAACGAGCCCCGGCCTTGAGGGAAGGTGGAGAGCACGTCCACGCCGGGAGCCATCAGCGCCAGGCCCTCACCGTAGGAGGAGAACACCGCGCGCCGGTCCGTGTTGTCCAGGGCGCCCACCCCCAGCACGGACGGGTCCGAGGCGGGATAGGACATCAAGCCCTGCCCCTCGTTGCCCGCCGCCGCCACCACCAGCATCCCGCCGTCCAGCGCCGCCTTGAAGCCTTCCTCTGTGTTGAGGCTGCCCAGACTGCCGCCCAGCGACAGCGAGGCCACCTTCGCGCCTTCGGCCTGGCAGTACTCCAGCGCCTTCATCACCAGGCTCATGTGGGTGCTTCCCTCGAGGTTCAGCACCCGGGCGATGATGAGCTGCGCACCGGGCGCCACGCCCATCAATCCGCGCTCGTCCAGCACTGGCCCGCCGCGTCCCCCCAGCCCCGGCCGCGCGGCGATGATGCCCGCCACGTGCGTGCCGTGGCCGGAGCCCCACCGCTCCTCGTCCCGGTCGCTGGGCGCGTCGTCCCCATCCAGGAAGTCCCGCGCCGCCACCACCGCGTCGCGCAGCTCCGGGTGGTCCAAATCCAGGCCGCTGTCGATGACGCACACCTTCACGCCCGCGCCCGTCACCGCCCCCGGGTCCGGCAGCCCGTCCCCATCCTGGTCCCACACCTCCAGCGCCTGCACCCGGCGCAGCTCTCCGATGTACTCCCGCGTGCCGGCCAGGGTGGTCGCCAGCGCCAGCGCCGTCGGCGCGGAGGTCCCCAGGGCGTACAGCTTCTGGTCCGGTTCGATGCTCTCCACGCGGGGGTCCAACGCCAGGGCCAGCCGCTCCTCGGGCGTCACGCGCGCCGCCACGGCCGGCACGTTCCGGAAGGTCGCCGTCACCTGCCCGACGAGCTGGTGCACCTGGGCCGCCGTCACCCCGTCCTCGCGCCGGTAGCGGATGATGACGCGCTCACGGCCGTCCTCGTCGCCAGAGTCGAGCCCCGCTGTCGCCTTCCCGTGAGGTTCGCCCGGCAACATGCCCGCGGTGATGCCGGGACAGGCGGTCAGCTGGGCATCCCGGTGAGATGACTCGTCCGGCAGACAGCCCGCGACCGCCAAGAACCCGATGAATCCCCAGCGCGTCATGAGGCACTTCCTTTCGTCACCACCCGGGCGACACTGCGAGGCCCGGCCGGAGGGCTTCCGGCCGGACGGCCCCACCTGTTCCCAGGGAGCGCATCGCTTCGCGTCGCGGCAACGGCCCGACCGGGGGCGCGGCGACGGGAGGTGCGCGGGTTCACATCCTGTGTGGCCCGCCTGTCTCAAACTGGCTTTCGGCCCGGGCCACCCCAGGCGCCGGTTGTCCTGAAACCCGCGCTCACCGCCCACCTCGGAGGAGGAGGACGCGGGAGTCCTTCGTCCACGGGTTCAACGCGGCCGGGCGCTGGACGTACTGGAAGACAGGAGGTTCACTGACAGTTGTGCCTCACCGGTCTGACACCCCGGCCAGGGCAGGTGGGTTGATGTTCCGAGCGCGTACGGTGTCTGACAGATGCGAGAAGGGCCCTCGACAGCTTGATTCCGTGTGTGTCCGGGTGCTTCGCTGCCAGGAGAAGCCATGAGCACCGCACCTACAGAGTCCTCCCGTTTCCTCGGGCGCTACGAGCTCGTCCATCCCCTGGGCCAGGGCGGCATGGGCGAGGTGTTCCTGGCGAAGATCAGCGGCGCGGCCGGCTTCGAGAAGCCGTGCATCGTCAAGACCATCCTCCCGACGCTGCTGAAGGACCGGCAGTTCCTGGACCGCTTCCACCACGAGGCCAAGGTGCTGGTGCACCTGGTCCACTCGTCCATCGCCCAGGTGTACGACATGGGGGAGGCGGACGGGACGTACTACATGGCGCTGGAGTACGTGGCCGGCGTGGACCTGGCGTACCTGCTGGAGCAGGCGCGGTTGCAGGGCGCGCAGGTGCCGGTGCCGGTGGCGCTGTTCCTGGGCCAGCGCATGGCGGAGGGCCTGGGCTACGCGCACCGCAAGGTGGGGCCGGATGGCTCGCCCCTGGGCATCGTCCACCGCGACGTGTCACCCCACAACGTCATGGTGTCGTACGAGGGTGAGGTCAAGGTCATCGACTTCGGCCTGGCCAAGTCCGCGGCGCGCAGCAAGTACACCCTGCCCGCCACGGTGATGGGGAAGCTGGGCTACATGTCGCCGGAGCAGGTGCGCGCGGAGGCGCTGGACCACCGCAGCGACATCTACTCGTGCGGCGTGGTGCTGTGGGAGATGCTGGCCGGCCGCTCGCTCATCCCCCACGGGACGGTGGGCGAGATGATGGCGGCCATGTCGCAGCCCACCGTGCCGTCGATGAAGGGGCTGCGCGGGGACGTGGACGAGGCGCTGGAAGCCGTCGTGCGTCGCGCGCTGGCCGCCCGTCCGGATGAACGCTACTCGCGCTCGGACGAACTGGCGCGGGCGCTCAACGGGGAGCTGGTGCGCTCGGGCGCCGCGGTGGGCGCCGAGGAAGTGGGCCACTTCGTCCGCGCGCTGTGCCCGGAGGCCTTCGCCGCGCAGCGACAGCTCATCTCCAAGGTGACGTCGTCCGGGAGCCACCACCGCACGCCCGCGCCGATGCCCGTCCTGGCCGGTGGCACCGGCACGGGAGCGTTCGGCACCGGGCCCCAGGGCACTCCGGAGAACACCGCGCAGTCGGGCTTCGAGCCGACGATGATGCGCGCGCCGACGGAGCCGCCCGCTCCCTCGAATGAGCGGCGCGTGGCCGGCATGGCCCGGCAGGATGTTCCCTCCGCCGAGGACGCGATGGGCACCGATGCCACCACGCTGCGTCCCGGCTCCGGAGGCGTCGCGGGTGGGGCGGCGATGGCCGCGAGCGGCGCCCCGTCGTCGGGCCCGGTGGTCCAGGCGGCCTCGTCGGGCCCCGTGGCTCCGGTGTCGACAGCGTCCGTTTCCCAATCCGTCAACACCGCTGTGGCCGCGAAGCCCGCGTCCTCCCGGAAGACGGGGACGATGCTCGTCATCGCGCTCACGGTGCTGCTGCTGATGGTCGGCACCGCGGTGACGACGGCCCACTTCGTCAAGGGTCAGGGCGGCCCGGACGCCCCCACGCCTCCTCCGCCCGTCGCCGCGAAACCGCCGCCTCCCACCTCGGACAAGAAGCCCGCTCCGCCGACCACCGCCGAGACGCGTCCGACCCCGCCTCCTGTCGACAAGCCGGCACCGAGGCCGGAACCAGAGGTGGTGGCGACCCGGGAGCCCTTGCCACCCAAGCGCACGCCCACGCCGAAGCCGACTGCTCCCAAGCCGGCTCCCGAGCCCGTCGCCGTGGCTCCCAAGCCCGAGAAGGGCGTCACCTATGTCTCGCCCGAGGTGGCGCTCGCGGTGGTGGAGGAGAACGGCGGCTATGCCGTCAGGGGCCCCCAGGCCGTGCCCCTGCGGATGCGCCAGAAGTTCAATGTCGTGGGCCCCGCGAAGAACATGCAGCGAGTGTTGCTCGGGCGCGCCACGGTGTCATGGGCGGGCGCCACCCCCAGGGACCGCATCAAGGCGCGGATGGTCCGGCTGAGCCTCGACGAGTCCGCCAGGGCGGCCACGGGCCCGCGCTTCATCGCGCTGCCAGAGGTTGGTGCCGAGCTGGAGTCCTTCCCCGACGAAACCCCCGCCGAGCCCGAGGCCGCCGCTGAGCCGTCGAAGCCCGCTCCCCCGATGATTGCCGCGCCCAAGCTCCTCACGGGCGCGGTGAGGAAGGCGGGCGGCATTGGCCCGTTTGGTGGAAGCGGCGTGGCGGTCCGCAACCTCGACGACTTCGTCTGGACCAACTGCTCCGTGGTGAAGGACCGCCGTCAGCGGGGCATGCTGGGCATCCTGCCCCCCAACAAGGAGCGGGCCGTGAAGAACTTCGCCACCCACGCCGAGCACTTCGTCGAGCCCGGCAAGGTGGGCGTGTTCTGCGACGAGGGACAGCTCATCACCACGCTGCGCTGACCCCTGTCGCTCCGGCTCACGGCTTCGCGAGTCGCTCCGAGGCCACGGGACAGTCCGCCACGACGGCGCGCACGTCCTCGCGGCCGGAGTTCGCCTCGCGCACCGCGCGGTTCAGTGACGTGCGGCACTCCCACGTCACGTCCCGCGTGCCGTGGCAGCAGTGCCAGCCCGTCAACGTGCTCCCCAGGTACTTGAGCATCTCCGCGCGCGTGGGAGTGACGAGCAGCCACACCGCGCCCGCCAGCAGCGCCAGCCAGGGAAGCTGCGGGGCCATTCCCCTCAGCCGGGCCCCCGCGCCCGCCGTCACCGGCTCCGCGTAGAGGCCGAGCATCGTGTCGAAGGGCCGGCGTTGCAGCACGGGCGCCACCAACAGGTCGACGGGCGTGGTGAAGGCCCGGACCAGGCCGCGTTGAGCGCCCGGCGCCCCCGCGTTGCGCACCAGCCGCACGCCCAGGAGCTGCCGCCACAGCGTCCGCCCCCAGATACCGCCCACCGCGGACCACGCGAGCCAGGAGAGGACCATGGCCAGCACCATCGCCACCGGCGTCCGCTCGTGCTCCATCGCGCGCAGGGCGGCCCAGCCGACCAGGGCCGACGTCGCCACATCCAGCACGTCCGCGGCCCACAGGTGCCACTGGTACCGCGCCTCGGTGCTCACCGTGTCCGTCGAGAACAACGCCCCGTCGCTCATCCACCCTCGCTCTTCGGCGCGCGGAGCATAGACGTTCGGCGACCTCGGGGTGTCATGCACCTTCGTCCGCCGCCTGGACTTCGTCCGGAAAGCCACCGCGAGAGCAGGCGGGTTCGGGTTGTTTCACGGCCTGGCGCCGGGCGGGAGGACAACCGCCCAGGGGGTGCCCTGGGGCGACCGTGGGACGTGACTGCTGTCTTCTTCCCGCAGTGGCGCGAGACAGGGGTGGCTCCCATCTTGGGTTCAGCGCGATGCGGCGAGACCCCACCCACCACCGGGGTCTCGAAGCGAGGAGCGCTTGGGCCATGACCCCGGTCATCCGGGAGCACGGCTCTCGGGTGCCGGCGGTGGTGGCGTACGAGGCGACAGCGGCGGGGGGAAGTTTGGATGTCGTGGGGGGGCAGGTGGTCCCCCGCCGCTGTCGCCGAGGCCGTTAACGGCCAACGTTCCACTGTGGGTGAACGCCCGAGGTTTGGCCTCCCGGTCGATTCTGCCGGACACTGGGGCCGTCATGGGCATTTCGAGGCATCGGCTCCGCGCAATCTGGCGCGGGTTCGTGGGGTTCGTCCTGCTGGCCGGGTTCGTCCTGGCGCGGCCGGGCCTCGCCTTGGATCCCCAGCGATGGGTCTCCCAGTACAGCCAGGACTCGTGGCGCAGCGACGACGGGCTTCCGCAGAACAGCCTGCTGGCGCTGGCGCAGACGCGGGACGGCTACGTGTGGCTGGGCACGTGGGAAGGCCTGGTGCGCTTCGACGGCGCGCGCTTCGTCGTCTTCGACAAGCGCAACACGCCGGAGCTGCGCAACCACACCATCAAGGCGCTCGCGGAGGATGCCTCCGGCGTGTTGTGGGTGGGCACGGACCAGGGGCTTGTGGCCTACGTGGATGGCCGCTTCGAGCGCGCCCCCGGTGCCTCCGCGCCGCTGGAGGGCGTGCGGGTGGAGGAGCTGCTGGTGGGCGAGGGGGCCCTGTGGGTGGGCACCTCCGGTGGGCTCTGGCAGGTGCCGCTGGGCGAGGGCGTGGCGCGCCAGTACACGGAAGCCGACGGTCTGCCGGGCTCCTTCGTCACCGCGTTGGCGCGAGCGGGCGGTGACAACCGGCTGTGGGTGGGCACCAAGGCGGGCCTGGCGTTGCTGGAGGGTGGGCAGGTGCGGCAGACGCCCTTTCCCGTTCCGGGCCCCGACGAGCGCCCGGAAGTCACGGCGCTCTTCCAGGACGTCGCCGGCACGCTGTGGATGGGGACGGAGACGGGGCTCGTCTCGTGGAATGGCGTGGTGGCCACGCGCTTCACGGCGACGGAGGGGCTGCCGGCCACCGTCACCGCGCTCCTGGCGGACAGCCAGGGCAACCTCTGGGTGGGCACGCGGCGGGGCGGGCTGGTGCGGCGGGAAGTCGACGGCTTCAGCTCACCGCTGCACGGCGCGGGGCTCGCGGACGCGGAGGTGCTGTCGCTGCTCGAGGACCGGGATGGGGCGCTGTGGGTGGGCACCTATTCGGGGCTGTTCCGCCTGCGCGACGGCCCGTTCGCCACGTACGGCGCCCCGGAGGGCCTGAGCAACGAGACGGTCAGCACGGTGCTGCAGGACAAGCGGGGCACGGTGTGGCTGGGCACGGTGGGCGGCGGGTTGTTCTACCTGCGCGACGGGCGCATCCACCGCATGGAGGACTTCGAGGGAGGCACGGACCCGGTCATCACCGCGCTGCACGAGGCGCCGGACGGCACGCTGTGGGTGGGCTCCAAGGCGGGGGCGTTCCGCTACGACGGGCAGCGCTTCGCGAAGTCGTCGCGCGTGCAGGGGCTGCCGGACCACGTGGTGACGTCCATCCTGGTGGACTCGCGTGGGACGCAGTGGTTCGGCACGCGCGAGGGGCTGGCGCGGGTGCGGGGCGGCGACGTCACGGTGTTCGGCGAGCGGCAGGGGCTGTCGACGGAGCCCATCATCGTCATGGCCGAGGACGCCTCCGGCGCGGTGTGGCTGGGCTCCGAAGGAGGGCTGTGGCGCTTCGAGGAGGGCAAGGGCCTGCACCGCTTCACGCTGAAGGACGGGCTGCCCGGCGAGGTGGTGCTGGCGCTGCTGGCGGACGCGGACGGCACGGTGTGGGTGGGTACGGAGACGGGGCTGGGGCGGTGGAAGGGGGGCGCGTGGACGCGCTACTCGGTGTCGCAGCACGGGCTCTACGACGACGCGGTGTTCAGCATCGTCCCGGACGGAGATGGCCACCTGTGGATGAGCAGCAACAAGGGCGTGTCCCGGGTGTCGCTGCGTGAGCTGGAGGAGGTGGCGGAGGGACGCCGCTCGCGGCTGGCGGTGATGGGGTTCGACCAGACGGACGGCATGCGCACCGCGGAGTGCAACGGGAACACGCAGCCGTCGGGGTGGCGGGGCAAGGATGGGCGGCTGTGGTTCACCACCATCCAGGGCGCCATCGTCGTAGACCCGGTGCGGGTGCGCGCGAGCCGTCAGCCTCCCGAGGTGCGCATCGAGGAAGTGCGCGTGCAGGGCGAGCTGGTGCCGGTGACGGGCCCGGTGGAGCTGCGGCCGGATGGCTCGCGGCTGGACATCCGCTTCACGGCCTTCACGCCCGGGGACGCGGTGCGGTTGCCGTTCCGCTACCGGCTGGTGGGGCACGACGACGGCTGGGTGCGCGCGGAGATTCGCCGGGCGACGTACACGGGGCTGCGGCCCGGGCGTTATCGCTTCGAGGTGCAGGCGGAGGGCCGGGACGGTGGCTGGACGGAGCCGGTGTCGCTGGACGTGCTGCTGGAGCCGAGCCTGTGGCAGCGCACGGACTTCTGGGTGTTGTTCGTGCTGGGGCTGGGGATGTTGGGCGTCAGCGTGTACCTGCTGCGAGTGGGGCAGCTGAAGGCGCGTGAGCGGTGGTTGGAGGCGCGCGTGCAGGAGCGCACGCGGGAGCTGGCGCGGGCGAACGAGGAGCTGGAGGCGAACGTGCGCACGCTGCGGCAGACGCAGGCGCAGCTCGTCCAGGCGGGGAGGATGGCGGCGGTGGGGCAGCTCGCGGCGGGCGTGGGGCACGAAATCAACAACCCGCTGGCGTACATCGTGTCGAACCTGGAGCACGCGAGCGAGGAGTCGGACGCGCTCGCGCGTGAGCTGGGAGAGGCGCGGGACGCGGGGACACGACTGCGCGAGGTGGGGCAGGCGCTGCGCGAGGCGTTGCATGGCGCGGACCGGGTGCGCCGCATCGTCCGGGACTTGAAGACCTTCTCGCGGCCGGACGACGAGAAGCAGGGGCCGGTGGAGCTGGGGGCGGTGCTCGACTCGGCGGTGAAGATAGCGATGGGCGAGCTGCGCCCGCGCGCGAAGGTGGTGCGCGACTACGGGGACGTGACGTGGGTGGAGGGGAACGAGGCGCGGTTGGCGCAGGTGTTCCTGAACCTGCTCATCAACTCGGCGCAGGCGTTGCCGGAGGGCCGGGCGGAGGAGAACGAGGTGCGCCTGGTGACGCGCGGTGGGCCGGACGGGTGGGTGGTGGCGGAGGTGCGCGACACGGGGAGCGGGATTTCACCGGAGTCGCTCGGGCGCATCTTCGACCCGTTCTACACGACGAAGCCGGTGGGCGTGGGCACGGGGCTGGGGTTGTCGTTGTGCCATGCGTACGTGACGGCGATGGGCGGCACCATCTCCGTGGAGAGTGAGCTGGGCCGCGGCTCGGTGTTCCGGGTGACGTTGCGTCGCGCGAGGGAAGTGGGCGCGGCCTTGAGCTCGGAGGCGCGGGGGCGGTCGCGGGACTCGTTGTCGGATGCACGAGGGCAGGTGTCGGGGAGCGGGTGGGCCGCGGTCCGAGGCTCGGGTGAGCGCGCGGCGGAGTCGGAGTCGAGGTCCGCGCGGGAGCGTCCGTCATCGCCCACGGGTTACCCGACGGTGCCCGGGGCGCGGTCCGTGACGGAGCGTCCCTCGTCTCCCCTGGGCCACCCGACAGTCCCCGAGTCCGCTCCGCTCGCGCGTCCCGTGACGGAGCGTCCCTCGTCACCCACGGGCTACGCCACGGTGTCCGAGCCGAGGCCGGTGACGGAGCGCGAGCCCTCACCCAAGGGCCATCCGACGGTGTCCGAGTCGGCACAGGGCACGTGGTCCACGAGGGAGCGCACGTCCTCACCCACGGGCTATCCAGTGGTGCCCGAGTCGTCACAGAACACGCTGTCCGCGCTGGAGCGCACGCCCTCACCCACGGGCTATCCGGTGGTGCCCGAGTCATCACAGGGCATGCGGTCCGCGACGGAGCGCACGGCCTCGCCCACGGGCTACCCGGTGGTGCCCGAGTCATCACAGGGCATGCGGTCCGCGACGGAGCGCACGGCCTCGCCCACGGGCTACCCGGTGGTGCCCGAGTCATCGCAGGGCATGCGGTCCGCGCTGGAGCGCACGGTCTCGCCCACGGGCTATCCGGTGGTGCCCGAGTCGTCACAGGGCATGCGGTCGGCGCTGGAGCGCACGGCCTCGCCCACGGGCTACCCGGTGGTGCCTGAGTCGTCACAGGGCATGCGGTCGGCGATGGAGCGCGCGTCCTCGCCCACGGGCTACCCGACGGTGCCCGAGTCATCGCAGGGCATGCGGTCCGCGATGGAGCGCCCGTCCTCACCGACGAGCTCCCCGACCATCTGGGAGTCACCGCACGGAGCCAGGCAGGCGACGGAGCGCGATACCTCACCCACGGGCTACCCGCCGGTGTCCGAGCCCGTGGGCTTTCCAGCTCCGCGTGGCACGGCGGCGGGCCTCGTGATGGACGCGGGCTCCGCACGACTCCCGGGCCCCGTGTCTCCCTTCTCCGCCGAGAGTGGCGCGAGCCCCGAGGCACGTGCTCCCATCACGGCCCCGGAGTCGCTGGCCCGGGCGCCGACGAGCCCTCCTCTCGACGCTGGTGCTCGTGTCGGGACGCCATCGGTGACGACGGAGCCCGTCCGAGCCGAGAACTCGCCGCCGGTCCGGGGGCGGGTGCTGGTGGTGGACGACGACGCCCTGGTGAGCGGTGCCATCCGTCGCACGCTGGCGCGAGAGAACGACGTGGACGTGGTGGTGAGCGCGCGGCAGGCGCTGGAGCGACTGGTGGCCCCCGAGCCCCAGCGCTACGACGTGGTGCTGTGTGACCTGATGATGCCGGAGATGACGGGGATGGACCTCTACGAGGCGCTCGTGCGCACGGCGCCAGCCGTGGCGGAGCGGGTGGTGTTCATCACCGGAGGGGCCTTCACTCCGACGGCGCGCACCTTCCTGGAGCGGGTGGAGAACCCGCGCGTGGAGAAGCCCTTCGACCCGGAGGCTCTGCGGGCGCTGGTTCGGGCCGAGGTGGCCCGAGCCCGCCTGGTCACAAATCCAGCACCAGCCGCTTGGAGCGAGCGCGCGACACGCAGATGAGCATGCGCTCATCGCCGGCGGGTTCCTGCTGGAAGAAGGTGTCGCGGTGCTCGGGCTGTCCCTCGCAGACGCGGGTGACGCAGGTGCCACAGGAGCCGGCCTCGCAGTCGCTGGGCACGCGCAGGCCATTGCGGCGCAGCACGTTGAGCACCGACTGGCCCTTGGGCACGCTGAGCACCTGACCCGTGCTGCGGATGGTCACCTCGAAGTCGGTGTCCTCCTTGCCCAGGGCGACGCTGTTGCCTTCGGCGCCGAAGGACTCGAAGTGGACCTTCTCCCAGGGCCAGCGGTGGCGCGTGGAGGCCTCGCGCACGGCCTTCATCAAGCCCGTCGGGCCACAGCAGTACAGCCGCGTGCCCGGCCCGCGCGTGGACAGCAGCCCCGACACGTCGAGCCCCTTGTTCGGGTCTCCCCCGTCGAAGTGGAAGCGCACCCGGTCCGCGAACGGCGCGGAGGACAGGAGCTCGCGGAACGCGGCGCGCTCGGGAGCGCGGACGCAGTAGTACAAGACGTAGTTCGCCCCGGTGCGCTGGAGCTGTCGCGCCATGGACAGCAGCGGGGTGATGCCGATGCCACCCGCCACCAGCAGGTAGCTGCGCGCGAACATCAAGGGAAAGTCATTGCGCGGCGTGCTGACCACCAGGACGTCGCCTTCCCGCACGCGCTCGTGCATGGCGCGCGAGCCGCCGCGGCCCCGCGCATCCTTCTGCACGGCGATGACGTACCGGTGCGTCTCTTCCGCGTCGTTGCAGAGTGAGTACGAGCGCAGCGCGGAGTCCTTGCCGGGAACGCGCACGTCCAGGTGGGCGCCGGGCTCGAAAGCCGGCAGCTCGCCACCTTCTTCCGGGACCAGCTCGTACGACAAGATGTCCTCGGCCTCCGTCGCAATCCGGGCTACGCGCACGCGCTGAGCATCATTCATCACGGTGTTCACTGCGTTCCCCTCTTCCCGTCCCGCGAATGCAGCGGGCCCACCACCCTTGGCGCCGAGACGGAGATTGAGCAGAGGTGGTTCCGCGTGGGATTGGACCGGGGGGCGGTCGGCACGTCGCCTCCCCGACGGCCGCCAGGACACCGGAGCCTGGCCAAGGGTCACCCAGGAGCATCCGGTTCCCTTGTTGAGCACGGTGCTTCCCTGTCAGGGGGGCGGGGCCTCCAGGGTGGGCTCGCGCGAACCCGGATGTATCCCTCCGGTTCTCAGGGGGAGCGGTCTCCAGGGTCGCCTGTCGGGGTCGCGGGGGAGCGGGCCATTCTCCCGTCGCTTCGGCATCGGGACGACGTCATCCCCACCATCCAGGACATGTCGCGCCTGGAGCCTTGCGCTCCATGGAGGGGATGCGCGGCCCCCAGAACCCCAGGGAGGCAATCAAGCATGGATGCCATCGCGTTGCTGAAGACGGACCACAAGACGGTGGAGCAGCTCTTCCGCAGGTTCGAGAAGGCGGGCGCCAATGCCCACAAGCTCAAGCGCAAGCTGGTGGAGCAGATGGTGCTCGAACTGTCGGTGCACGCCGCCATCGAGGAGCAGGTGTTCTACCCGGCGGTGCGCACGCGCTCGGAGTCGATGAAGGAGGAGGTGCTGCGCTCGCTGGAGGAGCACCACGTGGTGAAGTGGGTGCTGTCGGAGCTGGATGAGCTGCCCGCGGAGGCGGAGCGCTTCGACGCGAAGGTGTACGTGTTGATGGAGAACGTGCGCGCGCACGTGCTCGAGGAGGAGGGCACGCTCTTCCCCGAGGTGAAGAAGGCCTTCCGGCCGCAGGAGCTGCGGGAGCTCGGTGGGTTGCTGGAGAGCGCCAAGCAGGCGGCCCCCACCCGGCCGCACCCGATGGCTCCGGACACGCCGCCGGCCAATCTGGTGGCGGGCGCGGTGTCGGCGGTGATGGACATTGGCCGTGACGCGCTGAGGGCCGCGCGCCGCAAGGCGACGACGAAGGTGCGGGAAGTCACCGGGCGCGGCGAGAAGACGCCGAAGCCCCCGGCCCCCGGGTACGAGGCAGGGGACGCCGCGAGTCCGTGAGGTCCGCGCTCGCGGGAGGGCGGGGTGCGCTCCGCCCTCCCGTGAAGGGCGGGTGCCGTGAAGGGGCGTGAATGTTGGGTGGCAGGCCCCGTCCTGAGGAGTAAGGCAGCGTCATCACGACACCCGCCGTACCGGAATCCCGCCCCAGGAGGCGCCATGCTTCACGCTCGACCCATCCGTTCCATGTTGCTCACCGCCATGCTGCTCACCGCGCTGGGGGCCTCCGCTCAGCCTCAGCCGCTGTCCGCGCCGCGCCCGCCGTTGGACCCGGCCGTGCGCACCCTGCGCGTGGAGGGCACGGGCGAGGTGAAGGCGCAGCCGGACGAGGCCTTCATCGACCTGGCGGTGGAGACGCTGGCGGCCACCGCGAAGGCTGCGGGGGAGCAGAACGCGAAGAAGATGGAGAAGGTGATTGCGGCGCTGACGTCGGCGGGCATCGCGCGGAAGGAAATCCAGACGCGCAACTACTCGGTGTACCCGGACTACGGGCCCCCGGCGCCGAACGAGACGGAGCCGAAGCTCAAGGGGTACCGGGTGAGCAACCTGGTGAGCGTGCACCTCACGGAGCTCTCGCGGGTGGGGAGCTTGCTGGACCAGGCGCTGGCGGCGGGGGCGAACCGGGTGGACCAGGTGCGCTTCGGGCTGGCGAAGCAGGACGCGGTCCAGGGTGAGGCGCTGCGGCAGGCGGTGGCGCGCGCGCGCAAGTCCGCCGAGGTGCTGGCGGCGGCGCTGAACGTGAAGCTGGGCGCGGTGGTGGACGCGAGCACGGTGACGGAGCCGCCGCAGATGTACCCGGCGCGCTTCGCGATGGCGGAGTCCGCGGATGCCCGAGGGACCACGCCCATCCAGCCGGAAGAGCAGACGGTGCAGGCGAAGGTGACGCTCATCTACGTCATCGAGCCCCTGCGCTAGTCAGTCGCCCGGCAGCATCAATGAAGAGCGAGCCCCGTGGCGCCAGCAAGGTGCCACGGGGCTTTTACGTGGGTGCGTGATGATAGCCCGCCGGACGGCCTGATGCCTGCCACGGCGACGTGGACGCCTCTTGAACGCAAGGGTCGGCGAAGAAAGCGCGCGACCTCCCGAGCCTCGGGCATTTTCAAGAGTATCCGAGAACACCGCGAAGTGCGTGTGACTCCCGGGCACAGAGGACACACCTTCATGAATGGTCAGAAGCAAACCGTCTCGTCCACGAGGCGGATGGGACTCATCCTGGCGTTGTTGGGCGTGGGGCTTACCGTGGGGCTCTCTGGCTGTGGTGGAGACACGCTGGCGGAGTCATCCATCAAGCCGCGCGAGGGGGAGACGTCCGGGAGCCAGCTCCAGGGCCTCTCCTCGAACTATCGGCGCGCGATGACGTGGCGGCTCCTGGAGCAGCGGCCGAACCTCACGCTCGTGGGTGGAGATGACATCACCAACGTGTACTCAGGTGACACCACCATCGACACCCTCCTTCCCATGCTTTGCCTCCGCCAGGACGGTCGCCCCGTGCCCGCGGGCCTCGTCGTGGACTTCTACAATGGCTGGGCCGCGGGTGAGGTGAAGCTGACGGCGCCGCTCGCCGGGTCGGTGCTCGGCTCGCGGGCCACCGCCGACGCACTCTGCGCGTCGCGGTTCGGTGCCGGCTTCCGGATGGCCGAGTTCCATGACGGACAGGGTGGCTGGCACTGGTGGGCAAATGGCGTGGTCCCGATGGACACCCGCTTCTGGGCGGCCATCAACAATCAGCCCGCCAATGCCTGGAACTCGACCGGCACCATTCCTCCCGCGCCCCCAGTGACTCCGTCCACGCTTCCCGCGGTGTCTTGCTACAACCCGTCCGGCGCCGCGGTCGACTGCATCTCTGGCTGTGGAGCGGTCACCTGCCGCGACATCAACAACGTCGCGGTCCACTGCGCCAGCAGCGCGAATGCGTCGCAGAACTGCCCGCCGGCCCGCTGTTACACCGCGAGCGGCGTCGAGGTGAACTGCGCAACCGAGTGCGACATCGCCAGGTGCGCCTCGGCGAACGGCACGACGATGCCGTGCCCTACCGAATATGCGTATTGCTACGAGGGGCCGACCCTCTGCACCAGCGCCACGGGTATTTGGGACCAGCAGGACGACTGCGATACGCCCGAGTCCGACGTCTACACCTGCCTTGATAACGGCACGAACTGTGCCTCGGCGACCGACGACCCGGGCGATGCGGACGACAGTACCAATACCATGACGCCGCTCACTCCCCCGGAGGTGATCTCCCTCGCGCCGTCGGACATCCCGTCGGTGGAAACGAACTCGTCGTGCGCATGCGCATCGGGCAACGGGAGGACGACCGACTGTGCCTACGAATTGCGACTGATCAGCTTCAAGCCGACCTCGGCATCTGCCTTTGACCGCCGCATGGAGGTCCGAAACATCACCGTCGACGCGGGCGCCGGGAAGGTGGAACTCGTGGACAAGTACATCGCACCGGAGAAGCTCCCCGTCGGCTACGAGGTGGGCATCAACAAGACGGTCGCCACCGTGCCCGTCCCGTGCGGCACGACGAAGTTCGTGAACGTGACCGTGGCGGCGACCGAGGAGGACCGCTGGGGGCCTGATGAGAAGGGCTCGGTCACCTTTACGCTGCCCCTCAATTGTCCGGGCGGGGCGCCCGTGAAGATGACGCAGAAGATGCAGTTCAAGAACAGGCGCGGCCGCGTGAAGCACGAGGCCGACTTCACCGTCGAGGCCCGCGTGGGCAACCGCTGCGCGACGTCCACCGACCTCGGGACCGCGCCGGCCTGCGCGCCGCCCGCCGGAACGCCGACCGTTCCGTGCAAGTTCGACCTCTTCCTCGAAAGCCTCACCCACCGCGATTCACCTGCGTTTGATCGCAAAGGCCAATTCTTCGGCGAAGTGTCGCCCCCCGGATTCCCGGTGGTGGACATCCCCAAGCCGACACTCAGCAATGCGTTCGGTATCCGCGAGGGAACCTCGAAAGATTTGCGCCAGTGGTACACCAGTCCCATCGCGACCTACAACGTGCCGTACGGCGGCACGATGAGCCAGACCATCCCCGTCAGGCTCGAGGAGATCGACTTCCTCTTCGGAATCGGTCGCAATGACAAAGGCAACAGCCAGTTCAACCTCAACCTCACGTGCCCGCCGACGCAAGACACGTTCTTCACCACGACCGAGGTGAAGCTGTTCGGTGGCAACACGAGCAATCCGAAGCACGTCGTCGACCTGGGTACGCGCACCACGCTGACAAACCTGAACTTCGGGCACGTGGAAGCGACGGAGGGCGCGGTCACGCCGTGCCAGGTCTCGGTGAAGATGCTTCGTGCGCGTCAAGTCTCGGGGGCCGTCGGCAACTTTGACCTCAAATTCCGCATCGGCGGAAAGGAGGCGTCGCGCAACTTCCTCGTCAAACACAGCGCACCGACCTGGGAGACGCCGCCACAGTACAGCACGCTTGCGAACGTCACCGTTCCCTGTGCGCGGCGCGTGGAGACGACGCTGTCAATCAGTGGCAGGGAGGCCGACGCCTTCTCCGGGCCCGAGTTCGCCTACACTGAATTTCCGCTCACGCTCTCATGCGCCAACGGCGCGCAGGCCGACGAACTGAAGACCGTGCGCCTCCATTTCAAGAACCGTCGCGGCTCGGTGCGAGACATCCTCGACGTGGACCTCGCCATCACGCGCACCGAGTCCCGTCCCGCTTGCCAGTGCAGACAGGCGGGCCCCGAGCTCGGCCGCATCTCCACCTGGTGGGGCAAGGTCAATCTGCACAAGAGCCCGGGCGGCGATTGGCTCACCGACTCGGACTGCTCGACGGGCGCGAACGTGTATGACCTCAACTACTGCCGCAAGTTCTGGCCGACGGCCACGACGGTCACCGAGGTGCCGGTGACCCCGAAGCCCGCCAACGTGTGGCGTACCGGTGGGTGCGGCATCGAGCTGGGCGACTTCGATGGCGAGAAAGAGTACGTGTGTTGGTAGGCGTTTCGTCTGATTGACGGTGACGTGAATGGGCGGACGGGCCGAGAGCCCGTCCGCCGTTCTGTTTTCAGGTCCGCGCTCCGTCGTTGCCAGTCGACGGTGTCTTCACGCGTGCGCTCGACCGGGGGCGGTTCCCGTCACGTGTCGCGGTGGGCTTCATGACGCGCGAGGTGCCTGACGCGGGCGAAGTGTCGCGCGCCGGGGGCTACGGGGCGGGCGTGCCAGCTCCGCCGAGGTCCTGGGGCGTGAGTTTCAGCGCCTCGCTGATCGCCAGGATGTCCTGGTACTCGCGCCAGTGCTGAATCAGTCCGTCGCGGACCCGCAGCACTCCGATGAGGGTCGCCGAGGCGCGCAGGCCGGTGGTGGTGACCGTCCCCGCCAGCTCGTACTCGACGACGATGACCTCGGGGTCGTGGGTCTGGTGAGTGGCCAGCTCGCGGAACTGCTCGAACCGCACCGGCAGGACCGCGCTCCGGGCCCGGTAGAACGCCAGCCACGCCTCGCGGCCCTCATGACGTCGCATGCCTGGAGGGGAGAACGGCGTCTCGACCACGACATCCTCGGCCAGCAGCTCGGCGGGGAGGAGCGTGGCGCCGTCCCCGACGAGTGCCTCCTGCATGCGCTGGTAGACGGTGAGTGGACCTGCTGTGCCGGCCGCCGAGGGTGACATGGTCGAACCTCCCGATTAAAAGATGAGTGCGACTCAGGATAAATAGTGAGTCCGACTCATTTTCGCAAGGAAGGATGGAGGACTGATGGCTCGGAGCGGTGTGCCGCCTTCCGGTGGTGGTGGTGGGGACAAAGCCGTTCGTGCGGACGCCCGCCGTAATCGCGCGAGCATCCTGGAGGCGGCCGAGGCCGTGTTCGCCGAGCAGGGGGCGTCCGCCTCGACCGAGGCCGTGGCCGCTCACGCCGGCGTCGCGATTGGCACCGTGTTCCGGCACTTCCCGACCAAACCCGACCTGCTCCAAGCCGTGGTGATGAACCTGCTGGACCGCCTCATCACGGAGGTCGACGCGATGGTCGAAAACCAGGGCGCGGTCACCGCCCTGTTCGAGTTCTGCGCCCGCGTCATGGCCGTCAGCGCCCGGAACAGGGCCGTGTTCGCCCGGCTCGCCGAAACCGGGGTCCAGGTCCGCGTCGGCGACGCCCTGACGCGCCTCCGGCCCGCCATCGACGTACTGCTCGAGCGCGCCCAGAAGGCGGGCACCGTCCGCGGAGACCTGCTCCCCACCGAGCTGGTCGCCCTGCTCGCCGCGCTCTGCCAGGAAGCGCTCACGGATGCATGGAGCGAACCCTTCCGCCAGCGCATGCTCACGCTCCTCTTCGACGGCATTCGACCCGCCGCGAGACGTTGACCGCGCCGCGAACAAGCAGCCTCGCGAGGGCCTGTTCTGGCGGGCGCTTGTTTGGGAGGCATTGCGGAGGGTTTCGCCGCCGCCGCGATATCACCCAATGGGTGGCATCCTCGGAGTCGAGGCCATGACGGGGGGCTGCAAAGCACCGCCGCGACTTGACCTCCCGGAATCATCCCGCTTCAATTGATGCTTCGAGTCCGTGAGGCCTGCTCCTCGCGTGAGCCGGAAAGTCAGTCCTCTCTGACCCAGATGCAGTCCATGAGGCTCAAGACCCGCGTCCGTGCCGACCCTGTCCTTGGCTGTGGTGGTGGCATCGTCATCGCCGCCCCATCGAGTAGTCCGTCCTCGGTGAGCTGACTTCAGTCGCCAGCAGGCCGCGTGTCGGCTGTTGGCGACTGTTTTTGTTTCGCAGGTGCCGCATTGCGGCATCGTCAATCTTGACGCCGCCTGGATAAACTTGTTTTTCAGGTCTCAAGAGTTGGGTCCATGATGCAGGAATTCCAGTAATGAGGCAGTGATTGCGCTGCATCTCGTCATGGCCATTGCATGGAGCCCCCGAATGGCTGCTGCAACTTGACGTCAAGTTGTCGACCGGTTTCAATTGATACTCCGAGTCCGTGAGGACTGTCCCTCGCGTGAATCGGAAAGCCAGTCCTCACTCACATCAAGGAGCCGTCCATGAAGATCAAGACCCGCGTTCGCGCTGGACCTATCGCCACCTCCGGTGGCCGTGGCTGTGGCGGCGGCATCATCATCGCCGCGCCGCTCGACATCTGACCGCTGTGAGCTGACTTCAGTCGCCGGCGGGTGGTGTCTCGCCTGCCGGCGACTGTTTGCATGAGGGACGTGGAAGGTGGCGCATCGCGCCATCCTCGCTTTCGACAGCTCGCGACGATGTGGGAGGCCTGCCCATTGCTCGTGTTGCATTTGAAATCCACGAAGCTTGTGCAACTTGACGGCAAGTAACAATCCGGCTTCAATTCACATCCCGGGTCCGCGAGGTCTGTTCCTCGCGTGAATCGGAAAGCCAGTCCTCACACACGCACAAGGAGCAGTCCATGAAGATCAAGACTCGCGTTCGTGCAGGTCCGATGCAGGCTGACGATGGCACCGTCATCGGTGGTCGTGGCTGTGGCGGCGGCATCATCGTCGCTGCCCCTCTCGACTTCTGAGCGATGAGCTGACTTCAGTCGCCAGCGGACCGGATACCGGCTGCTGGCGACTGTTTCATTCAGGGCCTTCGAGGAGTTGCCACGTGAGTCTGGACGCGGTGTCGCTGGACCCCCATGAGACGCTGTACGTGCCCATGCGGCGTCGCTTCATCAAGGAGTACCTGAACTCATCCGAGGGCCAGCGAGAGCTGCACATCTATTACGGCACCAAGGAGATCTATATCGAGGAGCTGGACCTGCACTCCTTTGGAGAGCAGCTCTGCCTCGAGGACTCCTTCATGGCGGGGGCCGCCACGCGGTGGACGCCGGGAGAGCCGTACCCCTGGGAGCGCGTGAAGGAGCTGCTCGAGGCGCTGCTGGCCGAGGGCATCGTGTCGCGCGAGCCCCCGACGCTCGCCTTCGACAGCGAGACGCATCGGAAGTACCTGGCGTTCGAGGCGCGGCGGGAGGCTCCCACGGAGCCGATGTGGTGGAACCCGGATGCGTCCGACGTCATGCGGAAGCTCACGGGAATCCCCCTGGAGCTGGGCTTCCTGGAGGCGATGCTCCCGGTGTATCGCATCGCGCACCCCGCCATCGACGCGGAGGGGCGGCACATCGGGGAGAGCAACGTCTTCCCTGAAGCCATGCGCATGAAGGTGGAGACGGAGTTCAAGGCCTGTCACTTCGCGGGCAGTCGCTACCGGAACAGCGCGCCGATGAACGTGACGGCGCTCAAGTCGATGATGAAGCACTGGAAGCCGATGATGCACGCGGTGCTCGCGGTGCGTCGGGCGTTCCTGCGCGATGACACCGTGCTTCCGGACGGACGCTGGCGGATGGGCGACCTGCACGCGGTGGCGTGTGCCGTGCTCGCGGTGCCCTCCTTCATGTTGATGCGCGCGAACGACCCGGTGCCCAACGGCACGCTGGACCCGGTCCTGTCGAACATCTACCGGGTGACGGACGGCGTGCGGATGGTGGCGGCCTTCATGCTCTTCCTCCCGGAGGAGCCGATGACGTACGACACGCCCATCTCCTCGGCCGAGCTGCTCTACGTGTCGGACCGCGACAACCACTACCTGTCGACCCGAGGGGTGTGCGCCGGGCCTCCGAACCTGATGGAGGAGTACTTCCAGACGCTGATGGATGGCAGGCCCGTGGCCGGTGAGCCTCCGACTCCCTTCGAGTGGGCGAACGACATCGTTCCGGGAGTGGACTACGGGCAGTTGGGGCTCCAGCTCTACTCGCTCCAGTTCAACCTGTGGAGCTACATGTGTCGCGCCTACGAGCACATCCGCGCGGCGGTGTTCAAGGTGGAAGGGGAGTCCGACGGGTTCTGGGGCCGGATGCGCGAGCGGATGGCGCATGACTGGGAGATGATGAGGCCCACGCGCCTGCACACGGCGACGCAGCGCAACTGGGCGGAGGCTCGCTACATCGAGATGTTCGACCGTGCCCAGCGCGGTGTGAGCACCTTCCGGGAAGAGTCGTTGGTTCGCTTGCAGGATGTCTTCACGCCCGTGCATGACGCGGTGTACGAGACCACCCGCGAGCACCTCAGGGGCCTGGTCCGTGAGCGCTCGGGAGCCACCTCGGGGCCGCGCATGGAGCTCGCGGATGCCATCGCGGATGCCACCGCGGAGTATCTGACGCTGGAGCGCTCGGCGCTCCTCGCGCTGGAGAATGTCCAGCGTGAGACCAACGCACTGCTGAAGCGTCCTCATCCGGAGCGGCGGCTCACCAACAAGGACCTCGCGCTGCACCATCGGATGCGAGCGGGCACCATCGGCGTGCTGCCCTACTTGCTGGACGTGTTCCGGGACGAGCTGGGGGTCGACATCGACAACTCGCCGGAAGGCACCCGGCTGAGCCAGCGCGGCAACGCGGCTTGAGTGGGCTGGAGGGATGGCTGTCCCCGGGAGTGGCCCGCTTCAGGGGCGGCTCCCGGGTCCGGGCCCTCGTGGCCTGACTCCCCGCCGCGGGTGAACACGCGTGGGGGCAGTGACACGGGGCCCCTTTCTTGTGCCGGTCCGACATACTCCCCGCCTCGCGAGCCCCGCGAGGGTGAGTCCAGGGGAGGGCACGGCACGTGAGTGGTCGGAATGTCATCGTCGTCGGAGGCACGGGCGACATCGGCCGGGCCGTCACGCACAAGCTGCGTGCGGAGGGCCTGAAGGTCCTCTGCGCCGCGAACGACGTGGCGACGGAGACCGAGGACGCGGTGCGCGTGGACGTCACGCGTGAGGACTCCGTGGTGTCGATGTTCGACAAGGCGGAGGCGGGGCTTGGTCCCATCTCGGTGCTGGTCAACTGCTCGGGTTTTGGCGTCTTCGCGCCGCTCCACGAGCTGACGCTCGAGGACTGGCGCAAGAGTCTGGAGGTGAACCTGACGGGGACGTTCCTGTGTGCGCGGGAGGCGTTCCGGAGGATGAAGCCCCGAGGTGGGGGGCGGCTCATCCACCTCGGGTCCGTGAGCGACCACCTCACCTTGCCTATGAATGGGGCCTATGCGGCGTCCAAGCACGGGGTGCGAGGGCTGACCGGGGTCTTGAACGAGGAGGGCAAGGCGCTCGGCATCCGGGCGACGCTCCTGTCCCTGGGGGCGGTCTACACGTCCTTCTGGAAGTCCCGGCCGGAGTTCAGTCCCTCGGACATGCTCTCGGTGGACGACGTGGCGCAGTGTATCTGGGAGATTTCCACCAAGCCGTTGAACGTACGGGTCGACGAGGTTCGCCTCGTCCCTCCCCGAGGTGTCCTCTGATGGAGACGCAGTCGAAGCAGGCCCCTGTCGCGGTCGTCACTGGAGCCAGTCGCGGGATTGGCGCGGCCATCGCCACCGAGCTGGCGCGGCAGGGGTTCGAGGTGGTCCTGCTGGCGCGGGACGAGGCGGCGCTGACGCGACTCCAGGAGCGGCTGACCGCGGCTGGGGGGCGTGTGTGGCCGTTGGCCTGTGATTTGGCGGACGAGGGCGCGGTGGGTGTGGCGCTCTCACGGCTCGAGGCGAAGCTGGGGGTGCCGCGAGTGCTCGTGAACAACGCGGGGGTGGGTGGACCGTTCCACCGAGTGGACGAGGTGAGCGCCGCCGAGTGGGAGCAGTTGTTCGATGTGAATGTGAAGGGCGTGCGCAACCTGTGTCAGTGGGCCCTGCCGCGCATGAAGGCCCAGGGGTACGGGCGCATCGTGAACATCGCGTCCATCATGGGGCTCTTTGGTGGGGCGCAGTCGTCCACCTATGCGGCGACCAAACACGCGGTGGTGGGCTACTCGAAGGCCATCGCCGCCGAGTGGGGGGCGTATGGCATCACCTGCAACGCGCTCTGCCCGGGCTACATCGACACGGAGATGCTGGCGAAGGCGGACCCGGCCGTGCGCGCGCGACTGCTGGAGCGAATCCCCGTGAAGCGGTTCGGGACGCCGGAGGAGGTGGCGGGGATGGTGTCCTTCCTCGTCGGGCCCTTCAGTGGCTACGTGAATGGCAGTGCCGTGGTGATGGACGGCGGCCTGTCGGCGCACCTGGCGTCGGACCTGCCCGCGTTCTGACTCAGTCTCGGAAGGGCTGGATGCCTCGGCTTCGCTTCAGGACGCCTGAAGCGAAGAACCCGCCGCAGGCATCCCGCCGCACGCAGCCCTCGCAGTCCTCGGTGTAGACGTTCTTCCAGTCGGAGATGCTTTTTCTCGCGAAGGGATGAAGCTCGGCGGGCAAGGTGCAGAGCTGGTGGTTGTAGATGGACGTGTTGAGCCCCGCGCGGCTCAGCGTCCTGACAGCGGCGGTGAGCTGGGCCTGGTAGTCGAGCGGGTCCACCCAGAGCATTCCGAGGTTCGTCCTGGCGAACCCCATCAGCTCCAGCCCCATCAGCGCGACATGGTCGACGAACAACAAGTTGCGCGTGATGAAGTCAGCGAGTTGAGGCAGGCGCGAGTACGTCTGCGCGTGGACGACACAACGCAGCTCCACGCGCACGCGGGCGCGCTTGAGGTGGAGGATACCCCGGAGGGTGTCATCGAACGCGCCCAAGGCCTGCACGACGTAGTCATGCTCCTCGGGCAGGTCCGAGTAGAGCGGTATCCCCAGCATGAGGTCGGGGTGCTGAACTTTCGCCACCGCGCGTGCCAGTTCGGCGTCCGCGAAGCCGCGTCCGTTGGTCAGGATATGGACCGAGGTCTGGGGCAGGTAACCCTTCATCCGCTCCAGGAGCTCGAGGAGACGTCCCTTGAGCAGGCTCGGCTCGCCGCCCGTGATTCCAAGCTCGCGAGTCTCCGGGGAGATGAGCGGGAGAGTGGCCATCAGCTCATCGACGAGCCAGGAGTCATCCTGCTTGCGAGGTGGCTGGGAGCACATCAGGCAGTTGTTGTCGCAGCGCTCCGTCACCAGGAACGTGTTCGACGGAGACGCGCGGCGATACAGCGTCGCCAGGGCTCCTCGCTCGGGATG
Source organism: Myxococcus sp. CA056 (assembly GCF_013336715.1). Lineage (NCBI taxonomy): Bacteria > Pseudomonadati > Myxococcota > Myxococcia > Myxococcales > Myxococcaceae > Myxococcus > Myxococcus sp. CA056. The sequence goes on from NZ_JABUMT010000002.1 coordinate 189,481, forward strand.
GATGCGGACCACGTCCCCTTCGGCGAGGTAGCGCAGCCCGGGGGCCAGGACGTAGACGTCCCGCAGTCCCGGACTCACCGAGCCGTCATCCAGTAGGAGATACCCCCGGAAGCCCGGAGGAAGGTGCGCCAGCGGACGTCGGACGAGGAGAATCTCCCGTCCGCGTTCGGACTCCGGAAGGTCTGGCTGCTCGCGGATGCGACCGATGAATGGCTCGGGTGAGCGCTCCGAAAGGGACTTCAGCCCGGTAGATGCGAGGTCCAGGGCGGGCATGGCTCAGCGCCACCCCAGGAGGATGTCCCGGGCGCGGGAATCATCCTCGAGCAGCCCAATGAGGTGACGCAGCACGCCCATCTGCTTCTTACAGAAGGCGCTGAACGCCTTATGGCCGACGGCATCTCCCAGCGTCGCCTGGTGGAAGACCGGGTCCGCGCCACAGTAAGGGAGGAACGCGCAGTCACCGCACATGGGGGCGCCCTCTGGCATCGTGTCGCTCAAGTGGGTCAGGAGCGTCTCAGACGTCATGATGGACTCGTAGGAGTCGCGGGAGAGGTGCCCGAGCCGGAAGGAGAAGTCGCCCATCTCCGCGAGCATCCGCCCCTCGTCGGAGGCATACACCGCGCCGTCGTAGTTGTAGACGAGCGCCCCGATTCCGATGCCCGAGGGCGACTGGAGGTCAACATACGTCGAGCCCCTCGGTGAGAAGAGCTTCTGCAGCAGGATGGCGGTGAACTCCTCCTGGAGCGGGTACCCCTGCTCGTTGATACGAAGGATGTGCGCGAGCCCTCGCTTGTAGAACTCGACCCAGGCCTCGACGCCGTACTGGCGCGAGGCGCGTTGGCGGACGGCGAACCCATACGGGCTGACGTTCCTCAGGAAGATGCCGTGGAAGCCCTGGCGCACGTACTCGTCGATGATGTCCTCGACGCGCTCCAGGCTCGCCTGGGTCGTCGTCATCAGGGCGGAGACCGCGTCTGGCCCGAGCGTCTGCCTCGCCCGTCGAATCGCATCGATGGTCCGTTGATGGCTGTCCCCGCCACGCACCGGTCGCTGGGCGTTGTGCAGGGCCTCGGGCCCATCCAGGGACGTGGAGAGCAGCACGCCATGCTCCCGGCAGAAGGCCAGCACCTCATCCGTGAGCCGCGAGAGGTTGCTCGCGATGACGAACTGGAGGTCCCTGCCATGCACCTGATTCAGAGCCTTGGCGCGCTCGACGATGTAGCGGATGCGCTCGAAGTGGAGCAGCGGCTCGCCGCCCTGGAACTCGATCTTGAGGGCTGGGGACGGACTGCGAAACATGAAGTTGAGCGCTTGGTCGGCGTGCTCTTGCGACATGTCGAAGTCGAGGCGTCCCTCGGCCTGCCGCGACACCTGACAATAGGGGCAGGAGTGGTCGCAGCGCAGGGTGACGACGAAGATGTGCAGCCCGGTGAAGGACGCGAGCTGCTCCGCGCGGGTCCGATACTTCAGCGCGAGCAGCTCGAGCGCAACGCGCGAGTACTCGTCGAACATGAAGTGCCTGGACTTGAGCGACTTGTAGGCCTCCCGGTCCGGTGGCAGCGCATGGCTGATGAACTCGACCAGTTCCTCGCGGGGCAGCACCACGTATTCGCCCACGTCGTTCGTGGCGATGTAGCGCGAGCCGTCCAGTGGGCTGAATCGGAAGGGCGCCAGTTGGTATCCCCGAGAGGACTGGTACCTGGAGCGGTCATGGAACATGGGGTGCGAAGCCCTCAATCCTGGCGAATCAGGTCGGTGCGCGAGAAGGCCTGGGCGATAATCAGCGCGCGGAGGGCGCGCGTCTCGTCGCCCACCTGCTCGCGCAGCTCCTGGTCCAGCAGCTCCTGGAAGAACAGCCGCGCGGTCTCCAGCGCATCCTGCTCGATGATGGTCGGTCCGAAGACGAAGCGGACGGGAAGCCTGTCTGCCTCGGGTGAGCCGAGCACGGCGGTGCATCGCTCCGCGAAGCGATAGGCGGACTTCTGTATCGCCGTGAGCCGGTAGACCCGAAGGTCGAGGACGGTCTGGATGGCACCGTCGCGGAAGATGAATGGTGGCGGGGTTTCGGCTTCCTTCGTCGTCACGTGTCTGCTCCCAATCCCATCGCTACCACTCAATCGTGACATCGCCCATCTGCCCCGCGACCAGGTCCACCTCGACGGTGGTGGTGCCAAGGAAGCGGTTCTCGATGCGGACCACGTGTTTGCCCGCCGCCAGTCGCATGAGAGACGTCACGTCCTGCCCCGCGGGCTTGTCGTCGACGAAGATGCGTCCCCCGGGAAAGACAACGAAGGACACCATCGCGGGCTTGGGCGGTGGAGGCGGCGGCTCTGGCTCGGCGGCGGGAGCGGAGTAGCCACCGCCGTAGCTCCGGCTTCGGCTCCCGGAGTAGTGGCTTCGATGTGAGGAGTGGGAGCGGTGCGAGCGATGCCCCGCGAGGAGAATCTGCCCGCTGGTGGGTGGGACGACGAGGAGCAGTTCGTCACGCGCTTCCTCTTCATCGCGTCGTCGCCAGGTGGGCTGGGCGACCTGGACCTCGATACCTGGAACGAGCAGACCCGAGGGTGCCGCGCCGCCGAGCAGTCCCATGAGTGCCGCGCTGACGGAGAGCAGCCGTGGAGGTTTCGGATTCATGGCTTCACCTCTCCGATGCGCAGCTCCATCAAGTAGGTACTGCTCCACCGCGCCACGATGGTCACCCCTCCGTCCTTCCAGGTGGTCTGGGTGGGTGATTTGCCTCCTCGGAGCTGCGGTGGCGTGGGCAGCTCGACAGGATGCCCCATGACACGTGAGAGCAGCTCCTTCGTGGTCGCCGTGTGCTTCAAGTTGTTGAGCACGCGTGAACTCTTGTCCGCGCCCACCAGGTACGCACCGGCGCAGCGTCCATCCTTCAGCGCGCAGTAGAGGGCGACGGAGTCCGTCGTCTTCGTCAGGAGGCTTGTGTCGCTACCGGTCGTCAGTTGAAGCAGAGAGATGGCCACGGCGCGCTCGGCGCCGATGAGGGGAATCCGCTCCCGTTCCTCCCGGGTCCATGTAGCGGCTTGTCGTGCGCGCTCCCCTAGATCCGCATCGGACGGAGTCTCACCCAGTTCGGTGGTAAGCGCGCGAGTCTTGTCGAGATGCAGGAGCCACTCCAAGGTCATCACCTTGGGACGCGGCTTTGGCGACAACTGCTCCACGAGTGTCGCGCGCACCTGTCCGAGGCGTTGCTCCCGGCCTGGTGTGGACTCGGCGCGAAGCGCGGCGCCCAGGGTCTTCCACCGGCAAGCCTCCGTCGAACAGGCCTCGTACTCCGTTTCGAGGATGTTCGCGGTCAGCACGCCGACGTCCTTCGAGAAATCCTGTTCGAGCGCGGGCCTGGCGATGGAGAGCACCTCCAGGGCGGAGGCCGGCTCCTTGCGTGCGAGGGATTGGAGGACCTGCCGCCGAGTGAGCTCAAGGAGGCGCTGGTTGACCTTCGCCCGCTGCGGAGAGCCTGACTTCAACAAAACGGCATCCTCGACGACCTCTTTCACGGTCTCCGCGCGGAGCGCATGGGCGAGATGGAGTTCGGACCAGATTGGCTGGAGAGCGGGGTCCTCGGGTTTGCCCAGCGCGAGCAGTTCCTTGTTCGCGGCGTCGAGGCGTCCCGCCCAGATATGGCGCAGGGCATCAGCGAGTCTTGGCTCCGAAGCCTGCGCCACGAAACCGGCCGCGAGCGCGTACACAGCCAGGCCGATGCTCCGGCGGCGAGTCTTCCGCTTCCTGCCCAGGGTCCAGTCCCGGACCAGGTGCTCGGCCACAATCGCGAACCCACCGAGCGAGACACACAGCGCTACCAGCCAGCCGTTCCAGAAGTAGGAGCCTCGAATGAGGTAGAGGAACGGAACCCCCACCGCCAGCGCGAGGAGGACCAGCCGTGCCGCGAAGACCTTCCGGGCCCGCGCCGCGAACTGTCGGTCCGCGGAGACGGGTGGTGCCAGCATCCGCTGCCCCTCGAACTGAACCGTCGTGGGGAGCGCATCCGCGATGGAGTAGGAGACCCGCGCGGCGGGCGCTTCGAAGACCTGGAAGAGCTGGCTGGTGATGCGCTCCTGGAGTTTGAGCGCGATTCGGGTCTTCCCCCAGTGCTCCTGGAGCCAATCCTCGGGGAGATGAGGCGCGACCTTATCCTGTGACAGCGCACCGTTCGCGCTGATTTCTCCCAGGAGCTTCGCGTCTTTCTCCATTCCCACCGTTGTCCACGGCAAGCCACGCAGTGTCTCGTCCTCCGTCATCACCAGGAGGTCGAAGCGGACCGACTCGACGAACTCGAGCCAGCGCTGCTCACGACCATGCCCCAGGCACGGCGAGCAGGACACCCGCCCCGAATTGCAGCCGCTACAGGAAACGGTGCCCCGCGCATCACATGACCTGCAGTTCATGAGTCGGCGCGAGCCATTCGAAGCGTAGCCGTAGGCCTTCCGTGTGCCGTTACAGTTCGAGCAACGGACGTCCCCACTCCCGCCACATCTGGAGCAGGGAATCGAGCCTGGGCCCCCGCACGCTGAACAGGGAAGGATGGAGAGGCTGCTCTCGTGGAGGCTCTCCCGAGTCTCCAACCAGGGGTCGACGCTGTCGGCCTTTCGCCTCAAACCCGTGACAGGCGGTGAGCCCCGGGTGGGGCCGTCTTTCCACACGACCTTCCGCTCGGTGATGGTTGTGTAGAGCCGGCAGGCCCTCCGCACCTTCGGCTCCACGGAGCGGATGAAGTCCGTGGGATTGGAGGGCGCCACGGGCAGGCTTCGCGTCCAGGTGGCGAAGGCCTGGGTGGCGGCCTGCTGGATGGCAGCGGCGTCCACAGGGAGAGCCGGGTCGGCGGCCTGAGATTCGTGGGAAGGACGACTCATGGGTGACAAGGCCTCTCCATGAAGGGCTTCATTGCAACACCCGCTGCGCCGCGCGCCACGCACCCTGGACATCCAGGTACCGAGCCGCGTAGTCACGCGCCAGCAGGTCTTCCGGCACGAAGCCGTCATGTTTCTCGAGCGCCATGTTGGCCACGTGGGTCGTGAGGGCTTCTGCCCGAGGAGGCCCCTCCGCCACGAGTCCACGCAGGGCGCCTTCCACGTCCGACTGCATCGCCTCCACGCTCAAGACGGCACCGAGCGGCTCCACCGACAGTCCACGCGCCTGGAGCGACAGCGCCAGCGTATGCACCACCGCGTCGCCGGCCCACGGGAAGACATGGACCTCTCGACCTGAGGTGACGATGGAGCGCTCGGCGAGCCCCCATCGTTGGAAGTTCGCCCGAGCCTCCGCCAGCAGCTCCTGCGCGCGCGCATCCAGGTATCGAGGAACACCGTCACCGGCATAGACAGCGCGCATCTGTTCCCGGACGCGGTCATGCACGCCGCCGACACCAGTGGACTCGAACATGGGGACGCGCCCAGCGGGGGCGGGCTCCAACTCCACGACCTTCTCGTCGCCCTGCACGGCGAGCACGCGCCACCGTCGTCCGCCGAAGATGAGGTACGTGCCGACGAAGAGCGGCTGGTCGATAGGCATCGTGCCCAGCGTGCGTCCCGAGGCCACCAACCGGAACTCCTCCACCGAGGCGAAGGCCGCATAGAAGCTGTAGTGGTTGACGATCCGCTCGCCCACCCGGCCCAGAAGCAGCGTCCCATCCGAGGACTGTGAGAGCAGCTCTCGCTGTCCCAATCCCCGCAGGAAGTGCACGAAGTCCTCGCGTGACACCCGCGCGAAAGGTCCCGCCTGGCACAACGCGGAGAAGGCCTCGCCCGCCTTGGCGCCGCCATGCTGGGCGATGAGAGAGAGCAGTTGCTGGACCATCGTGGAGAAGTGGAAGGCGCCCGAGGCGGGAGGCTCGAACCAGTTCGTCAGCAGCAGCTCGAGCATGGCCACCGATTGAACCAGGCGCACGCGGAGTTGGTCCGGCAGGGGACTCGTCTTCGTCAGCTCCGCCTCCTGGAGATACAACCGGAGCACGGCGGGTCCACCCTTACGTCCGCTGCGTCCCAGGCGCTGACGAAGGCTGGCCACCGAGGGAGGTACGCCCACCTGCGCGATGCTCTGCACGGCGCCCACGTCGATGCCCATCTCTAGTGTGGTAGTGCATACGAGGTTGACGGGCCGCTGCCTCGCCTTGAGCGCGGCCTCCGCTTCCTCGCGCAGTTCCTTGGAGAGGTTGCCGTGATGGGGGAAGAACTCGTTGGGCAATTGCGCCTGTTCGCACATGCGGCGCAGGAGGTCCGCGTAGAGCTCGACGTTCGCCCGGCTGTTGGCGAACACGAGATTGTGCGTCCCTCTCAGCGTCTTGAAGAGGTGCGCTCCCACGTCGTGCTCATCCTCGGGCAGCCCGTCGGAGGACTCCTCGTCCTCTCCAGGGGCCAGCCGCCTGGCATCCGGAGTTCGCTTGCGATAGCCCCTGAGCTGGAGGAGCAGCTCTCCGCCGCCGGAGTCGGAGTTGCACAGGCGGACCTTCTCCCTGGCGCCAGGGCGGAGGAACTCCGCGGCCAGGGTCATGTCGCCCAGCGTGGCGCTGAGGCCCACGCGAGGCACGTTGCGGCGCAGGGTCAGCTCGACACGGTGCAGGAGCGACTGGAGCTGGCATCCCCGCTCGGTGCCGATGAAGGCATGCAGTTCGTCGATGACGATGTGCTCCAACGAGGAGAACAGGCTGGCGAGGGCGGAGCCCTGGCGGATGAAGAGCGCTTCGAGCGACTCGGGGGTGATGAGGAGGATGCCCGCCGGGGACTTGAGCAGCCGCGCCTTGTGGCCCTGAGACACGTCCCCGTGCCAGCGATGCACGGCAATCCCCAACCCGTCGCAGAGTCCGTCGAGTCGCTCGAACTGGTCGTTGATGAGGGCCTTGAGCGGGCCGATGTAGATGGCGCGTACGCTGCCGCCGGAGTCCTCCGCCAGCCGGCTGCAGATGGGCAGGAAGGCGGCCTCCGTCTTTCCACTGGCCGTCGACGCCGAGAGGATGACGTCTTGCGTCCCCTCGATGATGGGCGCAATCGCGACCTCCTGGATGCCGCGCAGCTCCTTCCACCCTTGGGTCCACACCCAGCGCTGCACCTTGGGGTGCAACCGGTGAAAGGAGCCTGACGCGGAGCCGCTCGGGTCAGAGCTTGAAGGATGCGAGCTCATCATCTGCTCCGGCCGTCAGGCTTCCTGCCTCCGCCTCGGTCAGGGGAGCGAGGTCGGGGTTGACGTCCACGGCGAGTTGCACGCCTCCGAGCAGCTCCTTCCAGTTCGCGGTCGGATTCTGTTCGAGGACGGCCAGGAGGTTGATGAAGGCTGTCACGGTGCTCCGGGGCGTGCGGAAGTACGCCTCGCCGATGCGCTCGGAGCAGTGGGTCATGAAGCTGTGGAGCCCCTCATCGGGCAGGCGCTGCGTGGACGTATCGCCCGTGGAGTAGACGTGCCGAAGCTTGGTGAGCAGGACGTAGAGGTCCTCGGGGGTGAGGTTGGCCAGCCTGAGCACGGGAGAGCTGTAGTCGACGAGGTTGCCCACGGCGAAGGTGTTCTGGGCCAGCCGCGACTGGAGGGCCTCGTAGCTGTAGAGGCCCTTGCGGGTGTCCATGAGGAACTCGGGCGTTCCTCCCAGGATGAAGCCCAGGCCCTCGGCGGTGCCCTGGAGACAATCATTGAGGATGCGGAGGATCTGCTCGTAGTTGGAGGCGCGGGCCTTGGTGTTGGCCATCTTGTAGAGATTGACCAGCTCATCCAGGCACACCATCAGGCCGTCGTAGCCGGACAGTCGGACGAAGCGCGCCAACAGCTTCAACTGGTCGTAGACATCCGCGTCGTCGATGATGGTGCGGACCCCCAGCGACTTGCGTGCATCGGTGCGGGTGGAGAACTCGCCGCGCAGCCACTTCACGGCGTCGGCCTTGAGCACCTCGTTCCCGCTGTCATGGCCGCGCCAGTAGGCCGCGATGACCTCCGCGAAGTCGTAGCCGCCCACCAGCTCCGAGAGCGCCGCGAGCTTCTCCCTGATGACAGCCTCGGGGTTCAGGTTCAGGCTCTTCGCGTCCGTGAGGGCGCCGGAGACGAAGCGCTCCACAACGCTGGCGAGCGCTCCCCCCTCGGGCTTGGCCCGGGTGGCCATGTTGCGCATCAGCTCCGCGTACAGGCTGCGAGCCTTCCCATCCGTCGCGTGCAACCGCCGGTCGGGGTTGAGGTCCGCGTGCAGTGTGACGAGGCGCTTCTCCAGCGCGATGGAGCGGATGAGGTTGAGGAAGAACGTCTTGCCGGAGCCGTACTCGCCGATGACGAAGCGGATGGCGCTTCCGCCCTCGGCGATGCGCTCCACGTCGCGGACCAGTGCTCGGACTTCTTCGACTCGGCCTACCTGGATGTGTTGCTGTCCCACGCGAGGCACGACGCCCGCGCGCAGCGACTGGACGATGGCATCCCGATCCTTCGGCCTGATGCGTCCCTGGAGCGTCGCGTCCGTCATGACATCATCTCCCGTGCTGCCTGCTCATTGAGCTGAAGGGTTTCGTCGCCTTCGAGGACGGGTTCGCCGCACACCTCGAAGGCCGCGTCGTTGATGACATCCAGCGCGCCGTCCGTGAGCAGTCCGAGCCCGCCGGCGAGCTTCTCCACTTCGGAGCGAGGCCACTCCGTCTTCGCGACGAGGGAGCGCAGCAGGGAGGTGTGGAGGGAGTCCAGGCCCGCGACGCCAGGTTCCACCGGGGCGGGGGTCGATGGGACGGCGGGTGGCGGTGTTTCCTCCTCGGCGAAGATGCTGCCCAGGAGGCTGGAGACCGCGGCGGTTTCCGCGAGCTTCGCCTGCACGCTGCGCATGTCGAGCGCCAGCCGTTCGCCTTTCTCGGGAGGAGGCCCGGGGATGGTGAAGCCCTGCTCGGGTGCTCCGGCGAGCCGCATTGAGACGGGCTCCGTCGCCGCCGTGGGCCGCATTGCCGTGGCGGCGTGGACGCGGGAGTAGACGCTGGCCTCGTCGAGTCCCAGCATCGCGTAGAGCTTCGACAGCGTCTTGAGCTCCTGGGGTGACACGTTGCCGTCCGCCACGGCGACCTCAATCAAGAGATTGCCCAGCGAGGTGCGGGCCTCGGGAGCCAGCGCCTCCACGCGCTTTTTGTGGCCCGCGTTGGAGGCGGGCCTCGCGAGCAGCCAGGCGACATGCGCCTTGAGTCGGGTCTTCTCGGAGGCGAGCAGTCCCTGGGCCGCCTCTACCATGGCCTCCATGCGCGTGGTCTCGTCCGTCGACACGGTTCCATCCGCGGTCGCCACGGCGGCGGCGAGGTGGAGCATCGCGAGCGCGGACAGGTAGTCGCCGGAAGGCGCGCTCGGTGACTCAGGATGCAGTGTGAAGACGTGGGCGGACTCGTCGGGGGCAAGCACGGCGCCGCCCATGCGAGGGTCGGGCTCCATGCCGTAGCCCAGCTTCTCCAGGGCCTGGGCCAACCCCACGGCCTCGGACTTGGAGAGCTTCCCAGAGGTCGCGGTGGGCCAGTGCTTGAGGAGGTCGGCGGCGGCCACGGGCGCGGAGGTGTTGCTCCCGAGCGATTGCTGCAACAGCTCGCGGAGTGCCTGCACGTCCGAGCCTCCCTGCATCGTAGACGTCAGCTCGTCGGGGAGCAGCGCCAGGGCGCTCATGCTGTTGCGCGCGTCGGGGTTCTTCCCCACCCAGCGGCTGTAGGACTCGAGCGACTCGCAGCAGTCCTCGACGAGCGCGCGCACGGGCTTGAGCGACGTCTCGGAGGCCTCGGTGACGGAGGCCGACGCCAGCCGCACCATGCCCGCGAAGGAGGCGCTCGCGGGTTCGTAGCGGGCCTCCACCCTCGACTTCTTGGCGCGAGGGACGATGCCCGTGCCATGGTCTCGCTGGTAGCGCGCGCGGAAGAGGGCCTGGAACTCCTCGGGGCAGCGTGTGGCGGGGGTTCGCAGTTTGGTGTCACTGGTCTCCACGGCCCAGGCGAGGGCCCAGTCCGCAGGGAGCGGCAGCCCCTTGGACGCGGCGGTGCCCACGGCCATGCGCACATCGAACGAGGCCGCGCCGGCATGGCGCAGCGTGAACTGGGGCGTCTCCTTCAGCAGTCCATCTTCGCCAGCGCGGCGCACGCGCAGGACGTCGAGAAAGGCCGACGCGTAGGTACGGAAGGAGTTGTTCTCCTCGTGGATCTTGAGCAGGGCCTGGACCTCTTCTTCGATGAGGCGGGCCTCGGCGAGCGCCGCTGCGTCCGTGCCCAGCTCGATGAGCACTCGCCGCTCCAGCCCGTAGAAGAACAGGAAGACATAGCCGATATAGGCATGGGCATTGCGGCGACCACTCGCGAGCCACTCCAGATAGCCCGCGCGGGAAGCGGGAGAAATGTCCGAGTAGGAGGGCCAGTACGTCATACCCTGTCCATCGCGGTTGGGCCGTGAGGCCACTTCGAGACTCGGGTTGATGAGCGCGGGCTCGGTGCCGGGCGCATTCACGGCGCGCAGCCGCGAGCCCACGTACACCATGCCGTCCTTCAGCTTGTAACCAGCGACCTCGATGACCTCTCTTGGTGGAATCCAACCGGTCTTGAGAGGAGTGGGTGGCCACAGCGTGGGACCGGGAGCCGACTGCGTCGCGACAGGCGCCACGGGGGGAGTGGCGCCTGCCTTGGGCACGGGAGTCACGGACCGCATGGGCGCGGCCGGTGCGGGCTCGACGGGCTTCGCGACCGGAGCGGAGGCCGTCATCGTGAAAGCCGAGGGTGGGGGCGTCGCGGGTGGCGGAGGCGCGGGACGTGGTGCCACCAGCATCGGCTCATCCGGGATACGGACCATGAGCCCTGGGGAGACTCTGGGCGCGCTCACGGTTTCGAAGCGCAGCGCGATGGTGGCGGCAGGTGGGGCGGAGTGAGAGGCGGGAGAAGGAGCGGGAGCAGGAGCGACGATGGCGCCTGACAGTTGCGCGGCCTTCCAGCGCTTGTTGAGCTTGTTGAGCCAGACAATGCCGCCCCAGGCCCCCAGACCCAGGACGACCATGAAGCACAGCGTTCCCCTGGCCCCGTCTGACTGAGCGGCGGCCACCAGGGTCGGCAGCGCCCGCATCCATACGGCCATTGTGTCGCTCCCCGCCGGGCGCCGAAGGACGGCTACCGCACACGTCTGATGGTACCAGCCCTGGTCAGGGTAATGGGATGCAGGCGCGAGCGTGAGGGGAAAGGCTCAATGGCTCATCACCCCGGAGAGGTATTCCCATCGGGGCGTTCGTGACCCATCGTGGGTCGGGCAAGTGTGCGCCTGAAGTCGGCCGCCCCTTGATTGACAGACTTCGTTTGATGGTCCCTGCTCACGCACTCTGGAGGTATGCGGTGCCGCTTCCGCTCATTCCCGCCGCGCTCCTGCTCGCAGGTCTCTTTGGCTATGGCGCCAAGAAAAGCTACGACGGCATCGATCGCATGAAGGACGCCAAGGATATTGGCGAGGAGGCTCAGGCGCGCCATGAAGGGGCGGTTCAACGGCTGGAGGGAGCGCGCGGCGCGCTCCAACGTCAGTTGGATGCCCTGGCCTCTCAGCGAGATGGCGTTGTCGCCACGACCTTCCGTCGTCTCTTCGACTTCCTCGAACAGATGAATCAAAAGGCCCGCATCGAGGCCTTGGAGCACCTGGGGCGAGTGGGAGTGAGTCGGGAATCCGTCCGCGAGTTCGCCGTGCAATATCTCGAAGCCGGCGGCACGCTGTCGGGCTCGGTCGCGGCGGCCGTGACAGGCGCGGGAGCGAGCGCGCTGACCACGGGGCTGGTCACCAGCTTCGCCACGGCTGGAACGGGGGCCGCGTTGTCGGGGCTGACGGGCGCCGCGGCGAACAGCGCCCTGCTGGCCTGGCTTGGAGGGGGCTCGCTTGCCGCAGGCGGCTGGGGTGTGGCTGGAGGCACCGCAATCCTCGGAGGCATCGCGGTGGCTCCCGCGATGGCCGTTGTTGGTTTCGTCATGGCCCGTCAGGGAGAGAAAGCCAGAACGAAGGCTCTGGCCTATGCGGAGGACGTCAATGAACAGGTCGCGCGCATCGATGCGGCCATCGCTCTGCTGGCGCGGGCGGGAGTGCGCGTGGACGAATTGGGCGGTGTTCTTGGCGCTCTCGACCAGCGAACAGGTCGGGCCATCGACGCCCTCTGGGAGTTGGCGAAGTGTTTCGACACCGAGAACGATGGGCATCTGGCTCGGTTCGCCACGGCCATGCAACTGGCGAAGGCGGAGAGCGAGCTGATGCGGGTGCCGCTCTTCACCGAGGGCGGAGACCTCAACACCCAGTTGGAGGTCCTGCTAGAGCAGTCTCGCGGCCTTCTTCAACGGGAGACGACATGAGCATGAAGATGAACCTGCCCCTGAAGGACGTGCTGACCGGCATCAAGGTGGTGGCCGAGTGCGTGCGCGACATCCAGAAAGAGCGCACGGAACAGACTCGGCTGCGTGAAGAATCCCGAGTGGATGTCGAGCACATCCATGCCATGCGTGACGTGCTCCTGGACTACCTGGACCGCAGCTTCGACGAGCGTCGGGAGAATTTTCGACAACTCTTCGAGCGCCTGGACGGAGCCATCGCCAGCGACAATGTGCAGATGGCGGCTGTGGTCCTGGACTCCGTCGTGAAGCTGGCCGATGCCTCGCCCTTCAAGGCGCTACAGGATGTGGCGGCGACCCGCGCCGTGCTCGGGAAACAGGGGACGGAGTGGAAGTTCTAGGGGGCTCCGCTTCGCCGTCTACGCGGCGACGGGAGTCGTCAGGCCCCTGCGCTCCATGAAGGCGCGCAGCTCCGGCCACCGCGAGGACAGGGCTTCGAAGTCATCGGGGCGCCCGAGCCGTGCGGCGGCCAGTGTGGCGTCGATGTCCATCGCATGAGTTATCGGGTCCACGGCGTCCAGGGCGAAGGCCTTGAGGAGCTTGAGTCGGCGGGTATCACGCCCCGCCAGGGCGTCCGCCTCGTTCGCTCGGGCCGCGAGGAGCGCCAACGCGGCGTTGTGTTGTCCGTCGCGGCAGAGCAGCGAGACCTCGGGCAGCAACGCGTAGGAGGGGGGCAGCTTCCCAGCCCGCTTGCGCCCTTCCTCCAGCCATTCACGTGCCGGGGACAGCTCTCCCTGGAGGAAGTAGGCGTGGGCAATCAGATTGGGCAGCCATTGGTGCGCGGCTGGAACGAACCTTCGCAACGCGCCGGAGTGCTCCGCGGAGCCGAAGAGTTCGAGTGCGCGTGCTGCCTCCCCCAGAGTCAACAGAGACTGTCCGGCCATGGTGACGGAGACGGCCCGCTGGGTGCCCTGGGTGCTTTGGCGTGCGGCCTCCTCGTAGCAGCGGGCTGCTTCTCGTTCGTCACCCGCGCTCGAGAACGAGACTCCCTGGTGATAGGTCGTGCCCCACCTGCGGATGCGCCAGAAGAAGAAGGCGAACAGCGCGAGGAACAGCGCGACACAGCCGCCGGCGAGCACCGGAGGCGTCAGGTACTCGCGCAGCGAACTGGTGCGGGAAGTGGCGTTGTAGGAGATGACGAAGGTGACGACGAGAAACAGCCACATGCCGCCCCGTTGCGCCGAGAAGAAGGAGTAGGGCCGCAGATGGCGCTCTTTGGGAAGGGGAAGCGGAGTCACGCGGGCTCACAAGGCGAAGGTCGAAGCCGCCTCGTAGCCTGACAGCGCGCTGGAATTCCATCCGCTCTTGGTGTCAGCGGCTCGCAACCGAGTCCCCTGGTGACTGTCTGGGGGCCTTGAGTCGCTCATTCGCCAAGAACGGGACCTGACGAATCCACCGAGAATCCTCGCGCTGACGCCCGAGCGGCGAGGCGCCAGGCTGCCTGTCCCTCGTGCTTCGGGGCTGGGGCTTGGGTTCCCCGGGTTCTCGGCCGCCTGGAGCGTTCGCATGTTGACGAGGAGGTGAGCGGGCGGGGCGCGTCGTGCCCAGGCCCGCGAGCGTTGACGCGCATGCGGAGCACGGGGGGACGATGGACCGCACACGCCAGGGAAGATGGTGGGCGCTGGCGCTCGTGGGGGGCGTGCTGGGGGGCGGTGGCTGCGAGCGGCAAGAGGACAAGGTGTCGACGCGCACTCCCTCGGCGGACGACCGGGAGGTGCGCTCGGCCTTGTTTCGAGACCTGGTCGCCTCGCGTGAGCGTGCGCCAGACCTCGAGGCCTGGACAGGTCCGGATGCGCAGGGCCGCACGGGACAGGGTGGCTCGGGGCGACCCGCGCCCACGGGGAGTGTGTCGGGGCGCGTGGAGTGGGTGGGCGACAACGAGCTGCTCATCCGCGATTCGGGCGGACAGGAGCGGGATGTCGAGGTGACGCCGGACACGCTGCTGCGGTTGAACGGGAAGCAGGTGGGCCTGGCCTCGATGCGCGAGGGGGACTCCGTCGAGGTGACGTACGACGACGGCCCCGGAGGCTGGGTGGCGCGAGATGTCGAGGTGGTGATTGCCCAGGAGCCGCTCATCCCGACGGAGCGGGAGTTCGGTCGGGATGAGCGCGACAAAGCCTCGTCGCGTCCGTGAGCGGCCGCATCACGAGGACAGCTCTTGCGTGCGCATGCGTGAGCGCGGACGAGGCCATGTCGCCATCCGTGAGCAGCCGCCTCGCGAGGACCGCCTCGGGTTCTCACGAGTGAGCGCGGACGAGGCCATGTCGCCGTCCGTGGGCAGCCGCCTCGCGAGGACCGCCTCGGGTTCGCAGGCGTGAGCGTGCACGAGGCCGTGCCGCCGTCAGTGAGCGGACATCGCCCGGTTCATCCCGCGACGAAGCGGCGCGGGTGCTCACGCCGAGTCGTCGGTAGGTCGAACGTGCCGTCCGCTGACAACGGGGCCTCGCGTCAGAACGCGTTGCCGTTCGCGCGACGGCCCGGTGACGAGCCAAGGCTGGGATTGAGCGTGGTGTGGAGGACGAAGTCGGTGCCGCCGGGGAACGCGTCGGGTGAGCGATTGAGCGACACGTTGTCCACGGTGCTCGTATAGGTCATCACATCCACCGCGGTGTTCTGGAGGTTGCGCAGGCTCACGGTGTCGCCGCCGTTGTTGAGGCCCAGCTGTCCGGTGGAGGCGTGCACGGTGTCAGGCGTGCCAGGTGGGAAGCCGTTGGGGCCGCCGAAGACGACATACGCCTTTCCCGGCGGGACGAGTGTCCCCGTGGCGAAGGTATGCCGGACCACGTTGGCATCCGACAGAGACCAGCCAGACAGGTCCGCGGTGGAGCCGCCGGTGTTGATGACCTCGACGAACTCGTACTGACTGTCGGGCACGGTGCCGCCGTCGCCACTCGGGACCGAGGGTTCGTTGGCGAGCACCTCGTTGATGAGCATCGCGGGAGGTGTGCTCGTCCCACCGTCGGGGACGCCGCCTCCTCCGCCGAAGGCATAGTGGCTGACGACGGGGTAATGGTCGCTGACGATGTTGTTGTAGTTGGGAATCCACGAGTCGGGGCGAACGACGCGGACGGAGTCGGGGACGTAGACGGCGGCGACCTCATCGCTGACGAGCGTGTGGTCGATGGTGTCGGGGTACTCGGTGGTGGTGCGCTCGGCGCGCTCCGACAGGGCCCGGGTGATGAAGGTGTAGTGGGTGGGGTCGGAGAGGAAGTTCTCGAAGGGCGTGTTCAGATACACGCCTCCGCTGTACGTGATGGAGCGGTCGACATCGTCATTCCAGTCGCCAATGACAATCACGCGCGCGGTAGGCATCCCGTCGAGATATGCCTTCAGCGCGATGCTGGCCTCCTGTCTTCGCCCATGGGACTCCACGTCGGCGAAGGCCTTCATGTGCATGACGATGACGATGAGGGGGGCCGAAGCGCCGTTGATGAAGGTGGTGAAGTTGACGCGCAGGGGAGGGCGACCTCCGAAGACATTGGAGTTCTCGGTGAGGATGAGCTCCGCGCTCTGGAAGACGAGGCTGCTGTCGTAGAGGATGCCGGGCTTCTGCTCTCCGGCCGAGTACCAGAAGCTGGTGTTGGGGACGTAGGTCGAGTCGTTGGCGAGGAAGCCGTCGTATTGGGGGAGCTGCGCCTTGAGGACGTCGAAGTCCGCGTTGTCCACGATCTCGACCAGGCCCCACACGTTGGCGCCCGTGTCCGCGAGGATGTCTCGCGCATGAGCGAGCTGCAGGTCATCGAGATTCCCCCCGGGTGACGTGGAGTTGGGCGGGCCCTGGGTCTCCGCGCCGAACCACTCGATGTTCCAGTGGCCCACAATGAAAGGCTGTCCCGAGCCGCTGACGGTGAGTGACAGCGCGCGCGAGGCGGAGGAGCCCTTGGCGTCCTGCACGGAGGCGCTGAAAGACGTGATGCCCTGGACGGTGGGAGTGCCGGAGATGAGGCCGCTCGCGGAGAGGGTCAGGCCGGTGGGCAGCGCGCCCACGTGGCTCCAGGTCAGGGGTGCGCGCCCATCGCTCGCCGTAAGGGTGGCGGAGTAGGGCTGGCCCGAGATGGCCTGGGGCAGGGTGTCCGTCGTCACGGTGGGCGGCACGTAGACGGAGAGAGACACGCTGCGCTCGGCGAAGCGGCCTTGGGCATCGGAGACGCGGACGGTGAAGGTGCGGGTGCTGGAGGTGGTGGTGCCGCTGATGGTGCCGGAGCTGGAGAGGGACAGGCCGGTGGGGAGCGAGCCTGAGACGACGCTCCAGGAGAAGGGCGCCTTGCCACCGGAGACGGCCAGGGTGGCGGAGTAGGGCGCGCCAGTGTCGGCCTCGGGGAGCGCGCTCGTGGTGATGGCGGGTGGGGCGTAGACGACGAGCGCCAGGGTCCGAGGGGCCGTGCGACCGTTCTCGTCGGAGACGCGGACGGTGAAGGACGCGGTGCCGGCGGAGGAGGGCGTGCCGCTGAGCGTGCCCTGGGGCGAGAGCGAGAGGCCGGGAGGCAGCGTGCCGGAGACGAGCGTCCAGGTGAGGGTGCCTCGGCCACCGGTGGCGGTGAGCGCGTGCTGGTAGGCGGTGCTCAGCGTCGCATCGGGGAGGGACTGGGTGGTGATGGTGGGAAGGGCGAGGACGGTGAATGTGACGGAGCGAGCGGCGGTGCGGCCATTGGCGTCACGAGCGATGACGTCGAAGGTGAAGGCGCCGCCCTGGGTGGGCTGTCCGTGGAGGAGTCCCTCGGGAGCGAGCGAGAGTCCTGTGGGAAGGGGCCCCGGAGTGGAGAAGACGAAGGGGGCCTTGCCCTGCGATGCCTGGAGGGCGCGAGCGACGTTGTCCTGGACGTAGACGCTCTGCGGGGCCACGGCGGCGAGCGAGGGGGGCAGGTAGGTCGCGAGGGAGAGCTCCCGCGTATCGGTGGCGCCGTTGGCGTCGGTGACGCGGAGGCTGAACGTGGAGGTGCCGGCGGCGGAGGGGGTGCCATCGAGGACGCCGGAGCCGAGCAGCGCGAGCCCGGGAGGCAGGGCGCCGCTGACGAGGGTCCACGCGTAGGGCGCCTTCCCGCCGAGGACGGAAGGGGCCTGGCCGTAGGCGCTGTCCGTATAGGCATCCGGGAGGGTGGTGGAGGTGATGGTGAGTCCGTCGCGGATGGTGAGCTGGAAGTCCGCGGAAGCGGTGTGGCCATTGGCGTCACGGGCCTCGAGGGTGAAGGAGAAGGAGCCCGAGGTGGTGGGGGTGCCGGCGAGGGAGAAGGCTTCCAGTTGGAGGCCGGGGGGCAGGGCACCGGAGGTGACGTGGAGGCTCAGCGGGGCGAGTCCACCGGAGGCCGAGAGGGCGGCGGAGTAGGGGAGGCCGACGACACCGAGCGAGAGGGACGCGGTGGAGAAGGTTGGCGGCGCGAGAACGGAGAGGGTGAGTTGCTGGGAGGACGCGGCGCCGGAAGCGTCCTGGACGTGAACGGTGAAGGTGAAGGAGCCGGAGGCGATGGGGCTGCCGGAGAGGAGTCCCTGAGCGCCGAGCCGCATTCCCGAGGGAAGGTCTCCGCTGGAGAGGCTCCAGGCATAGGGAGGCGAGCCACCAGAGACCGTGAGGGGCGCGGAGTACGCGTCACCGAGGTAGGCGTCGGAGAGGGAGGTGGTCTCGACGGTGAGCGAGGTGTGGCCGCCGTCGGTGGGATTCGGACCGGCGTCCCGTTCAGGGAGCAGGGGCGTGGAGGGCTTGGAGCCGGGGCATGCGGACAGGCTGAGGGCGAGCAGCAGCGTCAGTGCACGTTGGAACCGCATGGAGACTCCGAACCAGCAGGGGCAGTGGCCCCAGGTGAGAGCGGGCACTGTAGTCCGTGGCGGTGACAGCAGCTCAATGGCGTGTCGGGTGATTCGGCCAAGAAAAAGGCCGCGGCCCCCGAAGGGACCGCGGCCAGGAAGGATGAGCTTGGGGGCTCAGCCCCGTGTCAGTCGATTACGGCGTCGGCGCGCCCGGAGAGCTGGGCAGGAACACGAAGTCGGCGTTGTTGTCGTTGGTGTCGCCGCCGTTGGGAACGCGCTGGAGCGAGCCCGCCGTCGAGCCCGAGTCCGAGGCGAGGGTCCGCGTACCCTCGACGAAGCTGAGGGCCAGGTCACCCGCGCCGGTCAGGATGTTGAACACAGGGTTATGGAGGACTGGGGGAGCCGGGGGATTCGGGGCAGGCGTCTCGTAGAAGATGGTGTCGACCATCGTTCCCGTGGAGTTCTGGATGAGGCCAATGCCGTCACCAGTGCCATTCTGGATGATGTTCTCGTTCGCGTTAGCCGGCGGCGGCGTGGCGATGACCAGACGAAGAACGCCGGGCAGCGGGTTGTTCGTGAAGAACGGCGCGGGGGCGGCGACCAGGTACCCACCCGCAGGCAGAGACGTCACCGAGGTGCCAGCCGCATCGGTCACGCCGCTCAGGGGGAAGCGGTTATATTCGCGCCGCGGCGTGGCGGTCGATTCACCGTTGACGACGACGAGTTCGAGGCCGCTCAGGTCGGCGGCCGCGTTGCCTCGATTGTAGATCTCGATGAACTCCGCGGTGTCATTGCCGGGGTTGTCGTAGTCCACCTCGTTGATGACGAGCGAAGCGCCCTCGGGCGGAGGAGTGAAGCCGGTGAAGTTTGCGCTGCTGTTCGCGCTGGCGACTGGCTTTCCGCTCAGGTCGGTGACCTCGCCGGAGACGGTGGCCGTATAGGCCGTGCCCGCGGTCTGCTCGCTCGTGGTGAGGGTCACCAGCGTTCCGTCGACCGCGACGCCCGAGACGGTCAGGTTTTCGATGGTGAAGTCCGAGGCCTGCGCCGAAGCCTCAGCAATCTTACGGTCGAACGTGAGCCGGACCTGCGTGGCGGACAGGCTGGTCGCCGTGACCAGCTTGGGCGCGGGGCAGTCGAGCGTGATGTCCGAAGCCGAGAAGGCCGACGGCTGCGGGGTGGTGCCGAACCGCCACATGGGACCCACGAGGGTGAACTGGCAGCCCGGGGCGGCTTCGAGCGCCTGGGGCAGGGCCGTGGGCATGCGCAGGCGAATCGTGTTGGTGGTGGACATCCCGGTCGTCGTGATGGGGAAGCCCGTGAAGCCCGCCCCCGCGCCGCCCACAGCGCCCAGGGTACCGGAGAGCGTGATGAGCTGATACTCGTAGCCGTCCAGTGCGGTAACGATGTCGTTCGCGCCGGAGCGGTCCACGGCAAGCGAGCGCACCGAGTGACCCTGGCTGAGCCGCGTGAACTCCGCGACGGTGCTGGCCAGGTCCTGCTGGTTCGCGAGCTGCTTCGTGGCGACGGTCAGGCTGATCCGGTCTCCCACGGCCACCTGGTTCACGACGGCGGGGTCGGAGACGAACATCGCGGGGCCGTTGGCCTCCGCCTGGAGGAAGAAGCCGATAGGCTCGGACGCGTTGTCCTGGCCCGGCACGGCGGGCTTGAGGAACGTGACGTAGGCTCCATTGACGGGCAGGTTGGGGGAGCCAGCCTCGGCGGCGAGGAAGGCGGCGATCTGCGCGCTGGTCTCAGCCGCGGTGGGGCCAGGGGCCGTCTCGCAAGCGTGGGTCGTCGTGTTGCAGACCTGGCCCGCCGTGCAGCTCGCGTTCGTCAGGCACTGCACGCACTCCGTGCGGTTGTTGCAGACCGGCTTCAGCGGATCCAGACCCGCGCACTGAGTGTCGGTGACGCAGACCTCGCACTGACCACGGTTGTTGTTGCCCGTGGGGTCGCAGAAGTCACGCGCGCTGTCCGGCACCGCGGCGCAGTCGGTATTTTCCGTGCAGCCGCACAGGAAGTTGGCGTTGCAGGCCGGCTTGGTCGCATCGCAGTGGGCGGTGTTGCCCGGGGAGCACTCGACGCACGTCGTCGGCGTGGTGTCCGTGCGGCAGACCGGGGTCTCCGGAGCGCACGACGCGTTGTCCGCGCAGCCCTCGCAGGCGGAGCCCGTGGCGTTGCACGTCTGCTCACCCTGGCAACCCGCGGTGGCGTTGCAGACCTTGCACTCGCCAGCGCCGTTGTTGGCCGCCGTGTCGCAGATGTTGGTGGGCGAAGAGCAGCCCTGGTCGGGGCTCGTCTGCGAGTCGAAGCAGACCTTGCACGCGCCCGCGCCGCTGTTGGCCGCCGTGTCGCAGATGGGGGCCGTGGCCGAGCAGCCCAGGTCCTGGCTATTGCCCGTGGCGGAGTCCGTGCAGGCCTTGCAGACGCCCACGCCGTTGTTGGCGGTGGTGTCGCAGACCGGCACTTCAGCGGCGCAGCCCAGGTCCTGGCCGTTGCCCGTGGCCGTGTCGCGGCACGCGGTGCATACGCCCTTGCCGCCTGTGCCAGTGATGTCGCAGACAGGAGCGGCGGCGGAGCAGCCTTGATCCGTGCCCGTGCCCGTGGCGGAGTCGCGGCAAATCTTGCACACGCCCGTGCCGGAGCTGATGTCACACAGCTCGCCCGTGCCGCAGCCCGGGTTGCAGGTCACGCCCGCGTCCGGAGTACCCGAATCCGGAGTGCCCGAGTCCGGCGTCCCCGAATCCGGCGTCCCCGAGTCTGGGGTCGGAACGTTGATGGCGACCTGATCACAGGTCCCATCGTTACAGGTCCACTCCTTGCCCGGATCTGGCTGGCCATTATCGGCGCGACAGTCGAACTGGTCGACGCACTCATCTCCACAGCCCGTGCCCATCGTGACGAGCACGGCGGTCATGAGCGCTGCAAGCCAATTTCGCTTCTGCATGCGGTCCCCTCCAGGGATGCAGGTAGTAACTCGCCCCCCTTACACCTGAACCTGGAGAGGGTCCATTGCGGGGCCCCCGTGACACCGCCATGTCACGCAGGAATCCCTCGAAATGACTGGTTATCAGGGTGTCTTGCGGGAGGCTGGAGGTCGGGGACCCGCGTACAAGTCGATGACCTGTGAAATCGCGCTCTGACACACCGCGCAGAAGGGCACCCGATCCCGGGTGAACATCACACAGTCGAGCTGGGGTCTGTAATACCCCCGGGCCTCGTAGTTGGCCCCTTCGAAGGCGCCCACCTTGTTCGAGTACTTCTGTGAGGAAAGGAACTTCTCCTCCCAGTCACGCTGCGCCACGAACAGTGAGTCCATCTCCGACTCTGGCTTGCGCTGGGCCCGGACCTGGCGGCGGCGCTTCTGCACGTCATTGGAGTGCGTCTCGTAGGCCTCCTTGCTCCAGGGCGTGGGCAGGGGCGTGCCGGTCGTCACCAGGTGCTTCCACTTGAGCTGCTCCGGGTCCTTGAGCGCGGTGACGTTCTTCTCCCAGGGCTCCAGCCGGTCGGCGCTGGGCACGTAGACGGACTCGGAGGTGTAGTACTCGTCGGCGAGGCCCGCGAAGTGATGGCCGAACTCGTGGACGAAGACGTAGGGCGCCCACAGGCTGTCGGCCGCCACGGTGCCGTAGAGGCCGAGGATGCCCCCACCTCCGTAGGTGTTGCCGTTGGACAGGATTTCGACGAACTCGTAGGGCGCGAAGGCAGACAGTTCGCGGAAGGCCTTGTTGTCGAAGGTCAGGATGTAGCGCTCGCTGCCGAAGGCATCATAGGTGGTGCCCACGGGTGAGCGCCGGTGGATGCCGGTGGACGGCCGGGAGATTCCGGACTGCACGGCGGCCGGCATCAGGCCCCAGACGTTGAAGTCTGTCTTGCGCTCCTTGAAGGGCGAGAAGGTGAAGAGGATGTCCACCATGCGCCGGGCGTCCTTCTCGAACCTGGCGCGCTCCGCTTCGGTGTAGCCGTCGCCGAGGATGAGCAGGTCCACCTTCTGCTCCGGCGGCCCGTTCTCCAGCAGCTTCAGCAGCGGGCCCGGAGCGGGCGGTGAGGACGGGTCCACGAACATGTCCTTCGGGTCCACGATGAGTGACCACACCTCGCGGAAGGCGTTCTGTGCGTCGCGCTTCTTGAGGAGCACCTGGACGGGGCGCTCCGGCGTGGGAAAGCGAAGCGACTCGTGGAAGGTGCGGTGCTGGCTCTTCGCCTCGGTGGTGAGCTCCCACTCTCCGTAGATGGAAGCGAAGCCCCGGGAGAAGAGGACCTGGTTCGTGTCCCGGTCCCTCACCTCGAAGAGATACTTGCCGAGGTTGGTGTCGTCGATCGCGCGCGCCGCGTGGCCCGGCCAGGGCAGCGGTTCGATGACCACCCGGTCGAGGCTGAAGCGTTCCTCGGTGGCATTGCCGGTGTGGAAGTAATCCACCCGGAGGGTGCGAGGGGCCGCGGCGGAAGCGCTCGTGGCCAGGAGCAGGGCAAGAAGGGCACGCGTCATGCGCGGCACTCTATGCGGCGGCGACGTTATCGGCGCGGCTGGCGAACTCGCTCGCTGGCTTCGTGACGAACGCGGTGTGTCAGGCTTCCTCCCTCGTAGTCCGCGAGACGTGGATTCAGAAGGTACCGGAGAGGCTGGTCGAAAAGGCTTCTCCATCCGTGGCGACTCCCACCGAGACGGGCGGAGTGTCGGCTGATGAAGGAGAGACGAGGAAGAGCACCGCGCCCGTGGCGACGGCCGCACCTCCTCCGACGAGCAGTCCCGTGAGGAGATTGCTCTTCTGGACCAGGGAGTTCCGAAGTCGCAGCGCCTCCTGGTCCGAGGAGAGGATTCGGCCGTTTTCGAGGCGCTTCTCCAGGTCATCCACGTTCTTCTGCGCCAGGAACCGCACTACGCCCGCCCCGCCTAGCGCGGCCACGCCGGTGCCAAGCAGGACATAGGAGGCCACGCGCAGTGCCGGTGTGGGTCGGTCCGCCGAGTCCGCGATGCCGTCCGAGAGAGGGTTCGGAGCGCTGATGTCCATGCCACCTCCGTGCTGGGCGCCAGACTTGTCCGAGGTCACAGCCTGCTCCCAGGGAGCTCGCCCATTGGCGTTCATCACTACGAGGTTGGAAGGAGACCGACCCGTGGTCACGAAGTCCACCAGGGCGGAGAGTGCTTCCGCCGGGGCATCCAGGCCCTGCGTCTTGAAGCCGCCTTCGCGAAGCTTTTGACCGCCCTCGACATTGAGCACGGTGGCGGCGAACCACTTGGGGCCACTGCTGGGGCGCTCCAGGCGCACAACGATGACCTCTTCGACACCGAGCGTGCCGCCCAGACGGACGGCGTGACTGAGGGTCCGCTCCGCGCTGGCTTCGGGGATGGAGAGACAGGGGAACGGCGTGGCGGAGACGGAGCCCTCATAGGCGAGGTCCACGAGCAGCGGTGTGTCAGCGCCTTGCGCCTGAATCTGCCGAGGGAAGCTGATGGCCTCGCCCTTCACCAGGGTGAGGTCATAGGTGCCCGCCAGCACGTCGAGCGTCAGCGGCGTCTGCCCCATCTTGATGCCGTCGAGGTACACGTCTGAAGTCGGCAACGTGGACTTCACCGAGAGCTTCACCTTACGGGCGAGGTTCAGCTCCCTTCGCAGCTTGTCGAACCCCTGGCGCACCGAGGGAGCGAAGTAGTCAGGGTCGAGCTGGTAGTCGGGCTGGAGCCGCAAAACGCTCCGGAACGCCGTGTCGCTCTCCTTCTGTCTTCCCATGGCCCGATAGTTCAGGCCGTGCAGGAGCTGGGCATTCACGTAGAGCTTCCAGCGCTCATCGCCCACGGGCAGGCGGTTGATCTGCTGGAGGGCTTCGTCGATGGCCACTGCGGCCTTGCCGTTTCGACTCTCGTAGAAGTGGTCCTGCGCGGAGTCGAGTTGCCGCTGGAGGTCCTCGTAGCTCTTCGTCGGTTGTGGAAAGAGCCGCTCACTGAAACCGGCCGCGCTCAAAACGTCTTGCTCCGGACGTGACACGAGGGCGCCGAGGAACGCATTGGCCTGACTGCCCAGTTCCGCGTCCTTGCAATCGCCGCTCGCGACGACCATACGCCGGGGCGCTGCGAAGGCGGTGAGGGGAAGAACACAGCTCAGGATGAACAATGCGGACCGCACGGCATGCTTCCTGGAAAACATGAGGGAAACTCGACGAGGTGGGGACATGGTCGATGTCAGCGATTGAGGTGTGAGTGGACGACCAGCGTTCCACCATCGGCGAGGGTGGTCACCACCTGGATGGTGTTGATGCCTGTGATGGTGAATTCCGAGAATGTCGCGGTCGAAATGGGAGGGAGGGTGGTCTCGCTGCTTGCGAAGGGAGTCCATGACCCGGATGTGCATCGCTCGATGTGGAAGAAGGGGGTTCCCTTTGCCGACCAGGCCATCCACACCGTTCCGGTGTCATCCAACTCGAGGCGCGTCATTTCGGACGTTGGTTCGGTGGGCGGTGTGTGTTGCGGGCAATAGACCTCCCACGCGTCGTTCTTCCAAATATAGGAGTGCGCTTGTGCGGGGCCCTCTACCGGTTGGTCGACCCAGGCGAGAATCGGTTTGTCATCGGGGGCAAGAGAGAGGCGAGGCTCACGAAACTGCGAGAGTTCGAAGGGAACACCGACCGGAGGTTGTGCTTCCTGAAGTGGCTTCCAGTCGGTGCCGTTCCAGCGGACAACATAGAGCTTCGATTGCCCGTTTTTTTGCCCTCTCATCGCCAGGAACATCGACTGGGTGGGACCGACCTTGATACCGATGGGGTAGCTGGAGTCCAGGCCGAGCAATGCGTTGAGGCTTCCTCCCAGGGGCTCCCAGGCTGTTCCTGTCCAGCGATAGGCATAGGTGGTCTGCTCGGTGTCGGAATAGTACGCGATGAGTGGTTTTCCCGTCGCATCCAGGTCCATGACTGGGTGAGTGCTGTCGGAGATGGATGGCAGAATTCCTGAAGTTCCTCCCAGATAACTCCAGTGAGTTCCCATCCAGCGCGCGACATAGATGCGCTCGGATTCGTTGCTGCCATTTCCTTCATGCCAGGCGACAACAGGTGTTCCATCCAGGGGGTCGAATCTGACTGTTGGATTATAGGGCTCGAATCCAGACGTTCTTGCTTCCAGCCCACTGCCCAACTCCATCCATTGGCTGCCAGTGTTGCTGTAGACGCGCAGCCTGGAATACGCCGGGAGTTTCTCGGATTGGACGATGACGGAGTTTCCTTGTTTGTCCGAGCCGAACTCATAAAGATGGACACCAAGGTTCCCTGAATCCTTGGCGAGGACGGGCCCGTAAGGCAGGAGCATCATCGTGGAATGTCTCCAGTCCCACGTGCCCACGGGAACTTCCAAGGCATTTCCCGCCCTGTCCGTTACGGCCAAGGTGAGAACCATCGCCGCTGAGGTGGGCCCCGAGATAGGCGTTGCCGGCACCACCGTCATCGTCTTCCCATCACCCGACAGTGACACCGTCCGGGCCACCTCCACTCCGCCCACGGTGAGCCGTACGGAGGCGCTCGTCACGGTGCTCGCATTCACCGGCTCGGAGAACACGGCCTGGATGGGGCTCTTGACCCACACATCCTGAGCCCCCGGCTCCGGGGCCCGCGACACCACTTGCGGCGCCGTGCGGTCCACCACCACCACACGCTCCTCTCCCGTAAACACCGTCTCCCCGAACACCACCCGTCCCCCCAACCGGTGCTCACCCTCCGCCTCCCCCGCCGTGTCCCACGAATACGTGTACGGCGACTCCAGCACCGCGAGCACCTCTCCGTCCCGGAGCAACTCCACACGGTCCGGACGGTGCCCCGTCACCTCCATGCCGAGGTCCAAGACCCCCCTCGTATAGGCCGTCGCCTCGGGCGTGCGGATGCGCACCTCGCCCTGGACGGGAGTGATGCCCGGCACGTCGATACAGGCCGGCGCGGACAGGAGAACGGCAACCACCCAGGGCGGCAGGACAGGTCTTGGAGTGCTCATCGTGTGGTGTCAGTGCAGGCCGCGTTCCGTTGCCCACCAGACAGTCGCATGCCCATAACAGCCCTCTCCCGCTTCCTCCAAACCACCCCAACCCCTTGCTTTCAGGCCCAGACCCACCGGCGCGGAGTCGTTCCACTTCGGGTGGAACCTCCACGGCTCCGTCTCGGCGCTGGACTCCCGTCCGTGCTCCGGAACCGCTCTGCCGCCCGCTCTCCGGGGGAGCCCCCTGGGGCACGAGGCACTCGCCACCTTCATCCCCATCTTCGCTCAGGGCCAGGAGCCGCCAGCGCGCCGGCTCGCCCAACGGAGGCCAGGGAACATGAAACGGGCATGGAAGAACCGCGTCGTCGTCATCACCGGAGCGTCCAGCGGCATCGGCCGCGCCACCGCGCTCGCCCTCGCGAAGAAGGGCGCCCACCTCGTGCTCGCCGCCCGCCGCGAGGAGCCGCTCGAGGACCTCTCCCGTGAGTGCGTCTCCCTCGGCGTCCGCGCCGTCGCCGTCCCCACCGATGTCTCGGATTCCGCCTCCGTGCAGGCGCTCGCCCAGGAAGCCGTGCGAGCCTTCGGCCGCTTCGACGCGTGGATCAACAACGCCGGCGTCTACCTCATGGGCAGCCTGGAGGAGACCCCCGACGACGCCTTCCGCCAGCTCATGGAGACCAACTTCTTCGGCACCGTCAGCGGCACCCGCGCCGCCGTGACGCAGTTCCGCCGCCAGGGCCACGGCACCCTCGTCAATGTCTCCTCATCCTTCGGCTCCGTCACCGCCCCCTATGTCAGCGCCTACGTCGCCTCCAAACACGCCGTGCGAGGCTTCACCGCCTCCGTCCGCCAGGAACTCCTCGATACCGGCATCCACGTCTGCACCGTGATGCCCGCCGCCATCGACACGCCCCTGTGGCACCACACGGCCAACTACACCGGCTGGCGCGTGCGCCCCGTGGAGCCCGTCTACACCCCCGAACGCGTCGCCCGAGCCATCCTCCGCGTCCTGCGCCAACCCCGCGCCGAAGTCCTCGTCGGCCCCGCCGCCCGCGCCTTCGCCGCCATGCACGGCCTGATGCCGCGGACCTTCGAGCGCACCATGCACGGCGCCACCGAGGCCCTTCACTTCGAGGACGAACGTCAGGGCGCCACCCCCGGCAGCCTGTTCCACCCCATGTCCGAGGGCACCGCCACGTCCGGCGGCTATCACTCCCGGAGCAAGCAAGCCCTGCGCCGCCTGCTCTTCGCCGGGGGACTGGTCGCCACGGCCGCTCTCTTGGGGAGGAGGGAGGCTCGGGGGCGGCTTGGCGCGCGCGTCGCCCACGCACTAGGGGTGTGAGACTCACATTGTCGTCACGGGCCCGGTCCATCGCGGGCCCGTGACCGGGCCATGACACGGCCCGGGGAAAGTCCCGCCGCCATGACCGACATCGCTGTCCTCGTCAATCTGCGTGCACGCCGGGGCTCCGAGGGAGTCGGCGGCCTGGTGCAGCGTTTCCTCCCCAAGGCCCGACTGGCGCTCACCCGCTCGCTCGAAGAGGCCCGGCACTGGATTTCCGAGCTGCGTCCCAACCCGCCCTCGCTCCTGCTGGCCGGAGGCGGTGACGGCACCATCACCGGTCTGCTCAACGAACTGCGCGCGGCGGGCGTGGCCCTGCCGGCCATTGGCGTGCTCCCCATGGGCACTGGCAACGCCTGGGCGCGCGTCACGGGCGCCCCCCGTCCCGCCGTGGCGCTCAAGCAGATCGCCGCGATGCGCGAAGTCCTGCCGCCCACGCGTCCCTTCTCCCTGGTGCGCGTGGAGGGCAAGGTGGCCCCCTTCGCCGGTACGGGCTGGGACGCGGAGATGATTCAGGACTTCAAGGATCAGCTCTCCGCCGCGGGTCCGCTGCGCAGCCAGCAGGCGGGCCTGCGCGGCTACCTCACCGCGATGTTCACCCGGACGGTGCCTCGGCACATGTTCGGCTCCGGCACCCCCCGGGTGTCCGTCTACAACGTGGGCGAGCCCGCCCTCACCGTGGATGCTCGCGGCAACGTGATTCCGGTGCCCAACAGTGAGAAGGGCGCGCTCCTGTACGAAGGGCCCGCGGGCGTGGCCGGCGCCGCCACGACGCCCGAGTGGGGGTTTGGCTTCAAGGCCTTCCCCTTCGCCCAGACGGTGCCGCACCGGCTCTCCGTGCGCGTCTACAGCGCCGGCGTGCTGGAGGCCACGCGCAACATGTTCAAGCTGTGGCGCGGCGAGCACCCGCTGCCGCACATGCATGACTGGTTCGTCCAGCGCCTGCGCATGGACTTCGACCGCGACGTGCCCTTCCAGATGGGCGGCGACGTCATCGGCATGCGTCGCTCGGTGGAGTTCGACCTGGCCGAGGAGAGCGTCCAGCTCGTCGACTGGCGCAAGCTGTCCCGCATGGTCCAGGTGTAGCCCAGCGCGCTCTCGTTGACTCGGGTGTGCTCCGGACACTATGCCGGTGCGCCGTGAGCTACACCTACGAGTACCCGAGACCTTCGTTGACGGTGGACTGCGTCGTCTTCGGCCTGGACGACGATGACCTGAAGGTGCTGCTCATCCAGCGCGGGGTGGAGCCCTTCGAGGGCCGCTGGGCGCTGCCGGGCGGCTTCGTGAAGCTGGACGAGTCGCTCGAGGCCGCCGCGCGGCGTGAACTGGAAGAGGAGTCCGGTCTGCGCCCCGGGCACCTGGAGCAGCTCTTCACCTTTGGAGAGCCGGACAGGGACCCTCGGGGTCGGGTCATCACCGTGGCGTACTTCGCGTTGGTGAAGCTCAGCGCCCACGCGCTGCGCGCCGCCACCGACGCCCGCGAGGCCGCGTGGTTCTCCGTCTGGGATACGCCCAAGCTGGCGTTCGACCACGCGGACATCCTCAACACCGCGCTGCAGCGCCTCAAGGGCAAGGTGCGCTACCAGCCCATCGGCTTCGAGCTCCTGCCGCCCAAGTTCACCCTCACCCAGCTCCAACGCCTGTACGAGGTCGTGCTGGAGCGCGAGCTCGACAAGCGCAACTTCCGCAAGAAAATCCTGGCCATGGACCTGCTGGAGGAGCTGGACGAGGTGGAGCAGGACGTCTCCCACCGCGCCGCGCGCCTCTACCGGTTCGACCACAAGAAGTACCGCCAGCTCGAGAAGGCCGGCTTCAACTTCGAACTCTGACGCCCCGCTGTCCACCCGCGCACGGAGGCCCTGTCCTCCCGTCCGGCCTCCCATTGCATTGACACAGTGTCGTTTGGACACTATGTTGGTGTCGTAGGTACGCGAACCCGGAGCGAGGCTCCGCGGGACAGCGCCACCAGAGGAGAGGCGCGGCCCGTGGAGTCCCTCTTCGGGGAGCGTGGGAGGCCGCCGCTCCCGGGGAGCCCGGGGGACAGGGCGCGTCACCTTGTCGCACCTTCGCCGTGCCGAGCCCGTTCGCGGGCCACGGGAGAGCCATGTCCTCGCTTCCCTTCGATGTCGCCGCCGCCTCCGTGCAGGGCCGGGAGCATGCGAGGGCGGGGCGCAACAACCAGGATGCCTGGTGCGTGCGCGCCAGCGAGCACGGGCTGGTGGCGGTGGTGGCGGACGGTTGTGGCAGCCAGCCGTGCAGTGAGCTGGGCGCGCAGCTCGGCGTGCGGCGGGTGGCGCAGGCGGCGCTGGTGCGACTGGCGGAAGACGGGCGTGTGGATGAAGCCGGGTTCCTTCCCGGGCTGCGAGAGGACGTGCTGTGTCTGCTGAGTGAGCTCCGGCGGGAGCTCGGCCGCGACACACTGGGGGACTTCCTCTTCACGGTGGTGGGCGCGGTGCTGACGCCCTCTCACACGCTCGTCTTCTCCGCGGGAGATGGGGTGTGGTGCCTCAACGGCGAGGTGCGGGTGCTGGGGCCCTTCGCGAACAATGCACCGCCCTATCTCGCCTATGCCTTGTCGGGTAACGCGGAGACGCCGCTCGTCGCACAGGCCCTGGTGCCCACGCAGGATGTCCGGGTGTTGATGCTCGGGACAGATGGAGTCTCGGACCTGGCGAAGCTGGCGGAGGCGCGCCTTCCCGCGAGCGATGAGCGGGTGGGGGAGCTGTCGCGGTTCTGGACGGAGGACCGCTACTTCACGAACCCGGATGCGCTGCGGCGCCGGCTGGCGATGCTCAACCGAGAGCACGTGCGCGCCGACTTCGAGGCACGGCGCCTGGAGCGAGCGCCGGGCCTGCTCGCGGACGACACGACGATGGTGGTGCTCCGTCGCCGCATGGGGAGGGCGTGACGCCATGGACCTCTGGCTCGAAGGCAAGAAGGTGCGGCTCAATCCCGCGAAGGCGCTGGGCAAGGGCGGCGAGGCGGATGTGTTCGACCTGGGCAAGGGGCGTGCGCTCAAGGTGTTCAAGCAGCCCGAGCATCCAGACTACACGGGGCTCGCCGTCGAACAGGCCGCCGCTCGCGCTCGCCTGGACGAGCATCAACGCAAGCTGCGCGCCTTTCCCACGGGCCTGCCGGGGAGGGTGGTGACGCCGCAGGCGCTCGCCACGGATTCCACGGGACAGAGGGTGCTGGGCTACGCCATGCGCAAGCTGGACGGCGTGGAGTCCCTGCGTCGCTTCGGCGAACCCTCGTTCCGCCGCGTCGGCGCCACGTCCGCTCGCGCGGTCGAAGTGCTGTGTGGGCTGCATCGGACGCTCGCCGGGGTGCATGCCTCGGGCGTGGTGGTGGGCGACTTCAACGATTTGAACGTGCTGGTGACGGGGCACGCGGACGCGCACCTCATCGACGCGGACAGCTTCCAGTTCGGAGGCTTCCTGTGCTCGGTGTTCACCGAGCGCTTCCTCGACCCGGTGCGCCTGGGCGGCGCGACGAGCCTCATCCCCACGCGGCCCGCGTCGGAGGCGAGTGATTGGTATGGCTTCACCGTGGCCGCGATGCAGTCGCTCCTGTGCGTGGGGCCTCACGGCGGGGTGTACCGGGCGAAGTCCCCGGCGGCGCGGGCGACTGCGGCGGGGCGGCTGCTCCAGCGCATCACCGTCTTCCATCCGGAAGTGCAGTACCCGAAGCCCGCGCTCCCGCTGCGCACGCTGCCGGATGACGTGCTCCACCACCTGCACCGCGTCTTCGTGGAGGACCTGCGCGGCGTCTTCCCGCTGCCCCTGCTGGAGGGCCTGCGCTTCACCGCGTGCGCGTCGTGCGGCGTCGAACATGCGCGGAGCGCCTGCCCCACGTGTCAGCCCCACGCGGTGGCGGCGAGCACACCCGTCACCTCGACGCGCGGTCAAGTGACGGCGACGCACCTGTTCTCCACGCGCGGTGTCCTGGTCCACGCGAGCGTGGAGGAGGGAGTCCCACGCTGGCTGTACCACGCGGACGGAGCCTATCGGCGCGAGGATGGACGTGTGGCGTTGCGCGGACTGCTGGACCCCTCCCTGCGCTGGTCGCTGCAAGGGGACGCGACGCTGGTAGGACGCGACGGGGTGGTGGCGGTGCTCGTCCCGGAGCGCGCGCCCGAGCGACTGAGCGTGGACGCCCCCGAGGGACGCCCGGCCTTCGCCGCCAATGCGAGACATCGCTACTGGGCGGTGGGCGGCGGACTGTGGCGCGACGGCGCGCATGGCCAGGAGCGCATCGGCAACGTGCTGGAGGGACAGACGCACTTGTTCGTGGGGCCCCGCTTCGGCCTGGGGTTCCACCGCGCGGGGGGACTGAGGGGCGCGTTCGTCTTCGATGCGGAGCGTCTGGGATTGCGAGACGGACTCGTGTTGCCGTGGCCCTCGGGACAGCTCGTGGACGCGGACTGTGTCTTCGACGGGGCGCTCGCGTGGCTGTTCCTCGCGGAGGAAGCGGCGGGGCGCACACGGCACCACTGCGTGGTGGTGGGCTCGGACGGCGTGGTGCGCGCGAGCGGCGCGGCGGAGGCGGGGGATGGCTCGTGGCTGGGCGGCGCGTTCCGGAGCGGACGGTGCGCGGTGGGGGAGGCGCTGTTCTGCGCGACGGACGCGGGCCTCACCCGCGTGGAGCCACGGCAAGGTCGGCTGGAGGCCGTGCGCGAGTTTCCGGATGCCGAGCCCTTCGTGGACTCGGGTTGTCAGCTCCTGCTGACTCGGCAGGGGTTGTTGGTGGTGGGCAGGCAGGACCTCACCACGCTGCGGATGGCGTGAGCGGACACATTGAGTTCTTCACATGGGGGTAGCGCGATGAAGAAGCACCTGAAGGAACTTCCGATGCCTGGCTTCTACCGGGCGGACCACGCGAGCCAGTACAGCTACGGCCCGGACGCGGGAAGGCTTCAACTGGAGGCGGGCGCGTGGCGGGGCGCGCATGGAGTCACTTCGGCGGCGGCGGATGGGTTCAACCTGCACCTGTTGCTCATCGACGTGCAGAAGGACTTCTGCTTCCCGGAGGGCTCGCTCTACGTCGCGGGGCGCAGCGGACGCGGCGCGGTGGACGACAGCCGCCGAATCGCGGAGTTCATCTACAAGAACCTGGGCACGCTGACGAACGTCACGGCGACGCTGGACACCCACTTCGCGTACCAGATTTTCTTCCCGTCCTTCTGGGTGGACCAGGATGACAAGCCGCTCACGCCGTACCGCGAGGTGACGCGCGAGCACATCGAACGCGGGCAGGCGCGGCCCAACCCCGCGATGGCGAAGTGGCTGTGCGGCGGCAACTACCCCTGGCTGCTCAAGCAGGTGAAGTACTACTGCGAGGAGTTGGAGCGCGCGGGGAAATACACCCTGTACCTGTGGCCGCCGCACTGCCTCCTGGGAGGCGACGGACACGCGCTGGCGGGCGTGGTGCAGGAGGCGCGGCTGTTCCACTCGTACGCGCGCGGCATGCAGTCCTGGGCGGAGGTGAAGGGCGGCAACCCGTTGACGGAGAACTACTCCGTGCTGCGGCCAGAGGTGATGGGCCGGCATGACGGCCAGCCGCTGGCACAGCGCAACACCCAGTTCCTCAAGACACTGCTGACCGCGGACGCGGTGGTGATTGGCGGACAGGCCGCGAGCCACTGCGTGAAGAGCTCCATCGACGACCTGCTCGGAGAAATCGTCGCGCAGGACGCGGCGCTGGCTCGCAAGGTGTATCTGTTGACCGACTGCATGTCCGCGGTGACGGTGCCCGACGGCAAGGGCGGCTTCGCGGCGGACTTCACCCCGCAGGCGGACGCGGCCCTGAAGCGCTTCGCGGATGCGGGCATGCACCTGGTGAAGTCCACGGACCCGCTGACGAGCTGGCCGGACCTGCGCATCGGCTGAGCTGTCTTTTCATCACGCATATCAAGACCCGACCTTGCTCCGAAGAGAGCGGGCGGGCGGAGCCCTGCCCTCGGACCGGGGGAGAAAGTGAGCTGGACATGAGCAGCACGAGCAAATCGACGTGGGGTGGCCAGACGGCGGTGACGAAGCTCTTCGAGGATGCGCACGCGGAAGGGGTGTTGAGCCCCGCGGGGTTGCAGGCGCTGTCGGTGGTGGACCTGGGCGCGCAAATCCAGGCGGGGCTCGGCGTGCGGGTGGAAGACGTGCAGGCCAGCGAGGTGGTGCTGGTGACGGTGATGCCAGACGACTCGGGGAGCATCTCCACGAGCGGACACACGAAGACGGTGTGCGACGGGCACAACCTGGTGCTCGACTCGCTGCTGGCGAGCAAGCAGAAGGACGGCGTCCTCTTCCACACGCGCTACCTGAATGGCCACGTGCTCAATCCGTACCGGCCGCTGGAGGACGTGGTGCGGATGCACTCGAAGAACTACAGCGCGGACCAGGGCACGCCCCTGTACGACCAGGCGGTGGTGCTGCTGGGCACGGTGCTGGCGAAGTCCCAGGAGTTCAGCGGCAACGGCGTGCCGGTGCGCACGGTGACGTTGCTGATTACCGACGGCGCGGACATGCACTCGAGCCGCGCCACGGCGAGGGACGTGGCGGCGGTGGTGAACGACCTGCGTCGCGCGGAGAACCACATCGTCGCGGCGATGGGCATCGATGACGGGAGCACGGACTTCCGGCGCGTGTTCCAGGAGATGGGCATCGAGGACAAATGGATTCTGACCCCGGGCGAGACGGCGCAGGAGATTCGCGCGGCCTTCCAGGTGTTCAGCCAGTCCGCGGTGCGCGTGAGCCAGGGGGCCGCGAGCTTCAGCCGCACGGCCCTGGGTGGCTTCGGCCGGTGAGGCGCTATTCGTCCTCTTCTTCGATGTCGCTGAAGACGAACTGGGGCGTGTCGGACAGGGCTTCGAGCACGGCGATGCCCGGCCCAGCATCCATGACTCCTACGGCGTTCGTGTCGAGGTAGATTTCAATGTACCGGGCGTGCTCCAGGTCCTTGACGAGCCTCCAGCGGATGCCGCTTGGGGGAAGCATGTCGCCCTTGCGGTAGCAGGCGACCTCGAAGGAGACGGGGGTGGAGAGCCGTGCCGGGTCGCCTCGGAATATCCGGGCGATGCGTCCTTCCACCACGGCCTCGCCCGGGGTGACGGGCGGGAGCTTGACGCGGTCTACCTCGAGCTGGACGTGCAGCTTCGCATGCAGGGCGCTGCTGACATCGCGACGGGCATAGTCGTCAGGAGAGAGGGCCATGTCCAAAGCCTACCCTGACAAGGCCCGGAGAGGGTTTGCTCCCCGGGCCTGCTGACTCCTTGCGTGACTCAGTGAACGCGGGCGGGCGGCAGGTTGGACGGCACCAGGCCCACGGACTTGAGGCCCGCCGTCGGCGCGCACACCAGCGCCTTCAGGTCATCGGCGCGCCGCGTCAGGTCATCGAACGTGCGCACCGACTTCGTCACCGGGTCCGTCACCGTGGTGCCTCGCAGGTAGGGTGACAGCGCCGCCGTCGTCCCTCGCGTTCGAGGGGCCACATGGACGAACTCCGTCTGCGTCTCGCCCGCGTGGCAGCCGCTGCACGTGTTGAGGGAGAACTTGTGGCGCACCTCGTTCGCCACGTTCGGCGCGCGCCAGAAGAAGTCCAGCGGCACCAGTGAGTGGGCCGCCAGGAACGGGAAGCCCCCCATGCTGTCGGGCACCACATGCCGCTCCGCGAGCACGTCCGCGCTGTTCTCCGTCAGGAAGGTGGCCAAAAGCTGCGTGTTCTCGAAGTGCAGCGCCGGCGTCAGCTTCATCGTCGTCGGCATCAGGCCCAGCGGCGAGAGGATGAACTCGCGCATCTCCCACGGCTCCGCGAGCTCGATTTCATTGGTGCGAATCTGGTTCAGCGCGCTGCCCTCGTGCCGACCCGTCATCACCCCTCGCTTCGAGAAGCGGTCCGTGAGCGCCTGGAGCTTCGCGTTGTAGCCCGCGTTTCCAACCTTCAGCGTTCCCAGCTCATGCCAGTCCGTGGCCCAGCGCTGGATGGACTCCGGCGTGGTTCCGGGCAGGGCGTACTCGAGGATGATGGTGAACTCGAGCGGCACACCGCTCGGGTCCACCACGCCGAAGATGAAGCGCCCCTCTCCCGCCTGGAGACCCTGCTCGCGCAGGTCGATGCGGTTGACGATGGCCAGCAGCCGGAACGGCGCCGAGTTGAAGTCCAGCGGCGCCGACGGCCCACCACTGCGCGCCTCCCACGGCCCCAGCACGCGCGTCTGCATCTCCGGACGCGGCGGAATCTCCAGCCCGTTCACGTTCTGCTTCGCGAGCCACGTCTTCAGCCACGCGCGCACCATCGGCGACGGGTCCTGCCCACCGGCCAGCTCGCGCATCACCGTGCCGAAGTGCCACGGCCCACCGGGCGCCGTGCGCACCGGGTCTTCGACGACGGACAGCGCCGTAATCATCAGCTCGCTCGGCTTGTCGATGGTGCACTGGCTGGTGGGCTGGCACACCGTGCGCGACTCGCAGCCGTTGGACGGCTTGCCGTCGCAGTCGTAGTAGCCCGGCGCGCAGGTGTGGCCACACGTCGCCGCCACGCAGACGCCGTCCGCATAGGGGCCGTCCTGGCAGGTGTTGCCACAGGTGCCGCAGTGGTTCGGGTTCGCCGTCAGGTCCACCTCGCACCCGTTGGAGGAGCGGCCGTCACAGTCCGCGGTGCCCGGCGGGCAGCGGAGCTCGTACGCGGGCCCTTCCGCGCAGGTGGACACGTTGCCCGAGGCGTCCTTCGCCGCGAGGAACACGCGGTGGCTGCCGCCGGCTCCGAAGGGCGCGGTCGCGGTGAAGCGGCCCTCCGCGTCCGCCTGCACCGTGCGCGCGGGCGTTCCCGTGCACGCGACGTCGATGAAGATGCCCACGGTGGAATGGGGCTCGGCGGTGCCCGTGACGACGAGCTGTCGGCCGTCGTTCAGGTATTGCCACTTCACGTCCGTGACGCGGGGCGGGGCCGGCGGCGTGCCGTCGTTCTGGTACTCCAGGGGATTGGAGCAGGGCGAAGGCGTGGAGTAGCCGCCCGAGTCCTTGGCTCGCGCGGACACCGTCACCTTCTCGTCCCTGGCCACGTTCATCTGGGCGAAGAAGAAGCCGGCGCCATCCGCGGTCAGCGTCTGCTCCGCGGTGCCCTGGCAGGTGGCGTTCCTGAAAATCTCGACGGTGACGCGCGGCTCCGCGCGGCCGTTGAAGATGGGCTGGAGGCTGCCGCCGGGTGAGCCCGGGCTGGTGCTGATCAGCACCGGCGCAATCCGTGGCGTGCCGTCGCCGTAGGGGTAGTCCACGGTGGGGCTGCAGGGCGAGCCATTGCCGACGTCGTCATAGGCGCGCGCGGACCAGGTGGCTCCGGGCGTCGTCGGGACGTCGATGGGGACCTCGCAGTAGGCGTCGCTGCCCGTGACAGTGCTCGCGACTTCCTGGCCGTAGCAGCCTGGGCCCTCGTACACGCGCACCGTGGCGCCTGCCTCGGTATGGAGGCTGAGGTTGCGCGGCCTCCCGATTCCGGCCTGCGTCCATGCGGGCGCGGGTGTCTCCGGAGGCGTGCGGTCCACGCGGACGGTGTTGCCGAGGCGGACGTTGTTGTCCTCGCGGGTCTCCGTGGCGGCGCCGTCTGGATCCACCCTCGCGCTCAGGAAGTAGCTGCCCTCGGGCGCGGCCCGCGCGCTCACCGAGACGGAGACTTCCCGACATTCGCCGGAGCGGAGGGAGAGGCGGGTGCTGGTGGCCAGGAGGATTTCGCTCATGCCGGGAGCGGCGGTGGCGGTGAGGAAGAAGGAGGCCTCCGTCGAGCCAGCGCCGCCGCCCTCGTTGCAGAGGCGCGCCCGGGCTCGCAGCTCGCCCGCGCCGAGGGCCGAAGGGCCGGAGACGGACTCCACCTGGAAGTCGGGACCGCCGGACTCGGTGGGGTCGGGCTGGGTGGGGTCGGGCCAGGGCTGGGTGGGGTCCTCGTCCCAGTCCCAGTCGGGCGCCTCGGGCTCCACGATGCAGCCCGCGAGTGTTCCCGCGAGCGCGATTGCCCACCAACGACGCGCGTGCATGTGTGACGTGCCTCCGGGGGAGCCTA
The DNA here is from genome assembly GCF_013336715.1 of Myxococcus sp. CA056. Classification (NCBI taxonomy): domain Bacteria; kingdom Pseudomonadati; phylum Myxococcota; class Myxococcia; order Myxococcales; family Myxococcaceae; genus Myxococcus; species Myxococcus sp. CA056. The sequence continues at coordinate 226,895 of NZ_JABUMT010000002.1, forward strand.
GGGGTCCGGCCTTGCTGCGGGGATTGCTCCACCGTGCCCCTGGACGGGGGGCGGCGGGGTTTATTCACGGACAGCGCCAGGAACCCTCACGAGGGGGCCCGGCGCCTCAGGGCCGTGGAGTTCTCATCGTCGGGCTACGGGGGGCCTTCGGCGCTGAAGGGAGAGAGGGGTATCAGATGGGTGTCTCCTGGCACTGGGGGAGCAGCGAGGCCTCTCCGAAGCTCAACTCCGACATGTCGTAGGGACACGGAGGGAGGGAAGCGCACCCTTCGTTGTTCTGTCCGGAGCAATTGTTGTCGATGGCGTCACGGCAGATCTCCGCTGCGCCAGGGCTGACGGCCCCATTGCTGTCGTTGCAGTCCGTGGCGTTGGCAACGTAGCCGGCCGGCCGCGCACAGCTCTGAGTGGTCTGGCTCGCGTTGCCATAACCGTCGCCGTCCACATCCCGGTACCAGGTTGATGTCGCGCCTTCGTCCACGGCACCGTTGCAGTTGTTGTCCACTCCGTCGCAGGTCTCCGAGGCACTTGGGTGGATGCTGGAGCTGCCGTCATGGCAGTCGCTGGTGTTCGCCACATGGCCGGAGGGCTGCGAGCAGGCCTGCGTGGTCGAGGAGGCGTTGCCGTAGCCATCGCCGTCCGCATCTCGGTACCAGGTCGATGTCGCGCCTTCGTCGACGGAGCCATTGCAGTTGTTGTCCAGGCTGTCGCAGACCTCGGTGGCTCCGGGACTGGAAATCGCGCTGCTGTCATTGCAGTCGGTGGAGCTCGTCACGTAGCCGGAGGGGCGTGAACAGGCTTGGGTGGCGGTCGACGCGTTCCCGTAGCCATCTCCGTCCGCGTCCTGGTACCAAGTCGACGTCACGCCCTCGTCCACGGAGCCGTTGCAGTTGTTGTCCTTGCCGTCACACGACTCAGTGCGCCCCGGCCGGATGCTGGAGGTGGTGTCATCACAGTCCGTGCCATCGGCCACGTGCGAGGAGGGTTTTCGGCAGTTCTGCACGGAGACGCTCGGGTTGCCATACCCGTCCAGGTCGCCGTCCAGGTACCACGTCTGGAGGGGAAGGCCCTCGTCCACCGAACCACTGCAGTTGTTGTCCACGCCGTCGCAGGCCTCCGCGGCCGCGGGGTGGATGGTCGCGCTGCTGTCATTGCAGTCGCTGCTGTTCGCGACGTAACCCGAAGGAGGAGCGCAGGCGGCACTCGTGGATGACAGCTTCCCATAGCCATCACTGTCGAAGTCTCTGTAGTACGTGGTCTTCACTCCCTCGTCCACCGAACCACTGCAGTTGTTATCCACGCTGTCGCAGACCTCCGTGGCTCCGGGGTACGCATTCGCCCGGGTGTCGTCACAGTCGTCGTCGTTCGAGGAGTAGCCCGTGGGTTGGGCGCAGGCCATGACGCTCGGGGTCCAGTAGCCGAAGCTGTCGCCGTCCGCGTCGCGATACCAACGTGTCTGGACCCCTTCGTCCACGGAGCCGTTGCAGTTGTTGTCGATGCTGTCGCAGGCCTCGCTCACTCCGGGCTTGATGCTCGCGCTGCCGTCATTGCAGTCGCCGGAGCGTGTCGAGTATCCAGTGGGCTGCGAGCAGGCCTGGGTGGCGTCCGCCGCGTCCCCGTAGGTGTCGCCGTCCGCGTCCCGGTAGAAGGTGGACGTGACGCCTTCGTCCACGGAGCCATTGCAGTTGTTGTCGACGCTGTCACAGGTCTCCGCGGCGTTGGGCCTGATGCCGACGTTGCCATCATTGCAGTCCGTGGCATCCGACACGTACCCGGAGGGCTGCCTGCAGTTTTGCAGGGAGATGCTCGCGGCCCCGTAACCATCCGAGTCCGCATCCCGGTACCAGGCCTGAGTGGTGAGGCCCTCGTCGACCCCGCCACTGCAGTTGTTGTCCACCCCATCGCAGACCTCCGAGGCTCCCGGGTGGATGTCCGCGCTCGAGTCATTACAGTCTGTCGCGCTCGCCACGTAGCCCGTGGGCTGACGGCAGCTCCGTGTCGACAGCGTGGACCGACCATGGCCATCGCCGTCTCCATCCAGGTACCAGTCCTGGGTGGGAAGCCCTTCGTCCGCGCCTCCCGCGCAGTTGTTGTCCACGCTGTCACAGACTTCGGGGGCCGCCGGGTGGATGGCCGCGCTGGCGTCATTGCAGTCCGTCGCGTTCCCTACGTAGCCCGCGGGCATCGAGCAGGCCTGGGTCGTCGTACTCGCGGTGCCGAAGCCATCGCCGTCCTCATCGCGGTAGAACGTGCTCAGCACTCCTTCGTCCACCAGGGCGTCGCAGTCGTTGTCCGCACCGTCGCAGACCTCCGCCGCTCCGGGCTTGATGGACGCACTTCCGTCGTTGCAGTCCCCCGACACGGACGCGTAGCCCGCGGGCTGACGGCAATCCCGCACCGTGTCAGCCGCCATGCCAAAGCCGTCACCATCGGTGTCGCGGTACCACGTGTGCTGCGTCAACCCTTCGTCCGCCTGCCCGTCGCAGTTGTTGTCCACGCCGTCGCACAGCTCCGGCGCAATCGGATTGAACGTGGCCTTCGTGTCGTCGCAGTCCCCCGCGTTGGGCGCATGGTCCGCCGGACGCGCACAGGCCTGCATCGACTGCGATGTCACACCGTAGTTGTCGTGGTCCATGTCCAGGTACCACGCCGTGAAGGTCAGGCCGTCGTCCGACTGCCCGTTGCAGTCGTTGTCCCGGTCGTCACAGACCTCCGCTGACGGCCCCTGCTTCTGCACACAGTCGAGGACGCCATGGGTGCAGTACCTCACGCCCTCGCCGCACACGCCCTTGTCTCCCGTCTGGCACGTCACGAGTCCGCCCGGGTTCCCGTCATCCACTTCGCCGTCACAGTCGTTGTCCAGGTTGTCGCACTGCTCGGCCGACGCGGACTGGTTCTGCGTACACACCACGCTGCCACCCGTGCACGCGGTGGTGCCCGTCGCGCAGACCCCGAGCAACTCCGTGTCGCACGTCGTGCCACCACCCGGGTTGCCATCGTCCGCCACGCCGTCACAACTGTCGTCCAGCCCGTTGCACTGCTCCGACGCACCCGGGAACGTCGTCGACGTGAAGTCGTCACAGTCGACGTCCTCCACGTAGCCGTCCGGCGCGGTACACGACTCCAGGGCGATGTACTCGTCCCCAAATCCGTCCATGTCCCCGTCGAAATAGAATGTGTTGAGCACCAGGCTCGCCACCGGAGCCGTCGTGGCCGCCGTGGTCGTCGCACCCGTGCCGAGCTGCCCTTGTCCGTTGTTGCCCCACGCCCACACCGGGCAGTCCGGACGCACCGCCAACGCGTGGTGGTAGCCCGCCGCGATGGCCGTTGCGTCCGTCATCCCCACCACGTCCACGGGAACCACGCTGTTGCCTCCCGCCACGCCATGGCCCAACTGCCCGGAGGCGTTGAGTCCCCACGTCTTCACCAGCCCGTTGCCCATGATGGCCATCGAGAACGAGTGGCCCGCGCTCACCTGCGTCGCCGCGAACAGTCCGTTGACCGCGGTCGGCGTCAGTACCGGCGTGGATCCCGGCGTTCCGCTGCCCACCTGGCCTGACGAGTTCTGTCCCCACGCCCACACGTTGCCGAACTGCTCGTCAATCACGAGCGAGTGGCCCGAGCCCGCGGCGATGGCCTTCGCCCGAGGCAGGTTGGCCACCAGCGTCGGTACCAGGACGGAGGGCGTTGCGCTCCCCGTGCCCACCTGTCCGAAGTCGTTCTTGCCCCAAGCCCACACCTTGCCGTCCGCGTCCAACGCGAGCGCGTGGTTGTGGCCCGCCGCGATGGCTCGAATGGTCGGCAGGCTGTTCACCTCACGCGGCGTCGGCTCCGCGCTCGTGGGCGCGGTGCCCTTGCCCACCTGGCCGGAGGCATTCTGTCCCCAGGCCCAGACCCGGCCGTCCTGCCCCAGCGCCAGCGAGAAGTTCCCATTCGCCGCGATGGCTCGGATGCCGGAGAGCGCCGCCACCTGAGTGGGCAGAAGCACCGTGCCTCCCGCCATGCCGAGGCCCACCTGCCCGAAGTCGTTCTTGCCCCACGCGAAGACCTCGCCGTTCGTGCCGAGCGCGAGCGAGTGTGTCTGGCCCGCCGCCACGGCCTTGATGGACGGCAGCCCGATGGCCTTCGTCGGACTGGTCACCGGCGTGTTGTTGTTCGGGCTCCCCGTGCCGAGCTGGCCGGACAGGTTCTGTCCCCAGCCCCAGACCTCGCCATTCCTCTGCACGAACAGCGAGTGGTAGGCACCCGCCGCGACGGCCCGGTCCACCTTCACCGGCGACGACAGCTTTTGATGGGTCGTGGTCGGCTCCGACCCATTGTCAGACATGGGGGCGGGGTCACCGCAAGACATTGCGACCAGCATCAGGGGAACCACGTATCGAACAAATGGATTTTCCGGCCGTCGCGGGCATTGCCTTCTCAAGGGGTGCTCCTGTGGTGCTCCAGAGCCCGGCCTCTCGGGCGAGGAGCATGGGGGACGGACCTCCCGTGGGGGCGTGGGGTTGGGTCGACACCCACGACACGGTGAATGGGTCCAGTTCAAACCAAGGGGAGGTTTGAGCGCAGTCGGTCTGCCACGGGGGTGAGGGCCTTTGAATGGTGTGGTTGATTTGTCGCGGGTGTCCAATGAAATCATCTGGCTTTGCGCGTCGTGGTGTTTTGTTTATCCATGGGTGGGGGATGGCTCGGTGAGATTCCCGTCGGGTGGGTCGCCCGGAGCCGGGTAGATTCGGTCCCATGGCTGGCTCACCTCGCGTCCTTCTCCTCGCTGAACGCTTCCCGCCCGATATCGGAGGGCTTGCTCGCAGTGGCGCTCGCACCGCTGGCGCACTGGCTCGGCTGGGGGCTCGGGTGGACGTGCTGGCGTGGACACGCACGGCGGCTCCTGGAGCGTTGAGCACGCTGGATGACGCGGGCGAGGTGACGCCGTTTGCTCGCGGTGTCACGTTGCATCGGCTGGGGCTGTTCGGGAGCAGCGACCTGTCGATGCAACACACGCTGGACGTGCTCGACTATCTGCACTCGAAGCGGCGCTATGACCTGGTGTGGGGACACTACCTGTCGCCACCGGGGTTCCTCGCCGTCGTGTTCGCCGCCTCGGTGGGGATTGCGTCCACGGTGAGTGCTCGGGGCAATGACGTGGACCAACACATGTTTCCTCCCGGGGATTTCGCCCGGCTCCTATGGACGCTCCAGCGCGCGGATGTGCTCACCGCCGCTTCCGCGGACCTGGGGAGGAAGATGGGGTTGTTGCTCGGGAAGGACGCTCGGGTGGAGGTCATCCCCAACGCCGTCGACACCGAGGTTTTCTCACCGGGCCCGGCGGACCCGGTGCTGCGCGAGCGGCTCGGTATCGCCCCGGGTGAGGTGGTACTCGGCTTCTCGGGGGAGCTGCGTCACAAGAAGGGACTGCCGTTCCTGCTCTCCGCGCTCACGGAGGTGAGGCGTGCCCGGCCCGCGTGTCTGCTCGTCATCGGCGAGGTGCGTCCTCGCGACGCGGAGCACCTCGTTGCCTACCGTGCCGAGCATCCCGAGGACGGTGCTCGCATCCTCGTCTCCGGCGCGCTCGAAACACCGGAGGCCATCGCCGCGCACCTGCGCCTGTGTGATGTGTATCTCCAACCGTCGCTCTGGGAGGGGATGCCGAACGCGCTGCTGGAGGCGATGGCGTGCGCCTGCCCCGTCATCGCCAGTGACGCCGGCGGCATCCCCGAGGCTGTCGACCATCAGCGCAACGGTTTCATCGTGTCCAAGGCCCTGTTGAATCATCTGGGGCAGGCCTGTCTCGACGTGCTGTCACTGTCTCCGGAGCACCGCGCCACGATGGGCGCCGCCGCGCGCAGGCGCATCCTGGAGCGGTTTCAATCCGACGCCGAGGCGGAGGTGCTTCGCCGCGTGCTGGCTCGCGCGGTGCCCAGGGTGGGGTGAGAGCTCGCCGCGGCTTCCCCGCGCGACAGCTCAACCGTGCTCAGCTTCGGGACTGAGGCCCTCGCGCTTTCTCTTCATCCCGAGCTGCTCTTCATACGCCACCACCAGCGCCTCCCGCGCGCGCGCCCAGGTGAAGTCGCGCTCCACGCGGGCTCGGGCTCTCATGCTGAGCGCGGGCCCCAGCGCTGGATTCGCTCGCAGGTCCTTCACCGCCTCCGCGATGGCCTTCGGTGAGCCCGGCCTCACCAGCAACACCTCATCAGGCCCCGCGAGCGTCCGCACCACCGGCAGGTTCGACGCGATGACCGGCGTGCCCGAGGCCATCGCCTCCAGCAACTTCAACGGACAGCACCCCTGCACGCAGTTGCGGTCATTCACCGGCAACGGCACCAGCACCGCGTCGCATTCATGATGCAACGCCGCCAGCGCGTCCTGCGGCATCGGCTCGCGCAGCTCCACCGCGCCCTCCAACAGCAGGTCTCCACACCGCTCCAACAGCACCCGTCGCTGGTGCTTGCGCAATGGCCCCACCAGCGTCAGCACCGCGGGCACCTCCGCGCGCAGCAGCCTCAGCGCCTCGATGACGTGGTGCACTCCCTGCCACGACGTCATCGTCCCGCTGTAGAGCAGTCGCACCGGCCGCCCCGGCTCCAGCCCGCGCGGTGGCGCATGACGAAACACCTCCAGCTCCACGCCGTTCGGAATCACCCGCACGCGCGAAGCCTCCGCGCCCCGCTTCACCAGGTACTCCGCCGTCACCTCGCTGGGCGTCACCAGCAGGTCCGCGCGCGCGATGCACACGTCCTCCTGCGCCACCAGCTTCAGCATCAACTCCGCGTCTTCCGCCACGTCCGGGTGGTGATACTTCAGCTCGATGGACGGCAGCCCGTTCACCTCGAACACCAGCGCGTCCGTCAGCGCCTCCTTCCTGCGCGCCACCGGATAACCCTCGAAGATGGAGCGCACGTGGACCACCGAGGCCCGGGGCCTGTCCCTCCACCACGCCGCCAGGTGCGTGCGGAACGACAGCGCCTGCGCCACCAGGTCTCGCCCCCGCGCGTCCAGCGGGTGATACGTCACTCCCTCCACGAGTGGATGCGGGGTCGCGCTCGCGGTGGGTCCGTCTCGGAGCGCCAGCAGGTCCACGCCCCCGAAGGCCGCGCCCAGGGCCTCCACGAAGGCCCGGATGTGCACGGCCGCTCCCTTGGGCGCGGGGAATCGGTCGAAGGAGGCGTAGACGATGCCGGACGCGGAAGCCACGGCCCGCGTGGTATCGCGGCTCACCCGGCTCGGCAAACCGGGAGGTTTGCCCCTCTCCCCGCCGACCCATACACTCCGCGCTCGTTCCTGGCTCCGAAGGGGAGCTTTCCGCCTTGGCCTTCGACATCGACCGCTTCCGTGTGGAGAAGCGCTACCGCAACACCGCGCCCGTCTCCGAGCTGATGGAAGACCTGGGCTTCCTCGCGCGCTTCGACGGGGAGATGGCTGTCCTCAAGCGCCAGTGGCAGCGACGGGCCTTCATCGTGGGCGGCGTGGGCGTGGGCCTGTTCTTCCTGTCGTCCCTCGCCAACAACCTCCTCGACTCCGAGCAGCCCGCCCCCTCGTGGCTGAACGGCTTGGTGCCAGGAGGCATCGGCCTGCTGGTCGTCGCGGTCGTCCTCCTGGTCAAGGCCTCCCGGTTCGGCCGGAACGACCTGGAGGACCGTCGCTACGGGCTGCCCACGCTGTTGCTGCGACGGCTGCGCCGCGACATCGCCCCCGAGGAGCCCGTGTCACTGGAGCTGGACTTCCATCCCATCGACCACAAGGCCAAGTGGAAGCGCAAGGGCATGGCGGGCACGTGGAAGACGAATGAGTTCGAGGACCCGTGGCTGTCGCTCCAGGCGCGCCTGCGCGATGGCACGCACCTGCGCCTCGGCATGACCGAGTGGCTCCAGAAGCGCTCCCGCACCAGGCGCAATGCGCGGGGCAAGTACAAGATGAAGAGCAAGCAGAAGAGCGGCTCGTACCTCCAGGTCCAGCTTCGCGTGAAGCCGGAGCGCCACCCCGAGCTCACCCGGTTGCAAGGCGCGGCCCGCGAGGCGGTGAAGCTCCCGCCGACGGTGGCGCTCACGAAGTTGCAGGTGTCCGAGGACCGGCTCAGCCTCCGCGCCCGGATGGACTCCGATTGGGAAGCGACGGAGACCGTGTCCACGCAGTCGCGGGACGCGACGCGCGCGTGCCTCATGATGCTGTTGAGCCTCTACCAGGTGCTCAACTTCTCCACCTCCCAGCGCAAGCACCACCCCGCGAGGGCTTCCCGATGACGTTCCGCGCGCTCCTGCTGAGCCTCCTCCTCACCGCCGCCTGCTCGCGTCCCTCGAACTCCGAGGCCCCGTCGACCCAGACGCAGTCCGCCTCCGCGGGCGACGAGGTCCCCCTCCCGGGCAAGCTCAAGTTCAAGGACGCGGACGACCGCGAGCGCTTCTCGCTCAAGCCCACGGACGACGGCGCCAAGCTGGTGGACGGCGACGACCGCGAGCTGGCCCGCTTCAAGTGGAAGGGCACCGCCCTCAAGGTGTCCGGCCCGGATGACACGGCGCTGGGCTACGTCCTCGGCTCGGCGGGTGGCGCGCTCACCGTGCGCGACGGAGCGCAGCGGCAGGTGCTCTACACCCTCGCGCGACAGGGCTCCGGCTGGCGGCTCACCGACGCGAAGGGCGCGCTGCTCTACACCGTGTCCTCGGACGACGAGGGCGCGCGCATCCAGGATGCCTCCGGCGCCGAGGTCGCCCGCGTGAAGGTGCGCGAGGGCAAGGTGTCGCTCCGGGAGCCCGGTGGCAAGACGCTGCTCGCCACCAAGTCGCTGGTGCGCGCGGACGCGGCGGCCTGTCTCGCCTTCGAGAAGCTGGACCTGCCCTTCCGCGTGGCGCTGCTCCATCAAATCCAGACGCCGCCGTCCGGGTCCGCGCCATGAGCCCCTTCTCCAACGAGGGCTGTGAGGTGAGCACGGGCTTCCTGTTCTCCCATCCGTGTGGACTGCCCGCGGGCGCCCTGTGCCCGCGCTGCGGCAAGAGCGTCTGTGACGCGCACCTGACGACCCAGCAAGAGGCGCTCGTCTGCACGGGCTGCGCGATGTTGGGCGACGAGGACCCGGAGGACGACGGCTCGACGACCACCGACTCGGACGACGCGAGCGCCTACTACGACGACTACGGCTACTACGGGTCGGGCTCCTCGTGGGCGCGGGGCTCCTCGAAGGACCCGCACGACTTCACCGAGGCCGACGGCGAGAGCCTGCGGCACGAGGACGACTCCTCCTTCGAGGAGGACCTGGGCGGAAGCTGATGGCGGGCGCGCGCTGGCTCATCTACGCGTTGGGCGGAGGCATGGGTCACTTCACCCGGGCCTGTGGACTCGCGCGCGTGGCGGCCCGACGGGGACACCGCGTCACCGTGGTGACCAACAGCGTCTTCGCTCCGGACGTGCCGCTGGAGGACGTGCTGGGCGCCGGAGCCCATGTGCACCGGCTGAACCCGGACCTGGCCAAATCCGCCGTGCGCGAGGCGGTGGAGTGCCTGCTCGACGGCGTGCGTCCGGAGGTCCTCGTGGTGGACACCTTCCCGCGCGGCCTCGCGGGGGAGCTGGCGCCCATGCTGCCCGGACTGCGCATGGGCAAGGTGCTGGTGCACCGGGACTTGAATCCCACGTACGTGGCGCGCTTCAACGTCGCGGCGGCGGTGGAGGACTTCGACCTGCTGCTCGTCCCCGGTGAGGACGCGCCCTTCTCCCAGCACCCGCGCGCCGTGCGCACCGCGCCCTGGCTCCTCTTGGAGCGCGATGAATGGCTGAGCCGCGCGCAGGCCCGTGAGCGGCTGGGCGTGGCCGCGGATGACCTCCGTCCGCTGGTCGCGGTGATGGGCAGTGGCAACGCGGAGGAGGTGGCGGAGGCGGGCGCCATCGCCACGCGGCTCCAGGAGCGACTCGGGGCTTCGGCGCCGGTGCGGTGGCTGGCGCCTCCGGGGCCCTGGTTCCCCGTCCGCGCTCCGAGCAGCGGCGCGCCCGAGCGCAACCTGCTCCAGCCCGTGCGCGTGTGGCCCGCGCTGGCGGTGATGCCCGGGGTGGACATCCTGGTGGGCGCGGGCGGGTACAACACCGTGCAGGAGGCACGCGTGACGGGCACGCCGCTGGTGGCCCTGGCTCGCGCTCGCCGCTACGACAGGCAGGCGGTGCGGCTGCGTCCGGAGGAGCTGGCCCGCACCGAAGCGGAGTTGATGGAGCGAGTCGCCGCGCTGGTGGGGCCCCGCTCCGCGCGCGCGCCGGAGACCTACTCCGGGGGCGCCAGGGACGCGGTGGCGCTCATCGAGCGCACCTTGCTCAATGCTTGAGGTCCTTGTGGCCCGGCGCCGGGTCGATGCCGTGCGCCATGATGAAGTGGTAGACGACCTGCGGGTCTTCCTTCGGCCCGCTCATCAGCTCCACCAGGAAGTGGCCCTGCGTGCCTGAGTCCGGGTCCGGGGCCACGTTCACCTCGGTGACCTCGCGGCCCGCGAGCACCAGCTCCCCCACGAGCACCTTCCCCTTGAGCACCTGGATGATGTGCTGACGCTCCTCCTCCAGCAGCAGCCAGTGGAAGTCGTCGTGGTCATACAGCATCGCGTCGACGGAGCCGCACCGGAGGATGCATTGGGTGTGTTCCTGGAGCCAGCGCCAGAAACCATCGAATTTCAGGGTACGTACCGGTTGGGGGAGCATGTCCATGGTGACCTCGCGCGCGGGGGGCAGGGGGGCTCACGCTCGCCCGCCACGTCCGGCCTTCCCTAGCACGATTGCCCTCGCCCGGTGCTGACGCCGTGCGGGGAACCCCCCACCATGCCCGGCTGCTGTCCACTCCGTGAATCCCCCACGTCCTGGGCTTGTTCCTCCAGTCATGAAGGGGGCGTCCCATCCACATCCGTCCCCGGCTTCAGCGAGGTCCCAATCGTGAGCTTCCCCGCCCAGAGCCAGGTCGTTCGTGGAGTCCGTCCGCCGTGCCAGGAGGCGACATGAGTCTGCGCGCCTGGCTCGCCGCCATCATGGGTGGCCTCGCCCTGCTGACGCTCGTGGCCGCCACCGCGCTCATCGTCCTGACGAACGCGCAGAACCACTCGGCGAACACGCTCGGCAACTCCGTGGAGGGACTCCATCTGGCGGAGGAGCTGGAAATCGACCTGCTCATCCATTTCCGGCTCAGCGGCGTGACGGGCCCGGTGGAGGTGACGTCCGAGCGCATCCGGGGCAGGACGCTCCAGAGCATCGAGTCCTCGTTCCCCCGGTTGCTGGAGGGCCTCAATCGCAGTGCCTTCGGCGCCCCGGAGCAGGCGCTCATCCGGGAGGTGGATGAGCACTTCAGGCAGTACCTCGCCACCCAGCGAGAGGCCGCTCGGCTGCCCCTGCGACAGCGCGCCCAGCGGGTGATTCCCGCGCTGGATGCCTCGCTGGATTCGCTGGAGCGGCTGGTCCAGCTCAACGTGGAGGAGGCCCGGACGGCGCGCGAGTCCTCGGCGGACCTCAACCGGATGGGCAACACCGTGGGCCTGGTGCTGTGTGGCCTCCTGCTGGTGGGCCTGGTGACCGGCACCTACCTGTTGCGACGCATCGCCTGGCAACCCCTGCGGGACATCAGCCAGTCCATGCGCCGCTTCGGCGCGGGACGCAAGCGCACCCGCGCGCCGGTGGCGGGCCCCACCGAGCTGCGCGACATGGCGCGCACCTTCAACGAGATGGCCAACAGCCTCACGCACCAGCAGGAGCAGCAGCTCGCCTTCCTCGCGGGCGTGGCGCATGAGCTGCGCAATCCGCTGTCCGCGCTGAAGCTGTCCACCGCCCTCACCGAGCGAACGCGCGCGCAGCTCACGCCGGAGCGGATGCAGCGCACGCTCGCGCTGGTGGGGCGGCAGGTGGAGCGCCTGGACCGGATGGTGGGGGACCTGCTCGACTCCACCCGCATCGAGGCGGGCAAGCTGGAGCTGCGGCCCGAGGTGCGCGACGCGCGCGAGCTGGCGCGGGGCGTGGTGGAGCTGTACCGCTCCAGTGACGGCGGGCACGTGCTCCAGCTCGACGTGCCGGAGACGCCCCTGCTGGTGCGCGTGGACCCGGACCGGCTGGAGCAGGTCATGGCCAACCTGGTCAGCAACGCGCTGAAGTACTCGCCGTCCGGCAGTCGCGTGGATGTGGCGGTGCGCCGCGAGCAGGAGGACGTGCTCCTGCTCGTGAAGGACCAGGGCATCGGCGTCACCGAGGAGGAGAAGGGCATGCTGTTCGCCCCCTTCCAGCGGCTGGGTGATGCCCGGAGCAAGCGCGCGCCGGGGGTGGGGCTGGGGCTGTCCGTCGCGCGGCGCATCGTCGAGGCCCATGGCGGGCGCATCGAGGTGGAGAGCACGCCCGGAGTGGGTTCGACGTTCTGTGTCCGGCTGGCCCTCGCCACCCAGGCGGCGGGGGGCGCCGTGGAGCTCCCGGAGGCCACGGCGACGGTGCCTCCGGACGCCCTGCACTAGACGCAAAGCGTTGCGTGCCGCGCTTCCGTCGGAGAGGCTGGGTGCGCCAGGGAGGCGTCGGACGTACCTTCCGGGCTCCATGACAGGAGTCGCCTGGAACATGAAGATTTCGCGCCGAGTCGCGCCGCTCGCCATCCTGCTCTCCGTGGGAGGACTGGGGGCGTGTGCCTCCCGCCAACCGGCGCCCGAGGCCCAGGCCGCGCGGCCTGCCTCCGCCACGCCCGCCTCTGTCATCCAGTCCACGGAAGGGGGCTTCTCCGTCGCCCTGCCAGGGCCGGTGAGCGAGGAGCGCCGCTCCCAGGTCACCGATGTGGGCGAGGTGACACTCCACACGTTCATCGCCGTCCGTCCGGAGTCGGACACGGCGTACTACGTCTCGTACACGGACTTCCCCGCGGCGGCCGTGTCGCAGGCGAAGCCGAGCGACGTGGTGTCCCGCGCCAGCCTGGGTGCGCTGGAGGCCCTGGGCGCCACGGGCGTCTCCTCGAAGCCCCTGACGCTGGAGGGCTTTCCGGGCTGGGAGGTGGAAGGAGTCTCCGGGCCGCGTCGGCTGCGAGGCCGCTTCTACCTGGTGGGCCCCCGGCTCTATCAGCAACTGCTGCTGCATCCCGAGGGCAAGCCGCCCCAGGACGCGGAGGGCTTCTTCGAGTCCTTCCGCCTGGACCCCCAGGTGGCGGCCATGCTGTCGGGCGCGCAGCGCTCCTGAGTACGCGGGGCCGGGTGTTCCGGTGATGCGGGCGGGTGCGGTATGCCAGCCCCGCGATGAATCTCTCGGCCATCGACCTCAACCTGTTCCTCGTGCTGCACGCGGTGCTGGAGACGGGGAGCGCCACGGGTGCGGCGCGGCAGCTCCACGTCACGCAGTCGGCGGTGAGCAACGCGCTGGCCCGGCTGCGGGAACTCTTGGGAGACCCGCTGCTGGTGCGTCAGGGAAAGGGGCTGGTGCCCACGCCTCGCTGTGAAGAGCTGAGGCCGCTGCTCAACAACGCGGTGGCGCAGCTCCAGGTGGCCGTGGATGGCCAGCGCTTCCAGCCGGAGGAGAGCACGCGCCGCTTCACGCTGGCCTGCGGTGACAATCAGGATGTCTGCGACGTGCCCCGCATCGTCGAGGCCTTCGCGCACCGCATGCCGCAGGCGCAGCTGCGCGTGGTGAGCATCGACTTCCTGGTCGCGTCGGATGGAATGGGGACGGGGGAGGTGGATGTCGCGCTGGGGCCCCGGATGGTGGCCACTCGGGAGGGCTTCTGCGTGGAGGACCTGTACCTGGAGGAGGTGGCCTTCGTCGTGCGCAAGGACCACCCGCTCATCCCTGGGACGGTGCTGACGCGGGAGGCGTTCAACGCCTGCAAGCACATCGACATCGTCATCACCCAGGGCCGTCCGGGCGTGGGGCGCTCCATGTTCGAGCGGTTCCGCAAGGAGAACGGCCTGGAGTACAGCTCGGCGCTCGCCGTCTCCCACTTCATCGCCGCGGGCATGGCCGCGACGCGCACGGACTACGTCGCGGGAATGCCGGGACGCACGGCGGAGGTCCTCTGCGCCATGCTCCCGCTGAAGCGCCTGCGGTTCATGCCCGCGCCTCCGCCCATGACGATGTCGCTCATGTGGCACACCCGTACGGACGCGGACCCCGGCTCGCGCTACTTCCGGCAGTTGCTGTTCGATGTGCTGAAGGACATGCCGGCGACTCGCGCGGAGCCGCGAGCGAAGCCGCCCACGAGCCCCGCGCGCCGCGCCCGGAGCCGCTGACGCCCGCCGGACTCGGTGGTCCGGGGGCGCCCGCATGCTTCAGTCCCGCGCTGTCATGAAGTGCTCGCCGCGTCCTCGGGGAGCTCGCCGAACTTGCCGGACTCGAAGTCGTGAATGGCCTGGAGCACTTCGCGCTGGCTGTTCATGACGAACGGGCCCAGATGGACGATGGGCTCGCGCAGGGGCTCACCCGCGAGGACGATGAGATGCGTGTCCGTTTCGGCACGCAGGGACAGGAACTCGCCGTCGTTGGCGAAGAGCGCGAGCTCGCCCTCGGTGGCCGTCTCACCGCCGGAAGTCACGCGACCGGAGGCGACGAGCACGATGGCGTTGTGGTGCTTCGGCAAGGGGATTTGGAGGTCCGTCCCCGCGCGCAGTCGCACGTCGAGCATTGAGATGGGCGTGAAGGTCCGCGCGGGACCCTGGGTGTCGTTGAAGTTGCCCGCGATGACTCGCACCGTTCCGCCCTCGACGGGGACGGTGGGAATCTGCGCCGCGGTGATGGGCTGGTAGCCCGGCGCGGCCCGCTTGTGAGCGCGGGGAAGGTTCACCCAGACCTGAAGCATCTCGAAGACGCCACCGCGTCGGGAGAAGGCATGCTCATGGTACTCCTCGTGGAGGATGCCGGACGCGGCCGTCATCCATTGCACGTCACCCGGGCCGATGACGCCCGAGTGGCCCGCGTTGTCTCGATGCGCGACGTTGCCCTCGAACGCGAGCGTGACGGTTTCGAAGCCGCGATGCGGATGCCAGCCGACGCCCCGCTGACCCTTCGCGAGGGGCGGGTAGTGATGCGGCGGATGGTGGTCCAGCAGCAGGAAGGGGCTGACACGTTCCTGGGACACGCCCCCGCTGGGGACGAGCGTCTTCACGCGGAAGCCGTCGCCGACCCAGTGGAAGGGCCCGCCGCCGTGGACGCTCTCGAGCGTCCGCGCACGGGGAAGCGCGTGGGGAACGGTGGGGGGAGTCAGTGTCTGTGTCGTGGTGCTCATGACACAGAACGTAAGGGTGGAAGCGGAGGTGTAAATCGCTCCCGCGCATGATGCTTATCATCACGTCGTGTGATGGTCCCCGAGCGCGAGCTGGCAGAGGGAGGTGAGCCGGTTGGAGGCCCACGTCGCCACGGGGCCCAGCGGCGTGCCCTTGCGGCGCACCAGGGCGAGGGGCCGCTGTGGCGGAGGCCCGCCCTCATAGGCGGCGAGCCGCAGACGCACCAGTCTCCCCGCCGCCAGGTCCTCGCTCACCAGGTGCTCGGGCTCGTGGCCCCAGCCGAGCCCGCCGAGGATGAGTGCATGTTTCGTCATCAAGTCCGCGACGCGCCAGCTTTTCGCGGAGAAGACGCCCCGGTCCGCCGTGCCTGTCTTCCCGGAGGGCAGGCGCTCACTGAGGACGAGCTGGGTGGTGGTGGCGAGGTGCTCGTCGGTGATGACGCCCTTCACCGCCGCGAGGGGATGTGACGGCGCGGCGACGGGGAGCATGCGCAAGAGCGCGATGGGGCGCTGCTCCAGGCCGGAGAGGTCCAGGTCCGCGCCGGCGATGGCGAGCGTGGCCTTGCGCTCGCGCAGGCGCTCCGTCACGGCGGCGAGCAGCTCCACCTCCAGCGTCAGCTCCACGCCGGGGTGCGTCTGCGCCAGCTCCTTGACGAAGGACAGCAGCGCGGAGGTCGGGAACATGGCGTCGACGACGAGCGCGAGCTTCGTCTCCTCGCCGTTCTTGAGGCGGCTGACCACGGTCTGGAACGTCGCGAGGTCGTCATGCAGTCGCTGGGCGGCGGCGACCACGGCCTCGCCCTTCATCGTCAGGCGGGGGACGCGGCTGCTGCGGTCGAAGAGGCGCATGCCGAGCTGCTTCTCCAGCCGCTGCATGGCCTGACTGACGGCGGGTTGTCCCTGGCCCAGGCGCCGGGCCGCCGCGGAGAAGCTGCCCTCTTCGGCCACCGCGCGGAGCGTCCGGAGCTGGTCGATGGTGACGCTGTCGAGCACCGCGCGACTGCATCACATCGACGCGGGCGTTGCACGCGTGGCGGGCCTTGCCCTACTTGCGCGCCGACAGCCAGGAGACGATGAGCGAGCCCAATGTCGTCGCGGCGGTGCTCTCCGAGATGGCGCCCCGGAGCATGTCGCGTGAAATCGCCTCCGCCGCGCCGATGATGCCCACGCAGCGCAGGCGCAGGGTCTCCTTCGGCAGCTCGCAGTAGGGCGCGAGCGCGTCCCGGTAGAGGTCCACATAGCGGTCCAGAATCGTTTGATAGAAGGTCTCCATCTGCCCGTCGCCCTTGAGCGCGGCGGAGATGGCGTGCTGCTCGGGACCGATGGTCAGGTAGCAGTGCATGTACGAGCCGCTCATCACCCTGGCGACGTCCTCGAGCTTGCGTCGCGTGCGCTGGATCGCCTCCTCGAACTCAGCGAGCTGCGCGGCGTCGATGCGCTCATACAGCGCCATCAGCAGCCCGGCGCGTGACTGGAAGTGCTCGTAGGGGATGGGCTTGCTGACGCCCGCGCGCTCGGCCAGGTGGGCGAGCGTCAGCGCGTCCGTGCCTTCCTTCCTCACCACCGCCATCGCCACGTCGAGCAACTGCTCGCGTCGCTGGGCCTTGGGGAGCTTCTTGGGGGCGGGTTCACTCATGGGACGTCGCGGCGGCACCCTTGGGGCTTAGCTGCCTCGACGCGGACGCGCAACCGGACCTCTCGTCGTCGAAATCGTGGCGAACCTACTTTTGGTAACTTACTTTAAGTAGGGTCAACGCGGCACCATTTCCCGCCGGCCCTCCGGCACCCTCAACCACTGCCTCTCGGGGCAGGGGAGCGCACCTGTCATGTCTTCGAACCCTCGGAAACCCGTCCTCATCATTGGTGGCTCGGGCGTCGTCGGCTCCCTGGCCGCCAAGGCCCTGCGTCGGCTGCAACCGGACCTGCCGCTCACGATTGGCGGCCGGGATTTGTCCCGCGCCCAGGCGGTGGCCCGCGAGGTCGGCCTCGCCGACGCCACGACGGTGGACCTGGCGCGGCCCGATTTGGGCCAGCCCTCGAGCCGCGCCTACAGCGCCGTCGTCCTGTTCGTGAAGGACGACACGCTCAACTCGCTGCGGTACGCGCAGGCGCACGGGCTGCCGTACCTGGGCATCTCCACGAGCCTGTTCGAGGTCGCTCCCGAGGTCGCCCTCCACATGCACCAGCCCACGCGCTCGCCCATCCTGCTGGGCAGCGCCTGGCTGGTGGGCGCCGCCACGCTGCCCGCGCTCCAGTTCGCCCGGGAGTTTCGCGCGCTGGAGTCCATCGCCATCGGCGCCGTGCTCGACGAGCAGGACGTGGGCGGGGCCGCCGCGTACGCGGACCTGGACCGGCAGTCGAAGGCCACGCCCAACACCCTCATCCTGGAGAACGGACAGTGGCGCTGGGTGGGAGGCGACGCGGCGCTGCGCACCTTCCGCGACGGAGAAGGGCAGGACGTCCAGGGGCAGGCGTACACGATGCTGGACCCCGCGAGCCTCGCCGCCGCGACGCAGGCGAAGTCCATCCGCTTCGATGTCGCCATCGGCACCTCCGCGCCGCGCCGCCGTGGCGAGCCCTTCTCCACCGAAATCATCTTCGAGCTCGAAGGCACGCTGCACGACGGCACCCGGACGCGCGTGCGTCACGAGTTGATGCACCCGGAGGGACAGGCTCCGATGACGGCGGTGGGCGTGGCCGTGGGCGTCGAGCGGTTGCTCGGCCTCGCGGGAGGCGCACCCGTCGCACCGGGGCTCTACCTCCCCCATGTCCTCATCGAGCCGGAGTACCTGCTGCGCCGACTCCAGGAGTCCGGCGCCCGGCTTCGTCGCGCATGACCTTCCCCTCTCTTCCACACACAGGAATCCCATCATGAACGCATCGAACCTGAAGCCCGTCCTCGTCATCGGAGGCTCCGGCATTGTTGGACGCCGGGCCGTGAAAGCACTGCGCGAATTGCACCCGGAGCTGGCTCTCCGGATTGGAGGACGTGATGTGAGCAAGGCCGCCGCGCTCGCCAGGGAGCTCGGCCGGGCGGAGGCCGTGCGCATCGACCTGGAGCGCGATGATTTGGGCCTGGCTCCAGACGCCGCCTTCAGCGCCGTGGTGGTGCTGCTCAAGGACGACACCCTGCGCTCGATGAAGTACGCGCAGGCGCACGGGCTGCCGTATGTCTCCTTCTCCGACTTCGTCTTCGACATCGGCCCGGAGGTCGCGCTCCACATCCAGAAACCCACGGCCGCTCCGGTGCTCTTCCTGGGGCACTTCCTGGGCGGCACCGTGGCCATGTCCACCCTCCAGTTCGCTCGCGAGCTGAAGAAGGTCCACTCCATCCTGATTGGCGCCGTCTTCGACGAGGAGGACGTGGGCGGGCCCGCCGCCAGCGGAGACATGGAGCGGCTGACGAAGGGCGTGCCCAGCCCGCTGATTCGCAAGGACGGGAAGTTCCTCTGGGCCACCACGGAGGAGGACACGACGCGGACCTTCCAGGGGGCGGACGGCACGCAGTGGAAGGGCCGGGCGTATCCGTTGCTGGACGTGGCCACCCTCGCGGCGGTGACGGACGCGAGCACGGTGCGACTCGACTTCGCGGTGCGGGCCGCGTCGAGCCGCCCGGCCGGTCAGGGTCCCGGCCACGAGGTCATCATCGAACTCATCGGAGAGTTGCCGGACGGGACGACGACGCGCGTGCGCCACACGCTGGTGGATGGGGATGTGCATTCGGGGCTGAGCGGGCGGGGCGTGGCGCTCGCGGTGGAGCGACTGCTGGGGCTCGTGGGAGGGGCTCCCGTGGCCCCGGGGCTGTACTCGCCCGAGGGGGTGTTGGACCCGGCCCACGTCGTCGAGCGCCTGAAGGCGTGGGGCACGCGGATTCAGCGCGCGTGACTCGGTGAAGTGTCTCCCGCGTGGACGAGGGCCCGACCTTTCGGGAAGGGCCCTCGCGCCGCGCCCGGAGGCTGTCAGCCCTGGCGGAGATACTCGCGGGTGACGCCTTGCTCCACGCACGAAGGAGACGGTCCCCATGACGAGCCCGCTGACCGCGGCACCACTTCCACTTCCGCCGCAGGTGACGCCGCCACCCGTGAGTGTCGCGGCCGAGAAGCACGAAGCGTCCCGGTTCGATGGCGTCCTCGCGGACAAAGCGAACGCCCCTTCGAGCCCGAGCGCTCCACGTGAGGTCGCTCCCTCGAGCGCGGTGTCCCCGGTCGCCAGCACCGAGCGGACGGTGCTCCACGGCATCTCCCGCTTCGTCCAGGAGCTGGAGCAGGGCCAGCGCGTGCTGGACGACATCATCCAGTCCGCGTCCTCTGGAGCGCACTACTCCAACGCGGAGTTGCTGGCGCTCCAGGCGTCCATGTACCGCTACACGCAGTCCCTGGACCTGGTGAGTCGCGTCGTCGAGAAGGGCACCAGCGGGCTGAAGGACGTCCTCAAGACGCAGGTGTAGCTACCCCGTCTTGCGGCGCTTGCTCGCGGGCGCGGGCGGCGGCTCCTGCTCCAGTCGAGAGCTGAGGGCCTCGCGGATGGCGAGCACGCGGGCCTTGAGGTCCTGCAACTCCTCCAGCGATGAGCCCGACGCCTCCAGGATGGACGGGGGCACGCACTCCGCCTTCGCGCGCAAGCCTCGCCCCGAGGTCGTCAGCCGGATGCGCACCTGCCGCTCATCCAGCACGTCCCGCTCGCGCTTGACGAGCCCCGCGGACTCCAGCCGCTTGAGCAGCGGCGTGAGCGTCCCCGAGTCCAAGAGCAGCCGCTCCCCCAGCGCCTTCACCGTGACGTCGTCCTCTTCCCACAGCACCAGCATCGCCAGGTACTGGGGATAGGTGAGGCCCAGCTTCTCCAGCAGCGGCCGGTACGTGCGGTTGAGCAGGTGCACCGTCGAGTAGAGGGTGAAGCAGAGCTGCTCGTTCAGGTGGAGCGCGTCGACGCGCTTCTTGGGCAGGGGCATGGCGGTTCCTCCCCGCAACATGCGGCCCAGGTCCATTGCGCGCAATGGAATCGCGCTTCAGGACGTTCCGGGAAGGCGCGAGCCGCGCAGCCAGTGGGGCACGCGCTCCAGGAGGTCGTGCCCGTCGAAGGGCTTGAGGAGGGTGTCGAGCACGGCCGGGTGGAGCACCCGCCGGGGCGTCAGGGCCACCACGGTCAGCCCGGTCCATGCGGGGTGTCGGGCGAGGCGCTCCAGGAAGGCGTACCCGTCCATGCGCGGCATCTCCATGTCCAGCAGCACCAGGGAGGGGCGCCCGTGCACCTCCAGCCAGGTGAGCGCCTCCAGGCCGTCCTTCGCCACGGCGCTGCGATAGCCCGCGCTCGTGAGGACGTCGACCACGGAGGCGCGGAGGTCCGCGTCATCCTCCACGACGAGCAGCGTTCCTTCGGAGGCTCCTGGCATGAGAGGTCGTCTCCCTAGGTCATGGTGGGCGCGGGGTACAGGGAACATCTGCCGGTTCGCACCGGCAGAAGAGGTCCTCAGGTTTCCTCGAACATGGCCTGGAGCACCCTCCAGGCGAGCTTCACCTCCGGGCCGGAGAGGCTGGACAGGAAGTCGCAGATTTCCGCCACCTCTTCGGTGCGCTCCTGCTCGAAGCCGTTGAAGAGCGTCTTGAGTGACACGTCCAGGCCTGTCGTCAGCTTGCCGAGCGTATCCAGCGACGGAGAGAACGCTCCGCGCTCGATGCGACGGATGGCATCCACCGAGAGCTCGCACCGCTCCGCGAGTGCCTCCTGGGTGAGCTCCCGGTTGTTGCGAAGCTGGCGCACATGGCCGCCGAACTTGCGATGGAACCTCGTCCAGTTCGCTACCTTGTTCTTCGCATTCTCCATAGTGGGTGACGGGTAATCTGGGGACTCCGCGTCCCAAGTGAAGTGAAGGTGTTGTCGGTTGGACCTCGGATGTCGCCCGTCCGCCAACTCGGAGGCCCTGTGTGTCGCAGGGTTGCGGGAAACCAGGAGGCAAGGTGCGAGCGCATCCCTCGCCCACGCTTCCCTGAGGAGCAGGGAGGCTGGCGGGCCGGGAAAATGCGCGAGCGGAAGAGTTCGTCTACGCTGCACGCCGCATGACGCATTCGGAAGTCGGGTGGGGTGGACGGCGGGCCGTGTTCCACGTCCTGGCCTGCTGTGGCCTCTTGGCCGCCTGTGAAATCGGTTCCGAGGTTCGCCCCCTCACCGCCCCGGAGCCTGTCACGGCCCCTCCGGCGGCGGTGGTGGCGCGCCCTCCGTCTGAAGCTCCGAGGCCACCCGAGCCCGAACCCGTGCCACGGCGCGTGGCGCCGGAGCCCACGGAGCGGACGCGGTCGACGCAGGCGCTGGCGGTGAAGCTCGGGGCGCTCGGGGCGAAGGTGGATGACCCGTGCGTGGCGCCCGTGGGCACGGGCTGCGCCCGCACCGCGCTGGCGTCCTTCTTCGAATCGTTGGATTCCCTGTCCGCCGGCACGGCGTCCGGGCCCACGGTCATCGAGGCCCTCGGCAACTCGCTCATCGCAGGGGACCGCATCGTGGACATCCTCCGGGACGACCTGGGCGCGGGCTTCGGCGCCGCGGGCCGGGGCGTGCTGCTGGTGGACCGGATGGCGCCCTATGGTGGGCGTGGACGCACCGGCTACAGCAAGGGCGGGTGGGAGCCCCGCACGCTGGGCGAGCTGCGCAAGCCCCCGCACCTGTTTGGAGTCACGGGCGTGTACCACGTGGCCACCGTCGCGAAGGCGCGCAGCCGCTTCAAGCTGGAGGGCGAGCCGCGAGGCACCCTGTGGTGGCTGGATGTCCCGCATGGCGGCGCGCTCACCGTCCTGAGTGGGGACACGGTGCTGGCCCGGACGGAGCCCACGGGGAGTGGTGAATCGAAGGCCACGCGCTTCGAGCTGCCCGCGGGCACGACATCGGTGGACGTGGTGGCGGAGGCGAAGGGCGCGGTGGTGCAGGGCGTGGTGTTGCAGCACGCGCGTCCTGGCATCGTCCTGGACATGCTCGGGGTGCCGTCCGCGGATGCGAGCCTCTATTCGCGGCTGGATGACGCGGCGCTGCGCTCGCAGCTGGCGGAGCGCGACCCTCGGCTGCTCGTCTTCTTCCTGGGGGGCAACGAGTCCAAGCGCCTGGAGTGGAAGCGCACGGATTTGGAGACGCTGCGCAAGGACTTGGGAGCGCTGCTGCGTCGGGCTCGAGCCGCCGCGCCGGGCAGTGCCTGTCTGGTGGTGGGGCCCATGGACGCGGTGCGGGACACGAAGGACCGGGGCAAGGCCTTCACGCAGCGCCCCTTCCTGGAGGCTGTCGTCGAGGCGGAGCGGGAGGTGACGCAGGCGGAAGGGTGCGCCTTCTTCAACCTCTACGCGGCCATGGGGGGCAAGGGCGCGCTGTCGCGCTTCCACCAGTCCGGGTTCATGCACGAAGACCTGGTGCATCCGCGCGGACGGGGGCTGGATGTGCTGGGCCACCTGGTGACGGACGCGTTGCTGCGCGCCTGGGTGGAGACGCCGCCGGCCTCCCGCCGCGTGGCCGCGCTGTCGCCCGCCGCCGGAAGCCCGCCTGGTTCGACCGTGGAGGCCGCGCCATGATGATGCTGAGGGGGCTCCTCGCCGCGCTGTGGCTGTTCGCGACTCCGGCGCTGTCGGCGCCGCGCCTCACGCCGGTGTGCGAGTCCGTGAGCGCGGAGGCCGCCGAGGGCCCGCGCGGATTTTCTCCCGAGGTAACGCAGGCGCTGGATGCCATCGTCCGCTCGGAGCTGTCCCAGGGGCCCGTCGCGGGGCTGACGGTGGGTGTCACGCGCGGGGCGCAGCGTTGGGTGTGTGGCTATGGCCTGCGGGACGTGGCCAAACGTCTGCCCGCGACGCCGCGCACCACGTTCCGCATGGCGTCCGTCACCAAGTCCTTCACCGCCGTCGCCGTCTTGCAGTTGGTGGAGCAGGGGAAGCTGGATTTGGACGCGGACATCCACACGCTGGTGCCGGGCTACCCGGCGAAGCAGTGGACCGTCACGGTGAAGGATTTGCTGGGACACCTGAGCGGGGTGCCCACGTATGACGGGCTGGCCTCCAGCAACAACGTGAAGCCGGTGAGCACGGGCGAGGCCATCTCCGCCTTCTCCGAGAAGCCGCTCGCCTTCGAGCCGCGCACCCGCTACCTGTACAGCACCTGGGGCTACAACCTGCTGGGCGCGGCGGTGGAGGCGGCGTCGGGGAAGTCCTATCGCGACTACCTGCGTGAGAATGTCTTCCAGCCCGCGGGCATGGAGCACGCGGACCTGGACGTCACCGCGACGCGCGACGAGCACCAGGCGGTGGGCTACCGCGTGAAGGACGGCGTGCTGAAGCCCTCGCGCTTCCTGGATGTGTCCAGTCGTTTCGGTGGAGGTGGGACGCGGGCCACGGTGGGGGACATGCTCGGCTTTGGCCGCGCGGTGTTGGCCCACCGGTTGGTGAAGCGGGACACCATGGGGAAGATGCAGGCGTCCATGGCCACGCGCGATGGGCGCCTCACGGACTACGGCATGGGCTTCGCGACCTATCCCCTGCGCGGCCACTACCTGGTGGCGCACGCGGGTGGGCAGCCGGAGACGACGACGCTGCTGGTGATGTTCCCCGCCGAGGACACGGTGATTGCGCTGGCCACCAACATCGAGGGCGAGGCGAAGCGGCTGCGGCGCCTGTCCATCCGATTGATGGAGGGCGTGCTGGAGAGTGGTGTCACGCGCAGGGACGCGCACTTCACGGACCCGGTGGACTCGGTGGTGTACGAGGGCCTGGGGCGCATCGCCAGCTATGGTCTGGCGTATCACCTGTGGGCCACGCGAGGGCCGGGCACGCTGCCGCCGGACGAGGACCTGCCGGGTGCCTTCGCGCGTGTGTCGGAGCTGCTGGACCGCAAGCTCATCGGCAAGGACGCGAAGGCGGCGCTGGAGCGCATCCGCAGCGGGCATGACCCGAAGCTGGGCTCCGTCTTCATCCGCGTGGGCGCGCAGATGGCGCGCACGTTGGAGAAGGCGCATGGCCCGGAGCGACTGCTGGCGTACCCGGCGGAAGGTCCGCTGTCGTTCTTCGCGGACTATCTGGCCGCGTGTGAAGCTCAGGGTGTGCCGGACACGGAGCGCTTCGGCGAGCCGCTGCGCGGGGACCTGCTGCGCTTCGTCGCCGGGTGGAAGCGGGCGGAGGTACCGGAGTTGCTTCGTCTGCGGCTGGATGAGACGAAGAACCCGGAGGCGCACTGGCCCGCGCTGAAGAAGACGGCGGTCTTGTCGCCGGATGTGCGGCCGGACTATTCGGACGAGCTGCTGCGCGTCGCCGAGGGGTTCGCGTGGCGCAAGCAGTCCGCGAACCGCGTGCGTTGGCTGGAGCGGGCGGTGGAGTTGCAGCCGAGGAGCGTGGATGCCCGGTGGGCCCTGT
This sequence comes from Myxococcus sp. CA056, assembly GCF_013336715.1. NCBI lineage: Bacteria > Pseudomonadati > Myxococcota > Myxococcia > Myxococcales > Myxococcaceae > Myxococcus > Myxococcus sp. CA056. The sequence goes on from NZ_JABUMT010000002.1 coordinate 251,441, forward strand.
CGCAGGCGCTGCTCACGGTGAAGCGGGACGGGGAGGTGCTGGCGCATCTACAGGAGGCCCTGGCGACGCCGCAGGGCGCGCTGGCGCTGGCGCCGATGTCGTTCCTCAAGCGCGTGGTGATGGACTCGGAGACGCCGCGCGTGGGGCTGGGCCTGGTGCGCGCGGCTGTGGCGCTGCACCCGGAGTCACCGGAGCTGTGGGAGGCCCTGGCGAAGCGGGAGAAGGCCCAGGGCCACCCTGCCGAAGCGAAGGCGGCCTTGCGTCAGGCCCGTCGCGCGCGCGAGGCCCGTCCTCCGGAGTCGACCTCCGAGCCGGCCAACCGGGCAGGCGTGGACCGTGGAACGGGCCCCGTGCCGGATGACCACGGCCTCGTGCGCCCTCGTCAGTCTCTTTGAGCCGAGGATGGCGCCGGCCTATCGAGCTGGCGTGTTGCGCGAGCCTCGTGCCGGGTGTCCCATGGATTCGTGCCGTGCGCCCGTGCCAGTCGCTTTGAGGCGAGGACATCGCCTGCCAGCTGGGATGGGTGTGGCGCGAGCCTCGTGCTGGATGACCACGGCCTCATGCGCCCTCACGAGTCTCGCTTGGGCGAGGTCGTCCGGGAGGACTGTGCGAGGATGCCTCTCGTGTCCGGCATCCCGTGTCCCTTCTGTCAGGCCTCCTTCGCTCCCGGCGCTCAGCGCTGTCCGGCGTGTGGCGCCTCCTTGCTGGTTGCTCCTCCCGCCGACTCGGACGTGGCCGTCTGCGCCATCCATCCGGAGTGGATGAGCTTTCATGCGTGCACGCGCTGTGGCGCCTTCGCTTGCTCACAGTGTCTGCGCGAGGGTCCTCGCGGCGAGCTGGTCTGCGCGCGGTGTCATGAGCGCTCGCCGCACGCGCCACTCCCGTGGGACCAGCGCGAGGAGTTGGGCTGGGCGAAGGCGTTCTGGAAGACGTGCGTGGAGGTGATGCTGCGTCCGGGCGTCACCTTCGGACGGATGTCACCGGAGGGGAGCGTGGGCAGCTCGCTCCTCTTCGCCCTGCTCACGGCGTTCGTCGGCTACTTCGTCACCAGCCTGTTCTACTTCGCCGTCCTGCTGGTGGTCCCCTACGAGAACCTCGCGTCCCGAGGGATGGGCGAGCCGGGCCCTTCCTTCTTCCGGGGCCTCGTCGTCTTCTTCTTCTTCGGCTGGGTGGTGGTGATGCCCGTGCTGAGCATGGTCATCACGGTGGTGGCCTCCGCGTTGGACCACGTGGTGCTGCGGCTGGCGGGAGCGCCGAGCACGTTCGCCGCGACGCTGCGCGGACATGCCCTGTCCCAGGGCGTCTACCTGCTGGGCCTGGTGCCCTTCTGCGGCATGTATGTGATGCCCTTCTGGAGCGCTGGCGTGCGAGTGGCCGCGTACCAGAAGCTGTACCGCGTGGGTTGGGGACAGGCTGCCCTTGGCGCGCTGCTGGTGCCCGTCCTCTCCTGCTGCCTGGGCGTGGGCGGCTATGCCGCGATGATGATGTCGCTGGTGAAGTCGCCCTAGTCGCACAGGCTCAGTGCTTCGAGCCCGGGTCCGATGCGGGCTCGTGCCGGTCATCGTGCCCCTGGGCGACGTGGCGTCCCCGGGCGCGCTCATGCACGCGCTTGAACTGGAGGGAGAGCTCCGCGAGCTCCTCCTCGGTGGCGTCCTCCAGGTCCGTGAACTCGTTGCGCGCGTGCTTCTGCGCGCGGATGAGTTCGTCGAGCTTGAGGTGGATGGCCTTCGCGTCGCGGTTCTGCGTGGCCTGGATGACGAACACCATCAGGAAGGTGATGATGGTCGTCGAGGTGTTGATGACGAGCTGCCACGTGTCGCTGAAGTGGAACAGCGGCCCCGTCACCGCCCAGATGACCACCACGGACACCGCGAGCAGCAGGGCCTGGACGGAGCCCACGCGCTCGGACACGCCCTGGGCGAACTTGTGGAAACGCTCGTGCATCCCTCAAGGGATGGGCATGAGCGGGAGGGTTGGCTTGCTTGCGCGGACGCTCGCATGCCGGGCTGGCGAGAGGCCCGAGAGCCTGCTCACCCTCCAGGCAGTCGCTACTGCCCGGCGGAGGTCCCCGAGGGGAGGGCCGCGGTGACGGTGCGCTGCTTGGGCCAGAAGCGCGCGCCATGCACGCCGTCCAGCTGGGCGATGCGCTTCTTGCTTCGCGCGTCGTAGATGCGCGCGCTGTGGTCGGAGGCCACGAGCAACAGCGCGCCTCGCACGCGCAGCTCCACCACCGACGTGGGCTCCAGCGACAGGGCCTCCGGCTCGGAGAGGCGATCATTCGCTTCCCAGCGCAGCGGCGGCATCAGCACCGGCAACTCGCGCGCCGCGCGCCACGCGTACAGCGGTCCTCCATGCGTCTCCAGCGAGACCCAGGCGCCGTACTCCGTGTGGCCCTTGTCCTTCACCACCGCGTCCAGACGCACCGCGTCCTCGCTGCCTTCGGAGAGCTCCGTCGCCGTGGGCGCATCCGGGTCCGTGCCGAACGTCGAGGACACCAACTGGCTGGCGGTGGCCAGCGCCGTCGTGCCCGCCGCGTCCTCTCGCTCGTACACCGTCGCGACGGACTCGATGCGCTTCCACGCCTCACCCTCGCGGCGGTACGCATGCGCGAGGCCCGGGCTGCCCTCCGTTTCCGGCACGGGCAGCCGCCGGCCATCCACGACGAAGACCTCCTCGCCTCGCTCTTCCTTCCGCGTCAGACCCTCCAACTGCGACACCAGGGCGACGACACGGCCCTGTGCGTCAAAGCCGAGCGAGTCCGTGTGCCCCTCGTCTGGGAGTGCGAGTGACACAAGGCCCTGGGGTGAGTCGAATTCCACCTTCCAGGCGCGTGGCGGCACGGTGCCTCCGCCCCGGTCCACCAGCGCGCCCTGCTTGCCGTCCGGGCTCCAGGCCATGCCCAGGCGCTCGCAGGGAGCCTCCACGGTGGCCAGGGCCTTGCGTAGGCCCGTGGCGTCCTGGCGCATCCAGGTACAGCCCGAAGGGGACGCGTCCTGGAGGAGCGAGAGCGCGAAGGTGGGGGCGGGCTCTGCGGACGGAGGGGGCGCCGGAGTCGCGGGCGCGGGGTCCTGTGACTTCTTGCAGGCACCCCCGAGCAGCAGGGTTCCGAGGAAGAACGCGGGGCCAAGGCGGCGGAGCATGAGGCTCTCCGGTGCGGGTTCCCTCTCACCATCGCAGAACGCCGGGAGTGGGAGGAAGTCACCCCTGGAGTACACAGCGCAGAACTTTCAATAGCCCACGCGTGGATGGGTGTCATTCACCCCGCCTGCCGTGTCGAGGTGCTCGTTGCAGGACAATTTCTCGGAGGGTGCGCGCCGAGCTACTCGACGCGCCAGGCCTTGTCCGCGCCGCTGACCGCGAGACTCAGACGAGCCAGCCGCTCTCGTCGAGGAAGAGGGCTTCGCTGAAGGGGTCCTCGTCCTTCTTCTCGCGCGCGGGTGGGGTGTCCGCGAAGTAGAGGCTGCGGCCGTCCTTGACGACGTGCAGGACGCGCAGGTCCTCGCGGGCACGGGGCGTGACGATGAGCGGGTTGCCGGAGAGCACGACGAAGTTGGCGCGCTGGCCTGGCGCGAGGGTGCCCTGGGGTTCGGGTTCCTCGTCCGAGTTGCCGCTCGACAGCTTGTCGACGACGGCGGGAATCACCGTCCCACCCTGGAGCGGGATGACCTCGGTGTCGGGGCCGCGCAGCGCGAGGACCTCGGCGCGCGTGCCCACGGCGAGGATGTGGCCGTCCTGGAGGGCCAGGGCCTCGGCGGTGGGCTGATGCTCGTTCATGGTGAGCAGGGTTCCACCCTCGAAGATGCGGTCAGCGGGTCGGGAGGGATTCATGGCCTTCGCTCCGGGAGACGCGGGTAGACAGGTAAGTTGCGTTCGCGCGGAGGGCGCGGCCATGGGGGCAGGGAGATGTTGTCCTGTCGCCCGAGTGCCAGCCCGCTGGGGAGGGAATGCCGGGCATGCGGCCCCTGACCCTCCCGGCGCGGGTTGCTGGTGGACCGCGGCGTCCCCACGCTGGTGGATGGCGGTGTGCTGACGGGCCGCCGCGCGCCATGTCACTCGACCTGACTGAACCGAATGTGCAGGAGCAGGTCATCTCCTTGGGGACGCTCGTCGCGGACCTGTTGGGGGTGTTCTCTGGCTCGGTGTTGGGGGCGCTGCTGGCCGAGCGGCGGAAGATGGACCTGATGGGCTTCCTGGTGCTGGGGCTCGTGTCCGGCGTGGGGGGCGGAATCCTGCGCGACACGCTGCTCCAGGTGGGGCCGCCGCTGGTGCTGGTGAAGCCCGCCTATCTGGTCGCGGCCTTCACGGGGGCGTTCGCCGCGTTCCTCTTCGAGCTGCGGCACGGGCCGACGGTGAAGCTGTTGTCCGCGCTGGATGCGCTGACGCTCGGCTCCTTCGCGGTGGCGGGGACGCAGCGGACGCTGGAGGTGGGGCTGAGCCCTGGGACGGCGGTGCTCATTGGCATCATCACCGCGGCGGGGGGCGGCATCATCCGCGACGTGCTCATCCGGCGCACGCCCACGGTGATGAGGCCGGAGCCTGGGTATTACGCGCTCGCCGCCTTCGCGGCGAGCCTGGTGTGTCTGGCATTCTCGCTGACGGGGCACCGACGGCTGGCCCTGGTGGCGGGAATGGCGGTGGGCGCGGCGGTGCGGCTCATCTCCGTGCGGCGGGGATGGAGGCTGCCCGTCAAGCGCACGCGCGACGCGCCCCGGAAGGGGGACGACTTCGGCGGGCCTGGCGAGGACGAGGGCTGGACGAAGCCGTGAGGCTCGGGGCCCTGTGTCTCAGGGCTGTTTCTTCTTGCGGAGGACCTCGGCGGGGAGGTTGCGCCGGAAGGGGCGCAGGAGGGCCGCGACGACGGGCGCGACGGGGATGGGCAGGGCGACGAGGATGAGGATGAAGAGGAGACGGAAGGCGCGACGGATGTATCGCGCGAGCGCGCGCAGGAAGGCGAGCGCCCGGGAGAGGAACCGGGACATGGGTGCTCCTGGGACTGAGGGGACTGCCGGAAGGCGGAGGCGTTCCGGGAGGGCTCAGTGGAGGAGCGACCTGTGGAGCAGGAAGAGGCGCCGGGTGGGGCCTGGGGGATGCCTCTGGACGCGACCGTGGACCGGAGAGGTCGAGGTGGCGGAGGCGGTGGGTTGGGCTTGGCCGGGGGTGGCGTGCCAGGCGTAGCGGACCAGCTCGGGGGCGCGCGGGGTGGAGGCGGAGCCGCTGGACTGGGAGGCGGAGACAGGAGCCGGGCGGGGCAGGGCCTGCGCCGAGGCACCGCTACCAACGAGCGTCAGGCAGGCGAGGAAGAGCCTGAGCCAGCGCAGGAGGTGGGAGGGGTGCCCGTGCATTCCGGCTCAACATCGCCATGGGGTGGGGAGAGTCAAGTTGGCGGGGTCACAAGGTGTGGATGAGGACCTTGTCAACCGCCACTCAATGCTTCCTCGTGGTCGCTGAAGATCTCCTCGAGAAGCAATTGCTGGGTCTTGTCTCGTGCGCGCAACTGCACGCCCGTTCTTGGAATCCACGTTGAAGGAGCACTGAGCAGGGCAATCGCCATCCGCTCCGAGTGTTCGAGAAGAACAACATCAGCCGAGGCTCCGAGTTCGGTGAGCGAGAATCCCAATCGAGAGAAGAACTCATAGACCCTGCGTGGGGTCCCAGGCTGCTCTCCGAGACTGTAATACCGCGTTTGTTTCTCCGGGCCGACCTCAAAGACCACTCTCGATGCAATGATGGAACGCAGCAAGTCGGAGAACGTCGGGAAGAGCAGTTCGGCACCTTCCTTGTGGCTCACGAGGTCTTCTTCGCGAATGCTTAGGATTGCCGCATCACGTCCGTCGGGTGTTGGGCGAGTGAGCTCGAAGAATTCATCGGGGTGGCGGCCGTTATAATCATCCTCTCCAATGGCGAACTTGAGGTAGCGACGAGAATCGGGCCGCTCTCGTTGAGGAGCCTCGCGATCCTTGAGCAGTGCCGAAATGGAGGTCGTGCCAAACGTCAACCGCAAGTCGCCAGTCGATGCGCCCATTGTCTCAAGGAACTCGCGATACACGCGAGGCAACGCATGGAGGCCTCCATGTGGCTTCGCCAGAGCGGCAATCTGCTCCGCAGCGGCTGGTTCGAACCCCTGAGTGCTCCCGGGCTTCCACCGCTCCATGAACGCGAGCAAGCCCGCCATCGACAGGGGAGGGGGCGACTCGAGAAGCGCTAACAGTTCGTTCATGGCTCAGGCGCACCTCACCTGACTGGGCTGCTCGATGAATGTTCAACATCGGTGTTGTCTTCGAGAACTCGCTGCAGGTGATGAAGTTCATCGAGACGATGCGCCCCTGCATGAATGTAGAACCGTGAGCCTCTTGGAGGCCGATAGAGCCTGATGGCAGCACCAGGTCGTTCGAAGATCATACTGTGATGCGGGTGCGGTAGTCGGATGAAACCCCCTCTCTCGAAGATGCGAGCGACCTCATCTACGGACGAGGCCTTCCCTTCGTGCCCGCCGCTGAATTTGACCTGATGGGGGAAGGTTGGCAGGCAGATGTCGGTCATCGCCTTGAGGAAGAGCATTTCTCGAAATCCGCTGTAGATGCGCCTCAGGTTCTTCTTCCAGGCGTGCTCGCCGAAAGGCATGAGCACCACCTGATAGTCCCCGTCCTCCGTTGGTGCATCCAGGTCAAGCCAATGGCAGTCCGAGACCAATGGGTCACGACTTCCGAAGAGGAAGAGGAATCTCCGGGGCGGCATCACGCTCTCTGGCGCCAGCCGGTAGTTCTCCGCGACTCCCTGGATGGGGTCGTAGGAGGACATCTCTTGAAACAGGGGTCCTCCTTGGGCCCCCATGACGTTGGCGAACTGGCGATAGGACTCTGGCAGCGGGTGGCCAAAGACTTCTTCCAGTTCGTCGACAACCAGGTCTGGGTACCCGCGAACCTGCTGGCGGTATCCTGGAAGGTATCGCTCAAGAAGATTCAGGAGTTCTTCCATAGGTCAGGCGCACTCCTTGGCGTTCTCGCAGAGCTGTGATGGACCTATCCATCGGATCGCTCGCGGGTCACCTCGTCGGAACGCACTTTCGATCAAGACCGAAGCCCGCGTGCTCCGGAGCGTCAAGGGGCGGCTGCGCCGAAACCTGAACGGTTCCCCTCATTCTTCCCGTTTCTGTCCCGGCCATGTGAACCTCTCCATGCTCGTATTGTCCTCAATGATGGACTGCAACTGCTTGAGCCCCTTCAGGCTCCTGAATCCTACCCGTAGTGTGAAGAGGATTTGTCCGTCGGGTGGGCGATAGAGTTCGAGGGCCGCATCGGCTCGCTCGAAAAGCATGCTGTGTTGAGGGTACGGAAGTCGAGAGAAGCCGAGTTTCTCAAGAGTCTGGGCGAAAGCATCGGGGGTCAGAAGAGGAGCGCTTCTGTCTTGTGAATAGTTTGCTTGATGGGGAAATGTAGACAGGAGGAACTTGTCCATGGCCCAGAGGTAGAGCATCTCGCGGAAGCTGATGAATGAGGCCCCCGAGACTGTCTTCCAGGCGTCTTTGCCATAGGGAATGCGGACGACCTGTGCATCGCCGTCTTCCGACGGAGCCTCCAGGTCGAGATAGTAATTGACCGGGTCGGGCTCTGTCGTATCTCCGAGAATGTACAAGAACCGGCGAGGGGGCAGGCTCTCTCCGTTGTAGGGCGGCGCGTAGTATTCCCTGACATCGGAGTATGTGTTGTAGTTCTTGACGTCGGAGAGAAGGCGGCCCCCCTTCTTTCCCATGGCGCCAGCGAACTCCCGATAGAAACTGGGGAGAGGGCGCCCGAAGGCTTCTTCAAGATCGTCTATGAAGAGGCTGGTCCATCCCGCAACCTCTTCGCGATGGCCTGGGGAATAACGCTCAATCAGGGTCAGGAGTTCGTCCATGCGATTTGGCGAGAACTCCTCGATGAGTGTATTTAGCTCGCGCTCATTCATGATTTAGGCACAGTCCTTGCTGTTATTGCAAAGCATCTCTGGAAGGAGTTGCTGGCACGATGTGCAAGAGGGGACTGTTTCCCCGTGGCCGTAACGCTTTTGCTCCTCACGTGCCCCTGCCTCGTCTGTCCACGAGATGGGAATTGGCATCGTAGTGACTTCGCGCATCGGGGTGAAGTAGCGTTCAGTCATGGTTCGGATGTTGTGGCCGCCTTTCCTTCCTTCCTGAATGAGTTGTGGTGCTGCGCACATCCACGTATTGCTGGTTCGCTTGAGTTTTTGAAGCGCTTTGACTTGTTGAGCACTCGCTTGAAACCCTCTGACGTAACTGAATGGCGTCGCCTTTGTAGCCTCAAGAAATCCTGGAGTGGCACCTTCGGAACCAGAACAGGTGACCAAGAGCTTCTTGGCGCATCTGCTGATGCAGATTCCAACCATGTATCCTTCGTTGTAGGTGCCGTTGTCTCCATGCTTTCGCAAGACCGGCTTCATGCTCTCGAGTGTTGCGTTGAGTTGGCGCATCTCCTCGAGGAGCGTTGCTATAAGCCCGTCGCGCTCGAGGGCCTTCTGTGCTTTTTGAGTGCTGGCGTGCTGGCGCTCATGTTCGAGTGAGGATTGAAGTCGGATGATGTCCGCCTTCGCTTCTTCTCTTGGAGGCGGGGACTTGGATTTGAGTTGAATGACCTTGGCTTTCAGCTTGTCCACGAAAATTTGGACTTGGTCATCCAGTGCGTCCATATCCGCCTGTGCTCTTGCGGTCACTTCTTCTTTCTTCTTCTGAAGCTGCAGGTGCCTCTCGATGAGGGGCCGCTGCTCGTGGAGCAGCTCCATGAGCTTCAAGAACACCGTGTCCATGTGCACCACGACGTCATTCATCTCGTGGACACGGTGACTCTCTGTCGACTTGCCGCACGCGGTGCACTGCGAGTCGTCTCCGTAGGCCCAGGCGGTGCGCCCGTCGGAGATGAAGGTGGTGTTGTACGTGTTCCCGTTGTGCAGGGTGACGTCGAGGTAGCGGACCACGCCCTTTCCCTCCACCTTCACGTCCATGCTGCCGCTGCCCCAGGCCATCTTCCCCTTGAACTTGGAGGAGATGAGGCCTCCCGCTGTCCCCGGCTCGTCACCCGAACTCGTGCTCAGCTCCGAACTCGTCAGCGCCACGGGGTGGCCCTCAATCGTGACGCTCGTGCTCCCCTTCGTGAGCATCGAGTCCTGCGCTGAGTTGACGAAGGGCGTCGGCACAGGTCCTCCCGGTGTCGGCACCTTACAAACATCGGGCGCCGCCGAGGTGTGCGTGTTGCCGTCACCCTTGTGGAGAATCGAACGGCCATTCGCGTAGACGCGACCCATGGTTCCTCCTCTTCACGACTTCGGAATCATCTCCACCACGCACGCCCCCACACGCCCCCCATCCGCACTCCCATAGATGAGCGTCCTCCGCGCCGCTGGCTCCCTCCACCTCGCTCGGTGCAAGGCCACGCCCAGCATCACAGGCCCCGCCCCAGCCCCCGCGTCCCCCAGCCCCTCTCCCGCGAGGTGGACCCGCAACGGCTCCGGCATCAGCCCCGCGTTTCGCAGGTACGCCCGCGAGAACTCCGTCCCCCAGAAGGACTCCCCCGGCTGACAGGCCAACACTCCATCCACACGCCGCCCGCCCATCACCCCGTCGCCCCGCACGCTCTGGAGCACCTCCGTCAGCCCTTCCGCCAGACTGGGCGCCGTCCGCGCAAAGGGTCGAGGCTCGACCGCCAACGCGGTTCCCAGCACGACACCCACCTCCTCCAACCCGAGTGACTTCGCCGCCCCTGTCCGAGTGAGCACGACAAAGCCCGCGGCCTCGCCAGGAATCCGTCCGTCCGGGTTCTGCCGCCCCAGATGGAGCCGTGCCTTCGAGAGCCCCTCCAGTGATACCGCATCCCCCAACGAGTCCACCGCCCCCACCAGGGCGACTGCCCCGGCTCGACCGGACTGCAGGTCTCTCGTGGCCGTGGCCAGCGCCTCGAAGAAGGCCGCTCTTCCTCCTTCGTGAACTTTCACCAACTCCAGTCGCCCTTCGGCTTCCGCCAGCAACGCGGACACCAGTGACTCCCGCTCCACCTCCGCCCCCAACCCAGGCTCCGGGAGCCCGAGATACACAGGCACACGTCCTCTCGGTGGCAATCGCTCCAGCACGGGCCGCACCCCGACCAGGGCCTGTCGCGCCAACGCGGACATGCGCTCTGTCCGTGTCATCGCCGCGTCCAGGAGACTCAGCCGAGACGCCCTCACCGGTTCACCCAGGTCGTCCTCGACTTGCGTCTCCGCGAAGCGCACGAGGCCCGCTCGCAGTGACGCGAGCGTCAGGTGTGTCGTCGTCCCGATGGGCGTACACAACCCCAGCCCCACCACCCTCGCTCCGCTCATGACACGTCCTCCCACGACTCCAGCAGGCGCACCGTGCTCACCTCATGTGTCGCCAACCTCCGATGCGCCGGAAACGTCGCCCGCCAGGTGAGCACCACCCGGCGCTCCTCGGGCTCCAACCGCACTTCGTCCAATGTCATGCGTCGCTTCTCTCGCTGCCCCGCGAACATGCAGCGCGCCATCAACCTGTACTCGGGCAGATGGAACGCCAGCGGTCCGTCCGGGGACACTCCCTCCAGCACCACGGGCTCTCCTCCTCGCAAGTGAGATGAGGCTCGCATCGTCTCGGGCGCCACCTGGAAGAAGCGCTCGTCGAAGTCCGCGGGCCACAGGGGGGCTCGCTTCTCCACCCATGAGGAGTCGTAGGTCCCTGCCCACCCCACTCGTGGCTGCCAGTGCCGAGCCACCGGTCCAAAGCCACATGGAGGCGGTCTGTCCGACCACCCGCGCACCGGTGCCTCCGGCGTCTCGATGGATGGCAACGGCTGCTCCAGCGCCTCCTTCGCACTCGTGTAGAAGCCGCGTCCCACCGGATTGCGCGGCTCGTACCCAGACGCTCGTGTGCCTCCGAAGCTGTACTCGTACCGCAGCGGCAGGGACTCGAACGGCAGCGGGGCCGAGGCGCTCAGCCCGACCAACCCCCGATACCAGACGCGCGTGCCCCAGACCTGTGCCCGCTTCTCCACGGGCCCCACGCGTACTCGCACTTGAGTCCCCGTCACCTTGCGGCCGCGTGGTGCCCACGCTCGCCCGTCCAACAACACGTCCGTCGCACGCCGCGCATAGGACGACGGTGCTTCATGACGGAGGCTCGATGTCTCCGGTGGTCCCCAGTACGCGTCCATCCTCGGTGGCGCGGATTGGATATCGCTCAACGCCAACGGAGCCACCGAGGCTCGTCCAGGCGCGGGGAGGGTGAAGCTGCCAGCCACGATGAGGATGAGGCCGTCCTCTCCTTCCTTTGTCTGCGTCAGGAAATCAGTGGCTGCGAACGGAGTGAGGTTCTCGAGCGCGGGCATGGTGTGAGTCCTCGGCGCGCTCAGCGAAGCGTGGAAACGAGGGGCCCGCTTCCCAGCACCAGTCTCGCCCCTCGGGCCCGCGCGAGGGCTTCGCGCTGGCGATGGGTGAAGGCTCGGGTGGGAATGACGTGCTGCCCGCGCGTGCGGATGGCCAGCTCGCGTGCCAGCACGTGCCGACGTCGCATCGAGCTCGACTCCAGGGCCTCCATCAGCACCACCCCGCTGAAGGGCTGCCCCAGCAGATAGCGCTGTCCCTCCACGAAGCGACTGCGTGACTCCGCCCACCAACCCCGGACCGCCGACACGTTCGGCCACGGCAAATCATCCTCGGGGCGCACCGTGAGATCCGCTTCGGGGTCCTCGGACTCGTCGGATTCCTCTTCCTCGAGCAGTGCGTACGGCCCCTCCAACTGGAGTCCCGTCATGGCCGAGAACGCCTCTCCCGCGAGCCGGGCCACTCCGCGCACGTTGAGCAACTCCGCACAGAAGTCCATCGCCGCGAGCCGCCCGCTGAACCCCAGCGCCCACACGACTTCGGGACGTAGCTCGTCGTCCTTCGCCAGTCCCACCAGAAAGTCCGTGTCCTCTTCACCGCCCCCTATCGCGAGCAGCACCATGGCTTCCGGTGTGAGCGCCCGTGCCTCTCTTCCACACGCCTCCCACGCCAGACGCAGCCCCGCGGTCAGCCCTGCCTCCACGGCCGCCAGCCGGATGTCGGGATGCGCGGAGGCGAGCAGTGCGGGCAACATCCGCCGCGCAAGCTCCTCGGGCAGTGGCCTTGCTCCCTGGAGTGCGGCGATTCGCGCCCTCGGTTCGTCATGCGGGAAGTACCGCGCGAGCACGTCGGGCGACGTGCCTTGTCTGCCGGCCAGCGCCTCCAACACGCGAGCCTGAAGGTCCACATCGCCCAGCTTCAACAGTGACTCGAGCGCCGTGCTCACCCCCGCGACCTCGCTGACTTCCAGGGCGCGGCACATGGCGGCACGGAGCTCGACCTCCGACCCACGCAGTCGCGACAACACTTCGTCCACGGCGCCCTGACTCAGCAGCACATGGGTGGCGACGGAGACGCGAGCCGCTTCCTCCGAGTCGAACGCCGGCCGCACCACGGCCTCGAGTGCTTCCTGCTCCGCCAGTCCCTCCAGATGACCCAGCAGGCGTTCCTCCCGCTCCGCTGTCGCCAATAGCGTCGCATCAGGAGCCACGAGGGCCTGCTCCCATTGCTCCCACCGGAAAGAGGCCTCATCGAGGTGCTCTTCCCAGACATCCACCAACATCATTGATGCCTCCCCCCAGCCAAGCACCCAAATCCTGGCGTTGCGCTCTGACATCGAGTGCGGACCTGGATGCGTCCACACGGGTCGCCAGGACACGCTTGTGCCCTTATAGGTTGTTTGAAGTGAGGGTGACTTGTGAAGTAGTCAGGACTTGAGGTCGCGTGGTCCACGTGTCCGGAAGGGTGCTTCTGTCCACTCGTGAGCGAATGCGGGCTCACGGTCGACGCGAGCCCCGGAGGCTCCGGTTTCAATTCGCTGGCCAATCACGAGGGGACACGGTCGACGTGTCTTCCCCTCTGTCACCCACGCCGCGAGCCAGGGACACACACGTCGCCCGTTACACGCCTTGTCCGCGAGACAGGACGGTCGGCCCGTGACGCGGACCGGTGGGCCCGGCGAACACAGTGGATGCCGGGGCCTACACCGTGTCGATGAAGTGGTAGGCCGAGCCGCGTCCAGGCAGCTCACGCACCACGAAGCCACGACGTTCGAGCACGCGGCGCAGCTTGAGGTTGGGCCTGGCGCAATGCACCGCGTGGACAATCCACTCGACCTGGGTCAACCCGCGCGCGCTCGCCAGCTGACGCGCCAGTCGCCACAGGGCGAGCAGAATCCCCTCGCCACCACGGTCGACCTGGGCGAGCTCCACCTCGAGTCGGTCCGGAAGGCGCCGGAAGCGGCCCAGCAACTCGCCGCTGCCCACCCGGAGGATCAACGCTTCGCCGGTGAACGCGAAGGCCTCGAGCTCCTCCGCAGGCATCCGCAGCAGCTCGTCGGCGGAGTAGCCCTCGATGAGAAGAGTGGGGACGTTGGTCGCCATCGCCCGCCCTGCGTAGCACAGCCCCCCTGGCGCCGCCTGCCTCGACTCGGGAGGGGGACGGGTTGGGAAGCATGAGTCGCGCGCGATTCGGTGAACAGCCCCAGGCTCCGCCTGCCTCGACTCGGGAGGCAGACGAGCCGGGAAGCATGAGTCGCGCGCGATTCGGTGAACAGTCCCAGGCTCCGCCTGTCTCGACTTGGGAGGTGGGCGGGCCGGGAAGCGTGAGTCGCGCGCGATTCGGTGAACAGTCCCAGGCTCCGCCTGTCTCGGCTTGGGAGACAGGCGGGCCGGGAAGCATGAGTCGCGCGCGATTCGGTGAACAGTCCCAGGCTCCGCCTGTCTCGGCTTGGGAGACAGGCGGGCCTGAAGGCATGGACCGTGCGCTACTCGGTGAACAGCTCGCCGGACGAGTACAGCTCCGGCTCCTCCTGGCTGGAGCCTCCCACGACGAGCACCTTGCCGTTGGTCAGCAGCGTGGCCGTATGTCCCTGCGTGGGCGTGTCATTGCCCACGACGGACAGCTGCCACGTGGCCGGGTTGAACATCTCCGTGGTGCCGCCCATCTGGTTGCGCGTACCGCGCGCGACGAGCACCTTGCCCGACGGCAGCAGCGTCATCGAGTGGTTCCGCCGCCGCTCCTCGGTGGCGTACGAGACGTACTCCCACTCGTTGTCCTCCGGCCAGAACAGCCACGCGCCGCTCGCGTACTGCCCCGTCTCCTGTCCCGTGACCAGCACCGCGCCTTGATTCAACAGGAGCGCCGCGTGCCCATAGAACGCCGGCGGGTCCGACACGCGGCTCCACGCACCCGTGCTCACGTCGTACACCTCCGCCGCGCCAGTGACGCCGTCGTCATTGATGACCAGCACGTCGCCCGAAGGCATCAGCGTGGCGCTGACCTTCCCCGCGACGACAGACGTGGAGCCCGTCGCCGTCCACGTCCCCGTCGCCGGGTCGTACAGCTCCGCGCTCTTCAGCGCCGCCGGCCCGAAGCCGCCGAACACCAGCACCTTGCCCGACGCCAGCAGCACCGCCTGATGGGCCCTGCGCGCCGTGCCCAGGCTGCCCGTGGCGCTCCACGTGTTCGTGGTGGGGTTGTAGAGCTCCGCGCTCGCCAACGTTCCCGCGCCCAGTCCACCGACGACGAGCACCTGGCCCGATGCCAGCAGCGTCGCCGTGTGGTGTGCTCGCGTCTGGCTCATCGCAGCCGCCGCGCTCCACGTGTTGGTGGCCGTGTCATACGTCTCGGTCGACGCCGTCACCGTGCCCCAGCCATTGCCGCCCGTGACGAGCACCTTGCCCGACGGCAGTCGCGTCGCCGTGTGAAACGCGCGAATCTGACTCATCGACGCCGCTTGAGACCAGGGTGAAAGCAATGCCGTGCGCGTCTCGGCGCGCGGCGCTTCCGCGAACGCCGTGGAGGCTCCGGCCATCGTCGCCAGTGCTCCACACAGTCCCAGGCTGAGCCACGTCTTCGCTGTGGTTACTCGTGTCATCCGTTCCTCGTGGTGATGGGGTGAGGTCCGCATTGTGACGAGAGGGGCCGACGCTCTGCCCGACCTTCCTCGTCAACATCGCGTGACGACGCGACTTAACAGCCACTGGATTGCACTGGAAATACAGTCTCTGGTCCCAGTCCTGGGACTGCGTGCTCCTTCTCTCCCCGCTGGTCCTACACGGGCCCCCATGGCAGCCTGCGGCGGGTGACGGAGCCTCTGTTTGATGACCTGCTGGGCCTCGCGTGCTTCGCGCGCGTGGTGGAGCACCGCTCGTTCACCCGGGCGGCGGCCGTGCTCGGTGTGTCGAAGTCCGTGGTGAGCGCGCGCGTCTCACGGCTGGAGTCCCGGGTGGGGCAGCGGTTGCTCATCCGCACCACCCGCAAGCTCTCCGTCACCGACGCGGGCCTGGGTGTGTACGCCCATTGCTCGAAACTGCTCCAGGAGGCGAGCGCCGCCACGCGCGGGGCCTCGGACGCGGGCCGAGGCACGCTGCGCATCAACGCGCCCATCAGCTTCGCGCAGATGTACCTCGCTGGCCCGTTGGCCCGTTTCCTCGCCGCGCATCCGGGCACGTCGGTGGAGGTCATGCTGAGCGACAGGCTCGTCGACCTCGTCGAGGACCGGGTGGATGTCGCCCTGCGAATCACTCGCTTGCGCGACTCCAGTCTCGTGGCGCGGAAGCTCGCCACCACCGCGCTGTGCGTCTGCGCTTCACCTGCCTACCTGAAGCGCCGGGGCACCCCCGAGCATCCCGAGGACCTGCTGCGCCACGACTGTCTGCGCTACCTGCACCTGCGCGCCGAGGACGAGTGGCGCTTCTACGGCCCCAAAGGACGCATCCCCGTGCCTGTCCCCGTGTCGGGCCCGCTGTCCGCCGCCAACGGGACGCTGCTGCGCGAGGCCGTGGCTCACGGTATCGGTCTCGCCGTGCTACCTCGCTTCATGGTGGACGAGGACCTGCGCTCCGGCCGGCTCGTCACCGTCCTGGACCGCTTCGCTCCCAGGCCCGTCGGCATCCACGCGGTCCATGCGGCGGGCCGCTCCCCGCCACCGCTCGTCAGGGCCCTGCTCGACGTGCTGGCCTCCGAGTTCCGCTCCGCTCGGTGGGAGTGAACTCGACCCGCGCGTGGACCTCGACACGGTAGCCGCTGAGTTCCGCTCCGCTCGCTGGGACTGGGCTCGACCAGTGCGCGGGCTTCGACGTGCTGGCCTCCGAGTTCCGCTCCTCTCATTGGGACTGAAGTCGAACCCGCGCGCGAACCTCGACGCGCTGGCCTCCGAGTTCCGCTTCGCCCGCAGGGAGTGAGCGCGGACCGCGCGTGGACCTCGACGCGCTGGCCTCCGAGTTCCGTGCTGCCCGCTGGACTGAAGTCGACCCCGCGCGGATATCGACGCGCTGACTTCCGAGTTCTGCTCCTCCCGCTGGGACTGAAGTCGACCCCGGCGCGGATATCGACGCGCTGGCCTCCGAGTTTCGCTCCTCCCGCTGGGACTGAAGTCGAACCGCGCGCGAACCTCGACATGCTGGCTTCCGAGTTCTGCTCCTCCCGCTGGGACTGAAGTCGACCCCTCGCGTGGACCTTGACGCGCTGGCCTCCGAGTTCTGCTCCTCTCGTTGGGACTGAAGTCGAACCGCGCGCGAACCTCGACGCGCTGTCCTCCGAGTTCCGCTTCGCCCGCAGGGAGTGAGCGCGACCCGCGCTTGGACCTCGACGCGCCGCCTCCTGGTTCCGCTCCGCTCGTTGAAGCTGAACTCCCCCCGCGCAGATTGTCCTGCCACCAGAACAATTCGTTCGCGAGGCTGACCTTCCGCCGCGCCCGCGAGGCGCGCATTTCATGCGGCGTACCTCCACCACTCCAGGAGCCGCCTTCATGCGTTGCAGCGATTCGCTTCCTTCCTCTTCCGAACTGGCCGCCACCGTGCTCCGTGTAGCACTGGGCGCCGTCTTCCTCGCGCACGCGGGAGCCAAGGCGTTCATCTTCACGCTCGACGGCACCGCCCGCTTCTTCGAGGCCCATGGCTTCCCCGGCTGGACGGCCGGGCCCGTGTTCGCGGCGGAGCTGCTCGGCGGCCTCGCGTTGCTCGCGGGGCTTCGCGTCCGATGGGTGGCGCTCGCGCTGCTCCCGGTGATGCTCGGCGCGCTCAAGTCTCACGTCTCCCTGGGCTGGATGTTCACCAACGAGGGCGGAGGCTGGGAGTACGTCGCGTTCCTCATCCTGTCGCTCATCGCCCAGGCCCTGCTGGGCAATGGTGCGTTCGCGGTAGACGGCCTCCTGTCGCGCAAGAGCGCCGCTCAGGGCTCGGCCGCCCAGACCTCGACTTCGTGAGCCCGTGCCCTCGCGAGCCCGTCGCCGATGACGACGGAGTAGGGCGGTCTCGCGGGCTCCAGGGCGCGTACCTCGGCGGGGAGTCGGGCCAGCTCCCGCCGCGCGTGCTGGCGGACCTCTTCCAGCGACGGTGTGGCTCCGGGCAGGCGCTGCCCCGCTCGCATCACCGGACGCAGCAGGGGATGTCCACGCGCGACGTCTCCGCGCCGCACGAGCAGGTCCCTTCTCGCCACGCCGTCCTCCTCCTGGCGATACACCTGCTTCGCCCCAGGCAGCAGCACCTTGCCCGCGGACAGCTTCACGCGGCCCTTGCCCGCGTACTCCACCAGCTTGTAGGCCATGTCCAACGAGGGCGCGTCCGCGGACACCCCCATCGCCGTGCCCACGCCGAATCCATCCAGCGGCGCACCCCGCGCGAGCAGCCCCGCCACCGCGTCCTCATCCAACCCACCGCTTCCAATCAGCCGCACGCGCTCCAGACCCGCTTCGTCCAACAGCTCGCGCGCCGCCAGCGACAACGCCAGCAGGTCGCCCGAGTCCAGGCGCAGCGCCCGCACGCGGAAGTCCTCGCCCAGCTCCCTCGCCAGTCGAATCGCATGCTGCACGCCGCGCAGCGTGTCGTAGGTGTCCACTAACAGGGTCGCGTCGGGATAGACGCGGGTGAAGGCCCGGAAGGCCTCCAGCTCGTCCTCATGCGACTGCACGTAGCTGTGCGCCATCGTGCCCGACAGCGGAATCCCATACCGCTTCCCCGCGAGCACATTGGACGTGGAGTCCACGCCCGCCAGGTACGTCGCGCGAGCGACCTTCATCCCCGCATCCGTTCCGTGGATGCGCCGCAGCCCGAACTCCATCACCGGGCGTCCCGCCGCCGCCGTCACCACGCGCGACGCCTTGGAGGCCGCGAGCGTCTGGAGGTGCACCTGGTTGAGCAGGTACGTCTCCACCAACTGGGCCTCCGGCAGCGGCGCGCGCACCTCCAGCAACGGCTCCTGGCCGAAGACCGGAGTTCCTTCCGGCATCGCGTCCACGTCGCCACTGAAACGGAAGCGCTCCAGCCACCCGAGCAGCCGGTCCGAGAAGCGCCCCTGTGACGCCAACCACTCCAGGTCCTCCGCGCGGAAGCGCAGGTGCTCCAGCGTGTCGAGCACGTCCTCCAGGCCCGCCGCCAGCAGATAGTTGCGCCTCGCCGGAAGCCCGCGCGCGAAGAGGCTGAAGACCGCCTCGTCCCACTGGCCCTCGGCGAGATACGCCTCCGTCATCGTGAGCTGGTAGAGGTCCGTCAGCAGCGCGGCCTCGGGCTCCATGGCTGGTCTCCTCCTTCCGCGTGCGCGCTGTGAGCGGGACTCAGGCCGTGGCCCCCGTGCCCGGCGGGCCCGCCGTCGCGCTCGACACCCACCGCTCCATCTCCGGCCTGGGCAACACGCCACTGCGCCGCGCCACCTCGCGCCCACCGGAGAAGACGATGAAGGTCGGGATGCCTTGTACGCCGAGGGCGCTCGCGGGACGCGGGTGCTGCTCCGTGTTCAGCTTGAGCACCAGCAGCTGTCCCGCCTTCGCGCGGCCCACCTCATCCAGGATGGGGCCCGCCACGCGACAGGGCGCGCACCACGGCGCCCACAGGTCCAGGAGGATGGGCACGGGAGAGCCGAGCACGGCGCGGTCCAGGCCCTCGCCATCCACCTCCTGCGGCGCGCCCGACAGGTCCAGCGCCTTGTGGCAGCGACCACACTCCGGTGCCCCGGAAGGACGGGGCTCTCGTACGCGATTGAACGCACCACAGGCTGCACATCGGAACATGACGCCTCCTCGGAGCCTCTCGTTCGAAAAGGTAGGCCGTGTCGGCTCCGGACGCGGCTTGCGCGACGTGCTTCTAACGGCGCACCCGCCTGGTCGCCAGCCCCTGGGGCATCCGTGGCTTTTGCGCTCACCCCAGGACGTGTGCAGCTTTTGCGCGGTCCCTCCGCCTCGCTCACCCGAGGGCGTGCGTGGTGTGAGCGTTGCAATGGCAACCGACCGGACGCGGCGGGCACACGGCCTGTCGGCGGGAGAGCAGGCATGCGGCTGGCCGTCTTCGACACCCATCGCTATGACCGGAGCGCGTTGGAGGACGCCAACGCGGAGTTCGGCCATTCGCTGACGTTCCTGGAGCCTCGGCTGACGCTGCAGACGGCCCGCCTGGCGGAGGGCTTCCATGCGGTGTGCTCGTTCGTCAACGACCGCCTGGATGCGCCCACGCTGGAGGTGCTGCGAGCGGGCGGCGTGCGCCTCGTGGCCACGCGCTCCGCGGGCTACAACCACATCGACCTGGAGGCCGCGCGGCGGCTGGACGTGCGGGTGACTCGCGTGCCGGAGTACTCGCCGCACGCGGTGGCCGAACATGCCGTGACGCTGGTGCTCTCCCTCAACCGCCACATCCCCCGGGCCTTCGCGCGCGTGCGCGACTGGAACTTCTCGCTGGATGGGCTGGTGGGCTTCGACCTCGCGGGCAAGACGGTGGGCGTGGTGGGCACGGGCCGTATCGGCCGCGTGGCCGCGCGCATCTTTCGGGGCTTCGGCTGCGACATCGTCTGCTTCGACGCCGCGCCCGATGAGGAGTTCGCCCGGGACGTGGGCGCGCGCTACGTGTCGCTGGAGGAGCTGTACTCGGCCTCCGATGTCATCTCGCTCCACGTGCCGCTCACGCCGGGCACCCGGCACATGGTCGACGCGAAGGCGCTGACGCGGATGAAGCGCGGCGTGGTGCTCGTCAACACGGGCCGGGGCGCGCTCATCGACAGCCGCGCGCTCATCGACGCGCTCAAGTCCGGCCACATCGGCGCGGCGGGCCTGGACGTGTACGAGGAGGAGGAAGGCATCTTCTTCCAGGACCTCTCCGGCCAGGTGCTCCAGGACGACGTGCTGGCGCGCCTGCTCACCTTTCCCAATGTCCTCGTGACGTCGCACCAGGCCTTCCTCACGCGGGAGGCGCTGGTGAGCATCGCCCGCACCACGCTTTCGAGCGTCCGGGCCTTCGAGCATGGCGAGCCCCTGGTGCACGAGGTGCGCGTCGAGCAGGTGCGGCCCGCCTGAGGATGAAGGCGGAGCGTATGAGCAGGGCGGATGGGCATGACGCCCGTCCGACAGGGCTCCCGAGGGAGCCGCCGAGCCGTGTCCGACTCGGGGAGGAATCACGCATGTCCATCGTCTGCGCCACCAACTTCTCCGATGCCGCGCGCCGTGCCAGTGACCTCGCCGCCGAGCTGGCTCGGAAGGCGGACGTGCCGCTGTACCTGGTGCACGTGCTCAATCCCAACTCCGCGCGCGCCTTCGGCAAGGCGCTGCTCCAGGCGGCCGAGGCCGCGCTGGGAGATGAGGTCCGCCGACTGACGAAGTCAGGCGCCCGGGTGGAGCAGGAGCTGCGCACCGGCGAGGCGTCGGCGGAGGTGGCGGAGGTGGCTCGCCAGCGCGCGGCCACGCTGGTGGTGACGGCGCCCCCGACGCAGGAAGCGCCGTTCCTGGGCGTCGGCGGGACGGTGGACCGGCTGGCGCAGTCGCTGGAGGTGCCGCTGCTGGCGGTCCGCGACGCGGAGGTGATGGAGGCGTGGGTCCAGGGCAGGCGCGCCCTGCGCGTGGTGCTCGGCGTGGACCGCTCGATTCCCTTCGAGGCCGCGCGGGAGTGGGTGCGCGGGCTGCGCGCGTGGGGCACGGTGGAGGTGGTGGGCGCGCGCGTGGTGTGGCCGGATGAGGAGTACCGGCGCCTGGGGTTGTCGCGTCCGCTGGAACTCGCGGAGATGACGCCGGAGCTGCGCGCGGTGCTGGACAGGGAGACCGAGGCGTTGATGGCGCCGCTGGCCTCGGGAGGCGCGCCGCCGCGCACCGTGCTGGAGCCCTCGCTGGGGCGCATCGCCGACCACCTGGTGGAGCTGGCCGAGCGGGAGCGCGCGGACCTGCTGGTGGTGGGGACACATCACCGGCGTGCGCTCGGGAAGATGTGGAGCGTGTCGCATCATGCGCTTCGGCTGGCGCGAATCTCCGTGGCGTGTGTGTCCTCGCGCGCGGTGCCGACGGGCGTGGACGCGCCGCTGCCCTCGTTCCGCGACGTGCTGGTGGCCACCGACTTCTCGGAGACGGGCAACCGCGCGGTGGCGCACGCCTTCGGCCTGGTGGCTCCGGGCGGCACGGTGCATCTGCTCCACGTCGCGGAGGCGGGACAGTCGGTGGAGACCGAGCGGCGGCGACTGGAGGCGCTGGTGCCTCGCGAGGCCGAGGCCACGGGACGTCACGCGCGGGTGGAGGTCGTCACCGGGAGCAAGGACGTGGTGACGGCGCTGGCCCAGGCGGCGGAGCGGCTCTGCGTGGACGCGCTCGTGCTCGGGACGCATGGGCGCACGGGGCTGAAGCGCGCGGTGCTCGGCTCGGTGACGCAGGCCGTCCTCGCTCGCACCGAGCGGCCCGTGCTGCTGGTGCGCCCACCCACGGTGTGAGGGGCCGCGCGTGTGACGGCCTCAAACACATGTCACGATAGAGGCGCTGGAGGGCATGAAGGGCCCCGGTGTCATCACGAGCGCTTCACAGTCGCGCCCGAGGAGCCCAGACTCCGGCGACGCAGCTCCAGAAGCCTCTGACTCAAGGCGAATGAGGTCGTAGGGATGTCCACGATGCCGACTCGATACTTCAGGCTCAACGAAGCCGTGCAGGCCGGTCATTGGTCCCTGGGAGCCCTGATGGACGGACAGGGACAGGAACTGGAGGACACGACGGAGTTCACCTCGGGCCGGCCCGTTGTCCATGCCCCTGCCACCCTGAAGCTTCGTGTTCGAGAGCAGGGGCGTCGGCGTGACTTCAACATGGTGGGCGCCGGCAGGACTCCCGTGGTCCACCTCAGGATGTCGAGTCTCTTCGCGGAGTATGCCCCCCAGGAAGTTCAGCTGCTGCCCGTGAACGTCAAGGGCGGCTCAGGTGAGTACCATGTCCTCGTGGCCACGAGGCTCATCCGGTGCATCGATGACAAGGCCTCGAAGGAGATACAGGTCTGGAAACCAGAGGACGCGCGACCGGACAAGGCTGACCACTACCGCGGCGTCATCGGGATGCGGATTGACCCGATGAAGGTCGGAGGCTTCCAGGTGTTTCGCACCTGGGGTTGGTCCGAGGCGCTCATCGTCTCGGAGCACATCAAGTTGGTCCTGGAGCGCGCCAGGGTGACGGGAGCGGACTTCGAGGAAGTCTAAGGTGTCCAGTTCCGTAATGTGCCCGGGTCACCTGAAACAGCGCCGCCCCGGGTGTCCGCGCGGAGTGTTGACCCGTCGGTATCCCGGGCGTCCAGTGCTTTGGCGGGCCGCCAATGCATTGGAGTCGTGCCCCTTTCGCGGGTAGGAGGGTGATAGTTCTCCGCATCCCTTTACCCTGGAAAGGACCTGACTCATGGCCTTCACGCTGCCTGAACTTCCGTACCGCAAGGACGCGCTCGCCCCTCACATCAGCGAGGAGACGCTGGAGTACCACTACGGCAAGCACCACCAGGCGTACGTGACGAACCTGAACAAGCTGCTCGACGGCAAGCCCGAGGCGAGCAAGTCCCTGGAGGAGGTCATCCTCTCCAGCGACGGCGGCGTGTTCAACAACGCGGCCCAGGTCTGGAACCACACGTTCTACTGGCACTGCATGAAGCCGAGCGGTGGAGGCCTGCCGACGGGTGACCTCGCCGCCGCCATCACCCGCGACTTCGGCTCCTTCGAGAAGTTCAAGGAGGAGTTCTCCCAGGCCGCCGCGACGCAGTTCGGCTCCGGCTGGGCGTGGCTGGTGCTGGACAAGGACAAGCTCGCCATCACCAAGACGGGCAACGCGGACCTGCCGATGAAGCACGGCCAGAAGGCGCTGCTCACCATCGACGTGTGGGAGCACGCGTACTACATCGACTTCCGCAACCAGCGGCCCAAGTACATCGAGACCTTCCTCACGCACCTGGTCAACTGGGACTTCGTCGCCCAGAACCTCAAGGCGCGCTGATTCCACACCCAGCGCCGCTTCATCGAGCACCGTGAAGCGGCTCTGGATGCGTGTTGGGACGGGTGTCGTCAGAAGGCGATGCCCGTCTGGATTTGCGGCGAGAAGCTGAAGCCCCCGTCGCCCGGTGCTCCGGTGACGAAGAAGGGCAGGTCCAGCTCCACGAACCACTTCAGGTGCTCGGTGATGGGGAAGCCCTTGATGATGATGGGCACCACGCCCATGTTGAACGGCACGCCCGCGCCGACCTGCATGGCGAGCCGCAGGCCGCCCTTGAACTGCCCGAAGTCGTAGATGACGCCCGGGTCCAGCACGATGCTGGTGCTGACGCTCGCGGGCCTGCCGCCATCCTCGAACCGCCAGCGACTGTAGGCGATGAACTCGAAGTCGAGCGCCCAGCGCTCGTTCAGGTGCAGGGTGATGCCCGGCGCCAGACCCAGGTCGAAGAAGTCCCCGAAGATGACGGTGGTGTCCTCGTCGGTGACGCTCAGGAAGGGAATCACCGCGGCGACGTGCCCGCCCACGCGAGGCCCCATCATCGCCGCCGCACCCGAGCCACCGGTGCCAGCCGCATCCTCCTTCTTCTTCTTCTCGTGCTTCTCCTTGTGGTGATGCCCCAGGGCCAGGTCGCCCGCGTCCGCCTCCGCGCTCCCAGGAGCGAACGCCGCGAGCGCCGCGAAGAGCCCACCCACTCCGACCTTCCCCCTCCAACTCAGCCCACCGCCCATGTCGCCGCTCTCCCCCGGGCGAAAGCCTCCGCCCCCTGTCCTGGCAGCCAGGAGGGTGGGGAGGCTCTCAAGTCAGGACAAGCCGGCTGGGACTCGGGGGTGATGGCCCGTTGGATTCTGACGCGCGGCTCAGGGCAGCTCGCAGTCGAGGAAGTCCTTCTCGAACACGGGGCCCAGGAGCATCCGCTTGCCGAAGACAGCGGCGGTGGCCGTTCCGGACGTCTGACTGCCATCGTCCAGGAACACCTCCGAGGCCTTCAGGTCCGCGCCCTTGCCCGTCAGGCGCAGCACCTGCGCGGGTGACCGGGTCTTTCCCGTCGGGTCGCCCGCATGGGAGGCGAAGTCGAGCAGCTTGGGATGGGAGGCAATCCAGAGGTTGCCCTCGGCATCCAGCTCGATGTTGTCCGGGCCGGAGTCCAGGTCGAGCGTCTTGAGCAGCGTCAGCGCGCCCGTCTTCGGGTCGCGCGCGTAGCTGCTCAGCGAGCGGCCCACGGACTGCGCCACGTACACCGTGCTCCCGTCCAGGGAGCGGTTGATGCCGTTGGCGTACTTCGTGCCCTGGATGACCTCCTGGAAGCGCTGGCCATCGAAGTAGAGGACGTTGCCCTGGGCGAGCTGGAGGTAGTCCTCCACCCGCTGCTTCATGCCCGGCGGGTTGCCGTGGTCGTTCGTCACGTAGAAGCGCTGGGCGTCCATGGCGACCACGTCGTTGGGCGACACGAGCAGCGCGTCGCGAAACGTGGCCCGGTGGACCAGCAGGCCGTCCTCGCCGACCTCGAAGCGCTCGATGCGGTTGTCTTCGGCCTGGGTGTGGTTCACCACGAACAGCGTCTGCGCGCCGGACGGGTCCACGTGCAGGCTGATGCCGTGCGGATGGAAGTCGGGGGAGAAGCCGCCCGTCAGCAGCACCGGGGGCGCGGTGCCCGAAAGCTCGTAGCGGTAGATGCCGCCCGTCACGGGGCTCCCCGCCATCGTCGCGCGCCGGTCGTCCGAGGAGACGTAGGCGTAGCCCAGGCCCGGATGGAACGTGATGTCCTCCGCGCCCGGCATGCCCGACACGGGCTTGCACTTTCCGGGGGCGTGGGGAGAGAGGCTCTTGAACTGCCCGGCGTCCGAGAACGTCTTGAGGATGAGTCCGCCGACCGCCACGAACAGCACACCCGCGATGATGAGGAGCTTCTTCATGGTGCCTCGCCGGGAAGAAATAGACGCGGCGAGGCTAGCAGGGCGCGAGTGGCGTCACACCGTGGGATTCAGGGCCCAGGAGAGCGCGTGGTCGGCGACCTCCTCCCAGCCCTCCTGGCCGCAGATGTAGTGCGAGCGGCCGGGGAACTCCTTGTAGGCCACGACTCCGCTGTTGTAGTGCCGCGCGTTCGACTTGTTGAGCGACGCCGGCATGATGTTGTCCTCGCTCCCCGCGATGAACAGCAGCGGCGCGCGGTCCTCCTTGTCGAAGTCCACCTTCGTCGCCGCATGCGGGTTGAAGTTGGCCAGCGCTCCGTCGAACAGGAAGCGGCCCGGCGCGGGGACGTGGTAGCGCTCGTAGACGGTTCGCGACTGCGCCTCCGTGAGCGTGTTGGTGAAGGCGTAGCGGAACTGCTCGTGGGTGAAGGGCACCGCGCGGTGACGGTTGGCGGGATTGGCGAGGATGGGGAAGGTGGCCCTGAGCGTGGTGAACGGCAGCCGCAGCACGCCCTTCACCTGCACGGAGTCGATGGCCACGCCCGCGGCCCCGAGCCCCCGGTCCAACAGGATTTGCACCATGGCGCCACCGAACGAGTGGCCGATGAGGATGGGCGGACGCGGAAGCCCCCGGATGACCGTCTCCAGGTGGTGGGCCGTCTCTTCAATCGTGAGCTTCTCGATGGGGGACGGGTCCTCGCGCAGCGCCTCGACCTCCACTTCCAGGCCTGGATAGGCGGGCGCGAGCACCTTGTAGCCCCGCGCCTTGTAGCGCTCCACCCAGTGCTCCCAGCTCCGGGGCGTCATCCAGAGGCCGTGAATCAAGACAATCGTATCGGGGGACGTCGTGCTCATCGCGCTCTCGAGTCAGGAGGAGGGAAGCTCGCTTCCACTGTGCTCCCGCGCCACCTCGCGCACCTCCCCTGATGGAGGGAGGCCGCGCTCACCGGGCCTGTGCGACGGGGCGGGTCCTCAGCGCAGCCCGCCCACGAGCCGCCGCAGCCGGTGCCAGGTGCCTTGCGGAAAGTCCTGATACGCCGTCGCCGCGGGGACGCGCAGCTCGACCTCCGTCCCCGCGTTCTCCCGGCCCCGGATGTCCAACCGCGCGCCCAGCTTCACGGCCCGCTCGCGCATGCCCGACAGGCCCCAGTGTCCGGGCTTGCCGCCCGCCAGGAGGAAGGCCTCCTCGACTCCGCGCCCGTCGTCGCGCACGCGCAGGCGCAGCTGGGCGAAGTCATACGTCAACACCACCTCGATGCGCCGGGCGCCGGCGTGCTGGAACGCGTTCGCCAGGGCTTCGCGACCGATGCGGAAGACCTCGTCACGCACCACGGGGTCCAACGCGACGGGCGTGCCTTCCACCACCACGTGGAGCGCGGAGCGCCGCTCGTGCCCCAGTTCCTCTCCCAACTGGGTGAAGGCCGTGGACAGCTCCCCCGGGTCCACCGTCGTGGCGCGCAGGTCCATCACCCTGTCGCGCCCCTCGACGAGCACCTGGTCGGCGCGCTCCAGGGACTTCTCCATGGCCACGCGAGCCGGGTGTCCGGTGGGCACCATCTCCGCCGCCGCCTGGAAGCGCAGCACCAGCCCGTGGATGCCCTGCAGCAGCGTGTCGTGCAGCTCGCGCGCGATGCGCTCCCGCTCCAGATGGCGCTCCTCCAGCAGTCGCCGCAGGCGGGCCCGCACCTGCCGGAGCCGCAGCAGGTACAAGAGCCACAGCGCCACCGCGACGGCGGCGCCACACACCGCGCGGAACCACCACGTCTGGAAGAAGGCGGGCGGGAGGACGAACTCGAGCGCCGCCCCCGTCTCGTTCCAGACGCCGTCGTTGTTCGTGGCGAGCACCTGGAAGCGGTAGCGCCCCGGGGACAGGTGCGAATAGTACGCCTCGCGCCGGCCGCCCACGTCCTGCCACGCCGTGTCCACGCCTTCCAACCGGTAGCGGAACCGCACGCGCTCGGGGATGGAGAGGCTGAGCGCCGTGTAGTCGATTTCGATGTTCGTCGCCTGCTCACGCAGGCTGAGCGCGCCAGGGCCCGGGGTGAGCCATTGTCCATCCACGCGCACCGCATGGATGGCCACGGGCGGCGGCAACGGATTGCGGAAGATGCGCGTCGGGTCTATCCACACCACGCCGTTGCTGGTGGCGAACCACAGCCGTCCATCTGTTCCGCGCACCGCCGTGGGCAGCGGGCGCAGCAGGGTGGGCCGCGCCGGAAGACCATCCAGGAAGTCGAAGCGCTCGCACCGCGCCGCACGGCCGGGCTCGGCGACGACGCGCGCCAGCTCGTCCGCGCGCAGGTGCAGGATGCCGGGAATCGCGTGGACCCACAGGCCTCCGTCTGGCAGCTCGACGATGGCGGAGACGCCGCGCAGGGGCTCCTCGTCCTCCACGTCGAGCGTGTGGAAGCGCTGCCCGTCGAAGTGCGCCAGGCCGAACTGCCCACCCACCCACAGTCGCTGGCCCGCGCTCAGCGAGGTGACGATGCCCAGCTCCAGGCCGTCCGCGCGGCCAAAGCGACGGACGTCCGTCCCCTCGACGCGGAGGAGCTCCTGCGTCTGCCCCAGCCAGACACGGCCCTGGGGGTCGGTGGCCGCGGCCATGATGCGCTCCCGGGCCCTCAGCTCCGTGCGCGCCTCCAGCGACGTCCAGGTCCCATCCCGCAACTGGTACAGGCCCCCTCCGACGAGCGCGGCCCAGAGCGTGCCTTGCGCGTCCTTCGTCATCGCGTGGATGTACGCGGGAGGAGGTGCCGGGAGGTCCGCGACGCGCAGGGGCTTGTCGTCCTGGATGCGCCAGAGGCCGTTCTCCGCGGCCAGCCACACCTGGCCATCCCGGTCCCTGTGGGTGGCGAGGATGGGGGCGCCGATGTCGAAGGTGTCCACCGTCCTGTCGCGCAGCCGCATCAGCGGCCGGTTGGTGGTGCCCGCCCAAAGGGCGCCGTCGTTTCCCGCCGCGATGGCGAAGTCATGCGAGCCGCGAGGGAACTCGGCCAGCACCAGGGTGCTGTGACGGAAGCGGTCCAGCCCGCCGCTGGTGCCCACCCAGAGGTTGCCCTCCCGGTCCTCGATGATGGGCCACGTGTAGTCGGAGCTGAGGCCGTCCCTCTCGGTGAAGGGCTCTCCGGCCTCGTCGAGCCGGGTGATGCGCCGCTCACCCCACTGCTCGGGATGCGCGATGCGGCGCACGCCGTCACCGAGCGATGTGGCCCACAGGCTCCCCTCGCGGTCGAACAGCACGCCCGCGGACTGGACCTCCAGCCTCCCCGCGCCAGGGTAGGGCTTGCCGCCCGGCAGTCCGATGGGGCGCACCGCGCCGGTGGGCTCGGCGACCCAGAGCGTGCCGTCGGGTGCCTGGGACATCAGGCTCACCCACTTCACGGTGATGCCCGTGTCGCGGAACGCGCGGCCGTGTTTCTCCAGGTGGTAGACCTTGTCGGCGAGCGCGAGCCAGAGCGCGCCGTCCCGGTCGACGAACATCGCGCGGCCCCGTTGCTCCGCCGCGGGCAGGCCCCAGGGCTCGGCGATGCGCTCCCACTGGCTCCCGTTCAGGCGGTACACGCCGCGAAGGCTGGTGGAGGCCCAGAGCGCTCCCTGGGCATCGGTGGCGAACGAAGTCACCTGGGACAAGGGCAGGCCCTGGGCTTCGCCATACCGGGTGACCTGGCCTTCCTTCAGGCGCGCCAAGGTGCCATGGATGAAGCCAACCCACAGCGCGCCGTCGGGGGCGACATACAGCGTCTGGATGCTGCTGAAGGGCTGGCCATCGGGCGGCTCGAAGCGCCGGAAGTGGACGCCGTCGAAGCTGTACAGCGCCGCCGCCGAGGCCATCCACAGGAAGCCGTCCGGCGTCTGCGCCAGGGCGGAGACCTGTCCCGGCGCGCCGTCCTTCACCGTCCAGCGCGAGTGGTAGAACTGACCGATGCGTCGCTCGCGCCCGTTCACCTGCGCGACGGCGACCGTGCCAAGCAAGAGCGCGAGCAGGGCCAGCATGCCCCCGGCGGCGCGCATCCCCGTGCTCCCGCGATGTGTGGACAGCCCTGGCATCGTCGCGCGCATCGCTACTTCGGCGGGGTGGACGTCTTCAAGCGTCCGCGCCCGTTCGACGAAGTTCTTCCAGAAGGAGTGGGGGCCATGGCGATTCCCGACAGGGGAGTGCCGGGATGCTAGCACCCGTGCACCAGCGGCGAGCAGCGCCGCCGGGTATGGCCCGGCCGCTCCCGGGAGAGCTCAGGGGGCCAGCGCCTGGCCGCCCATCACGGTGTCTCCCGACCGCGAGATTGCCAACCCGGTACCGGTGCCGCCGCCGAACATCGAATTGAAGCGTCCCATGGGCGCGAATCTGTCCGGCGAAAACGCCAATTCAATACTTGAGTAATCATGTTGCAAATAAAGGTGGAGGATGGGCGGCTTGCCATGCGCGGGCGAGGGCTGTTAGGCAGACGCCTCCTGTGTTCGTGGGGGTCGTCGCATGTCAGCCTGTTCCGTATCCGGGTTCCGTATCGTGGTTGCCCTCGCGGCGCTGCTGCTCGCCAGTGGTTGCACGGTGTATGTCAAACGCGGAGCCCCTCGTCCCAACATCGACCTCGCGGAGCAGCAGGCGACCCTGGGGCTGGTGCTGGAGTCGGCGGTGCGGGACCACTTCGTCGTCTCCAATGAGGCGGCTAACAAGCTGGACGTGGACCAGTGGCGCGGCACGCTCGAGGATGGCTTTCGCGTCGGGTTCGGCTCGGCCTTCCGGCTGGATGCCACGCCGGCGGACTTGAAGCTCCAGGTGCTCGAGGCGGAGCTGAGTTTCGCCGTCACGGACGCCAGCGTGGCGGCCGTCCAGGCGCAGATTCGTTACAAGGCGCGGCTGGTGGACGCCCAGGGCCAGGTGCTCAAGCGTTCGAGCGGGACGGTGATGTCCAAGCGCTCGGCGGGGTTACACCGCGCGGCCACGGTCCTGGCGGCGAACGCGGTGGAGTCCCTGTACGAGCAGATCAGCGCCGACTTCTTCACCGAGCAGGACAAGGGCGGCAGCGACAAGAAGGCCAGCGACGGCGCTTCGGCCACGGACGCGGCGTACTGAGCCGCCATCCGACGCTGGAAGGCACCGCGCGGCTCGACGAGCGCCGCCACCGCGCGGGCCTTCGGACTACAGCGTGAAGAGCGAGAGCACGAAGGTGTTCGTGCTCGGCACGTGGAGCACCGTCCCGTTCTGCAGCGGGGGCCGGTAGAAGGCGGAGGCGTCGTAGGCCCGGGCGCGCTCCAGGGACTTGCGCGTGGTGGCCGACAGCCAGCCCCCGTCGTTCAGCGTGGGCGGGGCGAGCTCCGTGGGCGTCAGCGTGGCCAGGAGCGCCTGGGCATCCGCCTCCGAGTACTCCAGCACGGCAATCACTTCCCAGTCGGTGGGGCCCATGCCCACCTTGCCCCGGATGGCCTTGCGCCATTGGACGGACACGGGGCGCCGGGGAAGGTTCACCACCTGCTCGAGTGAAGCGAGGTCGGTGCCCGTCTTGGCGGGTGAGGTCGCAACTTGGCTCATGGGGACGCTCGTGGGTGGGGAGTCCGAGTCCTTGCAGCCCGAGGCGGCACACGCCAGGACCAGGACTCCCCCGAGGATATGTCGGAACGTCGTGGGTTCAGCGGCCGGTCTCGATGGGAGTCGACGTGGCATTCTCGATGTCGCCCTGTCCCCAGGTCACCTTGCGCTGCACGGTGCCTGTCTGGGTGTACTGGTGCGCCAGTCCGGTCTGCTCGAAGCGCCCGTTGTCCGAGTCCGGGATGCCGGTGGCGATGTCCTTCTGATTGGGATTGAAGTTATACCGGTCCTCGGCGTGGACCGTCATGTCCATGGAGAACGAGGGCTTGTCACCCGGCTTGGCCGGCGGCGTGACGGTGACGGTGGCGCTGTTCCAGATGCTGTGCCCGCCGATGGCCTTCTGCCAGTTCTCCGACTGGGGATACGGGAACTTGCCGTCGTTGCCACCCACGCCGATGGGGCCGCCGGTGAGCTGGAACGTCACGGGCTTGCCAGCCAGGGAGGGGTCCTTGGCGACCATGGCCGCGTATTGGGCCTCGGCGGCCTTCTGGGTGTCCTGGGTGGCGCTCTTCAGGACCTGCTTGCCGGACTCATCCTGGGTGACGAAGCGCTCGTAGTTGAACGTCCGGTCCTTCCCGTTGCCGTGCAGGAAGTGGTCATAGGCGGCGGTGCCGTCCCGGAGGTCCGGCCGGAAGGTCTTCGCGGCCTCGAGCTTCAGCTCCCACTTCGCCTTGGCGGCGTAGTCGGAGAAGGACGGGTCCTTCGTGGCGATGGGCTTGGTGTCCTTCGGGTCCGCGGGGTTCTGAAGGAAGCCGTTGTCGTGGTGGATGGGCGGGCGCGTGGCCGGACCCACCTGGTACTTCGCGGAGGTGGTGCCGTTGGTGGGCACCACCGGGTTGGTTCCGCCCGCGGGAGGCGAGCCGGCCAGGAGCTCCACGGGCTTGCTCTTGGCCGCGGCGTCCGCCGTCTCGAACTCGTCCTTGGGTGCGTTGACCTGGGCCTTCTTGTCCACGACGGGCTTCGGCGTGGGCTTCTCCTCGGGAGGCGGGAGGTAGACCTTCTTCGGGGTGCTTCCGGAGATGGGAGGAGTGCCCATGTGACGAGACCTCGACGGAGTCCATCCCGCGCGTGGCGTTGGCTTGTGAAGGCCCGGAATGGAAGGGGTGTGAGAACTGCGCTTGTCTGGGTTATCGGCCCACATCGGTTCCAGGTTGCGTGGCTTCAGCGGTATGTCGTGGATGTCATTGCGGGGCTGCCCCGGAGGGTGGTGGGAGTGTCCTCCAGGCATCACTCCCCGCCTTGCGGTCCTGGAGGGGCCCGAGGATGCTCGTCCCCGGGAGGCGTCATGGTGGGGGCCGGCGAGCCCGCACCGACGGGGCGAGAGCATGGACCTGGAAGAGTTGCGTGCCTTTGTCGGTGTCGCGGAGACGGGTTCGTTCCTGGCCGCGGCGGACTCCCTCGCGGTGTCGCGGACGACCTTGCGGCGACGCGTGGAGGCGCTGGAGGCGCGTGCCGGGGTGCCGCTGCTGAAGAGCACCCGGACGGGCATCGTCCTGACGGAGGCGGGGGAGATGCTCGCCCGTCGTGGCCGGCTGATGATGCAGGAGACGAGCGCGCTGGTGGCCTCGCTGCGCGAGGTGGGCCAGGCGCCCTCCGGTGTTCTGCGGGTGGTGTTGCCGGTGGGCTTGCCGCCGCACCTGCTCGCGCCCCTCTTCGCGCTGCTGCGGGCCACGTATCCGCTGCTGCGCGTGCATGCGAGCTTCAGTGATGATCCGCTGGCGGAGCCGCTCGACAACGTGGACCTGGCGGCGCACTTCGGAGAGGGGCTGCCCCGGGGGCCCTGGATGTCCCAGGTGGTGTTGCGGGTGCGCGAGGGGCTCCTGGCCAGCGAGGACTACCTGCGTCGGCGCGGTATCCCTGGCACGGTGGAGGAGCTGGAGGGTCATGAGCTGTTGTCCTGGCAGGCGCCGGGCGACGACGCGTGCCTGTGGCCCCAGCTCCGGGGGCCTTCGTTCCAGGTGGAGCCCGCCCTCGTGTCGTCGGACATCCACTTCATCCGGGTGTGTTGTCTGGCCGGGCAGGGCATTGGCCTGATTCCCAGCGTGGCGTTCGCGGACCCGGGCGAAGGGGAGGGCGCGCTGGTGCCCGTGCTCGCGGACGCGGTGGGCCGCGAGCGGCCCCTGCGCCTCAGTGTCCCGGAGGCGCTCTCTGAGATTCCCAAAATCAAGCAGGTGCTCTCACACATCCGCCGCTTCCTCGAACCCCTGTGAGGTGAGGCTCGTGGGGCGAATCCGGCCATCGGGTGTCCATCTTCGGCCATCCCCGGCTTCGGACAACCACGCTACGGATGAGGGCGTCCTTTCGTGCCGGAGCCCGCCATGCGAACGCCACTGCTCTTTACCCTCGCCACCACCACGTTGCTGACGCTGTCCGCGCACGCGAAGGACCCGGCGCTCGGCGCGACGACCTTCACTGTCTACGAGGCCTTCCTCAGCCCCGCGCAGGAGCCCGGCGAGGAGTCCGAGACGCCGAAGCTCCTGGAGAAGAGCCTGGGGGCCACGGCGCCCTCGACGCCTCGCGAGGCCCGCAAGTCCCGGGGCCATGGCGTGCTGAAGTTCTCCAAGGACCTGACGCGCGCCTACGTCGAGTTCGAGATGAAGGGCGTCAACCCCGCCGACATCCTCATGTTCCACATCCACTGCGGTCCGCCCGGCGTGCTCGGGCCCGTGGTGGTGGACTTCGGGGAGCTGGGCAACCTGTCGAAGACGCTCGCGGAGGGCCGCCTGACGGTGGAGCTCACCCACGCGAATGTCGTCTTCATCAAGGACATGAAGGGCATGAAGCCCGGGCTGCCGGAGAGCTGTCCCGCCGAGCTGGGCTTCCTGGCGCAGACGAAGACGCTGGCCAGCCTGGAGTCGCTCGCGCGCAAGGGCGTGCTCTACTTCAACCTGCACACCAAGGCGCATACCTACTACGGCGAGATGCGCGGGCAGCTCTATCCCGCCGAACCCTGAGGCGCGCGTCGCGGCTCGGGTAGTCTTGGGCGCGTGACGTCCGCTCCGAGCCCTTCGCCTGTCCCGTCCTCCCCGTCGCGCACCCGCCTGCTCTCGCTGGGGCTGGCGGTGCTGGTGATTCCGCTGGGGCTGGCGTCGCGTAGGAAGTCGCTGCCGTGGCCCTCCTTCTTCGCCACCTATGCGGGCGACACGCTGTGGGCGCTCCTGGTGTTCCTGCTGCTGCGCTTCCTCGCCCCACGCCGCGCCGCGCTCACCGTGGCCGCCGTCGCGCTCGCGTTCTCCTTCGGCATCGAGTTCAGCCAGGGCTATCACGCGCCCTGGCTGGATGCCGCGCGCCGCACGCTGCCGGGGCGACTGGTGTTGGGGGCGGGGTTCCTCTGGAGCGACCTCGTCTGTTATTCGGTCGGCGTGCTGCTGGGCGTGGGGCTCGACGTGGCGCTGCTGACCCGCAGGGCGCCGGAGAAAGCCGCACCTTCCGTCGATATGGGCAGACCTTCATCGCGTTGATGTCAGGGCCGGGGCCGACATCATGGATGGAGAATCATGACGAATGTCGTGAGAGGTGCGCTCGTGGCCTCGCTGTTCCTGAGCGTTGGCGGGGGTTGTGCGCAGGAGGTCGTCCCCGTCGAGGGAGTGCCTGTCAATCTGGGTCCCTCGCAGGTCCTCGAGGACCACGGGGACTGGGCCCCGGAGCCCCTGGCCGTCTGTCCATTGCTGCCTCGTGACGGCGCCGCCGCCGAGTGCGGCACGCTGGAGTCCTTCGACCTGTCCGCGTGTGAGCGAGACTCGCTGACGAGGCTGGAGGCCAACGGCCACTTCACCGTGCATGGCATTGGCAACGACATCCGAGAGAATGCCAACAGCCAGTTCACCGGGTCGATGAACTTCCGGCCGGGGGGCGTGGTGAGCTACGGCGGATATCCCATGCGCGAGGCCCGGGTGGACGGGAACGCGTTCTTCCTCTCCAACCACGGCACGCTCCCGGACGGCAGGGCCTTCCGGTCCTCCTTCGTGGGCTGCAAGGCGCCGAACCCGAGCCGGGTGACGGGGTGCTACGCGGTCTGCCTCGCCGGCGTTCCCAGCTTCCAGGCCACCTTCGAGGCGGAGAAGGTCCAGTGGCGCGCGGGCGAGGCGGAGGCCTCGAAGCTCACCCTGGTGGGTGAGGGCGTGGTGAACCAGGGCATCGTCGCGGACGTCTTCGTCACCAAGGGGCATGCGTATGTCGTCTCGCTGGAGAGCGCCCTCGCGGGGCCCGGCGGGCTCTTCGTCTATGATTTGAGTGACCGCTCCGCGCCCCGGCTCGTGAGCAGCATCACGTACCCGGGCGACAGCTACTGGAACGCCGTGTGGGCCAAGGACGATGCGCTCTACGTCGCCAGCGCGGCCCGGGGCCTGCTCGTCTTCGACATCGCCGAGCCGGCGAACCCGAAGCTGCTGCGCTCGCTGCCCGATGGTCGCCCCATCGATGCGCACACCATTCATGGCGACCTCAACCGGCTCTATGTCATGTCCGCCTCGCCCACGCCGGAGACGCTCATCTTCGACGTGAAGAACGCGCGCGAGCCCGTGCTGCTCGGCCGCTACGCGGACCCGAGTGTGAACCCCCTGGTCGCTTCGTTCCCCCATGACGCCACGTCGTGGGGAGATCGCCTCTTCGTCAATCACTGGTCCGCGGGCTTGCTGGTGCTCGACGTGAGCGACCCGACGAACGTGGTGAAGCGGGGGGAGTATGTCTATCCGCGCGCCACCAGCCACACGAACCGCTGGCACTACGTGAACAACCGGCTCATCGTCTTCGAGGGCGGTGAGGACTGGGGGGGGCATGTCCGGGCGCTCGACATGACCGACCTGGACAAGCCCGTGCTCATTGGCGAGTACCGCCTCTCTCCGGGCGTCTCCATCCACAACATGGAGCTGAAGGGCAACCTGCTCTATCTCGCCCACTATCAGCACGGGGTGCGGGTGCTGGACGTGTCGCGTCCCTCGGAGATGAGGGAGGTCGCCTACTTCAATACCTGGCGGGGGACGGACCGGGCTCGAGGCACCCTGTTCTATGACGGCGCCATCGGCATGCGCATCCCGGGCGATGGCCATGTCTATGTCATCGACACCTCGCGGGGCCTGCTCATCTTCGACGAGCTGTAGCCGGTAGGCGGAAGTCCTTCACCGGAGGCTGGCGACGGCGGGCCTCCGGTGTTGAACGAATGGACCGGGCGCGGGTACCAGACTGCTCGGGCACGTAGCCCTTGGCGGGCCATTTGCCATACGCTTCGCCCAGGGTGCCGGTGGTCGAACATGGATTCCTCGGGGGGAGGGTCGCGGGCTGATGCTCCGGACGCCGTCCTTTCGGGGAAACGGAAAGATGGCCTCGATGCTTCGCAATGGGTGTTTGTCGTTGTTGTTGTTCGTGCTCGTCGGCTGCGGCTCACGACACCACGGTCCGACGGTGCATGAGCGCCGTGCCGCCATTCGCGCCGTGCATGCGCAGAAGTACGGTTCGAGTGACGGCTTCCAGTCCACGTCCTGGGGCATGACGCGTGACCAGGTCCGGGCGATGTACCCGGGCACGCAGGAGACCTCGCGCGGAGACCTGGTCCTCACCACGGCACTGGCGGAGCACCCCGCCCAGGTGTTCTTCCTCTTCGCGGACGGGCGCCTGGGCTCCGTCTTCGTGCGCTTCGCGACCCCCTCGGACGTGCGCAATGACCACCAGGAGGTGGTGGAGTTGCTGACCTCCAAGTACGGCCGCGCCGCCAAGCGCGGCTCATCGCGACGCGTGCAGAGGTACCGCGAGTCGCTCGACCTCGCGTGGCTGCTCTCCCAGAGCGCTCCGCCCGTACCCTCGAACTTCCCCGCCGCCACGGAGTCGGGAGCGCAGGTCGCGGGGGCTCCGCCTGATGGTGCACCCATGAACTTCCCCGCACCCACGGAGTCGGGAACGCAGGTCGCGGGAGCTCCGCCCGACGGGGCGCTCGCGAACTTCCCCGCGCCCACGGAGTCTGGAGCGCAGGTCGCGGGAGCTCCGCCCGACGGCGCACCCACGAACTTCCCCGCGCCCACGGAGTCGGGAGCGCGGGTGTCCGAGGGACAGCCTCCGCTGGTCGAGGCGACGACGGCGGGGGACTCGCTGGACGAGGAGGACTCGCGGGACACGGCCGTGGCCTCGGCGCCTGAAGAGAGCGCCGCCTCCGAGTCGGAGGCGCCCGAGTTGTTCGGTCCCATCTCGGAGCCCGAGGTGAGCATCTCCCGCCGTGGCTTCGTGGTCGTCGCCAACTGGAAGGCGTGGGAGACGACCGTCCGCCTCGTGGGCTACCAGTTCTCCCGGGAGCGGCTGCTCACGCTCCACTACGAGAGCCCCGAGTACGCGGAGGCGATTCGCGATGGGCTGGAGCGCCTCCAGAGGCAGCAGCGTCGCTCCAGGGCCCGGGACTTCTAGCCGCCCCCCAGGTGCCCCTCGTCTGGACTGAGAGGGGCACCGCAGGGCCTCCGTCCGGCCCGATTGTTCGCCCTGGTGGAACTGTGATGCCGGTTCCCAGGGCATTATTTCGCGGGGGCGAAGGCCCATTGTTTCTCCCATGCCGGCGACGAAACGCCGGACAGGAGAAACGACATGAATGCACAGACCCCGAAGGTGGCCCTCGTCACCGGCGCTTCCCGAGGTATCGGCGCCGCCGTCGCGAAGCGGCTGGCCCAGGATGGCTTCACCGTCATCGTCAACTACGCGGAGTCCGCCGCGCCCGCGGAGGCGTTGGTCCGCGAGATTGAGCAGGCGGGCGGCAAGGCCCTGGCCGCCCAGGCGGATGTCAGCAAGAGCGCGGACGTGCGGCGCCTGTTCGACGCGGCCCAGACGGCCTTCGGCGGCGTGGATGTGCTCGTCAACAACGCGGGCATCATGAGCCTCTCCACGCTGGCGGACACCGACGACGCCGTGTTCGAGCGGCAAATCGCGGTCAACCTCCAGGGCACCTTCAACACCCTGCGGGAAGCAGCCCGGCGGCTGCGCGACGGCGGGCGCATCATCAACTTCTCCTCCAGCGTGGTGGGCCTGCTGCAGCCGACCTACGGCGTGTACGCGGGCACCAAGGCGGCGGTGGAGGCGATGACGAGCGTGCTGGCCAAGGAGCTGCGCGGACGGAACATCACCGTCAACGCCGTGGCCCCGGGGCCCACCGCCACGGACCTGTTCCTCAAGGGCAAGCCCCAGGACCTCGTCGACCGCATGGCGAAGCTCGCGCCGCTGGAGCGACTGGGCCAGCCCACGGACATCGCCGCCACCGTCGCCTTCCTCGCCGGCCCCGACGCCGGCTGGGTCAACGGGCAGGTGCTGCGCGCCAACGGCGGAATCATCTGAGCGCGGGGCGCGGACTCACGGCGAGCCGTTCACGTCCACGTAGGCGCGGCGGGCTGGCACGGAGACGAGGCGTCCTTCCGGCATCACGTAGGCCGTGAGGCGCCCGCCGTACACGCAGCCCGAGTCCAGGCCCACCGCATGCGAGTGCTGCTGCACGCCGCGCATGGCGTCGTGGCCGAAGATGACCAGCTCCGGGCCCTTCCAGCAGCTGGCCCAGGGCACGCCGCCATCCACGCGCTTCGACGGCGTCCCGTCCGGGGCGATGCTGCGCAGGTTGAGCAGTTCATCCGCGCGCTGCGCTTCCAGCGGGACTCCTGGCACCAGCCCTCCGTGCACCGCGAGGACATTCAGGTCCGGGAAGCGGCGGTACAGCGGCTGGGCCTCCAGGTACGTCCAGTCCTCGGCCGTCAGCGTCTCCAGGACCTGGCGGTGCTCCTTGCCCAGCTTCTTGCCCTCGGGGGCGCGTCCCGTGTGCCAGCGCAGCACGTGCGCGTCGTGGTTGCCTCGCACCGCGAGCAGCCCGCGCTCGCGAGCGCACCGCACCACGCCCGCGGAGTCCGGCCCCTTCGCCACCAGGTCGCCCACCAGCACCACGCGGTCGTCCGGCCGCCAGCCACACGCGGCCAGCAGCGCGTTCAGCTCCTCCGCGCAGCCATGGACGTCTCCGATGAAGAGCGTTCGCATCCCGCCTCTTCTTTAATTCGCTTCGACGTCCCGGGGAACCCTCCCGGGAGGTGCGGGGGCCGCGGCGTCAGTCCGCTTTCGAGCGCAGCAGGCGGCTGAGATTCACGTCGAGCTGGCTGGAGATGAGGCGCAACACGCTGTCGAGCTGGGAGCCGGTGAGGCGCAGCCGCTCGGTGAGCAACCGTCGGGTCTCCTGGAGCAGCGCGTCCTGCGCGGCCACCACCCACCGCGCCGCGGTGGAGCGATGCACGCCGTAGAGCGCGCCGAGCTGGTCGATGCTCAGCCCGTCCAGGTACTTCAGGCGCAGGAAGTTGCGCTGACGGGGCTCCAGGATTCCGAGCGCCGCGGAGAACGAGGTGCTGAACTCCGCGCGGTACGTGTTCTTGAGATAGAGCAGCTCCGGGTCGTCCCCCGGCGCCACGAGCAGCGACAAGTCACCGTCATCCGCCTGGGGATGTCCGCTGCGCTGGCGCTGCCAGTCGAGCGCGAGCCACAGCGCCGCGGCCCGCACCCACCCGCTGAGCGGACCCGTCCCCGGGTAGGCGGCCAGCCGCGCGGGAGAGTCGGCGCTGCCCACGAGCATGCGCTGGCGCAGCAGCTGGCGGACCTCGTCGAGCCCCGTGGGCGGCAGCTTCAGCCGCGCGACGGCCGCGTTCACCTCGGGCAGGAAGCTCGACTCGAAGGCGTTCAGCGCGGAGGGCAGCCGGTCCGCGGCTGCGCGAGCCAGGTACACGTCCGGGAGGTGGAACTTCTCCACGTCCTCGGAGGGCGCCTGCGTGGGGAGCAGCCGCGCCAGATGACTGACGAAGCGCACGCCTTCCAGCTCCACCCCGGGCCAGGCCGCGCGCGCGGTGGACAACGCGCGCGTCAGCCGCTCCTGCAGCAGGGGCAGCGACGGCTCCGGCGCGGAGGAAACACCACGCGCGGCGATGAAGGCCTGGGCCAGGGAAACGTCCGGGGGGGACACGCCGTGGGACGATAGCACCCCCCTCGCGTAATCCGGATTCAACCATTTCCGAAGTGAACTCTTGTTTGCCTGGGTTCGCTGATGGAGGAGGGCTCCGGGACAACAGGTATGACAAGGGGTGGGCCCGGACGGTCCCCCGGTGCGCCTGCTCCATACGCGGGCGCCTGTGTCCCAGGGGCCGCGAAGCCCATGGCCCGTCCATTGCTGGTATGGGGCGGGAGTCGACGTGGTGGAGGTGAACGTGGAGTCAATTGGCGGCGGGCCCGGGGATGCGGCCCATACCTCGTGGTTGGAGCTGAGCGCGGGGGCGCTGCGGCACAACGTGGAGGTGTTCCGGGCGCT
The DNA here is from genome assembly GCF_013336715.1 of Myxococcus sp. CA056. Classification (NCBI taxonomy): domain Bacteria; kingdom Pseudomonadati; phylum Myxococcota; class Myxococcia; order Myxococcales; family Myxococcaceae; genus Myxococcus; species Myxococcus sp. CA056. Next base: position 291,511 of record NZ_JABUMT010000002.1, read on the forward strand.
GGAGGGGCGGGGAGGGACGTCGCAGTCGCTGGGCGTGGTGCTCAAGGGCAACGCCTATGGGCACGGGCTGGCGCAGGTGCTGCCGCTGGTCCACGGGCTGGTGGACCTCCTGTATTTCATCGCGCCGCAGGACGCGCTGAAGGTGCGTGAGTACGAGCGGGCCCAGGGCCTGCCTCCCCGGCAGGTGGTGGTGCTGGGCGCGGTGGCGCCGCACGAGGCGGTGGTGTTGGCGCGCGAGGGGGTGGAGGTGGTGGTGGCGGACCGTGGCTGGGAAGACGCGGTGCCGGTGCTGCGCGCGGCGAAGCTGGAGCGGCCGCTGCGGGTCCACGTCCACATCGACACGGGCCTGGGGCGCGAGGGCTTCACGCTGGAGCAGCTCCCGCGCGAGACACAGTTCCTGGTCGACGCGCGGGACGTGCTGGAGGTGGTGGGCGGGCTGAGCCACTTCGCCAACACGGAGGACGTGACGGAGCAGGGCTACGCGCTGGCGCAGGTGGACGCGTTCGAGACGGGGCTGCGGCTCTTGTCGGGACAGCTGGGCGAGGGGCGGGTGCTGCAGCGGCACATCGCCGCGAGCGCCGCGGCGCTGGTGTTGCCCCGGGCGCGCTACGAGGCGCAGCGGGTAGGGATTTCGCTGTATGGGCTGTGGCCGTCGGCGGAGACGCGGTTGTCGGCGCGGCTGGTGTTGGGCGAGGTGCCGGTGCTCAAGCCGGTGTTGTCGTGGCGGTGCCGCAGCCAGGTGGTGAAGTGGCTGCCCGCGGACAGCTATGTGGGCTACGGCTGCACCTACCGGACGTCGGAGCCCACGCGCATCGCGGTGCTGCCCGTGGGCTACTACGACGGCTATCCACGGCTGGCCTCGGGCAAGGCGCACGTGCTGGTGAACGGGCGGCGGTGCGCGGTGCTGGGCCGGGTGATGATGAACCACCTCATCGTCGACGTGACGCGCGCCGCGCATGACGAGCGCCCCGTGACGGCGACGTTGCTGGGGCGCGAAGGCGACGAGTCCATCAGCGCCGAGTCGCTCGCCGGCTGGGCGCAGACGCTGCACTACGAGATTGTCGCGCGCCTGGGCGCGCACCTGCGGCGCGTGGTGGTGGAGTAGCGACGCTCAGCGCTTCGCGTCCGTCGCGCTGGGAGGCTGCACCTTCCAGCGGCGGTGCAGCCACATCCACTGGTGCGGGTACTTGCGGATGCAGCGCTCCAGCGCCGCGGTGACGCGCGCGGTGTGCTCCGCAATCGGGTCCTCGCACTCGCCAGGCGCGGGCGGGAGGATGGGCCCTTCCACTTCCAGCCGCAGCCTGGGGCCCAGCTTGCCGTTGCGCACGCCCATCACCACGAACACCGGCGCGCCCGTGCGCTGCGCGGCCACCGCCATGGCGGGCGTCGTGGAGGCGAGCCTCCCGAAGAACGGAACGAACACCGCCGCCTTCGCCGGCAGCGCCTGGTCCAGCAGCATGAAGGGCGACTCGCCGCGCTCCACCGCTTCCGAAAGCTCCTGGATGGCGCCGCGCGGATAGATGAGCCCCGCGGGAAGGCGCACCCGGTTCTCCGCGATGCGCGTGTTGAGCGCGCCCTTCAACGGACGCACCAGCGCAACCAGTGGCACGCCCAGGCGCACCAGCATGTCTCCCAAAAGCTCCCAGTTGCCGAAGTGCGCCGTCACCATCAGCGCGCCCTTGCCCGTGGCCACGCGCGCCTTCAGCGCCTCCCAGGCCTCCGTGCCCTCGACGCCCTGCTCGGCCCAGTCCGACGTCAGCCGGTCTCCCGAGGGCACCGACTCCAGCACCACGCGCGACATGTTGATGTACGCGCCCCGCGCGATGTCCCGTCGCTCCGCGTCGGTCTTCTCCGGCAGCGCGTGCGCCAGGTTGTCCAGCGCGACGCGGCGGCGGATGCCCAGCGTGTACGCCAGGTTGCCCACGAAGCGGGCGATTGCGTCGCGTGACGCGAACGACAGCCACGTGAGGAACGCGAAGACGAAGCGCGTCACGAACTTCACCACCGGGCCCGGAGGCGTGCCGATGACACGGCGCAGATGCTCGGAGGGCACCTTCGCGGCGTTCGCTGGCGGGACTGTCTGGTCGGAAATGGGAGCGGGCGAGGACACGGAGGCACTCCACCCCGAAGTGAAGATTACGGCAAGAACACACTCATGCGCGGCGCTACCCTGGCTGCCCGGCATGGGCCACTATGCGCGCCATGCCCAACCTGCTCCGAGCGGTGGTTCTGTCCACCGTTGCCCTGTTGTGCGCGTGCGGTGCCCGGCAGAACCCTCCGGCCGCCGAGCCCGCAGCGACTGCTCCCGCTTCATCCTCCGCGGCCTCGGCCGCTCCCACGCCGCCCACGCTGCGTCTGCCCAAGGACGTGCGTCCCAATGGCTATGCGGTGGAGCTCACGCTGGACCCGAAGGTCTCCGCCTTCCAGGGCACGGCGAGCATCGGGCTCGACGTGGCCCAGCCCACCTCCATCGTGTGGCTGCACGGAAAGAACCTCACGGTGAAGGAGGCCTCGCTGATGCAGGCGGGCGCCACCATCGACGTGACGCCGCTGAAGAGCGAGAAGGGTGACTTCCTCGGCTTCTCGCTGGCGAAGCCGCTGGCCATCGGCACCGCGAAGCTGCGCGTGGTGTACGAGGGCACCGCCTCCGAGAAGGAGACGGACGGCGCCTTCCGCGTCAACGAGGGCGGCGACTGGTACGTCTACACGCAGTTCGAGCCCATCGACGCGCGGCGCGTGTTCCCGTGCTTCGACGAGCCCGAGTTCAAGGTGCCCTGGCAGCTGACGTTCCATGTGCCCGCGGGCAACGTGGCCGTCACCAACACGCCGCAGCTCGCCGAGGAGGCCCGCCCGGACGGTGGCCGCACCTACCGCTTCGCGCGCACCCAGCCCCTGCCCTCCTACCTCATCGCCTTCGGCGTGGGCCCGTTCGACTTCCTCGCCGCCGCGGACTCCGGCCAGAAGAAGGTGAAGACGCGCATCATCACCCCGAAGGGCCGCGCCGTCGAAGGCACCTACGCCGCCAAGGTGACGCCCGAAATCCTCGCCGCGCTGGAGGACTACTTCGGCATCCCCTACGCGTACGAGAAGCTGGACGTCATCGCGGTGCCGCTGCTCGGTGGCGCCATGGAGCACCCGGGTCTGGTGACGTTCAACTCGCGGATGATGCTGGCGAAGCCGGAAGAGGACTCGCTCAGCCGGCAGCGCGGTTTCTCCGACACGCAGGTGCACGAGCTGGGGCACCAGTGGTTCGGCAACCTCGTCACGCTGGCGTGGTGGGACGACCTGTGGCTCAACGAATCCTTCGCGACCTGGGTGACCCCGCGCATCATCGAGACGTGGCAGCCGTCGTGGGACGCGCCGGTGGAGCGCGTGCAGGACCGCAGCCGCTCGCTGGACTCCGACAGCCTCCTGTCCGCGCGCCGCATCCGTCAGCCCATCGACACGGCCAATGACATCCACAACGCGTTCGACGGCATCACCTACGGCAAGGGCTCCGCGGTCCTCACCATGACGGAGGAGTGGCTGGGGCGTGAGGTGTTCCGCAAGGGCATCCAGCGCTACCTGCGCAAGCACGCGCACGACAACGCCACGGCGAAGGACTTCCTGGACGCGCTGTCCGCCGAGGCGGGCAAGGACGTGACGGGCGTGCTGGGGACGTTCCTGGACCAGGGCGGCGCGCCGCTTGTCACCGCGTCGCTGGAGTGTGGCGCGGGTCAGCCGAAGGTGGTCCTCACCCAGCAGCGCTACCTGCGGCTGGGCTCGCAGGCGCCGGGGCCGCAGACGTGGAAGGTGCCCGTGTGCGTGGAGTACGCGGCGGGCAACAAGGACGCGCGCGCCTGCACGGTGCTGGAGGGAGAGCGCGCCGAGGTCGTCCTGCCGGAGGCGAAGACGTGCCCGGCCTGGGTGTTCCCCAACGCGGAGGGCGCGGGCTTCTTCCGCATGCAGCTGGCGGGGGACGCGGCGACGAAGCTCCTGAAGACGGGCGTGGCGAAGCTGTCGCGCTCGGAGCGCGTGGCGCTGCTGGGGGACGTGAAGGCGCTGGCCCTGTCCGGGGCGCTGCCGGCCTCCGAGGCGCTGGCGCTGGCGGCCCGCATGGCCCAGGACCCGGACCGCGTCATCGTCGAGAGCACGATGGACATGCTGGACCTGTCGAGCGCGCGGCTGTTGCCGGAGGCGCGCCTTCCGGACCGTGCGCGCTTCCTGCGTGAGACGTACGGCCCCCGGGCCCGGCAGTTGGGCTTCGCCTCGCGCAAGGGCGAGAGCGAGGACACGCGCCTGTTGCGTCCGCGCCTGGTGCGGGTGGCGGGCCGCGACGGCGCGGACCCGAAGATTGTCGCGGAGGCTCGGGCGCTCTCGGACAAGTGGCTCACCGACAAGCGCGCGATTGAACCGGAGATGGTGGACGCGGTGCTCGCGGTCGCCGCGGCGCACGGGGACGCGGCCTTCCAGCAGAAGCTCCTCACGGCGGTGCGCTCGGAGAAGGACCGCTCCACGCGTCAGCACCTGCTGGGGGCGCTGAGCGGCTTCAGGGACCCGGTGCTGGTGAAGCAGGGCCTGTCGCTGGTGTTCGACAAGGCGTTGGACCCGCGTGAGACGATGTGGATGGTGTTCGGGGCCACGCAGCACGCGGGCACGCAGGGCGTGGCGCTCGACTTCGTGAAGGAGAACTACGACCGGCTGGTGGGGGACTCGCCCGACGCGCTCCTGCCGAAGGACGCCGCTGGCCGGATGGTCTTCGTGGCCGGCGGCTTCTGCAGTCCGGAGCGGCGGCAGGAGATTTCGGACTTCTTCACGACGCGCAACGCGAACGCGCCGGGCGGGCCTCGCATGCTGGCGCAGATTCTGGAGTCGGTGGACCAGTGCGTCGCGCTGAAGTCGGCGCAGGCGGCCAGCATCGAGTCCTTCCTCACCGGGCGCGGCACGCCTCGTCCGCCGCAGGCTCCGACGACGCGCTGACCCACGTCCGGAGTCCGGAGTTCGAGCCCGGGGCCAGCGCTGGCTCCGGGCTCATGAGGTCCCCGAGGGCGGCTACTTCTTGCTGCCGCGCGACATGAAGGCCATGAAGGCTTCCTGCGCCTCCGTGGAGCCCAGGCGCTCGATGAACTTCGCGCCCTCGCGCGCCAGCGTGGCGTGCGTCTCCTCGCGGCGCGGTCCCCGAATCAGCTCCTTCGTCACGCGCACGGCCTCGGCGGGACGGGAGGCCAGGGTACGGGCGCGCTCGGCGGCCACTTCCTGGAGGCTCTCGGCGGGCACCACCTTGTTGATGATGCCGGCGCGCAGCGCGGTCGCCGCGTCGAAGGGCTCGCCGAACAGCAGCAGCTCGCTGGCCAGCGCGTAGCCGGCCATGCGCGGAATCAGCAGGCTGCTGGCGCCTTCCGCGCACAGACCGAGCTGGACGAAGGGCATGTGGAAGCGCACGCGCTCGCTCGCCACCACGTAGTCACAGTGCAGCAGCATCGTCGTGCCGATGCCCACCGCGGGGCCATCCACGGCCGCCAGCACGGGCTTGGGTGCGTCCACCAGCGCCTTGAGGAAGAGGAACACCGCGCTGTCCTCGCCCGCGGGCGGGTGCTCCATGAAGTCGCCGATGTCATTGCCCGCGGTGAAGACGCTGCCCGCGCCGGTGAGCAGCACCACGCGGACTTCGTCGTCCGTCGCCGCCTGCTTGAGCGCGGCGGTGGCCGCCTCGTACATCGCATGCGTGAAGGCGTTCTTCTTCTCGGGTCGGTTGAAGGTAAGGGTGAGGACCCCCGCTTCCCGCTTCGTCAGCAACGTGTCGGACATGGGGCAAGCCTAGACCGAGTCCATCCCCGGCGCGGGCTCAACTTGCATCCCTCGCCGCGCCCGGCCCGCGAGCGCCGGGCCCTCGTGTGCCCACTTCTCCCACGCATGCTCCCAACTGCTCACGGCCGCAGCGCGCGGGCGACCAGCGGAGCGAGCGTCACCACCCGGTGCCCGAACGGCAGCCCCGAGGGTGGCTCCACGCTGTCGGTGCTCACGAGCTGAGTCACCGGCAGCGCGCTCAGCCGCTCCACCGCCGGGCCCACCAGCAGCGCGTGGGTCGTCACCACCGTCAGGTCATCCGCGCACCCCGCGGCGCGCAGCGTGCCCGCCGCCGCGACCAGTGTGCCGCCCGTGGACACCATGTCGTCCACCAGGATGGGCCGCTTGCCGCGCACCTCGCCCATGAGGCCGCTGGCGTGCACCTCGTCGCCGCTCAGCCGCACCTTGTGAATCACCGCCCACGGACGGCCCAGGAGCCGCGCCAGCGCCTCCGCGCGCTTCACCGCGCCCAGGTCCGGCGCCACCACCACCGAGGTGTCCGTGACGTGGGGCCGCAGCGCCTCCGCCAGCACCGGCAGCGCGGTGAGGTGCTCCAGCGGCGCGCCGAAGCACCCCTCCAGCGCGGGGCTGTGCAGGTCCACCACCAGCACTCGCGCGAAGCGGCCCTGGGACAGCATGTCCGCCACCAGGCGACCGCCCAGGGGCTCGCCCGGCCGTGCGCGTCGGTCCTGCCGCGCGTAACCGAGGTACGGCACCACCGCCTCCAGCCGCGCCGCGCCGGCCCGCCAGCACGCGTCCGCCATCAGCAGCAGCTCCAGCAGGTGCTCTCCCGCCGGAGGCGTCAGCGATTGCACCAGCACCACGGTGCGCCCTCGCACGGCGGCGGGGACCTCCAGGTGCATCTCTCCATCGGGAAACCGCTCGAAGTGACAGTCAGCGGGCGCCACGCCCAGGGCCAGGGCGAGCTCACGTCCCAGGTGGGGACTGGCGGTGCCGATGAGGAGGATGGGGTCCATGGCCCAACCCTAGCGCGCCCGGTGGCCCGGGGGCTCGGCGCTCGCTGCCTCCCCTGGCGACGTGCCTCCGGGAGAGCCGTTGTCCGCCCCTTCGCCGCCAGCGAGCCCGGGCGTGCTTTTCCTAGGGACAAGGAGAGTGATGATGCGCTTTCGCGACAGAGCGGACGCCGGGCGACGGCTGGCAACGATGCTCCTGCCCTACCGGGGCTCGGACGCGCGCGTGCTGGGGGTGGCTCGCGGGGGGCTTCGGGTGGCGTACGAGGTGGCCCGCGCGCTGGAAGTCCCACTGGACGTCTGGGTGTCGAGGCGGCTGAGCATCCCCGGACGGGCGCTGACCCTGGGCGCGGTGTCCGAGGGAGGCGGCCAGTATCTGCTCTCGGATTCGCTGCGGCTGGCGCCCCTGCCCAGGAGCGAGGTGGACTCGCTGGTGAGCGAAGAGGCCAGCGTGGTGGAGGAGCAGGTGCGGCGGCTGCGCGGACGTCCTCCGCCGGAGCTGGGCGGCCGCACGGTGCTGCTGGTGGATGACGGCGTGCTGACGGGCGCCACCGCCGCCGCCGCGCTGAGGGCCCTGCGGCTCCTGCATCCGGCCCGGCTGGTGATGGGCACCCCGGTGGCCTCGCCCCAGGGGCTGGAGGTGCTGCGAAGGGAGGCGGACGCGGTGGCGTGCGTTTCGACGGAGGCGGGGATGCGCTCCGTGGCCGAGGCGTACGACGACTTCCGCGCGTTCCCGGACGTGGAGCTGCAGAACCTGGTCGAGCGCTCGCGCCAGCCGCCATGGCGCTCCCAGGCGGTGCTGGAGTCCACGGACCCGGGTGGGTCCTGGATGTGAGCCGTGCGCCGTGAGTCGTGAAGCCTTGGGCTTGTGACGATGTGAACCCGTGACGCGAGGAGGGCGGCTCCATGTGGCAGGACGACCCGAAGGACCAAGAGGTCCACGAGGTGGCGGTGCGCTCCGGGCGGGTGGAGCTGGGCGGCAGTCTGGGGCTTCCTCCGGGCGCGCGCGGGCTGGTGGTCTTCGCGCACGGCAGCGGCAGCAGTCGCTTCAGCCCCCGCAACCGCGCCGTCGCGCGGAGCCTGCGCGACGCGGGGCTGGCCACGCTGCTGTTCGATTTGCTCGGCGCGGACGAGGAGGCGATGGACGCGGGCACCGGCGAGCTGCGCTTCGACATCCCCTTCCTCGCGCGGCGGCTCATCGCCGTGACGCGGTGGGCGCAGGCCCAGCCGGAGCTGTCCGGGATGGGCCTGGGCTACTTCGGCTCCAGCACCGGCGCCGCCGCGGCGCTGGTGGCGGCCGCGCTGCACCCGGAGCTCGTCCAGTCGGTGGTGTCTCGCGGTGGCAGGCCGGACCTGGCCGGTCCCGCGCTGGCCCGGGTCCGCGCGCCCACGCTGCTCCTGGTGGGCAGCCTGGACGTGGACGTGCTGGAGCTGAACCAGGACGCGTTCGACGAGCTGTCCGCCGCCAAGTCCCTCATCGTCATCCCCGGCGCCACCCACCTGTTCGAGGAGCCCGGCACGCTGGAGGAGGTGGCGCGCCGCGCGGCGGACTGGTTCACGCGCCACCTGGATGCACCTCGACTGGAGGCGCGTGAATGAGCACCGAGTCGTGGACAGGCGAAGAGTCGCCGCCCCCGCGCTGGGAGGTCTTCTCCCGGGGCGGCGAAGTCGCGGTGCGAGGCGAGGGCCGCACGCCCGAGGAGGCCTTCGAGCAGGTCGCGCTCGCGCTGTGCACGCGCGTGACGGACCCGTCCACCGTGGAGGTGCGCGAGGAGGTGGACGTGGTGTGCGACGCCGTCGACCGGGAGGGGCTGCTGATGGACTGGCTGCGCTCCGTCGTCCAGCTCATGGGCTCGCGGCGACTGCGCTTCCGCTGCTTCGCGGTGCGCCTGGATGGGCCGCGCCTGTTCGGCCGTGGCTACGGTGAGCACCTGGACCCGGTGAGGCACCGTCCCTCTCGGGACGTGAGAGGCGTCACCCTGAGCGGACCCACCGTGCGCCGGAGCGCGGACGGTCGGTGGACCGCCGAATGCGAGGTGGAAGTCTGAAGCGGAGTATTGAGGCCCCGCATGGGCGCGGGGGCTGGTATAGGCATCGGAATGCGCTCGCGTGAACCCCGCTTTGTCTGGCTGGACCTGGAGATGACCGGGTTGGACCCCGAGTCGTGCGCCATCATCGAGATTGGCGTCATCATCACCGGGCCGGATTTGCGCCCCATCGCGGAGTTCGAACGCGTCATCTGGCAGCCGGAGGAAGTGCTCCTGCGCATGGAGCCCGTGGTGCGTGAGATGCACACGCGCAACGGCCTGCTCGAGAAGGTGCGCGCCTCCAGCACGTCGCTGCGGGTGGCGGAGCGGGAAGTGACGGCGCTGGTGGCGGAACACTGCCCGCTGGGCGAGGGCGTGCTGGCTGGCAACTCCATCCACACCGACCGCCGCTTCCTGTTCCAGTACATGCCGCTCCTGGAGCGCTACCTGCACTACCGCATGGTGGACGTGACGAGCCTCAAGGTCCTCGTGCGCGCGTGGTACCCGAACCTGGTGGAGCCGCGAAAGCCGCCCAGCGGTCACACCGCGCTCGCGGACCTGCGCTCCAGCATCAACGAGCTGCAGTACTACCGCGACATCCTGTTCCGCGCGACGCCGGGCTGAGCGACGCCGGGACGGCGTGCCTCAGCCCGCCGTCCCTGGAGTGCCGGGCGTGGGCCCGTCGGGCCCGCCGAGCAGCTCGGTGATGGTCTCCAGCAGCAGGTCGAGCTCGAAGGGCTTGGCCAGGAAGCGGGCGCTGGAGCGGCGCTCCTCCTCGGAGATGCGGCCCGCGCTCATCACCACCACGGGAATGGTGCGCAGCGAGGCGTCGTCGCGCATGCGACGGAGCATCTCCCGGCCGTCCATCACCGGCATCATCAAGTCCAGCAGCACCAGGTCCGGACGCACCTCCGCCATCCGCTGCAGGCCCTCCGCGCCGTTGAAGGCGGTGAGGATGCCGTAGCCCTCCACGGAGAGGATGTCCTGGAGTGCCTCGACGATGGCCAGCTCGTCATCCACGATGAGCAGCCGCTTCATCGACGCACACCCTCCCTTCGCGCGCGGTCACCACATGGGGCCTCGTTCAGCGGAACCACCCCGGCTCCGGCCACCCCAGGGCGGGACGGTAGGACACGGCGCGGCGCAAGCCATGGTTTTGAGCGCGGTGTGTTCGGAATGCTGCGGACCAGGGGTCTCACCGCAGTCGGGCTCGCAACAGGTGTTTCTGGACCTTGCCTAGCGCGTTGCGAGGCAGCGAGTCCATGAAGACGACGCGACGGGGCTTCTTGAAGCTGGCCAGCCTGTCCTTGCACCAGTCCACCAGCGCCTGGGCCTCGGGGGCGTGGACGCCGGCGGGGGGAACCACGACGGCCACCACCTGCTCGCCATAGTCCGCGTCCGGCAGGCCCAGCACGGCGACCTCGGCCACGCCCGGGTGCGTGGCGAGCACCTCCTCCACCTCGCGCGGGTACACGTTGAAGCCGCCGCTGATGATGAGCTCCCGCGCCCGCCCGGTGATGCGCAGGTATCCGTCCGCGTCCAGCTCGCCCAAATCGCCCGTGCGGAACCAGCCCTCCGAGTCGAAGGACTCCGACGTGGCATCCGGCCGGCGCCAGTAGCCGGCGAAGACGTGGGGGCCCTGGACTTCGATTTCCCCCATCTCCCCCGGGGGCAGGTGCCGGCGCGTGCGCACGTCCACCACGCGCGCCTGCTGGCCGGGGAAGGGGAAGCCCACCGTGCCCGGCCGGCGCTCGCCGTCGTACGGGTTGGTGGTGTTCATGAGGGTCTCCGTCATCCCGTAGCGCTCCAGGATGCGCGCGCCGAAGTCCTTCTCGATGTCGTGGAAGAGCTGGGGGCTCAAGGGCGCTGAGCCGGAGACCCACAGGCGCAGCTCGCGGGGCTTCACGCCCGTGCGCCGTGACTCCTCCAGCAGCCGTCCGTACATGGTGGGCACGCCGAAGAACATCGTCAGCGAGGCGTCATCGCGCAACGTGGCCAGCGCCTCCGTGGCGACGAAGCGCCGGTGCAACTCCAGGCTCGCTCCGGTGTACAGCGTGCCGTGCAGGCCCACCATGAGGCCGTGCGTGTGGAACAACGGCAGGGCGAGCAGCAGCCGGTCCGCCGCCGTCCAGCGCCACGCCTCGGTGACGGCCTTCACGTTGGCCAGCAGGTTGCGGTGCAGCAGCATGGCGCCCTTGGAGCGGCCGGTGGTGCCGGACGTGTAGCCCAACACCGCCAGGTCCTCCGGACGCGGCAGCGCGAGCGCCACCGGTGACGTCGTGCCTTCCTCGAGCAGCGTGTCGAAGTCGATGACCTCCAGCGAGGCCGGAGGCGCGACGGTGGTCGGCTCCACGGTGACGAGCCACTGCAGCGACGGGAGCTGGTCTCTCAGGGGGATGAGCTCGGCGACTCCCGAGGCGCTGGTGACACAGGTGTGCACCTCCGCGTCCGCGAGGATGTGGGCCAGCTCCACCTGGCGGTACGCCGTGTTGACGAGCACCACCACGCAGCCCGCGTGCTGCACACCCAGGTAGGCGACGATGAAGCGAGGGCTGTTCTCCAGGAAGAGCGCCACGCGCTCGCCTGGCTGCAGGCCGCGCTGACGCAGCCCCTTCGCGAAGGCCGCGACGTGCGCGGCGAACTCGCCGTGGGAGGTCGACTCGCGCTCGAACGTGAGCAGCGGCCGGCCCGGCGCGTCGTGGGCGTGTTCCAAGAAGACTTCGAGGAGGGACGAAGGCATGAGCCGCGCAGCCTACTTCCCTCACTTCCAATCAAGACAAGCTGTGAGTCAATTTTGACGACATAGAATGGTTTTAACTGCATAATCTGATTATCTCGTTGAGTTGGCCTGAGGACGCGAGACAGGGAGTGGGTCCTCGGCGGGCTCGACGCGCACGGGAGGTGTCACTTGCGTCGAGGACTGTTTGGAGGCCGGGCCCTTGGGTTGGCGCTGGCTCTGGCCGTGGTGGGACTGCTGCCGGCGGTGGCGGGGGCGAACCTGCCGTATCCGACGCGCACCGCGTATCGCCTGAAGGGCGTGCAGCCGGACTTCTGGCCTGGCTACGACGAGCTCGCGGGCAACAACACGGGCGGCGTGGCGATGAACCTGGTCTGGGCCTCGTGGGAGCCGTCGGTGCAGGCGCCGCCGTGTACCGGAGGGCGCGTGGAGTACGCGGGGCACTGCTTCGCGGTGGCGGCCAACGTGGACGCGGCCATCCGCGAGTGGACGGCGCGCGGCGTGGTGGTGACGGCCGTGGTGTACGGCGTGCCCGCGTGGGCGCGCGCGGGGCGCACGTGTACGCCCGCGGCGGCGGGCTTCGACATCTTCTGCGCGCCCAAAAACGCGGCGGACTACGGCCGCTTCGTGGGCCTGCTCGCGCAGCGCTACAACGGGCTCAACGGCCATGGTCGCATCGCCGACTTCGTCATCCACAACGAGGTCAACTCCAACGACTGGTTCGACATCGGCTGCGGTCAGGGCGCGGGCGCGTGCAACACCACGGCGTGGCTGGACACGTACGCGGCCAGCTACAACGCCGCCTATGACCAGGTGATGACGTGGCAGTCGGCGGCGAAGGTGCTCATCTCGCTGACGCACCACTTTGGTCCGGAGCTGGATGCGCCGGGGGCGAGCAGCCCGCTCCTGTCGGCGACGACGTTCTTGAATGGCTTCGCGGCGCGCGTGGGCTCGCGAGCGTGGCGCGTGGCGTACCACCCGTACGCGCCGGACCTGTTCCGTCCGCAGTTCTCCGCGGATGACTACCCGCGCGTGACGTACGGCAACCTGGGCGTGCTGGCGGGTTGGCTGCGCAAGACGTTCCCCACCCGGCAGCACGCGTGGGAAATCCAGCTCACGGAGAGCGGCATCCACTCCGGCTCGCCGCAGTCGTCGGAGGCCGCGCAGCAGACGGCGGTGTGCGACTCGTTCCGCAACGTGCTGGGGACGCCCGGCATCGAGAGCTACATCTACCACCGCATGCACGACAACGCGGCGGAGGGTGGACTGGCGCTCGGGCTGCGCCGTGTTGACGGGAGCGCGAAGCCGTCGTGGAGCACATGGGCGCTGGCCAACCGCAGTGACTTGAACCCGCCCCAGCTCTCCTGCGGCTTCGAGGAGCTGCCGTACACGCGCCTGCGCCGGGGCTACCACGCCACGCGAGGCCACTGGGCGTCGTCGCGGCTCCTGCCTCCGGGCTTCCGGCAGGAGTCCTCGTGGCGGCTGCTGCGCGACGGCATGCCGGGCATGCGGATGCTGTACGAGTGCCGCGTGGGCGACCACAACCTGCTCAGCCCGGACGTGGGCTGCGAGGGCCTGCCGCCCCTGGGGCCGGTGGGCTACATCCACCTGCAGCAGGTGCCGGGCACCGTTCCGCTCTACCGCTGCAACCTGGGTCAGGGCAGGGACCACTTCATCTCCCCCGCGTCGAACTGCGAGGGGCAGGTGACCGAGCAGCTCCTGGGCTACGCCTTCCCCTGACGGTGAACCCGCCTGGGGGCCGGGCGGGGCGGGGTGCTGTTCGCTTCTGGGACAGCACTTCGCGGAACCGGGCACGGGCCCACGAGGGGGCGTGCGGGGTCCGAGCAATTTCCTGGGGTTGAGTCGCGTGTAACGGTTGGCACGCGGCTCGCTCTAGGGGTGGCCCGTGGACATTCCCAAAGCCAAGAAGCCGCGCCGTAAACCCTGGTTGTTCGCCATCGGCGGCGCGTTCGCGCTCATCCTCGTCACGGTGGGTCTGGGTCGGCTGCGTCCGGCGGCGCCCTCGGTGGACCGGGCCTCGGTGTGGCTGGATACGGTGAAGCGCGGCCCCATGGTGCGCCAGGTGAAGGGCGCGGGCACGCTGGTGCCCGAGTACATCCGCTGGCTGACGGCGGACACCGCGGGCCGCGTGGAGCGAATCCACGTGCGGCCCGGCGCGACGGTGAAGGCGGACACGCTCCTCATGGAGCTGGCCAACCCGGACGTGCAGCTCCAGATGCTGGAGGCGGAGCGGCAGCTCGCCAGCGCCGAGGCGGAGTTCATCCAGATGCGCATGACGCTGGAGACGCAGCGGCTGGCGCAGGAGGCCGCGGTGGCCACCCTCACCGCCGAGTCCTCCGACGCCGAGCGCCGCGCCACCGCCAACGCCGTCCTCGTCGAGAAGGACCTCATCCCCGCGCTCGACGCGCGGCAGGCGGGCGAGAAGGCGGGCGAGATGACGCGCCGCCTGGATTTGGAGCGCAAGAAGCTGTCCGTCGTCGCCTCCAGCATGAGGGACCAGCTGGTGGCGTTGCAGGGACAGGTGGAGCGATTGAAAGCGGTGGCCCGCTTCCGTCGTACCCAGGTGGAGTCGATGAAGGTGCTCGCCGGGGAGGACGGAGTGCTGCAGGAGCTGCCGCTGGAGCTGGGTCAGTGGGTGACGCCGGGCGTGTTGCTGGCGAAGGTCGTCAAGCCGGAGCGGCTCAAGGCGGAGCTGAGAATCGCCGAGACGCAGGCGCGCGACATCGTCCAGGGCCAGAAGGCGCTGGTGGATACGCGCAACGGCGTGGTGGAGGGCACGGTGGCGCGCGTGGCGCCGGCGGCGAGCCAGGGCACGGTGCGGGTGGAGGTGTCGCTGCCCGACGAGCTGCCCAAGGGCGCGCGGCCCGACCTCACGGTGGAGGGCACCGTGGAGCTGGAGCGGCTGGGCAACGTGCTGTCGGTGGGTCGTCCGGCCGGTGCGCAGCCCAACGGGACGATGTCGCTGTTCCGGTTGATGCCGGGCAGTGACGAAGCGATTCGAGTGCCGGTGCAGCTGGGCCGGGGTTCGGTGAATGCCGTGGAGGTGCTTCAGGGCCTCGCGGAAGGTGACCAGGTGGTGCTGTCGGACATGGCCGCGTGGGATGCGGTCGAGCGGGTGAGGCTGCGATGATGACGACGACGAACAACAATGCGGAGACGCCTGCTTCCGAGGACGCGGCGGTGCTGTCGGGTGCGGCCAAGGTGGAGTCGGGCAAGTCCCTCATCACGCTGGAAGGGCTGACGAAGGTCTTCGAGACGGAGGAGGTGGAGACACACGCGCTCTCCAACATCCACCTCAACATCCGCCAGGGGGAGTGGGTGGCGATTGTCGGCCCCTCGGGCTCCGGCAAGTCCACGCTGCTGGCGGTGCTGGGGTTGCTCGACACGACGACGCGGGGCACGTACCTCCTGGATGGAAAGAGCGTGTTGGATTTGTCGGCGTCGGACCGGGCGCTGGTGCGCAACCGGCACATCGGCTTCATCTTCCAGAGCTTCAACCTCATCGGCGACCTGACGGTGTTCGAGAACGTGGAGCTGCCGCTGACGTACCGGGGCATGCCCGCCGCCGAGCGCAAGCAGCGGGTGGAGAAGGCGCTGGAGCGGGTGGGCATGGCGCACCGCGCGCGGCACATGCCGGGCCAGCTCTCCGGCGGTCAGCAACAGCGCATCGCCGTGGCGCGCGCGGTGGCCGGAGACCCGCTCATCCTGCTGGCCGACGAGCCCACCGGTAACCTCGATTCGAAGAACGGCGAGGCGGTGATGCAGTTGCTGTCGGACCTGCACAAGGCGGGCGCCACCATCTGCATGGTGACGCACGACCCGGCGCACGCGCGCACCGCGACGCGCACGGTGAGCCTCTTCGACGGTCGCATCGTGCAGGACGAGCAGCGCCGCTGACCTCTTCTCCTCTCGTGGGCCTCGCCCGGGTCGCTCCGGGCGGGGCGGCTCTCGGGAGGACCGCGTCCTGAATCACTCGGAGTCGTCGTGGAAACCTTCCTCCAGAATGTCCGCTACGCGGTGCGCTCATTGCGCAAGAGCCCGGGCTTCACGTTGATCGCGGTGCTGGCGCTGGCGCTGGGCATCGGCGCGAACAGCGCGGTCTTCAGCGTGGTGAACGGCGTGCTGTTGAATCCGCCGCCCTTCACGCAGCCCGAGCGCCTGGTCCACATCTGGGGCAACTACGCCAAGGCGAACATCAAGGACATCGTCGTGTCGGTGCCCGAGTACCGGGACTACCTCACGATGCCCAAGGCCTTCGGCTCGCTGGCGGCGTTCGATGCGAACAACGTCACGCTCACCGGAGGCGACGCGCCGGAGCGGCTCCAGTTGACGCGCTCCACGGCCTCGCTGTTCCCCACGCTGGGCGTGTCTCCGGTGCTGGGCCGCGCCTTCTCCGAAGAGGAGGAGGCGCTGGGGCGCGACAAGGTGGTGGTCTTGACGCACAAGACGTGGCGCACGCGCTTCGCGGCGGACTCGAGCGTGCTGGGCCGCGAACTCCGGCTCGACGGGGACACGTACACGGTGGTGGGCGTGCTGCCGCCCGGCGTGGAGTACCCGGCGGACACGGACCTGTACGCGCCCCTGGCGCCCACGCAGGAGCAGGCGGCGGAGGTTTCGCGTGGCTACCACTTCCTCAGCGTGGTGGGGCGGCTGAAGCCAGGCATGACGCTGGAGGCGGCGAAGGCGGACATGGACCGGGTGGGGCGGGAGATGGAGACCCTGTACGAGCAGAGCTACAAGGACTACGGCTGGACCATCACCGTGAAGTCGCTGGAGGACGAGGTGGTGGGCCAGGTGCGCGGGACGCTGTGGCTCCTGCTGGGCGCGGTGGGCTTCGTGTTGCTGGTGGCGTGCAGCAGCGTGGCGAACCTGCTCCTGGCCCGGGCGACGGCGCGTGCACGCGAGGTGTCCATCCGCGCGGCGCTGGGCGCGAGCCGTGGGCGGCTGGTGGCGCAGTTCCTCACCGAGAGCCTGGTGCTGTCGGCGGTGGGCGGCGGACTGGGGCTGCTGCTGGCCGTGTGGGGCACGGACGCGCTGGTGGCGATGGTGGGGGACGGGCTGCCTCGCGCGGCGGAGGTGGGGCTGGATGTCTCCTCGGTGCTCTTCACCGTGGGCATCTCGGTGCTCACGGGCGTCGGCTTCGGGCTGGTGCCCGCGCTCCAGGCGAGCCGTGTGGACCTGAGCGCGACGATGCGCGAGGGCTCGCGAGGGACGGAGGGTGGCAAGGCGGGCCGGCTGCGCGCGGGGTTGGTGGTGGGGCAGGTGGCGTTCGCGCTGGTGTTGCTGGTGGGCGCGGGCCTCTTCCTCCGGAGCTTCCAGGCGCTGACCCAGGTGGAGGCGGGCTTCACTCCCGAGGGCGTGCTCACCGGTCAACTCGTGTTGCCGGCCACGAGCTACGCGAAGCCGGAGGACCAGCGGGCCTTCCAGCAGGAGCTGCTCCGCCGCGTGCAGGCGCTGCCCGGCGTGGAGTCCGCGGCGGTGGCGAACATGCTGCCTTTGGGCGGCAAGACGAACACCAGCTTCGACGTGGAGGGGCGGACGCGGGCGCCGGGAGAGATGTGGCCGGCGGTGGAGACGCGCTTCGCCAGCGCGGACTATCTGCGCACGCTGCGGGTGCGGCTGCGCGACGGGCGCATGCTCCAGGAGACGGACGGACCGGACGCGGCGGGAGCGGTGGTCATCAACCAGACCTTCGCGGACCTCTACTGGCCGAAGGGGGACGCGCTGGGCCAGCGACTGAAGCTGCACCGGTCCGACGCCCGGTGGGCCACGGTGGTGGGCATCGTCGACGACCTGCGCGAGTGGGGCCTGGACAAGCCCGCGCGTCCGACAGCGTATTACTCCGCGGTGCAGACGCCCCTCTCCAGCCTCCACCTGGTGGCGCGCGTGAAGGCGGGCGACCCGGAGTCACTGCGCACGGCGCTCGAGTCAGAGGTGCGCGCGCTCGATGGCAACCTGCCCCTGTTCAAGGTGACGTCCATGGTGCGGCTGGTGGACGAGTCCATCGGCTCGCAGAGGCTGACGGCGCTGTTGATGGGCCTGTTCGCGGGCACCGCGCTGCTGCTGGCCGCGCTCGGAATCTCGGGCGTCATCGGCTACTCGGTGGCGCAGCGCACGCGGGAGATGGGCATCCGCATGGCGCTGGGCGCGGCGAAGTCGGACGTGCTCGCACTGGTGCTGCGCCAGGGCATGAAGCTGGCGGGGCTGGGCGTGTTGCTGGGACTGGTGTTGTCGCTGGTGCTGGCGCGACTGTTGAGCACGCTGCTGTATGGCGTGACGGCGTATGACCCGTGGACCTTCGCGGGTGTGGCGGCGTTGTTGAGCGGCGTGGCCCTGGGCGCGACGTGGCTGCCGGCGCACCGCGCGACGCGGGTGGACCCCATCATTGCCTTGAAGGCGGAGTAGGAGCGCGCGTCGATGGAGACCTTCATCCAGGACCTGCGGTATGCGCTGCGCACGTTGGGCAAGAGCCCCGGCTTCACGCTGGTGGCGGTGCTGGCGCTCGCGCTGGGCATCGGCGCCAACAGCGCGGTGTTCAGCGTGGTGAACGGCGTGCTGCTCAGGCCTCCACCGTTCGCGGAGCCGGAGCGCCTGGTCCACGTCTGGGGCAACTACGCCAGGTCCGACCTGAAGGACATCTGGGTGTCGGTGCCCGAGTACCGGGACTACCTCACGATGCCCAAGTCCTTCTCGTCGGTGGGGGCCTATGTGGAGAGCGACATCACGCTCACCGGAGGGGACGTGCCGGAGCGGCTCACCGTGATGTTCTCCACGGCCTCGCTGTTCCCCACCCTGGGCGTGGCTCCGGCGCTGGGCCGCACCTTCTCCCATGAAGAGGAGACGCCGGGCCGGGAGCGCGTGCTGGTGCTGACGGACAAGCTGTGGCGCACGCATTTCGCCAGGGACCCGCGGGTGCTGGGCCGAGTGCTGCAACTGGATGGCAACGCGTACACGGTGGTGGGGGTGCTGCCGCCCGGCGTGGAGTACCCGGCGGGCACGGACATGTACGCGCCCTTCGCGCCCACGCCCGCGCAGGCGGCCGAAGACGTGCGCGGCAACCACTACCTCAGCATGGTGGGACGGTTGAAGCCCGGCGTGACGCTGGAGGCGGCGAGGGCGGACATGGCGCGGGTGGGCCAGGAGATGGAGACCCTGTACGCGAGCAGCTACGGGGGCTACGGCTGGGCCATCAGCGTGAAGTCGCTGGAGGACGAGGTGGTGGGCCGGGTGCGCGGCACGCTCTGGCTGTTGCTGGGCGCGGTGGGCTTCGTGCTGCTGGTGGCGTGCGGCAGCGTGGCCAACCTCCTGCTGGCTCGGGCGGCGGCGAGGGGCCGCGAGGTGTCCATCCGCGCGGCGCTGGGCGCTGGGCGCGGCAGGTTGTTGGCGCAGTTCCTCACGGAGAGCTTCGCGCTGTCCGCGTTGGGCGGCGCGCTGGGCCTGCTGCTGGCCGTGTGGGGCACGGACGCGCTGGTGGCGATGGTGGGAGACGGGCTGCCTCGGGCGGAGAAGGTGGGGCTGGATGCGGCCTCCGTCTTCTTCACCTTGGGGGTGTCGCTGCTCACGGGCCTGGTCTTCGGGTTGGCGCCGGCGCTCCATGCGAGCCGTGCGGACCTGAGCGCGACGATGCGCGAGGGCTCGCGAGGAACGGAGGGACGCAACGCGGGCTGGCTGCGCTCGGGGCTGGTGGTGACGCAGGTGGCCCTGGCGTTGGTGTTGCTGGTGGGCGCGGGTCTCTTCCTGCGGAGCTTCCAGGCGCTGACCCAGGTGGAGGCGGGCTTCACTCCCGAGGGCGTGCTCACCGGTCAGCTCTCGCTGCCGGCCGCCCGGTATGCGAGGCCGGAGGACCAGCGGGCCTTCCAGCAGGAGCTGCTCCGTCGCGTGCAGGCGCTGCCCGGCGTGGAGTCCGCGGGGGTGACGAACAGGCTGCCTTTGGGTGGAAGGACGGACACCAGCTTCGACATCGAGGGGCGGATGCGGGCGCCGGGGGAGATATGGCCGGCGGTGGAGACGCGCTTCGCCAGCGCGGACTACCTGCGCACGCTGCGGGTGCGGCTGCGCGACGGGCGCATGCTCCAGGAGACGGATGGACCGGACGCGGCGGGGGCGCTGGTCATCAACCAGACCTTCGCGAACCTCTACTGGCCGCGGGGCAACGCGCTGGGCCAGCGACTGAAGTTGCACCGGCCGGATGCGAAGTGGGCCACGGTGGTGGGCATCGTCGACGACCTGCGCGAGTGGGGACTGGATACGCCCGCGCGTCCGACAGCGTACTACTCCGTGGCGCAGACTCCGCTCTCCAATCTCCACCTGGCGGTGCGGGCGAAGTCGGGCCACCCGGAGTCATTGCGCACGGCCATCGAAGCGGAGGTGCTCGCGCTCGATGGCCAATTGCCCTGGTTCAACGTGGCGTCCATGGTGCAGCGGGTGGATGAGTCCATCAGCTCGCGCAGGCTGACGGCGGTGCTGATGGGCTTGTTCGCGAGCACGGCGCTGTTGCTCGCGGCGCTCGGAATCTCGGGAGTCATCGGCTACGCGGTGGCGCGGCGCACGCGGGAGATGGGCATCCGCATGGCGCTGGGCGCGACGAAGTCGGATGTGCTGTCGCTGGTGCTGCGCCAGGGCCTGACGCTGGCGGGGTTGGGCGTGGGCCTGGGGCTGGTGTTGTCACTGGTGTTGGCGCGGCTCTTGAGCACGCTGCTGTTCGGTGTGACGGCCTATGACCCGTGGACCTTCGTCGGGGTGGCCGCGTTGCTGAGCGGCGTGGCCCTGGGTGCGACGTGGCTGCCGGCGCACCGCGCGACGCGGGTGGACCCCATCATCGCCTTGAAGGCGGAGTAGGAGCGCGCGTCGATGGAGACCCTCATTCAAGACCTGCGGTACGCGCTGCGCACGCTGGGCAAGAGCCCGGGTTTCACGCTGGTGGCGGTGCTGGCGTTGGCGCTGGGCATCGGCGCCAACAGCGCGGTGTTCAGCGTGGTGAACGGCGTGCTGCTCACGCCGCCGCCCCTCGCGGAGCCGGAGCGCCTGGTCACCGTGTCCAACGACATCCAGGCGGTGGGCCTGGAGGGCATCTCCATCTCGACGCCCGAGTACCAGGACTTCCGCACGCTGCCGCGAGTCTTCAGCTCGGTGGCCGCCTACAACTGGCGGGACATGACGCTGACCGGAGGCGGCGCCGCGCAGCGCTTCGCCGTGGTGCAGGGCACCGCCACGTTGCTCCCCACGCTCGGCGTGACGCCGATGCTCGGCCGGAACTTCACCGAGGCGGAAGCCTCTCTGGGTGGGGAGAAGGTCGTGGTGTTGACGCACAAGGTGTGGCGCGCGCACTTCGCGGAGGACCCCGGCGTGTTGGGCAAGACGATGCAGCTCGACGGCAAGCCCTACACGGTGGTGGGCGTGCTGCCCCGCGGCGTGGTGCACCCGGAGCGCGCCGACCTCTACGTGCCCTTCGTGCCGCTGCCGGAGCATGTCTCGGAGCGCACCACGCGCTACCTCTTCTGCCTGGCGCGGATGAAGCCGGGCGTGACGCTGGAGCAGGCGCGCGCGGACATGGCTCGGGTCGCCCTCGACATGCAGGCGGTGGAGTCCCGCTACCAGGGGATTGGCTGGTCCATCCGCGTCACCTCGTTGGAGGACAAGCTGGTGGGCGACGTGCGCGGCACGCTGTGGCTGTTGCTGGGCGCGGTGGGCTGCGTGCTGCTGGTGGCGTGCAGCAGCGTGGCGAATCTGCTCCTGGCTCGTGCGGCGGCGCGTGAGCGCGAGGTGTCCATCCGCGCGGCGCTGGGCGCGAGCCGTGGCCGGCTGGTGGCGCAGTTCCTCACGGAGAGCCTCGTGTTGTCCCTGGCGGGTGGCGCGCTGGGGTTGCTCCTGGCGATGTGGGGCACGGATGCGCTCCTGGCCTTCATGGGAGACGGACTGCCGCGCATGGCGCACGTGAAGCTGGATGTGACGTCGGTGTGCTTCACGATGGGCGTCTCCGTCCTCACGGGCCTGGTGTTCGGACTGGTGCCGGCGCTCCAGGCGAGTCGCGCGGACTTGAATGCGACGATGCGCGAGGGCTCGCGAGGCTCGGAAAGTGGCCGTTCGGGCCGGCTGCGCTCGGGGCTGGTGGTGGCGCAGGTGGCCTTCGCGCTGGTGCTGCTGGTGGGTGCGGGCCTGTTCGTGAAGAGCCTGCTCGCGTTGCGCGGCGTCGACGCGGGCTTCAAGCCCGAGGGTGTGCTCACCGGTCGGCTCGCGCTGCCTGAGGCGCGCTTCGCGGAGCCCGCCCGCAAGCTGGCCTTCCAGCGCGAGCTGCTGGAGCGCCTGGAGGCCTTGCCGGGCGTGGAGTCCGTGGGGCTCACCAACATGCTGCCGTTGGGTGGCATCTCCACGAGCGGCCTCGAGTTCGAGAGCCGGCCGGAGGTGCAGGGCGAGCTGCTGCCCGCGGTGGATTTCCGGCTGGCGAGCCCGGGGTACCTGAGCACGCTGGGCGTGAAGCTGCTCCAGGGCCGTTTGCACCAGGGGCTCGGCGAGGTGGGCGCGGTGCCGGAGGTCGTCATCAACAAGCGCTTCGCGGACGTGTACTGGCCCCAGGGCAACGCGCTGGGACAGAGGCTGTCAATCGAGCCGAGGAAGCAGTGGGCGACGGTGGTGGGCATCGTGGACGACCTGCGCGAGTGGGGGCTGTCCTCGCCCGCGCGGCCCGCGGCCTACTGGTCGCTGCCGACGTCGCCCGCGTCGTACCTGGGCCTCGTGGTCCGGGTGAAGGCGGGGGAGCCGGAGGCGCTGCGCGCGTCCATCGAGGCGGAGCTGCGCGCGGTGGACGCGGACGTGCCGCTGTTCGGCGTGGCGCCGCTGGCGCGACTGGTGGATGAGTCCATCAGCTCCAGCAGCCTGTCCGCCCTGCTGATGGGACTGTTCGCCGGCACGGCGCTGTTGCTGGCGGCGCTGGGCATCGCTGGCGTCGTGGGCTACTCGGTGACACGGCGCACGCGGGAGATGGGCATCCGCATGGCGCTGGGCGCGGCCAGCTCCGACGTGCTGGTGATGGTGCTGCGGCAGGGTTTGAAGCTGGCGGGGTTGGGCGTGGGGGTGGGGCTGGTGATGTCGCTGGGCCTGGCCCGCTTCCTGGGCAGCATGCTGTACGGCGTGACGGCGTATGACCCGTGGACCTTCACCGCGGTGGCGACGCTCCTGGGCGGCGTGACGCTCCTGGCGACGTGGCTGCCGGCGCGGCGGGCCTCTCGCGTGGACCCCATCGTTTCCTTGCGCTCCGAGTGAGCACGAAAGCACCTCTCATGTCCTCACCTCTCATCTCACTGCGTCAGGTCGAAAAGTCCTACCCGTTGGCGGGGGGCCGCACCTGGGTGCTGCGCAACATCGACCTGGACATCCAGCCCGGCGAGTTCGTCACCCTGATGGGCCCGTCCGGCGCGGGCAAGTCCACGCTGCTGGCCGTGCTCGGCATGCTCGATGCGGAGTGGAAGGGTGAGTACGTCCTGGACGGGCAGGCCGTGCACGCGATGAAGCCGAAGGAGCGCGGCGAGTTGTCCCGGCGCACCATCGGCTTCGTCTTCCAGCAGTACCACCTGCTGGACAACCTGACGGTGGCGGAGAACCTGGAGGTGCCGCTGTCCTACCGCAACCTCAAGCGCGGTGAGCGCGAGGCGCTGGTGGGCGACATGCTGGACCGCTTCCAACTGGTGGGGAAGAAGGACCTGTTCCCCGCGCAGCTCTCCGGCGGACAGCAGCAGTTGGTGGGAATCGCCCGGGCGCTCATCGCCACGCCGAAAATCCTGCTGGCGGACGAGCCGACGGGCAACCTCCACTCGCAGCAGGCGAAGCACATCATGGAGGTGTTCCAGACGCTCAACAAGGCGGGCACCACCATCATCCAGGTGACGCACTCGGAGGCCAACGCGGCCTTCGGCCACCGCATCATCCAGCTGGCGGACGGCTGGCTCCAGAAGACCTGAGCAGGGCACGAGGCCACCATGCTGAGCGATGTGTCGATGGATGTGCGGTACACCCTGCGAACGATGCGCCAGTCGCCTGTTTTCACCCTGGCGGCGGTGCTGGTGCTGACGCTGGGCATCGGGGTGACGACGGCGCTGTTCAGCGTGGTGGACGCGGTGCTGCTGCGTCCGCTGCCGTTTCCGGAGCCGGACCGGCTGGTGGTGATGTCCACCGATAAGCCCGGGAAGCTGCTGGCGCGCTACAGCCTGCCCAACTACGAGGACGTCGCGCGGCTCTCCACGCGGCTGCGCTCGATGACCGCGTACGGCCAGCGGTTGATGAACCTCACGGGCCACGGGGATGCCGAGCAGCTTCGCGGCGCGGTGGTGGTGGGGGACTTCTTCGGGGCGTTCGGCATGAAGCCGATGCTGGGGAGGACCTTCGCGCCCGAGGAGCGCGACGCGCGGCTGGCCGTCATCTCGCATTCGCGCTGGATGAAGGCGGGCGGCGGCGAGGGCGTGCTGGGCCGCACGCTGACCCTGGGCGGTCAGCCCTACACGGTGATTGGGGTGATGCCGCCGTCCTTCGACGTGCCCGCCCACACCACCGAGGTCTGGGTGCCCTTCGACAGCCTGCCCGGCGCGGCCACGTCGGAGGAGCGCACCGAGCGGGGCTTCCGCTCCTTCGCCGTCGCGGCGAGGCTTGTTCCAGGCGCGACGCTCGAGTCGGTCCGCCACGAGCTGAAGAGCCTGAACGAGGAGCTCCTCTCACGAGACGACGCCACCCTGAAGCTGGGGGTGGTCCGCTACGCCGACTCCCTCACCCAGGGCGTCAGCCTGCTCCTGTGGGTGCTGCTGGGCGCGGTGTCCCTGGTGTTGCTGCTGGCGGCGGCCAACGTGGCGCACCTGCAGCTCGCGCGGGCGGCGGCGCGGCAGCGTGAGCTGGGCATCCGCGTGGCGCTGGGCGCTGGGCGCGGCCGGCTGGTGCGTCAGCTCCTCACGGAGAGCGTGCTGCTGGCGCTGCTGGGCGGCGTGGGCGGCGTGCTGCTGGCGCTGTGGGCCACCGATTTGTTGATGATGCTGGGGGCCAACACGCTGCCCCGGGCGGGCGAGGTGGCGGTGCATGGCCGCGTGCTGCTCTTCGCGTTGGCGGTGACGCTGACGACGGGCGTGGGCGTGGGGCTGGTGCCGGCGCTCCAGCGCTCGCAGCTCTCGCCGGCGACGGTGCTGGGGCGTGGGGCGACGGAGAAGTCGCGGGGCCGCACGCACGCGGTGCTGGTGGTGGCGGAGGTGGCGCTCGCGCTGATGCTCGTCACCGGGGCGGGGTTGATGCTGAAGAGCTTCTGGCGGATGTACCAGGCCGACCCGGGCCTGGACCCGGTGGGTGTCTTCGTGGCCCGACTGGCGCTGCCGCAGAGCCGCTATGACACGCCGGAGCGGACGGAAGCCTTCCACCGGGAGCTGACGGCGCGGCTCGCCGCGCGTCCGGAGGTCGCTGGCGTGGGCGTGGGCGGCAGCCTCCCGGCGGGCGGCTCCCTCTCGCGCTCGGGCTACTGGAAGGAGGGAACCGAGGACCCGCCGGTGCGGCCCGACGCGCTCATCAACGTCACCACGCCGGGCTTCCTGGAGGCGCTGCGCGTGCCGCTGCTCGCGGGGCGCCTGCTGACGGAGTCGGACGGAGCGAACGCGCCAAGGGTCATGGTGGTGAGCGAGCGCTTCGCGCGCGAGGTCTTCGCCGGCGAGGACGCGCTGGGCCGCCGAGTCTCCTTCGGGGGCGACGACGCGGATGGAAACCCGCTGTGGACGACGGTGGTGGGCGTGGTGGCGGACGTGGCGTACGCGGGCGTGGAGGTGGGGCACGAGCCCACCGCGTACGTCCCCATGGCGCAGGAGCCGACGACGGACGGGCAGCTCGCGGTGCGGGCGGCGCCGGGCCTGGACCCGAGGAAGCTGGAGTCGGTGGTGCGCGAGGAGCTGCGCGCGGTGGACTCCATGGTGGCGCTCGCGCGTGTGGGCACGCTGGAGGACCGGCTGTCCTCGGACCTGGGGCAGCCGCGCTTCCGGGCGGTGTTGCTGGGGGCCTTTGGTTTGCTGGCGCTGGTGCTGGCCGCGGTGGGCATCTACGGCGTGATGTCCTACTCGGTGTCACAGCGCGAACACGAGATGAGCGTGCGCATGGCGCTGGGCGCACGCGCGGCGGATGTCCTGAGACTGGTGGTGGGGCAGGCGCTGCGGCGAGTGGGGCTGGGGTTGGTGCTGGGCCTGCTCGGGGCGCTGGCGGCCCACCGCATCATGGAAGGTCTGCTCTACGGGATGGGGGCGCTGGATGTTTCGGTCTTGGCTTCTGTCTCGCTGCTGCTATTGGGCACGGCCTGGCTGGCGAGCTGGCTGCCGGCGCGCAAGGCCGCCAACGCGGACCCCGCCGCCGTCTTGCGTCGCGGCTGAGCCTCTTTGTTTCTGGCACTCTTTCTTCCTGGATGTTCCCCGTGTCCGAACCCCTCCCTGTCTCCGTCGTCACCCCTGTCTCCGCTCCCATCGCCACGCGTCCCTCGCGCATCCTCATCGCGGATGACCAGGCCGACGTGCTGGAGGCCCTGCGCCTGCTGTTGAAGCGGGACGGGCACACCATCGTCACCGCGCAGTCGCCCGCTGGAGCGCTCGCCACGCTGGAAGCCGAGGACGTGGACCTGGTGCTGATGGACCTGAACTACGCGCGGGACACCACGTCCGGGCGAGAGGGCATGGACCTGCTTGGCCGCATCCGCGCGCAGGACGCGGCGTTGCCCGTCGTGGTGATGACGGCGTGGAGCAGCGTGGAGGGCGCGGTGGAGGCGATGCGTGGTGGCGCGCGCGACTACGTGCAGAAGCCGTGGGACAACACGCGCCTGCTCGCCACGCTGCGCACGCAGTTGGAGCTGGGCCGGGCGCTCAAGCGCAGCCGCCGGCTGGAAGAGGAGAACCAGCACCTGCGGCGCGGCCAGGGCGGCCTGCCCACCATGGTGTCCGAGTCGCGCGCCATGTTGCCGGTGCGCCGGATGATTGAGCGCGTGGCGCCGTCTGGGGCCAACGTGCTGGTGACGGGTGAGCACGGCACGGGCAAGGAAGTGGTGGCCAGGCTGCTGCACGCGTCCTCCACGCGCGCGGACCGGGCCTTCGTGGCCGTCAACTCGGGAGGACTCTCCGAGGGTGTCTTCGAGAGCGAGCTCTTCGGCCATGTGAAGGGCGCCTTCACGGACGCGAAGGCGGACCGCATCGGCTGCTTCGAGCTGGCGGATGGCGGCACGCTGTTCCTGGATGAGATTGGGAACATGCCGTTGTCGCAGCAGGCGAAGCTCTTGCGCGTGCTCCAGACGGGGGAGTTGCACCCGGTGGGCTCGTCGAAGACGCGGCGCGTGGACGTGCGGGTGGTGAGCGCCACCAACGTGGACCTGGCCAAGGCGGTGGCCGAGGGCCGCTTCCGCGAGGACCTGCTGTACCGCCTCAACACGGTGGAGGTGCCGTTGCCGCCGCTGCGTGAGCGCCGCGAGGACATCCCGCTGTTGGCGTCGCACTTCCTGGCCGAGCACGGCAAGCGCTACGGGCGCAACGCGGCGCGGCTGACGCCTGGGGCGCTGGAGGCGCTCCTGGCCTACCCGTGGCCGGGCAACGTGCGCGAGCTGGAGCACGCGGTGGAGCGCTCGCTGCTGATGGCGGTGGGGGACGATGTGTCCGCGGAGGACCTGCTCTTGCGCCGGGCGGGTCGCGAGGGCCTGTCGCGGCTGGAGGAGATGACGCTGGAAGAGGTGGAGCGCTACCTCATCGAGCGCGCGCTGGCGCGGCATGAGGGCAACGTGAGCGAGGCGGCGAAGGGACTGGGCCTGTCGCGCAGCGCGCTGTACCGTCGGCTCCAGTACTACGGAATCAAGGGAGCCCGGTGAGACGCAAGCGCGAGCCCTGGCCACATGACCTGCAGATGCTCGCCCTGACGTGGCTGGCGGGTCTGCCGGGAGGGGTGGTCTCGCTCGCGCTGGTGTGGACGGGAGACTTTTCATCCAAGGTCCGTTGGACGCTGTCCACGCTGGTCGTGGGCGTCTTCCTGGGCGTGGGGCTCCTGGTCCGCGAGCGGGTGATGCGGCCCCTGCACGCGCTGGCGAACCTGTTGGCGGCGCTGCGCGAGGGGGACTACTCGACGCGCGGTCGCGGCGCGCGGGTGGGTGATGCGCTGGGCGAAGTCTTGCTGGAGGTGAACGCCCTGGGCGACACCTTGCGCGAGCAGCGCCTGGGGGCGCTGGAGGCCGGAGCGCTGCTCGAGCAGGTGATGGAGGAGATTGACGTCGCGGTGCTCGCCTTCGATGTCGCGGGCACGCTGCGACTGGTGAATCGCGCGGGTGAGAAGCTGTTGGGCCAGTCGCGCTCGCAGTTGATGGGCAAGGGGGCCGGCTCGCTGGGGCTGGCGGACCTGCTGGACGGCCCGGCGCCCCGGAGGTTGTCGCGCTCCTTCGTGGAGGAGGGCGGTCCGTACGAGCTGCGGCGCGGCGGCTTCCGTCAGGGCGGCCTGCCGCATCACCTGGTGGTGCTGGCGGATCTGCGGCTGGCGTTGCGTGAGCAGGAGCGCGAGGCGTGGCGGCGGCTGGTGCGGGTGCTGAGCCATGAAATCAACAACTCGCTGGCGCCCATCCAATCGATTGCCGAGGCGCTGCGCGACACGCTGTTGATGGAGCCGCGTCCCTCGGATTGGGAAGACGACGCGAAGAGCGGCCTGGGCATCGTCGCGAGGCGCTCGGAGGCGCTGGCGCGCTTCATGTCCGCGTATGCGCGGCTGGCGCGCCTGCCGCCGCCGGTGCTGGCGGGGGTGGAGGTGGACGGCTGGGTGCGGCGGGTGGCGGCGCTTGAGAAGCGGCGGCCGGTGTCGGTGCGTGCGGGGCCGGCGTTGGCGGTGCGCGGGGATTCGGACCAATTGGAGCAGCTGCTCATCAACCTGGTGCGCAACGCGGTGGACGCGGTGCTGGGCGAGGCCCCGGGCGCACAGGTCTGGGTGTCATGGGCGGTGCTGACGCCGGGCGCGGTGGAGGTCTGGGTGGAGGACGAGGGCCCGGGCCTCGCGGACACGGGCAACCTCTTCGTGCCCTTCTTCACCACGAAGCCGCAGGGCAGCGGCATTGGCCTCGCGCTGTGTCGGCAGATCGCGGAGGCGCACGGCGGCACGCTGCGCCTGGAGAACCGTCCCGAGGGACGTGGGTGCCGGGCGCGGTTGAAGTTGCCGCTGGAAGCTCACGGTGCGAGCACCGCGGCGCAGGCCGTGGGCTGAGACGTCGGGCCCTCGAGCTCCCGGGCCTTGGAGACTTCAGGCCACCTGGGCGCCGGTGTCCGGAGGTGCGTCATACGTGGGCGTGAGGTCCACCACGTTCACCGTGACGAGGTGGTAGACGATGACGTTGCTCACCCAGAAGAAGATGGCGGCGTAGTGGACGTAGACGAGCGGCGAGCCGGGCCACACTTGCAGCGGGTGGTTGAAGACGTTGGCCGCCATGTAGCCGCCGAACCACTCGCCCATCCAGCAGACCAGGGCCCCGATGGCGACGCGCGTCCAGACCTTGACGCGCTGCGGGTAGAACCAGAAGTAGTGCAGGGTCCACAGCAGGCCGACGCATCCAGCCCAGAGCATCATGCTGCCGAAGGAGAACCAGTGGTACGGGGACTCGGGGTAGTACCAGCCCCAGTCCTTGTTCATCCAGCGCCAGGCCACGTTCTGGGACAGCTCCATGAACCAGAAGAGCGGTGCGACGTAGAGCACCTGCGTCATGAGGACTCGGAGGAAGCAACTCAGCGTCTTCCAGAGTCTCAGCGTGGACCCGTCGAGCGAAACCATGTGTTCCCCCCCGTGCTTCGGCCTGGGCGACCGAGGGCTGTTCATCTGACAGAACGTGATGAGTCCCATGTCTTGAAACATCGTGGGCGACAACCGCTTGTGTCCTGACGCCACGGGGGTTGCGCCGGGCTGAACGCGGATTCAGCCGTCGGCGAAGGGCCCGGAGCGGAAACCCGAGGAGACTCCGGGAGTTGACGCCTCTCGATGCGGTCGACGCCGGGCGTCAAAGCCACCGGCGGACAGCGCGTTGATATTCGACGTACTGGCCGCCGAATTTCTGGAGCAGGGCCTGTTCCTCGACGCGGATGTACCAGAAGTGGGTGAGCAGGCCGAAGGCGAGCGGCACGACGAAGGGTGAGACCGACCCCAGGGTGATGCCCAGGCCGACGAGGCTCGCGACGAAGCCCAGGTAC
The DNA here is from genome assembly GCF_013336715.1 of Myxococcus sp. CA056. Taxonomy (NCBI): domain Bacteria; kingdom Pseudomonadati; phylum Myxococcota; class Myxococcia; order Myxococcales; family Myxococcaceae; genus Myxococcus; species Myxococcus sp. CA056. Next base: position 321,287 of record NZ_JABUMT010000002.1, read on the forward strand.
ATGGGGTTGCGGGTGAAGCGGAACAGGCCCTCGCGCGTGAGGGTGCCGGGGTCCCCGAAGGTGTTGATGTTGGTGCCCAGCTTCTTGAAGAGTCGGGCGTGCCATTGGGCGACGGCGATTCCCGCGAGCAGCAAGGCGCCTCCGAGCCAGCTCCAGGGGCGCCCCCACAGCTCGTGCAGCGGGGCGGTCCTGTTCAGGAGGACCATGACGCCCATGGACGCCAGCAGGACGACGGGGGGAAGGAAGAGGGCTCGCATCGTGGATGTCTCCGTGCGTTGGTGGCGCGCAGTCTTCCGGTGCGGGGGAGCGGCGTCGTTAACCCGGGTTTACGTTGAGAGGTGTCCGTGACGACGGCGAGGGAGGTGCTGCGGGGTCTGGCGGGGAGCGCGCTGCCGGGGTGGGACGCGGTGGCGCCGCTGCTGCGCGCGAAGACGCTGCGCAAGGGCGAGTACCTCTTCCACGTGGGCGAGGCGCGGCCGAGCATCTTCATCGTCACGCGCGGGCTGGTGAAGATGGTCTACGAGACGAGCGAGGGTGGCGCCTGGGTGAAGGCGTTCGCGGGGGAGGGGACGTGTTTCGCGAGTCTGGTGGCGCTGGCGCCGGGAGGCGTCACGAGCTTCTCCACGCAGGCGGTGGTGGAGTCGCGGGTGGAGCAGCTCGACTATGGCGAGGTGCGGAGGCTGGCGTCGCGCCACCTGGAGTGGCAGCGGGCGGTGAGCCGGGCCTTCGAGGTCTATGGGCTGCGCAAGGAGAAGCGGGAGATGGAGTTGCTCACGCTGTCCGCGGAGGAGCGCTACCAGCGGTTCCTGGACGAGCACCCGGACCTGGCGCCGCTGCTGTCGCAGCGGGATATCGCGAGCTACATCCGCGTCACGCCCGTGGCGCTCAGTCGCATCCGTTCACGGCTGCGAAGGCGACGGGCGTCGTGAGGCGCGTGCCTACCGGAAGCTGAAGCGGGTGACCCAGGGGACGAGCTTCCGGACCAGGGTGAGCGGAGTGCTCTGGATGGCGGGCGGCATGGCGCGGAGCCAGGTGAACAGCTCCGAGATGACGTGCTCGGGCTCGTCGGCGGCGAGGTCGAGCGCTTGGAGCGTGAGCATCTCCTCGTTGTGTTCGTAGCGCTTGAGCCGCGCGAAGAACTCCTCGGCGAGCTGGGGCTTCGAGGTCACCAGCGCCAGCAGCAACAGGCACATCTGGGACGGAGAGGTTCCTTCCTGTCCGTCGCCCATGAACTCGGTCTGTCCCGCACTCGGGACACACGCCTTGATGAGTCGATAGGTGTTGGCGAAGCGCTTGAGCACACGAGGCGTGGGGCTCAGCAGCGGGCCGAGACAGTCGATGAACGCCAGTTCTCTCTCGCTGATGACGAGGCCGGGAGGATTGAGCTCCTCCTGTTCATTCGACGCGACCTGGGCGTGGCTGGAGGATGCGGAGGACTTCGGCTTGCCGTGTCCGGCGACTGCTGCTTGCGGTTCGGTGCGTGCGGCCCGAGCGACGTTCACCAAGGTCGGTGAGCCCTTTTTGTAGTCCCACTCTTCCATCGGGTCGACGGTGTCTGGGGTGTCGACGACGAACCTGGGCTTCAGCTTCAGGACCGTGGCCTCTTGCGAGTGCTCTTCCGCGGAAGGACGGGCCAGCAACCCGCGCAACATGCTCGTGCGATGGTCGCTGCTCACGGGCCGCAGCCAGATGGGAATCTGGAAGATCTTCTCCAGATAGTCGTAGGCCGTGGCACCCGGGGTCATCGCATCCAGGGGCAGAGCCTTCGGGTCCTCCATCTTCAGCAGGTCCTTGAAGGTGTGGTTCAGACAGCGCGCCACCCAGCGCGAGTCCACACCCACGACGACGACGAACAGAGGGAAGGCGAGGAGCAGGTGCACGGCCTGGAGCACCTTCACCACGGTGTCTTGCGAGCAGCGGTCCAGGTCATCGATGTAGAGGACGATGCGATTGATGGCGGGGACGTTCGGGTCCGTCTGTTCGTCGCGGTTGACCGCCTCCATCAGTCGGGACAGCTCCTCGAAGTCCCTGCGGATGAGGGCGACGAGTCCCAGGTGCTTGCGGTAGTCGTCGCTGCCGGTGCGGTTCTCGATGAACTTGTCCAGCAGCCGCGCGCTGGAGAGCTCGGCGATGGCTTGCTTCAGTTGGAGGACTTCGTCCTGGGCCTTGGCCATGGACGCGCGTTGCTGTTCCTCCGCCTGGGCCAGTGAGGCGACCTGCTCCCGAGCGACCTGTGCGGCTTCATCGAGCGGCTTGAGTCGATTCTGGAGTTCGGTTTCGATGGCCTGCTCGACTTCGCGCAGTCGCTTCTCGTTCTGCTCCCGCCGCTCTCTCAGCCACGCGGTCTGCCGCTGAAGCCAGAGCGTCACGGAGCCCACGAGGCCTGTCAGCGTCGTGAGTCCAGCCATCAGGCCCGCGAGGTCCTGCTTACCGAACTCGTCGAGCACGAACGGAAGCGCCAGGCTCACGGCGAGAGAGACGATCAAGATGATGGCGGGAGGACGCAGTCGTTTGTTCGCGCTCCGCGTATCCAAGAGGGATGCGACGAATCCGCCGGTCTGTCTCAGCTCGGCCTGGGCATTGCCGAGGGCATCCCGCAAATCGAAGGCCGTGCGTCCCAGGGAGCTGAAGCCTGTTTCAGCGAGCCATGCGGTGGCCCTCTGCTGGACACCCTCCTCAAGCTTCAATGTGGCGGGCATCAACTCGAGCAGGGTGCGCTTTTCGGAGAGGGCTTGCTCCAGCTCGACGCGCTTTGATTCCTTCTGTTGCTCCAGTTCGCCGACTTTCTGCTGCGCCAGCGCGACCTCGGCTTCCTTCGCGGTGACCTCGGCCTGCTTCTTGAGCAGCTCCGCTTCCCGCTGGGCGAGCCGTGTCAGCAGGTCATCCCGGCGTTTGCCGATTTCGGCCTCGGGCTCGTCCTGTCGCTTCCGGAGGTTGCGGAAGATGTGTTCGACGAGGCTGGCCCACAGGTTGCCTTCCGCGTAGTGCCAGGCGTTGAATTCGATCTGGATGATGTTCTTGTAGAAGGCCACTTCCCGCTGGGGACGCTGGGACTTCACGGCCCGGCCAGCGAGTTCCTCCACCCGCTTGCGCAGGTGGTGCATGAAGAACGACTTGCCCGAGCCCCAGTCTCCGAACACACCGATGGACAGCGGCGGCGCCATGGTGCGCGAGGCAATCAGCGCACTGAGCGCATCGACGTCGCGGTCGATGTCCAGGAGGTCTTCGTTCTCCCGCCCGTCGGCGTCGTAGCGAGGAGAATAGAGAGTGCGCTGAGTGTCGTTGTCCAGCCAGCTCAGGGGCGAGGCTGGTGTGGGCGGTGGTTCTGTCTGTGGGTGTCCTCTGGAGAATTTGAGAGGGATTATCCCCATCCAGAACGTCGTCTCCTCGGGATGCAACGTGGATACGAACTCGGCGAACTGGCTGCGGAGTTGCTGTCTGTCCAGTTGCATCTCGTAGAAGTCGCTGTCGTGGAATTTTGGTAGCCACAGGAACGCCGCTACGAGATGGCGCACATCCAGAAACTGTTGAGGACTATGAGGGACTCTGGTGCGGAGCTTTTCGGCCTCATGCAAGGCGCGTCGTGCCGAGGCAGTCCACGTCAGGGGAGCCTTCAGCATCTCCATGGGATGTTCCATGGATTCGAGATGCGAAATCTGAGGGGAAGCCAAGTGTGCGGTAGATAGGAGGCGAGGCATGCCGCCGGCGCTGGGCTGCTCAGCAACCCGCTTCATCCAGGTAGACACTGGGTCATCTGATCTGCCAACGGCGCCCATCAATGATGCGAAGGATATGTGGGCTCGAGCAGCGCTGAGGGACAGCGCAGAGGGGCGATCATCGGTAGCCACGGAGAGCTGGGCCGCGCGTCCAAGCAGCGTGGCGAAATCTTCGGAAACGGGGCCCATCTCCGTCACCGCACCCGTATCCATGTCCTGGAAGCGGACCATGCGCGGCCCAGAGTCCTCGGCCGCCTCGACGCTCTCATCCTCTTCCGGTCGTTGCATGTCCCCCCCTGCGCGAATGCACTGCGCCAACGATGTTGGCACCGTCACGCGCACGAAGGAAAGCCAGGCCCCCCAGGTCCCTCCGAGGCAGCACCGTGGACCCCATCACTCCAGGTCCACGGTCACACCTCACGCAGCCCTACCGGCTCGTCGCGTCATCCGGTCGGGTGCCACGGTCCAGCTCATCGCGGTCCAGCGCGCCGTCCAAATCCCGGTCGATGCCGATGCGCACCTCCGAGCCCTTGGGCACCACCGTGTACGTCAGCTCACTCCCCGCGAGCGCCAGCGTCTGGAGCAGTGACGCAGTGACGGTCTCCGCCGCGCGGTCCGTCTGGAACAACCCGCCGCCCATGTATGTGGCCCCACGCGCGATGCCTCCCTGGTTCCCCTTCACCACCAGGCCCACCTTGCCGCTGTCCGCCAGCGCCTGGAACGTGGACAGCGTACTCAGCTGCGCCGGAGTGGGGCTCGCCGTGGTCAGCGTCACCTGCCTCCCCACCGCCGCATGAGTGTCCTTGCTGTCCGGCCCCGGCGGCTCTCCCACCGTCGTCGCCGAGCCCTTGGGCAAATCCGAGCCCGAGAACGCCAGCATGAACGCCACCATGTCCGCGACCTCCTGGTTGCTCTGGAGCGTGAACACCGGCTCGGTGAGGAAGCGCGCAATCGTGTCCACGCTGCCGTCATGCGAGAACCCGAAGCCCGCCAGGTTCGACGTCTGCGTGAAGTCCATGCCCACCTTCTCGTAGAGGTTGCGCAACTGGGAAATCTTCATCGTCACATTGGTGAACCCATCCACGGAGACCAGCCCCGTGTGACGCTCGCCGCTCGGGCCCGCGGAGACGGTGACGAACTGGCTCCCAGTCCACCGCACGTCCGCGCCCAAACCCGTGGGCAGCGTGTGACACGTCGAACAGGCGAACGCCCCCGAGTCCAGCAAGCGCGGCGGCCGATACATCTGCAGCCCGTTCACCGCGTTCCCGTTGGGCAGCGGCAACCCCGCCGTGCCAAACCGTCCCGTCGTGACGTGCCCCGGCAGCGGCAGGCTCGTGGGCAGCGAGTTGTCGAGGTTCCGGAACGGATTCGGCGCGAACGTCAGCGTGGCGAGGAAGTCCTCGAACTGTTGCATCTCGATGACGGTGAGCTGCGTGTCATCACCCTGGAGGCTGAGGAACGCACCGTTGAACTCCTCGATGCCCGCGCGGTCTCCACGCCAGTGCAGCGGCTCCTTGCCGATGATGTCCTGGAGCGTCTGCGTCGTCATGGGCCCCTTCATCGAGTGCCACGGCTGGAAGCCCCCCGTCAGTCCGGGAATACCCATGCCCAGGTTCTGCCCCGTCACGGACTTGAGGTCCCCCGCCGGGTCTCCCAAATCCCACGCGAGCCGGTCCAGCCGTCCGTCGATGTGGCACGACGCGCACGACACATGCCCCAGGCCCGAGCTCCGGTGCGTGTCATACAGATGCTTGCGGCCGACCTTGATGGCACCCGGGGACGGGTCGAAGAACGGCACCCGCGCCACCTCGGTATTCGAAACCGTATCCACCACGGACACGCTCGCCGCGAACTTGTTGAGCACGTAGAGCCGCGTCCCGGAGAGCACCACGCCCGTGGGCCCCTCACCCACCGCCACCTGGGTAATCCGGCCGCCCGCGTCGTCCATGACCGCGACGTTGTTGGAGCCCATGCCCGTGATGTAGACGCGGCTCCCCTCCGCGTTCCACGCAAGCCCCCGAGGGTCTCCGAGCGCCAACTGCCGCGTCGCCTGCGGCACCGTGCCCGTGGTGTACGTCAGGTGCGGATTGAGGTCGAAACGGGAGACGACGGACGGAATCGCCGGGTCGAACGACGCGGCCATGACGCGCAGGAAGCGGCCCTGGAGGTTGGGCTCGAAGCGGACCTCGTTCACCGCGTCCGTGCCCACCACGACGACATGGCCTCCCGGGTGGACCGCCAGCGCCATGTCCAGGTTCATCAACCCGCTGGCATACGTCACAGCCAGCGTGGATGCGTTGATGATGGCCACGTCCCGGTCCGGCAAATCCCAACCCGCGCGGCGCCCCGACGCGGCGGCGTTGCTCCCCGAGACGACGCTCGACCAGTCACGGCTGTTGTCATCCATCCACCGGCCACTGGCGTCCTTCTTCACGATGAGGGCCACGGGAGGAGGCGCCGGGTTGCCACTCTTCCTCGGCGGCTTGAACGTGCTGCCCGAGTTGGGCGGAGGATTGACGCCCCCATAGGGCCCCACGCTGCTGCTCACCACGTTGGGCGGAAAGCCCCCGCCTCCCATCGCGTTGCCACCCCCGAGCACCGTGCTGCGATTGCCAGACTCGAAGAAGGCCACATACACCTGCGTGCCCGCGGCGTTGACGGCCAGCGCGCGAGGCTCCTCGCCTTGCAGCGCGATGCGCGTGGGCGCGGCGAGCGGTGTGGACGGGTCCACCACCAGCACGCGGTTGACCTGCGAGCAGGAGATGAACGCGCGCTGCGGCGAGCCCGCGAAGATGACGTCGGCGGGCTCGTCATCCGTGGGCACCGTGACCTTCACGTTGAGCGTGGTGAGGTCGACGATGCTGACGCTGTCGGAGACATGGTTGACCACCCACGCCTCGGTGTTGCTCCGGGCTCGCACGGACACGGGGTCCAGGCCCACGGGGATGGAGGCGGTGAGCACGGGCGTGCCGCTCGACACGGAGAACACCAGGAGCCGATTGTCCGCCGTGTTCACCGCGAGCAGACGGGTGCCATCCGGCGTCAGCTCCAGCGGATGGACATGCGGATGCTCCCAGTTCACGAACGCGCCCGGCGACTGCGCCCGGGACGCGCTCGCCAGCAGCACGAGGCACGGCAACAACGCGACCAGCACCCTGCGGACAACGGACATGGGACCCCCTGGCTTCGAGCACCCGGCTCGCTCTGGATGGAGAATTCCACTAAGTCTGTTAAGTCAGATTATTCTGACAAATATGGACCTGTAACACGAGCGGCTGACTCGGGTCGCGGAAGGGGGCGAGGGGTCCTCGGGCACCCTTGGGCGTCACCGGGTTGGGAGGTCCCCGTTGGCCCGGGGAGGGAAGCACTCCAGAATCCGCCGGATGAAGCGTTTCCCCCACCTGTGTCTGGGCCCTGGCCGGGCGACCTCGAGTGTCGCGCGTGCCGTGGCCCTCTTCCTGACCTCCCTGCTGTGTGGCCTGGCGTCGGACGCGCACGCGGAGGTCGCCGTCCGGCGCACCTTCCTGAAGCTGCCGTCCTCCAATGGGCATGGCGCGGTGATGTTGGATTTGGAGCAGAAGAAGGTGTCGCACTTCCGCGAGCACAGCTTCGCGACGGAGGAGCCCGTCATCGATGCGCTGGGCAACGACGTCTTCGTGCGCGGGCAGCCGCAGGTGGTGCACTCGCGTGACGTGTTGTTCGACGCGTTCTTCGGCCTGCGCTCGGGCGGGACGCAGCGCTGGTTGAGCACGCAGGACGCGGACCTGGACGCCAGCGGCTACGCGACGTGGGCGCCGGGGAAGACGGGCGGCACGGGGCTGGCGACGATGGTGCAGCGGGTGGGGACGCTGGAGGTGACGACGTATGTCTTCGCGCCCCAGTCCGTGCCGCACGCATCGTTCGTGATGGCGGTGCGGGTGCGCAACACGGGCGCGACGGCGTCCACGGGTGTGAGCGTGTTCTCGCTCCACAACTTCCATGTCGGCTTCGGTCGGCCCGGCGTGCTGGCGGACCTGGATGAGAACGGCGAGACGGTGGAGGTCAGCGGCAGCGACTTCGTGGAGAAGGGCTTCGCGGGCGTGGTGGTGGGGCGGCCGTTGGGCACGGTGACTCGGAAGGCGGCGTGGCTGTCGGGGGCGACGGGGGCGGGCAACGGGTTCAACGTGGTGCAGGGGGGCGGGCAGCAGGACCTGCAGGAGTTCACGGCGCAGCCGTCGGCGGGGACGGGCTGGGCCACGGCGTATCAGTTCAACCTGGGGGACATCGCGGCGGGCGCGGAGAAGTGGGCCGGCGTGGCCTTCGTTCACTTCGGCAATCCGGAGGGGACGGCCACGGCGCGGCAGTGGCTGACGGACTACGTGGGCGCGTTGGATGCGAAGGCGCTGGTGGAGGCGGAGGTCGCGCGCTGGGCGGCCTTCCAGACGGACACCGTGAAGGTGCCGACGGGCACGGTGGAGAACGAGGAATCACTGGTGCGCCACTCGGCGGTGGTGCTGCACATGGCGCAGGTCCGCGAGGGTGAGTCGTTCATGCGCGAGTCGCTGAGCCGGGATGGCGAGACGCGCCTGACTCGCTTCAAGGCGCCCAACGGCGCGCCGGCGACGCTGCCGGGCATGGTGAAACACGCGGGCAAGGGCGCGGTGCTGGCGAGCCTTCCGCCGGGCCAGTGGACGTATGCGTGGATTCGAGACGGCGCCTACGCGGCGGCGGCGATGGCCACGCTGGGCATGCGGAGCGACGCACGCGAGGCGCTGACGTACTACCTGAACGCGGACAGCGGGCGGTTCCAGAACTGGCGCGAGCTGCAGCCGTACTCGATGCCGCCGTACCTCATCACGCTCACGCGCTACCACGGCTTCGGTGTGGAGGAGACGGACTTCAACGAGGCGGGGCCCAACCTCGAGTTCGACGGCTTCGGGCTCTTCCTCTGGGCGCTGCGGCACTACGAGCGCACCACGGGGGACGTCACGCTGGTGGACCAGCACTGGCAGACGGTGTCGACGAAGGTGGGCGACGCGCTGGTGGCGCTCATCGACCCGGAGACGGGGCTCATCCGGCCGGACTCGTCCATCTGGGAGACGCACTGGAACGGGCGGCAGCGCGCGTGGGCGTACACGAGCCTGACGGCGGCGCGCGGCCTGTGTGACGCGGCGGTGCTGGCCGAGCGCGTGGGTGACGCCGAGCGTGCGACGCGCTACCGCGCCGCGGGCGAGTCCATCCGCCGGGCGATGGCGGAGAAGCTGACGGACGGCAACTTCGCGCTGGCCTCCAACCTGGAGGAGTTGAAGTCGGGCCGGGGGTACTGGGACACGGCGGTGTTCGACGCGTTCGCGTTCGAGCTGTTCGACCCGGCGGGGAAGATTGCCCGGGAGACGATTCGCGGATTGGACTTGAGGCTGTCGTCTCCGGCGGGCGCGGGCTGGTCGCGCAACGATGACCGCTATGACCACACGGGTGGCGCGGACATGAGCCCGTGGGGCAGCGAGTACGACAGCGCGGAGTGGGTCATCGTGAGCCTGCGCGGCGCGATGGTGAAGCGGATGGCGGGGGACTCGGAGCGCGCGGAGCGGGTGCTCAAGTGGGTGACGGACCAGTCGCTGAAGAACTACCTGGCGGTGTCGGAGACGTATGACGAGCTGAACGGCACGTACAAGTTCAACTCGCCCATGGTGGGCTTTGGCGCGGGGGCGTACGCGCTCGCGCTGGCGCACCGCGCGGACGGCACGGCGGACCCGGCGTGTGGCGCGTACCTGGATGAGAGCACGCTGTCGAAACCGCCGGACGCGGGTTCGGGTGAGCCGGACGCGGGCTCGGGCGAACCGGATGCGGGCCCGTTCGTGCCGGATGCGGGGGACTCGGAGGCGCCGCGTGTCAGTGGCGGCGGGTGCAGCGCCTCGGGCCCCGGCGCGATGGCGGTGTGGCTGATGCTGGCGCTCGCGGGACTCACCGCGCTGACGCGGCGTCGCCGGGCCTGAGGCAAGGGGCTCGGCTCAAGGGGCTGGGAGCAGGGCGGGACAACGCCCGGCGCTTGTGGACACTCCAACGAGACATGACGCGCCCCAGACCTCCAGATGGAGACATTCCATCCGGTGTCGGGGCAACGGGATGTCGCTGGAGTTCGCCTCAAGCGCGGGCGTGGATGACCGCCCGCCCCGTGGTCCGCCGTGCTTCAGCGCCGCTGGTCGCTCCGGGCCTGGGTGCGACGGTTGCGAGAGGTGGTGTGCGCGTTGCGACGGACGGCGCCGAAGCGCTGCTGCTTGCGCGCACCGCCCTTGCGGCGCTGGGCCCGCGTCGCTCGCACGGACGTGGTGGCGGTGCGTCCGGCGGTGCGCGCGCGGCGCACGGGCTTGCGCCCACCCACGGTCCTCGTCGCCCGACGGGCCGGCGCCGAGGCGCGAGTCCTCCGCGTGCTGCTCACCTTTCGCACGGTGCGAGCCCGCTTGGCCGCCACCGCCTCGCGGCGCTCCATCATGGCCAGGCGCTTCTCGAAGCGCATCAGGGCCTGACGGAAGTACGTCGCCTTGCGCAGGGTGTTGGCGTTGCCCTCGGCGCGACGGGCACGGGTCGGCTGCCGCCGGCCCAGGGCCTCACGCCGCTGACGGCGCGCCAGGCTCTCGTACTTGGTCATCAATCGCCGCGCGCGCAGGACGCGACCGCGCAGCTCCCGGGTCGACAGCTCCGTGAGGTTGCGCGGGGCGCTCGACAACACGAGCCTGGCTTCGGTTTCCGACAACAGGGACATCTTCTTCGAGGGAATCGTACGCAAGGGCCTGCTCCTTCAAGGCAGTGTGGCTTTCCTCGCGGAAACGTCGGCACGTGTCCCCCGCGCAGCAACCTGCTCTCCAGGGTGATTGGGGGCGCTGGCGCTACTCGAAAATGGACAACTCGGAGAGCGCGTAGATGAGGACGGGTCCTCCCGCGTTCCCCGCCCTCACCTGCAGCCGCACCTGACGAACCGGCGCGTCACCCGTGAGCGGCACGTCGAGGAAGCGCGCCTTGCGCTCCATGTCCAGCGGACCATCCCCATAGGGGCTGTCCTCCCCCGTCGATTCGATGGTGGTGGAGAACACCGGGTCGAACGGGCTCGAGGGGTCGTGGTTCACGTAGGGCACCTCGGCGAGCGTCGACCAGGTGGCGCCATCCGCGCTGCCCTCCACGCGCACCTGAATGATGGGGTCGAACCCCGTCACCATCTGCAGGTCGCGAATGACGGCGCGCCGGGGCCGCACGGCGGTCTCCCACTGGAGCGTCACGTTGTTCACGCCCGACGTTTCGCGAGTCAGGTCCGTCCGCACGGTCAGCAGTGAGCCATCCGTGTACGGGCACGGCGCTCCCGTGGGAGTCGGGACGCACGAGGCGCCGCGGCTGATGGGGCGCAGGCTTCCGCTGGGAACGGGCAGCCAAGGGCCACGCCATTCCACCCGGAACGACACGCTGCTGCTGTTGGCGGCCAGGGGATAGAAGAGCCACGAGCCCAGTGTCACGGCGCGGACCTGCGCCTCCACGCCCGGGAAGTCCTCCAGAAGATAGGGATTGGCATGCCAGGGCGACGTGGGGTCGTGCACTTCCCACACGCGGCCTCCGGGACCATGGAGCTGCAGCACGGGGTACGGGGTGAGGGGCTCCACGGGCGTCGGGTCGCCGTTGTCCTGGAAGTAGATTTCCGGAAGCTCCGCGGAGGCCGGCAGCGCGGGCGGTGGAGGCGCCGAGGCGAAGGAGAACTCGGGGCCCTCCGCGCCCAGGGCCAGCGCGAGCTGGGGGGCCCAGGGCCGCAGCGGTGGCAGCTCCGCGTCGTCGTAGAAGACGAACGAGCTGAAGACGCCGTGGCCTTCCTCCAGCGGCGCCGCCACGCGAAAGCGATACTGGGTGAAGTCGGAGAGGCGCTCGTCGATGGAGTCGCCGTAGAGGACCTCCAGCGTGAAGGCCCCCGAGCGCTCACTGCGGCTCTCTCCGTAGCGCTCGAACTCGCCAACCGTGGGGTCGACGAAGCCGGAGCGCGTGTGGACCTTGCGCTCCACGGTCACCGTCGTGTCGGAGTTCGGAGAGCCGTCCAGGTGTTGCAGCCGGCCATAGACGAAGATGGGGTCTTCGGGCTTGCGGTCGCAGCCCGCGGCGACGAGCGCGAGCAGGGGCAGGGAGCGGAGCAGGTGGCGCATGTCAGTAGGTCCCCTTCACGCCGAGGAGCGGGAGGATGATGGGCAGGCTCTGGGGTTTGCGCTGGGGAGTTCCCTGGCGGTCGAAGCCATAGTCATAGGCAATCACCTCCTGCCGGGCCGACACGTTGAGGACGTCCAGGTAGGCGTCGAGCGTGAAGTCCTCCATGGCCCATGATTTGGCGACGCGCAGGTCCACGCGGAAGAACGCGTCCAGTCGCTCGGACTTGTCCCGGTCCTGTCGCACCCAGTGCGCTTCCCCCTCCGGCGTCGTCACGATGCGTTGGGTGAGGGTGGTGATTTCGCCGGACTCGGGGCGGCCGGTGTTGAAGTGCACCACCGTGCCCACCGTCCAGTTGTTGCCGAACTTGTAGCTGAGCGCGGCGTTGATGACATGGGCTTGCTCGAAGGCGAAGGGCAGCGTGCCCTTCTGAGTACTCACCACGTGGTCATCGTCGCCGTAGCGGTCGATGAGCACGCGGCGCTTGCTCTGGAGGAAGCTGTAGGAGACCCAGCCGAACCAGTCGCGGCCCAGCGGGTGCCGGGCCATCAGCTCGAAGCCATACGCGTAGCCGCTCGTGGAGGGGTCCGGTGTCGCGAGTCCCCGGCGTCGTCGGTTCTCCACCACCTGCTGCAGGTCCAATTCCACCGCGCGGGTGAGCGGGTTGTAGAAGGCGTCGCCGCTCAGCTCCAGGCCGTCCATCGCCTTCCACTCGGCGCCCACGTCGAACTGGAGGCCCTCCTGGAGTCCGTAGCGGAGGCTGGAGGTGTCCACGGCGGGCAGGTGCACCAGCACGGTGGGCGATTGGTGGAAGACGCCCGCGCCGCCCTTGAGCACGAGCGCGTCCGTGAGCTGGTGGCGCACGGTGAGCCGAGGCTCCACCACGGCGTGATTGATGCCGGGGGACAGGTGGTAGTTGTCCACGCGCACGCCCGGCTGGAGCACCCACTTTTCGGCGGGAACCCACGTCACCGCCGCGTAGACGCCGGAGAAGGTCGCCAGCGAGGAGGGGCTCTTGATGGGGTCCACCGGGTCGTCGGGGTTGGTGCCCGGGGGGATGCCGGTGCCGGTGATGTCGGTGGCGGCGCGCCGGTGCTCCACGTCGCCGCCCACGGCGAGCTCCAGCGTGGAGTCCAGGCGGCGCTTCCAGCCGGCCCGCATCGCGAACGTCGTCTGGCGCAGGGCGTACTCGCCCACCTTGCGGAAGGAGATGGCGCCGCTCGGCAGGCGCTCCGACTCCTCTCCGTCGAGGCCCAGCGCGTCCGAGCCCACGGTGAGGCCCACTTCCGCATCACCCCCCGCGAGCGGATGGGTTCCGCGCAGGTCCACCCGGTGGAAGCGGGACACGATGCTGCCGCCGGTGGAGCCGATGTAATAGGTCGAAGGGCTGGAGCCCACGTCGTCCGAGCTGCCCAGCGCGAACAGGCGCACGCGGCCCTCGCCGACCTTCTGCTCGATGCGCGCCTGGTAGTCCCAGAAGTTCGCGTGCACCTTCTCCGCGTCGGACCCACTGAGGAGCTTGGACCCCAGGGAGATCAACAACGCCGAGTAGCTGACGCGGCCGGCGACGCTGACGGAGGTGCCGGTGCTCTCGAAGGGGTACTCGATGAAGCCGCCGCTGTTGAGCAGGTCCGCGTAGGCGGTGACGTGCAGCCGGTCCTCGCGCGGTCGGCTCAGCCGTCCCTCCACCGCGCCGCCCAGCAGCCGTCCGTACTGCACTGGCGGCGAGCCCGGGAAGAAGTCGACGGTGTCGATGAAGTCCGGGTGAATCACCGCGGGCCCGAGCATCAGGTGGTACAGCATGGGGATGCGCACGCCGTCGAGGAAGAAGCCGGTGGCGGCGGGCTGGCTGCCACGCACCACGGGGTAGCTGATGCCCGAGGCGAGGCTGCCCACGCCGGGCATCAACATGACGACACGGAACGGGTCTCCCAGCGTGCCGGGCACCTCGCGGAGCTCCTGCTCGTGCAGGGTGATGCGCGTCACCTCCGTGCGGGGGCGGTCGTCCCGCACCACCGTCTCGTAGGGATTCACGCGCCCGGGCTGCAAGCGGTAGATGACCTGGAGCGACTGGCCCTCGGAGAGCGTCTCCTCGAAGGTGCTCGGCGTGTGTCCGGGGGCGCGCGCTTCCACGCGGTGGGTGCCGGGGCGCAGCTCCAGGGTGAAGCGCCCTTGTGCGTCCACGGTGCCCGCGGGCTCCGTGCTCCCGTCCACGAAGAGGAGCGCATCGGCGAGGGGACGGCGCGTGCCTCGCGCGCGCACCTCGCCGGTGAGTCGCGCGGTGGAGACGGGGACGGGCGCGGCTGGAGGCACGAAGCGGTAGACGAAGGGCAGGCGCACCGCCACGGGCACTCCGGCGAGGGTGGCGGGAGTGAAGCGCAGACCCGGTGCGGCCTGGAGCGCGGCCTCGGTGAGGCGGGGCTCGTGCGGTGCGTCGACGACCTTCACCTCGGCCACCGCGCCCTGTTCGTCCACGAGCAGCTCCAGGGTCACTTCACCGGGAGTGCCCTCCAGGCCCACGGGCCATGCGGCGGGTGCGTCAGCGACGAGGGTCGGTGGCACGAGCGTGGCTTCACCGCCATCGGTGGTGAGGCCCAGTCGTGTGGCGTCCTCGGCGGACACGGAGGTGCCGCCGTCGGTGGACTGGAGTTCGACTTCGACGGTGCGGGACTCGGCGGAGGGGGCGGGGAGGCCCTGCGCTCGTACGAGGAAGGGCACTGCCGCCAGGACGAGCAGTGGCAGGAGAGAGCTGCGCTCAAGACGCATGGGAACCCTTCAACACCGGATGGGCAGAGAACTGTCACCCCGGCCGGTGTGCTCTCACGCCGCGCAGCCTCACCTCCCCGGGCACGGGCGTCCACTGTTCTCGACATGGGATTGCACGAATGGCCCGGGGTCCCGGAAACGGGACCTGCGGCTGTCTGTGCGAAAGGTACAAGCGAGGCGTAAGCGCCAGGACGTTGGCCTGTCCGTTCGTCTGCTCGCGTGTATGGCGCTTCACGAAGAGCGCGTGCAGGCGGGCTGACCGGGTGGAGGTCCCTGGAGGGCACCACTACCGTTGAGTCGAGCAGGGGTCTCTGGGGGAAGGAGTCGTGGGGCGATGCGCACGGTGAAGGATGAGCTGCTCTTCCGAGCGGTGGAGCACACCCTGTCGGGCCAGCCCATCGAGGCGGCGCACGAGTTGGCGTCGCTGGAGACGTTGCTGGATGTGGACTCGGTGCCGGAGGACCTGGGCTACCTGCTCTTCGCCACGGCGGTGTCGCATCGCCTGGAGGGCGTGGGGGTGGGGGCGCGCAATCCCTATCTGTATCCGCATCCCGAAGAGGGGGCGCGGCAGATTGATTTGTTCCGGCTGTTGATGACGCACATGCCGCTGGCCTCCGCCGCCGATGCGTTGGCGAACGCGGTGTTGGTGGAGTTGTTGGGGAAGCGGGACGAGGCGACGTTGGTGGACGTGGGAATCGGCCAGGGGCGGCAGGAGGGGCGGTTGTTGAAGGCGCTGTCGGAGCAGGGGGCGCTGCCGCGCAGGTTGACGCTGGTGGGCGTGGACCCGAGCGGAGCGAGCCTCGCGCAGGCGGAGGAGTCGACGGCGAAGGTGGCGCGTGAGGTGGGAGCGTCGGTGCGCTTCGTGGGGGTGGAGGCGCCGGTGGAGAGCCTGTCCGAGTCGACCTGGTCGGTGTTGCGAGGGTTGCCGGGGCCGAGGGTGGTGAACGCGGCCTTCGCGCTGCACCATGTGGCGGAGGAGCCCGGGAGCGTGGGAGCGGTGCGAGACGCGGTGCTGCGGCGGCTGCGAGCGTTGGAGCCGTCGGGGGTGGTGTTGTGCGAGCCGAATACGGACCACTTCCGCGCGCCGCCGCTGGAGCGCTTCCTGAACGCGTGGAAGCACTTCACG
Source organism: Myxococcus sp. CA056 (assembly GCF_013336715.1). NCBI lineage: Bacteria > Pseudomonadati > Myxococcota > Myxococcia > Myxococcales > Myxococcaceae > Myxococcus > Myxococcus sp. CA056. The sequence continues at coordinate 337,049 of NZ_JABUMT010000002.1, forward strand.
CAGGTCTTCCACCTGCTGGACACGCTGGAGGTTCCTCGCGAGGAGCGAGCCGCCATCAAGCGCTTCTTCGGGAGGGAGGTGGAGGACGTGGTGGGGACGGTGGATGAGTCGGCGCGCTGCGAGCGACACGAGCTGGCGGAGACGTGGATGGCGAGGCTGAAGCGCGCGGGCTTCGTGCCGCTGGAGTTGCTGGAGCAGGTGGAGCCCGAAGGCGTGCATCCGGTGCTGGAGTTGCGGCGGGAGCCAGGGCTGGTGGGCTTGAGCTGGAAGAACGAAGTGCTGGTGGCGGTGATGGGGGTGAGGCCGGAGGGGGCACGTGCGTGAGGGCGCGGCGCGTGGTGCGAGTGCTTCGTGAGGCCGTGGTCCGGCGAGGCCTGGGCGTCCGGGTCGTGCGAGGATGGGGTGCGTTGAGCGTGGGAACCGAGGCTTCGCGAAGATGTGACGCGCGCGGCATGAACGTCGGGGCCACGTGAGGTCGAGGTCATGGAGTCGGAGGAGCACAGGTGACGGACGAGGGACGTGAGGACCTGGCCGGTCAGGTGCTGGAGCGCTGTCGACGCGCGGGGGGCCGGCTGGTGTTGGCGGAGGCGTGCACCGGGGGCCTGATTTGCGCGCAACTGACGGACGTACCGGGCGCATCCGCGGTGGTGGAGCGCGGCTTCGTGCCGTACTCGCATGAGTCCAAGGTGGAGCAGTTGGGTGTGTCGCTGGCGCTGCTCCAAGAGCACGGCTCGGTGAGCGCGGAGGCGGTGGAGGCCATGGCGCATGGGGCGCTTGCGCACTCGCGCGCGGACTGGGCGGTGGCGGAGACAGGCATCGCGGGGCCGAGCGGAGGCACGCCGCTGAAGCCCGTGGGACTGGCCTTCATCGCGGTGCTGCGTCGAGGCGGGACGGCCACGGTGGAGCGCCACGTCTTCGAGGGGAATCGGAGTGAAGTGCGGCACGCGGTGGCGCGACGTGCGCTGGTGTTGTTGCTGGCGCGGTTGAACGTCGAATCTTGAACTGGACGTTCACCCCGCACTCCCGGGTGTCTGGGCACCCGTCGAGGTGACCCCTACGCTGTAGGACGTCGGAGAGAAGTGCCTCCGTGTGTCCGTGTGGCGAAGGAGCGCCCGGTGTTCCGAATCGGGGTGGATGTCGAGCATTCCATCGTGGAGTTCGTCCTGGAGGGCTACATCCGGGTCCAGGAGATGGAAGTGTTCGTGTCGGAGCTGGAGGCGGCGACAGACTCGCTTGCGGGGCGCGACATCAAAATCAAGGCGGACCTGAGAACGTTCCGTCCCGCGTCACCGGAGGCGACGAACATGATTCGCCGGGTGCAGGAGTACGGACTGCGCTCTGGCGTGGTGCGAGTCGCGGAGCTGGTGGAGAGCGAGATTGTCGCGCTCCAGCTCAACCGGGTCGCCGAGAACAGCCACACGGACAAGATTCTGCGCCGCTTCTGGGAAGACGCTCCCGCGCGTCACTGGCTCATCCACGGCGACGTGGAAGACGGAGCGGCGTCGGGTCCGTGAAGCAACCCTCGCGGAGCAGTCTCAGCCCCGAAGTCCTTCCGCGAAGGGCCTATTGAAGCTGGACGCAGGGGCCGCGCGGACACTCTTCCACGCGAGCACTTGTTGCTCCACGGGAGCGCGTGTCGGGACCTGATGCAGCCCTCGGCTGCGCAGTGCCAGCTCCAATGCCAGCGCATGACGCCTGCGGAGGGGGGCGTTGAGCAACGCCTCGACGAGCCCCTGCGGAGTGAAGGGCTGGCCGGAGAGATGGCGCTGCTTCGGGTCCATGCGAGGCCGTGTCTCCTTCCACCATGCCGCGACCTGTTCGGCCATGGGCTGGGGCAGGTCGTCCTCGGGCTTGGGGGAGAGGTCTCGTTCGAGGTCTTCCTCCAATGGCGTCAGGGCTTCGTCCGCTGCGTCCTCCTTCGCGGCGGCGAAGCCACCTTCGATGGTGAGCCCGGTGATGGCACTGAAAGCCTCTGCGGCGAGTGCTGCCACGGGCTTGTGGCGCATCAGTTCCACGCACGCGTCCGCAGCCTGGATGCGCCCAGAGAAGCCGAGCGCCCACAGCACATCGGGCCGAAGCTTCTCGTGAGACAGCAAGCCCACCAGCCGCGTCACGGCCCGCTCATCACCGCTCAGTCCGAGCAGGAGCAGGGGGTGTCGATTGCCTGGCGCGGGTGAGTCCACCGCCGACTGGCAGGCAGCCCAGGCGCCCAGGTGTCCGTTCATCAGTCCCACGGTCTGCGCGACATCCCGGAGGACGGGTGCGTCCGAGCCGAGCGCCCGCTGGAGCACGGAGGGTTCCACGTGGAGGCGTGCGCGGCTCAGGGTGCGCAGGGCGGCGGCGACCACGTGGGGCTCGGGGTGCGACAGGAGCGGAGCGCACAGCGCCGCCGTGGCCCGACCATGGGTGCCAAGCACGTCGACCACCGAGGCCCACAGCTCAGGCGCCGCATCCGCCTTCTTCAGCAGCGAAGCGAACTCCGGTGGGATGCAGGGGGTGGGTGCCAGCTCGAGCGCCCGCTGGAAGGGAGCCAGTGCATCGGGTTCCGCGGCGGCGAGCGCCGTGAGCACGGCGGAAGGGCCGGGAGGTGACTCCGCGCGAAGCAGGGCGAGTGCCCCGGCGAGGATGTGCTCGGGCTCATCGGCGAGCGCGGGGATGAGCAGCCGATGGGCCACGGGCTCGCCGCCCAACACCAGGGCATCGAGATGGGCCGCACCCGACTCTTCGAGCTCGGCCAGCTCCGCGAGTGAGTAGTCAGGCGAGTCGAGCGCCTTCTCCCACTGGCTCCACCGGAAGGCCGCTTCGCCGAGATGCTCTTCGTAGATATCCCACCGCGCGGGCTTCAAAAGAGATGAGGAGCTCATGAGTGATGGGGCGCTGTCTGACGTGGGCGGTGGGGATCTCCCCAGGGCCACATATGGCTGCTCTTGAAGTTGAGGCCCTTTGAATCCACAGACAATTCGGCGGGGTGGACTCTGCTAGAGGTGTTTCTTGCAGACGAGGCACTTGGGTTCCTCCTTGCTCCCCGCGCCCGCGACCACTGGTCCCTGCATGAGAGGAAACGGCGGCGTGTTCTTGTCGTTGTGGAGCATGAGGTCGAAGGCGCGGGCCACGTTCTTCCCCTCGAACTTCACGTCGAAGGAGAAGTTGATGAACTCCGCCTTGCCCTTTGTCTTGCTGGAGGCCACGCCGCCACCGGCCGTGCCCGCCTCGTCACCCGTGCTCGTCTTGAAGTTGGAGTCCTTCACGCACACGGGATTGCCCGCGACAGACACCTTCTTCGTGCCCTTGTCGGTGTCGGAGGACTGGGCCACGTTGGGATAGGGAATGGGGACGGGCCCCGCAGGGCTGGGCGTCTTGCACACATCCGGGAAGGCCGTGGTCACGCCCCCACTGTCCTTGGTGACGACGGACATCTTGTTGACGCCTGTGTTGACGGCCATGGCCCCACCTCCAGGTCCGTCAAGGATACACTGCGCGTGAGTCTGGGTTCGAGTCCCCCTCCCCAGAGAGCGTCCTGGGGCGCGCTGGATGTCGTCTAGTTGATCTCCACCGAGCCACCCTTGATGCGGTGGGTGCCCGTGGCTCGCGACTCCAGATAGGTCCCCTTGATGATGACCTTGCCATTGCGGCGCAGGGTGATGCTGGCTTCGCCACACTTGAGGACGACTTCGTCCTGGCCCTCGATGACCACCCGCTTGCCGTCGACGTGTGCCTCGGTAGGCGGTGGCGCTGGCTCGGCGGTCTCCAGCAAGGCATCCAGCAAGGGCGTGGGGCTGGGCTCGTGGATGAGGCCCATGATGAAGGGCAGCGCCGGGTCTCCGTTCTCGAACAGGAGGACCACCTTCTGGCGTCGGGCCACGGCCTCCTGGAGGCCCCGGGGCTCCAGGGCCACCGCCAGTCGCGCGGTGACGGGGCCCGTGGAGTTGCCAGGAAAATCCACGAGCGGTGCTCCCGAGGCCTCGAGTCCCACGAGCTGTCCGGAACGACTCCCGAGGATGGGCTCCCGCACCTGGGGGCCGGGCTGGCTCGACTTGCTGGCGGGGTGTGAGCTCATGCGGAAGGCCCTGGCGAACGAGGTGGATGAAGACGAAAGCTCTCAGCCGCGACCAGGCTGACGACGAATGATAGCGCATTCATGCGAGAGGCCGCCTGACAGGTGCCGGAGGGCCCTCGCCGTGCGCGGAATCGGCCAGCGCGGCCCCTCAATCCGATGTGGGCTTCGACACACCTTCCGCCGTGACACGCAGTCCCCGCACGTCGTGCAGGCCGTCCCCCAGGAGGACATGCCCTCGCCACAGCAGCGTCACCTGTTCCGCGTCGGCATCCAGGATGACGGTGTCCAGGTGCATCGCGGGCTTCGCGTCCTCGGTGCCCGCCAGCTCCACCGTGACGACCGGCGGCGTCTGCCCGGGCAGCGAGAAGGCCAGCCGTCCCTTCGGCGAGGCCCCGGCGATGATGACCGCCTCGTCCCCCTTCAAGTACCCCGGCGCCACGAGCCCCGGCGCGGCCGCGTTGAAGAAGCGCCGGTCGAAGTCCTTGGGCAACAGCGGCTTGCGCGTCTTGCTCCACGCCTCGTCATACGTCCCCGCGTACCTCGCCCGAGGCTGCCAGTCCGGTGACGTGAAGCCGAACCCCACCGGCGTCACCCGCTGCCCCAACTCCCGCAGCGGCTCCGCCGGGTCCTCCAGGTTGGGCAACCGCAACCCCTCCTCGAAGTGCCTCGCGCTGGCGCGAAAGCCCGTGCCCACCGGGTTGCGCGGCTCGAACGCCGGCCTCCCCGCATCCGTCCTGTCCCACCCACCGAAGGCCCGCTCCCACTGCAACGCCATCCGCTCGAACGGCAGCGGCTTCGTCGCCGACACCCGCCCCAGGCTCCGGAACCACGTGCGCTCCCCCAACACCCGCACCGCCTTCGTCAGCGGCCCCACCTGGAGCGCCACCAGCACCTCCGTGTCCCCCTTGCGCCGCGCATGCGCATGGCCCAGCAACACCACGTCCGTCGCGGGCTTGATGAACGCGCCCTCCACCTCGTACCGGTAGCTGGACTCCCCGGGCTCGCCCCAGGGCTGCCCCTGCCAGCTCACCTTCGGCTGCTCCTTCACCCCCGTCAGCCCCGTCTCGCCGAATCCATACGTCGCCTTCACCACGAGCAGGAGCAACGGACGCGCCTCCTCGTCGCAGAGCCCCATCAGGTCAAAGGCGAACGGAGTCTCGTTCTCGACGGCGGGATGCCCCATGGCGCGCGCCCCCCAGGCACCAGGCGCGAAGCCCTCGCGCCGGACAAGTACGTCACTGTAGCAGGCCACCCACCTCCGCGAGGCCGGCCCGCCTCCCCCCGTCGTCACATCGGCTCATTTCTTCGACATCAATGTCTCTCAAAAACGTTCGAATTCCTCACAGACGCGCCCGTGTTTCAGGCAGGGTCGACTTCTACCGCCCGCTTCTCCCTGCGAGCTGCTACCCCGCACCCGGTCTGGACGTTTCTTGCTCAACAAGGAAAAACGCGTAAATATGCTTTACAAATCATGTCAGGAAATAATCGGAAACATGAATTTTCGATTTTGTATTTGAAATCCTGATTCCAGGTGTGTCACGACTATCCCGTCTTTCTACCGGAGGTAGTGCGTTTGGCTCATCGAGTCCTGAAGACGATTGGTGCGGCTTGGCTGGGAGTAGCGCTCACTGCGTGCGGCACCGTGGATTCCACGGGAGACGAGACGAAGGCTCCTGAAGCGAAGTCCGGCGGCGACATCCAGGGCTCCCTCGGGAAGCTGCCGGGTGCGGGCGTGGCGGGCGTGCACTCCGACGGCATCCCCTTCACGGTGGTCGGTGAGCTGGGCAAGGTGGAGCGCACGCTGTCCGCGCTCTCCGTGGGCCACGCGGCCTTCGCCGCGGCTCCCGCGCTGTCGGGCATCGCCCCCATCTTCCGCCTGAGCGCGGACGACATGTTCCTCAACAAGGCCCGCACCGACGCCCAGGGCAACCAGCACCTGCGCTACCGGCAGACGAAGAACGGCCTGGAGGTCGTCAACGGCGAGCTCGTGCTGCACGTTCGCCCGGACGGCCAGGTGTACGCGGCCAACAGCTCCGCGCGTGACGGCCAGGACCTGCCCGCGGTTCCCCGCGTGGATGGGTCCGCGGCGGCCCGTGCGGCGGCCCGCGCCACGGCCGGCACCGGCATCTCCACCGAGGGCGAGCCCCGGCTCGTCTATGTGCGTGACGTGAACGAGCAGCTCTTCCTGGCGTGGCAGGTGCGCGTCGTCGGCACCCAGGTCGAGGGCATCCCGCTGGTGGACGACGTGTTCGTCGACGCCCGTGGCCAGGCCGGCGTGGTCGCGCGTCACCCGCGCATCCACTCCGCGCTCAACCGCCGCGTGTACAGCGCCAACAACGGCAGCACCACGCCGGGGACGCTGAAGCGCAGCGAGGGCCAGGCCGCCATCGGCGACGCCCACGTTGACATGAACTACGACCAGCTCGGGTACACGTACAACTGCTACCAGACGCTGTTCGGCCGCGACTCCATCAACAACGCGGGCGCCACCCTCATCAGCACCGTTCACTACGGCAGCAACTACGTGAACGCGTACTGGGACGGCACCCAGATGGTGTACGGCGACGGCGACGGCGTGAACTCCATCGAACTGGGCAAGGACGCGGACGTCACCGTCCACGAGCTGACCCACGCCGTGACGGAGAACGAGTCCAACCTCACGTACTCCGGCCAGTCTGGCGGTCTGAACGAGGCGATGTCGGACACCTTCTCCGCCATCTGCGAGAGCTGGGCCTCCGGCTCCTGGGCCACCACGCCCGCCATCTGGATGATTGGCGAGGACGTGTGGACGCCGGGCACGGCGAACGACGCCCTTCGCTACATGGATGACCCGAAGAAGGACGGCGCCTCGCTGGACTTCGCCTCCGACTTCACCTCCAGCACGGACGTGCACTACAGCTCGGGCATCCCGAACCTGGCGTTCGCGCTGCTCTCCAAGGGTGGCACGCACCCGCGCGGCCGCTCCACCATCTCCGTGCCGGCCATCGGCGTCGAGAAGGCCGCCCGCATCTGGTACAAGGCCAACACCGACATCTACACGGCCTCCACCACCTTCGTTCAGGCGAAGACGTGGACCATCCAGGCCGCGCTGGACCTCGGCTATGACCAGGCCACGCAGGATGCCGTGAAGGCCGCGTGGGAAGCGGTGGGCGTGGGCGTCACCCTGCCTCCCCAGCCGTCCGTCGTGCTGACCAACGGCATCCCGGTGAACAACCTGGGCGGTGCCACGGGCAACCAGAAGTTCTTCAACCTGACCGTCCCGGCCGGCGCCACGAACCTCAAGTTCACGCTCGCCGGTGGCACGGGTGACGCGGACCTGTTCGTCCGGTTCGGCTCGCAGCCGAGCTCCTCCACCTACGACTGCAAGTCGGAGAGCAGCAGCAACACGGAGACGTGCACCATCACCACCGCCCAGGCGGGCGTCTACCACGTGCTCATCAGCGCGTACGCCACCTACTCCGGCGCGACGCTGACGGGCTCGTTCACCACGGGCGGTCCTCCGCCGAACGTGCTGCAGAACAACGTGCCGGTGACGGGCCTGGCGGGCGCCGCCAGCTCCTCCGTGAACTACACGATGGACGTGCCGGCCAACACCCGGGTGACGTTCACCACCACGGGCGGCACGGGCGACGCGGACCTGTACGTTCGCTTCAACGCGGCCCCCACCACCACCACGTACAACTGCCGTCCGTACCTGTCGGGCAACGTCGAGACGTGCGCCCTGACGAACACCACGGCGGGCAAGTACTACGTGATGGTGCGTGGCTACTCGGCCTACACCGGTGTCACGCTGAAGGGCGCGTACTAGTCCTTCACGTCACATCGCAGGTCTGAAGCAAGCACCCGGGGGGCCTTCGTGGCGGCCACCCGGGTGCTGTCTTTTTGGGGCGGCACCTGTCCGCCAGCCCTCCCGTCACGCGGGCGTGTCCGGAGGTCCTTCGCGGGGCAGCTCGACGGTGAAGGTGCTGCCCTCGCCGGGCGTGCTCTCCACGCGGATGGTGCCCCCGAGCGCGGTGACCAGCTCCCGCACCAGGTGGAGCCCGAGCCCGAGCCCCCCATAGGCGCGCACGGAGACGGCGCGCTCGAAGCGCTCGAAGATGTAGGCGAGCCGGTCGGCGGCGATTCCGATGCCCGCGTCCCGGACGCTCACGTGGATGACGTCCGCGTCGCCCCAGGCCCGCAGGGTGATGGGTTTGCCGGCGCCGAACTTGAGCGCGTTGGAGACGAGGTGGACGAACACCTGCTGGAGCCGCGCCGCGTCCCAGCGGCCGACCAGCGCTCCTCCCGCGACATGAAGCGCCAGCTCGCAGTCGGCGCGCTTCAGGGGCTCTTGCATGCGCCGGGTGACAGCGTCGAGGACCTCCACGAGGTCGACCCGCGACAGGTGCAAATCCAGGCGCCCCGCCTGGAGGCGGGAGATGTCGAGCATCTCCTCCACCAGCGTGGCCAGCTTCAGGCTCTGGCTGTCGAGCGTCTTGAGTCCGCGGATGGCGACGGGCGGCAGCCCCTGGGGCGTGTGACGCAAGAGCGTCTGCACCATGAGGCGCAGCGACGTGAGCGGGGTGTTCAGCTCATGGGAGGCGACGCTGAGGAACTCGTCGCGCAGGCGGATGGCGTCCTGGGACTCGCGGTAGAGGCGGGCGTTGTCGATGCAGACGGCGGCGCGGCGGGCCAGCTCCTGCGCCAGGCCCAGGTCCACCTCGCTGTAGCGGCGGCCGGGCGTGCCGGAGACGAACGTCGCGACGCCCAGCGTCCTGCCTCCGGCGATGAGCGGCACGTGCATGGCCGCCTGTGAGCCCAGCTCGCGCAGGCGCTCGACATACTCCGGGCCGTGGCCGTGCTCGCGCAGCATGAAGTCGGTGACGTCCGCGCGCAGGAAGGGCTGGCCGGTGCGCAGCGCGTGGATGACGGCGGGCGGAGACGTCCAGTCCACGGGGTAGTGCTCCAGCAGCTCGCGCAGGCGCGCCTCCTTCACCGGGTCCACGTGGGCCACCGCCAGCGTGCGCAGCGTGTCGCCTCGCTCGACGACGGTGAACATGCACCAGTCCGCGAGGAAGGGGACCACCAGTCGCGTGGCCTTCGCGAGCGTCTGCTCCAAATCCAGCGACTCCGCGAGCGCGAGTCCGGAGTCGGCCAGGAAGCGCACGGCCCGCTCCGCGCGGCGGCGCTCCTGCACCTCGACATGGAGCTGCTCGAACAGGCGGCTGTTCTCCAGGGAGATGGCGATTTGCGACGACAGCGTGCGCAGCACCCCCACGCGCTCGGGCGTGAAGGCGCGGGTGGCCAGGTCGTTCTCCAGGTAGAGCACGCCCACCGTCTTGCCATGGCGCTGGATGGGGATGGCCAGCGCGGACTTCACGGCGCGGCGGAGGACATAGGCGTCCTGGACGAAGCGCCCCTGGTGCGCGGCGTCGGCCAGCACCAGCGTCTCCCCGGTGCGGAAGGCGTGCTCCAGCAGGGTGATGGGCACCTGGCTGGCATGCGCCAGGGGCGTGCGCTCCAGGCTGACGGGCTCGGAGATGGCGCCCACGGCGCGGACCCGGAGCGCGCCCGCTTCATCCAGGACCAGCGCGCCCCGCGTGGCGCCCGCGGCCTCGAAGCACACCGCCATCAGCTTCTCCAGGAGCCGGTCCAGCACCACCTCGCCCACCAGCGTCTCCGACGCCTTGAGCAACGTGAGCAAATCCAGCGACGCGCCCGGGGCATCGGGCCTCGTCGGGGTGATGCCCGGCTCGCTCCAGGAGCGGTCGACCAGGGACTTGAGTTCGGGGAACTCCTCCTCCAGCAGCACCACCTTGGCCTGCGCGCCCCAGCGCGTGTAGCCGTCCAGGGCCGCGCGCAGGTGGAGCGTGGCGAAGCGCTTGTGATGGAGCTGCTGGTGGAAGCGCCCCGCCAGCTCGTTCGCGAGGGCCTCGTCCTGGAGGAAGCCCTCGGTGTGGGCCCCGTCGATGGCGCTGTCGTACAGGGCCATGGCCTCCAGGTGCCGCCCCTCCAGGCGGGCCACCTCGGCCGAGACGAGCTGGTGCTTGTGGCGGAAGTTCTCCGGGCAGGTCTCCGCCCAGCCGCCGAGCTTCCGCTGGTTCTCCGCGAGCAGGCCGAGCATCGCCTCGCGCTCCTCGGGAAGACGGGTGGCCCGCGCCGCCAGCGTCAGCGACGTCAGCACGTTGAAGTCGACGTTGCGGAAGAAGCCCTGCGCGAAGTGCTCGTAGGGCAGCGCCTCGCGCGACATTTTCAGGGCCTCGTCCAGGTCGCCCAGCACATACGCCACCAGCAGCTTCAAGAGGGCGTGCAGATAGAGGCTGGTGTGCGTCGTCAGCCCCGAGTCGAGGAAGTCCTGCTCGTTGAAGTCGTCGTCGCTGAGTCGGGCGAGCTGGTGGGTGCGGCCCTGGAGCGCGCGAATGGCCTGACGGGAGAGGATGGACACGTCCGCCATCACCTGGACGCCCGCGCGGCGCGCGAAGGACAGGCTGGTGTCGATGGAGCCCAGGACGCGCACCAGCTCGGTGCCCATGGCCAGCTCGGTGGAGACGACGGTGGTGAGCGCGTAGCTGGTGAACTGGAGGTCTCCACTGGCCAGCCCCGTGGTGACGGCGCGCCGCAAGAGCGACAGGTTGGTGCGCAGGGGCGCGCGCCAGTGATTGATGTTGAGGGTCAGCGTGATGAGGGCCCGGCACTCCTGGCGCGCGTCACCCAGCCGCCGCGCCAGCGCCACGCCCAGGTTGCACCAGGTATAGGCGCTCGCGGCGTCGCCCTCGCTGGCGAGCAGCATCCCATGACAGGCGTACACCGCGGGGGCCCAGCGGGAGTTGCCGTGCTCCAGCGTGAGCACCAGGGCGAGGGTGTTGAGGTACGAGAAGAGGTTCGGGTCGACGAAGAACGCGGGCGTGACGAGCTCGGACAGGAGCTGCACGCAGGCCAGGTGGCGCGGGTCCTCCAGCAGAGGCGCCTCCAGCAGCTCCTCCACCGCGCGCCCGCGCAGGTGTTGCTCCATCCGCGCCCGCTCCGACGCGAGCGCCTGGGCGTAGCCATGTTCGGGCAGCTCCAGCCCGAACAGACGCAGCCCCTCCTGGCCCGCGCGCAGGGCCTCCGCGTAGTGGCCGTTCATCAGGAGCGCCAGTACCTGGAGGACGTACAGGTCCACCTTGCGCGGCGCGGAGGCGGCGTGCTCGTGGGCGGTGTGGAGCAGCTCCTCCGCCAGCTTCCCGTTGCCGGACAGGTAGGCGCACTCCGCCGCCTCCTTGTGGACCTGGAAGATCTGCTCGTGTCGCCGGGGCCAGTCCTCGCGGGGCAGCAGGGCCAGGCCCCGCGTGAGGTACACCAGCGCCGCGCCGAAGGCCGACGCCTCCTTGGCCTTGAGGCCCGCGCGAAAGAGCAGCTCCGCCAGCGTCTGTCTCTCCCCGGCGCCGCTGAGCTTGCGCGCGCCGCGAGACAGGTGGTCCACCACCGCGAAGAGGCGCTCCTCGAGCAAGTCCCCTCGCGCCCCGCGCAAGAGCTGGCGCCCCGCCGCCAGATGGAGCTCCTCGCGCTGGTCCTCGGTGAGCAGCGAGTACGCGGCCTGTCGGACGCGGTCATGCGCGAAGCGATACGTGGCCTCGGGAGTGATGGGGGTGTCCTCCGTGCGCGCCTGCGGGCGCGAGGGCTCGTTCTCCGGAATGAGCAGCCCCTCGCGCAGCAGGCTCCACAAGGCGGAGGCCGTGTCCTCCGTCGCGCGCTCGTCGACGAGTGATGACAGCAGGCCCAGCTCCACCCGGTCCCCCAGACAGGCGGCGACCTCCAACACGTACTGCGCCCGCTCCGGCAGCCGACGGATGGCGGCGAGCATCAGCTCCACCACGTTCTCCGTCACCTCCACGCGCCGCAGCCGCTCCAACTCCCACGTCCACGTGCCCTGCTCCAAATCGAAGTTCAGCAGTCCGGACGTGTGCAGGAGCCGCAGCAGGCGGGTGAGGAAGAGCGGGTTGCCCGCCGTCTTGTTCAGGAGCAGCTCCGCCAGGGGCGCCACCTCCGACGGCTCTCGGCGAAAGGTGTCCGCGCACAGCGCGGTGATGGCGGCGGCATCCAGCGGCGCCAGCTCGAAGGAGTGGGAGGGAATCGCCCCCTGCTCCTCGAGCGTGCGCAGAAGCCGCGGCAGCGGATGCTCGGGGCTGACCTCCTGGGAGCGCCAGGCGCCGACGAAGAGGACGTGGAGCGAGCCGGGGTCTCCGCAGAGGCTCTTGAGGAGCTGGAGCGAGCCGGGGTCCGCCCACTGGAGGTCATCCAGGAAGAGGAGCAGGACGTGGCGGGGCGTCGCCAGCGCCTGCACGAAGGACTGGAAGAGCAGGTGGAAGCGCGCGGACGCCTCCACCGGTCCCAGCTTCGGTGGCAGGGGCTGCGGGCCGAGCAGCTCCTCCAGCGCGGGGATGACGTCGCTGATGACGCGGGCGTGGGGGCCCAGGGCGCCGAGCAGCCGCTGACGCCAGATGTCCCGCGCCTCCGGGGCCTCCTCCATCAGCTCGCGCAGCAGGCCCTGGAACGCCTGGACGAACGCGGAGTAGGGCACGTTGCCCTGGAGCTGGTTGAACTTGCCGGTCAGCAGTCGGTCGCCGCGCGCCGCGTCTCGCGCCAGCTCGTGGACCAGCGCCGACTTGCCGATGCCCGCCGCGCCGGACAGGAGGAGCAGCTCGCTGGTGCCCTGGCGCACCCGCTCCCGTGCCGCGCGCAGCTCGGCCTGCTGCGGCTCGCGGCCATACAGCCGCTCGGGGAGGGACAGCTGGCGGGCCAGGTCCAGCCGCCCCAGCTCGAAGTCGTCGGACAGGTCCGCGCCCTTCCTGCGGCGGACCTCCTGGAGGTCCACGAGGAGGGAGTCGGCGCTCTGGTAGCGCTCCTCGGGCATCTTCGCGAGCAGCTTGAGGACGATGTCGGAGACGACGCGAGGGACGGCGGGGTTGGCGAACGCGGGCGGCACGGGATGCCGGGCCAGGTGGGCGTGGACCAGCTCCACGGGGTCCGCGGACGTGAAGGGCGGCAGGCCCGTGAGCAGCTCGTAGAACGTCGCGCCCAGGGAGTAGAGGTCCGCGCGGTGGTCGATGAGCCGGTTCATCCGGCCCGTCTGCTCCGGGGCGATATAGGCCAGCGCCCACTGGAGCTCTCCGGGCATGTCCCCGGAGGGCGCGAGTCCGGAGACGCGCGTGGCCAGGTCGAAGTCGATGAGCGTGAGGCGCTGGCCGCTGGCACTCATCACGAGGTTGGTGGGGTTGAGGTCGCGGTGGATGACGTGGTGCTGGTGCAGGCGGGAGAGGATGCCGGCGAGCTGCAGGGCCAGCTCCATGAAGACCTCCACGCCCACCGGCCTGCGATGCAGCCACTCCTGGAGGTTGTGGGGCCCGGCGTCCTCCAGGACGAGCGCGAGCGGTTGCGAGGGCTCCTCGGTGAGCGAGACGACGCGGGAGATGTCCGGCACCGCGTCGCGCAGCTCGCGCAGGAGCGCGTCCTCGTGGCGCAGCATGGGGCCGCTGCCGACGGCGAGCGGACCTCGGCGGACCTGCTTGATGACGAGGGGTCTGCCGTCCTGTCCCCAGGTCCGCAGGACGACGTAGCGGCGTCCTCGATGAATCTCCTGAAGTCCTTCGGTGCCCGGCGCCTGCCACATCTCGCCCTCGCCGTGAAAGCCCTCCGTCCGGTCCCCGCGCGGCCAGGCCCACCCGGCCACTCCCCGCGCGGCTTCCCGCTTCCTTCACGATTTGGACGGAGGTGCCTTACGGCACGCGCGGCGCACGCGCTGACGGGCGACCCGCCGGGGCCTCGCCCGGCCTCCGGGTGTGGCGCGCCCGCCGGACACGGTCTTCAGCTCACGCGGCGCAGCTCGGGCAGGTCCTCGGGCCGCAGGGCCCAGACGGGCGCGGGTGGCAGCGCGGAGAGGAAGCCCGTCTGCACCGCGGGAAAGCCGTCCACCTGCGCCGCGTCCGGGAACAGGGTCCCCGCGCGGACGAGGCTGCCCGCGCCGACGATGCAGCCCCGGCCCAGGCGGCTGCGGTCGCAGAGGATGGCGCCTGGCTCCACCACCGTCCCCGCGCCCACGAAGCAGGCGTGCACCAGGCAGCCTGGCCCGATGAAGACGCCGTCCTCGATGACGAGCGAGCCGCCCGGCTGCAGGTGCACCACCGCGTTGGCGTGGATGCGCACCCCCGCGCCGATGCGCAGCGGGACGTGGGACTCGCCCACGATTCTCACACCGGGGCCGATGATGGCGCCCGGTCCGATGAGCACGTCTCCCGTCACCTCGCAGGAGGAGAAGAGGGTGGCGGTGGGGTGGACGAGCGGGTGCTTGTCTCGGAAGGAGTACAACTGTCCCATGGGGGCGTCCTCGGCGCGGTCTCTCGCGAAGAAGGGGGTGAGGGGTTGTTCGGGCAGCGAGAGGGTGCCGCCTCGCGCGGTGCGCAGCCGCTCCAGGTCCCCGGTGTCGACCCGGCGGACGACCCGGGCGGGCCGCCCCACGACGACGGAATCGGAGGGCACGAACATGCCCGCGGGCACCAGCGTGCCATCCGCCACGAGGCAGCGGTCTCCCAGCTGTGCGCCGGGCATGAGGATGGCGCCAGCGCCCACGTCACACAGGTGGCCCGCCGATGCGCCGAGCATGAGGCTCCTCGGACCGAGCGCGGTCTTCTCTCCCACGGCGACGGGGTGCCGGGCCGTGCCGATGACCACGGCGTTCTCCCGGACCGCGGAGCCCGCGCCCAGTTGGACCGCGCCTTCCGGAGAGCACACCACCGCGCCTTGTGCGACGTGGACCCCCGGTCCCAGGTGCATGCGTCCCAGGACGCGCGCACTGCTGGCCAGACGGAAATGAGCGGCGCCCTGACTGGGGTCCGTGGAAGGTGCCACACGCGAAAAGCTCGTCACCATGAGTGGAGGCAAGCTACACCTCGGCCCGGGACAGAAGGACGGCCCGCCGGCGCTGGATGGGTGTTCGAGGCAGGACGACCGAGCCCTCGGGGCTCCGCCTCCGGTACGGGGCAAGAGACTTCCACGCACGCTCGTCCGGGCGCGAAGGACAAGGGCCCGCCCGCTCGTCCGTCCGCCGTGCTCCGGGCCCGGGGTCAGCCGATGACGGCGGCGGCCGTCCCTGGACGCGCCCGCGCCTTCCTGCCAGAAGGGCCCAGGTTCGGGGCGGCATGGAGGCCGGAAATGTCGGAGGTGGATGCGCCGTCGTCGCGGGAACCCGCGGTGGGGCTCTGGGCTTCGCTGAAGGAAGCCATGCATGGCACCGAGCGGGACCTCACGGGTCTGCCGGTGAAGCGGGCCATCTTCCTGCTCGCGGTCCCCATGGTGCTGGAGATGGTGATGGAGTCCATCTTCGCCGTGGTGGACGTGTTCTTCGTCGGGCGGCTGGGCGCGGATGCCGTCGCGACGGTGGGCCTGACGGAGTCGCTGCTCACCATCATCTACGCGGCGGCGGCGGGTCTGAGCATCGGCGCCACGGCGCTGGTGTCGCGCCGCATCGGTGAGAAGGACCCGGAGCGGGCCGCGCGCACGGCGGTGCAAGCCATTGGCCTGGGGGTGCTGCTGGCCATTCCCGTGGCGGTGGCGGGCGTCGTGTTCGCCCGGCCGTTGATGGAGCTGATGGGCGGCTCGCCGTGGGTGCTGGAGCACGGCGTGCGCTACACACAGGTGATGCTCGGCGGCATGGGCAGCGTGCTGCTGCTGTTCCTCATCAACGCCATCTTCCGGGGCGCGGGGGACGCGGCCATCGCCATGCGCGTGTTGTGGCTGGCCAACGCCATCAACATCGTCCTGGCGCCCATGCTCATCTTCGGCCTGGGGCCCTTCCCGGAGCTGGGCGTCATGGGCGCCGCGGTCGCCACCACGTTCGGCCGCAGCTGCGGCGTGGTGTACCAGCTCTACCGGCTGGCGCGTGGCAGCGGGCGGCTCCAGGTGCGCCGCGAGCACCTGCGGCTGGAGCCTGGGACGATGCTGGCCATGCTGAAGCTGTCCGGCGCGGGCACGGCGCAGTCGCTGGTGAACACCACGAGCTGGGTGGTGCTGGCGCGCATCGTCGCGACGTTCGGCAGCGCGGCGGTGGCGGGCTACACCATCGCCATGCGCATCGTCCTCTTCGCGCTCTTGCCCTCGTGGGGCCTGGCCAACGCGGCGGCCACGCTGGTGGGGCAGAGCCTGGGGGCGAAGCAGCCGGAGCGCGGTGAGCGCGCGGTGTGGACCGCGGGCGTCATCAACGCCGTCTTCCTGGGCTCGCTGGGGCTGTTGTTCATCGTCTTCGCCCAGCCCCTGGTGAGCGCCTTCTCGCCCGACGCGGCGGTGGTGGACTACGGGGCCCACGCGCTGCGCATCATCAGCGGAGGCTTCCTCTTCTACGCCTTCGGCATGGTGCTCACGCAGTCGTTCAACGGCGCGGGGGACACCGCCACGCCCACCCTCATCAACATCTTCTGCTTCTGGTTGCTCGAGCTGCCGCTGGCGTGGGTGTTGTCGGGGCCTGTCGGGATGGGGCCCTCGGGCGTCTTCCTGGCCCTCACGGTGGCCTTCTCCATGCTGGCCATCGTCTCCGCCATCCTCTTCCGGCGAGGCACCTGGAAGCTCCGCGAGGTGTAGGGGGCTTCCGGCTTCTTCCGTGAGCGCGCGGTGCGCTCACGGTGGGAATGCACCCGGGCGCTTGACTCGGGTGGGGGGAGCGGAGGGCAATGGGCCCCATGAGACGTGCGCTCCTCGTGGCCTGCCTGCTGTTGGGACTCCCTTCCTCCGCGGCCGAGCCGCCCCGGGCCTACGTGCTCAAGGCCGCGCGCCTGTTCGACGCGAAGACGGGGAAGCTCGTCACGCCGGGCGTGGTGGTGGTGATGAACGGCAAGGTGGCGGCGGTGGGCGCGGGCGCGAAGGCGCCTGAGGGCGTGCGCGTGGTGGAGCTGGGGGATGCCACGTTGCTGCCCGGTTTCATGGACTCGCACACGCACCTGACGGGCGAGCCGGGCGAGGACTGGAGGCAGGACGTCATCGACTCGCTCCAGCGGACCATTCCGGAGCAGACGCTGGAGTCCCTGCCGCGCGTGCGCGCGACGCTGATGGCGGGCTTCACCACCGTGCGCAACCTGGGCGCCGGAGACTTCATCGACGTGGGGCTGCGCAACTCCATCCGCCGAGGCACGGTGGTGGGGCCGCGCATGCTGACGGCCACGGCGGGGCTGGGCACCACGGGTGGCCACTGCGACGAGGGCAACTCCTGGCGCAAGGGCGTGCTGGCGGACGAGACGGGCGCGGGCGTGGCGGACGGGCCGGAGGCGCTGCGCGCGAAGGTGCGCGACACGCTCAAGTACGGCGCGGACCTCATCAAGGTGTGCGCGACGGGCGGCGTGCTGAGCCTCAACTCGGATGTGGACTCGCCGCAGCTCACGCAGGCGGAGTTGGATGCGATTGTGGATGAGGCGCACGCGCGCAAGCGCAAGGTGGCGGCGCATGCCCACGGCGCGGAGGGCGCCAAGCGGGCCATCCGCGCCGGCGTGGACTCCATCGAGCACGGCTCGCTGCTGGATGACGAGGCGCTCGACTTGATGAAGCGCAAGGGCACCTGGTTCGTGCCCACCGCCATGGCCTTCCAGGGCGTGAAGGAGCGCGCGGACCAGGGCCGCCTGCCGGAGGACAACATCCGCAAGGTGCGCGCGGTGGACGAGGCGCGCAAGCAGTCGCTGCGCAAGGCGATTGCGCGGGGCGTGCGCATCGCTTTCGGCACGGACGCGGGGGTCTTCGAGCATGGGCGCAACGCGGGCGAGTTCGCGCTGCTGGTGGAAGCGGGCATGGCGCCGGCCGAGGCCCTGCGCGCGGCGACGGTGCACGCGGCGGAGCTCCTGGGCGTGTCCGCCACGCTGGGCACGCTGGAGCCGGGGAAGCTGGCGGACGTGGTGGCGGTGCCGGGCAATCCGCTCCAGGACATCCGGAAGACGGAGGCCGTGTTCTTCGTGATGAAGGAGGGCGTCATCTACCGCCATGACACCGAGCCCGCGGTGCCCTCCGCCGCCCGCTGAACGAACCTTCCGCGGGCCCGACGAGTCCTCCTCGCGCGGGCCCGCATCGCTCGTGGGTGGGGGCTGCTTCAGGCGCCGTGCGCGTCACCCAGCGAGGCATCCCAGAAGGACGCCTCCACCTTGTGGCCGTCCGGGTCCCTCACGAAGCAGCCGTAGTAGGGCTCGCCGTAGAGCGGGCGCGGCCCGGGGGCGCCCTCGTCGGTGGCTCCCGCCGCGAGCGCGGCCGCGTGGAAGGCGTGCACCATCTGCTTCGAGGTGGCGATGAAGCCGAAGTGCGTGCCGTTGCCGACGGTGGCGCGCTGTCCGTCGAGGGGCATCTGCACCCAGAACTCCGGGAACTGCTTGCCGTAGGCCACGGCGTTGGGGAAGTCGAGCACCCGACGACAGCCCAGCGTGGCGAGCACCTGGTCGTAGAACGCCACCGCGCGGGCGAAGTCATTCGTTCCGACGGAGACGTGAGAGAGGATGCTCGGGTTTTCGTCGCTCATGGATTCCTCGAACCTATCGGCTCAGGGGCAGTAGGGGCAGGAAGGCATGCCCGGATTGTCTGATTCGAACTGGGCGTACACGCGGCAGTTGTCGTTGCGCTTCAATGTGTTGCCCTGGCAGCCGTAGTGGTACGCGGCCTGGCAGAACGCGGAGGACTGCGGGTCCGCCGCCGGCCCCGAGTACGGACTGGTGCACGAGCCCGACGTGCCGCCACACTCGTCCGCGTCGTCCTTCAGCTCCGAATACGAGCACGAGCTGTTCTCACCATACGCGGAGCAGGTGCTGTCGGACGGGCACCACTTGCAGGCATTGGCGACGTACTCACTCGCGCACGAGCCGCAGGTGGAAATCTCCGTACAGACGTCGTCCTCGGTGCAGGCGGAGAGGCCAAGGGACAGCACGAGGAGCGCGAGCAAGGGGATGTGACGGGGCAAGGTGACTCCGAATACCGGGGGGACACGGGATTGTTGTCGGAGCCTCGTTTTTCAATCAACGAGTCCGGAATCATCCAGGGCGACTCCTCCGAAGACTCTCGAAATCTCAGCCGACGGAGAACAGGCGCGCCTTGCGGAGCAGGACTTTGAGTGTCTGACCCGGGCGCACTTCAAGTGGTGGGGCCACCACGCGCAGCAGGGTGCCGTCGACGGGGAAGCGGTACTCGGCGGCGTGTCCGAGGAACAGGCGCGCGGAGAGGGGCAGAGGGGTGCCCTGTTCACCGAGCGCCAGGTCCTCGGGCCGCACGACCAGGGTCGCGGGGCCGGGGGGCGCCGAGGTGTCGGCCGGCAGTTGGAACACCGTGCCGCTCCGCGCGGTGTGGAAGGCGCCCTCGCGCACCTCGCCGGTGAGGACGTTCGCTCCGCCGACGAAGCCCGCGACGAAGGGCGTGGCCGGCTCGCGATACAGCGTCTCGGGCGCGTCCACCTGCTCCAGCACGCCCTGGTTCATCACCGCGATGCGGTCCGACAGCGCGAGCGCCTCGCCCTGGTCATGCGTGACGAAGACGAGCGTGGTGCCCAGCCGCGCGCGCAGGGCCGCCAGCTCCGCGCGCAGCTCCTCACGCAGCGCCGCGTCCAGGTTGGAGAGCGGCTCGTCCAGCAGCAGCACGCGGGGGCTGGCCACCAGGGCGCGCGCCAGGGCCACGCGCTGAAGCTGTCCGCCCGACAGCTCGTGGGGCCTTCGAGTCGCCAGCGCCTCCAGGCGGACCCAACGCAGGGCCTCGCGCACCTTCGCGGCGACCTCTGTCTTCGACATGCGACGCAGCGTCAGCGGATAGGCCACGTTCTCTTCCACCGAGCGGTGCGGCCAGACGGCGTAGCCCTGGAACACCATGCCCAGTCCGCGCCGCTCGGGCGGCACGCGCACGCCCGGCCCCGCCACCATCTCCCCGCCAATGCGGATGACGCCCGTGTCGGGGTGCTCCAGGCCCGCGAGCATCCGCAGCGTCGTCGTCTTGCCGCAGCCGGACGGGCCCAGCAGCGAGACGAGCTCGCCCTCGCGGACCTCGAGGCTCAGGCCGCGCACCACGGGCGTGGCGCCGTAGGACTTGAACAACCCCTCCAACGAAATCGCCGCCATCACCGCGCCTCCGCCGCGCGCCGGGCCACCAGCGCGAGCACCGCTTGTCCCAGCACCACCAGCGCGACGAAGGCGCAGGCCAGCACCGCCGCCGCGGCAGGGTCCGCGTAGCTCTGCAGGTCGAACAGCAGCTTGCCCAGCACCTCCGAGCCTGCGGGCACCAGCAACACGGACATGGTGATTTCCGTCGCGCACGAGAGGAAGGCCAGGATGAAGGCCACCGTGAGCGCGGGTCGCAAGAGGGGCAGGGGCACGTCGACGAAGGCCCGCAGCGGCCCCGCTCCGCTGATGCGCGCCGCCTCCGTCAGGGACGGGTCCAACTGGGCCAGCGCCTCCGCGCTGTTGCGCGTCCCCAGCGCCAGGTACTTCGCCGCGTAGGCGATGAGCAGCAGCCACGGCGTGTGCGCCAGCGCGAGCACGAAGGCCACCTTGTCCACGAGGATGAAGCGCCAGTCCCGCGAGAAGGCGAGCAGCAGCGCCAGGGCCAGCACCGTGCCCGGCACCGCATAGGGCCATACGGCGACGGCCTCCACGCCCGCGCCGAGTCGGCGGAAGGCCCGCTGGAGCAGGGCCGCGGCGAGCCCCAGCCCACACACCAGCGCGCCCGCTCCCGTCGCGAGCAGCAGGCTGAGCCCCGTGGCGCGCAGGGTGCGCGGCTCCAGCAGGACGCCGGACCAGTGCGCGAGCGTGAGCTCCTCCCACGCAAGCCTCGCCCCGAAGCTGCGCTGGAGCGAGGTGAGCAGGATGGCGGCGAGCGGCAGCAACACGAGCAGCGCGCACGTGCTCGCGACCCCCACGGTGGCCCCGGTGCGCGCGCGGCCCAGGGGCAGGGGACGCGAGGCCAGGCCCTTGCCCGTGCTCAGCCGCACGCGGCCCGAGCGGCCCAGGGCCCACGTCGCCAGCAGGGACAGGGGTGTGAGGAGCAGCAGCGCGAGCGCGAGCGCGGAGGCCCGGCCCAGGCCCTCGTCCCCGAGCAGCACGAGTTCGTAGATGCGCGTGGTGAGCACGCGCGTGGGCGGAGACGCGGACACGCCCAGCAGGTACGGCACGCCAAACGACGACGCCGCCATCAGGAACACCATCACCGCGCCGGACAGGAGCGAGGGGAGCACCAGCGGCACCGTCGTCGTCAGCAGGGCCCGCGCGGGCGAGGCGCCGCACACGCGCGCGGCCTCCTCCAATGCGGGGTCCACGCGTCGCAAGGCCGCCGCGCCCGCCAGCAGCACCAGCGGCAGTCCGGACAATCCCTCCACGAAGGCGATGCCCACCGGGCCGTGGATGTCGAGCGTGCCCTCACCCAGCAGCCGGTTGAGATAGCCCGCGCGCGGACTGGCCAATGACAGCCAACCCATGCCCCAGATGAACGCGGGAATCGCCGAGGGCAGGGTGAAGAGGACGGTGAAGGCGCCGCGCAGCGGCAGGTCCGTGCGGAACAGCAACAGCGACAGGGGCGTGCCCAGGACGAGCGCGAGCACCGCCGCCCCGCCGGAGATGGCCAGCGTGTTGCCCAGCGCGCCCGCCTCCGAGGCCAGCCAATCCCAGCCGAGCGTTCCCGGGGCTCCCGCGCCGCGCGCGAGCAGCAGCACCACCGGGCCCACCGCGAAGAGGACCAGGGGCACAAGCCACGCGAACAGCCCGAGCCACCGCGCCGGGGGGCTCATTTCGAGAAGGCCCGGCTGAAGGCTTCCTTGATGACGCCACCGCGCGTGAGGCCCTCTTCCATCAGCGCGGCTGTCCACGGCTGCGTGCGTGTCAGCAGGGTGTCCACGCCGGGCTCGCCGCCGGGGCCGGGGAGGCGTGGATCCACCGCGTGCATGTCACCCTTCTCGACGATGAGGCGCTGGCCCTCGGGAGACAGGAGCACGTCCACCACCGCCTTCGCGGCCACGGGGTTGGGTGTCGTCGCGAAGAGGGCCACGGGCCCGGGGATGGTGACGGCGCCGTCGGTGGGCCAGACCACGCGAATCCGACTGCCGCGTGAGCGGGCCGTCAGCGCGTTCTCCAGCAGCAGCACGCCCGCGTCCGCCTCGCCGCTCTCCACCTTCTGGAGCACCGCCGCGTTGCCGCCCGCGACGATGGCGCCGCGCTCGCGCAGGCCGGTGAAGTACCCGTCGCCATACTTCGACTGACAGAACACCGCCCAGGTGAAGGCCGTGCCCGACGTGAGCGGGTCGCCGATGGCCACCCGTCCCGTCCACGTCCCGTCCACCAGCGCCGCGAAGGACGTGGGCGGAGGAGGGGAGTCCTCGCGGTGCACCAGCACCATGGTGGATACGCGGATGGAGGCATGGCGGGCGTCCAAATCCAGCAGCGAGCGCGGGACGCGCAGCACATGCGGGGAGGCATAGGGAAGGAAGGCGCCGGAGCGTGCCAGCCGTTCGACGAAGAACGGGTCCGACGCGGAGAGGATGTCGGCGCGCACGGCGCCGGCGGCGCGCTCGGCCTCCACCCGGCTGGCCACCTTCTCACTGCCGGCCTGGTACCAGCGCACCGTGACGCCGGGGAGCTTCTTCTTCAGCAGCGGCTCCAGCGCGTCCAGCACGTGCTGGTACATGGACGTGTAGACCCAGACCTCGCCGGACGGGGCGCCCTCGTGGGAGAGGGTGGCGCCGGACGAGGGCGCGGCGGACTCGATGCGACACGAGGCGAACACGGCCAGCGCGAGGAGGAGGCCGGCCGTTCGGGCCAGGGTGGGAAGGGACATTCGCCCGGGATTATGCGGCACCCCCGCCGAAAGTCGCCGTCCCTCGCGGACGCCTCTTCAAAAGGAAAGCCCCCTCCGCGCCCGGAAGGCACGAAGGGGGCTGTCAGTCGACACGCGTGTCGCCCTACTTGCAGGTGCGGGGCGTCATGGCGTCAATCCAGTCGGCGATGAGCTGCGAGCCCGCGTCGTGGCGCAGGGCGCGGCCAATCTCCGGCATCATCTTTCCCGACTCCTCGGTGTTCATGCGGTACCAGAGGATGGACGTGGAGTGGTCTCCGGGGACGATGTCGAACTCACCGCCCACGCCGTTGCCCGCGGAGCCCGGCCGCTTGCAGTGGCCCAGGCTGAACTCGTCCGTCGTCTTGATGTCCAGGAACAGCCGGCTGGTGATGCCGGGCTGCGCCTTCGGGTTGTGGCAGTGCGCGCAGTTGATATCCAGGTAGGTGCGCGCGCGAATCTCCAGGCTCGCCTCCGCCGTGTTGAAGGCGTCCGGCGCGCGAGGAATCTGGATGGCGGGAGGCAACCCCGTCAGCTTCCCGAGGTCCGCCAGGTGCTGGAGCTGGTTGAGCGTCTGTCCGTCGTAGACATGGTCCCGGTTGAGATACCGGGCCTTCACGCCGATGGGCAGCAGCTGCTGGTTGTCCTGCTCATCCACCACGTGGTGGCACTTCTGGCACTGGTTGCGCTGGGGCACCAGGTAGTCGAACTTCTTCGCCACGCCCTGGGCGTCGATGAACTCGAAGTTCTTGAACACCTTGCCGCCCACGGCCTTGTCTGCCTCCGTCAGCGCGTCATTCCAGACGTAGGGATACGCCTCCCAGCCGCCCGGCTGCCGCACCAGGATGCGCGTCTCCAGGGGGCGCACGTTCTTGTCCGGCTCCCGGAAGTCGGCGGGGAACGCGAACGTCTTGGTGATGATGGTCCCCACCGGCAAATCCAACACGTCCGACGCCGAGTACACCGCCGCCTTGCCCGCGGGCACGTACAGCGTGCGGGACTTCAGCGAGTAGTCGGAGAACAGCGGCGTGGTCAGCTCGTAGGGGATGTTGCCCGCCACGGGCTGGAAGTCGCTGGTCGCCGGGCTCCCGGTGAACAGCCCCAGCTCCGACAGCTTGTTGGGGATGGTGACGGTGCCCTCGGGCAGCCCCGCATCGGGAGTGCCCGCGTCCGTCCCCGCATCCACTCCGGCGTCGGGTTCACCGGCATCCGGTCCAGCGTCCGGCCCCGCGTCGGGTGTGGACGGAGTGCCAGAGTCACCCGCATCCGGGGTGCCGCTGTCGTGGTTCCCCGAGTCAGGCGGGTTGTCGCCGCCCGGTGGGTCATCGTTTCCACCCGAGCAGGCGGCCACCGCCGCGGCGAACAGCACCGCGGCGAGGCCCAGGCGAGTCATGTACGGCGCGCGCATGGCGAGTCAGTCCTTGAACCGCTGCTCAGGGAAGCGCCAGCGCGGGGCTGAAGCCCGAGCAGTCGAACGGCGCCACGCCCTGGTTGTAGCGGCGCGTCTCCGCCCAGGCACCCGTCGGGTCGGGCGTCGTCGCCGTGAGCTTCGCCGTCACGGCCAGCAGGTCCAGGTCCACCACGGACTCCTTCGAGGACGCCGGCAACGTGTTGTTGACGAAGCAGATGTTGACGCCGTTGGCGATGGTCTCGTTGCGCGGATACGGGTCGATGCCGTCCCACAGCACGTGCTCCACCCGCTCCACGCCGTGCACGGCCTTGCCGTAGGCGTAGAGGTTGGACATCAGGAAGCCCAGCGGACGGAGCGTCATGCTCGGCGCGCCATGGTCGATGTTGCCGCCGCTGCCACCCGTGAAGGTGTTGTCGTGGATGCTCACGTCCGCGCTGGCGAAGTTGTAGAAGGCCGCCGCCCACAGGACGGGGTTGGGCTCGATGGACAGGCCGCTGAGCACCGCGATGTCCACCGTCTCGTTGTCACCCCACGTGTTGCCCACGAACTCCACCCGGCGCGACGCCAGGATGAACGTGCCCGTGCCCGCCGGCACCTGCGACACCGTGCTGCTGCTGGTCGTCACCGACGCGAAGTTGGGGCGGTTGTTGCCGGTGATGATGTTCTTGGTGATGAGGATGTCGGTGCCCTTGATGGGGTTGCCCGGCAGGTCGAACACCACCAGACCCGTGGTGTTGTCGATGGCCGTGTTGCCCTCCACATAGGCGTACTTCGTGTTCTCGATTTCGATGCCCGCCACGTTCTTCTTCGCGATGTTGCGGCGGACGATGGTGTAGCGCGTCTGGCCCACGTAGATGCCGGCGTCGGCGGCGTTGTACGCCTCGCTGTCCTCGACGAGCACGTAGCGCGACTTCACCGGGTAGATGCCGTACTTGCCGTTGTCCGGGTTGTTCTCCTGCGCCCACTCGGTGCGGATGCGCTGGATGAACACGTTGGCGGAGTTCTCCACGCGCAGCGCGTCCTTCTTCGCGTTCCACAGCGCCAGGTCGCGCACCGTGAACAGCTTGCCAATCACGTCCATGCCGTTGGTGTTGGAGGCGGCGTTGGAGAAGTCCAGCACGGTGCTGGCGGTGCCACCGGTGCCCTCACCCTGCGCGCCCCGGCCCGCGCCGACGATGGTGATGCCGTCCTGGCGGATGGTCACCGCGTTGTCGAAGCGGAACGTGCCCGCGCCCAGCTGAATCGTGGTGCAGGGCTTGAGCTCATTGACCTCGTTCTGCAGCGCCTGCTCCTGACCCGGATTGAAGGTCACCGTCGTCCGCTGCGCGTCGGTACATGAGAACTCTGCGGGCCACACGGTACCTGAGTCAGGAGTCCCGGAGTCCGGGGTCCCCGAATCCGGCGTGCCCGAGTCCGGCACACCGGGGCCCGGGTCCGGGTTGGCGCTCGCGAACGTCCGGTCATCGTCATCATCCGAGCATGCGGGAATGGCGAGCAGACCCAGCGTGGCGACGAGCACGGCACGTGACACGCGCGAAAGCGGCAGACGGTTCATCAGGTTTCCTCCTGCGGAAAGGCGCGCCTCTTCGACTCACATGAGTGCGATGCTGAGAAGCGCGGCGAGGGATGCGCGAATACTCGTCTCCGCGCCGCCCGACCTCAAGCGTTCGGTGAGGAATTCCTCCACGCCTGGGTTTCGTGACGCGGTGCGATGTGCAATGGAATGGAGCCTGTATTTTCGCGGGTCAGGAGATGCGTCCCTCGTGCTGCCCTACTTCCCCTTCGAGCAGGACACCTATGCGACGGCACTTGGAGTACGCGCCCTGCGGGCAGGTGAAACACTCATCGAGATAGACGCACCGCATTATGCGGCTGAGCTGGCGTTGAAGGCGTCGCTGCTGCGCGAGGATTTCCGCGCGCGATTCCAGGCATTGCCAGGAACGGAGCCGCTTCAATGGGAGGTTTTGAGGCTTTTACTGACGCGCATGGCGGACGAGTCGCCCGCTCACTTCACGCGGCTCGAAGGCGAGGGCGGACGCTGGCACTGGCGCAACGCGCTGCTCGGCACGGATTCCCGCTTCGTGCCGGGAGACGCGGAAAGCCTGCCCCTGGCGCCGCTGGACTGGGTGGGCCGGCAGGTGCAGGAGGATCTGCTGGTGCTCGACGGCGCGCGTGAGGGTTTTCCGCTGGTCGCCGGCCAGCTCTGTTTTCCTTCCGGGTGGTGCCTGGACCAGAAGCTGGGCCGGCCGTTGTTGGAGGTCCACGCACCAGTGCCGCGCTTCGCCGAGCAGGTGGGTGCCGCCACGCTGCGGTTGATGGAGGGCCTCAAGCCGGGGCGCACCGTCACGCGCTGCAACTGGGCCCTCACCGTCACGGACCGGCTGTGCATGGAGCCGCGGGCGCGGGCGGAGTGGCTGCACCTCTTCGACGGCCTCACCCCCCAGAACGCCGGTGAGCGCTGCTTCCTGCGCCTGGAGCGTCAGACGCTCAGCCGCCTCCCGGAGTCCGGCGCCGTCCTCTTCACCATCCACACGTACCTGGCACCCGTCGCCGGCGAGGTGCCCACGCCCGAGCGCCGCCGCCGCCTGGCCCAGGTGCTGCGCACCGTCCCCGATGACATGAGCGGCTACAAACGCCTGGGCCCCCTGCGCGAGCCCCTGCTGGCGTACCTGGAGGCGCCCCCCACGGGTGAAGGCCCGTCCGAGTCACCCTGAGTCCGGGCGACGAAGACGCCGGGTGGAGAAATATCCCACCCAGATGGAATGAAGGCCAAAGTCTGGCGCTGTTGAGCGTCCAGGTGGTGCCGGCGAGCAGATGAACGCGCGTTTCTGTAGTAAGTCGCCCCTCCGGAACTGTGACTGGCAGCGGGTTCGCTGCCGCTGCAAGCCAAGGAAGGGCAAACACATGCGGAAGATGTGTCTGGTTGCGATGATGCTGAGCGTGGCGGCGTGCCAGCCTCAGGGTGCGAAGGATGGCAGTGCCACGGCGACGACGCCGGGCGCGGCGGCCACCCCGCAGAGCGAGGACCAGAAGACGCTGTACGCGCTCGGCCTGTCCATCGGCAAGAGCATCAGCGTGTTCGAGATGACTCCGGAGGAGCTGGAGTACGTCAAGGCGGGCCTCACCGCGCAGGTCAAGGGCGAGAAGCCCGCGGTGGAGCTGGAGACGTACGGGCCGAAGCTGCAGGAGCTGGCGCGCGCGCGCAGCACCCAGAAGGCGGAGAAGGAGAAGGAGAACTCCAAGAAGTTCCTGGACGAGGCGTCGAAGGAGTCCGGCGCGACGAAGACCGAGTCGGGTCTCGTCTACAAGGAGCTGACCGCGGGCACGGGTGATTCCCCGAAGGCCACGGACATCGTGAAGGTCCACTACAAGGGCACGCTGCCCAACGGCACGGAGTTCGACAGCTCCTACAAGCGGGGCGAGCCCACGCAGTTCCCGCTCCAGGGCGTCATCAAGTGCTGGACGGAGGGCGTGCAGAAGATGAAGGTCGGCGGCAAGGCCAAGCTGGTGTGCCCGTCCGACATCGCCTACGGCGACCGCGGCGCGCCCCCGAACATCCCGGGTGGTTCGGCCCTGGTGTTCGAGGTGGAGCTGCTGGAGATCGTCAAGCCCCCCGAGGCGCCTGCTGCTGGCGCGCCGGGTGCGCCGGGTGCTCCCGCGACGCCTCCGTCGGCCGCGCAGAAGAAGTAGTCACCTCCCTGCTCCACTCGGAGCGGGAGAGAGGAGGGCTGGCCAGGGGAATCCCTTGCCAGCCCTCTTCGTTTGGGGCGCTCGGAGCGCCACACGCCGAGGGAGGAACTCGATGCACCGTCACCTGCTGCTGTTGGGCGCGTTGTTGATGGTGGGAGGTTGCACGCGGGGCAGGCCCCACGAGGTGCTGCGCGAGCCGTCGTCCACGGGCGCGGTCTCCGAGGCTGAGTTCAAGGCGATGCACACCCTGCGCGGTGACGCGCCGCCGGAGCTCCTGGGCCAGGAGGTGGAGGTGGCCGGGACGAAGGCGTACCTGAGCCTGCCGCCCGACGCGAAGGCGCCGCTGCCCGCCGTGCTGCTCATCCACGAGTGGTGGGGCCTGAATCCTCACATCCGACACTGGGCGGATCGGCTGGCGGCCAACGGCTACGCGGCGCTGGCGGTGGACCTGTATGGCGGCAAGGTGGCCACCACGTCGGATGAGGCGCTCGCGCTGCTCAAGGCGGTGGACCCGGCGCGTGGGATGCAGGTGCTGAAGGCGGCGCACGTGTTCCTCCAGGCGGACTCGCGGGTGCGCGCGACTCGCACGGGGAGCCTGGGCTGGTGCTTCGGTGGGAGCTGGTCGCTGCATGCGGCCATGGCGATTCCGGAGCTGGACGCGGCGGTCATCTACTATGGCAACCCGGTGACGGACCCTCAGGAGCTGGCGGCCATCCGGGCGCCCCTCCTGGGCATCTTCGGGACGAAGGACGCGTCGATTCCGCCCGAGACGGTGCAAGAGTTCCGGGAGGCGTTGAACGCGGCGGGGGTGCGCCACCGCATCGTCGAGCTGGAAGGGGAGCATGCGTTCGCCAACCCGTCCGGCCAGCGCTACGACGAGCGCGCGGCGGCGATGGCCTGGGC
The DNA here is from genome assembly GCF_013336715.1 of Myxococcus sp. CA056. Lineage (NCBI taxonomy): Bacteria > Pseudomonadati > Myxococcota > Myxococcia > Myxococcales > Myxococcaceae > Myxococcus > Myxococcus sp. CA056. The sequence goes on from NZ_JABUMT010000002.1 coordinate 365,884, forward strand.
GGAGACGTCGATGTTCTTCGAGCACCACCTGCGGCGCTGACAGGGCGCGGATGTCCAGCGGTCCACATGTGTTCGCGGGAGCGTGACGCGAGGTTGCTCCTGGGCTCCAGGTCGGCTTGAACAGGAGCACGGCTTCGGGAGGTGCGGTTGTCGAGGATGGGTGTGAGTGTCGTGGTGGGCCTGGGGCTGCTGCTCTCCGGGAGCGTGGCGCTGGCGGCGTCGCCCGTGGTGGCTGACGCGCCTCCGCCGTTCGCGGGAGCGTGGCGGCGTCCCGATGGGGGCCTGGTGCGGGTGGGCCGGGACGCGTCGTCTGCCTTCTTGATGGACTTCGCCTCGCGGCGGCGTTGGCGGCTGGAGCCTCGGGGCGAGGGGTTGTGGTCGCTGGAGGGCAGCCGGCCCGCGGCGCTGGCCGTGTGGCGCGCGCCGACGTTGACGTTGAGCGGAGTGGCCGCCGGGGCGCTCGTGCTGGAGCCCGTGCCGGTGCGCACCGAGGAGCTCTCGTTGCGCAGCGGCGACGTCACCTTGTCCGCGACGCTGTGGTTGCCGGCGGGAGGGCCGCCCCGGCACGCGGTGGTGCTGCTGCACGAGGCGGGGCAGGGCACGCGCGAGTCGCTGGAGCCCTATCCGGCGTTCCTCGTCGAGCAGGGGCTCGCGGTGCTCACGTTCGATGCGCGAGGCACGGGGCGCTCCACGGGGGACAGTCAGCCGTGGGAGTCCGGGGTGCGGGAGCGGGCGGTGGATGGGTTGGTGGCGGCGCGGCTGTTGCGGGAGCGGGTGGCGCCGGGTGGCGCGGTGGGGTTGATGGGTTTTGGCCAGGGCGCGTGGACGGCGGTGAGCGCGGCGGCGCAGTCGCCGGAGGACGTGGGGTTCCTGGTGCTGGTGTCCGGAGGGGGCGGCGCGGTGTGGAAGCAGGAGCAGCACCGCATGCGCAACGAGGGTCGGCGGCGGGGCCTCACGGGGCCGGAGCTGGTGGACCTGACGGAGTTCCTCGACGTGCTGTACGACGCGCGCCTGTACACGGACGAGGGCGCGGCGCGTGCGTTGAAGACGCTCGACTTCCAGCTCCAGCGGGCCAAGCGCAAGCGTTGGTATGCGGTGACGGCGATGCCGCCCTTCAAGGGCCTGCCGGTGGCGCGCTTCCTGGACGTGCAGCGCAAGATGTGGCGCAACGTGTTGTCCTACGACGCGGCGGAGGACCTGCGGCGGGTGCGCGGGCCGGTGCTCGCGCTCCTGGGCGAGCGCGATGAGACGACGCCCGCTTCGCTCACGGCGCGCGCGCTGAATCGCGGGCTGAAGCTGCGGCCCGGCGCGCCGGGAAGGGCGCTGGTGAAGGTGATTGCTCGCGCGGACCACTGGCTCGCGGAGCCGGCGCGGGAGGACCAGCCGGGAGTGGAGGTGGTGACGAGCGATGCGCTCGACACCCTCTCCGCGTGGCTTCGCGCGCTGGAGCGCTGAGGGCCAGACTCAGTACGGCCGCTGGCCCGAGTAGTTGCCCGGGGGCGCGTAGTTACAGACCCAGAGCTGCCACGTGGGAAACTGGCTGCCCCAGGGCGAGTTGATCGTGCACACCTGCGTGGCGCAGCCCACGCGCTTCGTGTTGCGCCACACCACCTGCGTGTAGTGGCCGCACATCTTGCCGCTCGTGCACGTGTTGTTCGCGTAGTTGTAGTCCTTGACCTCGCTGCTCCAGCCCTCCACCACGTTCCGGGTGGACATGGAGTTCGGCGTGGCGGCGGTGAGGTTCTCGCCGTAGCTGCCACGGTCGGGGTTGTGCTCGAACTTGCACTTCGCCGCATACGCCTTCGCGACGTTCTCCGCCGCCGTGTCCCAGGTGAGTGGGTCCAGCGCGGGGCTCGGCGTGGGCTGTGCGGCGGCGCGGGTGGCGTTGTGTCCCGCGAGCATGTCCTGGGCGAACGGCGACAGCGTGCCAGAGCCCGAGTCGGGTGTGCCCGAACCAGAGTCCGGCGTACCAGAGCCCGAGTCAGGTGTGCCCGAACCGGAGTCCGGCGTACCGGAACCCGAGTCAGGTGTGCCCGAACCGGAGTCCGGCGTGCCAGAACCCGAGTCGGGAGTGCCGGAGTCTCCGGTGTCCGGGCCGTCATCGTCCGGCTCATCCGAGCCGCAGCCGGCACCGGCGAGCCAGGCCACGAGGAGACCGCAGGTCAGCAGAGGTCGGACGAGGGAGCGGTTCATGGCGCGGATTATCCGCCGCCCTCGCCACGTCCGAAAGGGTGTGCGGACCGCGTACCCACGGGCAGCCCGACTCAGTAGGGCCGCTGTCCGACGAAGTTTCCGGGCGGCGTGTAGTTGCACACCCAGAGCTGCCACGTGGGGAACTGGCTGCCGAAGGGCGAGTTCTTCTTGCACAGCACCGTGGCGCAGCCGACCGCGCCCGTCTTGCGCCACACCACCTGCGTGTAGTGGCCGCACACCTTGCCCTTCTTGCAGGTGTTGCGCGCGTGGTCGTAGTCCGCGACTTCATCCGCCCAGCTCTTCACCACCTGTCGTGTCCCCCACGCATCCGGAGTGGCGGCGGCCAGGTTCTCCCCGAAGTCACCCCGGTCGGGGTTGTGGTCGAACTTGCACGCCTTCGCCCACGAGGCGGCCTGTCGCGCGGCGTCCTCGGACCAGACGAGCGGCGGAAGCGAAGGCTTCGGTGTCGGCCGAGCCTGCGCGCGGGCCTCGTTGTGCGCCTCCACCATGTCCCGCGCGAAGTCCTTCGCGGGGGACGGCGTGGGGCGCGACTCCTGGGGCGTGCCGCGCGCGGACGTCTGCTGCCCCCGGGACGCGGTGGTCGCGGCGCGCGGGGCCGTCGAGGACTTGCGCTGCCCCGACTTGGAGGTGGCCGGGACGCAGCTGAGCGGAAGGACGAGCAGGACGAGGAGAGGCCAGCGAAGCGCGAGGGAAGACGGACGCATGACGAGAATGATGCGTCAGGACTCCCACGCGTGCATGTGACGTTGAATCCCCGCGTCCGCGAGGTCGGCGTCTACCCCCCGAGCCCCGCCAGCTCGCCCGTGCCATCCGCGCCGAAAGTGGTGACGTTGGGGACGCCCATGGCCCGCATCATGGAGATGTAGAGGTTCGCGATGGGCATGCCCGGTGCGCGCAGATGCCGGTCCGTCCCGATGGCTCCACCCCCCTTGCCCGCGAGGAGCACGGGCAGGTTCCGGTGGATGTGCGCGTTGCCGTCCTCGACCTCGCTGGTGAAGTACACCAGCGAGCTGTCGAGCAGCGACGCGCCTGGTCCATCCTGGGACTCCTTCAGACGCCGCACGAGGTAGGCGTACTGCTCCACCTCCCACCGGTCGATGCGCGCCAGGGCGTCGTAGTTGGACTGGACGTACTGGTGATGCGAGTAGGCGTGGTGTCCGCCGCTGAGTCCCAAAAAGCCATACACCTTGTTGCTGCGCGCGTTGGCCATCATGAAGGTCGCGACGCGGGTGAGGTCGCATTGGAAGGCGAGGACGATGAGGTCCATCATCGCCTTCGTCTTGGTGCGCGGGTCTTCGTCTTCGCTGGGGGCGACCTGGCTTCCACACGTGATGCCTTGCTGGCCCAGGGCCTCCATCTGCTTCTCCAAATCGCGCACGCTGGTGAAGTACTCATCGAGCTTGCGGCGGTCCGTGGCGCCGAGCTGCTTCTGGAGCGTGGTGGCGTCCTCGCGAACGAAGTCGATGATGCTCAGGCCGTAGGCGCGGCGCTTCTCTATCTGGGCCTGCGTCGTCCCGGGGTCGACGCCCGCGAAGAGTCGGTCGAAGACAGCCTTGGGGCGAGCCTCCTTGGCCATGGGCGTGCGGGGCCCTGCCCAGGAGATGTTGTTGGCGTAGGGGCATGCGTAGCCGGAGTCGCAGTTGCCGATGCCTCGGCCCGCGTCGTTGCCCAGCTCCAGCGAGGGATAACGCGTGGCCTTCTGTTGGGCCAGGTGGTTGGCGATGACCTGGTCCATGGAGATGCCCGCGTGGAAGTCGGTGCCCTCCGTCTTGAAGGCCTTGGTGCAGGACAGGAGCGCGGCGGTGCCCGCGGCGTGGTGCCCGTCTCCGTCCGGCCTGCCGGAGTCGTTGGCGAGCCCGCTGATGACGAGCACGTCGCTCTTCACGGGCGCCAGCGGCTGGAGCGATGGCGTCAGCTCCCAGGTGGCGCCGGTGCCTGTCGGTGTCCACTTCTGCATGTGAATGCCATTGGGCACGTAGAAGACCGCCAGTCGGCGGGCGGTGGGCAGGGCCTCAGCGGCGCGCGCGGTGCCGGGCACCATCCGCTCCAGCAGGGGGAGCGCCATCAGCGCGCCCGCGCCGCGCAGCAGGGTCCGACGGGACAGTGACAGCTTCTTGCTCATGGTGACTGGGCCTCCGGGTCTCCCCGTCGGGAGGTGAAGTGGTCGCTGAGGACGATGGCGAGGATGTAGTCACTGAGGCGTCCGCCGCTGGCCTCCGCCGTCGCGGCGATTTCCCTCACCGCGCAGTGGTCGGCCTCCGCCATGCCTCGGCCGAGCGCGTAGGTGAGCAGGTGCTCGGTGAAGCAGGAGGGCAGCTTCGGGTCCTCCTTGATGAAGCGCCGCATGTCCACGCTGCCGTTGAGCACGGTGCCGTCGGGCAGGTCTCCGGTGGCGTCCACGGGCGCGCCGCTGACCTCGTTCAGCCGCCAGCGGCCGATGGGGTCATAGTTCTCCAGCGAGAGTCCCAGCGGGTCCATCATCCGGTGACAGCCCTGGCACTGGGGTAGGCTGCGGTGCAGCGCCATGCGCTCCTTCATCGTCATGTGAGGATTCACGGGGGGCGGCAGGCCCTCCACGTTCGGCGGCGGCGGTGGCGGCGCGGAGCACAGCAGCTGCTCCAGCACCCAGACGCCGCGCTGCACGGGCGAGGTGCGGTCCGAATTGGAGGTGACGGTGAGCAGTGAGCCGTGGCCGAAGATGCCCTGGCGTTCCGGATGACCGGAGAGGTCCACGCGTCGCGGTGTGCCGCTGCCGGGTGGGGGCAGGCCGTAGTGGGTGGCGAGCGCGTCGTTCACGAAGGTGAAGGGCGCGTCGATGAGGTCCCTCAGCTTGTGGTCGCCGGTGATGAACTCCTGGAAGACCAGCTCGGTCTCCTGGCGCATGGCCTCGCGCAGCTTTTCGTTGAAGGCGCCGTAGAGCGCGGGGTCTGGCTCCGCCGAGTTGAGCGCGCGGGTGAACAGCCACTGTCCCGCGAAGTTGCTCACCAGGGCCTGGGCCTTCGGGTCCGCGAGCATGCGGTGCATCTGGGCTTCCAGCTCCGCGGGCGTGCGCAGCTTGCCTTGCTCGGCGGCCTGGAGGAGCGGCTCGTCCGGCATGCTGCTCCAGAGGAAGTAGGAGAGGCGGCTGGCCAGCTCGAAGTCGTCGAGCCGGCGCGGCGTGGCGGAGGTCGGCTCCGGGTCCTTCTCCACGCGGAAGAGGAAGTGGGGCGACACGAGCACTGTGCGCAGGGCGAGCTTCACGCCTGCCTCGGGCGTGTCTCCCTGTTGCTTCGCGAGCGTGAGGGCGCGCAGCAGCCGGTCCACCTCCTCGGAAGTCACGGGGCGGCGCCAGGCGCGGCGAGCGAAGCGCGAGACGATGTCGCGGGCACAGGGCTCGGGATTGATGGCGTCCAGTGCGCAGGTGCGCAGCTTGCCCTGGGCCCAGGCGGTCTCCACGAGCTTCTCCGCCGCCGTGGCGTACTTCTCCAGGAGGAGGGGAGACAGGCTGAGGACATCCGCGTTGTTGTCGAAGCCGTAGCCGTGGTCGTCGGTCGGGAAGTCGCGGGCGGGGCGGGTGGTGTCGCCCAGCAGGTCGCGCACGGTGGCGTCGTACTCGGCGCGGTTGAGGCGGTGCAGGGTGACGCGGCCGGGGTCACCGGAGACGTTCTCGCACTCGTCATTCTGGGTGTGGGGATTGTCCTGGTCGGGGAGGACGCGAGCCTTGGGCAGTGAGTCGCCCTTGCAGCCGGCGAGCAGCAGCATGCAGCCCGCGCTCGCGAGCCAGTGCCCGAGCCTTCGTTCGTGAGGCCTGGAAGTCACGTCCTCAACCCCTTTCGCAGCGCCGCGCCTGGCGGAATCCGGTCGGGGCAAAGCAAGACGCTCACCAAGGCTTCGCGATGGGCAGTGAACGCGGAGGGCGTCCTGGGGGGCGGGGTGGACGGGTGGGGACCGTGCTCGCCTGGGTCGCGGAAGGGATGTGGGGGTGAAGAGGGTTTCCCTGGGTGGGCACCGGGTGGCCGAGCACGAGGGGATTCGTGGGGGGCATGGAAGCGGCCTCGAGGCTCCGGTAGAGGAGACGCGCCATGACTTCATCGCGTGCCGATGCCGCCGTTGCTGACGACTTCCTGTTGCTGGTGGACGTGCTGCCAGAGGGGTTGAGGGAGGGCGTGCGGGCGCTTGCTGTCTCGGGGGTGTTGGAGGTGGTGCTGGATTTGGGGCGAGCGCCCGAGGCGCGGCTGGTGGACCGGGTGGTGCGGCTGCGAGAGGCGTTGGTGGGGCCCGAGGATTTGCAGCAGGTGTTGGAGCGGGTGGGGGCGCCGGGGGAGGACAACCGGGCGGGCATCGAGCGGACGTTGCATCGCGTCTCGGCCATCCGGAATCGGCGGAGGCGGGGGGGGGGGGTGACGCTGCGGGTGGGGCGGGCGGTCTACGGCACCATCGACATGTTGAAGGACCTCATCGGCTCGGGGCGCAACCTGTTGCTCCTGGGGCGGCCCGGGGTGGGGAAGACGACGAAGCTGCGCGAGGTGGCGCGCGTGCTCGCCGATGACCTGGGCAAGCGGGTGATGGTGGTGGACACGTCGAACGAGATTGGCGGGGACGGGGACGTGCCGCATCCGGGCATTGGTGGGGCGCGGCGGATGCAGGTGTCTCGGCCGGACCGGCAGCACGACGTGATGATCGAGGCGGTGGAGAACCACATGCCCGAGGCCATCATCGTGGATGAGATTGGGACCGCGGCGGAGGCGTCGGCGGCGAGGACCATCGCGGAGCGGGGCGTGCAGTTGGTGGCGACGGCGCATGGCAACACGCTGGAGAACCTGGTGCTGAACCCCACGCTGTCGGACCTCGTGGGCGGGGTGCACACGGTGACGCTGAGCGACGATGAGGCACGGCGTCGGCGCACGCAGAAGACGGTGAGCGAGCGCAAGGCGCCGCCCACGTTCGACATCGTGGTGGAGATGGTGAGCCGCGACGAGGTGCGCGTGCACGCGGACACCGCGGATGCGGTGGACCGGTTGCTGGCCGGCAAGGACGTGGGTGGCGAGCGGCGAAGGCAGGACGCAGTGACGGGGCGCGTGGAGGTGGAGCCGGCGAAGGCGTTGCCTCCAGTGGAGTTGGGGCGAGGCCCGATGGTGAGACGTCCGGTGGGGACGGGCTCGGGAGCGGAGCGGCCCGCGGCGCGTGCTGTACCAATGGGCGTCACGAGGCCCGCTGGCGAGGGAGGCGCGCTGCGTGAGTCGAGGATGGGGTTGCCCTCGGAGATGGGAGTCACGCAGCCCGCTGGCGAGGGAGGCGCGCTGCGCGGTCAGCCCTCGGAGACGGGCGTCACGCAGCCCGCTGGCGAGGGAGGCGCGCGCCGCGAGCCAAGGACAGGACGCATCTTGGAGACGGGCGTCACTCAGTCCGCTGGCACGGAGGAGAGTTCGCACGCGGATGACACACGCCGAAGCGAGCACCTGGTGGGTGAGGACGACGAAGCCTCGCTGGATGATGAGGAAGTGACGGGCGCTCATGCCGGGACGGAGCAATCCGTCGCGCCCCCCATGCCGCTCACGGAAGCGGATGCCGAGCGTCACACGCGAGCTGGCGTCACTGCGCTGGGCATCGGCTCGCCGGACTCTCGGAGCACGATGGGCGCCTCGATGCCTTCCGCGTCACGGCCCACGCGCTTCGCTCCGCGCCGTGCCGATGACTCCCCTGGCGCATGGCCCGCCGAGGAGCCCAAGGGGCTCACGCGCCTCTATCCGCACGGCGTGAATCGAGACCTGCTGCTCCGGGTGCTGCGCGAGCTGCCGGTGGAGGTCCGGTTGGTAAGCCGACTGGAGTCCGCGGACCTGGTGGTGACGCTGCGCTCGCGCGCGAACGACCCGAGGATGCGACGGGTGGTGGCGAAGACGGGCGCGCGGGTGGAAGCGGTGAAGCGCGCCAGTTCGACGGAGTTGCGTCGGGCGCTGAAGGGTTTCTTCAACGTGCTGGAGGGCGTGGACGAGGAAGAAGTCCGAGACGCCATCGCGGAGGCCGAGCACGCGGTGAAGCGGGCCTTGGGTGAAGGCATCTCGGTGGCCTTGTCGCCGCGCCAGTCCCGGGTGCGCAAGCTCCAGCATCGCCTGGTGAGCCGCTATCCGCTGGAAGCGGTGAGCCACGGCAGCGAGCCCTCGCGGCACCTGGTCATCTACCCGCTGGGAGCGGAAGTCGAAGCCGCGCTCGCGAAGGAAGACCTCGAGGGGAGCCCGTGACACACGGGCTCCCCGGGAACAGCTCTCGCGGCTACTTCGCCGCGTCCACGTAGGCGCGGTACGCCTCGAAGCCGTAGTCACGGCCGAGGAAGTCCTTCACCAGCTCCGCGGCGGGCTTGGAGCCACCGGGCTCCAGCACGGTGCGGCGGTACTTCATCGCCGTCTCACGGTCCAGGTACCCGTTCTTCTGGAACTCCGTCTCCAGGTCCTTCGCGATGACCGAGGACCACAGGTACGTGTAGTACGCCGCCGAGTACCCATCCAGATGCCCGAAGGCGAGCTCGAAGTGCGTGCCCGGACGGTGCTCGTGCTTGAACGGGCTGAGCTTCGTCTGCTGCTCCACCAGCGCCGTCGTCGTGTCGAAGCCCGGCTTGCGCGAGTAGTAATCCAGGCTCACCGCCGACAGGAACAACTGCCGCCGCGCCCACAGGCCCTTGCCGAACTCCTTCGACGCGTTCAGCTTCTCCACCATCTCCGCGGGAATCGCCGCCCCCGTCTGGTGGTGCTTCGCGAACTCCTTCAGCACCTGCGGATTGCCCGCCCATTGCTGGAGCAGCATCGACGGCGTCTCCACGAAGTCCCACTCCGTGCGGATGCCGGTGATGCCACTCCACTGCTGCTTGCCGGAGAACACCGCGTGCAGCAGGTGGCCGAACTCGTGGAAGAACGTCTCCACCTCGTCGTGCGTCATCAGCTCGCCCGGCCGCGCGAAGTTGCACACCAGGGTGCCTTCCGGCAGCCGCTTGCCGGCCTGACCCGACGCCAGGTCGAACTGCGCCGCGTGCTTGTACTTGTCGTCGCGCGGATGCATGTCCAGGTAGATGCGGCCCAGGAGCGTGCTCCCCTCGAGCACGTCATAGGCCTCCACCTCCGGGTGCCACACCTTCGCGTCGTCGGCGCGGCGGTACGTAATCCCCCAGATGCGCGAGGTGATGTCCATCACCCCCGCCTTCACCCGGCCATACTCCAGATAGGGCCGCACCTCTTGCGAGTCGAACCCGAAGCGCTCCGCGCGCAGCCGGTCCTCGTAGTAGTCCTGGTCCCACGGCTCGAGCGTCTTCGCGTTCGGGACGTCCTTCTTCTTGCGGGCCAGCAGGTCCGCGAACTCCTGCTTCGCGCGCGCCTGGGTGGCCGCCGCCAGCCGGTCGATGAAGTCCGACGCCGCCTGCTGCGTGCGCGTCATCTTCGTCTCGGTGGTGTACGCGGCCCAGCTCGGATAGCCCAGCAGCGTGGCCAGCTCGTAGCGCTTGGCGATGAGCTGCGACAGGACCTCCTGGTTGCCGGGGAACGCGCGCTGACGGTAGGTGCGCCACAGCTTCTCGCGCGCCTTGCCGTCCTTCGCGTACGTCATGAAGGGGAAGTAGTCCGGGTAGTTGGTGGTGATGACCACCTTGCCGTCCTTCCCCACCGGGTGCGTCTTCACGTAGTCCTCGGGCAGCCCGTTGAGCTCCTTCGGCGTGAGGGACACCTGGCGCACGCCCTCGGCGATGTTCTTGCCGAACTGCTGGCCCAGCTTGAGCAGCTCCTCGTTCAGCGACTTCACCCTGGCGCGCGTGGCGTCGTCGCGGTCCACGCCGGCGCGACGGAAGTCCAGCAGCGTGCGCTCCATCCAGTACTTCGTCGGCCCGTCCGCCTGCGACAGGTCCACGGCGGACAGGGCGTCATAGACGCCGCGGTCCTGCGAGATATCCACGTTGGTGGTGTCCACGCGCTGCTCGCACTCGCGGGCGGAGTCGCGGAAGGCCGGCAGCGGGTGGACCTCGCGGGCGAGGCTGGAGCGGTTGGCCGCGGAGACGAGCGAACCCGTCGCCTCGTCATACGCCGCGAGGACCGCCTTGCCGTCCTTGCGCGCGTCCAGCTTCTTCAGCGCCGTGATCTGGCCCTGGGCCCGCTCGATGTCGGCGGTGCACGCGGCGCTGAACGCCTCCGCGGTGCCGGAGAGCACGTCGGCCGTGCGAGGCGGAGGAAGCGGCTGAGGGGCGGGCGCGGCCTCCTGAACGGGCGCGGCGGGCGCGGCGGCCTGCTCGGGAGGGGTGGTCGGCTCGGTGGCCGCGGTGCCATGCGTACAGCCGACCGCCGCCAGGGCCGCCGACAGGGTGAGCGCAGTGAGTCTCTTCAAGGGCAGATTCCTCCAGGTTCCAACGCAAACGCCGGAGCGTCATGCCACATCCCGGCCTGCTTCGCTCGCCCGTCCCCCGGCGTGCCTGACATTCTCCGGGTGGGCTCGCCAGCGCGGGCAGGAGGCATACGGTGGTGGTGACGTTGACGGGGTTGGAGAGTGGACACATGAGCGGGAGCGCGCGGTGAAGGACGACGACTGCACGGAGCTGCTGCGGTGGGCCGCGCCCCGGCTGCGATTGCGGCTGGAGGGGTTCCACCGGGTGCGCGGGCAGGTCTGCAAGCGCCTGGGCCGAAGGCTCCATGCGCTGGGGCTCCCGCACCTCGCCGCGTATCGCGAACGGCTGGATTCGGACCCAGAGGAGTGGGCCGTGCTGGACGCGCTCTGTCGCGTCACCATCTCCCGCTTCTACCGCGACGCGCGCGTCTTCGATGCGCTGCGGGACGAACTGCTCCCCGCGCTCCTCGAGTCGTCCCCCGTGTTGCGAGTCTGGAGCGCGGGCTGTGCCTCCGGCGAGGAGCCCTACACCGTGAGCATCCTCTTCCGGCGGGGCCTCCTGCCGCACTTTCCGCGGGCGCGGTTGGAGCTGGTCGCCACGGAGGCTGACGGGGCCCTGCTCACCCGGGCCCGAAGGGGCTGCTATCCGCGCGGCACCTTGCGCGAGCTTCCGGCCGACTGGCGGACCGAAGCCTTTCCTGGCTCGGACACCGAGCCATGTCTCACCCCCGAGTACCGTGACGGTCTCATTTTCCTCCATGAAGACTTGCGAGCCCGCATGCAGGAGGGGCCGTTCCACCTCGTGTTGTGTCGCAACGTCGCCTTCACGTACTTCGCGCCGTCGCTCCAGCGCGAGGTGCTCGCGGGGCTCGTGGCTCGGCTCGCGCCAGGAGGATTGCTCGTCATCGGCACCCGGGAGTCCCTTCCGGAAGGGGGTGTGGACCTGGAGCGCGTCGCGGGTGCGCTGCCAGTCTTCCGTGTGCCTGTCTCACGCTGAAGTCTGGGCCGGGTCCCTCTGCACCCGTGAGACATCCAGGTGTTTCACGCGGGGATGGATGAGCCGTGACGCACCCGGCCTTGAGTGAGCGAGGAGCGCCCGGTACCACCGCTTGTCTTTCGGGGCCAAGTCCCCTGGCCGGAGGGAATGCAACGGTATGCGCAAGGCGCTCTGTGCGGTCGCGACGTTGATGCTGTGGGCCTGTGGTGGTTCTGGCGGCGGTGAGACGGTTCAGTCTCGGCAGGAGGGGCTGACGCTGTCCTCGGAGACGGGCGACACGCGTGGCACCTTCGCTCGGGACGGAGGCGAGGTTTCCTTCTCCGCGCGAGAGGTGGAGCCCGGTGTCTACCGGCTGGAGGTGCGGCTGAGAGGAATGACGCTCGCGGGTCTGCTGGACCCGGCCAGCGGTGTGTCGACGATGGATGGCTTCGCGGACGAGGGCGCGGCGGACACGCAGTTGACGGACGTGGACCGCGAGCTGTTGTCGGCGTTCTACGACGCGCTGAGCGCCCAGCTGCCCACGGGTGACGCGGCGGCTCCGGAGGCGATGTATCTGCGGCGCGCGGTGGGCCTGTGGGCGCAGCATCCGTCCACCGTGGAGCTCCAGCGCACGGTGATGGGCGAGCAGGGCCGTGGCTACACCATGCTGTGCAGCTATGCGCGCTGCAATGGCAAGAACACCGGCAGCTGCGGCGGCGTCTACAACTGGTACTCGTATGCGAAGCACGACTGCAACAAGGGTGGCTTCAGCTACGCGGGCAACCAGCAGATTGCCCAGCTCGGTGACCACACGTCGTGCGGCGGGGATGAGTTCTACCTGAGCGGCAGCTCCTGGCTGTGCGGCGAGCCGGACCACTGGTCCCGCCCGAAGGTGATGGGCAACTGCTTCGGCCGCTGCGGCGGTGGCTGTGGGGGTGACACCCAGTACACGCTGGATGCGACGAACCACGACGGCTGCGTGCGCAACGGCCACGTCCTGGCGAGCGCCTGGTGTGATGACCAGTTCGTGTCCGCCACGGACGACGAGCTGTTCGCCTCCAACTGCTACTGAGACATGCGCATCCGTCGTGGCAGCAGGGGCGTGTGGGTGAGCGGGGCCGTGTGGGCCCTGCTCGCGTGTTCGTCCACGGCCTCGAAGACGGAGGCCGCGGAGGAGACGGTGCGGCGCTTCTTCGAGGCGCTTCCCTCGGAGGACTGCGCGGTGCTGGGGCCGCTGCTCGCCACCGGGGGAAGCATGCGTCCGTGTGAGGAGGCCGTGCGCGAGATGCACGAGCACGGCCTGTCGCTTGTCGGTATCGTCGAGTCCAAGCTGGACGGACGGGATTCGGACGCGGTGCTGGTGCGGGCGCGAATCGCGCGTGACGGCGAGGTGGGCAAGGAGCCGTGGTTGTTGCGCGTGGAGCGTCAGGCCGGCGGCTGGCGCGTGCGTTTCTGAAGAGGGCGAGCGATGAAGACTCGATACCGACTGATGCTGATGGCGGCAGTGGCGCTAGGCGTGGCCGTGTCGCTGGGCCTGCTGTGGCGCTCGTCCCCTTCCGAGGCTCCCGAGGTGATGGAGGAGGCTGCCTCCGCGCCGCCTCCGTCATCGCCCGTGCCGACTCCCACCGTGGCTGCTGCGGTGCCCCGTCCCGAGTCCCCTCCGGAGCCCCAGGCGGCTCCACGTGACGCCACCGTGGTGGCACTGCGGCCCGGGGATGTGGCGCCGGAGCCGGAGGTGGCGAATCCTCCGCCGCAGACGAATGACGAGCTTCAGCCGGAGCTGCCCCAGACAGCGCAGTGGAAGCTGGAGAAGACGACGCACATCACCGCGCTGCTGGGGCGTGATGTGGAGCGGCTGGAGCACGAGCGGGAGCTGGCGGAGGCTCGGGGAGACTCGGGGCGCGTTCACCAGCTCGAGACCCTGCTCAAGCGTCATCATGGTCGACTGGTGGGACTGCGCGAGGAACTCCGCACGCTGACCGAAGCGGCGGCGGCGGAGGCCGCTCGGGAAGGACGCCCGGCTCCGTGAATGCCGTCGCTCACTCCGTCGCGTTGAACGCGTCGTGGTAGGTCACCTGCGCGACGGGCCAATGGCCGGTGAAGGAGACCGCCTGGAAGTATTCGGCGGGCACGTCGGGCAGCACCAGGCCCGGTCGAGGCAGGAAGCCGAAGCGCTGGTAGAAGGCCGGGTCGCCGAGCAGCACGCAGCCCGAGGCGCCGAGGGCGCGCAGTTCAGCCAGCGCGGACGTCATGAGCCGGGCGCCGATGCCCTGGCCGTGGCGCTCGGGCAGCACGGAGATGGGCCCCAGGCCGTACCAGCCCTCCTCTCCGGACGAGAGGCGAACGGGTGAAAGGGCGACATGACCGACGATGACACCATCGTCCTCAGCGACCAGGGACACGGACAGCATTCCGGCCCGTCGGAGCGCGTTGACGATGAATTGCTCGGTGTGGCTCGTGTGCGGGGCGTCCAGGAACGCGGCGGTGGTGAGGCGCTCGATGGTGGCGCTGTCGGCGGGAGTCTCGGGTCGAATCGACAAGGGCATCGGGGTTCCTCGGGGCTGGGCTTCGCCGGAGAGGGCACCGTGCACCGACTGATGCTCGATTGCCACATCCACCGAGCCAACGCTGTCGAACGACGACATCGAGGCGTGCCATGACTCCTGGTTTCAGCATGACGCACCTCTCCTCGTGTCGCGGCCGTCCTCCTGCTCGCATGGTGTTGCTGGTGCTGGTGGGACTGGTCGCGTGTGCGCCCGTTTCGGAAGCGCCCGAGGTGCGAGATGTTCCTCCAGGCCAGGTGTCGCGTCGCATCGTCCAGGGCACGGACGCGCCCGACGACGTCGCCACCGTGGCACTGCTCGCTCGCCGGACACGGTGCGGCGGAGAGTCACCGTTGCTGCTCTGCTCTGGAGTACTCATCGCGCCGGACGTGGTGCTGACAGCGGCGCACTGTCTGGACCTGTTCGGTGCGGAGGGGGCGCACGAGGTGTTCTTCGGGACGGTGTTGTCGCCGACGCCGGAGGTCTCGGGCCGCTTCATCCGCGTCTCTCGCGCGACCATCCATCCGAGCTATGTGCCGAGCACCCACGCCTATGACGCGGCGCTGCTGCGACTGGCTGCTCCTGTCGATGTCGCGCCCGTGCCTCTTCCCGCTGTCGGTGTGTCCATGTCCGTGGGCACGCACGTGCGAGCCGTGGGGTATGGCGACACGAAGGACGCGAATGCGCCGTCGGGCCGTCGGCGCCACGGAGCGCTCCAGGTGACGAGCGTGGAGCCCGCGGCCTTTCGAGCAGGTCCCGCACCGGGCATGAGCTGCGTGGGTGACAGCGGAGGCCCCGTGCTCGCGAGCGACGGAGTCCTCATCGGGCTGACTGTGAGCGGTGACGTGGCCTGTCGTGCCGAAGCCGTCAACGTGCGAGTGGACGCGTTGCTGGAGGACTTCATCCGCCCGTTTCTCGCGAGCGCTCCACCGGCGCCGGAGCCCACGCTTCAGCCCGAGGCGCTGTGCCGTGAAGCCTGCGAGCGAGACGCCGAGTGCCCCTCTGGACTCACCTGTGTCGCGACGGAGGGAGCCCCGGGTCGCTGCCTCCTGCCCGCCCTGCGAGAGGGCTCATTCGGTGCGACCTGCACCGAGGATTCCGCGTGTGGAGCGGGAGGGCGCTGCGCCCGGTTGGAGTCGCAGGGAGACGACGCTTGTCGTTGTTTCACACCCTGCACACCCCTGCCTCCCGACCCCGAGCCCGAGGCACCGGACGAGGCCTCCGGGGGAGGCTGTTCCAGTGCTCCAGGGCTCGTGATTTTCGGGGTGTTGGCGCTGGCGGGAGTCAAGCGGCGGCGTTGATTTCGGCCCTCGGAAATCGCGCTCCGCGGGCGATGGGCACCTGAGTCCTGGAGCCGTGTCTGGTATTGTCCAGACATGAGCCACAGCGGAGAGGAATTGCGTCAGGCCATCCGCCGGCGGCCGGGAATGTACATCGGCGACACGGCGACATACGGCCTGTCCCGGCTTGCTGAATCCCTCCTCTTGCTGGGAGTCATCGCGGGCAGGGAAGGGCGGGTGCGGGAGATTTCGCTGTCCCTGGGGGTGGATGGCTCCTGCGAGATTTCCTTCGATGGCTGGCCATGGCCCCTGGCTTCCGGCACGTCGCCCATCGCGGATGTCGGGCGGTGGCTCACGTTCGTGAACTTCGACATGAATGCGGTGAGGCCGCCCGGAATGCCCCGAGGCGTCATCTTTCCGGTGCCCCATGTGGACCTGGGACTCGTCAACGCGCTCGCCTCGTCGCTCGAGGTCGTCGCCTGGGTCGGGGGACAGCGCTGGCGTCAGCGTTTCAGGGAGGGGCTTCCCCAGGGCGAGCCGCACGCCATCGCACCCGGCGCGAAACCGTCCGCCTCGGACTCGGGCCTCCACATCACGTTCATGCCGGATGCCGCCATCTTCGACCAGCCCCACCGATTCGCAGTGGAGTGGTTGAGGGATCGGCTTTCCTCGTTCTCAGCCTTTCACGCGGGCCTCACCTGGCGCTTCCGCGACGCGGTGTCCGGGCTCGACGAGTGCTACCGGCGCGAGCGGGGACTCCCGGACTTGTGCGCCGAGTTCTCCGAGCCCTCGCGTCCCATCCATGCGCCCTGGAGCTTCGAGGGGCAGGCGGGCACGACGCGGGTGCGGCTCGCGCTTCAGTGGGGCGAAGCCCCTGGCTCCGGGGTGAGGTCGTGGGCGAACGTGCGCGAGTGCACACGCGATGGCACGCACCATGACGGGCTCCTGCTGGGCTTGCGCAAGGCGCTGCGTGCCAGGATGAAGGCCCGTGGCCCGGAGCAGGAGGCGCTCTCCTTCACGGATGCCGCGCTGTTGGGACATCTCACTGCCGTGCTGGAGCTCGTCGTGCCTGACACCGTGTGGTACGGGCCCACGCAGGAGCAGCTGGCGAATCCGGAAGCGAAGGCCGACGTCGCTCAGCTCGTCTCGACCTGGGTCGAACAGTCGCTCGCGAGTCATCCGGACCTGGAGTCACGGGTGCTGGCGCTGTCGGGAGTGCCTCGGAGCTGAGTCAGGAATTCGGTCCACGGCGACGCCCGAGCCCGCACTGAAGCGGTGGGTCGTCCGTGGGATGAAATGACACGAAAGGGGAGGCTTGAGCGCGCCCGAGTGAACAAGCCGTTTGAGTCTGATTACGAATCAGGTGCCGCACCCGCGGCGTCACCCCCATAAACAAGTGGAGGTGGACGGACTCGAACCGTCATTGATGAGCGTGTAGGACCTTTTCGGACGGGCGCGCTCAGTTCACAGTGACGCTGAGGCGCCGGTTTTCCTGACGGTTGTTCTTCCCGCGATTTGAAGCCTCGCCTCGGCGGTGGCGCACGACGCCCCGAAGGCGCGCCCCGTGCTCATGGCGCGGGTCGCGACCTCCGGAGCAGGGTGTGGCTCAAGCTACCCACAGGCGCCGGGCACACCGGCTCCGCCGCAGGTCTTGGGCGGGATGCAGGTGCGGGCGCACGACGAAATGGGAGGAGGGCATGTGCCGCAGAACGTGGTGCGTGTCTTGCCGCAGGAGTCGGCGCCGGTCACGTGTCCGCAGGACTTGATGTGGTGGGCGCAGAAGACCATGTCCGATTCCGCGGTGCAGGTGGGCTTGGAATTGGAGGAGGCGAAGGCGAAGGGGTCGCTCTTTGACGCGGGGGCCGTGGAGCCCGTCTTGAGTCCGCTGCAGGCCGACAGGAGAAGCAAGGACAGCAGGAGGGTGGTTTTCATGGACGACCTCGGGTGCTGGTTGCGTGTGGCGATGCGGATTCCGCATCCCAGGCTGCGAATTCCGCAGAGGGTTCATCCCCTGGCCTGGTTGCGTGAGAGCACGGGGTGGTGCTCCCATTCAGCGCTATGCAACGACACGGCCAGCCGACGCGGGAGTCCGTGGATGCGCGTTTGGTCTGTCCGACGTGCGCGCATGTCGTCCTGGTGGGCCCCGAGGAGCGCTGCGCGGAGTGTGGAGGCTCCTTGACGGAAGTCCTGCGCGCGGCCCGAGGAGTGCCGCCGCGTGCGCTCACGCGGGCGCAGCGTCAGGCCGTGTGGCGTCCGGCGAGCAGCTCGCGGCACGCGCTGGGCACCTTCCTGCTCACGGTGGGCGTGTTGATGGTGCCGGTGGCGGTGGCCTACCTGCGGCCCCTGGGCGTGCCGGCCGCCATCCTCGGTGGGCTCGGGATGGTGCTGCGGCGCACGGCCTGGCCCCGGGCGCTCCGGCGTGAGCAGCGTCAGCGATTGCGCGCGCTGCGCTGGGGACTGCCCGCGGCGGCGGAGCTCACCCGCGTGGAGCGAGACTTCGTCCCGTCCGTGAAGGCGGGCAGCGTGGCGCGGCTCGCGTATGTCTTCACCGTGCATGGTGAGCTGCTGCACGGTGACATGCCGTCCCCGCACGCCCTGGATGTCCAGCGTCGCCCCGGGGAACGCATCTGGGTCGTCTATCTTCCCGAGGACCCTCGAGTGAGCGCGCTCTGGCCGCCCGGCCCTTGAGGGCCACCGAGCCCTCGAAGACCGGGCCCGCGCGCGGCCGTCCGCCGAGAAGGGAACCGAACCTCCGTGAACGGGGTCATCTGAACAGGGCGTTGGCCCACGCATTGCTCAAGGTCGACGGCAACGGGCTCCGCTGTCGGAGCTCCCTGGCAACATCCACTCCTGGCGCCGTCCCACCGTGGTCCCCGGGCCACGGGGTGCGGCTCCGTCACCGCACGCCATGTCCACTTCCATGTCCTTGCTGTCCGTGTCGCGTCGCCATGGCCTGCTGCCCGCGGTGCTGTGCACCGTCCTCGCGGCGTGCCTGCTGGCCATCCGCCTCGACTGGAGCGAGCGCGCCAGCTTCGCCTTCCTCGCGTGGAACCTGTTCCTCGCCTGGGCCCCCTACATCCTCGCGCTGTTCGCTCGGGTGCTCATGGTGCGGGGCCACGGACGCGGCTGGGTGCTGGCGCCGCTCGCCGCCGGCTGGCTCGCGCTGTTCCCCAACGCGCCCTACCTCCTCACCGACTTCATCCACCTGCACCAGCGGCCCGTCGTCCCGCTGTGGTTCGACGCGGCCCTGCTCGCCCTGTTCGCCGCCACCGGGTGGATGCTGGGCCTCTTGTCCCTGGAGATATGGAAGCAGTGGCTGGAGGAGCGCTGGGGCCGGTTTGGCGCCTGGGCCTTCGTCGGCGTCACCTCGCTCCTGTGCGGCTATGGCATCTACCTGGGCCGGGTGGAGCGGTGGAACAGCTGGCACGTGCTCACGGACCCCGGAAGCCTCTTCGCGTCCATCGGCGCCCACCTGCGCGAGCCCCTGGCCTTCCCGTACCTGACGGGCCTCACTGTCACCTTCTCCCTGCTGCTGCCCTTGTCCTACGTCGCCTTCGAGGCCTTCGTCACCCGCCTGCGCCGCCAGCGCGCCGTGAGCTGAAGTCCGCCCCTGAAACGACGACACCGCCCGCGCCCGGTGCTTCCGGACGGGGCGGTGTGGCCGTGGAAAGGGGCCCTGGTTGGGGTGTCAGCCGCCGTGCAGGCGCGCGCGATTGCGCGGCCCGCCCCGATGCTTGATGGCCATCTCGCTGGGCGCCTTCTTGCGCCCGTTCAGCGACGTGCGCCGCCGCTGCTGGCTCTTGGGCTCATGTGACTCCGCCGCGGGGCCGAGCGTCACTCGCGACAGGTTCTTCGTGCGGCGCAGCGCGGCCGCCTCATCCCGGGGGAGTGTCTTCCGCCCGTGGCTGGCCTGGACGTTGGGCTGTGCTTCGTCCGCCGAGGCCACCCGTCGCTTGTTCTTCATTCCCGCCATTTTGGTCCGAACCGCCATGATGCCCTCCTTCCCTGGTGAGGTAAGGACGGAGCCACGGCGTTTCCAACCCCCTCCAGGGACGGAAGCAGGGGCTGTGCTCCGTGCTTGGAAGCCGCCCAGCCGCTCCGTCGTCCCCCCGAGGGAGAGGGCCCGGCCACGGGGTCGACCCGGAGCCTGGAACCCGCTGCCCTCGGCGGAAGACTTCAAACCGCCTGCTTCACGTCGACGAGCGCTTGCCACGCCGGGGCGGGCGGGTGCTGGTCGTCGTCTCGGGCGGAAACAGCCAGCCCTCCTCGCTGTGCGAGACGCTGGTCGTCTGCGTGGACTCGCTGGCCTCGGTCTCCAGGTGCAGCCCCCGGCAGCCCCGGCACCAGGACTGGGGACGGCGCTCACCGCGCATGATGCGGTAGCCGAAGTCCTGCTCCGTGGGGCCCACGTGGTCGCAGCGCGGGCACTGCTTGAGCGACGTGACGCCAATCTCCTTGGCCTTCTCGCGGCCATGCGCCACCACCAGCGCCAGCGCCGCGGCGAAGCCCACCCGTTTCTCCGTGGCGACATGGAAGCTACGGGCGCGCCTGCGCCCTCCACGGCCGAGCACGGGCTTGAGGTCCATCCCTCCGAGCAGGTTCCGCTGCTCGAGCACGCGCGTTGAAGAGCTGTTCTGGTTCGAGTGGCTCACCCCCCAACTCTTAGCTGGGGGGTCTGACACGGCCTTTCAGAGGGGAAATGCCTGCCCGCCCCTCGTTCAGGGGCACTGAACGAAAATCCAGTGATTCCGCGCACCTGGGTTGTCTGCCTGGGCAGGCAGGCAGGCCCGGGCGCGCCTGGCTACTCGGCGTCCGCCATGCCGCCGCCGCTGTCGGTGGCGGGGAAGACGGGGGTGCCGCCGGGGAGGCTCGGGTCGTGCGGCAGGCTGCCGCGCGGGCTGCGCAGGTACACGAAGGGCGTGGCGAACAGGAAGTTGGACACGCGTGACGTGTAGATGTCCGCGTAGCGCTCCACCTGGCGGGCCAGGTGGCTCTTGTCGTTGCCCGCGCGGGTGAGCAGGCCCCAGATGGGATTGGACAGCTCGGTGGCGGCGCGGGCCATGGGGCCCAGCTCCGCGTCCAGGGCCTCCAGGGACTCGCGCAGCTCACCCAGCCGGCTCACCAGCTCCGTCTCCTGCGGGGCCTCCGTCCGGGGCCCGTAGTCCGCGCGGCGCCGCTGGAGTTCCAGCCGCAGCTGGCAGCTCTCCCACTCCAGCTTCTCCTTGAGCACCATGCGCTCGGCGAGCCGGACCTCGGTGGCGCGGAAGCCAGCGATGGCGCGCACCTCGTCCTCCAGCTCGCGGAGGATGAGCGCCGTGCGCCAGCGCAGCGCGCTCTTGGACACGTGCACGTCGCCGAACATGTGGTCGCCCACGTAGAGAATCTCGTCGCCGCTCACCCCCAGGTGGCGCTCCAGCTCCAGCGCGCTGCCGCCGAAGTACGGCGTGCCGGGCTTGAAGGGACCGGAGTGCGGACGCAGGAGCGCCTCGCCCTGGGTCTCCACGACTTCGAAGAGCGCGGAGCGGGTGGTGAAGAACTCCGGCTTGCGCGCGGACACAATCACCACGTCGAACAGCTGCCGCCACGTCATGCCCGCGGGCAGGTGCTTGTCGAAGGCGAAGTGCATCATGGGCTCGGTGTAGGCCCACTCGCTGTTGGTGATGAGCAGGAGCTTCTTGCCCGCGTTCTTCTGGTCCAGGAGCGCCAGCGGCGTCTCCGGGTCATCCAGCACGTAGCGCTCCGGGTCGGCGATGATTTCCGCCTTGAGCTGACCCTGCATGTGCGTGGCGTCCAGATTCTTCCGCACGTGCTCGTAGAGGTCCGCGTAGCCCATGGGCCCCGGCAGCTGCCCCGCGTCCAACCGGTCCACCAGCTGCGAATAGAGACACGCCTCCGACAGCGAGAAGAGCGTGTTGAGGAACACCCACCGGCGCTCGTGCAGGTCGATGACGGTGTGGGAGTACTCGTCGCGCTGGGAGATGAAGTCCATGGAGCGCGTGCCGTGCAGGGCCTTCTTCACGAAGCCAAAGCGATTGGCCTTGAGCAGGTTGCCCTTCTCCGTGTCGATGATGAGGCCCCGGATGGCGAGCGCCGGGTCGAACTGGAGGTCACCCACGGGCCAGCCCTGCGCCACGAGCCTGTCTCGGATGTGCTCGTACGCGCGGCGTTCCCACGCTTCCACGCGGTAGTGGATGAGCGTGTAGTCCATGTCGTAGCCCACGGCCTTGATGGCGCGCAGGTTGAGGGTGCGGTTGCAGAACAGGCCCCGCTCGGGCGGGGGACCGGAAGGTTGCGGGCGCATAGGAGTCCTGGCTTGCCCCGTCCCGCGCCAAAAGTCGATGCCTGTCTTCGGCCTCGTCGCCTGCCGCGCACAAGCTCCGCGCCTCTCCCGTCCCGTCCATGGCCAGGCCCTCTTTCGGGGGCCGGGCCCATGCCCCGACGGGGTGAGGGCTTCAGTACACCAGCCGCAGATGGGGGAGCAGGGGACGACTCCCCTGTCGCTCGGCGCCGAGCGACCTGTCCAGGTCCAGGTGGATGACGGCCCGGCCATTGCGCTCCAGCGCGGCGCCTTCCAGCTTCAGGCGGAGCGGGGCACTCCGGGCATCGACGAAGCCCGCGGAGCCATCGGAGCCCTCGAAGGCGCCGAAGTCATCCAGCGTCACGGTGGCCTCCAGCGCGCCACGGGCCTGCTCGGGCATGAGCCAGAAGTACGCCACCAGGTGCGCATGGGTGGCTTTGGCCACGTCCATCCGCTGTGAGGACGTCAGCAGCTCCGTGCGCAGCGGCACTCCTCCCAGGGTCACCTGCACGGCGTTCGCGGTCAGGTAGGTGGTGGAGAAGCGATTCGAGGTTCCCTGGAGGCGCAGCTCATAGCGCCGAGGTTCCGGGGCGCTGTCTCCACACGCGGAAAGGCCAACACCCCACAGCAACATGACGAACGGGAGGATTCTGGAAACGGTCTTCTTCATGGAGAGCTCCTGGGCTGGAGCTGCTCCAGCGCATGGGATGGCGTCGCGCGGCTCCGAAGGGAGAAGGGCAGCGCGACATCGAGTCCCCGGCCATTGGCTGCGCCGAGGTGTCGTTCGAGACGTGACAGGGTCTGGGTGCGGCCGAGCGTGGTGGAGGCGTCGAGCAGCAGGCGCTGAAGCTCTGGCGTGCCACCGAACAGCCGTTGGTTGCAGACCCCGGTGAGCGTCTGTCTGGCCAGGGCGTGCCGGGTGGCCTGCTCCTCGGAGCGCTGCTCACCGCCCAGGGTGAAGGCGGGTGACGACCAGAGCAGCCGCAGCGCGTCCTCTTTCGTCACGATGGCCGGAAGGAGTCCCAGCTTCACGGGACCCGGGGCCAGACAGCGCTCCAGCGCGGCCTCGTGAGTCATGTAATAGCCCGCGGGGCGGACGGCGGGCGTCGCGCCCTCCGTGGGAGGGAACGCGCAGGACGCCATGTCTCCGGCGGCCAGCGACGTGGTGCTGCCCAGGAGCGTCGCGCCGCCGTTGACCAGGTCCACCTCGAACAAGGCGTCGAGCGTCGGGTCCGACGTGTAGCAGTAGAGCAGGTACGTCCCATCCTGCTGGAAGGCACAGGAGCAGGGCTGAATCCCCACGTTGCCCAGGACGGGACCAAAAACGGTGAGGACGCCGGTATAGGGGTCGAACACGCTCATCCGGGCCAGGAAGCTCTGGTAGCCGTAGATTTTGTTGTCCAGCGGGTTGGTGGCCCAGGCGGTGGGCGTCGTGGTGGGGAGGGTCCCCTGGCCCAGGATTTCGAGGGTGCTGGTATTCAGGCGCAGCCAGTGGCTCCCCAGGAATGAACCAATGACATAGCTGCCATCCTCCATGATGGTGCCGACAATCCATTCCTGACCAGCCAGCTCCGGCAGGCCTCCCAGGTCCTCGATGTTTCCCGCCCGGTCGACGCGGACCACGTGGGGAATGGGGTCGCCGGACAGGTTGCGATTGCTGATGGCATACAGATAGCCGTCGACATGGCTGAGCCCCATGGCGTCGTAGCCGAACTCGGTGGTGCTGGAGACCGGGGTCGTCGCGAGGGTGACCGGGTCCAGGGTCATCAACTCCGTGTTCGTCCCCGCGCTGGAGGACACGTAGATGGTGTCATCACAGACGAAGGTGTCGGCAGGCACGCACTGGACTCGCGCGGAGCACGTCGCCATGCCCTGGTCCCAGCCAATCTGGAGTGTGTCCGTGAACTCCACCGATTCCGACGGAGGCACTTGTCCGATGCGCGCGCAGTCCTCCAGGCTCTCCACGGTGACGGTGAACTCGTACGTCAGGGAGTCATTGACGGGAATCGTCACCGGGGGCGGAGGCGTGAAGGACCAACCCAGGGGCTCCAGCAATGGGTCCGTCGCCTGTTGGAGGGTGGACGGGAGCGTGGGATGGATGTTCCTCACCACCTGTCTGAAGGTGAGCGTGGCGGGGTACTCGCGGATGACGAGGTCAGACTGCTCGTTGACGCTGACCTCACAGTCGAGGTCATGCGCGGTCGCGAGTGATGGAACCAGAAGTGATAACAGCAACCACTGTTTTTTCATTCGCATGGAGCGCGGCCCGTTCAATCCACATGCCCAGTGTGGAACCGGACCCGACGCTTGTCCGGGAGGATGACGAGGTGTGGGTGCCCCCGCTGGGAAGACGAGCCAGCCAGGCAGGGCTCATCCCTGTGTGCAGGTGATGCGCGGATGGAGGACAGCTGTCAGGGAAACATTTCCCCACGGTGTCGACCGTTCATTCTCAGTCTAGGGTGGCGGGGACCCATGTCCCCTCCGTGAAGCACCGCGTGTTTCCGGTCCTCGACGGAACGATGGAAACCCATGGGGGGATGCGCAGGTTGCGGCGTGAGGCCGCTCGTGACGCACATGGCCTCTTGGGGGGAATGCCATGGACGGAGCTTCGCTGCGGGGAACGCCGGGCCGCGGGTATCGATGGGAGCCTTTGGCCCGCTCCTGGCTGGCGGTGACGTTGTGTGCCCTCTTTGTCTCGGTGGGCTGCAAGTCCACGCAGCACGTCGCCCCGGAGCCTTCGACCCTTGCGCGGGGCGGCTCGGGGCTCTCCGGACAAGGGGACCCGTTGCCTTCGTGGAACGAGGGGCCCACGAAGGCGGCGCTGCTCGACTTCGTGGAGCGTGTCACCCGTGAGGGCGGGCCCGACTTCGTTCCCGCCGAGGCGCGCATCGCGACCTTCGACAATGACGGCACGCTGTGGACCGAGCAGCCCCTCGCCGTGGAGCTGGCCTTCGTCATCGACCGCGTGAAGGCGCTCGCGCCCCAGCATCCCGAGTGGAGGCACCAACAGCCCTTCCAGGGCGTGCTCGAAGGCGACCTCAAGGCGGTGGCCGCGAGCGGTGAGCGCGGGCTGATGGAGCTGCTGGCGGCGACGCACTCGGGTGTCACCACGGAGGCGTTCGACGCCACCGTGAAGGATTGGATTACCACGGCGAAACACCCGAGGTTCAACCGGCCCTACACGGACCTCGTCTATCAGCCGATGCTGGAGTTGCTCGCGCTGCTGCGGGCCCATGGCTTCAAGACCTTCATCGTGTCGGGCGGCGACGTGGGCTTCATGCGCGCCTGGGCCGAGCGCGTGTATGGGATTCCCCCCGAGCAGGTCATCGGCAGTCGGGCGAAGCTTCGCTACGAGGTCCGGGATGGCGCGCCGGCGCTGCTGTTGTTGCCGGAGCTCGACTTGATGAACGACAAGGCCGGCAAGCCGGTGGGCATCCAGCAGGTCGTCGGTCGGCGTCCGCTCGCGGCCTTCGGCAACTCGGATGGGGACTTCGAGATGCTCGAGTGGACGACGTCGGGCAAGGGGCCGCGCTTCGGGCTCTTCGTCCACCACACCGACGCGGAGCGGGAGTGGGCGTATGACCGGAACGCTCACATCGGGAAACTCTCGCGGGGACTGGACGAGGCGCCTCGGCGCGGCTGGTACCTGGTGGACATGAAGAAGGACTGGAAGGTCATCTATCCCTTCGAGCAGTAGCGGCAGGGCCGCCGGGCAGGCGTGCGGGCCGGATTTCCGCAAGGGCTGCGGACGTCCTCGAGGGGCGCGCAAGCCTTGCGGGTGGGGGACGACGGGAGGCTCTGGAGTGACGTGGCATGCTTTCTGAAGTGCCCGACCTCCACTCTTCCGCTGGGAAGGACGGTCGCGGTGGACGCGACGGATGCGCCCGGCGTGGGGTGGCGGGAGTGAAGCATGGACAGTCTGGCTCGTGAGGCGCGGGACGCCCTGGTGCAACGTGGCGAACGCCTGAGGTCTCGGGCCCGACCCCCGCCGAGTGTTCCGGAACCTGGCACGCTGCTCTCCGAAGCGGAGCGACAGGAGTTGCTCGACATCGACGCGGCGCTCCAGCGAATCGCCGGGGGCCAGTTCGGCCGCTGCGAGCGGTGTGGGGGTGCCATGGGGAGACATCGCCTGCGCGCGATTCCCGAGGCGCGCTACTGCATGACGTGCGCGGCGTTGGGGCGCTGAATGCGGGAGGCCGTGCGCAGTTTCGCGCGGTGACGGGTTGATGCGGCACCAGGGCCGGCGCTCCACGCGCGAGACGTGGAGTGAGTCGCATCGCGAGGAATGTTCCCATGAAGAAGACGGGTGGTTTCAGGGCGGCCTGGCTGCTGTTCGCCGCCGTGGTGTCACAGGCCTGTGGTGGAGCGGAGCCAGTCGAACCTGGAGTCGTTGAGCCTCCCGCGCGAGAGGTAGGGGTGCTGGAGCGAGGGGCGGAGTCGGACGACATCCTCGAGCGGCTGCGAGCGATGCCCGACGTGGTGGTGGCGAGCGAGAAGGTCTCGCCCTTTCCGAATACGCGCTTCTTCACCCTCTGGTTCGCCCAGCCCGTGGACCACCGGGCTCAGGACGGCGAGTGGTTCTGGCTGCGCGCCACGTTGCTGCACCGCTCGTTCGATGCGCCCACGGTGGTGCATGGCACGGGCTACGCCATTCGCACGACTCCCGGTCAGTCCGAGCCGACGATGTTGCTGGATGCGAACCAGTTGTCGGTGGAGCAGCGCTTCTTCAGTCCCTCGCGGCCCGAGTCGGCTGACTGGACGAAGCTCGACATCGAGCAGACCGCGGGCGACTACCACCGCATCATCCAGGCCTTCAAGCCGATGTACCCCAGGCGCTGGCTGACGACGGGCGCGAGCAAGGGCGGCATGTCCGCCGTGTACCACCGCTACTTCTACCCGGACGACGTGGACGCCACCGTGGCGTACGTGGCCCCAAGCCTCCATGGACTGAAGGACAAGCGCTTCGTGCGCTTCCTCGACCAGGTGGGCAGTGAGGCCTGCCGGGCGCGACTGCGGGACTTCCAGCAGGACGCGTTGCGCCGCCGTGAGGAGCTGCTGCGGGTGCTGGAGTCGTATGGAATGGAGTTCAATCTGCTGGGCATGGACCGCGCGCTGGAGTTCGCCATCGTCGAGTCGTCGTTCTACTTCTGGATGTACGAGCGTGAGTCTCGCTGCGACACCGTCCCGCTGCCCGGGGCTCCGGCGAAAGAGCTGATCGACTTCGTCGGCAACGTCACCCACATGGACGTCAGCTATGCGGACTCGGGCGTGCTCTACTACGCGCCCTACTACTACCAGAGCGCGACGGAGCTGGGCTGGAACCGCTTCCCCACGAAGCACCTGCGCGGCCTGTTGAGTTATCCGCGCCAGGACGTGCCCGCCACGTACCTGTCATTCCCCGTGCAGGTGCCCTTCTCCCAGGGACTCATGCGCGACGTGGAGCGCTGGGTTCGTCAGCAGGGTGAGCGGATGTTGTTCATCTATGGGGAGACCGACCCTTGGTCCGCCGGGGCGTTCGAGGTGCGCGAGCGCAATGACTCGTTCCGATTCACCGCGCCGAACACCAACCATGAAGACGCGTTCATTGGCTACCTGTCCGCGCCCGAGCGCGCCCAGGCCCTGTCCAGGCTCTACGCGTGGATGGATGCGAAGCCGCTTCCGGAGGAAGTCTCCGCCCTGACGTCGACGAGGCTGGAGGAGGTGGCTCCGCTGGTGGATGGACGGCCGCCGCTGTAGTCGGGGGCTCGCGGGACGTGTCCTGAACGTCCCCCACAGGGCCCCAGTGGTGGGGCCCTGTTCGTTGCTCTTCACGGCCTCCGTGGCCCTGGTCGGTGGAATCGTCGGCCACGAGGCCTCCTTCCAGCCGCGTCTCATCGCCGAGAGGAAGGTTTGTCGTGGCGATGCGAAGCGAGAGTCATCTCGCGCAGCCGGGTGCCCACCCGGACGATGGAGTCAATCACCGGCACCAGCTCCAGGCCGAGCGAGGACAGGGCGTACTCCACGGAGGGCGGCGAGGTGGGGAGGACCTCGCGTGTCACCGCGCCCTTCGCCGTCAGCTCCCGCAGCCGCGTGGTGAGCACCTTGGGTGAGATGCCGGGGATGTCGTGGAGCAGCTCCCCGAAGCGCCGGGGGCCACCGGAGAGCTGCCAGACGACGCTGGTGGTCCACGCTCCGCCCAGCAACGACATGCAGGCATGAATGGGACAGCCCGGGGGCGGGGGTGGGGCCTTGCTCTTCCTCAGCTTCAGGGACATGGGCGGTTACCGCGAGGTGAGTGGAGTTACCAGGAGGTGAGTGGAAAGTGCGCTTACCTTAGTCGCGTTGCTATCCAAAGGTAACCAGGCCCGTTAGGGATGTGCCGTCGTTCCCACTCACTCCGAGGAAGCCAATGAAGCTCTATTTCGCCCCGGGCGCCTGCTCGCTGTCTCCCCACATCGTCGCGCACGAGGCGGGGCTCGAGCTCCAGCTCGAGAAGGTCGACACCCAGACGAAGGTCCTCCAGTCGGGCGGCGACTTCTGGAAGATCAACCCGAAGGGCTATGTGCCCGCGTTGGAGCTGGAGCCGGGCGAGGTCCTCACGGAGGGCCCCGCGCTCGTGCTGTACCTGGCGGACCTGCGGCCCGAGGCGGGGTTGGTGCCCGCGGAGGGCAGCCGTGAGCGCTACCGCGTGCAGGAGATGCTCGGCTACATCAACTCCGAGTTGCACAAGACGTACGCTCCGCTCTTCCAGCCGACGACGCCGGACGTGACGCGCGAGGAGCGCACGGTGTACCTGTTCAAACGCTACAAGCTCATCGAGGAGCGCCTGGCCACGCGCGCCTATCTCTTCGGTGACACCTTCGGCATCGCGGATGCCTACCTCTACACCGTCACCCGCTGGGCGAAGTACGTGAAGGTGGACCTGTCCGGCTTCCCAAATCTCATGGCGTTCATGGAGCGCGTCTCCGCGCGTCCGGCGGTGCGCAAGGCGCTCGCGGCCGAGGGGCTCCCGGTCTGACGTCCTCTGGCCCCGGCGACGCTCAACGGGCCTGATGTGCGGGGCAGCGGAGAGGGTGGGCGGTCGTGGGCTCCAGGACCGCCTCGTCGAGGAGGCGCGTGGCCGTCTCATCCATCCCTCAACACCCACCATATCCCTTCACACCGGTTGCACATCCAATCCAGCGAGAAGTCCCGAGCAACTCGTCGATCAGGTAATCCACCCCACCAAGCAGTGGCGTCTCTCCCTTCGAGATGAACTCAGCATAACAAACAGGATTCACCACCCCTACCTCTGGAGCTGTCAATACGACTCCCGCAAACCCGATGACACCATGAGGACAAGTAAAGAAACTCGCAGTGTCGCCTCCGTAGACCTCCGCGGTACGGACATGCTCGGCGAGAATCGTCCTGAGACGTCCAACCTGCTCCCCAGTCAATTGGGAATCCCTCCTCCCTACGACCTCCACGTGCTCCATTCCCTCATACACAACGCATCCATCGTCATAGACATGAACATCATAAACGGGACACAACCCATCACATCCCGTACGCCGCATTCCGACGATCAAGCCCTTGTGTTCCGTCGCCCTCTCCGTGACGGATGACGGAGGCGTGTGCAGGTGACTCGACCGGCACCCGACACAGGCCATCCACACGCTCAGGACCACCCAGAGGAAGCTGCTCCCGTCCCATCTAGCCGACGTCATGGATGTGGCCTCTTGAGATACGGCAGTTTGTGTTTCTCGAAACAGCGCCTCTTCCACTGCAGGGCAGTATCATGGGTGAGCTCACGCGCTCAGGCCCTGTCCAGACTCTACTCGTGGATGGATGTGAAGCCGCCTCCGGAGGGAGCCTCCGCTCTGACGTCGACGGGAATCTGGTGAAATCTCGCGGGTCATGCGAATGGCGACCCTCGTCAACCACCGCTCAACTCCTGCTGATGGTCCTGGATGATTTCATCAAGGAGCGTTTGCTGGGCCTTATCACGTGCGCGCACTTCTACGCCCGCTCTTGGGATCAATGTCGAAGGCGCCCTGATAAGGGCGACCGCGCCGCGCTCCGCGTGTTCAAGAGGAATGATTGACGACGAGGCCCCGAGTTCCGTTGGAGCGAATCCCAAACGTGCGAAGAACTCGTAGGTCCTGGCCGGAGCCTCGGGATTCGGCCCAAGGTTATAGGTCTGCGTTTGTTTCCGAGGAGCGGCCTCCAAGCTGACCCTGGCCACGATGACCGCTCGTAGCAAGTCGGAGAAAGTCGGGAAGGGCTGCTCGGCCGCGACCTTGCTGCTCACTAAATCCTCTTCGTGAATGCGGAGGATGGCCGTGTCACGCCCGTCCGGTGTTGGGCGGGAGAGATCAAAGAAGTCGTCCGGGTGACGGCCGTTGTAGTCGTCCTCACCCATGGCGAATTTGAGGTAGCGGCGAGAATCGGGCCGCTCGCGTTGATAATCTTCAAGGTCCTCTAGCAGGGCCGAGATTGAGGTTGTCCCCCACATCAACCGCATTTCGCCGGTCGATGCACCCATGGTTGCGAGGAACTCGCGATACAGGCCAGGCAGCGCGTCGAGTCCTCCATGTGGCTGGGCAAGCGCGGTCATCTGGTCGGTCGTTGCTGGTTCGAAGCCATGAGTGCTCCCGGGCTTCCATCGCTCCATGAACGCGAGTAGGCCCGTCATCGACAAGGCAGGAGGGGACCTGAGAATCGTTGACCAGGTCATGCGCAACTCTGCTTCTTGAAGTCGCACCGGGCCATGAACAGCGTGTCCTGACACGACTGGCAGGAAAGGACAGTGACCTCCTTTTTGCGCTTCATGTCACGGCGCTCTTCGACATACTCGCCGCCCTTGTCTTCCATGATGTCGGCGGCGCTCGGAGGCGTCCAGGGCCCCTCGGACGGCGCGAAGCCGATGGGGCCGCGATAGGGCACATTGAATTTCACCTGCTTCTTCTCACTGGAGAAGGAGAAGTAAATCTCGGTCATCGAATGCGCGACATGACCGCTCGCTCCGATGAGTTTGGCGCCTGCACAGGTTCCAGGGACATTGTTGTATCCACTCTCACCTCTGATGACGTAGTTCCTGGTGTCGTCCCACTGTTTGGCCACCTTGTCGATGGCTTCGGTGTCTCCTGCGGCACACCTTGGGTTGATGGCCATGAAGTCCTCCAGGGTGGAGGCCCGCTCGATGACCGTGCAACCGTGAGCCTCGGCGATGGCCGCGAAGCCGGGAGGCACCTCGTTGCCCGATACCGCGGCGAATCTCCTGCCGGTGAGGCACACCATGACTCCGAACATGTACCCGCCAGACCTGCTGCGACGATGCTTCTCAAGCCCCTCACGTGTCCGCTCAAGGGCCTTGATATACGTCATCCGCTCATCCAGGGTCGTCTGTTTGGGTGGGGGTGATTGACGCCCGAGGCGCTCAAGTTCGGCGACCTTCGTTGTGATTTCCTGGTGGACCTTGGCCCACTCGGTCTCGCGGACCTTGAGGTCCTTGAGAATCTTGTTGGCGACGTCGAGGCTTCCTTCTGGACGCTCAAGCACCGCATGGCTGTCCGCGTCCTTCTGGCAGATGATGCACAGCCCCTCGAAGTCGTCCCCGTACGCGAATCCCGTCCCACCCTGCCCATTTGATATGAACGTGGTGTTGAAGGAGTTGCCGTTGTGAAGGGTGACGTCGAGGTAGCGCACGACGCCCTTTCCCTCGATTCTCACGTCCACGCTGCCGCTTCCCCAGGCCATCTTCCCCTTGAGCTTGGAGGAGACGATGCCGCCCGCCGTGCCCGGCTCATCGCCCGAGCTGATGCTCAACTCGGAGTCGGTCAGTGCCACGGGGTGGCCATTGATGGTGACGCTCGTGCTTCCATGGGTGAGCGTGGAGTCTTGAGCGGAGTTGACGAAGGGGGTGGGCACAGGGCCTCCCGGCGTCGGCACCTTGCAGACGTCGGGTGCGGCCGAGGTGTGCGTGTTACCGCTTCCCTTGTGCAGGATGGCGCGGCCGTTGGCGAAGACCTTGCTCATGCTTCCTCCTTGGCGTTTCGAATCATATCCATGACGCAGGCGCAAATGCGCCCACTGTCGGCACTGCCGTCGACGAGCGCCCTGAGCGCGTCGGGCTGACGCCTGTCAAGGACCGGAGAGGGTGTGCGCCATTCACATCCGAGGGAAGTTCACGGGTCCGATGATGACGGCCCGTGAATCGTTCCCGTCGCGCAGTTCGAGTGTGTAGGTGCCTTGCAGTTCGTCCGGGCTGGCCTCTGTCTCCAGGATGAGCAACACCTCGATGTCGCCAGCGGTCAGGGGCTTCGACTGCCAGGCCCGCAGCTCATGGGAGTGGCGACCCAGGGTGTCCCTGAGCGTGGCTCGGCTCGCGGTCCACGGGAGATGATGGCCGGCTGAAGCCAGCACGAGTGCCACCGCGACGCGGGAGATGCTCCTGAAGACCTGTGCCTCGGTTTCACGAGACAGAATGGACCGGGCCGTTGAGAGGTCCTGACCGAGTGTGTTTCCGAGAATGCCCTGCTCGTTCAGAAGCCCTGTGGCGAAAAGTCCTGTCAGGCCCGTTGGACCCTGCTCAGCTCGAAGCCTCGCGTTCTCCTCGCGCAGCCTCAGAAGCTCGCCCTCGAGCTGGGCGGTCTCGGTCCGGTTGTTGCGCACTCTTGGTGGATCGCTCACGACCTCCACCTGGGCATCGAAGTGCCCCGGGGCCACGACGAGGAGAAAGTTCGCTTCCCTGGGAGTGGAGCCGTCCTCGAAGCGCAGGGTCAGACGAAGCCGCGTGCCTTCCTGGAGTTTGTCCGAGGGCAGGAGCACGAGGGTGTCCTCGCTCATCACCACACGGTGAAAACGCTCCCGTCCCTCCAGCGTGACGGCGTCTCGTGCGAGAGATGTGTCGAACAGGAGCGCGGTGGTGCCCCCGGGACGAATGAAGATCTCGGCAGGTGCTGGGCCCTGTCGTGTCCCCAGGTCGATGCGACGGACCTCCGAGGAAGACGATGACGTGTGAGACTGCGCCAGTGCGGGCTCGCTCCGCATGCTCATGGCGACGAGGCACATCATGAGCGGCAGGAGGGGTCGTGGACGGCTCGTGCTAATTCTCCTCGTCACCGGTCTCCTGGAAGCGACCCACGGCGCGCACGGCGAACTTGTTGGCCACGACACCATGGTCATCGTCGCTGCCTGCCTTGGCGGGAATGCCATACACCCCTCTCTGATTGGGGTCGACATATGACATGCAGACAGGGTAGCTCTTGCCCTCGATTCGTGCCTCGACGACTCGGCCATAGACCCGGGTGGGGGTGACGTAGATGTTCGTGATGAGTTCCGCTCCTCGGCGGAGCGCTCCGAACGTCCGGTCCAGATGGGTCGAGATTCGAGACTCGCGGAGGGTGATGTCCGCATGGGCAAGTCCGGTGTGGTCCCTCTCCCCGATGGAGGCGGAGACCTGAACGCCGATTCGGATGTTGAGCCGGGCCATGGCCTCCCGCGCTCCAGGAGGGCAGTCCTCGGCGGCAGGCACTGGCTGGTGTTTCACCACAGATGGCGAGCCGGCGCATGCGAGCCCCGTGCAAGCCAGGGCTACCTTGGACAGACGGGGCAGGGAGGGGGAGCGCTGCTTCACGGGAGCAGGGGGCGACGCGGACAGGGCGGGGGCCTTCTTCACGGGAGTGGGGTCCTGGAGTGACGGCGCCACGGGGGCGACGGTCGCGGGGGTGGGCTCCGCCATGGGCGAGATCGCGACTCCGCCACTGTGCGGCGACTCACGCGCGCTGGCCAGTTTCTGACCAGTGGGGGAGGTCATTTCATGGGTGACCTGTGGAGTTGTCTGTCTCCACCCGCCCATGAAGCGGCTCCCGAACACGCCCAAAGCCACCACTCCCACCAGCGTCAACAGCAGGCGTCGATAGGGATGGGAATGCAGCCGTCGCGCCTGGCCCTCCAGCGTGGCGTGTCTGGGCGAGGTCCATGGCGCGGGACTCGGTGGTGGACGCAAGGTGCCCAGCACCGTGGCCCACAGTTGTTGCAACCGGGCCCGTGCCTTCGATGGAGGCTTGCGCAGATGTGATGCCCACTCCGGACGGCGCACGCGGCGCAGGGCTTGCGACGGCTCGCCGTCCACCGCGACGAGCGGAGGCTCCGCCCAATCGAAGAGGGGCTCATCCCAGGCCTCGCCGGGTGTGTCTTCCAGGGTGGCGACCAGCGTCGATGCCAGCTCCGCGCCACTCTGGAAGCGGCGCGCGGGGTCCTTGTCGAGCATCCGCTGGAGGAGGGCGTCGAGCGCGGGCGGCGCGCGGGGATTCACCGTGGAGGGCGCGGGCGGCTCCTGCGAGGTGATGGCGGCGCACAGCACGTCCGCCGGCCAGTCGGGGAGGAAGGGGTAGTGCCCCGTGGCGGCGCGATACAGACAGACCCCCAACGCATAGAGGTCATCGGTGGCCACGGAGGTGTAGCGGGCATCCGGATGACGCCAGTGGCGCTGGTGGAAGCGGATGGCCTCCGGGCTGCGCAGGTAGAGCGTCCCCGGGGGCAGGGGACCGGTGGTCAGCGTGGGCGCACCCGTGTACACGCCCGCGCCCAGGTCGATGAGCACCGGGTCTCCCTCGGGGGTCCTCAAGAGGATGTGCTCCGGCTTGAGGTCCCGGTGCAGCACGTCCCCCGCGTGCAGCGTGTCCAGCGCCAGGGCCACGCGACGGAGTGTCTCCAGGAGCTGTCGGAAGGTGGGGTTGTGGTGGTCCGCCCAGACGTGGAGCGGAGGCCCGGGCACCCAGTCCATGACGAAGTAGAAGTGGCCGGTGACGATGTCCGGCCAGCGGCCACAGGCGTGGACCGCCACCACGTTTGGATGCACCGCGCGGTCCAGCAAGAGGGTGAGCTCGCGCAGCGCGCGGCCCTCGGACGCGTCGCGGGCCAGCTTGAGGGCGAAGTAGCGCCCCGGCGCGTCGGTGGGCTCCACGCGATAGACGACGCCATAGCCCCCCAAGCCCAGTCGCTCGATGACGCGCCATCCGCCCGTGATGACGAGGCCCGGAGGAAGGGCGTCCGGATTCATCGATGGGGTCCGCGTGCTCATGGTCGTCAGAGGTCTCCTGGAAGTCGCTGAACCTAGCAGGTCGAACCCTCGTCGTGTG
This sequence comes from Myxococcus sp. CA056, assembly GCF_013336715.1. NCBI lineage: Bacteria > Pseudomonadati > Myxococcota > Myxococcia > Myxococcales > Myxococcaceae > Myxococcus > Myxococcus sp. CA056. Next base: position 400,632 of record NZ_JABUMT010000002.1, read on the forward strand.
ACCTGCCATGGTGGGTCACCTGCGGACAACTCCCAGGGGAGGGCTCGACGTACCCGTGCGAGATGGGGCGGAAGCCTCCTGGAGCCCGGCACCAGGCGCTCGCCGACCTGCGGGCCCGCTCCCCTCCGGCCCTGGCGTCCCCGACCTCGGCCGGAGGGCCCCCAGGGGGGGGTGTTCTCCACTGGTCGCCCGGCCGCCCCTCACCCGGGGAGGCGGAAAGAAGCCGTGCGCCGAGCCGTGTCTAAGGGTATAGACAAGCCCTTCATGTGTCCCATGGTGAAGACCGAAGACCTCATCGACGCACAGGGCGTGGCCGGGCTGCTGCAACTGCGCCACTCCAACAGCGTCAGCACCTATCTGCGCCGCTACCCGGACATGCCCCGGCCCATCCTGGACCTGGGCACGGGACGTCCCCGGTTGTGGCTGCGTCCCCAGGTGATGCGCTGGCTGCGCGCCCGCAAGTCCGACACGGTCCACACCGGAGTTGAGTGATGACCACCGCCAGTCCCCGTACCCCTCCCGCCGTGCTGCCCGGTCCCAATGACGTCTGCTGGTGCGGCAGCGGCACCAAGTACAAGAAGTGTCACCGTGGCGCCGACGCCGTCGAGGCCCGCAAGAAGGGCCCCGAGGTGGCGCGCAATGGCATCCGGCCGGGCATCATCAGCCCCCGCCGCGATGTGCCCCTGAACATCCCTCGTCCGGACTACGCCGTGTCCGGGCGGCCGCTGCGTCGAGGCGGCGGGGACTCCGACATCAAGACGCCGGACGTCATCGCGCGCATGCGCCGCGCCTGCAAGGCCGCCGCGGAGGTGCTCCAGGAGGTGGCCAGCCACGTCCGCCCGGGCATCACCACCGACGAGCTGGATGCCATCACCCACGAGGCATACATCCGCCGGGGCGGCTATCCGAGCACGCTCAACTACCACGGCTTCCCCAAGTCGCTGTGCACCTCCGTCAACGAGGTCATCTGCCACGGCATCCCCGACAGCCGCGCGCTGGAGGATGGGGACATCGTCAACCTGGACATCACCATCTTCCTGGATGGGGTGCATGGGGACTGCTCGGCCACATACTTCGTGGGCACTCCGCAGCCGGAGAGCGAGCGACTGGTGCGCGTCACGCGCGAGTGCCTGGAGCTGGGCATCGCCGCCGTGAAGCCCGGCCGCCCCATCAGCGACATCGGCCGCGCGATTGAGACGCACGCCACGAAGAACGGCGTGAGCGTGGTGCGCGCCTACTGTGGCCACGGCATCGGCGAGACGTTCCACACGGCCCTCCAGATTCCGCACTACTACGAGCCGGAGGCCGACACCGTCATCCAGACGGGCATGATTTTCACCGTCGAGCCGATGATCAACCAGGGCGGCTGGGGCCACCGCACGTGGGACGACGGGTGGACCGCCGTCACCGCCGACGGCACCCGCAGCGCGCAGTTCGAGCACACGCTGCTCGTCACCGAGCAGGGCGCCGAAATCCTCACGGTGCCCTGAGCCGTCCTCCGCCGCACGAGGCCCCCTGCACACCAGGGGGCCTCCTCGGGCACCTACGGTGTTCCCACGTCGCCCCGCGGTCCGAGCCCGCCGTGTGAAGGCAGACAGTCTCCGGCTCGCGGACTTCCCGACACGAGGGCTTCATCCCTGTCGCGGAGTCGACGCCCCCGTCAAATGGCCTCCCAGCCTCGTCCGGACGGTGCGGTATCACCTGCGCCTGGCCGGGGCTCGACGTGTCTGGCTTTCGCGACGCGGAGCGCTCCGACGAGGGACTGTCCACGCGGTTGTGTCGCCGGAGGCGCGCCATGGCACTCGATATCGCTGTCGACCCCCAGTCGCTCAAGAGCGTCCAGGATGTCATCCAGACGCTGGAGGGGACCTTCCAGGTGGACTTCATCCCGGGCGTCCTGAAGAAGCTGGAGGAGAAGTTGCTCGTGGAGCGCGCCGCGTTCCGGGTGAATGAGCTGGCGCAGCGGTACGAGCTGGACCTCTACTTCGGACTGAAGGCCCCCGAGGTGGAGGACTCGCGGGAGCCTTTCTTGAAGGTGGGGATGAGCATCACCATCCAGCCGGAGGTCGTCTCCCGGGGGCGCAGGCCCGCGCGGTATGACGGCATGCTGGAAGTCCCACTCACCGGCGAGGCTGTCACCCACGTGCCGTTCGCGCTCTACCTGAAGAGAAGCCTCCGGTAGCGCTTCCGCTGTTTGAATATCAACAGCAACCAGCCTGCCAGGGTGATTGTGAGTTGGGTGCCACGCAGCAACAGTGCGCGTGGGCCCGTCGTGGTGTGGCTTTCGCGTCATTCATGGGGCCCATGAATCCCTTCAGTCTTGAAAGGAATTGTTCCCATGAAGAACTGGGTGACGTTGTGCCTTGTCTGCGTCGCGTCTGGAGCATTCGCCGCGGACAAGACTCCGCCGGCCAAGACGCCCCCTCCCTCCACCACGAAGCCGGCGCCGGAGTCCAAGGCCGCCGCGCCCAAGACGCTCACCATCGAGGAGGACAAGGCCGCGAAGCAGGACCCGAAGAACAAGAAGGTGGACACGAAGGCCACCGAGACCGCCAGCAAGCCGCTGCTGTAGCCCCGACTCGAAACCCCACGGAGGGCAAACCCCATGAAGAAGATGATGGCGGGACTGTGTCTTGTCTGGTTGTGTCTGTCTCAGGGAACGGCGCAGGGGGCCGAGGATTGCATCAAGACGATGAACCAGGGTGCCTCCACGGTGACGCTGGGTTTGTATGAGCAGGGCTGCATGACGATGTCCTGGGGCTCGGGGATCGTCACGAAGGACGTCACCTACAACTGCTGTGGCACCAGCGCGACCATCCGCATCAACTATGCGGACTGGGAGCGGCTGCGTACCGAAGGCAAGTTGGATGGCTTCCGCTACCAGAAGGCCGATTCCAGCAGTGGCTCGTACACCCTCTATTTCCGGAAGGTCGTCGGGACGGAAGTCACGAACATCCCTCCTGAAGACTTCTTCAAGTAGCGGACGTGCGCCCACGGGTGGGGCCGCACGCCCTCCCGTGGGACTTCCCGAGCGAGGCGTCGTGGACACCCCCTTCCTGCACGGAATCAATCCCTTCCTGTTCCGCTTCTCGGAGACGCTCTCCCTTCGCTGGACGGGGGCGGCATACCTCGTGGGCTTCCTGCTCGCGTTCGCGGTGCTCCGGCGTCAGGCGGCGCGAGGTGAAGGCCCTGTCGCGAAGCAGGAGGTGTCGGGCTTCGTGCTCTACGCCGGCCTCTTCGGAGTCATTCTGGGCGGACGACTGGGGTACGTGCTGCTGCACCAGTGGGATGACTTCTCGCGAGACGGCTCGGTCTTCTTCCAGTTCCGACAGGGAGGCGCGTCGGTGCTGGGGGCGGTGCTGGGAGTTCTCGCCTTCTCGGTGTACTTCGCGCGCCAGCAGCGACGCCCGTGGCTCCAGGTGACGGATGCGCTGGCGGTGCTCGCGCCGCTGGGGTTCTTGCTGGCGTACCTCGCGGTGTTCATGGATGGCGCGCCGCTGGGGCGGGTGACCTCCGTGCCCTGGGCCGTGCGCTTTCCCGCCGAGGTGGGGATGCCGGGTTTCCAGCCCGTGGTGACGCCGTCGTTCGACGTGTCCACCCTGGCCTATGCCCCGGGGCATGAGGTGGCGGCGCTGGCGCGCGCGGATGCGACCTTCCTCGCGGAGCTGCACCGCATCCTCCCCGCGCGGCACCCCGTGTTGCTCTATCAGGCCCTACTGGAGGGACTGCTGTTGGGCGGTGTCCTGCTGGCGGTGCGTGCGCTGTGGCGCTCGCGGCCCGTGGGGCTGCTGAGCGGGCTGTTCTTCGCGCTGCAGGGGGGCCTGGCCCTGGTCGGTCTCCTGTTCCGCGAGGCCCAGCCGAACCTGTCCTTCGCCGCGCAGCTCGAGCAGGGGGTGCTCCCACCCGTGCTGATGCTGGGGGTGGGGGCGGCCTTCCTCCTGAGTGTGCTGGGCCAGCGTCCGGACGCGGTGGGTGTGCCCGCGCCCGTGAAGCTGGAGGGGTGAGACTCAGGAGGGACAGGGAGGCGGGTGCGCGCCCTTCGTCAGGCGGAAGCGCGCCGGCCTCAGGGCCTGCACCACGATGTGGCCTGCCTGCTCCAGGCGCAGCGTGGCGCCGGGCTCCAGCACGTAGTCCGTCGGGTCCGCGTCGAGCGTGAGCCAGAGCCGACCCTCGGTGCAGGTGAGCGTCAGGCCCTCGGTTCCTCGCACGCGCCGACTCCAGAGCGCGCCCTGGACCAGTCCGAAGCAGCCTGACTCCGCTTCCGGGTGTGCTTCCGGCTTCAAGTGACTCCACAGCGTGCTCCACCAGCTCCGCCGCGTCAGAGCGAACATCGACTCCATGGCTCCATGACCTCCTTGCGCGTCGCAACATGCGCCCTGTCGCGGGAACAGAACAGATGCAGCCGATTGTCATTGTGACCAGTACAGTCCCGGGGTGGGAAACTGTACCGGTCCGACATGCGGTCAGGTGTATCTGGGCAGCGGGCGTCGGGCCCGGTACCGATACAGGTCCCGGGACGGCATCTCGACGGAGGTGGCATGGGCGCGCTGGCACACAAACCGAAGCTGTACGAGCAGGTGGCCGAGCGACTGGAGGAGGCCATCGCCGCGGGGACGCTGCGAGCGGGGGACCGGCTTCCCTCGGTGCGCCAGCTCAGCCTGCGTGAGCGGGTGAGTGTCTCCACGGTGCTCCAGGCGTATCTGCACCTGGAGTCGGTGGGGCTCATCGAGACGCGGCCGCAGTCGGGCCACTACGTGCGTCGCCGCGAGCGCCCGCGTCTCGCCGAGCCGCAGGTGTCCCGGCCCGCGACGAGCGCCACGCCCGTCACCATCAGCGGGCTGGTGTCCCGCGTGTACCAGGCGATGAGGGACCCTCGCATCGTGCAGCTCGGTGGGGCGTGGCCCGCGCCGGAGCTGTTGCCCACGCGCAGGTTGTACCGGGAGCTGAACGCGCTCACGCGCGAGGCCGGTGACGTGGGGGTGCTGTACGACGCGCCGCCGGGGTGCCCGGAACTTCGGCAGCAGCTGGCGCGGCGCTCGCTCGACTGGGGTGGGGCGCTGGCACCCGAGGACTTCATCATCACCTGTGGCGCGGCGGAGGCGATTCACCTGTGCCTGCTCGCCGTGGCGCGCACGGGGGACACCATCGCGATTGAGTCTCCCGCGTACTACGGCACGTTGCAGGCCATCGAGTCGCTGGGGCTGAAGGCGCTGGAGATTCCGTGCTCGCCGCGACATGGGATGGAGCTGGATGCGTTGGAGGCGGCGCTGGAGCGGCGGCGCGTGGCGGCGGTGCTGGTGGTGCCGAGCTTCAGCAATCCGGTGGGCAGTTGCATGCCGGAGGCGCGGCGGCGTCGGTTGGTGGCGATGCTGGAGGCGCGGGGCGTTCCGCTCATCGAGGATGACTTGTATGGCGACCTGCACTTCGACGCGGAGCGCCCGCGCACGTGCAAGTCCTTCGACACGTCAGGGAACGTGCTGCTGTGTGGCTCGTTCTCGAAGACGCTCGCGCCGGGGTTCCGCGTCGGGTACGTGGCGCCGGGGCGGTTCCGCGAGCGGGTGGAGTTGCTGAAGTTCTCGCACACGATTGCCACGGCGTCGTTGCCTCCGCTCGCGATTGCGCGGTTCCTGGAAGAGGGCGGGTATGACCGGCACCTGCGCTCGCTGCGCCGCCATCTCATGTCCCAGGTGGAGAGCATGGCTGGGGGCGTGGCGGAGTATTTCCCGGAGGGGACGCGGGTGGCTCGGCCGTCGGGGGGCTCGTTGTTGTGGGTGGAGCTGCCGCCCAAGGTGGACTCACTGGCGTTGCATGAGCGCGCCATCGAGGCGGGCATCAGCATCGCGCCCGGGCCCATCTTCTCCGCGCGGCCGGACTCATATCGGAATTTCATCCGACTGAGCTGTGGTCAGCCGTGGACGCCGCGAGTCGAAGCTGCGGTGTCCACGCTGGGGAGCCTGGCGCGCAGCCTCGCGTGACGGGGCTTCAGCGAATGAAGAGGAGGCCCAGGCCCTGGCGGGAGGCCTTGTCCAGGGCGTGCGTGGCCGCGTCGAGCGCGCGCGCCGGGTCGCCGCGTCGCGCGAGGGACAGCTTGCGCTGAAACCAGGCGCTCAGGCGGGCGGAGCGGAGGAGGGGCTTGTAGTCGGGGGCGCCGGCCAGGTGCTCGCGCAGGCCCTCGCGAAGCTGGCGGACCTCGGAGCCCGTCCAGAAGCCGAGGGCCGGGTACACGCGCTTGAAGCCACGGCCCATGGGTCCATCCTTTCCGGGCATGCGGCCCGAGACGGTGAAGCGCCAGAGTCGCTGGATGGGCTCCGGGCAGGATGTGCCGACGACCGCCTCCGCCGCCTGGAGGTCGTACTCGCTGGGATGGAGCTGCGTGGCCAGCTCCAGGGGCTCCCCTCGCGTGTCCTCGTCCAGGTGGACGAGTTCGTCCGCGAGCACGTCGAGCAGGTCCCAGACTCCGTCCTCGAGTCGCTCGGGAAGCCGGGTCACGGTGTCAGCGCCGTGCCGGGACAGGTGGTCCATCAGCTCCAGGAGCAGGACGTCGTCATCGTCCTCCTCGGGGTCCTCCAGGCCCTCGGCCACCGTGGCGCGCATGGCTGCGAGTCGCGTGGGAGTCAGCACACCGGCGAGTCCCTCGGGGGGAGTCAGGAAGAAGGAGACAGGGGCACGCATGGCCTCTGTGTACACCGCCTCACGGCGGGTCGCGCGGGGTTGGGACGCCAACTGTGCCAGGACGAGTTCGCGGAGCGACTCGCCCGGCCACGAGCGGCTGCCTGTCGCCTTGCGCGGGAGGTATTGCCTCCGGAGTCATTCCTGCCTCGGGTCTCCCTTGGGAGGTGATGCCAGACATGTGAGGGATTGGTCCTGCTCGGGCTTCATGTCATTCTGCGGACCGAAGTCCCCCAGCCGCATTCACGCTGAATCAGGAGTGTCCCATGCGAAAGACCTTCCTCGCGGTCGCGTTCGTAGCCGGGTTGTTGACGGGTTGTGGTGGAGCGGAGACAGAAGAGGCGATGGACACGCAGGCGGTCGCACAGCCGTTGGATGCACGCGCGGCCTGTCTGGAGGCCTGCGCGGTTCAGAGCGGCAGGTGCTGGCAGAACGCCACCACGCCAGCGGCCCAGGCGTGGTGTCAGACGATTACCGAGCGCTGCCCCCTGAAGTGTGAGTAGTCCCTGACGGGGCGCGGGTTCGCGATGCCTCCAGGGCCGGGCCAGGGGAGACAGACCATGGCCCGGCTCATGCGAGTGTCAGCAGTTCAGGTTGATGCGGATGAAGTCCACCATGGACTCGTTCTGCATGCGGAACTGCAGCATGTCGCCCACCGAGGTGATGGGGAGCGGCATGCACAGGAAGGCGGTGTTGCCCGGGTTCCACGTCGGGGTCAGCGCGGGCGTCACGGCCGTGTTGGCGATGATGGGGAAGCTGTAGGTGCCAAAGTCCGTGTCGTGCACGGTGATGGTGTCGTTCTGAGGGGTCGTCGGAAGCGCCCGGGAATAGGCGCAGAGCGTCAGCGTGCAGAACGGTGTCTGGGTGAAACAGCTCCGAAGTCCGTGCCGCAGCGTGGCCACGGTATGACGGTTGGAGGTGGCGTCATCCAGCGTCTTGAGCTGGCTGGCCGGGATGCCGTTGGCCGCGAGGTAGGTGACGAACTCGGGCATCGCCGTGGGGGCGTAGGGCAACGGGTCCGGTCCTCCGCCGAAGTTGTCGGCCGTCCCGAAGGTGACGGACATGTTCGGGGTGCAGACGGTCTGCTCGGCCTCACCCAGGGCGTCGTCACCGAGGGTGGGCTCCTCGGCGGAACCACAGGCGGTCAGGGCGAAAGGCAGCAGTCCCAGGGCAAGCAGCGCGGAAGCGGAACGGGGCATGGAGGTCCTCCGGGTCGAGTGGGTACGGCGGTTGTGAAGCCGTGCAGGGCCGTCGGAGTGTCATATCCCGCACGGCCTACGAGTGAAGCCTGCAATAACGCCAGGCGCGAGTCCACGACGTGGTGCATGGGCTGCTCTTCGGCTGCTCCATGCGGCAGGATGCCGACGTCGTCGTCATGTCCAAGGATTCCTGATGAACCGTCTTCCTGTACGTCTCGCGCTGCTCCCTCTTCTGGCCACGCTGCTCGCGGGCGGTACCCAGGCGGCCGACCTGAAGGTGACGACACTCACGGTCATCCCCAAGCCTGATGCGGAGCACCCCTATCCGCAGGACGTCATCCAGATGCCGTTCATCACCCACGACAAGCCGGAGGTGGCCGCCAATATCAATGACCGCCTGTTCATCGCCCGGTTCAAGGCGCTGGCGCCAGCCAAGGCGGAACCTCGACTGCCAGCTCAGGAACTCGACCTGGCGGGCCTGGCCGGTCAGGAATTCGGAGTGAAGCGCAACGATGCGCGGCTGCTCACGATTGGATTCAAGGCCGAAGTCTGCGGCGCCTACTGCGAGACGGACCATGTCGCCTTCAGCTTCGACACACGGACCGGCCGCCTGCTCAATCCGCAGGAGTTGTTCACCCGTGTCGGAGTGCAGGCGCTGAGCAAACGCATGCAGAAAGAAAAACAGCGCGTCTACCGGGCGCAGATGGCGAAGCATGAGAAGGAGCTGAAGGCGTCACGCAAGCAGAAAGCTGATAGCGAGACGCTTGACGACCTGGAGGCGCGCATCGCCCTCAATCGCGAGTGTCTGGCAAGCAATGCGCAGGATGCAGAGGCAGCGTCCGCCAGGACCTCCTTCGATGAGCGCTGGGAGTTCAATGCGGAGGTAGCCGTTCTGACGGCGGAGCGCTGCAGCAACCACGCCTCGCGCGCGCTCGACGACGTAGGCGGTGTCAGCCTGTCACTGCCGTACGCCACCCTGCGTCCGCATCTGACGGCCTATGGCAAGAGCGTGCTGCTGGGTGAAGGCCAGGCGTTGTCAGGCGATGTCTTGGGTCAGGTGCTGCGCGGTCGTATCGGCAAGCAGCCGATTGTCATGGTGTTGGAGAAGCAGTACGACAACTCGGTGTCCGGCGTGTACTTCTACGAGAAATATCGCAAGCGGATTGAGCTGAACGGCCAGGAAGAAGGCGGGAAGCTCGACCTGCAGGAGCAGGATGCGGACGGCACCCCGGTGGCGCAGCTGCGACTGGAGGTTGGCAACAACCACCTGCGAGGTGAATGGCTGGGCAAACAGTCCTCGCAGGTGGAGCTTCGCGCACCCTGAGTCGCGCGGAGTGGGTGAAGGCCACGCCGATGTCTGGCAGTGGCACTACCCCGCCCCAGGTCAGAGGCTGGGATAGTCGATGTAGCCCTTGGCGCCGCCGCCGTAGAGCGTCGTCTTGTCGAGCCGGGCCAGGGGCGCGTTCTCACGCAACCGGCGCACGAGGTCCGGGTTGGAGATGTACAAGCGGCCGAAGGAGACGAGGTCCGCGCCCGCTTCGACGGCCTTGCTCGCGAGCTCCCCGTCGTAGCTGTTGTTGACCATCCACGCCGCCTTTCCGCCCGCGTCGCGATACGCCTTTTTCAGCGCTGCGTAGTCGAATGGACGGTCCGCCAGCTCACGCGCTCCCCCGGTGGCCCCCTCGATGATGTGGACGTAGGCGAGGCCGAGCTTCGCCAGCTCACGCACGACGGACTCGAAGAGCGGCTGCGGGTTGGCGTCGAACGCGTCGTTGGCGGTGGTGACGGGGGAAAGGCGGATGCCCGTGCGTCCGGCCCCCACGGCGTCAATCACCGCGCGCGTGACCTCCAGCATCAGGCGGGCCCGGTTCTCGATGCTTCCGCCGTAGTTGTCCGTGCGCTGGTTGGAGCCCGTCTTGAGGAACTGGTCGAGCAGGTAGCCGTTGGCGCCATGAATCTCCACCCCATCGAAGCCCGCGACCTCCACGGCGTCGCGCGCGGCGCGCGCGTAATCACGAACGATGCCGGGGAGCTCCGCCACCTCCAGCGCGCGAGGAACGGAGGTCGGCTCGAACGTGGGGACTCCGTTCCTGAACAACACGGTCCGGGTGTTGGCGACGACGGCCGAGGGAGCCACGGGCGCTGCGTTGCCCGGCTGAAGCTCCGTGTGGGATACGCGCCCCACATGCCAGAGCTGGGTGACGATGCGGCCCCCGGCCTCGTGCACGGCGTGGGTGACTTTCTTCCACGCGGCGAGCTGCTCGGGGGCGTACAGGCCGGGCACGTCGGCGTAGCCCTGCGCCTGGTGGCTGATGGCGGTCGCCTCGCTGATGAGCAGCCCGGCGGAGGCGCGCTGGGCGTAGTAGGTGGCGGCGAGGTCCGGAGGGATGGCGCCGGGCGAGCGGTTGCGCGTCAGCGGCGCCATGACGATTCGGTTGGCGAGCCGCAGGTCGCCCACGGTGATGGGGTCGAAGAGAGTAGGCATGTTCGTGTCGTGAGGGGAGGAGGGGAGGCGCAGCGTAACGGCCTGCGTTTCCCGTCACCACACGAACCCCAACCTGGAGGTCTCCATTGACCTGGCGGTTGGATGCAACCGAGACACACGTGTCAGCCAGTCCCGAGACGTTTTTCACGCCCGTGAGGCCGTGAGAGACATTCGGGGTCTTGTTCTTTGTCCTCACGGGTGCTTGGTTCCCGAGCTGTTTTGAAAAGGGGGACTCACTCATGAATCGTGGCACGAGACGGATGTCTGGCATCGCGGCGTGGTGCGGGTTGCTGTGCGCGCTGTGGATGGGGGGATGCACAGGAAGTGCTCCGGAGGAGACGACACCCGAGCCCGCCTCCGCGCGCGCCGCGGAAGGCTTCTCTCGTCAGGGAACGGTGCTGGCGGGGCGCAACCACTCCCTGGCCCTGCGCTCGGATGGGACGGTGTGGTCCTGGGGTGGCAATACCTTCGGACAACTGGGCAATGGCACGACGCGCTCGCGTCCGTTCCCCGTGCGGGTGTGGCGCTTGTTCGACATCCGGGCGCTCGGCGCGGGTGAGCTGCATTCGCTGGCGCTGAAGTCGGATGGGACGGTGTGGGCGTGGGGCAACAACATGAGTGGACAGCTCGGGGATGGGAGTATGACTTCGCGTCACGTGCCGGTGCCCGTACCTGGACTGACGAACGGCGTGGCCATCGCCGCGGGCTTCTCCCACTCCCTGGTCCTGAAGTCGGATGGAACGGTGTGGGCGTGGGGCAACAACGCGACGGGACAGCTGGGGGATGGGACGACGACGCGCAGGACGTCGCCCGTGCAGGTGCAGGGCCTGTCCGGGGTGATGGCCATCTCCGCGGGCAATGTCCATTCACTGGCGCTGACCGCGGATGGGCGCGTCTGGTCCTGGGGCGGCAACGCGGACGGACAGCTGGGAACCGGAGACCTCACGGGCCGCACCCTGCCCGCGGCGCTCCCGGGCCTGACGGGCCTGACGTCCGTGTCGGGTGGCGGCTCGCACACGGTGGCGCTGAGGGTGGACGGCACGGTGTGGACCTGGGGCAAGAACGACGAAGGACAGCTCGGCCTGGGGTCGACTGGCGTGAGCCTCGTCCCCACGCAGGTTCCGGCGCTGAGCGGTGTCGAGGCGGTGGTGGGCGGCGGGCAGCACACCGTGGCGCTGAAGGGCGATGGGACGGTGTGGGCGTGGGGCAGCAACGCGAGGTCGCAGCTGGGTGATGGGACGATGCTCCAGCGGCTGTCGCCCGTGCAGGTGCCAGGCCTCACGCAGGTCCGAGGCGTGTCGGCGGGCGGTGGACAGCACTCGGTGGCGGTGAAGGCGAGTGGCGAAGTCTGGGCCTGGGGTTCGAACAGCGACGGGCAGGTGGGCGACGGGTCGTATCTGATGAAGTCGGTGCCCATCGCGACGCGCGCGTGGCTGGAGCGAGTCGAGGCCTCGGGGGGGCAGAGCCATTCCCTGGCGTTGAAGGCGGACGGCACTGTCTGGTCCTGGGGCAGCAACCTGTATGGGCAGATGGGTGATGGGTCGACCGAGTCGCGCTGGGGGCCCATCAAGGTCACGCTCCCGGGGCTGCCCCTGGTGGGCTCGGTCGCCGCCGGAGGAGTGCATTCGGTGGTCCTCAGGGAAGACGGCACGGTGTGGTCCTGGGGTTACAACGGCTACGGCTCCGTCGGAGATGGGACGACGACCTGGCGAAAGCTCCCGGTCCAGGTCCCAGGTCCGCTGGTGGCCGTGGCCGTGGCCACCGGCATCCGTCATTCCCTGGCGTTGAAGGCGGACGGCACGGTGTGGTCCTGGGGTGCGAACTCCGCCGGACAGCTGGGCGATGGGACGGCACTCAACCGGACCCTGCCCACCTATGTCCCGGGGCTGTTGGGCATCGTTTCAATCGCCGCGGGCGAGGCGCATTCGTTGGCCGTGAAGTCCGACGGCACGGTCTGGACGTGGGGCTATAACAGCACGCTCCCGATGGAGCTGGACCCCGAGGAGCCGATTGGACCGGGTCTGGTGGCCCCGACGCAGGTGCAGGGGCTGGCGGACGTGGTGGCCGTGGGGGGCGGCAACAGCCACTCCGTGGCGCTGAAGGCGGACGGAACGGTCTGGGCCTGGGGCAACAACGATTCCGGGCAGCTGGGGGATGGCACCTTCGTGTCGCGGATGGCGCCTGCCCAGGTGGTGGGGCTGTCGGGGGTGGTCGCCGTGTCCGCGAATGGGGCGTTCTCATCGGCGCTGAAGGCGGACGGGACGGTGTGGACGTGGGGCGGGAACTCGCTCGGGCAACTGGGCGGGGGCGTCTCCGCGTCGCGGCCGCTGCCCGCGCAGGTTCCGGGTGTGTCCAATGTCCGGTCCCTGATGGCGGGCGGGACGCATTCCCTGGTGATGAAGGACGACGGGACGCTGTGGTCCTGGGGGCACAACTATTACGGCCAGATTGGTGATGGGGTGACCGACAGGAAGGCGAGCCCTGTTCCCTCGTTGGTGCTTCGCTCGCGTGGGGTGGCCGCGGCCACTCAGGTCTCGATGGGATTGACTCCGGACGGCAAGGTCCAGACCTGGGGCGTGAACACGTGGGGGCAGTTGGGGGACGGAAGCAGATTCACCCGGCCGGAGCCCATCGAGGTGCCTGGGCTGACGGGGATGGTGGCTGTCTCCATGGCGTATTCCCATGCGCTGGCGTTGAAGTCAGACGGAACGGCGTGGGCCTGGGGGTCGAACTCGAGTGGAACCTTGGGAGACGGGACGCGGACCCAGCGCTTCAATCCCGTGCAGGTGATGCCCTCGACCCGGTTTCTGTCCATCTCCACGGGGTCCGCGCACAGCATGGCCCTGGCGGAAGATGGGACGGTGTGGGCCTGGGGGGGCAATGGATATGGAGAGCTGGGGGACGGGACGCAGACCCTGCGCTCCCAGCCGGTCCAGGTGCAGGGGCTGACGCAGGTGACTGCCATCGCGGCGGGGAACTCCTTTTCGGTGGCCTTGAGGGCGAACGGGACGGTGTGGACCTGGGGCGCCAACAGTCAGGGGCAGTTGGGGATCAACTCCACGGTGCCGCGTTCGCTGCCCGTCCAGGTGCCGGGGCTCACGGCCATCACCGCCGTGTCGGCGGGAAATAGCCATGTCCTGGCCTTGAAGTCCGACGGGACGGTGTGGGGGTGGGGCTCCAACTCCTACGGAGAGGTGGGGGAGGGCACCACGGTCGGCAAGCTCATCCCCGTCCAGACGAAGGTGCTGACCGGAGTGTTGTCCATCGCGGCGGGTGTGAATCACAACCTCGCCATCACGGTGGGAGGACTGGTCTGGTCCTGGGGACGCAATGAGCAGGGACAGCTGGGAGATGGAGTCCCGTCCACGTCGAAGCTCCTGCCCGCGCGAGTGAGCGCGCTTGGTACCGCCGTGGCGGTCGCCGCCGGAGGAGACCATTCCCACGCCATCCTCGCGGACCGGAGCCTCTGGTCCTGGGGCGGTAGCGCCAATGGACAGCTTGGCACCGGGCTGTCACTCATCCGGGCTGCTCCCGTGCAGGTCTGGTGAGTCTTCACGCCGCGTCGTCGTTCTCAAGGGGGGCCACTGCACAGTCTTTCGCTAGTGGCCCCCAACTTTCGGTTGCCCCCGTGCCGGAGCGCTTCGGTGCGCATTGTGTGGGCGGCGGCATAGGAGTGCCGCACTGGCTGGTGGCGTCGACGCCACCGGTCAGGCTTCCTTGTCAGGCAAGAGCGTCCGGAGAAGTTCGTCGTCAGGACCGAGCGGGTGCCAGCCAGCGAGAGGCGGGTTGGCAAGGAGGGCATCGCTAGCCCGGTCAACCATCTCCTTGTGGGTTTCCGGGGTGTAGGCGAACCACTGGCCGAGCACTATCGCAACCTCTGTTCGTGCCTCGCGATTCAGTACGTCAGGCCAGCCGTTGGGGAGGCATGTGTACAGTTCCCGCACGAACTGCCCGCGTACCAATCGCGTGAGCTGTTTGCTTCGCTCGGCCTCCGCCACCAGCACGCTGAACACCTGCACCCCCGCGATGTCGTCCTTGCCTAGTTCCTCGGCCAGCGCCACCAGTGATGCGGTTGGGCGTGCTTCGGCAAAGGCCATAAGGGACTCGTACCCTCGCTCGCGGACCTTTTCGTACAGGCGGGCCTTCCAGTTCCCCTGCCACGAACGTCCATCGGTCATCGCCTTCCCCCCTTGGTGAACTTCATCGGGATGTCGTAGCGCTTCATGTTCTCCGCGACGATCCGCAGGATCGTGTTCCGCGTCAACATCTGGCCATCCCTGCGTTCGGCTCGTTGTAGTGCATCCATGATCATGCGGTTCCACTCACCGGGCCATGTGCGCCCCAGCTTCCAGTTCCCCCCGCCGTGAATCGCTTCGTGCTGGGACTTCTCCAGCCTCACGCAGAACTGGTCAATGTCCATGTCGCCCTTGAAGCCGCGCTGCTCGAACCACTCGCGGTGCTCTTTCGGCATCACGTGGTGCCGTGGCGCTTCGGACATGCCCGCTCCCGCTCTCCCCGTCACCTGCATGCCGCGCACCTCGGGACTGTCCCCTAAGGCATCGCGCACGCCCTCAGGCAAGTCCTGGTGCGCTTGCGCCATCATCACCCGACCGCCGTGGATGCGGACGGCCGCGCTCACTGCCGGAACGGAGATGACGCCCGCCTGCACGAGCCTTCGCATCATCTCCACCCACTCAGCGGAGACGACAAGCCGCGAGCCGGCCATGACGCCCCCTGAACTCATCACGAGGCCCACGCTGAGCGTCATGGAAGCAGCCGGGGGCGGGCGGGGTAGCGACATCTTCAGCGTGGAAATCAGGGTGAGCATCTCCAGCACCTGCACCGCCACCATGACCTTTCCACCCAATTCCATGGCCGAACGTGCGTCTCGATGAAGCGCGTCGAACTCATGGGTCAGCTTCCCCATCAGCTCGGGCATCGCGTTCGCCGCTGCCGCTCCCCGCTCCAGGTCCAGTGAGGCGAGGTCCGCCAGCGTGGGCTCCATCAAGCCCTGGACGCGATGAAGGTCCACGAACAGCTTTTCAGTGCCGCACATGGGGCAGTCTCGAAGCAGGGCGTCAGTAAGTTGGAGGAAGTCCACCCACGTGGCCAGCAGCAGGGTGCCGAACATCGCGGCCTGGAGTCGAGGTCCCGACATGCGGAGGACGCTCAGCTCCATGTCCGAATCCCCCACCTCCGACGCTACTCCCGCCAGCGCGGTGGCACTCCCCAACGCACCTCGAAGCCACGTCTGTTGATTGGCGCAGTGGTCGAGATAGCGCGTGAACACGCCGTCGAGCCCCCGGCCACCGAGGGCAGTCAAACGCGATGCGAGCCGCGAGCGCACCTCTTCGCTGCTCTCCATGGAACGCTTCACTTCGTCAATGGCCGCGAGGATTGCTTCTCGCGTTGGCGCGGTACTCTGCTCGCCGCCCGCGGCAGCTCCAGACGCAGTGCCCGGCCCAGCTCGCGTTGCGTCGTGACGTGGCCCCTGGCGGCGCAATCGCCGCTGGTGCACCTCTGGCCCCGACATGGAGAGATGCGAGGGGACAAAAGCGCGCGGGTATTCTTCGCTCGACGCATCTGTCACCGCAGGGGGAGTGGCCACGCGGGGCGTGTCGTTCAGTGGTCGGCCACGCCCAGGAGCGTGCGGCACCGAAGCGCATCCCGTGGCCAGCAGCAACACGACCAGAAGCCGAGCGTCAGCGCGCATTGTCCACCCCCAGGCCCACCGAGGCGAAGGCCCCCGGCCGCAACGTCCCTTCCGCCGTGGGGAACAGCAGCGTGCCGCCCGTCCCCATCGCGTAGAGCTTCCCTCCCAGGAACCGCCAGCGCACGTCCGCGGCCCCCAGGTAGCGCGCTGCGGGCTTGCCCGCGCCTACCGCGAGCCCCTTCAACGCCACTTCCAAGCCGCGCTCGAACAACTGCACCGCTACGCGCCCGTCCACATCGAAGCGTCCCCAGAAGAAAGCTTCCGCGCCCAGCGACAGCTTGAGGTGCTTGTAGAGGCCCCCATAGCTGACCGCGTCCCAGGTCACCTCTGCCTCCCCGAATGCGGAGTAGCCAGCTGGGAAGGTCGCATCCGCGAGGGGGACGCCGTCAGGGCCTGGCGCCTTGAGGCGCGCCAGCTCGTAGTCAGCGCCGAAGAAGCCTTGACGGAAACCGCCATGCTGGCGCCTCGCCTCCAGCCGAAGACGCAGGTCGAGCTTCTCCGTTCCACCATCTACCCCCGCGCCAACCACGGCACCCCACGCCCCTCCCTCACCAGGACGGCCGCCCCAGCCCGCAATCAGGTGGACCTCGTAGTCAGGTCGAACCCGCACCACCGCCGTTGCGTCCAGGTGGGCCAACGTCAACGAGGGCGCGCGTCCACCTGCTCGCCCCCAGTCATGCACGGCGGACAGTGCCAGTGTGTAACGCCCGCTCTCCTTGGGCTTGCCGAACAGGATGTGCTCCATGTCAAGGGAGAGCTCAGCGCCCATCAACCGCGCGCCCAGCACATCCGAGGCGAAGGCTTCCGTGTAGAGCGGGCCCAACGTGCCTGTGAAGAAGCTCCCGGCCGGGTGGTAGTCGGGATTGGTGCGGTTGGAGTAGCGGCGGACCAGATGCCCGGAGAGGAGTCGGTATTCCTCCAGGGCGCCAAACCAGATGCCCATGGGCGCGTTGTCGGAACCCAGCATGAGGGCGCGCACGAGCTGCCCCCAGTCGGAGAGCGTGTCCCAGTCCTCACGACGCACAAGGGCCGCGCCATCACCGCCTCCCCAAATGCGGAAGCGCACGGGAGCGCCCACGTTGAAGCCGAACTCCGGGCCACCATCGATGATGAGCGTGGGCTCCACCTGGATGAAGCCTTCGTCTTCCCCCACGCCAGCACGAGGAAGGAGCGACAGCGTCGTCGCTTCCACGCGCGTCAGGTAGTTCCACCTGCGCGCTGAAGGGGCCTGTGCGATGGGTGACGCCTCTTCCTCGGGAACGGGAGGCTCCGAAGCCCATCCCGTCATGGGGAGCAACAGCAGCAACAGCGCGGCCAGACTGCTTCGCTTCCTGTTCATACACCCCTCCTGTGCGTGCCCCGACATGAGGCGCGAAGTACACACGGCTCCGGGTCGGCGCTCGTGTCTGGTCCTAGCCTGAGCGCGAATGGCAAGCACTGGCTCGGCAATCGTGGCGAAGCGCGTGTGGTGGCGGTCATCACGGTCGGGTGCGGATGATGGACATGGAGGGGTCGCCGTGCCGCAGCATGGCAATGCCGGTGTGGGTCGTGGCTGACGCCATTAGGGGCTTCCCTCCCTCTGTTTCGAGGTGGAGAGAATGGGTTGAACGGGATGCCAGGCACCGTGAATCCACGCCTGGGCATGGCCCCTGGCGATAGAGTGCCTGGGAATCGTGGGGGCACTCCCAGGGAAACCATGGCAAACGTCTTCATCTCGCATCGCAGTTCGGATACCGCCGAGGCAGAGCGGCTCGCGCAGGCTGTCCAGGCTGTTGGCCACAAGGTGTGGTTCGACGGGTGGGAGCTCAACATCGGTGACTCCATCGTCGGCAGGATGAACGAGGGACTGGAGGGGGCCGCCTACCTCGTGCTCTGCTACTCATCCTCGGGCGTGGACGCGCCGTGGATGAGCCGCGAGTGGCTGTCCGCCCTGGCGCGTCAGCTGTCGGGCCCCGGCGTCAAGGTGTTGCCCGTGGTGCTCACAGGCGGAAAGCCTCCGGCCATCCTGGCGGACATCAAGTACGCCGACCTCGTGAAGGACTGGACCAAAGGCGTCGCGGAGCTCCTCCGCGCCATCAAGTGACCACCATGAAGCGGCGGGTCTTCATCGCGCACGCGAAGGGAGAGGTGGCGCGGGCCGAAGCCCTTGCCCGGCCTCTCATGGAGGCCGGGTACGAGGTCGTCCACCACGGCACTGTCCTCGTCGGCGAGTCCATCGTGGAGGAAGCGCAGAAACAGCTCGCGGCGGATGGTCCGGTGGTGGTCTGCGTGACGGTGAAGGCTGTCGGTACGAACTTTGCCCATCGTCTCGTGAATGCCAGTCGGGAGAGCAGGCGTGGTCGGACCTTTCTGGTGCAGATGGAGGAAGATGCATACGTCGGACTCCTCTCACTCGACGAGGAAGTCCCTGAGTGGTGGCGGGACAATGTCGCCGCCGAGCAGCGGCTCGTGGCAACCTTGAAGCGGTTCTACCCGCTGGATGAGCGAGCCTCCGCCGAGGTGGCGCGGTTCGATGCGGAGCGGCGCTACCGCCAACTCGCGCTGGAGGCGTGCGACATCATCAATCTGGCCAACCTGCCAGAGGGTGAGCGCGATGTCGTCAGCCGGAAGCTCGAGCTGCGCAAGCTCTACGTACCCCTGCGGGTCAGGGTGGAGGCGTCCTCTCAGGATGAGGCGGCCGATGCCCGACTGAAGGCGTTGGAGCAGCGTCGTGACGCCTCACTGCGAGGAGTTCCCGACACCGAGATGCAGATACGCTTGCCGTTAGGAGAGCGGCTGGCGGAGGCAAAGCGGTTGGTGGTGCTGGGAGACCCGGGGGCAGGGAAGTCCACGCTCCTCCGGTGGCTGGCGACGGCCTATCTACTGCGGTTGAAGCAGGACTCAGAATGGAACGCCCTTCCGGACATCGCGACGCTGCCCGACCGGCACTGGCTGCCCATCATCGTCCGGTGTCGCGACCTGGACGCAGTCTCCATCAGTGGCTCGCTCAGCAGCATCCTCCGACATACGTTGCGTAAATCGGAGATGTCGGAGGCAGAGGTCGAAGCCTTGCAAGAGGTCCTGCTCCGAAAGCTTGCCGAAGGGGAGGCGCTGCTGCTCATCGACGGGCTCGATGAAATCTCCGAAGCAGGAGCGCGGGTCCGCTTCTGCGAGCAGCTCGAGATGATTCACGTTGCCATGCCGGCTGCTCCCATCGTGGTGACCTCGCGCATCGTTGGCTACCGCGAGATGAGGGGGCATCGCATTGGTCGTGGCTTCGAGCATGTCACGGTGGATGACCTGTCCCCCGAGGACAAGGACGACTTCGTGCGCCGCTGGTGTGCCGTGACCGAGCCTGCGGATCGCCGGGCATCGACAGAGGAGGAGCTGATCTCGGACATCCACAGCACTGACCGGATTGAGCGGCTCACGGGCAACCCGATGCTGTTGACGACCATGGCGCTCGTAAAGCGCAAGGTTGGCAAGCTCCCCCGGCGGCGGACGGACCTGTACTGGGAGGCGGTGCAGGTACTACTCAACTGGCGCCGGGCGGAGTCGAACGACCCGCTCGAACTCTGGGAAGCGCTGCCGCAGCTCGGGTTTATCGCCTACGCGATGTGTGACCGTGGTGTGCAGCGGCTGCGCCGGGATGAAGTTCTTTTTCTGCTGCATCAGGTCCGGGAAGAGTATCCACGGCTCCACGATGTGCGGCGCCACTCTCCCGAGGACTTCCTCATCCTGATCGAGAGATACACGGGTATCCTGATTGAATCAGGGCACGAGAAGCACCTGGGCATGAGCGTCCCTGTCTATGAGTTCCGCCACCTGACGTTCCAGGAATACCTCGCGGCGCGAGCCCTCGTGGACTACTGCTTTCCTTTTGCGCCACAGGGCTCCCTGGCGGAGAACGTCGCTCCCCTGGCAATGAAGCTGGCGACGGTCAGTGGAACGGAGGAGGCCCAGTTACAGCATGCCGAGAGCTGGCTGGAGGTGCTCCGCCTCTGCGTCGCCACCTGTCGGCACGTTGATGTTGATGCCGTGTTGCTGGCCATCCTCACGCCACTCCCGGGCGAACCCCTGGAGATAGCAGTGGGTTTGCGCGCATTCCACGCGGCACTATGCTTGGCAGATGAGCCCGATGTTTCGGACGCATTGGCGCACCGCATCCTGTCCGAAACTGTAAAACACCTCGATTACGAGGAGCTGTCGCAAGGTTTGGCGTCCATCATTTCTCCGTTGATGAGAACGCGTTGGAATTGGGAGTTGATGCGCGTGCTGGCGCAGGAGTTCAGAAGCAGAGAATCTCGCGAGCGAGGTTTCGTATGGCAGGTCATCAATCACTTCCTGGCGGAATGGAAATACGAGGCCGGAACGACTCCTCAGGACTGGGTTTCTTCGTGGATCGCCAAACTCTCGGCAGAGGATGAGCTTGACGTCATTGCGTCGGCGCTCCGGCTTTCAGTGGAGCGCTTCTGGGCGAACGACCGAACGCCTCCCATTGTGAATGGAGATGAGTTGATCGCTCTGGTCAAACATGGAGGGCCAATATCTCATGCCTCCGCGATGGCGCTGCTCCGGCTGAGCGGCTTTGGTCAATATATGACATGCTGGGTGCCCACCTCGTCGCAGATAGAGCAACTCGTCTCTGCATACACCTCCGAGAACGCAGACAGGGGAGCGTTGCTTTCGTTGACGACTGTTTTGGGCGGTGCACGGGTGGCGGGTGCCGTAGACGCCATTATCCCCAGGCTGACGAGTGAGGACCCGGCGCTCAGAGCGGCTGCCGCCGAAGCATTGGGATTGATCCAGGATATGCGAGCGCTGGCCCCGTTGACCCAGGCTGTCGAGGACGCGGATCGTGAAGTGAAGGAGAAGGCGATACTGGCGTTAGGACGCCTGGGTGATGTGCGTGCCCTGGGACTCCTCCGCGAAAAGCTCCAGGATCCAGAGGAAGGCATGCGATCCACTGTGGTTGAAGCGCTTTCCTTGCTTCCGGGCCCGGTCCCCGTCGCCGCGCTGCGCGAAGTGATTGGCGATCCAAGCGAGAACGTTCGGCACACCCTGGCATGGCGCCTGTGGGAGCGCATGCAGCCTGCGGATATGGAGCTTCTCATTCTGTTGCTTGATGACCCGGACGTGGCCGTCCGCCTCGATGCGGTTCGCATCATGGCCGAGCTGAAGTCGCCCCTAGCAGTCGCGCCACTGCTGGCATGGATGCAGCGTTCGCTGAAGCTGCTGGTAGGGGAGGAGTTCATTGCCACGGAACTTCGGGGAGATGGCAGCTTTAAAGAGCAGTTCTTGGACCCGCGACTCCCGTGGACTGAGGCCGCATTGGCCTTGGGAGAGATTCGGGATTCGAGCGTTGTCGAGCCGCTCAAGACCTTTCTCGGCCAAGTGGGCTCCGAGCTGCGCCCGGCTATCCTTCATGTATTGGGCAAGCTTGGCGACAGGGGTTCCGTAGAGTGGCTGGTGCCCTGGCTGTCGGTGCCAGACGAGCGCACTTCTTTGGGCGCGGCGGAAGCCCTGGCTCGATTGGGTGATGAGCGGGGAAGGGCATTTCTCATCCCGAAGCTTGCGTCCGAGTCCCTCTCGGCACGAGTGCGTGCCCTGGAGCTTCTTGCAGGACTGTATTCGGAGGGCGAGCTGGAGGTGCGCCTGTTGCTCGTCAATGAGTACCGTGACACCAGCTACATGGACCCGAGCGCCACGGTCGACGATACGCGGTTGAAGGAGATTGAGGAGCAGATGGGGATTCCACCGGATGAGGCACGGCGGGGCTTCGAGGCCCTCGTCCAGAAGATCCCCCTCAAGTTGGCGTGGCAGGTGCCCGCTACTCCCGCAACACAGTGAGACCCGCGTCGGTCAGGACATAGAGCATGGCTGGTGCCACGGTGGGGTCATACACGAGCTGGAGCACGTGCTTTCCATTCACGGAGTCCAGGCGGGTGAGCGTCTCTGCGTCCTCCTCGATGCGCCACAGTCCCTCGTCATCGGTGCCCACGTAGACGATGCCCTCGTCGGTGGCCGCCAGCGCCGTCACGTTGTCTGAGGGCAGGGCGGTGATGCGCGTGTAGTTCGCACTGGAGCGGTCCGTCTGCTCCATGCGCCACAGGCCGAAGTCGCGACTGCCCACCCAGGTGGCACCCGCCTTCGTGCGAGCAACGGCGCGCCAGTGGTCGAACTCCTCCAGGCTGTTGAGCTGAGAGTTGTGTCCCTTGTAGCTCCAGGGCACCGGGCCCTCCCAGGTGCGCTCCTTGTCGAAGTCCTCCAGCACGCCATTGGGCTCGAGGATGCCCACCAGCCAGTCATTGGCCACCAGCACTTCACCGTCGGGGCCAACTCCGAGCCCCCAGTTGAAGCCCGCCTGGAGCGACTGGGACACGCTGCCATCCTCGCGCGGTGTCTCGCGATACCAGGCCGCGTGACGGTGGCTGTTGTACGTGAGGCCGCGAATCAGCGTCACGCCGTGGTTGGTGCCGATGTAGACATCACCCCGGTCCCTTCCGCGCATCACCCGCTGACAGGTGAGGACCGAGCGGTCCTCGTCGTAGTGGAAGTCATTGGTGTTGCGGAGGCCAAGCTGCTGCTTCCCGCCGGATACGCCCGAGCTGCGCCACAGGTGCTCCTCCAACTCCACCTTGCCGTCGGACCCCAGGCGCACCGCGTCCAGGTCACCCTTCTGGTACTCCGCGAAGCGCTCCGCGGAGTAGTGGGGCTCTCCCTCCACGGGAATGTATGCGTGGGGTTTCTCCGGCACCTCGGGCTGAAGCTCGTAGGTGTGGTAGCCCACGTAGGCGCGCCCCGCCTCGCCGCCGCAGATGACGGTGGAGCCGAGCGCCTTCTTGTCCCGCCCGAAGCCCTCCGATGCCTGTCCGACGCCGCGCGTCCACGTGGGGGCCGTGTCGCCGGGACGCAGCACGCCGATCTCCGCGCCCTTCAGCAGCCAGATGTTGTGCCCTTCGTCGACGCCGATGCTCTGGACACCGGCGCCAATGCCAAACGACGCCGCGTAGTCCTTCACCGCGTCCGTGGGCCAGGGGCCCGGGCCATCAGGCGAATCGATGTCGTCCGCGTCGGAGGAGTCACCGCATGCGCCGAGGAACACCGCCATGCCCACTGCCGTCGCCCATCGCCACCCACCGCGCATCCACCCTCCCAGGGCATCTCGCTGCCGCCAGATGCACAGCAAGGCGTATGCCCGACGGGGGTGGGAAAATGACTTCCCACCGTGGGGAATCCAGGAGGAGCCGGCGCAGTGCTGAGCGTCGCCGGACTGAAAGATGACAACCCGATGGTGAGCCGCTGTCGCCCGGGCTCGCACCTGATGGAACGATGTTTCCTCTCAGGTCGGCGCGGGGTCCACCTCGGCCCGCGGGGTGGAGAGCCTCGAGCCGTCAGGTCAGCGCCTCAGTCCGCGGACATCGCCACGCCGGGCGACACCTTCGAGGCCCGGCGCGCGGGCAGCCAACTGGCCAGCGCCACCACGGTGAGCAGGAGCACCGGCACCGCCAGGAAGGTCAGCGGGTCCGTCGCGCTCACGTCGTACAGCATGCCCTCCAGCACCTGGGACATCGCCAGCGCCAGCAGCAATCCCACACCCAGGCCCACCGCGCACATCCGCAGCGCCTGCTTCATCACCAGCCGCACCACGTCCGCCGGCATCGCTCCCAGCGCCAGCCGGATGCCCAGCTCCCGCCTGCGCTGCGCCACGCTGTACGCCATCAACCCGTAGATACCCAGCGACGCCAGCGCCACCGCCGACACCGCGAAGGCCAGGAGCAACACCCGCTGGAAGTTCCGGTCCGCCACCGAGCGCTCCAGGTTCGCCTCCAGCGTCGTGGGCTTGCGCATCGACAACTGCGAGTCGAGCTGCGCCATCTCCGCCTTCACCGCCGCCGCCACGCTCTCCATCGGCAGGCGGCTGCGCACCATCAGCGTCGTCCCCGGCCACGGCGTCTGCCCCAGCGGCGCGTAGAGCTCCGGCTCCGCCGGACTGTCCAGCGCCCGCCCTCGCACGTCTCCCACCACCCCCACCACCTCGCGCTCCACCTTGTCGCCGTAACCAATCATGACCCGCTTGCCGAGCACCTCCTCCCCAGGGAAGAAGCGCCGCGCGAAGGACTCGTTCACCACCACCACCGGCGGCGACGTCAACGTGTCCTGAGTCGTGAAGTCCCGGCCCCGCTTCAGCTGAATCCCCAGCGTCGCGAAGGCCCCGTCGCTCATCGCCCGGTAGCTCGTGTCCTGCTGCTCGCCCGGTGCCGTGGGCCGACCCGGGATGTCCATCGTCAGGCTGATGCCTCCGCCCGTCACCACGCCCGGCGTCACATGCGCCGCCGCCTCCACGCCCGCCTGCGCGCGCACCCGCTCCAGCAAGCGCGCGTAGAAGGTCGCCATCGTCTCGCCCGTGTAGCGCGCCGCCGGGAGGTTGTACCGCATCAGCGTCACGTTCTCGGACCGATAGCCCGGGTCCACCGCCGCAAGTCGCTGCGCGCTGCGCACCAACAACCCCGCCCCCACCAGCAACACCAACGCGAGCGCCACCTGCGTGGACACCAGCACGGCGCGCCAGCGCAACGCGGACTTGCTAGCGCTCGTGCCACGTGTGCTCTGGAGCAGACCGCCGAGGCTCGCCTTCACCGCCGTGCCCAGCGGCGCCAACCCGCACAACAACGCCACCGCGAGCACCAACCCCGCCGTATACACGAGCGCCAGTCCGTCCACGCTCACCGTCTGCACCTGCTGCACGGACTCGGGCAGGAGCGCGCTCAGCGCATCCGTGCCCCAGGTTCCCAACAGCAATCCCAACACTCCGCCCGTGACGGCCAGCAACGAGCCCTCCGCCAACAACTGCCGCGCCAACGCGAGCCGACCCGCTCCCAGCGCCGTGCGCACCGCGAACTCCTGCTGCCGAGCCAGCGCGCGCGCCAGCAGCAACTGCGCCACGTTGACGCAGGCGATGAGCAGCAACAACGACACCGCACCCAGAAGCAGCAGCGCGGGACGGCGCGTGTCCTGGGACAGCCGCGCCTGCAAGCCCATCACCGTCGCGCTCGTGCGCTGGTTGGAGTCCGGATACGCCTGCGTCAGCGCCGCCATCACCGAGCGAGCCTCCGCGTTCGCCTGCTCCACCGTCGCTCCGGGCGCCAGCCGCGCCATGCCCACGAGCAGGTGCGTGCCTCGGCTGTCCCAGTTGTCACGGATGAAGTCCTGCGAGGCCAGCGAGGCCCAGAGCCCCAGCGGCTCGCTGGCGCCCTCCCTCGGAAAGTCGAACCCCTGCGGCATCACCCCGACGACCTGGTAGGCGTTTCCCTCCATCTCCACCATGCGCTCCAGGACGCGCGGGTCCGCCCCGAAGCGGCGCTTCCACAGCCCGTGCGAAATCACCACCGCGCGTGCGCCGTTGGGCAGGAACTCCTCGTCGATGAGCACCCGACCGAGCAGGGGCTTCACCCCCGCCACGCGGAAGAAGTCCTCCGACACCGCCGCGGCTTCCACCCGCTCGGGCTCCAGGTTCGGACCGGTGAGCGTGACGCCATTGACGTCGAAGGCCACGAAGCCGTCGAAGGACTTCACCTTCTGCCGCAGGTCCTCCGCGTCGAGCCGCGACAGGCCCGTGTTCCGGTCCGTCCGCTGCGTATCCTGCCCCCACACCGACAGCAGCTTGTCCGCTCCAGGGAGGGGAAGCGGGCGCAGCAGGAGCGCGCTCACCACGCTGAAGAGCATGGTGTTCGCGCCGATGCCGAGCGCCAGCGCCAGCACCGTCGCCAGCGTGAAGCCGGGGCTGCGACGCAGTGAGCGGGCGCCGTGGCGCAGGTCCTGGATGAAAGAGGGCATGCCCCACCTCAAAGCCATTCGCGTGCCAACCCGACGCCCCGACTCAAGGGCGCGAAGTGACGACGTGCGTCGTCAGGGGAGCCTCATCCACTGTGCGCTTGTGGGACGGCCGCGTTCGGAGGTGGCACGTCCGCCTCCAGGGAAAACGGCCTAGACGCGCAGGGGTGGTTCGATGAGCGCGGGCGGCGTGGCCTTCGAGTCATCCGGCTCGTACGCGGGCGCATGGGGACCGGCGTGGACCTGCTTCCACTTGCGAGGCACCCGCTCGATTCCCACCGGGTACACCAGGAGGTGCCCCGCTTCGTTGATGTGCAGGCGCAGGAAGTTCTTCCAGTCCGGCAGCGCCAGCGAGATGAACGCCTCGTTCGAGTGCGCCCCGAAGACGTTGACGCTCAGCCACAGGTAGAGCCCCATGACGAAGGGGCCGACCAGGAAGCCGCCCAGGAACGTCAGCCCCGAGGACATCAGGAACTTGCCCGCCAGGTGTGCCCAGCCCGCCGTGCAGTTGAGTCCGTCGGGCGTCAGCTCCGGACAGATGCCCAGCCCGCTCACCGCGATGTACGTCCCACCCCAGGCCACGAAGAAGGCCGCGAGGATGTGCCCCAGTCCGTGCAGCGTGCCCGCCAACCACCGCCACTTCCCGAATGCTGAATCCGCGAGGCCGATGAGCCCGCCGATGGTGCCCAGCCCCAGCACCATCGTCCAGGGACGGCTCACCATGCTGTTGGCCACCGCCATCACGACGTCGCCGAGCTGAGCGACGCCCAGCGAGCCCACCTCCGCGTACGCGGCCAGCGCGAGCAGCAGATACAGCGCCCCGGTCATCAAGCCGAACAGCGGGCTGTAGCGGATGAGGAACAGGTTCTTTCGCGCGAGCTTCCGCGAGGTGCGCTCGTCCGGGAAGCTCTTCTCCAGCTTGTACCCGTCGCGCAGCACGTGCGCCTTGGGCGCGTGCGTGGGGTGCAGGAACGCGCCGCCTCCGCCCGCCGTGATTTTCTGCCGGCCCGCGGCATCCTCGTGGCGCCGGTAGTGGTGCAGGTCTCCGGCGAGGAAGACGCTGATGCGCCGGCCGAGCACCTTCTCCTGGAGGTACTCCAGGTTGTTCTCCAGGTAGCTGCCCTTGCGTCGCTGCGTGGCCGCGAGAATCCACGCCGGCTCCGCGTTGCAGAGGATGACGCGGTCCTCCGGGCCCATGCTCTCCGCCACCTGCCGGAAGTACTCCACCTGCGGCACGTCGATGTCGCTGTTGAGCTGCACGTCCGTGCCGATGAGCCACCAGCGATGCGGCAGCTTCAGCGCGAAGTAGCTGCGGCTCTGCCGCGTGCGCCGTCCGGCAATCCACCGGTTCGCGCAGAACAGCCGCATGAAGGAAGACAGGCCGTCATACCAGTCGTGGTTGCCCGGGATGACGAACAGGTCCGGATTGGGCGCGACAGAGCGACGCATGGCCGCTTCGTACGGTTGTATCAGCCGCTCCTCGTAGGTCTCACGGCTGGCGCCGGGGTAGACGCCGTCGCCGCCAGAGACGAGCACGCGTCCACGCTTCGTGTCGTATTCACCCGCCCTGGGTTGTCCTCGCACGGTCAGCTTCAGCTCCGGCAGGGCCAGCAGTCGCGCCACCGTGTACGTGGAGTCCCAGCCGTCTCCCGTGTCCGCGACGTAGTCGAGCCAGAAGTCGCCGTCGGGCAGCGTCTCCTGCGAGTAGTCGAAGTAGGGCTCCTGCGGACGCACCACCGCTTCGATGAGGCGATGGTCCGCGCGCGCGCCGAACACGGCCGCCACGAGCGCATCCAGGCCCGTGCGCAACAGCTGGGCCGGGTGCAGCCAGCGCACCATGCCCGCGTGCCGCCGAGGCTTCGTCGCCGTGCCGCTGTCGGAGATGAGCGCGGCTTCGTTTCTCGACTCCACCAGGTGAGGACGCTCACCCGTCGTCACCTTCGCGGACTGTGTCGCGGGTGCCTCGCCGTCCTTGCGCGCCGCCGCCCCGTCCCGCTCACTTGCCATGGGGGATGTTCTCCCTCGGGCCCTGGGTGAAGCGCTGCTCGGGTCCGGGGCCGGCGTAGACCTGCACGGCCTTGAAGGGCGCGCCTGGAGAGACGACACGTGCCGAGTGCTTCGCTCCCGCGGGGATGTAGACCGCGTCGCCCTTGCTCACGCGCATCGTCTGCCCCGACACCGTCATGTCCGCGGCGCCTTCCTCGATGTAGAGAATCTCGACGCTCGTGTCGTGCGTGTGTTCGGGGACCTCGCCTCCGGGCTGGAGCTCCAGCAGCGTCAGCGAGGCGGCGGTGGCGCCCGTGCCCTCGTTGAGGAACAGCGTCGCGCGGCCCTTGCCTCCCGCGATGATGTGACGCGGGGCCTCGGCGGTGGTGACGCGGTGTCGCACGGGCTTCGCGCCCGGCGCGGCGGTGGGGCTCGAGGCGTGAGCGCTTCGCGTGTCGGCGGGTGGCGTGGGCTTCGCGCCTGGCGCGGCGGTGGCTCGCGATGTGTCGACAGTCGGACGGGGCGAGCTCACACCGGGCGATGTCTGGGGCGCGGGCTCGCCGGCCCAGGTTGGAGTGGCGATACCGAGCCCCATGAGGGCCAGCGCGGAGATCTGGAGTCGTGGACTCATCGTGTAGCTGGATTATCACGGCCACGGCCCCTGACTGGAGGGCAGGCAGGCGGTGTTCTTCGTTCCCTCATGGCCTCGACTGGGGCACCCTGCCCGACATGGCGGACCTCACCTCCCAGGACTTCCCCGTTGCCGTCCCCTTCACCCTGCACTGGAGTGAGATGGACGCGTTCGGCCACGCCAACAATGCTCGGACCTTCACGTGGTTCGAGTCCGCCCGCATCTCCTACCTCGTGCGCATCGGAATGACGGGCCCGTCGGGCACGGGAGAGACCCGGGCCCCGGGCGGCGTGGGCCCCATCCTCAAGGCCACCCAGGCCGAATACGTGCGCCCCGTCGTCTTCCCGGCGCGCCTCGTGGCCTGCGCTCGCGTCTCCCGCATCGGCACGACGTCCGTCACGCTGGAGCACGCCGTGTTCGGCGAGGAGGACGGTGTGCTCTACACGAAGGGCACCGCCGTCATCGTCACCCTGAACTACGTCACCAACGACACCGTGCCCGTGCCCGCGCACCTGCGCGCCGCCATCGAGGCCGTGGAGGGACGGTCGTTCGGGACATGAGACCTCCGGAGCGACTCACTCCAAGACGGGACTTGTGCTCACGGAGCCCGTGCGCATGAGTGACTCCGTGCTCGGGTTCTACGAGGGGCTGGCGGAGGAGTACCACCTGCTCTTCGTCAACTGGGCGCAGTCGGTGGAGCGGCAGGGCGCCGCGCTGGATGCGCTGCTGCGCCGCTGTGGCGAGCCTCCCCCTCGGCGCGTGCTGGACTGCGCGTGCGGCATCGGCACCCAGGCCCTGGGGCTCGCGGGCCGAGGCTACGTCGTCCATGCCACGGACTTGAGCCCCGCAGCCGTGGCTCGCGCCGAGCGCGAAGCGCGCGCCATGGGCATCACGCTGACCACGGGCGTCGCGGACATGCGGCATCTGGACACGCAGGTGTCAGGCACCTTCCACCTGGTGCTCGCCTTCGACAACGCCGTGCCGCACCTGCTCACCGACGAGGACCTGGATGCCGCGGCGCACGCGATGGCCTCCAAGCTGAAGCCGGGCGGCATGCTGGCGCTGAGCGTGCGCGACTACGACTTGTTGATGGCGCAGCAGCCGCGCTTCACCTCGGAGCGCGTGCTGGATGCCCCCGAGGGGCGCCGGATTCTGTTTCAGGTCTGGGACTGGGCCGCCGACGGCCGCACGTACACGGTGCACCAGTTCATCCTCCGTCCCGAGGGCGCGGGCTGGCAGGCGACGGAGCACACCGGCGTCTACCGGGCCCTCCAGCGCGTGGAGGTGGAGCGCGCGCTGACCCGGGCGGGGCTGATGGATACGCGCTGGTACTCGCCCGAGGAGACCGGCTTCCACCAGCCCATCCTCACCGCGCGCAGGCCGTGAGGTTCAGCCGCCGCCGCGCTTCACGTCCGCCGGAGCATTGGGGTGGCGCGTGAGCAACATGCGCAACTGAGGCTGGCGGCGCACCGCCTCCTGTTTCAACAGGTGCGCGATGAGGGGCGGTGGCGCCGCGCTCCAGCGGGCGATGTTCTGGATGAGCATCGGTGAGCGATACGTGCGCCCGCACAAGAGAGACGCCGTCTTGCCGTCCACGGACATGCCGATGAGCGACGCGAGTGCTCGGCCTTCCGTGTTGAGGATGAGCTCCACCTTCTCCTCGGCGGGGCCGGTGGTGAAGCGTTGACGGAGGACCTCGCGTGAAGAGCGCCGCGTTCCCTCTGGTACGTCGCGGTCGATGGTCACCTTGTACAGCTCCATCAGTCGCCGCGAGCTCCACAGGCGCCGGAAGAGTCCCGAGGGCAGCTGCGGATTGCGCACCAGCCACCGGCGCACGCCCGTGTCCGCCGTGAAGGCCGCGCGGCCACAGAGCGCCTCCAGTCCCACGGGGTTGCGGTGGTTGCGCGCGATGAGCCGCGCATGCGCGAGCCCCACACGAGAGTTCTCCAGCACCGCCTTGACGACGGAAGGCAGCGGGTCGAAGCACAGCGCGGACAGCTCCGGGTCCTCACACGCGCGAGCCAGCGCCACGCGTTGATCCTCCGTTTGCGGATGCAACCGCGTCTCGAAGAGCTGGCGGAAGTTGCCCAGCGCGACTTCAGGCACGTCCTCCGTGTCCTCTTCCGGAGCCTCGCCGTCAGGGGCTCCGGACTCCGAGGAGTCGGGCTCCTCCGCCTCCTGGGGCAGCAGGTCGAGCATCGGCAGCTCCTCGTCGTCCGGCGACGAGGCTTCCGTGGCGGGTGCGGCGAGCGGCTCGTAGCCCGGGCTCACCGTGGAGGGCGAGGCGGTGCGCGGTGCGGGCGCCGAGCCACCGACAGGGGAGGGGACCGTGACAACAGGGCCTCCCGTGGCTGCTCCACCTGGGGGCATCGTGGCCAGGGGCCTCGCGGCGCCGGGGAGGGGCGGCGTGGGGCTCGCGGCGGGACTTCTCGTGGCGGCGGGCGCTGGTTGCTGCGCGGCGGGGAGCAGCGCGCCTTGCGACACCAGTCGCGTGAGGATGCCCTGGAGTCGTTCGGGCGGCAGACCGGTGAGGGCGGGCAGATTCCGCGCGGCGGTCGCTCCATCCAGCCGCGAGAGCACGAAGCCTTCTTCCGCGCTGAGCACCAGGGAGCGCAGGTCCACCTGGGGGTTCGGCTTGGGAATCCAATCCGTCATCAGCTCCGAGTCTCCCACGACCCGTGTACGAGGTGGAGAGGGCCCGTCTCGCGATGCATGACGAGCGGAAAACTGTGGAGCGACGGCATGCGCCAGGGGCGACGAGGGGGGCGAGAAGCCGTCCCAAGAGGCCGCGAGCCCTCATACCAGAGGTACTGGTTTTCCTGCTTTTTCTAGTGCTGTCCCTGGCGCTAGAACTTCAGGAGAACGCCCGGACGTCCACGGCGGCACCCTCTGGTGGGCGGGGCACCAGGAGCACGACATGTCGAGATTCGCGGGAGTGCTGTTCGTCGCCGTCATCGCCATCTGTCCGTTGCGGGCACGGGCCCAGCAATGTCCCGAGGTGGCGGGGGCCACCATGTCCACCACGCTGGCGCTCTTCAAGACGATTCAAGAGGACCGGGCGAAGGTGTGCGCCGTCGTCGGTGAGAAGCCGCTCCCGGAGCGCTTCCTCAAGGAGGCGTCGGCCTGCTTCGACAAGCACCTGATGCCGTGTGCCCAGTCGACGGTGAAGGGGTTCCTGCCGCTCCTCGACAAGTGCATCCAGGGCCAGAACCTCTTCAGCGACACGGGCATGTGCTCGCGCTGGGACGCGGCGATGACGTGCATGGATACGGAGATCCGCGACAGGAGCAGCTCCGCCACGATGGCGATGATGAAGCACCTGGGCCTGGTCCAGAGCAAGACCCAGAAGTTCGAGGCGTGCTTCCGCGCCGCCGCGAAGAAGGTGAAGAAGTAGCCCCGGGCTCGGAGTCCGGTCGTCCCCGGCGGGGGAGGGGGCCCACCTGTCGGGAAATGCGCACCAGGGGGCCGCTTGCCCGCTCGCTGGCCATGCCCTCGGGGGCCGTCGAGGGCCCTGATTTCACGCTCCGACCTGGAGCGGGTTGACGGGATGCCCCTGCCTGGACACAACTTCACTCCATGCCCAAGCCCCTCCAGACCTATGGCGAGTTCTGGCCGTTCTACTTGCGCGAGCACTCACTGCCCGTGACTCGACGGTTCCACTTCGTGGGCACCAGTCTGGGACTGGCCACGGGCGTGGCGGCCATCGTCACCGGACGCGGGGCCCTGGTGCCGGCCGCCCTGGTCGCCGCCTACGGCTTCGCGTGGTTCAGCCACTTCTTCATCGAGCGCAACAAGCCCGCGAGCTTCAAGTACCCGCTCTGGTCCTTCATCTCCGACTTCCGGATGGCGGGGCTGATGGCGGTGGGGCAGCTCGACGCCCACATGGAGCGGGCCTTCGCCAACGGCGAGCAGGGGACGGGGGCCAACAGCCTCACGCCCGCGCAGCAGGCGCAGCCCCAGGCTCCCGCGCAGCAGGCGCGCTGAGTCATTCGCAGGGCCCTTGGGAGGGGACTGGCGCGGTGGCCTGGAGGTCGCCGCCCGCCCGTTTCGTGGACCGAGCGCCGGGTAGGCCGCCGCCCCGCACACGAAGCGCGGGCGCCCCACCCGAGTTGCGCTAGATTGGCCGCACCGCTTCAACGCCCCCCTACCAAAGAGTCGCATCGACCCATGGGACGCATTTTCGAGACGCGCAAGGCCACGATGATGGCCCGCTGGAACAAGATGGCGAAGGTGTTCACGCGGATCAGCAAGGACATCGCCATCTCGGTGAAGTCCGGTGGGCCCAATCCGGACACGAACTCCACGCTGCGCCGGGTCCTCCAGAATGCCCGTGCGGCCAACATGCCGAAGGACAAGGTCGAGGCCGCCATCAAGCGCGCCAGCGGCCAGACGGCGACGCAGTACGAAATCGTCCTCTACGAGGGCTACGCGCCCCACGGCATCGCGCTGCTGGTGGAGACCGCCACGGACAACGTCGTGCGCACCGTGGCCAACGTGCGCATGCGCTTCAACAAGTACTCCGGGAACATGGGCAACGCGGGCAGCGTCGCGTTCATGTTCAAGCGGATGGGCGTGTTCCGCCTCAACCCGGAGGGGCTCAATCAGGACGAGCTGGAGCTGGAGCTCATCGACCACGGCCTCCAGGAGTTGGGCGAGGGCACGGGTGAGAAGGGCGAGAAGCAGCTCATCATCCGGTGTGACTTCTCCGACTTCGGCAAGCTGCAGACGGCGATTGAAGCCAAGGGCCTGACGCCCATCTCGGCGGACTCCGAGTACATCGCGGAGAACCTCATCGAGCTGCCCGAGGACAAGGCCAACGAGGTCCTCGAGTTGGTGGACTCGCTGGAGCAGGACGACGACGTGCAGCGCGTCTTCCACAACCTGGGTTGAGTGGTCCGTGGGCCCGGGATGGAGTGGGCGCTCGTCACGAGCGTCCCCGTCTCCGGGCCTGTGCTGTCCTTCCCCTACTTCACGTCATAGACCTTGCGCAGCGGGGCTCCGTCGCGGTGCAGGTCCACCTCCAGCCTGCGGGCGGTCTTCAAGAGCGCGTAGGTCTCCAGCGCCTTCTCCGGCGTGTCGAGCGAGATTCCATTGACGCGCTGGATGACATCGCCGTTCTGGAAGCCCAGCTTGTCGTAGAGCGAGCCCTCGCGAATGGAGAAGAGCTTGAAGCCCTGCGCCTTGCCATCCTTGAAGGCGGGGACGATGCGGGCCTGCATCGCCATCTCCGAGTGCCGGGGCTGCAACGTGTCGACGAGCGGGTCCTTGCTGGTGATTTCGTAGGCGTTCTCGCCCACGCTTCGGATGTCCACGCTCGAGTCGGAATCGTCGAGCGGGGGCTTGGTGAAGAGATGGAACGTGCGTGCTGCGACCAGTGCTCCCGCGAGGATGAGCGCGCCAGAGAGGAACCCCGCGTACCGCCAGAAGACTTTGTGCTTCATCGTGTCCTGCCTCCTCCCCCGTGAAGGGTGAAGGAGACAAGAGCAAGCTCGATGCCAGGGACGTGCGCGTGTCTGTCTTCACTCGGGGCCGCGTCGCGCCGGGGCGGGCCCGCGTTGTCTTGCGGGCCTGGCGAAGACCCCTCCTGTCACGCGTCGCGGATTCACGGGTGACAGGGTGTCGTGACAGGTTGTCACGCGACGCGATGGGGACAGAGTGGCGTCGGTTGTACGACTGTTGACCGGGTGCTGCCGTGTCACATGCATCCGGAAGAAGCGCGGCTCGGAGAACCGGGCGCTCGCCATGAGCGAGCCCGTGCTGCTTCGTTGTGAGTATTGGCACCAGGGCTTGCCCCGACACGCGAAGGGAAGACGGCCGGGAGGTCAGCCGCCGTCTTCCCCTCGTCCCGGTGCGGGCCGACTACTTGGTGAAGGTGATGGGGCCGCTGGAGAGCGTGGTGTTGTTCGCTCCGTCGACCGCCCGCACCCGCCACGTGTGGCTGCCCGCCGCGAGGCCCGTCAGCGTCGTCTGCTCGGTCCCCACGCCGTACACCTCGAACTCCCACAGCGAGTACCCATAGCCCGTGGCGCGCTGGATGCCTCGCATGCGCACGTAACGGCCCACGCCGCTCAGGTTGAGCAGGTCATCCTGCGCGCCATTGCCGTTGGCCTCGGTGTACACGGCCCTCCACGTCGTGCCGTCCACGGAGGCCTCCATGGCGTACTGCTTGCCGTACGCCGCCTCCCAGAACAGGTTCACCCGCTTGATGGAGTACACGGCGCCCAGATCCACGGTGATGGACTCCGTGTCAGGGCTGGCCACGTCGGTGCGGCTGGACCAGCGCGTGGCGGTGACGTTGCCGTCCACCGCGTCGTTGGGGCTGCCGAACTCCGACGACGTCGCGGAGACGTTCTTCGCCAGCGCCAGGTTCGTCGACGTGCCCACGTAGGCCTTCGGCGTCACGTCCGGCGCGCGGTCCGTGCCGTCCACCACGAGCACGTACCTGGACACGCCCGCGCCCACGTCCGTCGTCTGCTCCCAGATGAACGTCGTCGACGCACCCGGCACCGCCGCGCCCGCCGCGGGCACCAGCGCCGCGAAGGCCGCCGGAGGCGCCGTGTCGTTCAACGTGAAGGTCGCCGTGGCGGACTGCGTGACACCGCCCGCCCAGTTGTAGGCCCTCACGAACCACGTGTGCGCGCCGTTGCCCAGCGCGGCGTTGATGACGGGCGCGGAGTTCGTGCGCGTCGTCGCGACAGGGAAGGGGCTGCCGTCCAGGAACACCTCGTAGCGGTGGATGCCCGTCTGCGGGTCGCTGCTCGCCGTCCACGTGAAGTTCGGCCGCGTGGTGATGGTGGAGCCCGGTGCCGGCGTCTGCAACGTGAACGCCGTGGGCGGCGTCGCATCCGTCAGCCCGAAGCCCTGGATGCCCGCGCCGTACTGGAACAGCGGGTTGCCATAGATGGGCAGGATGGGCAGGCCCTGGGCAATCCGAGACTTGATGGCCGCCCGCTCGGCGGCGGTGGCGCCCAAGTCGAACGGGATGTCCCACTGCTCCAGTTGGTTGTTCTCCACGTCGGTGCCGACCTGGTCCATGCCCCTGGGCAACTGCCACGGCAATTTGCCGCGCGGGAACACGTCGCCGAAGAGGATGTCCGCCACGGCCGGGCCTCCCGAGTCTCCAGGCCGGTACGCCACCAGGAGCGCATTGGTCTGCGGGACGACGTTCGTCAGCACATACGGACGCGGCAGGATGAGCACCGTCGTCGTGGGAATGTTGCGCGCGCGGAAGCCGGTGATGAGGCCGTACTGGTTGCCCCACTTGGCATCATGCGCCGGGCCAATCGGGTCTCCGGGCAGGTAGGGCTTCTCCTTGTCCCACTCGGTGCCGTGGGTGAAGTAGCTCTCGCCCACCACGACGATGGCCGCGTTGGGCGTGACTCCCGCCGGAGCGTTGTCCTTGTAGACGGTGATGCCGGCCGCCTCGGCGCGCTGCTTGATGGCCTGGTAGATGGTCAGGTCCCCGAACTCCGTGCCGTGGAAGTCCGAGCGCCACGTCACCATGCAGGGGCCCGCATCCGCGCAAGGCCCCGCCACGACGATGCTCGAGCCCGCGCCCAGCCGCAGCGGCAGCGCACCGTCGTTCTTCAAGAGCGTCATCGCGTTCTGCGCCGCGCGCCGCACCAGCGCCTTGTGGTCCGCCGTGTGCCACTCGGACGTGCCCGCGAGGCCCCTGCGGTACGGGTCCTCGAAGATGCCCAGGCGGAACTTCAGGTCCAGAATCCGGCGCACGGAGTCGTTGATGCGGGCGATGGGCACCGCCGTCTCGAAGTCGCCCATCTGCGCGGGGTTCGCCCCGCCCATGACGTCCGAGCCCGCCGTCGCCGAGCGCGTCCACGCACCCGACGGCAGCCAGTCCGAGCAGATGACGCCCTGGTACCCGAGATTCACACGCAGGTAGTTGAGGATGCCCACGCTGTCACCGGCGCCGTAACCCTCCGGGCCCAACAGCCAGCTGCCCGCGTAGCCGGGCATGATGCCGCTGGTGCCCGCCTCCAGCGCCGCGTGCCACGGACGCATGTGGTAGTGGATGGTGGTGCCGTCATAGGTGATTCCGGCCTCGCCGCCCGCGCCCTGGCCGGGCCAGTGCTTGGTGGTGACCCAGATGGAGTGCGGGTTCACCTCGGGACCGCCCTGCAGGCCCGCGATGAGCGCGCGGGTGAGACCCGCCGACAGGTCCGCGTCCTCGCCGTTGCCCTCCTGGATGCGCGGATAGAGGACCTTGGTGCCCACCTCCGCCAGCGGCGACAGGGTGCCTCGGCTGCCCACCGCGAGCTGCTCGCGGCGTTGCATGTCACCCAGCTCGTAGACGGTGTCCAAATCCCTGGAGGCGGCCAGCGCCGGCTGCGTGGGCCAGCTCGTCTTGTAGCCGTGGATGGAGTCACCCGCGTCGACGTTCGGGATTCCCAGCCGCGTGCCCGCCGAGGCGCGCTGGAAGCTGACGATGTCCTCCGGGCTCAAGGGGCCCATGGTGAAGCCCGCCTCGGGGAAGGTCTTGGCCTCGTAGAACATCTGCAGCGCCTTCTCGCGCGTCGTCATCCGCGCCATCAGGTCGTTGACGCGGGTGACGATGGGGTTGTGCCAGTCCTCGTACGGGTCGATGACGCCGTTCTTGTTCAAGTCGCGCATGCCGTTGATGAGCGCGACGCCGTCCGCCGCCGTCTCGACGACCGGCAGGTACAGGCTGAACTGGCGCAAGTCCGAGCGACTGGTGGTGCCGCTGGCCTGCGTGGCCACGACGTACCACTTGTATGTCCAGCGGTCCGGCAGGTCCTGCGTCAGCGTGAATGACGTGCCCGTCGTGGTGGTCATCAGCGTGTAGCGGTCCAGCAGGCTGCCGGCGGCCATCCAGTCGTAGTCGACGCGGCTGATGTTCAGATACAGCTTGTAGTTGGCCGCGCCCGCGACGGCGGCCCACTGGAACGTGGGACGGCGCGTGTTCGTCACCATGGCGTTGTTGGCCGGAGCGACGACGGCGAACGCACCCGCGATGGCGGGAGGCGCGGGCGCCTGGTACGGGTCCGGGATGATGGTGCGGTCTCTTCCGTCCGGAGGCCCGCCCGTGGTGAAGATTTCGACCTTCCACTCCGCGCCCTGCACCGCGAGCGAGGTGACGCTCTGCCCGCGCAGCACCGTGCCGGTGGACGTCGTCACCGCCAGCCGGATGTCCGTGTTGGGCGCGGTGGGCGAGAACTGATTCTTGGAGAGCGTAATCGTCGTGTTGGGAGCGAAGGTCAGCTCGTAGGTGAAGGGCCCGGGCGGGTTGCGCACCGACGGCGTGGTGTTGCCTTCCTCCGGCGTGGGCGTGACGCTGATGGGCGCGGGCGAGACGTTGATTTTCGCGTACGCCAGCTCCGGGAACATCAGCTTGATGGTCTGGTTCGTCGTCTGCGGCGGCGGCTCCTGCGGTCCGTCACCGGGCGCGTAGACCTCGAAGTCCCAGAGGGAGATGCCGTAGCCGGTGCCTCGGGTGATGCCGCGCACGCGTACGTAGCGGGCGGAGCCGGACACGGTGACTTCGCGGCGGCCCGGCGCGCCGTCGGTGATGTTCGTCGCGAGCGGTGACCAGGTGCTGTCATTCGTCGAGCCTTCAATCGCATACGTCGACGGATAGGCGCCCTCCCAGTTCAGCACCACCTTGCCGAGCGTCCTCGCCGAGCCCAGGTCCACGCGAATCCACTGGCCGTCCAGCGGGTCCGAGGACCAGCGCGTCGTCGTGTTGCCGTCCACCGCATAGCCCGGCGTGAGGTGAGCCGCGTTGCCCTCCACCGTCGAGGCCGTGGCGGGACGGTTCTTCGCCAGGTCGCCCGTGGTGGCCGTGCCGCTGTAGACGGCGAACTCCCACAGCGAATAGCCGTAGTCCACCGCGCCGCGCACCGTGCCGAGGATGCGCACGTAGCGGCCCGTGCCTGACACCGTCAGGTCATCCGTCCCGCCGTCGCCGTCGGTGATGGTGCGGAGGTCCGTCCAGTTCGCCGCGTCCGGGGACGTCTGCACCTTGTAGCCGATGGCGTACGCCGTCTCCCACGTCAGCACCACGCGGCTGATGGTGGTGCTCGCTCCCAGGTCGACGTAGATCCACTCGTTCGCGGTGAAGGTGCTGCCCCACCGCGTGCCTCCATCTCCATCCACCGCGTAGTTGCCCGTGAGTCCCGGCTCCGCGGACGACGTCACCGTCGGTCGGTTGAGCGCGAGGTTTCCGGCCTGGGCGCTCGCGTCCGCGCCGAACGCCATCACACCCACTGCTACCGCTGTCGCACACACCCGCGTCAGCAGACTCCTGACACGGTGCGTGGCCTGCACAAAAGGGGTTGGTAATCGCATGGGGACGAAAAGCGGGCCGCTGGAGAAAGTAGGGGAGGGGGTGAGCCAGCGCATACCGAGACGGTTCTGCGTCCGAGCGGTCCTTTCCTTTCAACCCATGATTCTATTTCTTCGGACGGCAAAGAAAGTCAAACGAAGACCTGCTAACGCGGCAAGTCGAGAAAGGCGTGACGGTGCTCCGCGTTGAAGTTTCATCAGGTTACGCGGGTGCCGCGTTGCGTTGTCGACAAGGGCGTCGGGTGCGGGCGCGCGGCGAGTGTTGTCGCGCGCCCACTTCGACCGATGCGGGTTCAGCGCGTCTCGTTCTGCTTTGCCCACGTGGCGACTTCGGGCGTGCGTGACTCCACCCAGGCGCGGAACTCATGGGCCTGGGAGAGGTACACCTCGCCGCCGCCCGCGCCACTGGAGGGCGGGTGTCCGAAGAAGCGCGTGTGCACCTCGCGGGCGAGGGTGCCCACGTCGACGCCGTGGGCCTTCGCGAGCCGCTCGAGGAACTCCTGGAAGCGCGCGCCGTCAATCTTCATGGCGTCGGCGGCCTGCACCAGGCTGTCCAGGTGGGTGGCGCTCTGCCCCAGCGACGGGTGGTCCGCGATGAGCTTCTGCACCTGCTCCGGCGACATGGCCAGGTCCTGGCACAGCCGTTGGTCGAGCAGCTCCGGCCCCAGCGTGATGAGGTTGCGCGCGAGCGTGGCGTCCATGCCGCTGGCGGTGAGCAGCTTCACCTGCTCCTCGCGGGTGCGCTCCTTCTCCGGGTCCAGGTACTTGGCGCCGAGTCCTCCGAGGAACAGGGCCGCGCCGAGCACCTGGAAGCCCGGTGCCCAGCTGAAGAGCGCCGCTCCCGCCATCAACGCGCCTCCCAGGGCCTGGGCTCCGGACGCGCTGGCCTTCCAGCCGTCGCCCTCGCGCAGGTACTGGAAGCTCTGCAACGCGTCTCCCGCCGCGCCCAGCACCGCGCCGATGGCGGACGCCTTGCCGAGCGCCGCGACGGTAGAAGCCGCCGTCGCCGTCTTGCCGAGCACGCCAGCGAGGAACACTCCGCCGTCCGCGGTGAAGCTGAGGCCGTCGCCGACAATCTTGAGCTTCGCGGCGAGGTCCGCCTGACTCCAGTTGCTGGCGTCTCCGGCGAACGCCGTGCCGACGACGAGCAACCCCAGCCCGCGCAGCGCCTGTCCCCGAGGAGAGTTCGCGCTGTAGGGCAGGCCCGTCTCCTGTTCCGTCAGGAGGGCGTTCAGGGACTGCGTCGTCTTGCGCACGTCCGCTTCGGAGGTGCCTGGCTTGATGGTCCGCAGCAGGCGGACGTAGGCCTTCATGTCGTCCGGCTTCATGCCGAACACATCCGAGCAGCGCGCGAGCCCGTCGAAGATTTTCTGGGCGGTGCCCGGGGACTTGCCGCCGGCCGCGAGCAGGGCGCCGGTGCCCGCGCTCTTCACGAGCGCGAGGGCGAGCTTCTCGTCGAAGTCCTTGCCGTCCTTCAGCTTGCCCACGACGTCGAGGAAGAGCGGTGCGTCCTCCGCCTTGGCCGCGAGCTGTCCGGCGAGGTAGCTGGCGCCGCCCTGTGTCTCCGCCATGCGGGGCAGCTCGCGAGCGAGCGCGGCGACACGCGGGTCATCCGAGCCTTGAGGCACGCCGTCCGGCGCGGCGGTGGCGAGCAGCTTGCCCAGCCGCTCGAACTCCGCGAGGTCCTTCTGGATGCCGGCCTGCCCGACATAGGCGGAGATGAAGTCCTTCTGCTGCTGGGGCGTGAGGATGGCGGAGGGGCCGCCGAGCAGCGCGGTGAGCTTCTTCTGGTGCAGTTCCGCCTTCTCCGCGGCCATGGCGAAGTCGCCGCGCACGCCGTCGATGGCGCTCCACAGCGTGCGGTGAAGCGCCGCCTGGTCCTTGCCGTACGTGGGCGCGGTGCTGCCCGGCGCAATCACTTCCCTCCGATTCAGCGAGCGCTCGATGTCGAACGCGAGTCGAGTGCCGAGCCCGAAGTTGACGGCGGTGCGCACCGCGCTCGTCATCGACATGTTCACCAAGCCCGGAGGCGCGTCGCGCGTGAAGGCCTTGCCCACCATTCCCGCGGCGGGGTCCTTCAAGAGCTCCGTGGCGCGCGTCAGGGAGTAGAACGTCTGGTGCTCGATGCGGTTCTCCTGGTCCGCAAGCTTCTTGAGCACCTCCGGATTGTCCAGGTCGGGCTGGCGCAGCGGCGGACGGGGGTGGAGCTGGCGATTCGTCTCCGGAGACACGCCGGCGAAGAGCTGGCCCATCTTCGCCAGGGACGGCTCGGCGGCGCGGACGAACGCCTCCTGGTAGACGGGGTCCGGGTTGCTGGCGATGAACTGCTCGAACTGACGCGCGCCCTGCTCCAGGCTGTTCTTGAGCGTGCTCTCCAACGCCTTCGCGTCTTGCGCCGCGCGCGTCTTCACATCCGTGCCGGCGGAGACGCTGACGATGCCCACGCCCGACTTCGGAGTGGTGAGCTCGGGCTCAGGGACAGGGAGTCCCTGGGCGGCCTCGTCGAGCCTGCCCGCGATGGAGTCGCCAACGCTCGTGCCCGCGCTGGAGCCCGCGTTGGCGGCTGGACTCGTGGCTCGCGAGGCGCCCTCCAGCGCGGTGAAGGACGGCTGTCCCCGAGTGGGGGAGAAGAAGACGCCGAGCTGCTCGCGCGTCATCGCCACGGGGCCACCGGTGTGCAGTGGGTCCGCGACGAGGTACTTGCCGTCGGGCGTCTTGCCGAGGATGGCGTTGAGGTGGCCGATGTCTCCGGAGCCCATGCGCTCGGGGAACTGGTCGCGCCACTTCGCGTTCGTCTGGCCATTCGCGATGACAGGGTTTCCCGCCGCGAGCTGCTGGTCCAGTGCCTCCCAGCCCTGGCCGTAGCGAGAGCCGAGGCCCGCGGCCTTGATGCCATCACCCACCATGGTGCCGCCCGTCAGCTCGCGGTCCCTGTCCAACTGCGGCACGCGCGTGCCGTCGGACGCCTTCACGTGGGTGAACTCGCTCTCGCGACGTGGGCTCATCAGCGCGCGGGCGTAGTCCACCTGTTGCTCCTTGGAGAGCCCCGGGGGCATGTGGCCCGTGTATGCCAGTGACATCGCGAGGCTCGCGGGCCCGCAGTTGGTGCTGCCGCGCGGACCCGTCGGGTTGTACTCGGAGGTGAACTGGGTGATGAACGCGGCCTCGGCGGACATGGCTGGCCGCCGTGCGCCGCCCTGGGTCGTGAGGGCCTGGGTGAGTGCCTCGCGTGTCCCCGCCGCGTACTGGCCGGTGGCCGTCACGTCGTGTTCTGCCTGGAAGCGCTCCAGTGCCGCCGCTGTCTTCGGGCCGAACTGGCCCGGCCCCGTGGCGACCTGCTCCTCGGTGAGATAGCCCAGCGTCACCAGTGCATCTTGCAGCGCCTTCACCTCGGGGCCGGAGTCGCCGCGCTTCAGGTCCTTCAGCGGAAGCGGGACGGGGGTTTCCTCTTCTTCTTCGGGAGGAGGTGGAGGTGGTGGTGGCTGGAGCCGCTCGCGGTGGACGGCGCCGCCGTCACCGTCCTCGAAGCGGGAGGTCGAGTCGAAGCCCTCCGTGCCGGAAGTGTCTTCCTGCTCGACGACGTGGTTTTGAGACGATGTCTCGTTCCGGGCTGTTTCAGTCGCGCCTTCGGATGAGATGGTTTGAGTCGGGCGTGATGAGCCGTCGACACGCATGGTGTGTTGCTCCCCCTCTGATATCCAACGCACCTACGGCTCAGCGGCGGCTCGATTGCGTGGCCGTGTGTCGCTTCGGTGCGCTCGCGGGGGAGAGACAACGTTTCAGTCGCCACCTCGTCCATCCGGGGCGAGGGGCGGGCCCGCACCAGCATGGCCGGGGCCGCGTTGGAGAAGCCCAGACCTGAACCCTTCCTCAAACGCCGGCGCCCCGAATCTCCAGCTCACGGGCGCAGCTAAGTCTCGGAGCATCTGTCAGCTCTATCTGGTATTTCACGATTTTAAGTCGACGACGGACTCCCGACGAATGGGGGCCATCGCCAGGAGGGCTTCGTATGTCGCCGCGATGGTCGATTCCGCTGCTGCTCGTGATGATGGCCGGATGCAGCGGCACCACGAAGTCCGTGCGCCTGCACACGGGCAACGGCGAGCCCATCGTCTTCACCCCACTCAGCGGCGATGCCGCGCCGGTGGAGTTGGACGAAGACGACTTCGTTGAAGCTGTAGAAGCGCTCGCCCAGAACGTGCGGCCGTCCACTCGTCCCCAGGAAATGGCCCGGCGGTTGTTCGAGGTGGGTTCGCGCAGTGGCTCGTACTTGTACGAGCCACGCGGCCACCGCGTCATCCCGTTGGGACCGGGCGAACACCTGGAGGGCGAACAACCCGCGACAGAGGTGGAGCTGACGCGCGCATACCTGCGCTGGTGCGAGCGCACGAACAAGCCCGGCGATTGCCTGCGCCTCCTGGTGGAGAGCCCCACGGTCACCGGGGATGGCCGTTACGCCCTGGCCATGGCCTTGGCACAGGGCGTCGTGTTGGACGAGATGCTGGACGCCTTCAAGGACATGACCGACCCCCAGGCCATGATGTCGGCGGTTCTTTGGACGTGGACCACGTACTGCATCTTGCTCGCGGTGCCCGAGCCTTTCTCGAAGGGCGTGGCCGCCGTGATGACCGCCACCCTCATTGCCTACGTGGGGGTCGATACGTTCTGGACCCTCATCGTGGGCTTCAATCGACTGGTGGAGGAGGCCGAGCGGGCCACCACGTTTGACGAGCTCCGCGAGGCGGGCGAGCGCTACGGCCAGGTCATGGGCCGCAACGCGGCGCGCGCGTTCGCCATGTTGGCCGTGGCCGCCATTGGAAACACGGCGGCGGGGGTGGGGTCGAAGGTGCCAAGGCTCCCAGGCGCCGCGCAGGCAGCGGTGCAGGCCGAAGCGCAGGTGGGCCTCAGGCTCGCGGCGGTCGCGGACGTGGGAGCGGTGACCGTGAGCGCCGAGACCGTCACCATCGCCCTCGCCCCCGGTGCCGTGGCCATGGCGGCCAAAGACACGGGCGGCGGCGCCTCCGCCAAGGCGCGTCCCATGGGCTACAGGGCCTGGGGCTCGTTCAGTGGCTTCAAGAAGGCCATGGGCCCGGCGGGCAAGAACAAGGAGTGGCACCACATCGTCGAGCAGACCCCGGGCAACGTGAACCGCTTTGGCCCCCAGGCCCTCCACAACACCGAGAACATCATCCCTTTGGACAAGAGCCTGCACGCCGACGTCAGCGCTCTCTACTCGTCGATCCGGCGTAGTATCACGGGCTCCAGCACCTTGACCGTGCGGCAATGGTTGAGCACGCGGTCCTATGAGGCCCAGCGTGACTTCGGGCTGCAGGCCATGGAGAACGTGGCGAAGGGGTTCTGGCGATGACGTTGGAGACACTGGTCGAGCAGTTCGCGCTGAACGTGGCGGCGCAGACCGAGGCCATCTTTCGAGGAGATGCCAAGACCGGGAACAAGCACGCCAGGAAGTACGGTGCCGCCGTCGACGAACTCCTGGCCAATGGAAACGCAGGGCGTGATGCCCTCCTCGTCCTGCTCAAGCATGAGCGCATGGATGTGCGTGTCATGGCCGCCGCCCATCTGCTCCGCTACCGGACGGCCGCGGCGAAGGCGGTTTTGGAAGAAGCCGCCCAGGGCAAGGGGCTCGTGCCCTTCGAAGCCGGGCAGGCATTGAAGCGCTGGGAGGAAGGGACCTGGGCACTCGATCCAGAGTAGCCGCATCGGTCGAACGGAAGGGCCACCGAGCCCCCAGGCTGCCCCCCGACGGGAGGCACCCAAGGTGCCTCCCGGTGACTCCTGTCACGGACTTCGGCTCAGGCGCTGACGCCCACGCCGATGGGGCAGCTCACGCCGGTGCCGCCCAGGCCGCAGTACCCACCAGGATTCTTCTCCAGGTACTGCTGATGGTAGTCCTCGGCGAAGTAGTACTCGGGCGCCGGGATGATTTCGGTGGTGATGGTGTCCAGGCCCTTCGCGGTGAGCGCCTTCTGGTAGGCGTCCCGACTGGCCTCGGCGGTGCGCTTCTGGGACTCGCTGGTGGTGTAGATGCCGGAGCGGTACTGCGTGCCCTCGTCGTTGCCCTGCCGCATGCCCTG
The DNA here is from genome assembly GCF_013336715.1 of Myxococcus sp. CA056. Lineage (NCBI taxonomy): Bacteria > Pseudomonadati > Myxococcota > Myxococcia > Myxococcales > Myxococcaceae > Myxococcus > Myxococcus sp. CA056. The sequence continues at coordinate 445,543 of NZ_JABUMT010000002.1, forward strand.
CGTCGGGTTGTGGCTCTCCCAGAAGACTCGCAGCAACTGCTCGTAGCTGAGCTTCTTCGGGTCGAACACCACGCGGACCACCTCGTTGTGGCCCGTCATGCCGCTGCACACCTCGCGATAGGTGGGGTTGGGCGTCAGGCCCCCCGCGTAGCCCACGGACGTGCTGTACACGCCGGGCGTCTGCCAGAACTTGCGCTCGGCGCCCCAGAAGCAGCCCAGGCCGAAGATGGCGACCTCGTAGCCCTCCGGAACAGGCCCCTTCAGCGGAGTGCCCAGCACCTCGTGCTTGGGGGGAACGGACATCTCCTCCGTACGGCCCGGCAGCGCCTCCGCCGGGGACGGCATCCGCAGCTTCTTGGTGGAGTTGAAGAACATGCCCTAGGAATAGCCTCCCGCCCGTCTGGTTTCACCCCTAGAAGGAGCAGACGGCCAGACAGGCGGTGTTGGGGCCACAGGCCCTCCTCCGCCAAGGTAGGCCGACCTGCCCCGCTGAAATAGGGTCTCCCACCGAATGCGCCTCCCCATCGCCACGGCCTTGTTGTGTCTCGTCCCCTCCCTCGCGCTCGCCGGTGCGGATTCCCGCTGCCGCGCCAGCCGCTTCTCCGCGCAGGAAATGAAGGGCGCCTCCGCCCAGCAGCGCCATGCCGCGTATGTGCAAACATGTGCGCTCGACGAGGTGGTGGAGCTGACGAAGCAGCTGGTGCGCTTCAAGACGGTCAGCAGCGAGGCGCCTCCCGCGAAGAGCCCCGACATCGCCGCCATGGGCCGCTTCCTCCAGAAGTGGGCCAAGGCCCATGGCATGGCGTACCGCGTCGTGGGCGACAACGACGTGTTCGAGATTGCCTGGGGCGAGGGCGCGCCGACGCTGGGCCTTGTCTTCCACGGTGACGTGGTCCCCGCCCCCGTGCACGAGTGGAAGCGCCCGCCCTTCGAACCCTATGTCCAGGAGGGCCGCCTGTTCGGCCGGGGCGTGGAGGATGACAAGGGGCCGCTCGCGTCGGCGCTGGTGGCGCTCGACCACGCGCGGAGGCTCGGGCTCAAGCCCCAGGGCAAGGTGCTCGTCATCGTCGGCAACGGCGAGGAGAGCGACTGGAACGGCATGGCGAAGTACGCGGCCACCGAGCCCAAGCCCACGCACGTCATCTCCGTGGACTCGGGCTACCCCGTCGTCGCCGCGCAGTCCGGCTTCGTCGCGTGGAACCTCGTCGCGCCCGTGGGGCCGGCTCTGAAGTCCTCCAAGGTCGCGCTGCGGCCGGTGGACGTGAAGGCCGGCGAGTTCCTCACGCAGGTGCCCGGCATGGCCACGCTGAAACTCCTGCCCGGTGAGGAGGGCTCGCTCGCCGTTGCCCTGGAGACCGTCAGGAGCGCCGTCACCGAGGAGCAGCGGGTGCGCCCCGGGCTGAAGGCGGACGTGAAGGAGGAGGGTGGGGCGGTGGTGCTCACCGTCCACGGCAAGGCGGTGCATGCCTCCATCGCCGACGAGGGAAACAACGCGCTGTGGGGCCTGTCCGGTGTCGCGGCGAGGCTGCTCATGGAGGACAACGGCATCGCCGCCATGCTGCACGTCCTGGCCACGCGCTTCGACCGCGACCACCACGGTGAGAAGCTGGGTCTCGTGTACTCGGACGGCGGGCTGATGGGGACGCTCATCGTCTCGCCCACCGTGCTGCGCGTGGCGGATGGCAAGGTGAGCCTGGGCGTCAACATGCGCCGTCCCCAGGGGAAGGATGCGGCGGCGTTCAATGCTTCGCTGGACCACGCCGCGGAGCGCGTGGGCCAGGACTCCGGAGGCCGCGTGAAGGAGGGTGGCGGGCGCTACGTGGGTGACGCGCACGTGGCGGACACGTCCGGGCCGCTCGTCACCACGCTGCTGGACATCTACAAGCGTCACAAGAAAGCACCAGACGCGAAGGCGACGTCCGTGCGCGGCGGCACCTACGCGCGGCTGTTCCCCAAGGCGGTGGACTTCGGCCCTGGCTTCCCGGGCGAGGAATACACCGGCCACGCGCCCGACGAGTCCATCTCGCTGGAGAGCCTGGACCTGGGCACGCGCATGCTCGCGGAGGCCATCCACACGCTGGCCCTCACGCCCGCGCCCGTCTCCGCGCAGGAGAAGTAAGGGCTACACCCGCGCGGGTGGGCTCTTCGCGCGGGGCCAGTACACGCGGAAGGTGGTGCCCTCCTCCTCCGAGGAGCGCACCTCCACGCGGCCGCCATGCGCGCGGGCAATCTGGTGGACGATGTAGAGGCCCAATCCCAGGCTGCGCTGCTTCTGATACGTCGAGGCCGACTCGGACGTCGCCACCGGCGTCTTGAACGGGTCGAAGATGCGCGGCAGCAGCTCCGCGGGAATGGGCTCGCCGCGGTTGTGGACCTCCAGCACCACGTCGTGGGCCTCTCCACGCACGCGGGTGTGCACCGGCGTGTCGCCGCCTCCGTGCTGAAGTGCATTGGACACCAGGTTCCCCAGCACCTGCGCCACCCGGTCCGGGTCCCAGTCGCCCGACGTGTCTCCCGACGACTCGAACAGGAGCGGACGCCCCGGGTGGCTCACCTGGAGTTCTTCCAGCGTCGCCTGACACACGTCCGCCAGGTCCATCGGCTGGGGTGAGACGGGGATGCCCTCGCCCAGCTTGCTGCGCGCGAAGTCGAGGATGTCCGTAATCATGCGCCCCATGCGCCCGGCGGACTTGCGGATGCGCTCCACCGCGCGGCGCTCCGGCGCCTCCAGCTCCTCCGCGCGCGCCAACTGGAAGGCCGAGGCGCCAATGGCGTTGAGCGGGTTTCGCAGGTCATGTCCCAGGACGGCGAGGAGCTGTTCCCGGAAGTCCACCGCGCGCTGGAGCGAGGCCTCCGTCTGCTTGTGGTGGGTGATGTCCACCAGGACGCAGCCCAGGCCCAACAGCCCCGAGGCCTGGGGCTCGCGCACCGGATAGAAGGTCACCTGCCACATGCGCTTGCCTCGCGGCGGCATCAGCGAGGTCGGCGTGGCGAACTCGAAGGACTGCAGGGGCTCGCCCGTCTCCAGCACGCGCCGAAGCAAGGGCTCCATCAGGTCCGCCACCGCCTTCGGCTGCATCTCCCGCAGCGTCCGGCCCAGGTGCGCCTCGGGCGGGAAGCCGTTGATGTCCGCCAGCGTCTGGTTGATGCGCAGGTAGCGCAGCTCCGGGTCCAGGAAGGCCATGCCCAGGGGCGAGGCCGCCAGCAGCGCGTCGAGCAGCGCCAGCGAGCGCTGGGCCTCCACCCGCGCATCCCGCTCCATGTCCTGGAGCCGGGCCTGGAGGATGTACGCGGCGGCGCGCTGACACATGGTGCGAAACAGCAACAGGTCCGCGTCGGAGAAGCCAAAAGACGTACGCGAGCCCAGGTATGCCACGCCCAAAAGCCGCGTTCCTTCCACCAGGGGCACGCCGTAGACGGCGCGCAGCCCCACGTCGCGCAGCACCGGCAGCACGACGCGCGAGTCCGTGGAGGCCGAGCGCAGCGTCATGGGCTGGCGTGTCGCGGCGACCTCGCCGACGAAGCCCTCGCCCAGCGCCAGCGAGCTGCCCAGGGCCTTGTCTCCGCCCAGCCCCACCGCGGCGCGCACCACCAGGCGGTCCGCCTCCAACATCAACACCCCCGCCGAGTCCACGGTAAGGGTCGACTCCATCACCACGTTGAGCAGGCGCACGAGGAGCGTGTCCACCGCGGGGCCGTCCAGCGTGGCCTGTGCCATGCGGTCCAGCGCCTGGAGGCTGCGCTGTCGCTCCTCCGCGAAGCGCTGCACCGTCCGCACCACCGTCCGGTCCAGGGCGCCTTCCAGTCGCTCCAACTCCCCGGGTTCGAGGGGCCGGGCCTGGGCCTCCAGCCTCCGGAGGATGCACTTGCGAAGGAGCGCGTACTCGGCCACCACCTCGCCCAAGTCGAAGCCCTGGTCCAGTCTCACCACCGCGTGCTCGTCCGCCAGCGCGGTGTCGGGGCCCTGTTCGCCCTGGTCGAGCGCGTCCGCCAGCGACACGAGCAGCCCCGGCATGTGGTCCAGCAACCAGGAGGGCTTTTCGCGCAAGCCGGCGTGGAGCGCGTGCATCGCATGCTCCCACTCCGACAAGAGGGCCTCTCGATTCGCGCGCAGGAAGTCCGACGCCCTGAGCGGTGTTTCCCGCTCGGGCTCGCCGTGCTCCGTGGAGCGTGTTTCCGGCTCCAGCATCACCGACCTCCTGAGGCCCCGCCCCCTCGCGCCGCCCTGACTTGAATCTGGGCACCTGGGCAGTTGTATGTATGTCCGGCCCCTCCGTTTGGCGGGAGTCGCGCGTGCGAGGGCCACCCCGAACCCTCGTCATCCGAGGAGCCCGCGTGGCGCCCGCCGGAGTCGTCCGTCGCTCCCCGCTGGACGAGGCCTTCGTCCGTCCACCGGCAATCGGTTGACCCCGAAGGACGACGTCGGGGGCTGTCGGAGTGCACGCGCTCGGTTAGGGTGAGTGGCAGATGCGCACCCTCCTGCTGACCCGCTCCGATGTGTCTCGCAATCTCCAGGCGCTCACCCTGCTGGAGGATTTGCGAGAGTCCTTCCGCACCGATGCCCTGGCACGCACCGTGGCTCCCCAGCGCGTGCGCGCGTCGCTGCACGCCGAGGGCACCGTGATGGCGCTCCTCCCCGGCTGTCTGCCCGGCATCCCCGCGTACACGGTGAAGGTGCACGCGAAGTTCCCCTCGAGCACGCCGGCCATCCAGGGTGTGCTGCACCTGAATGACCTGGCCACCGGTGAGCTGCTCGCGGTGATGGACTCCGGACACCTGACGGCGGTGCGCACGGGGGTGATGGGCGCGCTGGCGGCGGACGTGCTGGCGAGGCCGGACGCGAGCCGGGTGGCCATCATCGGCGCGGGCGCGCAGGCGGTGATGCAACTCAAGTCGCTGCGCCTGGTGCGCTCGCTGTCCCACGTGCGGGTCTACGACACGGACCCCACGCGCGCCTTCGCCTTCGCCACGCGAATGTACAAGGAGCTGAACCTGCCGGTGCGGCCCGAGGACTCCGTGGCGGACGCGGTGGCGGACGCGGACATCGTCATCGCCGCGACGTGGAGCCGGCAGCCCTTCCTCCACCCCGGCATGGTGCGACCGGGCACGCACGTCACCACGCTGGGCGCGGACGAGCCGGGCAAGGCGGAGGTCTCCGCGGAGCTGCTGCGACAGGCGCGCTTCATCTGCGACCACCGGGGCCTGTCCGTCACCAGTGGGGCCGTGGGCAACGTGGGGCTGGGCGAGGACGCCATCCACGCGGAGCTGGGCGAGGTGATTGCCGGGCTGAAACCCGGCAGGACGTCTCCACAAGAGGTGACGGTGTTTGGCGCGGTGGGGCTGCCCTTCCAGGACCTGGCGGCCGCGTGGCACGTGTATCAAGCCGCGCGGGGTGATGACGCCATCCAGGGCCTGGACTTCAGCGCATGAGGGTCTGGGACTCGCTCATGTCGCGGTTGGGGCTCACGCGGCCGGAGCTGCGCGCGTGGGCGATGTACGACTGGGCGAACTCCGCCTACGTCACCACCGTCATCGCGGTGGTGTTTCCCATCTACTACGCCTCCGTCGCGTCGAAGGGGCTGGAGCGTGAGGTGGCCACGGGCCGCTTCGCCGCCGTCACGGCCGTGGCGCTGGGCACGGTGGCGGTGTTGTCGCCCGTCCTCGGCGCGCTGAGCGACAGGGCGGGCCGACTCAAGGCGCTCTTGGGCGGCTTCCTCGCCTTGGGGTTGCTGGCCACGGTGGGGTTGGCCGGCGTGGGGCCCGGTGACTGGGCCTGGGCGCTGGTGTGCTTCGGTCTGGGCAACGTGGGGGTGACGGGCAGCATCGTCTTCTCCGACGCGCTGCTGCGCCACATCGCCAGGGACGAGGAGCTGGACCGGGTGTCCACCGCGGGCTACGCGCTGGGCTATCTGGGGGGCGGGCTGCTGTTGGCCGCGCAGCTCGTGTTGTTGGTGAAGCCCGGCTGGTTCGGGCTGCCGGACGCGGCGGCGGCCTCGCGCGTGTCCTTCGTGACGGTGGCGCTGTGGTGGGGCGCGTTCTCGGTGCCGCTGTTCCTTCGCGTCCCCGAGCCTCGGCCCCCGAGCGGCGCGCCCCTGCCCCGGCTGTCGCTCACCGGCGTCTTCTCGCAGCTCGCGGAGACGCTGCGGGCACTGCGGCAGTACCGGCAGGCTCTGCTGCTGCTGGTGGCCTATCTGCTTTACAGCGATGGCATTGGCACCATCATCCGGCTGTCCACGCTGTATGGGACGGAGCTGGGCATTGGCCAGGGCGCGTTGATGGGAGCGCTCCTGATGACGCAGGCGGTGGGCGTGCCCTGCGCGGTGTTGTTCGGCAAGGCGGCGTCGCGGGTGGGCTCGAAGCCAGCGCTGATGTTCGCGCTGGCGGTGTACGTGGTGGTGACGTTCCTGGGCTACTTCATGAGCTCGCCCGTGCACTTCTTCGCGCTGGCGCTGCTGGTGGGCATGGTGCAGGGCGGGAGCCAGGCGCTGAGCCGCTCGCTGTTCGCGCAGATGATTCCGCGTCACCGCGCCGCGGAGATGTTCGGCCTGTTCAGCGTCTTCGAGAAGGTGACGGCGGTGGCGGGCCCGCTGGTGTTCGCGGCCACGGTGGAGCTGACGGGCTCCAGTCGCCTGGCGGTGCTGTCGCTGCTCGGCTTCTTCGGCGCGGGCGCGGCGGTGCTGTGGCGCGTGGACGTGGAGGCAGGCAAGCGCGCCGCTCGCGAGGACGACGCCCGCGCGGGGTGGAATGATGCTCCGCTGACGACCGCCGCTCCCGGGGCCGCGCGCGCGGACTAGCGCTCAGTGTTCGACAGGGGGCACCTCTCGGGGGGCGGAGAAGAGGCTGTCGCGTCCATGGCGCAGCACCACTTCTCCGTGGAGGACCTCTGTCACATCGTCGAAGGACACCGCGAAGTCATGGCGGCGCAGCAGGCCCTTCTCCACGATGAGCTCCTTCTCCGTGATGTCGATGATGCGGCCAATGGTGTGGCCATCATTGCCGCGGACCTTCATTCCCTTCTGAATCTCGGCTCGGCTGAACATGGGAGCTCCCTGGGGGCGTGGGAGAAGCCCCTCGTGGCCAAGCTGGAGAGGGACCTCGCCGGGTGCAACGCCCGCACGGTGAGACGGCCCCTCGGAGGCTTTGCGGGAGACGGCTACCCCCGCGACTCGGCGCCCGGGCGTGCGGGTGATGTTTCAGTCGACAGGGATGTTTCACAGGAGGCAGGCGACCGACGCGGTGAGTCCGGGAATGGGCTGAAGCCTGGTTGCAACCGCGCCCGCGCGTCCCCATCGGTGTGAGGAGGTCTGTCTCCAGGACTGAAACAAGCGAGCCTTCCCGGGAAGGAAGCGTGGATGCGACGCATCGCCGACTATGCCCTCCTGGGTGACTGTCATTCCGCGGCGCTGGTGGGACGGGACGGCTCCATCGACTGGGCCTGCTTCCCACGCTTCGATGCGCCCGCTGTCTTCTGCCGCATCCTGGACGCGCGGCGGGGCGGCAGCTTTGGCGTGTCACCCGAGGGCCCCTTCACCGCCACGCGCGCCTACGTGGAGGACACCAACGTCCTGGCCACCGTCTTCACCACGTCGCGTGGTGTGCTGGAGGTGGTGGACTGCATGCCGGTGTCGCCCGGCGCGGCGGGCGGAACGAGCGTGAGCACTCGTCACGCGCTGCTGCGGCGTGTGCGGTGTCTCGACGGAGAGGTCCGGGTGCGCGCGGTGGTGGCCCCGCGCTTCGAGTATGGCGCCTTCGTCCCTCGCGTGCGGCTGACGTCATCGCGCACCGCGGAGGTCGTCGGCGGCGCGGACGCGCTGTGGATTGCCGCCACGCATCCGCTCATGGCCCATGAGTCCTCCCTGCGCGCCCGCTGGACGCTGCGCGCGGGAGACGAGGCGTGGATTGAAGCCGCGTGGACGCCGTCCTTCGTCGAGCGTGTTCCCACGGACGCGCCGTCCCTCGACGACTTCCGTCGCCGCCTGGAGGACACGCTCACCTTCTGGCGGACGTGGATTGGCCGCTGCGAATACACGGGCGAGCACGCGAGGGCGGTGCGGCGCTCGGCGCTCACGCTGAAGGCCCTGACGTACGCGCCCACCGGGGCGCTCGTGGCCGCGCCCACCACGTCGCTGCCCGAGGAGCTCGGGGGCTCGCGCAACTGGGACTATCGCTTCACCTGGTTGCGGGACGCGTCGCTGACGCTCATCTCGCTCCTGGTGCTGGGCTACCGCGAAGAGGCGGATGCCTTCCGGTACTGGCTGCGGCGCACCAGCGCGGGGCGCGCGGAGGACGTGCAAATCATGTACGGCATCCAGGGCCATCGCCTGATGCCCGAGGTGGAGCTGAGCCACCTATCCGGACACGCGGGCTCGCGCCCGGTGCGCATCGGCAATGGCGCGGTGAAGCAGCTCCAGCTCGACGTCCCCGGAGAGCTGCTGGAGGCGACGTGGCTGTATGCGCGCGCGGGCGGGCCGGTGACGCCGAGCAACTGGGCCTTCCTCTCCGGACTCGTGGAAGAGGTGTGCCGACGCTGGCGACTGCCGGACCAGGGGCTGTGGGAGATGCGGGACGCGCCTCGACACTTCATCCACTCGAAGCTCTTGTGCTGGGTGGCGCTGGACAGGGGGTTGCGACTGGCGCGGGAGCGAGGACTGCCGGTGCCGCTGGTGCGCTGGGCTCGGGAGCGCGAGGCCTTGCGTCGCTACCTGATGGAGTGCGCGGCGGACGGCTGGTTTCCGCAGTCGCGGGGCTCGGACGTGGCGGATGCGTCCACGCTGCTGGTGCCGGCCCTGGGCTTCCTTCCCCTGGCGCATCCGCTGGTGCGCGGCACGGTGCGGCGGGTGCGCGAGCGGCTGGAGTCCGGTGGCCTGCTGTACCGCTACCTCGCGCCGGACGGACTGTCGGGCGGAGAGGGCGCCTTCCTGCTGTGCTCCTTCTGGTTGGTGGATGTGCTGGCCCATGAGGGACGGCGGGAGGACGCGGAGGTGCTGCTGTCGCGGCTCTTGGGACTGGCCAACGACGTGGGGCTGTACGCGGAGGAGGCCGTCCCGCTCACCGGCGAGGCGCTGGGAAACTTCCCCCAGGCCTTCACGCACATGGCGCTGGTGTCTTCCTGCGCGCAGCTCTCCGCGGTCCATGCGCTGGAGCAGCGGCGCCCGCCCGAGCAACCTCGGGACTTCGCGGCCGTGGCCCTGGAGCACCTCCTGGAGTCCCGGGGCAGGCTGGGGCGGCAGGCCGCCGCGGCGTTGCCCTGGCCGCTCGAGCCAGACGCGGTGGCCACCCACTGAAGAGGGCGCTTGTCCGGACGCCCGCATGGCATCCGAGCGGAGAGGTCAGGCCCGTGGTCGCTCGCCGGAGCGTGTCCATCTTCGCCCTGGGGAGGTGCGCATGGTCGTCGGCTTCATGGCATCGCGAACGGGGCGTTGGCTGCGAATCGTGACGGGCTCCTGTCTGGTGCTGGGCGGGTTGCGTACCGGGACGGCCCGGGGCGCCGCGGTGGCCCTGCTGGGCCTGGGACCCCTGGTCGCCGCATCACTGGACCTGGTGTTGCTGGGGCCCCTCTTCGGGCTTCCCATGCGCGGCTCGGACATCCGCCGCGAGCTGGGCGTCACGGGAGAGGCCTCGCTGCTCAACGGCCACCGGCGCGCGTCCTCGCGCTGCGTCTCGATGACGCTCCACTGACGATCGGCCCGCGCGCCGTCACGGTGACGGCGCGTGGGCGCTCAGCTCTCTCCCACCCGGAATGGGATGTTGAGCGTCCCCAACGACTCGCCGCTGTTCGCGTCCACGGGTCGCGCCTGGAGCACGACGCCGTTCTCCCGGCCGGTGACGACCTGGAAGTAGATGAAGCCCTGTACGGTGCCGCCGTCCGCCAGCGTGCCCTCGGGCAGGGACTTCTGGAGCATGTCCCGCGTGGGCAGGGGCTCCTCGCATTGATACGTCGTGTAGGGCCCCGGGTAGTACGGGCCATAATATGGGTAGAAGGGACTGCCCCACGCGCCTCGCGGTCCGTAGCTCCAGTTGCCGGTGCGCCATGCGGGCCCCGCGCCGATGTACACCGCGCCGCGCCCCGAGCCTCCCGTGCCCTCCAGCGTCCCCTCCATCGACGAGGACGACGCCACCGGCTGTCGCAGGGTGAAGGGTGGCAGCGCGGAGTAGCTGAAGCGCGACTCCGTGCCGACGAGCGAGAAGTCCTCGTAGCGGATGCGCAGCGTCCTGCCGCTCTGGTTCTCCAGTCGTACGTAGACGGGCGTGAGGGCGCGCTCCAGGTTGGAGGGGCTGCCCTTCCACGCGGCGCCATCCGCCACCAAGGTCACCCCCGAGGACTCCGCGACGGCGGTGTCCTTGTCTCCCTGGAGGACCTGGGCTTCCATCGAGGGTTTCAGATTCGATTCAGTGACACAGCCTGCCGCCAGCAACATCGCGGCGACGGGCACGAGCGAGCGCATGAGATGCCTCCTTCTGTTCGAAGGTAGGCAGCGGCAAGGCACGCCGAGCACGCGTGAGCGGCGCCACCCCGGCGCGTCGCCAGGGGGCGCGGGGCCTCACTGTTCGGCAGGCGGGGTGACCTCGGCGGCGGCGTGCGGCCAGGCGGGCGAGGTGAGCGCGCTCCAGTCCTGACGCCGCGCCCAGTCCTCGAAGGTGTGCCAGCGCAGGTCCGGATAGCTGTGGCGCAGCGTGAGGATGTCCGCGTGGTAGCCCACCCGGTCCAACCACTCGTACATGGTGGCCAGGTCCTCGCTGCGCTCGCGGATGAAGTCCAGCGGGAGTTGCTCGAAGTGGATGCGATGGCCGCTCACCATCGACAGGAGGCCCGCCGCCTGCTGGCCCGTCACCTCGTCCGACGCCACGTCGATGCGCTGGTCCGCGTGGCGCTCCGCGTCCTCCATCACCCGCGTCGCGAAGGCGGCCAGGTCGTCGGTCGTCACCATCTGCAACCCGCGTGAAGGGGGCAGCCCGAAGGCGAGCACTCCCGCCCTCAGTCCCTCCTCGAACATGGGGCTGGTGAAGTTCTCCATGAAGAACGTGGGCCCCAGGATGGTGAAGGGCAGGCCACTGCGGCGCACGTGCAGCTCCACCCGGTGCTTGCTGTCGAAGTGGGGGATGCCCGTCAGCCGGTCCGCTCCCGCCACCGACGCGTAGACCAGGTGCTTCACCTCGGCGAGCCGCGCGGCGTCCACCTGGTTCAGGCCGTGGCGTATCTCCGCCTCGACACCTGATTCGAAGGGCGTGGCCATGGCGTAGAACGCATCCACGCCGCTGGCGGCCCGGGCGAGCGCATCCACGTCGTCGAAGTCGCCCACGGACAGCTCGGCGCCCAGGGACTCCAACGCGCGCGCGGAAGGGGAGTCGGATTGGCGGACATAGGCCACGACGCGGTGTCCCCGGTGAAGGAGGTAGCGCGCCACGGCGCCGCCCTGCCGACCGGTGGCGCCTGTGACGAGCACGGAAAGGGAGTGAGCCCTGGGCATGTGTGAACCTCGCGACAGACAGGTCTGCTGGATGTCGGGAAGTTGGGGACGATGGGTGTGTCTGGCGAGCGTGGGAAAGGGGCCGCCCGTGCCCATGGCCGGGCCCGCCGGGCAGGGGGCAGGCGGGCCCTGGACGTATCCGCCGTGAAGTCCTCGCCCCTTGTGCCCCTCGCGCGTGCCATGTTCCCGCTCGCCCATGAGCAAGCGAGACAAACCGCAGGACTCCGAGCTGGTCGAGGCCGCCCGCTCCCTGGACGAGGGATTGGAGCGATTCGAGGCCCTGGCCCAACAGCTCCAGGACGCGCCCCTTCAGGCGGAGAAACACCTGGAGCGAGCCTCCGCCACCTTGAAGGCCCTGGCCGACATGGACGAGCAGCTGCGGGCCCGGGTCAGCGCCCTGGTGGGCGCCATCTCCCAGGTGCGTGACAGGCAGCAGGCCCAGGCCGAGGCCGTGCACGTGCGCGCGCAGGAACTCCAGGCGCGCACCGAGACTTTCAAGGACCTGCTGGTGCGCTACGGCGGCCTGGGGCAGAGCGCGGCGGAGCTCAACGTGCGGATGCAGGAGTTCGCCACGCAGCGCCAGAACGCGAAGACGCCGGAGGAGCAGGCCGCGCTGGCCGTGACGTTCCAGTCCCTGCAGGACCGCATGTCCGAGGTGGCGGACGAGGCCCAGTCGTTGAGCCAGGCCGCGGAGCAGAGCGAGTTCAACGACATCGCGCGGCAGGCGGACTCCCTGCGTCAGCAACTGCTGGCCGCGCGCAACAAGATGACGTTGCTCCAGAAGAGCTTCAACGGCGGCTGAGCCGAGGGTGTGGCTCAACTGAGGTACGTGGGGGCGAACTCGTCCGGACTGTCGATGGGACGTCGCCCCGAGAAGCCGTCGTACATGCCATGCCAGTGCGAGACGGCGGACTCGCCGATGCGCCAGCACAGGTACACCGGCTCGTCACCGCGGTGGGCTCGGAAGTCGACGAGCCCCTGCGCGCCTTTGATTTCCAGGCCCATCTCGTGGAAGTGGTGCAGCTCGGTGCGGACCCTCTCCAGCAGGGCGTCGCGCTCCTCGCGCAGCGCCTCCTGATTGGACAGGGCCTTGCCCTCGGGGGTGCCCAGCGTCTCCACGAGCTGTTGCACGCGCTCCACCCACGGGCGGATGTGCTCGAAGGTGCGGCTCAGCAGGGGCACCAGTCGGTTGGCTTCGTCGACGCTGAAGTAGCGCATGGCCGTGGAGCATGCAGGGGTCTGCCACGCCGCCGCCATCGCTCGTTTTCCGGAGCGCGGACAACCGCACGGAGTCGGCGGGCGTGTGGAGACGTGTCGACGCTCAGCCGCGCAGCAGGGAGGTGTGGTTGTCCTGCAGCCAGCGTTGGGCGGTGTCTCGCAGCGGGAAGGTGTCTTCTTGCTGGAGGAATGCGGGCGAGTGGCCTGGGGTGCAGCGTCCCTCGGCGTCGAGGTTGGAGCCGCCCTCTTCGTGGAGGTCGGCGTGCAGCATCGAATGGAAGACGAGGTAGTCCACGACGAAGGCGGGGACGTGGGGGCGGTCCAGGGCGGGGTGGATGCGGATTTCCCGCAGCCGCGCGTCATAGCCGCCCAGGTGGATGGTGCGCCGGCGACCCTTGGAGGGGCGTCGCGCCCAGCCGATGTCCACGCGCACGCGGCCGTCGAACCAGTCCGCGTTGAGGCGTGACTGCACGGCGCGCAGGTCGTAGCAGCGGCCCCGGGTGCGCAGGGCCTTGCCGGGCCGCCGCTCGCGGCGAACGAGTCCCTGTCGTTCGCGGGCGTAGGCTTCGAGCAGTTCACCGGCGCTCGCGTCGGACCGGACGGCATAGCGGGCGATGGCGCGCACGACATCGTCGGGGGCTTCTAGGAAGAGGTGGTGCACGCGCAGCCGCAGGCCCTGGGCGACGCGGCGGAAGCTGACCAGCGTGGCGCGGTTGTCGGTGAGTCGAAGGTGGACCGGTGCGCCCAGCTCCACGGCCAGGCGGCGCGCGAGGCTCGCGGCCTGGAGCAGCGCTTCTTCACGCTCGGGCAGGCGGCGCTCGGGGGCGGGCTCGTCGTGCTCGGAGAAGAGCGGGGCGGTGGTCGCCGCGACATCCTCGGGGAAGCGAGGCGGGGGAGCGGGCTCGCCGTGCGTGGAGAAGCGCGGCCCAGTGGTCGCCTCGACATCCTCGGCGAAGAGAGGCGCAGGCTCGTCGTGCTCGGAGAAGAGTGGGGCGGTGGTCGCCTCGACATCCTCGGCGAAGCGAGGCGCGGGAGCGGGCTCGTCGCGAACGGGAAGTGCCGCCGCGCGCCGTTGCTCCTCGCGACCTGGTCGCGCGGTGGAGGCTGGCTTCTGCGCGCGGCCGGGCTGAGGCGTCGACGCGGGCCGTTCGGTCCGCACCGTGTCGAACAGCCCGAGCTGTGAAGGGGGAACTCCCATCGCTACCGGAAGGTATGCCTCCGGAGGGGGAGGTTTCCAGAGGAACGCTCGTCCGCCCGGTCACCATCCGACACGCGGGCTCTGAAGGAGGGCTGCCCCATCACGTTTGACGAGCCGTCTCGGGGGCTTGCTGCCACGGTCCCCTAGCCACGGGCGCGGAAGGGGCCCTTCACTTCGTACGTCACCCCGCGCCTGTCCGAGCCGCGCTGGGAGCTGAAGTAGAGCCGCTTGCCATCCGGGCTGAACGCCGCGCCCGCGAGCTCCGAACCCGCGTGCCCCATCACCTGGAGGAACGGCGTCACCTTCCGGTCCGGCGTGAGCAGGCACATCTGCAAGTCATCTCCGTCCTCGCAGATGAACAACTCCCGCGCCCGTGACACGGTGACGTTGTCCACGCCGCGCAGGGGCGCGCTCGGATACGTGGCCGCGTCGTACAGCACCTCCAGCCGCCCCGTCAGCGGCGTGAGCGCCCACACTCGGTTGTCATGCTTCGTGGTGAAGTACACCACGCCGCCGTCGTACCAGCAGCCCTCACCACCCGGGAACGCGGTGGTCTCCCTCCCCGCCGCCTGCATCGCTGCCGGAGCCTGGGGCGACACGGGCACCCACTGCACCTTCACTCCCGTGCGAGGGTCTCCCGTCACGCGAGCCGCCTCCAGCGTGCCCTCCTCGAGCGAGGGCCACTTCGCCGAAGTGAAGCGGTAGAGCCGCCCCGTGGGCGTGTCCTCCGTGAGGTACAGCCGCCGGCCAATCGGGTCCACCGCCACCGCTTCGTGCGTGAACGCCCCCAACGCGGGCCGCGCGACGCCCTGTCCCGGTCGTGAAGGCTCACACTCCCAGACGAGCCCCCTCGGGTGTTCCTCGCAGGACAGCCAGGTCCCCCAGGGCGTGGGGCCTCCCGCGCAGTTGACGTGGGTGCCGGAGAGGATGCGCCAGGCGCCCGTGACGTTGCCCTTCGCGTCGAAGCGCACCGAGGACACACCGCCATCCGGGGTCGTCTCGCTGTTGCACGCATAAATCCAACCGCCGTCCGGCTGGGCGAAGCAGGCGCCCCCATCCGGGGCCATGTGCCACGCGTAATCCGTGCCCGGCACCACGTCCCCACTCCGGGCAATGACGCGGGACGTGAAGCCGCGCGGCAGCCGAAGCCCCTGGGCATCCGGGCTGTCCGCCAGCGGCCCGTAGGGGCCCGCGCCGACGCTCGGTGTGGCTGGCGCGGCGTACACGTTGCGCCAGAAGCCGAGGCTCCCCAGGGCCAGCGTGCTGCCCCCCAGGGCGGAGAATCGCAGGAAGTGACGGCGGTGCATGGCCCGCGTTGTCTCGCAGGTCCCGCCCCAGGGGAAGCGCTTCGGAGTCACGCTCCGGCGGGCACCGCGCCCGAGTCGTCCCGCGCGGTGCCTCCCTCCACCCCAGGCAGCCGGGCTCAGCGGCCCGGTTGCAGGTAGCTCACGCGGAAGGACTCCTCCACGGCGCGCTCGGTGAGGTGGGCCTCCACGAACTCGTAGCCCATCAACGCGAAGATGCGCTCCCGGTAGAAGATGGGGCGCGCGTTGCCGTACCAGTCCGTGCACGACTTCGTGCACGTGTCGTCGCCCGTCTCCACCGAAGCGCCCAGCGAGCCCAGCGTCGTCAGCTCCAACTCCGGGTCCACCCGCACGAAGGACACCTCCGCGGAGCCGTAGCGCAGCGAACTCCAGGCCCCACCCTGGAACCGCAGTGGGAGCCCCATCACCCCGCCCCCCGAGCCGTCCGGCTTGAAGAAGAAGCCATGGCTGCGAGACTCGCCCTGCTCGGCGCCGGGGCGCAGCAGCGTGCCTTTCAGCTCGGGCCCGCCTTCCCCGAGCGCCACGGTGGTGAGTCGCAGGCCCAGCGTGTTCTCACCCACCACCAGCGCGCTGCCCTCGCCCAGCGGCTCCAGGCGCGTCACCGTGTGGCCCAGGGACAAGCGATGGACATCCCAGGGCGCGCGCACGTCCGTCACCCAGACCGCGCGCTCGCCCGCGGTGGTGCTGTCGTCGTAAGCCTCGCCCGAGCCCCACAGCACGTGGTTGCCCACGAAGCGATTCTGGAGCGTGCTCTCCTGGGGGCCGGGGAGCGTGGTGAAGTCCTCGGGGCGAAGGCTGGTCAGCTCCGGGGAGAACGCGTCCAGCGGCGCGCGCAGCAGCGCGAAGCGGCCGTCGCCCGGGGTCAGCTCCGGGCCCCACATCGAATCGCCCTTGCCCGTGGCCACGAGCAGCGCATCCAGGTGTCCATCCTCGTTCTGCCGGAAGGAGAACTGGTCCACCGGGCCGCCGCGCGCGCGCAGGGCTCCGGGCTCGCCTCCGTCCAATGGCAGCCGGTACACCACGGAGTCCCGAGGTGTCTTCGCGTCGCGCGTCTCGCCCTCCACCGTCCACGACTCGTAGCCCGGGTTGACCCAGAGATACACCGCGTCGCGCGACACGTAGAAGGTCCGCGCCGGCGGCCCCATCAGCGCGTTGCCCGTGCAGGTGAAGTCCCGCGCGTCCAGGTCACAGCGCACCACCATGTGCAGAATGGGCCACAGCGTCGTCTGCACGGGCTTGAAGACGTCGCTCCGCGAGAGCATGGGTCGCCAGGGCGTCCTGTCGTTGTCTCTCATCCAGCTCTGCACGGACGGCATCATCATCCGTTCGCTGCCCCACCAGGTCAGGGGGTACGGCATGTAGAAGACGAGGGTGCCGCCTACCAGCCGGCTCGCGTAGTTGCGGCTGGAGTAGTAGTCGCCGGCGTTCAGGAAGTGCGTGCCCTCGTGGGTGAGCACTCCGGCGTCATCCAGGCGAAACAGGCCAATCTCCGTGGCGCTCAGCGTGGAGCTGTAGCCCACGACGATGACGCGACGGCCATACACGAGCATCTCGTCATACCAGGTGCCGAAGGTGAATCCCGGCGCATGGGCATCCACCTGACCCACCGCCTCCAGCGCACCCTCCGTCTGTCGCACGGTGAAGAGCCGGCCCCGGCGCAGCACCACGAACCAGTCACCCACGGCCTTGACGATGTCTCCCTCGTCGACGCCGGCCTCCTGGTTGTTGGTGATGGAGGGCTCCCCCGACCCGGGCGTCTGCGTGGGGGGCTCCATGTCGGAGCCTGTGCCGCCACAGCCGACGACAGGGCCGCCGCCCGTCGACAGGCTGTTTCGAATCGCCTCGAGCTGCTTCACATGGTTGTCGAACGTCTGCTCCGACTCGAAGCGCTCCAGCCGCGTGAAGGTGATGGAGGCGACTTCCTCGCGGGTGAGGTCCCGGCGCTCCGGAGGGCAGGCCGAGACGACGAGGACGAGCAGCAGGCCCGTGACGAGGTGATGTCGTTGAAGGCGGGGTGGACGCATGGGGTCCAGTCCCAGAGCAAGGCGCATACCAGGGGTGTGGGCTCCTTCCTCCGAGGGAAGCAGCCCCCGCGAGGCGGTCTGGATGGCGAGTAAGCGCGACGCGCGTGTCAGGGGTGAAGCGGGCTCACGACTCGCGGCACAGCCGGTCCACGCGGCCCAGCAGGGTGGGCAGCCGGGAGGGGCCGTGCATGCGCTGGACGAACCCGGCGGCGGTGGCGGAGCCCAGGCCCACGGCGCTGACGAAGAGGGGCCGCTGGCTCTGGCCGCGCAGCACGGGCAGGGCGACGTCGCTGGAGTGGAAGGACGTCTTGGCCACGCCGATGACGGGCACCGCGCGGCCGAGCGCCTCGTACAGGTGCGCGCCCAGGCCCGGCTTGTCCTGTCCCAGCCAGACGTAGCCGTCGACGATGATGGCCTCCAGCGGCTCCGGCACCAGGGCGAGCACGCGCAGCAGGTGAGGCAACTCGCGGCGGTAGAACTGGCCGGGCTCATAGGCCGCCGCGGGAGGGCCCCGGTCCACGTGGTGCGCGGCCTCCGAGGCATCGGCCCAGTCGCGAAACACGACGCACGCGGCCACGGTGACGTCATCGCGGTAGTCCACATCCACGCAGGCGAGCATCATCATCTCCTCGGGAGCACGGCCTCCGGCGGACGCGGAGGCGTTCGGTCGGCTGACGTCGCGCGAAAGGGCCTCAGTCGTCCGCGTACGCCGCCAGGTCCACCTGGGCGGCGCGCAGCTCGTTGAGCACCGCGTTCGAAGGCCACGCGATGGTGCGGTAGCGCGGCGGCCACAGCTCTGGCATGAACGAGAGGTATCTGGAGGCGATCCGCTCCACGTCGGGGTAGGCGACCATGAAGAAGTCCTCCTCGCCCGCCTGGATGGCCACCACGTCCGTTACCGGCAGCAGCGTGTCCACGTCCTTGCTCCAACTGGACCAGCTGATGGGCCGGTTGTCCTGCTCGCGGACCAGGACGCCGAAGCTGGCGACGAACACGTCCACGTCTTCCGCCGCGTGCTGGGCCTCCAGCAACTGCTTCTGGGTGGAGTACTCGCCCATCGCGAGGCGCAGGTGGCCCCGGCGCACCAACTGCGCGAACTCGTCGTTGCCGGCGAGCCGGTAGGGCACCACGTGCCCGGCGTCGTCCACGGTGTAGAGCGCGGGGGAGATGCCGCGAGTGCTGGCTTCGTGCTCGCGCTCGGCGAGCGTGCACAGTCGCTTGAGCAGGGCCGGGTCCCCGTCGCCCGCGATGACGAGCGTGGAGCGCGTGGGGATGATGGCGATGGGGCGGCCATTCACGCGGGTGGTGAAGGACGCGAGGAAGCCCGGGTGCAGCAGGCGAGAGGCCTCATAGGTGTCATTGGAGTCCACGGACCACAGCGGGCTCGGATTCTCTTCTTGGAGCTCCACGCCGGACGCGTGGATGCGGTCCAGGTTGGCGAAGGCCGCCTTGAAGGCCTTCGCCTCGGAGACGCCCCACTCCTTCAGGTGGTCGTGCTGCACGTACATGGTGGCGTCGGGCAGGTCCAACACCAGCAGCTCGCGCAGGAAAGGGATGGTGCGGCGCCCCACCATGGGGCGCGGGCGGGACTCTCCCGGTGGCGCCATCAGGCCGAACGTCGCCGAGCGCACCACGGGCAGCAGCCTCTTCCGCGCCTCCTTCCACGAGAGCTTGTCCCTGCTCTCCCCGGCGAAGGCCGACAGGAAGCGGCCGATTTGCTGGGCGCGCTCATCGGGAGACACCTCGCGTGTCTCCGCGAAGAGGTTGTCCAGGTACATCTGGACGGCTTCCCCGTTCTTCAAGAACCGCAGGCCGTAGTCATCCGGCAGCCGCGTCACTTCCGTCACCGTGGGGACGGCCTTCAGCGCCGCCTCCATCTCGCGCCACAGGTACTCGCGCGGGCTCACCGTCTCGGGCGGGCTCGCGGATGACTCCGAGCCCGCCTTCTCCAGACCGAAAAGCTTCTTCCAGAAACCCATGCGGGCTTCCTTACTACAGCACTACAGCCCCAGGTACGTGAGCAGTGCTCCCATATCCGCGTCTGAGAGGGATTCCAGGCTGTACGCGGGCATGTTGCCGCCAATGTGGAAGAACTGGCCGTGTCTCACCTTCTCGATGACGACGAGTGAGTGAGGAATCCCTGGAAAGAGTTCATCGTAGTCATGTGTCACTTCCGGGAGGATGGAGGCCATCTCCGTCAGCCGCCCCTCGCCGGTGTGAAGCGCGCCGTGACACTCCTGACACGCGGCTTGATACACCACCTGTCCGCGCTCCAGGCTGCCGCGAGGGACCTCCTGGATGTCCTTCACCACCGTGTAGGGCAGCGCGGGGGCCTGGGCATCCGGGCTGATGCTCACCAGATACTCATACAGCGCGCGGCTCTGCGGAGAGTCCTCGGGCAGCTTCTGCACGCCGCGCATGAAGCTGACGTAGCAGAAGTTCACCGCGTCCAGCAGGTTCGTCTCGTAGCCGCCCCACCAGTGGGGGCGCGAGGCCACGTTGTAGAGCGTGTAGCCGGAGTCCATCCGCCCGTTCAGCGGCGTGGGTGTCGTCGCGTGGCACGTCGCGCAGGAGAAGTCGTTGAACTGGCTCTCCGAGAAGCGCGCGTCGCGGAACAGCAGCTCTCCGTACTCCGCCGCGTTCACCGGCTTCGCATCGTCACCACACGCCGACGCGAGGGTGACGAGCGCCACGAAGGGCAGCACCTTCCAGGCCGTGTGGCTCATGGCTGCCCCCGCAGGATGCTCACCGAGTCGGGAAAGATGCCGACCCGCACCGTGTTCACCACCGTGCCCTGCGCCAGATTCACCGAGTGCAGCGTTCCAGGACGCACGTGGTCTCCCTCGCAGACGACCAGCGCGTGGCTTTCGTCCGGGGTCAGCTTCGCCTGGTGTGCGTTGAGACAGCCCGCGGGCGCCAGGTCCACCTCGCGACGGATGAAGCCCGTGGCCGTGTCGATGATGGCCAGGGCCTCCACGCCTTGATACGGCATGTACAGCGTCGCCCCGTCCGCGCTGATGTCACCGAACATCGGCGAGCCCGCGAGGCGAATCGTCCGGGCCGCGTTCATGGCGTGCGTACGCGCCTCGAGCACCTGCACCTCGCGGCTGCTCATCGAGCTGACGAAGACATCCCCCGTGGTGGGCGACATCGTCAGCGCGTAGGGCTGGTGCCGGGGCGCCGTGGCGGTGCCCGCGTTGTTGGCCACCTTCACGCGAGGGGCCTCCGTGGTGGGCGCGGAGAGGTCGACGATGGCCACCTCGTCCGACCAGCAGGCGATGTAGGCCGTGCGCTCGTCGGCGGAAAGCCGGATGGCGTGCGGCGCGGGGCACACGTCCACCATGGCTTTGCGAGTCATCGTCTTCGCGTCGATGATGGCCAGCCGCGCGTACATCTCCCGTTCGGTGCCGCCGCGACGCGCCACCTCCGCGATTTTCAGCGTGTCGAAGTGCGTCTGATACAGCGTGTTCCCGTCCTTGCTGACGATGACGTCGCCGGGGTTGGGGTCCACGCGCACCGAGCCCACCAGCCGGTTGTCGCTCGCGTCCAGCTTCAGGCAGTAGCCATCATCCGCGCCGCTGCCGTGCGCGCCGTGAGGACCGGAGCCTCCGCCCGGCACGTAGTTGGAGATGCCGACGTAGTAGTGGCTCCCGTCCGGCGACACGGCGGTGTGGTGCGGCCCTTCCAGCTCCACCGGGTTGAGCCCCACCGGCACGCGCGCCAGCTCGCG
This sequence comes from Myxococcus sp. CA056, assembly GCF_013336715.1. NCBI lineage: Bacteria > Pseudomonadati > Myxococcota > Myxococcia > Myxococcales > Myxococcaceae > Myxococcus > Myxococcus sp. CA056. The sequence continues at coordinate 466,506 of NZ_JABUMT010000002.1, forward strand.
CCAGCCCGGGGTCGTCGCGCCCTCCAGCTCCAGCAGGCTCAGCGTGTCGTCCAGGCTGTTGGTGATGATGACGCGTCCACCGGGCCCGGGAGGCGGCACGCCCGTGCCCGTCACCCACGGCTCCGGATGCGCATACTCGAGGCCTTCGGGCGGCTTCACGCCATCGAAGGGACTCGAGTCGTCGCTGCAGGCCGCGAAGGCGAGCCCCAGCGCGCAGACCCACGCGTGCTTCATGGTGCCTCCTGGATGCGGATGGTGACGGGCTGGGCCAGACGGTAGGGGCCCTCGGTGATGCGGTTCTGGAGCAGGTACGCGCTCACCACCTGGACGGAGAGGTCCTGTCCCGCGCTCGCCTTGAGCGTGTCCCAGGTCGCGGCGTCGAGCTGCCACTCCAGGTTCGACGTGAGCATCTCCACCGGGCACTCGCGCCCGGGCACGGTGACTTGCACCCAGTGGATGTCGCCGGTGAAGGGCGGCAGGTGAGCATGGGCGGTGGGCAGCACCCACTCGCCGACGCGCGCAAGCATGGAGCGGGCCGTGTCGAAGGGGCTCGCGGGGGACACGGGCCGGGGCAGCGCGCTGGCCAGGGACGAGGCCCACGTCCACTTCGGCGGCGCGTCGTTGACCGAGTACGTGGTGCCCGTCGTGGGCAGCGCGAGCTGCGCGGCCTCCGTGCTGTCCGCGGGCTGGTCCTTCGCGTCGACGAGGGAGCGCCACGCCTCGTCGGTGGCGTCACCGCCGTAGAGGGGCTCGCCGCACTTCGACTCAGGCTCCCCGTCGTCGCCACAGGCCGTGGCCGTCAGGGAGAGCAGGGCGACCAGGGAGGAGGTCCAGAGCGGCTTTCGCGAAAGGGGCTTCATGAGGGGACCTGTTCAGTTCTGGCGCCGCCGACCACGGCGCAGCAGGGTGAGGGTGGAGAGCAACAGCAGGACGGGCACCATGTTCCCACCCATGGCCCCGCATCCGCCCGAGCCCTTGGGGGTAGGCAATGGTTTGGGAGTGGAGCCGGCGTCCTCGGGGGTGCCGGCATCCTCGGGAGTGCCCGCGTCCCCGGGAGTGCCCGCGTCCTCGTCGGGCTCCCCGGGGGGCCCTTCCGGGTAGAGCGGCGCGCCGAGCTGCTCCGCGAGCTGCGGCCACTGGCTGGGGCACAAGTCTCTCACGGGGGTGCCCTTCGGGCAGTGGTGCGTGCCCTGGATTTCGTAGAGGCCGAACAGGGGCTGCCAGGTGTCGCCCTCGTCGGTGCTGCGCGCCAGCGCCCAGTCATGCAGCCAGGTGGAGCCGCAGCCGTAGAGCGTCTGTCCGTCGCGCAGCACGCACGCGTTGCCCGTGGGCAGAGACAACATCTGCAGCGGGCCGGTGGAGGGGCCCCGGAAGAAGTGGTTGAGGGTGCCCACCCACGCCGTCTTCCCGTCGGCGGACAGCTCCATGTTGATGAAGACGTCGTTGATGGTGGAGACGATGTTCAGCGTCTGTCCCGCGTCGTCGCTGCGCAGCAGGTACGTGGCGCCCTGGGCGGACACGCGCGCCCACAGCACGTCCGCGGACGTCGGGTCCGCCGTCTCCACGAGCAGGTCATACGGCAGCATCAGCTCCGGCAGTGGGTGGACCACCTCGGTCCAGGTCTCGCCCGCGTCATCGCTGCGAAAGAGCAGCAGCTGGTTCTCCGCGTTCTTGCCGCTCACGTAGAGGCGCTGGGGGTTGGCCGGGGACACGCGCACCGCGTTGAGCACCAGGCCCAGGCGCATGAGCGGCGAGGGGGCCCACGTCTCACCCCCGTCGTAGGAGCGATAGACGCCGTTGGGCCTGCCGTGGCGGGAGGTGACGACGTAGAGGATGCGGTCGTCGGTGGGATGCGCGGCCAGCCCCGCCACCCAGGTCTCCTTGAAGTAGGGGTGGGTGTTCCATACGCAGCCGCCGTCGGGCGAGCGCAGGAGCGCGCTGCCGGTGGCCGCCACGATGTCGCCCGCCTCGCGCCACAGGTAGGCGTTGGGGCTCCATCCGCCGTAGCCCATGGCCGTCGGGCATATCCACCGGAAGGTCTTCCCGCTGTCGCGCGAAATCACCGCGCCGAACGTCGCGCCCAGGAAGAAATCCTCCGGGTGACCCCGGCGGAGGGTGACGTTGGAGGTCTCCGGCAGGCCCGCGTGCGCTCGCGCAGTCCCTCCGACACCCAGGACCCACAGGGTGACGAACAGGCTCCAGCGGCGCATGTGGCGAGTCGTCATGATTCGGGCTCCAGGGGGTATGGGGGGCGGCCCATCCCGGACGATAACGCCTGGACGGCCGACATATAGCGGCGGGCCTTGGAAGGACGGGTGTGGCGCTTCGCCACATGCGCGGAGTCCTGCATCCACCACTTCCATGCCGTGGGTGCGGGGGGCTCGCCTCCTGGCGGCCGGTCTGCTACGGACGCGGGAGACTGAGTCGCAGGGGGGAGCACGACATGGCGGGGGCCGCGAAGGTGTCCGACCTCATTCTGGACGAGGGCGCCAAGGGATGGAGTGTGCCCGTGGGAGGCCCGGGCCGTGCGGTGTGGGAGGCGCTGATGCAGGCAGCGGTGGATGTGGCGGTGCGGGCCTACGAGGACCTGTCGCCGGTGCAACGTGAGCGGGTGCTGGAGGAGTCCGGGAACGTGCCTGCCCAGGCGCGCTCGGCCCTGGTGGACGTGCTGCGGCGCGCCCGGGACTTCGCGGGCGCGGCCCGTCTCCTGGAAGCCCATGGCGCGGACGCGCAGGCCGCGGCGCTGCACGAGCAGGCGGGCGCGTTGATGCTGGCGGCCGAGGCGTGGCTGCGCGCGGGTGAGAAGGCGCGCGCGGCGGCGGCCTTCGAGAGCGCGGGTGCGCTGGAGCGGGCCCTGGAGCTGTACCGCGCGCTCGACGCGCGCGAGTCCATGGCCCAGTGCCTCACCCGACTGCAGCGTCCGCTGGAGGCCGCGGAGCTGTACCACGCGCTGGGCTACGCGCACGCGGAGCTGGAGGCGCTGCGCGGCGTGCCGCCCGAGCATCCTCGGCGGCGCGAGGCGGTGCTGCGCATGTGCGCGCTGCTCGACGAGCAGGGCGAATCCTGGCGCGCCCTGGTGCTGCTGGCGGATGCGCGGCAGGAGTCCGCGGACGCGCGCGCGGACGAGGTGCTCCAGGCGGAGCACCTGCGCCTCTTGCGTCACCTGGGCCTGGGGGACGGCACGTCCTCGTCCCACGAGTCCGCGCCCGTCACGGAGCGGGCGAGCGCCGCGCCCGACGGGTACGAGTACCTCAAGGCCATCCCCATCTTCGGCGAGCTGGCGCTGGAGGACCTGAAGGACTTGTTCCGCATGGCGCAGCAGGTGGCCATCCCCGAGGACACCACGGTGCTGGAGAAGGGCGCGCGGGGCACGGGACTCCTGGTGCTGCTGGAGGGCACGGTGGACGTGTCCAGTGGTCCGGGCCTGGACGCTCGCCGGCTCAACACGCTGGGGCCGGGCGCGTGGCTGGGGGAAATCAGCCTCATCCTGGATGGTCCCACGTCCGCGCACGTGCGCTCACGCTCGGCCGTCCGGGCACTGAGGGTGACTCGCGCGGACTTCCAGCACTACCTGGCCACGCACGAGGCCGCGGCGCTGCGCATCTACCGGCTGTTCACCCACAACCTGGCGGAGCGGGTGCGCGCGCTGAGCGCCTAGGACCCGGGGTGGCGGTAGGATGGCGGGATGGCGGACATGCGTGGCGTGGGGAAGGCGCGGGCCGTGGAGCTCGCGAGCCAGGGGAAGCTGGAGGAGGCGCTGGGGGAATACCAGGGCCTCTTGAAGTCCTCCCCTGACGACGCGGACGTGCGCCAGCGGGTGGCGGAGTTGCTGGAGTGGCTGGGCCGGACGGCCGACGCCGCGGCGGCCCACGAGACGGCGGCGCTGGCGTGGGCGAAGGTGGAGGAGCCCCTGCGCGCGGTGGCCGCGTGTGTCGCCCTGTCCCGGCTGGGTGCGTCCGACGCCGCGAAGCTGCGGTGCGCGCGGGCGCTGGCCGAGCGCTTCGCCCATTGTCCGGGGGTTGTCGCGGAGCGCCCCGTGCCGCTGTTCTCCCGGTTGAGCCGCGAGGACTTCGTGGCGCTGGTGGGCGTGCTGGAGGTGCGCGCCTTCTTCCCGGGCCAGGCGGTGGTGGAGGAGGGCGCGGCGGGCGCGTCCATGTTCGCGCTGGTGGAGGGCCGCGCGGAGGTGGTGCGCGCGCTGGAGGACGGTGCGCGCGGCGTGGTGGGCACGGTGGTGCCCGGGGACTTCTTCGGAGAGCTGGCGCTGGTGTCCGAAGGGCCCAGGCTGGCCAGCGTGGTGGCCACCGAGCGCGCCGTGCTGCTGGAGCTGACGCGCGCGAGCCTGACGGCGGTGGCCGTGCGTCACCCGGGCGTGGGCGAGGTGCTGGAGGACTTCTACCGACGGCGACTGGTGGACAACCTGCTGCGCAGCAATCCGCTGCTCAGTCGGCTCACGGCGGAGCAGAAGGCGGCGCTCTCCCACGACTTCATGCTGCGCGCGGTGGCGCCCGACGAGGTGCTGCTGGCGCAGGGCCAGCCGGGGGATGCCTTCTACGTGTTGCTGCGGGGCCGGTGCACGCCGTGGCTGGAGCAGCCGGGTGGGCGGCGCATGCCGCTCACGGAGCTGCGAGAGGGGGATGTGTTCGGTGAAATCTCCCTGCTCTTGGACAAGCCGGTGTCCGCGACGGTGCGCGCGGATGTGAAGGGCGTGGTGTTGCGGCTGCCGCGCGCCGCCTTCGAGAAGCACCTGCTCAGCCAGCCCGGCATGAAGGGCCTGCTCATGCGCATGGGCACGGAGCGGCTGCAGAACTCCGCGCGCGTGCTGGCCTCCGGCCGCGTGCTGCACGACGGGGATTTGCGCGTCTGAGCCGGGCCGTGGTGCGTGCCCTGGAAATGACAACGCCCGGGCCCCCATGAGGGAGACCCGGGCGTTTGGGACTTCCGGCTCGCGGTGAGGCGGGCCGGAGGTGTCAGCCGACTACATCGAGTAGCCGAGCGTCAGACCGAACACGTGCGCGGAGCCGTTGTACGTGCCGGAGATGCCCGGCGCGGAGCTCTCGTTGTCGGCCAGGCTGACGAACTGGTAGCCGAAGTCCGCGCGCAGCGAGTTCCAACGGTAACCCGCGCCCACGGAGACGCCGAAGCGGTCCGCGTCCGGGAGGTCCGGGGTCAGCGTGCCGCCAGGACCCGGAGCCGGGTCCAGGATGAGGCCGGCGCGGACCTGGAGAGCGGGCGTCACGCCGTACTCGGCACCCAGGTGGTAGTTCCACTTGGCGCGCCAGCGCTTGGGCAGCGGGTTGTTGATGGCCGGGTTCTCCGGGAACTCGATGGCGAGCTCCTGGAACGAGGACCAGTCCACCCAGTTGGCGTCGAACGCAATCGTCAGGTTCTCCAACGGGGTGACAGCCAGACCCCACGCCACCGTCGCGGGCAGCGTGACGTCACCTTCCACCGGACCGTCCGGCAGACGCGACTGGAACTCCGCGGGCACGTTCTGGAAGTCCGCGTTGCCCTTGAAGGTCAGGTCCGCGGAGCTGCGGTAGTGCAGGCCCATGGTGATGTACTTGGGCAGCAGCACCGCCTGCACGCCCAGGTTGTAGCCCACGCCCCACGACGCGCCGCCCAGATGCACCTGGCCTTCGCTTTCGACGAAGCCCAGCGCGCGCTTGAGCTCCAGCGTGCCGCGGTAGATGTTCAGACCCGCGCCGACGCGGAACCGCTCGTGGAGCTGGTACGCCGCGGTGGGGTTGATGTTGTAGACGGCCATGGCCGACTCCTGGGCCTTGAAGCGGCCCACGAAGTCATCCACCCAGCGGCTGTTCGCGCCGAACGGCGTGTACACGCCCACGCCGACCGCGAAGCGGTCGAAGGGCTTGTACACGGCGAACAGGTGCGGAGGAGGCGACAGCGTCGTCTTCTGGCCCTGCTCGGTTCCGTTCACCGGGGTGAACTTGATGCCGGGGAGGATGCCGGTGTCGCCAATCTGCACGTCCAGCTTGTTCACACCCAGGATGTTCGCGGCGTTCGAGTAGATGGCGGACGAGTCGTCCAGCCACGCGGCCGCCGCGTTGCCCATGCCCGTGGAGCGGGCGCTCTGGGTGTTGATCTGGAAGCCGGCGGCCTGGGAGGAACCCGCGGCCAGCAGCGCTACGAGGGACAGTGTCTTCTTCATGTGAGTCATTCCCCTGAGTCCTGTCCGTTACGGAGTGGCCGCGTCGCCCGTGTTGAAGAAGTTGACGACCTGGGCCTGAGCCGTGTCGCGCACGGACTTCAGGAACGGGTTGCCCGGGTCAGACGGGTCGGAGATGAGCAGGAACGCGTGGCGCGTCTGCGTGGGCAGCAGGTCGACTTCCGCCATGTAGCTCTGCACCGTGCGGGTGCTGTCGCGGTTGGCCGCGGCGATGAGCCCTTCCGTCACGGGGTTCGGAATCACCTCGTCACCCTCGATGTACTGGATGAACGCCTCGCGCTCGGCGGGAGCACCCTCCAGGTTCTCCAGCTTCCAGCCGTAGTTGCGAGGAGCGGCCGGGTCCAGGATGGTGCGAGCCAGGACGATGAACTCGTCGAAGGCCGGGGTGCCGGAGACGCGGCCCACGGACTCCAGGAAGCCCAGGAAGCCCTCGCGGCGGGCGACGAACGTCGGGTTGACGGACGTCAGGAGGGTGTCCACCAGGTCACCGCCCGGGACGTTGAGGACGGTGCGGCGCACGCGCGTGTTGACGGACGCGGACAGGGCGCCCTGGAAGCCGCCCAGGCTCTGACCCACGTAGTCCACCGTGGCGGCGTTGAGCGTGGCGCCCGGGACGACGGTGCCCAGCTGCGTGCGCAGGCCGTCGCTGGCCAGCACGCGGGTGAGCTGCGAGAAGTCCACCACGTGGTGGCGGAAGTTGTCGCGCGTGGCGAACAGGTTGGTGAGGTTGAGGAAGTTCCAGCTGGAGACGAGCGGCGGGGACGACGCGGACGCGCGGCGGAAGTCGCCGCCCTCGCACTTGGCCGTCGTCACGCTGCACACGCCCTGGCCGGCAGCCTGGCACGCCAGGTCGCCACCCGCCTGCGGGTTGCAGGCGTTGGGCGACGCGGAGATGCAGCGGCCGTACGTGGGGCTGTTGGCCGTCACGTCACAGGTGGAGCCGGTGGCGCAGGCCTGGTCCGGGGTGGTGATGGAGCCCAGCCCCGACGCGGCGGTGATGCCCGCGCAGCTGGTGCGCTCGCCGTGGAGCACGGTGTCCATGGCGGCCACCGCGTAGCCAGCCTCGTTGAGCTTGTTGACGATGGGGAGCACGGAGGTGCGGTTGCTGCCCAGGCCGTGACCGAAGACGACGACCTTGTAGCCGGTGGCCGGAGGCGCCGAGGCGGGCAGGAACAGCCAGAACGGGATGTGGTCCAGGCGCGTGGGACGCAGGGGGTTGAGCGCGCCGTTGACGTCGTCCAGGAGGATGGGCGACAGGAACGCGCCGACCAGGGCCTTGCCCACGTGCGGGTGCTCCAGGCCGTTGGCGTCCATGGCGCCGGTGAGCTGGGCCGTCTGGTCCACCATGTACAGCGGCGTGGTGGGCACCGGGGTGGGCGCCTGGTTGAGCTGGGCCAGCACGGTGTGGGTGCTCTGCGTGGTGAACGTCCACGCGAGCAGCACGTCCTTGCGTTCAATCTTGAAGTTCGCGGCCAGGCTGTCGAACAGCGGCTTCATGCCCGCGCGGATGGGCTCCAGCGCGGCGGCGGTGCCGTCCGGCACCGCGGCGACCTGGCTCTTGCCGTCGACGAACAGCGGCGACGACAGGCGCATCAGGGCCTGGGGACCGGTGGCGGCGACGAAGTTGCCCTTTTCGTCCTTGGCGCCACGCAGGAGGATGACCGCGTACTGGGTGGCGGGGTCGAGCGGAACCTCGGGGATGATCTGCAGCTGCTGGGGCGCGGGGTCCGCGGCGCTGCCATCGCGCTTCCGGCTGGAGGCGCAGTTGAGGCACACCTTGACCTTGGGCGTGGTTCCGCCCGGAGTCAGCTTGACGAACAGCAGCTCCTTGCCCAGCCGGACGGTGTTCATGTCCAGCTTGGCGTCATTGTCGATGACGCCGCGGGTGGCGCTGTTCTCGGAGATGATGGTCGCCGTCGTGGACCAGCCGTCCAGGGTGTTCAGGCCCTTGATGAGGTCCTGCACCGTGCCGGCGGTGGGGGGCACGGGCAGGCTCAGGTGCGCCGCCGCCGTGGCCGTCTTCGGCGTGCGCAGCAGGTCGTTGGGGAAGGGGATGGTGCTGGTGCTCGGATCGAACGTCGCTTCCGGCTGGTTCAGGATGGAGAAGGTCCACGCCAGGACGATGTCGTCGCGGTTGACGGAGAACTTCGCCGACACCGCGTTGAGGACGTCCTTGTAGCCCAGGCGCAGCTGCTCCAGGCGCTTGGCGCTGTTGAGCTGGTCCGCCAGGCGCTCGGCCGGGTCGGTCTTGATGGACGGCAGCAGCTCCGTGTTGAGGCGGCAGTCCGGGGACGCCAGGTCCTGACCAGGACAGGTGACGAGCGGCTCGCGCGAGCTGGCGAAGGACCAGGTGGCCGAGGCGATGATGGGCTTGTCCTGGTTGGTCCTCACGCCATCCTTGCCACCGATGATGGCCACCGCGTAGCGGCCACCCTTGGGCCAGCCCTGCGGCTGCGGCGGGATGACGGTGATCTGGTTGGTCTCCGGGCGGTAGCCGATGGTCGCCGTGACGGGCTTCGCCAGCTCCGTGCCCTCGTAGAGGTCGATGACCTTGACCGTGTCCGAGTTGACCGTCGCCGGGTTCAGGTCCTTCACCAGCGTGGTGGCGATCGCGGACGTCGGGAAGCCATTGAGCGTGTTGAGGTAGTCCCGGGTGAACTCCTGCTCGGCTGCCGGCGCCTTCGGGTTGATGGGCGCCGCGACGATGTTCGAGCCATCCGGCAACTTGGCGATGGCCAGGTCATTCGGAGACGGCACGACAGCCGGAGACGCCGAGGGGTCGAACTCCGCCACGACGACATCCGCCGCGTTCGGAGGTGGGTCCTGCGCGATGTCTGGATCACACGCTACCGTGCCCAGGGCCAGGGCCCCGAGGAACAACGCCTTTTTCATGGGTACAACCCCCTCCGAGTCCAGGTTTGGACTTCAGGACTAGGTGACAGTCGCGTGGCGTACCACGTCCGTGGGTTGGCCGGAAGCGACGGGACTTGACGCGTCGTGTCACTCATGCATCAGCGTATGCGGGAGTGGCACAGACTGTCTTTGACACACTGCGCTGGAGCCAATCACCGGTACGCTGAGCGGATGAACCGACTGCTGAGTGTGCTGGTGATGTGCATGGCGATGGCGGCGTCCGCGGAGGAGGCCGGGGGCCTGGCGTGGACGGCGCCGGCGGAGTGGGCGGCGCAGGGCGAGCGGCCGATGCGCGCGGCGACGTACAAGCTGCCGGCGGCGAAGGGGGACACGGAGGGCGGGGAGCTGGCGGTCTTCTACTTCGGGCAGGGGCAGGGCGGCGCGGTGGACGCCAACGTGAAGCGGTGGCTGGGCCAGTTCCAGACGGCGGACGGCAAGCCGGTGGACAAGGTGGCCAAGACGAAGACGGAGAAGCTCAACGGGATGCCGGTGACGACGGTGGACGTGAAGGGCACGTACATGGGCGGCGGGCCGATGATGGGCCCCTCCACGCCGAAGCCCGGCTTCCGTCTTCTGGGCGCGATTGTGGAAGGCCCCGAGGGCGCCCTCTTCTTCAAGCTGACGGGCCCGGAGAAGACGGTGGCGGCCTCGGAGAAGTCCTTCCGCAAGTTGTTGGAGTCGGTGAAGAAGAAGTAGCTAGCGGCTGTCCCGGGCCGTCTTCAGGGCGGCCTTCTTCGCGGGCAGCTCTGGAATCAGCAGCACCTCGATGCGCCGGTTGCGCGCGCGGCCCTGAGGGGTGGCGTTGGCCGACACCGGCCGCGTCTCTCCGTAGCCCGCGGCGATCATCCGGCGCGAGCGCACCCCGCCATGCTCCTCCAGGAAGCGCACCACGTTGACGGCGCGCGCCACGGACAGCTCCCAGTTGGTGGGGAAGGTGGCCTGCAGCTTCTGCGACGGCGGCGAGTCATCCGTGTGGCCCGACACCTGGATGGCCTTGTCATCCACCTTGGCGAGCACGCCGCCCAGCCGCTTGAGGACCTCCTGGCCGCGCTTGCTGATGCTCGCGTCGCCGGAGTCGAAGAGCACCTTGTCCACCAGGTCCACCTGGATGCGGCCCTTGGCTTGGGACAGCTTGATGGCGCCCTCGGCGATCTCCGACTTCATCTTGTCCTGGAGGTCGTCATAGGTGTCCTTGAGCTTGGCCAGCTCCGCCTCCTGCTCCTGCACCGTCTGGGAGAGCTGCTCCTTCTCCGTGCTGAGCTGCTCCTTCTCCGACGACAGCTTCGCGTGCTCCGTCTCCAGCGCGGCGAGCTTCTCCTCCGCCTGCTTGCGCGCGGCCTCCGCGTCACGCGCGCGCGCCGTGGCCTCGTCCGCCGCCTTGCGCGCCTCTTCCGCTTGCGACTGCGACTGCGCCGAGCCTCGGTGCGCCAGGTACAGCACTCCGCCCGCCAGCAGCACCACCAGCACCGTCACCAGCCAGGGCACCCAGGCCCGCCCTCGCTCCGCTTGCATCAAGACCTCCCAGGGGGATGTATGCGAGCCACCGTAACGACGGCACCCAGGTGCGCCTCAAGGCGCCCCGGGTGCGTGAAGGTGTCTGGAGGTTCAACCTTGCAGCAGGGGCGCAAGCCCCACACCGTGTGTCAGAAAGGGAACCAGGAAGGCCGCACGCTGCGCACGTCGCTGAGCGAGTGAGACAGCTGCGCGCCGAAGTCGTTGAACGCTTGGCCATCCAGCCACATGGATTCAATCTGTTTCTGGCCGAGCCGCACTTCGTGACGTTTGCCATTGGCGGCGGTGGCGACGACGGTGTCTCCGCCGTTGTACGTCACCTGGAATTTCTCGCCCCAGATCTGGACAGGCTCGCTGAACTTCAAGTCCTTGGGCACCTGGGTCACCATGTTGGTGCCGCGCGAGCCGGGGACCTTCATGTCATCCATGAACTCGCGCAGGAAGTCGCGCGTCACTTCGCGCGTCTGCCCATCCAGGATGGGGTCCACCTTGTTGTCGTAGCCGAAGCCCAGGATGCTGTTGCCCTGCTTGGGGTTGTCCAGGTTCCACGTGGGGACGCTGAGCATGAACTGGTTGGCGCCGGGCTTCGCCTTGTCGCGCCAGTCCTGGGCCTCGGTGGCGTTGTCCTTGAGCAGGGCCAGGCCGTTGAAGCCGTTCCACACCACGTCGTCCGTGTCGAGCTGGCCGGTGGGCAAGGGCTTGGGCTGGGCGGTGCCGTTGGACGGGTGCGTGCCGCCGCGCGGCTGGAGCGACGCGCCAATCTGCGGCAGGTCGTTCTTGTTGTAGCCCATGGGCAGGTTGTCCAGCGTGCCACCGTCCACCAGATGCATCTGCCGGCCGGTGACGGGGTCCACCACCTGCACCGGCTCGAAGACGCCGGGGATGGCCATGGAGGCGCGCATGGCGAGCGCCACGGGCGTGTCCGGCGTCGTCTCCTGGCTGAAGACGAAGATGCGGTCCTGCGCGCTCTTGAAGCCGCCGTTGGGGACGGCGCTGTCGTAGGCCTTGGCGGCGACGAGCTGGAGGGGAATCTTGAGGTCGGCGAACGTCACGGGCCGGTCCGTGATTCCGGTCAGCTCGCGCAGCTTCTGGTCGAAGAGGTCATATGCGGCCTGGCCATCCAGCAGGCCGCCGTCGTTCAGGTCCAGGTCGGCGTCATACAGCTTGCCCAGGCGCGGGTCCTTGGCCACGTCCTCCACCTGCTTCGGCGTGGCGCCCGTGGCGGCGAACGCGGCGGCGATGGAGCCCGCGGACGTGCCCGTCAGGCTCACCGGCACCACGCCCATCTCGCGCATCTCCGTCAGCATCGCCGCGTAGCGCTTGCCCTTGCCGCCACCGCCCTCCAGGCTCAGGTGCACGCCCATGGGCTCGCCGCCCTGCACCGGCATGCCCGCCTCGGCGCGGTTCTGGGCGACGGAGGCCGTGTACTCGGCGGCCTTCTTCGCGTCGCCCCCCGCGACGATGTCCAGCGCCGCGGGCGGCTTCGTCACCGGCGTGCCCGTGGGGAAGCGGCTGGCGTGGACCTGTCCGTTGGGCAGCTCCTTCGCCAGGAACTGCGGATCCAACCAGAGCGAGCCCGGGCGCGGCGCGGTGGCCTTCGTGTAGCCCGTCTGCTGCGTCAGCGCCCCTTCCGCCTTCTCCAGCGCGGCCTTCACCTGCGCGTAGCGCGGATGCGTGGAGGGCAGCATGTCCAGCTGCGCCGACAGCGAGCGCACTTGACCCAGCGCGTCACGGAAGCCCTTCGTCTGTTCGACGAGCTGCTTGCCCTGCTTGTCGTCAATCTTGGGGGGCAGGACGCGCTCGAGGACCTTGCGCAAATCGCCCAGGTCCACGTCCAGCAGCTTGTTCAGCGGAATCTGGAGCGGCTTGCCGGTGAGGGTGATGCCCTCCCAGGGCTTGCCACCGGTGCCGGCGAGCTGGGGCAGGCCCAGCTTGGACAGGTCCGGCAGCTTCGCCTCGAAGCGGTCCACCACCTGGTTCGCCGCGCGTGCCACGTTCTGCAGGCCCTGGCCCATCCGCTCGAGCAGGTTGGGCTTGGGGGCCTCCGCCTTCTGCGGCTGCACGGGCTCCGGGGTTCGACGCGGTGCGGCAGACGGTGTGGAGGACGGCAGGGACTTGATGCTCATCGCGGTGGCTCCACTTCGGGACGCGTCGAGGGGGTGGCGGGCTGCCTGGAGATTATCGCCCACCAGCCGTCCCAGGTTGTGTGTCGCCTTTCGGAAGTCGTCCGGGCCCGGCAAGGGCCTTGCTTAGGGGTGGATCAGAGGCGCCTGACGCCTGCTTTATGGAGGCCTTCCGTGACGATGTGCCGCAGCCCCGAGTTCGAGATGCTCGTTGCCCATGCCGTGACGCTCTTCCCCGAGGACACCGTCCTCTCGGCGCTTCAGGTGATGCACCGTCACGGGGCGCACGCGCTGCCGGTGGTGGATGGCCGGGACGGAGCGTGGTTGGGCGAGGTGTCCCAGCATGAGCTGCATCGGCTGTCTTCCTTTGCGCCGCTCGCGCGGCTGGCTGAAATTCTGACCGCCAAGGCGCTGGCGAGCACGGAAGAAAAGACCGCCGCGTCCGTGCCCGCCTCGGCGCTGCTGCTGCACACGCCGCCGCCCCGGTGGCTGCATTGAGTCTTCCGCGGGCAGGTGGCCGGAGGGCAGGGGAGGCGAGCCTCCGGGGTGGTACGAACGAGCAGGCGGCCCGTGCCTCTTCCGGCGCTGCTCGCGCGTGCTCGCGCTCCTCTCACACGGCTCGCGAAGTGACTGGGGGCCGTCTGACGGCTAGCACCGGGGGGTGGGCTCAAAAACCACCGCGGAGGCCACAGCCTGTTCCCGGTGGCCCCGGGCCAGCTGGCACTCGATTCCCCGGGGGACGGAGGAGGCTTGGTATGAAGGCAGTGGCGATCATCCTCGCATCGGGCGAGGCCCGGCGGATGGCCCACCCCAAGGCGCTCATCCTGCACGAAGGCGACAAGAGCTTCCTTCAGTCGCTGGCGTCGACCTTTGGCAAGGCGAGCTGTCAGGTGCTGGGTGTGGTGGGGAAGGATGCTGAGGCCGTGCGCGAGCAGCATCCGGGGCTGGACCTGGTGGAGTCCGAGCAGTGGAAGGACAGCCAGATGGCCTCGGTGAAGGTGGGGTTGGACGCGGCGATGGAGGCCGGAGCGGACGTCGTGCTCCTGCATCCGGTGGACATGCCAGCGCTCCGGGCCACCACGGTGAAGTCCTTGCTCAAGTTGATGGGAGAAGCGGAGGAGGCGCTGCGTCCGGAGTTCGAGGGGGCACCTGGCTGGCCGGTGATGTTGTCGCGGGCCGCGGCGGAGCGGCTGCGGGCGGCGGAGGGTGACCAGCTGGAGGTGGTGCTGAAGAACATGAAGGTGCGTCGGGTGCCGTTGAAGGACCCGGGCGTGATTGTGAACATCAACGGGCCGGAGACGTACGAGCGGCTGTTCGGCTCGGAGCCGAAGCTGGCGCCGCCGCCCAAGCGCCGAGGCACCGGCAAGCGGCCGTCCTCGGGGCTCACCACGGTGGCGGATATCGGCGGCGGGGGCGGTTCGGTTCCCATGGCCGCGTCGCCGGACGAGTAAGAACTGGAGGGCCGGGGCTCCCTCAATCGGGCGGCTCCGGCCCGTCGTGTGAGCAGGGCATGACGGGCCGCTCGTGCGTGCGCGCGGCCCGTGGAAAGGTGCCCGGGGACTAGAAGGTCAACCCGAGGCCGAAGTACGGCCCGCCGAAGCCTTCCTCGTGCTCGACGCCGTCCACGTGTCCGGCGTCGTTGAGGTACAGCGCGCGCCAGCCGCCGCGCAGGTTGAAGCCTCCCAGGTGCAGGGCCATGCCCGCCTGCGCATCCACCTGGCGGTGGGGAAAGGGCGTGGCGTTCACACGCGCCTCCACGTCCAGCGGTGAGGCGCCGATGCAGGCCTCCACGGACGCGCCGAAGCTGGGGCCCACGAAGATGACGCTGGGGGCGTGGGCGCTCGTCAGGCCCGCTTCGACCCGCACGCGCCCGCGGGCGCTGGCCCACAGGGCCGCTGTCACCCGCGCGCTCAAGAGGGTGATGCGGTCCACCTTGTCGGAGCCGTCCTCCGCCCGGAGCGTCAGGCCGGTGATGCGGGTGTCCAACCCCATGCGCCGGCCCTCCATGGCCATGAAGAGGCCCATGGCGCCGCCGCCAGTGAGCCAGTCCGCCTGCGCGCCCAGGCGCACCAGGAGCGGCACGGGCTCGTCGCGCCGGCGCTCCGTGCGCGTGGTGGCGTTCAGCCGGGGCGAAGCCGAGGCCCCCGCGGCGCCCACTCCGACGACGGCGGTGCTCACGGGGACGCGGGCCCGTCGCCGCCGCCTGCGGGGAGCGTCGTCCTGGGCGTCGCGCTCCTTGCCAATGGCTGTCGCGGGGTGCTCGCGCGCGGGGCGCCCGTCGTTCGAGCCCTGTCCGACGGGCGTGGCGGGATGCTCACGCGAGCGGCGCTCGTGGCTGGCGTCCGGGCGGTCCGCGCCGCGCTCCGGGCGGGTGGTGCCTCCAGACGATGACGGCGTGGAGCGCTTGCCGAAGCGGGCCTCGGCGGGGGCTCCGCCGAGCAGGAGGGTGGCGGTGAGCGCGGAGCCGAGCACGGCCTTCGATGAGGGCAAGGTCCACTCCTCTTCCTGGCGGGGGACGACGGGGGAGCGACATTCAAGGGCCGCCGGCCCCGCGCGGCCATGGTCCCCCGGGGTGGGCGGGCGTTGGCCAATCGCGCTTGTGTGGCATTGGGCAGCGCGCCGTCCAATGAGTGCGCACGGCACGACACGTGGGAGGAATCGCCATTCACCGGCGGACGCTCGCCGTGCATCCCGGCCGTCCCCGCCCCATCTCCTGGGCTCATCGCGCGGGGGAGCTGGGACTATCTGCCTGTCTGGACCGGGCGGATGCTCACGGTTCGACAGTGGGCGAAGGCCTCGCGGTGTGAACTGTGTCAGCGAGCTACGGAGGCACTAGGGTGGCAATCGTGACCCATGTGGTGATGCAGCCGACCGTGCTCCTGGTGGAAGACGACCCGGACCTGCGGGGCGCGATGGCGGAAGCGCTTCAGGACGAGGGCTACGACGTGGCCATGGCCATCAATGGCCGGGAGGCCCTGCGCGTGCTCGTGTCGCTGGAGGTGCCGTGTCTGGTGTTGGTGGACCTGGAGACGCCTCGGGTGCAGGGCCTGGGGTTGCTGGAGACACTGCAGCGGGACGCGCGCTTCGAGCAGTCGCGGGTGGTGGCCATGGCGGCGGAGCCGGGGCCCCGTCCGGCGAGCGTGGTGGCGCTTTTGCGCAAGCCCGTGCGGCTCAAGGACCTGATGGCCACGGTCCAGGAGCACTGCCCGGGACCGAGGCCGGAGGTGCCTCGACGAATCAGTAGGTGAGGCCCAGGCCGAAGAAGGGGCCGTGGAAGCCGTCGCGGTGGACGACCCCGTCCACGTGGCCCGCGTCGTCCAGCACCATGCCCCGGTAGCCGCCGCGCAGCACCAGCGCGCCCAGGTGCAGCGCCAGCGCGGCGCTCGCGTCCACCTGGCGATAGGGGAAGGGCGTCATCTGCGCGCGCGCCTCGAAGTCGAGCGGTCCCGCGAGGCACGCCTCCAGGGACATGCCCAGGCTGGGGCCCACGAAGGCGATGTCCGGCGCGTTCGCGGTGCTGACACCCGCCTCCACGCGCAGCCGGACGCGCTCCAGGGAGACGAGCGCCCAGGTGAGGTGCGCCTCCACCAGCGTGATGCTGTCCGACGCGTCCGTGCCGTCATCGGCGTCCACGCTGATGCCGGTGATGCGCGCGTCCACGCCGAAGCGCCGGCCCTCCAGGCCGATGAAGAGGTCGCCCGCGCCGCCGCTGTTGACGGGCCCGGCCTGGAAGCCCACGCGGAAGGACAGGGGCGCCGCGTGACGCTCCTGCCGCAGTTCACCGCGGTGCCGGGGCTCGTCCACCACCATCAGCCGGTGGTTGCCGCCGGAGAACACGAAGGCGAGGAAGCCGATGCTGTCCGCGACATCCGACGCGACGTGGCGCGAGTTGTTGCGCCGCCGCCGGGGCCTGTCGTCATCGTCATCGTCGTCGGAGTCCGAGTGGCCCACCGGCGTGGCCTCGTGCGTGTCGTTCTTGTCGTCGTCCTTCTTCGAGTCGCTCTGCGAAGGACGGGAACGCTTGCCGAAGCGCGCCTCGGACGGCGTCGAGCCCAGCAGCAATCCCAGGGCAAGCACGGCGCTCAGGACGGAACGGAAAGAGAACACGGTGGGCTCCTCGGCGGTGGCCGGAACGAGGCAACGCGAGTCAGGACGGCCGGCCGCCTGCTTTATTCATACACCCATGGTGTATGGGATGCCGCCTGCCCCCTGGCCGGGCAGCCCTCGCGAGCCCACCGTGTCGCCGGGCCCGGGAGGTGGAAGCCGACCCCCCGGGCTGGTCGTGACGCGGTGCTACTTCCGGACGCAGAGCTTGGGGTTCTTCACGCAGGCCACGGCCAGGCATTCGCTGGCGGAGCGCGGCTCGCAGCCCTTCTTGCACTTGGGGGGCGAAACGCTGAAGTCGCACTCGCCGCCGCCGCACGTGCTGCGGTCCGTCACGGGCAGCGCGTCGCAGGGGCTGTTCAGGTAGGTGGTGATGGGTTCGGGGTGGAAGACGCCGTCATCGTCGGAGCAGACCTCGAAGTCGCCGTCGCCCTGGACCTTGAAGCCATCGCCCACGGCGCAGCGGGGCGCCTGGGGGCTGGCGCTGCCGAACTCGCAGGGCCCCACGGTGCGGGCCAGGCAGCCGAAGGCGGTGTGGTCGCCGATGGTGGTGTTGGCGCAGATGCGCGAGGCCAGGTGCACATCTCCGGCAATCCAGTCCTTGGCGAAGCAGGCGTGGACGTTCTGGTACGGGTAGCCGGTGAAGTTCGGCTTGGAGAGCTGGGGCAGGTAGGTGTCCATGTTGATGCTCACCTCCACGGACAGGGCCTTCGAGTCGAAGATGTTCCCGAAGAACGCGCCCTCGCGGAAGGTGAAGGCGCCGAAGGATGCGACGGGGTAGCGGCCCTGCGTGGTGCCGGGCCTCACCCACGAGCCCGGCGCTTCCATGCGGTTGAAGGGCGCGGACATGACGCTGTACCTGCCGCCGCGGGGGCAGAAGAACGTGGCGCTGGGGGCGTCGCCGCCGCAGTCGTTCTTCTCGGCCGCGGCCAGGGCGTCTCCGGCCTCGCAGCCCCAGGGCTTCTCACACACGCGCAGCACGCGGTGGCCGGAGATGGCGCCGAGCAGGCCGGTGCACGTGTCCGGCCTCGGCGCGCCGGCGGCCACCGTCACCTCCAGTCCCGGAGTGCAGGCGCCCACGCCCTCGCCCACCCAGCCACACTCGTCACCCAGGCCGGAGCCGCCCTTGTCGCACGGCAGGAACATGGGGTGCCATTGCTTGGTGTCACCGGTGGGGTTGAAGCGCAGGTCGTCCCGGGGGTCCTCGCCGCGCAGGGAGATTTCCACGGTGTGGCCGTAGGCGTTGTTGCGCGACAGCAGGCACGCGCTCACGTAGCCCAGGCACTGGGGGCTGGGCGCCGTGAAATCCCACTCCGGACACAGGGCCGCGCCTCCGCTGAAGGTGTACACGTTGCCCAGGCGGTCCTTCCACTCCACCTTGGAGGTCGGGCCCAGCGCGCACTCGACCAGGTAGTGCATGACGTTGCGCGCGGCCGGGTCCTCGAGCTGGTGCCTGAGGCGCCAGTCACCCGCGAAGGCGCTCGAGGTCAGCGGCTGCGAGATGAGCGCCTCGATGGAGCCCGCGTTGGTGGTGAGCGCGTTGAAGGCCAGGTCGGCGGTGGAAAGCGAGTTGAGGATGCGGATGCCCGGCTCGGCCTCCGCGCGGGAGAGCGGGAGCAGCGCGGCCACGCACACGAGGGCGGCCAGCGCGGAGCGGAGGGGGGCGGGGAGTCGGAGGATGACGGAAGACATGCGGAAGGGACCTCGCGCGAAAAGGAGACTCGGAGTCGCGAGGTAGCACGTGGCGGGCCGACGCTCGCCTCGCAGTATTTCCGTGAGGTTGCGCGCGCGGCCCCAGCGCCCTGTTGCCCCCAGGTCCACAGCGGCGAGGGCAGGTGTGGACCTGGCGGCCACGTTGAAGCGAGCCCCCCGGACCGAGGCACAGGGCCTCGGCGCGAGAGGCCTCGCGGGGGGAGGCCACGTCGAAGCGCGCTCCCCGGACTGTGGCGCAGGGCCTCGGCGCGAGAGACCTCGCGGGGTGGAGGCCACGTCGGAGAGCGCTCCCGTCAGCGGCGCGCGCTCTTCTTTCCCTTCGCGGAGCCCGAGCGTCGCGGCTCCGAGCGGCCCTGGCTCTGGGGTGCCTCGGGTGGCGCCAGGGAGCAGGCCGCCGCCGCGGTCAGCACCTCCGCCCGCGCGCTCTGGTGTTGCTGCTCCAGCACGCGCAGTCGTCGGGCCATGGCCTCTCGCAGCGCCTGCAGCTCGGCCACGCGGGCCTCGGACTCGGCCGCCTCGCGCTCCAGTTGCGCCCCGCGCTCCGCCAGCGCGGACACCGAGCGAGAGCTCGCCCAGGCCGCCGACCCGCAGAGCACGCACACTCCGGCGAGCAAGCCCCAGGGCAGCCACGCCCGGCGCCACAGCGCCGCCTCGTTTCGCCGCGTCGCTTCCATGCCCGCCCAAGGCTAGCGAGCCACCCGCTGTAGGACTCAAGGCGACGGCCCTGCCACTCGGGATTTACAGGGCGGCCTCAAGTTTACAGGGCCGAAATGATGTCACAGGCTTGATTCGGAACCCGGGCCGGGGCGTCATCCGGCCCCTTTTCCTCCAACTTCGGGAGTCGGTGGGCTGATGGCGATTGCTTGCGTGGTGCTGGACTTCGACGGGACCTTCACGGACGTGGCGACGGAGAGCGCGCCCTTCTTGAAACACTTTCGTGACGGACTGGTCCGCGCACTGGGGCAGGGGGTGGAGCAGGCCTGGGAGGAGGAAGTCGCGGCGCTGCGAGCGGGCGCCGACCTCCTGGGGTGGAACCTGGGCGGCAAGGTGGTGGCACCCGCGACGGCGGACCCGTACCTGACGGCCACGACGGCGGCGCACCGCATCTTCCAGCGGCTCTCCGTGGGCACCGACGAGGCGACGCGCTCGGAGGCCGTGCAGACGATGTATCGCGAGTCCTACGTGCACTCGGCCACGGCCTTCAAGCCGGAGGCGAAGGAGGTGCTGGAGGCGCTGCTCGCCACGGGCCTGCCCGTGACTGTCGTGACGAATGCGCACACGGAGCTGGTGGAGAAGAAGCTGGACACCCTGGCGCCCAAGGGCCGCGAGCGGCTGAAGGTCTCCGGCGACGCGCGCAAGTTCCTGCTGGACCCACCGGACGTGTCCGACGCGCGCTTCGATGCGCTGCCGGAGATGCAGACGCTGGACGGCGTGCTGCGCCGGCCCGTCTACCTGCGCCGGGGCCGCTACTTCGAGGCCCTCAAGCGCATCTGGGACACCACCGGCACGCGGCCCGAGGACACGCTGGTGGCCGGCGACATCTACGAGCTGGACCTGGCGCTGCCGGCCGCCCTGGGCGCGCACGTGCAACTCGTCGCCCGTGACAACGTGCTGCCGTACGAGCTGAAGGCCATTGAGGCGCTGGGCGCTCGCGGTGGCGTGGACAAGAGCCTGCTCGCGCTCCTGCCTCGCCTGCGCTGACGCGGCCACCCGCCGATATGCTCCCGAGAGGCGCGGCGTTGACGAGACTGTCGTCCGCCGCGCCCTTCCATCGGAGCCCGCCATGTCCGTCAGCCGCTCGCTGTCGTCGTGCGTCCTCGCCGCCTGCATGTCCGCCTGCGCGACCTCGGCACAGGTGGCGCTGGAGGCGCACCCCGTCAGCGTCCAGCGTCCGGCGAGGGAGCCCGGCTGCGCGTTCGAGGTCTTCGAGGAGCGCGAGCCCCCGCGCCCCTACGCCGAACTCGGCACCCTGGCGGTGACGGGCAACGAGTACCTGGGCGCGCAGGGCCGCAAGGAGCTGCTCCAGGAGACCGCCTGTTTGATGGGCGCGGACGCGGTGCTGCTGCCGCGCCCCTTGGAGCGCAAGGTGGCCGGCGGCCAGCGCGTACGGGAGTACGAGGCCCGCTTCGTCGCCTGGACGGACGTGCCCGCCCGCGTGGCCTCGAGCGACGAGCCGCCACCCCTCCACCAACGCCCCCCACCCACGGCCCAGGAGGGCTACCTCATCATCCCCGTGGACCCCGAGTGGACGGGCGAGTCCGTTGGCACCGTGGAGCGCGAGGTGAAGCCCGCCGACGGCGCGAAGCGGTAGCCGAAGCTCCAGGAGTCCGGGCACACGCCAGAAACACGAAGCCCCGCGTCCCAGGGAAGGGAGCGCGGGGCTCGGTGCGACGGGCCTTGGAGGCCGGAGAGTCTTAGACCTTCGCGCCCGGGGTGGGCTGGAAGACGTCGTTGAACTCCACGATGGCCTTGTTCAGCGAGGCCTTGATGTCGTTGGTGAGCTCGCGCTTGGAGGCGATGTCCTTCGAGATGGTCGGGTACTTGCCGTCCGTGAAGTCCAGGAACTCACGCATCCAGCGCACCACGTCCGCGACGGGAATCTCGCGAATCCAGCCGCGCTTCTTGGGGTCGTCGCGGTTGGTGGCGGCGTAGATCTGCATGACCTGACGCTCGACGGGCAGCGGCTCGTACTGGCCCTGCTTGAGCAGCTCCACCATGCGGGCGCCGCGGGCCAGCGTCTCCTGCGTGGCCTTGTCGAGGTCCGAGCCGAACTGGGAGAAGGCGGCCAGCTCGCGGTACTGCGCGAGCTCCAGCTTCATGGTGCCGGCCACCTGCTTCATGGCCTTGATCTGCGCGGCGGAACCGACGCGAGACACCGACAGACCGACGTTGATGGCCGGGCGGACGCCGGCGAAGAACAGGTCCGTCTCGAGGAAGATCTGACCGTCGGTGATGGAGATGACGTTCGTCGGGATGTAGGCGGACACGTCGCCGGCCTGCGTCTCGATGATGGGGAGCGCCGTGAGCGAGCCCGCGCCCTCTTCGTCGGACAGCTTGGCGGCGCGCTCCAGCAGGCGGCTGTGCACGTAGAACACGTCGCCGGGGTACGCCTCACGACCCGGGGGGCGGCGCAGCAGCAGCGACAGCTGGCGGTACGCCACGGCCTGCTTGGACAGGTCGTCGTAGATGATGAGGGCGTGCATCTTGTTGTCGCGGAAGTACTCGCCGATGGCCACGCCCGCGTACGGCGCGAAGAACTGCATCGGGGCCGGGTCGGAGGCGTTCGCCGCGACCACCGTGGTGAACTCCATGGCGCCGAAGCGGTTGAGCTTCTCCACGACCTGGGCGACCGTCGACTGCTTCTGGCCGATGGCCACGTAGATGCAGTAAACGTTCAGGCCCTTCTGGTTGATGATGGTGTCGATGGCGACGGCCGTCTTGCCCGTCTGGCGGTCACCGATGATGAGCTCGCGCTGACCACGACCCACCGGCACCAGCGCGTCCAGCGCCTTGATGCCCGTCTGCAGGGGCTCGTGCACGCTCTTGCGCTTCACGATGCCGGGCGCCTTCACTTCCAGGCGGCGCGTCTCGGTGGCCTCGATGGGGCCCTTGCCGTCCAGGGGGATGCCGAGCGGGTCCACCACGCGGCCCAGCAGGCCCTTGCCCACCGGCACGGAGGCGATCTGCTGGGTGCGCTTGACGACGTCACCCTCGCGGATGGCCTGGAAGTCACCCATGATGGCGACGCCGACGTTGTCCTCCTCGAGGTTCAGCACGAGGCCCTTCACGCCGTTGGTGAACTCCACCAGCTCACCGGCCTGCACGCCCTCGAGCCCGTAGATGCGCGCGATACCGTCACCCACGGACAGCACGGTGCCCGTCTCCGCGACGGTGACCTTCTTGCCGTAGTCCTTGATCTGCTCCCGGATGATTCTGCTGATCTCGTCGGCGCGGATTTCCATGGGCGTTTTGCGTCCTCGAACAGGGGGCGGGCCGGGTCGGTTCGGGTCCGCCGAAAGCTAGAAGTCGGGGCCCCTTACCACGCACCCCTACCCACTGCAATGCGCACGACATTCGGGGCTCTCGGGGCATTATCAACCCGGTAAGCGACGGTGCCCCGGTGCCCGGCGAGCGAGGGAGCACGACCCCTCCGGGCACGTGTGGCCGTCAGCGGCCGGGAGGCTCGCGGGGCAGCCAGACGACGAAGCGGGTTCCACCCTGGGAGGACTCCACCGTGAGGCGTCCCCCATGGGCCACGGCCACCTGCCGGGCGATGTAGAGCCCCAGGCCCAGGCCCTCCGCGCTGGCGGGGCGGCCCCGTCGGAAGGGCTCGAAGAGGGTGGCGTGCTCCTCCACCGGCACCGTCAGCGAGTCATTGCGGATGGAGAGCGTCACGCCCCCCACCGAGCCCACCAGCTTCAACCACACCGGCGTGGTGTCCGTGCTGTGTTGCAGGACGCTGCCCAGCAGCGTGTCCGCCAGCTGCGTCAGCCGCGCCTCGTCCCAGTGGCCGCGCAAATCCCCCTGTGTCTCCATCAGCAGGGTGCGGCCGGGGTGGGCCTGTCGCCGCTCGTCCAGCACCCGCTCCACCAGCCGGTCCAGCATCAGCGACTCCGGGCGCACCGGCAGCCCGCCGGCCAGCCGGGCCCGGGTGAAGTCCAGCAGCTCGTGGATCATCCGCTCCATCCGCCGGGCCGCCTGGGCCATGTGGCCCACCAGTCGCTGCTGGGGCTCTTCCATTCCTCCCAGCCGCTGCAGGGCGCCGGTGCCCATCTGGATGGTCTGCAGGGGCGTGCGCAAGTCATTGCCCACCACGCCCAGCAGCTGCTCCCGGAAGTGCTCGGTGCGCTCCGTCCGCTCCTCCGCCGCCTTGCGGCCGCTGATGTCCCAGATGGCGGCCAGTCGCACCTGCCGGCCTTCCCACAGGACGTGCTTGCCCAGCACCTCCAGGGGAATGCGCTGGCCGTCCCGGCGCACGCACATCACCTCGTAGGGCGTCTCCACCCCCCGGGCGACGGCGGACATGACGGCGGGGCGGTATTCGGGGGACACCCACTCGATGAGGTGGTGGCCGATCAAATCCCGGGGCGAGTCGTGACCCAGGAGGTGGGCCAGCGCGCGGTTGGCGTCCAGGACGACGCCGTTCTCATGCAGGAAGTGCCCGTCGCAGGCCACGTCCGCGAGGCTGCGCATGTGCGACTCGCGCTCCCGAAGCCGGGCCTCCTCGTGCGTCCGCGCCGTGTCGTCGCGCATCCACATCACCACGCCCGTGAGCACGCCGGCCTGGTGCGCCGGGGACAGCGCCACGCGCAGGCTGCGCTCTCCACTCGTCGACGACAGCACCCCCGTCACCGGCGCCTCCACCACGCTCTCACCAGAGAGCGCGCGAGACAGCAGGGGGGCCAGGGACACCGCCAGCTTGGGCCACAGGTCGACGAGCGGGCGCCCCAGGTGGGCCCGCATCTCCATGCCGGAAAGCGACGCCAGCGCGCCATTCACCCACACGGTCCGCAGCTCCCTGTCCAACAGGGCGATGCCACAACCCGTCGCGTTCAGTACCGCGCCAAGGAAGGGCCAAGCCTCTTCGGGGGCGACCGCGAAGAGCGGGCCACCGGGGAGGGGGTGAAGCAGGGACTGCGGCATGTTGAGGTCGTCCAGAAAACCCGGGGTTGCCCCGCGTTCCCCCGAGTATACCTCTCTCCAGGGGCAACTGGAAATACCGGTTTGCCCCGGACTGCGGGGTGCAGGGACGACCTGCGGAGTGGGCCGCCGGACGGCGGCCGTACTCTTAGTGCTGCTTCAACTCGCGGCGCATCTCCTCCAACTGGGTGCGGAGGCTGCCGTCGTAGAGGATGCTGCCCACCTGGGCGGACACGCCACCGAGGAGGCTGGGGTCCACGCGCGTCTCCAGGATGACGTCGCGCTGGGTGATCTGCTGGAGCGACTGGCGGAGCGCGGCCAGGGTGTCGGCGGGAAGGGCGGCGGCGGTGGTGACGTTGCCGCGCACGCGTCCGGCCCGGGCGTCGGCCATGTCGCGGAAGACGCGGGCGATGTCGGCGACGTAGGGCAGGCGGTTGCGGTCCACCAGCAGCCGCAGGGTGTTGGCCAGCACCGGCTCCAGGTTGGGGACCAGCTTCATGACCCCTTCCACCACCTGCGCTCGCTGCGCGCGGGAGTAGATGGGGTTGTGGAGCACGTCCGTCATCTCCGGGTTCTTCGCGAAGATATCCGCGAAGGAGGAGAGCTGCTCGGCGACGGCATCAATGCGGCCCACCTCCGACGAGACGTCGAGGAGGGCACGGGCGTAGCGGCGGGCAATGGACATGTTCACCATGGCGGTCGCGCCCTTAGCATGGTGCTCCAGGGGCGTCCACCTCCGCGGCCAACGTGCCTGGCCGGACAGGGAAGCGACGCGCGGAGGGCAGGTCTGACGAGAGGGGGCTTGGCGAGGAGGCGGCAAGACCCGTACCGTGGGGTCCCGACCGCCCCCATGCACGACCCCGTCATCGGCATCGACCTGGGTACCACCAACAGCGCCGTCGCCACCGTGGAGGACGGCCGACCGCGCCTGATCCCCTCGCGCGCGGGAGGCCGCCTCACGCCTTCCGTGCTCGGTGTGACGAAGGCCGGCGAGCGCGTCGTGGGGCAGCAAGCCCAAGCGCTCGCGGAGGAGCATCCCGACTCCGTTGTCTGGGCCACGAAGCGCTTCCTTGGCCGGCGCTACACGCCGGAATTGGTGCAACAAGCAAAGGCCCTCGTTCCATATCCACTGGTCGCCGGTCCCTCCGGAGACGTTCGCGTGAAGCTGGCCGGGCGCGTGCTGCCCGTCACCCAGGTCTCCGCGATGATTCTGGGGGAGCTGGCGCTCGACGCGCAGGCGCACTTCGGCCGCACCGTCACCAAGTGTGTCATCACCGTCCCCGCCAACTTCGACGACAACCAGCGCCAGGCCACGCGGGAAGCGGCCTCCATCGCCGGGTTGGATGTGGTGCGGCTGGTGAACGAGCCGACCGCGGCGGCGCTCGCGTACGGCCTGTCGCGCGGCTTCGAGGGCAGCGCGCTGGTGTTTGATTTGGGCGGCGGCACGTTCGATGTCTCCATCCTCGACGTGAAGTCCGGCGTCTTCGAGGTGCGCGCCACCGGCGGCGACCCTCGCCTGGGTGGCGAGGACTTTGATCAACGCATCGTCCAATGGCTGCTCGCGCAGGTGGACGACGAGCTCCGCCATGTCGTGTCCCAGGATGCGCAGAGCCTGCGGCGCCTGAAGGTCGCGGCGGAGGCGGCCAAGCGCGAGCTGACCGAGCACGAGGAGGCGACCGTCTCCGTGTCGGGGCTGGGCGACCATTCCACGGGAGGCCGGCGCACGGAGCTGGAGACGGTGCTCACGCGCTCCTTCTTCGAGACGCTGTCGGAGCCGCTGTCGCGCCGCTGCCTGGAGGTGTGTCAGGGCGTGATGCATGAAGCGAAGATGAATCCGCGCTCGGTGGACGTGGTGCTGCTGGTGGGCGGCATGACGCGCGTGCCGCTGGTGCGCCGGCTGGTGGCGGACTTCTTCGGCCGCGCGCCGTCCACGGACGTGCACCCGGACGAGGCCGTGGCGCTGGGCGCGGCGGTGCAGGCGGACGAACTGTTGCGCCAGTCGGGGCAGGCGCTGCTGTTGGACGTGGCCAGTCAGAGCCTGGGCGTGGGCGTGTTGGGCGGACGCGTGAAGCGGCTCATCGCGAAGAACACGGGCGTGCCCGTCGTCGCGCGCGACATCTTCTTCCCCGGGACGTCCGGCCAGGCCGAGGCGCGCATCCCCGTGTACCAGGGCGAGAGCGAGTTCCAGGACGAGAACCACAAGCTGGGCGAGGTGGTGCTCAAGAACCTGCACGTGGCCGCGCGCGGTGACGTGCCGCTGGAGGTCGTCTTCGAGCTGTCCGGCGAGGCGATTCTGTCCGTGAAGGCCACCGACCTGACCACCGGCAACATGGAGACGGTGCGCCTGGAGGCCCGCGCGGGTCTTCCGCACGGCGAGGCGGAGAAGCTGGGCGCGGAGCAGGCGAACTACGCGAAGTCGCAGGGCGTGGTGGACGCGAAGCGCGCGGAGGAGTTGTTCCGCAAGCTGCTGGAGCGCGGCGAGAAGCTGGCGCGGATGCTCCAGAAGAGCGCGCAGGAGAACCCCAGCCCGGAGGCCGACGCCGCGGTGGGCACGGTGCAGCGACTGCTCGACGGCGGGCGCTCCGCGCTGGACAGCAAGGACACGGCGAAGTGCGCCGCCATCGCCCGTCAGCTCACGCAACTGTTGTCCGGCAAGCAGGAGCCGCGCGCCTGACCATGAATGCGCCCACCTCCACCACGCGCGAGGCCGTGTTCGTGGTGGATGACTCGCGCACGGCTCGCGAGGTGGTGAGGTTGCACCTGGCCCGGCTCGGCTGTGAGCCGGTGACGCTGGATGGCGGCGAGGCGTGCCTGTCGGAGCTCGCGCGCCGCGCGCCCATGCTCATCCTGATGGACCTGCGCATGGAGCGCATGCAGGGCGACGAGGTGTGCCGCGCGGTGAAGGCGCACCCGGCCGGCCGCAACGTGCCCGTCATCATGTTCACCTCCGCCGGCGAGCCGCATGAGGTCATGCACTGCTGGCGCGCGGGCGCGGACGACTTCCTGCCCAAGCCCGTGGCGCTGGAGGCCCTCCAGGCGAAGCTGGTGGCCGTGCGCGGGGCCCGCGAGCGCGCGAAGGAAGGTCCTCCCAAGGGCCGCCGCATGCTGCTCGTGGAGGGCGGGCGCTTCCTGCACACCTTCCTGGGTGGCGCGCTGGAGCAGGAGGGCCTGCACGTCCTCTACGCGCGCGACGCGGTGGACGCGGAGAAGCTCGCGAGCGAGCACGCGGCCCTGCTCGACGGCTTCCTCGTGGATGTCTCGCGAGCGCCGCGCGAGACGCTGGCCCTGGCCACGAAGCTGCGCGAGGCGAATCCGAAGAAGCCGCTGGTGCTCTTGTCGCGCGCGGAGGAGTCCGCGGACGTGCTGGCGCGCGCGCAGGTGCTCGCCGGGGCGCCGCTGTTGGAGAAGCGGCACCTGGGCGCGGATGAACTCCTGGGGCGGGTGCTGTCGCGGCTCGTCCCGGAGCGCGTGCCGCTGCGTGCCGCGGAGCGCGTGCCCTTCTTCACCGTGGTGGAGTTCGCCCCGGTGGGCGGTGGCGCGACGTTGACGGGCTTCAGCCACGACGCCAGCCCCGACGCCCTCTTCGTGCGCACCCTCACCCCCGCGCGCGAGGGCACCCGGCTGACGCTGAAGGTGCTGCTCGCCGGGCAGCGCACGCCCTGCTCGGCCGAGGCCACTGTTGTCTGGTCCAACCCGCCGCGCACCCCGGGCCCCTTCCGTGCTCCGGCCGGCATGGGCCTGCGACTGGAGCGCATGGACCCGGCGCTCACGCAGCAGTTCGTCCGCTTCGTGCCCAGGACCCACGGTTTTTCCCCCTCGGGGACTCCTCGCTCCTCAGGTTTCTGAGAGGCACTGTCTCCCGCAACCCCCTGGAAATCCCGGAGTCCTCTGTCTGCCCGGTGCTGGCATGACGGTGGCAAGAGCGCGCCCGGACCGTTGAGCCATCTGGACGTGGCGGGGCTGGACGAGCCAGCTCGCGCGCCGGATGGGGCCAAGACGCGAACAGGGAGGAGCCTCATGCGGCAATGGAAGCGCTACGGGTGGGTGGGACTGGCGGCGGTGGCGGCGGTGGGCTGCGGGGATGACCCGGAGTACCCGAAGGTAGAGAACGAACCGGTGCAGCAGCAGGCCCGGCTGGAGTCCTTCGAGGACTGTGCTCCGCTGGAGCAGTACATCGAGGACACCGCGACCCGGCGGATGCGCGCGTCGCTGGAGCAGATGCGGCCTCGCAATGGCGGCTGGCTGTTCGGTGACGGCTCGATGCCGCCCAGGGCGGACGCCCCCACGGAGGGCGACGCCAGCTCGGGAGGCGGCTCGCCGCGCGGGCCGGATGACTACACGGGCACCAACAACCAGGTGGCGGGCGTGCACGAGGCGGACTTCGTGCAGAACGACGGCACGCACATCTTCGTGCTGTCCGGACCCCGGCTGTACCTGCACCGCTCCTGGCCCGCGGAGCAACTCACCCTGGCCTCGTCGATGGAAATCCAGGGCTGGCCCCGGGAGATGCTCTACGACAAGGAGCGCAAGCGGCTGGTCATCACCTCGCAGGTGGATGACGACCGTCCGGGACGTCCCACGGTGTGGGGCGGCTTGCTCACGGGCGCGCCCGTCATGGACTGCGCGGGCTTCCGGTGCGGCTACATGGGAGGCGACACGCTGAAGGTGACGGTGGTGGACGTGTCCAACCTGTCCTCGCCCCAGGTGAAGCAGCAGGTGTTCCTGCCGGGTTCGTACCTCAGCGCCCGTCGCATGGACGGCGCGGTGCGGCTGGTGCTGTCGGACGACTTCCGCTGGCCGGCGGACGTGCGCTTCTATCCCGAGTACTCGTCGTCGCTGGAGCGCAGCAAGAAGCAGATGAACGAGGCCATCGACGCGCTCCTCGTCAAGAACGAGCAGCTCATCCGGGCGCAGACGCTGGCGGACTGGGTGGCTCCGGGCAAGCACGTGGCCGAGGATGGAACCGTCACGCCGCTGCCCGTGTCGTGCGGGGACTTCTACCGCTCCAACGCGCCCACCGGGCTGGGCTTCGTGACGGTGCTGTCGCTGGACCTGGACGCCGCGGAGGGCGCGGCTCCCCTGGGCCGCACCAGCATCGTGTCGGCGCCCGGCACGGTGTACGCGTCCACGGAGGCGCTCTACCTGGCGGCGTCGCACTGGTGGTGGTGGCCGGAGGCGAACCAGTCCGACCACACGTACCTGCACAAGTTCGACCTCAGCGAGCCGAACCGCGCGACGTACGCGGGCAGCGGCACGCTGGAGGGCAGCCTGGTGAACCAGTTCGCCATGGACGAGCACGAGGGCGTGCTGCGCGTGGCCACCACGGTGAGCACCTGGCGCGTCGACCCCACCAACAACGGCAATGACGGCGTGTCGGTCCCCAACTCGATGGAGACCCACAGCCGCGTCGTCACGTTCGGCGCCGAGGGCGGACACCTCCAGGAGCTGGGTCGCAGCGAGGACCTGGCGGCGGGCGAGCGCATCTTCAGCGCGCGCTTCGTGGGCAAGAAGGGCTACGTCGTCACCTTCCGCCAGACGGACCCGCTCTTCACCTTCGACCTGAGTGACCCGGCGCACCCGCGCAAGGTGGGCGAGCTGAAGATTCCGGGCTTCTCCACGTACATCCACCCGCTGGGTGACACGCACCTGCTCACCTTCGGCGAGGACCGAGCCGAGGACGGGACCTGGACCAGCCGCGCGCTGAAGCTGTCGCTGTTCGACGTGACGGATCTGGCCCACCCGAAGGAGGCCTTCACGCATCGGATGGGCGGGACGAGCAGCTACAGCGACGCGCAGGGCGACCACAAGGCGTTCAACTTCTTCCCCGCCAAGGGCCTGCTGGCCCTGCCCTTCACGGACTGGAACTACAACAACGGGTACGACTACTGGACGGGCTTCACGAGCGAGCTGCGCGTGTTCCGCGTGGACACGGCCACGGGCTTCACGCCGGTGGGCGCGCTGTCGATGAAGGACGTGTACCAGCGCTTCAACGAGCCCCAGTGGAGCTGGTACTGGTCGCCCTCCGTGCGCCGCAGCGTCATGGCGGACGACTACGTGTACGCCATCACCGACGCCGGCATCCGCGCGTCGAAGGTGGGCTCGCTCCAGACGCCGGTGGCCACCACGGTGTTCCAGCCGCCCGTGCGCTGAAGTCGCACCCGCGGCGACGCGGGCGTGACATGACGTGATGGGTCGGGGCCCTCGGGACAGTGGATGTCCGGGGGCCCCTGTCTTTTTCCGGAGACGGCCCACCGCCCGGGCAGGTCAGGTGGGCGGGCAAAGAGGCGTCCCTCGCGATTGGCGCATTCCACTTCGGAAGGCGCTATAGGCCGGGCCGTCATGTCCACCGCCGTCGTTCCGCCACAAACCGAAGTCCGTACCCCTCTTCGCACCGAGTTCCGGGCCCTGACGAAGCTGGCGGTGCCCATCGCCATCGCCCAGGGCGGGCAGGCGCTCATGGGCCTGGTGGACACGCTGGTGATGGGGCACGCGGGCACCTCCGCGCTGGCCTCCGCGGGCCTGGGCAACGGCCTCTTCTTCGCCGTCAGCAGCTTCGGCATGGGGCTGATGATGGGGTTGGACCCCCTGTTGTCCCAGGCCATCGGCGCGCGCAACGAGTCCCGAGCGCGCGCGCTGTTATGGCAGGGCGGCTGGCTGGCGCTGGCGGCGGGCGTGGTGCTGTGGATGCTCTTGTTGACGACGCCGGGCGTGCTTCCCTGGGCGGGAATCGTCGAGCCGGAGCTGCAGCAGACGAAGGACTACCTCGTGTGGCGCGCGCCCTGCCTGCCGCTGATGCTGGCCTTCATGACGGTGCGCACGTACCTGACGTCCACCGCGAACATCCGCCCGCTGGTGGTGGCCACGCTGGCGGCGAACGTGGTGAACCTCCTGGCGGACCTGCTGCTCGTCTTCGGCGGCGCGGGGCTTCCCGAGTGGACGGGCCCGCTGCGGCTGGTGCCGGCGCTGGGCGTGGTGGGCGCGGCGGTGGACTCGGTGCTGTGCACGGCGTTGCAGCTGGGCATCGTCCTCTGGGCGGTGCGCCGCATGCCCGCGCCGGAGACGAAGCCCACGCGCAGGCCGGTGTGGACGGACCTGGCTCAGGCGGCGCGCATCGGCACTCCGGCGGGGCTGCACATCGCCGCGGAGATTGGCGTCTTCGCGCTGGCGGGGGTGCTGGCCGCGGGCCTGGGGCCGGCGAGCATGGGCGCGCATCAAATCGCCATTGCCTTCTCCAGCCTCACCTTCACGGTGGCCGTGGGCATCGGCAACGCGGGCAGCGTGCGCGTGGGCTGGGCGGTGGGCGCGCGCGACACCCCGCAGGCCCGGCTCAGCGGCTTCATGGCCTTCGCGAGTGGCGCGGGCTTCATGGCCCTGGGAGGGCTGCTCTTCGCGACCTTCCCCTTGCCCCTGGCGAAGCTGGCTGGCGCGCCTGCTGACGTGATTCCGCTGGTGGTTCCGCTCTTGATGGTGAGCGCCGTCTTCCAGGTGTTCGACGGCGTGCAGGGCGTGGGCGCGGGCGTGCTGCGCGGCGCCGGAGACACGCGCTTCACCTTCCTGGCCAACATGGTGGGGCACTACGCCATCGGCCTGCCGCTCACGTGGCTGCTCGGCTTCAAGCTGGGGATGGGCGTGGTGGGCATCTGGTGGGGCCTGTGTGCGGGGCTCATCGTGGTGGCCCTGGCGCTGCTCTGGCGCTTCCACCGCGTGAGTGCCGGCACGCTGCGCCCGCTCGAGTCCTGAGCGGGCCCGGCGCCTTGATGCCCGGCGACTACCAGGGCAGGTACTGCTGAATCATCTCCCGCCACACGGGCCAGTCGTGATTGCCGCCCTGCCAGATGGCGAGCTGGTGGGCCAGGTCCTTCTTCCACAGCAGGCTGGAGAGGTGCTCGTTGGAGCCTCGGCAGAAGTCGTGCTCGCCCACCGCGAGCACCATCTCCACGCGCTGGAGCGCGGAGAGTTGGTTGCCGTCGGTGACGTTGGGCAGCCACTGCGTGGCGGAGTGGTAGTAGACGTCCGGGTCGTGGTGGCCGTCGAGGAACTCGTCCGTCTCGAACTTGCCTCCCATGGAGATGAGCCGGCGGAAGACGTCCGGATGGCGCAGGCCCACGTTGTACGTGTGGAAGCCGCCGAAGCTGCACCCGGCAAGCGTGAGCCGGCCTCCCGTGCTCCGACTCAAGAGCAGCGGCACCACCTCGTTCAAGAGATATGCCTCCCACTCCTGGTGGCGGGCGATGCGGTCATGGGGATGGATGGACTTGTTGAACCACGACTCCTCGTCCACCGAGTCCGGGCACACGACGACGTAGCGGCCGGACTGGATGCGGTCGGCGATGGCGCCGATGAGGCCGAAGTCCTCGGCCTGGTAGAAGCGCCCCCGACTGGTGGGGAGCAGCAGCACCGGTTCCCCGGAGTGGCCGAAGAGCAGCAACTCCATGTCCCGATGCAGGCGCTCGCTGTGCCAGCGGTGGTATTCGCGGTTCATGGCCGGCAACTTAACCGCGCCGCGTCAAGGACTGGCAATGGCGTGCGGGCAGAGCGTCCGCACTACGTACGACTGAACACCTCGCGCTGAGCGGAACGAAGAGGCCTCGCGGGGGCTCGGAGCCGGGGTCCGCGCCGTCCCACCCCCGTGGCGTGTCACGGGTGGATTCGCGAGGGATGAGAAACAGACATGTCTCAAGCCCGCTTCCTCGAGGGAGCGGCTGGCTTTCGTCCCCACCTGGAGGGCTGAGCGCAACTTCCACGTTTGTCGGGTGATAATCGACGCGGGGCTTTCCCGTGTTTTGACTGAGGTCCGCACATGTCCAGCGTGAGTGGTAGTTCTGGCGGCAGCAGGGGCGCAGACAGCGCCAGCAGGTCTGATTCCTCCACCCGGTCCGAATCGACCGAGTCCGCTCGCGCGGATGCGGCGAAGGCGGATGCGGCGAAGGCCGAGGCCGCGAAGGCGGAAGCGGCGAAGGCGGAAGCAGCGAAGGCCGCCGCGGCGGCTCAGGCGGTCCAGGCCTCCCTGCAGGTGGACGCCTTCACGGCGGCGCCCCCCGCGGCCCCGGTGGACATCAACCCCCAGCTGTCGATGCTCTCGCCCACGCCCATCTCGCAGCAGGTGGTTGCGGGGCAGCCGCCGGGCTTCACCGCGGCCTCGGTGTTGTCCGCCAACCCGCTGGGGCAGCCGACCTCGTTCACGGGAACCCTGAGCACCCAGGGGCTGATGGCGGCGGCCAACCGCCTCGAGACGCCGGCGATGCGCGAGGCGTGGAGCGGCGCGCAGCTGGCGGCGCAGCGGGCCAAGGACATCGCGACGGAGATGGGGTTCTCGGTCTCCAGCACCAAGCGCACCAAGACGGGGTCGATTGGTTCGAAGTCCACCTCCGACCACCACACGTCGCAGACGAACGCGTACGCCTACGACTTCCCGGCGGAGGGCACGAAGGGCACCAAGCTGGCCGAGGCGATTGCCAAGGCCTACGGCTTTCCCGTCGACCAGCTCGGCACGTACCACAAGCAGCCGTTCACCTTCCAAGACAAGGAGTACCGGGTTCAGGTGCTCTGGGGTTCGAACATCGACCACGATGACCATGTCCACGTGGGCGTCCGCAACCTGGACTGACGCGGGCGCGGTGTGTTGACGCGAGGGCGAGCGCCTCGGGGTGAGTGACTCCCGGGGGCTCGCCCTTCGTCTTTCCTGGGGCCTGGCGAGGTCAGTCCGGCCAGTTGCCTTCGATGGGATGCGGCCCGTCGGTGAAGGCTCGCACCAGGTGCGTGCCGCCGACGAAGGCGCCGGCCCAGGAGCCGCCCTTTCCGCCGAAGGACTCCTCGCGGTCTCCGCGTGAGCGCAGCTTGTTGATGCCGACCTTGAAGGCGTGGAGCCTTCCGGCGATGCGCTCGGCGAGGTCGGGGTCATCCGTCGCCACGGAGGCCACGAGCGCGCCGTTGGAGACGTTGGCCTCCCGGACCAGCTCCTCCTCGGAGTCGACGGAGATCAACACGTCGATGGGCCCGAAGGGCTCGCGCAGGTACAGCTCGCTGTCGCGATGGACGCCGAAGAGCAGGGTGGGGGGCAGGTAGGCGCCGCGCTCCTGCTGCGCGGTGAAGGCGTCGTCCGCGAGCTCGCCCTGGAACAGCACCGCGGTGCCGTGCTCCTTCGCGTCGGTGATGAGGGCGCGCAGCTCCTCGACCTTGCTCGGCGAGATGAGGGGCCCGAAGTCCACGGGCGCGCCCAGGAGCGGGTTGCCGACGCGCAGCGCGGACACGGCGTCCACGTACGTCCGCACGAATTTGGGGACGAGCGACTGCTCCACGACCCAGCGCGTGTAGGCGGTGCAGCGTTGCTTGCCGAAGTCGAAGCCCGCGCGAATCTGCTGGCCGAGCTTGTCCCAGTCCGAGAAGGAGGTGACGGCGTAGGCATTCACGCCTTCCATCTCCAGGGCGTAGCGCTTGTCGGTGGCGCGCAGGCGGCGGTGGACCTCGGCGCCGTTGGCTCGGCCGCCGATGAAGGCGACCCCGGCGATGCGCGGGTGGCCGACGAGTGATTCGGAGAGGTCTCTTCCGCGTCCACCCGCGAGCGAGACAGGCAGCTTCGCGCGGCGCAGCAGGGCGAAGGCGACGGTGAGCGAGACACCGCCCCCTTGTGTCGGAATCTTCGCGATGACCGAGTTGCCCGCGAGCGTCTGGACGAGCACGTTGAGCAGCAGCACGGAGAAGGGATAGTTCCAGGAGGCGATGTTCGACACGAGGCCGAGCGGTTGCCGGCTTTCGAGCATCGGGCCCATCTGCTCCAGGTACCACTCGATGCCCGCGAGACACCGGTCCACGTCGTTGTAGGCCGTGGGCAGTGTCTTGCCGATATCCCACGCGAGGATTCGCACGAGCAGGTCTCGGTGCTCCTTGAGCAGGTCCACCGCGGCGATGACGGCGCGGCTGCGGTCCTCGAGGGAGTGGGCGGCCCACGGGATGAACTCGCCGGCGGCCTTCTCGACGCCCGTGGCGACCTGGGCGGCGTCGAGCAAAGGCAGTTCGGCGAGGACCTTTCCGTCGATGGGTGAGATGGCGTCGAACCAGGCAGGCGGACGGACCCACGCGCCCGCGATGGGAGAGAGCAGCCGTCCTTGAGAGTCGAAAGCCTCCGGGACGACCCGTCTGGCTTCAGCCAGCAGGCGGCGGCTTTCGAGGTGAAGAAGGGGCTCGCCAACGAGTTCGGTATTCAGCACGGTACACCTCCTCGCGCGTCGGGATTCGCTCTGAATCCATTGAAGCCGAGACTCATGACGAGCCGCGGCGTGGGCGGAATATCGTCACGCGCGTCCGGTCTGTCTGGGCAAGCAGGCAAGGGCCCGGCGGGACGGTGGAGACTGGGGCGCAGGGCAGACAGGGGAGCTTGAGGACGTGGCTTCTCCGTCAGTCGAACTGGACGCAGTGATCTGATGGCGCGTCCATACCCCCTGGGGAGTAGAGACGACCCATCAGGGTGATGTCATACCTCGGGCAGATGTGAGGAATTGACCGCTCCGTGGGCAGCGCGGTGACGATAAGTCATTGGTGCTGTACGGTGCTTGAGATGACCTGGGAGGTTCGGCCAGTTCATGGGGGATGGCGATGGCAGAGAATGAACCGCCGCGCGTCATGACGGCAGAGCCGCTCGCTCATGTCACGGAGACGATGCGCCCGCATCTCCTGCGTGAGCACCTGGAGGCTGTCGGGAGTCTCGCCGAGGAGTTCGCGCCTCGCGAGGACATGAAGGTGCCAGCGCTCGCGACAGGGCGCTGGCATGACCTGGGTAAATACAGACGTCACTTCCAGTTCCGCATCCGGAAGGAGAATGGCTTCGAGGCGCACCTGGAGAATGTGGATGCGTCGACGGACCGAGACCATGCGACCGCCGGGGCGTTGTGGGCGCTGGGCGTGGACCGCGGTCTGCTTCCCGTGGCGATGGCCATCGCGGGACATCATGGGGGCCTGTCGGACCTGGAGAAGTTCAAGGAGCGCGTCGGACGTCCGGAGAAGAAGGCACTCCTCCAGGAGGCCCTGACTCCGGGCATCCCCGAGGACCTTCGAGTGCCTCCGGCGGGGCTGTCCATCGCGCCCCTGCTGAAGCTCCCGCCGCACCGGCTCGAGTTCTGGACGCGGATGCTCTTCTCGTCACTCTGTGATGCGGACTTCCTCGACACCGAGGCGTTCTTCGATGCCACCCGTGGCACGGAGCGGCGGGTCGGCGTGACGCTGGAGCAGCTCGCCACCTCGCTGCGCGCCTTCATGGACAAGAAGCAGAGTGGAGCGCCGGACACGGAGGTGAACCGCGTTCGTCGTGAGGTGCTCTCCGCCGTGCTCGCGACGGCGCCGAGTCCTCCGGGCGTCTTCAGCCTCACCGTGCCCACGGGCGGTGGGAAGACGCTCGCGTCCATGGCCTTCGCGCTGGAGCATGCCCGAGCCCACGGGCTCCGGCGCGTCATCGTCGCCATTCCCTATACGTCCATCATCGAGCAGAGCACCGCAGTGTACCGGGAGGCCTTCGGTGCGCACGGAAGCGCGGTCATCGAGCACCACTCCGCGGTGGATCCGTTGCGTGAGACGGCACACAACCGGGTGGCCAGCGAGAACTGGGATGCGCCGGTCGTCGTCACCACCACCGTGCAGCTCCTGGAGAGCCTCTTCGCGAACCGTCCGTCGGCGTGCCGCAAGCTGCACAACATCGCTCACAGCGTCATCGTGCTCGACGAGGCACAGACGCTTCCGCCGGCGCTCTTGACGACCATCCTGGATGGGCTGGGCACGCTGGTGGAGGACTACGGCTGCTCGGTGGTCATCTGCACGGCGACCCAGCCCGCGCTCGGTCGCCGGCCGGATTTTCCGATGGGGTTCCCCGCCGTTCGGGAGCTGGTGCCACCGGAGGTTCGCGCGTTCGAGCGCCTTCGCCGTGTGAAGGTCCAGTGGCCCAAGGGACGGGAGAAGACCTCCTATGCCGAGCTGGCCGAAGCCGTGGCGCGAGAGCGGGACGTGCTCGCGGTGGTCCACAGGCGTGACGACGCGCGCGGGCTCTATGAACAGGTGGAGGCCCTGCTGGGGAATCCTGGGACGACGTTGCACCTGTCCGCGCTGATGTGTCCGGAGCACCGCTCGTCGGTGCTCGCGCGAATCAAGGCACTCAAGCAACGCGGCGAGCCCGTGCGACTGGTGGCGACCCAGTTGGTGGAGGCGGGAGTGGACCTCGACTTCCGTGTCGTCTACCGGAGCATGGCGGGATTGGAGGCGCTCGCGCAGGCGGCGGGGCGGTGCAACCGCGAGGGCCTGTTGGAGGGGCTCGGGGAGCTGCGCGTCTTCGAGGCGGAGACGGAGCCTCCTCGTGGAGTTCTCCAGACCGCGCTGGGCGTCGCCAGGACGATGCTGACGCAGCGGCCGGACCTGGACCTGTTCGCGCCCGAGAGCTTCAAGCGCTACTTCGAGCGGCTCTACGCCACGGCGGTCAGTGACGGCAAGGGCATCCAGGACATGCGCAAGGCACTGCGCTTCGAGGCGGTCTCCGAGCACTTCAAGCTCGTGGAGGACACGTGGAGCGCTCCCGTCGTCGTGCCCTACGCGGGCTGCGAGCCGCTGCTCGACGCGCTTCGGAAACTGGGACCCTCGCGAGACCGCTTGCGGGCCTTGCAGCGCTTCACGGTCACGGTGCCGCGCAAGGTGCGCGAGGCGTGGGTGTCGCGCGAGCTGGCGCGGTTCGTCGCGGACACCGTTGTGTTTCTCGGGCCGGAGCATGGCCCCGCGTACGACGAGAAGTTCGGCCTGGTGCCGACCCGGGTGGGGATTCTCGACCCGGGAGTGCTCATCCCCGGTTGATGGACTTCTGGAGGTGTGGATGAAGACAGCAGCGAGCAGACGGTTCCGCGTGCGTGCCAGCGGGCCGATAGCGTGCTTCACGCGGCCGGAGATGAAGGCCGAGCGGGTCAGCTACGAGGTCATGACCCCCTCGGCGGCGAGAGGCGTGTTGGAGGCCATCCTCTGGAAGCCGGCGATTCGTTGGCACCTCCACGAAATCGCCGTCCTGAAGCCAGTGAAGTGGACGAGCTTTCGCCGCAACGAGGTGAACGACCGCGCGGTGGTGGGGAAGTTCGACTACGCGGCGGACGAGGACCGCTCGCAACGCAACACGGTGGCGCTGCGTGACGTGGACTACGTCATGACCGCGTCCTTCACCCTGGTGCCCGGCAAAACGGG
Organism: Myxococcus sp. CA056; assembly: GCF_013336715.1. NCBI lineage: Bacteria > Pseudomonadati > Myxococcota > Myxococcia > Myxococcales > Myxococcaceae > Myxococcus > Myxococcus sp. CA056. The sequence goes on from NZ_JABUMT010000002.1 coordinate 504,900, forward strand.
CGCCGAGGACAACGTCCGCAAATTCGAGGAGATGTTCGAGCGGCGACTGGAGAAGGGACAGTTCTTCCACGCGCCGTACCTGGGGTGCCGCGAGTTCGATGCCCGAGTGTCGCCCGCGGGGGAGGACTTGAGTCCCTCGGAAGCGGGGCTGGGGCGCAGACCGTTGGGGCTCATGTTCTACGACTTCGCCTTCGGTGATGCGGGCGCGGCGACTCGGCCCCTGTTCTTCGACGCGTACCTGGACCACGGCGTGCTCCAGGTGCCGACGTGGGAGCAGGTGCTGGAACGCAATGGAGGTCCGTCATGATGCTCACTGCGCTCAACGACTTCGCTCGGGAGCGTGGGCTCCTCGATGACCCGCTCTATGAGACGAAGGCCGTGGACTTCCAGATTCGGCTGAGTCCGGAGGGGAAGTTCCTGGGGTTGGTGCCCACGCAGGATGAGCGCGGGAAGGGGCTGCCCGTGTTGATTCCGCGCATTCCCCAGCGCTCGGTGAACATCGCGGCGGGCTTCGTGGTGGACAACTCGAAGTACGTGCTCGGGCACGAGAAGGAGGAGGAGCCCTCCGCGCGCGCGGGAAAGGCGGGGAAGGGCGCGGTGCGCTTCGCGGCCTTCTTGAAGTTGCTGCGGGAGGCCGTGGCCCAGACTGACGTGCCCGAATTGCGCGCGGTGGAGGCGTTCCTCGCGAATGAGAAGGCGCGCGCGAAGGCGCTCGCGGAGCGGCCCGAAAACGAATGGACCGGGTCGGAGATGCTCGCCTTCGTCGTCGGGGATTCCGTCACACCCGTGCACCAACTCCCGGAGGTCCGTGCGTGGTGGGAGCGGCGAAGCGAGCAGGCGGCGGCGCTGGGGCGCACGGGACTGTGCCTGGTGAGTGGCAGGAACGCGGTGCTCGCGGAGACCCATCCCAAGCTCAAGTACATTCCCCAGACGCAGGGAGCAGGCGCTTCACTGGTGTCCTTCAATGCGGATGCCTTTGAGTCCCATGGGCTGGAGCAGGGGGAGAACGCCCCCATCTCCCAACAGGCGGCGCTGGGGTACGTGCTCGCCCTGAATGACCTGCTGCGCAGGTCGGAGGAGCGCCGTTATCGACAAGGCATCCAGCTCGGTGAGGACTCGGTGCTGGCGTTCTGGACGAACAGCAACGCGGAGCAGGAGAGCCTGCTGCTCAACTGGATGGACCCGACGGAAGAGGGCCTCCGACGCTTCCTCGAGGCTCCCTTGCGTGGACTGGAACCTGGGGACCTGGACGAACGGAACTTCTACTCCGTGACGCTCGCGGGAAACTCAGGCCGAGTCGCCGTGCGCGACTGGTTCCAGACGAGCGTCGGTGAGGTGAAGCGGAACATCCGTCGCTACTTCGATGACCTGCGCCTGGGCGAGGCGAAGCCGGACCAGCCCATCCCCGTGTGGCGACTGCTCAAGGCCGTGGAGGCGCCGTCGGGCAAGGGGCTGTCACCGGACCTCGCCACCCGGATGATGGGCGCCGCGCTCCGAGGACATCCGTTCCCGCGTCAGCTCCTCTCCGCATCCCTGGACCGGCTCCGGCTTCCCCCTGCTGACGGGAAGCTGGAGCGCGAGCAACTCCGTCTCCGTGTCGCGCTCATCAAGGCCACCCTCATTCGCAGTCATGCCTTTTCTCAGGAGGTCACCGTGTCATTGGACAAGAACAACCGGCTCCAGCCGTACGTCCTGGGCCGTCTCTTCGCCGTGCTGGAGCGCTTGCAGGCCGTGGCGCTGGGGAGCGACCTCAACTCCACCATTCGGGACCGCTACTTCGCCTCGGCGTCGCGCACGCCCGCGCTGGCCTTCTCCCGACTGCTGCCGCTCTCCATCCATCATGCCGCCAAGGCGGGTGACGAGGGCAGGTGGCTGGAGCGGACGAAGGCCGAGGTGATGGCCCTGGTGGAGCCCGACTTCCTGCCCAGCGTCTTCGACCTCAACGCGCAGGGCCTCTTCGCGGTGGGCTACTACCACCAGCGCGAGGCGTTTTTCTCCAAGCGCACGCCCTCCGAGCCCAAGCCTCCGAAGGAAGAGTCCGCCGACTGACCTCGCTTCCGCTTCCACCCATTCCAGAGAGAGAACGCCATGACCGAACTCAAGAACCGCCACGACTTCGTCCTGCTGTTCGACGTCCAGGACGGCAATCCCAATGGTGACCCCGACGCGGGCAACCTGCCGCGCATCGACCCGGAGACGGGCCACGGGCTGGTGACCGACGTGAGCCTCAAGCGCAAGGTGCGCAACTTCATCCAGCTCACCCAGGAGAAGAAGCCGGGGTTCGACATCTTCGTGAAGGAGAAGGCCATCCTGAACGTGTCCATCAACGACGCGTACAAGGGACTGGGCATCGACCTGAACGAGAAGCCCAAGGTGGAGAAGGACGGCAAGAAGCGCGACAACAAGGGAAAGGCCCAGGGCTCGGAAGTCGAGCAGGGGCGGGTTTGGATGTGCAAGACGTTCTTCGATGTCCGCACCTTCGGTGCCGTCATGTCCACGGGCGCCAACGCGGGACAGGTGCGCGGACCGGTGCAGCTCACCTTCGCGCGGTCCGTGAGCCCCATTGTCTCTCAGGAGCACTCCATCACGCGCATGGCCGTGGCCACGGAGGCCGAAGCGGAGAAACAGGGCGGAGACAACCGGACCATGGGGCGCAAGAACACCGTGCCCTACGGGCTCTATCGCGCGCACGGCTTCATCTCGCCGCACCTCGCGAGGCAGACCGGCTTCAACTCGACGGACCTGGAGCTGTTGTTCAAGTCCTTCGCGAACATGTTCGAATTGGACCGCAGCGCCGCGCGCGGACTGATGGCCATGCGCAAGGTCATCGTCTTCAAGCACGGCTCCGAGCTGGGCAATGCTCCCGCACATGCTCTGTTCGACCGCGTCCGGATTGCTCCTGTGCAGCCGGAGAAGCCCGCTCGGGCGTTCACGGACTACACCGTGACGGTGGACACGGCGAAGCTGCCCGAGGGCATCGAGGTGATGGACCTGGCGGGATGAGTGACACCCGTGAGACGTGGGTAGCGCTGTCCGCCCTGCAGCACCTGCTGTTCTGCGAACGGCAGGCCGCGCTCATCCATGTCGAACAACTGTGGCGGGAGGATGTGAACACCGCGTTGGGTCGGCTGCTCCATGAGCGGGTGGATCTTCCTGGCCATGACGCCCGGCCGGGCCGCCGCGTGGAGCGGGCGGTTCGGCTGGGCTGTTCACGGCTGCGCCTCACGGGCCGCGCGGACCTGGTCGAGTACCACCCGGACCCCGCCAGCCCCACCGGCTGGCGGCCGTACCCTGTGGAAGTGAAGCGTGGGCGGCGGAAGTCGCACGACGCGGACGCCGTGCAGCTCTGTGCCCAGGCGCTGTGTCTGGAGGAGATGCACGGCGTCGCTGTCCCCGAGGGCGCGCTCTTCTATGGCGCGCAGCACCGGCGACAGGCTGTCTCGTTCGATGTGCGACTTCGGGCTCGGACGGAGGAGGCCATCGCGCGGATGCACGAACTGTTGGAGCGGCGCGATGTGCCCGTGGTGCCGAAGGCGCCGAAGTGCGAGTCGTGCTCGCTGGAGCCGCTGTGCCTGCCGCACGTCACGGCGGGACAGCGGCGCGTTGCCGAGCACTTGCGGCGGATGGTGGAGTCCGTGGACCTCTGAAGAACGGGCCTTGGCGTGTCACTGGCGGAGGGCAGACATGACGACCGCGCTCAATACGCTGTTCATCACCGTGGAGGGCACCCGTCTGAACAAGGAGGGCGAGCGCGTGGTGGTGACGATTCAGGACGAGAAGAAGGCGGAGGTGCCTTTGCGGCATCTGCGCTCGGTGGTGTGTCTGGCCCGCGCGTGGATGACGCCGGAGCTCCTGGAGAGTTGCGTGGAGGCGGGGATTCACGTGTCGTTCTTCGGGATGACGGGACGGTTCCTGGCGCGAGTCGAGGGGATGCCTGGCGGCAACGTGCTCTTACGGCGCGCGCAGTTCCGTGTGGCGGATGACGGGGCTCGTACGCTGGCCATCGCTCGGGCGATGGTTGTGGGGAAGTTGGGGAATGCTCGTCAGTTCCTGCTGCATGCGCGTCGGGATGCGGCGGAGGAGCGGAAGGCGGCACTGGAGGAGGCAGCTCGTCGACTCTCCGGGCATCTTCGTGCGCTGGAGCGGACGGAGGACCTGGAGCAGGTGCGAGGGCTGGAGGGCATCGCGGCGCGGGACTACTTCGATGTGTTCCCGGACCTGCTGAAGGGGGACGCTCGGCGGTTCGTGTTCGATGGCCGAAACCGGCGGCCTCCGAGGGACCCGCTGAATGCGCTGTTGTCCTTTGGGTATGCCTTGCTGGCGCAGGATTGCGCGGGGGCGCTGGCGGGCGTGGGGTTGGACCCCGCGGTGGGGTTCCTCCATGAGGACCGGCCTGGGCGGCTGTCACTCGCGCTGGACTTGATGGAGGAACTCCGCGCGCCCGTGGTGGACCGGTTGGTCTTCTCCCTGGTGAACCGGGGACAGCTCAAGCCGGAGGACTTCAAGACGGAGGCGGCGGGAGCGGTGATGCTCAAGGACGACGCGCGCAAGACGTTCCTCGTGGCGTACCAGGGCGCGAAGCAGGCGGAGGTCCAGCATGTGTTCCTGGGGCAGCAGACGAGCTGGGGATTGGTTCCCCATCTGCAGGCATTGCTGCTGGCTCGGGCGCTCCGGGGCGAACTGGATGGCTATCCTCCGTTCGCGGTGCGCTGAGTGAGAAAGGTCACCGTGCTCGTGTGTTACGACGTCCGGGTCTCCGACGCGGATGGGCCACGGCGGCTCCGGCGGATTGCTCGGGCGTGCAAGGACCATGGCGTCCGGGTTCAGTATTCGGTCTTCGAGTGCGTGCTGGAGCCGAAGGACTGGGTGGTCCTGCGTGCACGGCTGCTCGCGGAGCTGGATGATGCGAGCGACAGCCTGCGGTTCTATTTCCTGAGCGAAGATGTCGCTCGGAAGACGGAGCATCATGGCGCGAGGATTCCACTGGATGTCGAGGGACCGCTCATCCTCTGAGTTGCTCGCGTGCCCTGAGTGGGGCGCGCGGACCTGTGCTGGTGTGGGCTCCGTCGGAGGTTCGCGTTCTTTGAAATCACCAATAGTCTTCAGAGGTTGCGCGGGCTGCGGAGCCGCCGACTCGGGCTGGGTGACTCGAGTGGAGCCAGGTTCGCGCGAAGCGGCTGGATTCCCTTGGAGTTCTGGTAGCTTGGGAGGGCAGAGTCGCTCCTCGTGACCGCGAGGAGCGTGGGTTGAAACCGGGATGCGAACCCACCCCATGTCATCCGTCGTGTCGCTCCTCGTGACCGCGAGGAGCGTGGGTTGAAACCGGCTGGGCGCCACGCCCACCCCCACCCCGCCCGCGGTCGCTCCTCGTGACCGCGAGGAGCGTGGGTTGAAACGACCTTGAGCCGGAGCGCACCAGCAAAATCCTGGTCGCTCCTCGTGACCGCGAGGAGCGTGGGTTGAAACGTCGGCAGCGTCGTCAAGGCGGAGTACGGCCTGGAGTCGCTCCTCGTGACCGCGAGGAGCGTGGGTTGAAACCTCCAGCGCGGCGTTCCACGCCATGTCAGCCGCGTCGCTCCTCGTGACCGCGAGGAGCGTGGGTTGAAACGGTGGGACGCAGTCCAACACGCGCTCCCTGTCGAGTCGCTCCTCGTGACCGCGAGGAGCGTGGGTTGAAACGGTACGCATACAACTGGGTTGCACAGGTGGCTAGTCGCTCCTCGTGACCGCGAGGAGCGTGGGTTGAAACTTGTTGTCCCCGGGGGTGACAATCCGGATGAACAGTCGCTCCTCGTGACCGCGAGGAGCGTGGGTTGAAACAGGCGGCGCGGCGTTTTGCTCGTGGGATGGTGAAGCCTGCTGCTGTCGCTCCTCGTGACCGCGAGGAGCGTGGGTTGAAACATGACCGTGGGCCGGCTGACTCCGCCGCCGGAGGTCGCTCCTCGTGACCGCGAGGAGCGTGGGTTGAAACAGCGCGTGCTCCGCCGCCTGCTCGAACGTCAGGGGTCGCTCCTCGTGACCGCGAGGAGCGTGGGTTGAAACAACCCGGGCATGCTCCTCGCCATCACCCTCGCGGAGTCGCTCCTCGTGACCGCGAGGAGCGTGGGTTGAAACAGATGGGGAATGTGCTTGTCCACCAGGGCATGTCGCTCCTCGTGACCGCGAGGAGCGTGGGTTGAAACCTCAGGCGTCCGCACGACGTGGACGGTGACGAGGGTCGCTCCTCGTGACCGCGAGGAGCGTGGGTTGAAACTTGACATCGCCACCCAAGGATAGTTGAGCGCCTTCGTCTCTCCTCGTGACCGCGAGGAGCGTGGGTTGAAACAACCGATTCCGCGACGTGCTTTTGAAGAGCTACGGTCGCTCCTCGTGACCGCGAGGAGCGTGGGTTGAAACACCACTACTTGGGGGCCGTGCTCGTGGAGCTGGGTCGCTCCTCGTGACCGCGAGGAGCGTGGGTTGAAACTCGTCTTCGGTCCGCAGTAATCAGGGCTCGCCAAGTCGCTCCTCGTGACCGCGAGGAGCGTGGGTTGAAACGACAGGGCACGCCGAGCGCGGCGGTGACGCACTTCCAGTCGCTCCTCGTGACCGCGAGGAGCGTGGGTTGAAACGACGTGCCCATGACCAGTAGGGACGTCGTGGTGCCGTCGCTCCTCGTGACCGCGAGGAGCGTGGGTTGAAACGTCGTCTCGACGTGCATCCGCACGTTGATGAGGTCGCTCCTCGTGACCGCGAGGAGCGTGGGTTGAAACTATTGTCCCCGGGCGTGACAATCCGGATGAACAGTCGCTCCTCGTGACCGCGAGGAGCGTGGGTTGAAACCGAGGGGGGCCTGGCGACCGTGCGGGCCTCAAGGTCGCTCCTCGTGACCGCGAGGAGCGTGGGTTGAAACGCGGCGCTACCTACACGAGAGGGACGGCAAGTGAGTCGCTCCTCGTGACCGCGAGGAGCGTGGGTTGAAACATCCCTCCGTCCGTCTCGTGCCTCCACTCTCCGTCGCTCCTCGTGACCGCGAGGAGCGTGGGTTGAAACCGCGCCTCGGCGTAGGACAGCACCGCCGTCTTGTCCGTCGCTCCTCGTGACCGCGAGGAGCGTGGGTTGAAACGCGTAGAGCGCCTCTTCCGGCGTCCGCACGACGTGGGTCGCTCCTCGTGACCGCGAGGAGCGTGGGTTGAAACCCGAGCGAACGGTGTCGATGACGTAGCCGGCGCGGTCGCTCCTCGTGACCGCGAGGAGCGTGGGTTGAAACAAGGCCGGCAGCATCGCAGGCGTCGTCCTGTGGCAGTCGCTCCTCGTGACCGCGAGGAGCGTGGGTTGAAACAGGAGGCGCCGAACGGCGGCGATGCCGTCCTTGACGGTCGCTCCTCGTGACCGCGAGGAGCGTGGGTTGAAACCAGCCAGGGAAGTTCGCATCGGTCCGGCAGAATGGTCGCTCCTCGTGACCGCGAGGAGCGTGGGTTGAAACGAGTAACACTTTTGGTAGTGCCCCGAAGCCCGGTCGCTCCTCGTGACCGCGAGGAGCGTGGGTTGAAACAGCCGGAGCAGGCGAGCGCAGTCGCGGTCGTTGTGAAGTCGCTCCTCGTGACCGCGAGGAGCGTGGGTTGAAACAGGAAGTACATCGTGTTGGTGCCGGCGAAGCCGGTCGCTCCTCGTGACCGCGAGGAGCGTGGGTTGAAACTCCGCTTGCTCGTTGCTGTGGCTCACGTGGGGGGTCGCTCCTCGTGACCGCGAGGAGCGTGGGTTGAAACAAAGCGAAGCTTCAGGGCAGGGCAGGGCAGGGCAGGGCAGGGCGTCGCTCCTCGTGACCGCGAGGAGCGTGGGTTGAAACACGATGATGGCGCACTTGTGCCGGTCGCCCAGCGTCGCTCCTCGTGACCGCGAGGAGCGTGGGTTGAAACATTGCTGGCGAGCGCAACGCGGCCAAAGCCATTCGTCGCTCCTCGTGACCGCGAGGAGCGTGGGTTGAAACGTGGTGCCAACAGACACGGGCTTTGGCGCTGTGTCGTCGCTCCTCGTGACCGCGAGGAGCGTGGGTTGAAACGAGAAGCCCACGCTCACCCAGGAGCAGACGGCAAGTCGCTCCTCGTGACCGCGAGGAGCGTGGGTTGAAACTGCGCGGCTGCCCACTCACGCGAGTTGCCGGCGTCGCTCCTCGTGACCGCGAGGAGCGTGGGTTGAAACCCTTGCCACCTTGTTGCGCTCTTCTCCGAGGGCGGTCGCTCCTCGTGACCGCGAGGAGCGTGGGTTGAAACCAACAGAGCCTGCCCCGGCTGCGGACGCTTGAGCGTCGCTCCTCGTGACCGCGAGGAGCGTGGGTTGAAACCTTCTGCGTCATGCGACTCTCCTTGGGTTGGTGGTCGCTCCTCGTGACCGCGAGGAGCGTGGGTTGAAACGGCGGTGGCCGGCGTCTCGTCCTTCGGCGGCAGTCGCTCCTCGTGACCGCGAGGAGCGTGGGTTGAAACTTGAGGTGGAGCCAGCAGGCACCACGAACCTCTTGTCGCTCCTCGTGACCGCGAGGAGCGTGGGTTGAAACTCCTGGGTGCTGTGCCAGCGACGGCGCGGACACGTCGCTCCTCGTGACCGCGAGGAGCGTGGGTTGAAACCGCATCACGGTTGAAGACCGCACGGGAACCATGTCGCTCCTCGTGACCGCGAGGCGCGTGGGTTGAAACCCGAGACCGCGCCGGTCGCCTCCCCCACCCCGCGTCGCTCCTCGTGACCGCGAGGAGCGTGGGTTGAAACCCGTCCGTGCTGTCCGAGGGCAACGCCATCCCGACGGTCGCTCCTCGTGACCGCGAGGAGCGTGGGTTGAAACCTACGAGGTGCCACATGACGTGTGAGACGAGCAGTCGCTCCTCGTGACCGCGAGGAGCGTGGGTTGAAACAACCGGTCCCAGTCGGCCTGAAAGCGGTCGCAGGTCGCTCCTCGTGACCGCGAGGAGCGTGGGTTGAAACCGCTCTGAGGTTGCCACGCCCGAGGAGGGCGCGAGGTCGCTCCTCGTGACCGCGAGGAGCGTGGGTTGAAACTGGTGAGGGGTGATTGTCACCCAGCCCGCAGCGGGTCGCTCCTCGTGACCGCGAGGAGCGTGGGTTGAAACGTGTCAACGGAGCCCTCGATAGGGCGGTAGATGAGTCGCTCCTCGTGACCGCGAGGAGCGTGGGTTGAAACACGCGGGGAGGTGTTGGTGTATGGGTCCGCGGAGGTCGCTCCTCGTGACCGCGAGGAGCGTGGGTTGAAACCTCGGCCATCGCCTGCAATGCCTCCCACGCGCAGTCGCTCCTCGTGACCGCGAGGAGCGTGGGTTGAAACCTGTCGGTGACGAGGCGGATGTAGGCGAGAAGTCGCTCCTCGTGACCGCGAGGAGCGTGGGTTGAAACTGGTACAGGCGTCCAGCACCACCACGCAGCGGCGTCGCTCCTCGTGACCGCGAGGAGCGTGGGTTGAAACTCCTGGCTGTCATTGCTGCCCTGATGTTTGGTGTCGCTCCTCGTGACCGCGAGGAGCGTGGGTTGAAACTGGATGTCGCAGCCCTTGAAGATGGCCTGCGCGGTCGCTCCTCGTGACCGCGAGGAGCGTGGGTTGAAACATGCAGAGGGGCTTCTCCCCCATGTGCTGCATCAGTCGCTCCTCGTGACCGCGAGGAACGTGGGTTGAAACCACTTGACACGGACGGGTCCGCCTCCAGCGGAGTCGCTCCTCGTGACCGCGAGGAGCGTGGGTTGAAACCGTTCCGCGCGTTGGGGGTCGCGGTTGTCGAGTGTCGCTCCTCGTGACCGCGAGGAGCGTGGGTTGAAACGGGAGCTGCTGGCACGCGCCGCCGATGCCGAGACGGTCGCTCCTCGTGACCGCGAGGAGCGTGGGTTGAAACGGGGCGACGGGGAAGCTTGAGCGCGTGGAGCAGCGTCGCTCCTCGTGACCGCGAGGAGCGTGGGTTGAAACCGGTATGTCGCGTCCGGCCTCCGGGCCGGGCGTCGCTCCTCGTGACCGCGAGGAGCGTGGGTTGAAACGTCGGGGAGCCGTAGGCGTAGGCCCGCTCATCGTCGCTCCTCGTGACCGCGAGGAGCGTGGGTTGAAACCGTGTCCTTGCTCAAACGTCTTGCCTCCAGTGTGGTCGCTCCTCGTGACCGCGAGGAGCGTGGGTTGAAACTCGTCCAAGGTCCGATCCATCAGGGCCAGCTACGGGTCGCTCCTCGAGACCGCGAGGAGCGTGGGTTGAAACGTCGACGTCTCGGACGCGCTCAACCCACCGTCCGGTCGCTCCTCGTGACCGCGAGGAGCGTGGGTTGAAACAACACGGACGGGTTCCTGTACTGGTCGGCCTCGGTCGCTCCTCGTGACCGCGAGGAGCATGGGTTGAAACGACTGGCTACATGCGGAGCCGCCGCAGCTCGTGGGCGCTCCTCGTGACCGCGAGGAGCGTGGGTTGAAACCCGAAGCCGCGTAGTCGCTCCACTTGTGCGGGAAGTCGCTCCCCGTGACCGCGAGGAGCGTGGGTTGAAACGCGAGGCTCGCGAGGTCGAGGAGTTCGTTGCCGGTCGCTCCTCGTGACCGCGAGGAGCGTGGGTTGAAGGGCGTTGTTTCCCTTCGCGTCCAGGACGAAGAGGTCGCTCCTCGTGACGGCGAGGAGCGTGGGTTGAAACTGGGGCTCGCGCTACATCCGCTCCGGCCGTCTGGTCGCTCCTCGTGACCGCGAGGAGCGTGGGTTGAAATCAGGCGTCGTTCCGCGTCGTCGGCGACGGGCAAGGTCGTCGCTCCTCGTGACCGCGAGGAGCGTGGGTTGAAACATCGTTGAGTCGGCTGATCGCTCGGGCGGGCGTCGTGTCGCTCCTCGTGACTGCGAGGAGCGTGGGTTGAAACACGTCAGAGGGTGTCGTGGATGCCATGATCGAGTCGCTCCTCGTGACCGCGAGGAGCGTGGGTTGAAACTCCTTGAGTCGCAGCGGGAAGATGTCGATGCCGAGTCGCTCCTCGTGACCGAGAGGAGCGTGGGTTGAAACTCCGATGGAAAGAGCAGAGTCCGACGAAGTTCGGTCGCTCCGCGTGACCGCGAGGAGCGTGGGTTGAAACGCCGGTGTGAAGAGGTGCTCGGCATCCCGGGGTGTCGCTCCTCGTGACCGCGAGGAGCGTGGGTTGAAACCTCTTGGCCATTGCGTCCCGGCCACGCACGTCCGTCGTTCCTCGTGGCCGCGAGGAGCGTGGGTTGAAACTCCGAAATTTGGCGGTGCTGGGCTGACTGCTGGTCGCTCCTCGTGGCCGCGAGGAGCGTGGGTTGAAACACATCGCCGAGAGCACGGGCCTATGCCGTGCCGTCGCTCCTCGTGACGGTGAGGAGCGTGGGTTAAAACCAGAAGTAGTAGTCGACCGTCGACTTCGGGCCTTGTCGCTCCTCGTGACCGCGAGGAGCGTGGGTTGAAACTCCGCGAGGTAGCGGCCGAAGCCCTCGCACACCGTCGCTCCTCGCATGGGTTGAAACGGTCTGGTCTCGCTGGAAGGACGGCGTGACGGTCGCTCCTCGTGACGGCGAGGAGCGTGGGTTGAAACCTCATCCCCACGGGGATGACCCCGAACGGGACGAGCCGCTCCTGGTGACCGAAGGGAGCGTGGGTTGCAACGAGGTGCCACCAGAGCGGGACGGTGACACTCAACTCGTTGCTCCTCGTGACCGCGAGGAGCGTGGGTTGAAACGTCGAGAAGGTCATCGCCGCGCTCAACGCGCGGGTCACTCCTCGTGACCTCAAGGAGCGTGGGTTGAAACACCGTGGCGAACGGCGCGTCGTCCGGATGCTCCAACTCGTGGTGTCGGTCCGCGTACCCTTCAGTCAGCACCTTCATCGTGTATGTCCCATGGGGCAAGGATTCGAAGACGAAGCGACCTTGCTCATCCACGAGGGCCCGCACTTCGCCCGGCCCCGCCGGGCTGACCTTGTCCACGGCGCCTGGATGGGCTGGCCCTCCTTGTTCCTCGCCGTGCCGTTGAACGGGCCGAGGGAGTGGAACTCGATGTGGACCCCGGTCTCCGGGAACGCTTCTTCCAGCGTCACACTCGCGCTGCCTCGTTTGCGCGAGGTGCTCGCCGCTCACCCGGGGCCATGCCCTTGCCTCAGGAGTCCGTCCGCCTCCGCCCTCATCCTCCCGAGGGTTCGAGAGGTGGCCGGACTCCCGTGGCCTGCTCCGGTTGGAATCGTCCCGCTGGTCAGAGATTGGCGGCGAGCATATCGAGCAGCGCGCGGACCTCGAGCTGTGCCGTGCAGTCGACAAGCCAGTCATTGCTATCCGCCGTGGGGCCGCATCCATCGACGTGCGTGCTCAGCGTGCCGAGATGATGGAGTGCCTTGTCAAACTCGCCTCGCTGCGCGAACCGCTCGACCTGGGCGAGGTGAGCGGCCATCGAGTTCCGATGGCCTGGTGCCTTGAATGCCGAATCAGGGAGGGCGGTGATCGCCGCTTCAATCCACTCGGTGTCCCTCCCGTCAATCACCCCGTCCCCATCCGTGTCCGCATTCAGCGGATCGAGTGCGTGCGTGACCTCAAAACCGTCTCCAAGCAAATCGTTATCCGAGTCGGAGTCGAGCGGGTCCGTCCCGTAGGTCAGGACCTCCTGGCCATCGGTCAACCCGTCATCGTCCGAGTCGGAGTCGAGCGGATTCGTCCCGTAGGTCAGGACCTCCGGGCCATCGGTCAAGCCGTCATTGTCCGAGTCGGAGTCGAGCGGATTCGTCCCGTGGGTCCGGATCTCCTGGCTGTCGGTCAACCCGTCATCGTCCGAATCAGCGTCGAGCGGATTCGTTCCGTAGGTCAGAACCTCCTGGCCGTCGGTCAACCCGTCATCGTCCGAGTCGGCGTCGAGCGGATTCGTCCCGTGGGTCAGGACCTCCAGGCCATCGGTCAACCCGTCGCCGTCCGTGTCTGGCAGTAGGGGATTGGTGAGATGGGTCTGGACCTCAGCCGCGTCCCCGAGCCCGTCACCGTCGGTATCCGCGTTGCCTGGCGCGGTTCCTCTCAGGATCTCTTCGCTGTCGAGGAGACCATCGCCATCACTGTCTTCGCACGCGTCACCAACCTGATTGCCATTCCAGTCCTCCTGACCGGGATTCGGCGTGCGGTCACAGTTGTCGTGAGCCGCTTGAATGCCATCCTGATCCTGGTCACCTGCTCTGAGCATGAAGAAGTCGCGTGCGGTATTTTCGCCGCCGACCCAGAGCACGGGCCCCACGACATCGTCGCTACCGTCTCCTCCCGAACCCCGGTTCGTGGCGAAGACCTCATTGGTTCCACCCCAGAAAATGGGTGACCCTGAGTCTCCTTGGCAGCTCGACGAGTCGTCGTAGTCATACTCTCCGTAGAGCATGCCGCCATTGGCGGGGCAGTGACCATTACCGAGACCCGACTCCAGGAATAGCTGTGTGGCTCCTCTGTCGAGAGTCGCAGGGGTCGCGTCCTCGTCATGACACTCGTCCTCGCCGGTGAGGCCAGTTCCGACCATCATCACACATCGATCCGCTCCATCACATTCTGGCTCATCCGCTGTCGCGGCCTTGATGGCGAGCGGCCTCATGACGTTGCGAGGAACCGCGTTGGCCGGGTCGAAGACCAGCACGACGATATCCGCGCCCCAGCAGCAATCATCTTCATTGGTGGGACAGGCGTCGCCCTCTGGATGAATGAAACCCCCGGTGGAGCGGCCCAGGTTCTTCAGAGCGTTGAACTGGGGATCTGAGGAGTTTCGTTGCGATGTGTCGTAGGTCCACCCGATGAAATCTTTGGCGTTCGCGAGACAATGCGCACTCGTCGTCAGCGTATTGCTGGATGACAACCACGCCGTGCAGCGCCCTCCTGCCCCAGTGATTCGGAGGACCTGCGGGTGGGCGCCTGCATCGTCTGCCCAGTCATCCCCGTCGCGATAGATGTCGCTCTCGCTTCCTCTGTCATTCTCCTTCAGCGTTGACTGCTCACCGCCACACGAAGCCAGGGAAGCCGCAATCGCCACGAATAGAGGTCTGTGCATGGTAAGGGCGCAGTAGACTGCGCGGGCTCGCACGCTGACACTCGAAAGGCCAGATTTGTCAGACAGTCATCGTAGGGTACTCAGTCCCACATGTGTGGCCTGGGCAGCCGCGCTTCAATCCTGCGCCAAGCCTACCCAAAGCCAGTCACTGCGTCACGCCCCCCACGGCCGCAGGAACTCCTCCGACTCCGCGAGGATGCGGGGCAGGGACGCGGTCAGTTCGTGGCCGTCCTCCACCTCCACCATCCGCACATGCCTCCGTCCCTCCGCCCACTGGCGCGAGTAACGGATGTCACAGGTGTCGTCCGCCTTCCCGTGAATCAACAGCGTTGGCACCCGCACGTCCGGCCAACCTCCCGTGCGCGCGTCCACCGCCTCCGCATCCTCGATGAACCCCGAGTGGATGCGCACCTTGCGCTTCTCCGCGAAGTCGTCCGTCTCAATCCAACCCGACGTCTTCCAGTGTCCCCACGCCGCCTCACCCATCCGCTTCCGCAACTGCGGAACCACATGGAACGCCGGCGCCAGCAACACCAGCCCACACACCCGCGCATCCTCCGCGGCGATTCTCGCCGCCGTCAGGCCTCCCAGGCTGGAGCCGAACAGCACCGCCCGGTCCTCCTTCTCCCCCAGCGCCGCTCGCACCGTCTCCAACATCGCGCTCAACCGGAGCTGCTCCATCGAGGGCACTCGCAGGTTCAGCCTCGCGACGTGGTGGCCTCGCGCCTCGAAGTGCCTCGCCACGGCCACTCCCTTGGTCGAGTCAGGCCCCGACGCGAACCCATGCAGATACAGCCAGCGCGGCGCCACCAGCCCCGGGACAGACGGAAGGTCACTCATGACCACCCACTGTACCGTCAGGCCCGCCTCCTCTCGGGGCCTCACCCTCGGATCGCGTTAGCCGCGCTCAACCGAGGCATGAGGCCCGTCGAGGCCGCTCGCTACTTCACTTCGCGCGTGAGCCTGGAGTCCCACGGGCACCAGTGGCTGCCCGGCAGGAAGGCACCTCCCGCTTCGTCCAGGTGGTCCTCCACGTACACCATGTTCGCGTCGCAGACCTCGATGGCCATCGCGAAGAACCGGATGGTCGTCGGGTCCAGATGGAACGAGAACTTCGGATTGTACGGCTGCGTCCTCTTGATGATTCGCCCATGCACGTGGACTTCGTTCTGCTCCTCGCCGGAGAGAATCTTCCGTGCATGGTTGATCGTCTGGTCGTCCGTCAGCTCGATGATGAACTCGGTCCCAGGTGAGCTCGGCTGCGTGAATGCGAAGCGGGTGGCAGTCGCCATGGCGCAACTCCTGTGAGGGTGGGGCGCCCGATGTAAAGGGTCACCTCCTCAACCCACAAACCGCCCGCGCGCCCCGCAGTGGAAAACCCCTCAGTTCCAGGTGCGGGGTTGCGAAACCACACACCTCAATCCGTCCAGCGACTCACCCACCCCGCGGCTTGCGTCGCCTCGCGAGGCGAGCCGCCTGCTCGGGATTCAACATCCCCACATACGCCAACATCCCATCGATGCGCGCACGGCGCTTCGCGTCCCCACCGTCCCGGTCCTCCTGGTGAATCATCGCGCGCAGCTTGCGCCGCTCCTCCCGCGACAGACCGAGCCCCTCGTTCACCGTGACGCCCGTGACTCGCTGACGCCCGCCCCGACGCATCACGCGCGTCTTCTCGCGGTTCACCTCGAAGCCCTCTTCCGTCACGTACCTCGCGGCCAGCGCCCGCACCTTCTCCAGCGCCCCCAGGTCATCCCCCGAGAACGTCAGGTCATCCGCATAACGCGTGTATGTGTACCCATACCTGCGCGACAGGCCCGCCAGCCTCCGGTCCAACCGCGTCAGCACCGCGTTGCACAGCCCCGGACTTGTCGGCGCACCCTGCACGCAGACTCGCGGCCCCACCGGCACGTGGAACACCGTCCCTTCCACCTCCACCGGTTGACGCTCCGCCTCCGTCATCAACACCGCCAGCGTCGCCGCCACCGGATAGCCATACCCGAAGGCCAACAACAACCCTCGCACCCGGTTCACCGTCACCGACGGAAAGAAGTCCTTCAGGTCCAGCTTCAACACCACCCGCTTGCCCACGTGTGGCGCCGCTCCCGTCTTGATGGAGCGCCCCGTCACGAAGCCGTGCGCCTGAGCACTCACCGGCAGCTTCGACACCAGCACCGCCAGCAACCTTCGCTGCAGCGCCTTGAGCCTCCGCTTCGGCGCATGCAACAGCCGCACGCCCCCCGAACGCTTCGGCACCGAGAACGTCACGTAGTGCGACACGCGCTCCCGCGCCCGGTGTGTCGAGTAGTGCCGCAACTGCCCCACGGAGATACGCAGCGCCGTGGCCACGTCCTCCTCCGTGCGCCACACCGGCAACCCGTACCGCGCGAGCTGCGCCTCGTCCGGCAGCAAATCGCGCACGTTCCGGTTCCGCGTCCGGAACGCCGTGGAGAAGAAGCGCCGCGCCTCTGTCGCCGCGAAGAGCCGCTTGCGCTTCCGCGTGTAGACGCGCTTGCCCTTGGGCAACAGCCGCGCGTCCCGCAGAATCTGTCGCAGGTGCCCGGGCTTCAGCGGCCCCGACGTGGCCACCGTCTCGCGTACCACGTCCGCCGGACGGCCTCGCGCATCTCGCTCGGACGCATCCAGCCGCGCGACGTCGCGTGTCACCGGCTTGGGGGAGAACAGCCCCTTGAACCAATCGAGCCAGCTCATGGTGCTCCGGGAGGGGCCAGGGGACGACCTGCGAGGCGCTGGACCCGGGGTTCCCTGCGTTCCGTACGCTGGGACCCTGGAGAAGAGAAGGAGACAGAACACCGCCGCAGCGAAACACCACGGCACCGACGGCTCATCCGCGAGCCCGGGCCCTTCCCGAGAGCATCACCGGTTATCGTCATCGCCGCCGTCCTCGTCAAGCGCCTCGGTGTCGTCCGCCTCGTCCGTGTCGGCGTCCTCGTTCCTGGGTCGCCGCGCCGCCGCTCCCGCCGCGCTCACCGCGAGCGCCTCGGCCGAGGACGGCACCGAGCTCGCCAGCTCCTTGCGCCGCGCCTTCGCCAGCCGCAGCAACGCCAGCAGGTGCGCGCACGGCCCCTGATTCATCAGGTGCTCGCGGAAGTACTCACAGCCGCACTTGCCGAAGAGGAGCCGGTCCTCGTCGTTCAACACCAGCTCCACGTCCTGCTGCGGGCCCGCGTGCCCGTGCACCACCCAGTCGCGGTGGACCACCTCGCGCACCACCGCGCCCTCGGGCGTCGGCAGCTTGCGCACCTTGCGTGTCTCGCGCGTCGTCTCCGACGTCACCTTCACCGCGTCCGCCGCCTCCAGGCGCTCGGCTTCCTCGCGCCGCACATCCGGTGGATACAGCCGGCCCAGGTTCACGGGCGTGGCGAACAGCTCGCGGTGCCGCCAGTGCCGCGCCTCCACGTCGAACACCGCCCGCCCCGCCGCGCACTGTGTCGCCAACGCCTCCGCCGCTTGCGCCTTGCTCACGCCCAGCGCCCGCGCGACCTCGTCCGTGGAGGCGTGCACGCGCTCACGCAACAACCCGAGCACCCGCTCCGTCAGCTCGCTGTCCTGCCCCGGCTCCAGCAGCAGGTCCATCCCCGCCGTGCCCGTCCACCGGTTCTCCGTCCACCCCGACAGCCCGAGCACGAAGCGAACCCCCGGCCCCAGGTGCACCCCGTAGAAGTGCGGCAGTGCCCGGCCCTTCAGGTAGATGTCCACCTTGTCCGCGTACGGCAGCAATGGCTCCAGCAGCCGCAGCCTCCGCCGACCCCACGTGCGCACCGTGCGCGGCTCCGTGGAGCCATGCGTCGCGCCACGCAACGGCACTTCGTGCTCCCACGGCTCCAGCACCAGCTTCGCGTCCTGACCCGGAGTGAGCACGTAGCGCAGCGCCCGGGGAGACATCTTCGCCTTGGTGAAGGTGAGGTAGCGCACCGCCGATAGCAGGTCCACCGGCCTCACCGTCAGCTTCGTGCCCGGCATCGCCATGCCGCCCTGGAGCTGGAGGAAGCCTCGCACCCACGCGTCTGGCACCTCCACCTTCTGTTCGAAGCGTCCTCCCGCGCCCTGCGTGCGGACCTCGAAGCCCTCCGCACCCACGCGCAGGTGTGTCTCCCGGCTGGAGCGCATCTCCGCCAGCGCCGCCCACAGCCACGCGGTGAAGTCCACGTTGGTGGTGCCGCAGCGCACCTCGCCCTCGGGCGCGAAGCAGCTCCGGTCCACGATGACCATTCCGTACGAACTCTGGTCCTGGCTGAACGCCTCGAAGAAGACGCGGTCCGGGTGCACGGTGATGATGGGGTCCATCAATCCCCCCATCCACTCCGAGCTCCACTCGTCCGATTGCCAGATGAGCTGCCCGAGCGCCTGGAGCGCCAGCCGTATCGGCAGCACGTCCTTCGCCACCTTCGCGTGGAAGCGCACCGGCCGATGCTGGTCTACCGACAAGCCCAGCAGCGCGCGCTCCCGCGTGGACTCGAAGACCGACGGCGTCGCGTAGAGGAGGTCGACCACCGTCATGACAGGGCCTCCTTCGTGGACGCGGAGAAGACTCGCGGAGTCTCCGACGGGCCTCGCAGCTCCGGCCAGCGCGTGAGCACCTTCGCCAGCAGCTCCACCAGGGCCTCCTTCGGATAGCGCTTGTCCGGCAGCGCGAAGGTGTCTCGCATCCGGGGCAGCAACATCCTCGCGGCCTCCACGTCATGCAACGCCGCGTTGGCCAGCGCGTCGAAGGCCGCGTGCCGCGTGCGCCGGTGCAGGGGCCTCAGCAGCGTGGCCTGGAGCAGGTCCAGGTTGAGCATCGCCAGTGCCCTCGCGCGCGGCGAGTCCCGCCCCAGGAGCCGGAACGCGAGCGCCTGCACGTGAATCTGCGGCGCCTCCAGCAGGTCCCTCACCGCCAGCGGGTCCGCCAGGTAGAAGTCATCCGAGCGCTGGAAGAACAGCCTCGTGAGCCGGTTCCGCATCAGCAGCCGGTCGAAGTCCCAGATGGAGAACGCGGGCACGGCGCCCAGGGCGTTGGCGGCTCGACGCGCGAACACGCCGCCTTCCTTCGGCAACTTCTCGTAGTGCTCGGCCAGCGCGTCCAGCACCCGCGTCCACTCCTTCTGGCGCTTGTCCGCGCCATGTTCGGGCACGAACTGCGTGGCGGCGCGGCTCGCGATGAAGTCCAGCAGCTCCTCATCGCGCTGCTCCAACGCGCGCGCCACCAGCTCCGGGTATGCCGCATGCCAGCCGGAGGCGACGTGCATCCGGAAGGGGCCGCGCATCAGCTCCGGGAAGCGCTCGTACATCGCCACCGCCGTCGCGTCCTTCAGCGGCAACACCCTCGCGAAGCCCAGGCCGGGCAGGTTCCATTCGGCGCCTGCCCCCGCCACCTGGAGGAGCCGCCGCCGCGCCACGGGCTCGTCCCGGTCCGCGTCCTTCACCAGCTTGCGCACCTCGGTGTCGAACGTCTCCTCCGTCGAGGAGGTGCGCAGCGCCGCCGCCCACACGTCCTCCCAGCCGCGCACCCGACACAGCTCGAGCAACTCCGGCAGGGCCTTCGCGTTCTTCACCCCATGGATGCTCGTCCTGCCGGCCCACCTCGGGAACACCGAGCGCAGGTTCTCCAGGACATAGGGCACCACGTCGCGCCCGCGCTTCTCCACCAGCTCCACGAAGACGTGGGCCGCCATGGTGGGCGCGAACTCCGGATGGTGCTCGCCCAGCTCTCGCACCAGCGCGTCCGGCGCCTTCACCGACTCCGTGAGTGCCATGACGTCCCGACGCCACGTCTCCTCGGACACCAGCCGGCGATACACCGTCCAGGCCTGCTCCGTGTCGCCCCTGGCGAAGAGGCGCTCCCGATAGGTACCCCACATCGGAAGCGGCTTCTTCGACAGGGACCAGGTGTTCTGCGTGAAGGGCAGGTGTTGACGGATGAAGGGCCGCGCCGCCTCCGGGTCCACCGCGTCCAATTCGAGCGCCGTCGCTTCATCCAGCCGGAGGAGAGGTTGCTCCACCTTGCTCAACTCGAGGTGCCGCGCGCCGCGCGTCTTCGCGCCCCGGAAGCGTCGCGTGACGTCCTCGCGCCACACCGCCTCCTGCAACTTTCCCAGGCCCTGAAGCTTCCAGCCGTACAGCTTGCGGAACACGGCCACGTCGTCGGCGCGGTCCGCGTCCGACAGCCACGTCTCCAGCGCGGCGGCGTACTCACTCTTCCACGGGTCGAACAACTTCCCGCTCGCCGTGACGTTGACCGGCACCAGCCAGGAGAGGATGAGCGGACGGAAGAGGACGCGGTCCCTCACATGCAGCGCCGGTCCCCACAGCCAGGGGAAGCTCTGGAAGCGGGGCCGCCGGGCCAGCGACTCCAGCTCCGCGCGAAGCTCCAGGTCCGACTGTCTTCGCGCGAGGGCGCTCCGGATGGCGGCTTCCATCTCCCGCGCCTCGCGTCTTGCCCGCTGCTCCCAGCTCTCGCTCACGCCTGGTTTTCTACACCGGCCGAGTCGGGCCGCGCACCAGGACAGTTCGCCCGGCGGTGCCTCAGAAGCGCAGCACCGGGCCCACAATCACCGACTGAATCAGCTTGGCGCACTCGTCCACCGAGTCCCGCGAGAGCTTCACGTCACAGAACTGGAAGGCCGTGGCGGCGGAGATGCCCCAGTGCTCGCTGAACCAGCCATCCACGCCCAGGCGGAAGGCCATGCTCGTGGTGTCCACGTTCTCTCGCAGGAAGTTGCCCATCGCGTCCGGGGTGAAGGTGCTGCCCCAGCTCTTCGACAGCCTCGCGCCCACCCAGGGGGTGATGGGCTTGTCCCGGAAGAAGCGCAGCCGCGCCTCGATTCCCACCGCCTTGTAATCCAGTTGCGTGCGCTCCAGCCGGTTGTCCCTCGCCGCGTCGCGCAGCTCCGTGCCCCACGTCTCAGAGACTTCGGCCAGCAGCCCCAGGGACAGCCCCGGCGGGGACTCCACGCCCAGGTAGGCATGCAGCGCGGGTCCCTTCGCGCTGAAGTCACTCAAATGGTCCAGGGAGATTCCCGCGCCCAGCGAGGCATGACCATTCCAACCGTCCGCCACCGCCTGGGTGCCCACGCCCAGCACGCCCACCAGCGCCACCCACTTCGACACCTTTTTCATGGAGGCCAGTCTATGTCCGACTCGCGCCCGGAGCATGAAGTGGGACTCCGTGTCATGAAGCCAACCGCCCTCCGTCACGGGAGGGACGCCCCGCTCCCGCGCCCACCCCGGCCTTCACCGTCGACGAGCAGGCGTCCCGGTACCGCGAGGCCGGTGGACGTCCGCTGGTATTCCTTCAAGGGGGTGGGTGCTCTTCGCGCCGGCGGAGTCCGGCGGTTAGGCTTTCGTTCATGTCCGTCACCTTTGAAGCCGCGGCCACCGCCGTCCGCGACGCCCTCTCCGACGCGGGACAGGGGCTCGTCGAGCGCGAGGCCATGGTGGAGCTCATCGCGCTGTCCGCCGTCGCCGGTGAGCACCTGCTGGTCATCGGTCCCCCCGGTACCGCGAAGAGCGAGGCCGTGCGCCGCACCGCCCGCGCGCTGGGGGGCTCCTACTTCGAGTACCTGCTGGGCCGCTTCACCGAGCCCTCCGAACTGTTCGGCCCCGTGGACCTGCGCAAGCTGCGCGAGGGTCTGGTGGAGACGGAGACCACGGGCATGTTGCCGGAGGCGGATGTCGCCTTCCTCGACGAGGTCTTCCTCGGCTCCACCGCCATCCTGAACACGCTGCTGGGCCTGCTCAACGAGCGCACGTTCCGCCGGGGCCACACGCGCATGCGCTGCCCCCTGCGCGTCTGCGTGGGCGCCGCCAACGCGCTGCCCGAGGATGAGTCGCTCGCCGCGTTCGCGGACCGCTTCCTGGCGCGCATCTTCGTCGAGCCCGTGCCGGACCCGCGCCTGGAGGACCTGCTCGCGGGCGGGGCCTCGTTGTGGGGCGAGGGTACGGGACGCCGCGCCTCCCTGGCCGCGCTGGATGTACTCGCGCAGGCGGCGCGCGAGGCGGACCTGGCCCCCGTGCGTCCGCATCTGGCCCACGCGCTGCGCTCCCTGCGCGCGGCGGGGCTGTCGCTGTCGGACCGGCGCGCGGTGAAGGTGCAGCGACTGGTGGCCGCGGCGGCCGTGCTCGCGGGGCGCTCCGTGCCGAGCACCGCGGACTTGTGGCCGCTCGTGTACGCGGTGCCGACGAAGGAAGGACAGGCGCTCGCTCGGGAGGTGTTGAGGGAGTTTCTCGCGGCGACGGAGAACCCTGCCCTCTCGGCGGCGGCGCTGGAGGCCAGCGCGGGGCCGTGGGCTCGGGCTCAGCGAATCGTCCAGGCGGGGCAGGTGCTGCTCGCCGAGCGCCCCAGCGACACCGACGCCGAGGCCTTCGCCGCGTGGCACCTCAAGCTGGAGGGCGTGGCGAGGGAGATGGACGCGAGCTTCGCTCCCGAGTTCCTCACCGAGGACCTGAAGGTCCTGCGCGCCGGGCTCACGGAGGCGCTCGCGCTCGTGTCTCCGGTGTCGCTGGAGGCTCGTGGCGCCGGGCTCTCCTGACCGGAGATGTGACGACTGGCGGCGCGGTCCGCGTCGACGACGCGGGGGACGGGTCTTCAAGACGTGCGAGAGGGCGGTGGAGTGGAGTCATGAGCAGTGAAAGTCAGGGGGCCCTGCCGGTGCGCTGGGGACCGCGCGCGGAGGCGCTGGAGCCGCTCGCCGTCATCGGCGTGGGAGAGGTGGCGCGCGTGCTCGCGCGACGGGCCCTTCGGGAGGACGACGCGAAGCTGGGGGCGTGGCGCGGTGTCGCGGGGCAGGGCGTCCTCGTGCTGCTGGGCGCGGCGGAGTCCCTGCCGTGGGTGGATGGCGCCCTGTACCTGGGCCGCGACAGCGCCGCGCCGTCACTGCTGTTGCCCTGTGCGCTCGCGCCGGACGTGGTGGCCTCGCTGCTGGAGCGTGCGTTGCTGGCGCTGGCGGGGGACACCGCCACGCAGCTCGCCGTGCTTCCTGGCTCGTTTCAGCTCGTCTCGGTGGCCTCGGCTCGGCCGGTGCATCGCCCCACGCTCGTCGCTTGGCTCGCGAGCGAGGAAGCCGGCGCGGGAAGGGAAGGGGCGTCATGAGCTCACTGCCTCCCGTGCTGCGCCCGTGGGCGGAGTCGCTCGCGCTGTTCCCCGAGGAAATGGCCACGCACCTGGGGCCGTTCGTGGCCCGGCTGTCCGCGGCCATGGGGGCGTTGCGCCCGCGCGGAGAGACCGCCGGTGGCGAGCCCCAGGGCTATGACGGAATCACCCGCCGGGGCTCGTTCGACCGGCTGCTCGTCAGTGAGTGGCTGTGGGCCCTGGAGGCTCCGGACGAGCTGGTGCGCCGCGCCGCCTTCGGGGAGCTGTCCTTTCTCAAGCCCGCCTTCCGTCAGCCGCAGGGCGCTCGCCGCACCGTCGTGTTGCTGGACGCGGGGCCCGACCAGCTTGGCAACCCTCGCATCGCACACCTCGCGCTGCTCATCGTCATGGCCCGCCGTGCCCAGGCCGCCGGGGCCTCCTTCGCGTGGGGCGTGCTCCAGGCTCCGCCCGAGCGGGGCACCTATTCCGAGGTGACTCCCAGCGTGCTGCTCTCCTGGCTCTCCGCACGCGACGTGGATCCACCCGCCGCCGAGCGACTCGCCGCATGGCATGAGGCCCTGTCCCTGGGCGATGCGCCGGAAGAGACGTGGCTGGTGGGGAGTGCTCGCCTCGCACGGCTGCCCGGTGCGGAGTCGATGTCCCGCATCGAGGTGACGGAGGTGCTGGCCCCCGAGGTGCGCAAGCTCACCGTGGACGTGCGTCCCGCTTCCCGTCCGGTGCGTTCAGTCGTGCTGGACCTGCCGCCTCCCGACGACAGCATTCGTCTGCTGAGAGACCCGTTCCAGAGTCGCGTCGCGAAGCCCGTGTCGATGGCCGGAGGCCAGAAGGCCCGCTCGTTCCACTTCTCGGCGGACGGCTTCCGGCTGGTGATGTTCCACTCCGACGGCGGCGTGTCCGCGATGGCGATTCCCGACTCGTCCAGCTCCACCGCGCCCCGACCTCGGCGCATGAGGCTTCAGCCCGGTCATCTGATGCTCGCCGCAGGGTGGCGCTCGAATGGCGGACTGCTCGCGTTGATGGAACGGCCGGACCGCTATGTCCTCCATGGCACGCTCAAGCCCCAGCCTCCCCGGGCCGACGCGGGTGAGCGGCGCCCGGTGTCCGAGCGGTGGACGCCGGGCCACGCGTCGGAGCTTCCCGTCGCGCACGGAGGCCCCGGCCGGCTGTTCTCGTGGAGGGACCGCGATGGGGAGTCGGTCCTGCTGCTGACGCGGAGCGGAGAGCTCTTCCTCGTCTACCTGGTCAAGGCCGAGCATCGCGTCGAGTTGATGGCGCTGGACAATTCGGTGACGGCGATGGCCCGGGTCCACGGCAAGCTCGTCTACGTCCGCAGTGGCCCCAGCGTTCGCGTGGGCACGGGGTTGCACAGCCTCTATCCCGTGTCTCCGTATCCGCCCAATGTCTGCAAGCCTGTCTACATCGCGCCATCGGAGGGGCAGCCCTTGCCTTCGCGGACGACGCTCCATGTCGTGGGGCCGGACGCGTCGACGAGCACGGTGCTGGAGGCCCGGGGGGGTGAGTCCTTCTTCGGTCACGCCGTCGGAGTCAAGGTGCCTGGGGACTCGGGGTTGCTCGCGATGAGTCACGGGCCGAGAGTGTGGCGACTGTTTCTCGAGGGTTCTGTCCAGGACCTCCCGGTGCCTCAAGGCTTCCACGTGGTCGGCGTGGGATGCTGCCATGGCTCTCCAGGGCAGGCCGGGCTGGTGGTGCTGGGGCCGGATGAGCGCACCTTGTCGTGGTTCGGCGCGACCGGCCACCACGTGCTTGCTCAGGCCTCGGCTCCGGTGGTGCACGCGGAGCTCAGCCACACCACGTCGCTGCTCGGCTGGCTCACGCGGACCGGGGAGCTGGTGTTGCTGGACCTTCGTGACGGACACGTGCGCTATCGCGCGACGGCGGAGGGCATATGAGGCGCTTCGCCCACGCGAGGACGGCGCCGCGTCAGCATGTGCACCGGGGCACGGTGAGTGCCTCGGCGTTCTGGTTCGACCCGGAGCTGCTCGGCGAGCAGGAGGCTCGGCGGCGGGTGATGGCGATGTGGGCGCCGGGCGCGTCCGTGCTGTTCGTGGCGGAGGGTTATCTGCTGCGGCTTCCTCGGGTGACGCGGGTCTCGACGGCGTCGAGCCCGGGTCTGCCCCTCACGCTCGAAGGCGGTGTGCTCACCTCCGCGCCGCTGGCTGCCTCGGAGTGGGCGCGGTTGGGTGCGCCGCGTGACTCGCTCGTGCTCGTGCGAGCGGGCGTCGCCCGGGTCCATCCGCTGTCGAGCGCGCGGGTCGTGGACCTGTCCTCGTGGTTCGACGTGTCCGCGTGGACGGTGCTGCCCACGCGGAGCCTGGGCGCGCCACCTCCACCCGTGGCAGCCGCGGTGGAGCCCGTGGCGCCTGTCACACGCGCCTCCTTCGGTGGCTCCATTCCCGAGCCGTCCGATGAAGCACGGGTGGTGCTCGCGCGCATGGAGGGACGTGCGCCCCCTTCCGATGCCGTCGTGGCCGAGCGTCCTGGACTGCTGTCGCGACTGCGCTCCGCATGGACGGGGCGGAGTGCCGCGTCATCGGGATCGAGCGGTGACGGCGCCGTCGCAAGCGCTGGAGTGCTGTCGCGACTGCGCTCCCTGTGGGGGGCCGCATCGAAGGCGGAGACAGCGGAGGGCGAGGGTGGAGGAGGAAGCAGGTGGCTCGGCCGCCTCGCGGCGTGGCTGAGGAACACTCCCTCCACGGCGGGCGCGCTGCCCTCGGGTGAAGGCAAGGGCTCCTCCTCGTCAGGCTCGCGGCGCGAGGCCCTGGCTCCGAGGACGCCCTCCCTGTTGGGCCGACTGTGGGCGGCGCTCCGGCCTCGCTCGACGGAGAAGGCGGCGGGCGGTGGACGTGGCGCTCGTGGTGGCCAGACGTCACCTCGGAACGCGGGGCCTCCTCCAGGCCCGGGTTCCCTGGCGCGCCTGTCCCAGTGGCTGCTGCGACATACGCCGCTGGGCGAGCTGCTCGGCCGGCGCAAGGCGGAGTATCTGCGTCGCCTGTTCGAGATGTTCGAGGGCGGAGACCTGCACGAAGCGCTGCGCCATGCCATTCCGCTGAATCAGAAGCTGAACGAAAACACCCGCGAGGCGCTCGGTCTGCCGGGGCCGAGAGAGGACCTCAAGCTCCAGCTAGGCCCGCGCGGCCCCGCCGCCACTTTCGCCGGAGGTGAAGAACTCTACGAGGCGCTCCGGCAGCGTTACCGCGCGGCCTTGCAGCGCTTCGAGCGCGAAGGTCGTATCGAGGAAGCCGCGTTCATCCTCTCCGAGTTGCTGGGCGCGCACGAGGAAGCCGTCGCCTTCCTGGAGCGGCACCGTTGCTTCAAGCTCGCGGCGGAGCTGGCCGAGGGGCGTGCCCTGGCACCCGGTCTGGTGGTGCGTCAGTGGTTTCTCGCGAAGGACCCACAGCGCGCGAAGGCCATCGCCCGGCGCAGCGGCTGCTTCGAGGACGCGGTGCTGCGCCTGGAGAGCACGCATTTCGCGGAGGCACATGAGCTGCGTCTGCTGTGGGGCCAGTCTCGCGCCGAGGCGGGAAGCTGGGTCCAGGCCGTCGAGGCCATCTGGCCGGTGCAGGCGGCTCGGGAGCAAGCGCGCGAGTGGATGGAGCGTGGCGTGGACGTGGGCGGCGTGGGCGGCGCGCGACTCCTGGCGCTGTGGGCGGGCTCGCTTCCGGGAGGACTCGACGCGGCGCGTGCCCGCGTGCTCGCGCTGCTGGACGACGACTCCCTGAATGGCGCGGCGGAGCGGCTGGCCTTCGCCCGGACGCTGGCGAGCGAGCCTCCCTCCGGAGTCCGCTCGGCCTTGCTCGTGCCCACCGTGCGCGCCCTCATGAGAGACAGGGCCCTGGGTCAGGCCCACTTGCCCACCGATTTCATCACCCATTTGCTCAGGGACCTGCCGGACGGCGCGCTGCGCGCGGACCTGCCCGCGCTGGCCCCCAAGGTCCCGTCCCCGTGGACCCGCTTCGTGGTGCAGGCGACCGCCTCGCTCGGGGACGCGGGGCCGTTCGCCATCCATGACGCGGTGGTGCTCCCCTCGGACCGGCTGTTGCTCGCGTTGGGCGAGGCGGGCGCGGTGTTGCTGAGCGCGGAGGGCCGCAGGCTGGCGCACTTCGATGTGCCGGCCT
Source organism: Myxococcus sp. CA056 (assembly GCF_013336715.1). Classification (NCBI taxonomy): domain Bacteria; kingdom Pseudomonadati; phylum Myxococcota; class Myxococcia; order Myxococcales; family Myxococcaceae; genus Myxococcus; species Myxococcus sp. CA056. Next base: position 532,133 of record NZ_JABUMT010000002.1, read on the forward strand.
TCTCCCTGGTCGCCTCCATCCATGGGGACCGCGTGCTGGCCATCGCGCGTCGGGGCGAGCTGCACCATGTGTCCCGCGTGGACGTGGTGCGGCGGCGGGCCACCGCGTGGTGCGACGTGGCCATGCACGCGTGGGCGCCGACGTATGACGGTGAGACATGGTTCGTCGCCTCGGAGCTCACGGTGATGATGCTGGACGCGCAGGCCGCCGAGCCGCGTGCCCTGTGGCGGGTGTCGAAGGTGCCTGGCCCCGTCGCCATGCTGGCCGCGGACGAGACACACCTGTGCTTCGTGACCACCGACGCGGAGTGCTGGGTCTATGCGCTGCAAGACGGCCCCACCCTGCGCTCGCGTGAGCCGTTCGTGGCCCTCGGCAAGGGTGTCTCCGCCGTGCTGCGCTCCTGCGCCATCACCGCCGATGGCGAGGTGCGCGCCTCCGTCCACTTCAGCGACCGCGAGTACCCTCGCCCTGGAGAGGCGGACTGGCTGTGGGTGAAGCCTCAAGGACCGCGCTTCGCCGCGCCGATGTCCGTGGTCGGTGAGTCCCTGGAGCGCGTGAAGTGCTTCCTCTCCGAGTCGTGGCGCGCGGAGCTGACGCTCTTCGACGGGGCCTGGCAGGTCCGCCTGCTCGACGTCAGTGAAGTCATGCGCGCGCGGCTCAACTTCACCTTCGAGGAGTCACCGACTCCCCAGGTCCGCCTCACCAACACCGCGCTGCTCATGTTCGACACACGGGGCCGGATGCTGTGGCTGGACCTGGAGCACGGCACGGTGCGCAACGTCGGCGCCGCGTGAGCCGCATCGGCCCCTGACGTCGGGGTTGAGACAGGATGTCGGAGGAGCGACTTGTTTCAGATACCTCGGGCCCTCCTGTCCTGTCCGCCAGACCCCAGGCTTCGCGTTCGGTGGAGGACAACCCAGGCGTGACGCGCGACGCAGCGCCGGAAATCCAGATTCGCTGAAGTTGGAAGCGAACCAGTGTCATGGACCCATGGCACATCTTGATACGCGCGCCCGGGGTGGTCACCCTGAGTAGGACCATGGCTCTGCGTCTCCAGCTCTCTCCTCCTGCGTTGCGAACGCTCGACCGGTGTCCTGCCCCGGTGAGACAGAAGCTTCAAGGCGAGCTGGCCGAACTGGCCGCGGGACTCCCGCTCGAGGGGCCGTTGTTGCCCGAAGAGGTGGGGTTGGTGGTGTTGGGCTCCGGCTTCCGCGTCCACTATCTGCTGGAGCAGGAGCACCGCCTGCTGCGGCTCACGGACGTGATGGCGCCGACGTCGCACTGAAGGACGCCGCGAACCCGGGCGGAAGTGTGGCCTGGATGGCGCATCGCTTCCGAGCGGTTGTCGAAGGGCGGGGGAGTGGCTAGACCCACGGCACGTCGTGCCCGGCCCGGAACACCCTCTTCGACACGCCCTTGCCCATTCCCCTGGCTGACTTCCTGATTCAAAACCGCGACACCATCCTGGAGGCCTGGGAGGTGGAGGTGCGCTCCATCCCCGCGGCCCAGGCCCTGACGCGCCCCGCGCTCCGCGACGGCCTGCCCGGGTTGCTGGAGGGCATCGCGAGGATGATGCGAAAGCCCCAGGCGGAGCTGGCCTCGGGGCTGAGCGCCATCAGCGACCACCACGCCCTGGAGCGCCTGGGCGAGGGCTTCGACCTGCGACAGGTCGTCACCGAGTACCGGCTCCTGCGCGGCTGCGTGCTGCGCCTGTGGTCCGCGCGAGGCCACGCCACGCTCCGCCCCGACGAGGAGCGCATCTTCCATGAGGCGATGGACGAGGCCGTCGCCGCCGCCGTCAGTCGCTACACGCGCGCCCGCGAGCGCACCATCCAGGCCCTGGACCGCATCAGCGCGGCGGCGCTGGGCAGCCCCGACGTGGCGGGCTTCCTGCCCCGGCTGCTCCAGGTGCTGTGCGAGACGGTGGCCGCCGTGGACGTGGCCGTCGTCCTGCTGCGCGACGGCGAGGACTTCCTGCGCGTGGAGAGCGGCGTGGGCGAAGGCGTGGACATCGGGGGGCTCGTGCCCATGGGGCAGGGCTTCGTCGGCACCATCGCCGCGACGCGCGAGCCCTTGCTGGTACACGACGCAAGCTGCGACGAGCGGGCCCACTCCGCCGTGGTGCGCACCTCCGACGTGCGCGCGCTGTACGGCGTCCCGCTCGTCTTGAACGACGTGCTCATCGGCGTGGCCCTCATGGGCAGCCGCGTCAGCACCGAGTTGTCCGAGGAGGACCTGCTGCTGTTTCGCGCCATGGCGTCGCGCGCCACCGGACTGCTCGCCCAGGGCCAGGCCCGGGACCGCGAGCGCGAGGCCCGCGCGGAGGCGGAGGCCTCCCTGAAGCGCCTGCGCGAGAGCGAGGCCGGCCTGCGGCGTTGGGAGGAGGTCTTCTTCCGCCTGGGGGTCGGCGTCGTCGTGGTGTCCGCCGAGGACGACACCCTGCTCGACGTGAATCCCGCCTTCGCGCGCATGCACGGAGCCTCGCCGGAGGAGCTCATCGGCCAGCCGCTGGAGGCGACGATTGCTCCCGAGGCCCGGGGCATGCTCCCGCGCCACGCCGCCGCCGCGAACTCCAAGCCCTCGCACGAGTACGAGTCGCTCCACGTGCGCAAGGACGGCAGCCGCTTCCCCGCCTTCTCCCACGTCACGGCCTTTCGCGACGAGACGGGGAAGGTGTCGCGGCGCGTGGCCACCGTGCTGGACATCACCCAACGCCGCGCGGTGGAGACGGACCGGCAGCGATTGCTGTCCACCATCGAATCGGAGCGCGCGCGGCTGGCCGCCGTGCTGGAGCAATTGCCCGCGGGCGTCTTCATCGCGGACGCCGCCAGCGGCCGGCTGGTGCTCGCCAACCGGCAGGTCGCCATGCTCACCGGGCGCCCCTTCCAGCCCATGTCCAACGTGGACACGTTCGCCACCCTCTACGGCGCCTGTCATCCGGACGGGACACCCTATGCCCCGGACGCGTGGCCGCTGGCGCGCACGCTGAGCACCGGCGAGGTGGTGCAGGGCGAGGAGGCGATGCTGAAGCACGAGGATGGCCACACGCTCACCGTGCTCGTCTCCAGCGCGCCCATCCGCGACAGGGACGGAGAGCTCATCGCCGGGGTCGCCACGCTGGCGGACGTCACCGAGCGCCGCCGCGCGCAGGAGGCCGAGCTCCAGGCGGCCCGCTTCGGCGAGCGCCTCATCGCCATCGTCAGCCATGACCTGCGCAACCCCCTCAACGCCATCCATCTGTCCACCACGCAGCTGCTCCACAGCGAGGTGCTCGCGGAACGCGAGCGCCGCTTCGTCACGCGCATCGCCCGCTCCAGCGCGCGGATGACGCGGATGATTTCAGAGCTGCTCGACTTCACGCGCGGGCGGCTGGGCGGAGGCATCCCCATCCAGCGCACGCCGGGAGACTTGCGCGCGGTGGTGCGGCAGGGCGTGGAGGAACTGGAGGCCGCGTGGCCGGAGCGCACCCTGCGGGTGGCGGGGGGCTCCGGCCGGTATGACGGTCAGTGGGACGCCGACCGGCTGCTCCAGGTGGTGAGCAACCTGGGTGGCAACGCGCTCCAGTACAGCGCGCCGGACGCGCCCATCACCCTCACGCTGTCGGACCTGGGCGACACGGTGGTGCTGGAGGTCCACAACCCCGGCGAGCCTATCTCCGCCGAAGCGCTGCCCCACCTGTTCGACCCGTTCCGTCGCGCCACGAGCAGTCACCCCGGCAGCAGCATCAGCGGGGGCCTGGGCCTGGGCCTCTACATCGTCGAGCAGGTGGTGAAGGGCCACGGCGGCCACATCCAGGTGGCTTCCACCGAGGCGGACGGCACCGTCTTCAAGGTGACGCTCCCGCGCGTGCCGCTCCCGGCCTGACGTGCCGGCGCCGTCAGCCCGCGTTCACCACGCGGGCGAGCGTCGCGCGCAGCTCCCAGAGGTCCACCGGCTTGGGCACCGCGGCCTGGACGCCCTCGGGGAGCGGCTGGCTGTTGCCCGCGCCGGACACGACGACGACGGGCAGGGCGCTCAGCCTGGCGTCCTCACGGACATGGCGCATCAGCTCCCACCCGCTCATCACCGGCATCATCAAGTCCAGCAGCACCGCGTCCGGGCGGGGGAGTCGCCTCAGGCGCTCCCATGCCGTCTGGCCGTTGCCCGCCGTCTCCACGGCGAAGCCTTCCATCGTCAGGAACTCCTCCAGCAGCTCCCGGCTATCGGCGTGGTCTTCGACCAGGAGGACGAGGCTTGGCGTGCACATGGAGACTCAGACTCGTACCGAAGGGCCAGGGTCGCCAGCCGCACCGCGTCGATACGTCCACGTCACGACTGCGGGGATGTTCGCTAGCACACGCTTCCGGAATGGGACGTGGGCGGCGTTCAGCTTGCGGGGTCCTCCTCCGGCAGCAGCCTGTCCTCCAGCACCTCTTCGGGGGACTCACCGGCCTGCACGCGCAGCGCGGCGTAGCGCAGGCCCGTCACCTCCGCGAGCGCGTCCGCGCGACCGAACACCTGGCCGGCGCGGCGGGCGTACAGCCGCAGGGTGCGCGCCAGCTCCGCGCCGGTGCCGAAGCGCTCCTCGCGCTCGGGCGCCAGCGTGCCTCGCAAGAGCGGCTGGAAGGCCACGGGCACCGCGCGCAGCGCGTCCTCCAGGTCCTCGCGCGTGTAGGCGCGGATGCGGCGGCGCAGCTCCCGCGCGGCGGCCACGCTGACGGCTTCCTGCATGGCCGAGTCGAGCGCGTGCTCCTGCGTCGGCGTGTCCGACGACAGCGCCTGCTCGCGACGACGGCGGCGCTCCGCCTCGAACCGGTCCGCGCCCTCGAAGAGGTGTCGTCCGGTGAGCAGTTGGAGCAGCACCAGCCCCAGGCTGAACAGGTCCGCGCGTCCATCCAACGCCTGGCGCGCGACGTGCTCGGGGGCGGCGTAGGCGAGGCTGGTGGGATGCTCCTGTCCCTCGGGAGTGCCGGAGAGCACGGACGACGCGGCGCCGAAGTCGAGCAGCTTCACCGCGCCGTGCTCGGTGATGAGGATGTTGTGGGGACCGACGTCGCGGTGGACGACGCGCAGCGCCCGGCCGTGCTCGTCGGTGAGGGTGTGGGCGTGGTGCAGCGCCTCCGCGACCTCGGCGGCGACATAGAGGGAGAAGCCCTCCGTGAAGGGCAGGTGGGCGCGGCCGGAGGCCTCCATGAGCGAGTCCAGCCGGTGGCCGGGGGTGTGCTCGAAGACGAGCACGGGCGCCTCGTCCGGGCCCTTGAGGTCGTGCACGCTGACGACGTTGGGATGGTGCAGCAGCGCGGTGAGCCGGCCTTCCTCCCAGAGCCGGTGCGCGGCCTCGGCGCGCAGCGGGCGCTTGATGACCGCGTAGCCACCGAAGTCCGACTCGTAGCGGCGGCGCGCGAGGAGCAACTCCCCGTGGTGCGCGGCGCCCAGCGACTTGACGAGCTCATAGGAGGCGCGACCGGAGCGCAGCAGCACGTGCGGCTGGGCGGAGGCGTCGGACGACGGGGGCGACATGGCGACTCTCCTCGGACGAACGGACCCGATGGGCCCGCGGGCTCACTCGGAGAGTATGGTCGTCCTCCGGCGGGAAGTCACCTCCTGGGTAGTGTGTCTTCCATCCGCCGCTTCATGGCTCCGAGGCCGGCTTCATGAGCCCGTCCTGGCGCGCGTACTCGCGCACCAGCTCCACCTCGTCCAGCAGCCGCGGCGAGTCAGGGAAGACCTTCTCCGCGCGCTCCGCCAGCCGCAGCCCCTTCTCCAGGGACTCCTTCGTGCGCGTGTCGCCCAGGCCGCGCAGCATGCCCGCCCACGCCTGCTCCAACGTCTTCAGGGCGTGGGACGAGCCCTCTTCCCACAGCGTCATCGCGTCGTCCTCGCGGCCCCGGATGACGTCCAGGAAGTAGCCCAGCTCCACCAGCGCGGCCGGGTTGCGGCGCGACACGGAGACGGACTGCTCCAGGAGCCGCTGCACCTCGGTGAAGGTGACCTCGGGGTCCACGCCCGGCTCCTCCGCCAACTGGAGCAGTCGCGCCAGCTCCAGCAGCGCGGGCGCGAAGGTGGGCGCATCCCGCGTCAGCTCGCGCAGCAGGCGCAGCTGCTCGGGGCTCGCGGGGGTGGCGTCGCCAGCCTCGCGGGTGGCCAACAGACGCTTCATCAGCTCATCGGCGGTGGGGTGCCCGGCCATGGTGGGTCCTCGGTCTTCGAGCAAGCACTGCTGTTCTGGAGGAACTTGCGGGCCACGTCGAGCCTCGCCTGCACCGCCTCGCGCGAGGCTTCCGCTCCTGAACAGTTTTGAGGCTATGTCTTGATTTTCAGCTTTACGAATGGGAGGTGTCAAGCCGCGAAGTCGGGGCGCGGACGACCTGGGAGGAGGGGCCCACCGCGCGTGGAAGGTCCCATGTCATGCCCTGGACCTCCTGGGTTTCACGCGGGAGCCCTGTCATAGGGGGCCCGGCGGGATTCGGGGGGCGGCGGTGGATGGGGAAGGGGGTGTGTCGGAGGGTAGGACGCGATATCGGGGAGGACCGGGAGACTACCCGGCATATCGGTATTTCGCCTGATGACTTGCTGGGTTATAAGCCCTGTCGGACACGCGTCCGAGGGCGGCCTGTGCCTGTGCAGGCCGGGGCCTCGGCCCGTACTCATAAGGTTGATGCGGTGAAGACCCACCCTGAAGGTTCCGCCTCCACCCGCAAGTCACCCCGGGCACGCCAGGGGCGGCCGAGCGACCGCGCCCGACAATCGCGTCAACAGCTGGAGCGGCGCCTGGCGGTGAGCGTTGGCGAGGAGGCGCGGTCGGCGCGGATGCGCGCGGGGCTGACGCAGGCGGATGTGGCCGAGCGCATCGGCATCGCCGCGGAGGTCTATGGGCGGATGGAGCGCGGGAAGATGATGCCCAGCGTGCCGACGCTGTTCCGCCTGTGTCTGGCGCTGCGCCTGTCGGCGGACGTGGGCCTGGGGCTCGTCACGGCGGCCTCGGTGGGCGCGGCGCTGTGGGAGGAGGACTCGCGGGACAAGGACCACCTGCCGGAGATGCGCCGCCTCCTGCGCACGCTGCGCCGCATGTCGCGCGGTCAGCTCAAGCTGGTGAACCAGGTCGCCGCCGCCATCCTGCCCCAGCGCTGAGCGCGGGGGCGGTGGGGAGATCGCACCATCGGCGCGGACAGCGCGTGGCGGTCCGTCACGCGTGCTTCAGCGGCTTGGAAGACAGAGGGTGTCGGGTGGGCACCGCTCGGGGCCCATCGTCCCGAGCCGGGCGGGCTCCCGGAGCACGGCCGCGTCCTCGTGGGGCCCCGCCGTCTGCTCGGCGGTGAGCGTGGCCGGGGTCGAGGGAATCAAGCTCAGCGCCACCAACACCAGCAGCAACCCGAAGAGCAGTTGGAGCAGGCGCGCGCGCACGACATGGATGGACGGTGGGGCGATCATTCCGCACGCCCCCCGACGACAGCCCACGTCCACGCAGCCGCCGCGTCCCCCACCGAGCGGGCCGGCGGAGCCAGGGAGAGCAGGCGGGCGTCGCGAGGCGGAAACGCGGACAGCGGCAGGGCGGTGGACGCCAGCCGGCACCAGGACAGGGACAGACAAAGACTCATGACGCGGGGCTCCGGAGTGCGGGGAACTTGGTGAGCCCCCGTGCCCATGTCCTCCCTCCCTCGGAGACAAGGCGCGTGTCGGGTGCGTGACGTGGCGGGTGCGCTTCGTCGAACCCGCGACGGACTTGGAGGTTTCGCAGTTGCTTCTGCTCTGCGGGTGACGGCTTCGCGGGAGGGGTGCTTGTCACCCTGCTCCGTCCCTGGCCTCATGCGCCCAGGGGCCCTCGGGAACAGACGTGACGGAAACGATTCGGGGAAGGCGACGCGGAGGACTCGGCTCGCGCGCGCTCATCGCGGTGTGGCTGCTGGCGCTGCTCGTGCCGGTGCTCCCCGCGCATGCCCAGGCTCCGTCACCGCCGGATGGAGGCAGCGCGGATGCGGGCGTGTCCGCGGCGGAAGTCGGCCTCGCGCGCACGGACGCGGGCTGGGCGGTGGAGGTCGTCACGCCGGATGGAGGCGTGGCCGAGCCCGTCTTCATTCCCCCCGCGCTGACGCTAGACGCCCCCGCGCCCTATCCGCCCGAGCTCGCGTCGGAGCGCGTCTCGGGCGTGGTCCAACTGGAGCTGCTGGTCGACGACGCGGGGGAGGTCGAATCCGCCACGCTGGTGCGGGGCGTCCATCCGCTGTTGGACAAAGCCGCGCTGCACGCCGCGCCGTCCCTGCGCTTCTCGCCCGCCACCGTGGATGGACAGCCGGTACCGGTGCGCCTGTCCTTCGAGTACCGCTTCGAGGCGCCCGTCGTCGCCGAGGACGCGCGCCCCGAAGGCCCCGTCACCTTGCGTGGACTGGTGCGCACCAAGGGCAACCGGCGCCCCGTCGTCGGCGCCACGCTGGTGTCGGACAGCGTGCCGGACGCGCCGGTGCAGACGGACACGCAGGGCCGCTTCGAGGCGCGCTGGCCCCCGGGAGGACATCGCGTCCGCGTGTCCGCGCCCGGCCACAAGCCCGGCCTCTTCCGCGAGGAGCTCGGGACGCAGGAGGCGCTGGAGGTGGTGTACGGGCTTGCGCCGCTCGTCATCAATCCCTACGAGACGGTGGTGCGAGGAGACCGCGAGCGCACCGAGGTCAGCCGCGTCACGTTGCACGACGCGGAGCTGCGCGAAGTGCCCGGCACCATGGGCGACCCGTTCCGCGTCATCATGTTGCTGCCGGGCGTGAGCAGCATGTTGTCCGGCGTGGCCTACCCCGTGGTGCGCGGCAGCCAGCCCGCGGCCACCGGCTACTTCCTGGATGGCATCCGCGTCCCCATCCTCTTCCATCTCTTCCTCGGCCCCGCGGTCATCCACCCGGACTTCATCGACGCCATCGACTTCTTCCCGGGCTCACCACCGCCCCGCTACGGGCGGCTGCTGGGCGGGGCGATTGAAGGCCGGCTCAGCAGGCCGCGCGATGACCGCGTCCACGGCAGCGCCTACGCGGACCTCATCAACGCGGGCTTCTTCCTGGAGACGCCGTTCGTCTCCACCGGCACCAACGTCAGCCTCGCGGGCCGCTACTCCTATACGCCGTGGCTCATCGCGCTCGCGGCCAACAAGCTCCAGGACCCGCCCCAGTCGGGCCGCCTCAACCCGAAGGTCATCCTCGACTTCTGGGACTACCAGCTGCGCGTGGAGCAGGACGTGGGGCAGGGCAAGCTGAGGCTGTTCGCGTTCGGCTCGTCGGACACGTTCGGCTCCGAGTCGCAGGACGAGTTCGGAGACACCGCGCTGCAGTCCATCATCTTCCACCGCGTGGACCTGCGGCACCGCCACCCGCTGGCCGGCGGCGAGTTCGAAATCGGCGCGACGTGGGGCCTGGACCGCTTCGCCGTCACCAGCAGCACCCCGCCGAGCGACGCGACGTCCGTCTTCATCGACCAGGGCACCTGGTCCGCGCGCCTGGGCTACACCGCGCCGCTGGACCCCAAAGTCACCCTGCGGCTGGGCGGCGACGTGGACCACAAGCGCGCCATCGTCGACTTCTACGAGCTGAACCCGGACGAGGAGACGGCCGAGTTCGCCCCGGTGGCGCTGGCCACCTTCCTGGGCGCGTGGGCGGAGCTGGTGTGGCAGCCCACTCCCAAGTGGTCCGTGGTGCCGGGACTGCGCGTGGACAACTACCACCTGTCCCCGGGCATCGACCGCACCGCGCTGGAGCCGCGCCTCACCTTGCGCCACCAGCTCACCGACTCGCTCGTCCTCAAGGGCTCCGCGGGCCTGTTCCACCAGCCGCCCACTTCACTCATCAGCCTGCCCGTGGTGGACGTGGGCAGCCTGCTGTTGGGGCTCCAGGAGGGCGCGCAGTTCTCGTTCGGCGCGGAGTGGAAGGCGCTCCAGGGGCTGGAGCTGGGCATGGACGTCTACGTCAACCCGCTGGTGCGGACCATCGAGCTGACGCCCTTCTCCGACGAGGGCCTGGTGGATGACCCGGACCCGCTGCCCGCGCCGGACCAGGACCCGGGCATCCCGAACCGCGACGACATCAACTTCCCCGACTTCAAGAGCCACGGCCTCGCGTATGGCCTGGAGCTGCTCGTCCGCCATCCGCTGGGCGACAACTGGTTCGGCTGGCTCTCGTACACGCTGCAGCGCAGTGTCCGGCGCACGCGTTTCTACCGGTACGACGTGGAGGGCAACGTGCTGGGCGAGGCGTCCGCGGACCTGCCCTTCGCCTTCGACCAGTCCCACGTGCTCAACCTGGTGCTCAGCTACAAGTTCTCCAACAGCGTCACCCTGGGCGGCGTGCTGCACTTCAACACCGGCCGTCCGGAGTACGGAACGCTGGGCACGCAGACCCACCGCGCGGGACAGGACAGCTCCGGCAGGCCGTCGTGGGTGAAGGTGGACCGGGACTCCGTGGACCGGCTGCCGCCCTTCTTCCGCTTCGACGTGCGCCTGTCCAAGTCGTGGGTGTACGAGACCTTCAGCCTGGAGGCCTACCTGGACATGCTCAATGTCACCATCAGTCAAGAGACGGTGAGCTTTGAGTACGACGGAGGAGGCGGCCGACCGCTCTCCAAGGAGGCCGTGGGGCTGCCCATCGTCCTGCCCATCCTGGGCGCGAAGGGGCGATACTGAACCTGGCGAGTGATGGATAACGCACGCTTGCCGTCTCTCCCCGTGAGCGACCCCGACAAGCAGACTGCTGGCACGGTTTGATTCCGGGCCGAGGAGTGTTGATGGGAGCCGGCCTGCCCTCGGGTCGGATGGACACTCCCAGGCTTCGACGGTGGACCGCCCCGACATCCAGGTGAAGACTCCATGTTCCACGAAGGGATAGCGACGATGGCGGAATGGTTGCGGTGGCGGGGAACGCCCCCACATGGCGCGGCGGGCGCTCAGGGGGGCTCGAGCGCCTCGCAGTCGCCGGACGCGTCCCCCGAAAGCACCGGCCTCGTGGGCGTTGAAGCTCCGGGCGTGCTGCTGGTCGACGACAACCCCGCCAACCTGGTGTCGCTGGAGGCCATCCTGGAGCCGCTGGGCGTGCGGCTCGCGAAGGCGTCCTCCGGAGAGCAGGCGCTGCGCTTCCTCCTGCGCGAGGACTACGCCGTCATCCTGCTGGACGTGCGGATGGCGGGGATGAACGGCTTCGAGACGGCCTCCCTCATCAAGCAGCGGGAGCGCACCCGCAACGTCCCCATCATCTTCCTCACCGCGTACGGGCGCGATGACTCGGAGCTCGTCACCGGCTACTCCACCGGCGCAGTGGACTTCCTGCAGAAGCCCTTCCCGCCGGAAGTGCTTCGCTCGAAGGTCACCGTCTTCGTGGAGCTGTTCCGCGCGCAGCACCAGGTGCGCGCGCAGGCGGAGCTGTTGCGACAGAAGGAAGCGGAGGCGCGCGAGCTGGCGCACCGCGCGGCGGGCCACATCGACCGGCTGCGCGACTTCACCGCGCGGCTGTCGGAGGCCAGCACGGTGGCGGAGGTGTGCCGCGCGCTCTTCGAGCAGGGGTTGGTGGCCGCGGGCGCGAAGGCGGGCGCGGTGAACCTCCTGAATGACGAAGGGGACGCGCTCGAAATCGTGGACGCGGTGGGCTACCCCGAGCAGGTGCTGGCCAAGTGGCGCCGCATCCCCCTGTCCAACCCGGTGCCGCTCACGGAGGCGGTGCGCGAGCAGCGGCCCATCTGGCTGGGCTCATTGGAGGACTGGCAGGGGCGCTATCCGCACCTGAATGCGTACGGCATCCACGAGTCCGCCATCGCCCTGCCGCTGCTCGTGAAGGGGCGGGCGCTGGGGGCCATTGGCCTGTCCTTCGCGCGGGCGCGGCTGTTCACGGAGATGGACCGGGCCTTCTTCTCCGCGCTGGCGCACGCGTGCGCGCAGGCGCTGGAGCAGGTGCGCCTCATCACCGAGGAGCGCCGCGTGCACGAGGAGCTGCGGCGGCGCTCGGAGTTCGAGCAGCAGCTGGTGGGAATCGTGTCGCACGACTTGCGCAACCCCCTGGCGGCCATCTCCATGTCGGTGGGTCTCCTGGAGAAGAAGGGCGAGCTGTCCGACATGCAGCGGCGCACGGTGCAGCGCATCGGTCAGGCCAGCGAGCGCGCGGCGCGGATGATTCGCGACCTGTTGGACTTCACCAAGGCGCGGCTGGGCGGCGGCATCGCCCTGCACCGAACACCCACGGACCTCCGGGAGGTGGTGACGCAGGTGCTGGACGAGGTGCAGGGCGCCCACCCCGGCCGGCCCGTGCAGGTGGACGTGGCGCCGGACGTGCGGGGGGAATGGGACCCGGACCGCATCGCCCAGGTGCTGACCAACCTGCTCTCCAACGCGCTGGCCTACAGCCCGCCGGAGGCGCCGGTGCGGGTGCGCACGTTCGCGGAGGCCGGCCAGGCGATGGTGAGTGTCTACAACGGTGGGGACCCCATCCCGCCCGAGCTCATGTCGCGCCTGTTCGAGCCGATGACGCGAGGCATGCTCAAGGAAGGCCAGTCCAGCCGCAGCATCGGCCTGGGCCTCTACATCGTCCGGGACATCATCCGCGGCCACGGTGGCAGCGTGGACGTGGTGTCCTCGCAGGAGGACGGCACCACCTTCACCGTGCGCCTGCCCCGGCTCCAGGACTGAGGAGGTGGGTGTGATGCCTTCCTGCCCCGTGGGGCAGTGGCGGGTGTCGCCCACGGTGCACTTTGCTCCCGGATGCGGGAGGGGCGGGGGCGAGCCGGTCGGGGCGTCGGGGGCGCGAGAGGACGTGGCTCGCGCCGCACAGTGCTTACGGGTGAGCACTGCGGCAATCGCTGTACCCGAGGACAAGTTCGCGACACCTCGGACATGGCACTCTCTACCAACGCGCGTTCCGCGCCCCAGTCTCCGCACGTGGACTGGAGGGGTGCTGGGCGCCGGGGGGAAGTCGATGGTGAGCCTGTCGTCGTTGCCAGGGAATGCCCTGGCACGGTCGCTCCATGCCGGAAGTCCCGCACCGTGCATGCGCTTGGAAGCGCTGCGGGGACCGGCGGGCGAGGTGCTCGACTTCCAGTGGTCGTCGCTCAACGCGGCGGCCGAGCACTTCGTGCATGACTGGGGCGTGCCCTCCTGTGTCTCGCGCTGGGTGCAGCAGGGCCTGCGCGGCGTGGAGCTGGAGGCGTGCGTGCGGGTCTGGGCCACCGGCGTGCCCCTGTCCTCGACGTTGCGCCTGTCTCGCGACGGGCTGGACGCGTGCTTCCAGGTGGTGGGCGTCAAGGAGGCGGACGGCCTGGCGCTGTGGCTGTTGGAGCCGTCACCGGAGGACGCGGCGGGGCTGCGCGACGCGCTGGAGCGCGAGCGGGAGGCCCGGCGGCGCGCGGAGGGGGCGCTGGAGAACACCCGGGACGTGCAGGCCCGCGAGGAACTCTTGCGGCTGGCCCTGTCCAAGGCGCGCATGGTGGCGTGGGAGTGGACGGAGGCGCGGCGCGTGGTGACCTGGTCCCAGGACGCGGACGCGTTTTTTGGCCAGGCGCCAGCAACGCTGGGCACCTCGCTGCCGAGCTTCCTGTCCTGCGTGGTGGTGGAGGACCGGCACCGCGTCGCGCGGGGAATCGAACAGGCGCTGGCGGTGGATGGGGCCTACACGCTGAAGTTCCGCTGTCGGCACGCGGACGGCACCACGCACTGGTACGAGGCGGTGGGACAGAGCTTCCACGAGGCGGAGCGGCCGCACCGCATGGTGGGCGTGGTGGCGGACTGCACCGAGCGCGAGCAGGCGGAGGCCGCGCTGCGGGAGGCGGAGGAGCGCTACCGGCTGGCCGCTCGCGCCACGCATGACGTGTTGTGGGACTGCGACCTGGCGACGGGGCGCGTGCGCTGGGATGCCGGACAGGAGGAGCTGTTCGGCTACGGACGCGACGCCGCGGACCATGAGCTGGGCTGGTGGACGCAGCGGCTGCACCCGGACGAGCGCGACGCGGTGGCGGACGGGCTGCGCGACTTCGTGGCGTCCACCCGGGCCGCGTGGCAGGCGGAGTACCGCTTCCTGCGCCATGACGGAAGCTGGGCCCATGTGTTGGACCGGGGCGTGCTGTCGCGTGACGCGGCGGGCCGGCCGGTGCGGATGATTGGCTCGATGATGGACATCACCGAGCGCAAGCACGCGTTGGAGCGGCTGGCGGAGGAGGCGGAGTTCCGCGAGCGCTTCATCGGGATTCTGGGCCACGATTTGCGCAACCCCCTCAACGCCATAACCCTGTCCGCCCGGGCCCTGCGGCGCCGCGCCCCCATCAGCTCCACCCAGCAGCAGATGGCCCAGCGCATCGAGGCGTCCGCGGAGCGGATGGGCACCATGATTTCGGACATCCTCGACCTCACGCGGGCGAGGCTGTCCGGCGGCATCCCCCTGCAAGTGGCGCCGGCGAATCTCTCCACCGTGTGTCAGCAGGTGGTGGAGGAGCTGTCCGCGGTCCATCCGGACCGCTACATCGCCTTCGACGTGGACGGCCGCTGTGACGGGCTGTGGGACGCGGACCGGCTGGCGCAGGTGCTCAGCAACCTGGTGGGTAATGCGCTGGAGCACGGCGCCCAGGACGCACCCGTGCTGCTGCGGTGTCTGGATTATGAGACGCGCCAGGTGGTGGAGGTCCACAACCCCGGCGCGCCCATTCCCGCGCCGCAGCTGGCCACGCTGTTCGACCCGTTCCGTCAGGCCGGCGCCGCGCGCGAGAAGGGCCGACGACGGGGTGGGCTGGGACTCGGCCTGTTCATCGTCCGGGAGATTGTCCACGCGCATGGTGGCAGCGTGGACGTGCGTTCCTCGGAGCTGGACGGCACGACGTTCACCGTGACGCTGCCGCGCGACGCCCGCCGCGCGGCGCGGTGATGTTTCAAGAACGTCTCGCGGTGTGTCACGGCCAGTGAATCATCGTCAACCGTGAGTCGATACACGGCTGAAGCGTCAGCCGTTTCACGATGTCCCTGTCTGACGCACGACCCCAGCGGAAGAATTGCACGTGGGTACACCTGTCGCTCCTGGCGAGAAGCACTACCCGTTGTCTTGGCCGCGAGAAACCGCGCGGTCACCCCCAACGCGGAGACAGTCCCATGCGCCAGTGCTTCAGCCGTTTCGAGTCCCGTCCTTCCTTCCTTCGAGAACTGACGGCGTGGGGGTTGCCCGCGCTCTTGAGCGTCACTATCGGATGTGGCCCCGCGGGGATGGGTGATGGCGAGCCGAACGAGTCGACAGGCACCCACGAAGAGGGGCTGGTCTCGACGAATGGCTTGTCGACGAACGGGCTGAGCACCAATGGCTTGTCGACGAACGGGTTGAGCACCAATGGCTTGTCGACGAACGGGTTGAGCACGAACGGGCTGAGCACCAATGGCGTGTTCAATACATGGTTCAGCGCCAATCCAGCCCAGGCGGAAATGCTGATGAAGTATGTCGCCCGCTGTGCATTGTCGCCCACGCAAACACTGTCGTACACCCATGGCGGAACGACGTACTCGTGGCCGGGCTCGTTGGGGCTGGCGCCGTCGTGGACGGGGAGCGTGGCGGGCTCGCAGCCGCAGCCCGCGTCGGTGACGGAGCAGCAGGTGGTGTCCGCGTGCCTGGCGGCGCATGCGAACAAGTTCGGCGTGCACGTGAACATCTCCGTGCTGGGCAAGGGCGCATCGAACGTGGCGATTCCCTCCACCCCGGAGGAGCTGCAGTTGTTCAGCAAGCCGGAGGCGTGCTTCTTCGGCAACCTCTTCGCCAATGAGGGCCTCTTCGCGGCGAACGACACCAGCTACCTGTCCTACGACGAGAGCACGGTGCGCACCTGCGGCCTGTCGTCCTGGAGTGGTGACGCCGCGTGTGCGCCCGCGATTGCGCACGTGGGCAACTGCCTGGACCACTGCCAGGCGGACCCGTTGCGCGGCGGGTTCTACAAGAGCTGCACGTACAACGGGAAGCCGTACCGCCCCATCAGTACGCGCATCCGTCCCCAGGACATCTACCGGTGCGGCGACGGCGTGTGCCAGATTTCCGAGCAGTGCGGCACGGGGACCGCCGCGAACAACTGCGCGTCGGATTGCGGCGCCTGCCCGTAGTGCGAGCAGGCTGACCTGGACCCGCGGCTCCCCGCGCCGCGAGGTGTCACCAGGGCCGACCGGTTGACAGGCGGCGATATGTTCGGGAGTCGTTGGCGTTCCCGCCCCGAAGGACCCTGGGGCGCGTGTGCATTCCCGCCGCGACAACATGCCACACGGCGTTTGCTCCCCGGGGCTGGTACCCCTGCAGTCCGTCGCGGTGCGCTCCTCGCATCCGCCCCGTGGAGGTCGATTCGATGAACGTCGTCCGGAAGCTCGCGTCCTGGGCCCTCGTGCCCGCCCTCCTGCTCCTGCAGGGCTGCGGTGATGACGAGAAGAGCGACAAGACCTACACCGTGCGTTTCAGCCCCCAGGTGCGACAGGAGGCGCTGACGTGCGGCGGCAGCTACCCGGATATCGGCACGTCGCGGGGCGTCATCGAGCTGCTCGACTTCAAGATGTACCTGCGGGACGTCACGTTGGTGCGCGCCAATGGCGAGCGCCACGCGCTGAAGCTCGCGCAGGACGGGACGTGGCAGCGCGATGCGATTGCCCTCCTGGACTTCGAGGATGGCACCGGGACGTGCGCCACGGGCAGCCCCGAGGTGCGCCGCGAAGTGGTGGGCACCGCGCCGGAGCATGACGACTACACGGGCCTGGAGTTCAAGGTGGGCCTGCCGCCGGAGAAGAACCACCTGGATGCGGAGGCCGAGCGCGCGCCGCTCAACGTGGCGCCCATGTGGTGGAGCTGGCAGGGGGGCTACAAGTTCGTGGCCCTGGACGTCCGCTCCCGCGCGAACGAGAGCTTCTACTTCCACATGGGGGCCTCGGGGTGTCGGGGCTCGGTGCCGGACGGCTTCACCTGTGCGGCGGACAACCAGGCGACCATCACCCTGGCGGGCTTCGACCCGGAGGCCAATCAGGTCGTCCTGGACCTGGCGGGGCTGTACTCGGAGCTGGACGTGAATCGTGTCCCGGATGGAACGACGGACATGATGCCGGGGTGCATGTCGGGGGCGACGGACCCGGAGTGCCCGGGGTTCCTCTCGCAGTTCGGCCTGACCGCGGATGGCCGCCCCAAGGCGCTGCCGACGACGTTCTTCCGGGTCCGCTGAAGCCCTGTCCCGCGGCGAGTGAACGAGGAGTGCCAGATGTTCCGCGCATGGAAGGTGAGCGCCGCGCTGGGCGCGTTGTTGCTGGTCGGCTGCGGGGGCGATGAAGGCGCGCCGCCTCCCACGCCCTATGCGTGGAAGCTGCCCGCGGGCTTCCCGGAGCCCTTCGTTCCGGCGGACAACCCCATGTCGGACGCGAAGGTGGAGCTGGGGCGCCACCTGTTCCACGACAAGCGGCTGTCGGGCAACGGCACCATGGCGTGCGTGAGCTGCCACGAGCAGGCGCGGGCGTTCTCGGATGGGAAGCCGACGCCCCGGGGCTCCACGGGGGACCACGTCGCGCGCAACTCGCCGGGGCTGGCGAACGTGGCCTATCTGGCCACGTACACCTGGGCGAACCCGCTGCTGGAGACGCTGGAGACCCAGGCGCTGGTGCCGCTGTTCAACGAGTTCCCCACGGAGCTGGGCGTGACGCCCCGGCTGGAGGAGGTCTTCCAGCGGCTGCGGGACGACGTGAAGTATCCGGAGCTGTTCCGCGCGGCGTTCCCCGACGCGGCGGAGCCGGTGGACCGGGAGACCATCGTCAAGGCGCTGGCGTCGTTCCAGCGCACGCTCTTGTCGGGCGGCTCGCCGTATGACCGCTATCTGCAAGGGGAGCGGGAGGCGCTGACGCCGGAGGCCCGGCGGGGCATGGAGCTGTTCTTTGGCGAGCGCGCGGAGTGCTACCACTGTCACAGCGGGAGGCACCTCTCGAACTCGTTCCGCTCGAAGGACTCGGTGCTGCCGAACATGCAGTTCTTCAACAACGGGTTGTACGACGTGGACGGGAAGGGCGCGTACCCGTTGGACAACCCGGGCCTGTTCGAGTTCACCCAGCGGGCGGAGGACCAGGGGCGCTTTCGCGTGCCGCAGCTGCGCAACGTGGAGCTGACGGCGCCGTACATGCATGACGGCAGCATCGCCACGCTGGAGGCGGTCATCGACCACTATGTGGCCGGTGGGCGCAACGTGACGGAGGGGCCGTTCGTGGGAGATGGACGGGCGAACCCGAACAAGGACCCGCTGGTGCGGCCGTTCGAGCTGACGGAGTCGGAGCGCGCGGACCTGGTGGCGTTCCTCAAGAGCCTCACGGATGTGGAGTTCACGCGCGACGCGCGGTTCGCGAACCCGTGGGAGGAGCCATAGGAAGCTCCGGCCCAGCGGCCCAGCGGTCAGGCTTCGTCGTCGGGGAGAAGCCTCCGGAGAAGCTCGTCGTCAGGTCCGAGTGGACGCCACCCAGCAGGAGGTGGATTGGCGAGCAGTGCATCACCTGCCAATCGCACGCGGTCTTCATGCGTCTCTGGGACGATGCCGGACCAGAGCCCGAGTGCCTTGGCGACCCTGAAGCGGTTGTCGTCATCCAGCATTGCCGGCCAACCATCAGGGAGGCTCCCCCATAGCTCGCGCACGAGATGCCCACGAACCAGGCGGGTCACTTGCTTGCTTCGCACCGCTTCGGCCACCAATCCGTCGTACACCTGAACTCCGGCAACGTCGTCCGGACCCAGCTCCTCGGCCAATGCCACCCACGATGCGGTGGGACGGGCCTCGGCAAAGGCCGTGAGTGAATCGTAGCCGCGCTCACGAACGCGCTCATACAAGCGGGCCTTCCAATTCCCCCGCCATGAAAGTTCGTCCGTCATCGGCTCCTCCCCTTCGTGAACACGATCGGGACTTTGTAGAACTGCATACGCTCCGCGACGATGTCCAGGACCTGATTCCGCGTCAACATCCGGCCTGCTCTAGCCTCGGCGTCGCGCAGCGTCTTCATGATCATCCGGTTCCACTCACCGGGCCACACGCGACCCAGCGTCCAGTTGCCTCCGCCGTGAATGGCCTCGTGGTGGGCCTGCTCCAGCCGGACGCAGAACTGGTCGATGTCCATGTCGCCCTTGAAGCCGCGCTGCTCGAACCACTCCCGGTGCTCTTTCGGTAGGACGTGGTGCTTCGGGGCGTCGGACATGCCCGCTCCTGCCTTGCCCGTCACCCGCATGCCCCTCACCTCGGGACTGGCTCCCAGCGCGTCACGAACGCCCTCGGGCAGGTCTTGATGGGCCTGAGCCATCATCACCTGACCCCCGTGGATGCGGACGGCCGCGCTGACGGCGGGGAGGGAGATGACGCCTGCCTGCACGAGCCTTCGCATCAGCTCCACCCACTCGGCGGAGACAACGATGCGTGAGCCCGCCATGACGCCCCCTGAACTCATCGCGAGGCCCACGCCGAGCGTCGCGGGCGCGGCCGGGGGCAGTCGAGGCAGCGACATCTTCAGCGAGGAAATCAGGGTGACCATCTCCAACACCCGCACGGCCACCAGAACCTTGCCTCCTTCCTCCATGGCCGCCCGTCCGTCCGAATGAATCGCGTTGAACTCCCGGGTCAATGCCCCCATCAGCTCGGGCATCGCGAGTGCCGCGGCTTCGACACGGTTCGGGTCCTGGGAAGCGAGGTCCGACAACGGGGTCTCCACCAGGCCCCGGACGCGGTTGAGGTCCACGAACTGCTTCTCGAAGCTGCAGATGAAGCACTCCCGGAGCAATGCGTCGGTGAGCTGGAGGAAATCAACCCAGGTGGCGAGCAGCAGTGTTCCGAACATCGCGGCCTGGAGCCGTGGCCCCGTCATGCGCAGGACGCCCAGCTCCATCTCCGGGTTCTCCAGTTCCGACGCGGCCCCAGCCATCACCGTCGCGCTTCCGAGCGTGCCGTGAATCCACGTCACCTGCTTGGAGCCAAGGCGGAGAAAGCGCATGAACACCTCGCCGTTGATGCCCCGGCCATCGAAGCCGGGCCGACGTGTCGAAATCCTGGACAACGCGGACTCGACCCTCCCCAGCGAGCCCTTCATCTCGTCGATGGACTCGAGGATTGCTTGTCGAGTCAGTGTGGCGCTCCGCGCTCCGCCTCCAGTCGCTCCAGCCACGGTGCCAGGCCCAGCCCGGGTTGCGTCGCTGCGTGGTCCCCGATGCCGCCACAGCCGTTGTCCTGCTTCGGGTCCCGCGATGGCATGCGTGCGGTCGTCGCTCGGCTCCCCTTCCCACGCGGGGGACGAGGCTGCATGTGGCGCGTGGTTCAGCGTTCTGTCGCGCCCGGGAGCATGAGTCACCGAGGCGCACCCCGTGGCCAACAGCGCCATGGCCAGCAAGGCGTTAACGCGCATTGTCCACCCCTGGCTTGAGCGTGCTGAACCCGCTCTCCAGGGCGGCGTTGTCGTAGCAGTTGCCGCATCGGCTGATGCCGCGGACGATGCCGTGTCTCGCCAGAACGTGCTGGTAGTCCTCACTGGCGTATGTGCTCCCCTGGTCCGTGCGGTGCCAAAGCCTACCAGCCCGACGCCGCACTGTACGGCGAGGCCGGAGGAGCACATGAAGCGAAGGCGCGGCGGTGCGCCCCTGGCGCCCGTGCCTTGACGCAATACCTCCTGAGGGGGATGGCCGGCCCCGGTGCCTTCGGGTGTCATTCGCGCGGGTGTGCGACGAGAGTGTCCACCTCGTGCCATGCTCTCGACCCTGGGAGGGGCGTCATGAAGGTCATGGTTGGCGATACCGTGGTCATCACGCAGCAAACGGGGAATCCCATTGGCATCGTGACGCGGCGCAGCGGCACCATGCTCACGGTGCGGCTGCCCCTCAAGGGTAATACCCTGGAACGGGTCTCCCGCGCGGACGTGGAGCCGCTGGCCCTGTGGCTGGCGGATGCTCGACGGCGGCAGACGAAGTTCAGCAACACCCTGAGCCTGGTGGGCCAGTCCTCTTTGTCCGAGCTGGTCGGGGTGTTTGGCTATTCAACAGACGTCAAGATGCAGCGCACCTCGTTGGGGAGCGTGGTGCGGCAGCTTGAGCGGGCAGGGCTGGATGTCAATCCCACCACGGGAAGCTGGGACCGCCACGCGCCCTTCGTTCTGTCATTGAAGAAGGCCCTCATCGACCCCTCGCCGGAAGAGGACGACACCCCGGATTCGGAGCCCTCCCAAGGCTTCGCGCTGCCGCAGCCCTTCTGGCCCAGTGCATTGGGTTTGTCGCAGGACCGCGAGGTGGCGTTCCTGCGAGCGCTCACCGGTGCCGAGCCGCTCCTCGCGCTGCTCTACCTTCCAGAGCGTCGGGAGACAGCGGACTGGCTTCAGGCCACCTGGGAAGGGGTGATGGGCTGGGCCTACCGCTCCGCGCAGCGCTTCGTCTGGACGGGGCGTGGGGAGAACGGGGCCCCCGCGGTTGTCCGAGGTTCGTCCCACTTACTGCATGAGTATCTCAAGCCCTCGCTGCTGGACTCGGATGGGCCCCGGCTGCGCGACGCGCCCCATGCCCTCAACCTCATCGCGCTCCAGCGAGACAGGGAGGCCCCCGTCGATTTGTCGCGCCTGCTGGCCGCGTGGCCGGGACCCATCTTCGAGTTCGATGCCACGGCGATTGCTGGGGGTGGGGTGCCCGTGTCCCAGTTGTTGTTGATGGTGGGAGGCAAACCCGCGCTGGCGACAGAGGCGGTCGTGTCGGAGCTGTCTCCATTGAAGCTGGTGTTGTGGAGTCGCGAGGCCAGCGCTCAGGGGGCGGCCCAGGCGATGAACTCGTGGGGAGACCTCCTCACGCGGACACCGCTCTCCCGGTTCAAGGGCAGCAACGAAAGCAGCACGTCACTCTCCCTCAAGGCCCGGCTGGCGCAGTGGCTCCTGGTGAGGAATCCCGAGGCCTCGCTCCAGTTCGAGCAGCACCGGACCGAGGTCCTGGACGATGAAGGTGACGAGCAGGAGGTGATTCGCACGGACCTGCATGTGGAGGGGCAGGGGACGTTCGAGGTAGAGACGCTGGTGGGCAGCGGCCCGATGGAGACCTTCTACCACCGGAAGATCTTCTCCCGTCGCAAGCCGGACGAGCCTTTCTCCCTGGTGGTCCCTGGCGAGGCGCTGCTGTGGGCTGGCCCCTTTCTGGCGGATATCGCCCACCACCTGGGCGAGGGAGGCTCGGTGCTGGTGCCCGTCGCGGGAGCCGCCTTCGCCTCGCTCGAGGCGCGTGCGCTGGTGGAGAATGCCTCGGAGGTAAAGGACCCGGAGGAGGCGGCCCGGCGCGAATCTTCGGTCGAGAAGTCGGAGCGCCGCGACGACGCGTTGCCGCTGCTGGACGACGTGGCTGGCTATGCCTCCGTCAAGGAGCGGATCCGCCGCGATATCGTATGGCCGGAGCAGCGCGGGGCGCTGCTGCGAAATGTCTCCCGGGCCTCGGGGATTCTCTTCTTCGGGCCCCCTGGCTGCGGCAAGTCGCTGCTCGCTCGTGCGATAGCGGGTGAGCTGGAGCAGGAGGTGCGGCTGCTCTCGCCTTCGGATCTGCGTGGCCCCTACGTCGGTTGGGGGCAGCGCATGATTCGCGAGCAGTTCGACTGGGTGGTGGAGCAGGAGAAGCGGATGCTCGTGCTCGATGAGCTGGACGCGGTCGCGCGCTCCCGTCGCTCGGGCGATATGCACAGTGACGAGAAGGCGGACGTCAACGAGCTGCTGGTGCAGTTGGACCGGGCGGGCAGGTTGCGACGCATCATCGTGGGCACGACGAACTTCCTGGGTGCTCTGGATGAAGCAGTCATCCGGAGCGGCCGTTTCGGACGCTTCGTCCCCGTGCCTCCTCCGGACCTGGACGAGGCGGTGGAGATTGTCACTCACTACCTGAGTCGGCTGGCGCGAGCGGAGACCGCGGCTGCGGACCGTGTCCCCAGCGCCGTGGAGCTGAAGGCCATCTTGTCTCCACTGTTCGCGCGGAACCTGGTGGACCAGCGCTTCTTCTCGGGCTCGGACCTGGAGGCCGCGGTCACCGAGTCCTATCTGGGCTGCGCGCTGGGCAAGGCGCCGAGTCTGGAGCAGAGCCTGGGGCCGGTGCACCTGACTGTGGAGGCGCTCGCCGCCGCGTTGGAGCGTGGGCCCCGGTCCGTCTCCAAGCGCTCCATCCAGCGGTTCCTCACCGAGACGCGACGTCACTGCGGAGCGAGCCTGGCGGATTTGCTGGCGGGACGGTTCGAAGCCCAGACGCGAGCACCCTGAAGGGCCTACCTCGAATCCAGGCGAAGGGAGCGGTTCTCGGGGGCTTCAAGGGGGCTCATTGTCGAACGAACAAGACATGTCCGCGTCATCCGTCGTGCGGCAACTGCTCTCGACACTGGAGCAGTCGTCTCTCCGCGAGGAAGCACGCTCCTTACGGCAACAGTTCGACCAACGAGGTTGGGCGGGGCTTGGTGCTCCGGACATCGCGCTGGTGGCGGCCCTGGTGGGGCGGCTGCAAACGTTTCCTCCCGCCGCGGTGGTCACTCCCGTGGCGCCGTTGCCCGCCGCTGTTGCGCTTGCTCAGGATGCGTCGGCACAACCCGAGGAGGTGGGGTGGAGCCCCTGGGAGAACGGCTCGGCATGGATTGACACCATTCCACGAGGGAGGGAGTGCCTGTCCCTGCTGGATGAACTCGCCCGGTGTGACGAGGCAGATGCGGCGCTCACCCTGTTGAGCCGCTTGTTCGTGGGGCATCTCCGATACGAAGCCCACGTGGTGGATGAGACGCAGCGGCTGGACTCCACGGCGGTCATCCGTCGACTCCGCACCATCGCTCGCCATGGCGACTTCATGGTGTCCCTGGCGGAGCTCGTCTTTCCCTACCCCCATGGCTCCAACTTCCAGCCCATCTTTCGCAGACATCCCTATGGACTCGTGGTGGCCATCGCGCCCGGATGGAATGCCTGCCAGTTCGCCTATCGGGAGGAGAAGGATGGAGGGACCCTCGTTCCCAGAACGCGTCAGATGGTGGGCTATGCGAGGGGCGGCGAGCTGCGTGACACCCTGTTGATATGGCTGCGCCGCATGAGCTTGCTCCGGCTGACAGGCGGGGAAGAGGTGGTGGAACTGGTGCGGCGCGTGGAGTCCGCGTTGGGGCCGGACCCCGTGGAGGTGTCACGCCAATGGAACCCGGTGGCCCTCGCGCCCTCGCTGTCGACGCCTCCAGGTGTTACCTGGGACCGGCTCCTGGACCATGAGCGGCGCGCGTTCCTGCAAGAAGACCGTGGTGCGCCAGGTCAGCAACCCCGGCTCTGGTGGGGATTGGAGCGGGTGCTGCGCATGGCCCTTCCCTTCACCCTGGCCCACAAGCAGGCGAGGCTGTGCTACCGAGGCTATGACCTCGAGGCCCCCACTTCGCCGGAGGTCGCGAGCCGGAGTGGGAAGAGCTGGTTTCGGCGGCTCACCCTGAAGCTGGAGCTTGTCTTTGACGACGGGAGGGCCCTGCCCCTTTCCCTTCCCGTCGGAGTGCCGGAGGTGGATGACCGGGGACGGATGCTCCTGGATGGCCTCTGGTATCGGTGGGTCCCCAGGGTGTTTGGCAAGGGACTGCTGAGCGCTGGAGATGCGAGAGTCCAGGAGCCGTCCTTCGACGAGGGGTTCGAGGAAGAGGTCGAGGAGGAGTCGCCAATCCCGGAGCAGGGCGCGGCCCCGGAAGAGGAGGGGCCCGAACCTGAACTGGAGTCACCCCTGGAGTTGCTGAAGGAAGAGGGGCTTGCGCCTTCCGTACTCAGGGCCTCCCGGGACCCCGTGGCCATCGGGTCGCTGGCGGGCGGAAGTCTCTGTGCGTTCCTCGAAAGCGCGACGTACCGGAAGCTGATGGGCATCAGCATGCGGCTGGCATCCTATGAAGATGACGCCCATGAGCTTCCTCGGAGCCTGCCGGCCCTCCTGCGCGGTGTCGTCGGGCGTGACGACCGACTGCTCCTGGTCAGCAAGGTCTTCCTCAAGGCGGTCCTGGAGCCCGCGCCGGGGATGACGACACCGGAGGAACTGCTCCCCATCCTGCGGCACGCCGTCGCGACGGACGCCGGCACCGCACCCGCGTGGGCCTGTCCCGACGTGTCAGCGGACCTGCGTCCGGGGGCGTGGGTCCCGGTCGAAGTGGCTCGTCTCACTCCGGGGGGAGACCTCTCGGTGCCTCTCCGGAACGCGACGGGGGTGGTTCGGCTGGGAGTCTCGATGGAGTCGCTGCCTCAGGTGAATCCGCGAGCTGGGGGCACTGGAGGCCTGGGGACGCGGGGCTGGATTGCGCGGGGACTTTCCCACTTCGCCTCTCTGCCAGCGGGCCGGCTGCGGTCGGCCGCGCAGGTCGCGCTTCAAGCACGCCCACTCTCCGAGGGACTTCGCGTGGTCTCCGTCCACGGCCCCCGGTTGTGCGCCCGGTGGACGATGGAGGCTCCGCCGCCACCCGAGAGCAAGGTGGTCCGCGCTCGCGAATTCAGCGTCAGGATTCCCGGGTTGATGCAAAGCGAAGGTGTCGTCGCGCACCGCGTGCTGCTGTCGCGGGGGGCCTGCGTGAAGGCCGGAGATGCATGGCTGGAGGCGGAGCGGTCGCTCTGGGCCCAGCTCGCGGGTACCCGACCGAGGACGACGAGCCTCCACGAAATGAACATGTGGAGCCTCGCCGCCAATGTCTTCACGTTCACGCCGAAGAAGCCCACGAAGGATGAGGCGGAGGAGGAAACCATCCTCCCGCTCCCCTCGCTGAAGCTTCCCAAGGCCGTGGAGCGCTGGTTCGTTCCGCCCGGTGTCCACGGACAAGTCCTCGACATCCATGAGGAGTTGGAGCGGGACAAGTCGGGCGAAGGGCTCGCGTGGCGAATCACGCTCGTCGTGGGCACCGAGGCTCCTTCCTTTCCCTGGAGCCATCTGGTCCTGCCAGATGGGCGGGTGCTTCCCTTCCAGGAAGGCTTGAGGCGGGAGGATGCTCCGTATCAGGAAGATGGTGCGCCCGCGCAGCTGGTCATCGAGGACCCGACCCTCGCGGCCATTTCTCCCTCGGACGTGTGGTTCGATGGGGTGACGGGCGAACTGCTGGAGCGGGCCACCGCCCACGTGGGCACCTGTTTCGTGCTCCCCGCGACGCGCGACGTGCTCGTCGGACCCGACCTCCAGCTCCGGTTTCGCGCCCGCGATGGAGAGGGCATTCCCGCGAGCGCTGAAGCGCCAGCGTTGTCCGCCATGGAGCGTCTGTGGTGGACGGCGGCTCGTCCCGAGGACTCGGCGAAGCTGGCGGAGGTCGAACGGGCCTGGGCGGGTGATGTC
The DNA here is from genome assembly GCF_013336715.1 of Myxococcus sp. CA056. Classification (NCBI taxonomy): domain Bacteria; kingdom Pseudomonadati; phylum Myxococcota; class Myxococcia; order Myxococcales; family Myxococcaceae; genus Myxococcus; species Myxococcus sp. CA056. The sequence goes on from NZ_JABUMT010000002.1 coordinate 558,379, forward strand.
CCTCCTTTTCTTCCCCGCCTCGCGGAAGTCCTGGAGGCCGCCGACATCGCGCCGCCTGACTGGATGAAGACGAAGTCGACGCGCCAACCGGGAAAGGGGCGGGCCGCGAAGCTGGAGTCCTTGACCATGTCCCGCGTGCGGCAATGGACCACGGGCTATGCCAAGGAAGACGACGCGCCCGTCAGGTGGTCCTGCTGGTGTGGCCGGACGCACGGGCGCAGGCGCGCCTTCGAGCCGTGCGAACCCGGCTCCTGGGGCTGTGGCACGCCCGTCGTGTTGCGCCCTCCGACGCAGGAGCGGCGGGCCCTGCCGGCCTTGGGACTCTGTGAGCCGGTACTCCATCCTTGGAGGATGGAGAGCGCGGCCTGTCTGCTGGGACTGACTCTTCCCGAGTTGAAGGCGCAGCAGGTCCGGGTGGGCGCCGTGGTGCTGGGAATCCTCATGCGTCAGGCCTTGCGAAACGGGGCTCCAGGTGCCGCCGGACGAAAGCGTCTGGAAGGGCGGCTGTCCGCCGCCGAGCGCGAAGCCCTGCTGCGAGGTCTGGAGACCCTGGAGCACGACGTGGCCACGGGGAGCGCGGACCTCGTGGGTCGGTTCTTTCTCTCCAGCCTGGCGGTCCTGCCCAATACCTTTCATCCCACGGGGCTGCCGCCTGGGGCACCGGGGCTCGTGAAGTCTCCGTTGACGGAGGCGTACCACCGGGTGCGTTTCGCATCGAACAGGCTCGTGGCCCTGCGCGCTTCAGGCGCCCGGCTCGTGATTGAAACGGCGCGGGCTTCCTTCCACGAGGCCGTCGCGGCCCTGTTTGGCCCGATGGACCAGGGAATGCATCGGGACGAACCCACGAGCCTCGCGGGCCTCATCACGCGCCTCTGGCCCCTGACGAGAGCGCCGGGGCTGCGCTCCGTGGTCCCAGGGCTCTTTCGCATGGAGGGCAGCCCGGTAGCGGCCGGCTTCGACGGCGCCTTCATCGAACGGGGGGTCGAGCGGCTTCCCCACGTCCATGAGCTCCTGTCACGAGCTTCACCCGCCGAGGTTCGTACCGAGACGCGGGTTGAGGAAGACCCCGACAGCGACGACGAGGAGTGGGACGAGTCACCTCGTGATGGCATCGAGGTGGTGGGGCTACGGATGGCTCCGACCTCGCCAGGGGTGAGCACCATCGGCATCTTCTCGTCGGAGCAGGCCCTCTTCCTTCCACCGTTGCCATCGCCCGCGTGCGAGCCTCTCTCGGCGGAGTTCTGGGAGGAGCGCGCCGCGCGAGAGCGCCTGCTCCGGCTTCATCTGCCTCGCTTGATGGGCCTCGTGGGGGCGTTCTCCACGTCGGACGCCGAACAGGTGGACGCGGGGCGGGAATCGCCTGATGCGCAGAGGATGCCTCCTGGAAGCGTGGGGACCGTGGCGCTGAGGGAGCTCATGGGGGCGTTGGTCCTGCGGGAGTCACGGCCCCTGGACCTCTGCCGCCTCCTCGAAGCCAGGCGGCCCACCCCGCTCGTCGAGGATGGGGCACGGGCCAGCGTGTGGGTCGAGGAGCGGGTGCGGCGTGCCTTCCCGGGAGAGGGTGCATGGCTGCGGACCGCGCATCGCTTGTTGGCGCGTGCGTTGGCGGGCTGGTGGAAGTCTCGTCCTCGCGAGGGCGCCCCCTCGGGATGGTCCTGGGCGCCGCCGGACCAGAAGGGGGCCGCTGGAGGCCGCCGCTTCGTGCCCCCGCTCGCGTCCGTCGCCTGGGCTCGATGGCCAGGCATGGAGGCGGCCACGACACCCGTCCGCTTCCTCGTGGCGCATGCAGGACTTCCCGTGGAGGGTGTCTGGAGTCCGGTCCTTCTGAGGACCCTGGGGCTGGAGGCCGGGGCGGTCCCCATGGGGACGGAGCTTCCCCAGACGCAGCCGACCCTGGTGGTCCCAGTGCCTCCGCCAGGGGCTGCTCCAGTGGTGTCGCCGCATCCCGAGGAGATCCTGGTGGAGACCCCGTTGTTCGTGCCGCCTCCCATCCCGCCAGTGGGTGACGTGGACGAGGTTTCCCTTCTGGAGGTCACCATGGCGGCCTGGCTGGGCGACAACACGGGGCTTCTCCCCGAGGTGTCGCTCCTCTCCACATCAATGGATGTCTGGCTGAAGCGAGGGCGGGTCTCATGAGCACGGGGTCGATGGACGGAGCGACGTTGGTCTCGGCGGGGGAGTTGCGCACGGACGTCCTGGAGATCTTCCAGGCCGAGGCGCGCATGGAGCTCCTGTTGTCGGCGCCGGGTCTGCTGGCACAGCCTTCGCATGGACACGCGGCCCTCGCGAAGGAGCCGCATGCGGCCCTCCCCGCCAAGGCGACGCATGCGCATCGTCAGGCGCTCCTGGAGGCGTTCGGTGGACAGTTGGATGGACTTCCCCAGACGACGGAATGGGAGTCGAGAATCGGGGAGTGGGTTCGCAAGCTCTCCGCCGCCGAGGCTCGCGTTCTCCACCATCAACCAGGTCCCCTCTTCAGCCGGCTCATCAGCCGTCCGACGAGCAGCCTCGTCCCCATGGGACCCATCACGCGGGGCACCTTGCTTCGGCCTCCGGGCGCGGAGCTGGAGCTGACGCTCACGGGCGCGATGCATGAGCGGGCCCGGGAATGGTTCCGGTTGCGCGCGGCGGAGTCGGAAGACATCTCGAAGGATGTCCAGGCGCTGCTGGAGAACTCCTGGGCTGGAGGGATGATTGGGGCGGAGGACCTGTATCTCAAGGTCCTCTCGGAGTTCTTCCTGGAGATGCTCCAGGGCGCCGACCTGACCGACAGCAATCCCCTGCTGGACGTGATGACGACGTTCCAGCGGGCGGCCTATCAGCAGGCCAAGGGCATCCTGAGGCGCTTCGGAGGCGTCTTCCTGGCGGACGTCGTGGGTCTGGGAAAGACATACATCGCCATGGCCCTGTTGCGGTATCTCCAGGACACGATGGACCGCCACGCGCTGGTGATTGCACCGCCCACCGTGTGTCCGACCTGGCAGGCCCTCGCCGACGATTTCGGAGTGAACCTCCGCACGCTGTCCCATGGAAAGCTGGAGGATCTTCCCAAGTACAGCCAGCGCCAGGTGCTCGTGGTGGACGAGTCCCACAACTTCCGCAACCCCGCGACGCGCCGCTATGAGCGAATCTGGGAGTGGCTGCATCCCAACAACGTGCCTTCGCGACGGCAGGTGTTGCTGCTCTCCGCGACGCCCCAGAACAACAGCCCCCGGGACGTGATGCAGCAGTTGAAGCTCTTTCCGGAGAACTTCACTCGGCTGCCCTTCCCAGGAGAATCCCTGGAGGACTACTTCAAGGCGGTGGAGGCCGGAAAGGAGTCCCTCACCAACGTCCTCCAGCACGTCGTGGTGCGCCGCACCCGCCGCTTCATCCAGAACCACTACCGCGACGCGAAGCTCCCGGTGAAACGGCCTGCTGGGGGATATGACTGGGTTCCCATCCGTTTCCCGAAGCGAGTCTCGGGACCAGAGCAGTGTCTGCGCTACCGCATCGAGGACACGTACGGCACCGGTCTGTACGAGCGAATCATCCAGGTGCTGGGCAGCATGGAATACCCGCTCTACGGGCTGGCCGCCTACGTGCTGGAGATGCACCGCGACGATTCCCGCATGGTCGGCTTCCGGCAGGCGGGACAGAGCCTTCGAGGCTTGTTCAAGGTGCTGTTGCTCAAGCGGTTGGAGTCCAGTGAAGCCGCGTTCCGTGCCTCGCTGGAGCGACTCCGGACCCGGCTCCGGCGTTCCCTCTCGAATCTCCAGGAGGGCTTCGTGCTGGTCGTCGCGGAAGTGGAGGACGAAGGCGAGTCGACCCCGGGAGGCGACCAGATGCCCTCGGGGATGTTCCATGTGGACCGGCTGCGCAACGCCCTGACGGCGGACCTGGACCGGGTGGACGAACTCCTGGGGGCCATGCATCAGCAGACCTCTGCGGCGGATGCGAAGCTCGCGCGCCTTCGGGCCTATCTGGCGGCACGTCCTCCCGGCGAGCACCGCACGCTCATCTTCACTCAGTTCACCGACACGGCGGAGTTCCTCCACGCGCACCTCGAGCAGGGGCATGGTGTCGTCGAGATGGTGACGGGGAGCAGCGGAAACGTCCGGCGGATTGCTCAGCGTTTCGCGCCCCGGGCCAATCCCGTGCGGGATGGCTCCGCGGTGCCGAAGGGGGAGCAGATCGACCTGCTCATCTCCACGGACGTGCTCAGTGAGGGCATCAACCTCCAGGATGCCGACACTCTCATCAACTACGACCTTCATTGGAATCCCGTGCGGCTCATCCAGCGCGCGGGACGTATCGACCGCCTGGGAAGCCTGAACGAGGAGATTCACATCTCCAGCTTCCTGCCGGAGCGGGCCCTCGAATCCAACCTGGGGCTCGAGCAGGTGCTCCGGCGGCGCATCCAGGAGTTCTTGAAGGTCTTTGGTGAAGACAGCCACATCCTTCCACTGGAGGAGCGGCCCGATGTGGACGGTGTCCTGGACATCTATGCCGGAATGGCCCTGGAGAAGGCTGAAGCACAGGACGAGATGGATGCGCTCGGCCGCCATGCCGAACGAATCCTGACCATCCAGCAGACGGAGCCCGCCCGCTATGCGCGAATCCGCGCCCTGCGTCCTGGACGCCGGGCGGCGACGCAATCCCGCCTCCCGGGAGTCGTTGCCACACGGTTGGGTTGGTACTGGGCCTTCTGGCGCGAACAGGATGAAGGGGGCATGGAGCGCATCGCCGATGTCGCTGGACTGGACCTGCTCTTCAATCATTCCCAGAAAACGGATGTGCAGGAAGGAGAGCGGGTTGTCAGGTGTCGGCAGCGCGCGAGCCTGTTGGCGGAAGAAGGGCGGCGGCTCTTCTCCAGTCTGGCGGAGAATGTTCGAGCACAGAGGCAGAAGCCGGCGCTGAATATCAATGAGGAGTGGGCCCTCTCCTCGGTCGACGCCCTGCGCAAGGGGAGCGATGAAGCACGGCTTGCGACCCTGGAGGCCATGCGTCAGTGGATCCTTGCCGGTCAGTACAAGCCAAGCCTGCGTCTGGCCGCCGCCCGCTGGCGCAAGGAACAACTGATGGGCGAAGCGCTCTTCCAGCAGATGGAGGCCATGCTCCGCTTCCCGCTCAAGAACGAAGTTCTCGGTGAAGAAGAGATGGTGGGGGTTGTCGTGGGGGAGGACCCCGGCGAGGCGTGAAGGCGCGGCGGCGCGTCATGACGCCCGTGCCTCGACGCAATACCTCCTGAGGGGGATGTCCATCCCCGGTGCCTTCGGGTGTCATCCGCGGAGATGAGGCGCATCGCTCGTCGATGCGCTGGCGGCTGTCTTCAGGAGCCATCCATGAGAGCATTGGGAGTTCTTGCGCTGCTGCTGGCGAGCGGCTGCGCGTCGACCCGTGTCGTCCGTCTGGATACGGGAGGAGGCAAATCAATCGTATACACGCCCATCGAGACAGAGCCTGTCGAGATGGACGAGGAGGAGTTCAAGGGTGCCGTCGCGCGGCTCGTGCCCGACCTGCGCCTGGACGCCGTGTTCAAGGAGGTCGACCAGGAGGATCGTCGCTCCTCGAGCGTGTCCCACGGGAGCGGCGGCGACGGAGCACTGGGGCGGGCCGTCTCGTCGGCCCATGAGCGCATCTGTCATCGGCAGGAGGACCCGATGGGCTGCCTGGGCATGATGACCGGTGGGCTCACGCTGGGGCCGATGGAGCGCAGGATGCTCGCGCTCTACTTCGCGTTCGATGGCGCCTGGGATGACATTGAGGAGGACCTCCGCGACACGGTGAATGTCGCGGCCCTGCGGGGCCTGGTGACGACGATGTCCGGGACGGCACTGAAGACGTTGGTGGCTCCCGAGCCCATGACGAAGCCCATCTCGCTCGCCTGGGCAGCCTCGTTGATTGCGTATCTCGGGACGGAACCCGTCTGGAAGCTCGGGCAGGGCTTCTCGCGGCTGGTGGAAGAGTCCCGGGACGCGGCGAGCTTCGAGGAGCTGGAGCGCGTCGGACATCGCTTCGGCAATGTGCTGGGCGACAACGGAGCCCGAGTCCTGGTGGTGGTCTCTCTGTCAGTGCTCGGCGGGAGGAATGCCATGACGACGCGGGGACCGAAGATGCCGGGTTTTGCTCAAGCCGCGATACGCGCCCAGACGGAAGCGGGCTTTCAGCTCGCGGGAGCCCTGTCCGGAGACGTCCGGTCGATTGCACTCACGTCCGGAGGAGAGCTGAAAGTGATGCTCGCGCCAACGGCGGTCGCCGCGGTCGCGATGGGACCTGGGGCGGCTCCCATGGGGACGGTGGGTGGCATCCAGGGGGACGCGGAAGGGGCGGTGCACCCCATCTGCGCCGGCAAGGGCACGGCCGCTGAATCGGATGGCGGCCCGTGGGCACAGCGCTGCCAGGAACTCTTCGGCAAGGGGGGGATGCGCCCGGAGGACCCAGCGAACCTGATTCGAATCAAGGGACATCGAGGGTCCCACCCGGAGGCCTACCATGCGCGGGTCTTCGAACTGCTGGACGACGCGACGCGAGGTTGCCGAGATATCGCCGGGTGTCGGGGCGCGTTGACGCGCGAACTCGCCCGGATTGCTCGGGAACTCGTCACGAAGGGGACGGAGCTGCGGACGCTCGTTACGTCGGATGCCGAGGAGTAGCGGGTGGAGCGACGCTTCCTCAAGAGCCTCACGGATGTGGAGTTCACGCGCGACGCGCGGTTCGCGAACCCGTGGGAGTGATTGCGGGGTGAGGAGCATCGCGTGGCCAACGCTCGGCCTGTCGCGTAGCGGAAGGTCGCATGTTCCCGAGGGGCAGGGGGCCGGCTCGCATGGACTCGCTGGGTACGCTGGACGCCTCATTCACGGAGGCGTTCATGCGACGAGCGGCGTGTCTGTTGAAGGCGTGTGTCCTGTTGATGCTCGGGTGTGGTGGCGTGGAAGAGCGCGTGCTCGCGGCACCAGATGAGGGCTCCTCGGCGGAGACTTCGGAGGCGGCGCTGGATTTGGGCCTCGTCCTCGTCACCTGTCCGGTGGGAACGAGTCAGGCCTTCTACTCGCCGGGGCTGAAGAACACGCCCCAGAATGTCACGGTGTCGGGTCAGGCGACCTTCAGCAACTGCGTGACGGTGCTGGGTGACCCGGTGACATCGGGCACCAGCAGCCTGACGTCGGGCGTGGTGCAGGGTTTTTCGTGCGGGGACCTGCTGCTGCCCAGGACGGTCACCCAGACGGTGACATGGAACACGGGGGAGTCCTCGACGATGGTCTTCACCCAGCTTCGCGTGGGCGTGCAGGGCACGCTGTCCGTCTTCACGCTGACGGGCACCGTGCTCTCCGGGAAGTTCATCGACGCGACCGCGGTCCGGACCATCAGCTATGTCACCTTGGACTTGGAGGATGGCTGCGCGTCCCCCGAAGGGCTCACCTCGCTCTCCGGCCTCACGACGCTCACCCTGACGAAGCTGCTCTGAAGCCGCTGGGCGCGTGAGTCGGTGTCGTGGTGGCGCGCTCATGGCCTCACGACGCCTCACTCTCGCGCGGCTGTGTTCGTTCCGACAGGCCGGGCGTGGACGTTGGTGTCCGACATTTCCCGTGCGAGGTGCGGCACACCGCCCCGTGCTCGCGGGGAGGTGTGAGCGTCTCCCAGCGTCCCTTGTCGTATTTTGCGGATGGGCGTGTGCGCGGCGGCTCCCTATCTCGGCAACGGAAGCGTTATCGGGAGCGGCAATGCGCAGAAGTCTGTCGGCGGCGGTGGTGGTCCTTCTTTCCGCACTCGCCCTCACCTCGACCTTTGATGTGTCGGCGGAGAATGGCGAGGAGGGGCACGAGCCCCGGGAGCCGGGGGCGGCTGTGGCCCCGCCGCGCTCCGACAGCCCGGGGCCCGTCGTCGTCACCTGTCCTGTCGGCATCACCCAGGCGTCGTACCTGCCGGGGCTCAGCGAGGTGACGAAGGACGTGACGGTGGCGGGGGCCACGACGTTGAGCAACTGTGTGACCATCCCCGCGTCCTCGGTGGTGTCCGCGCGCCTGCCGCTCGACTCGAGCCTGCTCGCGGGCTACTCGTGCGCGGACCTGCTGACGCCGCGCACGGTGCGCCAGGTGGTGACGTGGAACACGGGTGAGACGTCCACGCTGGTGTTCAGTCAGTCGCGGGAGCTGGCGCAGGGGCCGCTGACGGTCTTCACGCTGACGGGCACCGTGGAGTCGGGCGCCTTCGCGGAGGCCACGGCCATCTGGACGGTGACGTATCTCAACTCGGACATCGAGAAGGGCTGTGCGTCGCCGGGCGGGCTCATCTGGCTGAGCGGGCCGTCCACGCTCGAGCTCATCCGCACGATGACGTGAGTCGTTGGACGAATCAGGAGGGTGCTCATGCGTGCGACGTCATGGGGTGTGAGGGGGCTCGTGCTCGTCGGGCTCTGTGGGCCGCTGGCCTGTGGGGACGGAGGAGGACGCCAGGGCCGTGGGACGCTGGAGGGACAGGAGTCCGGAGGCATGACGATTGAGCGGCCTCCGGAGAAGGTGCTCATCACCTGTCCCATCGGACACGGCGAGGCGAAGTACGGCACGGGGGTGAAGGTGTCGCCTCGGGACAGCGCGGTGTCGTTCCAGGCGACGGTGAGCAACTGCGTGACGGTGCTCGGCTCGGCGGTGACGTCGGCGACGCTGGGCTCGGAGGCACCGAGCCTGGTGCGAGGCATCTCCTGCGCGGACCTGGCGAGAGCCGGAGCAGGACGGCAGGTGGTGACGTGGAACACGACGGAGACGTCCACGGTGCTGATGAGCCAGTCGCACGTCTCCGTGCAGGACGCGACGACGCTCGTCACGCAGACGGGGAAGGTGCTGTCCGGGAAGTTCCAGGGCGCCACGGCGGTGCGGACCACCACGTTCCTGAGCACGGACATCGACAATGGCTGTCGCTCCGATGAAGGCCTGACGTTCCTGAAGGGGCCGGCGACCTTCAGCGTGACGTACCCCTGAGGCCTCCTGCTGCGCGCGGTGGGTGATGCATTGCATGATGGCTCCAGCCCGCTGCCCGAGCGAGGAGCCGCATGTCCGACCCCCGTGAGTTCCAGAGCAGGCCCCTCGACAGGTTCCTGGAGAAGCGCCCGCCGCTGGACTGTCTGGGGCAGTGGGATGAGACCGTGCATGACGCGTTCCTGCTGAGCGGCCGGCTCGACACCCCCGCCGAGAAGGCATGGCTGAAGGAGACGTTCCTCGCCCTGCGCCAGCGGGCCTGCGCGGACCTGGTGGCGTTCCACGACGAGCTGATGGTGACGCCGTATGGAGGGACGGACGTCGTGTGCCCGGAGGGGTACTCGCCGTGGCGGGTGGAGTTTGGCCTGTCGCTCTTCCCGAAGCGGGAGCAGGGCTTCGCGCGCTTCGAGTGCGTCGTGGAGTTCAGCCTGTACGAGACGTGTCCCGATGCCTTTCGCGTGCTCAAGGTGTTGCCGGAGGCCGGCGCACAGGTGAAGGCGTGCGCGGAGCAGCGGGGTTCGCTCCAGCTCGAATCGTTGCGCCAGGCGCGGCTCGTGCTGCCGATGCCCAAGGCGCGGCGGGCGGCGGAGGTCGCGGTGGAGTTCTATGGGAAGCCGGGCCCGCGGCCCTCTCTCCACGACGCGGTCCGCACGTGTGTGAAGGCGGAGGCGCTCGGAGACACGGCGGCATGCTGGCGGCTGGACGCGTCCGCACCGAGCCGCGTGCCTGGCGCGGAGAGCCACTCGCTCGCTGTCATCCTCGCCGTCAGGCCGGACGCCCCGGCCATCCAGGCCGCCGGGAGCCTGCTGGCCTACAGCCAGGAGAACTGGCTGGACGCCGTCGTGGGGGACCACTGGCGGAAGTTCTTGAGCTCCGTGCGCGAGTTCCAGGGGAGCGGCGCGCCCGCGGAGGCCTATGGCGAGTGGATGGACATCCTCGTGCCGCCCTCGACCGGAGCTCGAGTCGCGGCGGAGTGATGGGCTGAGCTCGTCCCTGATGACGCGGACCATCGGCTGATGACAGCCGTCATCAGGAGGCGCTGCGCTGGCGTCATCCTCGGGCCCGCGCCTCTTTGGAAAATCCATGGGTTGTCTGTCGCTCGCCTCGTCGCGAGGGCTGGCACACGCGCTGCTATGGGGTCCTGGGTCGCATCAATCCGCCTCCCATCCCCCGAGGGTCTCGTCATGAGCATCGCTCCCCTGCACAACGCCGCCACGCCTGTCTCCCGTCCCAGCGCCTCTCCTCTTCGCAGCGGCGGCGTGGAGTCCTCCTCCTTCAGTCCGTTGGTGGGCTCGGGCGTGAAGCTGGCTCCCGGCCTGGCCGCGCTCCAGCAGGACGGCTTCGACCTGGGCAATGGGGGAAAGGCGCATCTGGGCAAGCTGCTGGAGAGCACCCTGTCGGTGATGAACACGCTCGTGCAGGTGATGTCGCAGATCGCCGAGAAGGGCGGCGTGCAGGCGCCCCAAGGTTCCAAGGGCACGTCCCAGGGTTCGTGCTTCGGTGACAGTGGCTTCTCTCCGCAGGCGTCCTCGGGGCGGCCTCCCCTGGACCTGAATCCCAGCCCGGTGGCTCCCAGCGCGGCGGCGAGCTGCAGCGCGGCGGCGAGCCCCGGTGCCGCGCCGAGCATCGAGGGCGGCAAGAAGCTGGGTGGCAACCTGCCTCCGGGCCTGGAGAAGCTGCGGAGCACCATCGAGTCCGCGGCGGCCAAGACGGGCGTGCCCGCCGAGATGCTGGCCGCGCAAATCTGGCAGGAGTCGCGTGGCAACCTGGATGCCATTTCCACCAACGGCGGCAATGGCCTGACGGACACCGGCCTGATGCAGGTGAACCCCAACACCTTCAAGGAGCTGCAGGCGAAGCACCCCGAGCTGCAGGGGAAGAACCTCTCCGACCCGGAGACCAACATCCTCGCGGGCGCCTGCTACATGAAGGATATGAAGGAGCAGTTCGGGGGCTGGGACCTGGCCCTGCGCGCCTACAACTCCGGGCCGAACGGCGTGGACCGCAACAACGCGAACGCGATTCCCGCGGGCACCGGCGACGCGACCTACGTGACGAAGGTGAAGGACTTCATGAACACCCTCTCCACGGGCGAAGGCACGCTTCCGGCGTGAGCGGCTCCTGCCCACCATTCCACGCACCCCTGACACGCGAAAATGACAGGGGTGCGCTCGCGACTTTCCCCCGGGATTTTCGTTCATCGAGTGTGCGGCTTGAGTGACATCGGATTCCACCTGTCAATCGGCTGCATCTACTCAGCGTGAACCAGGGACACGCCTGGTCGACCGCCCTGGCGCGGTCGTCTGCAACGGGAGAACGACGGAATGAAGTCCATCAATGGATGGTGGGGTGCGGTGCTTGTCTCGGGGCTCATCGGCTGTGGGCAGGAGGCGCACGAGCCCGCGCCGGAGCAGGCGGAGATTCGTGCCGCCGAGCAGGAGGCGCGCTTCCTGACGCCGCCGGCGGGCTGTACGGAAGTCACCGTGGGTGAGCTGTTCAACGGCATCGAGCTGACGCCGGTGCAGTACGAGCGGCAGCCGACGTTCCGTGGAGACCTGTCGAGCATCGGAGGCGCGCAGCGGGACGAGGTGCGCATCCGCCTGGACATGAACACGCAGCCGGGGCTGTACGATTTGTCGCAGGGCGGGGCGAACACCTTCACGTGTGAGCAGTGCGTCTTCGGCTACCAGGACATGGGCACGACGGCGCAGAAGCTGTTCGTCGCCGATTCGGGGGCGCTGCTGCTCGCGCTGCAGGTGTCGCCGCAGCAGACGGTGGGGGCGCTGTCGAACGTGGTGCTGCGCGAGTCGGTGCTCGCGACGCCCACCTCGGGCCCGTACACGGGTTCGTCCGTGGTGTCGGGTGGCGAGTGTCGGTGGATTCGCTTCGCGACGTGGAACACGGTGCGTCCGGGCGGGTGTGATCCGCGCGAGGGTTCGCTGACGTCGAACCTGCCGGACACGGCGTGTGTCGCGGACGACTACGCGGCGACGGACGGTACGCTGCAGCGCGCGCTGGGGACGAAGACGCAGGGCGAGGCCTGCACGGCGACGTCCGCGGAGAGCGAGTACGCGTTGACGACGACGGACTGCGAGCAGGGCTTCGCGTGTACGGACCTGCTCAGCGACAACGCGCAGTGCCTGAAGACGTGTGACTTCATGGCGCCGACCCCGGGGTGCCCCACGGGCACGGTGTGTGGCGTGTATGGCCTGTGCATCGAGCAGTCGGTGCTGGAGCCGATTGGCTTCGCGTTCGATACGGCGCTGATTGGCGAGGCGTGCACGTCCTCTTCCTTCACGGAGTTCTGTGGTGTGGAGGGTGCGCGTGGCACCTGCTTCGACGCGGATGGCGCGGCGGGCCCGGCGGTGGCGACGTGCCACCGCTACGCGCGAGCGCGCTCCGAGTGCGGAGCGGGCGAGGAGCTGGGCTACATCTACTACCCGCTGTCGGGTGGCGGTGGAGACCGGGGCTACGGCTTCTGCTACTTCGACGGTCGCTGAGGTCGGGTGACAGCTCCCCGTCCGGCATGTCGTCCGGGCGGGGAGGGCGCAGTGAGTACGTAGGGCCCATTCGCGCGCGACGGCGCGGATGAGCGCCATCGCACAGGTGTTGGCGCATTCTCGGTGCGTCCGTGGGAGCGCCGCTATAGTGCGCGCCGATGGCCTCCTTTGATGCCTTCATGCCTCTTGGGCTGCTCTCCTTGCTTCTCAGCGGATGCGCTGCTTCCACTCCCTCCGCCATCATCGCTCCGGACGCGGAGCTTGCGCGAGGGCCATGGTCGGAAGTGCCCGCCGTGGAGATGCCCACAGGAGACGCTTCCATCCCAATAAGCCTCTTGCAGGATGTGGCGGAGGCGATGTTGAAGCTCCCTGGCGCGAAAGCGTGCGACCCGGGAACGCGGCGCCCCATCGTGGGCTTGTCCACGGGGTACTGCGCGACGCTCTATGTAGCGGGCGGTCGCGACTCCCTGTCTTGGCGGGTGACTGAGCCCGTCCAAGGAAGTCACGACGCCTGCAATCCATTCTTCGCGGTGAAGGATGACGACTTCCCATCTCCGCAGGTGTGGGTTGTCGGTTACGTCCACAACCATGCATGCGCCGCGGCGCCCTCGTCGCAGGACCTCAGCGTCTGGCCGACAGATGCGCTCAGGCCCTTCGTGGCCATGGCGGAAGTGCGGCTGATACCCGGCAACCCCGCTCCAGCGGTCTTCAAGAACACAGCCATTGAGATGACGTCGGCGCTGGTGGCGGAGCGTCAGGATGGGACGCGCTTCTACCTGCGCTATTTCCCAACGGGTGAGGTTCAGCAGTGGAGCGAAACCAGTGCTCGATGGGTCACGCTGGGCATCTGCGCTCCGCGCAGTGCGCGCCCTCCTTTCCGGAGCGTGGCGCCTCAATGCCGTGATGGGAACTTGCAGCTACTCCGTGACTAGGTGGGGGAAATGATCAAGGCCTTGATGCTGGCGGGGTGTGTCGCGGTACTGCAGGGATGTGCCACACGGGCTGCGCCCTGGAAGGGCGAGGTGCTGTGGCCGGACGAAAGCTCGTCCAGAACCGTGGTCGAGCCAATGGAGGCAGGTGCCGCGCTCGCCGCGGCGGGCGCCATCCGCGAGGTGGTGAGAACCAACCCGTTCCCCAACCTGTTCGCGGGATGCTCGAGCCCGGAGCAGGGCCTGGATGTTTCCGTCTTCGCGGGCACGACGCCGGGCTTGTACTTCGTGGTCGTGGACCAACGCTTTCACCGTTGCGGCGGTCCGAGCGGACGTGTCCTCGATTGGTGGGAAGTCTATGCGGTGACGTCACAGGGCGTTGTGGTCGAGAAGGCCCCGACTCCGACTGGCGATGCCCCCGCTGATTCGTTGCCACCTGAGAAGTCTGTGCCTCCTCCCGAGCCCACTCCGGACAAAGAGGTTGCTCCACCTGCCTCGCTTCCTTCTCCTCACCCTGAGGCATCGACTGCTCCTTCGATGCCATCATCACTCGCCGTCCCGGAGGTGATTCCGCCGGCTCCTATGCAACCTCACCCGGAAAACAAATGACGGTGCTTTTCTGGGCGCCAGAGGTCGTCGGCAAGTTCTCGTAGAGGCACGACCAGCGTCATCCACGGGTCAGGCCCGCTTGCCGCGTGTCTCCAGGTACTGCCAGATTCCGGCGGCCAGGGCGCCTGCTGCGATGCAGATGGCAATGCCGATTCCCGAGTTGCCGAACGCAATCCCCAACACCACTCCGCCGAGCATTCCCCAGACAAGCCTGGTCGACATGCCAAATCCTTTCCAAGGCCTTGGGCGAAGGGCCTGAGCTGCTTCTCCCCAGGGAAGGCCACGAGGTGGTCAGCCAACCCAAGCTAGATGCCGAGGTGGAGTGAGGCATCCCCGGGCCACTCGGGCCTCCCCTCATCACGGTGTCCGTTGAGAGGCGAGGAAGGCGACGAGGGGCTAGGTGCGATGCAGGAGGCCGAGCGAACGGCCTTCTGCCGACGAGCGGGCATGAAAGAGGAGCCGCCCGCGCCGGTGTGCAAAGGCGTCACTACCGCGCCGGCGGGTACTTCTGGAGCTTTCGCTGGAGCGAGCGGCGGTGGATGCCGAGCTTGCGCGAGGCCTCGGAGATATTTCCCGCGCAGTCCGCGAGCACGCGATGGATGTGCTCCCACTCCGCGCGCGCCAGCGAGGGCGCTTCAAATGTCTCCGGCGCCGCCAGCGATGGCTCACCCGAAGCTCGCGCGAAGGCCGCGAGGATGTCATCCACATCCGCCGGCTTGGGCAGGTAGTTCACCGCCCCCAATCGAATCGCATCCACCGTCGTCGAGATGCTCCCATAACCCGTGAGGACGATGGCCTTCGTGGACGCATCCACCGCCAGCAGGTCCTTCACCACTTCCAAGCCACTGCGTCCCGGCATGCGCAGGTCCACCACCGCGTACTCCGGTGACTCCCGCCGCGCCGCCGCCAGCGCCTGGTCGTAGTCGCCCGCCGTGGTGACTTCCCACCCGCGCTCACGAAACGCCCGCGCCAGCCGCTCCCGCAGCGTCGCGTCGTCATCCACGAGCAACAGGCTCGGATGATGCCCATCACCGCCCACCGTGCTCACGACGCGACCTCCGTTGCGGGCGGTGCGCCGACAGGCAGCGCCAGGCTCGCCACCGTCCCCTGTCCCGGCGTGGACCGCAGCTCCAGCGAACCACCGAGCTGCTCCGCCAGCGTGCGCGCGAGAAACAGTCCCAACCCCATGCCCTCACCCGGCGCCTTCGTCGTGAAGAAAGGCTCGCCCGCCCGCGCCAGGATTTCCGCTGGCATCCCCGCCCCGCCATCGCGCACCTCCAGCCGCGCGCCTCCTCGCCCCGCCAACACCCGCAGCTCCACCGACCTCGAAGGCGGCGACGCCTGGAGCGCGTTCTTCACCAACCCCCGCACCACCCGCGCCAGCGCTCGCGGAGGCCCCTGCACCCGCCATGCGCTCAATTCCTCGGGCAGCTCCACCCGCACCCGCTCCACGCCCGACAGCTCCGACAGCGAGTCCTCCACCAGCCGCCCCAGCGGCATCGGATGGAAGGCTTCTCCCGTCGTCTGCCCCGCGTCCGCCGACATCTGCACCAGCACGTCGCGGCAGCGGTCCACCTGCTGCCGGATGAGCCGCAAATCCTCGCGCACCGCCTCGGACGTGCCCGCCACCGTCAGCGCCCGCTCCACTTCCTTCGACACCACCGCGATGGTCGACAGCGGCGTGGACAACTCATGCGCCGCGCCCGCCGCCAGCGTCGCCAGCGAGGCCACCTTCTCCCGCCTCGCATGCTGCGCGCGCGCCTGCGCCAGCTCCTGCTCGCGCTCCTCCAGCGCCCGCGTCACCCGCTGCACGAAGTACACGATGAAGCCCGCGGCCACCGCGAACGCCACCCACATTCCATTGATGTGCAGCCGCATCAGCGCCGCGTGGTCCGGCCGCGACAACCCAGGCACCAACACCACGTCCTGCAGCAGGAACAGCGAACCGAATGCCATCAGCGTGAAGCCCAACAGGCTCCACATCCACCGCGCGGGCAACAGCACCGTCCCCAGCGCCACGTTCACCAGGTACAGCGTGGTGAAGGGATTGTGCGTGCCACCACTCAGCGCCAGCAGCCCCGTGAGCACCAGTGTGTCCCACAGCATCAACTTGCCGATGGTGCCCTCCGTCACCCGGGCCCGGCCCAGCCACGCTCGCACCGCGAGGTTCGTGGCGGCCTCCAACCCCAGGAGCCCCGCCAGCACCGGCACCGGCAGCGCCAGCTCCAGCCCATACGCCGCCAGCGCGATGACCAGCGCCTGCCCCAGCAAGAGCCCCCAGCGCAGCCGCAGCAGCCACTCCAGGTTGATGCGGGCGCGAGAAGCGAGCTCGGTGGAGACAGGAGGCGTCATGGCACGACTGCGGACTGGAGCGAGGCGGAGCGGGCCACATTGCCCAGCAGGTCCACGTTGCGAGGCGACTCGCCCGGACCCACGCCATCCAGCCACGAATCCCACGCCAGTGTGAAGACCCGCGCCGCCTTCGGCGCGTCTTCCGTCAACTCCAGCCCGTCCAGCACCACGTCCACCGACGAGCGGCCCCGCGTCTCCACCTCGAAGTCACGCTCCCCATCCGCCAGCGTGCCCCGGACGTGCAGGCTCAACCCCAGCATGTCCACCGGCACCGCGCCCTGTGACGCGGACGACAATCCCTCCGCGTCCGAGTCCGCCGGCTCGAAGGTGAGCCTCGCCCGGCAGTAGCGCCCCGGCGGCGGACGCATCACTCCGAGCGACACCACCTCTCCATCCGTCGCCCCCAGCGCCACCACGTGCGGCGTGCCCAGCCGCAGCGCGTTCGACACCGAGTGAGCCCAGGCCGTCCCCACCGGGGACAGCTCGTTCAACAGCCGCCGCCAGCCCGTCGCCTCGCAAGGAATCAACTCCACGCTGCCCAGCGTGACGAGCGCCCCGAAGAGCGTGGCCCGCGCGCCCTCATCCGTGACGAGCGTGCGAGCCCCCGCCGCCTCCGGGACGCCTCGCGCCCGAGCGGTGGTGAGCCCCAGGGTCAGCTCCATCCCCTCGATTCGCTCACCGCCACCACAGCCGGCGAGACACAGCAACAGGGAGGGCAGGGCGAAGCGCTTCACGGCGACAGGCATGGCTCAGAGGTCATACGCGACGGACATCATCGCGATGGGAGTGGGCGCCACGCGTCCGTGGAGCCGGTTGAAGAAGGGAACCCGCACGCCCGCGGCCACGACGATATCCGTGCTGGGACTGAAGAGGACATCGGGCGACGCGTAGCTGATGACGCCACCGCCGTTCTCCTCCTTCTCGCCGTCGATTTCCGCCGCCGCTTCCACCCGGCTGTCGAGCCCCAGCCGCACCGCCCACCGGGGCGCGGGCTGGTACTGCGCGGCCAGCGTCGTGCGAAGGGAAGGCCCCGCGCGGAAGCCCAACATGCCGCGCGTGGGCAGGAAGCCCGTGGCGCTGACGAGGAAGGACCAGTCGCCCCGGAAGTGCTGGTAGGCCACGCCCGCCAGCGGGTCCACCGAGCCGCTCCCCAACTGCGTGTCCAAATCCAGCAGCGTGCCGTCCGCCGCGCGCAGCCGGGGCGCGGTGGGCAGCTTCACCCCGGCGAGCACGCTGAAGAGATGGTCCGCGGAGAACTCGCGGTCCTGGTACAGGAACGCCTTCGCGCTCACCTCCACGTCGCCCACGCCCCAGCCGCGCTCGCGCGCCAGGCTCACCGAGCGCACCTCGCGCGCCTGCAGGGGCAGCGTGGCCGACAGGAACAGCCAGGGCAGCGGCGCGTAGGCCACCGCCACGTCCATGCGCGCCTCGCGCAGGCGCAGCGCGTCCACGCGGTCCTGTCCCACCGTATGGCCCCAGGCCCGCAGGGTGGTGGACAGCCGGAGCCGTCCGGAGAACGGCTGCTCG
The DNA here is from genome assembly GCF_013336715.1 of Myxococcus sp. CA056. Classification (NCBI taxonomy): domain Bacteria; kingdom Pseudomonadati; phylum Myxococcota; class Myxococcia; order Myxococcales; family Myxococcaceae; genus Myxococcus; species Myxococcus sp. CA056. Next base: position 576,250 of record NZ_JABUMT010000002.1, read on the forward strand.
GTGCCCATCGACGTGAGCGTCGGGTCGCCACACGCACACGTGGCGCAGGCCCAGGCGGAGGACACGGGCACCAGCACGGCGCCGCAGAAAAGGAGGAGGGCGAGGGAGGCTTTCACGACGGAGAGGACGATACGCCCGGGGCCGCCACCGCCGCGTGTGGCGTGTTGTCGCAGTCCATCGGGGCGACCGGTGGCACGCGGCGCCACCCGTGGAGCGAACGGGGGAGCGGGCGATGGCTGCCTCGCGGGAAGTCATGGGCAGGTTGAGAATGACTTCCACGCCCCGGCGTTGGTGGGAAACAGGAGGCCTTACATGGGAGTGCTCGCGCCGCTTGGTCGGCTGCTCTTTTCCGCCATCTTCATCACCAGCGGCTTGAATCACTTCATCCAGCTCGATGCGCTCACGGCGCACGCGCAGAGCTCCGGCATCCCCGAGCCGCGCCAGGCCGTGTTGCTGTCGGGCGTCGCGCTGGTGCTCGGAGGGCTGTCGGTGCTGCTGGGCGTGTTCGCTCGCCTGGGGGCCGCGGCCATCGCCATCTTCTTGGTGTGCGCGGCCTTCATGGTCCACCGCTTCTGGCTCATCGCGGACCCGGTGCAGGCGCAGGACCAGCTCATCCACTTCATGAAGAACCTCTCCATGGCCGGAGGCGCGCTCTTCATCGTGTACTTCGGCTCCGGCCCCTTCAGCCTGCGTCGTGGGGGCCGCAAGGAAGGGCTCCTCGGCGGCGGGCGGATTGGCACGCCGCTGAGGCCCTGAGGCACGAAGGTGCTCAGCCCGCCGCGGCGATGGCCGTCGCGGCGGCGCGCAGGGTGAAGAAGGCCACTTCCGGCTCGCTGCCCCGGCGCAGGTACGGGCCGCCGAAGCCGAAGCCCAACCCCCGATTCACGTAGAGCTGGTTGCCGTTCACCTGGTAGTGCCCGCGGATGTAGGGCTGGCCCGCGCGGCGGAACAGGCGCTCGGTGAGGCCCTGGACGATGAACTGGCCGCCGTGCGTGTGCCCGGAGAACTGCACCAGGTTGCCCTGGGCGGGCAGCTTGTCCACCGTGGGCGGAGTGTGCGCCAGCACCAGCCGCGTGCCGGACTCCGGCGCGCCGCGGAACGTCGCCTCCACGTCGTCGCGTCCGGTGCGCCCGTCATCCACGCCCAGCACCGTCACCGGAGCGCCGCGCAGGTGGACGACGCGGTGCTCGTTCTGGAGCACCGTGTAGCCCAGGTGCTCGAAGCACTGGCGCAGGTAGGGCGCGTCCACCCAGTGGTCATGGTTGCCCAGCACCACGAAGACGCGGCCCTTCAGCCCGGAGAGCACGTCGCGCACGCGCGGCAGCGGCTTGGGGCTGTGGGTGACGTAGTCGCCGGTGAGGAAGACCAGGTCGGGTGACTCCGCGTTGACGGCCTCCACCGCGCGGCGGATGCGCACCTCGGAGGTGGCCTGTCCCACGTGGACGTCGGAGAGCTGCGCCACGCGCAGGCCGTCATGACACGCCGGCAGGTGCGGCAGGTGGAGCAGATTCTCCGTGAGGGTGAAGTGGTCCCTCCACCGAAGGCGTCGCTCCGGGCGCAGCGGATCCGCTCCGCTCCAGGCCACCACCTCGTTGCGGCCCCCCTGCAGGGGCTCCAGGTGAGATCCACTGGACGAGGACGACGAGGGGCGGCGACGGGCCAGACGTCTCAAGCGCATGCGGTGCGGTTCCTTTTCCGGGCCGTGGGCGGCGAGCGCCCCATTCTATGAAGCCGGGGGAGGTGGGTTGAAGCAGGTGTCCCGCGCACGCCTGCCCTCCTTGCGACCAGCAGCGGGGTGAGGGGAAAACCCTCATGATTCTGGGAAGATTCCGGGAGGGCCTCGGGCCTTTCTTCCACCATTGGACACACTGTCGGGGGGCATGCGGTGACGGCGTCCTACGAGGTTGGTACACACGCTGAGACGATGAGCCCCCGGCTTGGGACGGCCCCCGACATGGGCCCGGAAGTGATGATGCCAGCCGGTGAATCCGCCCCTGAACGGCGGGAGGCTTCTTCCGAAGGCTTACGCCCCGTCGCCCTCTCCGAGCTGATGAGCACCATGCCCCTGGGCATGGCGGTGGTGGACCGGGAGCTGCGCTTCGTGGAGGTGAGCGAGGCGCTCGCCTCCCTCAACGGCCTGCCGCGCGAGGCCCACCTCGGTCGCCTCATGGACGAGGTGATGAACCCCCACTCGTCCCTGGGGGACACCGCCCGCCGGGTGCGCCGTGTGCTGGAGACAGGCGAGCCCCTGGACGGGGTGGAAATCATCCACCGCGAGCCCGGCATGGGCGTGGAGCGCACGCGCGTCTTCCGCGCCAGCTACCACCCGGTGCGCCGCGACGGCGAGGTCATCGCCGCGTGCATCTACGTGGAGGACCTGACGGAGCGCCGCCGTGTGGAGGCCCAGCGTGACGCGGGCGCGGCCCGGGAGCGCGCGGTGCGCGAGCAGGCCCTGCGCGAGACGCAGGAGGCCGTGCGCGCCCGCGACGAGTTCCTCAGCGTGGCCGCGCACGAGCTGCGCACGCCGCTCACCAGCATGCGGCTGCACCTGCAGTTGCTCTTGCGACAGGTGACGGGCGCGCAGCCCGCGCTGGGGCAGGAGCTGGCGCCGCGCGGTCAGGTGCTGGAGCGACAACTGTCGCGGCTGGGCAGCCTGGTGAACACGCTCTTGGACGTGTCGCGGCTGGCGGCGGGCAAGCTGAGCCTGGAGCCGCGCGAGCTGGACCTGGTCCAGGTCGTCCGGCAGATGGTGGACGCGTTCTCCGAGGAGTTCGCGCGCGCGGGCTGCGAGCTGGCGGTGCACGTGTCCGGGACGCTGCCGGGCCAGTGGGACCCGCTGCGCGTGGAGCAGGTGCTGGTGAACCTCCTGTCCAACGCGGCCAAGTACGGCGCGGGGCGGCCGGTGGAAATCTCGCTGGTGGGAGAGGGCACCGTGGCGGTGCTGGCCGTGAAGGACCACGGCATCGGCATCTCCGAGGACGGCATGGCCCGCCTGTTCGGCAAGTTCGAGCGCGCCGTCTCCGAGCGCCACTACGGCGGCCTGGGCCTGGGCCTCTACATCACCCGGCAGATTGTGGAGGCCATGGGAGGCAGCATCACCGTGCGCTCCGCCCAGGGCCAGGGCTCCACCTTCATCCTCCGCCTGCCCACGCAGCCGCGCGCGCCGTCCGTCGGCATCCAGGCCGTGGTGGTGGGCGGCAGGGCGAAGTAACGAGGACGGGCGCCCCCTCCGATGGTCAGGAAGGAGGCGCCCGCCGTGTGTCGGCTCGAGCCCGCGAGGCTCTTGCGTGTCAGTACCCGCGCAGCACGTACAGCCGCCCGTCCACGAGGGCGTACAGCGCGGCTGGCGTCACGCGAGGGTCATAGATGAGCTGCCGCACCTCACCTCCACTGACGCCCGCCACCTTCTCCATCTGCTTGCCGGGCGTCAGGCGCCACAATCCGTTGTGCGCCGTGCCGACGAAGAGCGAGCCGTCGGCGGTGGCCGCCAGCGCCGTGTAGTCGTTGGTGTTCGCGCCCTCGATGCGGACGTAGTCCGTGTCGGCGTACTTCTTCGGGTCGTGTCGCTGGGGATTCGCCTGGAACTGCCACAGGCCGCTGCCCAGGCCCGCCACGTAGTACAGGCCGTCCTTCGTCTTCTGGATGGCGCGCCACTTGTTCTGGGGCGCCGCCTGGTCGCGGTACTGGTCGTTGCCCGGATTGACGGGGTCCACGAAGGTGTTGAGCAGGTACTCGGAAATCTCCGCGTCGGCGGGCACGCCGTCACGGTTCTCCCGGTCCCACCACTTGAGGTCCGCGTTGGGCGGGAGGATGCCAATCTTCCAGTCGTTGGCGATGAGCAGGTGGCCCTCCGACGAGAGTCCAAGCCCGTAGGTGTAGCCGGCGCGCTGGGACTGCTTGGGAGGTTTGCTGGGGTCCTCATTCGGGATGGTCTGCCACCACGCGGGGTGCCGGTGGCTGCTGTAGTCGTAGCCGCGGACGCGCGTCACGCCGTGGTTGGTGCCGAGGTAGACCTCGCCTTCGTACGTGCCGCTCATCACCCGGACGCACGAGTAGACGGAGCGGTCCTCGTCGTAATGGAAGTCGTTGCTGTTGCGGATGCCGAGGGGCTCGTTGCGGCTGGGGCGGCTGGTGCCCGCGGAGCGATAGAGGTGCTCGCGCAGCACGATGTCCGAGCCCTCGCCGTTGAGCTGCACGACGTCCACATCGCCCTTCTGGAACTCGACGTAGCGCTCCTCCGAGAAGCCCTCCTCACCCCGTCCGATGATTCTCTGGCCGCCCACGATTTCGTCGTGCGTCCGGTAGCCGACGTAGGCCTCGCCGGCCTTGCCGCCGCAGATGACGGTGGAGTCGATGGCGAGCTTGTCCGCCTCCCACCCCAGGCCGAGGCTCGCCTGTCCAATGGGCTGGCTGGTCCACAGCGGCCGGTCCGTGCCCGCGCGCAGCACGCCAATCTGGTTGCCGTTGAGCAGCCAGACGTTGTGCGCACCATCCACGCCCACCGAGCGGACCTTGGGGATGTCGTACTTCGCGGAGAAGTTCGTCAGCGCGTCCGTGGGCCAGGGGCCCTCGGGCGTCGTGGGCTGCGTGCCGCCGTCTGGAACCGGGTCCGTGCCTCCGTCGCCAGGGCCAGGGCCTGCGTCACCGGGGCCCGCGTCGTCGCCGCCGGCGTCCGTGCCCGCGTCGCCGTCACCCGCGTCCTCCGTCCCGACGTCACCCCCGTCATCCGAGGGCGACTGGATGTCATCACCGCCGTCCTTCGACCCCGTCCCCTTCGAGCTGTCGCAGGCTCCCGCCGCCAACACCATCGCCACACCGACACACGCGCCCAACAGTCGTCGAATCACCGATTCCTCCCGTCCCCGGTGTGGAGCAAGCGGCGTACCGGGGTGTTGCGCGCGTGCCCACATGGGAAAGAGGGAAGTGCGCTGCCCACCGTGGGCAAGGCGCGGGCGTGACGTGTCGCCAGAAATGACCAGGCCCGCCCCCCGTGAGGGAAGCGGGCTTGGGAGGCCTGTCGGCCGGGTGACTTCGAGCAGGGCTTCAGTGGGCGGCGTCGTCCACGTCCTGCTTCAGCTCATCGCCCGTCTGCTCCACCTGGTCGCCGGCCTTCTTCGCGGCGTCGGTGGTGCCGGAGCCGCCCGTGCCCTTGGCGCCCTTGGGGCTGGTGGCGCGCAGCTCCACGGCGACGGCGTTGTCACCGGAGAGCTGGAAGCGGGCGTGGACGTCCGCGCCCTCGGGGAGCTGGTCGGCCCGCACCGTCTTGCCGTCCAGCTTCACCACCGTCTGGGGCTTCACATCCAGCTCGGCGTCCGGCAGGTCCTTGCGCGACAGCTTCACGCTGTCGTCGTCCGACTCCTTCACCGTGCCCTTGATGTTCAGCGAGTGTGCCTTCTTGAAGGTGTTGTCCACGCCGGGCACCTTCGAGGCCTCCTTCGTGGCGCCGTTGATGCCGCGCCCCACGTCGGAGGCGTCCACGCCCGTCTGGACGCGCGCGCCGGAGCTCGGAATCTGGTTCTGCGACGGTTGCTCGGCGGGCTCGCTCTGCGCGAACGCGGCGGAGCCCAGGCACAGCGCGAACGTGGTGATGAGCTTCTTCATGGGGTTCCCTCTCCCTTGGTCGGTTGAATGACTTCTGGGAGCAAGGGTGGGGAGGCTGCCTCCCTTCGCCAACCTGTCCGGGAAACCCCCACGTCGCTTCGCCCGTGGAGCGAGCAGGCGAAGCAAGGCGTCGCTCAGACGGCCTGGCTCAGGCGCTTCACCGTGGACAGCAGCTCGTGCAGGTCCAACGGCTTGCGCAGGCAGCCCGCCACATCGAGCTGTTTCGCGGCGGCCTCCAGGTGGAGGTCCGCGCTCGCCACGACGACGGGGATGTCCGACAGCGCCGTGTCATGGCGCAGCGCCTCGCGGAAGGCGAAGCCGTCCATCCGGGGCATCATCAAGTCGAGCAAGATGAGGTGCGGACGCGAGCCCTCCTGGCGCAGCTGCGCCAGCGCCTCCAGGCCGTCCGCCGCGAGCAACACGGAGTAGCCCTCCAGCTCGAACGCGTCCTGGAGCGCGTCGCGGATATCCAAATCGTCGTCCACGACGAGCAGTGTCTGAAGCGGTTGCACCGGTCCTCCGACCCTGGTCCGGGGCGGACTCGCTCCCACACCACCGTAACGATGGGGTTGCCGCCGTCCAGGCGGAAGCGCTTCGCCGGCGAACCGGGTTAGGGAGTGCTCACCACCCGACGCCCGCTCGCCCTGGGACCACGCTCCGGGTCCAACATTGCAATGGAGTTGCGTTAATTCGGATTACACGGAAGTTGATGCTGTGTTGGTTTGCTCGTCTTGCGGGTTGGACTGAAGATGCGCCCGGCTGCCCGTCCCCTCGGCGGGCGCCCATTCCAGGGAGCAGACCGCATGCGAACCATGTGTCGAAGTGGAGCAGGCAGGAAGTTGATGGCCTCGCTGCTGTGCACGCTGTCCGTCGCGGCGTGTGGGCCCGCGCCCGAGCCGACGAAGCCGGAGGAGGCTCCTCCCGCGACGGGGACCACGGGGCAGCCGGTGGTCTACGGCACCGACAACCGCACGGATGTCTACGCGCACACGAACGCGACGCTGCGCGCGCGCGCCGAGCAGTCCACCGTGGCGCTGATGAGCCCGTCCGACTTCACCGTGAACAGCGCGGGCAACGTGACGTTCAACGCGCCCACGCTGGGGTCGGCGTATGGCCTGTGCTCCGACCAGCGCTTCCTGAACGACCTGACGCCGGCGTTCTGCTCGGGCACGCTCATCGACGATGACCTGGTGCTGACGGCGGGCCACTGCATCACCAGCGCGTCCGCGTGCAGCAGCACGCGCGTCGTCTTCAACTTCTACCGGACGTCGGCCACGGGGATGAAGGCCGTGACGTCGGCGGACATCTTCTCCTGCCAGTCCATCGTGGTGCGCAAGCAGGAGTCGAGCCCGCTCAACCTGGACTACGCCATCATCAAGCTGGACCGCGCCGCCACGCCGCGCTTCGTCCCCGCGCCCATCCGCGCCGGCAACGCCCCGCTGGCGGTGGGCTCGAAGGTGACGGTCATCGGCTCCGGCAGCGGCATCCCCTTCAAGATTGACGACGGCGGCTCCGTGCGCAACGCGCGCGCCAGCACGCTGGACTTCTTCGTCGCCTCCACGGACACGTTCGGCGGCAACTCCGGCTCCGGCGTGTACGAGAACACCGGCTACACCGTGGCGGGCATCCTCGTGCGCGGCGAGACGGACTACGTCGCCAACGGCAGCTGCGACATCGTCAACACCTGCACGGAGACGGGCTGCCGTGGCGAGGACATCACCTACGTGCGCCCCGCGGTGAGCGCGTACTGTCTGGTGGCCGGCAGCCTGCGGCTGTGTGGCACCACCAACCCCCCGCCCACCACGACGTTCGCGTTCACCGCCACCAACACCAACAACGCGACGCAGAACACCACGGACAAGACGGTGACGCTGGCCGCGGGCCAGACGCTGCAGTTCGGCACCTGCACGCTGACGGGCGCCTCCGGCACGGGTGACACCTACCTGCGCCTGGTCAACTCGGCGGGCACGTCCGTGGCGAACAACGACGACTCGTGCAGCCTGCTGTCCTTCGTCTCGTATACGGCCCCGACGGCGGGCACGTACACGATGCGCGCCGGCTGCTACTCCAGCAACAGCTGCAGCGGCACCGTGGCCTACGTCATCCAGTAGTCGCACCCCGCGTGCGCCGGGCGCATGAACGCCCGCGTCCGGCCACGCACAAGCCGCCTGGGCCCCGTCGAAAGGGGCCCGGGCGGTCGTCACCTGGGGTCAGCGGGCGCTTGGGAAGCGCCGGACTTCAGGCGCAGCGGTCGCAGACGCCGCGCAGCTGCACGTCCACGCTCTTCTGGGCCACCGCGCGAGGCACGCCCTTGGAGGACGCGATGCGGATGGACTCCTCCGGCAGACACGCCACCGTGCCGCAGTCGGTGCAGGTGAAGTGCGGGTGGTTGCCGCTGTGCTCGTCGCCCGAGCGTCGCAGCTCGAAGCGCCACACGTGGTCTCCCAGGTCCGCGCGCACCACCAGGCCGGCCTCGGTGAGGTCCGTCAGGTTGCGGTAGATGGTCACCCGGTCATAGCCCTCGTCACCCAGTGCATCCACCAGGTCGGCGTGGCTCATTGGCGCGGTGGCGGTCTCCAGTTCGCGAAGCACCGCCACGCGGGGCGCGGTGCTGCGAAGACCCGACGCGCGGATCCTCTCCTGGAAATCAGCGAGCTTCGGCTGCACGGCGATTCGTTTGGCTCCCATGATATCTTTTCGCATAACCGATCTGCGGGACACTTTCACCTCGCCCGTACCGCAACGTCCGATGTCGAGGACTGGAGTGGCTCGCCCGCCGGGTCCCCCCAGACTCTCTGATATGAGAACAAACACCAGGAGTCCAGGATACTGGTGCAATCCTTGTGCGGAACGAGAGTTCGCGCCTTCCGGCTTCCTGAGCTCCTGATTCGGACGCTCGTGGACCCCGTGAGGTTCAAACTGGCCACCGCGCTCGGAGGGAGCGGGCTCCGGATGTCGTGGACATGACAGTCGCCCCGTCGCGTCATGGAGGGCTCCAGGGGGTGGTATCAGAAACAGGAAGTCGAGTGAGTCCTGGGTGCAGGTGCAACTCATGAGTCACCGGTGACGCGGTGCCGGAAAGAAGCCGGTTCGCGCCGCGTGTGGCCCTGCCCGGGCTCACGGTGGGGGGCTCGCCCGGCGTGTGGGGCGGGCATACGGGTGGACGGGCTCCAGGCTGGTTTTCGTATCTGAGTTGTAAAAGCACCTGCGATGTTTTTGTCGCGGAGTTCCCGCGCGGTGCCGGGGAAGGGAGGGTGCCTCGGGTTGCCTGGGGGGCAGAGGCGGGTGTTGTCCTGTCCAACACTCCGGCACGGGTACCTTGACTCACTGCGATGAGTGCCCACACTTGCGCCTTTCGCTCCGCAGGGTGCTCTGGAAGGCCCTGTAGCTCGTGTCTCCGGGTCCCCCTCGCCGTGACGAAGCCCAGCCTGCTGCTCATCGAAGAAGCCAGCGTCGCCCGGGAGCTCCAGGTGCTCGCGCTGGAGAGCCAGGGGTGGCAGGTCGTTGCCCTGGCGGACGTGGGGGCCGCCGCCTCGCTGCTCCAGGCCCAGCCGGTGTTGCTGGTGGTGGCCGCCGCGGGGCTGTTGGCGGCCGGACAGGAGGGACTGGCGGCGTTGCGCCGGGCGCTGGAGACGACGGCGGTGGGGCTGTACGTGCTGGCCTTCCCCGCGGAAGAGGAGGTGGTGCGCCGTCACTCGCTGCCGCTGACGGGCTTCTTGTGGCGCCCGCTGAGCCTGTCGGGGCTGGTGGAGGGCGTGCGGCAGGCCTTGCCGGGGCTGGAGGCACAGGCGCCCCGGCCGCTGGTGCTGGTGGCGGATGACGACCCGGTGTCGCGCAAGCTGCTCCAGCTGTTCCTGGTGCCCCTGCGCTTCCAGGTGGTGTCCGCGTCGGACGGCCCGCAGGCGCTGGACGTGGCGCGGCGGCGGCGGCCGGACGTGGTGCTCGCGGACGCGCTGATGCCGCGCATGGATGGCTACAAGCTGTGCCTGGCGCTACGGCAGGACCCGAGGCTTGGGCGCGTGCCGGTCATCCTCACGCACGCGCTGGCGCCGGACGAGCTGGATTTGCGCATGGCGCAAAACGTGGGGGCCAACGGCTTCGTGCGGCGCGCGCAGGATGGGGACGAGCTGGTGGGGACGCTGCTGCGCGCGCTGGAGGCGGGAGGCCCCGCGCCGCTGGTGCCCACCGGGGAGCTGTCCACCGAGGACCACCTGTACCGGGTGGTGCGGCAATTGGAGCGGCGGGTGGGGCTGCTGGAGCATGCGGAGCGGGGCGCGCGCGAGAGCGAGGAGCGCTTCCGGCGGGTGGTGAACGGCTCCTATGACGGCATCTGGGACTGGGACCTGCGCCGTGGCTCGCTCTACTGGAGCCCGCGCCTGTTGGAGATGCTGGGGCTGACGCCGGAGTCGTTCGCCGGCACGTATGAGGCCTTCGTGGAGCTCCTGCACCCGGAGGACCGGGCGGCCGTGCTGGCCGCGCTGACCGAGCACCTGGAGCGGGGCGTGCCCTACGACGTGGCCTTCCGGCTGCGGCATGCGACAGGGGGCTATCGCTCCTGCGTGAGTCGGGGGCGCGCGTCGCTCGACGGCCAGGGGCAGCCGGTGCGGATGTCGGGCATCATCGGCGACGTGACGGAGCAGCTGCGGCTGTACCGCGAGGCGCGCGAGGCGGTGCGCGCGCGCGACGACTTCCTCAGCGTGGCGGCGCATGAGCTGCGCACCCCGCTGGCCGCGCTGCGCCTGCGGGTGCAGGGCGCGCAAGGGGCGCTGCGGGTGCTGGGCGTGGCCCAGGCCGTGCCCCGGCTGGAGCGGGCGCTGGAGGCCGCGGACCGGCAGGTGCAGCGGATGTCGGACCTGGTGGAGTCGCTCCTGGACGTGTCCCAGTTCCAGGGCGGCCCGCCCCACCTCCACCTGGACGTCGTGGACCTGTCCTCGCTGGTGCGTGACGTGGTGGCGCGCTCGGAGTCGGCCGCGGCGCGCGCGGGCTGTGAGCTGGTGCTCGGGCCCATGTCACCCACGCGGGGCCGCTGGGACGGCACGCGGCTGAGACAGGTGGTGGCGCACCTGTTGTCCAACGCGATGAAGTTCGGCCCTGGCAAGCCGGTGGAGGTGGCGCTCGCGCACGAGGACTCCACCGCGACGCTGTGGGTGAAGGACCACGGCATCGGCATCGCCCCGGAGCGGGTGGAGGGCCTGTTCCGCCGCTTCGAGCGCGCGGTGCCGGTGCGCCACTACGGCGGCCTGGGGCTGGGGCTGTACCGGCTGCGCCGCATCGTCGAGGCGCATGGCGGCGAGGTGTCCGTGGACAGCACGCCCGGCGAGGGCTCCACGTTCCGCGTCCGCCTGCCCCTGGACGGCCCCCCCACCGCCCGCGCCTGACTCAGAGCGAGTCGAGGAAGGCCACGAGCGCGTCGCGCTCCCCCTTCGACAGCGCGCGCACGGCCTCGCGCGCGGACGCGGCCTCGCCGCCGTGCCAGAGGATGGCCTCCAGGGGCGTGCGCGCGCGTCCGTCATGCAGCAGCCGCGAGTGTCCGCTCACCTCCCGCGCGCGGCCCAGGCCCCACAGGGGCGCGGTGCGCCACTCGCGGCCCGAGGCGAGGAAGTCCTCGCGCCCGTCGGCCAGCGCGTCCCCCAGGTCATGCAGCAGCAGGTCCGAGTATGGCCAGATGAGCTGGCCGGACAGCTCCGGGTAGCCCGCGAGCGTGCCGGTGGTGACGGACGGCCGGTGGCACTTCGCGCAGCCCACGCGGTGGAAGACGGCCTTGCCGCGCAGCACGTCGGCTAAGTCCACGCCCGTGCGCGTCGGCACCGCCACGGTGTGCGAATAGAAGTCGAGCGCTTCCAGCTGCCGCTCGCTCACCTCGGGCACGCCGCCGTGGGGCGCCGCCCGACACACGGCCTGCGCCGCCGTGCAGCTCTCCTCGGTGAAGAGGGTGGTGGTGAGGCCCAGGTCGCCCAGCAGCGCCGCCGCGTTCTGGTGCTCGATGTCCGGCTGGTTCGCCTTCCATCCGAAGCGGCCCACCACCTCGCGGCCCTGGCGCTCGCTCCACACGCGGTTGGGCCGCCCGGAGATGCCGTCGCCATTCGCGTCGTCCGGGTCCGCCCACGCAAGCAGCGTCTCGTCGCTCACCGCCGCGAGCAGGCCCAGGCCCACCATGGGCTGCGCCACCCGCGCGGACGTGCGCGTGTCGGGCGCCAGCGGCCCGTACGCCAGCTCCGTCAGCTCCAGCGCCGGTGCCTGGAGCGTGTAGGGCTCCGCGTCCGCGAAGGTGCCAGGGACGTCCGTCCACTTCACGCGCACCTGCCCCTCGGCGGGCACCGCGCCGACGCTCCGGGGTTGGAGCTGGTCGCCATAGGTGGGCTCGGGCAGCGGGCCTCCGTGCGCGCCGACGCCGGGCACCGACAGGCGCACCAGCAGCGTGTCGGCGACTTCGTTCCCCTCGGGAGGACGGCCGCGCCCGTTGCCCAGGTGGCAGGCGATGCAGGAGACGGAGTGGAAGAGCGGGCCCAGGCCGTCGCGCTCGGGCTGCGAGCCGGGCGCGCCCACCCAGTTCGCCTCGAAGACGGACTCGCCCACGAAGAACTCGGAGCGGCGCGCCAGCACCAGGTTCGCCGCGGGCTTCGTGAAGGCGGCGGCGCCCGCCACCGCCACGCTCGTCTCGCCGCCGGGCCGGTCCTCGCCCACCTCCACCACGTCGAAGCGCGGAAGGGGCTCCTCGGGATTCGGTTCCTCTGGATTCGGCTCCTCGGGATTCGGCTCCTCGGGAGTCGGACTGACGGGGCGCGCCTCCCCGGACCCGTCGCAGGCGACGAGGCCGAGGAGCGTCAACAGGAGGCCCAGGCCCGCGGCGTGTTTCACGGCAGCGTCACCGGAACGGGGTCGGTGTAGGACCAGCGGTCGATGACGGCGTCGGGGCCGAGCGAGCCGTTGAAGTTCCAGCCCCACGCGTAGACGGAGCCGTCGCCGCGCACGGCGATGACGTGGGTGGCGCCCATGCCCATGGCGGACAGGGGCTTCACCTCGGGAGACGACTCGGTGGGCACGGCGCGGTCCTCATCGTCGCCCACCCCGAGCTGGCCGTTGCCATTCTGGCCCCACGCGAGCAGCGAGCCGTCCGCGCGCCGCGCGAAGCTGTAGTTGCCGTTGGCGAAGACGGCACTCACGTCCGTCGCGCCCGGCACCTTGCCCGGCGTGGCGCTCTGCGTGTTCGCTCCGGACGTCCCGTTGCCCAGCTGCCCGCTGACGCCCAGGCCCCACGAGGACACGGTGCCATCCGCGTGCACCGCGAGGATGTGGTCGCGCCCGTTGGCCAGGTCCACCACGTCCGCCAGGCCCGGCACGACTTCCGCCGTGGGACGGCCCTGCGTGCCGGCCGTGCCCGTGCCCAGGTTGCCGTAGGTGTTGCGACCCCAGGTCCACACGGTGCCGTCGCGCTTGAGCGCCACCGAGTGCATGGAGCCGGCCACCAGCTTCACCACGTCCGTCAGGCCCAGCACCGTCACCGGGTAGTCCCGCGCCGTCGTCGTGCCGTCGCCCAACTGGCCGTCCGCGTTGTTGCCGAAGGCGCGCACCGTGCCGTCCTCCATCAGCACCAGCGCGTGACGGAAGCCAGGGGCCACCGCCACCGCGCCCGTCAGGCCGGGCACCTTCGTCGCCGTGTAGCGAGGCGCGACGTCGGGCGTGCCCGGCTGGCCCAGGCCCAGCTGGCCGTCCGCGTTCTCACCCCAGGTCCACACCGCGCCGGCCGAGTCGAGCGCCATGGAGAAGTTCTGGTTGAAGGCCACGGAGGCCGCGTTCTCGATGCCCGGCACCGCCTGGGGCTGCGTCTGGTTCGCCGTCACGTCCACGCCCAGGCCCAGCTGGCCTCGGTTGTTGCGGCCCCAGACGTAGACGCGCCCGTTGCGCAGCGTGCCGCTGTGCAGGCCGCCCGCGGTGGACAACCCGCCGAAGCGGAAGGTCACCGTCTTCTCACCCGTGTTGCCCTTCGCGTCGCGCGCGCGCACCACCACCTGGTTGGCACCCGGGCGGGGCGTCACCTCGAAGGAGACCGCGCCCTCGGCCGTGGTGGGCAGCGCCAGCGTCTGCTCCTCGCCGTCGTTGAGCGTGTACGAGAGCGCCGTCACGGCCACGTTGTCCGTGGCGACCGCGTCCACGCGCACGCGGCGCACGGTGATGGCCAGCCCCTCCTCGGGGGACAACACCTGCACCTGGGGCGCCTGGGCGTAGCGCAGGCTCAGCACCCGCGCGCTGGTGCCGCCGCTCTGGTCCACCGCCTCCAGCCGCACCTCGTTGTCGCCCTCGGGCAGCGTGAGCTCCACCGCGAAGACGCCCGCCGTGGACGTCTTCTCCGTGTATTCCACGGCGCGTGCCTCGCCGTCGTTCACCCGAGCCGTCAGGCCGGCCAGCTTGCCCGGCACATTCACCGTGCCGGTCAGCCGCACCACGGGCTCACTCAGGGTGTCGCCCGACGCGTGAGACATCACCTGCATGAACGGAGAGACGGGGACGCCGGGCGTGGACTCCACGTCGGACCCGCACGCGGCGAGCCAGAGGGTCACGAGCGCCAGGACACAGGCACGGGACTTCATGGGGACTCCTGAGTTGTTGAGATTGATTTGCAGAGTCAGAAAAGTGCCCGGCCTCATATCGCTCGCGGCTCAAGGCGCGCAAGCGACAGAGGGCTCAATTTGGCGGTTGCCGCCCGGGATTCCCCGAGGGAGAAGCGTGCGCGGGAAAGCCCGGGAAGCGCTTCAGGGAGCCTGGCGGACACGGTTGGCGGGATGACCGGGCCTTGGGATTCGGAGGCCGGGCGGGCGAGCAGGTGTGGGACACTCGCACGGTCAGCACGGGGGAGCGTCCGGGCCCTCCCACTGCTGGTCCCTGTCCCAACGTACGATTGTCCTCCAGTGGAAGGTGGCGGGGAGGGGGGCTCGACGTTCTCTTCGCAGGCCGGGGAATCGCTCTAGGTTCGGCGCTCGTCGCCAGGGGAATTCATGTCAGAGGTGCTCGTCGTCGATGACAGCAAGGTGATGCGGGACATGGTGGTGGCCTGTCTCAGGCCCTACCCGGGCCTGAACTTCACCCACGCGTCCAGCGGGCTGGAGGCCATCGAGCGCCTGTCGCTGAGCCCGTATGACCTGCTGGTGTTGGATTTGAACATGCCGGATATCGGCGGCATCGAGGTGGTGGAGTTCGTGCGGGGGCAGGATCGGCTGCGCACGCTGCCCATCATCATCGTGACGACGCGTGGGGACGAGGCGTCGCGCGCCCGGGCCCTGTCCGCGGGCGCCAACCGCTTCATGACCAAGCCCTTCACTCCCGATGCCATCCTCGCGGAGGCGCGGGGGCTGTTGGAAGAGAAGCCGGCTTGACGGCCTCCGTCGACCTCGCGGACTTCCTGCCGGCCTATCTGGCGGAGGTGGAGGAGCTGCTCGACTCGGCCCACCGCCAGCTGATGGCGGTGGAGGCCAGCGCGCGGCGTGGCGCCGCCCATCCGAAGTCCGTGCGGGAGCTGTTCCGCGCGCTGCACACCATCAAGGGCCTGTCCGCCATGGTGGACGTGGAGCCCATCGTCTCCATCTCCCACTGGATGGAGACCTCCCTGCGTCAGGCGGACCAGGCGGGCGGGCGGCTCCCCGAGTCCAGCGTGGAGCCGCTCATGGAGGGCCTGCGCGCGGTGGAGCAGCGCATGCGCCAGCTCGCCGCGGGCAAGGACGCCTCGCCCGTTCCTCCGGGCCTGCTGGAGCGACTGGAGGCGCTGGGAGTCTCCTCCCCCGTGGTGGCCAGTACCGCCCGGCCCTCGGCATTGCTGCTCGATGAGACCCTGGCGCTCGCCCCCCGGCTGACGCCCACCGAGCGCGAGCAGCTCACCTCGGGCGCGGGCCATCGGCGCCCGGTCCGCGTGGACTTCATCCCCGGTGCCGAGCGCGCCGCGCGGGGCATCACCATCAACAGCGTGCGCGAGCGACTGGCGGCGCTGGGGGAACTCGTCAAGGTCGTCCCCGTGGCGGGGCCGGCGCCGGGCGGCGGCTCGCTCACGTTCGTGTTGCTGCTCAGCACCGATGCCTCGGACGCCGTGCTGAAGGAGGCGGCGGGAGGAGAGCCCGCCCAGGTGCGCGCGCTGTCCACCGCGCCCGCGCCCTCGGCCGTGGACGGGCCGTCCGTGCCGGAGCGGGAGCCGGAGCTGGAGGAGGAGCCCGAGGAGGGGCGCCGGTCCAGCGGTACCTTGAGGGTGGAGGTGTCGCGGCTGGACGAGGCGCTGGAGCGACTGGCGGCGCTCGTCGTCAACCGCTCGCGGCTGCAGCGCGCGGTGGTGGACCTGACGGCCGTCGGGGCTCCGACGCGGGAGCTGCGCGCCATCCTCCAGGAGAACGGACGGCAGCTGCGAGACATGCGCGCGGCCATCCTCCGCCTGCGCATGGTGCGCGTGGGGGACGTGCTGGAGCGGCTGCCGCTCCTGGTGCGCGGCCTGCGTCGCACCACGGGCAAGGCGGTGCGGCTGGAGCTGGAGGTGGGCGACGCGGAGCTGGACAAGGCGGTGGCGGACCGCATGTTGCCCGCGCTCGTGCACCTGGTGCGCAACGCGGTGGACCACGCGCTGGAGTCTCCCGAGGAGCGCCGCGCCGCGGGGAAGCCCCCGGAGGGCCGCGTGCGCCTGGGCTGCCATGCGAACTCCAGCGGCTGGGTGGACATCACCGTGGCCGACGACGGGCGGGGTGTGGACGCGGAAGGCGTGGCCCGGCGCGCGGGCGTCCCGGTTCCCCGCGGTCCGGATGACCTGCTGGAACTCTTGTGTCGGCCCGGCTTCTCCACCCGCGAGGAGGTCACCTCCACCAGCGGACGCGGCATGGGCATGGACATCGTCCGCCGCATCGTCGTGGACCAACTTGGTGGCGAGCTGCGTCTGGAGACGCGCGTGGGGGAGGGCACCACCTTCCACCTGCGCGTGCCCCTGACGATTACGCTGCTGGACGCCATCATCTTCGAGTGCGCGGGGCTGCGCTACGCGGTGGCGGTGGGCTCCGTGGAGGAGCTCATCGAGGTGGAGGCCGCGCGGGTGGTGCGGCCCGCGGGCGCCCACGGCGTGGCATTGGTGGAGCGGCGGGGCCAGGCGGTGACGCTGGTGTCCCTGGCACGGCTGTTGGGCTCCGTGTCCACCCAGGCCGTGGATGTCACGCCCCCTCGGGGGCTGGTGGTGCGACAGCGCGGAGAGCTGGTGGCGTTCGGTGTGGACCGGCTGCTCGGTCAGCAGGAAATCGTGCTGCGCCCGCTAGAGGACCCGCTGGTGCGGGTGCCCGGGGTGGCGGGAGCCACGGACCTGGGAGATGGCCAGCCCACGTTGGTGCTGGACCTGAATGCGCTGGGAGCGGCGCGCCGCCCGGGGTCCGGGGGACGAGAGGAGCGCGCGACATGAGCGTGCTGCATGTGGTGTTCAAGGTGGATGGCGCCGAGTACGTGTTGCCGGCGTCGGACGTCCTCCAGATGGAGTCCTTCTCCGGGGCCACGCCCGTGCCCGGAGCGCCGGCGCATGTCGCGGGGCTGGTGCAGGTGCGCGGGCGCGTCATCCCCGTGGTGGACGCGCGCATGCGCTTCGGGCTTCCGGCCCTGGAGCGCTCGCTCGACACGCGGGTGGTGGTGGGGCAGTTGGGGACGCGGACGGTGGGGCTGCTGGTGGACAGCGCGCGCGAGGTGCTGAAGCTGGACCCCGCGAAGTTCCAGCCGCCGCCTCCGCTGGTGGTGGAAGGCTCGCGAGGGTTCGTGAAGGCCGTGGCCCAGGTGGGGCCGAGGCTGGTGATGCTCATCGATTTCCCCCGGGTCATCGGGGAGGAGACGCCAGATGGCGACGGAAAACGGTAACGGCCCCCAGGGGCAGGATGACGCGCGCGGGCTCACCGAGCGCTTGTCGCGCGGAGTCCGGGAGGGCGTGGCCCTCCTGCAGGACGTGGAGGCGCTCGCATCGAGGCTGGCCGCCAGCGGCAACGAGCAGGCCGCGGCCTCCGAGCAGGTGCGCGCCTCCATCGAGTCGGTGGCCGCCCATGTCGAGGCGACGAGCGTCGCGACGCAGACGCTGGCGCGCTCCCAGCGCACGGTGAGCGACTCCGCCCGCGCGCTGCAGCAGGAAGCGGAGGCCACCGCCGGCTCCGTGCAGGAGGTCAGCGCGTCGGTGGCGGGGGTGCGCAAGGACGCAGCCCACCTGGCCGCGGAGGCGGACACCACCGCCGCCACGCTGGAGCAGGTGACGCGCTCGGTGAAGACGGTCAACTCCAACGCGGAGGACCTGGCCGCCTCCAGCGAGGAGTTGCTGGCGTCCATGACGGAGATGAACTCCACCGTCGCGGACCTGGTGACGCGCAACCAGTCGGGCGCGGCCTCCACGGAGGAGGTGGGCGCGACGATTGAGGAGATGGCCAAGGGCATCGCCCGGCTGGCCACCGACGCCCAGGGCGTGGGCGAGCGGGTGACGCTGGTGACGGGCGCGGTGGTGGGGCTGGGCAAGTCCCTGAGTGACTTGTCCCGGGACGCCACCACCATGTCCTCCGGCGTGGAGGAGACGGCGTCCACCGCGGAGGAGCTGGCGCGCAGCGTGCGCGGCGTGGCGGAGAGCGCGCGCGTGCTGGAGACGCACGCGGCCTCCACCGCCTCCACCGTGGAGGAGGTGGCCGCCAGCGTGGAGGAGGTGGCCGCCACCGCGGAGAAGAACTCCGCCGTGGTGGATGCCAACGCGGCGACGATTGAACAGCTGGCGCGCTCCGCCCAGTCGGTGGCCAAGGCCTCCGAGTCCATCAACGGCCTGGCGTCCTCGAGCGCCAGCGCGTCCGCGCAGCTGGAGGTGTCCACGCGGCGGGTGGCGCAGATGAGCGAGGAGGCGCGCGCCACCTCGGACCGGGTGGGCACCATCGCCCGCGAGGGCGGCGCCACCGTGGTGCGCTCCATCGCCGGCTTCAGCCGCATCCGTCAGTCCATCGTCGAGTCCTCGGGCGTCATGAAGGAGATGGGCAAGCGCGCCGAGGAGATTGGCGACATCGTCCAGACCATCAACCTCATCGCCGACCGGACGAATCTCCTGTCCCTCAACGCCAGCATCGAGGCGGCGCGCGCCGGTGAGCACGGGCGTGGTTTCGCGGTGGTGGCGGAGGAGATTCGCGCCCTGGCGGACCGCGCGGCGGCGGCCAGCTCGGACGTGGCGAAGATTGTCCGCGGCCTCCAGACGACGGCGCGCGAGGCGACGAGCGCGAGCGCGGAGGGCATGCGCGCGGCGGACGAGGGCGCGGCGCTGGCGTCGGACGCGGAGCGAGCCCTGTCCACCATCCTGAAGGGCGTGGATGACGTGGGGCAGAACGTGCGCGAGGTGAGCCGCGCCACGACCGAGCAGGTGCAGGCGGTGCAGTCGCTGGCGCAGGGCACCACGAAGATGAGCGAGCAGGGCCGCGTCATCGCCGCGTCCGCGTCGGAGCAGGCCCAGGCGGCCCAGGCGCTGGCGCAGGGCGGCACGGAGATGCGGCGCATGGCCCGGCAGACGACGCAGGCCACCGCGGACCAGGCCCGCGCGCTGCGCGACGTGGTGCGCTCCAACGGGCAGCTGGCGGAAGTCGCCCAGAAGGTGTCCCGCGCGGTGCAGGAGCAGGCGGCCGCGGCGGCGGACCTGTCCAAGGGCGCCGCGCAGATGCGCCAGCTGGTGCAGGGCGTCAGCGCCGTCGTGGGCACGCAGAGCAAGGAGGTGACGGGGATGGCGCAGGTGGCCCAGGACCTGGCGAGCACCACCCAGCGCACCCTGGCGGGGCTGGCCGAGCAGGCCAAGGCGGCGGCGGAGGTGACGCGCGCCATGGAGGATACGCGCAAGGAAGTGGCCCAGTCCGCGCGCGGCATGGCGGAGCAGGCGCGCGCGCTCAAGCAGGGCGAGACGGCCAGCCGCCAGGTGGCGAAGCTGGCGTCGTCCGTGACGCGCGCCACCGACGAGCAGGCCCAGGCGCTCGTCGCGCTGGTGAAGGGCGCGGACGAGGTGCGGCGG
Organism: Myxococcus sp. CA056; assembly: GCF_013336715.1. Taxonomy (NCBI): domain Bacteria; kingdom Pseudomonadati; phylum Myxococcota; class Myxococcia; order Myxococcales; family Myxococcaceae; genus Myxococcus; species Myxococcus sp. CA056. The sequence goes on from NZ_JABUMT010000002.1 coordinate 595,859, forward strand.
GTGGCGAAGGGCACGGCGCGCGCGCTGGACGAGCAGTCGGAGGTGCTGACGGGGCTCGCTGCTTCCGCGCAGCGGCAGGCCACGGGCACCGCCGCGGTGGCGCGCGCCAGCGGCGATGCCACGCAGGTGATGGAGGGCCTGGTGAAGGGCGTGGAGGAGATGCGGGTGAGGGCGCGGGAAATCACCACCACCACCGCGCAGCAGGTCCGCGCGTCGTCGGCCACCGCGGGAGAAGTGCGTGAGGTGGCGGGACGACTGACGCACCTGTCGCGACTCCAAGCCGAGCAGGTGGAGAGCCTGGAGCGCCTGGGCAGCGTGCTGGGGAGTGGTAGCACCCCGCAGGCTCCCGAGGCGGGGGGCTCGCGCTCCAGGGAGCGACAGACATGACGGAATCGACTTCCGTGACGGGCTCCCCCCTCTTCCTGTCCGCGGAGGACAGGGCGCGGGTGGAGGAGGTGGAGCAGCTGGCCCGCGGGGGCGCCGGCAGCCTGGAGAGGCTGGTGGCCGGACTGGACACGTCGAGCTGGGCGGTGCGCCGCGCCGTCGTGGCGGCGCTCGCGCGGCTGGGCACCCCGGCGGTGTCTCCGCTGTGCGACGTGCTGCGCCACCGCCGCGACAACGAGGCGCGCCTGGCGGCCGCGGTGGAGGCGCTGGTGGCGTCCACGGGCGCGGTGGAGGAGTCCCTGGAGGGTCTGACGGACAGCCCGTCCGCGCCCATCGTCTGTGACGCCGCGCAGGTGCTGGGGCGGCGGCGCAGTCGGCGCTCGGTGCCGCTCCTGGCGCGGCTCACCGTGCATCCGGACGACAACGTCGCGGTGGCGGCCATCGAGGCGCTGGGCCGCATTGGCGGCGGCGCGGCGGTGGACGCGCTGCTGGCGGCGCTGGGCAGCGGCAACTTCTTCCGCATCTTCCCCGCCATCGACGTGCTGGGCCGGTGTGGGGACCCGTCGGTGGTGCCCGCGCTCCTGGGGCTCCTGGCGGACCCCTTCTACGCGCTGGAGTCGGCGCGCGCGCTGGGCCGCACCGGCCAGGACGCGGCGGTGCCCGCGCTGGTGAGCCTGCTGCGCCGGGGCAACGACGCGCTGGTGCGCGTGGCGGCGGTGGCGCTGGTGGACATCCACGAGGCGCAGGTGCAGCGCTTTGGCGGCGCGCGCGCGGTGCAGGCCGCGCTGCGCTCCGGTCCCGGTCCGGACCTGTCCATGCTGGGCCGCAGGCTGGCGCAGGCCATCACCAGCGCGGACTCCGCGGAGCGGGCCGCGCTGGCGCGCCTGTTGGGTTGGGTGGGAGGGCAGGACGCCGCGGCGGGACTGCTGCGGCTGTTGGATGGACCGGACCCGTCGGTGGCGCGCTCGGCGGCGAGCGCCCTGGCGGAGCTGGGGGCGGACGCGGACGAGCAGATTCTGCAGGCGCTCCAGGACGGAGACAGCGCCCGGCGCAGGGTGCTGCTGCCCCTGGTGGGCCGCCGCGCGTCGGCGGTGCCGGAGGTGATGGCGTGTCTGGAGGACCGGGAGGCGTCCGTGCGCGCGCTGGCGGCGGACACCCTGTCGCGCATCGGTGACACGTCCGCGGTGCCCGTGCTCTTCCAGCGCCTGATGGATGACGACGCGCGCGTGGTGCAGGCCGCCACGGGCGCCATCCAGTCGCTGGGCAGCGAGCAGACGGAGACGCTGGCGCTCCACGCGGCGCGCTCCGCGGACCCCCGCCTGCGCCGCGCGGCGCTGCGCATCATCTCCTACTTCGGCTATCCCCGAGGGCTGGAGGTGCTGCTGTCCGCGATGCGCGACTCGGACGAGCGGCTGCGCGACGCGGCCATCTTCGGTCTGCCCTTCATCGAGGACCCGCGCGCGGTGGACGCGCTGCTGACGGCGGCCACCCACGAATCGGAGCGCACGCGCGCCGCGGCCATGCGCGCGCTGGGGCAGACGGAGAAGGAGGCCCGCATCACCTCCACGCTGCTCGGCGGCCTCAACGACAGGGACGCATGGGTGCGCTACTACGCGTGCCAGTCCCTGGGGAAGCTGAACGAGGAAGCCGCCGCGGATGCGATTGTCGCGCTGGCGGACGACGACGCGGGGCAGGTGCGCGTGGCGGTGGTGGACGCGCTGGCGCACATGCACACGGAGAGCGCGATGACGGCGCTGCGCCGCGCCGCGGCCAGCACCGACGCGGACGTCCGGCGCGCGGCGCTGCTGGGGCTGGGCGTGGCGCGGCGTCAGGACGCGCTGCCGGTGCTGCTGGAGGCCTCCTCGTCGGAGGATGCCGCCACGCGCCTGGTCGCGCTGTCCGCCGTGGCTGAGTACGAAGCCCCGGAGACGCTGCCCGCGCTGTTGCACGCGGCCAGTGACAGGGACGACAGCGTGCGCAGCGCGGCGGTGGGCTTCCTCGCCACGCGCCCGGGTGTTCCCGCCACCCAGGCCCTGGTGTCGCTCCTGGGGGACCTGACGGTGCGCGAGCGGGTGGTGAGCGCGCTGGCGCTGCCCATGGAGGGGCGGCTTCCCGGCCTGCTCGCGGCGCTGGACGTGGCGGACGAGGTGACCGCGCCCCTGCTGGTCGCGGCCCTGGCGCGCATGCGCCGGGCGGACGCACGCGCCGCGCTGGTGCAGGCGTTGGAGACCTCCAGCGCCGCGGCCCGCCGCGCCGTCGTGCCCGCCGTGGGCGCGCTGGGAACCTTGGAGGCACGCGACGCGCTGGAGCGCGCCTCCCTGCGCGACGAGGACCCTGAAGTCCGGCGGGCCTGCCTCGTGGCCCTGGGGAAGTGACAAGGACGTCATGCCTTCCCTGCCGATGTCCCCCCAGGTCTTCGCCATCCTCACCGCGCTCATCGAGCAGCGCGCGGGGTTGCACTATGCGGCGGAGGACCGCGAGCTGTTGTCCGACAAGGTGTCGGACCGGGCGCAGGAAGCGGGCTTCGACTCGCTGCTCGACTACTACTACTTCCTCCGGTACGACCCGGCGGGCTCGGCCGCGCTGGATTCCCTCGTGGACTCGCTGCTCGTGCACGAGACGTACTTCTTCCGGGAGGCGCAGCCGCTGTCGGTGCTGGTGGAGGACGTGCTCCTGCCCAGGGTGCGCGCCGGCCAGAAGCCCCGCGTGTGGTGCGCGGCCTGCTCCACCGGCGAGGAGCCCTTGACGCTGGCGATGATGCTGGCGGACCGGGGTGTGCTCTCCGGCGTGGAGCTGCTGGCCAGTGACTTGAGCGCCCGGGCGCTGGAGCGCGCTCGCACCGGCGAGCACAACCTGCGCTCCATGCGCGCGCTGCCGCCCGGGGTGGAGGGGCGCTGGCTGGAGCAGGTGGACGGACGGGCCCGGCCGAAGCAGGAGCTGGTGGACGCGGTGGAGTGGCGCCGCATCAACCTGGTGGACGAGGGGGCGGTGGCGAAGCTGGGCCAGTTCGACGCCATCCTCTGCCGCAATGTCCTCATCTACTTCCAGGATGAGACGGCGCGCCGCGTGGTGGCGTCGCTCACCCAGGCGCTGAAGCCCGGAGGCCAGCTGGTGGTGGGCACCTCCGAATCGTTGCTGCGCTTCGGCACCGCGCTCTCCTGTGAGGAGCGGCGCGGCGTATTCTTCTATGGCAAGGCGGGCGCATGACGGCCGTGACTCCTGTTCGCGTCCTGGTGGTGGACGACTCGGCCTTCGCGCGCAAGGTGCTGCGCCAGGTGCTCTCCAACGCGCAGGGCATCGAAGTGGTGGACACCGCGCGCGACGGCCTGGACGCGCTGGAGAAGGTGGCGGAGCTCAAGCCCGACGTCCTCACGCTGGACCTGGTCATGCCGGGGCTGGACGGGCTCGGCGTGCTGCGCGCCCTGGACTCCATGCCGGCCGCTCCCCGCGTCGTCGTGGTCAGCAGCGCGGGTGAGGAGAGCGAGCTGGCGGTGTCCGCCCTCCAGGCCGGCGCGGTGGAGCTGGTGCACAAGCCCTCCGCGCTCGCCACGGACCGGCTCTACGAGCTGGGAGCGGAGCTGGTGGAGAAGGTGCGCATCGCCGCTCGCGCGGTGCCGCACCCGCCGCGCGGGGTGGCTCCAGCCGCGGCCACTTCGACTTCTCCGGCGGAGGTGTTCGGGCCGGCGCGCAACCTGGTGGTGGTGGGCACGTCCACCGGCGGTCCCCAGGCCCTCACGCGGCTCTTGTCGGCGCTGCCGGCGGACTTCCCCGCGCCCATGGCGCTCGCGCTGCACATCCCCCCGGGCTACACGGAGGCGGTTGCCCGCCGGCTGGACTCGCTGTGCGCGCTGGAGGTGCGCGAGGCGGAGGACGGGATGGAGATGCGCCCCGGCCGCGTCGTGCTCGCGCGTGCGGGCCAGCACCTCAAAATCGAGCGGCACGGCGCGCTCACCGTGGGCCGCGTGGACCGGCACCCGGTGCAGATGCCGCATCACCCCTCCGTGGATGTCCTCTTCGAGAGCGCGGCCCGCACGTGGGGCCGTGACACGGTGGGGCTGGTGCTCACCGGCATGGGCGACGACGGACGGGAGGGCGCGCGCGCCATCCGCGCGGCGGGCGGCTCCATCCTCACCGAGTCCGAGTCCTCCTGTGTCGTCTACGGCATGCCTCGCGCCGTGGACGAAGCGGGCCTCGCCACCGCCAGTGCGCCCCTGGAGGGAATGGTGGCGTTGCTGCTCACTCAGCTCCGCTGACTTCGGGAAAAAACGGGTGGGGTGTCCGTCGCCCGCACCCCTACATGGTGAGGAAGCAGGCAGCCTTGCCCTGGAGGTGGAGCGATAGTTTTGGTTCTGCACGGACGCGTAAGGCAGACTGCCGGCCATGCTCCGTTACAGCGCCGACATCCGCACCCTCCTCTGGTGCCTGGCGATGCCCGTGGTGGCCCTCTCGATGTACGCGGCCCCCGCGCTCATCCCCTATCTGTGCCCGCTCGCGTGCTACCTGGCGCTGTCCGCGGGCGTCATCGCCCACAACCACAACCACAGCCCCACCTTCCGCAACCGGAAGATGAATGAGGCGATGGGCATGTGGCTGTCGTTGTTCTACGGCTACCCCACCTTCGTGTGGATTCCGACGCACAACCTCAACCACCACAAGTTCGTGAACAAGGCGGGCGACGCCACCATCACCTGGCGCTACTCGAAGAAGCACAACTTCCTCGTCGCCTTCCTGTTCCCCTTCGTCTCCACGTACTGGCAGCAGGAGCCGACGAAGGCCTTCATCGAGAAGGCGCGCACGCGCAACCGCGCCCTGTTCCGGCAAATCGTCCTCCAGTACATCGTCTGGGGCGGCACGCACGCGGCGCTCGTCGCGCTGGCCATTTATATGCACGGCGTGGCGGGCGGCCTGCGCATCTGGGCCTTCGCGTTCCTGATTCCGGCCTTCTTCTCGCTGTGGACCATCATGTTCTTCAACTACATCCAGCACGTCCACTCGGACCCCTGGAGCGAGCACGACCACAGCCGCAGCTTCACCGGCCGCCTCATCAACTTCTTCCTCTTCAACAACGGCCTGCACGCCGTCCACCACGAGACGCCGGGCCTGCACTGGAGCCTCCTGCCGGAGGCGCACGCCAAAATCGCGGCGGACATCGACCCGGAGCTCAAGCCCGTCAGCTTCTTCGGCTGGTGCTTCCGCTCCTACGTGCTGGCGCCCATCTTCCCCCGCTTTGGCACCAAGCAGGTGGGCCGCGCCCCGTATGACCCGCCCGCGGGCGGCACCGTCGACGTGTCCTTCGGCGACGAGCTGCAGGCCGTCGACTCGGGCGTCAACGTCGCTCGCGTCTGACGCACCCGCACACGCGGGCCTCGTGTGGGTGTCTCTGTCCTGTATTTCCCATCTCTCCCTGGAATCTGACCAGGGGGAGTATTCGCCATGTGGCTGATTCTCGTATCTCGCGGTCAGAGGTACGGGCGGGCTGGGGGGGATGCGGACATGGAGGCACCACATGAGGATGGCCCCAGGCCCAGTCCGTCCAACGACCCTCGAGGCGCCGCCCTCGCCCAGGGTGCTGTGGGTCGGCGTGGCCGGGGAGGCGTGGCTGGCACTGTCGCGCGCGGCCCGGGCACTGGGCTGTGAGCCGGTGCAGGCCTCGGCGCCTGGCGCGGTGAGCCTGGAGCTGTCGCGAGCGCGGCCCCGGTTGGTGCTGGTGCACTGGCGCCAGGTGAGCGAGCGCGGCCCCGGAGGACTGGGCGGCCTCAAGTCCCGCGTGGGTGCGTCCGGTGCGCCGGTGGTGCTGGTGGCGGAGCCGGAGACGCCCGCCGAGGTGCTGGAGGCCGCGGACGCGGAGGGCGTGGAGGACTGCCTGCTGGCGCCGGTGGGCGAGGCGGCGGTGCGCGCGCGGCTGGCCACGCTTCTGGGCGCCCGTCCCCTGCCTGTCACGAGCGAACGCTACAGCCCGCGCGTGGTGCTGCTCGCCGGAGGCGCGGGAGGCGCGCGCACGTGGGCGGGGCTGGGCTCGCTCCTGGAAGTCAGTGGCCACCACCTGCTGTACAGCGCCACGGTGGAGGGCGCCGCAGCGCGGGTGGAGGAGCACGGCTCCGCCCCCCACCTGCTCATCGCCGTCGGTGATGGGGCTCGGGGCGGGGTGTGGGCGCGCTCGGGCACGGCCGCTCGCGCGTTGCTGGAGGGCGTGCCCTCGCTGACGGTGACGCCCGCGGAGAGCGGGCGCGCGGCGACGCTGCTGCCGCGCATCCACGCGATGCTGGGGCGCGAGGGCGCGTCGCTGCGGGTGGAGGAGCGGGTGCCCTTCTGCTGCCCGGTGGAGTTCGGCGAGGGAGGGCCCCAGGGGCTGGCCTGGACGTCGGGCGTGTCCTTCGCGCTGAGCCCGGGTGGCCTCTTCGTGCGCACGCTGGTGCCGGCGCGGCCTGGGGCGGCGGTGACGTTGCGCATCCACCTGCCCACCACGGGCGAGCGGCTGGAATCCCACGGCGTGGTGGCGTGGGCCAACCCCTTCGCGCCGCGCGACGGGCTGTGTTGTCCCCATGGCATGGGTGTGCGGTTCATGGGCATGGGCCCGCCGCGCTTGATGCACCTGCGCCAGCTCTGTCAGGCCACGGCCTCGCCCTGAAGGCGCGGGCCCGGGAGGCGCTTCGCCATGCGACGCAAGAAGGTCCTCCTCGTCGATGACTCGCACACGGTGCTGATGCTGCACCAGATGATGATGGTGGAGCGTGGCTTCGAAACGCTCATCGCCCGCGACGGGCTGGAGGCGCTGGAGCGCGTGCGGGACGAGGCGCCGGACCTCGTCGTGCTCGACATCCTGATGCCGAACCTGGACGGCCTGGAGACGTGCCGGGCGCTGCGCGGGCGCGAGCCCACCCGCCACACGCCCATCATCCTGTGCAGCACGCGCATGGAGCCGGACTGCGTGCAGGCGGGCTTCGAGAGCGGCTGCACCGACTACCTCACCAAGCCCTTCGCGGGCTCGGAGCTGGCGGCGCTCTTGAATCGCTACTTGGGCTCGGAGCGGGGCACGCGCGGGGGGATTTGACCGGGAGGCCGCGCGGGCAGCGAGCGGCGGGGCAGCGTCACCATGAACGTCGTGCCCTCTTCCTCGGTGGAGCTGACCTCGATGCCGCCGCCGTGCGCCTGGACGATTTCCCGGACGATGTAGAGGCCCAGGCCGTAGCTCATCTTCAGCGTGCGCGTCGTCTGCGGGCCGCTGCGGAAGGGCTCGAAGAGGTGGGGCAACAGGTGCGCGGGGATGGGGCGCCCGCCGTTGTGGACCTCCAGCACCAGCTTGTTGGCCCGCGCCACGCGCGCCACCAGCTTCACGGGGGTGTCCGCGGGGCCGAACTTGAGCGCGTTCTCCAGGAGATTCGAGGCCACCTGGCCCAGCCGGTCCGGGTCCCACATGCCCTGCGTGTTGCCCTTGTGCTCCACCTCGATGACGCGCTCGGGATAGGCCACGCGGAACTCGTGGGCCACGCGCTCCACCAGGTCCTTGAGGTCCACCGGCCGGGGCTCAATCGCCACGCCACCCATCAGCCGCGTGCGCGTGAAGTCCAGGAGCAGGCGGGTGAGCCGTTCAATGCGCACCGCCGCGGTGGCGATGCGCTGGCTGGTGCGCCGGGCGTCCTCGGCCGTGCCGGACTCCGCCATGACGCGCGACCAGTTCATGATGGCGCCCAGCGGGCTGCGGATGTCGTGGCTGACGATGCCCATCAGCTGCTCCTGGAACTCGGAGTGCCGGCGCGCCTCCTCTTCCGCCCACTTGCGCTGGGTGATGTCGCGGCTGATGCCGAACAGCCCCACCACCTTGCCGTCCGCGTCGCGCAGCACGCCCTTGGTGGACAGCCACACGCGAGGGCCCTCGACGCCCGGCTGCCCGTCCTCGTAGGTGACGGTGCGGCCGAAGGCGAGCACCTCCCTGTCGTTGGCGGCGTTGACGCGCGCCACTTCGGGCGCGAACAGCTCGTGGTCCGTGCGGCCCACCATCTGCGAGATTTCGTAGCCCACCGCGCGCGCGCCCGCGTTGTTGATGAGCTGGTAGCGGCCCTCCAAATCCTTCGTGTAGACGGCGTCCGTCGTGCCCTCGTGGATGGCGCGGAACACCTCGCTGGCGCGCCGCAGCTCCTCGCGCACCCGGTGCTCTCCGGTGATGTCGCGGCAGTGCACCAGCAGGCCCCCGGGCACCGCGCGCGCGCGCACGTCGAAGCACAGCTCCCGGTCCGGCCACTCGTGCTCGAAGCGCGTGGCGGCCTGCTGGGTGGCGGGCTGCTCGAAGCGCAGGTGGTCGCGCAGCTTCAAGAGGCCGGGGCACGCGCGGCGCACGTCGTCTCCGGGCCCGGCGACGCCGTCCAGCAGCTCCGCCATGCGCGGGCTGACGTAGGTGAAGCGCCAGGCCGCGTCGAGCGTGAAGAAGGCGTCCGGCAGGCCCTCCAGGAGCGCATGGAGCGGTACGCCGGACGCCTCGGATTTCGCGGGCGGGGCCGGGGGACGCTGGCGCTTCTTGGCGGGGGTGGGGGGCATGCGTCGTCGGGTTTCGCGGGGGGGGGCCAGGGTCCAGGGGATGAGCGGAGCGGGGTGGGCCGTCAGCCGGTGGGGGGCCTGTCCGGCGCGTTCTCCGGTGCCCAGGGGGGAACGCCCGGTACACGAAGCCGTCGCGGCGCGTCGCCTCTCGCCCGGATGGGGACGAAGGGCGCCACTGGCGCGAAGGCGCCTCGAGCTTCCGCGTGGGCCGATGCACGGAAGGGGGCGAGGATGAGGGTTGCGGTGAGGCGGGGGCGCATCCGGGGAGAACCATACTCCGCTCGCCGTCTCCCGCGAGCAGCCGGTGGGGGTCCCCCCCTCGCTCGGCGCCTTCCAGGGCATGGAGGGGGCTCGGAACGGGCGTCTCGTGCGGCTTCGCTGCAACTCGAACGGATGAATGCGCCCCGGGTGAATGCGGGTTCAGATAGCCTGGAAAATCGAGCCGACCTGGGATGTGCTGTTTTAGCTTGAGTCTTGAAGACCCGGGAGGTCGGCCTGCCCGGGGTCTGGCGCTCACGCGGACTTCTTCGCCTCGGCGTCGTCCTGCTCGAAGAGGCTCTCCAGCTCCTTGCGAGCGCGCGCGGCGGCCTCCACGAGCTTCTGCTCGTCGCGGTGGAAGAGGGCCGTCTCGCGCAGGAGCTTCTCGTCGTGGTCTCTCAGGCGCTCCATGACGCGGTGGCTCTCTGAGAAGGTGAGGCCCATCGTCTGGAGGATGTCGCCGCCCATCTCCACGCTGCCGGCGAACGTCTCGCGCATCACGTGCTCGATGCCCAAATCGAGCAGCCGGTACGCATGCACGCGGTTGCGGGCGCGGGCGAAGATGGTGAGGTGGGGGAAGTGCTCCTTCACTGTCTTGGCGGTGCGCATGGAGGCCTCGACGTCGTCGATGGCGAGCACGAAGACGCGGGCCTTGTCGGCGCGGGCGGCGCGCAGCAGGTCCAGCCGGGAGGCATCGCCGTAGAAGACCTGGCTGCCGAAGCGCTTCATGAAGTCGATGTGCTCGGGGCTGGCGTCAATGGCGGTGAAGGTGATGCGCTTGGCGCGCAGCAGGCGGCCGACGACCTGACCCACGCGGCCGAAGCCGGCGATGATGACGGGGTGGTCCTCCTCGGGCGCCACGTCGTACTCGCGGGCCTGGGTCTTCTTCTGGAAGCGGGGACGGCCCCAGCGCTCGTAGGCGGCGTAGAGCAGCGGCGTGGTGGCCATGGACAAGCCCACGACGACGACGAGCAGGTCCGCCAGCTCCGTGGACATGACGTGGAAGGACACGGCGAGGGCGAAGAGGACGAAGGCGAACTCACCGCCCTGGGAGATGACCACGCCCAGGCTGAGGGCCGGCTCGTTCTCCTTGAGGTTGAAGCGTCCCAGTCCGTAGAGCACGGCGCCCTTGATGGCGACGAGGCCTACGACGAGACCGGTGATGAGGCCGGGGCGCTCGGTGATGAGGCCCAGGTTCACGCTCATGCCCACGGCGATGAAGAACAGGCCGAGCAACAGGCCCTTGAAGGGCTCGATGTCGGCCTCGAGCTCGTGGCGGTACTCGGACTCGGACAGGAGCACGCCGGCGAGGAAGGCGCCCAGCGCCATGGAGAGGCCCACGGCGTTGAGGAGGGCGGCGGTGCCGACGACGACGAGCAGCGCGGTGGCGGTGAAGAGCTCCTGGCTGTGGAACGACGCGACGGCGCGGAAGAGGGGGCGCAGCAGGAAGCGGCCGGAGAGCACGACGCCGACGAGGACGGCGACGACCTTGAGGCCGGTGTGCCAGCCGGGCTCGGCGGAGGTGGCGTCGGTGTGGCCGAGCAGGGGCAGCAGGGCCAGGAGGGGAATGACGGCCAGGTCCTGGAACAGGAGGATGCCGAAGGCGAGCCGCCCGTAGCCGGTGGTGAGCTGGTTGCGTTCGGCGAGCAGTTGGAGCGCGAAGGCGGTGGAGGAGAGGGAGAGGCCGAAGCCGGCGATGATGGCGGCGGCGGGGGGCAGTCCGAAGAGGAAGCACGCGGCGGCGAGCAGGGAGCCGGTGATGAGCACCTGGGCGCCGCCCATGCCGAACACGGAGTGGCGCAGGTTCCACAGGCGTGAGGGCTGCAGCTCCAGGCCGATGACGAACAGGAGGAGCACGACGCCCAGCTCGGAGAAGTGGAGCACGTTCTTCACGTCGCCGATGAGCTGCGCGCCGGAGGGGCCGATGACGGCGCCGGCCACCAGGTAGCCGAGCACCGAGCCCAGACCGAGCCGCTTGAACAGCGGAACGGACACCACCGCGGCGCCGAGGAACACCAGCGCCTGATGCAGGAAGGACATGCCCCGCTTCCTCGCACGGACGCCCATGCCGGGCAATCACAGCCCCTGGGCTCGCCAGTCAGCGGGGACCCCCGACACCGGGCAGGTGGGTCGTATGTAACCGACTGTGTGCCGGATGCGTAATCCAGTGGCAGCAGGCAGCCACGCAGTCCCCCACACCCCCGGAGCCGCCGATGCCCCCGCCGCGCATATCTCGCAGAGAAGCACCCCCTCTTCCGCCGCCGCCGCCGCCCAAGCCGCCTCCGGACCCCAAGGTCGAGAAGGCCACCAACGACAAGAAGACCGCGACGACGCTGCGCACCGACGCGAAGAACAAGTCCGTCAAGGCACAGGCCGACGCCGCGAAGGCGAAGCAGGCGAAGACCGCCCATGACAAGTCCACCAAGGAGAAGGGAGAAGCGCAGAAGGCGCTCGACACCTCCAACACCAACTACCAGCGCCTCCTGGACCACGGAGACTCACCCGCCGGCCGCACCCCTGCCCACGCCGAGTCCGTGAAGAAGGCGAAGAAGCAGGTCGACGCCGACCAGGGCCGCGTGGACAAGGCAGCAAAGACCTTCAAGGGCACGGAGGAGAAGCTGACCCAGGCCGACACCACCGCGCGCGACTCCAAGCAGCACGCCGTCACCGCCTCGGACACGGCCCTCCAGGCGCAGAAGACCGCCAACGTCAGCGCGAAGCAGGCCGGCCAGCCCGAGCCCTTCCCCAAGGCGAACGAAGTCATCGACACCTTCGACGCCGGAAGTCTCAGCAAGAAGGACCAGGCGAAGCTGTTCGGCACCTCCGCGCCGGTGACGCCGGAAGAGGCGGCGCGCGCCGATGTCAAGCACGTGGACAACGTCGTGAAGAACTCCCCGCACAAGAACGAGGAGGCCGTCGCGGGCGCGGAGGAGCTGCGCAAGCAACTGGCGCTCAACCCCGACCCCGCCTACCGCGCCGCGCTCTGGAAGGAGTCCAAGCCGCAGCGTGACGCGTTCGTCGACGCGCAGGTGAATGACCGCTCGGTGCACCACTCGAAGACGCCGGAGCTCATGAAGTCGCTGGCCCAGGGCGCCGACATGGTGGGACCGGAGGCGCGCAAGGAGCTGGCGGGTCAGCTCCTCTCGGCCTCGAAGTCCACGTCGCTGGACGGCGTGGGGGAGCCCGGCCGCTCCTTGAAGGAGAACGCCAAGGACCCGGCGGTGGCGAAGCTGGGCGGAGAGATGGTGAGCCAGCTGCGCGCGGCGAAGCGCTACAAGGACGCCGATGCCCTCTCCAACGTCGACCCCGCCATCAAGGCCCAGTCCATGCCGAGCAAGCTGGACCAGAAGCTCCAGGCGGAGGTGGACCTCAACTCCGTCTCCGAGGAGCGCGACGGCCTCAACGCGCGCCAGAAGACGCTGGACCAGGAGACGCGGACCACCGCTCGGCAGACGCTGAACGACGTCGCGAAGAACCCCAAGTCCAAGGAACCCTTCACCGTCGAGCCCGGCGCGACGAAGGACCACGCCGTCCTCGTGCGCAAGGACAAGGCGGGCAAGGTGACCGAGCGCCTGGAGGTGTCGTTCCAGGGCGACAACGTCAAGGTGGACTCGACCCAGGTGGACAAGAAGGGCGACGCGCGCCGCACCGTCTTCGAAAGCGGGGGCCCGGAGGGGCCGAGCACGTCCACCGATACGCGCTGGAAGCAGGACGCCTCCACGCCCGCGCCGTCGCTCGAGGACCTGGCCGCGGGCAAGGTGAAGGGCTCGTCCTACTCCGCCACGAAGTTCGAGGGCGGCAGCAACGCGAAGCAGACCACCACCCAGCGCACTCCGGACGGGACGCTGACGGAGACGAAGAAGGAGTACGGGGGCTCGGACAAGACGGACCACGTCAACGGCAAGTTCGACGAGTTCAAGAACTTCTCCACCACCGACACGGTCCACACCACCACCACCGTCATTCCTCCTCCGGGAGCCAAGGACGAGAAGGGCAAGCCCGTGAAGGCGATGGTCGTGGAGGGGACGTCGTACTCGCAGGGAAACGAGCTGCGGCTGACGAAGACGGAGACGAAGGCCGTCGACTCGCCGGTGAAGGGCGACCGCCCGGCCGGCGCGGAGGAATTGGCCAAGGTGGAGAAGGATGCCCGAGGCGCCGACGACGCCGCGCCCACCAGCTACGTGCTGGAGAAGAGCGGCGACGGCGAGCTGAACACGCAGACCTTCTTCGAGGGACAGCCCAACGTCACGCTCGTCACGCGCAAGAAACTGGAGGGAAACACCGTCACCGAGACGACCGAGGGACGTGTGCCCAAGCCCTCGGACAAGGATGAAAAGGAGCTGGTGGACATCAAGGGCACCAGCACCACGACGTACAACGACAAGGGCCTCATCACCGCCAGCCACTCGGACCAGACGGACCCCACGGGTGTCCGCCGGGTGAAGGACTTCCAGCGCACCGAGTCGCGCAACGCGAAGGGCGAGGTGGAAGTCACCGAGCGCACCAGTGGCCTGGAGGAGGGCGGCGACAAGCCCAAGCGCACCTACGAGCAGGCGCTGACGACGGCGCAGACGCCCAAGGGCCCGCAGGTGGTGCGAGCGGAGTCGAAGCTCACCGGCCCGGAGGGCTCCGCGGAGGCGTCCATCCCGCCCGAGAAGCTGACCGTCAATGGCAAGCCCATCGCCGACCCCCAGCAGCTCAAGGCCAGCCTGCCGCCCGCGCAGGCCGCGCTGGGAGCCTATGCGGTGAACGGGTTGCAGCAGCAGCTCAATGACTTCTCCAAGCTCTCGGCGCTCCATGCCCAGACGCTGGAGGACGCGCCGGAGGCCCCGGAGAGCGCGGGCTGGGATGTCGCGGGAGACACGGTGGACTACGGGCTGGCGCGGCTGGCGCAGGAGGCCAACACCACCGCGGCGACGAAGCAGGGCAAGCCCGACCCGGCGAACAACCCGAAGTTCTTCAGCTTGAATCCCGTGGAGGAGTTCAACCAGGAGCTCACCCTGGACCTCGACAAGGACCAGCGCCTCGGGGTGGGTGCCGTGGGTGGCTTCCAGGTGATTTCCGGCGCGAAGGACGTCGTGTCCGGGGTGGGGGACTTCAAGAAGGCCCTGGACGAACAGAACAAGCTCGACCTCGTCAAGAGCGGCCTGGGCATCATCGACGGGGCGAGCGGAGTGGTGGAGGGCGCGGAGCTGCTGCGCTTCGCGGCCAAGGGCACGGGCACGACCATCTCCCCCTCGGGAGAGCTGGGCGGACGCGTCAATCCCATCAAGCTGGCGGAGTGGTCGGGCCGGCTCAGCGCGGCGGTGGGTGTCGTGAGCGGCGGAATCCAGGTGGCCGAGGGAATCGCCAACGACGACAAGTACCAGGTGGCGCTCGGCGCGGTGCAGGCCGGTGGCGCCGTGGCGGGCTACTTCGGCACGGCGGCGGCGGTGGGCGCCTTCGGCGGGCCCGCGGGAGTCGCGGTCGCCTTGTCGGTGGGGCTCGTCACCATCGGCATCGGCAGTGCGATTGAGCGCGAGCGCTCCCACGCGCTGGCGGACCAGAAAATCTGACCGAAGTCCTCCGCCCGGCCGGAACAAGGGCCGGGCGGAGCCCGACGTGGCCAGTGGGTGCCTTGCCTATTTGAATCCAGACACGCGCCGGAACTCAGTGGCGCATGGAATTCAAATCGCGAGTGGAAAATCCGCAATGACATAGGAACATCTGCGAGGTTTGTCTTTCGGGGATATGCGACGGGGCTCCTGTTTCCCTCCACCCCGAGGTATTCATGCGTCAGCGCGTCACGACAACGGGTCGAACCTGGATGAGTTTGTTCTGCACCGCCGCCCTCTTCACGTCGGCGGGCCTGGCCAACGCGGAGGACCTTGCCCTGCCCGCGGGCAACATCCTGTCCAACCCTTCATTTGAGACGAACCTCACCGGCTGGTCGACGTGGCAGGGGACGCTGGCCCGGGTGAGCCACGCGTCGGCACCGGATGGTGCGTACGTGGTGCGCGTCACGCGGTCGGCGGGGGACGCCTATTCGCTGGATGACGCTCCGGACGCGGTGGCCTCCACGACGGTGGGAACCGTCTACCGGGCACAGGTCTTCATCGCGGCGAGCAACGCCGGGACTGTGGGCAAGCCCGTGGTGCTGGCCGTCCGGGAGCGCAATGGCGCGGGGACCTCGGTGGGGTACGCGGAGTCTCCGGAGGTCAGCCTGACGACGGCCTTCCAGCAACTGACGGTGGAGACGACGGTGCAGCAGACGGGCAACACGCTGGATGTGTATGTCCTTCAGTCCAATGCCACGGCGGGCAATGCCTTCCTGGTGGACGCGCTGACGCTGGCGGTCGTCCCGCCGCCGACGCCGGGGGAGCCGAGCCAGCTGCTCTGGAGTGACGAGTTCGACGGACTCGCGGGCACCCTGCCGAATCCGCAGGTGTGGGAGCCCGTCACGGGCGGCATGTGGGACAACGGTCGGACGATTCAGCAGTACACGGCGCGTCCCCAGAACGTGCAGCACGACGGAAGTGGCCACCTGAAAATCATCGCGCGGCGAGAGACGTATACCGGCGCGGACGGCGTGACGCGCGACTACACGTCCGCGCGAATCCACTCGAAGGGCCGCATGGAGCGCCAGTATGGCTACGTCGAGGTGCGGCTCAAGGCGCCCACGGGGCTGGGCACCTGGCCCGCGGCGTGGATGATGGGCTCCACGGGGGAGTGGCCCGCCAACGGAGAGTTCGACATCTTCGAGGGCGAGGGGCCGCTGCCCACGCTGGCTCACGGCACCATTCACGCGCCCGGCATCGCCTACGGTTGGGGACCTCCGGGACAGGTGGACTACGCGCCCGCGCGCGTGGGTGACGCGTGGCGCACCTTCGGCATCTTCTGGAATGCCAACCGCGTGGAGTGGTACGCGGACCGAATCAAGCGCTTCACCTTCCCGCGTGGCACCACGGGGACGTGGGTGTTCGACCAGCCCAACCACCTGCTGCTCAACCTGGCGCTGGGGGATTTGGGCGGAGACCCGACGAACACCGTGTTCCCCCAGGTGCTCGAGGTGGACTACGTGCGCTGGTACGCCAACGCGCCGTCGAACTGACCGGGGCCTCCATGCCTCCAACCGGGGCCGTCCACGGCGGCCCCGGGCGACCCTCCTCGGGCCAGGCGAGCATCGCCTGCTCCCTCGCTGACCCGGCGCCCTCTCGTTAGAGTGTCGGGCTCATGCTTTCATCGCTCCAGCCTCTCTATCTGCTTCTCGTGGTGGAGCCGTCGACCTGTCCCGAGCGACTCCGTGAAGTCGAGGCTTGGGAGGCGCGGTCCGGCCGCTCGCTTCCCGCCGTCGTGCGCGAGTTCTTCACCCGCCTTGCGACCATTCCGATGGCGCCCAATGAATACCAACGCAGGGTGTGGAATGCCCCCGAGCCAGGAGCCGTCATCGTCGGACGCGTGACCGACGAGGAATGGGAGGTGCCGCTTCCGGACCTGTGGGCCGAATACCGCGATGGCACGCTCGAGACGCTGACGTCCGTGCTGACCGCCGTCGAGCGCGCGACAGGCGACGAGCTCGATGTCCCCACGCCTCCGAGCGCTCTCCACGGGCCGCTGGTCTATTTCCAAACCGATGTCATGCGCCAGTGGCGCGTGTTCTTCGAACTGGATGGTTCGCGCGACCCGCCTGTCCACGAACATCACCGCGACCGCGGTTGGTCACCCCCGCGTTCCTTCTCGTCGTGGCTCTTTGATGCGTTCTTGGACGGGTACCTCCACCAGGACATGGTGCCGTATTCGTTCTGGGGAAAGAACGCCGACCTCGCGCGCTCCGAAGCGGCGTGCCCGGTGCAACCCTTCAGGAATGGTCGCTGGTTGCGAGCGTCGCAGGGGCCATTCAGCGCCGAAGCGCATGCGGCGCTCAAGGAGCGATTCTCTTCCTATTCACGCGTGTACGCGACGAAAGCCACGCTCCACGACTTCAGCCTGGCGGAAGGGGGTTGGCTCTGGATTGTCGCTGATGAGGATTCGTCGGAATGGTGGATTGCCGGCGAGACGAACGAGCACGTCGTCGAGCTCGCTCGCGCGGCGCGCGACCTTGGCCAGTTGACGGCGCCGCTCGTCGCCGATACGCCCGAAGGCGCCGCGGTGCTCGAACTGCTCGGCGCTACCGTGCCACTGTGAGCCGTGTCGGGCGAATCCTGTTCAGGTCGTGTCCCCATCCACCTGGCGCTGGTACGCCAACGCGCCGTCGAACCGACCGGGCCTCCGCGCCTCGAACCGGGGCCCTCAACGGCGGCCCCGGGCGGGTGCGTCGCTCAGGGCTCGTCGAAGATGAGCAACCCTCGTGCGTCATCCACCACGTACACGTGCCCATCTCCTGGCACGCGAATGCCGAGCGCGCCCTCGTACTGGCCGTCCTCGCGCTTGGGGTCTGACTCCCTGTAGGTGTTGAAGTGAGCCACCTGCCGGGGCTTCGTGGGATTGGAGACATCCAGCACGCGCAGGCCCTCATGGTACCAGGCGATGTACAGGCGCGTGCCCACCAGCAGCATGTTGTGGATGGAGGCGACGTCGCGCAGCTTGAACTCTCCGATGAGCTCGATGTTCGTCGGGTCATCCACCTTCAGCACACGCAGGTGGGCGCCCTGTCGCTCGCCGCCCTCGAACGCCACCGTGTGTCCGCCCAGGGTGCCCACCGCGCTGTGATGGCTCACCGCGCCGTAGTAGGTGTACTCGCCCAGGTGCTCGAAGTTCTCCGGGTTGCGCACGTCGAGAATCTGGTAGCCGCCGCTCATGTGACTCACATAGAGGCGGTCTCCGTACGCGAAGGCGTCGTGTGGCACGCCATAGATGCCGGTCCCGATGCCGCCCAGGCTCTCGCGGTGCAGGAGTCGTGGCTCGGTGGGGGTGGTCACATCAAAGAGCAGCACCTCGGCGTTCCGTCCGGTGGACATCGCATAGAGCCGGTCTCCATCGACCAGCACCGTGTGGATGTCGAGGGGCCCTCCGCCCGGGTAGCTCTGGAGGAAGACGGGACTGGCTGGATTCGAGATGTCGAAGACGATGAGGCCGGAGCTGGCGCTGGCGACATAGAGCGCGTCGCCCTTTGACCACACGCCGTTCCAATAGTTGTCGCCCGGCAGGCTGATGGACGTCTTGAAGACGGGCCGTCGCCGGTCCTTCACGTCGAAGACCGTCAGCCCGCCCGGCTCTCCCCGGCGCTGGATGGACACCACGTAGGCATGGTCCTTCGCGACAAAGACGTCCACGGACTGTCCCAGCTCCACGTAGGACTCGGAGCGCAGCTTCAATCCGCCCGAGGACTCCGCCTCGCCGCGAGCCCAGCTCATCCGCTCGGCGCGGAAGGTTCCATGCACATAGGTGGAGCCATCCGCGCAATAGCTGTAGCAGCCCACGAACTCCCGGGGAGACACCGCCTCGCAGCCCAATGCGAACTGTTCGAAGTACACACCAGAGGCCGTGTTGGTGTAGCCCATCGACGCGGAGAACTGCCCGTCGCCGAGCTGGGATGAACTGGAGGCTATCCCGTTGAGGAACTCCACCTGTCGCCCATCGGGGCTCAGTCGGAGGCCCACGGCCGCGGTGGCCATCTCCCTTTGGGGCTGCATGTATTCGACGCGGACCACGCCACGGTAGACGGCGCCCTCTCGCTCGAGTGTGTCCAGGGACGCTCGATTGCACGAGGAGAGGTCGAAGACCTCGGGTGAGCCGCAGGGGGCGGAGATGTCCTTTCGCACCGTGCAGGTCGCGAACGGACCGGTGTCCGCGATGATGTCTCCCTGCTCCTTCAGCGGCGTGTACAGCCCGTCCCACGGCTCCGCCTTCGGGTCCGAGTCACAGCCGGCCAGGGCCAGGAGGCCCATCAGTCCCGCGGTGCGGAGACCTTGCTTCATCCCAGTCATCGATGCCTCCCCAAGGAAGAGCCCCCGCACACTTCGGGGGCTCAAGGCGACATGACTCTAGGACAATCCCCTGCGCCGATGCTCACGGTCTGCTTGTCGCTCGTTGCGTATGAGGAGTCCATGCGAGGAATCCACGAAATACACGCAGCCATCCAGGCCCTGGATGAGCTGCTACCGGGTGCGGTCAGCGAGCAGCTCAACTGCAGGGGACCCAGTCTGGGTGAACGACGGTGCTTGACTGGGCTCCCGTGGAGTCGACCACATACACCTTGGGTTTGATGGAGGTGTCCCCGGGGAATGTCTCGGTGGGAGCGTAGCAGCCATAGCCGCGCAGCGTGGTTCCGGGGTTGAAGAGCGAGGTGTAGACCTTGTTGGTGTCGTAGCGGTACGTCTGTTGTCCCCAGTAGAAGGTGTAGGGCGCGACGCCGCCCGATGCCGAAGCGACACAACCCAGGCTCCCACCCACGGGACGGGTACAGATCAATGTCGCCACAGGGACGACCAGTGCCTTGCTTGCAGTGCCCACATCCTCGGGGATGGGCTCACCCGCGCTCGGCTCGCCCTCGGGCATACCGCCACAGGCCGTCAGCGACAGGCTTGCTGCGAGGACAGCGACAAGGCTCCGGCGGGGCATTGCAGGGTATGACATTGTGGGCCTCCAGGGGATGGAGGGGATTATGGCTGACCTCTGTGTCTGGGAATAGTCGAGTCAGGAATGACATGGGGTGGGAGCCCTTTTGTTTGTCAGGGAATGCGTGTGATGCTGGCTATCCTTCCAGCCCGGAATGGGATTCGATGTGTCTGGATGATGATGTGCGTTTGATTGAAGCGGCTCGCCCAGGTGTTCCCAGGGGCGGGCCGCTGTCGACCTGCCACCGAAAGCCCAGGCGGCATTGTTGATGCTGCTAGCCGACTGACGCGGATGGCGCCCGAGCGCATATCCACCAGCAGGCGGCGGTGAAGCGGACCTCCGTGCCGTGCACGAAGGGCTCGAAGGCGACGCGGACCGCATCGACAACCTTGGTGCGAGTCCGCTCGTCCGCCTCCTGGAGGAACATTCCGACGGGCCCGAGCCGGGACAGGTAACGGACCAGCTCCTTCTCGGGAAAGGCGCACTCGACGTCGATGGGCCGGAGTTCGACCCCGGCCCAGCCGCTCTCCTCCAGGATGGATTGGACCCGGCGCGGGTCCGCGAAGGCGAACTGTCCCGGCCCACCCGGCCGACGGGCAGGGAGGTTCGGCAGGAGCGGTGCCGCCGTGCGCTCGGAGGTGGTCATGAACGGATTCTCCGCCGCACTCCGCCAGGCGATGAACCGGAGCTCCGCGCCGTCCCTCGCGGCACTTCTCAGGTTCGTGAAGGCCCGGACCGGGTCGTCGAAGAACATGACGCCGAAGCGAGAGATGAGCTGGTCGAAGCTCGCGGGCTCGAACACATGGCTCTGCGCGTTGGCGTGGACGAACCGCGCAGGCGTGCCTTCCCGCTCCGCCCGCGCCCTCGCGGTGGCGAGCATCGGGTCCGAGATGTCGATGCCGAGACAGCGACCTTGTGCCCCCAACCGCCGAGCGACGGCGAGCGTGGTGCCGCCCGTGCCACAGCCGATGTCGAGCACCCGGCCTCCAGAGTCCGGGGACACCGCGGCGACGAGCATGTCCTCGAGCGGCTTGTACATGGAGTCGATCAGCTCCTGCATGTCGACCCAGGCGTGCCCGGCGGTGCCGTTCCAGAGTTTCGTCTGCTCGTCTCCAAGGGGGTTCGTCGCGGTCATGGATGTCTCCTCCGACTTGCCTTCAGGCAGCGTAAGCTCGACTGTGCCACTTCAAGTCGACTTGAGGTCAAGCAGGTGAGAGACCTGGACATCACGGAGGTGGCGCGGCGGTCCGGCGTTCCCGCCTCGACGCTGCGGTTCTATGAAGGGAAGGGGCTGCTTGCCTCCACCGGCAGGCGGGGCCTGCGCCGGCTGTTCGCTCCCGATGTCCTGGAGCGACTGGCGCTGATTTCACTGGGGCGCGCCGCCGGCTTCTCGCTCGATGACATCGCGCACATGTTCGCGCCGGACGGGCGGCTGCGCATCGACCGACCCCTGCTCGTGGCCAAGGCGGAGGAACTCGACAGGACGATTCGCGAGCTCGGCATCATGCGCGACGGTCTTCGGCACGCCGCTGTCTGCCCCGCGCCGAGCCACCTGGAATGCCCCACCTTCCGCCGCATCCTGCGCGCCGCCGCGTCCGCCCCGACGACGGGCGCGCGAAGGAAGAGGACTCCAAGCCGCTAGCTCCAGGAGCACCGCGTCACCCTCCGGGGACCTGACACACCCTCCGCCCGGTCCCTCGTCCGCCCGAGCCGCCAGGCCGATGCCGTCGTTCACGCGGCCCTTCACCTTCAGGCGGTGCCCGGGAGGCCCGTATGAGCAAGGACAAGCGCAAGAATCAGGGTGGCAACGGTGGCGGGGGTGTGAAAGCGGACACGATGAAGACCTACCGGGAGGGAGAGCGCTTCCCTGGCCGGATTGGTCGCACGTACGAGGAATCAGAGCCGGCCTTCCCGATGCCACCGAAGGCGCCGAAGGACGCGCCCAACATCCTCTACGTCATCCTGGACGACGTTGGCTTCGGCTGGTGTGAACCCTTCGGCGGCATGATTCGCACGCCCACGCTGATGAAGCTGGCACAGCAGGGCCTGCGCTACACGCACTTCACCACCACCGCGCTGTGCTCGCCCACGCGCTCCTGTCTCGTGACGGGCCGCAACCACCACTCCGTGGGCATGGCCAACATCACCGAACTGGCCACGGGCTTCCCCGGCTACAACGGCCGTCAGCCGCAGGACAAGGCGGGAGTACCCGCCATGCTCCATCAACACGGCTACACCAGCTACTGCATTGGTAAGTGGCACAACACGCCCTCGGAGGAGACGACCATCGCCGGGCCCTATGACCGCTGGCCCACGGGCTCCGTCTTCGGCTTCGACCGCTTCTATGGCTTCCTCGGAGGCGACTGCGACCAATGGGAGCCCAAGCTCTTCCTGGACCGCGAGGCCGTCGACCCGCCGGCCACGCCCGAAGAGGGCTACCACCTGTCCGCGGACCTGGTGGACCGGGCCATGAGCTGGATTTCGCAGCACCACTCGGCGGACCCGGCGAAGCCCTGGCTGACGTGGCTCGCGCTGGGGTGCGCGCACGCGCCCCACCACGTCGCGCCTGAGTGGGCGGACAAGTACAAGGGCCAGTTCGACCTGGGCTGGGACGCCTACCGCGAGAAGGTGCTGGCCCAGCAGAAGAAGCTGGGCATCATCCCCGAGCACGCGAAGCTCGCGCCCATGCTGGAGGGCGTGCAGAAGTGGGACTCGCTCTCCGCCGACGAGAAGCGCCTCTTCGCGCGCATGGCGGAGCTGTACGCGGGTTTCATCGAACACGCCGACGCGCAGCTCGGTCGGCTGATGGAGTTCCTGGAGCGCACGGGGCAGCTCGACAACACGCTGGTGTTCGTCTTCATCGGAGACAACGGCTCCTCGGGTGAGGGCACGCTGACGGGCCTGTTCAACGAGCAGTCCGTGGCGAACAACGCCGAGGAGACCGTGGCGCAGAACCTGGCGCGCATCGACCAGTTCGGCCAGCCCGGCTCGTACAACCACTACCCGGTGGGCTGGGCCATGGCGGGCAACACGCCCTTCCAGCTCTGCAAGCAGTACACGCACTTCGGCGGGGTGCGAAACCCGCTCATCGTCCACTGGCCGCGCGGAATCGAAGCCAGGGGCGAGCTGCGCACGCAGTACCACCACTGCATCGACATCGTCCCGACGATTCTGGAAGCGATTGGCGTGGAGGCCCCGCGCTTCATCAACTCCGTGCAGCAGGAGCCCGTCGAGGGCTACCCGATGAACTACTCGTTCAGCGACGCGAAGGCGCCGACCAATCACATCACCCAGTACTTCGAGATGCTCGGCAACCGGGGCCTGTACCACGACGGCTGGAAGGTCGTGACGTACCACGGGCGCAAGCCGTGGGAGAACAAGGCGCGGTGGAGCTTCGACGAGGACCACTGGGAACTCTACAACGTCGTGGAGGACCCCACCGAGTCGAACGACCTGATGAAGGGCAGGGACCGCGCGAACCTGAGCGACCCGATGGTGAAGAAGCTCATCGAGCTGGTGGGCCTGTGGTGGGCGGAGGCGGGGCGCTACCAGGTGTTGCCACTGGATGACCGCTTCCAGATGCGCGCGCTGGGCCGCGCGGGGCTCTACGCGGAGCGCGAGCGCCTGACGTATTACGAGGGCGCCGTGCGCATCCAGGAGTTCGCCGGGCCGGACACGAAGAACCGCTCCTGGGAGATGACGGCCCAGGTGGAGGTGCCCGCGGGTGACGCCCGAGGCCCCGTCGTCGCGCTCGGCGGAAGCTCCGCGGGCTTCTCGCTGTACCTCAAGGAGGGCGTGCCGGTGTTCTGCTACAACTTCCCCGGGCCCGAGCTGACGTATCTGCGTGGCAAGGAAGCGCTGAAGCCCGGCAAGCACGTGCTCCGCTACGAGTTCGAGAAGACCGGACCGGAGCCCTTCGGCGCGGGTGGCACGGGGCGGCTCTTCGTCGACGGGAAGAAGGTGGCGGAAGCCCAGATTCCCAGGACGGTGCCGGTGGGCTACTCGATGGATGAGACGTTCGACGTGGGCTGGGACAAGGGCACGGCGGTGAGCCCCGAGTACCCGTCCAACTCGCGCTTCACCGGCCGCGTCCTGCGCGTGGACTTCGACCTCAAGCCGGACTTCCACCCGGACCACGCGGACCCGACGAAGAAGGCCGAGGCCCGCTTCCAGCACGAGATGATGCGGCAGTAGCACCGCGCCGAAACGCTCCCGGTGGGCCACACGCCGGGAGCGCCTCGCCCGAAGTCACTTCAGACAGACGGCCTCGACGTTGTTGCCGTCGGGGTCCTTCAGGAACGCGGCGTAGTACGTGGGGCTGTAGTCGGCGCGCACGCCGGGCTTCCCATGGTCTTGACCGCCGGCCTCCAGCCCGCTCGCGTGGAAGCGGTCCACGGCGGCGTGCTGCGAGGCGCGGAACGCCAGGTGGGTGCCCGGCCCCGTCGCGCCCTGGGTGGGGTAGAGCCACAGCGCGGGCTCACCCGGAGGGCCAAAGCCCGCGCCCGAGTCGTCTCGCGAGCACAGTCCAAATCCCAGGGGCGCGAGCGCGGCGGTGTAGAAGCGCACGCTGGCGTCCAGGTCCTTCACCTTCAAGCCGATGTGGTCGAACACGATGACCTCTGTGTGAGAGAGGCCGTCACCGTACGGGGCGAGGGGCGAGTCGCTCTTGGAGGAAATTGCGCTCGCCCCGGGCCGCCTGACGGAAGCGTCCGGGGGACACTCCGGCGGCGCGGTGGAAGGTGCGCACGAAGTTGGAGAGGTCGCCGAAGCCGACGTCGAAGGCCACGTCGGTGATGGAGCGCGAGTCGTCCGCGAGCAGCCGCGCCGCGTGGCGCAGGCGGGAGCGCAGCAGGTACTGGTGCGGCGTCACGCCGACGACTTTCGAGAAGAGTCGCAGGAAGTGGAACGGGCTGAGCCCCGCCTCCTTCGCCGCGCCCTCCAGGTCGATATCCTCGCCCGAGTGCGCATCCAGCCACAGCGCCGACTCCACCACGCGCCGCCGGTCCACGGGTCGCGCCGAGGGCGCCTTGTCGGTCCGCCCCGTGACGACCTCGGCGAAGCGGGCCGCGAACACCAGGCCCACCTCGTCCATCCCCACGTCGCTCGTCCCCTCGGCGGTGGCCTGGGCCAGCTCCCCCAGCACCATCAGCTCCGGCAGGGGCGGAACCCCGCCGCTGCGCCAGCCATCGGGCGAAAGCCCCATCGACTCCAGCAGCGCCGGGGCCAGCTTGAAGGACAGGCACTCATCGCCGCGGAGGTGCTCGTGCGAGCACATGTACTCATCCCCGGGGTGACCTATCAGCAGCGAGCCCGCGACCAGCTCGAAGGACTCACCGCGCGTGCGGTAGCAGAAGGTGCCCTTGCGCACGTAGGCCACGGAGAAGGCGCGGTGCACCTCTGCGAAGGGCGCGTCGTCGGGGCCGGCGTCGCACCGGAAGTCCATGACTTGAATCGACTCACGCTCAAGGACTGTCGAGACCCGCATCGCCCGCCCAAGCTAGCGGCCGGTCCAGACCCGGGCAATGGAAACGACGGCCGTGGCTACTCGTCCTCCTGCTGGCCGAAGAGCAGCCGCAGCAGGGCCAGGTCCTCGGTGTGGCTGATGACATACACGTGGTCCCCTTGCTGGAACACGGTGTCGCCCTTGGGGGCGACGAGCTCCTGGCCTCGCACCAGCAGCATCGCGGAGGAGCCCGGAGGAAAGGGCAGGTCCGCCAGTCGCTCGCCGGCCACGGCGGAGGCCTGGTGGATGTAGAACGAGCTGACCTCGCCCTTGAGCAACTGCGTGGAAGCGATTTCGAGCACGGCCTGGGGCGGCTCGGGCACGTTGGCCGCGAGCCCCAGCTTGCGTGTCACCCACGGCACCGTGGCGCCGGGCACCAGCCCGTTCACCACCACGATGAAGAACACGATGTTGAAGATGTCTCGCGAGCCCTCCGTGCCGGACAGCACCGGGAAGGTGGCCAGGATGATGGGCACCGCGCCGCGCAGCCCCACCCAGCCCGTGTAGATGATTTCCCCCAGGGGAAACCGGAAGGGCAACAGGCACAGCAGCGCCGCCAGCGGCCTCGCCACGAAGGCGAGGATGAGGCCCAGGCCCAGGCCCACCCCGGCCACGCTGATGAGGTTTCGCGGATACACCAGCAACCCGAGCACCAGGAACATCAACACCTGGGACAGCCACGCCAGCGCGTCATGCACGCGCAACAGGCCGGTGCGGTAGCGGATGGTCTCGTTGCCCAGCGCGATGCCCACGATGTACACGGCCAGGAAACCGCTGCCGTGCAGGAGCGTGGGCAGGCCGAAGGACAACAGCGCCAGGGCCAGCGTCATCACCGGATAGAGCCCCGCCACGCGCAGGCGCAGCCGCTTGAGCAGGAGCCGCGCGCCCCAGCCCATGGCCAGGCCCAGGCCGGCGCCCACCACCATCTGCACCACCGCCTCCACCGCCAGCTCCCACCCCGGAGGCTTCCCGCTCGCCAGGGTGTGCGTCAGGCCGGTGGTGAGGATGACGGCCATCGGGTCGTTGAGGCCCGACTCCAGCTCCAGCGTGGTGCCCACCCGCCGCTTCAGGTGCAGCCCGCTGCCGCGCAGCACGGAGAAGACGGCCGCCGCGTCCGTGGAGGAGACGATGGCGCCCAGCAGCAGCGCCTGCGTCCACGGGAAGTCGAAGAGGAAGTGCGCCGCCGCGCCCATCAACGCGGCCGTGGCCACCACGCCCACCGTCGCCAGCACCGCCGCCGGGCGCAACGCGGAGTGGATGGCCGCCAAGGGAGTGTTGAGGCCACCGTCGAAGAGGATGAGGACCAGCGCCACCGTCCCCAGGCGGAAGGCGAAGCCGTAGTTGTCGAAGTCGATGCCGCCGGGCCCGTCGGAGCCGGCCGCCATGCCCACGCCCAGGAACAACAGCGCCACGGGGATGCCGAAGCGGCCGGACGCGCGGCTGAACAGCACGCTGAGCGCGAGCAGGGCGCCGCAGACGGCGAGCAGCAGGGCGGTGGGAAGCGGCTCCGTGGTGAGCATCCGGGGAGGACTCTACCCGTCCCCGGCGAAACTCAGGCGTCCGCGCGAGGGCGAGGGCGGACGGAGTGGGGCGCGGTGGACACGTGGGCCAATGGCAGCGTGAAGGAGAACGTGCTGCCCTCGCCCGGAGTGCTCCGCGCGTGGATGCTCCCGCCGTGGGCCTCGACCAGTCCCTTGGCGATGGCGAGCCCCAGCCCCGTGCCCCGGCTGGCCGCGTCGCGCGCCTGCCAGTACCGGTCGAAGATGTGGGGCAGCGCCTCCGCGTCGATGCCCGCGCCCGTGTCGCGGACGTGGAAGCACACCTCGCCGTTGCGCACGGACGCCCCCACCTCCAGGTCGCCGCCCGCCGGGGTGAACTTCACCGCGTTGCCCAGGAGGTTGCCCATCACCTGGAGCACCCGCGTCCTGTCGCACCGGGTGCGCACGTCCTCGGGAGGAGGCCGGGGGTGCAGGTGCAGTCCCTTGGCCTCCGCCAGGGGACGGATGGACTCCATCGCCTCCGCGACGAGCCCCGCCACCGAGTGCTCTCCCAGCTCCAGCGGCAGCCCGCCCGCCTCCAGCCGGCCCCAGTCCAGCAGGTCGGAGATGAGGCGCGACATCCGGTCCGTCGCGTCCTGGATGCGCGTGGCCTGCTTCGTCACGCTCTCTCCGCCCGGCCGCGCGCCCGGCCCGCGCAAGAGCAGCGCCGCGCCCAATTGCACCACGCCCAGCGGGTTCTTCAAGTCGTGCGACACCACGGCCAGCAGGTCCTCGCGCGCCCGGGCGGCCCTGCGCGATTCACCCACCAGCCGCGCGTTGTCGATGGCGAGGCTGGCGCGCAGGCACAGGTCCTCCGCCAGCGCCAGGTCATCCGGGCCGTACCGCCGCCCCGAACCCGAGGAGATGAAGGTCACCGCGCCCAGCGTGTTCCCGCGCGCGCGCAGCGGGATGATCATGTACGAGCGCGCCTGGAGCGTGCGCAGCAGGGCCGGGTGCGCCGGCTCCGCCGCCGCCGCGCGCAGGAGCGAATCCGTCACCGCGGGCACCAGCTCCGGCTCCCCGGTGTACAGCACGCGCAAGAGACCCACCGGGGCGTCGTCGCGCTTCTCAATGCGCTGGGGCAGTGTGCTCGCGCGCTCCTGCTGCGTCGGGTCCAGGCAGGCCGCCGCCACGCGGGACACCCACGGGCCCTGCTCCAGCGCATCCACCAGACACCAGTCCGCCAGGTCCGGCACCGCCAGGTGCGCCAGCAGCGTGTACATGCCGTGGGGGTCGGGCGGATGGGTGAACAGTGTCGTCATCGCCTGGTAGAGGAACGAGCGGCGTCGCTCGGCCTGCTCGACCTCCGCGCGCGCCGCCTGCTCCAGCTCCAGGGCGCGTGAGTACACGGCCTCGGCTTCCGTGAGCGGCCTCGCCGTCACCAGCACGGTGCTTGTGCCCTCCTCGGACGCAAGGGGCGTGAGCACCAGCGCGTGGCGGCGCAGGCCCGTGTCCACCGGCCAGGGCAGCTCCACCGTGACGGCGTCGCCGCGAGTCGACGCCTGGACTCGCGCCACCTCCAGTCGCGCGGCGTCCTCCACGGGCACGCCGAGCTCGGTCCACTGACGGCCTTCCAGCCCATCGGTCCCTCGTCCGAACGCCCGCGCTCCCGAGGCGCTGCACGCCAGGATGCGACCCGTGGCATCGAGGACGTAGGCCGGGTCGGGGAGCGCGGTGAAGGCGGAGACGAAGGAAGGCAGGGCAGGGCTCATCGGAACGCGGAAGGGCTGACGGGATATTGACACCCCAGGACCCGGAGGCCATTCCGGGCCAGGCAGGCGCCCAGCAAGGATTCAGTAGCGGATATTGTGGCTCACCCTGGCTGCGTGTCCGCCCGGACAGCGAGCAACAAGCGGGAAGGCAGGGCGGCCAGGGAGACGACCTCGTCCGCCAGCCCCGCGCTCACCACGACGCCGGGCATGCCGAAGACGACCGAGGACTCCTCGTCCTGGGCCAGCACACGGCCTCCGGCTTCGCGCAGCTCTCGGGTCCCCTCCAGGCCATCCTGGCCCATGCCGGTGAGGATGACCGCCAGGGCCTCGGGGCCGTGCGCGCGCGCGACGGAGCGGAACAGCCACGTCGCGGAGGGACGGAAGCCGTTGACGGGAGCGGCCTTGGACACCTGGGCCCGGCCATCCTGGACGCCCAGGTGCCGGTCGTCCGGCGCCAGGTAGACGTGCCCGGGCAGAAGCAGCTCTCCCTCTTCCGCCACTCGCACCGGCAGCGGGCCCGCCGTGGCCAGCCAGGACGCCAGACCCTGGCCGAAGCCGATGGCGATGTGCTGCACCACCAGCAGGGGCGCGGGGAAGTCCGCGGGCAATTCCGACAGGAGCCGGAACAAGGCGGCGGGGCCACCCGTGGACGCGGCCAGGGCGACCACCGACGCCCGGAGCGACTTCGCGCGAGGCGCGGGCCTGGGGGCGGGTGCGGTCTGCGCGGTGCCCCGGTCCGGCCAGCGGCGGACGACCTTCACCTCGGCCATGGCCTTGAGGGTGTCGCGCAGGCGGCGGCTGTCCGCGTCGAAGTCGGGGGACTCGGGGCCCAGGGGCTTCTGGAGCACCGCGAGCGCTCCGGCCCTCAACGCGGCCATGGACGTCTGGATGTCGCGCTCTACCAGCGTGGAGACGACGACGACGGGCGTGGGCACCTCCGTCATGATGCGACGGGTGGCCTCCAGGCCATCCATGCGCGGCATCTGGATGTCCATCGTCACCAGGTTGGGCCGCAGACGCTGGGTGAGTTCCATCGCCTCCACGCCGTCCTTGGCTTCGCCCACCACGCTCAGCCCCGGGTCGGCGCGGAGGATTTCCACGAGCAGTCGACGGGCGGTGGGAGAGTCCTCGGCCACCACGATGCGCAACGGTTCTGTCCTCATAGAAGTCGTCTCAAGGTCTCCAGCAGGCTCGTCGGGTCGAAGGCGCTTTTCACAAGATAGGCACTGGCCCCGGCTTGCAGCCCGCGGGCCTTGTCCTCGGGCCGTCCCCTGGCGGTGACGAGGATGACCGGCAGCCTCGCGAAGCGCGGGGAGGCACGCACGGCCTCGGTGAGGGCGATGCCGTCCATCCGAGGCATCTCCACGTCCAGCACCAGGGCCTCCGCGCCGCCCGCCTGGAGCCGCTCCCAGGCCTCGGCGCCGTCGACACAGGGCACCACGTCGTAGCCAGCGCCCTCCAGGATGCTCTGCTCCAGCGCGCGGGTGGTGGGCGAGTCGTCCGCCAGGACGATGCGCCGCCGCGTCCGCTGGGTCACCGGGGCGGGGAACAGCGCCGTGGAAGGACGGCCCCCCGCGGCCCGCACGAGGGACACGGGGTTGAGCAGGAGCGACAGCCGTCCGTCTGGCAGCACCGCCGCCGCGGACACGTGGCGAGCGCGCCGCACGCGCGGCCCGAGCGCCCGGACGAGGGCCTCCTGTTCGGCCAGGACCTCATCCACCACCAGCGCGGCGCGCGCGGTGCCGGCCGCCAGCACCACCGCTCCCCGGCGCTGACGCGGCGGCCCCGGGGGCAGTCCCAGCACGTCCGCCAGCGAGGCCAGGGGCACCAGCGCGTCTTCCGCCACCCACGTCGGACGGCCCTCCACGTCGCGCACTTCGTCGGGGGACAGCCGCACCAGCCGCGCGACGCCCTCGCTGGCCAGCGCGAGAATCTGTCCTCCCGCGGACACCAGCAGGACGCGCAAGGTGCTCAGCGTGAGGGGCACATCGAGCGCGAAGCGCGCGCCCTGGCCCGGCAGGGTGCTCACCTCCACCGTGCCGCGCATCGCCTCCACCTGCGTGCGCACCACGTCCAGTCCCACGCCTCGGCCCGCGACCTCCGTCACGCGCGTGGAGGTGGACAGTCCGGAGTGGAACGCGAGGCGCGCGGCGTCCTCGTCGTCCTCGGGGGCCTCGATGCCCTGGGCCACGGCGCGTGCTCGCAGCGCTTCCAGATTCAGTCCGCGTCCGTCGTCCTCCACCGTCACTTCCACGCGGCTGCCGCGCAGGCGCGCGGACAGGGTGACGCGGCCTTCCTCGGGCTTGTGCGCGCGGCGGCGCTCCTCGGGTGACTCCAGGCCATGAGCCACGGCGTTGCGCACCAGATGGAGCATGGGCTCGCGCAGGGATTGGAGCAGGGAGCGGTCCAGTTCGAGCGCGCCGCCGTGGACCTCCAGTCGCGCCTTCTTGCCTTCGGAGCGGGCCACGTCGCGCGCGGCGCGCTCCAATCCCTCGCAGCCTTCCAGGAAGGGCAGGGTGCGCGCGCGGCGGACCTCGTCGTCCATGCCCGTGGCCACGCCGCTCAGGGTCCGCTGGTCCGCCGCCAGCTCGCGGGTCACGCGCGCCAGCTCCTTCTCGGCCCGGCGCAGCGAGGACTCGGCCTCCGTGCCCTGCACCGCCTCGCGCATGCGCGCCAGCTCCTCGCGCACGCCCTCCAGCGTCTCCGTTCGTCCTTCCAGCCGCAGCGAAGCCACCCGCAGCTCGCCGCTGCGAGAGAGCAGCGCGTCCAGCTTCTGCGCCGATACGCGCACCGGCAACGTCGCTTCGAGCACGGGGCTTGTGGGCGGGGATTCGGGCGCGGAGGATTCGGCGGAGGAGCCGGGCATCCGAGAAGACTCGGCGGAGGAGCCGGGCATCCGAGAAGACTCGGCGGAGGCGCCGGGCATCCGGGAAGACTCGGGGGCTGCGCCCGCCGCGCGCGAAGGCTCGGCGGCGGAGCCCGGCGCACGGGAACGCGCGGCGGATGCGCCCGGTGCACGGGAAGACTCGTCGGTGGCGCCGGGAGGTCGTGTCGCCCCCGGTGCATGGGGCGTCGTGCCCGTCGCGTGGGGCGCCGACACGTCGCCGTTGGCCGCGCGCTCCAGGTCCGGCAACAACGTGTCGAGCGGCGAGCCGGCCAGCTCCTGCTTCGAGGCGAGCCGCCTTCCCGCGTCGTCCAGCGCATCCACGGCGGCGAAGCACAGCTCATACAACTCTGGCGACGCGGTGCGCCCGTCGCGCAGCGGCTCCAGCACTTCCTCCAGCCGGTGACACGCCGTCTCCACGAGCAGGGCACTGGCCGCGCGCGCTGCGCCCTTCACGCTGTGCAGCGTGCGCAGGAGCGCGGCCACCCGCTCCGCCGCGCGCGGCGTCCCCTGCTCCCGCTCCAGCGCGAGCAGGTCCCGGTTGAGCGAGGCCACATGCCCCTCGAGCTCCTCGAGGAACGTGGCCAGCAGTGCCTGGGCGAGCCTGTCGCGGTCCATCAGCGCCCGTACTCTTCGAGCAGGTTCTTGAGCTTCTGGCCCATGCCGTTGATGTCCTGCATGGCCCGCTCCGTCTGGCGGGAGGACATCAGGCCCTGCTGCGTGGCCTGGTTGACGTCATGCATCGCCTGGCGAATCTGGGCGATTCCGGTGGCCTGCTGGTTGGCGGACGCGGCGATTTGCGCGGCGGTGAGCGACGCCTGGGCCAGCAGGTCCGACAGCGACTGGATGGTGGAGCCCGCCTCGGCGACGATGCGCGTGGTCGCCGCCACGCTCTTGGTGCCTTCCTCGGTGGTCATCACCGCGCCGTGGGTGGCCTTCTGAATCTGTCCCAGAATCTGGCGCACCTGACCGGTGGCCTTCTTGGACTGGTCCGCCAGCGCCTTCACCTCGGCGGCGACCACGGCGAAGCCCCGGCCATTCTCTCCGGCGCGGCTGGCCTCGATGGAGGCGTTGAGCGCGAGCATGTGCGTCTGCTCGGAGATGTCATTGACGGTGGTGATGATGTCGCCAATGGCCTGGGCCTGCTCGGCGAGGGCGAGGATGCGCGAGGCGATGGACTCCACCTGCTCGCGCACGGTGCCCATGGAGGCGACGGCCTCTTCCACGGTGCGCCGTCCGGTGCGTCCCACTTCCTCGGCGTGGCGCGCGGAGTCGCTGACGTTGCGAGCGCGGCCAGCGGCCTCCTCGGACGTCTTGGTGATTTCCTCGATGGTGCTCACCGTCTCCGTCACCGCGCTGCCCTGCTCCTGCGCGCTGGCCACCTGCTCCGTGGTGCTGGCGAGGATTTCGGAGCTGGCGCCCGCGAGCTGGTTGACGAACTCCGCCACGGTCCGCAGCGTGTGCTCGCGCTGCTCGGACTGCTTGGCGATTTGTGCCTCCGACTGCTGGCGCCGCTCGGCCATCTCGTTGAAGGCGCGCGCCAGCTCCGCCATCTCGTCTCGGCCCTTCAGGTCGATGCGGTGGGTGAGCTCGCCGCGGCCGAGCTGCTCCGTGCCAATCATGAGCCTGCGCAGCGGGACGGTGATGCTGCGCGTGACGAGATAGCTGCCCGCGGAGACGAGGATGATTCCCAGCACGGTGCAGATGGCGAGCACCCACATGATTTGCCGCGCGGTGTCCCGGGCGGCATCTGAGTGCTCGGTCCAGCGCTCCTGCTCCTCCGCGAGCATCTCGTTGATGACGGAGCGAATCTGGTCCATGAGCTGCTTGCCCCGGTTGCCCCGGATGATGGGGAGCGAGGCCTCCAGACCCTTTTCACGGCGCTGGCGGATGCCCTCCTCGAGCAGGGCCAGGCGGCCCGTCACGAGCGGCTCCAGGCGCACCATGCGGTTGCGCTGGTCGGGGAACGGGGCCATCGCGTCGCGCAGCATGTTCATGTCCTGCTGGAGCGAGGAGAGGGCCGACTGGTAGGGCTCCAGGTACGGGTCCTCACCCGTGAGCAGGAAGCCGCGCTGGCCAGTCTCCGCGTCGATGAGCAGGGCGCGCACCTCGCGGACCAGACGGAAGTTCTCATGGGCCTTGAGCAGCCCCTCGGTGGTGTCCGTGAGCTGGCGTGCGCCCTGGAAGGCGACGACCGCCAGGATGAGCAACACCATCAAGGACAGTCCGAAGCCGAGCGCGATGCGGTTCCCGATGTTCATACGACTCCTTCGTCGGACAAATCGAACACGAGGCGACTGTCACCCAGCAGTGCCTCGCCCTCTAGCAAGAGTGTTCCGTCCCTGTCGGCCGCGAACACCAGTCCCCCGGCGGAATCCGCGAGGGTGACGGGGGCGGGCAACAGGTCCTGGCTCGAAACCTGGGTGACTTCGTGGACTTCCTCGGTGCGCACGCCCAGCTCGGCCCGGTTCGTCCCCAACACCAGCAGGGGGCCCGAGCTCTCCGCCGGAGCGCGGCCGAAGAGAGGGGCGAGCTCCACCACGGGGAGGACCTCGCCATGGAGCAGGGTGAGCCCGCGCAGCGTGGGAGGCGAGCCGGGCAGGGGCACCACCTCCGCGGCGCGGACGACCTCCAGCACGAAGCGTGACTCCAGGGCGTAGGTCTGGCTGGCGGCGCGAAAGCGCACCATCTCGCGCAGGGTGCCGGGAGCGACCTCGGGCGTGGGAGGGCGGCTCAAGACGCGAGCGCGCTCGTCGAGGAGCGCGGCCTCCGCCTCGGGGCTGAGGGCGCCTTCCGCTTCGCGAGAGGCCACGAGGTTCGCGAGCCGGGCGCGGACGGAATCCCAGTCGATGCCGTGAGGGCCAGCCATCAGGGTGCCTTGCCTTCAGTCAGGGGGTTCTCCAAGCGGATGCGTTCATCGCGCGCGGCGCGTGCGAGGTCCCGGGCGTGTTCTCCCTCCGCGAGTGGCAGGGGGGCATCGGGAGGAAGGGCTTCACAGAGGGCCTCTGCTTCGCGCAGGGCCTTGAGCGCGCCAGGGGTGTCACCGAGTCGGCGCAGCACGCGTCCGAGGACGAGCCACGCCACGGCGAGGGTGGGCTCCAGGTACAGGGCCTGACGGACGGAGCGCTCGGCGTCGGGCAGACGTCCCTGGCCGAGGAGAAGCAGGGCTTCGAGGTAGCGCAGGTCGGGGACGAGGGGATGGCGGGAGGCGGCCTCGGCGCTGGCATAGACGGCGGCCTGGGCGTCGAGGTTGGCGATGGCGCGCACGGCGGCGGTGGCCGTGTCCGGGTCTGAATCCAGTGCGCCCATGCGAAGCGCGGCCTCGCGCCAGTCCCCGCGCTCCAGCGCGCGGCGGGCAGCGGAGAGTTCGGAGGGGCTCGGAGCGCGAGGCGAGGGACTCCCAGTTCCCTGAAGCGCGCCCGTGCCGCGAGCTGCCGCGCCCGGTGTACCGACACTGCTTCCAGGCGACGCACCCGGTGTGCCCGCGCCTGGTGCAAAGCCAGACACACCGACGTTGCTTCCGTAAGCCGCGCCCGCCGTGCCGGCGCTCGTGGAGCCCGTGCCTCGTCCGGGAGTCGTGCCCGACGTGCCCGGGCCGCCGGTGCCTGTCGTCGCGCCCGAGCCGGGAGCGAAGCCCGGGCCGCCGGTGCCTGTCGCCGCGCCCGAGCCGGGAGCGAAGCCCGGGCCGCCGAAGCCTGTCGCCGCGCCCGAGCCGGGAGCGAAGCCAGGGCCGCCGAAGCCTGTCGTCGCACCCGAAGGGCCCGAGCCGGGAGCGAAGCCAGAGGCGCCCGCGCGGCCTCCAGAGGGGCTCGCGGCTCCACCGCCCGGGAAGCGTGTGGTGCTGCCGGAAGCCCCTGTCTCGGTGCGCGCACTTCCTCCGGGTGCGGTACCCACGCCGCCCTCACCCGAATGCGCGGGGTGCCCTCCGCCGGAAGGCGGCACCGTCATCCGCCCTCGGTCCCCGAACGGCGACGCATCGGGGACGGCCACGGTGGTGCCAGGTGGGAGCCGTCGGTAGAACACGCCCCACTCGGTGAGGACGGGCTCCAGCGGAGCGAGCCCCCCGAGCGGCGGGTCCGAAGGTCCGGTGAAGAGGACACCGCCTTCACCCAGTGAAGCGTGGAGTCGGCGGGCCACGGCCTCGATGGTGGAGCCGTTGAAGTAGATGAGGACGTTGCGACAGAAGACGACGTCCAGCTTCCAGATGCCCGAATCCGGCGACGGCCACGTATCGAGCGCGAGGTTCAGGTAGCTGAACCGCACGCGTTGCTTCACCTCGGGCGACAGGACGTACTGCCGGCCCTCGGGGCGAAGGTGGACCCGCATCCGTTCGGCCCACGGGCCCCGCATGGACCACGCGCCATAGTGCCCGCGTCGAGCCCGCGCGAGCGAGGCGCGAGACACATCGGTGGCATACACCGCCATGTGTTCGCCCCAGCCTTCGCTCATCAGCAGGGCCGCCATCGAATAGGGCTCCTCGCCGGACGAGCAGGCCGCGCTCCACATCTTCACGGTGTAGTCCGGGCCATGGCG
Source organism: Myxococcus sp. CA056 (assembly GCF_013336715.1). Classification (NCBI taxonomy): domain Bacteria; kingdom Pseudomonadati; phylum Myxococcota; class Myxococcia; order Myxococcales; family Myxococcaceae; genus Myxococcus; species Myxococcus sp. CA056. The sequence goes on from NZ_JABUMT010000002.1 coordinate 631,739, forward strand.
TTCCCGGAGCGCGGGCAGGACCATGCGGCGCAGGAACTCGAAGTGCTCGGGGGTGCGGAAGAAGTACGTCTCGCCGATGGTGAGCTCGGTGAGGAGGTCATCCATCGCGGCGGAGTCGGAGGTGATGCGCGCGCGATACTCGTCGAAGTCACTCACGCCGGCGCGAGCCATGGCGCGAGAGATGCCTTCCTCGGCGGAGGCGGGGCAGCTCGGCGGGGCCAGGCCGGCGCGCTCCTCGACGAGCGCGAGCACGGCGGGGTAGCCCTCGTGGCTCCACGGCCCTTGCCTCACGGACGCTCCGTCGAGGTGGCGAGCGCCGTGTCCAGCTCCAGCGCCTCGGCCTCGGAGAGAAAGCCGCGCAGGTCATGGACCAGGACCAGTCCGTCTTCCAGCTTGGCGGCGCCGGCCACGTAGCCCACGCCGGGCAGCTCGCGGGGCGTCTCATCCCATTCGCCTGGAGCGAGCACGCGCAGGCCCTCGGCGCGGTCCACGCGCAGCGCGACCTGACGCGGGCCCGCCTGGGCGATGATGAGGTGGTCGAGCGCCGAGAGGGGACGTGCCGGGTGACGGAAGCGCCGGCGCAGGTCCAGCACGGGGAGCAACTGGCCATGCAGGTTGAGCAGGCCTTCGACGACATCGGGTGCGCGGGGCAGCGGCGTCAGGCGCACGGCGCGAATCAGCTCTCGCACGTCCTCCATGGGGAGGCCGTAGCGCTGACCTTCCAGGGTGAACAGCAGCACCTCTCGCGGAGCGGGCACCATGTGGGAGGGACATAGACGCAGTCCTGCGGGCTGTCGAACACGGCGTGCGCCCCGCACGTCGTGTGTCCACCAGTTCCCACTGGCGTCCGTGGCCTCCTGCCGCGCCACACGTTTTCCCGCTTTCCGCACGCGGGTGCCTGGACCTGATAGATGCCGACGCGGGTATCACCGTGAGCGAGGCGCGTTTCTCCCAGACCCTGCTGTCCTTCGACGCACCGCCGCTGCCTGGCGACGTGCCGGCGCGCCTCCCCAGTCCGTTCGAGTCAGGCCCTCCGGTGCGACTGGCCTGTCTTGCCGCGGAGGCGTTGCAACAGCGACTGCGGCGCGAGCATGCGCGGTGGGAAGAGCTGTGGCGGCCCGGTGGCGGCAAGATGTTCGGAGTGCTGGTCGTCGCGGGGCCGGAAGGACGGCTGGGGTACCTGTGCGCGTTCTCCGGGATGCTGGGCGGCTCCTGGGACGTGGAGGGCTTCGTCCCGCCCGTGTTCGACCCCATGGCGCGCGCCGCGTTCTGGCCCGAGGGTGAGGCGGAGCTGGCCGAACTGGGACGGAGGCACGCGGAGCTGACGGAGCAGTGCGCACGCCTCGCCCAGGAGCCTCGAGGACGAAAGGCCGAGCTGCGAGAACTCGAAGCGCGCCGGAGCGAGGTCGCGCACGAGCGGGCGGAGCGTTCCCGAGCCCTCTGGAGTCAACTGTCGCAGGGCTTCGCGGTTCCCAATGCGAGAGGCGGGCAGCGGTCCATGGCCGCGCTGTTCGCGCCGCGTCCACCGCCGGGAGGCGCGGGAGATTGCGCCGCGCCCAAGCTGTTGTCCTGCGCGTACCGTCACGGATTCAAGCCCCTGGCGCTCGCGGAGTTCTGGTGGGGCGCGGAGCCGCTCGGAGGAGGTCGGCGGTCGGGTGCGTATTACCCGGCCTGTGACAACAAGTGCGGAACGGTGCTGCCGTTCATGCTGGAGGGCCTGGCCGTGGACCCCGCGCCAGCTTCGCCCGTCACCTCCCGCGACGAGGACGTGCTCCGCGTGCTGCACGAGGACGCGGCGTTGCTCGTGGTCGACAAGCCCCACGGCTTGCCATCGGTGCCGGGCCGGCATTCACCCACGCGCGACTCGGTGCTCGTCAGACTCCTGCCACGTTTCCCGGACCTGAGCGCCGCGCGCTTCGTCCACGAGCTGGAGTCTGAGGTGTCGGGCCTCCAGGTGATTGCCCGGGACACCGCGACCCAGTCCGCGCTCCAGCGCCAGCTCGCGCGTGGCGAAGCCGAGCACCGGCACGTCGCCTGGGTCGAAGGACTCGTCGCCGTCGAGCAGGGCCGTATCGACGTGCCCTTGCGAGGCACGACGTCAGGTGCCCTTGAAACGCTCGCGAACCTGAATCACGGCAAGCAGGCCGTGACGGAGTGGCGTGTCACGGAGCGAAGCGAGTCGCGCACACGCGTGCTGCTCTGGCCCCGGACGCGTCATGCGATGCAATTGCGCATCCATGCCGCGCATCCGTTGGGGCTGGGCCTGCCCCTCGTCGGGGACGCGCGCTTTGGCGTCGAAGACTCGCGGCTGATGCTTCACGCAGAGGGGCTCGACTTCACCCACCCGGGGACCGGGAAGCGGTTGTGTTTCCAGGCTCGCGCCTCATTCTGAGGACACTCGCATACACCGCCGAGGTGAGGGCAGACAGTGCCAGAGGTCTTCTCGGTCCGAGGAGGAAATGGCAAGGTGCCGAACCCAACAAGTGGGGATTGGAGCCGCCGTGAAATCGATGCGTTTCTACGTCGCCTTGCTCGCCATCGTGCCTGGGGTCGTGTCACTGGAGGCTTCCGCGATGTTCACCAATCACGCATCCAAGGAGATCAATCTCAAGCTCATCTACGTGGGGCCACAGCTCTCGGGCAAGGCCGAGAACCTCCAGTACGTGTACGACAGGACCGAGCCGGACTCGAAGGGCAAGATGCTCTCGCTCGAAACGAAGACCGAGACCACGATGTTCTTCGACCTCTTGCCAAAAGGCGTGGGCGAAATCCGTGGCTACCGAGTGCGCATCCACCTCTACAGCCTCTCGGGCCAGGAGGAGTACGCCGCTTCGACCCGATTGCTGCTCAAGCACGCCGACGGAATCGTCTTCGTCGCCGACTGCCAGAGGGAACGGCTCGATGCGAACCTTGAAGCTTTGGAGAGAGTGAAGTCCGCTCTGCATGACCAGGGAATGGATTGGTCGCGGGTCCCGAAAGTGTTTCAGCTCAACAAGCATCGACTCCCGAATGCGCTCCCTGCGGCCGAACTCAAGAAGGCGCTCGGGCTCACGAGTGAACCGACCCTCCTCGCGGACACACGGGATGGTAGCGGCGTGTTGGATACGCTCACAGCGGGCGTCAAGGAACTGCTGTCGGGCCTGAAAGAGAACCGCGTGAAGGAATGGGTGCCCTCTCAGGAGGAGAAGGCCTCTGGCGACCGCATGACCTCCCGTGTGCAGCTCGTGTCCCACTACGGAGAGTTCTTCGGAGAGGGCGTTCACGAATACGGTCCCTGGGAGCCGTCCGCCAACGCCCCGCCGTTCTACGTGATGCGTCACCCTCCAACGAAGGACCGCCCCTACTACACCTACGCGACCTTTGGCGTCAGCACGAGCCCGCAGGCGGCTGGAGGACCTGAGCCTCGAATCGAGTTGCTTGCGTACTCGCCGGACGAGAACGACCGCGTGGTTGAACGTCTCGTCGCCGTGGCGCTGATGATCAAGTCGGCTTCGAGTGAGGACCCGCCCTTCAAGACCTACGACACCGTGGACCTCGGCGATACCACCGAGCCCAACAGCCGGTTCGCACTGGTGCCCCCGGAGGAGGTTCCGGCCTTCTCCAGCTTTCCGAATCGGAAAAGAGAGCCCCAGCAGCTCCTCTTCACCCAGGCGGTGGGTGCGAAGAAGGACGCCGATGCGCGGGTCACATTCGTGAAGCTGCTGCCGCTGACGAGCGATGAGGCGAGCTTCGCGGCCGAGAAGACAACCCGGGCCTTGCTCAAGAAGATGGGCTCCCGCCCGAAGCACCAGGGGTGGGGCCCGGCGACGGAGCCAGCCATGAAGCAGCACGGTGCTGCTTCCGGCAAGCGGTAGCGCTGACACCGGCTCAGCGCGCCCTGGGGCGGAAATACGAAGGGCAGGGGGGCAGACGAGAGGGCACACCCTTCATGGCCCCCACGCCCCTGCGTGCCAGTGAGTCGGAGGGTCACCAGCCTTAACCGGACTTTGCACGCGGCGCGGCACGGCCGGGCCGCATCGGAGGAGTCCGCTCATGGCCAGCAATCGCGGCGTCGTCTATCTGGGTCCCGGCAAGGTGGAGGTGCGCTCCATCGACTACCCGAAGATGGTGAACCCCGAGGGGAAATCCATCGAGCACGGGGTCATCCTCAAGGTGGTCTCCACCAACATCTGTGGCTCGGACCAGCACATGGTGCGCGGACGCACCACGGCGCCGAAGGGCCTGGTCCTCGGCCACGAAATCACCGGAGAAATCATCGAGAAGGGCAAGGACGTCGAGTACCTCGCCATCGGCGACCTCGTCACCGTGCCCTTCAACGTCGCCTGTGGTCGCTGTCGCACGTGTCGTGAGCAGCAGACGGGCGTGTGCCTCAACGTCAACAAGGGCCGCGCGGGCGGTGCCTACGGCTACGTGGACATGGGCGGCTGGGTGGGCGGACAGGCCGAGTACGTCATGGTCCCCTACGCGGACTTCAACCTCATCCGCTTCCCGGACAAGGCGCAGGCGCTGGAGAAGATTCTCGACCTGACCATGCTGTCGGACATCCTCCCCACGGGCTTCCATGGTGCCGTCATGGCGGGCGTCGGTGTCGGCTCCACGGTGTACGTCGCGGGTGCAGGTCCGGTGGGGCTCGCGGCGGCGGCCTCCGCGCATGTGCTGGGCGCGGCGGTGGTGATGGTGGGTGACATGAACCCGGAGCGGCTGAAGCACGCGAAGGCCTCCGGCTTCGAGCCCATCGACCTGACCAAGAGCGACAAGCTCGAGGAGCTGATTGAAGCGGTCGTCGGTGTGCCGGAGGTGGATGCCTCCGTGGACGCCGTGGGCTTCGAGGCGCGCGGCCATGGCGCCCAGGCCACCACGGAAGCTCCCGCCACGGTGCTCAACTCCCTGATGGCGATTACCCGCGCCGCGGGTGGTATCGGCATCCCCGGGCTCTACGTCACCGAGGATCCGGGCTCCAAGGACGAGGCCGCGAAGCAGGGCAACCTGCGCATGCGCTTCGGGTTGGGCTGGGCCAAGTCCCATCGGTTCTTCACGGGGCAGACGCCCGTGCTGCGCTACAACCGCCAGCTCATGCAGGCCATCCTCCACGGCCGGCTGCCCATCGCGAAGGCCGTCAACGCCACCGTCATCTCGCTCGACGACGCGCCGCGCGGCTACCACGAGTTCGACACGGGCGTGGCTCGCAAGTTCGTCATCGACCCACATGGGATGGTGAAGAAGAAGTCCGCCTGAGTCCGGCGAGCAGGGACCTCTTCCTCCTCGGAGGCACGTGTGACGGCTCGTCACGTGCCCCGGGTGAATTCCTCGTGCCTTCCACCTGCGCTGTTGCCACCGCGTGCGGGCGGGGGCACAAGGCGCGCGGCGCTCCTCGGGCGACATCCGCTCGGGGACGCCGTTCGCCGGAGGCGAGATGTCCCGCACGTGGAACATGGTGGCGGCCGTGTGGTTCGCGGCCTGTGGCATTCAGGGTTGTGTTTCATCCGAAGAGGCTCAAACACCGGAGCAGGTGTCGCGCGAGGAGGCGTGGGAGGGCGAGCTGGAGGTCCGGGTGGTGGATGCGCCCTCGCTCGACGCCTCTCATGAGGAGTACGTCCTCGTCACCGGGCGCGAGCGTCACCCGGTGGTGTTCAAGGGCGACGCGCCGAAGGGCCTGCGCAGTGGCCTGCACGTGAAGCTGCGCGGACAGAGGACGGCGCGCCAGCTCGTCGCTCAATCGGTGGAGGTGGACACGCGGACCCGGTCCGCCAGCTCCACGCTGGGGACGTGTGGTGTCACCGGTGTGCAGCGCAGCCTGGTCATCATGGCGGCGTTCCCTGGCATGGCCACTCCCTCGAACACGCCGCAAGGGATGGAGGAGGCCTTCTTCTCCACCACGCGCCGCTCGCTGGCGGGGTACTGGAGCGAGGTCTCCGAGGGGCGCACCACGACGACAGGTGACGTGGTGGGCTGGTACACGCTGGACCGCGCCTATGCCTGCGAGGAGTCGGACGCGATGCGCACGGCCGCGCTCCAGGCGGCCGACGCGGACGTCGACTTCACGCAATATGACCGCATCTTCATCGTCCACCCGCGTCCGCAGGCGGGTTGCTACTACGGGGGGCTGGCCACGTTGTCCTGCGGTCAGGTCGCGACGCCGGACGGCACCGTGACGGCGTCCACCGCGTGGCTCGTCGCGCAGTCGATGAACACCCACGACAGCGCCGTGCAGCTCATCACGCACGAGGCGGGGCACAACCTGTCGCTGAACCACTCGCAGACGCGCGACTTCGACGCGGAGCCGCTGTCGCTGCTGAACCTGGCGGGCACGCTGGACGAGTACGGCGACGTCTTCTCCACCATGGGCCGTTGGAACCTGGGCCACTACGCGGTGCCTCACAAGGCGCGCATCGGCTGGCTGGCTCCGTCCTCGGTGGTCCAGGTGGATGGCGTGGGAGGCACCTTCACGCTCGCGCCGGTGGTGGCGTCAGGCGGCGTGAAGGCCCTCAAGGTGCGAAGGGGGCAGGGCAATGACGCGTGGCTGTGGCTGGAGTACCGCCAGCAGGTGGGCAGCTACGAGTCGACGCTGCCGTCCCAGGTGTTCGGTGGCGCGCTCATCCACTACGAGGACGCGGACACGCGGGATGGCACGCACCTGCTCGACTTCACGCCGGGGACCGCGTCCTGGAGCGACCCGGCCCTGCTTCCGGGCACGACGTGGGAAGACCCGTACAGCAACCTCTCCGTGACGGTCGTCTCCGCCACCAGCACCGCGCTCACGGTGACCCTCCAGTACCGTCAGGCCGCCTGCATCCGAGCCGCGCCCGAGGTCGAGGTGACGCCATTCGAGCCCACCGTCTGGCCTGGAAGCCGCCCCGAGGTGGAGCTGCTCATCATCAATCGTGACTCGGTGGGCTGTACCCCGAGCGTCTTCCAGCTCGCGGCCATCGTCCCGCCGGGCTGGAGCTCCGACCCGCTGCCCGCGCAGCGCACCATCGCCGCGTCGGGTTCGACGTCGCTGACGCTCCAGCTCTACACGCCGTACGCCGCGACGCCGGGGATGTACACCACGGGCGTGGACGTCACGCGCAATGGCCACACCGTGAGGGGCACGGCCGCGCAGGAGGTCGTCGAGCGCTGTATCTCCGCGACTCCCACGCTCACGCTCTCGCCCACGACGGTGACGGCTTCGCCGGGCACGGACGTCACCTGGACGGTGTACGTGCAGAACCACGACTCCGCTTCGTGCAATTGGGTCTGGTACGACTTCTGGAACAACGACACGACGGGCTGGGACACGACCTGGTCTGACTGGGGCGTGAACCTGCCGCCGGGTGGCGACTTCACCTTCACGATGACGAAGACCATTCCCGCGAATGCCCAGGGCACCCACACGGTGGGCCTGGAACTCTTCCAGGACGAAGTCGGCATCGTGGCGAGCACCACCGCCACCGTGCATGTGGCTGAGTAGCTGAAGGGGAGGGGAGCCGGCCCGCGCTCGCGTCGAGCCCCCGGCTCCTCTCGGCCAGGCGACCCATTGGCTGCTCAAGGGCTTGCGAGCCACGGCGGCGAGCCGGGTGCACGGACCCTGTTCAGTTTGCTCCTGAGGCACAGCCCGAAGGAGCCGCTCATGTCCAAGTTCCAGCGCATCACCCCGTTCCTGTGGTTCCCCGACCAGAAGCAGACGGAGGCCGCCGTCGCGCTCTACACGTCGGTCTTCCCGAACTCGCGAGTCGTCACGACGACGCGCTACAACGAGCCGAGCGCGAAGGTGAGCGGTCAGCCCCTTGGCGCGGTGATGACCCTCGAGTTCCAGCTCGACGGCCAGGACTTCGTGGCCATCAACGGAGGTCCCCACTTCAAGTTCACGGAGGCCCTGTCGTTGGTGGTGAACTGCGAGTCGCAGGCGGAGGTGGACCACTACTGGTCACGCCTGTCCGAAGGCGGTGACGAGCGCGCCCAGCAATGTGGCTGGCTCAAGGACCGCTTCGGCGTGTCGTGGCAGGTGGTGCCCACCGAGTTGGTCCGACTGCTCGCGGGCCCGGACTCGGAGAAGTCCCGCCGCGTGACGGAGGCGATGTTGAAGATGAAGAAGCTCGACCTCGACGCCCTCCGTCGTGCGGCGGGCTAACGGACCGCTCCTGCGCACCGGCGCTGTCCGTTGTGCGCCCGGGGTTGCGTGGCCAACAGGTGCCCTGGGGTCTCGTTGTCGAACTGGCGCGAGGCCCGTTCTGCTTCGCCCATGCCGGTCATCATCCGAGGGCACCGCGTCAGATTCGAGACGGCTGGGCCGAATGACGGCCCACGGCCCGCGAAGCTTTCGCCGTGCAGGTACTGCGGCAAGGAGGGGCATGCGTTCGCCACGAAGCCGGGATGGAGCTCGGGAAGCTCGGCGGTACTGTTCAACAACATCCTCCGTGGCGCGGAGCCGCAAGCCCACCCTTGGTACTCTGGGCGGTGGTCCATCGCGGCTCACCACCTCATCTGCTCGGAGGTGATGGCTGAGGACGACGAGTGGACGTCCATTTGCTGGATGACTGGCTACGACATCAACCACCGGCGCAACGGTGTCATCCTCCCGATGGTTCTCGTGGTGGCGTGTGAGCTTCATGTCCCCGTTCATCGAGGCAACCACGCTGGGGGCTGGGCCAGTGAGAAGGAGATGCCCTATCCGGACGCGGTGCGCGAACTGGTGGAAGCGTACGGCGAGGCCGCCCTGGCTGGAGCCTACTGCTCGGACCCGGCGCGGTTCATCGCGGACCTGAATGACCTGAGCCGTGACATTCTCTCGCGCCTGGCTGCCGGCGCATGGACAATCACATCCGACGGGAGGGATTATCTGGCTGGCGGCGTGGGCTGTGCAGGCGTGCACAGCCTCCAAAGCAAGCCTCGGCGGCCATGCTCCCATGGTCGCCGCCATGGGGTGAGGCACGGGACGACAGGGAATCCCCTCCCGCGTCGGACGCTCCAGGTGGGAGAGTGAGAGGCGCCATGCAGCGCGACTACTACGTATGGACGCGAGCGCCGTCCGAGCGGCACCCGCTCCTGGCATGGGCCCAATCCTCGCTGGCGTTCCGGCAGGGCCGCGAGGTGGACACGGGTGAAGTCGTGCAGCTCCGGCTCGGCGAACCAATGCCTTTGAGGCCTGTGATGGTGGACTGCCACACGCTGCCGGCGCCCGTGGTCTCCGAGCGCCTGGCGGACGTGCTGCGCTCGGTGCCGCTGCCGGGCGTGCAACTCATTCCCGCAGATGTGCAGGTTGAAGAGGGGGATGTCCGCCGCTACACGCTGGTGCACATGTGGCGTCGCCTTTCGGTGATGGACCGGGAGCGCTCCGTGTACCGGCTGGCGGGGAGCGGCATCGTCCTGACGGGGCTGGACCGGCTCGTGCTCGATGAGTCCGTCCTCCGGGATGTTCCTCTCGGCGAGCGGCTGGCGTTCAGGCTCAAGGAGGCTGTCGTCCACCTCGTCCACGCCTCACTTGTGGAACGGGTGCTCGGGCTGTCTCCACCACCAGAGGGACTTCGATTCATCCCACTGGAGGCCTGGGATGATTCCGTGGCGTTCCGATAGACGGACTGCCGCGGCACTCCAGATCAAGCCTTGAATTCAGGCAGGTGGAGCATGGGCTCCGCTGGATGCTTGTTCACCTCCATGCACGCCAACACAACCCCTCCCTACCTTTGACCTCGGGCAGGGTCTTCTCATTCTCAGGTCCTCTGCGTACACCGCGCCGAACGTTGTCGCGGGGTTTCGACAGAATCGTTACGGCATTCCGTCGCGAGCCGGGGGACGGTGCTGCCTCGCACGATGCGCGAGGGAAATGACATGCGTGGATTGAAGCGTCCGTTCATCGCTGTGCTCGTCGCGTCCTCCTGGCTCCTGGGAGGATGCGGAGAAGTGGAACCCGCGCTGCGTGACACGGAGCCGGAGGCTTCGCTCCCCTTCACCCAGCCGCTGGCGGCCACCCAGAGCACGTCATTCCAGGATGGCGTGGCCCCGACGACGGACTACGCGGGCACCCGGGACGCGATGATTGAAGAAGAGGACTCCGACGCCAACCACGGGAGCGACACGAAGCTCTCCGCGAGCGGAGACACGCCCGCCGGCAGCGGCAACGAGAACTTCGCCCTGCTGGCGTGGGACGTGTCCGCCATTCCAGCCAACGCCGTCGTCCGCTCCGCCTCGCTCACCGTCACGGTGTCCGACAAGGCCGACCAGGACTATCAGTTGTATGCGCTGACGCGCGGCTGGACGGAGAGCCAGGTCACCTGGGAGCAGGCGGATAACAGCCAGGACTGGGCCTCGAACGGCGCGGATGGAACGGGTGACCGGAACCCCGCGGTGCTGGGCACGCTTCGAGCGCCCGCGACCGGCACGTACACCGTGATGCTGAATGCCCAGGGGGTGGCGGCGGTGCAGCGGTGGGTGAGCACACCCGCGAGCAATCAGGGCCTCATCCTCGCCAACAAGGACAATGACAACCGCCTGGAGCTGCGCTCGAGCGAGTACTCGACGAAGGCGTCGCGTCCCAGGCTCACCGTGACGTGGGAGGCGTCGGGAACGCCCGGTGGCGAGGTGCCCGCCTCGGGGACGTTCAAGGGCACTTGTGACGGCTCCGGTGGCGCCTGGGTGGATGGGACGCACTTCCTGAACGTGAATGACGAGTCCCAATCCGTGCGCATCTACACCCGGAGCCAGAGCGCCACCGCTGTGAAGACGCAGGACGTGAGCGCCGCCATCGGCCTCTCGTCGTCGGACGAGGCGGACCTGGAGGACGTGGCCCGCGTGGGCAATCGCCTCTACGTGACGGGCTCGCACGCGCGCAACAAGGACGGAGAGCTGGAGTCGTCGCGCTACAAGTTCTTCGCGCTGGATGTCGCGGGCACCGCACCCTCGGTCACCCTGCAGGTGGCGGGGACGTCCTCGACGCTGCTGCGTGACTTGCTCGACGCCGCCAACTGGGATGCTCCGGACTCGGCCGTCATCACGCTGCTGAATGCGCGCTCACGGTTGTCGGAGCCCACGGTGGCCTCGCTCGCGCCAAAGCTGAACGGCACCAACGTGGAGGGGCTCGCGGCGTTGCCCTCGGGCGAACTGGCCATCGGCTTCCGCAACCCACGCGTGGGCTCCAGTGCCCTGGTGGTGACGCTGACCAATCCGGACGCCGTCCTCACGGGAGCCACTGCGCGGTTTGGTCGAGCCATCCCCCTGAATCTGGGAGGCCAGGGACTGCGAGGCATGGCGTGGTCGGAGGCCCACCAGGCGATGTTGCTCCTCAGCGGTCCGCACGACGAGAGCAGTGGCCCCTTCGCCCTCTGGAAGTGGTCGGGCGACGCGAGCAGCGCGCCAGTGAAGGTGGTTGACCTGACCGCGCCGGAGAACTCCGCGCCGGAGGCCGTCAGCCCCTATCCCGGCTCGCTGGATGTGCAGGTGCTCTTCGACATGGGCTCGCGCTTGATGGGGGGGACGGAGTGCAAGGACGTCGCATCCTCCAGCCAGAGCTTCAGCGACGTGTTCGTGCACGTCGACTGAGTCAGGGCCCGGAAGATGCCCGGGGCGAGACTCCGGGAAGAAGAGGAGTCTCGCCCCAGGAGGGGTGTGGGGACTTCGAGGGGGGCTTCAACAGCCAGAGATGCAGATGGAATAGACGGCGGAGCAGCCCGCCAGGCATCCCAGGTTGCCGCCACATCTGCCGTTGCAACTCGACAGATTGTCGGAACACTTCTCCCTGCAGGTCTTCGTCGCGGCCGCGGAGACCTCCCCGGTCTGGGCGCTGTCCTCGGAGGGGGTGTCCAGCGTCTCGTCGGGCTCCATGGGACCACAGCCCACGGTCAACACGAGGGCCGCCATGCCTACCAACCACGCCAGGGGATTCTTCATGTTCGTTACTCCTTGTCGTCGGGAGCGAGCGCTCCCGTGTGTTTGATGTCAGGTTGAAAGTCTTGGATGGATTCCGAGGGGGAGGCGGGTGGCCGTGAGTGATGAGGGCCTACCGCGGCTCCTGCTCACCGTGGGTGAGCGCGAGGAGCGCCTTGAAGGGGTCCTCCATCCGCGCCTCCGGCGTCGGAGCGCCTGTCGGGGTGCAGATGGCGCCCGGGAAGTCGGGCATGAGGTTCACGGGGCTCTTCGGCTTCTGGGGCTCGAAGCAGCTCGTCGCACCCGTCGGAGACGGCATGGCCGCGGACGGCTGGGTGCCCGGAGTGTCGCAGATGGACTTGGGCAGCGCGTTGTCGACTTTGGGCTGGTTGATGAACTGCTTGATGGAGGTCGCGCTTCCAATGCTCATGGTCCTGCTCCTGTCTGAGGGGCTCTGGACGACAGCAAAGCAAGGCCGGGGCCACGACCTAAGGGCGCGAAAGGACGAGCCGGCGCGGAGCCGGTTGTAGGCCGCGGACTACAAGTCGCGGCGGGATTGCTGGCTGGAGACTGCAATCGCGCAAGCTCTCTCCTCGCCCCGCGAAACTCTTCAGCGCCCTGGGTGAGCGCTCACTTCACCAATCGCAGCACCGCTCGCACCGCGCGCTCCGTTCCGTCCACGCCTTCCAGCGAGGCGGCGAGCGCGCGGGCCCGGGCCGTGACGGCGGGCTCCAGGAGTCGGGAGAGGGCACTGGCGACGGAGGTCGCATCGAGCGCCGAGGGAAGCACCGCGACGCCCACGCCGAGCCGCTCCACGCGACGCGCGTTCGCGAGCTGGTCCCCGCCGAAGGGAATCACCACCATGGGTCGGCCCGCGGCGAGCGCTTCCTGCACGGTGTTGTTCCCGCCATGTGTCACGACGAAGTCCACGCGCTGGAGCAAGGGCACCTGGGGCACCTGACGGAACACGAGCGTGCGAGGGCCGGCGCGCGGCTCCAGTCGGCCGAAGCTGGCGCCCGCGCTGACGACGGTGTGGACGTCATGTCGCGCCAGTCCGTCGAGGATGGCGTTGAACACGCGAGGCTGTCCGTTGAACACGGTCCCCAGCGACACGTACACGTGGCGGCGTCCCGGCTGAAGGGCGCGCAGCGCGGGGTCGTCCTGGTCCGCCTCACGGGCGCGCGGAAGGCAGGGGCCCACCATCTCCACGGGGCCTGTGAGTGGTTTCAAGCCCGGCTCGAGCTCGGGAATCGTCATCAGAAGATTGAGGTCGTCGGAGATGGGCGCGGAGAGCAGCCCTCCCCCGCGGAGCTGGACACCCAACGTGCTCGCGTCCCGCGCGACGCGCTCATCGAACCAACGGCCGAGCGACTGCGTCGCTGCCTCCGCGCGCGCCCAGGTCGCATCGCGGGGCGCATCATCGGGAAGACCGCTGCCAAAGGGTGACGCCCCCTCCACGGGGAAGGGCAGCGCCGAGTGATAGAGCGCCGCATAGGGCCGCTTCGTCAGTCGGGCGGCGAGCAGCGCGGCCGGCATGAGGTAGTCACCGAGCACCACGTCGCTGTGGGCCGCCTCGATTTCCCGGGCGAGGTGGCGGGCCTGGGACTTCATCCCGGCGGTGAACAGCCGGAGCGCCAGGGCCAATTCGTCGACGCCACGGGCGCGCGGGATGCGGGCCCCATACCAGAGCATCGCGGGCGAGGGCTGGAGCCGGATGAGGCGCAGGCCGTCGCGCTGGATGGCGTGGGGCAGCGTCGTCGCGACGCGCAGGGGCTCGGACCAGAGGTCGGAGAAGGGGAGGGGTGGCGCGGCCAGGGCCATCGCGACGTCGTGGCCCAGCTCGCGCAACCGTCCACCCAGGACTCGCAAGGCGTTGGTGTGGCCCGCCGTCGGATGGGCCGCCATCAAGATGCTCGACATGGAGGACGCTTAGCACGACCTGTCGTGCCGCCTGCCCCCCGGTGTGCCTGCCCGGGTGTCACAGCGGGGGCTCCACCACTCCACGTCAGAGGGAGCCACGGTGGCTTCCCTTCGAGCTTCGAGAGGTGGGGACCATGTCCAAGGAAACGCAGTCCTTCCTGACGGTGCTGCTGTCACTCGTGCTGGTGCCGGGAGTCCTGCTCCTCGTCAGCGCGGTGACGGGAGGCGCCTTCCCGGCGGGCGTCGCGCTGCTGCTGGGGCTACCGCTGGGGCTGGGGTACGGCCTGGAGGCCGGGCTCTTGCGCATCTATCCGCTGCCCTCCGCGCAAGGCTGGGTGGAGCTCATCATCGACCTCACCTGGAGCCTGCCCAACACGCTGTTCGGCTTCATCTTCGGAAACATCGTCTATGTCTTCTTCGGCAAGCTGTCCCGCCCCGACTCGGAGGGACAGGGCTGGATTGTCTATCGAGCCAACCCGGGAGGCTCGTTCGGAAACAACGTGCTCCAGACGCTGGGCACGGTGAACCTGGGCGGCGCGGGGCAACACGAGAAGATGCACCTGCTCCAGGCGCGCATCTTCGGCCCCTTCTACCTGCCCTTCGTCGCAGCCTCGTATGTCATCACGTCCCTGCTGCAACTGCTCTGGACGTGTACCCTCGGCGGGCTCCTGAAGCTGCTCGGTATGCGAGACAAGGCCTACCTCCGGCCGCCCGCGCGCTCCGCGGTGGGAGGCTTCTTCGGGTGGATCTACTACGCGACGCCCATCGAGCTGTGGGCCTACGCCACCGGCAACCCTTGAGACAGGCTGAGTCATTATTGCCGTCTTGTCCTGCTTTGCACGACTGGTGCTAGGTTTGCTCCACCGGAAGCCCAATCATGGCCCGGTGGAGGGTGCACACGTGCGCAGCAGGAACATCCTGGGTGGGTTGTTGACGGCGGCACTGCTGACGATGGGCTGTGGTGGCATGGAGCCGGCGCTGGAGGAGGAGCAGGCCTCGCTCGACACGCGCGAGGACGCGCTGCCCTTCTGCGGCAACCAGTCCTACTGGATTGATTACTACTCCGACGCGACGTACACGAAGTGGGTCGGATACATCTCATGTGAGTGTTATCAGACCGCGTGGCTCTCCGGCCGCCGGACCAGCTTCGCGGTGACGGACTTCTCGTCCACCTGCGGCTGATGACCCTGGCTGCTCGCGGGCCCTGCCCGATGCTCCCTGTGAGGGGCATCGGGCCGAGCCCATGCGCTACGGACAGATGTTGTAGCAGGAGCCCGCGCCGCGAGCCCGGCACTCCGCGGTGGAGGAGCAGCTCGAACAGTCGTAGGAGCAGTAGCCCAGCAGACCCACCGGCTCGTCAGAGAAGAGGGCAGGCGTGGCGTCCAGCGGGAGCCCGCTGCGCGCCCTCGACATGAGCAGCTTCTGCTTGTCCGCCTCACAGGCGCTGGCGGCTGGGGTGGTGGAATCGTCCGCGACAGGTTCATCCTGAGGGAAGGTGGCGGCAATCATTCCCACCGCGACGGTCAACGCCAGCACGAATCCAAAGGCAGGCTTCAGCGTCATTCAGAGCTCCTGGTGAGGGGAACACCGCGATGATGCATCCAAGGCCTGACTTGCTCGCATGCGTCATGGGCCGCGCTGTGCAGCTCTGAACAGCGCGGCTCGTGTGTGCGCCGAGGTCCGGGGAGCCCTCACTGCGCGGTCCTCGCGCCTCGGCGGGCACCTTGCCGCTGTTGGATGCCCCGGCGCAGCTTGGCGATGAGCACCTCGGGACTGGCGGAGCGGACCAGGACGTCATCGGCCCCGGCCTCCAGGCTGGCGGTGAACACGCTGGCGTCTTCCTTGTCGACGATGAGGTAGACGGGAAGGTCCTCGGTGGCCGGGTTCTTCCGGAGCGCTTGCAGGAGCGAGTGCAGGTCTCCATCCGGCAACGGGTTGGCCAGGATGGCCGCCTGCGCGCCGGCGCCCACGGCCTTCTCCACGTCCGCGCGCGTCCGGGCGCGCACGGTGCTGAAGCCCTCCGCCATGAGGCGGATCTGCAGCGTCATCGCATTGGCGCCGTCCGTCTCGGCCACCACCACCCGGGGCGCCGTCTGGTCAGCCAGCGCGCTGGCCTCCAGCTCCGTGGTGAGCGCCTCCAGGACGGGGATGGGCAGGCGCGCGTCCTGGCGAAGCGCCTGGAGCGCCTGGGCCGCCCTGGCCGGTGTCGGCTGCGCGCTCTGGACCTCCTGGACGAAGCGCGCCGCGCCCAGCAGGGCCCCCGCCGCGCGTCCCACGGGCGGAGCGCGCTCCTCGCCTTCCGGCAGCACGGCGACCAGCAGCTCGGTCACCTCGGGCATGCCGCTGCTCGCGAGCACCAGGGCGCGAGCGCGCGAGGGCAGCGTGAAGCGGCGCGGCTCCTCCAGTCGCGCGGCCAGGGCCAGGGCGCAGGCCGCGGTGCCGAGCACGGCCTCGTCCACGCGCCCGGCGCCCAGCCTCACCGCGATGCGTCGCGCCAGCTTCGTCAGGAAGGGCGCCAGCGTCGCGCTGCCGCCGAGCATCGACAGCATTCCATCCAGCAGTCGGGCCTGCGTCTCGGCGAGCCGCGCCAGCGGTCCGCCCTCGCCCATCAACGCCGCGCTGTAGGAAGGCAGCAGGCGCACCTCCACCTGGGGATGCGCGGCGCGCAGCTTCTGCGCGAGACCGGCGGCGTCCGTCACCGAGTCCTCGAGCACGAGCACCAGGTCATAGCCCCCGAGCGCGAGCGCGCGTCCGGCATCGGCCGAGGGACTGGTCGCCGCCGCCAGGCCCTGCATCAACAGCAGTCGCACCACGGCCTCGCGAGGCTCGGAGGGCTCCGCCACCAGCAACACCATGCGCGCGCGCACGTCGCTCCGGGGCGGCGTCACCCGGCTCGCGGTCTCCATGGAGACGGGAGTCCTGGTGTCCGGTGACTCGGTCGGCGTGAAGGTGCGCTCGTCGAGCACCGCGCGGCCGGTGAACTGCTCCGCGAACTGGAGCACGCGCGCGTGCCCGCCGACGTCGGGCTCATCCTCCAGCTCAATGGGGACGCGCTCCCGGGGGCGGGGCTCCTCCTCGGTGTAGAAGCGTTGGATGGCCTTGCGGATGGCCTGCTCCGTGGCGAACAGCCCCTGGACGGCGACGGCGCGCGTGGAGAACTTGAGCGCGTCGGTGACCTGCACGTCCCGAGGGTCCTGCACCGCGCAGAACAGCTCGCGTCCGCGCAGTCCCACGGGGACGGCGCACAACCGCTCGCACAGCTCGCGGGGAATCTGTTGGATGAGCTCCCTGGGCACTGGCAGGGCTTGGAGCTTCTCGTCGGTGATGTGTGGCAGGCCGGACTGCTCGGACAGCGCGCGCACGAGGTTCTCGGGCTCCAGCCAGCGCTCGTGGACGAGCAACTGGCCCAGCCTGCCGCCCTTGCGTTTCTGGAGCGCCAGGGCTTCATCCAGGACGTGGGGCGTGAGCATGCCGCGCGTCAGCAGGATGGCGCCCAATTGCTGGCGTGTCCGGGCCGCGCGGGGGCCGGGCGGGAATGGCGCGGGGGCCAGTCGTGTGGGGGGCTCGATTCCCAGCGCTGGAGGACTCGCGGTGGGAGGGCGAGCCACCGCTGTGACTCCCATCCCGTTGGGGGGCGGCGTCACGGGACGCAGCATGGGCGGCGGGCCCGGAGGGGGACGTCGGGTCTCCCTTCCGGGAGGGGTGCGCGTGCGCGGAAAGTCCGCACCCTCCAGGCGAATCTCCTCTCCGGGGACACTGGCCAGGTCCGCCAGGGGCGAGCGCCAGTCTGGAAAGGCGCGGCCGAAGAGGCTGGCGATGTCGGAGGCGCTCACGCGCAGGCGGTGGTCGAAGAGGAAGTTCTGGATGGACTCGGAGAACTCACGGGCCACGGGAAATCGCGCGGCGGGTTGGGCGGCGAGTGCGCGCAGGAGCAGGGCCCACAGCGGCGCGGGGACGCCGGGCAGGGGCTCCAGGGCGCGCTCGTCGAAGTTGCCCAGCGCGTGGATGATGTGAGGCGTGGTCCCCTCGAAGAGGCGGCGTCCGGCGAGCATCTCGTAGAGCAGCAGGCCCAGCAGGAAGATGTCGCTGCGCTGGTCCACGGGACGACCGTGGACCTGCTCGGGGGACAGGTAGTTGATTTTGCCCTTGAGCACGCCGACCTGCGTCTCCTGGTGTCCCTCGTCCGCGACCTTGGCGATGCCGAAGTCGGCCAGCTTCACGCCTCCGTTGCTGGAGACCATGACGTTGGAGGGATTGACGTCGCGGTGGATGATGTTGAGCGGGGCGCCGCTGGAGTCCGTGCAGCCATGGGCATACGCGAGGCCGTCCGCCACCTGCTGGGCGATGAAGCAGATTTCGCGAATCCCCAACGGGACTTGTCGCCTGCGCGCCGCCTTGAGCAGCGCGCCCAGGTTCTCCCCGTCCACGAACTCCATCACCATGTAGTACTGGCCAGCGCTGGAGCCCAGGTCCAGCACCTGCAAGACATTGCCGTGCTGAAGCGAGACGGAGAGCTTGGCTTCGCGCAGGAACAGGTCGACGAAGGCCGCGTCCTGCACGAAGGAGGGGAGGATGCGCTTGACGGCGACAGGCTTCTCGAAGCCCTCGGCGCCCACCACCTTGCCCAGGAAGACCTCGGCCATACCGCCCGCGGCCAGCTTCTTCACGATGCGGTAGGTCCCCACGCTGTCTCCGGAGCCGCAATGCCATCGCAGACGTTCCGGAGAGAGGAAAGGTCACAATCGGGCGTTCCGGGCTCCAGGGGCCGGGAAAAGTGGCGGGACTGTCTTTCGGTCAACGCTTGTCGGCGGTGGGGTGTCTGTTCTTGGACGCCGCGGACGGATGGCGGATGCCCGTGGTGAGGTAGGCATTGAAGAGGCCGACCTGGGGTCCCGGGCCCAGGACGGTGGAGACCTTCTCCAGCAGGGCCTGCTGGATGGAGGGCCACTTCTCACCCAGGGCCTTGCGCGCCAGGACGACGGGGGCGCTCGCGCGAATCATGGAGTCCACCATGGCGGCGGTGGATGGGTATTCGGCGCGGGCCGTCGTCTCGTACACGGCGACCTCGTCAAAGCCAGCCGAGGCCATCTCGCGCAGACACGTCTCCCGATCCGATAGGGGCATCATGCCGTCCCGAGGCGCGCCACCGCCACCGCCGCCGCCTGTCATCAGCTCCGCGAAGCTTTGATAGACGGTGTTCATCGCGGGGGAGTGCTCCAAGGGCAGCCAGCTGGACACGATGGCGCGGCCGCCTGGGACGAGCACGCGGTGCAGCTCGCGGAAGCCGCGCGGGCGGTCCGGGAAGAACATCAGGCCGAAGAGGGAGAAGGCGGTGTCGAATGCCTGGTCGGGCAGGGGCAGGGCCATGCCGTCGCCCGCGAGCGCTTCGATGTCGAGCCCTTCCGCGGTGGCGCGCTCACGCAGCGCGGAGAGCATCTGGGGGGCGAAGTCCACCGCCGTCACGCGGGCGCCCTGTCGCGCCGCGAGCAGGGAGAGGGTGCCGGGACCCGCCGCCACATCCACCACGCGCGAGCCCGGGCCGACGGCCATGCGAGAGAGGGCGTCCCGGGCGAAGTTCTCGAACACGGGGAGCAGCTCGCGCACGTACTCGGGCGCGACGAGGTCCCACGGTTCGGGGGCTGCGAGCGGTGAAGCGGTCGACGACATGGGGTGTGGCCTCCAGGATGTTGGACGCGGATTCCACCCTGAACGGGCCGCGAGCGCTTGGAAGAAATGCACCACCCGCGTGCCGCCAGGGCAGGGGCGGGGCTCCACGATGACTTCGGGTACGCTCGGAGCGCCCATGT
This sequence comes from Myxococcus sp. CA056, assembly GCF_013336715.1. NCBI lineage: Bacteria > Pseudomonadati > Myxococcota > Myxococcia > Myxococcales > Myxococcaceae > Myxococcus > Myxococcus sp. CA056. Next base: position 651,304 of record NZ_JABUMT010000002.1, read on the forward strand.
CTTTCGCGCGTTCCTTTCTGCTCCTGTTCGTCGCCGCATGTTCCACCACCACGGGCGGTATGCATTCTCAGGCCACTCCCTTGCTGGTGTCCCATCCGGAGCAGCACTCCGTGCGAGTGGCGCGCGCTGTCGAGGCCACGGAGCGGAAGGACTTCGACACCGCGCAGCGGCAACTCGACGAAGCCCTCGCAGATGCGCCCACGGACGCGAAGGCCCTCTTCGTCCAGGCCTGTGTCTTCCTGGAGCGGGGCTCGCTGAAGGAGGCCACGGGGATGGTGAAGCGCCTGCGCGCATCGGCGCCCGCGAGTCTCGAAGCACCGGTCCTCGAAGTGCTCATCGAGAGGCGCGGTACCCACCCGACAGAGGACTGGCGCGACTCATTCTTGTGGGCGTGGAGGAAGGCGGGTCGTCCGGGGTTCCAGGACCGCGACCTGTTCGACGGGATGGGTGATCTCCTGGAGAAGGCGAAGGCACTGCTGGCTGGAGCCTGGGGGCGGACGAACAGCGCGGAGGTCCGGCTGGTGCTCGCGCTCGCCGGCGACGAGCTTGATGCGGAGTCGCGGCGCTGGCTGTTCGCGCATCTGGAGGAGGTCAAGGACCCTGGATTGCTGCTGGCCGCCCTGGCGTTCTTCCAGCGCGATGTCCTGGTTGGGGAGCAGCGCGACCTGTTGCGGTCACGACTCCGTCGCTTCGCGGAGGATGCGCCGACGGACATGCAGCGCTCCCTCCTGCTCTTGCTGGAGCCTCGCGTGGCCGATGCGCCGTTCACCGACGAAGAGCTCCGCGAACTGGAGCGCATCGCGGCCCTGCCCGACTTCCGGCCCACGTCCACCGTGTCGATGTACGCGCAAGCGGAGCGGCTCTTGAGGTCAGCGGGGGTGGCTCACCCCGAGAATGGCGCCTTCATGGTGACGGTGAGTGAGCTGGTGATTGACGGGCCCAATTTGATCTCCAAGGTCGTCAAGGCCTCCGGCGAGGGGCTCTCCGCTGACCACCGCATGCGGCTGGGGCGGGTGCTGTGGTCCCTGGGTGAGCGCATGGCGGCCGAGTCGACGCTCGTCGAGCGCCTGGTGGGGCTGAACACGATGAGGGAGGGGGCCATGCTGCTCATTGACTCCGAGCGACTCACCCAAGCGGCGCTGGCGCTCGAAGAGGGACGGGAGGTCGCGCGCGTCTCGAGGAGTCTCGAACTCGACGCGTGGCCTCTCCCTTCGCTGCAGGAGGCGATGTTGGCCGCGACGGTGAAGGACGAGTGGACGCACCTGCGTGCCTTCGCCGTGCCCTGAGGCTGCCCTTGACTCATGGGCCCGGTCACCAGAGGCTGTGACGCAATGCTGATTCGATGGGTGGCTTGGGGCGCGATGATGGCGCTGCACTTCCTCGCGATTGTCTTCGTCCCGGCGTCGATTGCGCCCGCGCTGGCCGGCTCCGTCTACCTGCCGCTGATGCCCCTGCGTGCCCTGGGGCTCCCAGTCTTGTCGCAGGAGCCGTCGGGCGGCTGGGCCGGACCATCGGTGCTCGGCTGGGTCGCGGTCGTCCTTGTCTGGGGGCTGGTGTGGTGGGGCGTGGTGTTGCTGCTCACCCACTTCGTGCAGCGGCGCGTTCGTCGCGCATCTCACGTGGCTTGATGGAGTGACGCCGGCTTCCGGCGAGGCTCCTTCAACCCGCGACGCCAACGGCCTCTGGCTCGTGCCAGCCGAGGCCCAGACATTTCCAGCACGTCGCGGTGCGGAGGATGGACCCCGTCCCCGTGCAGGCCGCGCAGTCGAGCGCGCTCACGGTGCGCTCGGGCAACAGCTCCCGCAGTCGGGGATACTTCTCGCGGCTCGTGGTGAGTGCGACCACCTTCCACACGTCATCAGTCGCTTCGGACTTGGAGTCCTCCCAGTCGTACGTCAACACCGTGCCGTCTGGGCGAAGAACGACCAGGCCGCCCATGTCGGCATACAGGGGCAGTCCGCCGAGTTCGCGGGCAAGCTCGCGCTGGTCAGCGGGCTCCGTGGGATTGAGCAGGAACTCCTTCAGCCACCGCTCGATATCGCGACGGAGGCTCTCGGAAGGCTTGTGGCTCATGCTCCCTCGGAACGGGGGTGTCCTGGTCGTCATGCCTCCAGAGGTTAGCGCCTCCGACGCAACGGCGCCTCAAGGGGCCGCTGCGCTCTTGCCGAAGTCCGCGCCGCGAAGCTGGAGGACGCAGTCCAGGGGCAGTGGCCCCTTGGGGTCGCGGAGGAAGGCCATGGTGACGTGTCCTCCGCAGCGATTGAACGACGCGCCATGGCTGTAGCCCCGCAGCTCGACGTAGCGGGCCTGTGGCATGGACTCGAGCAACTGCCGTCCCCAGTCAGGCGGCGTGTCCGGGTCGAACTCCCCCGCGAAGATGAGCGTCGGCACGTCGCTCTTCACCGGAGTGTTCTCCTCCGCGGGCACCGGCGCCACGTTCCACACCCGGCACGTCTCCACGGACGCCGTCCCTTCATCCACCCCGCCCAGCCCCAGGGCCGTTGAGCGCTGCGCAGCGATGCGCTTCGGGTCCTCGAACGGAGTCTCCTCCGAGCACCAGACGGACAGCCGCAGCCCCCAGCTCATCGTCGACGGACCCAGGCTGTCCTCCACCAGCGGCGTCAGCTCCGAGTAATCGCCCGCCGCCGCCCGGCTGATGATGCGCGGGAGGAGGGGAATCCGCTCGGGGTCATGCAGCGCCGAATAGAGGGCCTCGACGACCTGCGCCCCACGCACCTCCACCGGCCGACCTCCCGTAGCGGACTCCTTCAAGACGAGCGGCAAGGGCTTGCGCTCGGCGGTGGCGACGAGCTGGGCGAAGCGCTTGCGCAAGTCGGGATGCGCGGCGGAGCACTCACGGTCGATGGCGCACCCGTCGAACACCAGGTCGAGCGAGCGCAGCAGGTTCACCGCGGCGACCTCGTCGAAGTTCACCTCGGGCGGCAGCACCGAATCCAGGATGACCGAGCGCACTCCCGCCGGATGTCTGCGCAGCACGGTGAGCATCAACCGCGTGCTGTAGGAGAGGCCCTGGAGGTTCCACGTCTCGTAGCCGAGGACCTTGCGCAAATCCTCGATGTCATCCGCCGTCGCCGTCGTCGTGTACCCGTCCAGGTCGACCCCGGACGCCGTCAACGTCGCGCGGCAGCGGCCCGCCGCCTTCGTCAGCGCGTTCTGGGCACTGGCACCGCGCAGCCGGCCCGCCGCCATCTCTCCCTTGAGCGTGTTGATTTCGGGGCACTCCAGCGCCGGCTGGGCCATCTTCACGCCGCGCTGCTCGAGGACGATGAGGTCGCGCTCGTCGAGCAGGAGGTTTTTCTTCCCGGAGCGCAGCCGGGCCACGGAGCTGACCCCGGGGCCGCCCGGCATGAAGAGCAGCGGGTCCTTCGCCGGGTGCTCGGCGCGGCTTCGCAGACGCATCACCGGCAGCCGGATGGAGCGGCTTTCCGCCTTGCTCCGATTCTCCGGAACCACCAGGAACCCACAGTCGATGCGCTCCCCGGCTTCCACGGTGGCGGGGCAGGGTGCGGGCTCGAACCGGGGCACGCCCGAAATGGCGAGTGACAGCGATGCCAGGAAGGCCATGATGCTCGAGGACATGGGCTCCGTTAGAAGTCAGCTCCCCGCCTCGCGTCCAATACCGAAATCCAGGCCTGTGATAGCGAAGTGATCTCACCCACACTCGATGCCCGTCGCCTCACGTGTTTCATCGCGGTCGCGGAGACGCTGCACTTCCGCAAGGCCGCGGAGCGCCTGCGTCTGGCCCAGCCCGCGCTGAGCCAGCAGATTCGCCGCCTGGAGGAGGAGCTGGGCTGTCAGCTCCTGAAGCGGGACCGGCGGCGCGTCGAGCTGACCCCGGCGGGCAGGACGCTGCTCGAAGCGGGAAGGCGAGCGCTCGTCCACCTGTCCCATGCGGCGGAGGCTGCCCAGCGCACCGCCAGGGAGCAGCAGTCCTTGCTGCGCGTCGGGTTCGTCAATCCGGCCGCGTTCGCCCTGGTGCCGGACGTCCTGCGCGGCCTGCGGGCCGAGCACCCGGATGTGCACCTCATGCTGCGCGAGGCGGACAGCGTGACGCTCCTGGAGGAGGTCCGGCTGGGACAGCTCGACGTTGCCTTCGTGCGCGGGCCCGTCATCGCGCCAGGGGTTCGCGTCGACACGCTGCGCCGGGAGCCGCTCGTGCTGGTTCTGCCGTCGCGTCATCGGCTGGCGCGCCGCGCGCGGGTGCCGCTGGAGCAGCTCGCGGATGAGCCCTTCATCGGCTTCGCGCGGGACACGGCGCCGTCGCTGCATGACGCGATGATGGGCATGTGCCTGGAGGCGGGGTTTACGCCCACGTTCGTCACCGAAGCGGTGGAGTGGTTCACCATGGTGAGCCTGGTGGCGGCCGGGCTCGGGTGCGCCATCCTCCCGGAGTCGGTCCGCACCTTCTCGCGCGAGGGCGCTGTCTACCGCGCCGTCGCGGGAGCTCCCCGCCATGTGGACCTGGTGATTGCCCGCGCTCCCACGCCCCCAGGCCCCGCCCTCAAGGCCTGTCTGCGAATCGTGTCGCGAATGACGTCGGTGGCGCTGCGCTGAGCCCGTGGCCCCCGACGCTCGTGACGCCCCCTGCGAGAGTCCGGGTCGAAGGGCAGGGATTGAACGGTGGTCCTGTTCGGACTCGACGCACTGGATGCAAGTCGTCACTGTGGCGCGCTCGAACGGCATCCGGCCGGACCGTTCCCCAACGTGCAGCGTCCTTCCATCCGGCCGCGAGGGAGTCGACATGAAGTACACGAACCTGGGGCGCTCGGGGCTCTCTGTCAGTCGGCTGTGCCTGGGCACGATGAACTTCGGCTGGACCACCGAGGAGCCTGACGCGCACGCCATCATGGACTCCGCGCTGGAGCGGGGAATCAACTTCTTCGACACGGCCAATGTCTACGGTTGGGGCGAGAACAAGGGCCGCACCGAGCAGATCATCGGCAACTGGTTCGCGCAGGGCGGCCGTCGGCGCGAGCGCACCGTGCTCGCCACCAAGCTCTATGGCCCCATGGGGGAGTGGCCCAATGAGGGCAAGCTGTCCGCGCTCAACATCCGCCGCGCGCTGGACGCCAGCCTCAAGCGGCTGCGCACCGACTACGTCGACCTGTACCAGTTCCACCACGTGGACCGCGCCACGCCGTGGGAGGAAATCTGGCAGGCGATGGAGGTCGCCGTCGCCCAGGGCAAGGTGCTCTATGTCGGCAGCAGCAACTTCGCGGGCTGGCACATCGCCCAGGCCCAGGCCGCCGCCGCGCGACGCGACTTCATGGGGCTGGTGAGCGAGCAGTCCCTCTACAACCTGATGGCGCGCACCGTGGAGCTGGAGGTGCTGCCCGCCGCTCAGCACTACGGCGTCGGCATCCTGCCGTGGTCTCCGCTCCAGGGCGGTCTGCTCGGCGGCGTGCTGAAGAAGGAACGCGAGGGCAAGCGCCGGCTGGAGGGCCGCGCGCAGGAAGCCCTCCAGAAGAATCGCGAGCGAATCGAACGCTACGAGAGTCTCGCCGCCGAGCTGGGACACGAGCCGGGTGACGTTTCGCTGGCGTGGCTGCTGCACCAACCCGCCGTCACCGCGCCCATCATCGGACCCCGCACCGCGGGGCAGCTCGACGCGGCGCTCCGAGCGCTCGAGGTGAAGCTCGATGACAAGGCCCTGGCCCGGCTGGATGAAATCTTCCCGGGGCACCGTCCCGCGCCCGAGGACTACGCCTGGTAGCGCCGCGCCACCCTCCACCTTGCGCCACCTGTCGTCCGTTGGTGTCTAGGAATCGGTGCCTCTCACGAGGCACTGTCGTTGCTGGGAAATTCTTATTTCCTTGTAATCCTGGACACCCCTCTGATGCCTGAGGCAAGGTCCAGCTCACCGAGGGTGGCTGCGCCCTCATCGCGCTGGAGTTCACATCATGCGTCGCTTGGTCGTGTTGTTTTCGCTCCTGGGTCTGTCCGCGTGTGGTGGTGGTGTCGAGTCCGCTGGAACCGAGCCGGAGGCTGTCTCCGGGACGGAGCAGGAGCTCTGCTCCAGCGCCAATGCCTGGGAATGTTTCTGCGCGCAGTTCAAGACGCAGGAGGCCTGTAGGACGGGCTCGCAGCGCTGTGTCTGGCAGCCGTATACGGCGGTCGGCAGCCGCTGTCTGCCGACGTACGAGTAACACCCGGTTCGCGCGCCTCTGACAGGTGGCACGAGCCCGGCGGGGGACGTGTCCTCTCGTCGGGCTCGGCTCCCGCTCAGGGTGCGAGCGGCCCGGTAGGCTCCGTCGGGGGCGGGGGTGGCATCTGTGTCCCGGAGACAGGTCCGGTGCGAGGCAACACGACGATGAAGGTCGTGCCCTGACCCGGGTGGCTCTCCAGGAAGATGCGTCCGCCATGTGCCTCGACGAGCTGGCGGGTGATGAACAGCCCCAGGCCCAGGCCGCCGTAATGGCGGCTGGACACCGCGCGCTCGAAGCGGTCGAACACGCGCGCCGCGTCCTCGGGCGCGATGCCGATGCCCCGGTCCCTCACCTCCAGCCGGGCCTCTGCCTTGTCCCCGAGCACGCGCACGTCCACCGGCGCGCCGTGTCCGTATTTGAGCGCGTTGGACAATAGATTGGTGATGACCTGCTCCAGCCGCAGCCGGTCCCACCGGCCCGTCACCGGCTCGGACGTGTCCACGTCCAGGCGCACGTTCATCGTCTGCGCCTCCGCCTCGAAGCGGCGCACCAGCTCGCGCACCAGCTCTCCCAGCTCCAGCGACTCCAACTGGAGCTCCATCTTGCCGCTCGACAGCCGTGACACGTCCAGCAGGCTGTCCACCAGCTTGGTGAGTCGGGTCGTCTGCCGCTCGCAGGTCTCCACGCCGCGCTCCAGGCGCAACGTGTCCACGGGCTCGCCCTGGTGGAGCTGTCGGAAGAGGAGCTGGAGCTGGAGCTTCAGGGACGTTAGCGGCGTGCGCAGTTCGTGCGCGGCGACGCTGAGGAACTCGTCGCGCACCCGCACCGCCGCTCGGGCCTCGCTCGCCAGTCGTCGCTGCTCGGCGCTGGCACGCTCCGCGCTGGCCCTCGCGTTCACCTGGGCGCGCGTGACGAGGAACACCAGCAGCGACATCAGCAGCCCACCGCCCGCCACCGTGGCCGGGTGACTGGAGCGCGTCCCCTCGAAGAAGGCGGGCCGCGTGGTGAAGACCAGCGTCCAGGGGGTTCCCGCCACCAGCACGGTGAGCTGCTCACGCAGCAGGCCGCGCCCCTTCGGGGTCTGCTCGGAGCGCGAGGTGTAGAGCAGGTCCGTCGCGCGGGTGCCCGCCCCGTCGTAGATGGTCAGGTCGATGGTGGACTGGAAGCCGGGGAAGCGCAGGCCCTCCACCAGGTCCCTCATGCGGAAGGCGCCGAACACGAAGCCCTGAATCTGGGCGCGGCGTGCTTCGGGGGTCGAGGGCTCGGGCTCCTCGTAGAGCGGCACGTAGAGCAGGAAGCCCACCTGTCGGTCCGGTGCGCTCTTCGGCTCCGACACCAGCCTCACCTTGCCGGAGGCCGCGGGCAGGCCTGTCTCCAGCGCGCGCTGGAGGGCCGCGTGACGCACGGGCTCGGACGTGATGTCGAAGCCGAACGCGCGCGCGTTGTTCCCGTCGAAGGGCTCCACCATGGTGATGACGGCGTGGTCCTGCCGCACGATGCGGGGACGGACGCGATAGTCGGGAAAGCCCTCGGCGCGCACCTCGGCCTCGTGCCGTGGAAGGTCCTCCTCGCGAAGCCACTGGGCGAAGCCGATGCTCTGGATGCCAGGAAAACGCCGCCGGGCCTCCAGGCTCGCGGTGTACGCGCGGAACTCCCGCCGCTCCACCTCCTGGCTGCCGCTGAACACCCCGCGCGTGCCCAGCAACATGGCCTGGTACATGTCCATGCGTTGCAGGAGCGCCACGCTGCCGTCGGTGACGGCGTTCTCGAAGAGCTGCTCCCGGCGCAGGTCCACGCCGCGCTGGACGTAGGCCGTGGCCCCCGCGGTGATGAGCAGCCCCGTCAGCAGGGCGCCATACGCGGCCGCGTTGCGGCGCAGGTGGGAGAGGAGGGGGGGCGACACGGCTTCGCGGGAGCAGGACCGGAGGGAGGTTGCCGGGGAAGGGGCCGGGAGAACGACGACGCGAGCTTCGAGTGCGCGGCGGCCCCCTTCAAGCCGTCCCCACCCGCGCGTGTCCTCCAGGAGAAACGTCCGGGGCCGAAACACAATCCCCGCCCGCCCGTTCGCACCACGGACACTGCAACGGCTGCTCGCTCAGGGCATTCTAGGAGCCATGGTGCGTCACGTCATCGTCGTGGGAGCGGGACCGGGTGGGCTGTCCGCCGCCATCAACCTGGCCGGCCAGGGCTTTCGAGTCACGGTGGTGGAGAAGGACCCGGTGCCCGGCGGGCGGATGAAGGGCCTGACGCTCGGACCGCAGGGCGAGTATTCGCTCGATACTGGTCCTTCCATCCTCCAGCTCCCCGGTGTGTTGGAGCGCATCTTCGAGCGGGCGGGCCGGCGGTTGGCGGACTACGTGAAGCTGGTCCCCCTGGACGTCAACACGCGGGTGCACTTCTGGGATGGCACCCACCTGGACACCAGCCGACACCCGGAGCGCATGGAGGCGGAGGTCGCCCGCTTCGGTCCGGAGCAGGCCGCGGCGATGCGCCGGTGGTTGGCGGAAGGGAAGGAGAAGTACGGCGTCGCGTACGAGAAGTTCATCTGCACGCACGCGGGAAGCCTGGGTTACTACGCCCCCTGGCGTCTGGCGCCCACGCTGCGCTTCAAGCCCTGGCAGACGCTGTACCGGCACCTGGACTCGTTCTTCCATGACGACCGGCTGACGTACGCGCTGGCGTATCCGTCGAAGTACCTGGGTCTGCACCCGACGACGTGTTCGTCGGTGTTCAGCGTGATTCCCTTCCTGGAGCTGGCGTTCGGTGTGTGGCACGTCGACGGCGGCTTCCGCGAGCTGGCGCGAGGGATGATGCGGTGCGCGCAAGATTTGGGCGCGACGTTCCGCATGGGCGCGCCGGTGGAGCGCGTGCGCGTGGAGGCGGGGCGCGTGGTGGGCGTGACGCTGGTGGGGGGCGAGGTGCTGGACGCGGACGCGGTGGTGATGAACGCGGACCTGCCGTACGCGGCGACGAAGCTGGTGCCCGCCGAGGCGCGCGAGGGCTCGCGGCTGACGGACGCGGCGCTGGAGAAGGCGAAGTACTCGTGCAGCACGTTCATGGCGTACTACGGGCTGGACACGCGCTACGAGGACCTGCCGCACCACCTCATCTATCTCTCGGAGGCGGCGCGGCGCACGGACCGGGACGCGCTGGAGGACCGGAGCGTCGACGTGGACGACCCGCCCTTCTACGTGTGCAACCCGTGTGTGACGGACCCGTCCGGCGCGCCGAAGGGGCACTCCACGCTCTACGTGCTCGTGCCCACGCCCAACACGGCGCGGCCCGTGGACTGGGCGAAGACGGAGGCCACGTTGCGCGAGCGCATTCCAGACATGCTCGCGAAGGTGGGGTTGAAGGGCGTGCGTGAGCACATTCGCGAGGAGCGCTACTTCACGGCGGAGACCTGGCGGGATGACTTCAACGTGTTCCGGGGCGCGGTCTTCAATCTCTCTCATACATGGATGCAATTGGGGCCGCTGCGGCCCCGGGTGAAGAGTCCGGACGTGGAGGGCTTGTTCTGGGTGGGTGGGGGCACGCATCCGGGCAGCGGGCTGCTCACCATCATGGAGAGCGCCAACATCGCCGCGGACTACCTCAACCGCGAGGCGGGCCAGGGGCCGCTGCCGGGTTGGCCGTACGTGCCGCCGTTGGACGACGCGACGCGGGAGGCGGCGGGCCCGTCGTCGATGCAGGCGCCCCGGGCGCGCGCTGGCTGAGCTTCCTTCCCCTCCATGCGAACGGAGGGGGTCCCTCGCGTGGGGGCGTGACGGATGCGAAGCTGTCACCCTGTCCGTGGAGGTCGCGAGCGTATGCCCTTCTTCATCCCGTTGGCGGTGGGTGGCCTGGTGCTGACGGCGCTGGGGCTCGGCGTGAAGCGGGTCCTGGATGAGGGCCTCGTGGGGGCGCCGGAGCCGCCGGAGGTCCGGGCGGCTCGTGAGCGGCACGCGGTGGCGTTGGGCTCGCTCAAGTCGACCCGGCTGCGCGTGCGCGCGGGGATGGCCTCGCTGGGCGAGCGGCAGGTGAAGGCGAAGGCGGAGGTGGTGGAGCCGCTGCGTGGGCTGCTGGCGCGCCTGGAGCGGTGGGAGCATGCGAGGCGGGAGGACGTCCTCCCGGCCGAGGCCCTGGCCGCGTTGGAGGCGCTGCCCGCCGAGCCCGTGTCGCGAGCGGCGCGGCGTGCGTGGCCGCTGTTCGGTTCAGGGGCGACGGCGCCGCTGGAGCTGGTGCCGGTGCTCGAGTGGTTGGAGCGGGGCTGGTTGCAGGAGGACGCGGTGCCGGTGGTGTTGGATGGGATGTCGCTGTTCCATGCCGCAGCGCCCTGGGCCGCATCACCCGCGCCGGACACGGTGGAGGCGCGTGTGCGGTGTCTGGAGGACTGCGCGGCGACGCTGACGCGGGCCACGGACTTCCTGGAGGCGCTGCTCGCGCGACTGGCCGCGCTCGACGCGCGGGTGGGAGCGCTCCATGGCCGCGCGGAGGTTCAGCTGACATACCTGGATGCGGCCAGCTTCGAGGAGGGCAGCGCGGAGCCTCGTGAGCGGCTCTCTCGCCTGGGTGTGCTCGCGGGACAGTTGATGGTGCTGCTGCGCGCTCCGGTGCTGACGTTGGATGGGCACCTCGCGCCCGAGCCTCCGGTGTCAGCGGAGGAGCAGGCGCGGGCTCAGACGTAGCGCCGCGCACAGGACGGAGGCTCGCGCCCGAGCCTCCGGTGTCAGCGGAGGAAGCGACGCTGCTTCAGACGTAGCGCTGCGCGAGCTGGGACACCTGTCCCGTCGCATGCGTGACGGCGACGGCGGCCTGCTGCGTGGTGTCCAGGTGGCGCAGTGTGTCCGTCGTGAGTTCGTCCAGCTCGCGCACGGCGGCGAAGAGCTGGTCCACGCCCTGGTGCTGCTGGGCCACCGCCTCGGCGATCTGTCGCACGGCGGACGCGGACTCGCGGGACAGCGTGGCCAGCTCGCGCAGCCGCTCACCACTGGTGCGCAGCGGCGTCAGCGCCGTCTCCACACCCGCGGCGCCCCGGTCCGTCATCTCCGTCGCCTGGGTTGCGGCCGAGGCCATCGTCTCCAACAGGCCGCGCACCTGATTGGTGGCCTGGACGGACTGGTCCGCCAGCTCGCGCATCTGCCGCGCCACCACGCCAAAGCCCTTGCCGTGCTCACCCGCGCGCGTGGCTTCAATGGCCGCGTTGATGGCCAGCATGTGCGACTGGTCCGCCAGCGCCTTCACCACTTCCGACACGCGCCCCACCTCGCGGGCGCGCTGCCCCAGGTCCTGCATCTGCTCATGCAGCCCGTCGGCGATTTCGCGGATGGAGGCGAGGCCCTTCTCGGTGCCGAGCAGGGACTCCTCGCCCAGCCGGCCCACGGCGGCGGCGCGCTCGGCGACCTGGAGGATGCTGGTGGCGCGCGAGGCCGCCACATGCGACGCCTGCTGGATTTCCTGCGCGGTGGCTCGCGCCTGATGCAGCGCCGCGGCCTGTCGCGACAACGTCTGGTTCTGCTGGCTGCTGGCCTCCGACAACCGGTTGCCCGCCTGGGCCAGGTCCCCGGCCGACGAGCGCAGCGAACGAGGCAGCTCCTGCAGCCGCTGATAGAGCTGCCACGTCGTCGCCGCCAGGTCGCCCAACTCGTCCGTGGACACCCAGCGCGGCGGCGCGGCGCGGCCTTCCACCAACGCCTCCAGCGATGCACCGACCGCCCGCGAGCCCTTGGCGAGCCTGCGCGCGGCCCACGCCGCCGTGAGGATGGAACCCAGCGCGGCATAACCGCCGAACATGATGACCGGCAGCACCAGGTCGCGCTGCAGCGGCGCCACGGTGGCGCGCACGCGGTCGGCCGACGCGGCCTGTCCTCGTGACTCGATGTCGGCCGCCAGCGCGCCCATCTCCCGCTCCAGCCTCAGGTGCAGGGTGACGATGCTCGTCAGACATGTGACAAGCAGCGCGGACACGACGGTGGCCGGAAGCAGCCACAGCTGCCTCGGCGCGAAGCCCTCGCCCGCGGGCCGGGCACTCGGCGCGCGCTGGTATGCCTCCAGCACGGTGGGCATCAGCATCTGCTCATAGAGCATGTACAGGAGCGGGCTGCTGAACAGCCCCGCGCTCACCGCCACCGCCACGCCCACCGGCACCACCGACATGGGCCTGTCCAACAGCAACGCCACGCCGCCGTTGAAGAGCACCCCACCAATGAACCACGACACCATCGACTCGCCGAACGCCAGCGTCGAAGGGATGCGGATCAGCCGCTCCACGCGCAGCTTCCCCTGCGAGGCCATGGCGCGCTTCAGGAGCCACGGAATCACAAGCACCGGCTGCGCCACCGCGCACAACCCCAACACCAGCGGAGTGATGACTCCCAGGAGGATGCGCGTCGCGCGCGGTCCTTCCAGTGAGAGCAATTGCATGTCCACGTAGAGGGCCGGACAGAAGGCCACCGTCGTGATGAGGGACCGCAGCAGGTACATCCGCCGGAACAGCGCGCCAGGGGTCGGAAGCGGAGGAGTAGACATCGGGAAGCAGTGACTCCGGGGTGGCAGTGACCTCAGCGTGCGGGCCGGCGCGCCTTGCGTCAATGTCCCGTTTCAGCCTGAGAGAAGGATTCCAACCAGGCAGCGTGTCTGCATGGTCGTCAGCACCGGCGCGGGACCCTACCTCCTGTCTGTCTGCATGTCAGGCAATTCAAGGAAAATTATGGGATTACCACCCCCTGCTCCGAGGCGCGGGTGGCGCGTGGGCCGCTCCACGCGGAGCTCCTGGCGCGTACGAGGCAGGAGGCTGACACCGGCACCTACATCAACGAGGGGACCGCCCGTTGCTTGGCGAAGTGGGCTCCCGGGCGGGCCGATGCGCCTCCGCCGTTTGATGCTCCCAGGGCAGGCGAGCGTCGTCGCGCCGCCTGCATGCCACCCGGCGCGTGTTCACACTCTCACCACAACGGCTCTCAGGAGCTCAAAGCCAGAGGAGATGCGTCATGGGTGAGTTGATCGACAAGGCCAAGGGCAAGATCAAGGAGACCGTGGGCGCCGCGACGGGCGACCGCTCGCTGGAGGCCGAGGGCAAGGTCGACACGGCGAAGGGCCACGCCAAGGAGAAGGTCGAGGACGCCAAGCGTGCGGTCCGGGACGCGGTGGACGACGACAAGCCTCGCCGCGATGAGCCCTAGTCCGGTACCGCGAAGACGATGATTGCCACGGCGGGGTCGCGGGGCATGCCCTCGCGACCCGTCGCCGTTGTGTCCGCCCTAGCGCTTCGCTGCGGGTGGACACGCCACTTCAAGAAACGTCGTGGTCTTCCCACTGAGCATCACCCACAAGCAGCGCAGCACACAGCCCGCGCCGAACTCTCGGTAGATGAGACCCAGATTGGTGACCACCTCTCTGCCGGTGATGACCCCGCGCATTGGCCCTCCCCCTTCTTCAGCATCCCGTCCGACCCGCCACCCACCGCGCTGCCGTAGCACCCCATCTGCAAAGCCTCGGCCGCGCTCCTCGCGGCCCGCAGGAGTCGCTCTGTCGCTCCTCGGACGTGCCAAGCGGGCCAATCTTCGTGCCGGGGTGCATGTCCCTTACGACTCACGTGAGATACGGACGCCAGACGCCTGGAGTTTTTTCAGGGAGGCCGTCCACCGTGCGACGCACTTCTCCTTCCCGCGCGCAGCGGGGGCTTGAGCCCCTGCCTCCCTTCGTGACGTCTCGCCTCGCGCGACGAGGTGTCGTGCTCCACCCTCACCCAGGTCTGAGTCGGGACGGCGCGGCTGTCACCCGAGTGAAGCGCCGGGCCACGCGGCGAGCGCGCGTCATCCAGGCGGCAGAGGGAGCGGTGCACGCGAGGACCGGGGGGCTCTGTCGTCTGCTCGGGCACGCGGCGTCCCCGCGGCACGGGTGGCATCTGGGCGCGAGGGCCTGAATCTTCGGAGCGAGGACTTGGACATCGCCGCGTCACGGCGGCGGACCGACGAGCAACGGCTCGCCCAGGTCGCGTCAGGTGCATGGGATGTCGTGTCACCGCCCCACGGCGCCGACACTAAAGAAGTAGGGACAGACGAAAGGAGGGTCTCGCGATGAGGCAGCACGAGCTGACCCGGCTGGACATTCCATTGTTGTCACCCGGGCCCTCCCGGGGCCCGAGGGGCATGACACGCCTGGTGGTGGCGACGGACTTCTCGCTGCGCTCCGAGCTGGCGCTGGCCCGGGCGCTGCGGCTTCCGCTGGGCATGGGAGCCACCTTCACGGTGATGCACGCGGGGCCTCCGCTGGAGGGCTCGCCCGCGGGAATCGTGGCGGGGGAGCGGTGTCTGCGCAAGGCGGTGAGCGCGGTGGCGCGGCGGTTGAGGCAGCGGCAGGACGTGACGGTGCACGAGGAGCTGCGCCGGGGAGACGCGGTGGACGCCGCGGTGGCGGTGGCGCGCGAGCAGGGCGCGGAGCTGGTGGTGCTGGGCGGCACGCACGTGACGGTGCCGGGACGGGAGCTGGGTGAGCGCTCGACGGTGCGACGGATGGTGCGGCGGTTGGACACGTCGGTGCTGACGGTGTTGCCGCATCCGGCGCGGCCGTACGCGAGCCCGCTGGTCGCGGTGGACTTCTCGCGCGAGTCCCGCAGGGCGCTGGAGCTGACGCTGAGGTTGTGTCCCCTGACGCTGGTGGAGGTGTTGCACGTGGTGGACACCCGCGCGGACGAGGCGGCGCTGCGCGCGCGGGGGGCGTCACCGGAGCGCTTCCTGGTGTTGCAGCGGGAGCGGGAGGACGCCGCGAGGGTGGCGCTCGCCCGCTTCCTGGCTCCGTACCGGGAGACGGGGCGCGAATTGGAGGCCCGGCTGCGCGGAGGCGAGCCGGGCGAGAGCATCCTGGCGCACGCGGCGGAGCTGGGCACGGACCTGCTGGCACTGGCGGGCTCGGGGCAGGCCGAGGGGTGCGGCGTCTCGCTGGCGGAGCGGGTGCTGGCGAGGTCCTCGTGCGATGTGCTGGTGTCCCGGCACGAAGGGCGCGCGGTGTCGTGAGGGGCCAAGCGCGCGGACGCCGGGCGCGTTATGAACTCGCCCTGTGTCTCCTCGTTCTCTTGATGCCACGCCCCCCGCGAAGACCTCCCTCAAAGACCGCCTGAAGGGCGCCGGGAGCCTGTTCCGGCAGCTCCCCGGCACGTTCCAGCTCTTCTGGCGGGCGAGCCCCCAGGGGGCGGTGCTGCTGGGGGCGCTGACGCTGGTGGCGGCGGTGTTGCCGGCGGGCATCGCCTGGGTGGGCAAGCTGATTGTGGACGCGGTGGTGGCGTCCGCGCAGGGCTCGGCGGAGGCGCACTCGCGCGTCTATGGCCTGGTGGGGCTGGAGTTCGGGCTGATGCTCGGCTCCGCGGTGGTGGAGCGGGGGCTGACGCTGACGCGGGAGTTGTTGCGCGCGAACCTGGGCAACCTGCTCAACGAGCGGATTCTCCAGAAGGCGCTGGAGCTGGAGCTTCAGCACTTCGAGGACTCGGACACCTACGACAAGATGCAGAACGCGCGGCGCGAGGCGAGCAGTCGTCCGCTGTCGCTGGTGATGCAGGCGTTCTCCATCGTCCGCAACGCGATTACGTTGTCCACCTTCGCGGCGCTGTTGATTGCGTTGTCGCCGTGGAGCGTCGTCGTGTTGGTGGTGGCGTCGGTTCCGGCGTTCATCGCGGAGGCGCGGCTGGCGATGGCGGGCTTCCGGCTCTACTCGTGGCGTGCGCCGGAGGGGCGCAAGCTGAACTACCTGGAGTGGATCCTCACGCGCGACAGTCACGTGAAGGAAGTGAAGCTCTTCGGGTTGGGGGAGCTGGTGCTGGGGCGCTACCGGGAGCTGTTCCGGAAGTTCTTCGCGGAGGACCGCGCGCTGGCCTTCAAGCGGATGGGGTGGGGTCTGGGTTTGGGCGTGTTGTCGCTGGCGGCCTTCTACGGCTGCTATCTGTTCGTGGCGGGGCGGGCGGCGGACGGGGCCATCACCGTGGGCGACATGGTGTTGTACCTGGGGGTGTTCCGGCAGGGGCAGGCGGCGTTCCAGGGCATCCTGACGAGCGTGGGCTCCATGTACGAGGACGCGCTCTTCATGAGCAATCTCTTCACGTACCTGGAGATTCCGACGGGCAGCGAGTCGCCCCGGGTGTCGCCGGCGAAGTCACCGACGCGCGGGCCGACCAACGACATCGAGTTGCGCGACGTGTCCTTCCGCTATCCGGGGAAGGAGGCGTGGGCGCTCAGGCATGTGTCGTTGACGCTGCGGCCGGGACAGAAGCTGGCGCTGGTGGGGGAGAACGGGGCGGGGAAGAGCACGTTGTTGAAGCTGCTGTTGCGGCTGTACGAGCCGACGGAGGGGGTCATCCTCTACGGGGGCGTGGACATCCGGGACATGGACGTGGGGGATTTGCGCAGCCGCTTCGGGGCGGTGTTCCAGGACTTCGTGCGCTATCAGTTCAACGTGGCGGAGAACATCGGGTTGGGGCACGTGCCGGCGCTGGAGGACCGGGGTCGCATCGTGAAGGCGGCGGAGCAGGGTGGGGCGAGCGGGGTGATTGAGACGCTGCCGAGCCAGTACGACACGATGCTGGGCGGGTGGTTCGAGAAGGGGCAGGAGCTGTCGGCGGGGCAGTGGCAGAAGCTGGCGGTGGCGCGAGCGTTCATGCGGGACGACGCGGAGGTACTGATTCTGGATGAGCCCACGGCGAGCATCGACGCGGAGGCGGAGCACGCGTTGTTCGAGCGCTTCCAGGCGCTGGCGGCGGACCGGATGGCGATAGTGATTTCGCACCGCTTCTCCACGGTGCGGATGGCGGACCAGATCGCCGTGCTGCACAACGGCGGCGTGGACGAACTGGGCAGTCATGACGCGCTGATGGCGAAGGATGGGCGCTACGCGCACCTGTTCCGCTTGCAGGCGCGCGGCTATCAGACCTGAGGCGAGGGGCTCAGTCCCGCTTGCCGCGCAGTCGCTCCAACTCGGCGAGTGCCTCTGCCAGTCGACGCTCGGCGTCCTCGCGGCGCTGGGTTTCCTCCGCGCGCAGGCGAGACTCCTCCGCACGCAGGCGCATCTCTTCGGTGAGTTGATGCTCCAGGTCCGTGTGGCTTGCCTCGACGCGCTCCATCATGTGCTCGAGGCGGGAAATCATCTCCTGGGCTTCAGGAAGTGCCGCGCCGCCGACGTAGAAGCGAAGGCGCTCGTCGTCCACCTGGAGCTCCAGGCCGAGCACCTCCGAGCGGTAGAACCCATGCTGGGGCAGGATGGGACGGTAGGCACGGCGTCCCTCCTCGAGCCTCCATCCACTGAGCCGCAGCCGGCCCCGGTCGAAGACGAAGTACTCGCGGATTCCGAGGCGGGCGAAGCGCTCCACATTGCGCTCCAGGTCCTTGCGTCGCTCCCCCGCGACAATGACTTCCAGGGCCAGGTCCAGGCCTTTTCCCTCCGCGCTCACCATCCATCGCATGCGGGAACGGGACTCGACGTCCACCACTGCGATGACGTCCGGGGCGAACATCGACTCGCCCGGGTAGTACACGGGCAGCTCGCAAGCCAGGTACACCTTGCGGCCGATGCGAGAGAAGAAGCTCCCGAGCACCTCCCTCGTTCGCGACTTGGCCTCGTAGTGGGGGTCACCCTCGGGAGGGTGCGTCTGCGAGACGGGGAACTCGGAGGGAAGGCTGTCGACGATTTGGGCCCGCTCTTCGGGCGTCAGCTGCTCCCACACCTCCTGGGGAGGCGCGCGCGGGTCGTCCGGATTGACGCGGTAGGGGTCGGAAGCCATGGGACTGCTTCCGAGAGTAGGTCGCCCGGAATGAAGGGCCAAGGGCCGCAAGGGCGTTTCGTCTGCTCGGTGGCTGTCGGCACGGGCGTTGCCCGGAAAAGCAGGAGTCGACGTGGGCGACGTCTACTCCCATGTCCGACTTCAGGGAGTGGGAGGCGGGTTCGGCCCGCCCGAGCGCGTCTGGCGTGCCTTGTCCCTGAGGACGAGCAGGGCACCCAGGGCGAAGAGCACCGCGGCGAAAGAGATGCCCCCTCCGATGAATCCGCCGACGAAGCCACCGAGCCCACGCACGGCGGCGCCGACGAAGCCCTCGAGTCCCCAGATGGGGGCCGAAGTGATGCCCCACACGGCACCCGCCACTCCGAAGAGGGCCGCAGCGGTGAAGATGACGGGCTCGATGAGGTTCATCGTCTGCCTCGAGGGGCGGCGGGAGGACTGGCGCTCCCGTCATTGAAGCACACGTGAGGGGCGCCCTGGGCTCGCACCGAGGGCGCGAAGGCTCAGGTGGGCTGGTGCTCGCGCCCGAACTCCGTGAGGAACTCGGCCAGGGGCTGGGTGGCCTCGGGATGCAGGGCGCCGAGCACTTCCAGGGCGAAGCTCGCGGGCGCCGAGCCGGACGCGGTGATGACGCGTCCGTCGCGCACCGCGCGCGGCCCGGGTCGATAGTGCGCGGCGCCGTTGTAGGCCGGGACGTGTTGCTGGAGGAAGTCGAGGGCGTTGCTGGTGTGTGCGCGGTCATCGAGCAGGCCGGCCCGGGCCAGCGCGAGCGTCGCACCGCAGATTCCGGCGACGACGAGGCCCGCGTCCGCCGCGCGCCGGAGCACGGGCGTGAGGTCGGGGCTCTCGGGCGTCATCCAGAGCGAGGACCCAATCAGCACGAGCGCATCGGCCTGGTTGGGAGAGAAGTCCTCGAGCGCGCCGTGGACCTGGATGGTCATTCCGCCAATCGATGAAACCGGACGTCCCCCTGGCGACAACCACGACACCTTGTCACCGAAGTCCTCGCGCGCCCCCGCCGCCAGCAGCGCGGGCTCCCAGTCGGCGAACGGCTCCACCACGACGAATGCGATACGGGCCAACAGCGTGCTCCTCGTTGAATGAGCCCCGAGGATAGGGAAAGTGGGCGCGACGCTCCAGACGAGAGAAGGCCCCCACCGCCAGGACAAAGCAGCGGCGGGGGTCTTCGCCCCGGAGTTCAAAGTAATACGGATTTCAGTCAGGCCGGAGTCGTTCCACTCAGGGTAAGGGAAGACGGTTCGCGGCCGCCTGTTGGCGGGCGATGAGTTGAAGAATGAGAGTCATTGGTTGAGTCAATGACTTTTCGATGGAGTGCCCGCCGCACGAATGGACAGAGTCCGTTCGTGCGCCGCGTCCCTTACTGGTCCGTCCAGCGGAGGTGCCATGGGCCGCCGCGAAAGAGGCAGACTTCGTTTGCAAGGGGCTCGCAGTCGCCGCATGCCGTGTTCGGAGCCCGGATGAGGGTTCCATCGCAGCAGCGGATGCCACAGGTCCGAAGGTTGGGCGAACAGGGCTCTTTGACGAGATTGCAGGCCATGGCCTCGACCTCGCCGCCCTCGGTCACGGCCTCCATACTGATTTCCTCGCCGGGCGTGGCCTCGACGGGAGCCTGCTCCTCCGGGAGCGGACCTCCGCACGCGGTCAATGCCACGATTCCAGCCAACAGCGCACAACGCCGCAGTCCTGCGATGAACATGATTGTCTCCGCTTTCTTTGGCGTCTGGGTTCGGAAGAGCCCATCAGACGCAAAGCCAGTAAGCCACGGAGTTCCGGCGAAGGCAATATGTCATGCATGTAAGTGGTTGCCGGAGTCAATGAGTTGCATGGGGTCCGTCCATGGTGATGGGTCATGGATAGGGATTCCCGCATGCCGCGCCGCGCCCAATGCGAACGCACGGCTCCGCCGGAAGCCCTGTGGCTCCTTCCGGCGGGGTGCGTGTGATGCGGTAACCCGCTACGGCGCGGGCGTCGACCTCGGGGAGGGTGCTTCCGTGAGCCCTGGCTCGGTGATTGCCCGTGAGGGCACGAGGACTCTCACTGAGAACTGGTCCAGGTGGGAGGGGGCCAGTGCGCTGAGCCACTGGGCATGGGTCCCCTCCCACAGGGCACCTGAGAGGGTGAAGACTCCAATGGGTCCCAAATAGCGGTTGCGGTCCATTCCCATGCCGGGCCGGTGCTCCGGCCGCCCCAGGCGCACGAACAGCCGCATGTCGCGCAGGACGTTGTCATAGACAATGAGGCCAAACACGACGTTGGGTTCGTCCGCTGCGAGTCGGAGTCCCGCGTCGGCGGTCCGCTCGATGGTGTTGCTGATGATGTGTACCCCTTCACCCTTCACGATGCGGATGCCCTGTCCATTGGTGCGCGACGCGTAGTTGTAGATGTCGTGGATGTAGTTGCTTTCAATCAGCACGTTGGTGGGATGGTCGATGACGTTGTTCCCGCCAATGGAGATGCCCCGGCCCGCTTGGTAGATTTCATTGTCCAGAATCTGGATGTTCGTCGCGTCCTCGTGAATCAGCACGCCTTCGGCGGCGGACGTGTTCGCCTGCCAGGGAAAGCGGGTGATGTTCGGGAGGTCGTAGATGATGTTCCTGTGCAGCAGGAGGTCATCGCAGGCCTTGACGTCGACGCCGTTCTCCCCCGTGGCATGCAGTCGATTCCTCTCGACGAGGATGATGGCGGGCCGGCCGCCATTCGGCTGACACTGCACCCCGTCGCCCGAAACGTCGTGGATGTCGTTCTCCACGATGAAGATGTTGCGGGACACGCCTCGGATCGCCACGCCGTGCGAGTCCGTGTTCGTCTTGGAGAAGTCGTAGATCTCGTTGTGGTCGAAGAGGACGAACTCCGCGTAGCTGGCGATGACGCCGCCGCCGGCCCGGCCTCCGTGCAACTTCGAGTCGCGGAGTTGGGAGCAGGTCGTGTTGGTCTCGAAGAGCACGGCGAACGACGGTCTGCTTTGGACGTCCACCTCGAAGAACTGGACGATCCAGTACGGCTGGCTCACCATGACCAGGCTGCCGACGTTGGTGGCCGCTGGCAGGATGCGAGGACGCGCGGCCTGCTCACCCCTCAGGACGATGGGAGCGTCGGCGGTGCCTGGTCGAGCCCCCTTCGGAGCGGTGATGGCGACCTGCTCGTTGTAGTCACCTGCTCTCACCACGATGACGTTTCCCGGCCGGGCGACCTTCACCGCCGCCATGATGGTGGAGTAGGGATTCTCGTTGGACCCCAGAGGCTTCGTGGGGTCTCGTGGGCCGGTCTTCGCGACATGGATGGTGGGACCTTGCGCCTGCGTCCCCCTCGGACAGTGGTCGTAGAAGAGGTCTTCCGTGAAGATGGGTGCCTGCCTCGCGGTCTGAGTCCCCACCCTGTCCGACGATGCGCCGTCCTCGTATGCATCGGGCTGGCCCGTGCCGCAACCCAGCGCGCCGCCGCATAGCCATGTCATGCAGGCCAGATGCGTAAGTATTTGCCCCCATCGATGCTTCGTCATGTCCGTCCCCCTCGTGCCCTGCCACCGCGAGGGTTCATGGTTGTAACGGCCCTGCCCCACATCAACCTCGTTGCCCCGAAGGATGGACGCGCTGCTGTCCATACCCCTGGGGAGGTAGGTCCCTCCCGGGAGTCTTGTGGAAGCTTTCCAGGGGCCTGCATTCGCAGGTCTCGACCCGTGGGGAAGCAATGACTGTCAGATACGACCCGGAAATCATTCGCGCCCATGCGCAGGCGCTCTATGACCAGGCACGAGGCATGGTCTTCGCGTGGGGCCTGGCTGGTTTTGTCGGAGGAGGAGTCGCTGGCGCGGTGCTCGACGCGGCGATGAAGAGCGGGCCGATAGGGGCCGTGGTCCTCGGCTTCATCGGGATGGCGCTGGGGGTCCGCTCGGCGAGGTCGCGGGCCTTCGTCCTCCAGCTCCAGGCGCAGACGGCGCTGTGTCAGGTCGCCATCGAGGCCAACACGCGCCGCGCCGCCGATGCCGTGGTGTCCGCCGCGAGTCCGCCGGAGGGCGGTCGGCTCACCCAGGTGGGCTGAGCACGGCGCCCTGGAGTGCTACGCCGTCGGCAGGTGGTCGCGGACGACGCCGAGCCAGTATTCCTTGCCGTAGTACTGGCTCATCTTCCCGATGAGCTTCCCCTCGCGGAACAGCAGGAACGTGGGGATGCCGTAGAGGCCGAAGCGGTGGGCCAGCGTCTCGTGCTGGTATGCGTTCACTTTCACGACGCGCATCGGTGCGCCGTCCAGCTCCGAGAGGAGCATGGGCTCGGCCGCCGCGTAGATTTCGCAGTTCGGGCAGCCGTCACCCCAGAAGTCCACCACCACCAGCTCGCCCTTCGGCTCCATGACCAGCTGGTCGAAGTTCTCCGCCGTCCCCTCATAGCTCACGGGATGTGCCATGCCCCTTGCCTAACGGGTCGCTCTGCCGGCTTCAAGCCGGGCTCGGCCCGGGTGGCGGGTCCCCGGGGAACCCGTTCCGCGCGGTCGTGGATCAGCGGAAAGAGGCCTGTCTGGCCTGGAGCGGAGGGGGCGCGAGGCCCGGGCCCTTCTGGGTCGGTGGCGGGTCCTCCTCCCGAGCAAGGGGATGGATGGAGCCCTGGCCCGGCGTTGTCGTGATAGGTCCCGGGGAGGGCTCGGGTGGCCCTACCTCGGGGGCTGGATCATTCCGTGCGGGGGGCCATCAAAAGCCCAACAGGCGCACTGCGCGGGACGCACAGCCGCCGTAAGGTTGTGGCAATGGTTGTGTCGTGGAGGGGTCATGCACGAGTGGTTGCAGGCACTGCGGAAGTCGGCGAAGGCAGCGTCATCGGGTGTGTCCGCGGATGAGGTCCGGTGGGCGGAGACGGAGTGTGGCGTTCCATTCCCCGAGGACCTCGGCCACCTGTACCTGTCCTTCAACGGGGGCGAGTTTCACGGGGACGTGAATCTCTTCCCGCTGCACGGGCCCGAGGGCTCCGCGAGCGTGTTGGAGAAGACGCGGCTGAAGCTGGAGGGCCTTCCGGCGGCGGGTGTGTGGCGCATTGGAATGAAGGGTGCCCACCGGCACCTGTTCTCCGCGCGCAAGTCGGCCATGGTGGAGCAGGGCGATGGTGGTGGACCCCTGCCGGGTTGGGTCCAGGCGCTGGGTGACGAGGAATGGATTTTCGGCACCTGGGAGGGCGAGAAGCGCGAGATGCGGCTGTACCGCACGCTGAAGGAGATGCTCGACGTGCTCGTGCCTCCTGCGGAGGTCGAGAGCTTCGGTGAGCGCACTTTCGCGCGCGCGCTGAACGCGGTGCTCCAGGGCGCGCTCTCTGGCGTCGGGGTGGACGACGAAGAGGAGACGGAGGAGGAGTCCGTCACGCAGGAGGTGCTCGTCGAGGCCGAAGAGGAGGAGGACGAGGGCGCTCAGCGCGAGCTGGCCTACGAGTACGACGACGACGCGTCACGAGGCCGGAAGGGCGCCGAGACCGCCGGATTCGGAAAGGCTGGCACGAAGGACGGCGGTGGGAGGAAGGCTCCGTCGAAGGTGGCGGTGAAGCAGGTGGAACTCTTCGTGCGTCCGACGATGCAGGAGGCGCTGCGCAAGGAGCTGGGGCCCGAGAAGAAGGAGGCGCCCAAGAAGAAGGCGGCCGAGGCACCGAAGGCTCCTGCCGAGCCCGCCGCGAAGAAGGCGAAGCCCCAGGTGGCCGCGACGCCCGCTGAGGCAAAGCCGGTGAGCGCGCCCCAGGCGGAACCGACAGCGAAGAAGGCCAAGGCGAAGAAGGTGGCCACGCCACTGGCGTTGGCACCCGCGACGAGCGATGTGCCGGCGCTGCTCGCGGAGGCGGCGGCGAAGAAGTCGGCTGTGGCTCCGGCGGCGAAGGTGGATACGGCGACGAAGCCCCGTGAAGCCATCGTGAAGAAGGCCGATACGCCAGCGGTTGGCGCGCCCAGCACCGCAAGCAAGGCCGCCGTGAAGAAGGCCGCCGCGACGAAGGCCGCCGCGACGCCCTCCGCGACGAAGGCCGCCGCGACGAAGGCCGCCGCGACGCCCTCCGCGACGAAGGCCGCTGCGAAGAATGCTGCTGCGACGCCCGCTGCGAAGAAGGTCGCTGGGACGCCCTCCTCGAAGAAGGCTGCTGCGACGCCCTCCTTGAAGAATGCCCCCGTGAAGAAGACGGCTGCGACGCCCGCCTTGAAGAATGCCCCCGTGAAGAAGACGGCTGCGACGCCCGTCGCGAAGAAGGCGCCTGCGAAGCCTGCCGCGACGAAGGCCGCAGCGAAGAAGTCCCCTGCGAAGTCAGCCGCGAAGAAGGGCACCGCGAAGAAGTCTCCTGCGAAGCCCACCGCGAAGAAGTCGGCTGCGAAGAAGGCGCCTGTGAAGTCAGCCGCGAAGAAGGCCCCCGCGAAGAAGGTCGCCACCCAGAAGGCGGGGGGCAAAAAGGTCGTCGCGGGGAAAGCTCCAGCGAAGAAGGCGGCAGCCAAGAAGGGCGCCGTCAAGAAGGCCAAGTCGAGGAAGTAGGCCCTCGACGCGTCCATGCGCGGCCCCTTTGTTCGAGGAGGGGCCGCCTCGCGGCGCGATGCAAGAAGACCGTCAATGTCAGCCTGACGAGGTCTCGCCGTTCCTCATCGTCAAACGAACTCCTGGGAGGAGAAAATGACGATGGATGCTCTACGCGCGCTGGAAGCCTGGCTTGCCAATCACTCCAATGGAGAGTGGGAGCACCAGTACGGTGTTCGGATTGAGAACCTCGATAATCCAGGGTGGTCAATCCATATCGATCTGATCCAGACGGAGTTGTCGGGGGTCGTCTTCGAGGAAGTGACGATTGATCGAACGGACGAGGATTGGGTCCGCTGCCGAGTGCGCGCTGACGTCTTCGAGGGGTTTGGTGGAGCCTCGAACCTGAGGGAGATTCTGGGCATCTTCCAGACGTGGCAGGAGAAGTTCGCGGGCGGAAGCGCTCTGCGCGAGCCCTGAGTCCGCGCGAAATCCCGGTGGGCGCGGGCGGGCCGGACCTCATCAGTCCGGCCTCGACCTTCCAACCGGTGGGCGCCGAAGCGCTAGCTCTCCGGGAGCTGGTCCCTGCGCGCGGGGCGCAAGCGCTCCTCGGGCTGGGCCGTCAGCTCCACTTCCTCCGCCTCCTCGTCGCCCCGGCGGAACTCGTGAATCTGATCCGGCAGGATGTCTCGGAAGTCCGGCTCCTCCTCCAACGGGGGAGTCGCCGCCAGGTCCTGGTCGGAGATGTTGATCTCCTCCTCACCGGTGTCCTGGTTCACGTGACGCAACGAAGTGGACTCGCCCACGTCCTCCGAACCGAGCTTCTTGAATCGCATGGTGTCTCCTCGCTCAAGCGGGGTGGGCTGAACCGCCGTACCTCAACAATGAGAACCCACGCGGGCCGCCGCAATTCGCGCCGCCCGCCCGCCTGCCGGGTTCGGCGGCTCAGCCCTTCGGGAACGCCGCGCGGCCCGTCGGGTAGACGGGCTCCACCTTCAGCAGCACCATGCCCAGCGCCAGCACGCGCGACAGCGTCTCGCGCACGGTGTAGCGCCAGGGTGTCGACCGCCCCTCGTCCGCCGCCACGCCCCACGCGTCGATGCCCACCGAGTTGGCGATGAACAGCGCCCGAGGCAGATGGAAGCGCTGGGTGACGAGCAACGCCTGACTCGCCCCGAACACGCCGCGCGCCCGCAGGCAGCTGTCGTAGGTGGACAGCCCCGCCTCGTCGCCCAGCACCGCGGACTCCGGTACGCCGCGCTCCAGGAGGTAGCGCCGCATGGCCCGCGTCTCGTGGTGGAAGGGCTGCACCTCGTCCCCGCTCACCAGCACCGCGCGCACCTTGCCCTCGCGCCACAGCGCCATCGCCATGTCCAACCGCTGGGCGAGCACCGGAGAGGGCACCGCGCCCGGCGCCAGCCCCGCGCCGAAGACGAGCGCCACCGGCGCCGTGGGCGCCTGCGCCAGGGACACGATGCGCTCCTCGTAGCTCACCCGCACGAGGTACGAGGTGACGAGCAGGCCCACCGTGCCCGCGAGCAGGAGGAAGAGGGCCCTGCGCGCCCAGATACCGCTCGCTCGGGTTGGCTTCATGGACCCAGGAACCACCGCACCAGGCGCCATTGTGTTACGGCCGACCGCCCTCGCAAAGCCCCGTGTGGACCTCCCGCGTCAAACCGGTGCGTCCGCCTGGGGGGCGGCCAGCCCTGGCAACAGCCGCCGCAGCGTCTCCAGGAGCCGCTTGGGGTCCACCGGTTTGGGCAGGAAGGCCGCCACGCCCTGGCTCGCCGCGTACACCGCCCTGTCGCGGGGGCTCATGTCCGCCGTCTCCGCCGACAGGATGACCACCGGCACCCGCGCGAGCGCCGGGTCCGTCCCGCGCGCCGTCAGCACCCGGTGGCCGTCCAGGACCGGCAGCCCCATGTCCAGCAGGATGAGCGAGGGAGGGGGCAGGGCCGCCAGGTGCGCCAGCGCCTCCCGGCCGTCGCCCGCGACGCGGACCTCGTAGCCCTGGAGCTCCAGGTAGGTCTGGAGCGCCTCGCGGATATCCACGTCGTCCTCGACGATGAGCAGGGGTCCACCACCGGCGGCGACGGCTGAGGCCATGCCCTGGAAGGTAAGGGGTCTGCTCACCTCCGACAGCCCCGGGGTCGCCCGCCCGGCAGCCCCCGGGCCACGTGTCCGGAAAGCCCCGGCAGGACTGCCGTTGACCGGCTTGCGGCCCGCTTATATAGGGGGCCCCGCCGTCAGACTGCCTTGCTCCCACCCGGGCGCACCTGGGCAGAACGTCCCACAGGAGTCCTCCGTCCCATGGCGTCCCTTCGCGACATTCGCAAGCGCATCCGCTCGGTGAAGAACACGCGGCAGATCACCAAGGCCATGAAGATGGTCTCCGCCGCGAAGCTGCGAAAGGCGCAGGACGCCATCCTCGCCGCCCGTCCGTACGCGTCGATGCTGGACCAGATCATCTCGGACCTGACGGCGCGCTCCGGTGACGACAACCTCACCCATCCGCTGCTGGTGGCCCGCCCGGTCAAGCGCGTGGAGCTGGTGACGCTGACGTCGGACCGCGGCCTCGCGGGCGGCTTCAACTCCAACATCACCCGCCGCGCCAACCGCTTCATCTACGAGAACACCGCGCTGGAGCGCATCCAGGTCTCCACGGTGGGCCGCAAGGGCAACGACTTCTTCCGCAACCGCAACCAGACCATCCGCAAGGACTTCGGTGGGCTGTACCAGCGGCTGAACTACCGCGCCGCCGCGGAAGTGGCCGAGGAGCTCGTCGCCAGCTTCCTCAACGGCGAGGTGGACGCGGTCCACATCGTCTACAACGAGTTCATCAGCGCGATTAACCAGAAGGTCGTCGTCGCCCAGCTGCTGCCGCTGCAGACGCTCGGCGCCGAAGCGCCTCCCTCCGAGGGCGCCACCGCGATGGTGGACTTCAAGTACGAGCCGGACCGCCAGGCGGTGCTGGACCGGTTGGTCCCCCAGGCCGTCAACATCAAGGTCTACCGCGCCCTGTTGGAGAGCGTCGCCAGCGAGCACGGCGCCCGCATGAGCGCCATGGAGAACGCCACCTCCAACGCCTCGGACATGATTTCCAGCCTGACGCTCACCTACAACCGCACCCGTCAGGCGGTCATCACCAAGGAGCTGATGGAAATCGTCTCCGGCGCCGAGGCGCTCAAGTAGCTCCCGCCTCCTGTCGCGCAAGCCTCGGGCCCGCCCCATTTTTGGGTGCGGGCCCTTCGCGTTTAAGGGTCTCCCCGAGCGCGTGAGGGCTCGCGCGAGGAGGGCCGCGTGAAGCAGCGACTGTGGGTGGTGCTGGGACTGCTGTGCATCAGTGGGTGTGCGTGCGAGACGGTGTCCAGCGGCCACGGGGGCATCGGCTTTGACTCGTTCGGCAGCGGCACCCAGCGTGAGCCCTATGGGGAAGGGCTGCATGTGCTCAGGCCGGGCAAGTCGCTCATCACCTACGATTTGCGCGTCCAGGAGATGAAGGACGAGCTGAGCGTGCTGTCCAACAACGGCCTGGACCTGAAGGTGGACTCCAGCGTGCGCTACCGGGTGGACCCGGCGAAGCTCTTCGAACTGCACACGCAGACGGGCCCCCGCTACGCGGACATCCTCATCGCCCCCATCGCCCGCTCGGAGGCGCGCAAGGTGTTCGGTCGCTACGCGCCAGAGGAGATCTACTCCACCAAGCGCGAGCAGATTGAAAAGGAGATCCAGGACGAGGTGACGCGGGCCCTGCAGGGCAAGCACGTCGTCGTGGAGGCCATCCTCGTCCGGGACGTCACGCTGCCGGCCGCCATCCGGGAGGCCATCGCGGACAAGCTCGCCGAGGAGCAGCGCAGCCAGAAGATGCGCTTCACCCTGGACAAGGAGCGCCAGGAGGCCGAGCGCCGGCAGATCGAAGCCGAGGGCATCGCCAAGTACCAGAACATCGTCCGCCAGGGGCTCACCGAGGAGTACCTGCGCTTCAAGGGCATCGAGGCCACGGAGAAGCTCGCCTCCAGCCCCAACGCCAAGGTCGTCGTCGTGGGCGGCGGCTCGAAGGGCAACCTGCCGCTCGTCTACCAGGTGGACGGGAAGTAGCCGGGGGGTTGGCGCCGGGGGCGTGGATCCGCTAAGCGGGACTTACCGGTCAGGTCCCCGGGAGGCTTGATTCTGGGGGAGGCCCCCGGTAAAGGGGCACCGCCCTCATATCCGGGCCGAAATTTGATGACGGGCACGGCGCCGGCCGCTCCCCCTCACGAGGCAGACGACATCCCATGAGCGCTCAAGTTCCTACGGCAGGCAAAATCATCCAGGTTCTCGGCCCCGTGGTCGACGTCGAGTTCCCGCCGGGCGGTCTTCCCGAGGTCTACGTCGCCCTCAAGGTGACGAACGCGAACCTGGGGCCGGAGCAGGAGAACCTCACCCTGGAAGTGGCGCAGCACCTGGGCGAGAACACGGTGCGCACCATCGCCATGGACTCCACCGAGGGTCTGGCGCGTGGCACTGCCGTTCGCAACACGGGCGGCCCCATCCAGGTTCCGGTCGGCAAGGCCACCCTGGGCCGCATCCTGAACGTCACCGGTGAGCCGGTGGATGAGATGGGCCCGGTGAAGGCGCAGGAGTACTGGCCCATCCACCGCGCGCCCCCCGCGTTCACGGAGCAGGACGTGCGCGTGCAGATGTTCGAGACCGGCATCAAGGTCATCGACCTGCTCGCCCCCTACACCCGTGGCGGCAAGATTGGCCTGTTCGGCGGCGCCGGCGTGGGCAAGACGGTGCTCCTGCAGGAGCTCATCCGCAACGTCGCCATCGAGCGCGGCGGCTTCTCCGTGTTCGCCGGCGTGGGCGAGCGCACCCGCGAGGGCAACGACCTGTACCACGAGATGCAGGACACGGGCGTCATCAAGACCGACAACCTGGAGGCCAGCCAGGCCGTCCTCGTGTACGGCCAGATGAACGAGCCGCCTGGTGCCCGCGCCCGCGTGGCCCTCTCCGCGCTGACCATGGCGGAGTACTTCCGCGACGTGGAGGGCCGTGACGTGCTCCTCTTCGTGGACAACATCTTCCGCTTCACCCAGGCCGGCTCGGAAGTGTCCGCCCTCCTGGGCCGCATCCCCAGCGCCGTGGGTTACCAGCCCACGCTCGCCACGGAGATGGGCAGCCTGCAGGAGCGCATCACCTCCACCACCAAGGGCTCCATCACCTCGGTGCAGGCCATCTACGTGCCCGCCGACGACCTGACGGACCCGGCGCCCGCCACCGCGTTCGCCCACCTGGACGCGACGACGGTGCTCAACCGCTCCATCGCGGAGCTCGCCATCTTCCCCGCCGTGGACCCGCTCGACTCCACCAGCCGCATCCTGGACCCGGGCATCATCGGCCAGGAGCACTACGCGGTGGCCCGCAAGGTCCAGGGCATCCTCCAGCGGTACAAGGAGCTGCAGGACATCATCGCCATCCTCGGCATGGACGAGCTCTCCGAGGACGACAAGCTGGTGGTGGCGCGCGCCCGCAAGATTCAGAAGTTCCTGTCCCAGCCGTTCTTCGTCGCCCAGGTCTTCACCGGCAAGGAAGGCCGGTACGTGAAGCTCCAGGACACCATCCAGGGCTTCAAGGAGATCGCCGAGGGCAAGCACGACGAAATCCCCGAGGGCGCCTTCTACATGGCGGGCACCATCAGCGAAGTCGTCGAGAACGCGATCAAGCAGGCGGCGTAGACTCGGTTCAAACCCGCTTTCCGAGGTGACCATGCGTCACGCGGCGCTCGCCCTGTTCCTCTGTGTTCTGTCGCTCCCCGCCCTGGCGGAGGAGCGAAAGGGACGGGCCCGGGTGAGCGCCAACGGCTTGTACAGCGTGCGCATGGTGGACGCGGGCCCGGGCAAGTGCCGGCTCGAGGTGACGAAGGAGAGCGGACCCGTCTGGCAGCTGGAGCAGTGCCTGGGGACGGTGGACGACTACTACTTCGTCTCCAACGACGGCGAGCGCGTCTGGGTGGTGTGGCCCCTGGTTGAGAAGGGGAAGACGAAGCCGGAGCCGGCGCCGAAGCGGGGCAAGGCGAAGAAGCCCAAGGGACCTCCGGGCTGGGCCACGAACGTGCTGGTGGCGGGGCAGTATGGCCGCGACGGTCAGCGAGTCCTGGAGCGGCGGCTGACGGACCTGGTCCCCGCGCGGCAGCTCACCGAGGTGCGCCAGATGACCCACCACTTGAAGTGGCTGGAGGGCACGCTCGGCATCCCCGGCAAGGGGCCTCGGTTGACGGACGCCGGGGTGGTGGAGTTCGAGCCGGTGGGTGGCAGCACCCAGCAGCTCCATTTCTGATTTGGGTAGTGCGAGGAGCCTCATGGCCAAGCTGACTGTGGAGATTGTCACCCCCGAGAAGCGCATCCTGTCGGTGCAGGCCGACGAGGCCATCGTGCCCGGCGGCAAGGGCCTGTTTGGCGTGCGGCCGGGGCACACCCCCTTCCTGTCGCTGATGGAGCCGGGCTCGCTGACGCTCATCGACGCGGGCAAGCGTGACGCGTACTTCGTCGCGGGCGGCTTCGTGGAAGTGGCCAACGACAAGGTGCTCGTGCTGGCGGACGCCGCCGAGCACGTGTCCGGCATCGACGTGGAGGGCGCGCGCAAGCGCCTGTCCGAGGCGCAGGAGCGCCTGAAGGGCCTGTCCTCCGAGGACGCGCGCTACGAGCTGGAGCAGGCCACCGTGCGTCGCGAGGCGGCTCGCATCGGCGCCGCGAACGCTCGGGCCTGAGTCAGTCTCCGGGCCTCACGGCCAGGACAGCCCCAGCGACTTCTCGAAGCCCCGCCGGCCCTCGACGGTGAGCCGCACTCCGCGGCCCTCGGGCGGCGTGCAATCCAGCGCAGCGCGAACAGGCGCTCCGCCAGCGCGGCGCCCAGCGCCCCACCCACGTGGGCGCGGCGCTCGCTCCAGTCCAGGCAGCGGCGCGCGAAGGCGCGGCGGCCCTGTGACAGTGTCTGTGTATCCACGCCCCACTTTGCCACGAAGCGCGTGCCCTCCGGGGTGAGGGCGTAGCTGTCCTCGCCGGACTCCAAGAGGCCGCGTTTCTCCAGACCCTCTGCCAGCGCCACGCCCAGCGTGCCCGCCAGGTGGTCGTAACAGGTGCGCGCGAAGCGCAGCGGCTCTGGTACGCGCACGGTGGCGACGCGCGTGGGGACGAGCAGGCTGAGCGCTTCGAGGGCGCGCGCGACATCGGGGCCCGCGAGCCGGTAGTAGCGGTGGCGGCCCTGCACCTCCACGCGGACCAGGTTTCCCTCCAGGAGTTTCGCGAGGTGTCCGCTCGCCGTCTGCGGGGAGATGCCTGCTTCCCGCGCGAGCTCGCCCGCGGTCCTCGCGGGTCCTTCGAGGAGGCGCGAGAGCATGCCCGCGCGCGTGGCGTCGCCGATGAGTGAAGCCGTGAGGGCGAGGTCGATGGGGTGGGGCATGGCGAGAGCTTGAGGGCCAAGCCTACGAGGACGTTTCGGCGCGCGCCGAACTATCTCGGGCGGGGGCTTGCGTGTGTGGCCGGGCGGCACGCGGACGTCTCGGCAAGCACCGAAGCGTTTCGAGCCACCCGTGCCCTAGGGATGCGGGCATGACCGAGCCGACGAGACACCGCGTGATTGCGCCCCGCATCCTCTACTTCGGAACGCCAGTGGCGCTCCTGAGCACCCTTCAAGAAGACGGCTCACCCAACCTGACGCCGCTGTCCTCCGCGTGGGCACTCGACGACAGGCTGGTGCTTGGACTGGGTGGGCTGGGCCAGGGCCTGGCGAACCTGGAGCGCACGCGCGAGGCCGTGGTGAACCTGCCCTCCGCGTCCCTGTGGCCTCAAGTCGAGCGCCTGGCGCCCACCACGGGCCGCTTCCCCGTTCCGGACTCGAAGCGCGCGCAGGGCTATCAGCACGAGCCTCGCAAGTTCGAGCGCGCGGGCCTCACGCCGTTGCCCTCCGACACCGTCGCTCCACCCCGCGTCGCAGAGTGTCCCTTGCAGCTCGAGGCCGTGCTGCTGTCCGCGCGCCGCTCCAGCCCCACGCCCGAGGCCCCCGAGCCCTCCTTCGTCATCGCCGAGCTGCGCGTCACCCGCGTGCACGCGCACGAGTCCGTCACCGTGCCGGGCACGCAGCACATCGACGTGGAGCGCTGGCAACCCCTGCTCTACGTGTTCCGCCACTACGTCGGCACGGGCGCGGGAATGGGCCGCAACTTCCGCGCGGAGACATGACCACCGCACGACGGTGGCCCGGAGGCCCCGACTGATTCCCGCGATTCGCGCTCCTTGTCCTGCTGTAGTTGACCTTACGCCCGAATCGATGCATTTGAAATGCATCTTTAAGCCCGGATGGGGCGGAAGGAGCGGACGCGATGAGCACGGCGGCGCAGGAGAAGAGCGTTTACGAGCAGATTGGCGGAGAGCCGGCGATGGCGGCGGCGGTGGACGTGTTCTACCGGAAGGTGCTGTCGGACGACCGCATCAGCCACTTCTTCGAGGACGTGGACATGGAGCGCCAGTCCGCGAAGCAGAAGGCGTTCCTGACGATGGTGACGGGCGGGCCCTCGAACTACACGGGCAAGGACATGCGCGCCGGCCATGCGCCCCTGGTGAAGCGCGGGCTGAACGACGTGCACTTCGACGCGGTGGTGGAGCACCTGCGCGCGACGCTGGAGGAACTCAACGTTCCTGCGCCGCTGGTGGAGCGGGTGCTCGCCATCGCCGGGGGCGCTCGCGCGGACGTGCTGAACCGCTGAAGGACGAAAGGCGCGCCATGGCCAGGGTGAAGCACGAGTCACGGTGGTATCCGCTGGAGGCCGAGGAGAGCGTGCTGGACGGGCTCCTGCGGCAGGGGGTGGCCGTGCCGAACGCGTGCCGCGCGGGAGCGTGCCAGTCCTGCCTCATGCGCGCGCTGTCCGGTGACGTGCCGGAGGCCGCGCGCGCGGGGCTGAAGGACACGCTGCGCACGCAGGGCTACTTCCTCGCCTGTGTCTGCCGGCCCGTCACCGGCGCGGAGTTGGAGGTGGCGGGCGCGGATGCGCTGCGCGTGCCCGCGCGCATCGAGTCCATGTCCCTCTTGTCCCCCAGCGTGCTGCGCGTGCGCCTGACCACGGACTCGCCCTTTGATTACCGGGCGGGGCAGTACGTGTCGCTGTTGCGGGCGGATGGGCTGGCCCGCAGCTACTCCCTGGCGAGCCTGCCGCGCGAGGGCCTGCTGGAGCTGCACGTGCGCCTGGTGCCGGGTGGCGCGATGAGCGGCTGGCTGGTCCGGGAGGCGCGCGTCGGTGACGCCATGGCGGTGCAGGGGCCAGCGGGCAGTTGTTTCTACGTGCCCGGTCGCCCCGAGCAGCCGCTGCTGCTGGCGGGCACCGGCACGGGATTGGCGCCCCTCTACGGCATCGCGCGCGACGCGCTGGAGGCGGGGCATACCGGCCCCATCTGGCTCTTCCACGGCGCGCGCACGCCCGAGGGGCTCTACCTCACGGACGAACTGCGCGAGCTGGCCGCGCGCAACGTGGGTTTCCACTACAGACCTGGCGTGCTGACGGGAGGAAGCCGGGACGTGGCCGAGGGAGCGCTCGACGTGCTCATCCGCGCGGAGTGTCCGAAGCCCGTGGGCTACCGGGCGTGGCTCTGCGGCGATTCCGATTTGGTGTTATCCCTGCGCAAGAAGCTCTTCCTCTCGGGGCTCTCGCTGAAGGACCTCCACGCGGATGCCTTCCTGCCGAGCGCCCCCAGGGTGGAGGCCGTCGGAGCCCGCTGACCGTGCACCTCACCCTCCACGCCGACTACTCGCTGCGCGTCCTGCTCTACCTCGCCGCCCGCCCCGGAAGGCTCGCGTCCACGCAGGAGCTGGCGGACGCATATGGCATCTCCAAGCACCACCTGGTGCGGGTGGTGCAGACGCTGTCGGGCGAGGGCTTCGTGGAGGTCAAGGCCGGGCGCTCCGGAGGCGTGACGCTGGCGCGCGCCACCAAGGACATCTCCGTGGGCAAGGTGCTGCGCGCGGCCGAGCCCGACTTCGAACTGGTGGAGTGCTTCAACCGTGAAACCAACACGTGCCCCATCGCCCCGGCCTGTGGGCTCAAGGGCGTGCTGGCGGAGGCGCGGGAGGCCTTCCTCGCGGTGCTGGACCGGTACACACTGGCGGACCTGGTCGGCCGCTCCCGCAAGGACCTGGCCGACCTCTTCCTCCCCGTGACGGCGCCATGACCTCTGCCCCGCTCGAGCTGTTCCACCGCATCGCCGACAAGCCCTCCGCCGCGGCGCGCCGTTACATCGTCGACCACGCGCTGGAGGACCGCGTCGTGTTCCGCAACCTCGTGTACGCGGAAGCCGAACTGGACTGGACGCTGCATGGCGGCCACTCCACACCCGCACTCTGGGACGGGACACACCTGCACCAGGGCGCGGAGGCGGTGCTGGCGCGCTTGCAGGCCGTCGTCAACCTGGGCCGCGACGACGCGTGACGCGTGACGGCGCGTGTGCCGACTCCCGCGTGATGCTGCCACCTGCGCGTTCCTCGTGCGCCATGCGCTCCGTGTGAGTGGCGGCACGAAAGCTTCCGGAGTTGGACACGTGTGCAGGTGCGCGAATGCATGCGGGTGCTCGGGCTTGCCGCGCGCGTGCTGGTTGCGGTAGTCAGCCCACCCCCGCGTGCGACGGCGGGGGGCACGAGGCAAGGAGGGTGGATGGTGATGACGGCGGGCGTCCTGGTGTATGGCGTGGAATTCGCTCGCGTGAAACACGCGAGTGGCCTCCTCCTTCGCGAGTCAAGTCCCCACGCGTGTCATTTCACCGGAAGCCGTGCGCGTTTCACGCGATTCGCGCGCTTCTCCCTGTCCGTCCAGCCCTGAGCCTCGGTTAATCTCCTCGACTCCATGCCGCTGACTCCCTCTGAGCGCCAGGACAGGTTCCATGCGGCGTTCGTGGGGCTCGCCATTGGGGATGCGCTCGGCTTTCCGCTGCGCGGAATCCCCCCCGCGAGTCTCGCGCGGCTGCCGGGGCTCGCCGAGGACTTCGCGCCCAGGCCGCGCGGCAAGTTCGCCAAGGGCCAGTTCAGCGACGACACGCAGTTGTTGCTGGCGGCGGCGGAGAGCGTCATCCGCGAGGGCCGCGTGGACGGGCGCAGCGCGGCGGCGCACCTGGCGTGGCTGTGGCAGGAGGGCATCATCCTCCAGCCGCCTCGCAGCCTCGCGGAGTCGCTCCAGCGGCTCTCCAGCGGCACGCCGTGGATGAGCGCGGGCGCGCCCCTGGGCACGCGTTGCCCGTCGGTGCTCAGCCGCTCGCTGGTGGTGGGCCTGCTGGAGAGCGGTCAGCGCGCGCGTCTGCCGCACGACGCGGGCGTGCTCACCGTCATCACCCACAAGGACCCGGTCTGCGCCGCCGCCGCCGCCGCCTTCGCGCAGGCGGCCGCGCTGGGCATGGAGGAGGAGCCGCTGACGCCCGCGGCCTTCTGCGAGCAGCTGTCGCTGACGGCGGCCGTGCATGACAAGGGGCTGGCCGAGGAAGTGCGGCACCTGCCCCGGCTCCTGACGTGGGACACCACGCGCGCGTTGACGCAGCTGCGCAAGGTGGGCGTGCCTCCCAGTGAGCTGAAGGGCGTGGACGGGCTGCCCTCGCACGTGGTGCCCGTGCTGCTGACGTCGCTGTACGCCGCGCTGAAGGTGCCCCACGACTTCCGCGAGGCGGTGGCGCTGGTGCTGCGCTGCGGTGGAGAAGCGGACGTCGCGGCGGCGCTGACGGGCGCGTTGCTGGGCGCGCACCTGGGCACGCGCGCGCTTCCCGCGCGGCTGCGCAAGCAGGTGCTGTACGTGGACAACCTGGTGGACACCGCGGACCGACTGTTCCGGGCCCATCAGGTCCGCGAGACGCTGGCCACGGCCCTGGCCCACCAGCGTCGC
The DNA here is from genome assembly GCF_013336715.1 of Myxococcus sp. CA056. Lineage (NCBI taxonomy): Bacteria > Pseudomonadati > Myxococcota > Myxococcia > Myxococcales > Myxococcaceae > Myxococcus > Myxococcus sp. CA056. Next base: position 687,585 of record NZ_JABUMT010000002.1, read on the forward strand.
CGTTAGCCCATCGACACGCTCCAGGCAGGCGACCAGGCGGGCCGGCCCTGTACTTCCAGGCGGGCTTTGCGCGCTCGTCCGCCCTGCCCACCTTGTCCGGAGGAGTGGGGCCAGGTGCCGGCCGAGCGGACGGGCGCGCACCCGGGAGTCCCCCTCCTCAGAGCGCGGGAGACGTGAGCCGTGGACCTCGAATCGGAACGCCTGGAGCGCAGCCAACTGGAGTCGCTCTCCACGGCGGAGCTCATCCGGCATGCCCTGGCGGAGACACGCCTGTTGGTGCGCGCCGAGGTGCTGCACGCCAAGAAGGAGCTTCGCGACGAGCTGAAGGCCGCGCGCACCGCGGGCATCCTCATTGGCGCGGGAGCCGTGCTCGCCCTCACGTCCCTGGCCGTGCTCTTCGTGGCGCTGGGCCTGGCCCTGCCCCTGCGCGCCGCCCTGGGCGTGTTGCTGGTGGGTGTGGTGTTGCTCGCCATCGCCGGAGGCATGCTCTTCCTGGGCAGCAAGCGCGTGCCCAAGAAGCCGCTGACCCACACCCAGGAGCGCTTGAAGCTCGACTACCAGCTCACGCGGGAGACGCTGCAATGAATGGCAACGGCCGAGGGGGCAACGAGCTGGTGGAGCGTCAGCGCCACGTCGACCACCGCATCACCCGTGGCATGGATGACCGCGAGCAGGTGGAGCAGACGGCGGACCGCATCCGGGATGAGCTCCTGCTGACGTTGGAGGAGCTGGACCGGCGGCGCGGGCGCGCCCTCGACGTCCGCTATCAGGTGAAGCAGCACACCGGCGCGCTGGTGGCCGCGGGCGCCGTGGCCATGGTGCTGGTGGGCGCGGGCGTGGGCCTGGCCATCTACCGCTCCCGCCACCGGGGGGAAGTGCTGCGCAAGAAGCGCCGCAAGGCGCTCCAGCGGGCCTGGGCGCACCCGGACCAGCTGGCCTCCAGCGCGGACCAACGCCCCGTGGGCGCCGAGCTGGGCCGCAAGCTCATCCTCATCTTCGCCACCACCCTGGCCACCGCCGTGGCGAAGAACTCCGTGAAGACGCTCGTGCCCGCCCGTCAGGCTCCGAGCCCCGCTTCGCTGGAGAAGTAGAATCTCTAAATGCGCGACAATTGTGCATAACGTATTCTGATGTTCATGACGGACCTGCTCTATGCGCGGGCGCAGATGGGCCTGTCGCTCGCGTTCCACATCGTGTTCGCGGCGGCGGGCGTGGCGTTGCCAGTCCTCATGGTGCTGAGTGACTGGAAGGCGCGGCGCACCGGAGACTCCGACTACCGGAAGCTGAGCCAGAAGCTGGCGAAGGGGACGGCCATCCTCTTCGCGGTGGGCGCGGTGAGTGGCACGGTGTTGTCGTTCGAACTGGGCCTGCTGTGGCCGGAGTTCATGGGCCAGTACGGCGAGGTGATTGGGCTGCCCTTCAGCCTGGAGGGTGTGGCCTTCTTCACCGAGGCCATCTTCCTGGGCATCTATCTGTACGGTCGCGAGCGGGTGTCGCCAGGGCTGCACCTGTTCTCCGGTGTCATGGTGGCGGTGAGTGGCGCGGCCAGCGCGTTCTTCGTCACGCTGGTCAACGTGTTCATGAATGACCCGTCGGGCTTCGTGGCCACGCCGCATGGGCCCACGGATATCGAACCGCTGAAGGCGATGTTCAGTCCGGGCTGGCTCACCCAGACGTCGCACGTGCTGCTCTCCTGCTATCAGGCGAGCGCGTTCGCGATGGCGGGCATCCACGCCTTCGTGCTCCTGCGCCATCCAGGCTCGGCCTTCCATCGCAAGGCGCTGTCGGTGGCGCTGCCGCTCGCGTGTGTCACCGCGCTGCTCCAGCCCGTCGTGGGCGACTTGTCCGCCAAGCACGTGGCGAAGGCGCAGCCGGTGAAGCTCGCGGCGATGGAGGGGCAGTTCGAGACGGAGCGCGGCGCGCCGTTGCGCCTGGGCGGGCTGCCCGACGTGGAGACGGGCACTGTCTCCCACGCGTTGGACATCCCCAACGGCCTGTCCATCCTCGCGTTTGGCGACCCCAACGCGGAGGTGAAGGGGCTCAACGAGTTCCCACGCGACACGTGGCCGCCGGTGGCGAAGGTACACGTCGCCTTCCAGGTGATGGTGGGCGCGGGCAGTGCCATGGCGTTGCTGGCGCTGGTGACGCTTGCGTATCGGTGGCGGAGGAAGGCGTGGCCGTCGGGTCGGAAGATGATGTGGGCGTGGCTGGTGTCGGGGCCGCTCGGGCTGGTGGCGTTGGAGGCGGGGTGGCTCGTCACCGAGTGGGGGCGGCAGCCGTGGATTGTCCGGGGCGTCATGCGCACGGCGGACGCGGTGACACCGGTGCCGCACCTGGCCGCGCCGTTCTGGACGTTCACCGTCGTGTACGTGTTCCTGGGCGTGGTGGTGGTGGCGCTGTTGAAGCGGCAGGTGGCGGACACGCTGCCGGACCGCGAGCCGAAGGGCCCTGACGCGAAGGGAGGCGAGGCCCATGTCCACTGACGCGGTGCTGGGCTTCGTGTTGGCGGGGACGTTCGTGCTCTACGCGCTGTTTGGGGGCGCGGACTTCGGCGGCGGGGTGTGGGACCTCTTGTCCTTCGGGCCGCGCAAGGCGGAGCAGCGGGCGCTCATCGCTCACGCCATGGGCCCGGTGTGGGAGGTGAATCACATCTGGCTCATTGTCGGTGTGGTGTTGTTGTTCGCGGGGTTTCCTCGCGCCTTCGCGGCGCTGAGCGTGGCGCTGCATGTGCCGTTGACATTGCTGCTCCTGGGCATCGTCTTCCGGGGCGCGGCCTTCACCTTCCGCACGTACGACATGCGGGGCGACGCCGCGCAGCGGCAGTGGGGCCTGGTGTTCAGCGCGGCGAGCATTGTCGCGCCGTTGCTGCTGGGCATGTGCGTGGGCGCGGTGGCGAGCGGCTCCATCCGCGTGGAGGGCAGGGTGGTGGTGAGCGGCTTCTTCGCGTCGTGGCTGTCGCCCTTCGCGTGGGCGGTGGGGGTGCTGGCGCTGGCGCTCTTCGCCTTCCTGGCCGCGGTGTTCCTCACCCACGAGGCGTCTGGAGCGGAGCTGCGTGAGGACTTCAGGAAGCGCGCGCTCGGGGCGGGGGTGGCCGTGTTCGTCGCGGCGGTGGCCGTGTTGCTGCTCGCGCGCGAGGGCGCGCCCCGGGTGTGGGAGGGGTTGTCACGCTCACCCTTCGCGCTGGCGTTGCATGCGGCGACGGGGGTGGCGGCGGTGACGGCCTTCGCCTTGTTGTGGACGCGTCGCTTCCAGTGGGCGCGGCTGGCGGCGGCCTTCCAGGCCGGGCTCATCGTCCTGGGCTGGGCGGCGTCCCAGTATCCCTATCTGGTGGTGCCGGACGTGACGCTGCAAGGCGCGGCTGCGAGCCCCGCGACGCAGCGTCTGCTGCTCATCGCGCTCGGGGTGGGAGCGCTCACGGTGATTCCGTCCATCGCGCTCCTGTTCCGCGTGTTCCGCCCCAGGCCCGAGGGCTCGGCCACGACGGACACTCACGGCTGATGTGTCCAGGGCGGAGACACTCCGCCGGATGTGACGCCGTGAGACAGAAAAATCCTGTCTCAATGGAGCACGGGCTTGTAACGCCATGGGGGCGGTTTCTTGCGTGGCGCCCGCATTTTTGGGTGTCGCGGTTCTGTCCGCTTTGGCGTGGGTAAATGGACTTGTGTGTCTGCCTTTGCTTGGCGTGTGTGACGCCCTGAGTCGTTTTCCAGGCAGCTCGAATCTTTGATTCCCGAGAGGACGCACCCCGCAGGGGTAGATGTAGGAATGCGTTTTTTCTCACGCAAGGAGTTGCATCCGTCGCGTTGATAAATGCAAGACAGTGAGAAGCACCGCTTCTTCCTGACGTGGAGGTCGCCGATATGGCTGTCATCCGACGCGCGGTCTTGCTGCTGTGCTTCATTGCGCTCCTGCTCCCGGGGATGTCTCACGCCGATGAGTCGTTCGTGAACTGGGAGGACCCCCACGTTCACCCGCTGGAGCTGACCCCTGATGGCAATTTGCTGCTGGCGGTGAACACGGCCGACAACCGGCTGATGGTGTTCGATGTGACGTCGAGGCGGGGGTTGGAGCTGGTGGCCTCCATCCCCGTGGGACTGGACCCCGTGTCGGTGCGGGCCCGGAGCAATACCGAGGCGTGGGTGGTGAACCACATCTCCGACAGCGTGAGCATCGTCGACCTGCGACGCGGCACCGTGACGGCCACCGTCTATACGGATGACGAGCCCGCGGACGTCGTCTTCGCGGGACGCCCGGAGCGGGCCTTCATCACCTGCTCCCAGGTCAACCGCGTGCTGGTGGTGGACCCGCGTCGTCCGGACGCGACGCCCCGGCGCATCACCCTGAAGGGCGAGGACCCGCGTGCGCTCGCGGTGAGCCCCGACGGCCGCTTCGTCTATGCGGCCATCTTCGAGTCCGGCAATGGCAGCACCATCCTCGGCGGTGGCTCGCTGATTCCGAACGCCTACCCGCCCAACGCCGTGAGCGACGCGCGCGGGCCCTATGGCGGCATCAACCCGCCGCCCAACGCGGGCTCCACCTTCTTCCCCGCGCTCAACCCCGCCAACCCGCCGCCTCCGCCCGTGGGCCTCATCGTGCGCAAGAACACGCGAGGCCAGTGGCTGGACGACAACCGCGCGGACTGGACGGACCTGGTGAGCGGGGCGAATGCCGCCGCCTCCGGTCGCCTCACGGGCTGGGACATGCCGGACCGCGACCTGGCCATCATCGACGCGGCGTCACTCGACGTCAGCTACGCCACGCGGCTGATGAACGCGAACATGGCGCTGGCCGTGCACCCCTCCGGCTCCGTCACGGTGGTGGGCACCGACGCGCGCAACGAGGTGCGCTTCGAGCCGAACGTCAACGGGCGCTTCCTGCGCGTGCTGATGGCGGTGGTGGACCCTCGCCGGCCGACGTCGCCCTCGGTTCATGACCTCAACCCGCACCTCGATTACTCCACGCCCACGGTGCCCCAGTCCGTGCGGAACCTGTCGGTGGGAGACCCGCGCGGCATCGCCTGGAACTCGCGCGGCACGCGGGCCTTCGTGACGGGCATGGGCTCCAACAACGTGGTGGCCGTGGGCCTGGGTGGCGCGCGGCTGGGACAGGTGGAGGTGGGCGAGGGGCCCACGGGCATCGTGTCCGACGACTCGCGCGACAGGCTCTACGTGCTCAACCGCTTCGGCGCGAGCATCTCCGTGCTGAGCACGGACCGGCTGAAGGAGCTGTCACGGGTGGAGTTCTTCGACCCGACGCCCCAGGCCCTCAAGGTGGGCCGCAAGCACCTGTACGACACGCACAAGACGTCGGGCCTGGGCCACGTGTCCTGCGCGTCGTGCCACATCGACGGGCGCATGGACCGGCTGGGCTGGGATTTGGGAGACCCGACGGGCGCGGTGAAGTCGCTGGCCGGGCAGAACCTGGGCATGGGCCTGCCGCTGCCGCCCTTCGAGGCGTGGCACCCGATGAAGGGCCCCATGACGACGCAGACGCTCCAGGACATCATCGGCAAGGAGCCGCTGCACTGGCGCGGAGACCGGGCGAGCCTGGAGGAGTTCAACCCCGCCTTCGAGGGCCTCCAGGGTGACGATGCCCAGCTCACGCCTCGGGAGATGAAGGAGCTGCGCTCGTTCCTCGCGACGCTCACCTTCCCGCCCAACCCGTTTCGCAACCTGGACAACTCGCTGCCCCGGAACCTGCCGCTGACGGGCCACTACACGACGGGCCGCTTCGCGCCGGCCGGTCAGCCGCTGCCCAATGGCGACGCGACGCGGGGCATGGCGCTGTTCCGCCCGCCGCGCCTGCTCGCGCAGGGCCTCTTCGCGTGCAACACCTGCCACACCTTCCCGTCGGGCCTCGCCGTCGACATGCAGTGGACCGGCGCCATGTGGATGCCCATGCAGAAGGGCGCCACGGGCGAGTCGCACCACGCGCTCGTGTCCACGGACGGCAGCACCAACGTCACGCTCAAGGTGCCGCAGCTGCGCAACGTCTACGAGAAGGTGGGCATGGAGCTGACGCAGAAGGAGAGCCTGTCCGGCTTCGCCTTCATCCATGACGGCAGCGTGGACTCGCTGGCGCGCTTCATCACCGAGCCGACCTTCAATCCGGAGAGCGACCAGGAGGTGGCGGACCTCGTCGCGCTGCTGCTGTCCTTCGCGGGCTCGGAGCTGCCGCGCGGCTCGGCCACGGACATGTTCCTGCCGCCGGGGCCGGACAGCAAGGACTCGCACGCGGCGGTGGGGCAGCAGGTGACCCTGACGACGGCCACGCCCTCCGAGTTCGCCCGGGTGCTGCAGTTCATGTCCCTGGCGGAGCAGGGCAAGGTGGGGCTGGTGGTGAAGGGGCGCCGACATGGCGAGGAGCGCGGCTTCGCCTATCTCGGCGGCGGTGTGTTCCAGTCGGACCGGGCCTCGGAGAAGGTGGGGGCGTATCTGCTGCTGGCGGGTGCGCGGCCCGGCGCGGAGCTGACGTACACCGTGGTGCCCGCGGGCTCCGAGCGGCGCATCGGCGTGGACCGGGACGAGGACGGCATGCTGGACCGGGACGAGCTGGACCGGGGTCGCAGGCCGGACCGGGCGAATGATGGCCGACGGTTCGTCGAAGGCGAGGGGGCGGGTCAGAGTGGCCCGCTTGCGACGGCGGATTTGTAACCCGTATCGTCTCGCGCGGGGGGCTGCTCGTCAGCCCATACGGTCCTTGGAGGCGTGAGCATGAAGCTGAAAGTCGCGTATTGGGTTGTCACCGGACTGGTCTCCCTGTCGGCCACGGTCTCTGCCTTCCTGTATCTGACCGCTGCGCCGAACATGGTCGCGGCGTTCGAGCACCTGGGCTACCCGGACTACTTCCGGACCATGCTGGGCATCGCGAAGCTGCTGGGCGTGGTGGCGCTGTGGGCCCCCGGGTCTCGCACGTTGCGCGAGTGGGCCTATGCGGGCTTCGCCATCGACTTCGTGGCGGCGGCGGTGTCCCACACTGCGATGGGGGACCCGCTGGGCAACACCATCTCGCCCCTCGTCACCCTGGCGCTGCTGCTCACCTCGCACCAGCTCTGGCACCGCATCTCCGCCGGAGTCGAGGCGGCTCCGGCGGTGCATCCCGCGGGGGCGTGACGTCCCTTGGAAGATGCGAGCGCGGCGGTGGCGTCGCCGCCGCGCTGGTAGCACTCAGGGCGTGGTGGGCCAGATGACGCGAGGCTCCTCGTCGCCTTTGGCCACGAGCACGCTGACGTCATCCACCATGTCTTCCGAGTCGAGGGCTTGCAGCACGGTGCGGACCGCCGCGTCGGCGTGCATCACCTGGCAGTGGACGCGCAGGAAGCCGTCGCGCAGCTCGCCGCCTTCCACCTCGCCGTTGCCCGTCCAGCCGAGGGCGTCCGTGAGGAGCTCCTCGACGGCGACGCGCTTCTCCACGTCGTGCCCCGTGCCCTTGCCCTCGATGGGGTACTGGACGATGAGCGTGGCCATGGCGTCGAGCTCGGGCTCGTCATAGTCCTGCTCGATGAGCGGGCCGGCGGCGTCGGCGATGGCGAAGTCGGGGTCCTCTTCCGGGGGGAGGGGCGTGTCCTTCTGTTCGCCCACTTCGCCCACGGTGCCCCAGTGCGTGGTGACCACGCCCTCATGCACCCAGACCTCCCAGAAACGGAGGCTGTCGCCTTCCTTTTTGTAAAGCTTCAGCACGGAATACCCCAGGGGAGGGCCCTCCATAGCATGGCGTCCGGCTGGCGCCATCCAGGGTGCTGGCCCACCGTGTCCGGGGCCCGTTCAGAAGGCGCGGCCCTGTCCGCCGTCCACGGGGAGCGTGGCCCCCGTCACCCAGCGAGCGCGCTCCGAGCAGAGGAAGGTCACCACGTCCGCCACCTCCTCGGGCGAGCCGAAGCGACCCCAGGGCAGCTCGTCCTTCACCATCTTCGCGACCTTCTCCGGGTCGGCCTTCTGGCGTTTGTCCCAGCTTCCCCCGGGGAAGAGGATGGAGCCGGGCGCCACGCCGTTGACGCGGATGTGGTGGCGCGCGAGGTCCACGGCCATCTCCTTGGTGAGCGCGGTGAGGCCCGCCTTGGCGGTGGTGTAGGGCGCGCTGGTGGCGTACTCGCGGCCGTAGATGGAATTGATGTGGACGATGGTGCCGCCGCCCTTCGCGCGCATGACCTCCACGGCGCGCTGGCTGCACCACACGGCGGACATGAGGTTGCGGTCGAGCACGGCGGTCCACTGCTCCGCCGTGGCCGAGTCGAAGGCGCCCGCGCCGCCGCTGCCGCCCACGTTGTTGACGAGGATGTCCAGCGTGCCGAACGCGCGCACCGCCGCGTCCACCGCCGCCACGGCGCCCGCCAGGGTGGCCACGTCCGCGACGACGGTGGCGACGTCCGCGCCCGCCGCGCGCAGCTCCTTCGCGGCGGCGTCCAGTGCCTCCGCGCCCCGTGCGCTGAGACACACCCGTGCGCCCTCGCGAGCCAGCGCCGCCACCGTGGCCCGTCCAATGCCTCGGCTGCTGCCGGTGACGAGGGCCGCCTTGCCTTTGAGCTCCAGTTCCATGGAGCCGGGTTCTACTTCAGGTCACCCGGGAGCCAACGCCGTCCGCGCGACACCTGACGCCTGTTTCACACGGCGGCTCCCGCGCCGGTTGTGGGGGCTACCGTGGGTTGACGGGGCGCGGGGTGAGCGCCTGGATGGCAAGCCACTCGACGGCGTCTTCCCACAGGGTGTCGCGGAAGTTCTCCCGGAAGAAGCCGAAGTGGCCGATGGCCTGGCCCACGTCCTTCGGTGTCAGCCGGCGGTGCTCCACCAGCGCGTCCGCGTAGAACGACAGCAGGTGCTCCACGGAGGCCTTCGAGGCGATGGGGTCGTCCGAGAAGCTGTAGGCCCGCAGCGGCAGGTACAGCGACGCGAAGGCCTCGCGGCGTGCCTCACCCCCTTCGCTGAGCAGGTAGTCCGGGGACAGGCACCAGCGCGCCCACTGCGCGGCCACGCCCGCGGGCAGGTCCTCCGCCGTCCCCGCCCAGCCCGGCAGCTTGCCGAAGGCCCGCGTCAGCACGGGCGTGAGCACGCGCCAGTTGAGCGCCATGCGCAGTCGCTGGGGGAAGAGCTTGTAGTAGCCGGAGCCCGTCGCCACGTTCAGCAGCGCGGACACCTCGCGAGCGTTCTCCGCCAGCCCGAGCAACTGGCCACCCACGCTGTGGCCCACCATCAGCAGGCGTCGCCCCGGGAAGCGCTCGCGCATCGCGGCGATGGCGCCCGCGAGGTCCTGGCTTCCCCAGTCCTCCATGCGCGCGCCGAAGCCCGTGAGGGTGTCTGGGCGTGAGCCGCCAATGCCCCGGTAGTCGAAGGTGACGGTGGGAAAGCCCCGGCGCGCGAGGAAGGACGCGAAGCGCGAGTAGTACCGCTGACGCGCTCCCGTGGCCCCGGCCAGCAGCACCACCGCGCCGACCTCCGCGCCCTCGTGGGGGAAGAGGGTGGCGGCCAGCGGGTAGCCGTCCTGGGCCTTGAGTCGAAAGGGGACGCCCGGGCTCGTGCCCTGGGTGACCGCCGTCAGTCTGTCCTCCTGGGGGATGCTCCGCACCGAGGGGACCGTGTCTTGCTCCAGCGCCGTCGCATGTGACATGGACATCGCGTTCTCCTGTCGTTCGCGCGGGGCCGCCAAGAGAGCCGCCGCTTCCAGGGTCCGAGATAGCGCCGGAAGTGCTGCGGGAATGCAGGGCTTTGCTGCACCATTGCAGGCATGGATATGCGATGGGACGACCTGCGCTACCTCCTCTCCGTGGCACGCCAGGGCTCGCTTGCCGGAGCAGCCCGGGAGCTGAGGGTGGACGCCACCACGGTGGGACGGCGGCTGGCGGCGCTGGAGAAGGCGCTCGGCACGCGGCTGGTGCTACGAGGCTCGCGCACGTTGGGGCTCACGGAAGACGCCGAGGCGGTGGTGGCGCGGGCGCGGGAGATGGAGGACTCACTCCGCCTGCTTCACGACTCCGTCTCCGATGAAGCGAAGGCCGAGGGCACCGTCCGACTCGCGGCCACCGAGTATCTGGCCCAGGCCCTGCTCGCCGCGCACCTGGGCGAGCTTCATGCGCGCCACCCCGGCCTGAACCTGGAGCTGGTGGTGGGCACTGACGTGGTGGACCTCCAGCGAGGCGACGCGGACCTGGCGCTGCGGTTGATACCGCCCCGAGGTGACGCCCTGGTGGTGCGCAAGGTCGGCGAGATTGCCTTCGCCATGTACGCATCGCGCGGCTACCTGCGCCGCCGGGGCGCACCTCGGCCCGGGGACTTTCGCGAGCACACCGTGCTCGTCTACCGGATGGCCCTCACGTCTGGAGAGGAGTCCGAGGAGTTGAAGCGGGTCACGGCGGGGGGACGGCGATTGCTCCAGAGCAACAGCACCGCGGTGTTGCGCGAGGCCGCGGCGGCGGGGCTGGGCGTCGCGCTGCTGCCGTGTCTCTCGGGCGAGCGGGACGCTCGGTTGACGCGCGTGGGCGCGGGAGTCCTGGCGAAGCGGCCCTTGTGGCTGACGTTCCACAAGGACTTGCAGCGCAGCCCGCGTGTGCGCGCGGTTTCGGATTGGGTGGCGGAGGTGTGTCGGCGAGAGAAGGCGGGGCTCGCGGGGACACAGGCGGCAACGCGATAGTCGCCTCGCTCGTTTCAGCGCCGGGCCGACTCCAGGACGCGTGCGTCGCGCGGGGGGGTGTCGCGGCGTCCGTCGGGGACGGCTCTGGAGCGTCCTCTCCCAGCAGGAGGCGCAGGTGCCCTTTGTCACGGTGGACGAACTCGCGAGCGCCGACGGCGGGCGAGGCACCGTGAGTCGCATCACCCGCGCGAAGACGCTCGCACGGTGTCGGCCCAGTCCTTCGGAGTCACCTTGCGGAAGCGCACGGGAGAGCTGCCCACCTCGCGGCGGAAGGTGTTGATGAAGTTCGAGAGGTCTCCGAAGCCCACGTCGAAGGCGATGTCCGTCACGGGCCGCTCGGTATCGCGGAGCAGCTCCAGCGCGCGTCGCACGCGGGTCTGCAGGAGGAAGCGATGGGGCGTCACACCCGTCTCGCGCTTGAACACGCGGAGGAAGTGATACGGGCTCAAGCCGGCCACGCGCGCCAGTTCCTCCAGTCGAAGCTCGCGCGCGGAGTCGTGCTCAATCGCATGCAGCGCCGCGTAGACGCTGTCCCGAGCGGCGCGGTTGTCGCGAGTCGCCTCGGGCTTGGGCGCGCGGCCGAGCAGCGCTCCGACATGCGCCGCGAGCGCGAGCCCCAACTCCTCCAGGCCCAGGGATGCGCCATGAACGGCGAGCTGTTTCTCGGCGAGGTGTCGGAGCGCTTCGACACGTGACGAGGGCGGAAGCACTGACCGCGTGAAGTACTGGCGAGGCGCTCCGCGGGGAGGACTCCCCACCAGCTCCTCGAGCGCGGCCTCGTCGAAGCGGAAGATGATGCAGCGGTCTCCCCCGGCGTGCTCGTGCGAGATTTCATACTGCTGCCCGGGGTTGGCGAGCATCGCGAAGCCGGTGGTGAGCAGCCTGGGCCCGTGCTCGCTTCGGAAGCCGAACACTCCCGAGCGCACCAGCGAGATGGAGGTATGGGTGAACTGCTCCGGTTCGACTGGGGCACCCTTCGACGCGGGGCAGTGATACGCGAAGACGCGCACCAGTCCGTCGTGCGCCACTTCCCGACGTGGGAGCGAGGTCGGCGTGGGGAGGCCCGTCGAACGACTCATGTCGCGAGCCTAGGTCAAAGTCCCAGCTGGCGGTCCAGGGGCAACCCCAGCGTTCCCATTTCCGGGACGCATGGGCGCATGCGTCCCGTGAGCAATTTTCACCAAGTGGCCTTGGGGTCAGCTGGTTACAAGTCCCGCCGTTGCACGGCATGACACCCGCCGCGCTCCACACCCCTTCAGGAAATGACTTCGGGAATGAGCTCCAAGGACTTCGCATTGCCCCGCAACCCCGTAGTGACGCACGGACTGCGTCGCAGGGAGTTCCTCGCCTTCACCACGGGAGCGCTGGCTGTCAGCGCGCTCTCCGGCTGCGTGCCTCGCGCGACCGGCGGCACCTCCGCGCAGCAGGGTGGTGCGTTGGACGCGGCGGCCTACCACGCCTCCCGGCGCTACCTCGACAGTCGCTTCGGGCGAATCGCCTACGTCGAGCGCGGCACGGGTGAGGCCGCGTTGTTCCTTCACGGCTTCCCGTTGAACAGCTTCCAGTGGCGCGGCGCCATCGAGCGGCTGTCGCCGTACCGGCGTTGTGTCGCTCCTGATTTCATGGGGCTCGGATACACCGAGGTCGCGGAGGGTCAGAGCTACGCGCCCGAGGCCCAGGTGGACATGCTCGTCGAGTTGCTCGACAGGCTCGCCATCAAGTCGGTCGACGTCATCGCCAATGACAGTGGGGGCGCCATCGCGCAACTCCTCGTCACCCGGCATCCGGAGCGCGTGCGGACGCTGCTGCTGACGAACTGCGATGTGGAGAGTGAGTGCCCGCCCGCCGCGGTGCTGCCCGTCATCGAGATGGCACGCAAGGGCGAGTACGTGGATGCGTGGCTTGCGCCATGGCTCGCGGACAAGGCGCTCGCGCGCTCGGAGAAGGGCTTCGGGGGCATGTGCTACTCGAATCCCTCCCAGCCCACGGACGAGGCCATCGAGTACTACTTCGCGCCCCTCGTGCGTTCGCCGCGCGGCAAGGCGCAGGCGCATGCGTACACACTCGGGTTGGAGGCCAACGCGTTGGCGGGCATCGGGCCGGCGCTCCAGAAGTGCACCGTGCCCACGCGCATCCTCTGGGGAACGGGCGACACCATCTTCTCGCAGTCGAGCGCCGACTACCTGGACCAGACGTTCGGCGCCTCGCGAGGTGTGCGGCGCGTGCCCGGCGCGAAGCTCTTCTTCCCCGAGGAGTACCCGGACCTCATCGCCGAGGAGGCGCGTCGCCTCTGGGGCGTGGGCTGACGCGACACGCGGGAGCCCGGCGCGGACGAACGCCGGGATTCGTGCCTCAAGTCACTTCCTCTCGAAGCGAGCTCCCGAGGGGTTCGCTTCATGAAGAGGCGTGTCTCTGAGGCAACCTGCGAGAACCCGGCGCGGACGAACGCCGGGCTGTCGTGGTGCGCTTTACTTCACCTGGAAGCGAGCCTCGGAGGGGCTCGCGCCACCCGAGCGCTGCACGCCGCGCCCCGGGTTGGCCGCCAGGTGCTCCAGCACCTTGAACACCGTCTCCACCTCGTCGGGCTGGCCGACGTCGTTGGCGAGCTGCTCGGCCGAACGCGCCGATGCACGCGCATCCAGCAGGCGCGCAGTGAGCTTCTTCTGAAGCTCCAGCACGCTCGTCGCCGCCTTCTTGCCCGCCTCCACGCCCGGCTGGTGGTACGCGTTGATGTGCACCAGGCTCGCGTACAGACCCACCGCGCGCTCGTAGAGGGCAATCAGCGCGCCCACCGTGCGCGCGCTCACGTCCGGAACCGTGAGGGTGATGGACTCGCGGCCCTTCTCGAACAGCGCGCGGCGCGTGCCCAGCATGAAGCCCAGCAGGTAGTCCCCGCTGGTGATGCCGCGCTCCACTTCCATCGACTCGCCGTCGCGGTCCTTCAGCACCTCGATGAAGGTAGCGAAGAAGTTCGGCACGCCCTCGCGCAGCTGCTGCACATACGCGTGCTGGTCCGTGGAGCCCTTGTTCCCGTAGACGGCGATGCCCTGGTTCACCACCTTGCCGTCCAGGTCCTTCTCCTTGCCCAGCGACTCCATGACGAGCTGCTGGAGGTACCGCGACATCAGGAGCAGACGGTCCTTGTACGGCAGGATGACCATGTCCTTCAGGCCCTTGCCGTCGCCCGCGTGGAACCACATCAGCGCCAGCAGCGCCGCCGGGTTCTTCACCGCGTCACGCTGCCGCGTCGCCACGTCCATCTCCCGGGCGCCCGCCAGCATCGCGTCGATGTCCAGGCCCTGGAGCCGCGCGGGCAGCAGGCCCACCGCCGACATCACCGACGTGCGTCCGCCAACCCAGTCCCACATCGGGAAGGTGCGCAGCCAGCCCTGCTTCTTCGCGTGTGTGTCCAGCTCGCTGCCCGCGCCCGTGACGGCCACCGCGTGCTTGCTGAAGGTGAGCCCCTGCTCCACATAGGCGCGCTCGGCCTCCAGCATGCCGTTGTGCGTCTCCTTCGTGCCGCCGGACTTGCTGATGACCACCGTCAGCGTCTCGGCCAGCTGGGCGCCGAGCTGTCCCAGCACCCGGTCCATCCCATCCGGGTCCGTGTTGTCGAAGAAGGACACCCGCAGCTTGTCGTCCCGCGACGTCAGCGCGTCCGCCACCAACTGCGGCCCGAGCGCCGAGCCGCCGATGCCCACCAACAGCAGATGCGTGAAGCGCTGCGCCTTCTGCGGCTTCAGCTTCCCGTCATGCACGTCGCGCGCGAAGGCGTGGACGGCGGCCACCGTGTCGGTGACGTCCTTGGAGAGCGCGGGCTCCGGGGCCAGTTCGGGGGCGCGCAGCCAGTAGTGGCCCACGCGGCGGTTCTCATCCGGGTTCGCGATGGCGCCCTTCTCCAGCGCCTCCATCTGGGAGAAGGCTTCCTCCAGGCGCGGACGCATCCGCTCCAGATAGTCCGCGGCGAAGCCCATGCGCGAGACGTCGAGGGAGAACCCCAGCGACGGGACGACGCTCAGATACCGCTGGTACCGCTCCCACAGCTCACGCTCGGTCATGACTCGTCCTCCTCCTGGGGGTGCTCGCGCGAAAAAAGTGCCGGCTGGCTTAGCGCCTCCGCTCGCGTGAGGGAAGCCGAACACGCGCGCGACGCGAGGACTCGACACCCGGGAAGGGCGCAGTGCTCAACACCCGCCACTCCCCAGGGAGTCAGGGGCACCCCTGGAGGGTCTTCACCTCAGGCGGAAGGGCGCACCGGCTCCGTCGCCGGAGGACTGCCGGGCGGCGCACTTCGCTCGTCCGGTTTCCACGCGGGATTGCGGAAGACGTAGCTCAGTCGCTGCTTCAATGAGCCCGGCTTCATCGCATCCCTGGCGATGGCGAAGAACTCGTGGAACGCGATGCGCAGCGGGTTGTACGTCTGGAGGTTCTTCGTCAGGCCGTAGACGGGCTTCTCACCCTCGGGTTCGAAGGTGCCGAACATCCGGTCCCAGATGATGAGGATGCCCGCGTAGTTCTTGTCGAGGTAGCGCGGGTTGGACGCGTGGTGCACGCGGTGGTGCGACGGCGTGTTGAGCACCCACTCCAGCGGACGCGGCAGCCGGTGGATGGCCTCGGTGTGAATCCAGTACTGGTAGAGCAGGCTCACCGACTGCTGGACGACAATCATCACCGGGGAGAAGCCGAGCAGCGCCAGCGGCGCCCAGAACACCCAGCCCGTGGGGTTGGTCCACGTCTGCCGCAGCGCCGTGGTCAGGTTGTAGTGCTGACTGGAGTGGTGCACCACGTGCGACGCCCAGAAGAAGCGGCTCTCGTGGTGGACGCGATGGAACCAGTAGTAGCAGAGGTCCTCCGCGAAGAAGAGCAGCACCCAGGCCAGCACCCCCGTGCCCACGCGCAGCGGCGTCAGGTTGTAGAGCGCCAGGTAGCCGGCGAAGGCGATGCCCTTCCAGACCACGTTGATGAACACGTTGCCCAGGCCCATGGAGAGACTGGCGGCCGAGTCCTTCAGGGTATGTCCCGCCACCTCGCGGCCTTCGTCACGCAGCTTCTTTACCCACAGCGCCTCGGCCACCACCGTCAGGATGAAGACGGGGATGGCGGGAGTGATGAGGTCGGGAATGTGTACGGCGTCCATGGGACACCTCCATCGTGATGCTCAGGAGCGGTGGCGTTGGCGCGGTCGACGTGTCGAAGGTGGAGAGAAAGCACTGCGCATGAAGCGGGTGAGGGCATCGAGCATGCGGCGGTGGGCCGGGTCATCCGGACGCGCGCTTCCCCCGACGGCCGCACCCTGCACGGCGTCCAGCGCCAGCTCCACCACGGAGTCGAACTCCGGGTAGGCGGTCGCCGCCTCGGGGAACAGCTCGCGCGCCACCCGGTGAAGGTTCTCCCGGTGCGGCCCATCCACCGCGGCCAGCGCCACCTGGAGCGCCGTGTCCGTGCGCGCGGCCACATACAACTCGATGGCCGCTTGAAGCTCTGGCCGCTGGTACGCGGCCCACAACATGTCCACGGCGGAGGCGATGCGGTCCTTGCTCGACGGCCGCGCGCCGACACCGGCCAGGTAGTCCTGGATGATTCGCGGGAAGAGGTGCTCCACCGCCGCGGCGAGCAGCTCCTCCTTCGTATCGAAGTGCGTGAAGAGCGCGCCCTGGGACACGCCTGCTCGCTTCGCGACCTCCACCGTCGTCAGGCGCGCGTGCCCCGCGTCCACCAACGTGTCGATGGTGGCGTCCAGCAGCTTGCGGCGCGTCGTCTCGCGGCGCTCCTGCTGCGTGCGGCGGGGAGGGCGGGGTGGCCCTTCAGTAGGGGATGCACTCTTCACGGCCATCTGCCGAAAGCATAACTCCGATGTTAATGAGTGACCAGTCACTATGTCACGGCTGCTGGTGAGGGAGGGTGATCCACGGTGCCACCCATGGTGGCGCAGGTGAGACACGAGGGCGCCGTCGTCCGCGCGAGGCTCGCCTGGGCATTTTCGCGGCGCCTCGTCGAGCAGGCGAGGAGACAGGTGCCCGCCCGCTGGAGGCGGACTCGTCACTCGACGTCGAGGGCGTCAGGCCCCACGGACGAGCGAGCGGGCCATGGGGTCCCTGGTGATAGGCCACGCGGGCGCGAGATAATTGGTCCAGGAAATACCCCTGCCACTTGTCTCCGTTGTCCGCCGGCCCGATATGAACCTTTCCTCCGCTCTCCTTGTCGGCTCCCTCCTGGCCACGGCGCCAGCGGTTACCAACTCGATTGCCTCTCCTGCGGGCGACATGCCCGAGGTCGGCGTTCCGTTCGCGTGTGGGCGCATCCACACGGTGAGCCAGGGACACGACACAGGCAGTCACCAACACAACGACACGTATGCGTGGGACTTCCGGATGCCGGAAGGCACGCCCATCGTCGCCGCGCGTGAAGGTGTGGTGCGGCTGGCTCGCGGCGACAGCACGAAGGGCGGGTGCGACGAGAAGTTCGCGCCCTACGCCAACTACGTCGTCCTCTCACATGGGGACGGGCTGGAGACGCAGTACCTGCACTTCAGCGCCGTGGTGGTGAAGCCCGGCGAGAGTGTGAAGGAGGGGCAGCTCATCGGCTTCTCCGGCTCCACCGGCTGGGCGTGCGGCGCGCACCTGCACTTCAAGGTGGCGCGTGAGGTGGGCAAGGGTTGGAACAACCCGTCCGTGCCCGCGCGCATCGCTGGCTATGGAGACCCGGTGCGCGAGACGCGCGTGGCCGCGCCCATCTGCCGTGACTCCGGTCGCGACACGCTCATGGCCGCGACGGAGGGCTCGCACACGCCGGGTCAGCCGGTGGTGTCCATGTCACCGGAGCGCCAGGATGCGCCGCGCGGCCTCCCGCCCGGGGCGAAGGCCATCATCGACGGCCTCTCCCAGCCGCCCGCCCAGGGTGGCCAGGGCCTCGACGAAGCGCGTGCGCCCACCGGCGCCCGCACGGCGAGCGGCCCCAGCGAGACTCGCTGAGGCCAGCATCGCGCCTGCCCCGGCGAGCAGCGCGAAGAGGGCTCCCGCGTTGACGAAGTAGTCGAGCGGCAACAGGGGGCCCTCCACGTAGGCACGCACCAC
Organism: Myxococcus sp. CA056; assembly: GCF_013336715.1. Taxonomy (NCBI): domain Bacteria; kingdom Pseudomonadati; phylum Myxococcota; class Myxococcia; order Myxococcales; family Myxococcaceae; genus Myxococcus; species Myxococcus sp. CA056. Next base: position 705,278 of record NZ_JABUMT010000002.1, read on the forward strand.
GCGGTAGCCCACGTGTCCCAGCAGCACGAGCAGCGGCAGGTTGATGAGCGGCAGCACCAGCCAGCGCGCGGTGCGCCACCAGCCCGCCACCGCTTCCGCCACGCCCGTCGTCGCCGTGTAGCGCCACGCGGAGGCCCGAGCCGCGCGCACCTCCTCCAGCATCGCGTCCACGTCCGGCACGCCGAGCACCGACGGCTCCAGGCCTCCGGCTCGCGCCACGCTGCGCGCCTCGGCCAGCGCGGTGCGCGCCGCGGACTCGACGCCGAAGTCGTCGTCGAAGGGCTCAATCACCGCGCTCTCCGCGGCCCGCGCGCGTGTGTGTCCGCGAACAGCGTCCACCACCGTGGAGGCCGCCGCCACCGCGAGTCCCGCGGGCAGGCTGCGTCGGCTCACCAGCGCCGCCGCGCCCAGGCCGCTCGCGCCCCACAGGGAGAGGCGCAGGCCCCACGCCGCCGGGCCCCAGAAGCGGCCTCCCGCCTGTCGTCGCACTTCCGCCGCGAGGTGTCCGTGGGCCAGGCGCAGTCGCGCGTCGAAGTCCTCGCGCAGTCCGTCGGAGGCCTTCGCCAGGCCGGAGTCCAGCGCGGCGCGAGTCCGAGCAAGCAGTGCATCTGTCTCGTCGAGCGCGGCCTTCACGCGCGCCGACACTTCCTCCAAGGCGCCCATCGCGTTGCCACGTCGCACGCGCGCGGCGATGGCCTGGGTGGCGAGCCCGCGCAGGTGGAAGAGCAGCGGGCCGAACTCGCCGGACACGTCGCGGCCTTCCTTGGCGGCCAGCGCGCTGATGGCGAAGACAGGGACGTCTTGAGGGGGAAGGCCGAACTGCTCGGCGGCGACGCGGCGCACCTGTGCCTTGAGCGTGTCGCGAGACTCGGGTGACAGCTCGTCCGCGAAGTTGAGGATGAAGACGAGCGCGCGGCGGCGAGCGAACTCCGCGAGGAACTCCACCTGCGTGGCCTCCGCGACGCTGCCCCGGTGCATGACGACGAGCGCCACGTCCGCGCGCTCCAGTGCGGCGCGAGCCACGTCGCGATGCGTGGTGGCCACGCTGTTGAGGTCGGGGGTGTCGATGAACACCTGTCCGCCCCAGAGGGCCTGGGGGCCGGGAACGTACCGCGCCACGCGAGCGCCCGTCTGGGCCAGGGTGTCCGCCGCGGCGCCTTCCGGGGCGAAGACGGTGGCGGCGGTGCTGGTGGGGCGGTCCACGCCCTCGCGGGAGAGGGGTTGTCCGGCCAGGGCGTTGAGGAGGGTGGATTTTCCCGCGCCGGTGGCGCCCACGAGCGCGACGGAGAGCGGAGCGTCCCTGCTCGCGACGCCGCGCGCGTAGTCGTCCACGAGGCGCTCCAACCGCGCCGCATGCGGCTGGAGCGGTGGCAGTTCCAGGGCGGTCTTCAAGAGGGACCGCAAGGCTTCGGGTTCGGGCAGGCTCGTCTCGTCCACGTGAGGGGCAGCCTGTCCTGGCGTCGCGCGGAGGGCCAGCGCGAATGTGACGAGGCGTGCGCCAGCGTTCAATGGCGGGACGTGGTGTGGCGGTCATGCGTGGGGGAGGGGTAGAAGCGGAGGGGTCATGGAACTCTTCCTCATGTCGCCCCCGGGGCGAGGCTGGGCGTTGCGAGGGCGGAACAACTTCCGCAGTCGCGAGGCGGGGCAGGTGGATGCGCGCAAGGCCCGGCGTGAGTGGCTGGAGCTGGCGCGGGCCATCGAGGCTCGTGGTGGCACGGTGGTGGCGCTGTCGTCGCCGTCGGAGCTGTTGACGGGCATGCCGTACGCGGCGGAGTGCGGCCAGGTGGTCGCGCGCGAGGGCGCGGCGCCGGGGTTCGTGTTGCCTCGGATGATGAGCGCGCACCGTCAGGCGGAGAAGGAACACTGGGCTTCGTTGGCGCGGCGCATGGGGTTCGAGGTGATGGAGCCGGGTGAGGGCATCTGGGAGGCCCATGGCGACGTGGCGCACTTCGACGGGGCCACGCTGTTGTTCTGGGGTGGGCGCACGACGCTGGAGGGGTTGGAGGCCGCGTCGCGCTGGATTCCAGGCGAGGTGGTGCGGGTTCGGGTTCGTGAGCCCGCGTTTCACGGCAACATGGCCTTGCTGCCGTTGCCCGCCGTGGACCGGATGCTGGTGTGTCCGGACGTCATCGCCGCCGAGTCGTATGCGCTGCTGCGCGAGCGCTTCGGTGAGCAGCGGTTGCTCACGGTGACGGAGGACGAGATTCGTCGCTATGCCACCAATGGGTTGCCGGTGGGGAGGGACTTGCTTGCGCCGTCCGTGGTGCCGGAGGCGGTGAAGGCGCGGGTGGCGGCGCTGGGGATGGGGGTGGTGTCGCTCGACATGAGCGAGCTGTGTGAGAAGGGCGGAGGTTCCTCGCGTTGTCTCGTGTCGCGGGCGTGGGTGGACGACGGCGCCGTGAGGATTCCGGACGAGGCGAGACTGTCGGCGGTGGCGAAGGACATCGAAGCCGATGCGTGACACCGAAGCACTGGCGAGGCAGGCCGAGGCATTCTTCTCCGCGCATCCGGGGGTGTCGCTCATGGCACTGGGCGCGGGTGAACACGCGGAGTCGATGGACCTGTCGCCCTTGGGGTTGCCGGCGACGTATCTGCCCGCTGAGCGCAATCTGGAGCTGGCGACGCAGTATCTGGCGTTGAACCAGTTCGCCTTTGGCGGGATTGGTGTGCCGCGTTGGGTGTTGTCGGACCTGTATCTGATGCCGGGAGCGATTGGGTTGCTGCGCTGTCCCGCGCGGATGTTGAAGCCGGAGCTGCGCGCGCACCTGGGGCTCGCGGATGAGGAGCCGGCCATCGGCGCGGCGTACTACGCGGCGCCGTCGATGACGCCGGGGCTGTTCATCGGCGTGTCGTTGTTGAGTTTCCTGCCGGGGACGGGGGCGGGGGCCTGGGTGAAGACGCTGACATTGCGCATGCTGCGTGCGACGCGGCTGCGTGGCGTGGCTCAGTGGGACAATCCGAGTGTGCGCGTCCACGCGCGACTGGGGCCCTTGCGACTGGTGGGCCGTGTTCCCGGGGGACACGAGTACGGCGAGCGGACCTTCGTCTACGAGACGGACGTGTCCGACGGCGCGCGCGTGGCGGAGGCGATGGAGCGTCGACTGTCGTTGGATCCGACGAGGCGCATCGCCGTCACGGACCTGCCGGCACTGAGCGCGCTGTTGGACCGCGCGGAGGCGGGAGAGGCGCTGTACCTCGTCCCGCCAGGTGTCCAGGACGGCCACGTGCTGGTGCGAGAGGGCTGATTCGTGACCGACGAATGTGTCTGGCATCCGATGGATGCACTTACGGACTGACGCCCGCGGGCATCGGCCTGCGATTCGAGGGACTCCAGTCGCAGGTATGTCTGCCACGAGAGAGGCAATGTCTGCTCATGTCGGCCCGTGGTGTTGTACTTCGAGCGCCCCGGTCCTGTCCTTCGTTTGGGGCTTTTACTTGTGGACGAGTATGTAGTTCGCCTTCCCGGGTTGCCAGATACCATCGCCAGTGCTCACTCCGCGGTACTTGAACCGAGCTATGACCCGCCAGGTGTATTGGTTGATCTGAAAGGCGCTGCACTCCACCTTGAGAAGGGCATTGTCAGATTCGAAGCCGGGCTCCTCGAATCCCATGTCGTTGGGAGAGACATGCAAGACCCAGTCGTTGACCGTGCCGCTGGGGACAGTGATGTAAGCTTCGTGGTTGACAATCCCGCCTTGCGCGTTTTGTGCCAAGCCTTCGCCTGCATACAGGCATACCACCATGGCGAAAAACGCAAGGAATGACAGCCGAGAGCTTCGGGGCATGGAACCTCCAGGAGGGTCGGAGCGGGAGCTAAAGCTGCTCGCGCCAGACGTCACTCCCATAAAGCAGACCGGCTTTCAATGGGATGCTGTCTGAGATGCGTTCTGTTGCTGTTGCTTTTCACGGCGACAGGAATTGTTGGGCTGGACGGCGCGCCGATGCGAGGCCTGCGGTGAGCGTCAAGGTAGATGTCGCGTGAAAGGGGCGGCCGATGCCCTTCATCTCCCAACTCCAGACTTGGGTTCAGCCCGGTGGCGGTGTGCTCGCCCTGGGCGTGGGCTGCGCCAAGTGCACTGCCCTTGGCTCAGCATGTTCTTCGAGCGGGATGATGATGTCTAGGGTGACGGTGCGGCAGGAGCGTCCATGTCTTCCTGCAGCGCACGCCGCAGCGCATTCGCGCCATCCGAAAGGATGGGCTCTCCGTGCGCGAAGCAGACGATGTCTATGACGGCCAGGTGGTCCAGGATGCGCTGGACGCTCTGTCGGGTGCGAAGGGGCTCGTCCTGGTACTCGCTGGGGATGAACTCCGGCGTGCCGCTGCCCTCGTGGGTCAACAGGTCGGAGATGAAGGCAATGCCTCGCGGATGTTTCTGCATCCACAGCGTGTACATGGCCACCGCGGGACCGGGCGTGTGGAAGGGGAGCAGTCCCCCCGGAAGCGTGTCGCCCGCCACGTAGATGAAGTCGGGCTTGTCCTCCAACCCGTATGCATTCTCCGGAGCCCACACTGGAGCGCCGAACGCCTTGCGGAAGCGCCACGCCGAACGCTGGTGATTCCCCGCCGTCAGCAGGATGGCGGAGATGTCACCCAGTCCCCGCAGCACCGCTTCGTCGATGGGCAGTGGGTCGATGAGGATGACCGCCCCATCGTCATCCACCACCGCGTAGGCATCGCTGCGCGTGCCGCCGATGCGGTTGTCATTCAAGGTCCAGTGGTGGATGCCAGGCGCCACCTCGACCAGTCGCTTTGCCTTCCCCTTCGGCTCGCTCATGCCGTGAAAGCTAGGCACCCCGCTCCGATGTCCAGGGCCTCCCACGAGATGCCGCGCTTGCTCGCTCGGCACCCCGGCCCCGGAGCGGCCACCGCCTCCGCGCCAAAGGGCGGCCAACTCCACCCGCCGACTCCATGCTTCAGCCATGGTGGGTTCTCACACGCACGAACGTGTCGCCGCCCGGGGGCGGCTCACGCGTCCGCCACCGCTGCTGCTCTACGACGCCGACTGCGGCTTCTGCCGCCGCTGGGTGGCGCGCTGGGCACAGCACACCGAAGGACGCGTCCGTTTCCTCCCAGGCCGTAGTTGGCTCCTCCTGCTGCTCGGCATCCCGCGACGGAACATGCGTCGCGCCACGCAGCTCGTGGAGCCTTCGGGCCGCGTGTCGCAGGGCGCGGAGGCGGTCTTCCGCGCGCTTACCCGGTCGCCCCGCTGGCTGACGCACGGCATGGCGAGAGTGGGGCTGCTGCCCGGAGTGCTGGGCCTGTCCCAGGCTGCCTACGGCGTCATCGCTCGCAATCGCCGCGCGGCATCACGGGTGGACCGCTGGCTCTTCGGCCGCACCGTGGCACCGCGAGACCTCCGCCAGGTGCGCTGGCTCTTCCTCCGGTTGATGGGCGGCACGTTCCTCATCGCCTTCACGTCCTTGCGAGGACAGGTATTGGGGTTGTTCGGCTCGCGAGGCATCCGCCCCGTGAAGGACCTGGTCAGCGAGGAACGGCGACAGGCCGAACCCGCGCGGGAGCGCTGGCGACGACTGCCCACGGTGTTCTGGTTCGGCGCTTCCGACGCGACGCTGGTGCGGGGCTGCACGCTGGGGCAGCTCCTCTCCCTCGCGGTCCTCTTCAACGTCGCGCCCCGCAGCGCGCTGGCCCTGTTGTGGGGCCTGTATCTCTCCTATGCGGCGGTGGGCCGGGAGTTCCTCTCGTTCCAGTGGGACGTCCTGTTGCTGGAGATGGGCCTGCTGTCCGCGCTCACCGCTCCACCAGGACTGCGCCCGGGCCTGGGCCGTGCGTCACCCGGTGCGTTGGACGTGTTCCTCTTCCGACTGCTCGTGTTCCGCCTCTACTTCGGCTCGGGTGTCAGCAAGTGGCAGTCGGGGGACAGGACGTGGCGCGAGCTGACGGCCTGTCGGCACTACTACGAGACAGCGCCCCTGCCCACGCGCGGCGGCTGGTACGCACACCACCTGCCCGAGCCACTCCAGAAGGCTTCGACAGCGATGGTGCTCGCGCTGGAAGCCGGTGTGCCGCTCCTCGTCTTCACACCCCGTCGACCCAGACAGCTCGCCTTCGGAGCCTTCTCCGCGTTGCAGGCCGCCATCGCCGCCACGGGCAACTATGGCTTCTTCAATCTCCAGTCCCTGGCGCTGGGAGTGTGGCTGCTGGATGACGCCGCCCTGCGACGAATGCTCCCGTTCCTTCCCGAGGGCCCACCTCCGGCGCGCTCGCGAACGCACTGGAGTGGAGTCCTGCTCACGCCGCTCCTCCTGCTCGGCGCCGCTGACATCCTCCTGCGCTTCGAGCGAGGTGCACGACTCCCGGAGAAAGTGCTCCGTCCCCTGACGTGGCTGCACGGCTGTGCGCGCCCGCTGCGCTCCGTGAATCGCTATGGCCTGTTCAGCGTGATGACGGTGGAGCGACCGGAAATCGTCGTCGAAGGGTCCAACGACGGCGAGCACTGGGAGCCCTATCGCTTTCGCTACAAGGTGGGCGACGTCGACCAGCCGCCGAAGCAGGTGGCCCCGCACCAACCTCGCCTCGACTGGCAGATGTGGTTCGCCGCGCTCTCCTCTCCGCCGAGCTGGTTCATCGCCTTCCTGGCTCGACTGCTCGAAGGCGCTCCCGAGGTGCTGGGATTGCTCGAGCGCAATCCCTTCCCGGACGCGCCGCCCCGGCAGGTTCGCGCGGTGCTCCATGACTACCGGATGACAGGAGCGGAGGAGCGTCGGCGCACGGGAGCGTGGTGGACGCGAGAGCGCTGGGGCCTCTACGTCCAGCCGCTGGCCCTGGCGCCGGGGCCTCGTCCCACGGGCAGCATGCCGCGCCTGAGGTGGCTCGCGCCGGCGGGGTAGACGACACCCTGAACTGGAGCGAGCGCTCGTTCTGGCCGAGCAGGGGGGCGATGCGCAGGAGGCCGCGCGCATCCACTACGACGTGGGGCGTCTGCTCGGTGCGGGGGGCAGGGCAGACGAGGCGCGTGAGCGATTGGAGCGGGCCCGGGAGCGCGCCCGACTCGCTGGGTGGCGCGAGGGCGAAGCCCTGGCAACCCAGTCCCTGGGGCACTGGGCGCCCACGCGCCTCGTTCATGAAAGACAACCTTCATTTGGTGGTGCTTGGATTCTGGCTTTAGTGTCGTGGAGGGACTCCAATGAATTGCCAGCCATGCCCACTCCCGCTTCCAGAGGTCAGACAATAGCTCCAGGCGCCGTGGGGTTGCCCGCGCTCTCGCCGGGGGACGCCGCGACGGAGGTGGGCCACGCGCTGAACAAGGTGCTGGGCGCCTATCGCTTCTACGCGGAGGGGCATGCCGCGCTGGTGGAAGTCCAACAGCGATTGATCGAAGCGGTGCGGCGCTACCACGAGGTGACGAGCGAGGCGGTGGTGCTGCACGTTCGCTCCTCGGCGCTGCTCCTGGGAGACGTGGTGCTCGTGGAGTCGGCGTCCGCGAAGGACTCCGTGACGCGGCCCCTCTTCCTGGAAGGTGTACAGGAGGTGCTGCTGCAACCGGGTTTGGATTCGGAGGAGCTGAGCGCCTTCCTGGGGATGTGGCACCGCGCGCTACAGCGCACGCTGCCTCCGGAGTACGACTTCTATACGTGGTTCTGGGAGCGGGGCTTCGAGGACATCGAGCTCGTCGTCGCGGAGGTGCCCGCGTCGGCGGAGACGGGCGAGTCCGCGCAGGCCGAAGCCCAGTTGGCCGAGCGCGAGGAGCAGCTCTTCGCGGAGCTCACGCGGCGCCAGTCCTCGGGCTCCGGCCGCCGTCGGCCCGTGGGACACGACGAGTGGCTGGCGCGACTGGAGGCGGAGGTGCTGGCCCCTGTCCGCGCACAGGACCTGGTGCGCTCTGAAGCGCCGGCCTTCGCGGGCGCGAGCGACACGGAGCTGGCGGAGCTGCGAGCCCTGCTGGAGCGCGAGCGGGGCGGCGAAGGCGTGCACGAGCGGAGCCTGTGGGTGGTGTGGGGCCTGCTCGCGGTGTGTCGCGAGGAGGAGCGCTCGGAGCTCCTGGCGTGGATGGAGGAGCTGCTCTCCAGCCTCGTCTCGAATGGCCGCTGGACGGAGCTGTCGCAGGTGGTGCAGGGCATGACGCGGGATGCTCGGGCCTCGGACGCGCGCACGCCGGACCTCTATGCCGTCACGCGGCTGTTCTTCCGGGAGAAGACGCGCTTCGCGCTGGCCCAGGCCACCGCCCAGCCGGGCTTGCTGCTGCGCGTGTTGGAGCTGGTGAGCGCGCTGCCTCGGGATGCGCTCCAGGGCGTCACGGACCTGCTCTTCGAGCTGCCCTCGCCCGAGGCCCGTGGGGCCCTGGCGAAGCTGCTCGTGCGCCGGGGCATCTCGCTGAACATCCTGGTGGCGCGGGCCTCGTCCCTGGGCGAGGCGGACCTGGACTGGGTGCAGTTCCTGCGCGAGTCGGGACCGGAGGCGCTGCCGTTGACGGCGGCCCTGCTGGGACATCCCCGACCGGAGGTGCGCGCGGCGCTGCTGTCCCGGCTGAGTCCTCGCGACGTGGAGGCCCAGCGCTCGCCGCTCCTGAAGCTCCTGGCGGACCCCGCGGTGGGGGTGCGTGGCGCGGCGCTCGTGTTGCTGGTGCGCTACGGCGTGGATGCGGCGGTGGGGCCGTTGGTGTCCCGGCTCGATGCGCGGATGGAGCTGCGCGAGCGCATGGCGGTGCTGCGCGCGCTCGCGGACCTGGGAGGCCCCCTCGCTGGTGCTGCGCTGCGGTCTTCCTTCGAGCGAGCGCAGGACATCGAGCTGAAGACCCACTGCGCGCACTGCATCGGCATCCTCGGAGACCCGAGGGCCCGGCCGTTGTTGGAGGCGGTGGCGAACAAGCTCTTCGCGCCGCGCAATCTGAAACAGGCCTGTCGGGAAGCGCTGGCGCAACTGGCCCCGGTGGGCTGAAGCCGACGGACGGACGTCGGGGGACGCGGAGACATGGACACGTCGACGACACGGGAGGACGCGGCACAGGTGGGCCCGAGGCTCATGGGCGTCGTCGTTCGGTGTCTGAACACGGTGTCCCTGCATGACGTGGACAGCGCGGGCGTGAAGGAGGCACTCGAGGAGCTGGGCTCGCTGCTGGACGCGGAGCTGCGGGGACAGAAGTCAGTGGAGCTCCAGTGCGTGGGCGGCATCCCCTTCCTCAACGGCGCGAGGATGAAGCTGGGTGAGGAGCATCTGGAGACGGCCGTCTCACTGCGGCGCTACCTGGAGCATCTCCAGGTGCAGGAAATCTCCTTCGGCTCGGGCCTGCGTCGCGAGCACCTGCGCGCCTTCCTCGTCGCCTTCCAGAAGCACCGGCGCGCGCGGAAGCCGCGGGCCATCCTCCAGGAGAAGCTGGGGCCCATCCGCCTGCGCGACGTGTTGTCCTCCACGAACGTGCTGACCCCGCGTGAGGTGATGCTGCGCTACTACGCGCGGCTCGTCGTCCTCCTCAAGCACGTCATCACCTCTCAGGGACAGGTGCGCGTCGAGCGCTTCCGCCGCGTGCTGTTGCGCCTGGCCGAGTCCTCCGTGGGCCACGAGTCGCTCCTGGTGGGCCTCACGCGCTTTCGCCGGACAGACGTGGATGGGGGGCAGCACGGAGCGGCGGTGGCGGTGCTGTCGCTGTTGATGGCGCGGCGGATGGGGCTGTCGCGCGCGCAACAGTTGGACCTGGCCCTCAGCGGGCTGTTCCATGACCTGGGGCGGGGGGCCACCACGCTCGCGCCGGAGCAGGAGTTCGACCGCGCCTCCCATGAGTTGCTGGCGCGGCGGGGCCCGCTGAAGACGGCGCTCCGGCTGTTGCAGCGCCCGTTGGACGCCAGTCGACTGGAGCGTGTCGTGGCCGCGCATGACTGCCTCCAGCCGGCGTGGAGTGGACCGGTGCATCGGCCGGTGGGGTTTGCGGGGCGGCTGCTCGCGGTGCCCTGTGCCTTCGACCTGCTGACGTTTCCGGCGCCGCCTCATCCTGGGCTGGCACCGGACACGGCGCTGCGGCTCATCACCCACCGGGCGGGCACCCGGTTCGATGCGAGGGTGGTCCGCCTGTTCACCGCGGTGGCCGGCTTCTACCCGGTGGGGACGCTGGTGCGCCTGTCTGGGGGGCAGTTGGGCGTGGTGATGGATGTGCCCACGGATTCGGCGCAGGCGGCCAGACCCCGCGTCCGGGTCATCCAGGGGGCGGGAAAGACGAAGGCGGACTGCGTCGTCGACCTCGCGGAGCCCGGGCAGCGGCTCAACATCGTCGCGTCCCTCGATTCCACCGAGAGTGACTTCAACGTCCCCCACTTCCTCTTCTCCTGAGGGGGGCGAGCGGATACCGCCTGTCTGGACGAGTGCCTTGCGGACGGCATCGGGCGCGGAGGCGGTGAGAAGAGGGCCTCGCGGTTCACACGCGGGGCGAGGGGCGTGGTTAAAATGGGCGCTACTCCCACCCCGCTTCGTTGTCTGTCTCCGCCGCCGTGAAGACGCCGCGTTTCCTATTTCGTTCCGTGCTTGTTCTCGCGCTCGGCCTCTTGGGCGCATGTGGGCCGTCGCCCGAGTCCCTGACCTTCCAGCCGCTGGAGTCGAAGTTCCTGCGCACGCCGGGGCAGAACGTGAAGTTGGACTACACGGTCCTCGATGCCGAGGGTCAGCGCATGTCCGAGCCGAAGCTGCGGTGGACCAGCTCCGCGACGGATGTGGCGCTGGTGCAGGACGGCGTGGTGACGGTGCGCAAGTCCGGCAAGACGGTCATCGGCGTGACGGGGGGCAAGGTGCGTGAGGCCCTGCCGTTGGACCTGATCATCCTGAACTCGTTGGATGTGCGCGCGCCGGGTGCCGACTTCATGGAAGTGGGCCGCGTCATCAAGATGCGCGTGGTGGCGCGCAATGAGCAGGGCGCGTCGCTTCCTGACGCCGTGCCGGAGTTCCGTTCGTCGGACGAGTCGGTCGCGCGGGTAGAGGAGGGACAGTTGGTGGCGGTGAAGCCCGGCTCGGCCACGGTGAGCGCGAGCCTGGGGCATCTGGCTCGGCACATCGCCGTCCAGGTGGTGCCCGCGGACTTCGCGCGCCTGGGCCTCAACCTCACCCACCATCAGTTCCAGCGTCCGGGGCAGTCGGTGTTGCTCCTGGCGCGGGCCTTCAATCGCAACGGCGTGGTGCTCGACAGCGTGCCGCTGGAGTGGTTCACGTCGGACGCAGCCGTGGTGTCGGTGTCCCAGGACGGCCGGGTGACGGCGGTGGGGCAGGGGCGCGCGGTGGTCTCCGTTGTCGCCGGTCGCCGCCGCTCCGCCGCGGAGTTCGTCGTTCCCTGACGGTGGTGCGGGGCCCCTCGGTGGAGACCGCCCGTGCCGTGGATGCCGGCGGCTTCCGCGTGCGCGCGAGTCGCTTCGTAGGTTCGTGACGCCTCGCTGAGGGGCGCGGCGTGCGGCGGATGCTGTCGGAGCCCGCGCCGCCGCGCTTACGGCTTCGGCGCGGCGGGGCTGGCCTTGGGGCTCGGCGCCTTCGTACGGGGGCGCTTGCCCTTCTTTTCGGACGGGTCCTCGGGGCAGGGCGGACGCGGGCCATCGCTGGGCGGTTGGATGGTGAAGTCGACGCGGCGGTTGAGCGCCATGCCTTCTTCCGTCGCGTTGTCGGACAGCGGCCGGCTGCGACCGAAGCCCTGCGAACACACCCGCTCCGCCGCGACGCCGCTCTGGATGAGGAAGCGCATCACGCTGGACGCACGCCGGCGCGACAGGTCCAGGTTGTACGCATCGCTCGCGCGGGCATCCGTGTGGCCTTCCACCAACACCCGGTCCATCTCCGGGTTCTCGTTCATCACCCGGGCGACCTCCTCCAGAATCGGGAAGGACTCGGAGAGGATGACGTCCTGGTCCGTGGCGAAGTTCACCTGCTCCAGGATGACAATCTTGTTCCCGTCGCGGCGCGCGAGCGGGCACCCATCACGGCCACGGCTTCCCGCCGGCTGGTCCGCGCACCTGTCGAGCCGGTCCACCGTGCCGTCGCCGTCGCGGTCCGTGTCCGGGCAGCCCGCGTTCTCCACGGGGCCGGGCACATCCGGGCACTTGTCGCCCACGCCAATCACCGAGTCTCCATCCGGGTCCACCGGCGGAGGAGGCGGCGGTGCCGGCTCGGGCGGCTCCTTGAAGCGCTCCAGCGCCTCCCACTCGCGCGTCTTCGCCGGAATCCAGATGATGGACGTGAAGAGGCTCAGCGTGGGCGACGCGAGCGAGCAGCCACAGCCCGCGCCGCCGCCGAAGGTGAACGTCACGCCCGTGGAGCTGTACCAGCGCAGGCCGATGAGCAGCTCCGCGGGAATCTGTCGCTCCGTTCCAGGGGCCTTCTTCAGTCCCACCGCGCCGTTCACCATGGCGAGCGCGGTGATGCCGCTGCCTCGGAGGATGGGCACCTCGGTGCCGAGGCCGAAGGGCGCCATGTCACCCAGCGCCACGCCGTCGAACACGCGGTCCGGCCGCTTCCAGAAGCCGCCGTTGAACGCGAGCAGGATGCCGTTGCCGAAGCGGTAGTCCAGCACGAGCCCGGGGGCCCACGTCATCTCGCCCTCGCCGGCGAACGCGTCCTGCGCGCCCGTGGGGAAGGACACGTTGAGCGTCAGCGCGGCGCCCCAGCCCTTGCCCTCGGCGGGACGGCGAAGGCCCGGGATGGCCACCTTGCCGGAGAGGCGCAAGTCACCGAGCACGAAGCTCTCCACGCTTCCCTCGGTGCCGATGACCTCCAGGTTCTGTCCGCCCTGGGCGAGGATGAGCGGCAGGTCCACGCCAATCTCGCCCCAGTCGAACAGGCCCACCATGGCCATGACGTCGAGCTGGAGGCGGTTGCCCACCAGGCTGATCTTCTCGAGGTCTCCGCCCTCGGGCACCAGCGTGAGGGGGTTGAGCGAGTAGCTGAAGTACGGCCCGAAGGCCACGGACATGTGTGACAGCGGACGGGACTGGGTGACGACAACCAGGTCCTGCGGCGCCGCGGACGGGCGGAACAGCTGCACGTCGAAGCGGGCGTCCGGCTGGGCGGAGGCGAGGGTTGCCCCTCCGAGCGCCAGGAGGAGGAGCGGCAGGTGGAAGGGTTTCATCGGACGCGGCGCTGGGAGCGGAGGAGCAGGAGGCCCGCGGCGAGCAGGACGAGGATGGTGGCGCTGCCAGCCGGAGTGGCGTCGGCGGCGGTGCCGCAGCAGAAGGCGCCGCCCTGTGGGTCGGTGCCGGGCTTGCGTCGGCCTCGCTCGCACTCCTGCGTCTTGGCCGAGCAGTGCTGGACGCCGAGGCAGTCGCCGCTGTCCTCGCACGAAGAGGAGCAGGTGTTGTTGGTGAGGTCGCAGGTGCCGCCGCAGGGGCAGTGCGCGTCGGCGAAACACTGGACGCACGCTTCGCCATTGCAGACGAGGCCCGCGTCACAGGTCACCGCGCAGGCGCCGGCGTTCTCACAGGTGCGCGTCGTGGGGTTGCACTGGCCGCTGCCGCAGTCGTCATTGCTCCTGCAGCCGACGCAGGTGCTGTTCTGGACCGAGCCATCCGAGAGACAGAAGGGTGCGTCCGTCTCGCAGGCTTCGCAGCGCGAGCCGCAGTGGCGGTCGGTGGTGCAGGTGCTGCACTCGCCGCTGAGACAGAACTGGCCGTCGCCACATTCCAGGTCGGTGCGGCACTGAACGCAGACCTCGCCGTCGAGGCAGAAGGGGCGCTCGCCAGGGCACTTGGCGCAGGCGGGGCCGCAGGCATCGGCGGTGTTGCACTCGGGCAGCGTGGTGACGCAGGTGCCGTTGAGCGGATCGCACTTCTGACCGTTAGCGCACTGGTCATCGGTGGTGCACTCGACGCAGGAGGGAGACCCGCCGGCAGTCAGTGCGGAGCACTGGGTGCCATTGGGGCAGCAGTTGCAGGAGTTGCCGGCGCACTGGTCATCGGTGGCGCAGGGGGCGCACTGGTGATTGGTGCAGACTTCACCGCGGACGCACTGCGAATCGTCATTGCACTCGCGGCACTGGTTGATGTCGGTCGCGCAGACCTGGCCATCGGGGCAGTGCTCGTCGTCGGTGCACGGGACGCAGGTGGCGGTGGGCTCGTCGCAGACGGCGCCCGGGCAGTCCGCGTCGTCGTTGCAGCCCGAGCACTGGTTCGTTCCGAGGTCGCAGCGGCCGGTGTTCGGGCAGTCGTTGTCGTCGTTGCAGCCTCGGCAGGTGTTGTCGCTCAGGTCGCAGCGGCCGTTGGTCGGGCAGTCGTCGTCGCCGTTGCATCCTCGGCAGATGTTGTCGCTCAGGTCGCAGCGGCCGTTGGGGCACTGGCTATCATCCGTGCACTGCACGCATTGCGTGTTGCCGTTGATGTTGGCGCAGAGGGGCGTGGATTGACCGCAGGGAGAGCAGGCCGCGCCGCAGCGGAGCGAGGAGTCGCAAGGGGCGCACAGGGCCGCGGAGTTGCAGTGGTAGTAGGGATCACAGCCGCCGTTGTTCTGGGCGTTGACGTTGGCGCGGATGCACTGCTCGCAGCGGTTGGGGTCCGTCGAATAGGACGGGATGCCGTTCTCCGTCTGGAAGAACTGCGCGGGCTGGAGCAGTTGGAAGTTGGAGCTGTACAGGTTGATGATCGGCGGAACGTTGGCTGCTCGCTCGAAGTCCGTGAAGGCTCCTACGAGCATCGACATCTCCAGCGCGGCGTGCTCCGTCACCTGGGCGTACAGAATCTCAACGGCGTAGAGCCCTGACTGGGCGAAGGTCACGCTGTTGGTTGTTCGCCATGTGGCGGCGCCGAGTTGTGGCGGTCGGTTGATGACCGTATAGGCCTGAGCACGGTCATAGACGACCAGACTGACGGCATCGTCCGAGTAGTACCCAAGATGCAGTGTCTGGCCTACGAGGCTAGCGGGGATGTTCAAGTAGCCGCGAAAGCGGGAGACGAATGGTGTCAACGCATCATTGTCGTTGATGACGTTGAAACTGCATCCACCGGTGGAGCAGCCAGGCATGGTGACCTGACCCACGAAGTCGCCGAAGCTGAGCGTGCGACCATCGTTGAGGTTGTTCGACAGATCGAACGGCGTGCGCAGCACGGTCGTGATGCGGTTCTGCTTGCTGGCGGGCTCCTCGAAGAACCCGTTGATGCCGTCGAGGAATGTGCCACGCGTCTGCGGAAACTCGCCTGGGGTCCGCGTCCACACGTTGGACGCAACGCACAGGCCCTGGCCGCTCTCGCTCAGCGCGGGGGCAATAGGCGGACCAGCGACGGTGACGTCCGGTAGCTTCTGGGCCCACGCAGAGGGGGCCACGAGGCACACCGCGAGGGCAGCGAGCGCGAATCGCGCGATGCGGAACAAGGGGGATTTCAAGGCCGCGCCAGCATGCTGGAAGCCTCTGACAAACTCAATTCTCCGGCCATCTGTGCGTCCACGGTGCCATGTGACGTGAGAGGTCAGTCTCCGGACAGCAAACCTGTGCCTCTACCGACACAGGTTGTAGCTGTTATCCAGAACAGCCCGAAAATCCCGGCCCCGTGTCGTGTGCGCGGGACTCCTACGGGACGCAAGGATCACCCTCGGGGCCGACCCATTCGCTCCCGTCCACCCATCCTCCGGATTCGTGAACCGGACACCTCCTCCCGACTTGGTGGGTGTCCCTCACGGGCCCGACCTCGCGTCACGCGCGACGGCAGGCCGCGTCACCGTCCTGGGAGCGGATGAACGCGGCGGTCAGCTCGGTGCCGACGGCGGCGCCCAGGACCTCGTACGTGCGCCGACGCGCTCCGCCCACGACGGACGGCTGATGCGCGAGCGACTCCGGGTGCCGCACGAAGATGTTGTACCCGACGATGCACCCATCCGCGCGAAGCACGGTGATTCCATCCGTCGCCATCATCCCGCGCAGAAGCTGCCCGGTGGCTCGCACCGCCGTGGCCGCCGAGTCGGTCGGGTCCGCGTGATAGCGGTCCAGCAGCGCCACGATGTCCAACGGGCGCGGCAGGATGATGCCGTCCACGAAGAGCGTGGAGCCCGCGCGCTCCCGGGGCAGTACCGCCACCAGCGCCCCATGGGACGACTGCATCACCTCGAAGAGCACGCGCCGGAAGAACCCTCGGGCTCGCTCCAGACTGGCGCTCGCCACGCCATCCGTGATGGCCTCCGCCAATTCGTTGAGCACCGCGGGAGGTGACGCCCCCTCCACGCGCGCACCCGACAGGTACACGTGCCGGCACAGCCCGCCACCCGCGCGCAGCTCCAGCATGTTGTCCGCGAGCTGGAGCACACCCACGACACCCGCCTGCGCCTCCTCCGTCCGCCGCAGTCGCTCCAGCGGTGACTCCGCGAGCGGAAACGGGTCCGTGCGGAACACGCCGTAGGCGAAGCCCTCCGGCACCCGCAGCAGGTAAAGCGCCCACCACCGCCCCTGCCCCAACGGCGCGCACTGCTTGAGGGCTCGCTGGACGGTGGCGCGTGAGCGGGGCCCGATGCCGATGGCGATGGGGTCCTTGCCGCCCAGCAGCGCGAGCATCTGCCCCAGGTCGTCCCCCATGAAGGCCATGGGGAACAGCGGTGCGCCTTCCTCGCGGTAGCGCGACAGCGTGACGATGAGCTCGCCGATGGAGTCGGCCGTCTGCGCGCACGACATCCCCGCCTCATCCAGGAACGTACCGACAGCGTCGGTCAGCAGGTGGCGGAAGGAAAGGACGGGAGGTGGGGAGCCCGGTGCTCCGGGGTCCGAGCCATTCATGACGCTCGCAGCATGGCGCATTGTCGCCGCACACGCACGGACCGAATGTCATCCGTCCTGTCCGTCCGCGCGGTGTCGCCTCGGTGTCTCAGTGCGCACGCCTCCCAGCCCGCTGAACCAGGAGGACGACGGCTCGTCCACCCGCCAGCCGTCACGACAGCTCGGCCCGCGTGGCCTCCAGCCGCGCGGCGGTGTGGTTCCAGTCGTCCGCCAGCCCATCCAGGTGACCCAGCACGTCCGAGAAGAACCGCGTCTCCAGCGCGCGGGCCAGCGTGGCGCCATGTGCGTCCGCCCACTTGCGGGTGACGCGGGCACGCACCTGGGCGCCCAGCAGGTCCACGAAGCGCTCCATCAGCGGCGTGGACAAAAGCGTCCCCGCCCACACCACCGCGTCATGGCCGAAGCCGCCCGTGGCCACCGTCACCACCGCAGCCGCGCCCGACGGCACCGAGTACACCAGCGTCGTCAGCGCCTGGAGCAGCTCCTCGCGCATGCCTCCCTGCAGCTCGCCCGCCACCAGTTCGCGACAGTAGGCATAGAGCGTGGCGCGGTCCGCCGCGTGGGCGTGCAGGGACTCGAAGCCCAGCGGCTCCTCCAGCTTCGCGAGCGTCACGGGCCCGAAGGCCTCGGTCAGCTTCTCTCGTGTCTCGGGGTCTCCGCGCCACGCGGCGACTTCCGGCGCGAAGGCATCCACCAGCCGCCGCACCCCATCCGTCATCGTCGCGTCCACCGTGCGCGAGGGCGTCTGCGAGCCCTCCGGCTCCGGCCCCGTGAAGGACTGGCGCACCTTGCGACTCACGTACGTGAGCGCCGTGGCCAGTCCCCGGAAGGGCAGCCGCACCCATTTGTGGAACTGGCTGCGCGCATCCAACTCGTCGCGGAAGGCATCGATGAGCACGTCCGCGGGCACCGCCTTGAGCGCCGCCGCGCGTCCCACGCCTTCCAGCTCGTGACGCAGGCGTTGCCGCAGCCGCTCCGGCTCGCTCGCCGCGCGAGTCGACGCGCGCGCCACCGCCTCCAGCTCCGCCCGCGCATCCGCGAGCGACGCCTCCAGCGCCCGGGCCTTCAGCTCCCGTGCGTGCTCGGCCTCCCCCAGGAGGGCATCGAGCGGAGGACTCCCGTCCAGCGGCTCTGTCGCGAGGGCCCGCAGGCCCGCCTCGACGTCGGGCTGGTGCGGCGCCAGGTAACGCGCGAGCGGAGGATGGCCCACGTCAGAGGCCAGCTTGTCCAGGTGCCCACGCGCCACCTCCTCGCGCGAGGCCTCGTTGTAGACGAGCAGGTACGGCCGCCCATGGCCCACGGCTGCGCGCAGGAAGTCCACCAGCGCCGCGTTCTGGTACGTCTGCCGGCTCACCACGAACACGAGCACGTCCACGGTGACGAGCAACGCCTCCGCGCGCTCGCGATTCTCCCGGTACACGCTGTCGAAGTCCGGCGTGTCCATGACGAGCAGCCCGCGCGGTACCGCGTCCGCCAGCACCAGGTACAGCCGCCCCGCGGGGCCCGGCTGGTCCACGGGCGCGAGCGCTCCCGGCGCCACGGGCACCGTGTCGTACCGACGGGTGAGGAAGTCCTTCAGCGCGCCCGTCCACGTCTCCGGGTGGGCCGCCGCGAGGCACTGCTTCGTCAGGCCTCCCTCGGGCCTCGCGGGCGACAGCGGCGCGCCCACCAGCGCGTTGAAGAGCGTGGACTTGCCCACGTTGTTGGGGCCGGCGATGGCCACCAGCAACAGGGGCGCGTCCGCGGAACCCAGGCGGGGAAGCAGGTCCCTGCGCAGCCGCTCGGCCAGACGCCGGGCCAGGTCCGCGTCCGACGCCTCGGGGAAGCGCTCGGGGGCGGGCAGGGCGTCCAGGGCGGACGCGAGGGAATCACGCAGGGTGTAGGGGTCTCTCGTCATCGGAGGTCCGCGCACACCAGAGCATGTGCGGGAGCGGGTGCCCAGTTGCTTGCGTGGCGGATGTCGTTGAGGGACAGAGCGGCGAGGGCGCGGTAGGGTCCGCCGCCATGCGCATCCACGCCGCCTGCCTGTTGCTGCTGGGGCTCGTCGCCTGCACCGCCGCGAACACGAACACCCCCGTGTCCACGGATGCGACGCATGCCGGAGCCCCCCTGCCGTTCATCGAGGATGACTACGCCCGCGCGCTCGCCGAGGCGAAGGCGAAGGGCATCCCCCTCTTCGTCGACGTCTGGGCACCGTGGTGTCACACCTGTCGCTCCATGAAAGCGTATGTCCTGTCGGACAAGTCGCTGGCGCGCCATGCCGGACGCTACGTCTGGTTGGAGGTGAACACCGACCTGACCCAGAACGCGGCGTTCCAGGAGAAGTTCCCCATCGAGTTCTGGCCCACGCTGTACGTCATCGACCCGCGCGAGGAGAAGCCGCTGTTGCGCTTCGCCGGCAGCGCCACGGTGGCGCAGCTCGTGAAGCTCTTCGAGGACGGTGAGCGCGCCTACAAGGGCGGCATCACCGGCGCGGAGGCGCTCCTGGCGCGCGGTGACGCGCTCTACGGCGAGGGACGCTCGGCGGAGGCCGTCGAGACGCTGACGGAGGCCCTGGCCGAGGCGCCCGCGGATTGGTCCCGTCGGGGCCGCGCGGTGGAGTCCCTGATGACGGCGATGTACGGCGCGATGCAGGTGGAGCCGTGCGCGAAGAAGGCGCTGGAGCTGTTGCCGGGCACGCCGCGCTCGCTGTCGTGGGCCAACGCCTCGATGATGGGCCTGATGTGCGCGCTGTCGATTCCGGACCAGGCCGCGAGCAAGGAGCTGCGCGTGGCCCTGGAGGCCAAGGTGGTCGAGGCCATGGGCGCTCCCATCATCGAGATGTCGGGGGATGACCGCTCCGGCCTCTACGAGATGCGGGTGGGCGCGCGAGAGCTGGAGAAGGACGAGGCGGGCGTGAAGGCGCTCGCGGGCGAGTGGCTGGCGTTCCTGGAGGCGGAGGCCGCCAAGGCGCCCAACCCCGACGCACGCTCCGTCTTTGATTCGCACCGCATGCTGGCGGCGATGAAGCTGGGCACGCCCGAGCGCGCCGTGCCCGCGCTGGAGCAGAGCGAGAAGGACCTGCCCCAGGACTACAACCCGCCCGCGCGGCTGGCCACGCTGTACCGGCTGCAGGGGCGCCTGGATGATGCGCTCGCGGCGAGTGACCGCGCGCTCGCGCGGGTGAAGGGCTCCCGCCGCATCAACGTGCTGTCCAACCGGGTCGACATCCACGTCGCGCGCAAGGACGTCTCCGGCGCCACGAAGACGGTGGAGGACGCCATCGCCTACGCCAAGACGCTGCCCGCCTCGCAGGTGTCGCCGCGCATGATGAAGGGGCTGGAGAAGAAGCTCGCCGGCCTCCAGGCGGAGGCCCAGCCCGCGCCGAAGTAGTCCTTCAGGTCAGCGCGCCGTCGCTCGTACGGCGGCGCGCAGACCGAGGTCGAACAGCTCGTACGCGTCGACGGGACAGTGGCTCATCCCGCCGTCGATGAAGACGAGCACCGCCTCCGCCGGGCCCGTGGCTGGCGGGGCACCGTGCGCGCAGTCCACCCGCGTGCCGTCCGTCACCAGGTGGCGCACCACCCCGTCGAGCGCCGTGCCCGAAGTGACGCCCATCAGCTCCCGGATGCGCTTGTCGCGGGTGTGCCCCACCACCTGGGTGAGTCCCGAGGGAAGCCGCCTGGGGTCGAAGCGCCGACGCGGCGTCTGACGCGTGCGCTCGGCGTCCTCCGGCTTCGTGCTGGGGCGCTGGTAGAAGATGCCCGTGCCCTCGCCGCGCGCGGCGTCGCCCGGCTGGTGCAGGCCCGGCACCTCCAGCCGTCCGTGCGTCCAGGCCTCCACCGCCGCGTCCATCGTCGCGTTCAGCGCGTGGGCCACCGCGTCCGCGTCCGCGCGGCGCTCGGGGGCAAGGCCCGTCACGTCCAGGTCCTCGTGGGTGACGCCCGCATGCAGCACCAGCAGCCCGGGGCCCGCGGCGTGCGCGGTGCGAAAGCGCCGGACGCGCAAGAGGTGCTCCACCCAGGCGCGTTGGGCTTCCAGGAAGTTGCCGAAGTCGCGGGCCACCAGCTCGGCCGTGGGCACCTGGGGCCAGCGCGCCAGGAAGGCTTTCTCCCCGGCCTCATCGGTGAGGCCCTTCTGGTAGACGCGGTCCGCCTCCGCCTGGGCGACGGTGAAGCGGGCGTCGTCGAAGCCGGCCAGCTCTCCCACGCGGCCCAGGTCGTGGTTGCCCAGAATCAGGAGGACCTGGTCCGCGGGATGCGCGGCCAGCCAGGCCACCAGCGCGAGCGCGCTGTTCGCCGCGTGCAGGCGCTCCTCGGGGCGACCCCAGTCGAAGTGGTCTCCCACCGAGATGAGCTGCACGTCGGGCAGGAGCCAGCCGTCCGCGCCCAGCAGTCCGTGGTGGTCGAGGATGCCCAGGACCTTGTCGAAGTCCGCCTGCGGGTCGCCCAGGGCGAGCCGTCGTCGGCGGGGGACACCGTCAGGGGGCGCGGAGCGGGGACCTGCCTCCACCGCCTGTCGGGCGCGAGCGTGGGCGGCCTGGATGCGGGTGGCTTGGGAGTCGTTCACCCGCTCATTGTAGAGTCAGGACGTCTGGAAGAAGCGGGCGATGAGCGCCGAGCGGCTCTCCACGTGCGCTTTGGCCAGCAGGTGCGTGACGTGGACCTCCACGGTGCGCTCCGCGCAGCCCAGCCTGCCGGCGATGGACTTGTTCGTCTCGCCCTGGACGATGTGCGTGAGGACCTCGGACTCGCGCGCGGTGAGCGACCAGCGCGCGGCCAGGGCCTGCACGCGCGCGGCGGCGCTGGAGGCGGTGCCCGTGTCGATGGCCAGGTAGTGCGCGGGAAGCCCCGTGGTGCGCAGCGGCGTGAGCGTCAGCGGCCCCGAGCAGGGGATGCCCTGGGCGCCTCGGCGCAGCTGCTCCATCAGCTCCGGCTCGCCGCGCTCCAGCCACACCCGACCCGCGCTGTTGGCGTGCACCACCCGGCCGCTGCCGCTGACGACCCAGGCGGCGCGACCGAGCGCCTCCATCGCGACCTCCAGCGCGGTGGACATCAGGCCCGACTCGCGCAGGCGCGTCTCCATCGTCAGCCGCCGCTGCAGCGTGGGCGTCAACGCCTGGAGCACGCGCTGTTCGCGCTCGGTGAAGGGCTCCTCGCGCATCAACCCCAGCCAGCCCAGGAGCGACGGCCCCTCGCAGACCAGGGTGCGAAGGAAGGCCATGCGCTCCATGCCCAGTTGCCGGTACACCGCGCCGGAGCGGGTGTTGACGCGGTCTCTCTGGGCGTCCAGCTCCGCCTCGGTCAATCCCAGACGCCGCCCCACCTCATATGCGGGCAGGTCATGCAAGGGCATCTGCCGCGCTTCCGACTCCTGCAGCGAGCGGAAGTGCAGCGCCCGGTTGCGTTGGGCCGGCGCGGGACGGGCTGGATCATACCAACCCCAAAGACTCTCCCGGTCCGACAGGAAGGTCTCCAGGGCGTCGAAGACCGACTCCCCCTCCTGGGGGAAGCCCGAGTTGAAGGAATAGCTGACGTGGTAGCGGTCCGGCCCTACATCCACGCCGTAGGCCACCGCGCGCTCCGCCTTGAGCGTGTCGCGCAATGCCCCCAGAAGTGTGGGAAGGGACTCCGAACTCGGCTCCGCTTCGACGAGCAGGGCTTCCAGGTCCGCCAGGATACGCTGTTCCTCGGAATTCAAACGAATCACGATATCCTGAGTATACGCTGGCAATGAGTGACTCCCACTATCCCACCAACACGTCGAAGTTGTGAGTTGTTGAGCATTTATCGGCGACATGCCCTGGAGTCTGAGGCTTCCGGGTGGAAGCAGACATCAGGGCTTCCCCGCATGGAAATCGCAGTGCGTACCGCGCGACAATGAAGTGCAGGCCCACCGGGGGGGAGGGCCTTTCGCGGTAGGTTTCATGTGAGCGCGCGCCGGGGATCGACAGTCGATGCCCGGCGCGTCGCCCTTGTACCCCGCCCTTTCCCTACATCTGGCGCGAAGCCCGTGACGCACCCCTGGGACGTCCGCTTCGCGCTTTGATGCATGGCGTCATCCGCAAGGCCGCGAAACATCACTGTTTCGCAGCCGGCACGCCACTGGCTAACATATTCATGACAATGAATTCCTTCCGTGAGGCTGGACGGATGTCTGTCCATTGCTCGCGGCGAACGAATGCTCATTCAGGGGGAGTCTGAGATGACGATGATGCGCACCGGGAAACTTGCGTTGGGAATGGCCGTGTTGCTGGGCGTGACAGGGTGTCGGACGCCGGGGGCCACGGGGAGTGGAGGGATGAGCGCGTCGGAGGGGTCGTCCGACGGTTCGGGTTCGGGTTCGGGCTCGGGTGGCTCGTCGGACGGACCCGGGGATTCATCGAAGGGGTCCGGGGACTCGTCGAAGGGGTCCGGCGATTCGAGCAAGTCGGAGTCGGGCTCCAGCGAGAACTCGAACCACAGTTCCGAGGAGGGAGGGTCCAGCGAGTCGCGCTCCAGCAAGAGCGACACGGGGACCAGCGAGTCGGAGGGTGCAGGGGAGGGGAAGGACTCGCGCTCGGAAACGAGCAACAGCGAGAACAACGATGGGCGCGTGGTGTCGGCGACGACGGTGGCGGCCACGGTGATTGGCCTGGGGGTGGTCATCTGGCGGGTGATAGCGGCGGCCGAGCGGCGGCGTCAGGCGCCTCCTCCGCCGGAGGAGGTGGGGCGGGCCGCGCAGGTGTATCTGCGCTCCCGGACGCACCAGCTTCGGGAGGACCTGGCGCTGGGGGCGGGGCCCACGGTGGAGGACCTGGCGTCGGCGGCGAGCATCCGTCGGGAGAACCTGGGGACCTTCGGGCGGCTGCTGCGAGCGAACCGCCGCGAGCTGCTGGCGATGGCGGACACGCGCACCCTGACGCCCGAGCGGGCGCTGGCCTGGTTGGCGCGGGTGGGTGAGCTGGCGCGCACGGACCCGAGGCTCGACGAGGACCGGCGCGCCTTCCTCGCGGCCCATGGTGGGGAGGAGGCGACGGCGGAGGTGGTGGAGTGAGGCGCCGGGCGGCGTGGCTGCTGAGTTTCGCGCTCACGCTGCCCGCGTGGGCGGAGCCCGGCGGCGCGCAAGTGACGGAGCAGGCCGAGCCTCCATCGCGAAGTGTGGCGATGGAGGACGAAGTGTCGCCGCGAGATGGCGCGCGAGTGACGGAGCCGGCCGGGCTTCCATCGCGAAGTGCGGCGATGGAGGACGAAGTGTCGCCGCGAGATGGCGCCCGAATGACGGAGCCGGCCGAGCCTCTATCGCGAAGTGCGGCGATGGAGGACGAAGTGTCGCCGCGAGATGGCGCGCGAGTGACGGAGCCGGCCGAGCCTCCATCGCGAAGTGCGGCGATGGAGGACGAAGCGTCGCCGCGAGATGGCGCGCGAGTGACGGAGCAGGCCGGGCTTCCATCGCGAGGCGGGACGACGGAGGACACACGTCCCCTGAAGAAACGCGTGTCCTCCCTGGAGCGAGC
This sequence comes from Myxococcus sp. CA056, assembly GCF_013336715.1. Taxonomy (NCBI): domain Bacteria; kingdom Pseudomonadati; phylum Myxococcota; class Myxococcia; order Myxococcales; family Myxococcaceae; genus Myxococcus; species Myxococcus sp. CA056. Next base: position 729,422 of record NZ_JABUMT010000002.1, read on the forward strand.
AGGCGTCCTGTTGCGAGGTGCCGCAGCGAGCGACGAGACCCTGGTGCGCGAGGTGGAAGCAGGCCTGAGCGCCTTGCCGCCCGCGATGCGCCGCTTTCCAGGAGGTCCGCTGGAGTTCGTCCTTCATCCCGAGCCCGCTCCACTGGGGCTGGGTGATGGCACGGCGGCACGCCCGGACTGGTCCGAGGAGCGCGCCCGCTTCCACCTCTACCAGTACGCACCGTCCTCGGAGCGCCGCGCGACGTTGCGACTGTCACGACTGACGGACGAGGAGTCGGAGCAACTGTGGCGCCGCCGCGCCGTGGTGCACGCGGTGGTGCAGCGCTGGGACGACGCCTACCAGTGGAGCCGGTCCCAGAACTGGCGCCGCCTGTCGGGCTGGATGAAGCCCTTCGAGCGCCCGTTGGTCTGGAAGGAGGAAGCGCGCCTGCACTACGCCGGGGCCTTCAGTCGCGCGCTCGGACAGAAGAGCGCGTCGCAGGACCTGGTGACGTTCGCTGAAGAGTACTTCGTCCCGGTGGAGTCCCTGCGCGAGGACGCGCTGTCCGTGGACGAGCAGGTGCGCTGTCAGGAGTTCTCCAAGTCGCGCGCGCTGACGGAGCTGGTGGAGGCGACGGGGCTCGGAGCGCCGCGCTCGCGAGGGGACTGTCCGGCCTTCGACGCCTGGGCGGAGTTGGACCTCTTGTCCCACGTCGAGGTCCTCCTGGTGGCGGCCACGGGACGTCAGCCCGAGTCCCTCTTCGGCCACCTGCTGCTGCGCCCCGTCTGGAGCGAGGGCGCCCAGGTGCGAGGCCCTTCCTTCGAGCGCGTCGTGCAGCTCGTGGCGCTCACGGGACTGGAGCCTCGAGGCCTGGGCTACGTGGTGAAGGGGATGACGGGCAGCTACGACACCGTCTTCCTCACCGGGACGATGGGCGACCTCACCCACGAGTCGCTGGAGCTGGAGCAACGCACCATCCGCCGCTTCCGACTGCGCCTCACTCGCGGCGAGGAGGCGCGGATGCTGGAGCGCATCTGGGAGCTCGAGCGGCGCGGGTACATGGGCTACTACTTCTTCACCGACAACTGCGCGAGCGCGCTCCTCTTCCTCCTCAACGGAGTCCTGGAGCACGGGCGACAGGTGAGTCCCCCCGGAGCGCTGTGGGTGCTGCCCACGGCCACGTTGGACGCGCTGGCGAAGCTGGAGGTGCTGGGCAAGCAAGGCCCCGCGGGCCCGCTGCTGGAGCTGATTCCGGACGCCTTCGAGTCCACCGGAGACCGCGCCGTGCGCGCGGACGCGATACGAAGAGAGACCCTGGAGTCCCTCACGGGCCTGGTGGACACCTCCGCGCTGACGCGGCTGCTGCGCCTTCACGCCCGTCTTCAATCTCCCGAGCCCGACACGAGACGCGAAGCCTATGGAGAGCTGCCGGAGACGGTGAGCGGGGTGCTCGCCTCCGCATCGCCAAAGGCCCGAGCCTCCGTGCGCGAGACGCTGCATGCCTACGTGGCCCACGCGGTGCGGGTGGAGCGCGCGGCGTTGGACCGGCTGGAAGGAGAGCGGCTGCGAATCGAGCGCCAGCGGTTGCTCGCGGTGAAGACACCCCTGAAGGGCTCCGCGGAGGCGGGAATCCGCGAGCGTCAGCGGGTCTTCGAGCGAGAGGACGCGCTGCAGCGGAAGCTGGCGGTGCTGGACCGGACGGCGCTGTTCCAGGAGGCGCTGGCCATGGCGCCGCGCCGCCCGCCGACGCCGAAGGAGCTGAAGGTCCTCGTCCGCGCGGAGCGCACCGAGGCCGCCTTCGTCCGGGCCACCGAGGCCCAGGGCGAGCTGAATGACGGCGTGCTGGCGGAGGTCGACGCGGTGGCCTTCCTGGGGGCGGACCGTCGTCGCAAGGTGGAGGCCGAGACGCGCTGGGCGGCCTCGGCGCTGCGGGAGTCCGGCGCGGCGCGCACGGTGGTGAGCGTGGGCATGGACTTCCCCGACGTGGGCGCGGCGCGTCCCGTGGTGAGCGTGCGCACCGCGGGGATGGCGGAGGCGTTGGGGGACTCGCGCCTGCATGGCTTCCAGTCGAGCAGCGAGCTGCGGGTCCTGGATGGTGAGCTGTCTCTGGAGCCTCGGTGGGGCCCTCCGCGCGTGGTGTCCACGGACATGACGCTGGTGGGCTACCGCACGTTGCAGCGCGAACTGCCCCAGTTCCGCGAGTCCGCATGGGACTCGCTCGGGTGGGGCGCGGAGGCGCGCGTGGCCTCGGACGCGGCGCGAGCGTTGCCCTACCGGGCCACCGTGCAGGCGGAGGCGCTGGTGGTGGTGGACGCGGGCGCGCGCTTCTCGCGCTTCACGGCGGTGGGCGTGGGGGGACTCGCGCGGATGCACTGGAGCGAGCACGCCCTGACGCCCGCGGCGGGGCCTCGCCTGTCGCTGACACACCGCACGGGCCTGCCGGGCTCGGGGGCCAACGCGGTGCGCCTGGAAGCGGCCTATGCCCCTACCTGGCGCATGGGCGACGCCCGCCTCACGCACGAGGCGGGGGCCTGGCTGCAGGTGGAGTGGTGGCTGGGGCGCGCGGGGCCCTTCGGGGTGCTGCTCACTCCTCGCGCACAGGTTCGTTGGGAGGGCTCACTCGCTCCACAATCACTTCGCGAGTCACGGTCTCCGTCGTCGTGGTGGTCCGGTACGATGGACCGTCGGCTGGCACTGGGGTTGGAGCTGCGTTGAAGCCCTCGGTCAACAGCGGGCGACAGTAGGGGCCCGTGGCGGCGCCGATGAACGTGCCGATGACGTAGAGGGCCGTCCATCCCCAGAACCCCAGCCCGCCGAAGATGCGCAGCTGGGTGGGGCCGGCGAGGAAGGAGAAGAGCGCGATGAACACCGGCAGCGCGATGGAGCTGACGAGCGCCGCGCCGAGCGCGCGCTTCATGGTCCGCGCGTGGAACCCGCCGAACGCGCCACCAATCAGGCCGTTGAAGAGCGGCACGAAGAAGACGACGAAGCTGGTGATGAGCATCGTCGCCACGCTGACGACGAACCGGTTGTGCTTGAAGCGGATCTCCTCGGACTTCATCCCGATGCCCGCTGGAAGCTCCGAGTACCTGAGCTCGCGGTGCACATCCCGCGCATAGGGGGGAGGGTTGGTGGTTCTATCGGAGCGAATCATCTCGACCATGGCTTTCGAGCCTCCCAAGGGGCAGGTGTGGCGCTCCCGCCGTCCCTCAGGTGTGGGGTCGGCGACGGACATGTGGAAGGGCTGGTGCCCCCACCGGTGAGCGGGCCGCCCTGCGGCCCCCTGGTTCAACGCAGGGGCAAGCCGGGGAAAACGGGCCAGGCAAACCCAAGGGGGCGGGCGTGGGGCTTGGCGGCTCGCCGTCTGCGGCTATGCTGCCGCGCCCGTTAGTCCCCTCACGTCCGTACGGAATTCCCATGAGCCTCCGCCGAGCCCTGCTGACCGTCGTCCTGACCTCCACCTCGCTGCTGACCGCCTGTGCCCTGCGGCCGACCTACAAGGAGCTGATTGCTCCTCCGAGCGCCGCTGGCGTCACCCCCGGGCAGACCGTGGCGCTGCGCGTGGTGGATGGCTCCGGCAAGCCCGTGGAGGGGGCCCGGGTACGCGCGGGCGAGGGCCGTACGCGCCTGAACGTCCTCAGCGACGCGGATGGCCTGGTGAAGCTGGAGGCGAACGAGGCGCTGCTGAAGGAGAACCCGCTGGTGGAGGTGGTGCTGCCCAAGGGCGTGAAGGAGTACCGCCTGCAGCTCGCGCCCTCGGGTGAGGCGCCCGCCGCTCCCGTAGAGACCGCGCCCCAGGCTCCCGCCGCGCCGGAGCAGGCTCCCGCGACGGAGACTCCGGCCACGGAGACCCCGGCGTCCGGCACGCCGGCCACCACCCCGGAGGCGGCGCCCAGCCCCGTGCAGCAGCCGTCCGGTACGCCCGCGCCCGCGCCCACGCCCGGCACCTGAGCCGAGCGTCGTCCGTCCTCCGCGCGAGGCTCAGCCGAGCTTCGCGTGGAGGAAGTCCACGGTGCGCTTCCACGCCTGGCGCGCGTTCTGTTCTGCACCGGCGCGCGGATGCGCGTGACGTCCACGGTCTCCGGAGGAATCCCGTAGAAGGGGACCACGGCGTCGAGCTGCGGGTCAGTGACTCCCGCCAGCAGCGTCAGCGCGCCTCCCATGCAGAAGCCCAGGACGGCGACCTTGGTGCCCGGCCCACCGCGCTCGCGCAGCGCGTCCGTGGCGGCGCGCAGCTCCTCGCCGGCCTTGCCCCAGTCCAGTTGCGCCAGCAGCCTGTCCGCCTCCGCCGCGTCCTTCGTCGTGCGGCCGTGGTAGAGGTCCACCGCGAACACGGTGAAGCCCTCCTTCGCGAGTCGGTCGGCGACGCCCTGGATGTGCGCGTTCAGGCCCCACCACGAGAGCCCGCCAGTTCCTGGCCCTGCTTGCCAGTCAGCCTTGCCTGCCCTGCCATGCGCGCACCCCTTGAGTGATGGAGGAAGCGGCGTAGCTTAATCTCGGGGCCTTGAAGTGCCTCGACTCGTGGAGGCGGGAATGTCGAAGGCGTTCACGAAGGAAGACTCGGGTGAGGATGAGGCGCTGGTGCCGCCGCGCCCGAGGTCCGCTTCGGGAGACAAGCGCTACATCACGCCCGAGGGCTACCGCGCGCTGCAGGACGAACTGGCGTCCATGCAGGGCCCGGACGCAGGTGCGCAAGGGCTGACGCCGCTGGAGGCCGGGGTGCGGCGTCAGGAGCGAGAGAGAAGAGCGCGGCACCTCGCTGCGACGTTGGAGGAAGTGCGGGTGGTGGAGCCAGACCCGGCGCAGGCGGGACGTGTCTTCTTCGGCGCGTGGGTGGAGCTGGAGGACGAAGAGGGCGAGCGGGTGCGCTACCGCATCGTCGGCCTGGATGAAGCGGACGTGAAGGCGGGGAGGCTCAGCGTGGAGTCGCCGCTGGCCAGGGCGTTGCTGGGCAAGGAAGTGGGGGAGTCCGTGCAGGTGGAGCGACCCCGAGGCGCGGTGGAGTACACGGTGGTCGCGGTGGACTATGGTGCCTCTCCGTTTCCCGCACCCCTGTCCTTGTGAGTCCCCGACATGCGAAGCCTCCTGGCGGTCCTGGTCGCGATTCCTTCGCTGGCCCTGGCGCAGTTGAAGGATGTGGAGAAGGTCTCTGTGACGAGCAGTCCCGTCGCGGGCAACGTGCACATGCTGGTGGGCGCGGGCGGCAACATCGGCGTCTCGGTGGGACCGGATGGACTGCTCATCGTCGATGACCAGTTCGAGCCCCTGGCGCCCAAGATTCACAAGGCCTTGGACAAGCTGAGCAAGGCGAAGATCGCCTATGTGCTGAACACGCACTGGCACGGCGACCACACGGGCGGCAACGCCGTCTTCGGCCGCGAGGGCCGCATCGTGGCGCATCGCGAGGTGCGCACGCGGCTGGTGGTCGGGCAGGACAGGGGGGACCGCGGAGTCGTCCCTCCGGCGAAGAAGGAGGCGCTGCCGGTCATCACCTACGACACGGGCATGTCGCTGTACTTCAACGGCGAGGAGATTCGCCTGACGCACCTGCCGGCGGGCCACACGGACGGCGACACGCTGGTGTACTTCACGGGCTCCAACGTGATGCACACGGGCGACCAGTTCTTCGTGGACGCCTTCCCGTTCATCGACGTGAACAGCGGCGGCTCGGTGGAAGGGTACGTGCGCAACGTGGAGAAGCTGCTCCAGACGCTCCCGGCGGACGTGAAAATCATTCCGGGCCACGGGCCGCTGACGGACCGCGCGGGCCTGGAGCGCTTCGTGGGGGCGCTGCGCGAGTCGGTGGCCCTGGTGCGCACCCGGCGTGAGGCCGGCAAGACGTTGGAGCAGGTGAAGGCGGAGGGCGTGCCGGAGCACCTCAAGTCCTTCGGCGAGGGCTACATCAAGACGGACGTGTGGCTGGAGACGGTGTACCGCGGCCTGGAGAAGGGCGCGGCGAAGGCGACGGACGGCAAGTAGTCAGCGCTTCGTCGCGATGACGGTGGCCAGGGGCGTGAAGGGCTCGGGGAGGATGCTGTCGCGCACCTCGACAGTGAACCCCTGGGCCTCCAGCAGTGCCCTGGCGCGAGGCACCAGGAACGTCAGGTAGTACATGACGAAGGGCGGCTTCCAGAGGGCGTTGCGCACGCGCATGGCGGCGTTGAAGCCTCGGGCCACCCAGTAGCCCGGACGCAGCATCGACGGTGGATGTCCGGTGACGAAGAGGAACCGGCCACCGGGACGCAGGGCGCGATGGAGGCCTTGCAGCAGGCGCGGCTCGTCCGACTCGAGGATGTGACCGAAGGCGCCGAAGCAGGTGACGACGTCGAACTCGGCGTCGAAGGTCATCTCCAGCGCGTCACCCCGGACGAACTGGAAGGCGGCGGTGCCCGGAGCGCCGGAGAGGCGGCGGTCGGCTTCCTCGAGCATGCCCTGGCTCAGGTCGATGCCGACGACGCGCTCCCGGGCGAGTGGCCGCAGGTGGCGCATGGCGGCGCCGGTGCCACAGCACACGTCCAGGGCGGTGTCGACTGAGCCGGCAGGGCCCAGGGCGTCGATGGCGGCCTGGATCACGGGGTCTGGCGTGCGGAAGGGTGTGTAGTCGAACTTGGGGGCGAGCAGGTCGTAGCCGTGTTCGACGGAGGTCATGGCCTGCTCGGCCAGCTCGAGGAGGGTGGGCCCTTGGCGGTGGAACATGGTGAGGCTGGGTGTACCGCACCCGGGGCCGAGCCAGGACTGCTTCTGGCTGTCCATGTGCGCCATGAACGCTCGGCGGGACGGCCTGCTCGATTCCCGAGGAGCGGTGGTAATAGGCTGCTCGCTCATGCGCCGTGCAGCCGCCGTCGCCTTCCTGGCGCTCCTGGTCGTCGATTGTCGGGACGAGCGGCTCGTGCCCTCACTTCCCGCCGGCTATCACGTCGACACGTACGCGCAGCGCCCTGCCCCCGCGGTGGATGTCCTGTGGGTGGTGGACGATTCGGCCTCCATGGCACCGCGTCAGGAGTCGCTCGCGCGCAACTTCCAGGCCTTCATCTCGCTGTTCCGCGAGGGGCGCGTCGACTACCGGATGGGCGTGGCGACGACGGACACCTTCACGCGGCCGGGGGCCCTGGTGGGCACGCCGCGAATCCTGAGGCCGGACACACCTGAGCTGGAGCAGGCCTTCGCGAACAGCGTGCGCGTGGGGACGCAGGGAAGTGCGTACGAGGCGGGCCTGGAGGCCGCGAACCTCGTGCTGGAGCAGGTGGCTCGGGAGAACGCACCGGTGCTGGAGGCCCGCGCGGCCTGTGTGGCGCGCTGCTCTACACAACCCTGCCGCGACGGTTGCGCGCTGGAGCACGCCGTGGACTTCCTGCGTCCGGGAGCGTGGCTCTATCTGGCCTTCGTGACGGATGAGGACGACCGCTCGCCGCATGACGTGCGCATGTATTGGCGCGCGTTCGAGCAGGCGAAGGGGCTGGGAAATGACGGGACGGTGGTGGCCTCCGCCATCATCGGGGACGTGCCCGCGAATGGCTGTGGCGCGGAGCCGGGGACTCGGTACGCGGAGCTGGTGACGCTGATGGGTGGGGAGCTGGGGAGCATCTGTGACCAGGACTTCGCGCGAGCGCTCCGCACGCTGGCGACGAGCGCGGTGGGCTTGCGGCGCACGTTCGCGCTGGAGCGTGTCCCTCGTGTGGACTCGTTGCGGGTCCGGGTGCGGTATCCCTGTGGTGCGACGCAGGACGCGCTGAGCGCTTGTGACGCGGTGGACCGAGAGGCGTGCGCGGGTCAGCCAGCCGAAGCGCTGGATGCCGTCTGCACACCCAGGGCCGGAGCCGTGGATGGCTGGGTGTACCAGCCCGAGCGAAGGACGGTGTTCTTCGCGGGGGACTCGGTGCCCGGGCTCGGGTCAAGGGTGGAGCTGGAGTACGTGGAAGAGGACGCGTCGTGAGGACGTGGGCGGCTCGCGGAGGGTGGTGGCTCGTCGTGGGCTGCTTGCTGACGGGCGGCTGCGGGAAGGATGCGCCTCCGCTGTCGGTGGTGCCTCGCTGGGTGGCGCCCGAATCCACGCTCGATTTCGGAGAGGTGCCCGCGCTGAACGAGCGCACGGTGTCTCTGCCGTTGGTGAATGCGGGGCGCGCTCCGCTGCGCGTGGTGGGTGTCTCGGTGCGGGAGGCGGACAGTCCGTTTCGAATCATCTCCGCGCCAGTGGAAGTCCCCGCGCAGGCGGAGTCCCCCGTGCTGTTGGCCTTCGTCCCTCCGCGCGAGTCTCCGTACACGGCGACCTTGGAGCTGCACACGGATGACCCGAGTCGTCCGTCGCTCGACGTGTCATTGCGAGGAGAGGGGCATACCTCGGCGATTCTGGAGTTGGACGCGGAGCGGATCGAGTTCGGACGTGTCGCTGAAGGTGCCGCCGTGGTGCGTTCCTTCAAGGTGCGCTCGCGGGGCAACGCGCCGCTGGTGCTCGAATCACTGACCCTTGTTGGTGACTCGATACCGTCGGCCTTTCAGCTCGTGGGCTCCACGAAGACCCCGGCGGTCCTGGATGTGTCGAGCGAGGTGGAGCTGTCGGTCCGCTATGCGGTGCCCCTGGGTGCTGCCTCCGAGGAGGTGAGCGGAGGACTCCTGCTGCGGACCACGGACCCTGACCACCGAGAGGCGCGAGTGGCGCTGCACGGCGGGGTGAATCTGGCGCCGGTGCCTGTCATGGGGGCGCTGGGGGACAGCGTACCTGGAGGAGAGGTGGTGCTGGACGCAACGGCCTCGACGGACGCGGATGGGGATGGGCCGCTCACGTACGAATGGGTGCTGCGGGAGAGACCGGTGGGTGCGCGGGCTCAGGTGATGGAGCCGGGGGTGGCCCGCACGGTGTTGCGGTTGGACCCGGTGGTGCCGGGGGCGTACATGGTGGAACTCGCGGTGACGGATGCCGCCGGCGCTCGAAGTCCTCGTCCCGCGAGCGCGCGTGTCCTGGCGGTGCCCGCGCAGCGACTGTTGGTGGACGTGTCCTGGGACCACGCGGAGACGGACCTGGACCTGCATGTGTCGCGGGGCGTGGACGCGGTGCCGGGATCCGTGGACGACTGTCACTACGCGAATCCGCGTCCGGACTGGGGTGCGCCCGGCCTCGCGGAGGACCCGGAGTTGTTGAGAGACCGGCTGACGGGCTACGGCCCGGAGGTGTTCGGTTACGAGAACCCGGTGGCGGGGACCTACCGGGTGGCGGTGGTGCTGGCGCGCGCGAATGGAGCAGTGGACCCGCGCAGCGAGGCGACGGTGCGCGTGTATGACCGGGGTGTGCTGAAGGGCGAGTTCCGTCGCACCCTGGCGAGTCAGGGTGAGGTGTGGACGGCGGCGGACGTGCAGTGGCCCTCGGGCGTGGTCACGGAGGTGCCGTGACGATGCGGTGGTGGCTCCTCGTGGTGGCGTGCTGTGTGCTCGCCTGTTCCTCCAAGGAGACAGTGCCACCCGTGCCGGATGCGGGGCCGAGCCCGACGTCCTGTGCGCGTCGCGAGGACTGCGAGGGAGGACAGGTCTGCACGCTCGCGGGTGTCTGTGGTGCATGTGAGTCGAGCGGCCAGTGTCGGCTCAAGGAACGCTGTGACGATGACGCGCGGGCCTGTGTGCTTCGTGAGGGCTGGGGCACGGACTGCGCGACGAACGAGGCGTGTGCATTCGGGCTGTGGTGCCGACAGGGGCTCTGTCTCGCGAGGACTGAGGTGGTGCTTTGTCCCTCGGGAGCGAGGGGCGAGTGCCCCACCAGGCAACGATGCAATGGGTCCACGCTCGTCTGCGAGGAGGACCTGGGATGTGTCGAGGATGGGGACTGTGGTGCCGAGGAGCGCTGCAATCCCGGGCTGCATGCCTGTGTGGCCCGTTGCACCGAGGCCACCTCGTGCGGGGAAGGGGAGCACTGCGCGGAGGGGCTCTGCGTCCAGTGTGAGGCGGACACGGACTGCGCGGTGGGCTTCATGTGTGACGCGGCGGGACGGTGTTCATCGACACCGCGTTGCTATTCGGACCGGGACTGCGACGTACCTCGGGTGTGTCATCTGGCGAGCGGGGCGTGCCTGCCGGGTCCTCCACCGTGTGGCTCGGATGATGACTGCGCGATGGACCAGCGCTGCGACCTCGGCACGGGAACCTGTGAGCCCCGGGCTTGTCAGCCGGATGCGCTGGAGCCCAACGACACGGTGTCCACGACGTTCCCCGTGAGCGCGAGTCGCTACGTGAAGTTGACGCTGTGCCCGGATGACGTGGACCACTACTCGCTCGCCTTGGAGCGAGGGGACCAGTTCGGCGTGAACGTGGACGCGGAGGTGTTCGCGGAGTCGGTGTTCTCCACGACCATTGAAGACGCGAGGGGTCGGGTGCTGGCGACGGGACGATTCCGCATGTCGCACGTCGTGGCGGAGCGAGGCACGTATACGGTGCGGATCGCCTCGCGTGACACACTGCCGCGAGCGTATGACATCGGCTTCTTCCTCTCGCGAGGCACGCCCTGTGATGACGATGTCCACGAGCCCAACGACACCGTCGATACGGCCACGGACCTGCCGGAGCGCCTGTCGCTGGTGGGGATGGTCTGCCCGGGAGAGCAGGACCATGTTCGATTCACCGTGCCCGTGGCCCAAGGCGTGAAGGTGTCGCTGTCGGGCTACGCGGCGGACCGTGGCTTGCTGCGCCTGTGTCTCTTGGGCGAGAGCGGAGGCGTGGAACTGGGCTGCTCGCAAAACGTGGAGGGCGCCACGGTGTCGCTGCCGGCTCCGACCGTGGCGGGCCAGCGGCTCACCGCGAGAGTGGTGGGCGATGACGCGCGCACGACGAATGGCTACACGCTCCAGGTGGAGTGGCTCCCATGAGGAATTCCTCATGGCCCAGTCGTCGCACGTTGGTGCCGACGCCGAACGACCACCTGCCTCTGGGCGCACGGGCATGAATGACTACACGCTCCAGGAGGAGTGGCTCCCATGAGGAACTCCTCATGGCCCAGCCGTCGCACGTCGGTGCCGACGCGAGCGACCACCTGCCTGGGGCACGGGCATGAATGGCTACACGCTCCAGGAGGAGTGGCACCCATGAGGAGTTCCTCATGGCCTGGTCGCCGCATGGCAGTGCCGACGGCGAACAGCCACCTGCCTTCGGGCTCGCGGGAATCACGCACGCCAATCCCGGATGGCTTCGCGATGAGGGCTCCGGCCCGAGCGGGCAACTGCTCCTTCATCGCGCACGTCACCCGGGTGCGTATGGGCTTGTGGCTCGCTGCCAGGAGCGGCCACTTCTGGCCCGGTTGCACGAATCGTGTCGATGTCGAGCGACCTCTGCGTGGGTTCGTGCTGGGTCTGTTGGTCCTTGTCCTCGCGGCCTGCGGAGGCTCGTCCCGACCACCGGGCGACCTGCCGGACGCGGGTTCACGTGATGCGGGTGCGGAGGACGCAGGCCGCACGGACGCGGGGACTCAGGTCGACGCGGGGGCATCGGCCGCGCCCGTCATCCACTCGGCGCTGCCCACGCGGGGAGAGAGTGGGGGTGGAACCTGGGTGACGTTGAAGGGCCGTGGCTTCGTGGAAGGGGTGGCCGCGACGCCCTCGGAAGCCGCGCTGCGCACGGAGGTGCGGGTCGGCTCGCGCGCGGTTCGGGACTTCCAGCTCATCGACGACACCACGCTCGACCTGCGCACGCCTCCTGGCATCGAAGGTACGGCAGACGTCTCGGTGAAGAACCCGAATGGGACGACGGTCTGCGCGGCGTGCTTCACGTACTTCGATGTCTTCGACTTCCGCGCTGTCTCGCCCGATACGGGAGCGCAAGGGGGCGGTGACACCGTGGTGCTGGTGGGCGCGGGCTTCCCTTCGAGCACAGGGCTCCAGGTCCTCTTCGGAGGCACGGCGAGTCCCTCCGTCACGCGAGTGTCCTCCTCGGAGCTTCGAGTCGTCGTTCCCTGGAGCACCACTATTGGCTCCGTCGACGTGCGGGTGCAGGGCGCCGGCGTGGGTGACGTGCTGAGGCGTGCATACCGCTACGTCGAGGACACCCGCGTCACCGACATCGAGCCGCTCACGGGGACGATGTTCGGGGGCACGTCCGTCGTCTTCACGGGACAGGGCTTCGAGGGCACGACGGAGGTCTTCTTCGGAGACACGTCCGCGCCCTCCTTCCGCGTGGAGTCACCCACGCGCCTCGTGGTGGCCTCGCCACGGCACATGGACATGGAGACAGTCCCCGTGCGCATCGTCACCCCGCGAGGTGCCTGGACGGTGCGCCAGGGATTCACGTACGCGGACAGTCCGCAGGGCACCGTGTTCGGCGTGTTGGGAGTCTTTCCACGCGTGGGGACGCGAGAGGACGGCACGGTGACGCTGACAGGACTGGCGTTCGACTTTCCGGACCTCTCCGTCACTTTCGATGAAACGCCCGTCCAGATTGTCGCGGCGACCCGGTTCACGCTCACGGTCCGCGTTCCGCCGCGAGGCACGCTTCCGCGTACAGTCCCCGTGACGGTCAGCGCGGCCTCGCTGCGCAGTCACCTCCCAGGGGGCTACACCTATCGGCTCGCGCTCACGCGGGTGACGCCTGGAACGGGCCCCTCGGGAGGAGGAAGTCAGGTCCTCCTCGAAGGAGACGCACTGCCTCCGGATGCCGTGGTGCGAGTCGGCGCGCTTTTTTCTCCAGATGTGACGGTGCTGGGAACGACGGAGCTCCGCCTCACCACGCCGCCAGGTGGCGCGGGAGCGCACTCGCTCCATGTCTCCTCGGCGAGCGACCCGGAGAACGAAGCCCTGCTCCCGAACGCCTTCACCTACGAGCCCGCGCTCGTGCTCTCCCAGGTGGAGCCCGCGCGCGGTGCCATCGCGGGAGGCTCGCGAGTGACGGTGCGAGGGACCGGCTTCGTCGAAGGCATCCGCGTCACCTTTGGTGGAGAGCCCGCGAGCGACGTGCACGTGGTGGACGCCCACACCCTCACCTGTCGAACTCCCGTGTCGCGGAGCCAGGGGCCCGTGGAGGTGGCCGTCATCCAGGGAGCCGTGCGCTCGGCGCTCTCCGAGGCCTTCACCTACTTCGACCCGCGAGGCCCTGGAGGTCTCTCGGGTGCGCTGCTCACGGGAACGTTGAATGTCACGGTGCTCGACACTTCCTCGGGGACCTACGGGCAGCCCGTCGTGGGCGCGAAGGTCCTGCTCGGCACGGGCTCGCCGGCACTCCTCCAGGGTGAGACGGATGCACGCGGACAGTTGACGCTGTCCGACTCACGGATGGTGGGCGCGCAGAGCGTCACCGTCTTCAAGGCGGGCCACGACGTGGTGACGGTGGCGGGTATCCGCTCGGAGAACCTGACGGTGTACCTGCGCCGTCTCGACAGCGAAGGCAACCCGGGCAATCCGCCCGTGCCCGCGAGTGCTCGAATCACGGGCCGGGTGCGAGGCTTCAAGCCGCCCAGGCCGCTCCAGACTGGAGAGGTGTTGGAGGCTCGCGTCTTCGTGGCGCAGTTGAGCCCCGCGTCGGGCCCTCCTTTCGCGGGGCCCGGAGACCGTCGCGCGGAGACGTGGCGGATTCGCGAAGAGGGTGGCGCCTTCGTCGTGCAGGCGCAGCCCGGCTTGCGCGCGGTGTACGCGGTGCTCGGCGTGCTGAAGGACGAGGTCGACTTCGAGCCCTACCTGCTCGGCGTGCGTCGCGGCATCGCGGCCTCGGGCACGCGGGTGTCCGAAGGACAGGACGTGGTGTTCGACGTGCATCTGGACGTCACCGCGCCCCTCTCCGTGGCGGGGCCCGTCATCATCGCGGGCGAGGAAGCCCTGCATCAGGTCTACGCGTGGCTGGACCTGGGCGCGGAGGGACTGGTTCCTCATCCGCACAACTGGGGCACGGGCTCGCGCTTCTTCTCCTCTGTCGAAGGGCCCGGTCCGCTGCTCACGTTCCCCCAGCTTCCTCGAGTGGACGGGGCGAGCCTTCTCTTCCTCGACCTGCTTCGAGGCACCACGGCCTATCCCCAGAGCGTGCTGTATCACCGTCAGCCAGGAGCCCTGGAGGCGGGCGTGACGCTCCCGCCGATACTCCCGTTCCCTGTCTTCACCGAGCCCGCGCGGGATACCCGCTTCACGGGAGCGGTGGCCTGGACTCCATCGTCCTCCGGTGCCACCCTGGACGTGCAGGTCCTCACCCTGATGGCGCCTGGTACGACAGGCGGCATCCGCTGGACCGCCGTGCTTCCGGGAGGTGAGACGCGGGCGACGCTCCCTGAGGCCGCGTTGCAGTCGCTGCGCGCGGAGCTGCCCGAAGGCGCGCGACTTCGCGCGGACCTCTCCCTCGCGCGAGTCCCTCGCTTCGAGTATTCGCAGTGGACCTACGACACGCTGTCCACCGCGACCTGGACGTCGTACGTCCTGGGGCGCTCGGAGGTCTTCGACCCGTGATGCGCCGCTGGCTTCCCCTCGCAGTGCCGCTGCTGCTCCTCCTCGCCGCCTGTCGCGGTGACGCTCCCGTGGGCGATGAGGGCTGTCGCGTGGACTCGGACTGCGGCACGCCGTCGGAGGCGTATCGGTGTGACACGGAGACGTCGGCCTGTCGGTGTCGCACGGACGGCGCCTGTGCGCCGGGAGAGCTGTGCAACGAAGCGGGCTTCTGCCAGGACCGCGCGGGCTGCGAGTCGAACGCGGACTGCGGTGAGGACTCCCTCTTCTGCGACACCAGCACCGGCACCTGCCTGACGCGCGGCCGTTGCGCCACGGACCTGCACTGCGCGCTGGGCGAAGTCTGTGACCTCGCGCGGACCACGTGCGTGGCGGGCTGTCGGACATCCGGAGACTGCGCGGGCACGGCCTGCCGCTGCGGTGATGCACCGTGTCTCTGCGACGCCACCACGCCAGAAGGGCGCGCCGCCTGTGCCCTGGGTGTCTGCGACGCGAGCTTCTGCGCGGACGCGCGAGACTGCGCCTTCGGTGAGTCCTGCGGCACGCCGTCGGGCGTGGAAGCGGGGACATGTTTCAGCGACTTCGACCCGGTGAGACGTCCCTACTGCGCCAACTGCATCTACGGCGGTGGCCTCCAGGTCTGCGGTCGCGGCGCGAACTTCTGTCTGCGCGAGACAGCGAGCCCGGGGACTGCCTTCTGCGGCGCGGACTGCTCGGAGGGGCAGAGCTGCCCTCATGGCTACCAGTGCTCGGACGTGGTGGTGGTCGCCAGTCGTGCGCGCTGTCGCTCGGATGCGCAGTGCGCGCCGTCGCCCTCGTTGCCGTGCCGTGAGGACTCGCACTGTGGACGTGGCGGGCGTTGCGTGAAGTCGGACGGACAGGCCGAGGGCGCGTGCGCGGGACGTTGCTCGATTGCGGAGGGGGACGTGGAGGGCTTCTGCTCATGCCAGCAGGACACCGACTGCGTGCAGGATGCTTGCAGCCAGGGCACGTGCACGGTGAGTCGTCGCTCGTGCGTGGGTGACGCGGACTGCCGGCCCATCCGCTGCGTGGACCATGAAGGCGCGGGAGGCTGTTTCGTGGGGCGCAACTGCGCTCCCGAGGAGGGCCTCACCTGCGCGGAGGTCGCACCTCGCTTCGCCCGGTAAGTCCCTGGTTCCACGGGGGTTTGAGCGCCTTGCCTACATCCGCGCTCGATGTCCGCGAGGAAGGGTGGTGCCCGATGGTGAATGTTCCGGAGGGTGCCCCGTCAGAAGTAGCAACACGACGGAGGACGGACACCATGGCTTTCAAGACTGCTCTCACCACCCTGGCTCTCGGCACCCTGTTCCTTGGTTCCTCGACGGCGATGGCGGAGGACGGCAGCGTGCGCGACTGGGCGACTCAGCAGGCCCGCCGCGGCGATGACCGAAACCATGACCGGGACAACGACCGTGACGACAACCGGGGCCACCAGGACCGGGACAACCGCCGGGGCCACCACCCGGACCGCTATGAGGCCCATATCCACACCGGCGGCTGCCACCACGCTCCGGCGCCCCGTCCTCCTTCCCGGGCTCGCGGCCGCTACGAGATGCAGACCGTGAACCGCTGGGTCGAGGGCCGCTACGAGAAGGTGTGGGTGCCCGAGGTGTGCGAGGAGCGTCGTGGCCGTCGGCACCGCGTCTCCCGCTGCTCGGGTGGCTTCTATGAGAACCGGTGGGTGGAAGGCGGTTACGTGCAGACCACGGAGTGGGTCTGGGTGTCCTACGAGCGCGGCAATGGCTGGAGCTCGAACCGCACGCACCCGGCCAGCTACTACCCGTAGTTCTCGCTGAGAAAAAACAGGGGGTCGAGGGGCGGTGCCGGATACGGGGGTATCCAGCACCGCCCTTCGTGTTTTCAGGTCCCCGGTGCCTTTCCCCGTGCGGCCTGTTAGTCAGTGCGCCGCATGGGGACCGCCTTCATCACGGGAGCAGGCATCCGCGTCGGGAGCGCCGTGGCGAGGGCGCTGGCTCGCGCGGGTTATGACCTGGCGCTGCATGCGAACCGCTCCATGGATGCGCTGGCCTCGCTGGCGGACGAGCTCCGGGCACAGGGACGCCGCGTTACCCTTCATGCCGCCGACCTGAGTCAGCCCGACGCGGTCGACGCCCTGGCCGCAAGCGTCCGCGAGGCCTGGCCCGCGTTGGACGTGGTGGTCCACAACGCTGGCCTCTACGAGCGGGTCGACTTCGCGGACATCTCGCGCGAGCGGTACCACACCATGCTCGCCGTCAACCTGGACGCGCCCTTCTTCCTCACCCAGGCGCTCTTGCCCGCGCTGCTCGCGGGGAAAGACCCGCTGGTGGTGCACGTCGGCGACATCGCCGGTGAGCGTCCGGAGAGCCACTTCGCGCACTACTCGGTGAGCAAGGCGGGCCTGTTGATGCTGACGCGCGCGCTGGCGGTGGAGCTGGCGCCGCACGTGCGCGTCAATGCCGTGTCGCCCGGCGTGGCCGCGTTCCCGGAGAGCTTCGACGCCGCCGCGCGCGAAGAGGTGTTGCGACACATTCCCATGGGACGCGAGGGCAGCGTGGAGGACGTGGCTCGCACCATCGTCTTCCTCGCGCGCGAAGCGCCCTATGTCACCGGACAGGTCATCGCCGTCGACGGCGGCAGGAGCGCGAGACTATGAGCGCGGAGCTGGCTTTCCATCCTCCCGTGGTCAATGACAGCAAGGGCCGTCCGCTGGACGTCATCGAGCTGCGCGGACTCACGGTGGACTGCATCGTGGGCGTGTACAACCGCGAGCGCGTCTCGGCGCAGCCGCTCCGGCTGGACGTGGCGCTCTTCCTGGACACGCGCAACGCGGCGACGGGCGGCCGGCTGGCGCACACGGTGAACTATGGGCGGCTGGCCGGAGAGCTGCGCTTCCTGCTGGAGGCGTGTCGTTTCGAGCTGCTGGAATCCGCCGTCGAGGCGGTGAGTCGCTACCTGCTCGCCACCCCCACCGCGGACGTGCCGCGCGCGCAGGTCCACGCCGCCACCGTGCGTGTCATCAAGCCCCTGGCCCTGGGCGGCCTCGCGGTGCCCTCGCTCCAGGTGCACCGCACGGCGGAGGAGATGAGCTACGCGTCGGAGGAGCGGTCCTTCGGTCGCCTGGACGTCATCCACGAGGGCGCGGGATACGGCGTGTATCGCCTGCGCGTGAAGCCCGGTGGCACCGTCCCCGCCAGCTCGAATCCAGGCATGGAGGAGAGCGAGCTGGTGCTGGGGCAGGGGCTGATGTCGCAGGGGCACCCCGTCGAGCGGGGCATGGCCTTCCACTGGCCCCGGGGCTTTCCGCGTCGCTACGACAACCCCTCCGCGCAGGAGCAGACGGTGCTGAGCGTGTATCGGCCCCGCTTCCTGGAGCCGGAGCCCCAGGCGGTGGAGCCGCGTGCGCCCGCGTCGGCGCTCCTGTCCATCACCGGCACGTCCTATTACCCCCATGACGAGCCCGCGGCGCCCGGTGTGTCCGCGGACAAGCAGCCCTGAGGACGGGGACGCACTCTCGGTGAGGGGACTGTTTCCGAGGACGCGAGACACGGTATGACGCGACTTCGGAGCCCAGAGGAAACAACGGCATGAACCTCGACAGGCGGATGCAGCTCTTCGTGGTGCTGGCGGCGGTGTTCGTCACGTCGCTGGTGGTGGGAGACCTCATCGGCGTGAAGCTGTTCGAGGTCAACCTGGGCTTCGTGGTGGCGGTCATGTCCATTGGCATGCTGCCGTTCCCGGTGACGTTCCTGCTCACCGACATCCTCAACGAGTTCTACGGCAAGAAGGCCGCCCGCTTCGTCACGTGGGTGGGCTTCAGCATGGCCATCTTCGCCTTCACGGTGATTGCCATCGCGGTGGAGGTGCCCTTCGCTCCGCTGACGCGCGCACCGGATTTCACGGGGACGGTGGAGGGCTCGTTCAACAACGTCTTCAGTGGCTCGCAGCGCATCCTGCTGGCGTCGATGATCGCCTATCTGGTGGGCCAGTTCTGCGACATCTCCATCTTCAACCTGCTCAAGCGCATCACGAACAACAAGATGCTGTGGCTGCGCGCGACGGGCTCCACGCTGGTCTCCCAGCTCATCGACACGGCGGTGGTCCAGTTCGTCGCGTGGACGGGCGTGCTGCCCACCGCGGTCATCTTCAACATCATCGCCACGTCGTACATCGTGAAGCTGCTCGTCGCGGTGAGCCTGACGCCCTTCATCTACCTGGGTCATGCCCTGGTGGAGCGCAAGCTGGGCATCAAGCCCGTGGTGCTGGGCGCGGACGGTGAGCCGCTCCCCGAGCCCGTGGCGGAGGTGGCCGTCCCCGCTGAGACGCGCGCCGCCTGAGGGGCGACGCGGGCCTCACGGCACCAGGCGTTGAAGGAAGACGTCCGTGTCGTCGGAGGTGAAGGACTCCTCGCCGCCCAGCGCGCGAGTGCCGGAGAATGTGCCCGTACCCAGGATGTCTCCGCCCGACAGGAAGGTGAGGTCTCGCAGGTGGAGGCTCTCGTCACACGGCTGGGTGACGTAGGGCGCCTGCCACGACAGCTCACCCAGGGGTGACAGCCGCGCCAGCTCCGAGCCGCAGCCATGCTTCCAGAGCACCGCCGCGCCTCCCTCCTCATCCGCCGCCAGTCGCGCGCCACGGGCCTCCCCTGGCGACTGGCT
Organism: Myxococcus sp. CA056; assembly: GCF_013336715.1. Classification (NCBI taxonomy): domain Bacteria; kingdom Pseudomonadati; phylum Myxococcota; class Myxococcia; order Myxococcales; family Myxococcaceae; genus Myxococcus; species Myxococcus sp. CA056. The sequence goes on from NZ_JABUMT010000002.1 coordinate 748,453, forward strand.
GGTCAGCGCATGTCCCCACAGCGGACGTCCCGCCGCATCGGCCGCGAGCACGAAGGCGGCGCGAGCGCAGCCCTCCGCGACACAGGACGGCATGAGCACGGCGCCTCCCCAGTGGAGCGTGCCCTGGAAGTCGCCCGTGAGTCGCAGCCCGCCATCGGCCGCGAAAATCACCTGCGTGAAGGAGGGTGCGTCCGGTCCCACCTCCAACTCCCAGTACACCTCACCGACGGGCGACAGCCGCGCGATGAACCCGATGCTCTCGAAAGGGGCCAGCGGGCGCTGCCCCGCGAGCACCGCGCCGCCATCCGAGTCCAGCGCCACGACGGACGCGGAGGCCAGCGCGGGCATCTCCTGGGACCAGCGCGCCGTGCCTCGGGTGTCGTAGCGCGTCACCAGCCGGCCGTGCGCCACCACGACTTCCCCTTCGATGTCCGCTGTCAGCGCCTTCACGGTGCCTGTCGCGCGAGCCCACAGCGGCGTGCCGTCCGAGGCCAGCTTCGCTACGAAGTGGCTGTCGGTGATGAGCGTCTCACCGAGGCGCAGCCGGCCCTCCAGCTTGCCAGCGACGAAGAGCTCTCCCCCGGAGGAGACGGCGAGGAACTGCGCGTGGGCCTGGGCCGCTCCGCTCTCGGACGGCTCGGGCATGAAGCTCCGCATCCAGAGCACCTGTCCCGCGCCATCATGGTGGGCGAGGGTGAGAGCCGTGCCGCCGCCATCCGTCGAGGACGCATCCGGTGTGCCCGTCGCGCCGTGGGTGGTGCCCAGCAGCACGCTGCCGCCCAGGCCGTCCGAGGCCACGGCCACTGCGTCCTGTCGCCCCAGGGTTCGCGAGTGAACGGTCCACCGCGCATCCCCCGGCTCCAGCGTCGGAGGCTTGGGGGGTTGTGGCGTGGAGCCTGGGTCTTCTTCCTCGGGGAGAGGGGCTTGCGTGGACGCGCCGCTCCCACCACAGCCGAGTGCTGTCCACACGCTCAGCACCAGCCCCGCAGTGCCTGCCCGCCACCGTCCCATGTTCATTCTCCGCGAGTCCGCTCACCCTCCGGCCGGAGGCGAAGCTGGGGTGTGGTGCTCCCGGAGGCAAGGCCCGCGTCGGACACTGAACGTTGTCAGGTGCTTCGCGGCGGTGGCTGAGCGAGTCCCGTCAGCTCACACCAGCGGGCGACGGTCAGCGCGGTGTAGTGCTCCGGCTCCAGTCCATACGCGCCCAGCGAGAAGCCGTCATTCCACTCCACCAGCGCTGTTTCACCGGTGGACAGCACGCCGAAGTCGACGGAGTAGCCCGCGGTCGCTTCCCCGGAGGACTCCAGGAGGCGGAGCGCTTCGTGGACTCGCGCCTCGTCGAGGGGCACCGTTGCGTCTCCCGCATAGTGACGCGTGCCCACGGGCCTTCCGTGCACGATGAAGACGCGGTACTCGCTCAGCCACCGCACCACCTCCGAGCAGATGAGCGGCGTGCCCTGTGACGCCCGCTCCAGGAAGAGGAGGTCGCTGGCGCTCTGGAAGACCTGGCCCGTGAAACGTTTCCTGCGTCCCTGGGGCTTGGCGAACACGGGCGGACTCGCGACGTCGTGCAGGTGCGAGGTGAGCTGTCGCACGGTGCTCGTCCAGAGTCGGCGGTGGAGGAAGGGCGTGAGGCTGGGCGGGTAGTCGTTCGTTGGAGGTGGCTCGATGCCCAACTGCTTCAGCGCGCCCAGCACCGTGGGCACGTAGCCCGCGACCAGCGTGTCCGACGTCAGCGGGAGCTGGCGCCGCTCCAGGCGCTTGGCGGTGAAGCACTCGGTGGGGACGCCCTTCGCGCGCAGGCCCTCCAGGAGCAGCCGCATCTCCGGCTCCATCCGCCCGTGTGCCTCCTCCTCGATGAAGGCCCGAGAGGGCCACCGCCCATCCTGGCTCACGAGCCCCGCCGTGCCAGCGGAGCGAGGATGTCGCGCCAGTGCGAGTAGAGGGAGAAGTGTCCGCCCCCGGAGAGGAAGTGGGGCACGGTGCGCGGGATTCGCGAGGCGAGATAGCGCCCCATCTGCGGCGGGACGATGCTGTCGCCGTCCCAGTACCAGAGGTCCATCTCTCCTCGAATCTCCTCCAGCGCGAAGTCCCAGGGCGATGCCAGGATGTGGGCTTCGCGGCGCATGCCCGCCACGCCTCGGCGCGTGGCCTCGCGTCGCCAGCCCTGCACCTGCGCGGCGATGTGCGGGTCAGACAGCACGAGCCGGTCATCCTCCGACGCATGCGCCAGCAGCGCCGCCAGGGCTCGCTCTGGATTCGAGCGCACCTGCCTGTCATGCATCGCCATCAGCGGATGCAGCAGCCACTCTGGCCACGCGGCCATGGCGTAGGCGTTGCGGTAGTCGCGGTTGACGCCCTCCATGCCACCGGGCCGCTTCAGCGGCGAGGCGCCGGAGACGATGGCGGAGCGGATGATTCGTTCGCCCAGTCGCCACACGGAGGCGGCGACATAGGGGCCGCCCGCGGATACACCGAAGAGGGAGAAGCGGCCTATCTTGAGGGCGTTGGCGAGCTGCTCAAGGTCGTCCGGGAAGTCCAGCAGCGTGCGGTCGGACTGGTAGTCGGACAGCCCATAGCCGGGCCGGTCCGGGGTGATGAGGCGCACGCCGAGGCCATGGGTGAGCCGGTCATCCGGATGCCGCATGTAGCGCGAGCCCGGGTTGCCGTGGACGAAGAACACCGGGACTCCGTCCAGGTTTCCCGACTCCACGTACGCGAGCCGCCGTCCATCCTTCAGCCGAAGCACGCCCTCACGGACCTGCACGCCCGAGCCCGAGGTGGTTTCCGAGACGGAGTGCATCAGGGCTCCATTGCTTGTGAGCGCGTGGCAATCCACTCGGAGATGGAGGGCCAGACATGGGTGGGGCCCTTGCTGGAGGCGGACAGCCCGATGTGGCCCACCGGATAGCGCCGCGTCTGGGCGTCCTTCGTGCCCACCAGGTCAACGAGCGGCTCGCTCATGGCGGGAAAGGCGATGGTGTCGTGCTCGGCGATGACGTTGAGCACGGAGGCCTGGATGCGTCCCAGGTCCACGGCCTCTCCGCCGACCTTCATGCGTCCCTGGTGGAAGAGGTTCTGCTGGTAGCAGTCCTTGATGTACTGGCGATACACCTCACCGGGGAAGGGCACGGGGTCCGAGCCCCAGCGCTCCATGGCGAGGAACGTGCTGACGAAGTCCGGGTCGTCGATGCGGCGGCACACCTCCAGCCAGCGCGTGAGGCGCTGCACGGGCGCCACCATGAGGAAGCCGCTCTCCAGCACGGGCGTGGGCACGTTGCCGTAGGCATCCACGAGCGAGTCCACGTCGAAGTGATTGGCGGCGGTCCACAGCGTGTAGACACCGCCCTTGCTGAAGTCCACGGGCGTGGCCTGCGCGACGAGGTTGCGCACGCCCTCGGGATGCAGCGACGTGTAGGCCAGCGCGAGCGTGCCGCCCATGCAGTAGCCGTAGAGCGTGAGGTCCCGGCTCTTGCTGACCCGCAGCGTCCAGCGCACCGCCGTCTGGATGAGCCCTCCGAGCAGGTCCGACCAGGTGAGGCGCTCCTCGTCCTGTCCCGGCACGCCCCAGTCGATGGCGTACACGTCGAAGCCCTCCTGCGTGAGGTGCTCGATGAGGCTGCGGCCCGGCAGGAAGTCGAGGATGTACCAGCGATTGATGAGCGAGTAGACGAACAGGATGGGCGTGCGGTGGCGCCGACGGGGCGCCGCGTAGCGCAACAGCCGCATGCTGCCCCGCGTGTACACGACGGTGTGGGGCGTGGCGCTGATGGGCGGCTCGCGCACACCGGAGGCCCGCTCGATGAAGGGCTTGAGGTACGGGTAGGGATTGAAGGGACGGGCCTTGAGCGCGTGAGCGACAGCGCGCGTGAGCTCGAACTGGCCGGTGACGAAGGAGCGCAGCCGCTGGGTGGACGCGGTCATGTTCAGGCGCCGGGCTTGGTGGGAGGGCTGTCGGACTCCTGGCGATGGAGCAGGTCCACCACCACCTCGAGCTGGGAGCCGAGCGCCTCGACCTGGTCATTCACGCGGCGCAGCTGGTCGCGGAGGCTCTCCACCTCGGACGTCGTGGGCAGGCGCAGCGTGTGCAGCGCGCTCTCCACGAAGCTGTTGCGGCGGATGCGGGCGTTGAGGCCCTGGCGCAGCACGGTGCCGCTGGCGCGCAGGTAGGTGGGGCTCTCGGAGACGCGGGTGAGGACACGGGTGAGGCGCTGCTCGGCGCGGGTGAACACCTGGCCCGTTCGAGTCTCCGGATGGGTGAGGTGGCCCAGGAGCTTCAATCCCCGGGCGAGGAGTCCCCTGGGTGGAGGCGGGCGGTCCGAGTCGCTCATGCCCGCGACGTTAACCCAAGCCGCGCCGGGGACGCAGGGGACCCTGTCCAAAAAGTGAATGGTGGTTCATGTTTGAAGCGGGCGGGGAAGCACCGCGTCACGCGGTGCCCGCTACTTCGTGGAGGCGTAGCCCTCGAAGGTCCGGGGGATGCCCTTGTCCTCGTCCACGTTGTTGAAGGTGACGGGGATGCTGTCGCCGCCCTTCTCCACATCGAAGTGGATGTGGCCGGTGAGGCTGTTGCCCACGTTGCCCACCTCCGCGAGCTGCTGTCCCTGGCTCACCGTGTCGCCCACGCCCACCTTCGCGGTGCCCTTCGAGATGTGGAAGTAGCGGCCCACCGTGCCGTCGCCGTGTTCGACTTCGATGCGGTTGTTGGGCTTGTCGCCGCCGTTGCCGCTGTTCGTGTCCACCACGCGCGACACCGTGCCCGCGCGCGCCGCCAGCACCGGGGTGCCGCACTGTCGACGGAAGTCCCAGGCGTATTCCTCGTCGTCGTTGTGGTTCAGGTGGGAGTTGTTGCCCTGGATGACCCAGGAGCGGTCTCCCTCGGGGTAGGGCAGCCGGTAGGGCGAGCTCGCCGCGCTGGGGTACTCGCCGGAGTCGATGGAGCCGCGCAGCACCAGCCACGCGCCGAGCCAGAACACTCCGATGAGGCCGTAGACGACGGCGCCCGTGAGCACGATGTTGCGCACCCGGTGCAGCTCCACCTTCGCCGCGCGCCCCTCGAGCATGCCGCGCGCGATGTGCGGGAAGGCGAACCAGAAGGCAAAGGCGGCGATGCTGCCGACAATCCCGCCCCAGTGGTAGAGGTTCGCCAGGAACGTGGGGCCACACGCGGCGAACGCTCCCGGCGCGAGCGCGACGGCGGTGAAGAGCGATGCGATGGCCGCCGCCAGCAAGGTCCGGGACGTCCAGCGCAGGCTCTCGTCGACCTTGTCGTCGCTCCCCTTGGCCACCGGCAGCGTGAAGCGCAGCGCGTGGATGACCAGGGCGACGAAGGCCGCCCAGACGAGCAGGCCCAGCACCGAGGAGAGCACCATGGGCGTCTCTCCCGTCAGGCCCGCGAAGGACACCCCGAACATCACCAGCCCATACACGCCGAAGACCGCGAGGATGATGGACCAGGTCGTGCCGTAGCGCTTCATCGCGCTTCCCCCTGCCTCGCGAACATCGGCCCACCGGGACTCCGGCGGGGAGCGCGAGGCTTCTCCCTCCTTGGAGTTGCGGTGGGTCGGGGTGTGACGCCACCAGGCAGTGGAGCGGGCGGGCACCCCGTCGGGTGCCCACCGTGTGGCTCGCTCAGCCCTGTCGCTTCACCGCGAGCGGCCCGAAGGCCTGGGTCACCGGCATCAGTGACATGACGTTGATGTTCACGTGCGCCGGTCGCGACACCACCCAGTGCACCGCGTCCGCGATGTCCTCGGGCGTCAGCGGCTGCGTGTTGGCGTAGGGGGCCGCGGCCCGAGCGGCGTCGCCCTTGAACCGGATGTTGGAGAACTCCGTGCCGCCCACGAGCCCTGGCTCGATGTCCGTCACGCGCACGGCCGTGCCCAGCAGGTCCGCGCGCAGGTTGAGGCTGAACTGCTGCACGAAGGCCTTCGTCGCGCCGTACACGTTGCCACCCGGGTACGGATAGTCCGCCGCCACCGAGCCCATGTTGATGATGTGGCCCCGGTTGCGCGCCACCATGCCGGGCAGCACCGCGTGCGTGCAGTACATGAGCCCCTTCACGTTCGTGTCGACCATCACCTCCCAGTCGTCGAGGTGCGCCGACTGCGCCGCTTCCAACCCCAGCGCCAGCCCCGCGTTGTTGACCAGCACGTCCACCTCGGCGAAGTCCGCCGGCAGCGCGCCGAGCACCCGCGCCATCGCCTCGCGCTCCGTCACGTCGAGCGTCACCGGCAGCAGCCGCTCACCCAACTCCGCGCGCAGCTTCTCCAGCAGCTCCGTCCTCCGCCCGGTGGCGATGACCCGCGCACCCTCCTGGATGAAGCGGCGCGCGATGGCCAGGCCGAACCCGGCCGTGGCTCCCGTAACCAGCACGTTCATGGCGTTCCCTTTGGATGCGATGCCTCGCGCGCTAAATGGCACGAGGCCCCGGCCCGCGCACGGGGAAAGGCCCTCGCCGCGCGGTGCCCCCAGAGCCGACCCGACAGTCCACAGCTCGTCGGAGACGCCTTCTCGGCGCGCCCCCGTCCGCATGCTCCCGCTCGGAGCGACCTTCTCTCCGAGTGAAGTCCCGCCCACCCGCGTCGGGAATGAAACCGCCTTCATCCGCACACCTGCACAGGCAGCAGCACGAATGTTCGGGCCCGCACGCATCAGTCTGACTTCTTCGCGCTCAACGTAACCGCGCGAAATCCCATTTCCTGCCTTCTTGCCCTGCGGCCTGGCGAGTCTGGGTTGCCATCGGGTCGGGGAATGAACAGGACGCGCGCCCCGATTGGCGGCCGTCCTCGCGAGCGCCCCATACGCCGCGACCCACACATGGAGTCTGACAGGATGCGCCAACGCTCACCGCTGCTGACGGCCTACTGCTCCGCTGCCTTGCTTGCCCTGCTTGCCTGCAATGGAAAGAGCGAGCTGACCCAGACCACGGGCTCACGTCCGTCCACCGATGAGGCGCCCTCGACGGGCAACCCGCCCGCGCCATCCCCCACGACTCCCGCGCCGACACCGACGGAGCCGGATGAATCCGAGCAGCCCTCGGAGCCCACGCCGACGCCCGAGCCGGAGCCCACCCCCACTCCGGAACCCGAGCCGGAGCCCGAGCCCGAGCCCGTTCCGGAGCCGCCGAAGCCGACCTACACGCGCATCCTCTGGGTGGCGCCGTCGGGCAGTGACAGCGCCTCCGGCACGGAGAGCGCCCCGCTGCGCACGGTGACGCGGGCGCTGACGCTCATCGCGCCGGGCGAGGCCATCTATCTGAAGACGGGCACCTACGCGGAGCGCCTCAAGCTGGAGGAGCGCGGTGGCACGGAGGCGAAGCCGCTCACGGTGAAGGCCGCGCCGGGCAGCGCGCCCGTGGTGAAGCCTGGCGGCGAGTCCGCGCTGGTGGACGTGCGCGGCGCGTACTGGCGCGTCGAGGGGCTCACGCTGGATGCCGCGGGCTCCGCTGCCTTCGCGGTGTTGTGGCGAGGCACCGCCGCGCATCACGGCGTGCTGCGTGACTGCGTGGCGAAGAACGGCACGGCGGGCGCGGGGCTCAACGTGTCGGAGAAGGCCCACGACATCCTCATCGAGGGCAACACGATTTCGAACTTCAGCCGGGGCGGCAGCGACAGCCACGGCATCATCGTGCAGACCACGTCGAAGAACGTGGTGGTGCGCGGCAATGACATCCATCACAACTCCGGCGACGCGGTGCAGTGCATCGGCCCGGAGGCCGGAGCCACCGTGTCCGGCACGCCCTTCGACAACCTGCTCGTGGAGGACAACGAGCTGCACGAGAACCGGGAGAACGGCGTGGATGTAAAGACCTGCACGCACGTCACCCTTCGCGGCAACATCATCTGGGGCCACAAGGCCACGTCCACGTCGCGCGGCGAGGGGGTCGTCGTCCACCTGTCCGCGTCGGATGTCACCCTGGAGGACAACGTCTTCTACGGGAACGGCCGGGCCATCAACATCGGTGGCAACCGGGTGAACGGGCCGCCCACCCGCATCATCATCCGTCGCAACCTCATCCGGGATGGCTTGGGTGGGAGCGAGGACGGCGGTGGCATCCGCGTGGACACGTCCACCGACGTGAAGGTGCAGCACAACACGGTGTGGAACATGCCCGGGCCCTGCCTCACCTTCGGCCACGGCGATACGGGGCCGAGCGCTAGCCTGGATGTGCGCAACAACGTCTTCGCCGGCTGTGGCGTCTCCTCGCGCGCGGGGGCTGCGCGCTCCGGCACGGTGATGGATGGCAACCTCTTCTTCCGCTCCTCCGGTTCCATCTCCTTCTTGCTGAATGGAGAGAGCGTGAACCTGACGGAGTGGCGCTCTCGCAGCGGGCTGGACAAACGCTCGTTGGAGAAGTCGCCGGGGTTCGTCAACATCGACACCGGGGACTTCCGGCTGGGGTCGGGCTCCGCGGGTCGCAACGCGGGCCTGGGGTTGGGACTGACCTTCTGCGGCACAGCCCCGGACCTGGGGGCATTCGAGTCGGACTGCCCCTGAGGCGGCGGGGCGTGTAGAGTGGGCTCCGCTCCCCCCTTCCGCCCCGACCCTCCACGTGCCGTCTTCGCTGGAATTCGCTCTCGGCATCACCCTGGTGCCTCCGGCCTCACCCGCACGTGAGCTGCTCGCGGCCGCTGCCGCGCGTGCGGGTCTCCGCGTGGTGGATGGCGTGGAGGGGGCCGCGCTGGCGCTGGTGGACCTCACCTCGCCAGACAGTGGCCCCGCGCTTCGCACCCTGCTCGACTCACCTCGCGCCTCGCACATCACGCTGGTGGCGCTGGTGGAACCGACCGAGCAGGGCTTCTCCGCCGCGGAGCCCCTGAGGCCCGCGGACGTGCTCACCATCCCGGTGTCGCCGCACGAGCTGGTCTTCCGGCTCCACCGCGCCGCCGGGCGTCACCTGGAGCGCGAGGGACAGGAGCGCGGTCAGGAAGACCTGGCGCTCCTCCTGGAACTGACGGCGGACTACGCGGAGACGTCCGACGTGGAGGCGCTGCTGCACGGTGTCACCCGCCGGCTGGCGGAGAAGTTGGACATCGCGCGCGCCACGCTGGTGATGCTCGGTCGCAACGCGGATGAGGGCGTCATCGTCGCGGCCAGCGATGACCCGACGCTCAAGGACCTGCGCATCGAGCTGTCGCGCTACCCGGAGATCCGCGAAGTCATGCGCACGGGTCGTCCGGTGGTGATGGAGGAGGCGCCCACGCATCCGCTGCTGGGCGACGTGGAGCGCAGGGCCGTGGCGGCGCGCGGCATCCACGCCATCGCCGCGCTGCCCCTGCCCATCCGGGGGCAGGTGCGAGGCGTGCTGCTGCTTCGCGCGGCGGGGCGTCGGCGCACGTTCACCTCGCGGGAAATCGACTTCCTCACCACGGTGGCGCATGCCACGGCGGTGGCGCTGCGCAACGCCTCGGTGCTCCAGTCGGTGAGGGGGCAGACGGAGGCGGAGAAGACGGCGCGCCTGGCCGCCGAGGAGCAGGCGGCCTCCTTCAAGCCCTACCAGCTCTTCTTCGCGCACGTCAGCGAGGGCGTGGCCATCCTCGACGACAAGGCGAGCGTGCTGTCCCTGAATCCTTCCGGCGCGGCGATGCTGGACCTGCCGGCGCCCGAGGCTCGGGGGCGGCATCTGCATCAGGTGACGCAGCCGGTGGATGACGGCGTGCTGATGGAGCTGGTGACGGCGGCGTCGCGAGGCGAGGCCCGCTCGGGCGTGGACGTGGAGGTGCGCACGGCGACGGGGCGTCGGCTGACGCTGTCCATGTCCGCCGCGCCGCTGCGTGACGAGGACGCGGCCACCATCCTGTCGTTCCGCGACGTCACCGACGCGCGGCGGCTGGAGGACGAGCTGCGCCAGACGAAGGACTTCCTGGAGCGGCTCATCGACTCGTCGGTGGACGCCATCATCGCCGCCGACCTGAAGGGGCGCATCATCCTCTTCAACAAGGGCGCGGAGGCACTGGTGGGCTACACCGCGCAGGAGGCGATGGCGGGCGTCACCGTGGAGCAGCTCTATCCCCAGGGCGTCGCGCGGCGAATCATGTCCACGCTCCGAGGGCCGGAGCACGGTGGCAAGGGCCGTATGTCGCTCACGCGCGAGGAGCTGGTGAACCGCGCCGGAGAGCGGGTGCCGGTCAACATGACGGCGTCGCTCGTATACGAGGGCGGGCGCGAGGTCTTCAGCGTCGGCATCTTCACGGACATGCGCGACCGGATGAAGCTGGAGCGCAAGTTGTCGGACGCGGAGACCCGGCTGGAGGAGAGCGAGAAGAGCGCCGTCATCGTCGCGCTCGCCGGCACCGCGGCGCATGAGCTCAACCAGCCCCTCACGTCGGTGATGGGCTACGCGGAGCTGCTCAAGCGCAAGCTGAAGGAAGAGGACTTCGCCTGGAAGCCGGTGGACATCATCTACCGCGAGGCGGAGCGCATGGCGGAGATCGTCCGGAAGATTGGGAAGATCACCCGCTACGAGACGAAGGCGTACATGGGGGAGCAGCAGATTCTCGACCTGGACAAGGCGACCTCCCATGAAGACTGACACCCGCGCCGTGCGAATCCCCGGCGGCCCGGGCCCCGAGTCGTTCCAGGCCTTCTTCGAGGCGCTCGACGCCCCCGCGGCCCTGTGTGACCCGATGCTGCGGCTGGTGGCGGTCAACGAGGCCTTCCATCGCTTCTGCGCGGACCACCAGGCGACGGTGGAGGATGTCGCGCGCGCGTTGGCGGTGGCGGCCGTGCCCGTGGATGGCTCCAGCTGCGACATGGAGCTGCCGCTCGCGGGCAAGCCGGGCGCCGTGCTGACGATGTCGCGCCGGGGTGACGTGGTGGCCGTGCGGGCCCGGAACGACCCGGAGCTGGCGCGCAGCCGGCTGGTGATGGCGGAGCGGGCGCTGCTGGAGCAGGCGCGCACCGAAGGCGTGCTGCTGGATTTGGGCCGCAGCGTGGCGGAGGTCGGCGGCGAGGAGGAGCTGGTGGCGGCGGTGGCGCGCGGGGTGAAGGAGCTGTTCCCCGGGCGCTCGTTCTGCATCCGCATCACCGACTCGCGCACCGGCGGGCTGACGTCGCTCTACGCGGAAGGCCGGATGAAGGAAGGCGCGCACGAGCCGCTGGTGCTCCTGCAGCGCGCGGTGGAGAAGCTGAACCTGGGACGCTCGACGCTGCCGACGACGGGCCGGGTGACGGTGCTGAGCGAGGTGCCGCTCCTGTTCCTGGGCAGCACGCACGGCGTGAGCGCGCCGCTGGTGGCGAGCGGGCAGCTCTTCGGCGCCATCAACATGGAGTATCCGGAGGGGCTGGACGCGGACATCCAGCACGACGAGCGCGTGTTGCTCCAGCTCGCCAGCCAGGTGGCGGTGGCGGTGAAGAACGCGAAGCTCATCGACGAGCTGACGTTCGTGCGCAAGTACCTGGAGGACCTGCTGGAGAAGGCGAACGCGCTCATCCTCGTCGCCAATCGGCAGCAGGAAGTGGTGGTGTTCAACCAGGCGCTCAGCGCGCTGACGGGCTTCCGGAAGGAAGACGTGCTGGGCAAGGACCTCTTCTGGCTGGTGCCGGAGAACGAGCACCTGCGGCTGTCCCAGGTCATCGCCGCCGCGCTTCGCGGTGAGTCGGTGAACAGCTTCGAGACGCGGCTGTTGTCGCGCGACGGCAACGAGGTGCGGGTGTCGTTCGCCACGTCCTCGAGGCTGGCGCACCATGGCGAGGTGGACGGCGTCATCGCCATCGGCCAGGACATCACGGTGGTGAAGGAGCTGGAGAAGCGCATCATCCACGCGGAGAAGCTCGCGTCCATTGGACAGCTCGCGGCCAGCGTGGTGCATGAAATCAACAACCCGATGACGGCGGTGGCCACGTACGCGGACGCGCTGCTCCAGCGCTCGCGGACGACGCCCGGGGCGAATCCCGCGGACCAGGAGAAGCTGCGGAAGATTCTGGAGAGCAGCCACCGCATCCTTCGCTTCACCAGGGATTTGGTCAGCTACGCGCGGCCGGCGCAGGACAGGCCGGAGCGGGTGCAGCTCAACGCCGTGGTGGACATGGCGGTGGGCTTCTGTGAGCACGTGGTGGCGCAGGCGCGCGTCAGCGTGCACCGGGAGTACACGGAGCTGCCGCCGCTGTCGGCCGTGCGCGCCAACCTGGTGCAGGTGTTCGTCAACCTCATCACCAACGCGTGCCATGCGATGCAGCCGGGCGGCGCGGTGTTCCTGACGACGCGGCGCGAGGGTCAGGAGGCGGTGGTGTCGGTGAGGGACTCGGGGACGGGAATCGACCCCAAGCACCTCCAGCGCATCTTCGAGCCCTTCTTCACCACGAAGCCGGAGGGCAAGGGCACGGGCCTGGGGCTCTCCATCTGCCAGGGCATCGTGGAGAACCACGGCGGCCGGCTCACGGTGACGAGCACCGTGGGCGCGGGCACCACCTTCTCCGTGCGACTGCCGCTGTCGGTGGACTGACAGCGGCGAGGCGTCCGGTCAGTCCCATCCCCGGAGCTGCACGCGCACCCTTCGCATGAGCAGGTCCCATTCCTGGCGCTTCAGGGTCGTCAGGACGCGCCCGCCGATGACGGTGAGGCCGGTGAGCGTCATCACCAGGAAGCCGATGCGGTGGTCCCTCAGGCCCGCGTCGAGCAGGTTGGCCACCACGTCCAGCGTGAGGAACAGCGTGCCCAGCGCGAGGTACGCGCGAATCTGCAACGCCATCCCCACCGCGACGCCCAGCAGGCAGACGCCGCCGAAGATGAGCGCATACGTGCCGTCCGGTGACTCGCCCACCCGCATCGCCAGCTTCGCCGCCGCGGGCACGTACAGCAGCAGGCCTCCCAGAATCCGCACCGTGTTGCGCGCCGCGTGCGGCAGGCTCCCCGTGAAGAGCTGTCCCAGCATCAGCAGCAACAAGCCCAGCGGCGCCAGATAGATTTCCAGCCCCTCCAGCCCGAAGGCCAGCGCGGCGATGAGCAGCGCCAGGTTGCACGCCGCCGCCGCGAAGGCGCCGAACATCCGGCTGCGCTCCACCGCCCCCAGCGCCGCGTACAGGAGCCCCGAGCCACCCGCGAGCAACGCCGCCTCCTGCGTCGCCTCGCCCGGCAGCACGAACGCCATTCCAATGGGCAGCAGCGCCGCGAAGCGCCGGGTCGCCGCCTCCACCGGGCGCACTCCCGCCCGTCGCGCCATCACCGTCACCCCGACGAGCGTGAAGCCCAGTGCCAGCGCGAAGAGGGCGTCATGCTCGGCCCGCAGGCCCGGTGCATACAGGCTGCGCACCAGCGCGTAGACGCCCACCACCGCGAGCTGCACGAAGTACACGTGCCGCCCGGTGTGCTCCACCCAGGCGCAGTGCAGCGCCACCAGCACCGCCAGCCCGATGGCCGCGATGGCCGTCGTCAGCGACTCCTGAGGAGCATTGCCGCTTACCGCCAGCGCGGCGAGCATCACCCCCGTCGCCACGAGCCACGCGTCCCGCCCCCACGTCATCCCCACCGCGACGTCCGCCCGGCGCGCTCGCGTCCACCGCTGCGCGGTCTGCAGGGCCACCACGGCCCCCGCGGACGCCAGGGCCAGCACCGCGCCGTGGACGATGAAGAGGTCCCCATAGCGCAGCCAGGGGCCGTTGAGGCTCGCGCGAATCGTGAACCCGGCCATGAACGAAGCCAGCACCGCGCTGCCCGCCACCCAGGTGCCGGCTGACGCCATGAGCGACGCGAACGCGCCCTTCCACCGGAACGCCGCCACCAGCAGCGAGGCGGCGATGAGCCACAGCGTCATCGGGAAGGCCGGCGACACCATCCAGTTGCCACTCAGTCCAATGAACATCTCCCCGAGCAGGTTGAGCGCCGCGAGCGTCGACGACGTGGTGCCGTTCACCGCCAGCGCGTACACCATCGCGGTGCTGAGATAGACGGCCATCGCCTGCTGGATGCGGACGCGCGTCGCGCCCTCGGACAGGCCGCGCTTGTGCGCAATCCACGGGCCCACTGTCACCACCGCGAGTCCCACCAGCGCGAGCACGGGGCCCGGCCATACCTCGAAGATATCCACCCGGTGCGCCAACGCATGCACCAAGAGGAGGATGCTCGCGCCCAGCACGCCGCGCCCCTGCGCTCGGGCTCCACCGACGAACAACACCACCCCCGTCGCGCAGACGAGGCCCGCCGCGGTGAGCCCGGGCTGGAAGAGCGCCGCGAGCCCCACCAGCCACACCGCCGTGACGGAGCGACGGTGCAGCAGGTGCCGGAACTGCTCGGGCAGACCCCGGACCGATGCGACGGCATAGACGAGCCCCGCGGCGGCGATGCCCGCGAAGGCTCGCTGCCACAGGAGGAACACGCTGTCGCCGGGCGCGAGCCACGCCGCTTCCGTGAGCCAGTGGTAGCCCTCGGCGCCCACGCGCACCCACTCGCCATCGGGCGGCGCCAGCGCGACGAGCGAAGGCCCGAGCAGCGACTGTCTCGCGGCCCAGAGCGCGGCACCAGCCAGCCCCAGGTACAACCCCAGGTTCGCGAGCAACACCGCGCGGAACGAGGTCGCGAGCAGCAGCACCAGCACCGTCGCGCCGAGCACCAGCAGCGGAGGCGTGATTCCCAGCGCGTGTGACGCGGACGGCAGGCCGACCAGGACCGCGCCCTTCAAGAGCACGAGCGCCAGCGCCGCCACGCCCACGTGGGGCACCGCGTGGTACAGCGGGCCGTGCGAGGGTCGCTCCAGCCGCTTCGCCAGCCACGGGCCGAAGCGCCTCGTCGCCAGTGCGATGCCCCAGACCGCGATGCCGATGAGCGGAAGCCGCCGCGCCACGACATCCGGTGGCAAGGGATGGCCCGCGCGATTGATGATGGCCGTCAGCGCGATGAACCCGCCCATCGCCGCGAGCGTCACCACCGAGCCTCGCAACTCCCAGTCCTTGAAGCCGCGCGACCCGAACGCCAGGAGCGCGGTCAGGATGAGCAGTCCGCCCGCGAGCAGGCACGTGCCGCGCTCGGCATCGGCGGGGAAGGGGAGCCACTGGACCAGGGTGACGGTCGCGATGATGGCCTGCACCAGCGCGGCCGTGGCGAAGCCATCCGTGTAGAGCGAAAGCCCGCGAGCACCGAGCGGCAACCGGACGAGGGCGAACACCCCCCGACCCCAGAAGTCGCGAAGCGCGCCAGGAGCCGCCGCCGGGTCGACGACAGGTGGACGCGGGCGCAGCGTCGCGAAGAGCGCGAAGCCGAATGCCACGGCCGCCGAGCCCAGCGCGGAACGCGCCGATGCGAAGTCGAAGACGGTGCCCAGCACCTGGGACACGACGAGCGCCACGCCCGTGGCCGCGATGATGCTCACGATGCGGGTGCCGTCACGGCGTGCTCTCAGCAACAACTCCAGCGAGACCAGCGCCGTGGGAAGCGCGATGAGCACCCCACCCGGCAACGCGGCGACGGACATCAGCAGGTCCGGCGGCACGGGCGCGACGCCGATGGCGAGGAACACTCCCGCCGAGGCCATCACCAGCGACACGTCGTCCAGTGGCAACAGCGCATCATGGGGCGACGACGGCTGGGCCCACGCGTACTGCACGAGCCCCGCGACACCGTACAGCGCGCTCACGAGCGCGAAGACCGCGAGGCGACTCCAGTCACCCGAGAGCCACGAGGTTCCATCGACGAAGGCCAGTGCGCCGAACAGCGCGGCGGCTCCGCCCAGGTAGTGCAGCCCCCGCCAGCGCCAACCTCCCGCCAGGTGCGCGGCCACGGCGATGACCAGGCCCGTGAAGACTCGGGGCCACGGTGAGCTTTCGCCCTCGCCCTCCATCCAGGACACGAGCGGCAGCGACACCAGCGTGCTGCCGATGCTCCACGTCAGCAGCCGGATGCTCAGCATCGAGGACTGGCTTCGTCGCGCCGAGAGCATCAGCGCCGAAGCCGCCGCGGCGCCTCCGAACACCCACCAGCCCGGCTCTCCCGGAGCCAGGGTCCGCGCGAGCAGTGCTCCCGCGAGGAGCGTGGCCATGACCCCGGGATGCACCAGGGCCCGACGCCGCGACTCCAGCAGGAAGAAGACCCCTGCGGCGAGCACCGGCGCGAGCGCCGAAGCGCCATCGACCTGGAGGTCTTCACCGGTCCCCACGGAGAAGGCGGTGATGGCTCCCGCGAGCGCGCCCGCGGCCAGCACCGCGTGCGCCACGGTCTCCAGCACCGCGCTCGCACGGGGAAGGGCCTCGCGTGCGAAGTGCGTGGTCGCCGCCACCGCGATGACCGTGGCGATGGCCTGCGCCCAGAGCGTCATCCCCGCGAACAACGCGCCGCCCGGCTGCAGGTCATCGAACCCCGAGGGGCCGCTCGACACGGCGAAGACCGCGAGCCAGAGAGCGCCATAGAGCGCCGCGCTCGCGCTGACGAGCAACGTGTTCGCGGACGTCTCCTTTCGCGAACGCCACAGCGTGGCCCCGAGCGCCACCACGCCCGTGGAGGCGCAGAGCACACGCAGCCACGGTGCCTCGTCGAGTCCCATCAGCGGCAGGCCCGCGAGCAGCGAGGGGAACAGGGCCACCGCGAGCGCGGTCGCGGACGTGCCATGCAACAGCCTCCCCGCGGACCTCAACGGCACCATCCCCAGCGCGGCGACCCCGAGCGCGACGGGAAGGCCCAGGAGCGGTGACAGCGCCACCAGCGAGGACAGCGCGATGAACGCCACGGGGAGCAACGCCAGACCGATGCCCGACAGGACGCGGCCCACTGGCATCGAGCGCCGCGACAGGAACACGCCGAGCCCGATGAAGCCCGCGTGGTAACCCCACAACGCACCCGTCACCAGGAGCTGTCGAGGCACGCCACCCAGCGCCCGCCACGCCTCGCGGACGCCCATGAGCGAGCCGCCGAGCACCAGCACCGCGCCGAGGAACCACCAGATGAAATCGTTCAGCCGGGGCGTGTTCTCCGATTGCGCGTCGAGCGCGACGACGGCTTCCAGTCCGCCACCGAGCGCACCCGAGGCGTCCCGGGCGAAGAGGGACTGTCCGGAGCCCAGCGCCGAGCCGAGGTCGTCCTCGCTCGCGTCCCTGTCTCCTCGCGGCCCCCGCGCCGCCTGCGCTCGCTCCTCCTTCGCGGCCTCATCCAACGAGCGCGCGAGCGCCGCGCCCCAGCCGAAGAAGCTCCAGCCTCCCGCGCGTTGCGCCGATGCGGCGACGCCATCCGCCCAGGCCTCCACGCGCGCGGCGGAGTCCAGTGGTTGCGCCTCCGCCACGACGGTGTCGTGTCCGACGGCCTGCACGCCCACGGCGACAACGGCCGCGGAAGAGGGTGCATCGAAGGGCGTCGCCATCGCGTCGAGCGACTGCTCCAGTCGGAGCGCCGTCGACTCATCGAGGAGTGCGTCGCTTCGCCAGTCCTGGATGCGTCGCCAGAGGGCCTTCTTGACGAGTGCATCGAAGTGCGGCTCGGTGACGGGCTGGAGGGTGGCTCCACACTCCGGACACTCGCCCCCCGATGCCTTGTCGCGGAACCGCGCGCAGACTGGGCAGATCATCCGCGCAGCATAGCCGCACTCCCACATCACCTGCCTTGAGTCAGCATCACCCCGTGCGTGGAGTGCCTCGGAGACACGCCTGTCGCCCCGACTCGGTGTCGCGAGCCGGGCCCCTCCACGCGCTTTCCCCGGGATACGAGACTTGTATCACTCGGCCGGGGCCCCTGTTTCTCAGTCCCTCATGTAATGGCAGGTGTATCCGCCTGGATTCTTCACGAGGTAGTCCTGGTGGTAGCTCTCGGCGGGCGTGAACTCGCCTGCTTGAACCACCTGGGTGACGACAGGGCGCTTCCATTTCCCGGAGGCGTTGACGCGGGTCTTCACTTCCTCGGCGACGCGGCGCTGCTCGTCGGACAGCACGAAGATGGCCGAGCGATACTGCGTGCCCACGTCGTTGCCCTGGCGGTTGAGCGTCGTCGGGTCGTGCATGCGGAAGAACCAGTCCTCCAGCAGCGTGGCGAAGCTCAACACCTTCGGGTCGAACACGACGCGCACCGACTCCGCGTGTCCCGTCCGTCCCGAGCTCACGTCTTGATACGTCGGCTTCTCCAGGCCGCCGCCCGTGTAGCCGACGTCTGTCTGGAGCACGCCCGGAATCTTGCGGAGCAGGTCCTCCATCCCCCAGAAACAACCTCCCGCCAGCAGCGCCGTCTCCGTCACCCCCGACGCGGCGAGCGCCTTGTTCAGGTCGACCTTCGCGGGCGTCGCGCTCACCGGCTTGCGGCCGAACAGCGTCAACCACTCGCCGTACCCTTGTTTCTCCAGGTCGTTCACCGGCACGAAGCGCAGGGACGCGGAGTTGATGCAGTAGCGCTGCCCCGTGGGCTGGGGACCGTCGTCGAACAGGTGGCCCAGGTGGGAATCTCCCGCCTTCGAGCGGACCTCGACGCGCGCCATGCCCAGGCTCGAGTCCCGCTTCTCCACCACGTGGGCCGCGTCAATCGGACGCGTGAAGCTGGGCCAGCCCGTGCCGGAGTCGAACTTGTCCTTGGAGGAGAACAACGGCTCGCCGGTGACGACGTCGACGTAGAGCCCCTCCTCGTGGTGGTTCCAGTACGCGTTGCGGAACGGCGGCTCGGTCGCCTCCTTCTGCGTCACTTCGTACGCAGTCGGGGAGAGGGTGCGGCGCAGCTCCGCGTCGGCGGGCTTCTCGTAGCGGCGGGAATCCCCCGCCGTGGAGCGTGTCCCGGCTTCGAGCGTGCCCGCGCCGCCAGTGGCCGCGCCGCTCGCCTGGGTGCATGCCGCGAGCACCGCGAAGGCCATGGATAACAGCAGGCGCCCTGGCGCGCCCGAGGAACGGGAACGGGAAGAGCGTGAGGTGACGATGACGGACGACATGGGCTGGAGCCTCTCCGGACACGCCCGCCGCGCGGGGGTTCTCCCTCCCTTACGCGCCAGCCCCGAAGTCGGTTTCAGCCTCCGACACCCACGCCCCCGAATACCCCAGGCGAGCCGGCGGACGACCGAGCCCGCCGTGTCACGCCAGCACCCAGGGCACGAGCGGCGCGGTTCAGCCGCCCTTGTCCTCGCCCTCGTCGTCCAGCTCGCGGCTGAACTCCTCGTTCGACAGCAGCCCCTTGCGCGCCATGATGCGCATCAGCGCCCAGAACTTGCGCTCCAGCTCCTCCACCCGGTCCGGGTCCTCGCGGGCCTGCCCGAAGAGGTAGTCCAGGTCGTCGAGCACCCCGCCACCCGACGCGGGCTTGGGCTTCGCCGCGGCCTGCTCGCGCTTCTGCTTGCGCTGCTCCTCCCGCGTGCGGATCAACTCCGCGAGCGAGGTGCGCTGGGTCGTCTCACCGGGCGGCAGCTCCTCGCCGACGATGACCTCATCCTCGTCCTCGCCAGGCTCGCCAGGCGGCGGGGCCGATGCAGCGGGCTTCACCGCGGGCGCGGCGATGGGGCGCGCGCGTGCGGACGGCGCGGGCTTCGCGGCCGTGCCACTCGCCGGAGCCACGGGGACCTTGTGGTAGTAGCGCAGGATGGCGCCCCGCACGGCGGACAGCGCCGCCACGCGCACGCTCACCTTGAGTCCGGTGGTGAACTCGATCTCCTCCACCGCCGGTACGTTGAGTGGATCACTCATCGCGACGACGAGCTGCCGCCGCCCGCCCACGCTCTCCAGTGCGATGGGGAACAGGTCGTGCTGCTCGCAGAAGCGGGGGCGCAGCATGTGCACCGCCGCCCACTCCGGAGTCACCGCCGCCAGGTCCACCTGCGGCATCCCGAGCGCCTGACTCAGCGCGCTCGAAAGCGTCGCCTCGGTGATCGCTCCCTGGGCGATGAGTGTCGCCCCCAACCGCTGCCCTGACTTCCGGTGGGCCGCGAGCCCCGCCTCGAGCTGGGCGACGCTGATCGCCCGCTGCTCCAGCAGCAGCTCGCCAATGCGCTTCCTCGCCATGCGCCGGCATTAGCATGCGTTCCCTGGGCTCGGAAGCGCGCGCTGACACAACGCCCCCTTCTTGGGAAGCCCCCCAAAAGGCCCGTACTGCTGCCTGGAGTCCATGCTGGCAAGGGGTACTCCAGCGCAAAATTCCTGTGAGATTTCAGCACTTAACGCCAGGGCCCCTGCCTTGACACCCCAGACAGCCATTCCTAAAGTCGGCACCACCGTTTTCAACATCCATTCCTGCCGCCCATACATCTGGGGCGCACGCCCGGGGGGGCGACAGGTTCTGGAAGGTCCGGAGCGCCGGGCCAAGCCGCCGTGGAGGCAAGACGCGATGAACCTGGGGTTTTTGACGAATCTGGCCGTGCTCGCGAACGCTGGTGGTCCCGAGCGGGGCTTCTTCGAAGAGGTCGCCAGGCGCTGGGAGGCCGGTCAGTGGGGTATGTATCCCATCGCCGCTTGTCTCGTGGTGGCCCTGTCCATCATGGTCGAGCGCACGATCATTCTCTTCGGCAAGGCGTCCATCAACAAGGAAGCCTTCCTCCGTGGACTCAAGAAGCACATCTACGCGGGTGACCTGGACAAGGCCATCAACTACGTGGCGGGCCAGAAGTCGACGCCGCTGACGAGCGTCATCAAGGCCGGCCTGATGAACGTCCCCAAGGGCCAGGACGAAGTGCAGGCGGCGCTGGACGAGGCCACCCTGCGCGAGACGCCCCGCCTGGAGGCCCGCAGCGGCTACCTGGCGATGCTCGGCAACGCGGCCATGCTCGCCGGTCTGCTCGGCACCGTGTCGGGTCTCATCTCCTGCTTCGAGGCCGTGGCGAACGTGAACCCGGCCGACAAGGCGACCATTCTCGCCAACGGTATTTCCGAAGCCATGAACTGCACGGGCTTCGGGCTGGTGACGGCCATTCCGTGCCTCATCGCCTTCTCCGTGCTGATGGGCCGCACCCAGTCGCTGGTGAACGACATCAACGAGACCAGCGTCTCCGTGCTGAACCTCATCGTGGCGAACAAGGACAAGTTCAAGAACCTGAACGTCCCCGCCGCTCGGGACCACCACGACGACTGAGTCGGGCTCCCTGGAGGGAACCCGGAACCCGGGCGCGCTGTCCTGTCCCCCACATAGCGTGGGGACAACGGCGCGCCCCTTTCAGTCTCTTGCCGCGCTTCACCGCGCGGGGCCGTAGGAGGAGAACGCCATGGCCGGCGGAATGGACACAGGGCAAGGTGGTAAGGGTGGCAAGAAGCCGCTCGATACCGCCATCAACCTGACCGCATTCATCGACCTGATGGCAGTGACCATCAGCTTCCTCATCATGACGGCGGTCTGGACTCAGATTGGCCGACTTCAAGTTTCCCAGGCGGGAGGTCCCTCCACGGAGGAGGAGCAGCCGCCGACGGAGACCAAGACGGTTCAACTGACGCTGCTCATCACCCCGTCGGAGCTTCGGCTGTCGGCGGACCAGAGCACGTTCGACCCCATCCCCCTCACCAAGGACGGCAAGGGCAAGACGGACCTGTCCAAGCTGGTGGCGCGCTTCAAGGAGTTGAAGGCGCAGCTTCCGGACCAGACAGCCATCACCCTTCAGCCCGAAGACAAGGTCCGCTACGAGGACCTGGTCCGCATCATCGACGAGTGCATCGGCTCTGGGTTGCCCCAGGTGTCGGTGTCCGCGGCGATGGGCTAGCCGAGCACGGAGCCACTCTCAGTCATGGCCATCAAGGTTCCAGGCAAGCGGTTTGGCAAGCGCCTCCAGCACTCCAAGGTGTTCGGGCACGGCGTCCACGGGAAGCGCAACGGCTACGCCGACCTGCTCATCACCCCGCTGGTCGACATGTTCGTCATCATCGTGCTCTTCCTCATCGCGAACTTCTCCGCGACGGGTGAGGTGCTGATGATGACCAAGGACATCCAGCTTCCCGAGGCGGTCCACGTCCAGGAAGTGGAGATGCACCCGGTCGTCATGGTGTCCGGCGAGCAGGTGAGCGTGTCCGGCACCATCGTCGGTCGCGTGGAGGACTTCTCCAAGGACGAGTACCTCAACATCCCCGCGCTGGAAGAGAAGCTGCGGGACATGAAGAAGCAGTTCGAGGACCTGCACGCGATGGCGAACGACGACGCCAACACGTTCAAGGGCGACATCAACATCCAGGCGCACAAGGATGTGGAGTACGCCATCATCAAGCGGGTGATGTTCAGCTGCGCCACGGCCGGCTACAACAACATCAACTTCGCGGTGATGACCGTCGCCGGACCGGACGACGCCACCACCGCGGCCGTCACGCCCTGAGCGATTGCTGAACGGGCCTCGAAGCCCTGAACGCCCTGGCCCTTTCGGCCGGGGCGTTTTTGTTTTTTCCGGAGACCTCATCTCATGCAGCTTCGTGCCGTCTTCTTCGACCTTGATGGGACCTTGGTGGATTCGCTGGGGGACATCGCCGACGCGATGAACCACGCGCTGGCGCACCACGGCCTGCCCACGCATCCAGAGTCCGCCTATCGCCGCTTCGTCGGTGAGGGAGTCCGGGAGCTGGCGCGCAGGGCGGTGCCCGCGGGCCGCGAGGACCTGGCCGCGCCGGTGCTGGAGACGTATCGCGCGTACTACGACGAGCACCTCTTCGATAGGACGGCGTCCTACCCCGGCATCCCCGCGCTGCTGGCGACGCTCGCGGAAGAGGGCGTGGTGATGGGCGTGCTGAGCAACAAGTCGGACAGCTTCGTGAAGCGGCTGGTGGAGCGGCTGTTGCCGGGTGTGGCCTTCGCGCGGGTGTACGGCGAGCGGCCGGGCGTGCCTCGCAAGCCGGACCCGACGGCGGTGCTGGGGATGGCGGCGGAGCTGGAGCTGGCCCCTGGCGTGTGCGGCTTCGTGGGCGACACGGCCGTGGACATGGACACTGCGCGCGCGGCGGGCATGTACGGCGTGGGCGTGACGTGGGGCTTCCGGGACGCGGAGGAGTTGCATGCGCACGGTGCGCGCGCGGTGGCCACGACGGCCCAGGAGCTGCTCACGGCGCTTCGCTCGGCGAGCGTCTGAGCGGGCCCGCGTGTCTCGGGCAGCGGGGACACGGCCAGCATGGGCGGGGTGTGCTCGCGAACAATGAGAGCAAGAATGAGCAAGACGACCCGGCCGTCGATGCCTAGGGTCCACTCGACTTCGGCGAGGCGCCGACGCTCTTCTTCCGCGAGCTCTCCTCATGACCTTTCCCCTGGGCGATGCGAACCCGGACTCGAAGCGGCGGTGTCTCCGCGCGTGGCAATGGACGCGCCAGGACCAGCCCGGGAGCGAGTACTGCGAGCTGCGTGAGCTCGACGGTGGCTGGGAGCTGGTGGGCTCCGTGGTGGTCGCGGAGGAGGGGGCGCCGTTCCTCGCGGAGTACTCCGTCGCGTGCGACTCACGATGGCTGACCCGGGAGGCGCGCATCCTGCTGCGCCGGGGCGGCACGTCACAGTCGCTCGTTCTCCGTGCGGACGAGCAGCGACGCTGGTGGCGCGGCGACGAGGAGGTCCCCCAGTTTCGGGGCTGCACGGACGTGGACCTGGGCTTCACGCCCTCGACGAACACGTTGCCCATCCGTCGGCTGTCGTTGGAAGTGGGGCAGTCGAGCGACGTGACAGCCGCGTGGGTGCGCATGCCGGACCTGGCGCTGTTGCCGCTGCCGCAGTGCTACACGCGGCTGTCGCCCACGCGCTTCCGGTACGAGAGCCGGAGCGGCAGCTTCGTCGCCGAGCTGGAGACGGATGAGCTGGGCCTGGTGACGCGCTATCCGCCCGCATGGGAGCGCGTCGCCGTCACGTCGCGCTGAGGCGCCTGGGTTCTAGCCCTGCGTCGACGGCTGGACGGAAGAGTGCGTCGGAATCTGTGCGTCCCGAGCCCGGAGCCGTGTGCACGGGCCGTGGCTTTCACCCCTCGCCCCCGGCCCTTACGATGGGGCCGTGAGGTGCATCACTTGAACACCCAGGGCCCTCCGCCCGGTGCGAATGTCCTGCTGAGTTTGTCGAAGTTCCGCCTCGGCCGGATGTTGCTGTGGATCGCCGCGGTGTGGCTCGGGCTGATGGCGCTCGTTCCGGGCCCCGGGCAGAAGGCGCTGGTGACAGCAGCCCTGTTTCCCGCCGTGCTCGCGGCCTCGGGGAGCTGGAATGCCTGGTGGGCGGAGCGTGAGTCCCCACGGCCCGGGACGATGGCGTGGCTGTTGCCCCGGCTCATGCTGGGCGCGGTTCTCCTGGGAGGCGCGGCGCTCCTGCTGTGGTGGCGCAGGCGGCGGGACGTGAAGGTGCCACTGCCACCGGCTCCGTCTCCGGAGGACGTGGACCGGTGGGCCCTGGCGGAGCTGAACGCGGACACGTCGCCGCGGGAGCGTGTGGCGTGAGCGCGTCCGCGAAAACGACCACGGGCTCCCAGGCTCCGACGATGCAGTCCGCACCGTCGGGAGTGCCAGGCGCGGAAGAGGCCGCCGTGAATGCGGTGTCGATGGAGCGGAGTCCCTTCGGACAGCTCGACACGGCGCTTCCGTCCAGTGATTCGATGCTGGCGGTGAGCACCACGGCCGAGCCGCTGGACGCGGTGCCGACGTCGTCCGAGCTTGACGCGCTGACCGAGGCCCCTCCCACGAACCAGCGCCGCGTCATGAAGGACGTGGCGCGCGCGGGATTGCGGATGCTCGTGGGCGTGGTGCCCGCGTTGCTGGGCTCGGGCCTGTGGGGCGCGGTGAAGGGCTTCTTCCTCTTCGGCGCCTTCGGGCTCGCCCTGGCGGGGACCTTCGTCCTGGCACCGCGCTGGCTCGGCATGCCGCCGACACCTGGCTGGCTGGAAGCCCTCAGCCTGGGGCTCACGCCGTTCGCGCTGGCCCTGGCGGGCGGGTACGCCCTGATGCTCAACGGGGTCGGCTCGCGGCTCGCCCAGGAGGCACAGGAGCGCGGCTGGATGGGGTACGCCTACGCGGTGCTCAAGCCCGCCGCGCTCCATGTCGCCCGGCGTTTGCGAAGCACGGGGCCGCTCGGTCGCAAGGAGCTGATCCAAGCCATCGAGCACTCCGTGGCCGAGCAACTGCGCGAGCTTCCCGAGGAGCGCACCGGGCCGCCCTCCCGCACGGAGCGCCTGGAGCGCTTCCTCATGGAGCAGTCCTACCGTGTCCTGGGCGCCGTCGCCCTGCGCACGGTGCTCACCGCGCCCGACACCGCGACGGCGGTGCGAGGACTGGAGACGCTCGCCGTGGACCGGCTGGAGGGCGCGCTGGTGGAGACGCTGGAGGACGTGTTCTTCGTGCAGCAGGTGCTCGCGCTCATCGCGGGTGTGCTGGTCGCCGCGATACCCACGTTCATCCTGCTGTTCTCTCGCTGAGCGGAAGAAAAAAGCGCGGGCCGACCACCCCTGTGAGCCGCCCCGCGCCCCGCGAGCCTCGTCGCTAGACGATGGTCACGCGGTATTTCTCTTTGTCCTCCGCCCGGTTGTGCGCGGTGGCGGCGGAAATGATGTGGCACACCCAGCCCAGGCACCCTCCAGTGCCAATCCAGAAGCCCGGGGTGACGATGAGCCAGAAGACACCGCGCAGAATGTCGCCGTTGTAGATCTGCCCCACACCGGGGATCAGAAAGGACAGCAGGGCTGCGATTCCGGGTCGCGACATCGTCTAGGTACCTCCTCCTTGTTCTTCCCTACGCACCCCCGCCGAAGTGATTGCATCCGCCGGAGCTTCCGACCTATCGGCTCCTGGACGCTTGCCTGCCCTGCGCGACGGGGGGAAGGTGCAATACCGGGCCTGGCCCGCTACCATGCACTCCACTTTGTGAACCCGCCGGGTCGGCGGACGGGTCTACCGGGGGGACGGTCATCATCATCGGGCTGATTCGAGCCAGCGCACGCGCGCTTCGCGGACGGCATCTCTTGGAGATGCTTGTCCTGGCGGGCGTTTATCTCGCCGTCGCCCGGCTCGGCCTGTCCCTGTCCACCGTGGGAGGAAATGTCAGCCCTGTCTGGCCGCCCACGGGGGTGGCGCTGGCGGCGCTGATTCTGCGCGGTCCCCTGCTGTGGCCCGGCATCTTCATCGGCGCGTTCCTGGCGACCGCGTCCACGGGGGTGCCGCTGTCGGTGGCCCTGGGGGTGGCGGCGGGGAACACGCTGGCCACCGTGCTGGGGGCGGCGCTGACGCGGCGTCTGCGCATGGGCTCGGACCTGTCACGCATCCGTGACGTCGTCGTGCTCTGCGTGGGCGCGGGTGCGGTCTGTACCGGTGTGAGCTCGCTGGTGGGGCCGCTGTGCCTGCTGTTGGGTGGCGCGCTGCCGTGGGAGCTGTTGGGCCGCGCGGTCTGGGTGTGGTGGGTGGGGGACTTGATGGGCGTGCTCGTCGTGGCGCCGCCGCTCTTGTTGCTGAGCCGCCCCACCTGGCCGCACCGGCTGGGCGAGGCGGTGGCGCTGGCGGGGCTGACCACCGTGCTGGGCGCGAGCGTCTTCCTCTTCCGGAACGCGCAGCCCGGCTTCGCGCACGCGGCCAGCTTCCTGCTCTTCCCGATGTCGGCGATGGCGGCGTTGCGCTTCGGGCCTCGGGGCGCGGCGGCGGCGACCCTGGCCATCTCCACGGTCGCCATCTTCGGCACGGTGCGAGGGCAGGGGCCGTTCTCCTCGGGCAACGTGGCGCAGGACCTGCTCGTGCTCCAGCTCTTCGTCGTCGTCAACGCGGTGACGGGGCAGTTGCTGGCGGCGGCGAGCGAGGAGCGACGGCGCGCGGTGGAGAAGCTCCAACTGCTCGCCACCACCGTGAGGGGTGTACACGAGGGGGTCTTCATCGCGGAGGTGGAGGGCCCCGGCAGGCTGCGGACCGTGTTCGCCAACGAGGCGCTGAGCCTGCTGCTGGGCCGGCCTCCGGAAGAGCTGGTGGAGCAGGACCCGTGCAAGATGTATGGGGACCAGGACCCCCGGCTGTGCCAGCGCCTGAACGCGGCGCTGCTGGCGGGCGAGTCGCTCTGCGTGGAGGTGACTGTGCCACGCAAGGATGGCCGCCTCGTCTCGACGGAGGTGCTGCTGTCGCCGGTGCGCGCCACGGGCGGAGACGTGTCGCACTTCGTGGCGACCCACCGGGACATCACCGCCACCAAGGAGCTCCAGGCGCGACTGGTGGCGGCCGAGCGTGTCGCCGCGGTGGGGACGCTCGCGGCCGGAGTGGGGCACGAAATCAACAACCCGCTGGCCTACCTGGTGTTGAACCTGGAAGCCGCCACGCGCGCGCTGTCGGAAGGCGGGATGCTGGGGCAGCGAGACGCGCAGTCGAGCGTGCGCGGCGCGCTGGAGGGCGCCGAGCGCATCCGCCTCATCGTCCGCGACCTGCAGGTGTTCAGCCGTCAGGGAGACCAGGACCGGACGCTGGTGGACCTCAACGCGCTGGTGCCTCCGGCGGTGCGAATCATCAGCCATGCGCTGCGCCACCGCGCGCGGCTGGTGGAGGAGTTCGGCCCGGTGCCGAAGGTGCTGGGCAGCGAGGCGCGGCTGGGGCAGGTGCTGCTCAACCTGCTCGTCAACGCGATGCAGGCGGTGCCCGAGGGCAATCCGACGCTGCACGAGGTACGCGTGCGCACCAGCACGGACGCATCGGGCCGGGCCCGCGTGGACGTGGTGGACACGGGCATGGGCATCTCCGCGCAGGTGATGGCGCGCATCTTCGAGCCCTTCTTCACCACCAAGCCCACCGGGGAAGGCACCGGGTTGGGCCTGGCCATCTGTCAGCAGATTGTCCGCACGCACGGCGGCGAGCTGGAGGTGCGCAGCGAGGAGGGCAAGGGCTCCGTCTTCACCGTGCTGCTGCCCGCGGCGCCGGTGCAGATGGAGGTGCCACCCCGGCCGGTGGCGCGTGGAAAGCCCGCGGTGCCCTCCACGGGCCGACGTGGGCGCGTGCTCGTGGTGGATGACGAGCCCCGGCTGGCGCAGTCGATGCGGCTGTTGCTCGAGCCGTACCACGACGTCGTGATGACGACGCGAGGCAGCGAGGCCCTGGCGCTGGTGTCGGCGGGGCATCGCTACGACGTCATCCTGTGTGACTTGCAGATGCCGGAGGTCGATGGCGCCACGCTCTACCGACGGCTGGGCGTGGTGGCGCCGGAGCTGACTCGGCGGATGGTGTTCATCTCCGGCGGGGCGTACACGGCGGAGACGCGGGACTTCATCGAGACGGTGCCGAACCTCGTGCTGGAGAAGCCCGTGCGGCCGGAGGTGCTGATGGCCTCGGTGGACGCGGCGCTGGATACGCTCGCCGCTCAAGACGAGGACGACGGGCCGGTGGTCGCCCGCGCGGGCGGCGCACGCCACTGAGGGCGGCGCCACCCGGCGGAAGCGGTTACTGCCGGTTGCTGATGCGCTGCTGGAAGAGCCAGGTCCAGAGGGCGGGCGTCGCGTAGGCGTTCTGCCACAGCGTGTTCGAGTGGCCCACGCCGGGATAGACGGTGGGGCTGAGCATCGCGCTGGTGGTGCCTCCGCACTGCGTCTCCAGCATCGTCTTCAGGCCCGTCGACTTGTCCGCTCCGCCCTGGGAGTCCGAGCCCCCATGGAAGGGCCAGATGGGCAGGGGGCGCAGGTTGCAGATGTTGGCGACGTTCGTGGGCGTGCCCGTGACGGCGATGGGGACGAAGGCGGCAACCTTCGACATGTAGATGGGGAGGCCGGCGGCCTCGTAGAGGACGTTGGCGCCGCCGCTGAAGCCGGTGAAGTACACGCGGTCCGTGTCCACCAGGTAGTCCCGCTTCAGGTCCTCGAGTATCGCCATGAGCGTGCTCACGGTGAAGTAGGCCTTCTCGTTGCCGATGGGGCCTTCCTTCCAGTAGTGGAGGGACGCGGCGATGGCACCGAAGCCCGCGCGGTAGGTGCTGGAGTTCAGACTCCAGGCGAGGCCCTCCGCGTTGCTGGAGACCGACAGGTGGTCATTCGCGAGCATCACGCCGCCGGTCCCAGGCAGCGAGATGATGAGGGGCCAGCGAGCGTTCCGGTCCGCGTTGTAGCCAGCGGGGAGGAACAGCGCGTACGAGTAGCGCGAGTCGCGCACGGCGATCTGCTCTCCGGCGGTGCATGACAGGGGGCCCGTAGACGTGGTGGCGGGCTTGCCCATGACCTTCAGTTCCCGCACGAGGCAGGGCTCGTTTTCGTCCCCATCGCTGTCCAGGCAGAGCAGGCGAACCTTGCTGGCGATGACGGGTGCGGTGAAGGTCACGTTCTTGAGGGTGGTGGCCCCCGGATTGTTCCGCACGGAGGAGCCGGGAATGGTCTTCCAGCAGCCACCGTCCCATGCCTGGAGGTCGAAGTTGGTCATCGCGGCGGAGGAGTCCGTGGAGAAGGACAGATGCACCTCCGCGCTGTGGATTTCGTAGGCACCCTGGAGGTCGACGTCGAGATAGGTGCCTGGCTTGTTGGCGTAGACGGACTCCCAGCGGGTGGAGAGGTTGTCATCGGTGGCGCGCGCCGCGACGTTCGAGCCGCTGGTGTGCATGGCGACAGCCGGCTTGAGTCGCGCCACGTTGGTGAGGGTGCTGGCGTTCGTGACGGTCACCGTCGCGGTGTCCGCGTGAGTCGCGCCATCGTCATCGGTGACGGTGAGGCGGAAGACCAGCGTGCCGACGGCGAGCCCGCTGACGGAGAGTGACGGGGTGTTCGCGCCACTCAATGAGGCCGTGGGGCCGCTCACCTGGGTCCACGAATAGGACGCGATGTTGCCATCCGAGTCCGTGCCCGAGCCCGTGAGGGTGATGCCCGCGTTGGGCAGCACCACGGTGCGGTCCGTACCCGCGTTGGCCACGGGCGCCTGATTCGGTGGGGCATTGGTGACGGTTACGGTCACGTCGTCGGAGTGGGTTGCTCCGTCGTCGTCGGTGACGGTGAGGCGGAAGATGAAGGCCCCCGCCGAAAGCCCACTGATGGCCAGCGTGGAGGTGTTCGCGCCGCTCAGGGTCGCGGGGGTGCCACTGACCTGCGTCCAAGCGTACGTAGTGATGGTCCCATCCGAGTCCGTGCCCGAGCCCGTGAGGGTGAGGCTGGAGGTGGGAAGCACCAGGCTCCGGTCCGCGCCCGCGTTGGCCACGGGCGCTTGATTGGCGCCAGGGGTGGCGGGCGCACCGAAGACCCAGACCTCCTTCACGCGGCAGTTCGAGGTGCCGGGCTCGTTGCAGAGGAAGCGGACCTTCTGACCGCGCACCACCTGGGTGAACGTCGTGGAGACCGCCACGCTGGTGTTGCCCGTCCTGGCCGCGCCAGGAATGGGCTGCCAGGACGTCCCGTCATGGTAGAGCAGGTCGAAGTTCGCGATGGGCTTCGTGCTCTGGTAGCCCGTGTAGACCTCCGCGCGGTGCAGGTCGAACGTCCCCTGCAGGTCGATGTCGAGATATCGCGGCGCGTAGATGTACTCACCCGTGCACCACCGCGAGTCGTCCGACGTGATGTTTCCATCCACTGCGTACTGTGGAAGGAAATGCTGAGGGTCCAACTGGGTATGGGACGCCGTCGTGGGCTTGTTCAATGTGACATTGACGAGCCCATCGTCCAGCGCCGAGGCCCTCGAGGACACCTCGGCCGCACCCGGTGCTTCGCCGCAAGCCGACAGCACCAGGGCGCCGACACAGCTCCCCCACATGATGAACTTCTTGTTCAAGGTGAGACCTCCCAGACAGGAATACAAATCCTGTTTAATCCAGGAGTGAGTGCGAGGTACACTGG
Source organism: Myxococcus sp. CA056 (assembly GCF_013336715.1). Taxonomy (NCBI): domain Bacteria; kingdom Pseudomonadati; phylum Myxococcota; class Myxococcia; order Myxococcales; family Myxococcaceae; genus Myxococcus; species Myxococcus sp. CA056. The sequence continues at coordinate 779,016 of NZ_JABUMT010000002.1, forward strand.
CAGCCGCGATGTTCTAGTTTCTGTGATACCGTATTGAGTCGGGCCCTGGTGCGGGCCTGGACGCTCAGTCGATGCGGATGACGACCTTGCCGGTGGTGCTCCGCTCCGCCATCACTCGATGTGCCTGGGCGACTGCTTCGAGCGGGAAGGTCTGTCCGATGACCGCCTGGAGTTGACCTCGCTCGACGAGCGAGAGCGCTTCACGGAGCGCCGCCTGCCTCAGTTCGAAGGGAAGGGTGAAGGTGGCGAAGCCGATGATGGCCTGGTTCTGGGCCAGCATTCCGGTCATCTGTTCCCGGCTCCACTGCGTGTCGAACATGCTCTCCGCGCCGAACAGCACCAGCCGTCCCCGGAAGGCGAGGGCCTGAAGGCTCCTGCCGGGAAGCTCTCCGCCGCCCGCCACGAAGACGATGTCCGCGCCGAGTCCACCCGTGGCCTCGCGGACCCGGGCGGGCCAGTCCGGCTGGGACGTGTCCACGACCGCGTCCGCTCCCAGACGCAGGACGACGTCCCGCTTGGCGTCCTGGCTCACGCCACCGATGATGCGTGCCGCTCCCATCCGCTTCGCGAACTGCACGAGGAACGTCCCCACTCCTCCCGCGGCCGACGGGATGTAGACGGACTCGCCCTCACGCAGCCGCGCACCCTCCCTCAGTCCGAGCAGCGCGGTGGGGGCCTGCGCGGGCAGGCAGACCGCCTGCTCGAAGGAGACCGCGTCGGGAAGGGCGAGCACGGTCGCCGTCGGCGCGATGGCGTATCCCGCGAAGGCCCCTTGATTGGGGAGGACGGCGACGACGCGCGTTCCTTTCGTGAGGCCCTGGACGCCAGGTCCCACGGCATCCACGACTCCAGCGGCCTCCAGGCCCGGGACGAAGGGCAGCGGCGGCGTACCGGGCATGCGGCCCTCCCGCTGGCCCATGTCGGTGAAGTTGAGTCCCGCGGCGTGCACGCGGATGCGCACCTCGCCCTCTCCTGGGGTGGGGGTGGGCACGTCGTCGAGGCGCAACTCCTCGGGTCCGCCGAACTTGTGCAGGCGAATGGCTCTCATGAGGTCTGTCTCCTGGACGGCGGGCCGTGGGGTAGGGAGGCTCGTGCTTCCTCGCCCGCCGCGTGAGTGGACCTATAGTCCTGGGTGAAAGGACGAACATGCGCCAGAAGTCCGTTTCTCTCGTCCAACCGTCCGGCGAAAAGCCCGGGCTCGATGTCCTCGCGGACGTGCTCCAGGGCGTGCACCTGCGCAGCCGTGTGCACGCGCGCTACGAGCTGACGGCCCCGTGGGGCATGCGCATCGACGGCTCTCCGCTCCCGCTCTTCTACGCGGTGATGCGCGGCAGCTGCCTGCTGTCCACGGACGAGCGGGAGCTGTCACTCGCGGGCGGAGACTTCGTCTTCGTCCCCGCCAACGTGAAGTTCACCTTGAAGGACCGCCGTGGCACGCGCGTGCTTCCCATCGCGGAGGTCTATGCGACGCGAACGCCCATTCGCTGCGGAGGCCTGTTGCACTACGGCGGGGGCGGCGAGGCGGTGACGCTGGTGGTGGGCTCCTTCACCTTCGAGGGCGAGACACTCAGCCCGCTGGTAAGGCACCTGCCGACGCTGCTCCACGTCCGGGCGGATGACCCCAAGTCCCCGAGGTGGCTGGAGTCGACGCTGCGCTTCGTGGCCTCCGAAATCGAGGCCAGGCAGCCTGGACATGAGACGGTGGTGAGCCGACTCGCGGATGTCCTCTTCGTGCAGGCCTTGCGAGCGCACCTGGAGTCGTCCTCTGGGGAGGGCGGCTGGCTGCGAGCGCTCGTCGACCCGCGCATCGGCGCGGTGCTCCAGCGCGTCCACGAGAATCCCGAGGCCCCGTGGACGCTGGAGGGGCTCGCCCGGCTCGCTGGCATGTCGCGCTCGGTGTTCGCGGAGCGCTTCAAGTCGCTCGTGGGTGAAGCGCCGCTGGCGTACATCGGCCGGTGGCGCATGCACCGGGCCATGGTGCTGATGCGCGGCCGGGACGTCGCGATGGCGGAGGTGGCTCGTGCCGTGGGCTACGAGACGGAGAGCTCCTTCGGCAAGGCGTTCCGGCGCTGGGTGGGCATGACACCGGGCGCGTTTCGCCGACAGGCCTGAAGGAGCGTCCGTCCCCAACTCAGGGCTTCTTCGCGGGAGCCTTGTCGGCTGCGTACACCGCATCACGAACGGCGCCGGGGAACCCGCCCGACATGCCCTCCAGCGCGGTGTTGGTCAGCGCCACCACCGTGAGTCCCCGCTGGGGGTCCACGAACCAGTTGTGTCCGTACGCACCACCCCACTGCCACGTCCCCGCCGACTGGGGGCTGTGGGTCGGGGCCGGGTCGATGAGCACCGCCGAGGCGAGTCCCCAGCCCCAGCCCGGTCCCTGCGGTTGCGACTCCGGGCCCACGTGGACGGAGCCCAGTTGCTCGACGGTGGTCTGCTTCAACACCGGCGCCCCGCCCTTGCGCAGGGCCTCCAGGAACTTCACGTAGTCGCTCGCCGTCCCCACCATGCCCGCGCCCCCGGAAGGGAAGGCACGCGCGTCCAGGGCCCGGCTCGGGGTGTAGTGGACCACGCCCGCGCCAAAGGGGATGTCGAAGGTCTTGCCCATGCGCACGGGGACAGGCTTTCCGTCCGCATACGGCGTCGCGAGCCGCGAGACGTCACTGACGCGGAAGCCCGTGTCCTTCAAGCCGAGTGGCTGCGTGACGAGCCGTGAGACGACCTGGGGCAGCGGCGCGCCTCCCGCGCTCGCGACGACGGCGCCCAGGACGTCCGTGGCCAACGAGTAGGCCCACTTCTCCCCAGGCTCCGAGGCCAGCGGGGCGGTGGCGAGGCGACGCAGGTTCTCCTCCAGCGTGAGCCCGGGAGGGTTGTCGAGCCCGTCGGAGACCTGGGCCTTTTGATAGGCCCCCTGCGCTGGCTGGTTGAAGCCGTAGGTCAGTCCCGCCGTGTGCGTCAGCAGATGCCGCACGGTGATGACGGGCTCACGTCCATCCGGAAGCCTGGGGCGGAACGTGGGCAGCCACTTCGTGACGGGGTCCTCCAGGGACAGCTTGCCCTGGTCGATGAGGGCGAGCGCCGCGACGGAGACGAGCGGCTTCGTCATCGACGCCAGTCGGAACACCGCGTCCTCTCGCAGGGGCTTCTTCGCCTCGCGGTCCTCGAAGCCCGCGGCGCGCCGGTAGATGACCTCTCCGTCCTTCGCGACGATGACGACGGCCCCGACGATGCGCTGGTCCGCGAGCGCCTTGTCGATGACCGGGTCCAGGCTCGCCGCGAGGGCGCTCGATTCAGGACTCACGACGACAGCGCTCGGTCGGGCGCTCGCCTCGACGGCGCGCGGCTCCGGCTTCACGGACGTTGCGGGAGAGACACCAAGACCTGCGGCCACCAGGAAGGTGGCGATGGCGGAATGCATCGGGCGGAACTCCTATTTATGTAGCGAGTGTTTTATAAATAGGAAGCCCATTTCCTGATTTCAATAGTGAGCGTTATGAAAATCGACATCGCCCCTCGGCCCCGGCCGCGCGGAAGGCCCCGCGAGTTCGATGAGACGAAGGCCCTGGACCTGGCCGTGGAGGTGTTCTGGCGGCTGGGTTACGAGGGCGCGTCGGTGGCGGACCTCACTGGCGCCATGGGCATCACCGCGCCCAGCCTCTACGCGGCCTTCGGCTCCAAGGAGGGCCTGTACCGGCGCGTGCTGGAGCGCTACCAGCAGGGCCCCGGAGCCCACACGTGGCTGGCGCTCACCGAGGAGCCGACCGCGCGGGGCGCCATCGAGCGGGTGCTCCGGGAGTCGGCCCGGGCCTTCACCCGCCGCAAGCAGCCGCCCGGGTGCATGATTTCGACGGGTGTCCTCCGGTGCGCGGAGGCCCACCAGCCCGTCGCCGACCTCGTCGCGGGCCTCCGCTCGAACGCGGTGAAGCTGGTTCGCGAGCGTATTGCCCGGGGAATCGCCGCCGGGGAGCTGCCCCTGGAGACGGACGCGGGGGCCCTGGCGCGGTATTTCGGCGCCGTCGTCCAGGGCATGTCCATCCAGGCGCAGGACGGCGCGAGCGAGGCGGAGCTGCTCGGCCTGGTGGAGGTGGCGATGCGGGCCTGGAATGGAGGGGCTGGCCGCCCGCGCGCACGGTAGTCGTCGAAGGGGCGTCCCGACGGAAAGTCCCTGCGAATCCAGTGGGTTGTGCCCCGCCCCTCCGGTGCGGGCCGCGGTGGGACGCGGGTTTGCGGTGCGACGGGCGCCCGAGAGGCTTATCAACACGGGTAAGGATGCCCGACATGACCGCCCAAGAACGCGTCGAGCGCGCCGCCGCCAGTGCGCTGAAGGTCTTCCCGCTGCCGTCGGCGGTGCTCTTCCCCCATACCGTCATCCCCCTTCACATCTTCGAGCCGCGCTACCGGGCCATGGTGAAGGACGCGCTCGCGACGGACCGCGTGGTGGCGCTGGCCCAGTTGGAGGACGGCTGGGAGGGCAAGTACGAGGGCCGGCCACCGATGCAGTCCATCATGTGCGCCGGCGTCATCGTCTGGGACGAGGAGGTGGAGGAGGGGCGCTACAACATCCTCCTCCAAGGTGTCAGCCGCATCCGCATGGTCACCGAGCTGACCACGGACAAGGCGTACCGAGAGGTGCAGGCGCTGTCGCTGCCGGACCTGCCGTATCAGGGGCCGGAGGAGGAGCGGCTGCGTCAGGCCGTCTTCGAGCTGGCCGGGCGCGTGCCGCCGACGTTCGCGGAGAACCTGCTGCCCGTGACGGCCCGTGCGGCGGGCGGCAAGCTCGCGGACGTGGTGGCCTCCGCCATCAGCCCGGAGGCCGAGCGGCGCCAACAGCTCCTCGCGGAGCTGGACGTGAAGCGCAGGCTGGAGGCGGTGCTGGAGGACGTGGGCGAGCTCATCGCCCGGCTCCAGCCCGTGCGGCCCCTGGGCCCGTTGAACTGACCCACCCGTGCGCCCCGGGGCTTGGGGCTTGCCTTGTGCTTCGCTCCGAGCATTGCTGAGCCCCGCGTCGGAAGCGAAAGGGGAGCGGGAGAATCATGCGGCTCGTGAAAGTCGGCATCGCCAGCGTCAACACCACCGTCGGAGCCTTCGTTCGCAACACGGACCGGGCCCTCGTCCTGGCGAAGCGGATGTCCGAGGACGGCGTCACCGTGGGCGTCTTCCAGGAGCAGCTCCTCGCCGGCTACCCCGCCGAGGACATGGTCCAGTGGCAGGGCTTCATCGACCGACAGTGGCCGGAGCTGGAGCGCTTCGCGCGCGAGACGGCCGCGCTTTCCACCGTCTTCGTCGTCGGCGTGGGCGTGGCCCTCCAGGGACAGCGCCTCAACTGCGCGGCGGTGGTCGCCGGAGGCCGCGTGCTGGGCCTCGTCCCCAAGGAGAAGCTGCCCACCTACAGCGTCTTCTATGAAGCGCGGACGTTCGGCCGCGGCCAGCCCGGCATGAAGGAGCGCTACCGGGGCGTGCCGCTGGGCGACTACCTCTTCCAGTTCGACTTCGGCCTCGTCGCGCCGGAGGTCTGCGAGGACATCTGGAGCGCGGACGGCCCCATGCGCCGGCGCACGTACTCCGGCGCGGAGCTGGTGGTGAACATCTCCGCCTCGCCCTTCCGGCTGGGCTTCGTGGAGACGCGCCGCGAGCTCATCGCCACCCGTGCCGCCGACCACCAATGCACCATCGCCTACTGCAACGCGGTGGGCAGCAACGACGGCCTCATCTTCGACGGCGGCGGCTTCCTCAACCAGAACGGCCGCCACGTCATGGAGACGCCGCGCTTCCAGGAGGGCTTCGCTTCCGCCGTCGTGGACCTGGACCGCACCCTGCGCCTGCGCGGCGAGGCCACCACGTGGCGCGTGGACCGCGAGGCGTGGCTGACCACCGGTGGCCAGGGCACCGCGGTGCTGGACTGCACCGACGCGGTGCGCACCCGGCGCGAGTCCCTGACGTACCCCGTGCCCGCGCACCGCAGCTTCTTCCTGCCGACCCCGGACAAGCGAAGGCCCGCGCGCGAGGCGCTGTGCGAGGACATCCTCGACGCGCTGTCGCTGGGAGTGGGCGACTACTTCGAGAAGACGCGCGCCTTCAAGGTGCTGGGCATCGCCCTGTCCGGTGGCCGTGACTCGCTGTTGACGCTGCTCATCGCCCACCGCTACGCGAAGCGCGCGCGGCCGGAGAACCCCGGCTCGCTCATCCAGGCGTTCTACATGCCCAGTCGCTTCTCCAGCGACTCCACCCGCGACGCGGCGGAGACGATTGCCCGCGAGCTGGGCGTGGCCTTCCAGGTGGTCTCCATCGACGAGGCCTTCGAGCGCGAGCGCGACGTGGCCGCGCGGATGCTGGGCGGTACCCCCGTCACGCCGATTACCGAGCAGAACATCCAGGCCCGCCTGCGCGCCCAGCGCATGTGGAACTGGAGCAACTCCTGCGGCGGCCTGTTCCTCCAGACGGGCAACATGAGCGAGAAGTCCGTGGGCTACACCACCATCGGTGGAGACCTGATGGGCGCGCTCGCCGTCATCTCCAACCTGCCCAAGACGGTGGTGATGTACCTCTTGGACTACCTCCAGGAGGTGACGGGCTACGAGGGCATCCGCAAGGTGCTCGCCAAGCCCGCGGGCCCGGAGCTGGCGCACAACCAGGTGGGGGAGGAGGAGCTGATGCCCTTCCCCATCCTCGATGCGTGTTTCTACCTGTTCGCGAGCGAGAAGCTCACGCCCTCGGAGATGCTCCAGGCGCTGACGCCCATGTTCCCGGAGGTGGAGGCGACGAGGCTCGGCGGTTACGTGGACAAGTTCGTCCGCCTCTTCACGCAGTCCATCTACAAGTGGGTGCAGTCGCCCCTGTCGCTGCACGTCGGCAACCTGGACCTGGACCGCGAGCGCGCCCTGCAACTGCCCGTCGTCACCGGCTCGGAGTGGATGCGCGAAAAGTAGCCTGCTCGTGCAACCGTGTTTCCCGGGCTCCACGCCTGGCTGGCTGCTCAGCGGCCAGCCACGCGGGAAACGCTACCCAGGTGTGCCTTGCCGGATGTGTCTTCGCAAACAACCTTCATGTCAGCCACTCGACGACGGAGGGTTGGATGAAAGCGAAAATTCTGGCAGGCGCCATCGGGGCGCTCTTTTACGGCACCTCGGCACTGGCCTCGGACGGCGATTGCCCACCACCACGGGCGAGCGCGGGGAACCCGGGACAGGGAGTGTTGCTGGCTCAATCGCAGGACACCTCTTCTGGTGACTCGCTTCAGGAGGAAGACATCATCATCGAGACGGAGCCCGTGCCCGATTCCATGGGGACGGATGACGACTCGGGAGTCGGCGGCAGTGGACAGAGCGGGCAGGATGACTCCTCGTCCTCGAGCTCGTCCGCCATCGGAGGCAGCCAGGCCGCTCCACCCGCGCAGGGTGAGGTGTACCTGAACATGCCGCTGCGCTGCGAGCCGTCGAACCAGGACTCCCAGCAGCAGCAGGGGACCGGTGGCAGTGGCTCCAGCGGACAGCAGGACGACATCCAGGGCCTGCAGGCCCCGCCGCCGCAGTCCTCGCCCCAGCCTCGTCCCGAGGCCGCGCCCGCGGCGGAGCCCCGCTCCGAGTCATACCCGGCGCTGCCCCAGGATGACGCCACGGGTGGCAGCGGCATCACCGCGCCTCCGCCCTCGGACTTTCGTCCCTCGGCTGAAGCCGCGGAGCCTGTCGAGCCGCTCGAGGTGAAGAAGAAGGACAAGAACGACATGAAGGGTCTGAGCGTGATGCTGGGCGGCGGTGTGGAGGGTTACACCGGCGCGTTGGCACCGCAGCTCAACCCGGGCCCCACCGCGGGCGTGACGGCGGCCATCCGGCCGTCCAAGGTGTTTGGCATCGAGCTGGGCTATACCGGCGCCATCAACGACATCGATTCCAAGCGTGGCGAGGTGAGCGTGGACGGTCCTGACCTCGTGCGCAACGGTGGCACGGCCGTGGCGACGCTGGGTCTGTTCCCCTCCGCGTGGCAGCCGTACGTGCTGGGCGGCATTGGTATCAACGATTACAACTTCCGGGGCGGCCAGTCGCTGGGCTACCGGGATGACACCGTGGGCAGTGTCCCGGCGGGCGTGGGCCTGCGGGGCCACGTGGGTCACTTCACGGTGGATGCGCGCGCCAACTACAACTTCCTCTTCGACAAGGAGTTCGCCCCCGGCATCGAGTCCGGCGGCGGCGACTTCGACAACGGGGGTAGCTACCAGGGCGTCGTCAGCGTGGGTGGTACGTTCTGACGCGGGCGTCTTGAAGTCTTCACGCACGGCGTGAGTCGGTGGCGCGGTGCCCGGTAGCCAACGGGCCCGCGCCACTGTGCTTTCCAGTGCGGCGCCAGCGGGGTTGGCGAGTTAAGGTGGAACCTTCCACTGCAACAGGAGAGGGAATGAGCCTGGGTATCGAAGACGTGAAGGTCGGCACTGGCACGGAGGCCACCGCCGGCAAGACGGTCACCGTGCACTACGTGGGGACGCTGACGAGCGGCAAGAAGTTCGACAGCAGCCGGGACCGGGGCGAGGGCTTCACCTTCCGTCTGGGTGCGGGTCAGGTCATCAAGGGTTGGGACGACGGCGTCGCCGGGATGAAGATTGGCGGCGTGCGCAAGCTCACCATTCCTCCCGACCTGGGCTACGGCGCGCGCGGCGCCGGTGGTGTCATCCCCCCCAACGCCACCCTGCTGTTCGAGGTGGAGCTGTTGGAAGTCCGCTGAAGTCACGCTCCGCGCAGGCGGGGAGAAACGAGGGCCGTCATGGCGACGGTGGAAATCACCAAGGACAACTTCAAGGATACGGTCGGCAAGAACGGCATCGTCATCCTGGACTGGTGGGCGTCGTGGTGCGGTCCGTGCCGCATCTTCGCGCCCACTTTCGAGGCGGCGTCCGGCAAGCACGCGGACATCGTCTTCGGAAAGATTGATACCGAGGCGCAGTCGGAGCTGTCCGGAGCGTTCGAGATTCGCTCCATCCCCACGCTGATGGTGTTTCGTGACGGCATCCTGCTCTTCGAGCAGGCTGGTGCGCTTCCCGCCGCCGCGCTGGAGGACCTGGTCCGCCAGGTGCGCGCGCTCGACATGGAGCAGGTGAAGAAGGAAGTCGAGGAGCGCCGGAGCAAGGAAGCCCCCAAGGCCTGAGTCGGTGCGCCTGTCGGGCGGGCTTCGTGCCTGTCCGCGCCGCTGGCCGGAAGCGTCTCACGGTGCTTCCGGCCGGTCGGCGGTCCCCTCGCGGAGCGGGGGGCTACCAGTGGATGAGCAGCGAGAAGTCCTTGAAGGGCGGCTCGCCGGTCTCCAGCTCCACGCGGAAGCGCCGCTCCGGGTTCGTCTGGAGCAGGCCGCTGCGGACCAGGCCGCTGCACCACGCGGGGCCGAAGAACTCGTCCTTGAAGCGCACGCGCGCGGTGGTGTCGGAGACGCGCTCGTACTCCCGCTCGCCGAAGGTGCTGGTGGCGCCCGCGAGCCCCGAGCCCACGGACAGGCCGCGGTGCGGGTCCTCGCCGGTGATGGCCATCACCATGGCGCCCACGGGCGCGGAGAAGACGTGGCTCGCCGCGGTGAAGGACAGCTGCTCCACGGCGTGGGAGTAGTCCTCTCCCAGGGTTTGCTCCACGGTGCTCGCGCCTTCGTGGAGCAACTCCAGGTACTCGCGGGCGGAGCGGTGTGAGGGGGCGCCCCGTACGGGGACGCTGGCGATGGGCGCTCCGGCGGCCCGGGCCAGGTTCCGACCCATCCGCTGGGCGATGCTCTCGCGGAGGCTCTGCACGAACAAATCGAGCACCATGTGCTCGGGACGGCAGAGGGCCATGCGGGCTTGCAGGTGCAGAGGAGAGTCCATGTGACTTTCCTAGCGGCGCGGGGCGGGCCAAGTCCAGCGGGGGTGGGGTGCCCGCGGGTCCACCTGTCATTTGGCGACCGTGCAAACACCTCCACCGTTGAGGTGGGCCTGATCGACAATGCTCTGGGTGACGAATTGCTGGAGCGTGCGCACATCATGCGCTCCGGGCAGGTACACCACGGGCTGACCCGCTGCGTCGCGAAGCTCCCGACCTTGGGCATCCTTCAAGTCGGTGAGTTGCTGTGAGGCAAGCCCCTCCGGGGTGATGAGGTGGTCCGAGGTGGCCGTCGCGGCGATGGCGTCGAAGCGCAGCTGCACGCCTCTGTGGGTGCCGAGCCTGTCGTAGAACATGTGTTCGGCGTGGATGGTGACCTCCACGTCCGCCCGGGAGCCCTCCGGGACGATGATGCCCTGGGTGCCATCCACCCCGTTGATGCAGTCCACCATGCGTGCGTCGACGGGGAAGCCCATCCGGAAGTCGAAGATGCCCACGCCCGCCTTCACCGCGCGGCCCTCCACCCAGTAGCTGAAGCCGCGCTCGCGCATCATCGCGAGGTCCTCGGCGGAGACCTGGCCGTCCGCCAGCTCCGTGTCGTCGCGGGGTGGGCTGACTCGGAAGCCCACGTCCCAGCGGCCCGCCGGCAGGCCCGTCAGCTCCGTCAGCGGGATGTCTCCTTTCTGCACGTCCACCAGCACATGGCGGCGGCTCTCACGCGCCTCGCCCGACGCGGAGGTCAGGGTGAAGTCTCCGAGCGAGACGAGGTACTTGGTGAATTGCACGGACCAACCGTCCTGGAAGAGCGTGTCTGGCAAACCCCGCTGGGTGCCGTCTCCGCCGCTCATCGTCACGCGCACGTCTCCGGGGGGCACGGAGTCACAGGCCGGGAGCGCCAGTGTCAGCGCGAGCACCGCGAGGAGGCCAGGTCCGCTCGATTTCAAATTCATGTTTCGCGGATGTATATGTAACTAAGTTGCAATTCAAGGGGTCCGTGTTGTATCTCCGGGCGGTCGACGTTCCGGTGGCGAGGTGTCCCGGGTGCCGCCGAACCCAGGAGTGAGGTCCTCGCCGTGTGGATTGCGATGCTGGTGTTGTGTGCGGTGGGGGCGCTGGAGGAGGCGCTCATTTCGCCGCCGGTTCCGGTGGAGGTGGCGGCGCCGGTGACGCCCGGTGACGCGCCGGTGCTGGAGGACACGGCGACGGTGGTGGTTCGCCTCACGATTGATGAGGTGGGCGCGGTGTCGCGGGTGGAGGTGCGCGAGTCGGCGGGAGCCGTGTTTGACAGGGCCGCGATGGGCGCGGCGGTGCGCTGGAAGTTCGAGCCGGCGCGGCGGAGCGGAGTGCCGCTCGAGGTGCAGGTGGACGTCCCGGTCCACTTCGCTCCCATGCGGGCGCGCGAGGCCGTCGCGGACACGCCGCACGGGGCGATGGGGGCAACACCGTCGCCACCTTTGATGTCGGAACTCGCCGTGGACGATTCGACGTCGCCGTCGGGCGCCTCATCCGAGGAGGCGAAGGCGGCCTCCAGGTCTTCGTCGCCCGGCTTCTCCACCACGGTCCGAGGTGTGGCCGAGGCACCACCGCCCGTGGCCGTCGGAGACTTTCACATCGAGGTGGGACAGCTCGCGGACGTCCCGCGCAACTCGGCCTCCGACCTGATGTTGCTCGCGCCCGGAGTGATGCTCGCCAACCACGGAGGCGAGGGTCACGCGGAGACGGTGTTCATCCGAGGCTTCGACGCGGGCGAGGGCAAGGACGTGGAAATGCGCCTCAACGGCGTGCCCCTCAACGAGGTCTCCCACGCCCACGGCCACGGTTACGCGGACACGTACTTCATCATCCCGGAACTGGTGGACTCGCTGCGAGTCACCGAGGGCCCCTATGACGCCTCGCAAGGTGACTTCGGCGTGGCGGGGACGGTGGAATACCAGCTCGGCCTCGCGCGTCGAGGGCTCACCGCTTCGGCCAGTTACGGCAGCTTCGCCTCACGTCGGCTCGCGCTGGTGTGGGGCCCACCCGAGTCCAGCGAGGCCACCTTCGTGGGGCTGTTGTTGCGACAGGGCGAGGGCTTCGGACCGAATCGCTCCTTCGCCAATGCGACCGCCATGGCGCAGGTGGAGCTGCGACTGGGAGATGACACGCGACTGCGACTGCTCGGTGCCAGCTACGGCGCGCGGTTCGCCTCGGCGGGCGTGGTGCGGGAGACGGACGTGGTGGACGCCCGGTTGCCGTGCGCGGCGGACGCGGACTCGCAGTTCTTCTGTTTCTATGACGAGAACCAGGGAGGCGCGAGCCAGCGCCACCTCGTCTCCGCGGAGCTCCAGTCGCGTCTCAAGCGCGGCGGACGGCTGGTGCAGCAGGGCTACGTGGTGCTGCGCCAGACGCGCATCCGCGACAACTTCACCGGCTTCATCCAGGACACGCCTCCCGGCGAGGACGCGCAGCGCGGTGACGGCACGGAGGGCTACTACCGGGGAAGCACCCTGGGCCTGCGCGGGCGCTACACGCCAGGGCTCACTTTGCTGGGGCAGTCACGCCCGCTGGAGCTGGGCTATGTGGCTCGCTACGACGACGTCCGCACGCGCTCACGTCGGCTGAGGGACAGCGGTGGCGCGCCATACTCCACCCTGTTCGACAATCAGGTGCGCACCACCAACCTGGGTGGATACGCGTCCCTGCGAGTGCAGCCGCTCGACTGGCTGGCCCTGCGTGTCGGTGTGCGGCTGGATACGTTCCTGTTCGGCGTGGAGGACCTGAACCGTCCCGCCGTGGACCGTGATGGGCCGCGCATCCCGGAGGAGTCCCTGGATGCCTATGGCTTCTTCGCCAGCCCCCGGGCCAGCGCCGAGGTGAAGCTGTCACCTCGACTCACGTGGCTGACCAGCGCGGGACTGGGCGCGCGCTCCAGCGACGCCGCCGCGCTGTCCGACGCGGAGCTGGCGCCGTATGCGCGCGTCGCCTCGGGTGAGACGGGGCTGGGTTGGAGGCTGGAGGGCGAGTCGCGGCCGTACTCGCTGGAAGCACGCGGCGCGGTCTTCGCCACGCGCGTGTCCCAGGACTTCGTCTTCGACGAGCGACTGGGACGCAACCAGCCCATCGGCGCATCGCAACGGCTGGGAGCCTTCGCCACGGGTCGACTGCAATGGGAAGACTGGCTCGACACGCAGGCCTCCGTCGCGTGGGCTCGCGCGACGCTGCCGACGCCAGGTGCGTCCGCGTGGAAGCTGTGGGACGGCGCGGTGATGCCCTACATCCCGGCGCTGCTGGGGCGGGTGGATGCCTCGGTGAGAGGACATGTCACCGTGGCGGGCGAGCGGCTCGGATGGAACGTAGCCCTGGGGCACAGCGCGGTGGGACCCAGGCCGCTGCCGCTGAATCGCTACAGCGACCCCGTGTTTCTCTTCGACGTGGGCGCGCGCGCGCGCTGGGACTGGATGGAATTGGGCGTGTCCGTGGAGAACGTGCTGGACGCGCGCTGGCGCGAGACGGAGCTGAACTACGTCTCCAACTTCCGGGGACCCGATGCCCCCGCGTCACTGCTGGCCACGCGCCACTTCTCCGCCGGAGCACCGCGCACCTTTCGAGGCACCTTCACGCTGTACCTGGACTTCGAGGAGGACGCTCCATGAGGCACCTGTCCCAGTCGCCCGAGAGGCCCGCTTCGTCGCGGGTAGTCCTGGCGCGACACACCGCCGTACTGAGCCGAGGGCTCGCGGAGGGACCCCAGCACCCCACGCTCTCCCGTCCACGACACGACACCTCGTTGTGTCGGTGCCCGCGGGAGAAGGCCCCATGACACGTGTGTTTCATGGCTCCCGTCGCGCCTTCATGTTGTTCATGGGCACCACGCTCGTCGGTGGTGGCTCGGCGTGTGGACTGTCCGGCACCGGCGGGCGAGGCATCGTGTTCCGCATGGGCCTGCGCACCGCGCTCGCGCCCGGCGCGGCTCAGGTGGGCGAACTCACCACCGATACAGGTTGGAGCGTGCGGCTCACCTCCGCGCGGATGGTGCTCGGGCCCATCTACCTCTTCGAGAATCCCTCTCCGCTCCAGGCGCGGACGCGCGGCGTCTTCAAGTCGCTGCTGAACGCGTTCGTGCCCACGGCGCATGCGCATGACGGGGACTTCTTCTCGGGAGGGACGGTGCTCGGGGAATGGGACCGCGAGGTGGTGTTCGACCTGCTCGCCGGCGGTGAGGCCCAGGTATTGGGGCGCTCACCGGGCATCGCGGGTCGGGCCCGGTCCTTCTCGCTGCTGCTCCAGCCTCCTTCACGGGCTCTCGGAGACGAAGCGGCGTCCCTCCAGGGACACTCGATGCTCCTGGCGGGTACGGCCTTCCGGGGAGAAGCGCGGGTGCCCTTCCGGGTGGCGCTCGACTTCCCGCCGCCCGTGGAGCTCCAGCGCGTGGACTTCGTGCCGATTGATGCGGACCTGGACGACGACGGACTCTTCGTCGTGGAGGCCCGGCCGCATCAATGGTTCGAGGGCGCGCACTTCGACCGGCTGACGCTGCCCGCCGACGGAAGCCCGGTGGACATCACACCGGAGACGCAGGTGCACCGAGCGCTGTCCGTCAACGTGCGGCGCTTCACGGCCTTCTCGGGTGCATGGGAACCCGAGAAGGCCGGGTGAGCAGCGCGGCTCAGCTCACGCCGCGTGCCACGGGCGAGGGACTCCGGCTGCTCGCGCGCGCGACGCTGATCCACACGAGGGTGACGGCGAGCCAGCCCACGGTGAGCGCCCGCCACGACAGCGGAGCGCCCGCCTGGACGAGCCACAGCGTCACGGCGCCGCCCATGGCGAACACGCGAGCCATCTCCAGTGGGAGGCCCCAGCGCTTGGACTCCATCATCCCGCCCCACGCGGTCGCCATGCCCCAGAAGAGGACGCTGAGCATCAGCTTCTGCCATCCCACGAGCGGCGAGGCGTGGTGGCTGACCAGGAGCATGAAGGGCATCGACGCAATCATCTGGAAGACGAGGTAGCCGCGGATGTTGGGCAGCTCGGTGGACTGGAACTTCACCTCCACGCCATCTCGCTTCCACGGGGTCGACTCGCGGGCCGGCAGGTCCGAGGGGCGCCAGCCGGTGGGCATCACCCACAGGCGCAGCCGGTCCCACCAACTGCGCGTCTTCACCGCGTCACTGACGAGCTTCCCCCAGAACTGGAAGTTGATGACGGTGGGGTCCCAGGTGTTCGGCGGAGAGGTGACGCCGTAGGAGCACTCCTCCGTCTCGTCGGCGTAGGTGCCGAACATCTTGTCCCAGATGATGAGGAAGCCCGCGTAGTTCTTGTCGATGTAGAGGTCATTGCGCGCGTGGTGCACGCGGTGGTGCGAGGGCGTGTTGAGCCACGACTCAATCCACCGGGGCAGCTTGGGGATGACGCGCGTGTGGGGGATGAACTGGAGCACCAGGTGGAAGGCCACCATGGCCAGCACGGCCTCGGGCGAGAAGCCGACGACGACGAGCGGCCAGTAGAAGAGGAACGAGAAGATGCGCTGCGTGACGCTGGCCCGCAGGGCCACCGCGTAGTTCAGCTCCTCGGTGGAGTGGTGTGGCGAGTGCGCCGCCCAGCCGATGTTGGTGCGATGCCCGAAGCGGTGGAACCAGTAGAAGAGGAAGTCGACCCCCAGGAAGAGGCCGAGCAGCGCCCAGGGTGACGCGACGTCAATCTTCCAGGGCGCGAGCTGACCCAACAGGGTGAAGAGGGGCAGCATCAGCAGCGCCACCGCCACGTTGACGCACTGGTTGAGGACGGCGGTGCCCACGCTCGCGATGGAGTCCTGGAAGCTGTAGTACCCGTTGCGCTTCGCCACGCAGTAGACGAACTCGCCCAGCGCCAGGGCGATGACGAAGGGTGTGGCAATCGCGTAGACGTTGATGGACATGTCCCCGGTGTACGGCGCCCGGCTCGATTGCCGCCTTAACCTGGGTTAACCTCCGTCCTCGTCCCCGTGAGATTCCCGAAGCTCTACGAGCAGCTGTCCCCGCTCGGTCCCATTCCCGAGAGTGAGTGGGAGAGGGCCGAGTCGCTCGCGAGGGAGCAGTCGGTCGAGCGCAAGGCCCACTTCCTGCGCCCCGGAGACGCGGCGGACCGCTTCGCGGTCGTGCTTCAAGGGGTGTTCCGGCTGGTGCGCGTGTCGGCGCGAGGCGGCGAGTCAGTGAAGGCCTTTCGCGCCGAGGGTGAACTGCTGGGCGCGTACGCGGAGATGCTCCAACGCATGCCGTCAATGACGGCCATCGAAGCGCTGGAGCCCGCACGGGTGTTGGTGTTCCGGACGCAGGACTTCCAGACGTTGGAAGAGGGCCACGGGTGCTGGGTGCGCGTGGCGCGCCGCGTCGCCGAGCGGCACTTCCTGCTCAAGGAGCGACGGGAGCAGGAGTTCCTGGAGCTGTCCGCTGAGGAGCGGCTGGACACCTTCTGGGCGGAGCACCCGCATCTGCGCGGGCGGGTCCCGCAGCGCGACGTGGCGGCCTACCTCGGCATCACCGAGGTGGCCCTGAGTCGCATCATGTCGCGCAAGCGCAAGCGCACGGAGTGAGCTTCACCGGGCGGTCACGGCAGGGGAATCACCACGAGCTCGCTGCGCACCGTCACATAGAGGGAGTCCCCAATCAGGCACAGGCCACCGAGGTCGGCGTGCCCGACGTCGTGGACCGCGAGGCACTCGGTCGAGTCGAGCGACCAGACACGCACGGTGCCGTCGGAGCTGCCCGTGCACAAGAGTCCGCGTCGCGGGTCGACGGCGACGGAGTCGACCCAGTGCGCATGGCCGTGCCACTCGCGCACGACGTGTCCGGTGTGGCTGTGCACCATCCTGGCGATGAAGTCCCAGCTTCCACAAATCAGGTGCTCGCCATCGGGATGCCAGGTCAATGCCTCGATGGTGTTGGACGGGCGGTTCCACACGATTCCAAGCTGACGCTGGCGCTCTTCGCTGAGCGGCGCGTGTCGCGCGGTCGCCATGGGCAGTTGGAAGCTGGCGCGGACCTCGAGCGTGGGGCCGTCGAGCAAGGTGATGGCACCTTTGCCACCGCCGACGGCGACGAGGCCGTGCGCCGGGCTCTGGGCGAGCGCGTAGAGCGGCGAAGTCTCGAACCTGCGCAGGAGCTCACCCGTCCACGCATCCCACAGCAGCGCGAAGCCATCGCCACTGACGGAGAGCACCCGGTCTTCAGCGATGACCTCGGCGGCCCGCACCGGCTCACCGTGCCCCGCGAAAACCTGGAGGCGGCGCCAGTCCGTCGAGTCCCACAGGGCGAACTCTCGAAGCTTGTGGCTTCCGAGCACGCGCCCGAGCACCGGCTCGCACGCCAGACGGAACATCGGTGGCTGGTGGATGGCGCTGGTTTCGAGCACCCGCGAGCACTCCCCAGTCGCGAGGTCCCAGAGGAAGATGTGCTTGCCGGCATTGGCGGCGACGTGACGACCGTCGGGCCAGGGCATCGGCGCGCCGAGCGGCTGATGAGGCTCGAAGTCGGGAGCGTCGTCCGGGTCGGGCCTCTGGCGGAAACGGCGCAACATCTCCGCAGCATAGGGCGTTCGCCACGGAGATGAACCTGCTCAATATCGCTCGAAGACGAAGGTGAAATTCTCCAGAGGCGTTGGGCCGTAGGTGAGGCGCAGGAAGCGGTCTCCGGCGGGCGCGGTGAACTTCAGCGTGTGGGAAATCGCGGGGAGACACACGGCGGGTGCCGGCGTCACCGTGGAGGCAATCACCGTCTCGTCTTCCGTCACGTCGTGCACCACCACGGGGACCTCGTGACTCAGGTACATGATGACCGGCTCGTCGCGCTCCGCGGAGACGACCTCCGAGTAGCCGAGGAATGACGTCCCGTTCGTCGGCAGCGTCAGCTCGTAGAACTCGTGGGGCGAGTCCGTCGCGGGATACATCGTTGTCGGAGACGCACCCGCCCTTACGGCCAGGGGGGACTCCAGCAGCGCGTGCCCGCAAGCGTGCTCCGTGACGCGGTCCCGCTCGCCCGTGGTGAAGTCCAGCCGACCATCGCCGAGTCCCGCGTGCACTGTGTCCAGCGCGTTGCCCGCGACATCCCGCAGCGACGTGAGGTCCAGCGAGTAGCGGTTGTCCTCCTCCAGCGGGGGAAGGTCCGACTCCGGACGCGGAATGGAGAGCGACAAGGTCAGTGCGTCCTCGGACCAGGTGCCGGTGAGGACTCGCGAGGCGTTGGCGGGCGTGCTCACGTCCAACAACGTCACCTGCGCGGCGGTGGAGTCCATGGGCTCGCTGAAGGAGACGGTGACGAGCCGCCGCAGGCTCGTGTTCGTCGTGTCCACCTTGTAGGTCTGCACGGGCAGCACGTTCGTCGCGCCTTCCTCGGGGCTGGACGCGGTGACGTGGGGCTTCGTGGTGTCACCTCCCGCGTCCGGGCCCGCATCCGGTGAAGGCCCCGCGTCTGGTGGAGGTCCCGCGTCCGGGCCCGCATCCGTCGGAGTGCCCGCATCGGAGCTCGGGGTGATGGGGTCATCGTTGTCACAGCCCGTCAGGGTCAGGACAGCGCAGGTGGTGAGCAGGGCGGCGACGTGGGTCAGACGCATGTTCGGGTGTTTCCTTGCGAAGTGAGCGGGGCGAACGGGTGAAGCGCGGGGCGCCCTCGAACACAGAGGACGCCCCGCTGGAGGGGCCACGGTGGGCCCGGGCTACAGGGGTGGGGCTCAGCAGTTGAAGATGGCGGGGTTCGTGTCGTCGCAGTCGAACCGCTGCTTCACGTAGCCAGCGGGCGCCTCACAGGCGTAGCGGTACACGGGCGTGTTGGTGCCGTACCCGTCGCCATCCTGGTCCCGGTAGAAGCGGTCCCGGTTGTCGTACAGGTACTCGGGGACGAGGCCGACCTGGTTCCCCGTCGCGGGGCCCGTGGCGACGATGTACTCGCGGCCCACGACGAGGTCATACACACGGGCCTGCGTCAGCGAGCAGGCGACTTCCGACACGGCCTCGCTGATGAGCGCCGACACGGTGGTGCTGGTGGTGGTGTCCACCACCGTGAAGGCCACGTTCTGCGACAGGTAGAACGAGATGGACTCCACCGTGGAGGTGCCCGACGTCACGGCGACGGGGGTGAACGTCACCGAGCCCTCGGCTCCGGGCGGCAGATTCAGCGTGTAGTGCTTGTGCCGCGTGCTGATGTCCGGCGCGGTGGCGATGCGCGTGGCGCTCGTCGTCACTGTCACGTTGTCCGCGCTGTTGCTCGCGTGGGTGCAGGCATGGGTCGTCATCAGCGTGTCGTCCACCGACACGCACCCAGCCTCCAGCGGCGCCTCCAACTGGCCCACCGACTCCAGCTCCGCCTCGTCCATGGGGCCGCAGGCCGCCAGGGACAGCCCGAGCAACGCACCGCAAAGGGTCTGCTTCAGCATCTTCATTGTGGGGTTCCTTTCAAACGCCGGGCGCGACGCGCGGGCACCGAAGCGGGCTTCCACCGCCACTCCACGGCGCGGTTACTCATGACGTAAATGTAATTGAGTTGCAATAACAGGGCGGACGTTTTCCACGGCCGGGTGTGGCCTGTCGTGCAGGGCTATTCGAGGTGTTCGATGACCATGCCGACCTCGGGGAGCGAGGTGGGGCCGAGCGTGAGGGTGTACTGGACGCGGTCTGTCAGCTCGTAGCCGACCATGTGTCGAAGGCCCGAGCAGAAGTCGCCCGTGGACTTGGTGCCCGCCGGCGTGAGCTGCGTCTGGATGGCGGTCTCCACCAGGCTGACGGGCACGTCGGGGGTGCTGAGGTAGACGACGAAATCGCCGCTGGCGAAGGCCTTGTAGCTGAAGGTGCCCGTGTACTGGCCGTTCTCCTCACGGAGCTTCACGGTGTAGTGCGTGTGGAAGTCGTCCACGCGAGGGTTGCGACTGGTGGTGGCCGTCACGGTGACATAGGGGCCGTGCGCGACGTGCCAGCACGCATGTTCTCCGTCGTCGCCGAAGTCGAAGCCCTCGCTGGGGACGTAGTCGGGGTCCACTTCACAGGCGAGGCCCTGGGGCGCGGCGACGTGGCCCTTGTTGCAGTGGCACCAGTCGCCTTCGGCCTCACGGTGGATGTGGCCATTGGGAGCGCACGGGTCTTCGGCGTGAGGTTCGGGCTCGACGCTCGGGGGCGTCTCGCCACCACCGCAGGCGGAAGCCGCCACGGCGCACGAGGCCAGAAGGGCACGGAGGTTCAATCGCATGCGGGAGCGCTCCATGGGGAGGCGAGGGGAGGACGTCATTGAGAGACATGTGTGTGCCAGGAGTGGCGTGGACGACGCGGCGTGGGGCGGAATGCCCGGAGTGTTTCCGGGCACCCGCGTGGATGGAGAGACGAGGAGCGCTATTCCTCGTGGTGGTGCGCGGCCTCCTCGATGACGAGCGAGAAGGCGGCGTTGCGGCTCAGGATGGAGCGGAACTCCAGGTGGTACTCGGTGTCGGCTTCGAGGTCTGCGACGATGGCCGTCTTCAGCGCGCCGCATACTTCGGTGGGAACCTGGTAGCGGCACTCGCGTGCGACCTCGAGGCCCGTCGCCGCGTCGTAGATGCGCAGGCCGCGATGGCGTGACAGCAGGAAGGCGAACTCACCGGACTCGTCGGGGAGGAAGGACACGCGGCCCGCCCAGCCCCACGAGGTGGCGCTCGACGGGAGGGTGATGTTGTACGCGGTGTGGGGCGTGCTGGCGTCCACCAGCACGGGCGCGCCCAGGGCGGCGGCGGTGACGGGCTCGAAGGGGCCCAATTCCGCGTGGATGCAGGCGTGCTCGACGACCTCGGCCAGTTCCTCGGGCTCCTCGCAGGAGGGCAGCAGGCCGAGCAGCGCGGACTCGTCGGTGGACAGCTCGGACTGGGTGACCTCCTCCTCGGCGGCGGTGGTTCCGCAGCCGGTGAGAAGGAGCGCGACACTGGTGGCGAGCAGGGACTTCTGGAACAGGGACTGGGGCTTCATCGAGGGACTTCTCCTTGTGGGACTGCTGGGGTGAATCCGTGGCGAAGGGGTTCAGGGGGCGTCTGGAGGGAGGACGACCCAGGCGGCGGAGACCTCGCCCGAGGCGAGGTGTTCGGCGGGGAGTTGGAGGTGCGCGCTTCCACCGGGGAGCCGCAGCTCGGGTGTGAGGCCAAAGGCCACGTCGAAGGAGGGGGCGTCTGGGAAGGTGACGCGCGTCACGCAGCCCGCGACGAAGCAGCGCGCCGCCTGGGCCTGGACGGGCAGCACGCTCGTCGTCACCTGCTGGCGCCAGAGGTCCAGGGCCTCGCGAGCCTGATGCGTCCAGGGCGCCTGGCTCTCTCCCGAGGCGACCAGCGAGGCGAGGACGGCCTCGCGGCGCGCGCCCGGCTCGGAGGGCGCACCGCGCAGAGCCTGGACGAGGCGAAGGCGTGACTCCGAAGTCGGCCGACGCGCTCGGACAGGAGGCGAGGGGACGCGGGGCTCCGCCATCCCGGATGCCGCGAGTGTGGAAGGCGGGTCGGCGTCGGGGCTTTCCGTGGGCTCCGCCGCATGCATGGGGCGCAGAGGCGGGCCTGCTTCGGAACGGAGCGGCGCCGGCGCGGTGGCTGCCTGCGTGAAGGAAGGCTCCACGGGGCGGCGAAGGAACACGGACGTGAGGCCCGCGAGCGCGAGTCCTGTCACGCCCACGCTCCAGATGAATCTGTTCATGAAAGCCGCTCCTGCTCGGTGGCCGACGGGTAACGCGATGTCGCGCCCGACCCCGGTTCGTCGTCGAGCCCCGCAAATATGCAACTGATATCTAAAAGTAATCAAGTTGCATTTATGGGTCGGTCCTCGCGCCTACCCGGGGTCGGGTGCGCCCATGGGGACGGTGCGGCGCGTCCGGGGGCCGGGCGCACGTCGCGGCGTCGGCCTCACAGCGGATGGCGTGGCGGAGGGCGCTCTCCGCGGAGGAAGAGCGCTCGGTCCGGAGTCGACTCGACGGGCTTATCCGAAGCCCGGAGTCACATCACTTCCGTGTCAGACGACGGGCTGCTTGGGCCAGGTGAAGCCGGGAGGCGTGGTTCCGTTCGTCTTCATCGCCCGGATGAGGTGCTCATTCAGCTTCAGGAGTTGGCGCTTGCTGTCCGGGGTGATGTTCCGAGGGTTGGCGAGGTTCGTCAGCTCATCGGGGTCCGCGTCCAGGTCATACAGCTCGTACTCGAAAGCGGAGCCGTCCTGCGTGAAGTACGCGGCGTACAACCACTGCTTCGTGCGCAGCGCGCGAATGTGGCCGGGCGTCGTCGCGGGCATGCCCTGGGCCAGCGCCGTGTCATCGAAGGTGAAGTGGATGGAGTCCTGGAGGGATGTCGTGGGCGCGGTGAACAGCGGCGACAGGTCGATGCCCTTGAACTGGCCCTGGAAGTCCCCCAGCACGCCGGCCACCGAGGCCAGCGTGGGCAGCAGGTCGATGTGGCTGACCAGCTCCTTCGTCACCACGCCCGAGGGGAACAGCACGGGGTTGGAGATGATGAGCGGGACGTTGATGGTTTCGTCGTAGGCGTTGAAGGTCTTCTCGACGAGCCCGTGGGACAGCCCCATCTCCCCGTGGTCGGCGAGTCGGACGACGAGGGTGTTGTCGGTGAGGCCGCGGCGCTCCAGCGCCTGGAGCAGCGTCGTGATGTCCTGGTCGACGAGCGTCTGGAGGTACGCATAGAAGCGCGCGTAGCTCGTCCGCTCGGCGTCGCTCCAGGTGGGGACATTCCAGTTCTGCGCGCTCGACTGGAACCAGGACTGCACCGAGGGCTTCGTGGACAGGTCCTCGTTCCACGACGCCGGGGGCTGCTGGGGCAGTGACTCCCAGTCGGTGGGGTTGTAGCCCGCGGCCTCGTAGTTGAACGGCGCGACGTAGACGTCATGCGGATTGACGAACGAGGCGACGAGGCAGAACGGCACGCTCGGGTCCACGCGCTCGAGGAAGTCGAGCATGCTGGGCCCATTGAGTGGGGTGCCCGGAGGATTCTCCGAGGCGCCGGTGACGGTGCCCAGGTAGCGCGCGTCGTTGTTGTAGCCGCCCGCGCCCTGCGTGCTCCCTGCTTGCAGGGACGTGCCCGCGTCCGGTCCATCCCAGGGCCCGAAGCCGTGCGTCGGAGGAGGATTGCCCAGGTGCCACTTGCCCCGGTAGCCCACCTGGTAGCCCGCCTTCGCCATCACCTGGGCCAGCGTGGTGATGTCGGGAGGCAGGGACTGCTCACCCGTGTCGACGACGCCGGTTTGCGCGGGGAAGAGGCTCGTCCACAGCGTGGCCCGACTGGGCGAACACATGCAGGTGTTGGTGAAGGCCCGCTCGAAGCTCAGCCCGGTGCGCGCGAGGCGCTGGAACGAGGGCAGGTGCTGCTCCGCCCAGCCCTTGGGCCAGTGACGGAACTGGCGCTGCTGGTCCGTCAGGATGATGAGCAGGTTGGGCGGCGTGGAGGCGTTGCCGAGTCGCATGGGCCACTCCAGGACGACGAGGGCCTCCAGCGTACTCCGCGATGTTCCTCCACGCCGGGACGCGAACCGTCAGGCCGCGTTGGCGGTGACGCCTACGTCCTCCACGGCGGTGAGCCGGGGGTGAGGCGTGGCGCGCGTGCCGTCCGCGTCGGTCTCCTCGGCGGCAATCTCCTCCGCGCGGTTCCAGCAGCCCAGCGCTTCCACCCAGCCCTCGAGCAGGTCCATCAGCGCGCTGCGCTGCTCTCCACCCAGCGGCATCAGGAGGCGCGCCATGCGCTCCTGCACCACCGTGTCCGCGCGCTCCGCCAGGGCGCGGCCCTGCTCGGTGAGGCGCACGCGCACGCGGCGGCGATCATGCCGCACCGAGCGCTCACGTTGGACGAGCTTGGCGTCCTCCAGGCGGTCCAACAGCCGGCTCAGACGGGGCAGGGCGATACCACCCAGGCGGTCGGCGAGCACGTTGACGGGCAGTAGGCTCTCCGCCTTCAGCCACCAGATGGCCTGTACCTCCATGGGGTCCAGCTCCTGGTGAGGCAGGGCGCCCAGAGGGCTGCTGAGGGCGCCGCAGCGCGCCACGTCGATGACCAGGTTCCGCAACCGCGCCACCTGCACACGCACTTCCGCCGAAAGCTCGGACATCTTCGTGCCTCCGCCTTTCGGGCGCCGCCCCCGTCCGGCCTTGGGGGTTCATCGGTCGCCCGCCATGGATGGGGGCTTTCGCCCCGCCTGGGAACGGGAACGAAGGGGTGAAAAGGGCATATCGGACCCGTTGAATTAATCGGGGCGCCCGTCACCAGGCCCCCGTGGATCCTCACCGCGTGTGGCCGTCAGCCCGTCTGCTGGGGGCGGTGGGCCTTGGCCTTGGCGTGGGCCTTGTCGAAGCCCTCGTAGAAGCGCACGGCCTGCTCACCCACGCGCTGGATGTGCTGGTTGTTGAAGTAGGCCGTAATCGGCGCGGCCACCAGCGGCATGGCGCGCCCCAGCGTGTGCAGGCCGCCCTTCTCCAACATCAGCGCGGCGAGCTTCCCCAACACCTTGGGGCTGGAGCGTTGGATGGGCCCCAATCCGTTGGCGTAGCCGAACAGGTCGAGCATCTCCCCGCGCGCGCGCTCCGTCTTGAGGTTGACCTTGTAGAGCGTGGCCAGGTCGGTGAGCAGGATGATCTGCAGATAGGCCATGAACAGCAGGTCCGCCGGCAGGGCGATGAGTCCGAAGACGCCGCTGACTCCGCCCACCATGCTGGCCAGGTTCTTCTTCTCGTCAATGAGGCGCTGCGCCAGCTCCTTCACCTCCGCGCGGGGGTAGCGCTTCTCCAGCTCCGCCACCCGCACCCGGGCACGCTTCGTCTCCTGGAGGACGATGTCCGACAGCCGAGCCGAGCCGAGCTTCTTGAGCTCCGCCGGGGTCAGCTTCTTCATGAAGGCCAGCCGCTCGGCCACGCTGTCGTAGAAGCCCATTGTCGACGCTCCTCCAGGGGGTGGGTTTCCCGCGTCCTCTAATAACCCCGCTCGGCGAGGTAGAGGTCCACCAGCGCGCCTTCTTCGTACCAGGCGTGCCGCATCTCCACGTTGAACCAGCGCGAGTCCGGCTTGGCTCCTCGCACCTCGAGCTTTATCTGGTTGGGGGACGTGTCGATGACGGCCGCGCGCGCCTTGCAGGCATAACCCGGCTCCTCGCCGTAGCCACCCTCCAGGCAGACTTCGTCACCCACGGACAGTCGCCGGGTGTACTCCGTGGCCAGGTAGAGCGCCTCGTCGCAGCTGGAGCGCACCGAGGACTTCCCGTGCGCCACACAGCGCGCCTGGAGGGGCGCCTTGACGACGGGGATGGCTCCGTAGAGCGGATCCTCGTCATTGGGGTTGGGCCGGAAAGAGCCCACTGCGGAACAACCGGAGAGTCCCAGCGCGAGCACGCTGGCTCCCACCCACATCCGCCTCATCGTGGTGATTCCTCCGGGGCCATGGGCCCCCCTCTAAAGGTGGGCGGAGCATGGCAAAAGGCGCGCGGAGGGGAAAGCCGGCGGAGGGCCTGGACCGCCGGTTCAGGCGAGGCGGCGAGCCGGCCCCGGAATCTCTTCCGTCTGTCCGGGGACGATGCGGTTCTTCGCATCGACGAAGACGACGGTGGGCTTCCAGGCGCGGGCCTCGGACTCCTCCACCTCCGCGAAGGTGGCGATGATGACCAGGTCCCCCGGCTTGTTGAGGTGGGCCGCGGCGCCGTTGATGCAGATGACTCCGCTGCCGGGCTCGCCCTCCAGGGCATACGTCTCCAGACGCGTGCCCTGGGTGACGTTCCAGATGGCGACCTTCTCGTTGGCGATGATGTCCGCCGCGCGGAGCAGGTTCTGGTCGATGGTGACCGAGCCTTCGTAATCCAGGTCGGCCTGCGTCACCGTCGCGCGGTGAATCTTGGACTTGAAGAGGATGCGGCGCATGGCGTGTGTCCCAAAGGGCGCCCAACCGTAACGGCAAGGGCGCCCTGGGACAACCACGAGGTTGCCTCCCGCCCGCTTGCTGCCCGGACGGGCGTTATTTCACGATGTTGACGAGCTGGCTCAGGTTGAGCGGCACGGACTGGGCGTCCGAGGTCAACTTGCCATCCAGGCTCAGCTTGGCGTTGCCGCCCGAGCGCAGGGCCATGGCCGCGGAGGCCGCCCGCGCGAAGTGGATGGTGAGCGGCAGTGTCACCTGCTTCGTCCCACTGCCGTCGAGCATGCCCAGGTTGCCGGTGGACAGCGTGCCCACATCCGCCCCGGCGACCTTGAGCGCGCCGGTGATGCCGGCGACGGGCAGGGGGAAGCTGTTGCGGTTGGTGATGGAGAGCGGGAACTCCACCGTGGCGCTGGTGAGTCCGATGTTGGTGATGCGGGGCGGCTGGAAGGACACCTGCGGAATCTTGGGCACGTCGAAGGTGCCTTCCTTCTCGAGCGGGAAGTTCAGCACGCCGATGGGCGTCTGCACGCCGACGCTGCCCTGGGCCTTGTAGGCGGCGCGGTCCTTGTTGAGGAAGGTTTCGACGACGGGGGCGATGTCCGCGAACCTCACGTTGGCGGGGAAGACCAGCTCGCTCCTGCCGTTGGCCTTGAGGTCCAGGCCCTTCTTGGGCTTGCCGGCCACCACCTGCTTTCCCTCGACGAAGAAGGAGTAGTCGATGCTCGCCAGCTCCAGTCCGAAGCCGTTGGGGTTGTTCACCTCGTAGACGAGGTCGACGGTGGCGTCGGAGAGCGACGCGCTGGAGAGCCGCGCCGTCTTGAAGGTGAGGGTGGGTTTCTTGAAGACCCCCTTCAGCGTCTTCTGCAGAGAGGCGCAGCCGCTGAACGTGGTGAGGGCAAGAGCGGCCAGGACGAGGACGGCGCGTTTCATCGTGGGCATGGGCGTATCACCAGACGGCCCCTCGCGGCGGGCATTCACGGCGTTGGCGAGGGGTGTACCGCGAACAGCACGGGTGCTATGCGTGGGGCCGCCGCACCATACATGGAGACGCCTGTGCCTGGTGTCTGGACCCACATTCCCTCCCTTGTCTGGCGTGGAGCCTGGCGCGCCTGGATGCTCGGGTTCGCGATGGTGGCGTTGGCCGCCTGCTCGCAGGGAAGCTCGCCCTCCCAGGGGCGCAAGCTGGAGCTGAAGCCCTGCCGGCTGGAGGGCCTGTCGCTCCAGGCCCAATGCGGGACGTACGAGGTCTTCGAGAACCGCGAGGCGAAGTCGGGCCGCAAGCTGTCCCTGCGGGTCGCCGTGGTGCCCGCCCTGGCGGCCCAGCCCCAGCCAGACCCCCTGGTGTACCTGGCGGGCGGCCCCGGGCAGTCGGCCACGCGGACGGCGGAGATGCTGTTGGCCGTGGAGCGCATCCGCCGCCACCGCGACATCGTGCTGGTGGACCAGCGGGGCACGGGCGACTCGAGCCTGCTCGACTGCGAGCTCCGTCAGAAGGAGGAGGGGCTGTCAGCACTCTTCGACGAAGGCGACGTCCCGCGACGCCTCCACGCGTGTCGCGAGCGGTGGGAGGCGGACGTGCGCCAGTACACCACGCCCATCGCGATGGCGGACCTGGACGAGGTGCGCGCGGCGCTGGGCTACGAAAAGGTCAACCTCTGGGGCGTCTCCTACGGGACGCGCGCGGCGCTGGTGTACATGCGCCAGTTTCCGGAGCGGGTGCGCACGGCCATCCTCGACGGCGTGGCGCCCATGGGGCTGTACCTGCCCCTGTACATGCCGCGCGACGGTCAGCGCGCGCTGGAGTTGCTGCTGTCCCACTGCGAGCAGGACGCGGTCTGCGAGAAGACCTTTCCCAAGCTGCGCGCCCGCACGGAGGCGTTGCTGGCGAAGCTGGCGGAGGCCCCGGTGCGTGTGCGGGTGCCGCATCCGCGCACCGGTGTGCAGGAGGACGTCGTCCTGACGCAACAGGCCTTCCTGGGGGCGCTGCTGATGCAGCTCTACTCCGCGGAGGGAGGCTCGCTGGTGCCGCTGATGTTGGACCGGGTGACGCGGGAGGACTGGGCGCCCTTCGTCGCGCTGAGCCTGGGGGGCGGCGACACCCTGGACCGGACGATGAGCCGGGGACTCCAGTTCGCCGTCATCTGCGCGGAGGACGCGCCCTTCTTCACCAAGGAGGATGTGGAGCGCGAGGCGAAAGGCACCTGGTTCGGCGCGCTGATGGGCCTGGAGATGATGGCCGCGTGCGAGGGCTGGCCCCGCGCGACGCTGCCTTCGGGCTACCGCGACGCGGTGGTGTCGGACGTGCCCACGCTGCTGTTGTCCGGAGAGCTGGATCCGGTGACGCCGCCTGCCTGGGGGGAGGAGGCGAAGCGCACGTTGAAGCACGGTCTCCACGTCGTGGTGCCCGGGGTGGGCCACAACGCGCTGGTTGCCGACTGTGCCCGCTCGCTGATGGTGGAGTTCGTGGCCAAGGGCAACGTGGAGGGCCTGAAGCCCTCGTGCGGCGGGAGTCTCTCGCGGCCCCCCTTCTTCACCTCTTTCGCCGGCCCCGTGCCCTGAGGACGCAGCGTCGATGATACGAGCCACGAACCTGCACAAGCGCTTCGGGAAGGTGACGGCCGTGGAGGACGTGTCCTTCACCGCCGAGGACGGGATGATTACCGGCCTCCTGGGTCCCAACGGCGCCGGGAAGACGACGACGCTGCGCATGCTCTACACGCTGGTGCGCCCGGACCGGGGCACCGCGACGGTGGACGGCGTGGACGTGACGGCCCGTCCAGAGGACGCCCGGCGTGTGCTGGGGGTGCTGCCGGATGCGCGGGGCCTCTATCCGCGCCTCACCGCCCGCGAGCACGCGCGCTACTACGGCGAGCTGCATGGGCTGTCTGGCGCCGCGTTGGACAAGCGCGTGGACGAGCTGGTGGACCTGCTGGACATGAAGGAACTCGCGGACCGGCGCGCGGAGGGCTTCAGCCAGGGCGAGCGGGTGAAGGTGGCGCTGGCGCGTGCGCTGGTACATGGGCCTCGCAACGTGCTGCTGGACGAGCCGACCAACGGCCTGGATGTCATGAGCACCCGCGCGGTGCGCACGCTGTTGCGGCGACTGAAGGACGAGGGGCGCTGCGTCGTCTTCTCCAGTCACATCATGCAGGAGGTCGCCGCGCTGTGTGAGCGCATCGTCGTGGTGGCGCATGGCCGCGTGGTGGCGGAGGGCACGCCGGATGCCCTGCGCGCGAGCACCGGCAAGGACAGCCTGGAAGAGGCCTTCGTCGCGACCATCGGCAGTGAGCAGGGGTTGATGCAATGAGGCGCCTGATTGGCACTGTCTTTCGCAAGGAGCTGAGGGATTACCTGCGGGACCGGAGGACGGCATCCACCTCCCTGCTGTGGGCGTTGCTGGCTCCGCTCCTCTTCCTGGTGTTGATCAACGTGATGGCCTCCTGGAGGAAGGACAAGCCCCTGGAGTTGCCCGTGGTGGGGCGCGAGCATGCCCCCAGCCTGATGGCCTTCCTGGGTCGCCTGGGTGTGACGCTCAAGGACGCCCCGGAGGACTATGAGGAGCGCATCCGCGCGGGCTCGCTGGACGTGGTGCTGTTGGTGCCCCAGGACTACGGCCGGGACTTCTCCTCCGGGCGCACCGCGGATGTGAATCTCATCATGGACAGCTCGCGCCAGTCCGCCCAGCGGTCGGTGCAGCGGGCGCAGCGGCTGCTGCAGGGGTACTCGCGGCACGTGGGCGACCAGCGGTTGTATGCGCGCGGCATGGCGCCGGAGCTGGCGATGCCGGTGCGCGTGGAGGAGCTGGACCTGTCCACGCCGGAGCGCACCGCCGCCATGGTGCTCAACATGCTGCCCTTCTTCCTGGTGATGGCCGCCTTCGGAGGAGGCATGCAGCTGGCGAGTGACACCATGGCGGGTGAGCGCGAGCGGGGTTCGCTGGAGCCCTTGCTGCTCAACCCCGTGCCGCACGGTGCCCTGGTCACTGGCAAGTGGCTCGCCACCGTCGCCATGGCGGGGGTCACCGTGGTGGCGTCGCTGGCGTGCTTTATCGTGGTGGTGCGCCATGTCCCGCTGGAGGACCTGGGCGTGAGGGCCAACTTCGACGCCCCCGCCACCCTGGGCATGGCCGCGGCCATGCTGCCACTGGCGCTGGCCGTCTCCGCCCTGCAGATGTGGGTGGCCACCTATGCGCGCTCCTTCAAGGAAGCGCAGATGTACCAGTCCATGTTGATGGTGGTGCCCATGTTGCCGGGCATGATGTTGATGCTGTCGCCCATGCAGACGAAGTTGTGGATGTTCGCCGTCCCTGTGGTGGGCCAGCAGTTGCTGGCGAGCGAGGTCCTGCGCGGCGAGGTGCTGGGGCCACTGCCCTTCCTCATCGCCGCGGCTTCCTGTGTCGTGGTGACGCTGGTGTCCCTGCGTGTCACCACGGGGCTGCTCTCCCAGGAGCGCATCGTCTTCGGCCGGAGCTGAGAGGCCCACCGACAGTGTCGCCGAGGCGTCGGTTGGCGCCCCGGGTCGTCGAGCCTGGGTGACTTCGGCCGGCGGTTGGCTTCCAATGGGCGCGGATGACGCCCGAGAGAGAAGCCCTCCTGCCCCTGGCGCCGGCCTCCGTGGCCACCTCGCAAGGTGAGCCCCGATTTGGCACATACCAGGGTGAGTTGCCCGAAGTGGACCTGCCCAAGCTGCTGGGACGGTGGGCTCCGGCCCGCGCCACCCGGCTGCTCAAGCGCAAGCGGTGGCACTACACCTTCGTGGCGACGCAGGAGGTGGCCGCGCTCTTCGCGGTGGTGGACCTGGGCTACTCGTCCAGTGCCTTCGCGGTGGCGCTCGACCTGGCCGCGCGCAAGCCCTTGTGTGACGTGAGCTTCCTGGGCGCGCCGGGCCCCATGCTGTCGCTGGGCGACAAGCCCGGCGCGGGACTGTCCGCTTCCTTCAGGACGCTGGGCGGCAAGCTGGCCATCCGCCGGGGCGAGACGGACGAGCGCTACCAGGTGGAGGTGGACGTCAGCCGCGTGCGCACCGGCAGCCTCAACACCTTCCAGTGGGCAGGCGAATTGCTCGTCGCGGGTGGCCCTCCCGCGCTGACGGTGATTGCGCCCGTGCAGGGTGACGGGCTCGTGAATGTCACGATGAAGCGCAACGGCCTGTTGTCCTTTGGCAGCCTGGAGGCGGGCGGCAAGCGCTTCCGGCTGGACGGGGGCGTGGGCGGCATCGACTACACGCAGGGCTACCTGGCGCGGCATACGGCGTGGCGCTGGGCCTTCGCCGCGGGCCGGCTGGCGGATGGCACGCCCGTGGGCCTCAACCTCGTCGAGGGCTTCAACGAGAGCAACACCGAGGCCAATGAGAACGCGCTGTGGCTGGGAGACCGGCTGTACCCGCTGGCCCGCGCGCGCTTCGAATACGACACGAAGGACCTGCTCGCGCCGTGGCGGCTGACGACGGTGGACGGCGCGGTGGACCTGCGCTTCCAGCCCTTCTACGTCCACCGCGAGGAGCGCAACCTGCGCCTCATCATCAGCCACTTCGCCCAGCCCGTGGGCTTCTTCGAGGGCACGGTGACGGTGGGCGGCCAGACGCTCCAGCTCTCCAACGTCCCCGGCGTCACCGAGGACCAGGACATG
The DNA here is from genome assembly GCF_013336715.1 of Myxococcus sp. CA056. Lineage (NCBI taxonomy): Bacteria > Pseudomonadati > Myxococcota > Myxococcia > Myxococcales > Myxococcaceae > Myxococcus > Myxococcus sp. CA056. The sequence continues at coordinate 810,304 of NZ_JABUMT010000002.1, forward strand.
CTGTGGTGAACGTGTCCCCCATGTCCTGCCCGCACTGCGGTCAGCCACTTCCCGAAGCGCGCATCGCCGCGTGTCCCCACTGTGGCCGGGACGTCAAGCCTTCCTTCGACAAGCCGCTGTTCTCCGAGGACACCGCCGAGTCCGCCCGGCGCACCGCCGAGTCCGCGGGCCGCGCCGTGCAGTCGATTCTGGAGGACCCTCGTCTGCGTGAGCGGCTGCCGGGCGGCTCGCTTCCGTTGCTCGGCTCGGGGCTGGTCGCCGCCGCCGTGCTCCTGCCGGGGCTTCCCATCATTGGCGGGAGCATTGGCCTGCCGTGGTCCGTGACGATGCTCGCGGGCAGCATCCTGCTCGGTGCCCGTGAGTGGAGCGCCGCGGGCCGCCCCGTTCCCCCGCCGCTGGAGAAGCTCGCCCAGGTGGCCTCGCACGCCGCCTTCCTGCCGCTCTTCACCGCGCTGGCCGTCACCTTCGCGTTCCTGTCCCTGGGCTTCGGACTGGTGCCGCTCGTCTGGGTGGGGGCCGCTGTCGTGCTGGGGTATGTGCAGTGGCGCGTGTTCCAGGCGTCCTCCGCCTCGGCACCCGAGCTGCGGCCTTCACCCGAGGCCTCGCGACTGAAGCGCTGGGTGTGCGCGGGCGCCGCCGTGTGCGCGGTGTCGCTGCTGTTCTCCTGGGGCACGGGGATGCGCTCGTCCACGTCCCTGGGCGGCTACGGCTACGACGACAAGCTCGTGTACGAGGTGGACAACACCGGCCGCTCCACGGGCCACACGTATACGGACAGCAGGTACACGTGGAAGCCCGGCCTCACCAACACGTCCTCCTTCTTCGCGAAGTCGGGACGCGCCCGGCCCGGCGCGCCGCTCATCGTCCTGGCCCTCATGTCCCTGGGGCTGCTGGCCGCCGTGCCGCGTGCCCGTGACGCCGTGCCGCCCATGCTCCCGTACCTCCTGGCCGGCGTCGTCACCCTGTGGGGACTGCTCGGTCTGGGATTGCACGCGGGCCCGCTCCTCTTCCTGCTCGGCGCGGTGGCCATCGACGTGGCCCTGGTGCGCGCGCACCGCGCGGCGAGCAGCGGAGCAGGCGACGCACCTCCAGGGGGCGAGGACGCGCCGCCGGGCCCGGGTTCCGCCGAGAGCTGAGTCACCCTCGGCGGAAAAGGAGCGCGCCCGCTACGAGACCCGGGCGCGACGTGACTCGACGATGGCGCGGAAGGAGCGGCTTCGCAGCTCCTCCAGCGTGAGGCCGGTGGCCAGCGCTTCGTCCTGGCTGAGCGCGCCGCAGCTCAGGCCCCGGAGGAAGAAGTTGAGCAGGCCCTGGCCCGTCGCCGCGTCGTCGAACACGTCACCCACCAGCGTCGCCTGGGCCGCCTTCTCCATGAAGGCCTTGAGGCGCCGGGTGGCGGTGTCCAGGCCCTCCAGGAAGAAGGCATACACGGCCGCGTAGCGCACGGGCAGCTGCGCGGGGTGCAAGTCCCAGCCCTGATACCACCCGCGCTCCAGCGAGTGACGGATGTGGCGATAGGACAGCTGCCACACCCGCTGCACCGCCTCGCTGTTCTCACGCAACTGCGTGGGCAGCAGCGGCATGTCGCCCTGCTTCTTGTTCGGCGGCACGGGCATCACGTTCGTCGCGCCGTCGGCCAGCTGGATGCCGGTGCCCGCGAGGCAGACCTGCACCAAATCCCGCAGGAAGTCGCAGGCGGGGTGCAGCATGCTCTGCACGTGGGCGCTGACGCTGAGCGCGGCGGTGTAGTCATACAGCCCCAGGTGCACGCTGGAGCAGCGCCCCTCGCCCGCGGCCACCAGCGCCGGCAGGTGCAGGCTCCCCTCTTTGTTGAAGAGGGCCTGGGGCGTCTCCACCATCAGCTCCAGCCCGAGCGCGCCGCGCGTCAGGCCGTGCTCCGTCTCCAGCACTTCCAGGATGCGGGCGAGCGCCGCCACCTGCTCGGGCACGGAGACCTTGGGCAGGGTGACGACGAACGACGGCGGCAGCTTTCCGCCGCTGTGCTCCAGGAGCGTGGTGACGAAGAGGTCCAGGGTGCGAGAGGCCCGCTCGAACAGCTCCTCGGTGAAGGACTTCACCCGGATGCCCACGTACGGCGGCAGCGAGCCCTGGGCCAGTCCCCGCGCCATCTCCTGGGCGGCGGCGACGGCGTGCGAGTCCTCCTCCTCGTCGGGACGGTGGCCATAGCCGTCCTCGAAGTCGATGCGGTAGTCCTCCACCGGCTCGCTTCCGAGCTTGTCCAGCACCCGCTCGTAGACGCGCTGGGCGAAGCGCCCGCGCTGGGGAAGGCCCAAGCCGTGGGCCAGCTCCGCCGCGTCCGGCGCGTAGGTCTTCATGGCCCCCAGGGCGAGGTCCCCCAGCTTCCGCGCCGCCTCCGCGCGGAAGAGGTGGGCGCCGCCGTACACGACGTGCACCGGCTGGCGACGGGGGGACTCCCCCGGGTACTCGCGCGCGAGCTCGGCGTTGGCCCGCCGGAGGGACTCGCGCGCGCTGGAGAGGCTTGCGGGCGTCAGGGTGGTCTTCATCGAGAGCCTCTCAAGAGGGGTGCGTCAGGGCTGGCGCTTCAGCCACGCGGAGACCTCCGGGCCGCAGCGCTCGCGCAGCTCCACGTCCTGCGACAGCCGCTCCAGCGTCTGCGCGGTGGCCTGGTTCGCGTCGCTCACCGGGTTGTCGCGCAGCAGCGCCTTCACCGCCTCCAGGTGCTCGCGCGTGCGCAGCATGCCTAGCGATTCCACGATGCGCCGCACCAGCATGGGCGCGCCGCCCGTGCGCGCGACGACGTCCTTCCACTGCTTGCGCATCTGCGCCCACCACGCGTCGCGGCCGGTGCGGTTGGCCAGGAGCCCCGTCACGAAGCTGGCCACGTCCTGCGTCTTCACCGTCTCCGAGAAGAGCAGCCCCTGCGCGCGCTCGGCCAGCGCCGGGTCCTCGAAGGCGGTGAGCGCCATCAGGTAGCGGCGCTGCGTGGCCGGGTCCGGCTCCTTCGGCACCTTCTGGAGGAAGGTGTCGAAGAGGGCCGAGTCTCCCGCGCGCGCCACCATGGCCACCGCCACGTCGAGCAGGTTGGGCTCCAACGCGTCACGCTCTCCCTGGAGCATGCGCGCCACGCGCGGGCGGGCCTCCGCGAGCGCCTCCGGGCTGCGAGCCAGGCCTCCCACCGCGCGCACCAGCGCGGAGCGGCGCAGCTTCACCCGGTCCGACTCACCGGATGCCGCCTGCCAGCCCAGCTTCTTGAGCCCCGGGCTCAACAGCTTCTCCACCCACGCACGCACGCGCGCCTGGTCCTCGCCATCCACCAGCCGGTTCTCCACGTACGCGAGCCTGCCCACCAGCTCGTCCAGGACGGAGTCGTCCTCCTCGTTCCCGAAGCGCGCCGCCAGGTCCAACAGGTCCGCCACCGAGCCCCGGCCCGAGCGCACCAGCGCCCACTGGTCCTCCAGCAGGGCGATGCGCTCCGAGGGCGCCAGAACCTGGAGGTTCGAAGCCAGTCCCGCGAGCGACGCCTTGTCGTAGGCCATGCGGTAGAAGCCGGTGGAGCCCGCGTTGGCGCACAGCCACTTCACCGCGCCCGTGCCCTCCAGCTTCACGGTGGCCTGCTTGTCGCGCAGGAGCACGCGCTGCTCCCGCACGCCGGAGGCGTCCTCGTAGCGCAGCACCATGGGCACCGGCCACTTCTCGCCGCTCTCCACGCCCGGCTCCGAATAGAAGCGCTGCTGCGACAGCGCCACCTCGCGTCCCTCCACATGCGCCGTCACCAGCGGGAAGCCGCTCTGGCCCACCCACGCGGTGGCCAGCTCCTCCACCGGCTGCTTCGCGGCCGCGCCCAGCGCGTTCCACAGGTCTTCCTTCACCGCGTTGGCGCGCGCGTGCTTGCGCATGTAAAGGCGGATGCCATCGCGGAAGGGGCCTTCCCCGAGGAAGCCCTCAATCATCCGCAGCACCGCGCCGCCCTTCTCGTACGTAATCGCGTCGAAGCTCTCACCGGCCTCGCCCGCGTTGCGCACCTCGCCGTGGATGGGGTGCGTCGACTTGAGTGCGTCCAGGTACAGCGCGCTGGTGCGGTGCGAGTCGAAGTCCAGCCACATGCGCCACTCGGGGCGCCACTGGTCGACAATCTTGAAGGCCATCCACGTGGCGAACGCCTCGTTGAGCCAGAGGTCGTCCCACCACACCATGGTGACCCAGTTGCCGAACCACTGGTGCGCCAGCTCGTGCGTCACGACTTCCGCCACGCGCTTCTGCACCGACAGGGGCGCGGTGGCCGGGTCCAGCAGCAGGGTGACCTCGCGGTAGGTAATCAGGCCGGCGTTCTCCATCGCGCCCGCCTCGAAGTCCGGGATGCCCACCTGGTCCAGCTTGGTGAAGGCATACGGCAGGCCGAAGTAGTCCTGGAGCAGGGGCAGCACCGCCAGCGCCACGTCCTGGCCAAAGCGCGTCAGGTGCTCCTTCTCCTTCAGCGACCAGGTGCGCACCGGCACGCCCCCCACCAGCTGCGCCGGCGTGCCCACCAGCGGGCCCACCACCAGCGCGACGAGGTAGCTGCTGAGCACCTCCGTCTCCTGGAACGTCACCTTTGTCAGCGCGCCGTCCTTCTCCTCCTTGACGATGGGGCCGTTGCCCAGCACGGCGAGCCCTTCGGGCACGCGCACGCTGAGCGACCATTTCGCCTTGAAGGCGGGCTCGTCGAAACAGGGGAAGACGCGGCGCGCGTCGGCGGCCTCGAACTGGGTGGCGGCCACCTTGCCCGCCAGGTACAGGCCGCGCAGGCCGTCGGTGAAGGACCCCGTCCACCCGAGCTCCAGCGTGGCGGGCCCCTTGGGCAGCGGCGCGTCGAAGCTCAACACCACCGTCTCGCTCACCTCCACGGGCCGGATGGACGTGGGCTGGTGCCGCGCGTTGCCCGAGCGGAAGGACACCTCGCCCAGCTTCAGGGCGATGGCGTGGAGGATGATTTCGCGCGTGGGCTCGGCCAGCTCCACCTCGATGGTCTGCTGTCCGGAGAAGGACTTCGCGTCCAGGTCCAGGGTCAGCGTGGCCGCGTAGCGGTGGGGGCGAACGGCGGTGGGGAGCCGGAAGTTCTTGTCTTCGGTCGGATGCGCCATAGGGAGGCGGAATCTAGCCTCGCTCGCGGCGCGCGTTCCCACTTCTGTCACGCGGGTGCAAGAAACCTGTCGTCCGCCGGGTGGGGTGTCGTCCGCCACACCCTTACCGCCCCGGCTCCCCGTCCGGGCCCGCCTTCCGTCCGCGAGGGCCACGGCCCGGGACGAGCTGCTGGAAGAGGCTGGACTCCCGCTGGAAGAAGCCGTCCGTGTGGAACGAGTGGGGCAGCTCCAGCAGCAGGAAGTCCAGGTGGTGACACAGCTCGTGGAGGAAGGTGCGCAGGTACGTGCGGAAGGCCACCACGCGCGCCTGCTTCGCGGTGCGCATCCAGACCTGGAGTCGCGGCCGGCGTCCCGGCTCCCAGGTGTAGAGGCCGTGCAGCTCGCCCTCCTTGGACGAGGGGCGCACGTCCAGCACCTCCACCCGGACGCTGGGGACATCCAGCCGCTCGCACAGCGCCTTGCCCAGCCCCGCCGTGGCGCGCTCCAGCGGGCCGCGTTCACCCGTGGCCAGCGCCTCCCGGACCTCGTCCACCAGGGGATGCAGGGCCGTGGGCTCCCTCACCCGGAGGGCCGTCACTCCATCGCTCATCCGATAGGTGCGTCGCTGCTCGGGACTGAGGCTCTCGTAGTAGGCGAAGGGCACGGGGGGCGGCGGCACTCTAGCGAGCACGGCGCGTGGGCGCCTGCCTCCGACTCCAGGCCGGCCTGGGCGAACGGGGGCCCTCCTGCTCCGTCGGCCCGGCCGCGCTTCCTCGCCCTGGCTGTTTACCTTGCGATGGGGGTCGGAATGGCACTCACGCTGGGGCGCGCCGCCTGGGAGCGAGCGGTACTGCTCGCGGTGTCCTTCGAGGTCCTGAAGGTCGTCAGCTCCCACTTCGTGTTTCCGCCCCTGAGCAGCGCCATCCTCTGGCTGCCCGCGGGGCTGACGCTGGCGTTCCTCTTGCGCTCGCCCACGCGCATGTGGCCCGCCCTGCTGGCCGCCGTGTTCGCCGCGGAGCTGGGCTCGGTCCTGTCCCAGGGCCTGCCCTGGGGGCTTGCCGCGACGTGGGGGCTGGGCAATGTGCTGCGCACCTGGCTGGGGGCGGCGCTGATGCGTCGCTTGCTGGGTGGAATCGTCCGCTTCCATCGCGTGCGAGACGTCACGGGGCTGCTGGTGCTCGGGGCGGTGGTGGGGGCGCTGCCGAGCGCCACGCTGGGCGCGCTCGGCGCGACGAGGTGGTTGGGCTCCGCGTCGTTCGCGAGCGAATGGATTGTCTGGTGGCTCAGTGACGCGTTGGGCACGGTGCTCGTCGCGCCGCTGCTGCTGACGTGGTGGCCCGTGGCGCGCGCGACCTCTCCGCCGAGGCGACTGGTGGAGTCCGTCTTCATGATAGCGGTGGTGGCGCTCGTCGGCGTCCTGGTCTTCAGTGTCGAGGACACGACGGGGTCAGCGGCGCTCTCCACCACGCTGCCCTACGCGGCGTTTCCCCTGGTCATCGCCGCGGCGCTGCGGCTGGGGCCTCGGGGGGCGGCGAGCGCGTCCGCGGTGATGAGCGCGGTGGCGGTGGAGTACACGCGCCTGGACATAGGGCCCTTCGGGGCGCTGTCCGTGTCCGCGTCGGAGCGCGTCCTGTCCGTGCAGGTGTTCATGTCCGTGCTCAGCCTGACGGCGCTGACGGTGGCGGCCGTGGTGGCGGAGCGGCGGCGCGCGGAGGCGGCGCAGCGCGTGCTGGCCACCGTGGGCGGGGTGCTCGCCGAGTCCCCTGAATGGAGCGTCACGCTGCCTCGGGTGGCGCGGCTGCTCGTGCCCGAGCTCGCGACAGGTGTCGCCATCTGGTTGCAGAACGCCGACGGAGTGGTGGAGCGGGTGGCGGCGGCGGGCTGGACGCCCGCGCGCGAAGTGGGGCTGCGAGGACGGTTTCCTCCGTTGCCAGCGCAGGCAAGCGACTGGACGGGTCCGGAGGGCTCGGGGGTGCTGGTGCCGCTGCGAGTGCGCGGACAGGTGGTGGGCGCGCTGGCGGTGGCGATGGATTTGGAGGGGACAGGGCGACGCAGACGGGAGCACGTGCTGGCGGACGACGTTGCGCGCAGGTGCGCGATGGCGCTGGAGAACGCGCGGCTGCTGGAGGAGGCCCGTGAGGCCGTCGCCGTGCGTGAGGACTTCATCGCCGTGGCGGCGCACGAGCTGCGCACGCCGCTGGCCACGCTCACCCTGCGGGTGCAGGGGTTGATGGCGCTGCTGCGCGGAGGCACCGAGAACGGCTTCCTGCTGGAGCGACTGGAGGCCATCGCCCGACAGTCGCGACGGTTGACTCGCCTGGTGGAGAACGTGTTGGACGTCGGCTTGTTCAAGGCGGGCGGGCTGGAGTTGCGGCGCGAGTGGGTGGACCTCACCGCGCTGGTGGAAGACGTGCTGGAGCGCTCCATGGAAGAGGCGACGCGCGCCGGGACACCGCTGCGACTGACGGCCACGGCCCAGCGGGTGCGCGGGTGGTTGGACCCGGGGCGCGTGGAGCAGGCCCTCTCCAACCTGGTGTCCAACGCCATCAAGTTCGGCGCGGGGGGGGAGGTGGACGTGGCGCTGAGTCAGGTGGGAGGCCGCGCCCGGCTCGTCGTCACGGACCGGGGCATTGGCGTTCCTCCCGAAGCGGTGGAGCGCATCTTCGGCCCCTTCGAACGGGCGGTCTCCACGCAGGAGTACGGAGGCCTGGGCATGGGGCTGTACCTCACGCGCCGCATCGCGGAGGCACATGGTGGCTCCGTCCAGGTCAGCAGCACCCGGGGGGCGGGCGCTTCCTTCGTGCTGGAGCTGCCGGTGGAGCCGTCGCTTCCGCTCCTGAACGAAGACCCGGCGCGGCAGCCTCGCGCGGGCGCCTGAGGCGAGTCGCTGGGTGCCGGAGGCGCCTGTGGAGCGACTTCACGGCTCAGGGTGGGAAAGGGATTCGCCAGGGGGAGGGATGGCGCGTCTGGGGTGGATGTTCGCGAGCCAACGTCTGGCGGGGGCTCGAGGCGAGGCACGTCCATTGCTGTGGTGTGCGGGTATGCACCGTGGAGCGTGGTTGGGGGCGCTGGTGGGGTTGGTGTTGTGGGGCGGGACGGCCGAGGCCGCGAGGCGCACTCCGCCGAAGCGGGCCGCCAAGGTCACCCTGTCCGACCGGGCCCTCTGGCGCGCGAAGGCGTGGGTGGGGCTGGGCTCGCTGTCGACGGTGAGCACGGCGGTGAACGACGACTGCTCGGGCCTGACGCAGCTGGCGTACCGCAAGCCCGGACTCAGCCTGATGCCGGAGCTGACCCTGCCTGGTGAGAACGGGGTGAAAGCCATCTACCGGAAGGCGGGCACCCTGGGCGCGCTGCGCGAGGCGCCGAACGCCGGGGACCTGGTGTTCTTCCGGGAGACCATCGACCGCAACAAGGATGGGCGGCTCAACGACGGCCTCACGCACATCGGCATCGTCGAGCGGGTGAGCACCGACGGCACCGTGACGTTCGTCCACCGCGCGGGCGGCGGGGTGAAGCGCAGCCGCTTCAACCTGGCGCGCCCCGAGGCGAGGAAGGACGAGAAGGGCCGCGTCCTCAATGACTGGCTCCGCCGCCGCGACAAGCGCAACCGAGGCTACCTGGCCGGTGAGCTGGTGGCCGGCTTCGCCTCCGTCGATGAGCGCTGGAAGGTGGAGCCTGTCACCGTGTCGCGCGCTCGCCGCTGAAGGCCGCGCGCGCTCGTGGCTCCGTCGGGGGCGTGACGTCGGAGGCCGGAGGCGGTATGCACGGCGCTGATGTCGACCACCGATGGACGACCGGAAGGGCCTGGGCCCTCGGAGCACACCGAGGCGGTGACGGAAGGCCCCAGGCCTGAATCGCTGGTGGCTGTCGTTCCTCCGGCGCACACCGTCGCTCGCCCCGCGCCGACACCGGGCCGCAAGTCCTGGCGGCTCAAGGCCCTACTCGGGGTGACGGTGTTGCTGCTGGGCTTCGGGGTGTACGAGTACGTCACGCTCCCCGAGGCGGAGCCGCTGGTGCGGGAGAACCCGAAGTCGACGGCCCTGATGGACCGGCGCGCCGAGGAGGCTCGGGAGGCAGGGAAGAAGGTCCGCCGCCGCCATCAGTGGGTGTCGCTGACGTCCATCTCGAAGCACGCGATAGCCGCGGTCCTGGTGTCCGAGGACGCGGGCTTCTACGGACACGAGGGACTGGACACGACGGAGGTGCGCAAGGCGCTGGAGGAGGCCTGGGCGAAACGTCAGCTCGGTCGCGGCGCGTCCACCATCACCCAGCAACTGGCGAAGAACCTCTGGCTGTCCACGGACCGGAGTCTGTTCCGCAAGGCGAAGGAGCTGGTGCTGGCCCATCGTCTGGAGGAAGCGCTCACGAAGAAGCGCATCCTCGCGCTGTACCTGAACGTCGTGGAGTGGGGGAACGGCGTCTACGGCATCGAAGCCGGTGCGCGAGAGCACTTCGGCGTGTCCGCCGCGCAGCTCTCCGTGGCCCAGGGCGCCATCCTCGCCGCGATGCTGCCGGCGCCCCGCAAGCGCTCGCCGTCGTCGGGCTCTCGAGCGCTGTGGAAGCGCTCTCACTGGATTGTCGACCAGCTCTCGTCCGTGGGGCGAATCAGCGGCGCTGAGGCGACCACCGCCCGCGCGGACATCGACCGGTTGCTGGGTCGGACACCCGCCGCGGACAGTGGTGGCGAGGATGAGGGCGCGGACGACGACGCCTGAGGCTCGTCCCGTCCGCGCCGTGCTCGGCTCAATCGGGCGTGAGCTGAAGGAACAGCAGGTCTCCCGCGCCTCGTGAAGCGTAGGTCGCTCCATCCGGTGACAGGGCGTCATTGAACGGGACGCAGAGCCGCGCCTGTCCAGCGGACGTCACCTGGAGCGCCGCGTTGCCCGGGCCCGTGATGCCCAGGGCCCGTGAGTCGAGGTGCGCACCCCTGGCGTCATAGCGCGCCACGAAGTGGAGGACGTCACCTTTGGGGATGGACGCCTTCCCGAGCGCACCGCCTCCCAGGTCGAGCCGCCCATCCCGCGTCCAGCCTCCGACGATGAGCTCACGCTCCGCGCTCGCTCCCAGGGCATGGGCCTGCCCCGCGCTCCTTCCGCCCAGGACATGCACCCAGCCGTCCGCGGCCGTCGCATGCAGGGTGCCGAGCAGCACGTCCTCGCTCGCCTCGATGTCCTTCCCACCGAAGGAGAACCTGCCGTTGATGTCGCCGACGAAGGCCACGTCTCCCTGGGCGAATGGCGCGAGCGCGCGGATGCTGCCCCGTGCGCCATTGAGCGCACGGAACCACTGGGGCGTGCCGTTGGCGGAGAGCTTTCCGAGGAAGGGCGTTCGGACCCCCGTGGCCCCCAGCACCTGCGAGTCGGTGTCGCCGCCCACGTAGATGAAGCCCGCGCCATCCGTGGCGAGCGCCTCCGCGCGCGTGCCCGAGTCGCCACCGGGAAACGCGAGGGACCAGGCGTTCGCTCCGTCCGCGTGGAACTTCGCGAGGAAGAGCGCGGGCACGTGGTCATCTCGGGTCCTGTTGCCCGGGTCCGCATAGAGCCTGCCTCGGCCCAGGCTCATCTCCCCCTGGAAGTGGCCGGTGACGACGACGCTGCCTTGCGAGTCGATGACCACCGCCTGCGCGCGAACCAGCCCCGTGCGGGTGATGCCCGAGGACGGAGCGGGATGTTCCGCGCGAACACCTCGGGACCAGAGGGGCTCTCCTTCGGGCGACAGCTTGAGGAGGAAGAAGCCGGAGGTCGTGGGTGATTCCTCGATGAACGGCAGCGCGCCCGTGCCCAAATCTGGAGCGCCTTGATAGGCGCCCACCAGCCACGCCTCACCCGAGGCCGAGACGGCGAGCCCCGTCGCTTCCACCTTCGCGCCCACCGCATAGGCGTGGGACCAGCGATGCGCGCCGTCCGCGCCATAGCGCGCCACGACGAGGCCGCGCTCTCCCTGGAAGACGTCGCCGCCGAAGTCACCGCTGCCGGTGAAGGAGCCCGCCACGAGGAAGTCGAGGCCGTTCTCCGCGGTCGCCATCACCTGGACGTGCTCGTCTCCCGGGCCGCCCCGCTGAAGCACCCAGTCGGGCGCGGGCACTGGATTTGTCGGAGGGACAGGCTCCATCTCCACCACGATGCGTGGATGCAGGGCCGGGTCGCGGTCCTCGCGCGAGCTGAAGTCCGCGCCGTCGGCACCCGACGAGTAGAGCCCGAGGTTCACGACGCCGTTGCCCGTCACCGCGCGCGTCACGTCCAGCTCCGCCCAGCTTCCGGAGCGCAGCGCCCCCGCGGTGAACAGGGCCGGGCCCAGAAGCGAGGGCTGGTGGTCGAAGGTGACGACGTCCTCCTTCCATTGAGGGTCGATGCGGTGGACGACAGGGCCGTCCGTCGAGCCATTCGTGACGAACAGGCGCACGGTGGCGCGCTTCACCCGGCCTTGCAGGCCCTTCACCTGGAAGCGGAGGAAGGTCCGGTACTCGATGGGCGTCCGGTCCACGCAGAGCTGCTCCTCCGCGCCCAGGTTCGTCGACGGCCGCGAGGAGTCGACCTGTGCGTCCGCGATGGCGATGAAGGTGTTTGCTCCCGCGGCGGGGTCGCCGTGTTGCTCCAGCGGCTCCCTGTCCGGGGACGAGGTGTTGCCTCCGCAGTGGGGGAGCAGGGCCAGGACCGCCAATGCGCCTGCTTCCCGCCACCCTCGCTTCCAGCTTCTTCCGTGCATCCATCCCCCCATGCCAAACGCTCGTGGGGGGCTCGCTGTGCATCGTGGGTGCCGGGCTTACCGGGCGAGCGAGGTGCGCGGCACGACGCCCGCCTCGTCCCAGGGGATGAGGCGAGGGCAGGGCGCTTCCATCTCAGGGAAGTGTCGACGTCCACGCGGGGTGGTTCGGGGTTCCTCCTAGAGTCCTCCGACCTCCAGCGCGCCGCCCAGTCCCGGGAAGGGCTTGGTGAGCACGGCCTGGAAGACGATGTCCTCGAGGAGGATTTCCACGGGGAGCTGCGGCGTGCCGAGGTCCCCGCGCACCACGGTGTTGCTGACGATGAACCAGACGCGCCTGCGTCCCACGGCGTCCTTCAGCGCGGGACTGTCGATGCGCACCGCCGTGCGGGTGGTGGGGGCGAAGTTGCGCGAGGGGAGGACCTCCGCCGCCTGGGCGTAGTACGCCGGTCGGTTCAGGTCCGTGTAGAAGACCGGGTCCTCCGGCGTGGCCTGCCCGGTGAAGGACAGGCGCATGGCCGTGCGCAGCGTCAGCGACGAGGACGGATTGACGACCTCGAGCGTGGCGGCGACCTGCTCCACCATCAGGTCCAGGTCCTCGGTGTTCACCGACTCCTCGGGCAGGTCCAACGCCACCTCCGCGTAGACGGGTTGGAGGACGGAGGTGACGGGCACCCTCACGTCGAAGGGCTCTGTCGCGATGGCGATTTCCGCCGAGCAGCCGGACAGGAACAGGAAGCACGAAGCCAGCAGGGCGCGGGTCATCATCGGAAGGTCCAGGAGAGGTCGAGGACGGGAAGGACGGGCAGTTCCTCGCCCGGAACGGCCGGGTCGCTCAGGTCCACATAGGTGGCGCCGAGCCCGAAGCCGAGATTCTCTCCGCCGTAGCGGATGCCCGCGGCGGCACGGAAGGTCGCGCCGCCCTTCACGCGCACGCCGGCCTCGCCCACCACGGACCAGGGGCCCGCGAAGTTGAGGGCGGCCCCGCCCGTGAAGGAGAGGTAGTCGGAGGTGTAGCGCGCGTAGCGGGCCTCGCCCTGCACGAGCAGCGGACCGAGCACCAGGCCATAGACGCCATAGACGGAGGGGCCGCTCAACTCCGGCTCGAAGCGCTGGAGGGAGGGCGTCTCCGACTCGACGATGTCCGAGTAGACGGAGCCACCGATGAAGTGCGTGTAGCGCGCGCCCAGCACCACGCGGTGCGGGCCCGCCGCCACCGCCCAGCGCAACCCCACGTTGGGCGCGAGCATCACGTCCGCGAAGACGGAGGTGTCCACCACCAGCCCCGCGAAGAGCGGCAGCGCGCCGCGCTGGAGTCCCAGCACCGGCGCGTCGATGACCTCGGCCGCGTCCGTTCCCATCAGTCGCGCGGTGTTGGTGCGCACGCCTGGGGACGGCTCGGCGGAGGACGGCGTGGAGAGCAGCAGGACGGCGAGGATGCAGGGCGGGATGTACCCGGCGCCACCTGGTGCGCCGGGACGTCTGGAAGGACTCAAGCCGGGAGCTCCTGTGAAAGGGGCCCCGTGTCTAGCGTGTCGCTTCACCGCGTCGACTCGTGCGTCGCCCAGGTTGGTGAACTGTCGACAGATGTTTCACGCGGTCATTCGCGACCTGCCCGGAGCTTCGTCTCGTCCGGGAGGAGGCGACCCTCCGGCAGCCAGGTCGGCCGGTGCGCGTCCACCTGCCTTTCTCATTGCGGACGCGAGCCGTGGACCGTACGTTCCGCTCAATTCAATGGGCTCCCATACAAGTCGAACCAGCGGCGAAGACGTGCGCGAGGTGATGGACGGCATCCGCCGAATCGTGCGGCTGCTGAGGGTCTCCGCGAGGGCCTCAGAGCGACTGGTGGGCATCAGCGGAGCGCAGCTCTTCGTGCTCCAGCAGCTCGCGGAGGCGGGGCCCTGCTCCATCAACGCCCTGGCCGAGCGGACGCTCACGCACCAGAGCAGCGTATCGGTGGTGGTGGCGCGGCTGCTGGAGCGAGGACTGGCCACGCGGCGCCCCTCGGCGGAAGACGGTCGCCGGGTGGAGGTGGCGCTCTCACCCTCGGGGCGCGCCTTGCTGCGCGAGACACCCGCGATGGCGCAGGCCCGGCTCATCACCGGGCTTCGACGGCTGGAGCCTGGCGCGCGCGAAGGGCTGGCCCAGGGGCTGTCCGCCCTGGTGAGAGAGCTGGGGCTGGAGGGAAACGAGGCGCCGCTCTTCTTCGAGGACGAGCCCGCGCCTGGCCGGGCCCGCGCGATGAAGAAGACGACGCCCCGCAAGAACAAGAAGGAGAAGTCTCATGGAGCGGCCTGAAGCGAGTCGAGTGGAGGCGGGGCAGGGCGAGGAGGCTCGCGCGAGGCTGCCGGTGGCGCCGTCCATGGGCCCCACGCTCGCGGGCATGCGCGCGCCCGCGACGGTGGACGTGGTGGACCGGAGGGTGGTCTTCATCAGCGCCCTCGCGGTGGTGTTGGCCGTGGCGGCGGGACTGGTGGCCCAGGGGCTGGGCGCGCTCATCCACCTCTTCACGAACATCGCCTTCTTCGGCCGGTTCTCCACCGCGGAGGTCTCCCCGGTGAATCACTCGCTGGGCGCGTGGGTCATCGTGGTGCCGGTGGTGGGCTCGCTCATCGTCGGGGTGATGGCGCGTTATGGCTCACGGGCCATCCGGGGCCACGGCATCCCCGAGGCGATGGAGCAGGTGCTCTACAACCAGAGCCGGATTCCGCCTCGGATGACGTTCCTCAAGCCGCTGTCGGCGGCGGTGGCCATCGGCACGGGAGGACCGTTTGGCGCGGAGGGGCCCATCATCGCCACGGGGGGCGCGCTGGGCTCCTTGCTGGGGCAGGTGCTGCGCGTCACGGCGGATGAACGCAAGGCGCTCCTGGCCGCGGGCGCGGCGGCGGGCATGGCGGCGACCTTCGGCGCGCCTGTCTCCGCGGTGCTGCTGGCGGTGGAGTTGTTGTTGTTCGAGTACCGCCCGCGCTCGGTCATCCCGGTGGCGCTGGCCACGGCCACGGCCACCGGTGTGCGGCTGGCCTTCGAGGGGAGCGCTCCTGCCTTCGCGATGCCGGAGCTGGCGCTGCCGGGCGGCGCGGCGCTGGCGTTCTACATCGTGCTGGGCGCGGTGGTGGGCCTGGCGTCCACGCTGGCCACCCGCGCCGTGTATGCCATCGAGGATGCGTTCGAGAAGCTGCCCGTGCACTGGATGTGGTGGCCGGCGCTCGGAGGGCTCGTGGTGGGGGTGGTGGGCTGGTGGTCTCCGCGCACGCTCGGCGTGGGCTACACCAACATCGAGGACATCCTCTCCGGGCGCTTCGTGGGCACGGCCATGCTCGTGTTCTGCGCGCTGAAGTTCGTGTCCTGGTCCGTGGCGCTGGGCAGCGGCACCTCCGGCGGAACGCTGGCGCCGCTGTTCACCCTGGGCGGTGGACTGGGCTCGGGGCTGGGACTGCTGGCGATGCGGCTTGCGCCCGGGCTGGGCGTGGACCTTCGCGTGGCCGCGCTGGTGGGCATGGCGGCCATCTTCGCGGGGGCTTCGCGCGCGCTGCTGGCGTCGGTGGTGTTCGCCTTCGAGACGACGCGCCAGCCTTTGGGGTTGTTGCCCCTGCTGGGCGGCTGTGCGGCGGCCTATCTGGTGTCGGCGCTGTTGATGCGCCACTCCATCATGACGGAGAAGCTGGCGCGGCGCGGCGGGCGGGTCCTCACCGAGTACGGCGTGGATGCGCTGGGGCAGGTGCTGGTGCGCGAGGTGGGGCTCAAGCCCGTGGTGACCCTGGACGCGGACCGGTCCTTGGAGTCGGTCCGCGCGTGGCTGCTGTCGGACGCGGCGGGCACCCGTCACCAGGGCTTCCCGGTGGTGAAGGAGGGCGCCCTGCTGGGCGTCGTCACGCGCAGGGACCTGGTGGACGGGCAAGCGCCCGAGGGGCGGCGTGTGCGGGACGTGGTGAGGCGTCCTCCGTCGGTGGCGTATGAGGACAGCTCACTGCGCGAGGCGGCGGACCTCATGGTGGAGGAGGGCGTGGGTCGCCTTCCAGTGGTCCGGCGTGAGACTCCTTCGAGCGTCGTGGGCATCATCACCCGGAGCGACCTGCTGGGCGCGCATCGGCGGCGGCTGGAGAACTCGCGGCGCAGGGAGCGTGGACTGGGTGGGCCGTTGCCGGCCCGAGGAGCCTGAAGCACGTGGACGGCGAGGCGGGAACACAGGAGCGCGAGCGGGCACTGGAGCTGCTGCGCCGGTTCGGGTGGAACGCCACGTCCTTCCAGGTGCTGATGCCGGGCTTCCGCTACTGGTTCGACCCGGCGGGGGACGCCTTCGTCGCGTACGTGGACACGGGCGGCGCGTGGGTGGCGGCGGGTGCGCCCATCACCGCGCCGGAGTCCCTGCCTCGCGCGGTGGAGGGCTTCCAGGCCGCGGCGCGACAGGCGGGCCGGCGCGTGTGTTTCTTCGCCACGGAGCCGCGCTTCACGGAGTGGGTGCCCATGGAGTCGCTCTCCATTGGCGAGCAGCCCGTGTGGGAGCCATCGCGTTGGGAGTCGGTGGTGCGCGGCAGTCGGAGTCTGCGCGAGCAACTGCGCCGCGCGCGCTCGCATGGCGTCGTGGTGCGGGAACTCCCCGCGCAGGTGCTGGAGGAGGCCGAGCACCCCACGCGTCAGGCGTTGGAGCGCCTGAGGAAGCGCTGGCTGGCGTCGCGTCGCATGGCGCCCATGGGCTTCCTGGTGCAGCTGCGTCCGGATGCCTTCGCGCGGGAGCGCCGTGCCTTCGCGGCGGAGGTGAAGGGCGAACTGGTGGGCGTCCTGCTCGTGTCTCCCGTGTACGCGCGGGACGGCTGGTTCCTCCAGGACCTGGTGCGAGACCCCGAGTCGCCCAACGGCACCGCCGAGGCCCTGGTGGACGCGGCGATGCGCGCGGCCGCCGCCGAGGGCCGTCGCTACGTGACGCTGGGACTGGCGCCGCTGTCGGGCCCGGTGCGGCCGTGGCTGCGACTGGCGCGTGCGTGCGGCAAGCCGCTGTTCGACTTCGAGGGCCTGCGCGCCTTCAAGGCGAAGTTCCGTCCGGATGCGTGGGTGCCGCTCCACCTCGCGTACCCCGAGCCTGGCGGTGGTTTCTTCGCCGTGTATGACGCGCTCCGCGCCTTCGCGCGCGGCAGCCTGGTGCGCTTCGGCGTGGCGACGTTGCTGCGGCGGCCCCGGTTGCTGGTGCATGGGCTGGCGGTGTTGCTGCTGCCCTGGACGGCGCTCCTGGCGCTGCCCGCCACCACGCGCTGGTTTCCCTCGGCGCGCGTGCAGTGGGGCTGGGTGTTGTTCGACGTGGGGCTGGCGGCGGGACTCTTCTCGCTGGTGCGCCGGTGGCGAGATGGCCTGGCCACCGCGCTGGTGTGCCTCACCGCCGCGGATGCGTGCCTCACCTTCGTGCAGGCCGCCACCTACAACGCGGTGCGAGCGCGAGGGCCCGTGGACTGGCTCGTCATCACCGCCGCGGTGCTGGCGCCCGCCACCGCCTCCGGGCTGCTCGTCCGCGCGCGCGACTTCCGCCTGCCCGCGCGCTGACGCACCGCGCTTTCTCCACGACTCAACATCTCACCTGTCCCGCGGACCCCCTGGGTTTACACAGGTGGACACTCCTCCTCGCGTCTCCTGGACCGCAAGGCGAGGGCAATGCTGTTTTCTGGAAAGAGCTGTTCCGGCCTCGGGCGCCGTGACTTTCTCGCGGCGTCGTCCGTCGTCGGTTGGGAGGGGTGACCATGCGAACGCCGTCCGGCGTTGCCCTGTCGCTCGCCGTGTTGCTGTGGGTCCATGAGAGCCACGCCGCGCCCGAAACACAGAGCTCGGCTCCGCCACCCTCGCCGTTGCCTTCGGGAGTGTCGGCCGTGTTGTGGAAGCTGTCGGTGCCCGCGAGCGCGGCACCGACGCCCGAGCGGGTGGCGCTGGGGGAGAAGCTCTTCAACGACAAGCGACTGTCCCTGGATGACAGCACGTCCTGCGCCACCTGCCATGACCCGAACAAGGGCTTCACGGACGGCAAGCCGGTGGCCGAAGGCGTGAAGGGCCAGAAGGGCATGCGCAACAGCCCCACGGTGCTCAACGCCCTCTTCAATGCCTCTCAGTTCTGGGACGGGCGCTCGTCCACGCTGGAGGACCAGGCGAAGCTGCCCATCCTGAATCCGATTGAGATGGCCATGCCCTCGCCGGAGGCGGTGGTGACCAAGCTGCGGGGGATTCCCGAGTACGTCACCGCCTTCCAGGCTGTCTTCAAGCGGGACATCACCTACGACGACCTGGCGTCGGCCATCGCCGCCTTCGAACGCACGCAGTTCTCCGGCAACGCGCGCTTCGACCGCTTCATCCACGGCGAGACGAACGCGCTCAACGCGTCGGAGCGACGGGGCTGGGCCCTCTTCAACGGCAAGGCGCGGTGCAACGCCTGTCACGCGGGCAACGCGGTGTCGCCGCTGTTCAGCGACCAGAAGTTCCACAACATCGGCGTCGCCGCGCACAAGCAGGACTTCCCGCAGCTGGCGCGCGAGGGTGTGAAGGTCGTCCGGCTGGGCGACGAGCGGCAGATTGACGAACTGGCGCTGCAGACGCGCTTCTCCGAGCTGGGGCGCTTCCTGGTGACGAAGCAGGAGAACGACGTGGGCGCGTTCAAGACGCCCACGCTGCGCAACGTCGGAATCACCGGGCCGTACATGCACGACGGCTCGTTGACGACGCTGTGGGACGTGATGGACCACTACAACAAGGGGGGAGTGGCCAATCCCTACCTGGACGGAGGCATGCAGCGACTGGGGCTGACGGAGCCCGAAATCGATGACCTGGTGGCCTTCGTCTTCACGCTGACCGACGAGCGCTTCACGAAGTTCAATGGTCAGGAGCTGGCGCGGCAGCGCGCGCGCAAGGGCCAGCGGCCGGAGCGGGACACGGCGGTGGCGCTGGGGAAGAAGGGCAACCTGGGAGACCTGGCGCCCAATCCGGACCTGTCGGTGAAGAACCCGGCGGACATCGGTGTGTACGGCACCGAGACGCTGCCCAAACCCGCTTCGACGAAGCAGCCCTGAGGAGGCGCCGTCCATGGGGAACAAGTTCCGAAGCATCGAGACGAAGCACTATGAGGAACGCGAAGCCTTCTTCGAGGGCCTGAAGCGGTTGGACCGGCGGGCCTTCCTGCGGGTGGCGGGCATGTCCGCGGGCATCGTCGCGGGGATGGGGCTGAGGACGCCGCAGAGCTTCCAGCTGGTCAACGTGGCGGAGGCGCAGGGGACGAAGCCGCGCTTCACCTTCGCGTACATCTCCGACACGCACCTGTACGAGCAGAAGCTGAATGACCGCTTCGTGCGCTCCATCCTGAAGGCGGTGGACGACGTCAACGGGTTGGACCCGCAGCCGGACTTCGTGTTGTTCGGTGGAGACCTGGCGCAGCTGGGGCAGGCGGGAGAGCTGAAGCTGGGGGCGCAGATTCTCAAGAGCGTGAAGGCGCCCGTGCGGATGATGGTGGGCGAGCACGACTGGTTCCTCGACATGGGGGAGCTGTGGCGGGACTTGTTCGGCGCGCCGAACTACTCGTTCGACCACAAGGGCGTGCACTTCGTGGTGCTCAACTCGATTCTGGAGAAGGACTTCTGGACGGAGCGGAAGCTCACGCCGATGGAGCGGATGAAGATTGTCGCCGGGTTGGACAATGGCATCCAGTCGCGCTTCGAGGTGGGCGGTGAGCAGCGCGCGTGGATGAAGCAGGACCTGGCGAAGGTGGACAAGAAGACGCCGGTCATCGTCTTCAGCCACTCGCCGCTCTACAAGTACTACCGGCCCTGGAACTTCTGGACCGACGACGCGGACGAGGTGCAGGCGCTGCTCAAGCCCTTCGAGCGTGTCACCGTGATTCATGGACACACGCACCAGTTGTTGACGAACCGCATCGACAACATCCAGTTCCACGGGATGTTGTCCACGGCGTGGCCGTGGCCGTATGCGCCGGAGGGGTTGCCGCAGCTCACGGTGCAGATGAATCGGCCGGACCCGTTCAGCCAGTTCGACGGCTGCGGGGATGGGCGGGTGGACGTGCTGGAGTCGGGGTTGGTGGACAAGCTGTACAACCTCTGGGAGCGCAATCCCATCACCGTGCGCGGGAGCTACCTCGCGTCGGGTGGGAAGCAGGATGCGCCGCCCCGGACGAAGCTTCCGAGCTACTGAGCGCGAGGGGACACGATGACCTACCGGATGAAGCTGTGGGTGGGAGCGGGAGCGCTGCTGTCCTTCGCGGGGGGCGTGGCATTGGCCACGAGTCCCGCGCCGCGTCCCGAGGCCCTTCAGACGACGGAGTTGCCGAGGCATCAGGTGCCGGTGTCGAAGGACGGCAACCTGGTGGTGGGGATGTGTGACGGGGAGACGTCCCTGGAGGTGAAGGGCGTCAAGGAGGGGCAGAAGCTGACGCGCGCGCAGGCGGCGCGGGTGTCGGGCGAGCTGATGGACGCGTGGCGCAAGAAGAACCCGGATGCGAACTGGGACCCGGTGCCGCCGCCCGTGGTGGCGCAGGGACAGAAGCAGGCGCCGCAGCAGAAGAACCCGCCCATGGGGACGCAGAAGCCCGCGACGGGAGGGGCGGTGCGCGAGGGTGGGGTGACGGCGGAGAGTGGTGGCAAGGAGGTCCGCAAGCAGGCGGGGGTGAACATCCAGGACGGACATTCCTACGGCGCGTTCACGCAGCGGGACGAGGCGGTGTGGGCGGCGTCCACGCAGCAGTTCGTGGACGAGGGGCACCGCGTGTTCCACGACGCGGACGCGGTGGGCGGGACGATTGCGGTGTCCTGTGACATGTGCCACCCGGATGCGTCGAACACGCATCCGGAGACCTATCCGAAGTACCAGGTGCAGCTGGGCCGCGTGGCGCTGCTGCGGGACATGATCAACTGGTGCATCGAGAACCCGGTGCGCGGCAAGCCGCTGGCGGATGGGGACCCGAGGTTGCGCGCGATGGAGGCGTATATCTACGCGCAGCGGAAGGGCACGAAGCTGGAGTACGGGAAGAAGTAGCTGTTGATATGACCCCTCGGGTGGAAGGTCTGCCCGGGGGGGCGTCATGAAGCGGTGGCTGTGGTGCTGGCTGGGTGTCTGGCTGTTGTCGTGCGCGACGACGCCGACGCCCGAGAGTGAGCATGAGTATCCGGACGAGTACACGCGCCTGGAGGAAGGCGCGTGCGTCACGTTCCTGTGCGCGGAGGAGGCGTGTGGCCTCTATCGGTGCGAGGACGTGGAGTCCTGGGGCCGCGTGGTGCCGGCGCGGGGTGCGTCGTTCGTGCTGCCGCCGAGCGCGGTGCGTTCACCGCAGCGCAACTGGGGCAACGTCCAGGGACTTCCCGGGCATGCGCAGCCCATCTTCGTCATTCGCTGGTATGGGCGGGAGCTGCTGCCCAGTCAGAAGCGATTGCTGGAGATGGCGAAGGCGCTTGCGACGAAGCCGCGCGAGAAGCACCACATCTTTCCCCAGGAGTTCAAAGACTGGTTCGAGCGGCAGGGCATCAACATCCACAAGGAGACGATGCTCATCGACATCGACACCCATCACCGCATCCACAAGGGATTCAGCGGTGGACCTTGGAATGGAGAATGGCGGAAGTTCCGTGATAACCACACGGGGGCGACCCAAGAGGACATGTACCGATACGCTCGGGAGATGATCATCCGCTTCGACCTGGTGGGACCCATTCTGCCGTACCACCTGCTCGTGGGCCCTTCCCTCGACTACTGAGCCCATGACGCGCTTCTTCCATCTGGAGCGGGGTGACGGCGAGCGGCAGAAGGGCACGTACAAAGCCCGGCACAAGTGGGGGCTGCCGGGAGTCACCTGCCCTCACTGTCATGCGACGTGGGCCAGCACGGGCTTCAACTATCCCGCCCTGGACCTGACGAACCATCCCGCGGCGAAGAATCTCGCGAAGGCTTACCTGGAGAAGGACTTCGAGGAGTTCGAGCTGCTGCGCGAGCAGCTCCGGCCCTTGTTGCCACCAGACAGTCCATTGATGCCGGGCGCCTTGTTCGGCCCCCTGGTGGGAACGGCGCGGGGACCCTTCGCTGCCTTCCTGCAGCAGTATGGGGACGTCGTGCTCGTCCGCCCGGACGCGCTGGCGCGTCTACATGCCGCCGGACTGAGGGGACTGAAGGGTGTCAGCACCGAGCTGCGCTTTCGGCCAAAGGATGTCGAGGAGCTGCTGGAACTGGCGGTCGAACCGCGCGGTCTGCTGCACCCTGACTGCATCCCGCGCTCGACGCAGCCTCCGTGTCCGAAGTGTGGTCGACATGGCTTCAGTCTCCCCAAGGAGCCCGTCCTCGACGCGGCGTCACTCCCGCTGGATTTGGACCTCATGCGACTGAGGAACTTCGCGATGGTCCTCGTCGTCACCCAGCGCTTCAAGGACGCCGTGGAACAGCTCGAACTGGACGGACTGAGCTTCCGCGAACTGCCCGTGCGCTGACCTCACGCGCTTCTGACGCGCTCGCCCGCCAGCACGCCGAGCATTTCGCTTGGAGGACCGACGAGCCCACATGAGACGCGAGTGTTGACGACGGTGGCCGGAAGGACGATGACTCGCCAGCAACGTCGTCCTCGCGCCCATGAGCTTCTCTCCGCCCATCTCCGTTCCTTCTGATGCACTCACCACCCTGCGAGACAGGGGCTACGCCGTCCTGGACCGCGCGGGCCTGTCCGAGCTGGTGGCCATCCCCGCCGCCACGATGGACCTCTGGCGGCCCACCTGGGGTGACCTCCCGGCGGACGGCTACCTGCGCGACGGTGGCCGGTATCGCTCGCGTCGACACTCGTGTTTCATCGTCGACGGCGACACCGTCACCCCCGTGCCCCACCGCGCGCACTGGCAGCCCGTCGAGTACAACGCGCTGCACGGCGGCCTGGAGCGCTGGTTCGAGCCGATGCCTCCCGCCGTCGTCTCACGGCCCGAGTGGCCCCAGCTGCTGAGTCGGCTCGCGGCCCTCGGCTCCGCGCTGAAGGGCGCTCAACCCTGGTACGTGGAGTCGCACCAGTTCCGCATCGACACGACGGATGGCATCGGCCGCCCGACGCCCGAGGGCGCGCATCGCGACGGCGTGGACTTCGTCGTCGTCCTGCTCGTCGGTCGCCAGGGCATCAAGGGCGGCGAGACGCGCGTGTTCGAGGCCGCCGGCCCCAATGGCATCCGCTTCACCCTGACGGAGCCATGGTCGGCGCTGCTGCTCGACGACGAGCGCGTCATCCACGAGAGCACTCCGATTCAACCCGTGGACGGTCAGGGGCACCGTGACACGCTGGTGCTCACCTTCCGCGCGAAGGGTTTCCAGGGGCCCTGACGGTTCCCCTGGCCGCCGCGCGGAGGTCTCAGGTCTTCGGAGTGATGGAGACCTTCAGGCCCTCGGCCCAGACCTTGTGCTCGTCCGCGTAGTACAGGTACGCGCGGCTCGGCGGGCCGGTGTACGTGCCGGGCACGGTGGCCACCAGCGACAGGGGTACTTCCAGGCGCATGCGGGGCTTGAAGCCGCGCCAGTAGAAGACGACGTCGCGACCGCGCACCTCGTAGGCGTCCACCAGTCCCCGCGTCACCAGCTCCTTGAGCTGGTCATGCCGCACCTCCAGCCCGCCCGGTACGCCGAAGATGGCCATCGTCGATGGCAGCGCCTGGTTCGTGCGGTTGAGGACCATGAGCCGTGCCTCGATGGGCTCGCCCTCGGTGAGCTGCTGCTTCGACAGGGACACCTCCAACGCGACCAGGCTCTTCTCCGAGTCGCGCGGCATCCGCGCGCTGTAGGTCACCTCCACCGAGTAGGGCAGCTCCGAACTCCCCTCCATGCGCAGCTCCACCCGGCGTCCTCCAGGGCCGAGCAGGCCGCTCATGTCGGGCAGCTTGAGGGTCTCCTGCGCGGAGGCCTCGAAGCTCACGGGCTCGCCCACCAGGACGTCCTCAACGAAGAGTCCCACCTTGCCCGGTGCCGGCTTCATGGCGTGGACGTCGTAGGCGAGGATGGCGCGCAGCGCGAGCACCGTGCCCTGTGTCGACCCGAAGCGCCCGCCGTCGTTCGAGCGCGCGAGGAACTTCAACGCCTGCCGCGCATTCGTGAGGTAGGCGGGCTCTCGCAGCCACGCCAGCATCGCCAGCGCCGTCGTCTCGATGAGCAGCGATTGCCCCGTGCTGCCGACGACGGATTGCGAACCCCCTTCGACCTCGCCCGTCTTCCCCTGACGTCTGGCGAGCTGGGCCATCAACACCTTCGCGCCCGCGTGGTCGCCGGTGAGCGACAGCACATTGGCGGCCAGCGCCGTCACATAGCTGTTGGAGCTCTTCGCCGCGCTCTTCTTCACGAAGGCGACCTCGCGCTCCAGGTTCCGCGCCATGTCGGCGGGCCGGGGTGCGCTCTCCAGCAAGGCCCAGGTGATGTAGGCGTTGGAGGTGTCCGCCTGGTCTCCTGGAGGTGTGAAGCCGCCTCGCCCGTCGCGTTGTTTCAGCAGCCAGTTCCGCGTGCGCGCCAGCATGGCCCCGTCCACTTCGATGACCTGACGCATCTCCGTGAAGCTCAGCAGGGCGAAGGCTGTCAGCCCTCCGTGGGCGGGGCTCTTGCCGAACCACTCGAAGCCTTGCTCCGGCGTCTCGTAGCCCAGCAGCCGCTGATAGCCCTTCTCCAGCTTCTCCTTCGCCGATTTCACCAGCTCCGCCCGCGCTCCCGGGTGCCGCTGAAAGTATTGGAGCGCCATCGTCATGGGGAACGTGGTGGCGCTGGTCTGCTCGAAGCAGCCGGTCGGCTCGCGGATGAGACGGGCGAACGACTCGGTCATGTTGGCCAGGGGGCCCGGGTACACGACGACGGACGCGCGGATGCTGGCGGGGTCCACCGTGTCTGGCAGGGTGAGGGTGTGGACCGCGGGCTGCGTCCGCGACAGCGCGCCGCCGAAGGACTCGCGTCCTGGGAAGCCCTGGGCCTGGATGGCCAGCGTGCGGGTGACGATATCCGTGTGGCCGCCGGCGCTCGTGGTGAGCTTCACCTCCACGGGCTGGGACTGCTGGCCAATCTCCAGCGTGAGCAGCCGCCGCTCACGCGCTCGCGCCGCGAGGTCCCGAGGCACGTCCCCGGTGAGCTTCACGTCACCGCTCACCTCCGCCTTCACCGCGATGTTCGTCAGCGTGGCGTCTGTCCCGTTCACCAGCGCCACCGGCAGGCGCACCACGTCACCCGAGGTGACCTCGAGCGGCAGCTTCGGCTCCGTGTAGAAGGGCTGCACGGACTCCAGCTCGGCCACGGATGCACCGAGCGCGCCGTCCACGTCCACCGCCCCGGCGAAGGCCTTGAACGTCGTCACCGAGTCGCTCATCGCGAAGCGCACCCGCGCCTCTCCAGTGGCTGCGTCGGTGCGCACGCCCGCATTCCAGTAGAGCGTCTCCGCGAAGTCCCTCCGCTCGCCTTTCTGTCGGTCGGGTGATGCGAGGTGGGCGTACTCGCGTTGATACACGAGGGTGTCCCGTACCCGTGAAAAGCCGACGACCTTCATGCCTTCGAGTTTCGCCAGCATGTCGCGAAGCTCCAGGGGGTTACCGCGCGCCGGGTCGAACGGCCGCTCATTCCCCTCCATCAACAGGTACGCCGAGGCGAGCAGGTCCCTCTGGGCGTTCGGGTCGAAGTACCCCCTGTTCCATTTCTTGGCGCCGGGGGGCGTGCCCCTGCCGCGTCGCAGCTCCGCTTCCGGAGGAGAGGGAGGCCATCGTCGCGAGGTGTGGGCCGCGAGTACGCGCCTTGCGGCCTCGTCGTGGTCCGCCATGAAGGTGAGCGGATCAACGAGCGCGAAGCGGCGCCACCCCTGGGTGCCGAGCAGCAGGTCCGTGGCGAGCGGGGACTTGGGGTTCGAGGTGTCGAGGTAGAGGTGCGCGTCGGCGAGCTCCTTCACCTCGGGCTCCAGCAGGACCATCACCGGAAGCAGGGGCGCGTGCTCGCGCTTCTCCTGGAGCTGGAGGACGGCGTCGTCGGTGACGGTGAGCATCACCAGCGCGGAGACGGGCTTGCCGTCGCGCAGCGTGCGCGCGGTGAGTTCCACCTCGTCGCCCGGTGCATGGTGCGCGCGGTCCGCCTTCAGCTCGATGGAGAGTGCGTTCGCGGGCTGGCGGAACACCAGTCGCTCCGCGAGCGGGCGCCCGTCCTCGGTCCACACCGTGGCGACGAGCACGCCGTCCGCAACGCCAGCTTCCAGCGTCACGTCGCCGTCTTCGCTCAGCGTCGCCTCCGCGACGCGCACGTCGCGCTGGTTCAGGGTCACCTTCGTGCGGCCCACGCCCGCCGAGTCCACCGCGAGCCGCACCTTCTGGCCGGCGGCGATGACCTCGTCCTTCGCTCGGAGGACCGCGCCCGTGGCCTTCACCTCGGGCAGCGGGAAGGTCTTCTTGATTCCAGCGGGTGAGTCGACGCGCAGCGCATAGCGAACGCCCGCGGTGGGTGTGAGTTCGAAGCGTCCGCGGCCCTCATGCTCGGAGCGGACGACGGAGACCTCCCTTCCCGTCGCGAGGTCCACCACCGCGCCCGTCAGGTCCGCGGGCTTGCGCATGGGCGTCCTCGCCTCGAAGTAGACACGCGAGGTCAGCCCCGCGACCAGGTCTCCGCCCTCTGGATACAGGGCGACGTCGAGCGTCTGGAGCAGGATGGGAATCGTCTTGGCCGCCGTCTCCACCACGCCACCATCCTGGAGGGTGAAGGAGAGCGTGCCGTCGCCGCGCTCGATGGCCTCGGGCAGTTCGAAGCTCACGGTGCAGTGGCCCTGGGCATCCACCTCGCAGGGCTTCTCCGCGACGCTCTTGCCGTCGACGAGCGCGGTGGCGGTGACCTTGGCGCCCTCGGGGATGCCGCCCTCCGCGCGTTGGACTTCCAGGGTGGCGGTGACGGTGTCGCCGGGGCCGTAGCCGTCGCGGAGGAACGCAATCTGGGACTTGAGTCGGGGGGCACGGTAGTCGCGCACGTCGAACTTGCGCATCACCTGGGCGGTGCCCGTAAAGGGGTCGTTGACGACGAGCGTGTATCCCCCGCCGGGCAGGTCGCGAGGGATGGGCCAGGCGTAGCCCCAGACGGAGTCCGAGGTCTCCACCTCGCCCCGTCCGACGATGGTTCCCTGGGGCCCCGTGATTTCGATTTGCCCGCGCCGGGAGGCGACATGGGGCCTGCGGCTGAGGGCCTCGAGCACGAGGCCGCGAATCAAGACCTGCTCGCCCGGGCGGTACATCGGCTTGTCGAGGCTCACGTAGGTGTACGGCCGGTCCTGGGCCGTGAGCGCCTCTGGCCGGGCCCCGGGCCCCCCCACGAACTCCTTCCGGGGGAGCACCGGCACCCGTGGGAAGGTCGTGGCGAGACCCACCAGGACGACGAGTACCGCGAGCACTCCCAGACTCAGCGAGCGGAACAAGGTCATGTCGGCTCTGTGCGCAGGCGCCGTGGGAAGCTCCACGCCGGCTCATCGCGTGGGGCCGTGGCTCCTCGTACTCCGCGCGACGATACCTCGGAGGCGACCAGGAGTCGCACTCATGGTGTTTCTGTTCCGGGGTTTCTGCTGCAACAGCAGAAGCTTCCAGGAGGCCGTGTTTCGAGGCCGTCCCCCTGGAAGCTCCACGCGGGCTTCAGTGACTCAGGATTTCGGGGCGATGGTGACCTTCACGCCCTCGGTCCAGACCTTGTGCTCGTCGGTGTAGTACAGGTACGCGCGGCTCGCGGGACCGGTGTACGTGCCGGGCACCGACGCCACCAGGGACAGCGGCACGTCGATGCGCTTCTTCGCCTCCATGCCCCGCCAGTACAGGACGACGTCGCGTCCCAGCACCTCGTACGCATCCACCACCTTGCGCTTCACCAGCTCCTTGAGCTGGTCATGCCGCACCTCCAGGCCACCGGGCACGCCGAAGATGGCGACCGCCGTCGGCAGGTGCTGACCGGTGCGGTTGAGGACCATGAGGCGGGCCTCGGTGGGCTCGCCCTCGATGAGCTCGTGCTTCGCCAGGGCCACCTCCAGCGACACCTGCGTCTGCTTGGAGCTGTCCGGCACCTGCGCGTTGAAGGTGACCTCCACCGTGTAGGGCAGCTCCGAGCCATCCTCCATGCGCAGCTCCAACTGACGCCCACCGGGGCCGAGCAGCTTGCTCACGTCCGGCAGCTTGAGCGCCTCCTGCGAAGCACCCGTGAAGCTGACCGGCTCACCCACCGGACGGCCCTCCACGAAGACGCGCACCCGTCCCGGGGAGACGTTGGCCGCGTGGGCCTTGTCGTAGGCGATGATGGCGCGCAGCGCGAGCACCGTGCTCTGCGTCGCGCCATAGCGGCCACCGTCGCTGGACTCCGCCATGTACTTCATCGCGCGCTGCACGTTCGCCAGGTACTCCGGCTCGCGCAACCAGGCGAGCACGGACAGCGCCGTCGTCTCGATTTCGAGCGTGTCCCCCGAGCTGCCGACGATGGACTGCGTGCCGCCGCCCACCACGCCGTTCTGCTGCTGGAGCTTCGCGAGCCTGCCCATCAGCGACCGGGCTGATGCGCTGTCACCCGCGAGCGACAGCACGTTGGCCGCCAGGGCGACGACGTAGCTATTGGTGCTCTTCGTCGCGGCCTGCTTCACCGCGGCCACCTCGCGCGTCAGCTCCTTCGCCGTGGCGGCCTTCTGGGGCGCGCTCTCCAGCAGTGCCCAGGTGATGTAGGCGTTGGAGGTGTCGGGGTCCTCCACCCAGACGTGCAGCGCGCGACGCTTGCGGTTGAAGCCGCCCTGACCGTCGCGCTGCTTCAGCATCCATTCGCGGGTGCGCAGCAGCATCTGCGCGTCCACGTTGTGCACCTGCTGCAAGTCCGTGAAGTGGAGCAGGCCGAAGGCGGTGAGGGCCTCGTGGCCCGGGGCCTCGCCGAACCACTCGTAGCCCTGCTCCTTCGTCTCGAAGCCCACCAGTCGCTGATAGCCCGACGTCAGCTTCTCGCGAGCGGAGGCGACCAGCTCCGGGTTCACCCCCGTGTGCGTCTGGAAGTACTGCTGCGCCATCGTCATGGGGTACGTGGTGGAGCTGGTCTGCTCGAAGCAGCCGCTCGGCTCACGGATGAGGCGCGCGAGCGACTCGGTCAGGTTGGACACGGGGCCCGGGTACAGGGCGATGGTCGCGCGGACGCTGCCGGGCAGCACGCTGTCGGGGAGGGTGATGGTGTGCGTGGCCGGCTTCTTCGAGGACATCAGCCCGCCGAAGGACACGCTGCCCGGGAAGCCTCGGGGCTTGATGGACAGCGTGCGGGTGACGGTGTCCGTGTAGTTGCCCGTGCTCGCGATGAGCTTCAGGTCCACCGGCTGCGACTGCTGGCCAATCTCCAGGGAGAGCAACTGTCGCCCGCGCCCGTTCGCGGCCAGGTCCATGGTCCGGTTGCCGCTGAGCTTCACGTCGCCCTTCAGCTCCGCCTTCAGCGAGACACCCGTCAGCGCGGCGTCCGTCCCGTTCACCAGCGCCACCGGCAGACGGACGATGTCACCCGACGTCACCTCCAGCGGCAGCTTCGGCTCCACGTAGAAGGGCTGCGAGGACTCCAGCTCCGCGACGGCCGAGCCCAGCTCGCCCCCGTCACCCACCGCGCCGGCCGTGGCCTTGAACGTCGTCACGGAGTCGTTGGTCGCGAAGCGCACGCGGACCTCGCCGGTGCGCGCGTCGGTGCGCACGCCCGCGTTCCAGTAGAGCGTCTCCGCGAAGTCCACCCGGTCCCCGGACTTGCGGCCCGGTCGCGTCATGTGCGCGTACTCACGCAGGTAGATGAACGACGAGGGCACCCCCGGCTCCTGCCACACCGGAGCAGCCATCCCACGGCCGGCGTGCGCCCTCTTCTTCCGGGGCTGCTCATCCTGGATGGGGGCCTCGAGGACCTCCATCGCCACCTTGAGGTCCGCCGGAGCCTGCATCTCTGGCGCCCTGGCCAGAACGGGCTCAGCCGCGGGAGGGGCAGGAGGTGGGGGAGCCACGGCGGCCACGGGAGCAACCACCGCGCCCTTCAAGGCCCTGTCTTCATCCCTGAACGCCAGGCCATCGCCCGCGCCCTCCGCCATCTCCACGTCTTCCGGGGCCACTTCGGCCCGCATGAACCGCCTGGATATCTTGGGCAGGCGTTGATTCCGGTCCGCCTTGTCTCGCAGTCCCGGCAACCGCAGCGACGCATGCATCGCGAGCGTCCGCAGGGCCGCGTCTCCGTGGCTGGACATGAAGGTGCGCGGGTGGATGAACGCGAAGCGCCTCCAACCCTGGGTGCCCAGCAGCAGGTCCACCGCGAGGCGCGCCTTCGGGTTCGTCTTGTCGAAGTAGAGCTGCGCGTCGGCGAGCTCCTTCACCTCGTGCTCCAGCAGCACCATCACCGGCAGCGACGGTGCCTGCTCGCGCTTCTCCTGGAGCTGCAGCACCGCGTCGTCGGTGACGGTGAGCATCACCAGCGCGGAGACGGGCTCGCCGCCGCGCAGGGTGCGCGCCGTCAGCTCCACGGGCGCGCCCGGCTCGTAGCGGGTGCGGTCCGCCTTCAGCTCCACGGTGATTTCCTTCGCGGGCTGGCGGAACACCAGTCGCTCCGCCAGGGGCCGTCCGTCCGCGTCCCACACCGTGGCGATGAGCACGCCATCCGCCTTGCCCGGGTCCAGCGTCACGGGGTTCTCGTCCTCGGCGTCGAGCACCGCCGAGGCGACGCGCACCTCGCGCTGGCTCAGCGTCACCGACGTCCGGCCCACGCCCGTGTTGCTCACGACGAGCCGCACCAGTCCGCCCGGCGCAATCACATCCTCGCGCGCGCGGATGACCGCGCCTGTCGCCTTCACGGTGGGCAGCGGGAAGGTCTTCTTGATGCCGGCCGGTGAGTCGATGCGCAGCGCGTAGCTCGTGTCGGCGCGAGGGGTGAGCTCGAAGCGGCCCCGGCCCTCATGCTCCGAGCGCACGGTGGCGACAATCCTGCCTGTCTTCGTGTCCAGCACCACGCCCGTGAGGTCCGCGGGCTTGCTCGCGGGAGTCCGCGCCTCGAAGTACACGCGCGACGTCAGCCCCGCCACCAGCTCACCGCCCTCCGGGTACATCGCCAGGTCCAGCGTCTGGAGGAGGATGGGAATCGTCTTCGCCGCCGTCTCCACCACGCCGCCATCCTGGATGGTGAAGGCCAGCGTCCCTTCACCGCGCTCCATGGCCTTCGGCAGGTTGAAGCGGACGGTGCAGCGGCCCTGCGGGTCCACCGCGCAGGTCTGCTCGGCCACGCTGGCGCCGTCGACGAGCGCGGTGGCGGACACCTTCGCCGTCTCGGGCACGCCGCCCTCGGCGCGTGTCACGTCGAGCGTCGCGGTGACGGTGTCCCCGGGGCCGTAGCCGTCGCGGAGGAATTGGACCTGCGTCTTCAGGCGGGGCGCGCGGTAGGCACGCACCTCGAACTTGCGCTCCACCGGGGCTCCGGACGTCCAGGGGTCGCTGACTCGCAGGGTGTACTCACCACCGGCCTGTCCGGCGGGGATGGACCACGAGTAGCCCCAGGCCGTCTCAGGGGAGGACACCCGGCCCTGGGCGATGAGGTCTCCCCGGGGGCCGCGAACCTCGATGACGGCGTTCACTCCGCCCGTCATGGGCTTGTGGGTGAGGGCCTGGAGCACGAGCCCGCGCACCAGGACGGACTCTCCCGGTCGGTAGAAGGGCTTGTCGGTGGAGACGAAGGTGAGGGGGCGGTCGCGACCCTCGGGAGACGGAGCATTGGGGCGGGCGGCGAGCACCAGGCCAGGCACCAGCAGGACTGACGCGGCGAGGCCCAGGGCGCGGAGCACCCCGAGGAGGCGCGGGACAGGGAGGGTCATGTTGGCTCTGAACGGCTGACCGCGTGGGAAGTTCTGGACGGTGGGGTGATCAGCGCGCTCCCCGTGCCTGGGCGTGCTGACGTCCCCAGGAGCACAGGGACTCGAGCAGGGGCCGCAGGGTGAGGCCCAGGGGTGTCGCTTCGTACTCCACGCGGGGCGGAACTTCGGCGAAGACCTCGCGGCTCACCACGCCGTGTGCCTCCAGCTCACGGAGTTGCTGAATCAGGACCTTCTGGGTGATGCCGGGGATGAGGCGCTGCAGCTCGGACAGGCGGCGCCGGTGCTCCAGCAGATGCCACAGCACATGCAGCTTCCAGCGCCCGCCAATTACTCGCAGCGCCCGCTCGGCCGGAACCTCGGGAAGGTTCTTCATCGTCGTCGCTCCATGCTGACCTCCAGGTGGGTATCCCACGACGAAGTGGGTAGAGGCCATTGGCGAGGCCATGGCTCACTGCCTTCCGGAGGTGCACGCATGAAGGTCGTGAGGCTGGCCCGCAACGGTGGGCCCGAGGTGCTGACGTACGAAGAAGTCCCGACTCCCACGCCCGGCGAGGGACAGGTCCGGGTGCGAGTGAAGGCCATCGGTCTCAATTTCGGGGACACCGTCATTCGGCAGGGAGATGCTCCTGTCCGGCTCGAGTTTCCCTTCATCCCCTGCATGGAAGCGGCGGGAGTCGTGGACGCCCTCGGGCCGGGCGTGACGGGGGTGGGCGTGGGCGCGCGGGTGGTCGTTCCGCTCTTCGTCGCGGGAAGGTTGGGAGGCGCCGCCGCCGAGGCCCTCGTCGTGGAGACGTCGCTGCTGGTGCCCCTGCCCGATGCCATCAGCTTCGAGCAGGGCGCGGCGATGATGCTCCAGGGGCTCACCGCGCTGTGGATGTTGGCGCACGTGCCTCCGGCGGGGCGGGCGGTGCTGGTCCACGCGGCGGCTGGGGGCGTCGGCTCCTGGCTCGTGCAACTCGCCAGGCTCAAAGGGGCCCGGAGCGTCATCGCCACGGCGAGCACGCCGGAGAAGCTCGCGGTGGCGCGGAGGCTCGGCGCGGACGTGGTGGTGAGCTACGCGGAGCCGGACTGGCCGGCGCGGGTCCGCATGGAGACGGAGGGGCGAGGCCCGGACGTCATCTACGACCAGGTGGGCGGGGAGGTGCGGCGGCTCGGGTTGGAGGTGCTGGCCATCCAGGGCACGCTCGTCATCTACGGCGGCGCAGCGACGCACCAGCTCGGCGAGTTGGACTCGGCGCAGGTGCTGGGGCTCTACAGCCGCAATCAGTTCGTCACGGGCTTCTCGGGCTGGCCGCTGTTCGGTGTGCCGGGCTTGCTCGCGCGGAGCTACGACGAGCTGTTCACGCTGGTGGGCTCGGGTCAGGTCGAGGTGCTCATCGGTCAGCGATATCCGCTCGCGGACATCGCCCAGGCGCACCGCGCGCTGCGGGCCCGTGAGACGACGGGCAAGGTGCTGCTCATTCCCTGAGCCCGCGAGGGCAGGACTCGGCGTGTCGTCGGTGGGAGCACGGGGTGCGGGTGGCCAGGGCGCCGGGGTTGGGCGAAGCTGGCCCATCGGAATGGGAGCTGGCGCGCCGTGTTGGAGGCCGCGCCGCGCCGCCATCAGGAGATGAGGACATGGGCAGGTTGTTTGTCGTGCCGCTGCTGACCGGGCTGTTGACCGCTTCCTCGGCGATGGCGGAGGAGGACCCCTTCCTGTGGCTGGAGGAGGTGCAGGGGCAGCGGGCGCTGGAGTGGGTGCGCGCGCAGAACGCCAGAACGGAGGCGGTGCTGGAGAAGGACCCGCGCTTCGAGCCGTTCCAGGCCGAAGCGCTGCGCATCTTCACCGCCACGGACCGCATCCCCACGCCGTCCTTCCGCGCCGGTGGCGTGGACACCCTCTGGCAGGACGCGACGAACCCGCGCGGCCAGTGGCGGCACACCACGACGGACGGCTACGCGAGCGCCACCATCCCCTGGGAGACGGTGCTGGACGTGGATGCGCTGGCGAAGAAGGAGGGCGCGCCCTGGGTCTTGAAGGGCCACGACTGCCTGCCCCCCGCGGACCTGCGATGCGTCGTCTTCCTCTCCAACGGCGGCAAGGACGCGGTGGAGTCGCGCGAGTTCGACGCGGGCACGAAGCAGTTCGTCGAGGGCGGCTTCCGACTGAAGGAGGGCAAGCCGTCCGTGTCGTGGCTGGACATGGACACGCTGCTCGTGGGTCAGGACTGGGGCGGTGACACCCTCACCGAGTCCGGTTACCCCTACGTGCTCAAGCGCTGGAAGCGCGGCACTCCGGTGGAGCAGGCGACCGAGGTCTTCCGGGGCGAGCGCAAGGATGTGTCCGCCTCCCCCATTGTGTTGCATGACGCGGACGGGCAGCTCCAAGGGGTGCTCATCAATCGCGCGGTGACGTTCTACGAGTCGGAGCTGTTCCTGCTCGGAGACGCGGCGCCGGTGCGGTTGCCCTTTCCGCGCAAGGTGTCCTTCCAGGCGTTCGTCCAGGGACAGGTCGTCTTCACGATTGAAGAGGACTGGGGCCGCTTCAAGCAGGGGGCGTTGCTGGCCTGGTCGCTGGACGCGCTGAAGCAGGACGCCGCGAAGGCGAAGCCCACGCTCATCTTCCAGCCCGGGCCGCGTCAGGCCATCGAGCGCGTGTCGGCCACGCGCACCCGGCTGCTCGTCAACCTGTACGAGGACGTGAAGGGCGCGCTGGATGTCTACTCGTCGAACAAGGGCCGCTGGACGCGCAAGCGACTGGCGATGCCGAAGAACGCGGCGGTGGAAATCGTCGCCACGTCGTCCTCGCACGAGAAGCTGTTCGCTGGCGCGGAGGGCTTCCTGGAGCCGACGTCGCTGTGGCTCGGAGACGCGGCGTCGGGCTCGGTGAAGCAGGTGAAGTCGCTGCCGGCGCGCTTCGATGCGACGAAGCACCGGGTGGAGCAGTTCTGGGTGAAGTCGAAGGACGGGACGAGGGTGCCGTACTTCCTGGTGCGGCCCCTGAAGCCCAAGGCGGGCGGCGTCACGCCGACGGTGGTGTACGGCTACGGCGGCTTCCAGGTCTCCAAGCCGCCCATGTACCTGCCGGAGATGGGCAAGTTGTGGCTGGAGCGCGGCGGGGCGTACGTCGTCGCCAACATCCGGGGCGGTGGCGAGTTCGGCCCGCGCTGGCATCAGGCCGCGCTGCGCGAGAATCGTCAGCGGGCGTTCGACGACTTCGCCGCCGTGCTGGAGGACCTGGTCCGCCGCAAGCTCACCTCACCGAGTCACATCGGCATCTACGGGCGCTCCAACGGAGGGGTCCTCACCAGCGTGGTGATGACGCAGCATCCGGAGCTGCTCAACGCGGCCGTCATCGAGAGCCCGCTCATCGACATGATGCGCTACCCGAAGCTGCCGGCGGGCGCGTCGTGGGTGGGCGAGTACGGCGACCCGTTCGTCCCCGAGGACGCGGCGTTCATCTCGAAGTACTCCGCCTACCAGAACCTCAAGCCGGGTGTGCGCTACCCCAAGCCGTACATCACCACCAACACGAAGGACGACCGCGTGCACCCGGGCCATGCGCGCAAGTTCGCCGCGAAGCTGGAGGCCATGGGGCTGCCGTATCTGTACTTCGAGAACACCGACGGCGGGCACTCCAACGACTCCGACCCGATGCTCAACGCGCGTCGGTGGGCGCTGCACCACGTCTATCTGTCGCAGCAGTTGATGGACTGAGCGCTCAGCTCACGCTCTCCGCGCTGTAGCGGGCGATGAGGCCCGTGCGCACGGCGTGGCGGAACACGCGGGTGAAGAACAGGGCGGCCAGCAGGATGTAGAGCACGGCGAGGCCGCCCCCCATCAGCACCGTCGTCCACGACACCGAGCCCCCCGCGACGATGGTGCGCATGCCCTCGAACACGTACGACGGGGGCAGGAGCCGGGAGATGGCCTGCATCCACGAGGGCAGGGTGGACAGCGGGTAGAAGACGCCGACGAACGGCGACAAGAGCGCGGGGATGGGCCAGATGAACCACTCCGCGGAAGGGCCCAGTCGCAGCACCACCGCCGTGCCGACGATGCCGAGCGCGATTCCGAACAGGAACAGCACGAGCAGGAAAGGCACCAGCATGGCGCCATAGATGAGCATCGACAGGCCGAACACGGCGCCCGCGACGACAATCATGACGACGAGTCCCACCGAGCTGGTCGCGATGCTGGAGAGCACCAGCCCGGTGACGTACTCGGCGATGGTCATGGGGGTGGCGAAGACGTTGAGGAAGTTGCGCGACCAGACGTCCTCGAAGAACGCCATCGTCACGCCCTGCATCACCCGGGTGAGGAAGTCCCAGAGGAGCACCGCGCCGAGCAGCGCCGGCAGGAGGTCCATGCCCGGCTCGCGGGTGATGGTGCCCAGGTAGCGGGTGATGAAGCCCCACAGGACGATGTCGATGGCCACCCAGACGAAGAGGGGGAAGACGCGCGAGGGGCTTCCGCGCAGCAGGTAGAACTGGCGTAGGACGATGGCGGCGGCGCGGGACAGGCGCATGGCTAGGCGTGCTCCAGGGCGAGGGGCTCGCGGGCCACGGTGATGAACAGCTCCTCCAGCGTCGCCTTGCCGTGCTCCTGGGGCAGCTTGCGCGGGTCTCCCTGGAGGAGCACCTTGCCGCGCGACATGAAGAGGACGCGGTCACACACCTCTTCCACCTCGTACATGTTGTGGGAGGTCCACAGCACGCCGCCGGTGCCCTTCGCGGTGAAGTCGCGGATGCGGGCGCGGATGTCACGCGCCGTCGACGGGTCCAGCGAGGCGGTGGGCTCGTCGAGCAGCAACAGCTGGGGCCGGTTGAGCATGGCCTTGGCGAGCGCGACGCGCGTCTGCTCTCCCGAGGACAACACGCCGCACTTGGTGTCGCGGAAGCGCGCGAGGTCGAACTCCTGGAGGAGGGCCTCGATTCGCTCGGAGACGCGCTTCACGCCGTAAATCATGCCGAAGTAGCGCAGGTTCTGGACGACGGTGAGGTTGCCGGGGAGCGGCGCGTAGACGGCGGCGAAGTTGGTGTACTCGAGTGCCTGCGAGCGGCGTTTGGAGAGGTCCACGCCCTGGATGTGGATGGCGCCGGAGGTGGGCTCGAGGACGCCGAGCACCATGTTGATGGTCGTCGTCTTGCCGGCGCCGTTGGGGCCGAGCAGTCCGACGATTTCGTTGCGGCCGACCTCGAAGGAGATGCCATCCACGGCGACGGTGCTCGCGTAGGACTTGCAGAGCTCGCGGACGGAGAGCACCGGTGGATTGCTGGAGGATTCGGCCATGTCGGGGGTGGAGCGTCCTGCGTCAGTTGTGAAGCTTCTCGTGCTTGCCGAGCATCTCGACGTACTCGGCGATTTTGCGCGCGCGCGTCTCGGCCTTCTTCACGTGGTGGATGCGGAAGAGCACCGCGTAGCGGTTGGCGGAGTTGAGGGTGGCGAAGAACGCCTCCGCGCGGGGATTGGCGGCCAGGGCCGCGGCGAGGTCGGCGGGCACGGTGATTTTGCTCTGGGATTCGTAGGCGGCCTCCCAGCGTCCGTTCTGTTTCGCGTTCTCGATTTCGGCCAGCCCCGAGGGCTTCATCCGGCCCGCGGCGATGAGGGCGAGCGCCTTGTCGCGGTTGATGGTCGACCAGATGCTGCGCGGGCCGCGCGGGGTGAACCTCAGGATGTAGGCCGTGTCGTCGAAGCGGCCCTTCTGGCCGTCAATCCATCCCCACGTCAGCGCGACCTCCAGCGCCTCCTGATAGGTGAGCGAGGCGGGGCTGTGGCCCTTCTTGGTGAGCTTGAGCCACGCGCCGCGCGAGGTGGCGGCGTGCTTCTGGAGCCACGTGTCGAAGGCATCCATGTTCGCGAAGAAGACGATGGGCAGCTCGCCAGTCGGCGTCGCGGTGGCGGAGGCGCCTGGAGTGGATGCCGGCTTTGGGGTCGCCATCTGGCTCGGCGTGGGAGCCCGTGGTTTGGACGTTGCCTTCCGGGCCGGGGCCTTCGCGGGAGCGGGCTTATCGGGCGTTGCATTCCGGGCCATGGGCTTGCGGGGAACAGCCTTCTCGGGCACCGACGGCTTCTGGGCCGGAGACTTCTTCCTCGCGGACAGGGTCTTCTTGGCGGGGCTCATCGGGGCCGGCTTGTACCACGGGCCGCGGAGGCGGAGGGCTGGTGAGGCGCTACTGCCGCAGCCGCCAGTCATCCTCGGCGGCCTGTCTCACCGACACGGGAATGGAGGGAGGTCCTCGCACGCTGCTCAGCCAGGCTTCCTTCATCTGCTTCGCACACCGCGCCGGTGGCATGCGACCGACGGCGGTGCCCAGCCCCGGACAGAGCACGGTGCGGATGGGATTCTTCGCGGTGACGTTATGGGCGAGGACGGCGCGCAGCGAGGCCCGGAGCGCCAGATATGCGTTCACGGTGTCGCTGACGTCCGACGGGACGCGCATGGTGGGCGCGCTGATGCACCAGGGAATCTCCTCGCGACCGGTGGGCACAATCACGGCGCAGCCCACGGGCAACTCTCCGCCGTGCTCCTGGGCGAGCAGCTCCCGCAGTTGCTCCTGCACCTGGGGGCCGAGCTGGTACGTGTAGACCGCGTCGATGCCTCCATCCATGAAGCCGAAGCTGTTGGCAGGGCTGACGATGGCGTCCGCGCGCACGTCGATGGGGGCCTCGGAGGAGACGACTCCCTCCCGCTCGGAGAAGATGTCGCCGTGGGAGATGGTGATGCCGGGCAGGTCCGCGAACTCCTGGCGCCAGGCCGCCACCAGGGTGCTGCTCAAGTCTCGGAGATGAAGCTGGAGAGTTGAAGGCATGGGGCCAGTATGCACGGGGCCCGTGGTGGCGGTAGCGTCCCGGCGCATGCGCACTCTTTACGGGTTGAGCTACTCGGGGTGGACGGAGAAGGCCCGCTGGGCGCTGGACCATCACCGTGTGGACCACCGCTATCGCGAGCACATGCCACTCATCGGTGAGCTGGCCCTGCGCTGGCGCACTCCGAAAGGCACGCATCCCTCCGTGCCGCTGTTCGTCGAGCAGGACGTTGCGACGACGGGCTCGTTCGCCATCGCCCGCCGCGCCGAGGCGCTGGGGCAGGGCTCGGCATTGTTCCCCGCAAGCGCGATGGCCGCCATCCAGCGCTGGGAGGCGGTGAGTGACCAGGTGTTGAGCATTGCTCGCGCCAGCGTGGTGAGCCGCCTGCTCCACAACCCGCGCGCGCAGGCGGAGAGCCTGCCCTCGTTCATCCCGGGTTTCCTCCGGGGAGTGTCCGCTCCGACGGCGCGGCTGGGTGCGCGCTTCATCGCACGCAAGCACAAGGCCATGGCGGACCCAGAGGCGGCGATTCGTCAGACGGCCCTCCCCGCGCTGGAGCATCTGCGCGCCGAGCTTCGTGGACGGCCCTACCTGGAGGATGGCTTCACCTACGCGGATATCACCGCGTGCGCCATGCTCCAGTTCGCGCGGCCGGTGGATGATGCGTGGCTGCCGCTCGGGCCGGGGACGCGCGAAATCTGGCATCACGAGTCACTGGCCGCCGCGTTCCCCGACCTGCTCGCGTGGCGCGATGACCTGTATGCGAAGCACCGCCGCCCCCAGGCCCGAGCATTGGGCGTTGGAAGCGGCGGCGCGGCGTCCCGCACGGGGTGACGCGGCGCTACTTCTTCTTCGCGGGCGGCGGGCCCTGCTGCATGCGCTGACGAATCATTTCCTGAATCTGCTCGGGCGTCTTGCCCTGGAGGTCCTCGGGCTTGAAGGACCCCATGATGGGGGGCGCGGCGCTGGCGGCGTCCAGCTCCTGGTAGCCCGCGGGGACGGCGAAGAGCGAGGCGGGCTGCGCGCCCATCTGGATGTTGGTGACGTCGATGTCCGCCTGGACCTTGCCCTGCTTGTCGAAGGTCTGGCTGCGCACGTAGGCGACCTCGGGCAGGTCGGTGGGGCGCCAGACCTTCTGGCGCTGGATGCTGCCCTCGGCGCCGGGAGGAACGCCCTCGTAGACGACGGTGGGGTGGCCGTTGACCTTCTCGGTGCCGACCTTCTTGAAGCCCTGCTCCTTGAAACAGGCGTCGAAGTCCTGGTCCTTGCCCACACAGGTGCCGGGAATCTTCACCGACATGTCATCGAGGCTGCGGCTGGTGGCGGCCTTCCTCGAGTGGAAGAGGGTGGTGCCGGTGCGCTTGTCCCAGTCGAAGATGATGGACATGCCGCCGGGGACCTCGGCGGGCGCCAGGTCCATGCGCATCATCCCCGGACGGCCGTACATCTTGCCCTTCGTCTCCGGGGGCGCGCCCTTCTGTCCGGGCAGTGGGGCGCTCTTCACGCGCAGGTCCCCGACCCAGTCGGCGAGGGCGGGCGTGGACAAGAGCAGCGTGGCGGCGAGGACTCCCGACAGCGTGTGACGAACCGAGAATGAGCTCATGCGGTGCACCACAATCCAGGCGCCACATGGCTGTCAAACCCGTCCCCGGACACACGAACGGCGCCGGCCTCGTGAAAGGCACGGCGCCGTGGGCGCAGGCGGGAAGTGACTTCCGGGCCTCAGCCCGGCTGGCAGACCTGCCGGAGGATATCGAGCGACTCCAGCGCCTTGCCCGCGCCCATCACGACGGCGGAGAGCGGGTCCTCCGCGAGGAACACGGGCAGGCCCGTCTCCTCGCGCAACAGCGTGTCCAGGTTCTTCAGGAGCGCGCCACCACCGGCCAGCACAATGCCCCTGTCGGCGATGTCACCCGCCAGCTCCGGAGGCGTGCGCTCCAGCGTCAGCTTCACGGCCTCGACGATGCCGTTGACGGGCTCTGCGAGCGCGTCGCGGACTTCGTCGCTGGACACCGTCAGCGTGCGCGGCACACCGGCCACCAGGTCGCGACCCTTGATCTCCATGGTCATGACCTCGTCCGTCGGGTACGCGGTGCCAATGCCCATCTTGATGAGCTCGGCCGTGCGCTCACCGATGAGCAGGTTGTACTTGCGCTTCACGTACTGAATGATGGCCTCGTCCAGCTTGTCGCCGCCGATGCGCACGCTCTTGGCGAACACGATGCCGGCCAGGCTGATGACCGCGACGTCGGACGTGCCGCCGCCGATGTCCACAATCATGTTTCCGCTGGGCTCCGTCACCGGAAGGCCCGCGCCGATGGCCGCCGCCATGGGCTGCTCAATCAGGTAGACCTCGCGCGCGCCCGCGTTCGCCGCCGCCTCACGCACCGCGCGGCGCTCCACCTCGGTGATGCCGGAGGGGATGCCGATGATGATGCGCGGATTGACCAGCGTCTTGCGGTTGTGCGCGCTCTGGATGAAGTAGCGCAGCATCGCCGCCGTGATTTCGAAGTCGGCGATGACGCCGTCCTTCATCGGCCGGATGGCAACGATGTTGCCCGGCGTCCGCCCCAGCATCTCCTTGGCTTCCTTGCCCACCGCGAGGACCTTCTTGCCCCCGCGCGCGTCATGCTGGACGGCCACCACAGAGGGCTCGTTGGACACGATGCCCTGACCGCGGATGTAGATGAGCGTGTTCGCCGTCCCGAGGTCGATGGCGAGGTCGCGCGAAAAAAGGGTGTGAAGCCAGTCGAACATACGAGGGCGGAAACTTTCGAAGAGTCGGCGGAATTTCCCGCTGGCGCGTGGGAAGAGCGGTCGCGAAGGTACTACGCGACGCGGCACGGAGGAAGAAAAGCCGGCGGCGCTCCAATAACCGCCTGGGGGGCAGTCGGCCACCGGACTTGGAGACCCGAGGCTCGGGGGCTCAGGGAGCCGCTTCCGAGTGGGCCTGCTCGAAGCGCGCGGCCACCACGCCGGCCTGCTCCGCCTGGCCTTCTGGCAGGCACACGGGCAATTCCCCCGCCTGTTCCGCCTCCCGGTACTCGGGGGTGTGGCGCAGGGCCTCGCTGGTGACGTGGAGCAGCCCGTCCCGGACCGGCTCGAACATCAGCGCGGTGAGGTACCAGGCCGGCGCGTAGTCCAGGCGGATGAGCCCGTGCACGCTCCACCGGTGCGGCGCGTAGTCCCACGGGCAGCGGCCGAGCAGCTTGCGCAGCATCCACCCCGTGGCGTACTCCGCGCCGAAGATGAGGGCGGTGTAGGCCAGCGCCCGCAGGGGCCGAGGCAGGGGCTTGAGCCGCGCGGAGACCTCCTCCAGCGCCAGCGCCGTGCCTCCATAGATGGGGTGCATCCACAGGTAGGTCCGCGCCGTCGCGCTCCGGTCCCTGCTCAAGGCCGCGCCAGCCCCGGTGAAGAGGACCTCCAACACCCAACCCGTGCACCCGTAGAGCAAGAATCGTGAAAGCACGCCCTCAAGTTAGGGCCGATCCTCGCAACCGGCAGGCCCCGCCCCACGACGAATCGACGCCTGCCGTCGATGTGCACGGGTGGACGTTCTCCCCCTCCACACGGAAGGGCCCCGCGCCCCTTCACCAACGCGCGGGTGCGCCGCGCGCGGGGGAGGACATGGCCCTACAGGTCTGTGACGCGCCGGCCTGGAGCAAGGCGTCAGCCTCACGCGTCAGCGAGCGCGACAACCAGTGGAGCAGCTGTCCCGCGCCAGGAGCCTGGCTCCAGCGGACTGGCGAGCGTGAGGCAGGGCGCGCTTTACGGGCCCAGGTCCGGCGTAGTACCTGAACGAGTGATGCGCTCCCCCGGCACGACATCGCGAATGCCCGGCTCCGGGAGCGAGACGCTCCGGACGGTGCTGCTCGCCTTGGGGGTGAGCCTCGTCCTGGCCACTGTCTTTCGCGCCGAGGCCGCCGAGTGCCCCACCGTGTGGGCCTCCGAGCGGAGCTTCTACCTGGACACCGGCGCGACCTCCGTCCGCCAGGGCTCGAAGTCCTCGAAAGGGCCTTCACGTCGGTGGGGCGCGCAGTTCCACGTCACCGACCTGGGGGGCTGGGACTCGGGTCTGCACGTCGGCTCGGGCCTCGCCTTCACCCCGCCGTCCTCCGCGCGAGGCCGCGCCGCCTTCGAGCCGGACCTCCAGGCGCTCCATCGCTGGGGCCGCGAGCGGCGTCACGCCGTCGCGCGCGTCACCTTGAGAGAACGTCGGTCCGCGGCGGCCCCTACTTCGAGCGGGGATATCGCGGACCGTCCCTCCATCGTCACCCGGCCGTTGCGCGGTCCTCCCCGGGGCCGCTGAGCCGCGAGCGTCGTGCCGGCTTCGTCCGGCGCTTGTTCGAGCCCGCGCTCATTTCCGGCGTTACGACGTCTTTTCCTTTCCTTCATGCGCGACGGCCTTTGTCTCCGATTTCGTCGGAGCGACGGCGGGTCGTGTCCCATCCGAGTTTTTCATTCTTGAGGTGACCTGATGCACGGAGCCCACGAGGTCCTCCAGGCCATTGCCATTGTCCTGTGCGTCGCCGCGGTGACGACTGTTCTCTTCCAGAAGCTGCGACAGCCCGTGGTGCTGGGCTACATCCTCGCGGGGCTCGTCGTGGGGCCCTTCGTGCCGATTCCGCTGGTGGCCAATCCAGAGGTCGTCACGACGCTGTCGGAGCTGGGCGTCATCCTGCTCATGTTCTCGCTGGGGCTGGAGTTCAGCCTGCGCAAGCTGTTCTCCGTGGGCTTCACCGCCGGCGTCACCGCCGTCATCCAGTGCAGCATCATGGTGTGGTTGGGCTTCGTGGTGGGGCGGGCCTTCGGGTGGACGACGCTGGAGAGCCTCTTCACCGGCGCGCTCATCGCCATCTCCAGCACCACCATCATCGCCAAGGCGTTCGACGAGCAGGGCATCCGGGGCAAGCTGCGGGAGCTGGTGGTGGGGGTGCTCATCGTCGAGGACCTCATCGCCGTGCTGTTGATGGCGACCCTGACGGCCGTCTCCACGGGCGCGGGCCTGAACGTGAAGGACCTCACGCTCACCACGGGCAAGCTGGTGGCGTTCCTGGTGGGGCTGGTGGCGGTGGGCCTGTTCATCATCCCCCGGGCCATGCGCGCGGTCATCAAGCTGAACCGGCCGGAGACGACGCTCGTGACGAGCGTGGGCATCTGCTTCGCGGTGGCGCTGCTGGCGCAGTCGTTCGGCTACTCGGTGGCACTCGGCGCGTTCCTCGCGGGCTCGCTGGTGGCGGAGTCGGGCGAGGAGAAGCTGGTGGAGCACCTGGTGCAGCCGGTGCGCGACATGTTCGCGGCCATCTTCTTCGTGTCGGTGGGCATGCTCATCAACCCGGAGCTCATCGTCGAGCACTGGGCGGCCATCCTCGTGCTCACCGCGGTGGTCATCCTGGGCAAGCTGCTCAGCGTGACGCTGGGGGCGTTCCTCACGGGCAACGGCACGCGCACGTCCGTCCAGGCGGGCATGAGCCTGGCGCAGATTGGTGAGTTCTCCTTCATCATCGCGGGCCTGGGGCTGTCCTTGAAGGCGACGGGCTCGTTCATCTATCCGGTGGCGGTGGCCGTGTCGGCCATCACCACGCTGACCACGCCCTTGCTCATCAAGGTGTCGGGGCCGGTGGCGACGTGGGTGGACCGCAAGCTGCCCAAGCCGCTGCAGACCTTCGTCACGCTGTACGGCACCTGGGTGGAGCGGCTGCGGCAGGCGCCCCGGCGCGAGACGCTGGGCGCGGACGTGCGGCGGCTGATTCGCCTGCTGGTGCTGGACGCCGTGCTGCTGGTGACGCTGGTGATTGGCACGACGATGTCGGCCGAGCGCATGGCGGGCTTCGTCGAGACGCGCACGGGCCTGGACGAGGACGTGTCCAAGAACGTCATCCTCGGCGGCGCGGTGCTGCTGTCGGTGCCGTTCATCC
Organism: Myxococcus sp. CA056; assembly: GCF_013336715.1. Classification (NCBI taxonomy): domain Bacteria; kingdom Pseudomonadati; phylum Myxococcota; class Myxococcia; order Myxococcales; family Myxococcaceae; genus Myxococcus; species Myxococcus sp. CA056. Next base: position 854,610 of record NZ_JABUMT010000002.1, read on the forward strand.
TGGGCGTCATCGGCATCGCCCGGCGGCTGGGCGCCACGCTGGCGGAAGCCGCGCTGCCGGCGCGCAAGGACGGCAAGCTGGACCTGGCCGCGGCGCCCCGGCGGGTGCTGCTCGTCACGCTGCAGGTGGGAATCGTCCTGTTGGTGGGCATCCCCGTCGTCATGGTGACGCAGCCCTTCCTCAAGGGCGCCACCGGTCCCCTCATCGTGCTGACGCTGGTGGGCGCGCTGGGGGTGGCGTTCTGGCGCGGCGCCACCAACCTGCACGGACACGTGCGCGCCGGAGCGCAGGTCATCGTCGCGGCGCTGGCGGCGCAGTCCCACTCGAAGGAGCCGGGCGGGGACGAGCACGCGCTGGACCACGTCCAGGGCCTGTTGCCGGGCCTGGGCGCGCCGGCGTCCGTGCGGCTGGAGGAGAAGAGCCCGGTGGCGGGCAAGACGCTGGCCCAGGTGAACCTGCGCGGCCTCACCGGCGCGACGGTGCTCGCGATTCAGCGCGGTGAGGAGAGCCTCTCCGTGCCCACCGCGCAGGAGGTGCTGCGGGCTGGAGACGTGCTCGCGCTGACGGGCACGTGCGAGGCGGTGGACGCGGCCAAGGCGCTCTTGATGGGTGTGGAGCCCGCCGCGCCGCCGCCTGAGCCGCCGGCTCCGGAGACGCGGGCCCACGGGTAGCACCGCCCCGGTGGGGGCGGCGGCCGTCCCTACCGCTTCAGCGCGTACTTGCCGATGACGTAGAGGGCGCGCACGCCGTCCTTCCAGCCAATCTTCTTGCCCTCTTCGTACGTGCGCCCGTGGTAGCTGATGGGCACCTCGAAGATGCGCCAGTTGCCTCGGGCCACCTTGGCGGTGATTTCGGGCTCGAAGCCGAAGCGGTTCTCCTCCACCTCGACGGAGCGCAGCACCTCGGCGCGGAAGGCCTTGTAACAGGTCTCCATGTCCGTGAGGTTCAGCCCGCTCGTCATGTTGGAGAGCGTGGTCAGCATGTTGTTGAGCACGGTGTGCCAGAAGTACAGCACCCGCCGGGGCGTCCCCGTGAAGCGACTGCCGAAGACGACGTCCGCATCCCCGTCCAGGATGGGCTGAATCACCTTCGGGATGTCCTTGGGGTCGTATTCCAGGTCCGCGTCCTGAACGAGGATGATGTCCCCCGTCGACTCCGCGAAGCCGCGCCGCAGCGCGGCGCCCTTGCCCTGGTTCTGCTCCTGGAACAGCACCCGGACTTCGTTGCGGTTCTTGGGGGTTCCCCCCAACACGCCCACGCCCTGCTCCGCGAGCTGCTGGAGCAGCTCCCGACTTCCGTCCCGGGAGCAATCGTCCACCAGGACAAGCTCCTTCGGAAAGTCGACGGCGATGCAGCGGCGCAGCAGCTCCGCGAGCGTGGGAATCTCATTGTAAACGGGGATGACGAGAGAGACGAGCATGGCGTTGAGCCCTCTACCTCATTTCGGGGGGGAGGGCGACTGTCCAGCACCCGGCGCGTGGAGCCGGGGTGAATGCCCTTTCCCCTCGCGTCAGTGTGAGATGGGGGGGTAGCAAGAGGTGCCTGTTTTGCGTGGAATGCTTTCTTGGGGGGAGGGCCATGGGGGGCCCCCCTGTCATGCGGACAGTGGAAGGGAACGCCATGAACGACCAGCTCGGACATGCGGTGCGCGGCGCGGTTTCCCTGGTGCGGTCTTCCCTGGCGGAAGAGGGACCCTGGGCGGGTCTGCGGGACGTGCTTTACGGTGCCTGGAACATGCCTCACGGCCACTGCTATCTGTGGAAGCAGGAGCTGGTGGTGATGCATGTCTTGTCGGACGCGCTCATTGGCGCCGCCTACTTCTTCATCTCCCTGTCGCTGTACGCGATGGTGCGACGCAGCCGGCTGCCTTTTGGCGGGATGATTCTGTCATTTGGCGTCTTCATTGGCGCGTGTGGGCTGACGCACCTGATGGAGGTGTGGAACGTCTGGTATTCGGCCTACTACCTGGCGGGTGGCATCAAGGTGGTGACGGCGGTGGCGTCGGTGGCCACGGGCATGTACCTGGTGCCGTTGCGCGGGCGGGTGGTGGAGTTCACGGAGGCGGCGCGGCTGTCCGAGGAGCGCCGGGTGCGTCTGGAGAAGAGCTCCGTGGAGCTGGAGGAGCTGTACGCGAGGCTGAAGGCATCCGAGGCGCAGCGCACCGGCTTCTTCGCCAATGTCAGCCATGAGCTGCGCACGCCGCTGACGCTCATCCTGGGGCCGGTGGAGCGGCTGCTGAACCAGGGGGAGCTGTCCGAGTCCGCCCACAGGGACTTGGAGGTGGTGCGCCGCAACGCGCGGGTGCTGCTGCGGCATGTGAACGCGCTCCTGGACGTGGCCAAGCTGGACGCGGGGAAGATGCGCCTCCAGTACGAGGAGGTGGACCTGGCGAGGCTGGTGCGGCTGGGCGCGGAGAACTTCGAGGGGCTGGCGGCGGAGCGGCGGCTGGACTTCGTGCTGGAGCTGCCGGCGATGCTGCCGGCGCAGGTGGACTCGGAGAAGGTGGACCGGGTGGTGCTCAACCTCTTGTCCAACGCCGCCAAGTTCACGCCCCCGGGAGGCAGCATCCGCGTCGCGTTGAGCGCGGAGGCGGGGCGAGGCCGGCTGGTGGTGGAGGACACCGGGCCGGGCGTGCGGCTAGAGCTGCGTGAGGCCATCTTCGAGCGCTTCCGCCAGGGGGACGAGGCCACCGTGCGGGACCTGGGGGGCACGGGGCTGGGCCTGGCCATTGCCCGGGACTTCGTGGTGCTGCACGAGGGGCGCGTCTGGGTGGAGGACCGGCCGGGGGGCGGCGCCCGCTTCGTGGTGGAGCTGCCGCTGATGGCGCCCTCGGGCGCGAAGCTGTCGGCGCGTCCGGAGGTGGAGGCGCGGGTGGAGCATCACGCGGCGGCGCGCGCGGAGCTGGACCTGCTGCGACCGGAGGCGCGGGAGGTGGTGGCGTCGACGCGCGCGGAGGACTCGAGCCGCCCGCGCGTGCTGGTGGTGGAGGACACGCGGGAGATGCGCCGCTTCGTGGTGGAGACCCTGTCAAAGGACTTCCAGGTGGCCACCGCGGTGGACGGCGTGGACGGGCTGGTCCAGGCGGAGCGGATGCAACCGGACGTCATCGTCAGTGACTTGATGATGCCTCGCATGGGGGGAGACCAGTTGGTGCGCGCGGTGCGCTCGCGTCCCGGAATCGAGTCCACGCCCATCCTCCTGCTGACCGCGCGCGCGGATGATGCGCTGCGGGTGGACCTGCTGCGCTCGGGGGCGCAGGACTACGTGGTGAAGCCCTTCGTCTCCGAGGAGCTGGTGGCGCGGGTGACGAACCTGGCGGTGGTGAAGCGCACGCGCGAGGTGCTGCAGGGCCTGTTGGCCGCGCGCTCGGTGGACCTGGAGGCGATGGCGCGCGAGCTGGGCATGCGCAAGCGGCAGTTGGAGGTGGCGCTGGAGACCACCGAGCGCGCCAGCACGTCGCGCAGCACGCTGCTCCAACTGGTGTCGCACGAGCTGCGCACGCCGCTGTCGGTGCTCCAGCTCACCCAGCATGCGCTCCAGCGGGAGCTGGGAGGGATGCCGCCCCGCGCGCTGGACATGTTCGACCGGATGCACCGCTCCACCGTGCGCCTGCGGGACATGGTGGAGATGGTGCTTCAGTACAACCAACTGGAAGAGGGCCGGCTGGTGGTGCGGCGTCAGGCGGTGGACCTGGGCGAGGTGGTGGAGGAGGTGGTGGAGGAGGCGCGCGCGGAGGCCCGCCGCAAGGGCCTGGCGCTGGAGCTGGAGCGGCCGCCCGGCAAGGCGGTGGCGCGCACGGACCCGCGCATCGTCCAGATGGTGCTGCTCAACCTGGTGACGAACGCGGTGAAGTACACCGAGCAGGGCGGCGTGTCGGTGGCGGTGGAGGAGCGCCCCCAGGGCTGGCGCCTGCGGGTGCGAGACACCGGCCCGGGCATCCCCCGCGCCGCGCAGTCGCGCGTGTTCGAGCCCTTCGAGCACCTGGAGCCCCTGGAGAACAAGTCCAAGCCGGGGGTGGGCCTGGGGCTGACGCTGGTGCGGGAGATGGTGTCGGTGCTGGGCGGCGTCGTCTCGGTGGCCTCCGAGCCCGGCGTCGGCAGCGAGTTCACCGTCGAGCTGCCGTCCTGAGCGCCTCCATCAGCGCGTCCAGGTCCGCGTCGGTGGTGAGGGGGTTGATGAGGGTGACGCGCAGGTACACGCCCGTGGGCAGCTTCGTCTGCACCAGGTAGAAGTCCCCGCGTGTCACCAGTCGCTCGCGCAGCCGGGCCTGGAGGGCGTCCCACTCCTCGGGCGGGACGTGCGCGGGCGTGTGGCGGAAGCAGACGATGTTGCAGTCGGGGGACACCGGCACATCGAAGTCGGGGGCGGCGGAAAGGCGCTCGGCGAAGCGACGGGCCAGGGTGTACGACTCCGTCACCGCGTCCGCGAAGAGGCGCGTGCCCAGCACGCGGAGGCAGGTGTAGAGCTTGAGCGCCATCATCTCCTTGGTGCACTCCATCGTCCGCAGGCCCACGTCGCTCCAGGGCCGCTCGGTGTTGCCGAAGAGGTAGCTGGCCTCCTGGGCGAAGGACTCGAAGGAGCGCGCGCCGTCGCGGAAGAGGACGGCCGTCACCAGCGCGGGCATCAACAGGCCCTTGTGCGCGTCCCAGACGACGGAGTCCGCGCGGTCGATGCCGCGCGTCTGGTGGCGGTACTCGGAGCTGAGCACGGCGGCGGCACCATGCGCGGCGTCCACGTGGAACCACAGGCCGTGGCGCTCGCAGAAGTCGGCCACGGGTTCCAGCGGGTCGAACGCGCCGGTGGCGGTGGAGCCGGCGCTGGCGACGACGGCGATGACCTTGCGCCCCGCGCGAGTGGCCGACTCCAGCGCGGGCCCCAGGGATTCCGGGCGCAGGCGGAAGCGGCTGTCGACGGGGACGGGCACCACGCCGCCCGAGCCCCAGCCCATGACCCGCGTGGCGCGCGACACGCAGTAGTGCGCGGTCGTCGGCACCAGCACGGCGAGCGGAGGCCCCGCGTGCGCGCCGTCGTTCCAGGCGTCGTAGCCGGCCCGGGCCTGCCGCGCGGCGAGCAGCGCGGTGAGGTTGCCGAGCGAGCCGCCCGAGGTCAGCACGCCGTCCGTGGACTCCGGCATCCCCAGGCGCGCCGCCATCCACCGCAGCACGTTGCGCTCCATGGCGGTGGAGACCGGACCCATCTCGTACACGGCCATGCCGTTGTTGAGCAGGGAGGAGACGGCGTCGCACAGCGCGGCCAGCGGCACGGGGGCTGTCACCTGGTGGCCCACGTAGCGCGGGTGGTGCAGGTGGTTGGAACCGGAGAGCACGCTCGCCATCAGCTCCGCGAAGTCTCCCGTGGGCTCCTCCGGGAAGGAGGCGGCGAAGCGGTCCACGTTCACCGCCGGAGCCGCCCAGGGCAACACGGGCAGGCCCTCGCCGTGCTCGGCCTGTCGCAGATAGTCCGCCAGCGTGTCCACCAACTGGCGACCCTCGCGACGGAAGGCCTCGGTGTCATAGGCGGCGGCGATGCGCTCACGAAAGTCGGTCATGGCGGACCGGGAACCTAGCCGCGATGGATGGCGACGTCCTCGGGTACGAGCGCGGAGCCCCAAGTCCCGCTCACCGATGAACGACCGGAGAGGCCGGGATGAGGGCAGGCTCCTCCGGGCCTCGCGCACGTCTTGGGCGGACAGGAGGCGCGGGCCGGCGAGACGACGGCTCCCCGAGCTCGCGCCCGTCCCCGGTCGGGGCAGGCAGGCGGGAGGGCGCCTCGGAGGCTCGCGCAGGTCTCGAGCGGACGGGCGTCGCGAGCAGGTGGGACGAAGGGCCCCCGGGCCTCGTGCGCGTCCCGGTCGAGGCAGACAAGCAGGCTGGCTCGCGCGCTTGAAACGCATTATCTCCAGGACGTGCGCACGAGTCGATGCGCCCACGCGAGGAGACGCACCATGGCGGACGCGAAGCCGGTCTCGATTACCTACTGTAATTCCTGAGGCTACAAGCCTCGGGCCGCCCGTGCGGCGGCCGTGCTGAAGGACGAACTGGATGTGGAGACGGAGCTGAAGCCGGGCCCGTCGGGCAGCTACGAGGTCAGGGTGGGTGACAAGGTCGTCATCCGGAAGGACTCGCTGGCCTTCCCCACGGACCAGGAGGTGGTCGACGCGGTGGCGCGCGCCCTGGACGGATGACCCACGCGCGCGAGGCGACCCGGAGGAGCACTCCAGGTCGCCTTCGTCGACTCAGCGCTTGATGAACTTCATCGCCGGCCTGTCGTTCTTGCCCTTGCCCGCGGCCTTCAGCGCCACGGGGTCCAGGCCGGACAGGTGCAACGCCGTCGCGTACAGGTGGCCCGCGTCGGAGATGAAGCTGTTGGCGCTCTTGGTCCGCCCCGTCATCAGCAGGCCCGTGTCCGGGTTGAAGGCCGGGTCCAAGGTGCCATCCGGCATCATGGGAATGCCGTCCAGCGAGACGCTGCCCACGCGGCCGTACTGCGTGTTGCCGCGCACGGTGCCGCCGAGGAAGGCCGCGCTGTTCACCCGCCAGTGCTGGCAGCAGTCCTGGAGCATGATCTCCTCGTACTTCTGCGCATCCGTCACGTCCGCCTTGGTGAGGATGCCCTCCACGTCACCCTGAATCGTGCGGCCCATCTCCGAGGCGAGGACGATGGTGGTGAAGTCGTAGTAGCTCTTGCCCGTCGTCCCGTACTGCGTCGACTTGAGCTTGGCCACCAGCGTCTTGAGCGGGTTCCAGAGGTGCTTGCGCATGGTGTCGCGCTGCTCCGTCTGGCCCTTGTTGTTCATGATGGAGCGCCGGTCCCGGTGCGTGTCGAACTGGCGCAGGCCCCGGTTCTCGATGAAGAAGCCGATGGACAGCCCCTTCGTCATCAGCTCGTACGTCATCAACGCCTGCACGTTGGTGTTGGGCGTCTCCTTGGTGCGAGCGGGGTTGCCGTTGATGGACGAGGAGTCGGTGGCCTCGTCCGCGGCGGTGATGCCGAACTCGGCGCGCAGCGTGGTGTCGGTGAACAGCGTGCGCGGGTCCAGGTTGATGCTGCCGCCCGCCGTCAGCGCGCGGTGAATCTGGAGCGCGGAGGAGAAGGCGCGCACCGACTCGCTGTTCTTCTCCGCCAGGAAGCTGGCCTGCAGGTTGTCGGTGAACTGGCGGATGCGCGCGTCGCGCTGGCCCTGCGCCACGTTGCCCAGCGAGGACAGCCTGTCTCGCATCGCGCCCGGCGTCTTGCCGTAGAGCGTGTGGGCATGCACCGGGCCCAGCTTCTCGTAGTAGCCGGTGCCCTCCGGGTAGGACGGAATGGACAGCTCACCGTCCGACAGCCAGCGGTGCCAGGAGACGTGGGGCAACAGGTAGCCGGTGCCGTAGGCCTCGCAGAACGCCTGCATCACGGTGCGTTCGTCCGCGTTGCGCTTGCCGGACAGCGAGGCGCTGTACTTGCCGTAGTGGTACTCCCACCGGCCGCCGGAGTGGAAGGTGTTGCCGTTGTGGCTGGACACCACCGCCAGGTCCGGGAACAGGTCCAGGCCGTCCTGCGCCAGGTAGCCGTACTGGATGTTGCCCTGCATCCTGGGCGGGTCCGACGGCGTGGTGCCGTAGTTCTTCGGGCGGTAGCGGTGCTGCGTCCAGGAGGGCGTGGGGCGCAGCTCTCCGGCCGGGACGACGCGGATGGCGTCATTGGGCGTGTGGACGGGGTTGAACATCGAGTACCCGTCCCAGCCTCCCTCCTGGAACCAGTAGATGAGGAAGTGCGGGTCGTCGGCCTCGGCGGCGGCGGCCTCGGCGAAGCCCAGCTCCTTCTTCGTCCCCGGCACTCCGAAGGAGCGGAAGAAGCGGAGCCAGTCCAGGGTGCTGATGGCGGCGCCCGCTGCGGCGCCCGCGAGGAATCGGCGGCGGTTCATGGCGGCGGTCCTTTGGGCGCGGTTACTGGCGCAGGTATTCGGGCGAGGTGGCGATGGTCTTCAGCACGGCCTTCAAGTTGCCGTGCTGCGCCTGGCTGACGTCCCACAGGCGCTTGTAGATGACGCGCTCGTCCTCCTGGTGCCGCATCTCCCGGCCGAAGAAGAGCGCGTACTGGGCGTTGAGCGTGCGGCGCACGAAGGCTTCCTTCTTCACCGCCTGGGTGGCGAAGGCCTCCATGCCCGGGCCCTTGAAGGCGTAGGTGGCCGCCAGGTTCCGGTCCGTGTCGTCCAGCGTGACGCCCTGCTCGTCCGCCGTGCGGTAGTTGCCCTCGTCGTCCCACTTCAGGCGCTGGTGCGCCAGCGGGGTGAGCGTCTGGTGGCACGAGAAGCAGATGCTGCTGGGGTCCACCGTGGAGGAGGCCGTGGCCGCGCCGCGCATGTCGAAGACCTCGGCGGGCACCTCGTACAGCGTGCCCATGAAGTCCGTCATCACCCGCGCCGCGTAGTTGTAGTGCGGCAGGCCCGGCTTGTTCTTGATGAAGCCCTTCATCGTGAGCACGCCCGTCTTGCCGTGCTGCGTGGGCCGCGTCACCTGCTGGAAGGCCGCGTCCACCGAGTAGTCACCGACGAGCAACTCTTGCAGTGGCCGCTCCTGCTCGACGAGGAAGGTCCACAGCCGCGCGGGCTCGTCCGTGTCGGGGGTGCCCTCGCTCTCCGTGCGCACGCGCATGCGGCGGAAGTAGTTGGTGCGGAAGTCCGCCGAGGCCAGGTAACCGTCCACCATGGCCTCCCACGTCTTCGTGCCGCTCTCCAGCGCGGTGAAGTCCGCGGCGGAAGGCGGGCGGCCCAGCAGGTCCTGCGCCAGCTTCACCAACAGCAGCTTGTCGCGCTCCTTGCCGGAGGCCGCTTCGTAGGAAGGCGGCAGGGTGAAGAGGAAGTCGGGGGCACGCATCAGGCCCTCGCACAGGCCGCTCCAGGCCTTGGTGACGTTCGCCTCGATGTCCAGGAGGCCCGTCACCAGCGCATAACCGTTGGTGCGCTCCTGCGGCGTCGCGGCGCGGTACAGCATCCGCCGGTAGATGGTGTCCACCTTGGCCTTCGCCGCGTCCGCGCGCTGCGTGCCGGTGGCCGCCTCCGTGGGGCCGTACACCACGAGCGCGTCCACGTGCAGGTTGCGGTCGCAGACGCCCGTCTCGCCGTAGTCGTTGGTGAAGGCCACCGTGAGGATGTGGTCCCCGCTGGTGACGGCCTGCGTGTGCACGAAGTCCGCGTAGGCCGTGTTGTTCGCGACGGCCCACTCCTTCACCAGCACCCCGTCCACCTTGAGCTGCAGGTTCGGCAGGTCCGGGCCGCACAGGTCACCCTTCGCCTTCACCGTGAAGCGGTAGGTGGCGGAGGCGGGGAAGGCGTACGGCTGGAGCGTGGTGAGGGTGCCGGTGGTGTAGAGGTTCCACCCGGTGCTGCCGGACTTGCCACCGGTGCTCGCCAGAATCTGCGTGCCGGCGGGGATGGTGGTGCCATCTTTCGCGGCGGCCTCCATCTCGTATGTCTTCGTGGAGGGCGCGGGGATGTCCGTCAGCGGCAGGGCCAGGTCCAGGCCGGAGAAGGGCCCCGTCTTCGCGGTGGCGGCCGTGAGGCACACGTCGCGCGACAAATCATCCAGGCCCAGGAAGAAGTCGGCCGAGGCCACGCGCGCCTCGACGAAGTGGTCCTTGTAGTCCACGCCGCCGAACACGCCCACGTTCTGCGCGAAGCGGTCCTGGCCGCCGCGCACCCAGTCGTCGTTGAAGACGGCCTTCACCTTGCCCTTGAGCTGCTCGTAGCTCAGGAAGGGATTGTCATACGTGGCGACGGACGGGCCGCTGTAGGCCTCCAGCAGCGCGGGAGGGAACTCCTCGTCCGGCGGCGAAGACGGCTGGCGCGTCTCCACCGCCGCCAACTGGCAGGTGAGGCTGGCCACGGCGGCGATCTCCTGCGCGCTCCAGGCCGGCTGGGCCCTGGGCATGCGCGCGCTCTCATCCGTGGTGACCAGGCGCGACAACATGGAGCCCGACGACGGGGTGAGATAGCCGGCGGCGCGGATGGCGTAGAAGTTCTCCACGCCGTTGAGGCCCACCCGGAAGAGCCGTCCGCTGGTGGGCGCGTGGCAGGAGATACAGCCCGACACCTCCCGCACCAGTGCGGGCTGCACCACCCGGTCGAAGTCGCTGGCGATGCCCGCGAGCGTCACCCCGGCGGGGACGCTCTCCAAATCACACGGCAGCGAGCCGTCCTGCTGGACCGGGGGAGGCGGTGGGTTCGGATTGTCGTAATCCGGCACACCTTGCATGTCGAGCGACGCCTCGCCGAGGCAACCAGCGGCGAACGACGCGAGCACTGCCACTGCGAGGCTCCACGGGCGCGGGGGGGTAGCGCTCATGTTGCCCTCCAGGGGTGAGGGGTGACCCCATGCTGGCACGACCGTGGTGCGATTGACCAGTCGTCAACATGGTGAATTCAGAGAAAACAGGAAGTTATCGACTTCGTTGGGGAAGCAGTTGCCTGCGCTGGCAAGGAAACAGGCGAGTGCGGAGTGCTCCCGGGTAGGCGGAGGAAGGTGCAGGTTGGTGGAAGGAGGTGGACGGATGGCCTGGCCCGACATGGCGTCGCCCTACGAGCGGCGCTCCATCATCCGAGGCATGCGCGTGCGCGACGAGGAGGGGACGTTCCTGGGGTACGTGGCCCTGCTGAGTGGCGTGCACATCTACGTGAGGCCCTGGCCGTTCAGCCGGCGGTGGGGGCAGCTGCCGATGTCCCGGGTTCGGCATGTGACGCCGGGCACGGTGGTGCTGGAGGGGCGGGGGCCCGCGGACGCGGTGACTCCGGAGCTGTACGAGGAGATCACCACGCAGACGCTGCCCCTGGTGGAGCCCGGCGCGGCGCGGACCTGAGCCTCGCGCGGGGCCTGCGGTTGGGTGCGGCGCGGCGCTCCAAATTGTGATTCAAGGAGGCGCCATGCCGCCCATCGACGAGCTTGCCCAGAAGGTCTCCGCCGCGTTCGCGGACCGGACGAAATTGAAGGACCCGGACGTCGTGTCCGCCGTGCGCGAGACGGTGGCGCGGCTGGACGCAGGCGAGCTGCGCGTGGCGGAGAAGGGGGCGGAGGGCTGGAAGGTCCACGCCTGGGTGAAGGAGGCCATCCTCCTGTTCTTCGCGGTGTCGGAGATGAAGGTGATGGAGGTGGGGCCCTTCGAGTTCCACGACAAGGTCCCTCTGAAGAAGGGGTTGGACAAGGCGGGGGTGCGCGTGGTGCCTCCGGGCACGGTGCGCTACGGCGCCTTCGTGGAGCGGGGCGCGGTGGTGATGCCCGGCTACGTCAACATCGGCGCGCGCGTGGGCGCGGGCACCATGGTGGACACCTGGGCCACGGTGGGCAGCTGCGCGCAGGTGGGCAGCGACGTGCACCTGTCCGGTGGCGTGGGCCTGGGGGGCGTATTGGAGCCGCCCACCGCGTCGCCCGTCATCATCGAGGACCGGGCCTTCCTGGGCAGCCGCTGCATCGTCGTGGAGGGCGTGGTGGTGGAGGAGGAGGCGGTGCTGGGCGCCAATGTCGTGCTCACCGCGTCCACGCAAATCATCGACGTCACTGGACCCGAGGAGCGCGTCTACAAGGGCCGCGTCCCCGCGCGCAGCGTGGTGATTCCGGGGATGCGAGAGAAGCAGTTCCCCGCCGGAAAATTCATGGTTCCCTGTGCGCTCATCATCGGCCAGCGGACACAGTCGACGGACAAGAAGACGAGCCTCAACTCGGCCCTGCGCGACTTCGCCGTGCCGGTCTGACCCCAGAAATCCAGAGCGGTTGATACTTCCGTAGAGGGAGTGTGACGGGACGGAATGTGACGATGGAGCACCTCGACGACATCCTGGCTGAGTGGGCCCTCGGCACCCTGGACTCCCCCGCCTGGGAGGCCGCGGAGCGGCACCTGTCGACGTGTTCTCGTTGCCGGGTCGAGGCCGACCGCCTGTCCATGGCTCGCCAGGGACTGTCGATGGCGGTGCCTCCCGTCGAGCCGCCCGCCGCCGTGCTCCAGGCCCTGATGGAGCGCATGGAGGGGCCGCGCCGCTTCGAGCGCTTCGCGGACCGGGTGGCCGCGTTCTTCGACCTGTCGAGGGAGCGGGCGCTGGAGCTGCTGGAGTCCCTGGCGGACCCGTCGCGGTGGATGCCGGGACCGGTGGAGGGCTCGGAGCTGATGCCGGTAGAGGCGGGGCCCGCGCGCGAGGGGATGATGGGCGCGATGCTGCGGCTGAACCCGGGGATTCACTACCCGCTGCACACCCACCACGGCCGCGAGCTGAACCTGGTGCTCGAGGGCGGGCTGCGCGAGGACGGCGGGCACGAGGTGTGGCCGGGCGAGGAGCAGGAGAAGACGGACGGCAGTGCCCACGGCTTCAGCGCGCTGCGGGGGCCCGCGTGTCTGTGCGCGACGCTGCTGGAGGGTGAGATCAGCTTCGAGGAAGAACTCGCCACGCCGGGCTGAGTTGTCATAGCCTTCAAGACATCTGGCGCCCCTACTTCGTCCATGAGCTCCTGATGGCTTGCCATCAGGGGCGGGGCGCCGACTTTTCTTCTCAGGTCGGGAGGGGACATGCCTCGGGTGCTGCGTGAGGTGGTGGGAGCGCTGACGCACGAGGGTGCCGCGGCCTTCGACCTGTCCCAGACAGACCCGCTGACGCACCTGACCTTCACGAAGGGCTCGGCGCTGCTCGAGGAGACCTTCTACCGGACCCAGGTGGAGGAGATTCGGAGCTACGCGGCGGCGCTGCTCGCGGCGGAGCGTCACGAGCGGGGCTTCGCCTGGAAGTTCGCCGCGTACATGCGCGACCCGGTGAAGGGGAAGGGCAATCGCATCCAGGGGAGTGTCGCGCCGGCCATCCTCGCGGCGGCGGACCCTGAGGGCCCTTTCACGGAGGAGTACACGTTCCGTTGTCTGCGACACCGCGCGGACGACGTGGCGTTGTTCCTCACGCACTTCGACCACCTGGGGCTTGGCGAAGTGCCCGAGGCGGCGCGCAAGGGCATGGCTCGGGCGCTCGCGGGCATGGACCTGTATCAATTGCTCAAGTACGCGGGGCGGCGGTTCCCGCTCTCGCGGCGCCGGAAGAACGGTCAGCGCGCGAGCCTGCGGCTGGTGGATGCGATGGGCGTGGCGAAGGCGCACCTGGATGAGCGCACGCTGAAGCTCTACCACTACCTGCACGCGCCCACTCGCGAGCGCACGGCCCTGGCGCAGGGGCTGGAGCTGCTGGAGGCGCGCCGCGCGTTCTTCGGCGGCGAGGCGAGCCTGGAGAACTTCGTGAAGGGGCGGCTCTCCACGGAGCAGGCGCTGTCGTTCATGGGGTCGACGCAGGAGACGTGGCGCCGCGTGCTGGACGTGCCTGGGCTGCTGCCGGACATGGCCTTCAAGGGCTACATCCGCGCGATGTATCAGGCGGGCATCCCGCTGGCCGTGCTGCTGGCGGAGGCGCGCAAGCGTCGCTTCGCGGGGATGTGGCCGCATCAGGTGTACATGGGGTGGTGGGCGGCGATGTGGGGCAAGTCGCGGCAGGACTCCCAGGGGGAGGACTGCTTCCACGCGGACCCGGAGCCGGCCATCGCGCCTGTCTTCGAGGTCATCCTGGAGAAGGTGTGCGAGGGCTTGTTGCCGAAGGGCAAGAGCCTGGGCATCGCGGATATCTCCGGCTCCATGTTCGCCACGAAGCTGGGCGGGGCGAAGAGCTCCGCGCACGTGGGGGACGTGGCGGTGGTGCTGGCCGCGGTGATGGCGCGCGAGCTGGGGTACGCGGCGACGTTCTCCGACGACATCTTCGTGGAGGACCTCGCACCACGGCAGGGTGTGCTCGAGCTGTCCAGCAGACTGCGCGGCGGGCAGGGGTGGGGCAGCACGCAGGTGGTGAACTCGGTGATGAACCTCATCGCCCTCCTGTTGAAGAATCCCTCGCGGCCGAGGCCCCGCACGCTCTACTTCTTCTCCGACATGCAGTTCCATCCGCCGGAGGTCCAGACAGTGGAGCCGGGTCTTGTGGAGTCGCTGCGAAAGAGGGGCATCGAGTTCGACGCGAGCGTGCCGCCGCTCCAGGCCGTGCTCCAGGCGTGGCACCACGTGCTGGGTCCGGTGGACGTGGTGATGTGGAACCTGGGGGCCTACGAGAACGCGCCGCTGCCCTCGCGGGTGCCCAACGTGTTGATGCTCGCGGGCTTCGACGCCAACTCGTTCCGCCACGTGTCCGCCTGGCAGGCGTCAGGCAGCCCGGCGCTTCCGGCGAAGGCCCAGGCGGTGACTCCCGCCGACGCGGGGGGCGCGAAGAACCCCGGCGTGGAGCTCGACTTCATCCGGACGTTCTGACCCCGCGAGGACTCACGGGGCTCCATCCTGGAAGACGGGCAGGCCCTTGCGAATCCGGTCGAACAGTCGGGCGCCGTCGAGCAGGGTGGTGTCGTCTTCTTCCTTGAGCACCTCCGCGACGAACAGCTCGCGCAGCCACTCGGCGATGCCCTCGCCGTAGCCCCGGGCGTAGGTGTCCTTGTCGAAGTGGTAGTCGGCCTTGATGACGGCGTCGATGACGTGGTCGTCCTCGATGACGACCCTGGCCTTGAGCGTGCCCGCGCTCAGCACGAAGTCGTTGCCGGAGCCCAGCACCACATCGCGCGCCTGGAGACACTTGCCCACGGAAAACCTGCCGCCCGTGTCGAGCGCGTGGCACGACACGTTGCCCAGGACGCGGACCAGCGAGCTGGTGGAGCCGTCCGTCAACACGCCGTGCACGGTGACGTTCCCCGTCACCGCGAACGCTCGCAGGACGGTGAGGTCGCCCTCCACCTCCAGGTCGCCGTGGTGGAAGAAGGCCCGCTTCAGCGTCAGGGGCCCCTGGAGCCGCAGGGGGCGCGGAGGGCCGTCCAGGACTGGCACCAGCGTCTCGAGCAGCTCCAGTCCCAGTCCGGACTCGCGGTCATGCAGGCCCGTGGCGAGCTCCTGCGCCGAGTCGACGTCGTGCTTGAAGGGGAACGGAGCCACCTTCGACAGCGCCGCTCGCACCGCGGGGCCATCGACGGGAAGGGGCGCGAAGGGGTCATCTCGGCGCTCGTAGCGGAGGCTCGGTGTGCCGCCGGCTCGCATCAGGGCTGACGCCGTGGCGTCGAAGTCCTTCGTGCGCTGGTTCGCCTGGACCCACTTCTTGTCTCGCTCGCGCAGCGTGACACCCAGCGGCGTCCGGCCGAGTCCGTCCAGGGCATTGAGCTCTGCGCCTCGCGCGAGCAGCAGCTCGATGACGGAAGAGACTCCCCGGGCGGCTGCCCGGTGGAGTGGGGTCAGCTGCTCCTCGTCGCGCGCATCCAGCGGGGCGCCCGCATCGAGCAGCTCCGAGAGGAGCACCGCGCTCGTCGAGCTGAACGCGCTGGACCGCCAATCCCTCACATCCGAGGGCACCTGTCCTCCGGCGGCTCGCAGGACCCGGATGATTTCCAGCGCCCGTGCCTCGTTGTCCTGACTGTCTTCCGTCGGAAGGGCCAGCCGCAGTGGCGTCTGCTGGAGTGCGTCGCGTGCATTCACGTCCGCGCCCGCCGTGATGAGGGCGCGCACCACCTCCACGTCGGGCAGCGGCTCCGTCTTCGAGGAAGGGCCACGCACGGCGAGGTGCAGGGGTGTGACTCCGGACTCGTTTCGAGCGTTCACCTCCGCGCCCTGGGAGAGCAGGTCCCGCACCGTGTCCACGTTGAGTTCCCGGGCCCAGCGGTGCTTGTCCGCGCAGAGCGAGAGCAGGGCCTTGGTGGCGTGTTCGGCTGTGTTCGCGGACATGTTCTTCTCTCGGAACGGGGGGCGTCTTGCCCGAGGACAGAGGCTCGTGGCGAGCTCAGGCGCGGGAGGACAGCTCCCGCGCCTGCTGTGCGGAGCTCCTACTTCTTCGCCTTGCGGAAGACGGGCAGCCCCTTGCTGATGCGGTAGAAGAGCGCCCCTCTGTCGAGTCGAGGCGTCTCTTCCTCCTCATCATCGTCGTCCGCTTCGTCGTCGTCGGAGTCCTCGTCGTCCGAAGTCTCTTCTTCGTCGTCGGAGTCCTCGTCGTCGTCCGCTTCGTCGTCGTCGTCGGAGTCCTCGTCGTCGTCCGCTTCGTCGTCGTCGTCGTCGGAGTCTCCGTCGTCGTCCGCTTCGTCGTCGTCGGAGTCCTCGTCGTCGACATCATCGGAGTCTCCGTCGTCGATGTCCTCGACTTCGGAGTCCTCCTCGTCCAGTTCCTCCTCGTCCTCCGACTCCTCGTCCTCGGGCTTGTCCGTCTCGCCCTCGAACACCTGGTCGACGAAGATGGCGCGGAGGTCGTCGGCCACGCCATCACCGTAGCCCTGGGCGTAGGTGTCGATGTCGAAGTGGTGCTCGGCCTCGACGGTGGCATCGACGGCGTGTTCATCCTCGATGACGACCTTGGCCCGGATGGTGTCCGCGCTCAGGATGTGGTCGTTGTAGTAGCCGAGCACCACGTCCCGCGCCTCGATGTCGCCCCCGACGCTGAACTCTCCATCCGTGTAGAGCGCGTGGCACTTCAGGTCGCCCAGGATGTTCACGAGCGAGTCATTCCCGGCATCCCGCACCACGCCGTGCACGATGACATCCCCCGTCACCGCGAACGGCTTCTGGATTTCCAGGTCGCCGTCCACCTCCAGGTCGCCGTGGTGGAAGAAGACGCGCTTCAGCGTCAGCGGGCCCTTCAGCCGGACCGTCCGCTCCTCCACGCCGAGCACATCACTCACGGCCTCCAGCTTGTCCAACGCATCGCTCGGGTCCCCGAAGCTGTGCAGCCCCGTGGCCAGCTCCTGCGCCGAACTCACCGCGTGCTTGAAGGACAGCTTCTTGCCCGCCAGGGCCTTCGTCAGCGCGGCCTCGTCGATGGGGAAGGGCGCGAACGGGTCCGTGGGGTCGTGCTGGATGGGAACGCTCGCCTTGCCTCCGGCGGCTTCCAGCGCGTTGATGGCCGCGACGAAGCCCGGCGTGCGCTTGTTGTGGGCCACCCACACCTCCTCCTTGGTGCGCAGCCCCACGCCCAGCGGCGTGCGCCCCAACCCGTCGATGGCATTCACGTCGGCGCCGCGCTCGAGCAGCAGCTTCACGAGCTCCGGCTTGCCCACGCCCATCGCGCGGTGAAGCGGCGTCTGTCCCGAATCGTCCCGCACGTTGACGGTCGCGCCCGCGTCCAGGACCTCTCGATAGAGCGCCTCGGTCGACAGTCTGAACGCGCCGCCGCTCCTGTCCGTCACCTCCGAGGGCACCTTGCCGCCCGCGGCGCGCAGCACCCGGATGATCTCCAGCGCCCGGTCCTCGCTGGCCTTGTCCGGCTCGTAGCTGACGGCGTGTATCAACGGCGTCTGCTGATGGGCGTCGCGCGCGTTCACGTCCGCGCCCGCCTCGATGAGCGCGCGCACCACGTCGACGCTGGGGAGCGGCTCGCCCTTCGTGTAGGGCGACTGCACGGCGAGATGCAGGGCCGTCTGGCCGTACTTGTTGCCGGCATTCACGTCAGCGCCTTCGGCCACGGCCTTCTTCACGGCCTCTGGGGTCAGCTCGTTCTTCCAGCGGGACTTGGCCTCGCAGAGCGAGAGCAGCGCCTGGGTCGCGTCACTGTTCGACTTGGCCGACATTTCATCCTCGGAGGTGGAAAGCGGCGCGAGTGTCAGTGAACGCCCGAGCACTGTCACTCGTAATCCCGGAAGGGGTTCGTCGGGCATCCTCTTCACTCGCGGCATGCCTGGGGCCGTCTGTCAGCGGGTTTTCCAGTAATCGATAATTTCAGGACCTGACTCGCCTGCCTGGCGGCCCTGATTGTCGTCGGGGTGGAGGGAGATCAGCGGGCGAGGTGGGGGTGGCGCTATGGTGGGAGGCGCATGTCCTCTCAAGACCTCGCTACGAGGCTCGCCCGCACGACGCTCGAGCTGTGCCGCATCTCCAGCCCCATCACCCACGAAGGCCCCATCGCCGACTTCGTCGAGCGCTGGGCGCTCCAGCACTTCCCCGCGAGGGAAGTCTTCCGGGTAGGGCACACGTTGCTGCTCGGTCGCCTGGACGACCCACGACCCACGGTGGCGCTCATCGGCCACCTGGACACCGTGCCCGCGCACCCCAGTGACGTGGGGCGGGAGCCTCGCATCGAGGGTGAGCGCATCTTCGGCCTGGGCGCTTCGGACATGAAGGGCGGGCTCGCGGTGATGATGGCGCTGGCGGAGGACCTGCGCCGCGACACGTTGCCCGTGAATCTCGCGTTCCTCTTCTATGAGCGCGAGGAGGGCGCCTACGCGGAGAGTGGCCTCATCCCCCTCTTCGCGAAGCGTCCGGACCTGGCGGGCGTGAAGTTCGGTATCGCCATGGAGCCCACCGACAGCGAGGTGCAGGTGGGCTGCGTCGGCTCCATGCAGGTGACGGTGCGCTTCACCGGACGCAGCGCGCACTCGGCGCGGCCGTGGCAGGGGGAGAACGCCATCCACAAGGCGGGGCCGTTCCTCACGGAGCTGCTGGCCCGTCAGCGCGTGGAGGTGGATGTGGATGGCTTCCGCTTCTACGAGGTCATCAACGCCACGCTCGCCAAGGGCGGCCGCGCGCGGAACGTCATCCCCGAGGCGTTCGAGCTGAACCTCAACTACCGCTTCGCGCCGGGCAAGAGCATCGAGCAGGCGAAGGCGGACGTGCATGCGCTCGTCGCGGGCCGCGCGGAGGTGGACATCACCGACGCCTCGCCCAGCGGGCCCGTCGTCGCTGGCAACCCCTTGTTCCAGAAGCTGCTCGCCATCACCGGGCTGCCCGCCGCGTCCAAGCAGGCGTGGACGGACGTGGCCCGCTTCGGCGAGTGGGGCGTGGACGCCATCAACTACGGCCCCGGTGAGACGGCGCAGGCGCATCAGGCCAACGAGAGCGCGCCCATCGCTCCCCTGGCCGTGGCGTACGAGAAGCTGGCCGCGTTCCTCAAGGGCTGACGGGGCTCGGAGCCTTGCGCGCGGGTGCGCCCGCCGCGCTACCCTGACATCGCATGGGGATGCGCATCGCCAGCCTGGAGGCGCCGCCGGTCGCCGACCGTGTCGTCCGCCGCGCCGTGAGCGGGCGGCGCGTCGAGCGCGGGCTTCGTCACCACCACCCCGACTTCGAGCTGACCTGGGTCGAGGCCGGGCGGGTTGAGTTCGAGCTCGCTTCAGGGAAGCTGCTCGTGGCGTCGGATGGAGCGTGCATCGTGTTGCCCCCGGGGGCCGTCGTCACCCCGAGGGTCCGCGTCGCGGCGCTCCAGCAAATCATGGTCCCCGCGTCCATCATCGCGGTCGCCGCGATGACCCTCGGGCTCCCCGTGCATGGCCCGCTCGAACCGCTCGTCCTCGGTGCCGACGACCGGCTCGCGCAGCTCATCCGGTTGTTCATGGAGGAGGCGTCCGAAGGTGCCTCCATGAAGGACCCGCTCATCAAGTCCCTCTCGGACGCCACGGTGTTCGGCGTGGCGCGAGGCTCGCTCCACTCGCCACCCCCGGGTGCTCACCTCGACCGGCGCATTCGTCGGGTGCTCGCGACCATGAACGATGGATATCGCGAGCGACTGTCCGTGGAGGACCTGGCCCGCGTCGCGGGGATGAGCCGCTATGCGCTCCTGCATGTCTTCCGCGCGCAGGTCGGCGCGAGCCCGTATCAGCACCTCACGACACTTCGGCTCGAGCGCGCCGCTGAGCAACTCCGAGCGGCCCGGACGCCCTCCGTGCTGGAGGTCGCCCTGGCGTGCGGCTTCACCGACCCGGGACGCTTCGCGCGCGCGTTCCGGGCCCGCTATGGCTGCTCGCCTCGCGAGTACCGCGTGCGTGCCTCGAATGGAGCACCTTTCGCCTAGGTCGCGCACCTTCCGCCGCGACCCTCTCGGCTCGCACGCCTACCTTGCGTGTCCTCTCGAAGCTTCATGCATTCACGAGGAGGCGACATGTCGGTGCGGATGCACGGCACGAACATTCATCCAGGCACGGTCTCGGCACGCGGGTCGCTTGTGGGGAAGGGACTCGTCACCTTCGTCGCAGGGGTGACGATGGTGGGGCCGTTCCTCGCGGACTGGAACGCGACGCATCTCTTCAATCCCCTGTGGCCACCGCATGCGAGGTTTCACGGTGCCCAGACGATGTTGCTGGGCTTGGGGCTCGGTGCCTGTGCGCTCGGGTTCACCTGGTGGAGCGGCCGGGATGCGGGGCCGCGACCACGCACCGGGATGCTCTTCGCCTCCCTGTATTGGCTGGCGCAGTTGGGGAGCATCGCGTTTCCGGGAACGGCTTTCGTCGACCCGGAGCGGGCGGGGACCGGACAGGTGCTGGGCATTCCAGCGCAGGTCGTCCTGAGCGCGGTGCTGCTGGGACTTCTCTGCGCGGCCAGCCTCCTGGAGCGGCGGCGCGCGGTGTCCTGAGCGTGCGCGGTGGCGGCCTCCCGCCGGACGTCCTGGAGGCCTGTTAGAGTCAGGCCCTCGTGGTGGGACTGAAAGACATCACCGGGCCGCACCCCGTGTCCTCCGCCGAGGAGGCCCGCACGTTCCGTTCGCGTTGGCTCGGGCCCGCGTTGGTGTTGGCCGGGTACACGGTGCTCGCGCTCATCTACGGTGCGCAGCTCTCCGTCTACAAGGCGTCCATTGGCGCGCCCCCCGTCTTCGGCGAGACGCTGCTCACGGGGGCCATCGTCTGGGGGGGCTGGGCGGCGTTGACGCCGTTCATCCTCGCCGTGGCCCGCCGGGTGCGAGGCACGGGGCGCCCCTGGCCCGTCCAGCTCGCGTTGCACCTGCCCCCCGCGGTCTTCTTCGCCACGGCACACCTGGCGCTCCTGGCGGGGCTGCGTCAACTCCTGCTCCAGCCCGCGGGAGGCGGTGGGGCCGCCGCGTGGACCTACTTCACCTGGCTCCTGTCGAAGACCACGGACTTCGACCTGCTCATCTACCTCTCCGTAGTGGGGCTCGATGCGACCCTGCGCTACGCGCGACAGGTGCGTGAGGAGGCCGTTCGCGCCTCGGGGCTCCAGGCTCAGCTCGCGCAGGCGCAGCTCCACCTCTTGCGCAGCCAGTTGAGGCCCCACTTCCTGTTCAACACGCTGCACGCCATCTCCACCCTCATGCACCGCGACGTGGACGCGGCGGACCGCATGGTGGGCCAGCTCAGTGAGCTGCTGCGCGCCAGCCTGGAGCGCGACGGTCGCCATGAGGTGCCGCTCTCCGAGGAGCTGGACCTGCTCGCGCCCTACCTGGACATCGAACGCACCCGCTTCTCCGACCGGCTCCAGGTGGATGTGGAGGTGGCGCCCGATGTGCACGACGCCCTGGTTCCGCCCCTGGTGCTCCAGCCCCTGGTGGAGAACGCCATCCGTCATGGCATCGCTCCCCGTCGGGGGCCCGGCCGGGTCTGGGTCCGCGTCCAGCGGGCCGGGGACCGACTGTCACTGGAGGTTCGAGACGACGGCGTCGGGCCGCCCGCGGAGGGGCTCTCCGGGCTGAGCGAGGGAATCGGACTGGGTTCGACCCGCGCCCGGTTGGAGCGGCTCTACGGTGTCTCTCAGTCGCTGACGTGCGAGGCCAACGCGCCCCGAGGCTTCGTCGTCTCGCTCTCGCTGCCCTTCCGGAGCGCCCGGGCATGACGGTCCGCACACTCATCGTCGACGACGAACCCCTGGCCCGGGAGCGCTTGCGCACGCTCCTGGCTTCGGAGCCGGACCTTCATCCGGTGTCCGAGTGTTGCGACGGGCATGAGGCCCTGGAGGTCATGGCCCGCGAGCGGCCCGCGCTCGTCTTCCTGGACGTGGAGATGCCGGAGCGCGACGGGTTCGGTGTGCTGGCCGAAGCGGCGCTGACGCCTCCGCCCGTCATCGTCTTCGTGACGGCCTGGCCTCAGCACGCGCTGCGGGCCTTCGATGCCGCCGCGGTGGACTACCTGCTCAAGCCGTTCACGGTGGAGCGCTTCCGGCGCACGCTGGTCCGGGTGCGCGAGCGACTGGCCGCGCCTCCTGGGGACTTGCGTCAGCAGCTCCAGCGCTTGTTCCAGGAGCTGCGCCCGGAGCCCGTGGCCGTGCCCACCGAGCGGCTGGTGGTGAAGACGGGGAGCCGGACGCTGCTCGTCCCAGTGGAGGACCTGGACTGGGTGGAGTCCGCTGGGAACTACGTCACGTTGCATGTCGGCGCGGAGGCGCACCTCTTGCGCGAGACGATGGCGGAGCTGGAGGCGCGGTTGCCGCCGCGTCGGTTCGCTCGGGTCCACCGCTCGGCGCTCGTGAACGTGGAGCGCATCGTCTCGCTGTCGCCCACGCTGTCGGGCGACCACCGGCTGGTGCTGCGCGACGGGCAGGAGCTGACGTTGAGTCGCACGTACCGGGCCCGGCTGGAGCAGGTGCTCGGCCATCCCCTGTGACGTGTGCCTCCCCTCACTCCAGGCCGCTTCGCCTTCAGGCTTTTTCGGGCGAGCTGTTCGACCCCCCGTGAGCCGGGAGCGGCTCTTCCGTGGCGTCGAGAATCGCCAGGGCGAGCGGTTTCGCTTCACGGTTCAGGTTGATGGCGGACACCGCTCGAATGCGCTGGATGGACGCGCGGTCTCCGAGCAGGGCGAGGCTCAGGGCGGCCAGCGCATACTCATGATGTGAGTTGGTCGCGGCGAAGAACCTCTCGTCGAAGACGCGATGCAGCGTGGGGACCCCGCCGCGCTCTCCCGCGAGGGCACCCCTGACCGCGGCCGCGAGCTGCTCGTAGCCACTGGAGGGGTCGCTCTCCTCGCGAGTCGCCGGTTCCCAGTGGGGCACCTGCTCCAGGAGGATGGCGCGAGCGCGCTCGATGAGTCTCTGCTTCTCCTCGGGAGTCATGGCGCTCGGGAGGCTAGACGCACACACGCTCCTGCGCCATCGCCAGTGAGGCGTCGTGACTCGTCCTCGTCCGGCTTCGGCTCGTCCCCCGATTCCGCGTCTCATCCCATCCGTGCCCCACCGGACAGCTCCGTTCTTAGTCTTCCTCGCGCTGGGAGGCCGGTCGCCTCCCCATGGAGGACGTCATGAGGCCTGTCGTGTGTGTGGGATTGGCTGCGCTCGTTACCGCCTGCGCCGCCGGGAAGTCGGCGCGTGGGAATGGAGAGCCCGTCACCCTGGAAGAGGGACGACGGTTCACGGAGGCGGCCGTCACCGTCATGCAGGCATATGACCTGGAGAGCCGCTTCCAGGAGGCCGCGGCGCTGGGCCGGTTCGCCAGTGAGCGGGCTCGACTCCTGAAGGACCCGGGCGGTGAGGCCCGCCTCCAGGTGGAGTTGGGACGCGTCCTGTCCCGCCAGCTCCGTCATGAGCCTGGGATGGATGCGGCCCAGGTCCTCGACTTGCTGCGTCGAGCGCGGAGGCTCGCGGAGGACTCGGGGGATGCGCGCGCGCGGGTCGCCGCGCTCGATGCCGAGGGCATGTTCCACTACTTCGACAAGCTGCTGGCGGGGAAGGGCGAGTGGGCGCCCATCGTCGCCCTCTTCGAGCAGTCACGGGACCTGGCCGAGTCCTCAGGGGACACGCGCGGACACATCGTGGCGCTCTTCCACCTGGGCCTCACCCAGCAGTTCCAGGAGGACTTCGCGGGCGCCAGGTCGACCTTCGAGCACTCCCTGGCGCTCTCCCGCGGCTCGCGAGACGCGTTGATGGAGTCCTACAACCTGCGGCACCTCGCGGGGCTGGCCGAGGACCGGGGGGAGCTTCAGCTGGCCCTGGAGCAGTTCGAGGAGTCGCTGCGCCTGAGGGAGCAGGTGGGCTTTCGCACCGGAGAGCTGTTCGCGCTCGTGACGGTGGCCCAGGTCCGCTCCCGAATCGAGCCCAAGGGCACCTCCGCGCTGGAGCCCGCGAGAAAGGCGCTGGCGCTGGCGCTCGAGCTGAAGGACCCGTCGGGAGAGCGCGAGGCCCGGGCCGTCCTGGGCCGCATCCACCTGCGCCGCGAGGACGCCACCTCCGCGCTTCCCTTCCTGGAGCAGTCCCTCGCCAACGCGGAGTCCCACGAGGACTGGCTCTCGACGGTGGACCTGCTGCTGGATTTGACGCGGGCCCACGCGCTGCGTGGCGAGCGAGCGCGAGTGGAGGAGCGACTGGGACGGGCGCGTGCGGTGGCGACGGACCATGGACTGAAGGCGTCGCTCGCGCAGGTGGAGAAGGTCGAACGCGAGCTGGCTCGCGCACCGTGATGCGTGAAGGCTGACGCGCCATTCGTCCGCTGTCGTTCATCTTCCCGAGGGGATGGCTCTCATCGCGTGCGCATCGGCGTACGCTGTGGTTCGTAATTCACGCGGTTCCCCTTTCTGGAGGAGATGGAATGACTCACGAGACCGTCAATTCGCAAATCACCGATGCCTTGGCGCCCGCGGACCTGGGTGGGACCTCAGACTCGTCGTCCGTGACGCGCAAGTCGCCCGCGCGGCGGCGTCGGGCCACGAAGAAGGCCGCTGGCCGCACCGGTGCTCGTGCGAAGAAGAC
The DNA here is from genome assembly GCF_013336715.1 of Myxococcus sp. CA056. Lineage (NCBI taxonomy): Bacteria > Pseudomonadati > Myxococcota > Myxococcia > Myxococcales > Myxococcaceae > Myxococcus > Myxococcus sp. CA056. The sequence goes on from NZ_JABUMT010000002.1 coordinate 879,003, forward strand.
CACCTCGCGCCGTGCCTCCGCGAAGCGGGGCAGGACCGCCGCGCGCAAGTCGACGACGCGCAAGTCGACGACGCGCAAGACGGCCAAGCGGAAGACGGCCGTCCGGGGCACGCGCAAGGGCGCTGCCCGCAAGGCCACCACGCGCCGGACGGCGGCCGCGGGACGCACCGCGCGCAAGAGCCCGGCCCGTCGCACCACCACCCGTACCACCGCTCGCAAGGGCGCCCGGAAGACCACCCGCCGGACGACGCGCCGCTAGTTCGCGACGCGAAAGCAAGCGGGGACCCCTCGTAAGAGACGGGTCCCCGCTGCCGCGCTCAGCGCTTGAGGTGAGGCCGAGGACCCTTCGAGGAGGTCCCCACGGGCCCCTCCCCCCAGTGCTCAGCGCTTCATGCGAAGCAGGAACAAATCACTCCGCGCGGGCGACCGACGGCCCGTGCCGAAGTCGGATTCGCGGTCCGTGTGGCCGAACAGCAGGGCATCGCCGTCCGGGAGCACTTGCACGAAGCGGATGTCCTCCAGCCCATACAGCTCGCCTCGGGGGCGGGGCGGGTCGGACAGGTACAGGCGCAACCCGAGCGACGCGCCATCCGGTCCGTAGCGCAGCGCCAGGGGCTGCGCCGAGCCGAGTCCGTCCGGTCCTGACGCGCCATCCACGATGAGCGAGTAGGTGAACCCGGCGACGACGACTCCGCCCGTGGGCTCCACGCCCAGCGCTCCCGCCTGGAGTCCATCCCCCAGGTTGCGACTCCAGCGCTCCTTGCCCGTGGCATCCGCCGACACGAGGAACGGGCTGGCCCGGTACACATGTCCGTGGAGCTTCGTCGTGCCCCAGGACACCGTGCCCAGGAAGGAGCCCAGCGCCACCACCGTGCCCTGACTGTCCACGCCCACGTCGCTCACGGTGCCGCTGGCCTGGGAGAGAGGCCTTGCCCACACCAGGACTCCGGTCGCCTGGTACACGGCGACGAACGGGCTGCCGTCCTTCGACGACTCCGTGCGCTGGGTGCCGAAGCGGGCCGCGCCCAGGTAGCGCCCTCCCACCACGAGCCTGTCATTCGTGCCGCGCGCCAGGGTGGTCACCGTCACCCGCGAGTCCGAACCCTCCGCCCGGCCGATGGACAGCGCCTGCTCGGGCTTGCCGTCCAGCGAGTACGTCACCACCACCGCGCCGGAGCCCACCACGCCCCCGCCGAAGTCCGTCGGGCCGGAGGTGTTGAACGCCACCATCGGCCGTCCCTGGGCATCCAGCACCAGGTCCGCCACGGTGGCATCCCTGCCTGGAACGGTGGCGGACCAGAGGACATTGCCCGCCGCGTCCAGGCGGACGAGGAAGGCGCCGTTGCCCAGCTCCAGCGGCTCGAAGTCCACGAGCCCCCGGGCATCCACCGCCACGAAGAGCCCCCCGTCGGGCGCGGGGGCGACGCGTGCATTCACGTCCGCGCGCAGCGACTCGGGCGTCTCCGCCACGCGCACCGCGAAGCTGCGCGTCCAGCGCATCTCTCCCGTCGGGATGCGCCGCGCGAGCGTCAGCCGCACCGTGTTGTCCGTGGGCTGACGCTCCTGGAGGTCATCCAACTCGTACAAGGCCACAGTGAGGATGTCGCCATTCGCATCCACCGCCGCGCCGAGCGCCAGGTCATCCTGCGCGGTGCCCTCGCGCGCCAGCCACAGCGTGCTTCCCGGTGTCGCCGGGGGTGGCGGAGGCGGTGGCTCTATCGGCGGTGGGCCGCCCGCATCCGGAGCGCCCGCGTCCGGAGTCTCCCCGGGAGGCGGCGTCCCCGCGTCATCTTCCTCCGAAGGCGTCTCCTGCGCGGGACAGTCGCTTCGCGACTCGTTCGGACAATCCGGAGGCGTGTCGGCCTCCGCGTCGTCACAACCTGTCAGCAGCCCCGCCCAGCCCACCGCTGTCGCGAACGCGACAGTCCGCAACCATCGCCGCCCCTGGTGCATGAAGCCCCCTCCCGCCCCTCGGAGGTTCTCCATGCTGGTAGGTGCCAGCAATACCGTGTGCGACGTTTGCCCGCCCGCCCGCTCCGAAGCGCGCGATGCATCACCCGCGAGGCGTCCGTGTGCCTCGCCTGCGCACCGGACCTCTCCTGTGAGGGAGGCGCGCTTCCCATCCCGGGCAACGCGCGCCTCGCTCCTTGGGCTTCAGCGCCAGAAGCCCACGGACAGGCCGACGTTGGTGTAGCGGCTCGCCAGGTCGAACGAGGTGCTGATGGACCAGTCCTCCCAATAGCGCAGGATGAAGACCTCGAAGCCGCCGGTGAGGTGGGGGCGGGGCGGCCGACCGTCGAAGGGCGAGGGCTCCGCGTACACGCCCGCTCGCAGCCGAATCATCCCCGGCACCGTGTCGTGCTCCACGCCCAGTCGGGGGGCGAACTCGGAGCCGTGGCCCACGCGCTCCTCCTCCGCCGTCGACGCGAAGCTGCGCAGCGGCACCGCGTTGTCCACGCCGGACAGGAGGTCCACCTGCGCGCTGATGAGCCACCGTCCCGCAGGAGCATCCTTGGGTTCCTCTTCCGGCACCGGCAGCGCGTCCCCTTCGATGACGAGCTGACGTCGGGCGGCGGGAGACAGGCGGTTGTAGCGCTCCGCGCCCTCGCCCAGTCGCCAGCTCGCGCCCACCGACAGCACCGCCGGGGACACCACCGCGCCGAACAGCGTCCGGTCCGCCAGCACCGGCGCCTGGCCTTCCTCTCGCCTCCAGTCCGCGACGACCTCCGGCCGCACCGTCACACCCATGCGCCAGGGACGGCCATGCGGGCGGTACAACATGTCCACCGCCACGCCCGTGTCGCCGTAGCGCAGCTCCGTCCCGCCGGATTGCAGCCGGAAGGACGCCTGCGCCGCGTAGATGCCCAGCGCGAGGATGAAGTCGTCCTGTCCGAAAGACACCGCTCCGGCCAGCACCGACTGCGTCAGCGACACGCGGATGCGCTCGCTGTCCCCGGCGCAGGCCTCCGTCGCGCAGTAGGAGACGGCGCTGTTGCGCAGCGCGAAGCCGATGCCGAAGCGCTTGTACTGCAACAGCAGTCCGCCCAGCAGTTGTCGCCGGTCCTGCGACTCGTCCGGACGCCCGTCGTTGTCCACGTCGCGCGCGCGTCCGCTGGTGAACGGCAGGTCCAGCCAGGACAGCGTGACGCCCAAATCCCAGTCCTTCTCCAGCGCGGGTCCCCTGTGGGCCAGCGCCGCCAGGTTGCTGGGGAACCCCGCCGCGCCCTCGGCGATGCCCACGTAGGCGCCACCCAGCGCGACCACGCGCGCCGAGCCCAGGAGCGCGCCGGGATTGAAATACAGCCGCTCCGGACGCGGCTGGGTGGGCTCCTCGTCCTGCGCCCAGGCGGCGGGCGCGAGGCCCAGCACCGCGCATCCGCCGAGCGCGCGAAGCCATCCGTTCCACCGCGTCGAGCCGCCCATCCTGGAGTCCATCACGTTGTTGGAGGCACTCACCGCGAAGTGCCTCACCGAGCCCGCACCACCTCGGCGAAGAGCCGGTCGGCGTCCGCGGCCAGCGCGGTGTCGCGGAACGTGAGGCCCCCGGCGTCGTGCGTGACGAGCGCCAGCGTCACCTTGCGCCACCGGATGTCGATGTCCGGGTGGTGGTCCGCCTTCTCCGCCGCCTGGGCCACCTTCTCCACGAAGGCGATGCCCGCGAGGAAGGAGGGTGCCTCGTACGTGCGGCGAATCATCCCGCCCTCATGCTTCCAGTCGGGATGCTGGGTGAGGAAGGACTGGAGCGCCTCGGGAGCGAGCAGGGTGCGGTCGTGGGCCATGATGACCTCCTTCATATCCGCTCTCGCGCCCGAGGGAAGCCATCCGAATGGCGACGTCAGGGGCTGGACGTCCACGGGTGGATGCGCAGGTCGGTGAGCCCGTCCAGGTTCACCGTCCAGGTGAAATGGTCCGAGACGCGTGTAATGCCGGTGTTCGTTCCCGGGCCGGGCAACAACACGAGCAACAGCGCGTTGCGCTCCGCGTCCCAGCGCGGGGTGGCGGCCGGTCCGGTGCTTCCGAAGGAGGTGATGACGGGCAGGGCGGGGCCCGCGCGCAGCTCCGGCACGGAGACGGAGAGCCCGTCACCCAGGGCCAGCACGCCTTCCTCCACGAGGCCGCGCTCCGCTGTCACCAGGTGGCGATGCAGGACGCTGGTGAACCCTCGCGGGGTGGAGGTCACTTCGCGCGTCCACAGCACGCCGTCGCCATGGCCCAGTGGCTCACCAGCGAGGACCTGGCAGGGCTGGCCCGACACGGGGACATAGTGGTCCTGCGCGTCGAGCTGGAAGGGGCAGGCCCGCGTGCGCGCGAGGAAGGTCACCGGCTCCTGAAAGCGGCTCACCAGCCACAGCGTCGGACCCACGCGCATGGCGATGACCTGCGTGGAGTCCGAGCCGAAGGCCAGCCCGGGCTGCTCGGTCCACTTGGACGTCCGGGCGACGCTGAGCCCCAGCTCCTCGGTGAAGGTGTAGCGGTACAGGGTGGTGGCATCCAGCACCAGGTACTCGTTCTCCGTGGCGAGGCGGGTGTGGGGGGAGACGTCCGTCGCCATGCTGGTGGGGTAGAGCGCGCTGCCGGCGCGCACCAGGGGCCCCTCGCCTGTGTCGACGAAGCGGCGCACCTGACCCTCGACCATCGTCCACACCACGTTCCCCACCACGGCCGTCGAGGGGCGATAATCCCGGCCCACCGTCTGCTCTGGGAACCCCGACCCCCGATGGGCCCGGCCGTCACACACCCAGGTGCCGCTGCTTGTGCGGTCCAGGTGCTGGCACTGGGGCACGCCGGAGAGCCTCGCCACGGAGGGGCGCTGGCGCTCGTCCTCCGCCACGTACACGTCGAACTGGCTCAGGCTGCCCACCGGCGCGAAGGCGACGATGACGTGGTAGCGGCCCGTCATCGTTGGCGTGAAGCGGAGCGTGGCCCCCCAACCCGAGGTCAGCTCCACCGTGGCCTGCACGGGGAGGTTGTCGGGGTCCTGGACCTCGGCGGTGACGGACTCGGGGAAGCTGCCCTCATCGAGGGCGCAGTTCATGTTCGGGTTGGCGGTGACGCGCAGGCTCGCTTCCTCGCCCACCGGCACGAGCACCAACGGCGGAATCGGGCCGATGGGGTCGCCGCTGATACACGACTCCGGCGGCACATCGCCCGGGCAGCCCGCACCGACAACCAGGGCGAGCATGGCGGCGAGCAGCGGGCCTGTGCGCGCCCCCCGGCTCATGCGCGCTCCACCGCGCGCTTCCACTTGCCCAGGTGACGCTCGCGCAGGTCGGCCTTCATCTTCGGCTTGAAGACCTTGTCCGCCTTCCACGCGCGGCGGATGGCGTCCGGACTGTCCCAGACGCCCGCGCCCAGGCCGCCGAGGAACGCCGCGCCCAGGCTGGTGGTCTCGAGATTCTTCGGACGCACCACCGGCACGCCGAGCAGGTCCGCCTGGTACTGCATGAGCAGGTTGTTGGCCGCCGCGCCGCCGTCCGCCTTGAAGACGGGGATGTTCCGGCCGCTGTCGCGGCGCATGGCCTCCGCGAGGTCATGAATCTGCAGGGCGATGCCCTCCAGCACCGCGCGCGCCATGTGGGCCACCGTGGTGGAGCGGTCCATGCCGGCGAACAGGCCGCGTGCCTCGGGGCGCCAGTGGGGCGCGCCCAGGCCCGCCAGCGCGGGGACGAAGACGACGTCGCCGGTGTCCTTCACGCTGGCGGCGAGCGCTTCGATATCCGGCGCGCGCTTGATGACCTTGAGGCCATCGCGCATCCACTGCACCGCGGCGCCCGCGATGAAGCTGCTGCCCTCCAGCGCGTACGTGGTGGAACCCGTGCCGCCCAGCCGCCACGCCACCGTGGTGAGCAGGCCCGCCGACGAGCGCACCGGCTCCGTGCCCGTGTTCATCAAGAGGAACGCGCCGGTGCCGTACGTGCACTTGGACTCGCCGGGCTCGAAGCACGCCTGACCGAAGAGGGCGGCCTGCTGGTCTCCCGCCATGCCCGCGACGGGGACGCCGTCCGGCAGGCTGCGCATGCCGCGCGTGGTGCCGTAGACCTCCGCCGAGCCGCGAATCTGGGGCAGGCACGCGGCCGGTATCTTCAGGAGCGCGCGCATCTCGTCGCTCCACTGCAAGGTCTTCAGGTCCATCAACAGCGTCCGGCTGGCATTGGACACGTCGGTGACGTGGGTGGTTCCACCGGTGAGCTTGTAGACGAGCCACGTGTCGATGGTGCCGAAGCACACGTCCCCGCGCTCCGCCTTGGCGCGTGCGCCTTTGACGTGCTCGAAGAGCCAGTGGAGCTTGGTGCCGGAGAAGTACGGGTCCACGACGAGGCCCGTCGTCTCTCGCACGCGCGGCTCCACGCCGCGCTCCTTGAGCTGGCGACACAGCTCCGAGGTGCGCCGGTCCTGCCAGACGATGGCGCGGTGCAGGGGCTTGCCGGAGTCGCGAGCCCACAGGCCCGTCGTCTCGCGCTGGTTGGTGATGCCCACCGCGGAGATGTCCCGGCCCACCAGCCCCGCGTCCTTCAGCGCGCGGCCGATGCACCACTCGCTGGTGGCCCAGATTTCATCCAAGTCATGCTCCACCCAGGACGGCTTGGGGAAGTGTTGGGTGAACTCCTTGTAGGAGCGGCCCACCACCTTGAGCTTCGAGTCGAGGATGGAGACGTGGGTGCCAGTGGTGCCCTGGTCAAGGGCCAGGACGTACTTCGCCTTCGGCATGGGGTGGGTCCTCCCAACGATGGACGGCGCGTTGGGAGGACCCTACTCCACGTCAATGGCCGGTGTAGATGCCGATGGAGCCCGGACGGGTGATGTTGTTCGCACCATCACGTGTCGCCCCGAAGGCCACCAGCACCACGCGCGTATCGCCCGTGCCCGCCACCTGGATATCCCAGACGGGCTGGCCGGCCAGGCCCCCCAACACCTTGTTGTGGGTGATGAAGGTGCCCTCGGTGTGCAGGCGCATCAGGCCCCGGCCCCAGCGGTGTCCAATCCACAGGCTGCCGTCGCGCGAATCCCGCTCCAGCGAGGACACGAAGCGCTCCGCGTCACCCGTCAGTGCCTGGTCCACCACCAGCCCCGCGTCGCTCAGCTTCGCCATGCCCCACGCGAAGCTGGACACCCAGACGGTGCCATCCGGCATCAGCGCGAGGTCGCTCACCACGTCGTCCTTGCGCTGTGCGGGCGTGGGTGGAATGGGTTCGGCGACGGCGTCGGGCCAGATGTCGATGCGGTTGGCCTTGTGTTTCTTCTCCTCGGACTGCTTGCGCGCCGCCTCGAAGTTCCAGGGCGCGCCGGTGCCCACGTGGCCCACGCCGTTGGTCATGATGCGGAAGCGCGAGCTGCGGATGGCCGTGCCCATCCACACGTCGCCGTCCGGACGCACCGCCACGCCCCAGACATCTCCCGCCAGCCGGCTGTCCTCGTCCGTCTCGTCCGTGCCGTGCATCTGGATGGCGGGGTGGACGTGCTCCATGACGCCGAACTTGCAGCGCTGGCGCAGCTCGCGGTCCACCTCGTTGCCCTGGGCGTCATGAGTGACATAGGCCCACTCGTTGACGGCGCGGACCTGGGCGCTGGCACAGGCCTCGCCGCCCTGGTAGTTCGCCTCACCCCACGCGAGGCCATGGTTGGCGGCGAACCACAGGCCCTGGGTCGCCTTGTCCCAGACGATGCGGTTCACCGTGCAGAGCTTCTCGCGGTGGCCGTAGCCGGGCACCGAGTGCGCCGGCGAGTGGATGTCATAGTGGACGACGGACAAGGTGCCATCGGCCTTCAGCTCCACGCGGTCCGCGTCGCCGCTCTTGTAGATGGCGGGGTCCTCGGGCTGGCCAGGGGGCTTGTAGAACTCGTTCTCGCAGTTGGGGCGGCCCTGGTAGCCGACGAAGACGACGCCCGAGGGGCCGCCTGTCACCGCGGTCACCTTGAGGTAGCGGTTCTCCGGCAGCGGGTCCTTGCCCTTCCACGCGGCCCAGGGATGAAGGCCGTCCGCCATCGTGAAGCACTGGAAGGTGGTCGCGCCGGGGCGCACCAGACACAGGCCGTCCTCGCCGCCCGCGACCCAGATGTTTCCGCCCTCGTCCTGGGTGACGCCCAGCACCTCGCGCGGTCCGCCCTGCGCGGAGCCGAGGAAGCGCCAGCCGCTCGCATCCGGAGGGATGGGAGGGCCGCTGGCCGGGCCCGCGTCGGGCGCTCCGGCATCCGGTGGGCCCGCGTCGGGTGTGCCCGCGTCGTCCGGGAGGCCCGCGTCGGGAGGCTCGCCGGCATCGGGCACTCCGGCGTCATCGTCGACGGGAGGCGCGCCCGCGTCGGGTTGTCCGTCCTGGTCCTCGATGGGAGGAGTCCGCGTCTCCGCGCCTTCCTTGCAGCCGGCGAGCAAGAGCGCGCCCAGCAATCCCAGCCACCATCCGCTTCGTCCATGCCCGCACATGCTTGTCCCGCCTCCGACGTCCTTGGGCGAACGTCCCCCGAGCGCCGGTGGCTCACAGGCAAGTCAGGTGCCAGCCGCGTGGAGGCCGGGATGGGACGTAGCGCGGGATTGACTGGGTGACGCGAGGTGCGTGAGGAAGCGTCGCGCTGCCCACGGGAGGAAATGCGCGGCCTGGCACCCGAAGGGGGGAACGGCGTCACGTGGTGAGCAGCGAGACGCGAACGGAGCCCATCGACAGGGCGGATGCGCCTGTCTTCTTGGTCGACGTACTGGGATATCTGGCGGATTTGAACAAATGGATGGCCGATGCGCGAAAGCGCGCCAGACGCTCCGCGCGCATGTTTCGCCTCGCTCGCTGGGGCCCCTGGAGGTCCCGGCATTCCAACGCGAGGACGATGACCATGGGCTTCACGATGAACTCGACGGTGCTGACGCTGGGGGCGCTGCTGGTGCTGGGGTGCGCGGGGACGAAGGCGAACCTGGGCGACTCCGAGGTGGCGCACTACACGAGTGACGCGAATGGATTCGACACGCACTCGTTCTTCTATGACACGGGCGCGGAGGTGGTGGTCTTCGACGCGCAGTTCACCGAGGCGGAGGCGAACCGGGTGCTGGAGCACATCCGCTCGCGGACGGACCACCCCATCCGCTACGTGGTCATCACGCATCCGAACCCAGACAAGTTCAACGGCGCGGCGGTGTTCCAGCGCGTGGGCGCGAAGGTGGTGGCGAGCGAGGCCACCGCCGCCGCGATTCCCGCCGTGCATGCATACAAGAAGTACTTCTGGGTGAACGTGGCGAAGGCCTTCACCGAGGAGACCTATCCGGCGCAGGCGATGGTCGATGTCACGTTCCAGGGGGCGTACTCGCTGCCGCTGGAGGGCGGCGCGAAGGTGGAGCTGACGGAGCTGAAGCACGCGGGTGTCACGGTGACGCAGACGGTGGCGTACGTGCCGGGACGTGAGGCGCTCATCGTCGGAGACCTGGTGCACCACGGCGCGCATGCGTGGCTGGAGGGTGGGGTGCGTGACGGCAAGGTGGTGCCGGACGTGGAGGCGTGGAAGGCGGCGCTGCAGGAGCTGTCCGCTTGGCCGCGCGCCACGGTGTACGGAGGACGCGGGACGTCAGCGCCCGTGGCGGAGGCGATTGCCGCGCAGCAGCGCTACCTGGATGGAATGGTGACGGTGGTGACGACGTACGCGGCGGAGCTGGGCGGGCGCAAGGCGGAGCTGTGCGGTGACGCGGCGGCGCCCCACCACGCGGAGCTGGAGAAGCGCGCGGCGGCGGCCTTCCCGGAGTACGCGCTGCCGTACATGGTGCGCTACGGCGTGTACGGACTGGTCCACCGCGTCGCTTGCGGCGGGTGAGTTTCATCCGGGCCAAGGCTTCACGGGCCGCCGCGAGAACGGCGGCCCGCGCTCAGAAGAACGCTAGAAACCGAAGCCCACCGCGACCGAGGTCACGATGTCGCCCGACAGAGGGTCCCGCGCCAGCTCGACGCCGACGGCCGGAATCGCCACTTCACGGACGTAGGCACGGACACCCACGCCGGGGGAGACGTACTTGAGCAGCGAGTTCCTCCACTCCACCCGGCCCACATCCACGAAGGCATGCGCGGTGAGGGTCAGCATGCTGGGGCTCCAGAGTGGCACCTGGTACTCCAGCGTCGCGGAGGTCGCCATCTCCGCCCACAGTGTTCCAGCGGCGAAGCCCCGGCTCCCCGTGCGGCCGCCCAGGAGCTGCGCGTCCAGGAACGCGTCTCCTCGCGTCTGTCCGTGCTGGGCCGTCAAGGTCAGCGCATGATTGCCAAAGACAGGCAGCGTGTAGCTCGCGAAGAGCGACACCTGACGCATTTCGCGAGAAGAACCCAGGAAGCCCAATCCCTCACGGTAGAGCGCCCGGGCCACCAGCCCCTCGTTGAAATAGAAGTGGAAGTCCTGGCCCAGGTACTCGGCCGAGACGCTCACCCCGTGCACCTCTCCCCGCTGAGGTGTCTCCGGGCCCTCCGGCAAGGCCAGGGGCTTGTTGATGAGGGAGAACCAACCCGCGCCGACATTCAGCTCAGGCGTTACCTGGTAGCCGAGCGTCCCCGCGATGTCGAAGCGCCTGTCCGTGTACGTATCCCTGATGACATCGCGGACATGGCGCTCCCGGTCCGTCTTGGCGAACTGGAATGAAAGGAGGCCCGTCCACTGGCTGCCGCCGATGCTCGGGTCCCGGTACATGGAGAACAGGGTGCCGCCCCGGTTGCCCCACATGCCTCCGCCCACCAGCGTCTTGCGCAGCCCGAAGAGGTTGCTCTCGACGGCGAAGACACCGGCCTGCCATTGCCCCTTTCCCGAGGAGAAGACGGGGATGGGCAGCAGCGTCCAGCGCTCCTCCACCGTGATTTGGAGTCCGACGCCTTCGCCCTCGGGGCGTGTCAGCACCTCCACGCTCTTGAAGAGCTGCAGGTTGAGCAGCCGTCGCTTCAGCTCGGCGGCGTCCCCGGTGGTGAGCATGTCCCCCGGAGCCATGCGCATGGCCCGGAGGATGACGGACTCCTGGGTGCGGGTGTTGCCCTGGATGTCGATGTGCTCGATGCGCCCCGTCAGCGTCGCGGGTGGTGGCGCCGAGGCTTCAATCGTCACTTCTCCAGCGACTGGCAAGGGGCTCGGTGTGGGCGCTGTGTCTTGCGCCCAGGCCGTGCACGTGAGTCCGACCGCGTGCAGCACCACGAGTCGGCGGACCTGGGTCAGTGACGCGTTCATGACGGATGCGTTCTTCATGGCGTTCAAGGCACGGGCGCCAGCGAGTTGCCGGTGGGGTCGAAGAGTCCCGTTGCTCGGGCCAGGGCCAGGCGTGACAACTGCACGTTGAGCGCCTCTGTCACGGCGGACATCTGCGCGCTCGCGAGCGTCGCGTTGACGTCCGTCACCTGGAGGTACGTCGTGGCGCCCGCGTCGAAGCTCTGCTTCGCGAGTCGAGCGCTTTCCCACGCGAGCTTCACCCGCTCCTCGGCCGTACTGAGGTTGACCTCCGCGCTCTCCAGTTCGCTGCGCGCCTTGCGCACCTCATCGCGAATCTTCTCCTCGGTGCCGCGCAGGTTGGCGCTTGCCTCGGCGATTTTTCCAGAGGACTCCCGCAGGTTGGCCTCGCGCAGTCCGCCGTCGAACAGGTTCCATGACAGGGCCAGTCCCGCTGTCCACGTGGACGCGACGCCGGTGAGGCCGGCGGTGTTGCTCGTCGAGACGTTGCCCGTCGCATGCAGGTTGGGGAGGTACTCGAAGAGCACCTGCTTGCGCCCGCCGCGCGCCAGGTCCACGTTGAGGCGCGCCGCCGAGGCATCCGGCCGCCGGTCGAGGGCCGTCTTCTCGGCGGACGCCACATCCCCTGTCTCCGCGGGGAGTGGAACGGCCGTCTCCTGGGGAGGCGCCACGTCGAAGTCCACCGGTCGCGCGAGGAGCGCGGCGAGGGAACTCTTCGCCGTCGCATAGGCGTTGCGGCTGCGCACCACCTCCTGCTCGGCCTGCTTTCGGTCCAGCGTCGCGCGCAGCAGTGCCAACCGCTCCACGTCGCCCACGTCGAAGCGGTTCTGTGCGTCGCGCTCGAAGCCGCGACGAACCTCCAGGAGCTGCTCCTGCACCGCCATGGCCTCCCGCAGGCTCGCGGCGCCGAGATAGGCCTGGGCCACCGAGAAGAGAATCTCGCGTCGCGAGTTCTCCGCCGTCAGCCCCGCCACCTTCTCGCCCAGGTAGGCATTCTTGATGGCGGGCCACAGCGTGGGGACAATCAGGGCCTGCCGCGCGGAGATTTGACCGGAGAGCTGATCCTGCTTCTGCAGGGTGACGGGGTCCGGAGCACCGGGGAGCGCGAACGTCAGCTCCTTCGGATTGCGGATGTACGAGCCGCTCGCGGTGACGCTGGGGAGGTAGCCGGACCAGGCCTTGTTGCCCAGCTCCTTGGATTGCTGGAGCCGCGCGCGTGCGGCGTCGAGGCTGGGGCTCTGCTTCTCCGCGAGGGCGATGGCCTCCTGGAGGGTGAGCAGCGGGAGCGCGGTCGCCTTCGTGCCGGACGCGGACATCGGCACGGCGGAGTCGCTGGAGGCCGCATCCCGTACGGGCGTGTCGGTGGCGGCGGGGGCCGACTGGAAGGTGGGCGTGCGTCCGGGAGTGGCGGAGACGCTGGGGGCCTGCGTCAGCAGGACGCTGGTGAGGAACGCGTGGAGGAGCATGGTGAAGACCGAGGTGGGTGCGTCAGGGAAGCGAGGGCACACGAGGTGCGTCGCGGTCGCTTGAAAGGACCGGAGCGTCGACCTCGCGAGTCAGGTGGAAGAGGCGGAACCGGGCATGTGGCTCCCGGTTCCGCCGTCAGCGTGGCGTGAGCTCGTACTTCAGTGGGAGCCTTCCTCCGCGAGGAGCGGGCCGCTCGGCGCGACCAGGGCCTCCGACGTGGGGGCGTCACTCTTGCGACGGCTGAAGCGGGCGGAGAGCCCGTCCAGCAGCGAGTAGACGACGGGCACCACCACCAGCGTCAGCACCGTGGAGCTGATGAGGCCGCCAATGATGACGAGCGCCATCGGCACGCGAGTCTCCGCGCCGTCACCCTTGGCGAGCGCCACCGGAATCATGCCGGCCACCATGGCGATGGTCGTCATGAGGATGGGGCGCAAGCGCACCGGCGCGGCCTCCAGCAGTGCCTCGCGAGCGCTCTTGCCCGCGTCGCGAAGCTGCTGCGTGAAGTCGACCAGCAGGATGCCGTTCTTCACCACCAGACCCATCAGCATGATGACGCCGATGAGGGCAATCATCGACATGGCGTTGCCCGACAGCAGCAGCGCGCCGATGGCACCGATGAGCGCGAAGGGCAGCGACAACATGATGGTGAACGGGTGGATGTAGCTGCCGAACTGCGCCGCCAGAATCATGTACAGCAGGAGGATGCCCAGCCCCAGCGCGGTCGCGAAGGCGCCGACGGTCTTGTTCATCTCCTTCGCGTTGCCGGCGAAGCTCCCCACCACGCCCTGGGGCAGGTCCTGCTCCGCCTGCGCGGTGAGGAAGCCCATGCCCTCGCCCAGGGTGTAGTCGGGCGCGAGGTTGGCGAGCAGGGTGATCTGCCGCTTCTGGTTCTGACGGTCAATCTGCACCGGGCCCTCGGAAGGGGTGATGGTGGCCACGTTGCGCAGCTCCACCAACTGCCCGCCCGTGGTGCGCACGGTGAGCTGTCCCAGCGCCTCCTCGGAGGCGAGCGTCGCGTCGGGCAGGCGCAGCTTCACGTCGTACGTCTCGCCGCCCTCGCGGTAGGTCATGAACTCGTCGCGCCCCAGGTAGGCCCGCAGGGCGATGCCCACCTGGGCCGCCGGCACGCCCATCTGCGCGGCGCGCTCGCGGTCCACGCGCACGTCGAACTGCGGCTTGCCGCTGCGGAACGTGGTGTCGACGTCGGTGAAGCCCGGGTGGGACTTCATCGTGGCGAGCAGCTTCTCGCTGGACGCGACGACCTGGGGCCAGTCCGTTCCGCGCAGCACGTACTGGACCTGCTGGGTGCGGCCACCACCGCCGACGCCGGAGACGTCCTGGACGGAGAGCATCACCCCGGGGCGCTCGGCCAGCGCGTCGCGCAGGCGCACCTTGAAGGCCTCCTGGTCGAAGGCGCGCTCCTTGCGCGGCACCAGGTTCACCAGCACCTCGCCCTTGTGCACCTCCTCGAGCGTGCCACCACCGGCCGTGCTGAACGTCTCCTTCACGCCCTCCAGCGGGCGCACCTGCGCGGCGACGATTCCCAGCTCGCGCTCGGTGTCCTCCAGGGTGGAGCCCACGGGCAGCTCCACCGTCACGCGCACGGCGCCGTTGTCGGAGGGCGGGATGAAGGTGAACTTGAGGAAGCGGGCCATGCCCAACGTCAGCACCAGCACACCCACCGCGACGGCGATGGCCAGGGTGCGCCGCTCCAGCACCCAGCCGAGGATTCGGCGGTAGCCGCGCTCCATCCCCACGAGCACGCGCTCGATGGCGGCGCTCACGCGGTTGCGAGGCCCGCTGTGGGCGTGGGCCTTGAGCAGGCGGCTGGAGAGCATGGGCGTGAGCGTCATCGACACCGCGTAGGAGATGAGCACCGCCACGGCCACCGTGACGCCGAACTGGTAGAAGAACTGGCCAATCGTCCCTTCCATGAAGGCCACGGGGATGAACACGGCGACGATGGCGAGCGTCACCGCGAGCACGGCGATGACAATCTGCGAGGTGCCCTCCAGCGCCGCCTGCATGGGCGTCTTCCCCTCCTCCAGGTGGCGCACGATGTTCTCGATGACCACGATGGCGTCGTCGATGAGCAGGCCGATGGAGAGCGTCAGCGCCAGCATGGTGATGATGTTGAAGGTGAAGCCCAGCATCGCCATCACCGCGAACGTGCCGATGACGCTCACCGGCAGCGCGATGGCCGAAACGAAGGTGGAGCGCCAGTCCCGCAGGAAGATGAGCACGATGAGGACGGAGAGGACGCCACCGATGAGCATGTCCTCCTGCACCGCGTGGATGGAGGCGCGAATCGTCGTCGAGTTGTCGCTGATGGTGCTGACCGTCACGCCCTGGGGCAGCTCGGAGTTGAGCTCCGCGAGCGACTCCTTGACGTTCTCCGCGACCTGCACCGTGTTGGCGCCCGACTGCTTGCGCACCACGAGCGCCAGGGCCGTGCCCGTGTCGGAGCGCGCCAGACCCCGCGCCTCCTGCGCGCCGTCCACCACCGCCGCCACGTCACGCACGCGCACCGGCGTGCCGTTGGGGCTGGCGACGATGATGCCGCCAATCTCCTCCACGCTGCGCGCCTCGGCCGTCAGACGGACGACCCGCTCGCGGCCTCCCTGCGTCGCGCGTCCACCGGGCAGGTCCACGCTCTGCGCCTGGAGCGCCTGACTCACGTCGCCGATGGCCAGCCCGTAGCCGCGCAGCCGCTGCGGGTCGACCACCAGTTGAATCTCCCGCTCGCGGCCACCCACCACGCCGATGCTGCCCACGCCCGCCTGACTCTGGAGCGAGGGCTTCACCACGTCCTCCGCCACGCGCGTCAGCTCCTCGATGGGCAGCGCGCCGGAGAGCGACAGCGTGAGGATGGGCGCCGCGCCGATGTCGAACTTCTCGACGACGGGTGTCTCGATGTCGTCGGGCAGCTCGCGCAGCGTGGCCTGCACGCGGTCGCGAACGTCCTGGGCCGCCGCGTCCACGTTGGTGCCCAGCTTGAAGCTGATGGTGACCTGGCTGACGTTCTCCAGGTTGATGGAGTTGAGCTCGTCCACGCCGCTGAGCGTGTTGAGCGCCTCCTCGAGCGGGTCGGAGATGTTCTTCTCGATGGACTCAGGGTCCGCGCCCGGCAGCAGCGTGGTGACGGTGACGACGGGGATGTCGACGTTGGGGTACTGGTCCACACCGATGCGCGGATAGGCATACAGGCCGAAGACGACGACCGCCGCCATCAGCATGACGGTGAAGACGGAGTGTTTGATGAAGGTCTGGAGCATGGCAGTGGCGCTCGTCGGAAGAGGGGAGGAAAGGGGCTACTGCACGACCTGGAGCGCGACGCCGTTCTGGAGCGGCAGGCTGGCGTCGGCGACGACGCGCTCCTGGTGGCCGAGCCCGTGCACAACGCGCACGAAGCCGGGCAGCACGCGCTCCACCTTGACGTCACGGCGCTGCGCCTTGCCGTCCTGGACCACCCAGACGAAGCCCTGCTGGCCCTTGGCGTTGACGGCCTGTGACGGCAGGAAGAGGCCCGCCTGTCCCGGGGCGCTGTCGGTGGCCATCATGTCGGAGAAGTCCAGCTCCACCAGGGCGCCCGCGCGCAGCCGCGCCCCGTCCTCCTTCGAGGGCAGCACGTCCGCGAGCACCTCCACGGTGCGCGTCTGCGAGTCGATGACGGCGCCGAGGCTCCGCACCTTCGCCTCGAAGGGCGCGCCAGAGGGGTTGAGTGTGCCCTTGACGATGGTGCCCACCTTCACGCGGTCCACGAAGGCCTCGGGCACCGGGGCGCGCACCTCGAGCGCCTGCGTGTTGACGAGGCCGAAGATGGCCGTGCCCGGCGACACGTAGTCCCCTTCGTTGCGGCTGCGGCTGGTGATGACGCCGTCGAAGGGCGCCGTGAGGGTGGCGTCGCGCAGCGCCTCCTGCGCGCTGGCGAGGACCGCGGCGGCCTGCTCGGCCTGGGCCTGTGCCTGTCGGTAGCCCACCTCCGCCTTGTCGAGCGAAGCGCGCGCGAGGCTGCCCGACTGCGCCAGCATCCGTGCCCGCTCCACCTCCGTCTTCGCGCCCTCCAGTGCCGCTTCAGCCGCGGCCTTGGCGGCGCGTGCCTGGTTTGCGGTGAGGCGCGCGTTGGAGGTGTCCAACTGCGCGAGCAACTGACCGCGCTTCACCGCGTCGCCCGCGTTCACCGTGACTTTCGTCAGGGTGCCGGAGGCCTCCGCGCTCAGCGTCGCCTCCTGTTTGGCGCGCACGCTGCCGGTGGCCTGCAGGACGCTCGCCTCCAGCTTCGTGGCCGGCGTGAGCGCCTTGACGCCCACCGGCTTCTGGACGGCCTGCGCCGAGGGAGACGGCGCCACGGGCTTGCTACCGCCACCACACGCCCCCGCCACCACGGCCACCACCACCACTGCTGCCTTCAAGGTCGTCTTCATCGCTGCGTTCCTCGTCGTGGGGCCGGCACTCATGGGACTCCGGCACTGAATGACTGAATTGGTTTTCTGGTCAGTCCCGGGCAAACGAACACCCCATCCTCCGGGCACGGAGTGGGGCCTGGGGAGTCAGCGAGTGGGTGGAGTCGGGCCGGGTGGGGCCGAGAGGCCGCGGATGAAGAGCTCGAACGAGGCGTCCAGGGCTTCGAGCGTCAGGGGGCTGGTCTCCTGGGTCATCAGCTTGGGAACGAGCATCGTGATGAGCTCCACGAAGCCGCGAGCCGCCAACTGGGGGGCGCTGACGGTGAAGACCCCGCCCGCCACTCCGTCCTCGAAGACGCGCGCCAGGATGGCCGCATCCGCGTCCTGCATCTGGGGAACGAGGTGCATCACCTGGGTGCCCAGCTCGAAGAGCGTGGCCATCTCAAGGCGTTCCCCGTCGGGCTTGCGGACGCTCTGCTCCAGCTTGCAGCGAATGTAGGCGCGGACCTGGGCCTCGGGCGTCGTGGCGCGCTGGACGCTCGCCTTGAGCTCGGCGAGGCTCATCTCGTGCGATTGCCGGACAATCGCCTCGAACAGCGCTTCCTTGCTCTCGAAGTGCAGGTAGATGCTGCCCTTGCCGACGCCTGCTCGTTTGGCGATGTCCTCCACCGAGGCCTTCTTGAAGCCGAACCGGGCGAAGACTTCGCCGGCGGCCTTGAGGATGGCGATGCGAGGGTCGGAACTCATTGACCAGGATGGTAATCTGGTCAGTCGGTCATCGCAAGTCCCCTTTCGCCGGGGTTGATGTGCCGCCGGCACCTACCTGAAGCGCCGTGGTGTTCGGGCGGGCCTCAAGGGGCTCGTCTGGCAGGTCGCCTGGGGCGGGGTGTGGCGCGGGGCGGTGGGACGACGACGCCTCGTGCGACGCGCTGGCGGAAGTCGCGAGGCCTCTCGCCGGTGAAGGACGTGAAGGCGTGGGTGAACGCGGCGAGGCTCTCGAAGCCGACGGTGTAGGCCGTCTGGGTGACGCGGGCGCCGTCCTCGGCGAGCAGCTCCATGGCGCGCAGCATGCGGGCGTCGTGGAGAAAGCGGCGCCAGGAGGTGCTGGCCTCGTCCTCGAAGCGGCGCGCGAGGGTGCGCTGGGACAGTCCCGCCGCGCGTGCGGCGCCGGCGAGGGTGGCGGGGCCGGCGAGTCGGGCCAGGGTGTAGGCCATCGCGCGTTCCAGTTCGGGAGTGCGGGCGCGAGGCAGGCGCCATTCACGAGGTTCCGCGGCCCATTCCGAGAGCAGGTGGGCCAGGGCGGAGAAGAAGCTCTCGGCCACGGCATCGCGTGGGGGGCGCTCCGGTCCCCAGCGGGTGGAGTAGAGGAGCATCTCGCGCGCGAGTGGGGGGAGGACGAAGACGCGGCAGGGGCCCTCGGGGGCGGAGGGGACGCGCGAGGGTTCCAGGTACACGGTGCAGAGGGTGGCGGGCTGGGTTGCTCGCACGCGGTGGCGGGTGCCGGCGGCGAGCCAGGCGGCGCGCTGGGGTGGCAGGAGCCACTGGGCCTCGGCGACTTCCAGGTGGAGGGCGCCACGAGCGGCGTAGAGGAGCTGGTGGCGGCGGTGGGTGTGCCAGCCGGAGGTGAAGGGTGTCAGCGTGTCGGTGAGACAGAAGGAGGACGCGGGGGCCGCGTCCACGTCCACCAGGGGCTTGGGCACCGCGACGTTCCTCCGTGCTTGCGTGCTCGGGCGCCCGGCGCTCGTGAGGGCGCGCCGGGGCCGAGCATACGGCGGGCGCGTGGCTCAGGAGGGCTTGGAGTTGGAGTGGTCGGTGGTCTTGCTGACGAGGTATCCGCCGTGGCTGATGGCGAGCAGGGCGACGAGACCTTCGGAGAGCTCTGGGAGGCTGGTGAGGGAGCCGCGTTGGATGGCCATGGAGATGTCGACGAAGTAGGTCACCGCGGCGATGGCGGTGAAATAGAACATCTGCACCTTGGCGAGGTCGATTTGCGCGGTGTTGCCGACCTCGTCTCCCTGGAACATGTCTGAGATTCGCGCGTCCTGGATGCCCTTGTTGGCGTAGAGGGCGCCCTGTCGCTGGGCGTTGATTTCGGAGGGGGGCTCCGCGAGCTGGGCGGCGGTGGCGTCGACGGCCCTGGCGTCAGGGGTCTTGGAGCGCTTGCCGCTGAGCAGCAGCGAGGTGCCGAGCAGTGAAGTCGAGGCGATGCCCATGGCCCACCAGAGTTCCTGGGGGATGGCGACGTCGACGGCATTGGGTGTGTTTGCCTTCACGCGGGCGATGACCATCGTCAGGTAGCCGGCGACGACGACGACGGTCCACGTGACGGCCTGGAAGCGAGACAGGCTCATGATGTTGCGCTCGCTGATGAGCACGCCGAAGGGAGTCCCGGTGATGCTCTGGCCGAGCACGGCGAGGAAGGCGAGCAGCACGGCGGACGCGGCGATGTAGCTCCAGCCGGGCGCGACGAACCACGCCGCCGCGAGGCTGAGCAGCGGCAGCGCGGTGGTGAGGATCAGCAGTCGCTGATTCTGGGGGTGGGGAATGGCGGTGATGGTGCCTGTCGAGGGAGGCGCGAGGCCCCCATGAGATGGCACAGCCGCGACGGCGGACACTCCTGTACTGGTGTTCGCTTCATTGTCATGACTCATGACACCCCCCGGGTGAGGGGTGAAGCATAGGCTTTCTTTCAGCCTGCCCGCCAAGGGCGCACCCTCGTGTGCGCAATGGTTACATCGCCACCCATCGTCACGGCAGTTGGCTTCTGAGCTGTATCCAGCCGTGCAACTCGGGGTGATTCCTCACGAAGTCCGTTTCAGCGAGCCGCGACAGGATGTTCAGCGCGTTCTTGATGTCGCGAAGCGCGAGGAGCTTTTCGGGTGGAACGGTGCGGAGGTCAGGAGCGGATGACAGCCGAACTGCTTCCTCCAGGGGCATGGTGGCAATGCGTTGGAACCATGCCGCGATGATGTGCGGGTCCAGGACGGCATCACCTTCCCTTGCGCCAAGGTCCTCAATCAGCCGTGAGCGTAGGTTCATCGCCGAGAGCCAGAACGAGTGCGCGGCACGTGCGGGCGAACGGTTGACGAGTCCGTCGTACACGCGCAGGGCGATATGTGCCCAAGGGAGGTTTCGCTCCTCGCCTGCCCGTGTAGCGGCAGTGAAGGCGAATACCTCCCAGTTGAAGGGCTCGTCCCCGACGGGCTCTCCGACGACGAGCCCATCGAGCCACGCCTCAACAGATTCGGCCGGCCAGCGCAGGACAGCATCTAGAAGGTCTCGAGTGCTTTCCATGGTCTCTTCTATGGCGGGAAGACAATGCCAGTTTGAGAGAATGCCCGTCTCCCGATTTCCAGCGCCCGGGCGCTGACGGCCTCGGATGCGCCATACAGGAAATGGCCGCTCTGCGGAGTGATCTCAATCCCTATACGAGTAACACCATGAACGGCGATGTCCGCCTCACCAGCGGCGAGCACTGGGCGACCGCCACTGGCGACCGCGTGCGAGATTTCAGTTCTCCGCCACGTGTGTGGAACAATCTGCAAGGTGCCCTCTTGGGTGACCACCCACTTGATTCGACCCTCCGTCACATAGCGCAGGAAGTCCGTGTCCGTCACGTTGACGGGGCGGACGCCGAGCTTCCGCGCGGTTTCCAGTTCAGCAGGAAGAAGGTGGGGTTTTTGGTTCTCGAAGAGGCTTGCTGGAACTGGGTTGTCGTCCACCTGCGGCGCACTTTGGGTGCTCGCGTTTCGAGCCACCATTGCGACAGCGTTGGGGGCAAGCCCCACCGTCATGACGCCTTCTGCGACGGAGATGGAGCGAATACCGCCCGCCAGTGCCGCGGAGAGTTGGAACCCGGCGTTCGTTTCGGCGGCCAGTGTCGCCTGTGCGAAGCCTGGGAGCATGGGCCCCTTTGAGGCGATGCCCGCAGAGCCCCCCATCAACGCCGCAGTCAGTGCGATGATGATGATGCGTGCTCCATTCTTGCCCATCACCTTTCCGAAGCGGTGTCCGGCGTCCTCGAGTTCTTCGAAAGACATCGCCTTCACCGACTCCGTTGAAAGCCTCTGCCACCCATCGATGATATCGAAGAAGACCTCGAGCCCCAGATACGCGACGAAGTAGGTCGTGAGGGCGAGTGCTACCAGCTTGGTCACAGGCTCGGGTATCACAACCAACAGCATGTAGGCCGCGAGAGCGGAGGTGATCATCGCCTTGAGCGCCAGCGGGTTGACGACCTCCTTCACGGAGCCCTGTATCCCCTCCCATACGCCGTCCCATGCGAAACTGAGCGCCAGGCTCCGTCGGGCTTCTTCGTCCAGGAGACTCAAGCCTCCTCTGAGGAGTGTGCGGCACTCCTCGGGATTCTCCTGCTCCAAGCACCACTGGTCATGGTTCCGGACAGGCGCCCCCTGTTCGGTGTCCTCCGCATTCCACGAGGCGAGATGCACTCGATGGCGCTCCACCTCTTTGGTTCGGAGGGAGAAGCGCATGTCCAACACGAGCGTGGTCATCACCCGCTGAAAGTCGCTCTCGTCAATCTCAATGGGCTCCACGTTGCTCGGTGGTGTGTAGAGGATGGGGGCGCCTGCTCCCGTATCCAGTCGCACCACCCGTGGCGTTGCACACCCCACGAAGAGGCACCCCAGCAGCAGCAGTCCCCCCCACCGCAGCATCATCTCATCCTCCTCGCCTGTATGCCCATGAATGGGGGCACGCGACGGGGATTAACAGAGGAGTCCGACATTCTGGCCGCGCCGTCGTGTGTGCGGGCTTGCTGTCGAGACTTCTCTGCCGGGACCGTCGTTGGCTGGAGACCGCCGCCTTGAGTCAGTGGCGAGGACTGTCTGTCGTTGGAGTGCTTCGGGCCTCCGGAGTCCCCCGGGCCCGGGCCTCTGGCCGTCGTGTCGACGCCGCCGTGTCCGCGTAGCCCGTCAGCTCCACGTAGCCGCGTCCCTTCACGGACTGGCCCTGGCGCGCGCCATCCAGGTTCACGCTGCCCTCCCAGTAGCGCACGCTCACCGGCAACTCCTGGTCCGCGAGCTGCGGTGTCACCGTCAGCTCCAGCCCGAGCTTCGCCACCCGCAGCTTCCACTTGGACGGATACACCCCGCCGCGCGGACTCTTCCACGTGTCCAGCACCGCGAGCTCCACGTCATCCCGGGTCAGATGCACGGAAGCGCTGTCCGCCGCACCCACGGGCGGCACCCACGTCCCCGAACTGAACGGGTCCACCGTCCCGTCCTCGCGACGCAATTGGTAATACATCAGCTCGCTACCATCCGAGAGCTGGAGCGAGAACCAATCCCAGCCCACCTGGTCTGCGCCCAATGCGCTGGTGCTCCACTCACGGTCCATCCAGCTCTCACCCGTCACCGCGTACGTCTGTCCTTCCAGTCGCACCGTGCCGCGCGAGGGCATGCGTGTCATCGAGTAGTAATACGACGCGTTGCCCGGCTCCGCGCTCTTCTGGCTCAACCCCCGGTCGCCTTCGAGCACCGGCGGCTTGCCCGGCTCCAGCAACAACTCCAACTCGACTTCATCCGTCTCCGCGCGCAGCCGCACGGGCCACATCGCCTCGCCCACGCTCGCCGCTTCCCATTGCTCCAGCCACACCTTGAACGGCTGTGCGCGTGCGCCCGCGAGTCCCAGCGCCGCGCGGCTGTAGCGCTCCGCGACGTGGAAGCGTCCCGCCGCCACGTCCGTCACCGTGAAGTGTCCCAGGTACACCTCGCGCGTTCCCCACGCGGAGTCCCGCGCTGGTGCACCGGGCGCCAGCGCATTGCGGAACAGGGTGAACTGATAGCCGAAGGCGCGCCCGTCCGCCGTCTCGAGATTTCCCGTCCAGTACCACCACTCCGTGCGGAACTCCGGATGCGGGCCGTGGTCCTCGGGGAAGTGGAAGGGTCGTGGTTCGAAGGCGCGTGCATAGCCCTCCATTCCCCCATCACTCCCACCGAGCGCCTTCGCCACCGTCAGCGTCCCGCTCCTCGCGAGCGCGGGCGGCTCCGTCTCTCGCGTGACGATGAACGCCGCCACCGCCAACGCCGCCAGCACCACCGCCGTCCCGATGACGAGCCCTCGGCCGTTGCTCATGGCGTCACTCCTCCCTCAACGCGAGCGCGGGATTGGCGCGTGCCATCTTCCACGCCGGATACAGCCCCGCCAGCGCCGACGCCACCAGCGCCAGCAGCATCGCCTGCCCCAGCGTCTCCGGCGTCACCGCGAGCCGCAGCGTCCAGCCAAAGGACCGCTGATTGATGACGTACACGAGGATGTACGCCAGCCCCACCCCCAGCGGCATGGAGAACAAACCGGCCAGCAGCCCCAGCAGGCCCGTCTGCAGCGACACCAGCCCCCAGAGCTGTCGAGGCGTCAGCCCCGTGGCCCGCAGCACCGCGAACTCCCGCGCCCGCTCCAACTGCAATGACATCAACGCGCTGAGCACCCCCACGAAGGCCACGCCGATGGCCAGCAGTCGGAGCACCTGCGTAATCGTGAAGGTGCGGTCGAACACATCCATCGACGCCTGTCGCAGCGAGCGATTGGGCCTCACCAGCAGCGCCTGCTCGCCTCCCGCGCGCTCTCGCACCGAGGCCACCAGCGCATCCACGTCCTGTCCCGGCGCCGCGTAAAGCGCCACGCCGCTCACACCCCGGTCTTCGTACCAGTGCTCATACGTGGCGCGAGGCATCAGCATCGTCCCCACGTCGGAGCCGTAGTCGAAGTACACGCCGACCACGCGGAAGTCGTGAGGCCCTCGGTCCGTGGCCAGTTGCACCGTGTCGCCGACACCCACGCCCCGGTGAAAGGCGAAGGGCTCCGAGACGATGAGCGCATCCGTCGACGCGTCCAGCTCCCGCCACACGGCCGCCTCGTCGCCCTGCTTGAAGCGATAGGGCCGTGCCGGCGAACGACTGAAGTCGACCGCGAGCAAATCCGTGGGCACGCCATTCACCCGGGCCCGCGTCACGCGCAGGGTGCTGCTGCCGGAGGCGCCCGGCGTCGTGCGCAGTCGCTCCACCAGTCCCGGCACCAGCGTGGAGTCTCCGCGTCGAGCCACCAGCGAGGGCGGGGAGATGAACACGTCAGCCAGGAGCGAGGCCTCCAGCCATGACAGCACCGTGCCTCGGAAGCTGGACACCATGAGGCCCACGCCCACCGTCGTCGCCACCGCGACCATCAGCGCCGCCAGCGCCACCGCCGTTCGGCTGAGGCTCGTCCTCACCCCGCGCGCCGCCATGCGTCCCAGCAGACCGAAGGCGAGCCCCAACGGCACCGCCGCGAACAGGGACAGCCGCTCCGTCACCCACGGCACCAACAGCGCGGCACCAATCAACACGGCGAAGAGTCCCGCGTACGCCGGCACCAACGCCTGCGTGGGCCAGCCCAGAAGGCCAATGCCTCCCGCGAGCACCAGCAACCCGAGCAGCGCCAGCCTCGGCGCCCGCGTGCGCGACACGTCCTCCAGCGTCGAGCGGCGCAGCGTCGTCGCGGGCGCCGAGCGCGCCGCCTCCCACGCGGGCACCAGCGCCGCCAGCAACGTGGCCCCCAGTCCCAGCGCCAGGCCCTTGGCCAGCGTGAAGGGCTCCAGCGCCAGTCCGCGCACGCTCACCACGAAGTAGAGGTCATTGATGGTCTGGGTGATGAGCCCCACCAGCCCGCGTCCCAGCAGGATGCCGAGCAGCAGGCCCGCCACCGTGCCGACCATGCCCAGCACCAGCGCCTCGCCCAGCACCAGCGCGAACAGCTCGCCCCGGGTGATGCCCACCGCGCGCAGCCGCCCCAGCAGTCCGCGCCGCTGCACCACCGAGAACGTCATCGTGTTGTAGATGAGGAACATCCCCACCACGAGCGCCAGCAGCGACAGCGCGGTGAGGTTGGTGCGGAACGCCTTCGTCATCTGCTCCACCGTGCCGGCCCGCGCCGACGCGCGCACCACCTCGGTCCCTGTCGGCAGCGTCGCGCGCAGTCGGTCCGCCTGCGCCTCTCCGCCCGGCAGGCGCAGGTCCACGCGCGTCAGTCGCCCCACGCGCCCCAACACTTCCTGCGCCGTGGACAGGTCCGTCAGCACCAGCGCCTCCAGCGCCCGCGCGGTGTCCTCGTCCTCGGGAGCCAGCAGCGCCGCCACGCGCAGCGAGGCCTCGCGTCCCTCCACGCGCACCGGCAACACGCCGCCGGCCTCCACGCCCAGCGCCCGCGCGGCCCGCGCGCTCAGGAGCACCGTGCCCGGCTGGGTGAGCAGCGCGCCCACGTCGCCCACGGCTTCGCCGCCCGCGTAGTCGCGGAACGGAGTCTCCGCGAAGGGGTCCACGCCCAGCACCGTGAGCGTGCGCCGGTCCCCCACCGCGGCCTGCACGTACCCTTCCACCACCGGCGCGGACACGGGCGCGTCCGGACGCAGCCTCAAGTCCCGATACACGGCCTCCGGCAGCCCGGAGGTGCCCCCCACGAGCTGGTGCGTGGCGCGTCCCGCCACCGCGTCCGTGGAGCGCTCGAAGGCCCGCAGCGCGCTGCCGCTCGCCAGGTCGATGGACACCACCACCGCGACACCCAGGGCGATGCCCAGCAGGGACAGCGCCGTCAGCCACGGATGGCGGCCCAGGTGGCGCAGACTGGAGCGCACCAAGAGGTTGGTCACCGGGGCTCCCTTCGCGTCACGTCGCGTTCCACCAGCCGTCCGCCCGTCATCTCCAGCACCCGGTCCGCGCGGGCCACCAGGCCCGGCTCGTGTGTGACGACGAACGCGCATGCGTGACCTTGTCGAGTGAGGCCCTCCAGCAAGTCCAGGACCTGTCGCCCCGTGGCTTCATCCAGGTTGCCCGTGGGCTCGTCCGCGAGGAGCAGCGGCGGCGAATGCGCGAGCGCCCGCGCCACCGCCACGCGCTGTTGCTCGCCACCGGAGAGCCGGTCCGGAAAGCTGTTCGCGCGCGAGGCCAGTCCCACGCGCTCCAGCAGGGCCCGCGCCTTCGCGCTCGCCTCCGCCGCGTCGTGCCCGTTGAGCTCCACCGGCAGCCGCACGTTCTCTTCCACCGTCAACGTGGGGAGCAGGTTGAACGCCTGGAAGATGAAGCCCACGTGCTCGCGGCGCAGCAGCGTACGCTCGCGCTCGCTCATCGTGCCCAGGTTCCGTCCGTCGACGAGCACCTCGCCGCGCGTGGGCAGGTCGATGCCGCTGATGAGGTTGAGCAGCGTGGACTTGCCCGAGCCGCTGCGGCCCAGCAGCACCACGAACTCACCCCGGCGCAGTGTCAGCCGCACGCCGGAGAGCACCTCGCGCGCGGTGTCGCCCTCGGCATAGGACTTCGTGACGTCACGCAGCTCGACGAGCGGAGGAGTGTCGGACTCAGGCATGTGCGAGCCCTTGATATACGGATGCGGCCCCTTTCGCCGCGTCCCGAGCCCCGCTCACGCGCCCGCCGGTTGTGGCTCCCATTCCCCGAAGTCACGCCACTGCGTCAGGAAGCCACCCACCTCGCTCGCCAGCAGGGGGCCGTCCGTGTCCCGGGGAATGACGTGGAAGCCGCGTCGCAGCGACACCACGCGCACGCTCGGCGACGCGGTGAGCCGGCGCGCCAGCCACCGTCCCCCCTCCGGGTCCACGACGTGGTCCTGCTCGGCCACCGCCACCAGGACGGGACAGCGCACCCGCGACACACCTCGCGCCGCCGCGTCCTGCAGGGTGACCAAATCCCGCAGGCGCGCCACCGGGAAGCCGGAGAGCACCGGCGCCTGGGCCAGCGCCACCGGGTCCGAGATGTCCGTGCCCGTCTTCTCCACCCACGGCCGGGCCCACTCCAACAGCGGCGTGCGCGACAACTGCCGGATGAGCATCATCCGAGGCCCCCGGAAGCGCACCGCCGGGGCGACGAGCGCCAGCGCTCGCACCGCTTCCGGATGGTCCGCCGCCAGCCCCAGCGCCAGGAGCGCGCCCATGGACAGCCCCGCGACGAAGATGCTCCGGTGACCCCGCAGCGCGCCCAGGGCGTGCTCGGCCGCGTCCCGCCAGTCGCGCCAGGTGACGCCCAGCAGCGCCTGGGGCGTGGTGCCGTGGCCCGGCAGGAGCGGCGCCACCACATGCATCCCCCGCGCCGCCAGCGCCTCTCCCAGCGGGCGCACATCCCAGGGACTGCCGGTGAAGCCGTGCAGCAACAGGCACGCGTCCGGGCCCCGTCCCAGCTCGAAGGGCTCCGTCTTCTCCGCGTCCATGGCGAGCGAGGCATCCATCATGACGTCAGGCTGGCCACGCGGAGGCGCAGGCGCTATGCCCCATGCCTCATGGCGGACACTCCGAAGCCCCCGGACATGCAGTTGCAGATTCAAATCGACGAGGACGTCGCCAATGGTCAGTACGCCAACATGGCCCTCGTGAACCATACGGACACGGAATTCACGCTGGATTTCATCTACGTCCAGCCGCAGCAGCTCCGGGCCAAGGTGCGCTCGCGCATCATCACCAGCCCCAAGCACATGAAGCGGCTGATGCTGGCCATGCAGGACAACCTCAACCGCTACGAGGCGAAGTACGGCGCCATCGTCCTGCGCGAGGACGACGGCGGCATGCACTGACGCGAAGCCCCGGCGCCCGGCGGCGTGCTCACTCCTCCTCGGTGGGCGCGCTCGGGTCCTTCCGTCCGGTGGCCAGGTACGCCTCCGCGCGGGCCTCCAGGTGGGCGGCGAGCCTGGGCTCCACGCGCGACAGCACCTCCCATTCGATATCCGAGGCGCGGCGCACGATGGGCTTCGCCGGCGACATGGGCTCCCCCTGGACGTAGGCCGTCGCCGCTCCATCCCCCAGCTTCGAGTCCCGAGTGCCGGCGCCCAGGGTCGGGTGCATGGGCGCGCGCCCGTTGGTGGTGTAGGCCATCCGGTAGGCTCGCACCACGGCGCGGCCGTCCGACAGCGGATGGACCTGCACGAAGATGCGACTCCAGCTGGCGCCCATGTCCGTGTTGCCCCGGATGCGCCAGGTGGTGTGGATGTAGAGCGGGTCCGAGCTGGGGAGCAGCTCGTACTTCTGCTCCGCGAGCAGGCGCCGCGTCGTCGTCAGCAGGGCGTCCGCCGACAGGTTGTAGATGGCGTTGCCGCTGGTGGTCTCCACCAACTGCTGGCGGGTTTCAGGCGTGACGGCGCAGCCGCAGGCTCCCCACAGGAGCCCGACCGTCACCCACGTCGAAAGGCGTGAGCGCATGGTGATGTTCTCGGAAAGTCCCCGGAGGAAAACGGAGGGAGCAGCTGCCCGCGAGCCCGGGGCCCGGCGCGCGGGGGACTATTCCTGGAAACGCACGGTGCGTGTCCCCCATATCGCCGGGGGCACTGAACGGGTTGGCATCCATCCCGCAGGGGCGCAGACTTGGGAAATCGTGCTCAGAATCCTCGTCTCATTGTTCGTGCTGCTGTGCGCTCGTGCCGCCTCCGCCCAATGCCTGGGTGACGGAGTGCAGCTGTTTCCCACGCCCGGCGCCATCGTCCCCATCAACAGCCGCTTCCTGCTGGAGGGCGTGGGCACGGCCCGGGAGTCCGTGGTCGCGCTGGTGGGCAAGAAGCTGCGGCTGGTGGCGGACACCCACGAGGTGGAGGTGAAGGCGCAGCGCGGCTGGGAGAGCAGCCTGGGTCGAGCCACCATCGTCCTCAAGGTGGTGGGCAAGCTGGAGCCGGACAAGCGCTACACGCTGCGGCTCGACGAGCTGCTGCCCAACGTCGCCGTGCTCAACGGCCGGGCGGGGGCGCTGCCCGAATGGAACACGGGCAAGGGCGCCGACACCCAGCCGCCGCGCTGGCAGAAGCGCCCCGCCGTCTCGGAGGGCTTCCTGCGCCGCACGGCCCAGGGCACCGCGCGCTTCGTGCGCCTCAACCTGTCGCTGAAGGAGGAGAGCCCCGCGTATCTCGTGGTGAAGCTGGAGCCCCGGCGTCCGGGCCCCAGCATCCAGCAGTACGTGGTGCCGGTGCACAACAACACGGCCTTCATCGGCCACGAGGCGTGCAGCGGGACGTTCGCCATGGAGGATGGCCGCAGCTACCGGGCGCGCATCGAGGCGTTCGATGCGGCGGGCCACAACGCGCCCCCCGTTCCGCCTGTGGACTTCGAGGCGCCGGCCGACTACTCCGCGCCGTAGCGGCAATCGCCAGGAGCACGCATGACGAAGGTGGACGTGGAGAGTCTGAAGGAGCGGATGGCCGCCTTCACCCAGTCGCTGCAGGACGACATCTGCGGCGCGCTGGAGCGCCTGGACGGCACGGGACGCTTTCGCGAGGACGCCTGGACGCGGCCCGGCGGGGGCGGTGGACGCAGCCGCGTTTTGGAGGACGGCGCCGTGCTGGAGAAGGCGGGCGTCAACACGTCGGTGGTCTTCGGAGAGCTGGAGGACCAGTTCGCCAAGAAGCTCCAGGGTGAGGGGCGCTCCTTCTGGGCCGGCGGCATCTCCCTCGTCCTGCACCCGCGCAACCCTCACGTGCCCACCGTGCACGCCAACTACCGCTTCATCCATCAGGGCGGGAAGGCGTGGTTCGGCGGCGGCGCGGACCTGACGCCGTACTACCTCTACGAAGAGGACGCGGCGCACTTCCACCGCGTGCACAAGGCCGCGTGTGACGCGCACGACCTGGCGTACTACCCGCGCTTCAAGGCCGCGTGCGACCAGTACTTCCACCTGCGTCACCGGGAGGAGACGCGCGGCGTGGGCGGCATCTTCTTCGAGAACATGGGCGGCGACCTGGAGCGCGAACTGGACTTCGTGCGCGACTGTGGCCGGGCCTTCCTGGACGCGTACCTGCCCATCGCCGAGCGACGCAAGGACACGCCCTTCTCCGAGGCCCAGCGCTTCTGGCAGGAGGTGCGGCGTGGGCGCTACGTGGAGTTCAACCTCGTCTATGACCGCGGCACCGTCTTCGGGCTGGAGACGCGCGGGCGCACCGAGTCCATCCTCATGTCCCTGCCGCCCCAGACGCGCTGGCGCTACGACCATCACCCGGAGCCCGGAAGCTGGGAGGCCCGGCTGGTGGACGTGCTGAAGCAGCCCCGCGACTGGGCCGCCTGGACGCCGGAGAGCTGAGGACCATGTCCGACCCCTCCACATCCCCTCCGCCTCCGTCCCCGCCGGGCAACCTCCTCAAGCGGTGGCCCCTGCTCGCCGCCGGGTTGGGAGTCCTCGCCGCCATCCTGGGCGTCCTCGGCCTCCGGCACGTCGGGCAGTCGAGCGAGCGACCCACCGACACCGAGGCGCGCCTCAACGTGCTGGCGCTGTGTGACGCGGTGCAGGCATACCGCGACGAGCATGGCGCCTATCAGGTCGCCGGCCCCACGCCCCGGGATGTGCCGCGCGGCGGCGAGTCGGTGCCCTTCCCGGAGAACGACGTCTTCCACCGCCTCGGCTTCGAGCCGGAGGGGAAGGTGCGCTTCCAGTACGAAGTGGTGGTGCAGGAGAGCCCCGTGGGCGAGCCGGAGGTGTCGTGCCTGGCGCGCGGCGACTTCGACGGCGATGGGCTGAACTCCGTCTACCGAGTGCGTCTGGACGCCAACGGAATGACCACGCCCGTCGAGGTGGAGCGCGAAGGCGAGTAGTTGGCCGCAACCTGATCCTCGCTCCGGGCGAGAATCTGGGAAATGGGCCACGTCGGCGACATGAGGGGGCCCCGCGACGGTCCCCGGGCAGGAAGGGGCGGCGGGGAGCCTCGTGGCGAGCATGGCCCGCGCACGTCGTCCAACTCGGGCGCCAGCCCCCGGACGCCTCCAGCGGGACTTCCCCTGCTGGCGGATGGCATGGAGCCAGAAGGCGCGGAGCCCACCCGCATCTGGCGCGCCCCCGTCTCCGACACACCGCGTGAGAGCGGAAATGCTCCCCGGGGCACGGCGTCGCTGGCGGACACTTCGTTCAGCTCCCAAAACAGCCCCCGGGACGCGCCCGCGTTAGGCTCCCGGAGTCCTTCGGCGGAGCCCACCGGGGACGTGCCAGAGACGCCCCTTCCCACGACGGATGACGAGGCACCGCTCATGTCCGCTTCCTCGCGAATCACCTCCAACTTCAGCCAGCTCGCCCGGCTCATCCTCAAGTCGCCCGCGGGAGGGCCGCGCGGCCCCAAGGTCCCCGAGGGTGGCGGGCTGGAGGGTGGGGGCCATGGGAAGCACGACGCCTTCCGGACCAAGGGCGCCATCCCCGGCGGCCATCCCACCCTGGGCGGCACCGAGCGGGCGCCGCTGCGCAAGGTGGCGGAGCTGATTCCCCCCGGGCTCGAGAAGGTGGCGGGCCAGGAGGAGCTGGGCTTGCGCTTCGGCTCGGACGCGGCGCTGCTGGCCCAGCACCTCAAGCCCTCGCAGCTGTCGAGCACCGAGCGCGCCACCCGGCTGTGGGCCTTCTTCGCCGCCTACGCCGAGGCCGCCGTGGCCCAGCCGCCCCAGAAGGAGGGGCAGGAGGCCTTCCGCGAGTCGCTCAAGGGCCAGGGCTTCGCGGAGCTGCGCGACGCGCGCACCGGCCAGGACGGGGTGACGCAGGGCCTGTGGGTGCTGGAGGCCAGGACGCCCGACGAGGCCCGCGAGCGCGTGGCCACCGTCCGGCTGGAGCCGCCCCCGGAGGTCCGCCACTCGGAGGCCGCCGTCCGCAAGGAGGGGGTGGCCGAGGGAGCTCTCGCCATGCAGGCCCGCGGACCGGACACGCTCCGGGGCGGCCCCGCGCCGCTGGGCATGAGGGCGTCCGAGTCCGAGGATTCCGACGAACAGCCCTCGGATTCCGACGGCCGGCGCCGCTCCTCGGGCAAGCGGTTGGGGCCGCAAATGCTCTGGAACGTGCTGCACCGGTTCCGCGCGGACCCCGAGGACGGGGCGGTGTCGCAGGGGCAGTGGGACAGGGCGGCCTTCGGGGCCATGCTGGCCCTGGCGGGCATCGCCCTCCTGGTGCTGGCGCTCGTGAGCCTCTAGGGAGACTTGCCGGGGAGGCTGCCTGGCGGTGGAAAGTCCTCGGCGTTGGCCGGCTTGTGGTACGTTGCCGCACCCATTGGCAACCGACGACCTTACACTCGTCAAGCGCGTCCGGAGCGGCGACCAGCGCGCGTTCAAACTCCTCGTCGAGCGTTACCAGCGCAAGGTGTACGCAGTTGCGCTCGGCATGCTCAAGGACAAGGAGGAATCGATGGACGTCTCCCAGGAGGCGTTCGTCAAGGTCTACAAGTACCTGGACCACTTCAAGGGCGACTCGTCGTTCTACACCTGGCTCTACCGCATCACCGTGAACATCTGCATCGACGTGCTGCGCAAGCGCGGAGGTGGAGGCGAGGCGGTGGAGTTCGACGAGAACCAGGCCATGGACCTGTCCGAGGCCCGCATCGGCGCGCTCGGCAGCCGCCTGGGCACCAATCCCCAGAAGAGCGCGCTGCGGCGTGAGCTGGCGGAGAAGATTCAGGAAGCGCTCGCCACGGTGCCCGAGAAGCACCGCGCCATCCTCCTCCTCCGGGAGATCGAAGGCATGTCCTACGAGGACCTGGCCCGGACGCTCGACATTCCCAAGGGCACGGTGATGAGCCGCCTCTTCCATGCCCGGGCGAAGGTCCAGAAAATCCTGAGTGAATACCTGGAGTTGGACGAAGCGAAGAGCGGAGTGGGCAGCGAATGAAGGGCCCTCGAATATCTGAGGGACCCCCGCGTCACAGCGTTCGCAGCATCCACCACCGAGCAGGGTGAAGGTTATGGCCGGAAATCCCGCATGTGAGCGTTTTGTCCCCATGCTCTCCCCGTATGTCGACGGGGAGCTGACCCCCGCGGAGCGGGTGAACGTGGAGCGTCATCTTGGCGCGTGCCGCGACTGCACGGGGCGCGCGGCGGACCTGCGGGCCGAGTCGGGCCTGCTCCGGGTCGGCCTGGACATGGCGGTGGATGACGTCGACTTCAAGGACTTCGCGCAGAAGGTCATGGCGCGGGTGACGCCGGAGAAGCCGCCCCTCCTGGAGCGGCTGAAGCTGGCGCTGTCCGAAATGTTCCTCTACCAGCGCACGGCGATGGTCTCCTCGCTGGCGACGGCGGCGGTGCTCGTGCTGGTGGGCCTGCCGCTGCTGCTCAGCGACAAGGCCCCGGTGGGTTACGGCGCGGAGCGGATGACGGTGAAGTCCATCCAGCCCTACCAGGACGCCCGCGTGGCGCCGGTGGTGATGGAAACCGACAACGGTGGCACCATCATCTGGCTGGTGGATGAAGAGACGCAGGACGGCTCCCCGTCGGAAGAGGACGAGGAGCTGGAAGAGGACATTGGCGGCGGGCTTCGCAACAAGGGCAAGGGGCCCAAGCCCCTGGGCAAGCCGAAGACCGACGTGGAGCGCCCCTCGGGAGGTCCCCTGTGAAGAAGAACGTGTCGTCCGGCCGGCTGCTGCTGGCCGTGCTGGGCCTGGGCTTGCTGATGCCGGTGGTCGGCCAGGCCCAGGAGGAGCAGAAGGTCAGCATCCAGGTGGAGGTGGTGCTCGCCTCCAAGAAGGGCTCGGAAGTGGAGCCCCCGGAGCTGGCGAAGATGAAGGAGCAGTTCCAGAAGCAGAACTTCAACTTCACGTCCTTCAAGCGCCTGTCCAACGAGAAGCTGGAAGTGGGCGCGAAGACGGCCACCGAGGTGAAGCTGCCCAACGGCAGCAACGCGTCGCTGCTCCTGCTGGGCATGAAGGAAGGCACCGCCACCGTGCGCGTGGCCATTCCGCGCCAGCCCACGCTGGACGTGGAGCTGGGCCGGCAGGGCGCCGTCTATCAGAAGGCGGGCAAACACGTGGGCGGAGAGCTCATCCTGGTGCTCTCCCCGCCCTCGAAGTAGTTCGGACCTACGGCGGGTCGCCTCAGGCGGCCCGGTCCACCGCCAGCGTCACGTCGCTGAAGTCAGTCTCATCCAGCTCGAAGGGCTCCTCGGCCTCCGCGTTCGCGGTGGGGGCCAGCGTGGCTCGGCGCGGCTCCGTCTGGTCGGCGCGCTCGTGCTCCAGGTGGATGCGCAGCCCGTCGAACATGGTGTCGAACGCCGCGTAGATGCGGTTCACCATGGCCAGCGCGTCCTCGCGCACCTCCGGCGCCAGCACCATGGCCTCCAGCTCCTCCGCCAGCTGCTGCTCGAACATGGCGTGCTGCGCTTCGGCCTGCATGTGGTGGTCGGAGAAGTACTTGAGCTTGTCGTCCGCGCCCTGCGCCGCGCTGATGACCGCGGTGCGGCTGAAGAACACGTGACTGGTGGACTCCAGCGCCCACAAGAGGACGATGCGCAGCCGGTCATCCACCGAGCGGTAGACCTCGCTGATGATGGAGTAGGCGGCGTCGCGCGTCTTCGCGTGGGCCTTGCCGTAGAGCGCGCCGATGCTCAGCGAGCCCCCGGTGAGCTGGGCGATATCGTCCTCGAACCACTGGTCATGCCCGCCTTCCTCCGCATGGTGATGCGTGGCGAGCTCCTTCAGGTGCGCGTCCTGGATGAAGTGCGCGTTGAGGCGCAGCACATCCTGGAACGTCATCACCCAGAAGGTGAGGCGAGGCGCGAACGCCATCACCTGTTCTATCGGTCGGTCCTGTTTCAGGTCCGCGAAGAAGGGGTGTGAGGCGAACCGCTCCTCGCACACCGCGATGTGTTGGAGCACGGCCTTCATGGATGTCCCTCCCGGATGCATGTCTCCGTTCGGCCCTGGCGGAGTGTCTTTGACGACGTGCCCAGGTCCGCGCGGGGAGCCACGCGGGCCTGGAGGCCTGCGATGTGCGCTACCAACTGATGTTGTACGTGCAGGCCCCATCTCCCCTGCGACGGCAACTCCTGGGGTCATGTTCAATACGCACCCAAAGCGAATCCTTGGGGCGAAACCTGTCCGTGATTGCCTCCAGCAGGCCGTAGTCCAAATCGCACGGATAGGGATTGTCACAGCGCATCTTCGCGTTGCGCTTGTCCACCGGCTCGTAGTGGTAACCCCCGATGTTGCCCTTGCCCCGGTGGTTCATCTTGTACGCCAGGTCCACCGCTCGCAGGCCTTTTTCCAGGTTGTCGATGTCTGGCGGGAAGTGCGCGCTGTCTGGAATCTTCCGGCCAATCGTTCGCACCGTGCTGGGGCCAATCTTCTCGAAAACCAGGCTGAAAGATTTCAGCAACGCGGGCATCGGGTACCACGTCTTCGCTTCCAGTGGAGTGATGCCATTCTCCGCGAGGATTCGCAGCGCCCGGGCCTGCGCCAGCTCCATTCCGTTGACGATGGCGAGGATGGACTGTCCGACGATTTCGACGCCCTGGTAGGTCGCGAAGGTGGGCTGTGCGGGAGGAGTCTTCAATTCCATACGTGGATGTCCTCGGAAGAAGCGATGCCACGCATTGAAACCGTTTTCTCAGGTCTTTTCAAATTGACTGATATGTTTAAACTTTTCCGCTGGCGTGAATACGTTTTACATTGGGGGTAAGGCTGACCCATGTCTCGATGTCTCGTGTCTGATTCCAAACACTCACGTGGGCGGAGTGGGGCGCGGGTGTGCTGGCGCGGCGGGGCTGTCAGGTCGTGCGGAGTTCGCACGCCGGACTGAAAAAATGGCAGTCCTTCCCCTGGGGGAGGGGTGGGTTGGGGTGCCCGATTCCAGTGAAGACGCGGGGTTGTCGTTCGGCACGTGGGTTGCTCTTGGGCTGGGGGCAGGCGGGCGGCGGCGGCGGCGGCGGGTCGGTGTGGTGGCGCGGTGCATCCCTCATCCTTGGAGAAGAACCATGGCGAAGACTCAGCAGCGTGGGCAGGTCATCCGTCGTAAGGCTCGGCAGGTGAAGGCGACGACGGCTCGGGCGGTGTCGGGTGCGGGGAAGCACGCACGGCAGGTGCAGGTGACGCTGGGAGACCTCATCGCGGCGGCGTTCGACACCGTGGGGGGCGAGGTGAAGAAGGTGAAGCAGGTGATGTCCTCCACGGACATGACGCTGGCCACCGGCAAGCACATCGTCTTCGTGGGCTGAGGTTGCGCGCGCGGGGCGCCACGGGGCGTGGCGCTGGGGGAGGGCGGCGGCGAGGGGAGCGGACAGCGTGAAGCGCATCATCATTCCCGGGCGCAACTGCTGGACGGTGGAAGAGGCGAGCGACGGCGGCGTGCTGGTGGACGGGCGCGCCTACTACCGAGAGCTGTACCGGGCCGCGAAGAAGGCCCGTCGCTACATCGCGATGACGGGCTGGCAGTTCGACAGTGACGTGTCATTGCTTCGGGGCGAAGACCTGGAGGAAGCGCGGGGCGGCGAGGTGCGCCTGCTGCCCATGCTGGACGCGCTGTGCCGGGCCAACCCGGAGCTGCACGTCTACATCCTGGCGTGGGATTTCAGCCTGCTGCTCGCCATGGAGCGCGAGTGGATGCAGCACCTGTTGTTCAACTGGACGACGAACGAGCGCGTGCGCTTCCGCTTCGACGCCTCCAGTCCCTTGTACGGCGCCCATCACCAGAAGCTGGTCGTGGTGGACGGGGTGCAGGCCTTCACGGGCGGGATGGATGTCTGTGATTGCCGTTGGGATGACCGCGACCACCGGGTGGGTTCGGCGCTGCGGTGTGACAGCGGCAGGGACCCGCACGGGCCCTACCATGACGTGCAGTCGGTGCTCACCGGGCCGGTGGTGGAGCGCCTGACGGAGCTGTTCGAGGCGCGCTGGGCGCACTCGGGCGGAGGAGAGCTGCACCTGCCGCGCGTGGCGAGGGATGACGTGACGTTCTCGTCCAGTGTGCCGGCGCCGCCCGGGCCGGTGGCCATCAGCCGCACCTTCGGAAAGACGCTCGTGCCGCCGCAGGAGGCCGTGCAGGAGGTGCGCGCGCTGTTCCTGGACGCCATCGAGGCGGCCGACCGGTTCATCTACATCGAGAACCAGTACTTTTCGTCGCGGGCCATCTTCCAGGCCCTGGTGAAGCGCTTCCGCGCGTCCGGACGTCCACCGATTCAGGTGGTGCTGGTGTTGCCCCGGCAGCCGGAGGCCCTGCGCGAGCAGTTGGCCATGGGCGTGGCCCAGGTGCGGCTGTTGCGCACGCTGGAGCGGATGGCGCTGGAGACGGGACACACCTTCCGGGTGTACTGCTCGGCGGGGCGCAATCCGGAGACGGGCGCCGATGTCTTCACATACATCCACTCGAAGGTGATGGTGGTGGATGACCGCTTCCTCACGCTGGGCTCGGCCAACACCACCAATCGCAGCCTCGGGTTGGACTCGGAGCTGAACCTGAGTTGGGAGTCGGAAGAGGCGGGCGACGTCGTCGCTCGTGCCATCCGCCGCGTCCGCGTGTCGCTCCTGGCGGAGCACGCGGGGCTGTCGGGCGCGGAGGAGCTGATGCCACTGGCTCGCGCGGACCCGACGTGGGTGGAATGGCTGGACGCGGTGGCGAGCGCGGGCCTGCACCGGCTCCGCCCGCACCCCCTGGAGACGGTGTTCGACCAGAGCCCGCTGCTCAAGTCGCTGGAGCCGGAGGAGCTGGTCATCGACCCGGAGGACTCCGTGCTGGACGAGTCCCTCTTCGAGGCGCTGCGTGGCGCGGAGGACGGGCTGTTCGCTTCCGGCATCCGGCTCTTGTCGCGCTGGCTGGTGGGCGCGGCGGAGGAGCGTCCCCACCGCGCGATTCTCCCCGCGGGCCCGGATGACGAGAG
The DNA here is from genome assembly GCF_013336715.1 of Myxococcus sp. CA056. Lineage (NCBI taxonomy): Bacteria > Pseudomonadati > Myxococcota > Myxococcia > Myxococcales > Myxococcaceae > Myxococcus > Myxococcus sp. CA056. The sequence goes on from NZ_JABUMT010000002.1 coordinate 916,618, forward strand.
CGGCCGTTGCGGAGGCTGAGGCCGTCGGCGCGCGGGCCCGCTCGGGCAGCGGCGGAGCGTGACATGGGTGTCACCCCCGCGCGGCGGGTGTGCCGAGGCTCGGCAGTGTCACCCACACCGTGAGGGCTGGCTGCTTCGCTGGAGCACGGGGCCGGGTAGACTCGGGGGACGATGACTGGTGCCCCCCTTCTCGCTCTCTTCGCCCTCGTCTCCAACCAGAGCTCCACCATCTACGAGGAGGAGCCCGCGCCCTCCAGCCAGGACACGCCCGTGTCGGCGGCGCGCCTGGATGAGCCCGCGCCGCCCGGCAGTCGCGTGGGCGGCGAGGGCTTTGGCTTCAGCGGTCAGCTCGAGGCCGGTGGCCTGAGCCTTCCCTCCGGGACGCCGGACGGCGGGCAGGACCTGTTCATCCGGGTGTACCCGTCGTTGGGGCTGACGAAGGGGGACAGCTTCGTGCTGCGACTGGGCGCGAACCTGCGGCTGCGCATGGTCGACGAGGAGCCGAAGCAGGCGGACGGCGACTACGGCGGGCGCCTGCGCCGCGAGGACTGGGATGAGCTGAGCGATATCGGCCAGGTGGTGCGCATGCTGCGCATCGGCCAGGAGGGGCAGTCGCCGTTCTACCTGCGCGTGGAGCCCTTCGCCGACGAGTCGCTGGGCCGTGGATACCTGATGGGCCGCTACAGCAACGTGCTGTCGCCGGACTATCACCCCGCGGGTGGCTCGCTGACGATGTTGAAGGGGCCGGTGCGCGCGGAGATTCTGGCCAGCGACGTGCTGGGCGCGCGCATCTTCGCGGGCGAGGTGATGTTGGACCTGGGCCGCGCCGCCAGTGACGACGCGAACAAGTTCGACCGCTACCTGCTGCGCCTGTCCGCCGCGCATGACGCGGCGAAGGCGGGCGGCGAGACGCCGAACATGACGTTGGCCTCGGTGGGCGGCGACGTGGCGCTCTACAAGGGTGAGCGCCTGCGCGCGTGGGCGCTGCTCGCCGGTGGCGCGCGCTTCGCGGAGGCGCACTCGCCGGCCGTCGGTGGCTTGTTGGGCGTGGCGATGGAGGGGCAGATGGAGAGCGGCACACAGCTGAGCTTCACGCTGCAGGGCCGCAAGCAGGGCGGGCGCTTCCGCTTCGGCATGTTCGGTCCAGACTATGAGCTGGGGCGCTTCTCCGGCACGGGCCTGACGGAGCAGCCCATCGCCGACGAGGAACTCCCCGACGGCTTCGCCGGCTACCTGGAGGCGTCCATCGCCAAGGGCAGCGCGGATACGACGCTGCTGTTGGGCAGCCTGGCCGCGCAGTACCACGGCTTCGGTCGCACGGACCTGGATGTGTCCGCGGGCTTCGAGCTGCCTGGAGGCCGCACCCGGGCCCTGGCGCGCGCGGTGCTGACGGCGCTGGGAGACAGGCCGCGCTACTCGCTGGGCGTGGAGGTCCGCCAGCGGTTGGTGAACCACCTGTACGCCTGGGGCTCCGGAGGCACGGTGCACTTCCCGCAGGCGGATGGACAGTTGGTGCGCGGCGTGACGGCGGGCATGGGCGTGGGCGTGGACTTCCAGCGCTGAGCCTCAGGTGTCCCCGGGCTCCAAGGGCAGGGTGACGCGGAAGGTGGAGCCCTTGCCCACCTCCGTGTCCACCTCCAGGTGGCCGCCGTGGCGCTCGACGATGTCGCGGCAGATGTAGAGCCCCAGCCCCAGCCCGCCAAAGCCGGAGATGGGCGCGTTGCGCGCGCGGAAGAAGCGCTGGAAGAGGTGCCCGCGCTGGTCCTCGGGGATGCCGATGCCCGAGTCCTTTACCGACATCCGGGCCTCGGCTCCGTCGCGCTCCAGCGTCAGCCGCACCACGCCCCCGCTCGGGCTGTACTTGAAGGCGTTCTCCAACAGATTGGTCAGCACCTGCGCGAGCCGTCCCCGGTCTCCCTCCACCACGAGCGGCTCCGAGGGCGCTTCATATTCCAGCGTGTGCTGCGGGCCGAGCGGGCGGACCTCCGCGAGCACCTCGTTGGCGAGTGCCTGCAACTCCACGGGCCCCCGGCGCAACTCCAGCCTGCCGGCCTCGATGCGCGTGGCATCCAGCAGGTCATGGATGAGCACGGACAGCCGCGTTACCTGGGCGAGCGCCTTGTCCACGTGGTGCTGCTTGGGGGCATGGCCGGCGGAGGCCTGCTGCTTCATCATCTGGAGGTGCAGCTTGAGCGGCGTCAGCGGCGTCTTCAGCTCGTGGGCGGCGATGGACAGGAAGTCGTCCCGGACGCTGATGGCCTCCTGCGCTTCCTTCAGCAGCCGCTCCCGCTCCTGCTGGGCGCGGTGCTCCGCCGTCACCTCCATGACGACGGCACCCAGGCCGACGATGCCGCCGCTGGGGGTCCGCACCGGGTAGTAGCTGACGCGCCAGTGCCGCAGTTCGTGGGGAGTCGCGGGCACGTGGCCGGACATCTCCATGTCGCTCAGGGGGACGCCCGTCTCCATGACCTGGAGCATCAGCGGCGCGAAAGCGGGGGCCATGTTGGGGTTCATCTCCCACACCGTCCTGCCCAGCTCCTCGTTGCGCGTGCGTCCATGCAGTGACGCGAGCGCTTCGTTGATGCGCAGGTAGCGCAGCTCCCGGTTGATGAAGGCGAGCCCCACGGGCGCGTGGTTGAGGAACGTGTCGAGCAGCGCGAAGGACTCCTCGGCCTGCTCCCGGGCATTCTGCTCCGCGACGAGCAGCCGCTCCCGCTCCACCTTCGCGCGGCGCTCCTCCGTCACGTCCCGGTAGCTCCACACGCGGCCGATGATGGCGTCGCCCATCCGCTGCGGCAGGGACGTGCCCTCGAAGATGCGTCCGTCGCGCAGCTCGATGGGGTCCACGTTGATGGCGTCCGAGGGGAGGTACTGGTCCTGGATGCGCGAGACGAAGCGCGCAGGGTCCTTCGTCAACGGCGCCGCCGCCGCGAGCGCCCGCTGCGCGACGCGTGACTCCATCACCTCGTCGCTGAGGCCCCACATGAGTTGGAAGCGTTTGTTGTAGGCGATGATTCGTCGCTCCGCGTCCACCACGATGACGCCGTCCGCGATGGAGTCGAACGTCGCGCGCAGCACCGAGTGGGCGTGCTCCAGGCGTTCGCGGGACTGGCGCTGCTCGGTGACGTCCACCATCAGCCCGCGCAGCAGCATCTGCTGGCCATTTTCCGAGACGGCCGTGACGTGGGCGCGCATCCAGACGATGTGCCCGTCGGCGGCCAGCATGCGGTACTCGAACTCCTGGGGCCGCCCCTGTCGCCAGGCGGTCAGACAGGAGGACACGACTCCGGCCCAGTCATCCAGGTGGACGTGTCGCGCCCAGAAATCCGGGTCGCGCATCCACTCCTCCGCGGGGATGGCCAGGAGCCGCTCGGCCTGTTTGCTGACGAAGGTGAAGCGAAACCCGGCATCGGCCTCCCAGACGATGCCGTCGATGCTGTCGATGAAGTCCTCGTAGCGCTTGCGGACGTGTGAGAGCTCCGCGGTCAGCGCGTCCCTCGCCACCTCTGGAGACTCCCGAGGCTGGAGTCGCGCGCAGGCTCCCAGCACCGAGCCGTCGTCCCCATGGACGGCCAGCACCAGGGCTCGCAGCCGCTGCCCTCGTCCGCTGCCTTCGCCCAGCCCCTGTCCACTCGACAGTGCCGACTCCACCGCGCGCGCGAGCCAGGGCAGCCGGGCGAGCACCTCCTCTGACCTCCGTCCCTCGACGTCGCCCTGCTCCCAGCCGGCCGCCAGGGCCAGCACTGTGTCCATCCAGACGATGCGTCCTTTCGCGTCCACGATGAGCGCGGCGTGGAGGCTTGTGCCCACCTGGAGGAGTCGCTCTGGCGCACGGGACGGACTCGCCGGAGCGGAGGCGTCCGGCCTTGCCTGCCCCTCCCGCATGTCGCCCTTCGACACTGGCGCCACCTCCGTGCGGCATGTCGCCCGCTCATTCCCAAACATGGGACTCGTCCCAGTGGCGGGAAAGGGTCGCTTCTTCCCTTGGTACCCGCTTGACTACGGCTGTAGTCACGCGTACTTCTCTTGTGACTACAGTTGTCGTCAGAGGACGGTCATGAAGAAGCCGGTGGGAGAGCAGGAGCTGTCGGTGCTGCGGTACGTGGCCGAGCACGGGCCCGCGACGGTGGGCGAGGTGGTGGAGCGCTTCGGTGAGCCGCAGGGGTTGGCGCGTTCCACCATTCTGACGGTGATGGAGCGGCTGCGGCTGAAGGGTTACCTCACGCGGCGCAAGGTGGAGGGCGTGTTCCAGTACGCCTCGCCGGTGCGGGAGGGGGAGCTGCTGCGGGACGTGGTGGGTGACTTCGTCCAGCGCACGCTGTCCGGCTCGCTGTCGCCGTTCGCCGCGTATCTCTCTGACGCGGATGACGTCTCCGACAAGGACCTCGCGCAGCTCCAGGATGTGGTGGCGCGGCTTCGCTCGAAGAAGCGGAAGGAATAGCTCCATGCGGACCGAATGGCTGATGGATGGGGCCACGTGGTTGGCGTCGTGGCCGGAAGGGTTGTGGCGAGCGTCGTGGCAGGGCGCGCTGTGTGCCGCGCTGGTGTGGGCGGTGACGCGACTGTGGACGCGGATGCCGGCCTCGCTGCGCGCGGGCATGTGGTGGTTGGTGGCGCTCAAGTTCGTGGTGTCGCTGGGTGGGCCGCGTCCGCTGGCGCTGCCGGTGTTGCCCGCGTCGCTCGCGTTCCTCTCCGGGCAGGCGGAGTCGTCGGAGTCCGATGGCGCGCCGCTCGTCGAGGGCGGAGCGGTGGGGGCGTCGCCCGTGTCACGAGGTTCGGAGGGATGGGCTCCGTCCATCGGCGCGGCGCACGGTCTGGTGGGCGAGCGTGACGCGCACGTGGGCAACCTCGGGATGGTGGGAGGCGCCGTCCACCTGGTGCCGGCGGGACAGAGCACGAAGGCGCCGGGGGCCGAGTCTCCGCGTCTCGCGGAAGGCGGGCAGGGCGCGAGGATGTCGGAGGCAGGATCTCCGAATCTCACGGAGGGCGGGCAGGTCGCGAGGATGCTCGGAGCCGAGTCTCCGCGTCTCGCGGAAGGCGGGCAGGGCGCGAGGAGGTCGGAGGCAGGAACTCCGAATCTCATGGAGGGCGGGCAGGTCTCGAAGGTGCTGGGGGCCGAGTCTCCGCGCCTGACGGAGGGCGGTCACGCCGCGAAGGTGCTGGGGGCCGAGTCTCCGCGTCTCACGGAGGGCGGGCAGGTCGTCGCGGGCGGACTGCTGAAGCCGTCGACGCCTGGGGCACGTGCCTCGGGAGCAGGCTGGAAGCAGTTCGTCGTGCTGGCGCTCCTGGCTGCGTGGGTGGTGGGCGTGCTGTGGCAGGTGCGAGCGCAGGTGCGGAGCTGGGCGTTGATGCGGCGGTTGCGCCGGAACGCCCGCCCCCTGGAGCACCCGGTATTGGAGTCCGAGGTCCTCGAGCTGTCCGAGAGCGCGGGACTGCGACGTGCTCCCAGGTTGCTCGTGTCGGACGAGGTGGCGAGCCCGCTGGCCACGGGGTTGTGGTCTCCGGTGGTGGTGCTGCCGACGAAGGCGGTGCGGCGGCTTCCGGTGGAAGGGCTGCGCATGGCGCTGGCACACGAGGTGGCGCACCTGAAGCGCGGTGACTTGTGGCTCGGCTGGGTGCCGGCACTCGCGGAGGCGCTGCTCTTCTTCCACCCGCTCGCGCGTCGGGCGGCCCGTGAATACGCGCTGGCCCGTGAGGAGGCGTGTGACGCGGAAGCGCTGCGGCTCACCGGCGCGGAGCCCGCGGATTACGGCGAACTGTTGCTCGCCTTCGGAGTCACCCGTCCTCATGGGACCGCCGCCGCGCTCGGTGCGTCCGCCCACGTTCACGCGTTGCACAGGAGGTTGAGCATGCTGGAGCACGTCGACATCGGTTCCTCCCGTTCCCGTCGTTGGTTGAAAGTGACGCTCTCCGCGCTGGGGCTCGTGGCCCTGGTTCCCTTCCAGGTCGTCGCTCGACAGGAAGCGAAGTCGGTGCCGGAGACAGAGTCGAAGCAGGGGAGCGCGCCTCCCGCGCTGACGGCCGTGGCGGAGACGAGTCCCGGTGGGCCGACGTCGACCGACAGCGCCCAGCCAGCAGCGGTGCCTTCCAGGAAGCAGGGCACGGTGCGCACCGGGACGATGGACGCGCCGACGCCGATCGCCGTTGCGAGTCCTGTTGCGCCGATAGCGGCGTCTCCGGTGGGGCCGCGCCCTGTCGCGCCGGTGGCGGCCCTGTCTCCGACTGGACCGAGCCCTGTTGCACCGGTGGCGGTAGCGTCTCCTGCTGGGCTGAGCCCCGTTGCTCCGATGGCGGTGGCGTCTCCAGTGAGTCCGACCCTCGTCGCTCCGGTGGGGGTGGCGTCTCCGGTGGGGCTGCGCCCCATCGCGCCGATGGCGGTGGCATCTCCAGTGAGTCCGACCCTCGTCACTCCCGTGGGGGTGGCGTCTCCAGTGGGGCTGAGCCCCATCGCGCCGATGGCGGTGGCGTCTCCCTCCGGGCCGTCCCCTGTCGCGCCGAGGCCGATGCTGGCCCTTGCGGCGCCGCGCGCTGCCCCTCTGACGCCGCGTCTGGCGATGGCCGGTGTGCCCGCCGCCCCCGTGGCGCCTCCGACTCCGCCCTCGCCGCCTTCTCCTCCCGACTACGACGATGAGGACGACTCCAGCTACGTGCTGCTCTCCGGTGACAAGGCGACGATGCGCGGCAGCACGGTGGACCTGAAGCTCGCGAAGATGTTCAAGGACAAGAACGGCGGCGAGCTGCTCTACGTCCGCCGCAAGGGCGAGGCGTTCATCATCCGCGACACGGCCACCCTGGCGGCGATGAAGGCCGCGCTGGAGCCCATCCGGAAGTTCGGCCTGGTCCAAGGTGGAGTGGGTACGCGCATGGGCGCGCTGGGCGAGGAGCAGGGCAAGCTGGGAATGAAGCAGGGCGCGCTGGGAGTGCAGCAGGGACAGTTGGGCCTGCAGCACGCCGAACTGGCTCACAAGCGGGCGGGGCTGCATCTGCAATCCGCTCGTCTGGACTCGCTCTCCGAGGCTGAGCGCGCGCGTCGCGAGGCGGAGCTGGACAAGCAGGAGGCCGAACTCGACAAGGAGATCGACGCCCTCGACGCGAAGCAGGAGGAGTTGTCGAAGCAACAGGAGGAGCTGGGTCGCGAGCAGGAGAAGCTCGGCAAGCAACAGGAGGAGCTGGGCCGCGAGCAGGAGAAGCTCGGCAAGCAACATGAGAACCAGGTTCGCGACGCGGAAAAGAAGATCCAGTCCGTCATCGACGAGGCGCTGCGCAAGGGCCTGGGCAAGCCGTTGCCCACCTGATGACGGTCCGCGTGGGGACTTGTGACGCGCGGGCTGGCGCTCCTCTACCTTGAGGAGCCCGCCCGCTCCCGGAGGTCCCCATGAGCCTCGCCGCCACGCCCCGCAGTACTCCCACCGGTACGCTGGAGACCATCATCCAGCGGGTGAAGGCAGGCTCGCGAGCGTGGGTGAAGCTCGGGATTCCCGAACGCCTCTCGCTGCTGGAGGACCTCAGCCGTGGCTACATGGCCATCGCCGAGCCGAGCGTGCGCGCGGCGTGTGAGGCGAAGGGAATCGACCCGAACAGTCCCCTGGCTGGCGAGGAGTGGCTGGCCGGGCCCATGGTGGTGGTGCGCAATCTGCGCCTGCTGGCCGCCTCCCTGCGAGACATCCAACGTCACGGTGTCCCGCGCATCCCGGCCTCTCGCCTGCGCACGCTGGAGGACGGAAGGCTCGCGGCGCGCATCTACCCGATGAACGCGCTCGAGGGGATGCTGCTGCCCCACGCCGAGGGGGAGGTCCACTTCCTCCCCGGCGTCACGGCGAGCAACCTCCGCGAGCACCAGGCTTCGTTCTACCGCAAGCCACACGACGGACGCCTGTGCGCGGTGCTCGGCGCGGGCAACGTCAACTCGATTCCGCCCGCTGACTGTCTCTACAAGCTCTTCGTCGAGGGCGCCGCGTGCGTCCTCAAGATGAACCCGGTGAACGCCTACCTGGGGCCCATGCTGGAGCAGGCCTTCGCCTCGCTGGCGCGGCGGGATGTCTTCGCCGTGGTGTACGGCGGCGCGGAGGAGGGCGCGGTGCTGGTGGGGCACGCGGCGGTGGATGAAGTCCACATCACCGGCAGCGACAAGACGCATGACGCGCTGGTGTGGGGGCCGCCGGGTCCGGAGGCGGAGGCCCGTCGCGCGCGCAACGAGCCGTTGCTGCGCAAGCCCTTCACGAGCGAGCTGGGCAACATCTCGCCGGTGGTGGTGGTGCCGGGGCCGTACTCGGAAGGGGAGCTGCGCTTCCAGGCGGACAGCATCGCCGGCATGGTGGCCAACAACGCGTCCTTCAACTGCAACGCGGCGAAGCTGTTGGTGCAGCCCAAGGCCTGGAAGCCGCGTGAGCATGTGGTGGATGCGGTGGAGGTCAGCCTGGGCAAGGCCGCCGTGCGGCGCGCGTACTACCCGGGCGCGGACCAGCGCTGGCGCCAGTTCACCGAGGGGCGTTCCCAACTGCGGCAGGTGGGCCACGCGGGCGTGGGCGAGCTGCCCTTCGCGTTGATTCCGGACGTGGACTCGCGGCAGGCCGAGGACCGCGTCTTCCGTCACGAGCCGTGGTGCACGGTGCTCTCGGAGACGGGTTTGCCCGGCGCGGATGACCCGGTGGCCTTCCTCGACAGCGCGGTGTCGTTCCTCAACGACAAGGTGTGGGGAACGCTGAACGCCACCCTCATCATCCACCCGCGCTCGCTGAAGGACCCGGCCGTGGCGGCCGCGTTGGAGAAGGCCATTCGCGAGCTGCGGTATGGCACGGTGGCGGTGAACACCTGGCCCGCGGCGGGTTATGCGCTCATCTCGCTGCCCTGGGGTGGGCATCCGTCCTCGACGCCCCAGGACATCCAGAGTGGCCAGGGCTGGGTTCACAACAGCCTCATGTTGGAGCAGGTGGAGAAGTCCGTCCTCCGCGGGCCGCTGACGAGCCTTCTCGCCCCGCCGTGGGTCCCCGGACACCGGAGCGTGCGTGACCTGGGGCGGAGGCTGGTCCAGTTCGAGCGGTCCCCGTCCTGGCTCAAGATGCCGGGCATCGCGGCGGCGGCGCTGCGTCGCTGAGTGTCGTGGAATCGCTCTGTGAGCGGAGGCTCGGGGGTGGCCCTTCCTCGGGCTGCCGGGGCTCGCCACCCCGTGATAAACCCGGAGCATGTCATCGACGCATGCTCGGGAAGGCGGACGGTTTCTCCAGGTGGGTCAGCCCCAGGACGCGGTGAAGAGCTTCCAGAAGGGGCTCGCCATCGACCCGAACGACGTGGACTGTCTGCTGGGGCTCGTCCGGACGTACCTGAGCACGGGCGCGGCGGGCGACGCGGAGGCCGCGGCGTTGCGGCTCCTGAAGGCGAAGCCGGACCATGCGGAGGGGCAGGCGCACCTCGCCATGTTGAGGGCGCAGGCGGGCAACGCGGAGGCGCTGGAGGCCCTCAAGGTGCTGGCCTCGGCCCCCACGTCGGGCTACTTCGAGCGCTTCAACCTGGGCGGCCTGTTGCTGGACCGGGGCGATTTGAATGGCGCGCGGGCCGCTTATGAGTCCGCCCTCCAGGTGGCGCCCGACAGCGCGCACACGCACTTCGAGCTGGGGCGCATCCATCTGCAGCAGGGCACGCCGAGCGCGGCGGTGACGCACTTCCAGAAGGCGGCGGAGGGCGCGCCGCAGGAAGCGATGCCGCTGTTGATGTTGATGCGCGCGCACTCGGCACAGGGTGCGCTGGGGTTGGGCATCCAGGCGGGCACGCAGGCGTTGGACAAGGCGCAGGGAGGCCTGCGGCGCGCGGTGCTGGAGGACCTCTTCAAGCTGTACCTGTCAGGGGGCAGTCCCGAGGGCGCCAAGCGCACCGTGCTGGAGCTGCGCCAACTGGAGCCGACGCACATCAACTACGTGTACATGCACGGGCTGGCGGTGATGAGCGCGGGCAGCTTCGCGGAGGCGAAGGACCTCTTCGAGGAGGCGCTGCGGCTGGCGCCCAGGAGCTGGCAGACGTTGCAGGCGCTGGCGCAGATGCATGGCGCGTTGGGTGAGCGCGCGGAGTCGCGTCGGCGACTGGAGGAGGCGGTGGCGCTGGTGCCCACCGAGCTGGGGCCCGTCAATGACCTGGCGCTGCTCTTGATGCAGGACGACGAACACGCTCGCGCGAAGCCGCTCCTGGAGCGGGCACTGGCCGCGCATCCCGAGGATGCGACGACGCACCTCAACATGGCGGTGGCCACCTTCCTGACGGACCGCGCCGCGTGCATCCACCATGCGCAGCGTGCGCAGGCGCTGGGTGAAGGCGTTGTCCGGGAGCAGGCCGAGCGGTTGTTGAAGAAGCTGAACGAGGGCTGAGGGCCTCGCGCGGTGTTGTTGGGCACCGCACCGTGTGCCCAGCGAACCCTCGGGCCTCGTCGCATCGAAGGCGCGACGCCGGGGTGGAGACGCCCTGGCGCTTCGTGCGCTCCACCCTCGCGGGTGCTACCGGCCGAAGAGGCCCCAGCGCTTGGTGGGCGTCTTGCCGCCCTGCACGCGCGACAGTCGCTCTCCCAGGATGCGGCTCATCTCCAGCGCCACGCCCGGGTTGGCCATGACGACGCTGCGGAAGTCCTCGCGGCCCACCGCCGCCAGCTCGCAAGCCGTGGCTGTCACCGCCGTGGCCGTGCGCGGCTCTCCCGTCAGCAGGGCCAGCTCCCCGAAGAAGCCTCCTGGCTTCACCGTGGCCACGGCCTGTCCTCCCGTGTCCCTGAGCTGCACCTCGCCCGCGAGCACCACGTAGAAGCTCTCTCCCGCGTCGCCCTGTCGGAACAGCTCCGTGCCCGCCGGCCACTGGAGGTGCTCCGCGCCGCGTGCCACCGTCTCCAGTTCCTCCGGATTCAACGGCGCCAGGAAGTCCACTTTGCGCAGTGTCGCCGCCAGCGCCGCGGCGCCCGTCGTCCCCACCGGCTCCGCCGTGAGGAACGACACCGCCTCCGCGAGCTGCGCGCGTCGAGCCACGAGGATGATGGTGTGCCCCGCCTTCAGCACCGTGCTCCCATCCGGCAGCGCCGCGCGACCCTGCGGGTCCACCATGCCGATGAAGATGCACTCGCGCGGGAAGCCCTCCATGGCCCGCACCTGCGCCACCGTCTGTCCCGCCACGCGTGCGCGCAACGGCAGCGCCAGCTCGAACAGCACCGTGTCACCGTCGCCCAGCGGCAACGAGCCCGCCACCTGCGGGAAGTCGATGGCCGTGGTCATCTTCGCCACCACCACCTCCGCCTCCGCCACCAGCTCCTTCACTCCCGCCAGCCGGTACGCCTCGCGATAGCTCGTGTCCAGCATGCGCACCATGATGCGCGCGGGAGACATGCTGCGCACCAGCATGGCGAACGCCAGGTTCTCCGAATCTCTCGCCAGCACCCCCGCCGCCACGTCCGCGGACGCCACTCCCGCCGCCTCAAGTACCTGCGGACTCGTCGCGTCCCCGCACACCGCCACCACGCCCACTTCCTCGAAGAGGCGCGTGCAGATGCTCGCGTCCCGCTCGATGACCGTCACGGTGTGCTGCTCGGCCACCAGCCGGGACGCCAGCACACTGCCCACCCGTCCCCCACCCGCGATGACGATTTTCACGACGCCTTCCTCCCGGGCTCCGTTGCCGGCTCGTCGCCGTGCGCTCCGTGCAACACCTTCTCCAGATTCAGTGTCCGCTCATCCAACTGCGCCAGCATGTGCTCCGCCGTCGTCTCGGGGATGAGGCCGCTCCTGCGCGCGACCTGCAGCGCCGTGCGCTCCGCGTCGATGAGCCGACGCCGCATGGCGATGAGGTCCCTCGCCCCCTGCGCGAGGTGATGGTCATTGAGCCGCCGCAGCTCGCGCTCCGCACGGGCGATGCTCACCTGGTACTCGCTGCGCAGGTGGTCATACGCGGCGCGGGGCACCAGTCCCTGCTCATGCAGCGACGCCAGTTCCTGATGCGCCGCGCGACTGGCGATGAGCTTGCCGCGCTGCTCGGACATGGCCAGCGCCACCTCGTCCTGCTGGAACAGGCCCAGCCACTTCAACGCGTGGGTGAGCACCAATCCCTGACCCACCAGCGACACCAGCGTCACGCCGAAGGCGATGGCCACCAGCTTCTCGCGGCCCGGCGTCGTCTCCGGAAGACCCAGCGCGAGTCCGATGGAGAGCGCGCCCTTGATGTTGCCCACGATGAAGACGTGCTGCCAGCGCGGCGGCACCGCCTCCGCCGGACGGATGAGCCGCAGGAGCAGGAAGGGCCCGTAGATGGCCACCGCGCGCCCGCCCAACACACAGCCCACCGCGATGGCCGTCTCCGGCAGGTAGCCGCTGAGCGTCTCCGGCTTGGTGGTGAGTCCCACCGCCAGGAACAGGAAGGTGTTCACCCCGAACGTGGCGTACTCCCAGAAGGAGTGGATGGCCACCCGACTCTGTGGGGACACGTCCTTGCGCAGCCCGACACCGACGGCCAGTCCCGCGACGACGGCGGAGATGGCACCCGACAGGTGAATCTGCTCGGCGACCACGAACGAGGCCAGGGCCACGGCCGTCGTCACCATGATTTCGGCCAGCGGGTCCTCGGTGCGGCGGATGACGAAGGCGCCCAGCATGCCCACCGCGAGCCCCACCACCGCGCCACCCGCCGAGGCGAGCAACACGCGAGCGGCCAGCATCGGCAGGGACGGCGCCGCCGCTCCCGCCACCACGCTGGCGATGGCCGCGTAGGCCACCAACGCCGTGCCGTCGTTGAAGAGGCTCTCGCCCTGGATGATGCCGGACAAGCGAGGCGGCACCGGGGCGCGACGGAACGCATAGAGGATGGAGACGGTGTCCGTCACGGCCAGCAGCGCGCCCAAAAGCAGCGCGGGCCAGATGGCCAGGTCCACCAGGTAGTGCAGCGCGGTGCCCGTGGCGCCAATGGCCAGCACCATGCCGACGGTGGACAGGATGAGGATGGGCAGGGCATTGGCGCGGATGCCATTGAGGTCCGCGGTGATGCCTCCTTCGAACAGCAGCGCCGGCAGGCAGACGAGGAACACCACCTCCGGGTTGAGTGGCGGCACGCCGGGGAGCAGGTTGCCCACCGAGATGAGCAGGCCTCCCACCACGAGCGCCACGTTGTAGGGCATGTTCGCCCGCTTGGCGGCGATGGCCAGGACGATGGCAGCCACCATCAATCCAATGACGAGAGGCATCTCCAAGTGCACGGCGCGCAGTCTTCCAGAACGGAAGAGCGAGGTCACGACCCCATCTTGAGCGGCCTGCCGGTCGCGGGCTTCATCGCCTCAGGCGGAGGATGAGGTCCTTCTTCGCCCCGCAGTCCCCACGCCCATCGCAGTTGCTCGTGGTGACGTACAGGTGGCCGTCCGGACCCATGCTCACCTCGCGCAGCCGGCCGTACGTGTCGCGCAGGTAGACCTCGTGGAGGGTGACTCGGGCGGGGTTGTCAGCGGCGAACCGCACACGGTGCAGGTGCCGCGAGCCCAGCGTGCCCACCAGCAGCGAGCCCGTCCATTCGGGGATGGCGGTGCCGGTGTAGAGGGCGGCGCCCCCGGGAGGCATCGCGTCCGCGAAGGTGAGCGAGGGCGTGATTTGCCCCGCGTGAAGCTCGCACGAGTAGATGCCGGGCCAGCCCAGGTTGCTCCCAGGACGGGCGAGGCTCACCTCGTCGTGCCCCCGGCGCATCGTCTCTCCGCTCGGGCCGTGGTCCGTGACGTACAGCGTGGTGGCATCCTTCCAGTCCCAGCCCTGGAGGTTGCGGATGCCGGTGAGGAACGCGGGGGAGCCGGGGAAGGGGTTGTCCTGGGGGATTTGTCCTTCGGGAGTCAGGCGCAGGAGCTTGCCCGCCGGGTCATTGACGTTCTGCGAGCGGTCCGGCTCGCGGGCGTCACCGGTGCCCGCGTAGAGCATGCCGTCGGGGCCGAAGCGCAGCCGTCCTCCGTCGTGGTACGTCGCGGAGGGGATGCCGCCGAAGACGACGCGGTCGAACGTCGCGGTGGTGTGGTCCTCGGAGAGCGTCCACCGCTCCACGCGGTTCTCGTCCTGCCCGCCCGCGTCGGTGGTGACGTACACGTAGAACTGGCGGTTCGTCGCGAAGTCCGGGTGCGCGGCGATGCCGAGCAGGCCGCCCTCCGCGGCGCGGGTGATGCGCACGGTGGCCACGGGCTGGGGCTGGAGCACGCCGGCCTTGAGCAGGCGCACGCGACCAGGTCGCTCGGTGACGAGCGCGTCTCCACCCGGCAGCCAGGCGATGCCCCAGGGGACCTCCAGGCCCTCGGCGACGACGTCCACGGTGATGGGCACGGCGCCATCCGGGCCCCAGTCGTCCGCGACGCGCACGCAGTCCTCGGGTGAGGCGGTGCCCTGGGACTGGCTCTTGCGACAGGCGGAGGCCGACACGGCGAGCACCACGAGGGCGGAGGCGAGCAGGCGAGAGGCGCGCATGGGGCGATTAATGTCCGCGGTCGGGTGGGGGCGCCAGCGTGACGGATGGCGGACGTGAGGGTGAGGACGCTCGGGGAGGCGTCCCTCGTCGGGAGGGTGGGCAGGCGGGCGGGCCGAGCGCGGAGGCGCGCCTGTGTCGCCACGGGGCGCGTGGGCACCTTGAGCGCACGGGACAACCCGTCCATTCGCAACAAGGAGACGTCCTATGGCGCGCATCGCGTTCATCCTGGCCGACGACTTCGAGGATTCCGAGTTCCGCATTCCGTATGACCGCGTGAAGCAAGCAGGGCACGAGGCGGTCGTCATCGGCGTGGAGGCCGACACGCCCGTGAAGGGCAAGAAGGGCAAGGAGGTCATCACCCCGGACAAGGCCGTGCGGAACGTGTCGTCCCGGGACTTCGATGCGCTGGTGATTCCGGGGGGCTACTCACCGGACCACCTGCGCATGGACATCGACATGGTGGGCTTCGTGCGGGACTTCTACCGCGCGGACAAGCCGTTGGCGGCTGTGTGCCATGCGCCGTGGATGCTGGTGGAGGCGGACATCGCGGATGGGATGACGCTCACGTCGTGGCCCTCCATCCGCACGGACCTCATCAACGCGGGCGCGCGCTGGGTGGACCGCGAGGTGGTGGAGGATGGCAACCTCATCACCTCGCGCAACCCGGGGGACCTGCCGGCCTTCACTGAGGCGCTGCTGCGACAGGTGGCCCAGGGCATCGCCCCACGCCTGGAATCACCGCGCGGGCGCGAGGCCACTTCGGAGCAGCCGTCCAGCGTGCACTGAGTCCGTCACGGGCCACGAGCGGACGGGATGTGTCGGCTCGTGGCCTGTTGTTGCGGGAGTGCGTTCCTCGGTCAGACGGGCTGCTGGTTCATGAAGGTCTGGAGGGTGGCCGCGCAGTGGCCGCAGTGCTCCCGGAAGGGCGCGCTGAGCGCGGGCTCTCGTGAGAGCTTCTCCCAGTAGGACAGGGCGAGGCGTGCGGCGTCGGACCAGATGTCCACGGTGCTCGCGGTGGGCGGGCGTGGCGTGAAGGTCCGCTCGACGAGGTTCGTTCCCACGGGCGCGAACACCATGGGCAGCATGTCGTAGACCGGCGCGAGTCGGAACCGCTTCGGCCCTTCTGGGAAGAAGGACAGGTTGCCGAAGTGGCGGTCCGTGTTGCCGGTGAGCTGGCCGAAGGTGTCGAGCCAGCGCATTCGCCGTGCATCGTCTTCGGAGACGAGCTGCGCCTCGTGCATTCTCGATGCGGCCTGCGTCCAGGTGTCGCGCGGGCCGATGTACTCGTCGGTGATGGCTCCGAGTGACAGCAGGGCCTTCCTGCCGCGTGCGCCGAGCCGGTCGAAGCGTTCCACTTCGAGGAAGCGATGGTCCTCCACATCCAGCCAACGCGCGTTGGCCGCGGGGATGCCCGCGTCGCGAAGTGTTTCAAGCGCGAGCGCTTCGGCGATGAGCAGGTCCCTCCATCGAGAGGCCGCTGCTCCATCGTCGGGGCCCGCGAACTTCACGATGACGTGGCGACCCAGGGAGTACGTGGCGAACTTGGGATGCTCTCCGCCCACGGAGGAGCCCGACGGTCCCTGTTCGGAAGCCCGTGCGAGCGCGAGGTAGTCGTCGGGAGTCGCCGTGGGCAGAGGCGTGGCGAGATATCGGTCGAGCGATTCGTCACCGAGGATGAGGTCTCCGACGCAGTCCTCTCCACGCAGGGCCAGCGCGACGAGACAGTGGTCATCCGTCCAGTCCGCCACGCGTTGGGGGAGCAAGAGCTCGGGATGGCGGAGTGAGAATGTCCGGCCGATGTAGCCCTGTGGACTCATGTCCGTCGCGAACGGCGGGAGCCCCTCGAAGTGCTTGGGCGCGCGTTCCGTGTATTCGAGCCAGTGTCGACCACCCGTGAGCAAGCGGAGCACGCCGTACCGGTGGACAGCGCCTGCTTCATCGATGCGGTGGACGTTCAGCCGTGTGCCGAGCGGGGGCGGCTCGCGGGTCCGCGCATAGCGGGTCGCCGGTCCTTCGCCCATGCGACACACGCGGTCCCCCGCTGCGAGCAGGAGGCGCGTCACCGAGGGGCGAGAAACCTTGAGCTGCGTCGCGAGCTCGCTCGCTCGGGCTTCATCCCGACGGCCGAGGGCCGCTAGAAGCTGTTCCACCGTGGCCATGAAGTGGGGCCCGCCCTGTCTCCCTGATTCAACCCGTGAACAGATTTCTGATTCGATTCGTGAACCGAATCCCGAAGGATGTTCGAGATGAGAGCCACGAGCATCTTCTTGGATTCACTGGGAAAATGAAACCGGGCCGCCCCGCGTGAGAGCGGAGTCGGCCCGGTGGGCACAGCAAGATGAACAGCTCCCTGGACCTCAGTGGTCGCCGTAGCGCTTCTCGCCGGCCTCCACGCGGAGGGCCAGGCGGTTGCCACGCGGAGGCAGCGGGCAGGTGGCGAAGCGCGTGAAGGCGCAGGGCGGGTTGTAGGAGCGGTTGAAGTCGAGCACCACCTGTCCGTCCTTCGGCATGTCCGAGTACAGGAAGCGGCCCGCGCCGTACGTCGCATCGCGGTTCGTCTCGTCCGCGAAGATGATGAAGAGCTGGTTGGAGCCCTCTTCCTCCACCGGCGTCAGGCGGTACTCCTTGCCGTCCATGGTGAAGACGAGCGTGCCCGGCGCCTTCATCTCCTCCGTGGTGCCCAGCACGTTGGGAACCTGGAGCGTGCGCGGCGTGGCCGAGGGCTCGAAGCGCGCGGTGACGCGCCACGTGGGGCTCGCCGGATAGGTCTCGATGCCGTGGAACTGCTTGCGCGCCTGCGCCTGCGAGTCCTTCACACGCACGCCCAGCTTGTCGCCTCGGAGGATGACCTGGAAGTTGAGGCTGCCGAGCTTCACCACATCCGGGGAGCCCTTCTCGTCCGTCTTCAGCTCGCCCCCGGTGAAGGGCGCGTTGTTGCGCGTGAACTGCACACCCGACGCGGGCTGGAAGCTGACGGTGTTGCCCTTGCGCGTGAAGATGCCGAGCTTCGCGGGCGTACCGGCCGGGAAGTCCAGTTCGCTCTCGGGCGCGGAGCCGGCGGTCTGCTCGCCCTCCTTGAGCCAGAAGAGGCCGACGAGCGTCAACCAACCCTCCTCGGACTGGAGTCGCTGGATGCGCTGCTCATGCCAGGCGCGGGTGGAGGCGGTGAGGTCTTCGGGCGTCGTGGGAGTGGACACAGTCTTGGCGGGGGCAGCGGGTTTCGGCGGCGGGGCCTTCTGCGGGGCCGGCGCGGCCTGGAGGGCGAGGGACAGGGCCAGGGCAAGGGGCGTCATGTCGGGTGCCTCGGTGAGAGGGGGCTTCCAGCAGCGGCCCCCTGTCTAACAGGGTGGGGTGCGCGGCGCAGGGTTGCAGGCGACCGGGCTCCGTGCGAAGCCGGACACCCGCCGTGGAACTCGACCTGAAGCCGGCACCGCCGCCGGGTGCCTTCCGCAAGCTCGCCCTGGGGGCGTGGCGTTCGCCCAGGGACCCGAGCGCCTATGCGTCCCTCGAAGTGCGCATGGAGAAGGCCGTCGCGTTCCTGGAGGCGTGGCGGGCTCGCACCGGACAGCGACTCACGGTGACGCACCTGGTGGCCAAGGCGTCCGCGGATGCGCTGCGCCTGCACCCCGAGGCCAACGTGCTCCTGCGTTGGGGCGCGCCCTCGCTGCGTGTGGACGTGGGGGTGTGCGTGCTCGTCGTGCAGCCCGAGGAGTCGGGACGGGCGGACCTGACGACGGCCACGGTGCCTCGGGCGGACACCCTGTCCTTGGAGGAGTTCGCGCGGGCGATGGAGGCCGTCGTGTCCCAGGTGCGCTCGCGCAAGGACGCGGTCATCGAGCGGGGCAAGCGTCGCTCGTATCGCATCCCCGGGATGCTCATGGGGCTGGCGCTGCGGCTCCTGTCCTTCGTCTGGTTCACGCTGAACGTGGACCTGCGCTGGGTGGGGATGCCCAGGGACCCGTTTGGTTCGGTGGTGGTGACGAGCCTGGGCTCGCTGGGGCTGGAGCGCGGCTTCGTGGCGACGGTGCCGTACACGCGGGTGCCGCTCATCCTCGCGCCGGGTGCGGTGCGGTCCGTGCCGGTGGTGGAGGCGGGCGAGCTGGTTCCCGGGCGGATGATGACGCTGACGTGTACGTGGGACGCGCGGGCGCTCGACGTGGAGGTGGTGGCGAAGGTGCTGCGGCACGTGGGCGCGGCGCTGGAGTCGCCCGAGGAAACGTGGGGGGCTGCGAGCGGCGAGCGGGTGGGGTAGAACGGGACACGTCGCCACTGCTGGAGGTCCCGTCATGCCCGTGGATACCAATCGTCGCGTTGCCTCCGCCCGTCCCGTGGGGCGCGCGCTCGGAGGGCAGGACCGCTACGAGAAGGAAGCGCTCGAGGGCCCGGCGGAAGGTCCACTGGCGATGACTCGACGCCAGCGACTGGCGGGTGGGCCCAATCGCGCGGAAGGGGAGAGCCCCTTCGCCGCGAAGATGCGGCAGCTCGCGGAGAGCAAGTCGTCCAAGGACGAGGAGCGCTGAGGTCTTTTGTGGAGCAGGCCCCTCGATGAAGGTCTATCTGGACGACGAGAGGCCCACGCCGGAGGGCTGGGTGGCGGTGCGGTGGCCGGAGGAGGCCATCGCGTTGCTCGAAGGTGGGCAGGTGGTCGAGCTCAGCCTCGACCATGACCTTGGAGACGATGAGCATGGCACGGGCTACGACGTGCTGCTCTGGCTCGAGGAAGCGGTGGCCACGCGGGGCTTTGTTCCTCCGCGTGTCCGGGTGCATTCAGCGAACAGCTCCGCGCGCCACAAGATGGAGCTGGCGATGGAGCGCATCGAGCGTTTCGTTCGCGAGCGGTGACGGCTCAGCGTGAGCGCGGAGTTGGACTCGGGCTCGGGGCGACCTGGATGCGGGTCGCGTTGGTGCTGCCGTCGGCGATGAGGCTGAAGGCCGCCTGGACGGCGGTGCCTTGGGGCAGGCTCTCGAGTGAGATGCGTTGTCCGTTGCGGACCACCTGGGTGTTCTGGCCGACGCGGAGGTTGTAGAGGTCTCCGGTCTCCGCGTCTCGGACCACGACGCGTCCCTTCGAGGTCGAGGCCACCTGTCCGCGCATGACGACGTTGGCGACCACGGTCTTCTCGGGGTCCGCCCCCGTGTCCCGCGCGGGCTCCGGGGACGCGCTCTGTTTGGGGGGCGTGCTCTGGTCCGAGGTCGCCTGTCCCGAGGTTGCCTGTCCCGAGGCCGCCTGTCCCGAGCCGCCGGTGCCTTCGTCCTGTTTGTCCGAGTGCGGGCCGCGCAGGGCGTTGACCTGTCGCTGGAGGCGCAGGACATCGGAGCGAAGCATCGCGACTTCACGAGTCAATTGCTGCGGGCTCAGGTCCTTCCCCGAGGATGCGGCTTCCGCGCTGCCACCATGCGCGTCACCCGCCGCGTCGGAAGGTTCGGTGCCTCCCTGCGTGGGAGGAGCCCTGCCGCTGGGGACGTCACTTCCAGAGCCTTGGTTTCCAGCGCCTTGGTTCGAGGCCGGGGTGTTGTTCGTGTTTCCGGAGCCACCCGTGCCCGAGTAATCCGTGTTCGGCGTACCGAGGTTGTCCTCGGCTCCGGTGGCGCCCTGTGGGACGGGAGAGTAGCTGCCGGACTCATATGTGCCCGGTGGCTGCGTGCCGGTATCTCCCGAGACACCTCGGCCTTGCTGGTTCTGTGGAGGTGAGGTCATTCCAGGAGCGGACGACCCACCGCTCGACCCACCGCCCGCTGTCTGCGCGAGGGCAACGGGAGTCATCAAGAAGCTGAACGTCAGGGCCGCGGAGAAGAGCGCTCGTCGCATGGTGGGGTCCTTTCCTCGTGCTCAAGGTTGAGGCTTGGGGCCCTGGCGACAAGCGAGCCTCGCGGAAGCTCGCACGCTCGCGTTCATCCGGAGTGATGCCCGTCCGCGTGGCGTCCCTGCGAGCAGGGCGGGAGGGGAGCGTGGAGGGTTCGGCCGGGCGTCGACGGAGAAGTGGTGTCCGTTGTGTGAGGGTGCGTCCTCATCGTCAATGCGGTGGGGAGGAATCCCAGGTGTCACCCTCACGAGGCTCTCCGCAAGGAGGCCACTGCACGGGGCGTGGTGCGAGGAGGGGCCGCGCCTTGAGGACTTCCTCCAGTTCATCCACGGTGATGGCCGCGTTCGCGTGAGAGGCTCGCAGGAACCAATCGCGACTCTCGAGGCTGAGCTCCGGATTGCACCAGGGGTCCTGTCTCATGGGGGCGTCGTAGACCGCCTTGAGCAGCGCGATGCTCGCGAGGTCGAGCTCCGCCCACTCCTTGCCGAAGATACTCCTGGCAACGTCGAAGACACCCTGTTGCTGCTCGTGGAGTGCGCGGTGCCGGAGTTCGTGCAGCACCAGGTCCTCCGCGCTCCAGTGGCGAGTGAGCCAGACCGCCAGCGCGACGCGCTCCCCAGGCCGAATGCGGTCGGCGCCGCGCTGCTCCAGGTCGGAACTCCAGCGATACGCGGCATCGAGTGCGAGCCCGAATCCCTCGGGTTCGATTTCTGCGAAGCAGGCGGTTGTAAAAGGGATCAATTGCAATACACCGAGGGCCACTGTCCAGGGCCAGATGGGTTGGACGTGAGTCACCTGGGGCCGTTCCATGCTCATCCACCATCGGAGCCGGAGTTGCTCCGCGGGTCGGAAAAGAGGCACGGGCTTGGAGGGAAGGACAGGGACCCTCGCGAGCGTGTGGCTGTAGAAGCCCTCCAGTGCGGCCAAGGGCACCACAACTGCGAGTCCCAGCAGACACACCAGCCACCGCAAGCCGCGCTTCCATCGCATGGGCTTCGGCGCAGTGCAGCCTTCAGGCCAGGACTCAGAACGTGTACCGCGCCCCGAAGCGAACCTGTCTCGGTGGTTGCTGCTCCATGGCCACGGTGGGGTCTTCGCTGCTCGGGGTCATCCGCGTCTCCGTCTGGATGTTGAAGAGGTTGAAGGCATCGAGGTCGAAGGACAGTGCCTTGCCGCGGTCGAATTGATAGTCCACTCCGAACCGCGCATCGACGACATGCAACCAAGGCGTGGATCCCCGCTGTCCTGCCTTGAGTGCTCCCGACGCGGCGACATAGGCAAGTCCCAAGTGCGCCAACATCGCCGGAGTCAACCGCTGTCGTCTTCCCCCGAAGGCTTTGAGGACATGGGTGCGCCGTGCCACGGCGGACGTTCCTCGCAGCATGTGGTTCAGCGAGTCCTCACGACTGCCGCTGAAGCGCGACCACGTGTAGCTGGCCTGCCCCATCCAGTCGTAAGCGGCCGTTCGTGCCAGCTCCAACGTTACCGCGTCATGAGTCTGCTCCTGCTTGGGCAGGCCGGAGCCCAACCCCTTCCCGGGATTGACGAGCCGCCATGCATCGCCTCCCGGGTTGCTCACGAGTCCCAGTCCCGTATCCAGCTCCCTGCGGACATAGGTCACGCTCATGACTGTTTCGCCCAGCACCGCCACGTCGGTGCCGAGTGTGACCTCGCTGGTCGAGGCAGGTGAAAGGTGGGGATCCACCTCCACCCCGCGAACCTGCTCACCCGATGCATCAGGAAGCAGCAGTCCGAGCAACACGCGCCCGCGATACTTGCCGTAGTGAGCGAAGAGGCGCATCTCGCCACGCTCGAAGGGGTCCACGACCACGCCCAATTGAGGCGAGAGCATGTGGCTTTCAGCACGTGTCTCCCCGTGTGAGGGCACGAGCCGCTGCATGTCGTAACGAAGCCCGACGTTGAGGGTCAGAAGGTAGGAGTACATCCAGGAGTCCTGGACGAAGCCCCCCACCACGTCGCGATGTGTCCGGGTCGCGATGCTCGAAGGCGCTGACTGGAGGCCACGGGGAGACCGGCGTTGCGCGCTGGGGACTCTCTGCACCGCGTCGTGGACCAGCCACTCCGCGTCGAGCCCCACCTTCAGGGTGTGCTGCAGCTTGGGGATTCCCAGGGCTCCATAGTTCCGATAGTGGGCCCGTCCCTGGACCTGGAATTGATTCGTCTCGTGCTCTTCGTCTCCGCACCGGGTGTAGAGCGCCAACAGCGCGGAGCCGCAGGCGAGTCCTTCTGTCTCCGTCCCCGTGTCCCCCGAGAGAGCAGGGCGCTGGGAGAAGTGTTGTCGAAGCCAGCGCGCATCGATATCGAGCAACACCGCCTTGTCCAACAGTCCCCCGCGGTGCCCGAGTCCGAGCAGCAGGGTGTCTCGCTCCAGCGTGCGTGGTGCGAAAGCAGCCGTCCCCTCATGCAATCGCTGGGTGGCGGGCATCGTGATGAACGTCAGCGTCGTGTTGTGGTCCGCGTTGAACAGGTAGGTCAGGCGACCCAAGGCCTGGACCTCTCGTTGGTCGGATTGAATGGTGAGGGAGTCCTCTTCGGGGACGGCTGACCGCGAGCGTGTGCTCTCTACTCGCTGAACCGAGGGAATCAGCCCCAGGGAGAACCAGAGCTGGTCCTTCAGGATGGAGCCGGAGAGGACCGCGCCCAGCTCTCCCATGTTCTCAATCACTTCATGGGGACTGTCCTGGAGCGGCCGACGCCCCTGGAGCAAGCCGGTGGCCCAATGGGCGAAGACGGACCCGTTGAACTCATTGCCACCGGATTTGTTCTCCCCCGCATCGATGATGACTCCCGTGGCTCGTCCGTATTGGGGAATGCGCCCACGGAACAGCAGCTCACCCCAGTCGTACTGAAGAAGCTCCAGGCTTAGGGGTACGGCATTGCGTCCGAACACACCGTCCTGGGTGGAGAGGCCGTCCAGCACATATCCGTTCTCCGAGGGGCTCGTTCCGAGGAGTGTGAGCCCCTGGTCCGTGTCGACTGCTTCCGAGCGCAAGGACTGAAGCCTGTCGACCGAGCGCATCGCGCTGCCCGGGATGGGTCGTGCGATGGGAAGAAAGTCGGTGTCGAGATGGTCGAGGGACTCGGAGACACCCGTGCTCTCGGTGTCCACGGGGGGGAACTCGCCGCGAGTCGGCTCAAACAACTCTCGAAAGGACTCGGGAAGGAGGCTGGCACTGATGCGCAAGGCACGCGCTTCTCGCACGGGGACCGAGTCCCTCCTCAACGGTAGAAATCCTTCCCTCTCGAAGCGCAGTTCGTACACGCCCGGTGGAAGGAGCTCGAACCGGTAGGTGCCGTCCATTTCCGTGACGACAGTGAACTCGCCCTGGGGCTCGGACGCGGAAGCAGTCACGACGACATCCCCGACGGGCTGTCGGCTCTGGGCGTCAATCACCGTGCCCAAGATGCTGCTCGTGGGCTCCGCCCTGGCCGTGGGTGCCTGGCTCATCCCCACGAGGACTCCGACGACGACGTGAAACACGGTCAGGTTCCGCATCTCCCAGAACCTTCCATGGGGCTCGAGCGTCGTTCGTCATGGTTTCCGCACGAAGCAGGCAGGCACCCGTGATGATTCCGTGCTGTGCTGGAGCCAGCCTCGGGGTGGGTGGCTCGGAAGCGGGTCGGGCGCTATTCGTGTGAGGTCGAGGGCCGGGGCAGCACTGTCACGAGGTCTCAACCTTGAGTGGACGCGAGAGCGCGGTGACCACGGGAAGGAAGGGCGCACGCGCGTCCGCGAGGAATACGCGCGCTCGCAGCCTCCGGCCCTGGCCGCTCACCCTCGCCACCGCCGTCTCGCTGGGCCTCCTCCTCTACGTCGCCACCACCAGCCTGCCCTACCTCGTCTCCTCCCCGACGACGGACCCGAACTTCGGCGCCCTCAACCACTGTCTCTCCAAGGCCCACCCCGAAGCCCGGCTGGGCTGGGCCGTCTCCCCGGACGCCACGCGCGCCGCTGTCTACGGCCCCCACGCCGTCGCCGTCTGCGGCCCCGGTGACGCCGCCACGCGCAGGGAACTCACCGGCACCCTCGCCCTCGCCTTCGACGGAGACAACCGGCTGTGGCTCTCCGCCGCGGGCCGCTTGCTGCGCGAGGACGGCGCCACCCTGCGCCCCATGGGCGACTTCGAGCCCATGGCCCTGGCCGGTCACTCCCACGGCATGCTGGCCCTGGATGCCTCCGGACAGCTCGTCTCCGTGGCGCCTGGGGGCACGGTGCTCGCGCAAACGCTCGTTCCCGGAACCACGGGCCGACTCTCCGTGGGCTCGGGCGGCGTGCTGGCCGCCGTGCTCTCCGAAGGACTGCTGCGCGTCTTCGACACCCGCACCCTCACCCCCGTTGAACTGGACCTCCCCTGCGCGGTGGAGACCGTGTGGTGGCTGGATGAACCGGACCGGCTGTTGATCGGCTGCACACCGTCCGGGGCACCGTCGTTCTCGGTCGATGTGCGCACCGGAATGCGTGAGAAAGCACCGGAATACCGGAGTCTGGCCCCTGCTCGCCGGCTCTCCGGTCGGCCGCTCTATGTCCAGGGCTGCGACGGTTTTCCCTGCACGGCACCGCCGCCCTGACATGTTGCACAAAGGCTCCGGGTCCCGTGGTTTCCACACGGGCCGTCCGGAAGTTCGGAGTGGAAGTCCAGTAGGCGACAAATCGTCCTGTCAGGGCGGGCTTTGAATCGACAAGCCCGCGAACTCACAGGAGATTCGCGGCCCGGCCGTCCGTCGTGAAACACAGCTCACGGCGTTCATCCCGATCAGAAGGGTTCTCCTCGTGGACGACACCAAGGTTCCCAGCTCCAGCAATGGCAAGAAGCGCGCCTCGACGCGCAAGCAGCCTCGGAGCGATGTGGCTTCCAGCCCGCAGACCTCCAGCGACACCCTCGCGGCCCACCGCGTGGAAGCCGAGCGCACCCGCACCCGTGCGAGTGACTCGAAGCCCTCTCATGGGGCGGGCAGGCAGGCGGACGAGGGTGCGCGGAGTCGTGGCGGCGGCGCCAGGACGCCCGGCGGTGGTGCGCGCATCCGAGGGGATGACCCGATGCGGACGCTGCTGGCCGCGCTGCGGGCCGTGCAGGGCGGAGACTTCTCCGTGCGCCTGCCGGACTTCTCCACCCTCCCGGTGATGGATGACATCTCCCGCGCCTTCAACGCGGTGGTGACGCTCAACTCGGCCATGACGCACGAGATGGTGCGCGTCTCCCGCGTGGTGGGCCGCGAGGGCCGCATGGGCGAGCGTGTGTCGCTGGGCGACGCGCGCGGCGACTGGGCCACGAGCATCAACTCCATCAACGCGCTCATCGGCGACCTGGTGCAGCCGACGACGGAAGTCGCTCGCGTGCTGGTGGCGGTGGCCGAAGGCGACCTGACGCAGAAGATGGCCCTCGAAATCGACGGCCAGCCGGTGAAGGGCGAGTTCCTGCGCATCGGCACCACCGTGAACGCGATGGTGGATCAGCTCAACTCGTTCGCCGCCGAGGTGACGCGCGTCGCGCGCGAGGTCGGCAGCGACGGCAAGCTGGGCGGACAGGCCGAGGTGAAGGGCGTGTCCGGCGTGTGGAAGGACCTCACGGACAACGTGAACCTGATGGCCAACAACCTCACGGCCCAGGTGCGAAACATCGCCGAGGTGTCCACCGCCGTCGCCAACGGCGACCTGTCCAAGAAAATCACGGTGGACGCGCGCGGCGAGGTGCTGGAGCTGAAGAGCACCATCAACACGATGGTGGACCAGCTCAACGGCTTCGCCTCCGAAGTGACGCGCGTGGCGCGTGAAGTGGGCACGGAAGGAAAGCTGGGCGGTCAGGCCGCGGTGCCCGGTGTGTCCGGCACGTGGAAGGACCTCACGGACAACGTGAACTTCATGGCGTCCAACCTCACGACGCAGGTGCGCGGCATCGTGAAGGTGGTGACGGCCGTCGCGAACGGTGACCTCACCCAGAAGCTGATGGTGCCGTCGCAGGGCGAAATCGCCGCGCTGGGCGCGACGCTCAACAACATGACGGACACGCTCAACGTCTTCGCCCAGCAGGTGACGAGCGTGGCGCGCACGGTGGGTGTCGAGGGCAAGCTGGGCGCCCAGGCCCAGGTGCCCGGCGCCGCCGGCACGTGGAAGGACCTCACCGACAACGTCAACCTGATGGCCAACAACCTCACGGCCCAGGTGCGCAACATCGCCGACGTGACGACGGCCGTCGCCAAGGGCGACCTGTCCAAGAAAATCACGGTGGACGTGAAGGGCGAGGTGATGGAGCTGAAGGACACCATCAACACGATGGTGGACCAGCTCCGCGCGTTCGCCTCCGAAGTGACGCGCGTCGCGCGCGAGGTGGGCACCGACGGCAAGCTGGGCGGTCAGGCCGATGTGAAGGGCGTCGCCGGCGTGTGGAAGGACCTCACCGACAACGTCAACAGCATGGCCTCCAACCTCACCACCCAGGTGCGCAACATCGCCCTGGTGACGACGTCGGTGGCCAATGGCGACCTGTCGAAAAAAATCACGGTCGACGCTCGCGGCGAGATTCTGGAGCTGAAGAACACCATCAACACCATGGTGGACCAGCTCAACTCGTTCGCCTCGGAAGTGACGCGCGTCGCGCGCGAGGTCGGCACGCACGGCAAGCTGGGCGGACAGGCCGAGGTGAAGGGCGTCTCCGGTACGTGGAAGGACCTCACGGACAACGTGAACGTGATGGCCGTCAACCTCACCACCCAGGTGCGTGGCATCGCCAAGGTGGTGACGGCGGTCGCCAACGGGGATTTGACGCAGCGGCTGAAGATGGAGGCCAAGGGCGAGGTCGCCGAGCTGGCCGACACCATCAACGCGATGACGCAGACGCTCTCCATCTTCGCGCAGCAGGTGACGGACGTCGCTCGCACGGTGGGCGTGGAAGGCAAGCTGGGCGCCCAGGCCGTGGTGCCGGGCGTCGCGGGCACGTGGAAGGACCTCACCAACAACGTGAACCTGCTCGCGAACAACCTCACCGACCAGGTCCGCAACATCGCCGAAGTCACCACGGCGGTCGCCAATGGTGACCTGTCGAAGAAAATCACGGTCGACGCCAAGGGCGAGGTGCTGGAGCTCAAGAGCACCATCAACACGATGGTGGACCAGCTCCGAGGCTTCGCGTCGGAAGTGACGCGCGTCGCGAAGGAGGTCGGCACCGAGGGGAAGCTGGGCGGTCAGGCGGAAGTGCGCGGCGTGTCCGGCGTCTGGAAGGACCTCACGGACAACGTGAACTTCATGGCCTCCAACCTCACCAGCCAGGTTCGCGGCATCGTGCGCGTGGTGACGGCGGTCGCCAACGGTGACCTCACCCAGAAGCTCATCATGGACGCGAAGGGCGAAATCGCCGCCCTCGCGGAGACCATCAACGCGATGACGCAGACCCTGTCCATCTTCGCCCAGCAGGTGACGGACGTCGCCCGCACGGTGGGTGTCGAGGGCAAGCTGGGCGCCCAGGCGGAGGTGCCGGGCGTCGCGGGCACGTGGAAGGACCTCACCAACAACGTGAACCTGCTGGCCAACAACCTCACGGCCCAGGTGCGAAACATCGCCGAGGTGACGACGGCTGTCGCGAATGGCGACCTGTCGAAGAAAATCACGGTCGACGCCAAGGGCGAGGTGCTGGAGCTCAAGAGCACCATCAACACGATGGTGGACCAGCTCCGCGCGTTCGCCGCCGAGGTGACTCGCGTCGCGAAGGAGGTCGGCACCGAGGGCCGGCTGGGCGGTCAGGCCGACGTGAAGGGCGTGTCTGGCGTCTGGAAGGACCTCACCGACAACGTGAACGTCCTCGCCGGCAACCTCACGGACCAGGTGCGCAACATCGCCAAGGTGACAACGGCCGTCGCCAACGGCGACCTGTCGCAGAAGATCACCGTCTCCGTGAAGGGCGAGGTGCTGGAGCTGAAGAACACCATCAACACGATGGTGGACCAGCTCCGAGGCTTCGCGTCGGAAGTGACGCGTGTCGCGAAGGAAGTCGGCACCGAGGGAAAGCTGGGAGGGCAGGCGGCGGTGCCCGGAGTCGCGGGCGTGTGGAAGGACCTCACCGACAACGTGAACGTCCTCGCCGGCAACCTCACGGACCAGGTGCGAAACATCGCCAAGGTCACGACGGCGGTCGCCAATGGCGACCTGTCGCAGAAAATCTCCGTCGAGGCGCGGGGCGAAATCCTGGAGCTCAAGAGCACCATCAACACGATGGTGGACCAGCTCCGCGCGTTCGCCGCCGAGGTGACTCGCGTCGCGAAGGAAGTGGGAACGGACGGCAAGCTGGGTGGTCAGGCCGCGGTGCCGGGAGTCGCCGGTACGTGGAAGGACCTCACCGACAACGTCAACAGCATGGCCTCCAACCTCACCGCGCAGGTGCGAAACATCGCGCTGGTGACGACGGCGGTCGCCAACGGTGACCTCTCCAAGAAAATCACCGTCGACGCGAAGGGCGAGATTCTGGAGCTGAAGGACACCATCAACATCATGGTGGACCAGCTCAACTCGTTCGCCTCGGAGGTGACGCGCGTCGCGCGCGAGGTCGGCACGGAAGGCAAGCTGGGTGGACAGGCGGAAGTGCGCGGGGTGTCCGGCGTCTGGAAGGACCTGACGGACAACGTGAACTTCATGGCCCGCAACCTGACGACGCAGGTGCGCGGCATCGTCAAGGTCGTGACGGCCGTCGCCAACGGCGACCTCAAGCAGAAGCTGGTCGTCGAAGCGAAGGGCGAAGTGGCGGCCCTCGCGGAGACCATCAACAACATGACGGACACGCTGGGCACGTTCGCCGAGCAGGTGTCCACGGTGGCCCGCGAAGTCGGTGTCGAAGGGAAGCTGGGAGGACAGGCCCGCGTGCCCGGTGTGGCCGGCACGTGGAAGGACCTCACGGACAACGTGAACTTCATGGCCTCCAACCTCACCACGCAGGTGCGCGGAATCGTGCGCGTGGTGACGGCGGTCGCCAACGGTGACCTCACCCAGAAGCTCATCGTCGACGCGAAGGGCGAAGTGGCCGCGCTCGCGGACACCATCAACAACATGACGGACACGCTGGGGACGTTCGCCGAGCAGGTGTCCACGGTGGCCCGCGAAGTCGGTATCGAAGGAAAGCTGGGCGGTCAGGCCCGCGTGCCCGGTGCGCGCGGCACGTGGCGGCAGCTCACCGACAACGTGAACCAGCTCGCCGGTACGCTGACCAGCCAGCTGCGCGCAATCTCCGACGTGGCCACCGCGGTGACGAAGGGTGACCTCACCCGGAGCATCACCGTCGTCGCCGAGGGCGAGGTCGCCGCGCTGAAGGACAACATCAACCAGATGATCGTCAACCTGCGTGAGACCACGCAGAAGAACCAGGAGCAGGACTGGCTCAAGACGAACCTGGCGAAGTTCAGCGGGATGATGCAGGGCCAGAAGAGCCTGGACGCCGTCAGCCGCCTCATCATGAGCGAGCTGACTCCGCTGGTCTCCGCGCACCACGGCGCCTTCTTCCTGATGGACACCGACTCCGGCACGCCGGTGCTCAAGCTGACGAGCACCTACGCGTACCGGGAGCGCAAGCACATCGCCAACCGGTTCCGGCTGGGCGAGGGACTCGTCGGACAGACGGCCCTGGAGCGGAAGACGATTCTGCTCACCCACGTGCCGCCGGACTACATCACCATCTCCTCCGGCCTGGGCGAGTCCGCGCCCCTCAACATCATCGTCCTGCCCGTGCTGTTCGAAGGTGAGGTCAAGGCCGTCATCGAGCTGGCCTCGTTCCACACCTTCAGCGCCATCCATCAAATCTTCCTGGACCAGCTCACCGAGAGCATCGGCGTGGTCCTGAACATGATCATGGCGAACATGCGCACCGAGCAGCTCCTGCAGCAGTCGCAGGGTTTGACTCAGGAGCTGCAGAGCCAGTCGCGCGAACTGACGCAGCAGCAGGACGCGCTCAAGCGCAGCAACAGCGAGCTGGAGGACAAGGCGAAATTGCTCGAGGAGCAGAACCGCCGCGTCGAGGAGAAGAACAACGAAGTCGAACGCGCGCGCGTCAGCCTGGAGGAGAAGGCCGAGCAGCTCACCGTCATCTCCAAGTACAAGAGCGAGTTCCTGGCCAACATGAGCCATGAGCTGCGCACGCCGCTCAACAGCCTGCTCATCCTGGCCAAGCTGCTGTCCGACAACAAGGACGGCAACCTCAGCACCAAGCAGGTGGAGTACGCGAACACCATCTACGCCTCCGGTGGTGATTTGCTCAGCCTCATCAACGAAATCCTCGACCTGTCCAAGGTGGAGGCCGGGAAGATGCAGGTGGAGCCGCGGGACATCGTCCTGTCGGAGTTGAACCAGTTCATCGACCGGAGCTTCCGCCCCGTCGCGGACCAGAAGAACCTGGCCTTCACGGTGGAGGTGGCGCAGGGCGCCCCCCGCCACATCCGCACCGACCCGCAGCGGCTGCAGCAGGTGCTCAAGAACCTGCTCTCCAACGCCTTCAAGTTCACGGACGAAGGCAGCGTGAAGATGACGGTGAAGCTGGCCGAGCCGGGCACGCGCCTGGACCACGAGGTGCTCAAGCGCTCGCGCTTCGTGCTCGCCTTCTCGGTGACGGACACGGGCATCGGCATCGCCAAGGACAAGCAGCGCCTCATCTTCGAGGCGTTCCAGCAGGCGGACGGCTCCACCGCGCGCAAGTACGGCGGCACCGGCCTGGGCCTGTCCATCAGCCGCGAAATCGCCAAGCTCCTGGGCGGCGAAATCCACGTCCACAGCGAGCCGCGCAAGGGCAGCACCTTCACGCTGTACCTGCCCCCCGAGTACGTGGGCCCCGAGGACGACGGCTTGCCGGTCATGCCAGTCATGCCCTCGCCGCTCGAGCCGCTGTCTCGCATGTCCCACGCCTCGTCGGAGCCCCTGTTCCCGACGCCCGCGCCTGCGCCGGTGCCGCCGACCGCCGCGGAGAACGCCCATGTGCTGGACTCGGCGCTGCCGCCTCCTCAGGTGGACTCGCTGCTTCCGCCGCTCGCGGTGGAGGACGACCGGGATCACATCCGCGAGGGTGACCGTGTCCTGCTCATCATCGAGGACGACCTGAAGTTCGCCCGCATCATGGTGCAGCTGGCGCGGGAGAAGGGCTTCAAGGCCCTGGTCGCCACGCGGGGTGACACCGGCCTGTCCATGGCCAACGAGTTCCAGCCGCACGCGGTGACGCTCGACATCCAGCTGCCCGTCGTCGACGGCTGGAGCGTGCTCGACAGGCTCAAGCGCAACCCGCGCACGCGCCACATCCCGGTGCACATCATCAGCGTCATGGACAAGCACCTGGGCAACGCCCAGGGCGCGTTCGGCTACCTCACCAAGCCCGTCAGCAAAGAGGGCCTGGAGCGGGTGTTCAACCAGCTGGCGAAGTTCCTGGAGCGCACGGAGCGCAGGCTGCTGCTGGTGGAGGACGACGACGTCCAGCGCAACAGCCTGGTCAGCCTGCTCGCCGAGGGCGGCGACGTCGCCGTCACGGCGGTGGCCACCGGCCAGGAGGTCCTCCAGAAGCTGGAGGAGGGCGAGTACGACTGCCTCGTCATCGACCTGCTCCTGCCGGACATGGACGGCATCAAGCTGGTGGAGGAGGTGAAGACGCAGCAGCGCTTCCGCGACTTGCCCATCGTCATCTACACGGGCAAGGAGCTGACGCCGAAGGACGACACGCGCCTGCGCCGCTACACCGGCAGCGTCATCCTCAAGAGCGGAACGAAGAGTCCCGAACAGTTGCTCAGTGACACGGCGCTGTTCCTGCACCGACTGGACCAGAACCTGCCTCCCCGCGCGCGGGCGGCCCTGGCGCAGCGCAGCGAGCAGGAGTCGGAGGTGGTGGGCAAGAAGGTGCTCGTCGTCGATGACGACATGCGCAACATCTTCGCCCTCACCAGCGTGCTGGAGAACCACGGCATGCAGGTGGTCTTCGCCGAGAACGGGCGGGCGGCCATCGAAACGCTCGAGCAGCACCGCGACGTGGATATCGTGCTGATGGACGTGATGATGCCGGAGATGGACGGGTACGAGACCATGCGGGCCATCCGCAAGGACGTGAAGTACGCCAGCCTGCCCATCATCGCCGTCACCGCGAAGGCCCTGAAGGACGACCGGGAGAAGTGCATGGCCGCGGGGGCCAGTGACTACCTGCCCAAGCCGGTGGATACGGACAAGCTTTTGGAACTCATCCGTCTCTGGGTGTCGGCTTGAAAGGTCGAATGATGGCTAGCGCACGACTCGTCACCGCCGGGCTTGGGGACGGCGGGGGTCGCGCCTAGCCTGTCCCGCCAGTGAACGGTCGGGGCATACCTTGCTCCTATTTCAATGACGCCTAGCGAACACATCTCCGCCGAACGCCCCCAGGACGGCGCAAGCCGTCCCCGGGCGAGCATCCTGATGGTGGACGACCACCCGTCCAACCTGCTGGCGCTGGAGGCCATCCTCGAGCCGTTGGGGCAGGAGCTTGTCAAAGCGACCAGTGGCGAGGAGGCGCTCAAGTTCCTGCTTCAGCGCGACTTCGCCGTCATCCTGATGGACGTGCAGATGCCGGGCCTGGACGGCTTCCAGACGGCCACGCTCATCAAGCAGCGGGAGCGCACGCGCACCATTCCCATCATCTTCCTCACCGCGCTCAGCCGCGACGCGGCCCACATCTTCAAGGGTTATGCGCACGGCGCGGTGGACTACCTGCTCAAGCCCTTCGACCCGGAAATCCTCCGCTCGAAGGTCAGCGTCTTCGTGGATTTGTTCCTCAAGGAACAACAAATCCAGCGGCAGGCGGCGATGTTGCGCCAGCGCGAGCGCGAGGCGGTGGAGCGGCAGAGCGAGCTGCGCTACCGGCGGCTCACGGAGTCCTTGCCGGAGGTGATGTGGGCGGCGCGGGCGGACGGCTCGTTCACCTACGCCAACCGGGCGGGGCGCGACTACACGGGCATCCACGAGGAGCATCCGCTGTCGTTGGGCACGTTCCTGGAGTTCGTGCACCCGGTGGACCGGGAGGAGATGCGCTCGGCGTGGGAGACGGCCATCCGCTCCAGCCAGCGGGTGGAGCGTGAGTTCCGGCTGCGGCGTTTCGACGGCGTGTATCGCTGGCACCTGGCGCGCGCGGTGCCGGAGCGGGACGAGTCCGGGCACGTGGTGGGCTGGATTGCCGTGGCCACGGACATCGACGACAAGCGGCGGGCGGAGGAGGCGCTGGGGCGCTTCAAGATGACGCTGGACGCGACGTTGGACTGCGTCCTGATGTTCTCGCCGGACTCGCTGACGCTCACGTACGCCAACGCGGGCGCGGCCAAGCAGCTGTCGAGCAGCACGGACGAGCTGGTGGGGTTGTCGGTGCTGGAGGTGGAGAGCGCGTTCGACGAGGCGGGGTTCCGCAAGCTGCTGGCGCCGTTGGTGAGTGGGACGTTGCCCAGCCAGACGTACTCGACGACGCACCGGCGCAGGGATGGCACCGAGGTGCCGGTGGAGGTGGTGCTCCAGTTCGTGTCCGCGGCGGAGGGGCCCGGGGGGCGGTTCATCTCCGTGGCGCGCGATATCACCGAGCGTCAGCGCGCGGAAACCGCGCTGCGGCTGGCGAGCGAGGCGAAGGACGCGTTCCTCGCGGCGGCGAGCCACGAGCTGCGCACGCCGCTGGCGGCGGCCAAGGGGCACGCGCATCTGGCGCTCTTGAAGCTGGGCGGCGAGACGGAAGCGGGGCCGGGCAAGTCGCTGAAAATCATCAACCGGCAAATCGACCGGATGGCGAAGCTGGTGGAGGACCTGCTGGACATCAGTCGGCTGCAGGCGGGGCGGCTGTCGCTGGAGCTGGAGAAGTTCGACCTGGGCCAGCTGGTGCAGGAGACGCGGGACCGCATGGCGGTGTTGTCGCAGGGGCATGAAATCCAGGTGGAGGCGCCGGAGCACCTGGAGGGGACGTGGGACCGGGGTCGGTTGGACCAGGTGCTGACGAACCTCTTGTCCAACGCCATCCGCTACTCACCGGAGGGTGGGGCGGTGCTGGTGCGGCTGGTGCGCGAGGGGAAGGAAGGGGTGCACCTGTCCGTGAAGGACAGCGGCGTGGGGATTCCCAAGGACAAGCAGGCGCTCATCTTCGAGCGCTTCGGGCGCGCGCACGGCAGCAAGTACGGCGGCCTGGGGTTGGGGCTCACCATCAGCCAGGGCATCGTCGAACAGCACGGCGGACGCATCTGGGTGGAGTCCCAGGGCGTGCCGGGCCAGGGGTCCACGTTCAACGTCTGGCTGCCCCGTGAGACGGAGTCCCCCGGAGTCGGCGTGCATCACGAGCACGGCACGCGCACCGCGAGCTGACAGGGCGCCGGCGCGCGAGCGCGGCGTCAGAGATTGAAGCCCACGTTGCCCACGGAGATGCTGGGCCCGAAGATGAAGGACCAGCGGCTGGAGGGGACGACGGAGCCGTCGGAGCGGCGGGTGATGTCGTCCCGGAACTCGCGCGCCACCCACGCCTGTGCCCCCACCGCCGCTCCCGGTCCAATGGGCACGCGCAAGCTGAGCCCCAGCACCACCGCCAGCGTCGGGGGGAACTCGATGTCGCCGGACTGGGGAATCAACCCCATGCCCATCAGCCCCATCTCGATTCCCAGGAGCCGCTCCTGTCCCTCGTTGTTCAGGAGCGCCAGTCGCGACACCACGCCGAAGTTGAGGATGAGCTGCCCGCTGGGCTCCGTCGCCCGGTAGAGGCCCGCCGGAATCGTCGCCGTCGTGTACAGCCGGAAGCGCCCACCCCTGACGATGGCTGTCCATTGCGCCGACGGCAGCCCCGAGCGGTCCGACGTGCTCAGCGCGTACCGCGACTCGTCCGCCACCAGCGACACCTGGACGAGAATCCGGTCGAACTGCGCCAGCTGCCCCGGCACGGGAATGGTTCGGGCCTCGCCCTGCGGACGCAGCAACATCCGCTGCTCCACGTGGCTCTCCCCTCGCGCCGAGCCGTCCGCCTTGGTGACGTCGATGCGCAGCACGATTTCCTGCGTGCCCTGCTCGGGCTTGAGCCGCTCCCGGTGGATGATGACCCGACACGAGTTGCGCATCTCGTAGTTGATTCGGTGCGGACGGCTGGGCTCCAGCACCTGGTCCTTGCCCTCCTTGTCCGCGCACACCAGCTCCACCACGCTCTCGATGCGGATGGGTACGCTGGCCTCGCGCACCGAGCGTTGCACCCGCTCGTTGACGACGAACAGGTCCGCCGTCGCCAGCTCTCCCGGCAGCGTGGACACCTGATAGCCGAAGCGCAGCGACACGAAGCCGCCCGCGGTGGGCTCGCCCTGCACATAGGTCGTCCCGTCCCGCGAGATGATGCTGTAGGCCCCGGCCACAGGGCGCGGAACGAAGCGCCCCTGCTCTCCGCTCGAGGCCACGATGAGCTCCGCAGGTCGGTTGATGGGGATGAAGTCGATGGCCCCCTGGTCCGACAGCTCCAGCGACGCGCGCGGCACGGGCAGCGGCTGCGTCTTCGTCGTATCCGACGCCACCACCGAGCCCTCCACCCGCGAGGTCTGCGCGATGACCGTCACCTGCTGCTCGGACGTGCCTCCCGTGCGCAGCAACACATAGACGCCGTCCTGCGCCTTCACCACGCGCTCCACCCGCGCCCGCTGGTCGTTCATCGACCACAACAGCTTGCGCGGGTCGTGCTGGCATGACGTGTCCAGCCGCACCACCATCGCCGCGTTCTCCGCGTCGCGCAGCACCGTGCCCTCCACGGCCGTGAGCGGACACGCCAGCACGGGGAGCGTCTCCAGCAGCACCTGCTCCAGCACCTCGCCGCGCGCGAAGTAGATGCGCGGCGCCAGGCGCAGGCGCAGCGTCACGCTCACGTCCACGCCCGGCACGTTGCGCAGCGACACCGTGCCCTCGTTCACCTCGCAGCGCACCGGCCCGCAGTCCACCGACGCCAGTGCCTCCGAGTGGCTCAGCGCCACCGAGCCCGGCCCTCGCGACACATCCACGCCGCCCGACTGGATGAGCGGCTGGGTTAGCACCACGCGCCCGGGACGAAGCCGGAACGTCTCCGGGTCCACCACGTTTCCAGACGCGTCATACGTCGTGACATCCGGTCCATGCCGACCATGAGGCGGTGTCCAGTAGAGCGCGGCGTCCGTGGGCAGCCCTCGCGCCACGGGCACCGTGCAGCTCGCCGGCCCCCGCTCCGTCGAGGGGGCCAGGCACCGGTCCTGTCCCTCGATGAGCTGGGGCTGGGACTCACCCCGGGGCGTCCCGCTCCAGGAGATGCCCACGTGGTCCAGCCCCGCGCCGCGCAGCTCCACGCGGCCCTCGTCCGGAAAGAAGTTCGTCGCCGCCGCGTCCACGCGCGGAAAGGCGCCGGTGGCGATGACGGTGACGCGCTCCTCGGTCGTCTCGCACTGCCCCACCGACGACGCCACCTTCAACTCCTGGATGCGCGCGTCGTCCTGCTCCACCCGCTGCGGAGGCCGCAGGGTCCGACTGTCCGACGCCAGCGTCCAGCCTGCTCGCAACGGACCACAGACGACACCCTTCGAGACCACCGGCACGCCGGCGCCACCCTCGGGCACCTGGACGACGGGCGCGGCGGCGGCGAGGCCACCCACCAGCAGCCATGCGAGACAGAGCGCGCGGATGGATTCCATTCCCCCGTTAAACAGCGAGGGAGGGCACCAGCGTCAAGCGCCGTCTGCCCCTTCTCGTCCGGGGTGTCACGCGACGTGCGGACCTCCGAGCACGCAGGGTCCGCGAGTGGTCTTCCGCGAGTGGTCTTCGCTGACGCCAGACATTCTGGTGATGCGTCCGCGCGAGGTGCTCAGCGCTTGCGGGTCAGCAGCACGACGGCGCCCAGAATCGCGGCCATGGCGACCCACGACAGGGGGCTCATCGACTCGCCCGCGAACACGACGCCCAGGAGCACCGCCACCACCGGATTGACGTACGCGTAGCTGGTGGCCACCGAGGGGCTCGTGTGCCGCATCAGGTAGCCGTAAACGGTGTAGCCTACCAGCGAGCCGAAGGTGACCAGGTACGCGAAGGCCGCGAGCGCGCGCGCATCCGGCATGGCCGTCAGGTGCTCGCCACGCAGGAGCCCGAAGGTCAGCATCAGCGCGCCACCGCACAGCATCTGCGCCGCGGGCGCCATCATCCCCTGGGGCATCGGCATGCGGCGTCCGAGCACGGAGCCCAGCGCCCAGCTCATCGGCGACACCAGCAGGGCCAGCGTGGCCCACCCACTCCCGCCCAGCTCGCCCCCGAGGTTCAGCAGGATGATGCCGCCAAACCCCACCGCCAGTCCCCAGCGCTCCAGCTTTCCGGGCCACTGGCCGAACAGTCCACCGAACAGCGCCGACCACATGGGCAGGCTGCCCACCACCAGCGCCGCCACGCCGGAGGGCACCCACTGCTGCGCGAACACGAGCCCGCCGTTGCCCACACCCAAGAGCAGCAGTCCCACCACCGCGCTGGAGCCCCACTGTCGCGCGGTCGGCACCGGCGAGCCCTTGAGCCACATCGCGCCGAACAACAGCGCTCCCGCCAGCAGGAAGCGCGTTCCTGATGCGAGGAATGGCGTCATGCCACCCTGGAGTACCCAGCGGATGGCCAGATAGGTGGAGCCCCAAACGAGGTACAGCGTCACGAGGCACAGCAGGATGCGGCCGCGCGAGGCACCCGACTGGAGCGCGTCACCGGCGACAGGGGCCGCGACGGGGGAGAGGGCGGGAGTGGAAGGCGTGGACAGGGACGAGGCGGCGGACGAGGCGGACACGGTGGCGCGGCTTGTAGCGTCCGACCTCCCCACGGGCCATGTACGCATTGCCGTACCCCACAGTCGGTGGAGTCGTCGGGCGGTACAGTGCGAGTGCGCGCCAGGTTGGATGCGGCGGCGCCCGCCTGGCTCCCCGGTGGGTGGTGCGAGGGCGGGGACCACCCTTCGGCCGCATGTCTCCTTCCGACGTGGATTGAACCCACGGACAGGCTTTCTTACACTTGGGTCTCGTGGAGCGCTCGCGGCGCGGTGGCTGGCCGCATGCTTCAGAGTGAGAGCCCCTGGATGTCCGAAGAGCTGGGTGAACGCGAGAAGGAAGTCCTCCGGGCCGTGGTGCAGGAGTACATCTCCACGGGCGGGCCGGTAGGGAGCCAGCAGCTCGCTCGCCGGCCTGGGTTCGAGGTCTCCTCGGCCACGATGCGCAACGTGCTGGCGGATCTGGAGGAGCTGGGGTTCCTGGAGAAGCCGCACACCTCCGCGGGCCGGGTGCCCACTGACGCGGGTTATCGCTTCTACGTGGACACGCTGGTCAAGCTGAAGGACCCCACGCCGCGAGACAGGGAGCTCATCCACGCGGGCCTCTTCCACGACGCGAATCTGGAAGAGGTGTTGGGGGATGCCAGTCGCCTCCTGCATTCGCTGACGCGGCACGCGGGCGTCGTCGTGACGCCTCGGCCCGAGTCCGCGGTGTTCCGTCGCATCGAGTTCGTCCGTCTGCGCGAGGACCGGGTGCTCGCCATCCTGGTGGGGCAGAGCGGGCAGGTGCACAACAAGGCCATCACTGTCGACTTCCCCATCACCTCGGACGAGCTGATGCGGGCGAGCAACTACCTGTCGGAGCTCCTGCACGAGGTTCCGCTGGAGGAGGCGCGTGAGCGCATCCGCTCGGAGATGGACCAGGAGCAGGCGCTCTACAACGCGATGACGGCCAAGGCGCTCAAGCTGGGGGCCGCGGCCACGGACCTGCCGACGACGGAGCGCGTGCTCATCCAGGGCACCAACTCGTTCCTGGAGCAGCCGGAGTTCGCGGACGTGGAGCGCATGCGCGCGCTCTTCAAGACGCTGGACGAGAAGCACCGTCTGCTGTCGCTGCTGGACCAGGTGCAGCGCGCCAACGAGATGCAGATCTTCATCGGCGCGGAGAGCGACTTCTCCGCCGCGGGTGATGTGTCTGTCATCGCCAGCCCCTACGGCAACCAGGAGCAGGTGCTCGGCACGGTGGGCGTCATCGGCCCCACGCGGATGGACTACCGCCGCGTGATTCCGCTGGTGAACTTCACCGCGCAGGTGCTGTCGCGCGTGCTGGAGAAGGTGTAGCTGGCACCACATCGCGCGGAGGGGAGGACCCCCGCGCGTGCGAGCGAAGCTGCGGCCCTCCTCACTCCGCGCGAGTGGCCTGCAGCTCGCGCTCTCCGCCTTCGCGCCGTACCTGGAGGCGCACGGGTGTACCGGGAGCGCCTCGGGTGCGCGCCTCCGCTTCCGACCTGTCTCGCACGACGAGCCCGTCCACCGCGAGCAACCGGTCACCCACCGCCACACCCGCGCGCGCGGCGGGCCCATCCGGCGTCAGCCACGCCACGGCCACCTGACCGCGCTCCTCGCTGAACCCCGCGCCCACGGTGCCCGGGGTCGCGCGGCGCGGGGACACCGTCACGTCGCCCAGGTCCGAGGTCTCCGCCTCCGTCACCTTCACGGAGTGCGTCTCCACGCGCCCCTCGGGCGGCATCAGCCTCACGGTGTGCGGACCGGGTCGGACCTCGTCCAGATGGAAGCGGCCGTCCACGCCGGTGACGGTGTCAGGCCTGGCCGTCACCGCGCGGTCCAGGAACACCGCCACACCCGCGGCCGGACCACCACCCCGACTCCACACCGCGCGCCCGATGATGGAGGCCGCGCCTCCCGTCGAGAGTGACACCTCCACGTTCGCGCTGCCGCCCGGCTCCAGTGCCACCCTCGCCGAACCGGTGCGCCCGTCCTGCGTCTGGACATGCACCTTCACCACCTGCCCGGGCGCATCCCTCATCTCGAAGGTGTCTCCGCTGAAGCGCCGCGTGGACGGCGCCAGGGGCTCCCATGGAAGCTCCTCGCCGTTGTCCTCCGTCAGCCTCAACGTGAAGCCCGCGGGCACCGCTCCACCGCGCGCCACCACCCGGCCGCGCAGGTGGGCCGCGGGCTTCAGGCGCAGGTCCATCAACCCCTGGCCCTCGCGCACCGAGGGCACCCTCACCACGCGCCCACCGTTGTGGGCCGCCAGCTCCTGCAGCGGAGGCGCACCCGACGGCCGCGTGGGAATGGCGAACGTTCCGTTCTCGTCCGCCTGCACGCGCATGGTGAAGGGCATGTCTCCCCCCTGCACCGCGGCCACGACGGCGAAGGGGCTGGGCGCTCCAGAGGGCTCGCGCACCGTGCCGGAGATGCCGCGCTCCTCCACCAGCACCAGGTCCTGCTGCACGGCGCTCCCCGCCTGCACCGTCACGCTGGGGTCGTCATCCTGGAAGTAGATGAAGCGCGCGCGGGGCAGCACGGCGGTGAGCTGGTACACGCCCGCCGGCAGCTCCAACTGGTACAGCCCCGCCGCGTCCGTCTCTGCCCACGCCAGGTCGGAGGTGCCGCCGGGCGCGCCGCGTGGCACCGCGCGCACCACCGCGGGCTCGGACAGGGGCTTGCCCGAGGACTGCCTCACCACGCCCTGGACCATGCCGGACTCGGTCAGCGTCAGGTCCACGCGCGTGCGCGTGCCGGCCTTCAAGGTCTCCGTGCGGCTGGTCCATCCCTGCGAGCCATCGCGCCGCGCGCGCACCGACGTCCGTCCGGGCACCAGCCCGCTCAGCGTGTACGCACCCTGTGAGTCCGTGCGCGTGGTGGCCGCCGCGCCCCCGCCGTTGCGCGGCGGCTGGGCTCGCACCTCCGCGCCCGCCACCGGCTGACCCTGGGGGTTGACCACCACTCCCTCGACCTCGGCGGTGGCCGGCTCCAGCTTCACGTCGAGCGTCGCGTGGGCACCCTCGGACACCACCACGCCGTCATGCGTGGCGCTGGCGAAGCCCGGAGCGTGGACCTGCACGTCGTACTCACCAGGAGGCAGGCCCAGCCGGTAGATGCCCTCGCCTCCGGATGTGGTGCGCGCCAGCTCACCGTCGGCTCCCGTGGGGCTGACCACCAGCACCGCGCCGCGCACCGGTGCCTCATCGCCGGTAGACCTCACCTGTCCGGTCAGTCCGCTCGTCGAGCCCAGCGCCACGGTGAGGCCGCGCAGCGTCTCGCCCGGCGCCACGAACAGCGTGCCGGGCACGCGGCCCACCGCGTCGCCATGTCGCGCGGACAGCACCCAGTCGCCACCGCCGACCTCGAGCGCGAAGCCGCCGCCTTCGCTCGAAGTGGTGCTCACGGGCGCTCTTCCTCCCGAGGCCGTCACCTGCGCGCCGGTGACGGGCTGGCCCTTCCCGTCCACCACGAAGCCCTCCAGCGTGCCCGCGCCCCACAACCCCACCACCAGCTCTCCCTGCTGGGGCACGTGGAGGAAGCGCAGCGTGCGGCGGCTGAAGCCCGGCGCCTCGGCCGTGAGGCCATAGCGGCCTGGAGCCAGTCCGGTGAACTGGAACTGGCCGCGCTCGTCACTCGTCGCCGTCACGGCTTCCTCGGCAATCGCCGCGGGCTCCGCCCAGGCGATGGCGGCGCCCGGGTACGGATGCAGCGTCACCTCCGCCAGCGGCACCGGCTCACCGCCGTTCTCCGCCACCGTGCGACCCTGGAGTGTCACGCCCGCGCTCAGCGTCAGCTCGACGGATGTCTCCGCTTCACCCGCGGGTCGCGTCGCCTCGCGCCGCGCGGGAGCATGGCCCTCGGCGTGCGCGGACAGCAGGTAGTCGCCCGGCCGGGTGGGCAGCCGCAGCGTGCCGTCCTCGCCCGTGGTGCCCTCGGCCGCGAGCCGCCAGGAGGACGCCGCCGCATCGACGAGGTCCTTCGACTGTTTGCGCCAGGCCCGCACGTTCGCGCCCGCAACCGGACCGGACGCGCCCACCACGCGCACCACGAAGGCGCCTTCGTCGGGGGCCGCGGGCTCGTCGCGAACCGCGGCGGACACGGACTCGGCGCGGGCGGTGACGCCACCGCCGCTGGAGGAGGCTTGCGTCTCGCGAGGCGCGGAGGGCGCCGGGTCGGAGGGCGTGCCGGGCCTCGGGACGCGGAACCAGAGCAACAACACCGCGCCGATGGCGAGGAGGGCGGCGAAGAAGATGGGACGTTGGGACCGCAGGCGCATGGCTCGTCCTCGGGAGGACGCCAGCCTAGGACAGCCTGGGTCATTTCGGAATTCAGGAGGGCGCGGGCGCGTAGACGCGCAGGGCCGCGGGGGCCACCTCGAAGCGCATGGGCGTCATGCCGACGAGCTCTCCGTCCGCGTTCACTTCCTGCGGAGGCGTGGCCTCCACATACAGCCGCACGGCGAGCAGCGAGGTGACGGCGGGGTTCTCCCCGTGCTCCCCGGAGCGCACCGACAGCGCCACGCGCGCGAGCGTGGCCAGGTCCTGGAGCTGGCCCAGGCCCGTGCCGTCCCTGCCGGAGGTCGAGGAGGGCGCGGCGACGGCATAGACATGCAGTCGTCGGTCATCCAGGCGCGCATCGGGCGCCACCATGTTGCCCGCGCCGTGGTAGCGCCCATTGCCCACCACGAGCTGGAGCACATCCAGTTCCAGTTCCTGTTCATCCGCCTTGATGCGGATGCGGAAGGGCCGCAGGTCCTTCGCCTCGGCGGCGGCGGCCACCGGATAGGCCAGCCTGCCCGCGCGCTGCTTCAGGCGCTTCGTCAGTCGCCGGGCAATCGCGGCGGCCAGGCCCAGGCTCGCCGCGTTGAGGAAGG
Organism: Myxococcus sp. CA056; assembly: GCF_013336715.1. Taxonomy (NCBI): domain Bacteria; kingdom Pseudomonadati; phylum Myxococcota; class Myxococcia; order Myxococcales; family Myxococcaceae; genus Myxococcus; species Myxococcus sp. CA056. The sequence continues at coordinate 959,496 of NZ_JABUMT010000002.1, forward strand.
GTCGTCCGTTGGCGAGCCCCACGTCCACGCGCGCCGCATAGCCCTTCGCGATGACGTCACACGCGGACTCCACGTCGGGAGGGATGCCCAGGGAGCGAGCGAAGTCGTTGCCGGTGCCCAGCGGCAGCACGCCCAGCGTCACGTCGCGCCCCAGCAGATGTGCCACCGCGCCGCTCAGCGTTCCGTCTCCGCCCCCGACGAGGATGCGGCGAGTGCCGCGCGCCAGCATCTGCTCCAGCACTCGGCGCAGCCGTCCGCTTTTCGACAGCGCGTGGCTCTCCGTCAGGATGACGCCCCGCGAGGCGAGGGCGTCCCGGGCGAGCGAATAGGCCTCCCTGCCCGAGCGGGACTGCGTGTTGACCACCAGGGCCGCCGGCCCGTCGTCCGGGGCCAGCCGGCGTGGAGGCTCGATGAGCGCGGGTTCCAGGGGGACCTCCTCCTTGCTGCGTGCGGGAAAAGGTGTGCACGCGGAGCCGAAGGGGCCAGCGGTCTCCGGGGGAAGAGGACCGAAAGACAGCGGTCATGCGACATCCCTGGGGACGCGGGGGGCGAGCTGGGAGGCGAGGGTTCAGCCCTCCGCGTCCACTTGAAAGGGTTCGCAATCATCAGCGGTCGCGAGCCTTTTCACCCCACGGCCTTTGCCCCTGTATGGCCCCACGCGAGCAAGGGCGTGTCCCCTCGTGCTCGGGCGTACCAGGAACAGATTTCAGGACACTCCTACGATGACGCCTCCTGGGTGGGTGGCGTGGGCAGGAACAGCGGTGGCGTGAAGTTCGATGGCTACAAGGAGATCACCGCCATCCACACCCTGGCACGTCCCCTGGTACCCTCAGAAGAGCGAATCATGACCGTTCCATCCGCGCCCAGGGCCTACCCTGAGAGCTACTACGCTGGTGCCCACTGGGGGCCGAGACGGGAATCCCCAGAGGAGTGCGCCCGACGAGCAGGGACCTTCCTCAACATGCTGGCCGCGTGTGACCCCCTGCTGGCGAACTGGAACAAGCTTCCCAAGCCGCGAAAGGGACGGAAAGTCCCCCTCATGCCCCCTGACCTCCCCACCTTGACGGAGGCGTTCCGGCGCGGCGTCAACCGAGATTCCGGCGGGCCCCCCATTGAAGAGTTGGGTTGGACCGTCTCGGCATACAACGACGGCGCCGGCTCAAACTTTGTCTCAGTGAGAATGCAGTGCGGGGGCTACGTCGGATGCAGCACCGACAATGCATGCTTACTGTCACTTCCCTACCCGGGGAAGAACGCGGAGCGAATCCTCGCGGCATCCGTGCTGACCGAAGTGGTGCGCGCCATGGCGGTGGCCTGGGAGCCTGACTGGGCGGTGGTCATGTCTCGTGCGCACCGGGATATGGACGATGAAGAAGGCAAAGCCGACATTTGGGTGGGCTGGGTGACGTACCTCGCCCGTCAATGGGGCACGGTGCCCCCGCTTCCCGCTCCCGTGCGCGTTGAGCCGGTCGAGGACAAGGGTACGCTCATCGTTCTGACGCCGGAACGCTTCACGGTGGCCAACCCGGAGCACGTGGCGCTGTCGAGGCGCGTGCGGGAGCTGCTGGCGCGGGCCGGGCTCGTGAAGCCGCTTCAGCCCCCACCGTAGAAGAGTGGGGGAGCCGAGTCGCCCGCTGCTCGGCTCCTCAACGCGGGCGGGACGGCGGAGGTCCAAGACTCCCAGAAAAGTCGCGGGTCAGGGCGCTCCTGCCTCGGAATTGGGTTGTCTCGTGCAGAGGTTCAGCCCTCCGCGTCGCGTCCTTCGATGATGCGGCGCTGGATGTCCTGACGCAGCGGGAGGGCCTCCTCCGTGCTCAGGCGGCCGTCACCGTTGGTGTCGTACGTGGCCAGCAGTGTCGCCCGGCGCTCCTGGGCGGCCTCCACCCGGTCCTGCCTCAGCGCGACACGCTCACCCGCATCGAGCACACCGTTGTCATTCGCGTCGTACGTGCCCAGCCGCTCCTGGCGCCGGGCCTCCCAGCGGGCGCGCCGAGCCTCCCGCGCCGCCTGCCGCTCCGCCTCGTCCAGTGTCCCGTCCCCGTTGGTGTCGTGCTGCTCCAGGCGCTCGGTGCGCAGGCGCTGGCAGCGCGCCTCCATGGCGTCCACCAGCGCGGTGCGCTCCTCGGCGGACAGTACGCCGTCGCCGTTCTCGTCGAAGGCCCAGCGCACGCGCCAGAAGGCCCAGTGCCGCGCGCGGCGGCCCAGCTGCGCCAGCCGGGGACGCAAGGTGTCGCGCCGCTCACCCACGTCCGCCTTCAGCTCGCGCAGCTCCCGCGCGTTCAGCGCGCCATCCCCGTCGTCGTCGTACTTCGCCATCACCGTCCGCCGGTGCTCGCTGAAGTCGCACGCCTTCCCGTCGTCGGTGGGCTCCATCTCCAGGCCACTCACGTCTTCGTCGGCCATGGCCCCCTGCTGTGTCGCGTCCGTGTCCGCCACCGCGTCCGCGCCCAGCGCGCCGTCCTCCTCGGCCGCGGTGAGATACGACGCGGCCTCGCCCACGTACCGAGTGGTCTCGTCTGGTACGTCATCGCCGCAGGCGGTGAGCCCGAAGGGCAGGGTGAAACACAGCGCGGCGGCGAGGATGCGACGGTGAGCGGTGACTCGTTTCATGGGGATGGCTCCAGGTTCGAAGTGCGGCGGTGTCCGGCCTCGCTTTGCTGAAACCCGGTGCGTCGGAAGAAGTTGCGGAGGGACAGAGGTGGCCGTCGCGCCCCTTCCGTGTGCCAGGGTGGCTGCACACCTTTCAGGCGCGGCCGGCTCCGCGCCGGTGAAGCGCAAGGCCTGGAGGGCGATGCATGGCACGAGGAAGCAAGGCGAAGTACACGGCGAAACAGAAGCGGATGGCCGAGAAAATCGAGAAGGGTTACGAGGCTCGCGGCACGTCGGACAAGACGGCGGCGGCTCGGGCCTGGGCCACGGTGAACAAGGCCACCGGTGGTGGGATGAAGGGTGGCTCCGGCAGCAAGGCCAAGATGGCCCGGCGCCGCCCCAAGGTGCGCGCCGCCGCGAAGAAGGCCGCGCGCAAGCGCACCGCCGCGCAGCGGTCCGCGTCGGCTCGCAAGGCGGCTGCTTCGAGGACGCGCAAGCCCGTGCGCGCCACGCGCTCCGGGAGCAAGTCCACCGCGCGTCGCGTCGCCGGACGCCGGGCCACGGCTCGCAAGACTTCCACGAGCACGCGCTCCAAGCGTGGCACGGCTCGCAAGAGCACCCGAGGTGTTTCCCGTCGCGGCACCACCGGAACGCGCGGCTCACGCGGCCGGGGCGGCTCGCGCAGGTAGTCGCGCGCGGCTCGCGCTCCATCCTCGGTGTGCTCGAGGTGGGGCGCGAACGCGCTGCTTCAGCGAGGCTCTTCGTCCTTGGAGGCCGGCGGCGTGGCGCCAGGTCCGTTCCACGGCCAGTCGACCGAGGAGTCCTCGGCCAGCCGCAGCAGCTCCGAGGGGTCCTTCACCAGGATGCGGCAGCCCGCGGAACGCAGGTCCTCCGGAGAGAAGCCTCCGGCCAGCACGCCCACGGTGGACAGGCCCAGCTTGCCGGCGGCGAGCGCGTCATAGGGCGTGTCGCCCACCACCACCGTGACGTCCGGCGCGGGGCGGCCCAGCCTGGCGAGCGCGCTCTCGAAGATGTCCGGGTGAGGCTTGCTCTTGTCCACCTCGTCCTTGCTCGCCTGGGTCTCGTACAGGCCTTCGATGCCGCACAGCCGCACGTAGTACTGGAGCTCCTCGTCCTTCGCGCTGGAGGCCAGGGCCAAGCGTCGGCCGTGCTGACGCAGCCGCTGGAACAGCTCCCTCACGCGAGGCAGGGGCCTCACCTTGGGCAGGAACTCCCGCAGGAACAGCGCGGAGCGATACTCCTCCAGCTCCTTGCCGAAGCGCTCCAGCTCGTCGTCGTTGAAGAAGACGGGGATGAGCTGGTCGGCTCCCTTGCCAATCTGACTGCGCACATGGGCAAACGGGACATCCCTGCCGAAGTGCAGGAACGCACGTCGCCACGCCTCGGCGTGCTCGTCCACCGAGTCCACCAGCGTTCCATCGACGTCGAAGATGACGTTCTCCACCATCGCGCGCCTCCCGGGCCAAAGTGGGGACGCCCCAGGTGGCGGTCAACCGCCCGTGGGCGGGTTCTCTGGGGTCGCCTCCACCAGTGTTCGTGTCTTCACATCGTAGCCCTCTGGTGCCGTGAGGGTGAAGGTGTCATTGGGCGGCGGGCTGTTCAGCTCCACACGCGAGAGCACCGTCTCCCCGACCTTCCGCCCCCCCAGCCACCGGGTGAGGCGCCGGGGGACGCACAGTGCCAGGGCCGCGTCGCAGTGCTCCTCCTCCATGCGGACCTCCGCCTGCGTGCCGTCCGGCGCGCGCGAGCGCTTGTCCAGGAAGTCGAGCCCCGGCCAGCGCAGCACGTACACCAGCTCCAGGCCCTGGGCCTCGCCCCCCAGCGTCACCGCCAGCTCCACGGCTTCTGGCGCGCGGGGATGTTTCACTCGGCGCAGGGTGGCGCCGTGGGACACGAGCGGCGCGCGGAAGCCCTCGGGCGTGAAGACGCCGAAGGTCTCCGTGAGGAAGCCCGCGAGCTTCGCGGGAGGCAGCTCCGACTTGAACGTGGTGAAGCGCTTCTCGCCGTCCAACTGCTCGAAGAGGTGGGTGCCGTCCCACGAGAAGATGCGCGTGGCGGGAGTGCCCAGCGTGCCGCGCATGCGCTGGGGCGCGCGGTAGTCGAACGAGAAGGGCACCTCGTCCTGGCCCTCGTCCTTCACCGTGCCGGCGATGTGATACCCGCCGAGCTTCGTGTCCCGCTCCGCCAGCCGCTGTTTCACCTGAGCGGCCAGCGCCGCGGTGTCGTCCGTCTTTCGTGGGCAGCCCGCGAGGGCGAGGAGGACACAGGGCACGAAGAGGCGCAGGCGCATGGAATGAGAAAGTGAGGCAGGAGGGGGGCTGAAAAGCAAGGAGGCCCGCCTGTCGCCAGGGGGCCTCCCGAAAGGTGCCGCCGTGAGGGCCGGCGGCCTGACTACTTCACCGCCACGCCGGTGGCCGTGGAGGAGGTGATGCCGATGATGGTGCCGAACAGGGCGTAGATGCCGTGACGGGGGGTGGTGGACGCCGACTTCAGGTCGACCTTGGACGCGCCCATCGCCTTCGCCTCGGCGATCAGGAGCTTGTTCACCACGGTGTCCAGGTCGCTCTGGACGATGTCGATGATGTGGAAGATGGCGGTCAGGCCCAGCGCGTTGGTCTGGATGACGGCCACGGCCTCACCGTTCGCCGCGATTTCGGTGCCGGAGACAACAGCGCTCTCGACGCTGGTGCAGCCGATGAGGCTGGACGCGGCAACGGCGGACAGGATGAGCTTCTTCATGGTTTTCCCCTCGTTGAGTGTTGCTTGGACGGTGGTCGAGCACCCCCGTGAAGGGAACGCTCGTCCGTTTGAATGGGACCTCAAGCGCCGGGGTACGTACCAGATGTCGACTCCATGTCAAGGTCCGTCCGGACACACTGTACGCCCGTTGGGTGAGCGCGCTCGCGTTGCAATGCACATCTCGCCTTGCTAGCCCCAAACCCCGAGGCTTCCGAATGGACATCGTCCCCGCCGCACGTCCCGCGCCCCGGTACTGGATTCACCTGCTGCTGCTGCTGCTGACGGTGGTGACGACCTTCACCTCGTACCTGCTGTACTTCCACTTCCAGCGGCCGTACTCGCCGGACGAGGTCTCCCGGGAAGCGGCGATGCGCGCGCTGTCCTTCAGCCTGTCGCTGCTGGCCATCCTGGGCACTCACGAGATGGGCCACTACGTGCTCGCGCGCATCCACCGCGTGGACACGTCGCTGCCGTACTTCATCCCGTTGCCCGTGCTGGGCGTGGGCACGCTGGGCGCCGTCATCCGCATCCGGGACCGAATCCCGCACCGCAACGCGCTGGTGGATATTGGCGCGGCGGGACCGCTGGCGGGCCTGGTGGTGGCGCTGCCCATCCTCTACTGGGGGCTTGCGCACTCCACGGTGGTGGACGCGCCCCACGTGCCCTCGCAATTCCCCGGCGAGATGTCGCTGTGGGCGTACGGCAAGGACTTGTTCACCTGGGTGATGGCGAAGCTGACGCACGCGCCCGCCGCTCCGGAAGAGACGTTTCATGGCGTGCAGACCCTGTTTGGTGACAGCCTGCTGATGCGGGGGCTGACGTGGTTGGCGCTGGGGCCCTTGCCGGAGGGAAAGGACGTGCTGGTACATCCGGTGGTCATCGCGGGCTGGTTCGGCCTGCTCGTCACGCTGCTCAACCTGATGCCCATGGGACAGCTGGACGGCGGGCACCTGGCCTTCGCCCTGCTGGGCCGTCACGCGCACTGGGTGGGGCGGGCCATGGCCGCGCTGCTCTTGTTCCTCACGCTCTTCGTCACCGCGTCCTGGGGCCTGTGGCTCCTGGTGACGAGCAAGGTGGTGGGCTTCGGGCACCCTGACGTCGTGGCGCCGCTGGAGCCCCTCAGTCCCACGCGCAAGCTCATCTGCGCGCTGTGCCTCTTGGCCCTCATCGGCTGCGCGATGCCCGTGCCGCTGCGTCAGGTGGTGTCATGAAGTTCCAGTGCGAAGCCTGTGAGCGGCTCATCCCCCTGGAGTCCTTCCGGATGGAGGGGGGCGGGCTGGTGGTGTCGTGCCAGCGGTGTGGCGCGGAGAGCCGCGCGCGTGCGTCGCTGCCGCTCTCGGTGTCCCCGGCGCTGTCGGGCGAGGGCTCCGGCTCGACGCAGTCCTCGGTGGAGGACGCGACGGCGTCGGTGCCGCCGCTGCCCGCGCGCGCCAGCACGCCGGCCCTGCGGGTGGTGCGGGGCTCGGCGGTGCCGGTGACGCTGGACGACGAGGCGCTCTTCACGCCTCCGCCGGGACACTGTCCCAAGTGCGTGTCGCCGCGGCGGGAGGTGGACACGTCCTGCGCGCAGTGCGGGCTGGTGTACGCCAACTTCATGGCGGAGGAGCACAAGCCCTCGGACGACCTGATGGGGGCGTGGCGCTCGCTGGCGGAGCACTGGGAGGAGTGGGAGGCGCACGACAGGCTGCTGACCCTGGCCATGGGTCGCGGGGAGCTGGCCTCGGCGGGCCGCCTGTACCGGGTGCGGCTGGCGCGGGCGCCGGACGACGCCGTGGCGCACCGGGCGCGGGAGGAAGTGGTGCGGCGGGCCACCCTGGTGGTGCCCACGGAGGTGGAGTCCTCGGAGGTGTCGCCAGGCAAGCGGCGGCTGCGAGCGGCGGCCATCGCGGCGCTCTCGCTGGTGGTGCTGGTGCTCTTCACGTTCATCATCCAGCGCGTGCGGCTGCTCTTCTTCAGCGACCTGCCCTGACGCGGCGGGCGGCGACTCCCCCGCGGGGCGGCCGGCCATGCGGGCGTGGGGCATGGATGGTGGATGGAAACGGGCCTGGGGCGCGGCTGGCTGCTATCGTGTCGGGCCGCTCCCGCGAGGCTCGCCACTCCCGATGACGCTTCCCGTCTCTCCGTCACTCACCGTCGACAGCCTGCTCGGTCCGGGGGGCGCGCTCCAGGTGGCCCTGCCCGCGTATGAGCACCGGCCGGAGCAGCTCCAGATGGCGCGCGCCGTGGAGCGGGCCTTCGCGGAGCGCAGCTACCTCTTGGCGGAGGCGGGCACGGGCACGGGCAAGACGCTCGCCTACCTGGTGCCCGCGCTGTTGTCGGGCCGCCGCGTCGTGGTGTCCACGGCGACGAAGACGCTGCAGGACCAGATCTTCTTCAAGGACCTGCCGCTCCTGCGCGAGAAGATGGGGCTCACCTTCGAGGCCGCCTACCTCAAGGGGCGCAACAACTACCTGTGCCTGCACCGCTACGGCGCCTTCGCCAAGGAGCCGCAGTTCGGCTCTCGCGACGAGGCGCGGTACTGGCCCAAGCTCAAGGCGTGGGCGGAGGACACGCAGACCGGGGACCGCAGCGAGCTGGACCTGCCGGAGTCGTTCAGCGCGTGGGCTCGGCTGTCCACCACGTCCGAGACGTGCGTGGGCACGCGCTGCCCGCTGTACGAGCCGTGTTTCGTCACGCGCATGCGCAAGCGCGCGGAGAGCGCGGACCTGCTGGTGGTCAACCACCACCTCTTCTTCGCGGACCTGTCGCTGCGCAGCTCCGGCAAGCGCACCGAGGGCGTGCTGCCGTACTACGAGGCCGTCGTCTTCGACGAGGCGCATGCGCTGGAGGACGCGGCGAGCGGCCACTTCGGCGTGGGGGTCTCCAACTACCGGATGGAAGAGCTGGCGCGCGACGCGGTGGCGTCGTTGAAGGAAGACGACTCGCGGCACGCGATGTTGCGCGCGCTGGCCGCGCGGCTGCGCACCGGGGCGGACGCCTTCTTCGCGCAGGCCCCCCGGGCGCTGGGGTTGTCGGGCCACGAGGCCTCCGTCTCGATTCAGCCGGAGGCGATGGGCAAGCTGTCCAGCGCGCTGGGCGGTGTGCGCGAGGGCCTGGCCGCGTTGTCCGCCTTCAGCGCGGGCGAGCGCGAGCCGGAGCTGGCCGCGATTACGCGCCGCGCGGACGAACTGGAGGAGCAGCTCTCCTTTCTGGAGAAGGCCGAGTCGTCGGACCACGTGTACTGGGCGGAGCAGCGCGGCAAGGGGCTGTTCCTGCGCGCCAGTCCCATCGACGTCGCGAAGGAGCTGCGCGAGCGGATGTACGGCGCGCTCGACACGGTGGTGTACACGTCCGCCACGCTGGCGGCGGAGAGCCGCTTCGACTTCTTCGCCCGGCGCATGGGGCTGTATGGCGAGGATGGCCAGACGGTGACGCGCGTGCGCACGCTGGCGGTGCCCAGCCCGTTCGACTACCCGCGCCAGGCCGCGCTGTATCTGCCCACGCATCTGCCGGACCCGAGCGCCCCTGGCTTCATCGAGGCGGCCGCGGAGGAAATCGTCCAGCTCTGCCAGGTGACGGGGGGCCGTGCCTTCGTGCTCTTCACGTCGCTGCGCAACATGGTGCGCGCGTACGAGCTGGCGGCGGGACGGCTGCCGTATCAGGCGCTGCTCCAGGGGGAGCGGCCCAAGGCGCAGTTGCTGGAGGCGTTCCGCGACACGCCGAGCGTGCTCTTCGCGGCGCACAGCTTCTGGGAGGGCGTGGACGTGCCGGGGGATGCGCTCAGCCTGGTCATCATCGACCGGCTCCCGTTCGCCTCTCCGGGTGACCCGCTGGTGGCCGCGCGAATCAAGCAGCTCCAGACGCGGGGCGAGGAGCCCTTCGAGCAGTACCAGCTCCCCCAGGCGGCGCTGGCGCTGCGCCAGGGCTTCGGGCGCCTGATTCGCACCCAGTCCGACAAGGGCATCGTCGCGATGTTGGACCGGCGCATCCTCACCAAGGCGTATGGACAGGTCTTCCTGGCCAGCCTGCCGGACGCGCGGCGGATGGACGACCTGGTGGAGCTGAGCCGCTGGTTCAACGGCCCGGTGCGCCCCGTGCGGTCCTTGCGTTCGGTGGAGTGAGCTGAATTTCCGGGCGAAATTGCCCGAGAATTCCGCTCATTTCGTATGCCTTCGGCCGGGTCTGTTTCACCGGCTGTCCCCGCACACCCCAGAGCCCTGACGTGGACTGTCTGGTCCTTCCCTTCCTGCGCCTCGTCCTGCTCGCCGCGGTGGCGTTGGTGTGTGCGTGTGAGCCCATCTCGCTGGTGCCCATGGGGGAGCCTCCCTCGGACTCGGGGAGCGATTCACCGGACGGAGGGGATGAACTCGGTGGGAAGGAGGGGCCGGATGGCGGGGAGCCGGACGCGGGGCCTGACGGTGGGCGGGATGGTGGGATTCCGCTTTCCGAGGACGCGGGGCCTGACGGTGGGCTGAACATCCCCGTCCGGCCGCTGGGGGATGGCGGTGTGGATGCGCGGATGACGGCGTGGAGCGACTGCGAGGACGGCTGGCAGTCGCGCACGGTGCTGCCGCTGGGAGCAGACAGGGGGTATCCACAGTTCGCCCTGGATGCGGACGGTGAGGCGTACTTCGTCGAGTACACCGACGCGGTGCTGCGAGTGGTGACGACGAAGCCCTGGCGCGTCTTCGCCGAGACGGGTTTCGCGGGAGGGCAGTGGTGGTTGGGTGGCATCCGCGTGGATGCGGCGGGTGAGGTCCACCTGGCCATCAGCCCGCGGTCCGATGACCTGGCGCAGGTGGTCCCCACCGATTTCCTCCATCACACAGGGGGACGCTGGGAGCACGCTCGGCTGATGAGTGGCCTGGTGCGTGCCCATGACCTGGATGCGCAGGGCAGGCTGCATGCCATCAGCCTGGTGGATGCGGTGAAGCACCGGCTCAACCATGTGCAGGGTCGTATTGGTGATTTGTCTGTCATCGATACGGGCATCGAGCTCGGGTCGCTCTCCACGCGCGTGTCGCTGCGCGCGGATGGCCAGGGCAAAGCCCATGTGACGTATGAGTACGACGCCGTGCTTGGACGCGCTGGCATCTTCTACGCGACGAACGCCTCGGGGACGTGGGTGAGGGAGCAGGTGGCCGCGGCGGGTGCGAATCCGGTCATCGCGGTGTCACCAGCGGGGGTGCCGCACATCCTTTGGGCGAAGGCGGGCGTCTTGTCGCTGAGCAGCCGGAGTGCTCCAGGCGAGTGGTCGACGAGCATCCTTCCCTTCGAGTCGTCTTCTGGTGAGCTGAGGTTCTCCGCCTCGGGGGTGATTCATGTGCTGCGCAATCTCGGGAAGCGGTTGGAGTACCGGAACGACGCGCGGGGGGATTGGGCGCCGAAGACGGTCATCGACCTGGAGTCCAGCCTCCTCGATTCACCCTTCTTCGACTGGGCCCTGGAGGTGGATGCACAGGGCCGCGCGCATGTGATGTACACGGAACTGGTCGAAGCCCAGGAGCCGATGCGAATGCTCCGGCGCATCGGCTATTCGCGCCAGTGTCCGTGAGGCTCAGGGCGCGTCACGAAGTCGCAGGCCCACGCGCGCGAGCAGGGGCGGGCCCAACGTGTCCACGCCCGCGCGGCCCGCGAGGTATTCGCGGTCGAAGAGGTTCTCCACCGCGGCGAAGAGGTCCACCTTCCAGAAGAGCCGCCGGCTGACGGCCGCATCCACGACGAGCGCGCCACCCATGCCGCGCTCATTGAGGTCATCCTCGTATTGAGGCCCGGTGACTCGGAGCTGCACGGTGGCGGTGACGAGGGACGGGTCCTCGAAGGTGAGGCTGGCGGCGGCTCGATGCCTGGGGTCCTGCGCGAGCTGTCGGCCCACGAGCGCCGGCTGGCCGGGCGCATCCGTCACGGTGGGGTCCACGAAGGTGTATCCGAGGAGCGTCGTCCACTGGCGTGACAGTCGCCAGTCGATGCTGGCCTCCACGCCGCGCACGCGGGCGCGACCCAGGTTCTGCCGCTCGCGGCCCGTGCCGTCGGGGAGGGTGACGTTGGTGATGGGGTCCTCGAGCACATTCCAGAAGCCGGTGACGCGGGCGGTGAGGGTGCGCAGGGGCTCGACTTCCACGCCAGCCTCCGCGCCCCACAGGCGCTCCGCGCCGAGGTTCGCGTTCGCGGCGGTGAACACGGTGCCGACCTGGAAGGGGCGATAGAGCTCGTTGAGCGTCGGTGCGCGGAAGGCTCGATACCCGGAGGCACGCAGCGTGACGGCGTCCCAGGGACGCAGGCGCACGCCCAGGCGTGGGCTGAGCTGGTGCTCGGTGCGGTCGTCGAAAGGAGTGGTGTCCACCGCGCCGTTGGCTCGCTCGACACGTTGGAGCCCTTGCGTGTTGCGCCAGACGTCGAAGCGGAGCGCGGCCGAGAGCTCCAGTGCGGAAGTGATGGCGTAGAGGTCCTGGAGGAACACGCCACCTGTCCACTGCGTGCCGCCGGCTTCACGGGTGAGGACGGTTTCAGGGGTCTGCGTGGGTGGGAAGAGTTGCTCGCGGGATGTGCCCGCCATCCGCCGAGCGTCGAGGCCCGCGGAGAGCTGATGGGTGCCACCCGCCGTCCAGCTCGGCGCGGTCCACACGAGTGAGGCACCCTGGTCATCAGCAGGCACGTCCTGGGACGCGGCGAGCGACTCAGCGGCGCGGTCCTGGGCGACGCGTGCGCGGTTCTGTTCAAAGCGAAGGGCACGGCCGTAGAGGTCCAGGGAGAAGGTGCCCAGTGTGTCGGTTTGAAGTCGCGCGCCCGCGCCGAAGTGCGCCAGCTCCACGCGAGCGGTGGTGAAGCGGGTGCCTCCGTTCTGGTTCTCACGGAAGAGGTTGGCGCGAGCGGACAGCGTCAGCGCGTCAGAAGGTTGAGCTTCGACGCGGCCGTTGAGGACGACATGGTTGCTGGGCGTGTCGCTGTCGATGGCGCCGCGTTGGCCCGGGGTGACGATGCGATAGCCGCTGCTGGTGAGCAGCTCGGTTTCGACAGCGGCGGCGATGGGGCCCCAGCGGTGTGCACCGCGCGCGGCGAGGAGGCCCGTGTCGCGGTTGCCGGCGGAGAGGTCCGCGTCGAGCGCCGGGCCGGTGATGGGGCGGGAGATGAGCTGCACGACGCCGCCGAGCGCGGAGCTGCCATAGAGGGCGGAGCCGCCACCGGGGACGACCTCGATGCGGTCCAGTCCAAGGCGCGGGAGCGAGCGCCAGAAGACCCAGCCCCCGAGCGGGTCATTGACGGGGACGCCGTCCAGCAGGACGAGGGTGCGCGCGACACCGGACGGAGCGAGACCGCGCAGGTTGAGGCCCTGGGCGGTCGGGTCGGAGACGAGGCTCGGCGTGCGGCGGAAGGTGGCGACCGAGGGCAGGGAGCGGACGAGGGTGTCCTGCGTCAGCGAGGGACTGCGGTCGATTTCCTCGCGAGGCAGCACCACGGTGGTGGCGGGCACATCTCGCACGGGACGTGGAAGGCGCGTGCCCGTGACGACGGTTCGCGAGGATGCACTTGTCTCCGGCGTCGCTGTGGGCAGCGCCGTGCTTGATGGAACCTCAGGCGCGGTGGACGCATCGGCGATGGGAGCAGCAGGCGCCTCGTGCTGTGAGGGTGCCTCGGCGAAGGCGCGGGAGGTCGCCACCTGCTCCATGGGCGCATCGACAGCGACACGAGGGGACGTCTCAGGCGCCGTGGGTACATTGGCGGCGGGCCGCTCCGGTACAGCTACGGAGGAGCCGTCGGAGCCGTCGGAGCCGTCGGAGCCGTCGGAGCCGGCGATGCGAGTGCGCGACTCAGGCGATGAGGAGGTGCCAATGACGGTGTTCCGCGCGCCGGACTCCGTCGTCGTTATTCCGGTGTCTGGTGTTTGAGCCCAGGCCAGTGACGAGAGCAGCACCCAGGGAACCACGAGCCGACGAGGTGATGACGGGATGCATGACGACCTGCGCGGCATGTCTGGCGGTTCCTTTTCGGTCCGGGGGCTCTCGGCGCGGCAGTATGTCCCCACCTCGGGCACGGGCGCCCGCCGAGCGTCATGAGGCTCGGCGAGGCCTCGTGGTATCGTCCAGTTCGCAACGAGCGCGGGGGCATCCTGGATGTGTGGTCACGACGTGTTGGAGCGGACTTCACACCCGCGAGGCGGGGTGATGAAAGTGCTCGCCGCGCGGAGGCTCAATGACAGGGACTGCGCGGTCTCCCTCGAGCTGGCCGGGTCACGTTACGAACTCGTGGCTGAGCGCATCTGGGGACCGGAACAGGGACCAGGGCTGGCGTTGGGAGATTTCTCGCCCTCGCGAGTCTTCGCCGACCTGCCGCTCAGTGCGCGCCAGCTTCGCGAGTTGATTCGCACAGCGGTCCTGTCTCACCGGGGAGAAGCCCTGGAGTTCCCGGTGGAGGTTCCGGGCTAGCGAGCAGGTGTGCGCTTTGCCTCACCCGCCCGCGTCGCGAGGTGAGAGGCCGCGCACGGTGAGCACCGCGGTGTCCACCTCCGCGAGGATGCGGCGCGCGTGGTGAAGGAAGACCTCTCCAGCGGGAAGCAGGCGCATGCCCTGTCGAGTGCGCTCGAAGAGGCGCGTGCCGAGCTCGTCCTCGAGCGCGAGGATGTGGCGGCTCAGCGGCGGCTGGGTGAGATGGAGCCGGCGCGCGGCGCGGCCCACGTGGCGTTCCTCGGCCACCGCGACGAAGGACTGGAGGTGGGTGATGCTCACGGCCCCAGGTTACCGCGAGCGCTCATGTCCTGCACCCCCGCCCTCGAGCGCGATACCGAAACAGCATTGGACGCTGACGCCCCCCAGGGACACCTTGGCTCCCCATGGGAACACCATTGTTCAAGGGCACCGAGGTAGAGCGTCTGCGTCGTGCGGGCGAGGCGGCTGCTGGCACGCTCGCCTGGGTCGCGGGGAAGCTGACGCCGGGCATCTCCACGGAGGACATCAACCAGTGGGTGCGCGAGGACACGGCCCGTCGAGGCGGCACGCCCAGCCAGTTGGGCTACCACGGTTTTCCCGCGACGGTCTGCACCAGCCGCAATCACGTCGTCTGTCATGGCGTCCCACGCCCGGACGAAAGACTGGCCCCCGGTGACATCATCAACGTCGACGTCACCACCTGCCTGAACGGCTACCACGGAGACACGTCGGCCACGTTCTGCATCGGTGACGTTTCCGCCGACGCTCGGCATGTGGTGGACGTGGCACGCCGGTGTCGTGACGTGGGTGTCTCCGTCGTGCGTCACGGTGCTCGGATGGGCGACATCGGCGCGGCCATCCAGGAGCTGGCGGAGAAGGAAGGGTGCAGCATCGTGCGGGAGTTCGGAGGACACGGCATCGGACGCTCCATGCACGCGCCGCCCCATGTTCCGCATTTCGGCTCGCGGGGGACGGGCATCACCTTGCGCTCCGGCATGGTGCTCACCATCGAACCGATGGTGAACCTGGGCCGCCCCGAGATTCGAATGCTCGCGGACGGCTGGACGGTGGTGACGGAGGACGGAAGCCTCTCCGCGCAGTTCGAGCACACCATCCTGGTGACGCGCGAGGGCTGCGAGGTGCTCACCCCATATCCCGGTGCTCATCCGGTGGTGGAGCCACCCTCCCGGACGTCACAGCCCGAGGCCCGTTGAGTTGAGCCTGGAGCACGACGTGTTCGACGCAGCACCGTCGAGGTCTTCCCGTCCGGCGGCGCACCGGGCCGTTCGATGACAGCCGTCGTGCTGCCCCGATCTCCGACCGCGTGACACTCCTCCGCGAGATTGTTTCGGGCTGAATGTCTCCGCACCCTGGCTGCTTGATGCTGGTGGGCGAGGGGAGTCCTCCCCACGCCTGTCTCGGGCTGAATCCTTCCGAGACTCCGGCTGTTTGATGCCGGTGGGCGAGGGGAGTCCTCCCCACGCCTGTCTCGGGCTGAATCCTTCCGAGACTCCGGCTGTTTGATGCCGGCGCGAATTGCGGCTAGACGTGTGGCCTGCGAGTGGGGGCCGCATGCGCGCACGAGGCGACAAGGTCGGAGTCGGGAGCGTGGTGTTGGGCGTCGTACTGCTCGCGGCGGGAATCCCCCTGCTGGTGCCTCGGCACATTCCACGCGAGGACGCCGCCGCGAACCCGGCCACGGTGCACCAGGAGCCAGCCGAGGTGGCTCGGCCTGGAGACCCGCGCAAGGACTCGCCGGAGCCTGTCCTTCACATCGAGCAGGTCCAGGGACCTGATGGCCTCACGGTGCAGGTGGCGAGTTCCACCCCCGCGACATCCCTGCTGACGAGGTTCGCGAAGGACGCACTGGTTCCCCTGACTCCAGATGAGGAAGCGCTCCTGCGTGAGGAGCCCGTCGACGACCTGGCCGCGCTCGTGACTCGTACGGAGCGAGCCTTCCAGGACGCGAGCCCTGAAACCCGGGCACGACAAGAGCAGCGCTATCTCGCCGCGCTCAATCTCGTCGCGAAGCTCTCCGCATCACCTCCGGACGACGCCCGTGCACGGGACGAGGACACTCGCTACCAGCGCGCGCTCGCGGAGGAGCAGGTGAAGTGGAGAACTCTCTCGCCCGCGGAACGAGACCGCGCGCAAGAGACATTCAAGGAGTGGTTCTTCCAGGGGGAGCAGAAGCGATGAAGTCGTTCATGGGGGCGCTTCGCGTGGTGTTGCTGCTGGCGCCGATGATGGCGTGGGCGGGGCCGCACTACGTGGCATCGCGGGACTGGGGCAGCTTCATCTGGCTGAGCACCTGGCTCGACGCGGGACAGACGTACACCTTCGAGACGCGAGAGCTGACGGGCTCCGTGCCGGACACGGTGCTGCACGTGTTGCGCGACAGGAATGGCTGGAGTCAGGTCGCAGTGGGTGACGACTGCCAGGGCGCCACGCGCTCGTGTGTGACTTTCGTCGCGCCGGACTCAGGCTACTACCGCGTCTGGGTGCGAGCGTACGCGGATGGGCGCGGCGGCACGGCGAGCCTGTATCGCAACGGGACGCTGCTCCTGTCGCAGCAGCCTTTCGGAGGCGTGCCGCTCCTCTTCGCGTGGAACGCGAAGGACACCTTCAGGGCCTCGGCCACCAGCCCCGGAGGCGGAGACCATCTCCTCTTCCTGCTGCGCTCCAATACCGAGTACCTCCAGCACGATGACGACAGCGGGCCGAAGTACTACCCGCTCGTCACCGCGACGAGCACGCAGAACGTCGGCACTCAGCGCGTGGTGGTGGGGCGCTTCCCGGGCAGCGCCGGAACGGCCAGCTTCGTCCACGACGAGGAACTCTGGTCCACCATCTTCGATGACAACGACGGTGACGAGGATGGGCTCTCGGACTCGCTCGAGCCGCTCATCGGACTGAGTCAGAACAACGAGGACTCGGATGGGGACTCGATAGCGGACACGCTGGAGGTGTTCGGCAATGATGGCTTCTCCTTCTCCGAGTGGAGCAGCCCCACGGCAAGGGACCTCTACGTGGAGGTCGACTGGATGCAGCACCCGACGAACCCGTACCTTACGCGGCAGCCGTACGCCGGCCTGGTGGCGGACGCGGCGGCGGTGTTCGCCCAGGAGACGGGTGGGAGCGTGCGGCTGCATGCCTTCATCGACAGCGCGCTGCCCTGGCATGAGGTGGTCTGCTACGGGAGCTGCGCCAACGGCGTCGACTTCTACGCGCTGAAGCAGAGCGCGTTCTCGTCCGCGAACCCCGAGCGCCGGCCGTACTTCCACTATGCGATGTGGGCCAACCGGCACACGAGCCTCACGAGCTGCTCGTCGGGAAAGGCCGAACTGCTGGGCAACGACCTCATCATCAGCATGGGCTGCTTCAGCAGTCCGAGCATCCAGGAGCAGCGCGGCACGTTCATCCACGAGCTGGGCCACAACCTGAACCTGGACCACAACGGCAACGACGTGCCGGGGCAGTACAGCGTGGTGCACGACAGCGTGATGAACTACCGCTACCAGTTCGCGGGCGTGAGCAACTCGGGGTGGCACTCGTACTCATTTGGCGACAACGGCTGCGCGGCATGCGGTTCGTCACCGAAGGCGGAGTGTGTCTCCTGCCGCGATGGCTTCCTGGGCTGCGGCTTTCCGGGCTGTGGCTCCTGCGACTGCGACGTGGGCGAGTGGGGCTCGCTGGAACTCGACTTCTCCGACGACGGTGACGCGGATGACGGCGCGGGCCGAGGCTCGAAGCGCTCACTGCTGACCCGCTATGCGCCGGATGACAAGGGGGGCCCCGCGCGCTTCCAGCCGAGGGTGCCGCACGAAGAGTCCTCGCTGGTGCGACGGCGTGACGACGTCCGACGCAAGCGGGAGCGACTCCTGTCTCGGGGACGCGTGGAGGGACGCGACTTCCACGTGTCGGCGGATGGAACGCTGCTGTACGCGGAATGCCTCTGACCTCGACGGTCAGGATGCGTCAGGTTCGTCGGGAGCAGGGCGCCCAGCCCGCGTCAATCACCACCGGCCCCTTGCCCGGCTTGCCGTAGACGTCCACGGGGACATCCGCCACCCCATGGTCGAAGGGGTACTGGAGTTGTCGCGTGTCGTCATGCGGGTCCTTCCTCGGACGGGCGAGAGTAGGTGGGGCAGACCGTGACCGAAAGCCGCGAAGCAGACATGCCGCCGCATCGCTGGCCTCCCCTGACCAGAAGGGCGAAAGTCGGCGGAGGCGGAGGGCACTTGCCCTGCAGAGGAGCACGTGATGCCGAAGTCGGAAGGACCACACCGGCTGGGTGCGCGGAGCTGTGCGCTGGGGTTCTTGCTGATGCACGGTGCCTGCTGGCTTCGCCCCGAGCCTCCCGCGACGGACGCAGGCTCTGCTGTCGCGGAGCGGTCCGAGACCCCACGGTCTTCAGCCGTGGGCGGGGTTCGTGAGCCGCCCGCTGGAGGACTCGCTCCGTCCGACGTGGCTTCGCGTGACTCCAGGCGCGCGGTGCCCTCGTCCGCCGACGGAATCACGGTGTCGGGGGCCTCCGCGGAATCGACGCCGGATGGAGGCACACGCGCTGCGGAGTCACCTGGCTCCCTCGCGTGCGCGGACGTGTGGCGCGCGGCCCGGGTGGACGTGGCCTTCAAGGAGACGCCGGAGACGCGCTCCATCCAGCGCACGGGCCCACGGCTGGAGCGACGGTTCACCGTGGCCCGACAACTTCGAGGTGCATACCGCCATGGGGACCAGTGGGCCTCGGTGCTGGAGTACAAGGCAGGCGAGATGCGCGGCGGCCTGAGCTACGGGCTCACCGTGCCAGAGGTCCTGGCGGACCTGACGGGACGTACCGTGGGCTGGGTCAGCCACCGCGAGCCCGCGAGCTGTGTCTCCAGCGACGGAGAGCATCCAGAACTCCTCTCGGGCGACACGCTCCGCGACGCGGACGGAGGGCTCTTGCTGCTCACGGTACCGAGCGCGCCCACCACGCCGGAAGGCGAAGTCCTGCTGCCCACGGGACTGGTGCCGGAGCTGCGAGTCCGGTGGGAACTTGCTGACTGCGAGCGGCGAAAGGACGCACGCACCCAGGGCGCACGGCTCCGGTTCGAGGATGCTCGGAAGCGTGGCGCATCACCCGTCACTGTCTCTGTTGGAGAGACGAAGCGACTTCTGCTGGGAGGTGTCCGCTACGAGGTGCGCGTGGCGAGAGCGCAGGCGGACACATCGGACCGCTGCGGGCAGGCGGTATTCACGGTGTTCCGAGAGGGGCTCCGCGAGGAGTTGTAGTCCTCCTGTGCCTCGGGAGGCCGCACGGACACGTCGAAGCTCAGTCGACCCCGTACACGCGGCTCGGGGTGCCCTCATAATCGGTGATGCGCTCGAACCGCAGCCCGAGTCGCTCCGCGACGCGGAGGGACGGTGCATTCTCCGGATGGATGATGGCGACGAGGGGCACAGCGGGGAGGTGTCGCCGGGCCTTCTCCACGGCGACGCGCGCGGCCTCCGTCGCATAACCCAGCCCCTGGGTCCGAGGCGCGAACCGATAGGCGAGGTTCAACACCGTCCGACCCTCGAACAGCTTGTGGCGCACGCCGCAGACGCCCACGACGACGCCCGGTGTCTCTCGTTGCTCCACGGCCCAGTACCCCACGCCGTGTTTCGCCCAGTCACTCAACCACAGCGCCAGCAGCTCCCTCGCGGCGTCCAGCGAGCGCAAGGGGCCGGAGGGGTTGAAGCGAGAGGTCTCCGGGTCGCCATGGAGTGTGAACACCGCGTCCAGGTCGGTCTCGCGAAACGGGCGAAGCAGCAGCCGTTCCGTCGTCGTGCTCTCGAAGCCGTGAAGCATGGTGTGCATCATGTTCCGCGTCGCCTGCCCGCGCACGTCGGTTCGTCGCGGTTCCAGGTCTCACCCACGGCCCGTGCGTGCGTCAGCGCGGCAGCGTGCTCAGTCGGGGAACCGGGGGAAGGGCCGCGAGGGTGGCGGTGAGGTCCCCACCCAGGCGATGGAAGGCTCGCAGAAAGGTGAGGGCTGGCTCGCGGGTCGACGCGGGTTCGCCCCGGGGTCGTGGCGGGTGAGGAGGCCAGGGATGAACGCCAACGCCATCCAGGAAGGTGAGCACGTCATGCACCCCCATCAGCAACCTGGGAGTCTTGTGTCCGTGGAGCACCACGTGACAGCGGCCGTCGTGTCCCTGCTTCCAGCTCCAACTGCTGGCAGAGGCCCGCTTGAGGTAGCCGTTGAAGGATTTCTGTCCGTCGGGGACTCGCAGCAGTCCGCGAAGGATTTGCGCCATTACCCCCCGGTCCGAGAGGGGCTTTCTCCGCCATGGGGTGCTGGAGCGGCCGATCCCGCGCGGCAGCTCCAGGCTGCTCAGGAAGTGCTTCTGCTGCTTCAGATGCGAGAGCGCGTGATGACCGATGAGTCCTGCCGGGAGAACCTTGCGCATCAGCTCCACGCGCAGGTCGCGAGGCTGGTCCAACGTTCGTTGTTCCGCCCAGCGGATGAAGGGGTTGACCTTGTCCGCCCTTCGCCGTCTCGACACCACCCACTGCATCTCGGTGGAGGAGTCTTCATCCAGCTCCGCGCAGTCCTCGGCGAACTCGGGGTCTCGGATGAGCTGGGCGACCCGGGTCCTCGAGCTGCGGCGGGAGCGCCGGTGCAGGCTCGCGCGACTCTTGCGAGCTGCCTGTCGGTGCGTGGAAGGCAACAGACTGCGTGCCATCTCGAAGGACTTGTCATCGCCGTAGCGCATCCAGGGCTCCCTTGCGGGCCCAGCGACGCCACGGCCTTGCCTTCCTGACACCGGTGGAAAAGGTCTCCCTCTCGCCCGGACATTTCCGCCGTCGCGGGCGGCCTGGGGGCGACTACGCCTTCATCGACTCCGGCAGCACCCAATCCGGCTTGAGGCGCTGGATGACCTTGGCCAGGTTCTCCTTGTCCTGGGCCTTCTCCAGCGCGGCGTCGGGCGTGACGATGTTGTCCCGCACCAGCCGCTCCAGGTGCATGTCGAGCGTCTGCATGCCCTGGCCCTGGCCCGCCTGCATCTTGGATGCAATCTGGAAGACCTTGCCCTCGCGAATCATCGCGGCGATGGCCGCGCCACCCACGAGGATTTCCAGCGCCGCCACGCGGCCCTTGCCGTCCGCCGTCTTGATGAGCTGCTGCGCGACGATTCCCGCCAGGCTCTCCGCCAACATGCCTCGCACCTGCGCCTGCTCGTCGGCGGGGAACGAGTTGATGATGCGGTCGATGGTCGCCGGCGCGCTGTTGGTGTGCACCGTGGCGAACACCAACACGCCGAAGCTCGCCAACTGGAGCGCCAGCTTCATCGTCTCGTTGGTGCGAAGCTCGCCGATGAGGATGACGTTCGGGTCCTCGCGCCCCGCCGAGCGGATGGCCGTGGCGAAGCTGGACGCGTGCGGCCCCACCTCACGGTGCGTCACCTGTGCCCGCGCGGACTCATGCACGAACTCCACCGGGTCCTCGATGGTGAGGATGTGCGCGGGACGCGTCTGGTTGATGTGGTTCACCATCCCCGCGAGCGTCGTGGACTTGCCGCTGCCCGTGGGGCCCGTCACCAGCACCAACCCGCTGCGACGCTCGGCCAGCTTGCGCACGATTTCGGGCGTCTTGAGGTCGTCCAGCGTGAGGACCTTGCTGGGAATCGTGCGGAACACCGCGCCCAGGCCCGTCTGCTTGTAGAAGTAGTTCGCGCGGAAGCGGGCCTTCGTGCCGTAGCCGTAGGCGAAGTCGAGGTCCAGCTCCTCGACAATCTGCCGCTTCTGCTGCGGGTTGATGAGCTCGAACAAGAGCCCTTCGACTTCCTGGGGCGTGAGGGGCAACTCGTGCAGCGGCGTCAGCTCGCCACGGATGCGGCCCATGGGGGGATAGCCGGTGCTCAGGTGCAGGTCGCTGCCCTTCTGCTCCAGCAGCATGTCGAAGAGCGCGGAGATGCGCGGCGTGGTGCTCATCTCAGCCCCCCTTCCTTCCCATCAACGAGCCCATCTTGCTCAAGAGCCGGGCGCTGTCCTGCTGCGTCTCCGGCGCGGCCACGGACGTGCCCGGCCTCTTTCCCGTCACCACCGCCTCCAGCTCGTCCGGGTTGTCCACGAAGCCCTTGGCCACTTCCAACTTCACCTTCTGCGCGCGCACCAGGTCCGCCATCGAGTCCTCGAAGCGGATGATGCCCAGGCTCTTGCCGCGCTGCTGGAGCGAGGGAATCTGGTACGTCTTGTTGTCGCGGATGAGGTTGCCCAGCGCCACCGAGCCGGGGAGCACCTCCGCCGCCGCCACCATGCCCTTGCCGTCCGCGCTCGCCATCAGCCGCTGGCTGACGATGAGGCGCAGGCCGCTGGACAGCGACAGGCGCACCTGCTGCTGGTCCGCCGGCGGGAAGAGGTCGATGAGGCGGTCGATGGTCTTCGCCGCGCTCGGCGTGTTCATGGTGCTGATGAGCAGGTGGCCCGTCTCCGCGGCCGCCAGCGCCATGCGCACCGTCTCCGTGTCGCGCAGCTCGCCCACCACGATGACGTCCGGGTCCTCGCGCAAGCTGCCCTTGAGCGCGCTGGCGAACGTCTTCGTGTGCGCGCCCACTTCGCGCTGGCTGATGAGCGCCTTCTTGCGCGGGTGGACGAACTCCACCGGGTCCTCCACCGTGAGCACGTGGTGGGACGTCTCGCGGTTGATGAGGTCCACCAGCGCCGCCAGGGTGCTCGTCTTGCCGTGACCGGACGGGCCCGTGACGACGATGAGCCCCTGATGATGGTGCGTCGCCTTGGCGATTTCGACGGGCAGCCCCAGCGACTCCAACGTGGGGATGTCGCGCGCAATCACCCGGAAGGTGCCCTTGAGGCCCGTGCGGTGCCGCGAGACGTTGACGCGAAAGCGCCCCATCTCCGGCGAGTCGAGCGAGAAATCACAGCTGCCGTCGCGCTCCAGCACCGGGCGCAGTCGCTCCGGCACCACCGGCATCAACATGCCCTCCACCCGCGCCGCATCCAGTGCGCCGCCTTGGGGCACCAGCTCTCCGGCGAGACGGAAGAGCACGGGGCGCTCGGCCACGACGTGCACGTCGCTGGCGCGGCTGCTGCGGCCCTGCTCCAGCACGATGGCCAGGTCCCTGGCTCCACCCGTCAGGCGCGACGTCGCCAGTGAGCGCGCGGCCTCCTGCGTTCCCGAGGCGACGTACCCGGCGCTCTGAGGCGCGGCGGTATTCCCGGATGCGGTGGGCGCGGAGGCATACCCGGGCCCGGCGCTCTGAGGCGCGGCGGCTTGCGCCGCGACAGGCACCGGCTGGGGGGTGGGGGGAACCGGAGCCGCCCGCGCCGCCACGGGTTGGGCGGGCGGTGCCACGGCGGCTGGGGCGCTGGCCGCGACTTCCGCCGCGCGGGACAACCTCAGGTGCATGAGGTCTCCCCGACGCATCGCGGCGATGGACAGGGCACCCAGTCCATTGGCGTTGACGGACCAGTTCGAGGGTGCGTCGGAGACGCTGGATGCCCGGGCCACACCCACCATGGCCTGGAGCGCCCGGACGACGTCGTCCGTCGTCACCGCGGCGGGGTCCACCGGCTCGTAGCCGTTGCTGCCCCGAATCATGGGAGGGCGCCCGGTGGCCAGGGTCAGCTCCGTCACTCCAGGCCGCGACAAATGGCGCAACAGCTCTGCAAGGGGTCTCATGCGGATTCGAACTCGAGCCACGGAGCGCGGAGCGCGGGGGACCGCAGGATAGTCGACATTGACGCAAAAGCGCCCACCCCTGGACGGAGTCACGCCGCGCTGAGCGCGGTGGGCCCCACACCCACCCTGTCGAGGGGGCCGGGCCATGTCCGCCAGGGTTGAAGAGAGGGGCTCCGGGGCCAGGAGGCCCGCTCGGAGCGAAGGCGGCGGGAGGCAAGCGTCCTCCCGCCAGCCAGGTCCAGGAACTACAGCTCGCGGGACATCAGGAGCCGGAGCTTGCCGGACTTCTTGGACACCACCGTGGCCACGGTGGTGAATCCCGCCTTGCGGTAGAAGCTCACCGCGGGCGCATTGGACGGGTCCACGCGCAGGGCAATGGTCTTGCGATACATGTCCCGAGCGGCTCGGAGCGCCTGCTCCAGGACCACCGCGCCCAGGCCCTTCTTGCGCAGCTCCGTCTTCACCACGATGTTGCGCAGGTAGGCGGCGCCGGGCACCGGGCCGTCGCGCTCCACCGTGACGTAGCCGACGATCTGCGTCTGCAGCTTCGCTACGTGGATGAAGGGCTTGAGCTGGGCCAGGGCCTTGAGGCTGTCTTCCTGCGTCTCACCCCGGCTCTTCCAGGGCTCGGAGCTGGCGCGCAGGGCCGCCACCGCCGTCATGTCTTCGTCGGTGGGCAGGGTGAACTTCACCGCCGCCATCAGGTCGTTGGGGAGGCCCACCGCCGCTTCCAGCACCGGGGCTGGGGCCATCTCCACGCCCGGGTCCACCTGCTTCATCGTCATCGCCATCTCCTCCGTCGCTCTGCGATCCTAACCGCACCCCCGCCACCGGTGCACGCGGTCATTCCGCGCACATTGTCTTCCCAAGTGAGGAGATTGCCTCCCCCGCGGTTGTGAGGGGCGGATTCCGGTCAACCCGACTCTGGCCCGTCCCATTCCAAGAATGGGCATCGCTTCCACGGCTGGCATCCAGCCGGCCTTCCGCGCGGGGCGCCTTCCCACTATAAAAACCCTGGTCATCCACGGAGGGCTGGCCTCCTCATCTAGACCCCGCCTGCCCGAGCCATCCTTTGCAACTCAACCACGCCCAGCGAGAGCTGACGCTCAAGATCGTCTACTACGGGCCCGGACTCAGCGGGAAGACGACGAATCTGCGCCAGCTCCATGCCCGGGCGTCCCCCGAGGTGCGGGGCCGGTTGCTGACGGTGGAGACGCACGACGACCGGACGCTGTTCTTCGATCTGCTGCCCGTCTTCTTTTCCACGTCGTCCGGCTTCAAGGTGAAGGTGAAGCTGTTCACCGTGCCCGGCCAGGTCATCCACAACGCCACCCGGCGCATCGTGCTCCAGGGCGCGGACGCGGTGGTGTTCATCGCGGACAGTCGGCATGGGGCGACGGCGGAGAACAACGCCTACTGGCGAAACCTCCAGGACAACATGAAGGAGAACGGCCTGGACGTGGATCAGGTGCCCGTCGTCATCCAGTTCAACAAGCGGGATTTGCCCGACGCGCGCACGGACGCGGAGCTGGAGGAGGCGCGCAAGCGCGGCGGGGAGGCCGTCGTGGGCGCGGTGGCGCTCAAGGGCGAGGGCGTGCTGGAGACCTTCCACGCGGTGGCGCAGGCGGCCTACCGGCGGCTGGATGCCCGGGCGCACCTGGCGCGCAACGTGGGGCTGACCGAGACGGAGTTCCTCTCCCAGGTCTTCGGGCGGATGGACCTGTCGGGCACCACGCTGGCGGGCCGCTACTCGGCGGTGGGGCGCGACGAGCAGTTGGGGGGCGGGCGATGAGCGGCTATCAGGGGAACGCGCCACCGGAAGGCGCCACGGGCTCGCGCCGCGAGTCGGTGCTCCAGCGTCGCCTGTCGCTGGGCGAGATGCTGGACCTGCCCTCCTTCTCCGAGGTGGTGAAGAGCTTCAGCGAGCTGTACCGCGTGGGCATCAAGGTGCTGGACGCGCGAGGCACCAAGCTGGCCGACGTGAAGGTGGGCCACGGCGACTTCTGCGCCTACGTCTTCTCCTTCCCGGATGGCCGCACGCGCTGCACGGCGACGGTGGCGCGGGTGAAGGACGGCCCGGTGCACCCGCTGCAGGGCGCGCGCGTGGCGCAGGGAGATGGCGCGGAGGAGGCGGGCCTCATCGCGCTGCCGTGCTTCACCGGCCTGCGCTACCTGGTGATGCCGGTGCGCTGGGAGGGGGACTTCCTGGGCCGTGTCATCCTGGGGCCCTTCACGCCCGAGGAGCTGGGGGACTTCCCCGACACGCTCACGGACATCTCCGGGCTGGAGCTGACGCGCGCCCAGGAGCTGGTGGCCAAGGTGCGGCGCGCGCCCGAGCGCACGGCGGCGCAGGTGCTCACGCACTTTGGCCAGGTGCTCGCCGCGCTGGTGGCCAGCGGCCACCGCACGTACCTGACGACGCAGCTGCACATCGAGGCGATGCTGGAGACGCACCGGGAGCTGGAGGCGCAGAACTCGCGCCTGGCGCAGGTCAACACCCGCCTCAAGGAGCTGGACCGGCTGAAGTCCACCTTCCTGGGCACGGTGAGCCACGAGCTGCGCACGCCCCTGGCGTCCATCATCGGCTACTCGGAGATGTTGGCGGAGGGGCTGGCCGGCGTGCTCAACCCGGAGCAGTTGCTCTACGTGCGCACCATCGTCGAAAAGGGTGAGTCGCTGCTCAACCTCATCTCCTCCATCCTGGACCTGAGCCAGATTGAAGCGGGCAAGCTGCGCCTGGCGATTTCTCCCGTGGACCTGGCCGGCGTCATCCAGACGGCGGTGTCCACCGTCATGCCGCAGGCGCAGCGCAAGGGCGTGGAGCTGGAGGTGCGGCTGCCGCCCCTTCCCAGGCCCCGGCTGGCGGGGGACGCGGACAAGCTGCGGCAGGTGCTGGTGAACCTGCTCGCCAACGCGCTGAAGTTCACCGCCTCCGGGGGCCGGGTGTCGGTGGTGCTGTCGGAAGCGGGCCCGCAGGAGTCGCTGGGGATGTCCGGCTATCGCGTCAGCGTGGAAGACACCGGCGTGGGCATCCGCGAGGACCAGTTCGAACGCATCTTCCAGAGCTTCTACCAGGTGGACGGCAGCTCCACGCGCGAGCACGGCGGCGCGGGCCTGGGGCTGGCCATCGTCAAGAGCCTGGTGGAGGGCCACGGCGGCAAGGTGTTCGTGGAGAGCGAGTTTGGACGGGGCTCTCGCTTCACGGTGGTGCTGCCCATGCAGCCGCCCATTCCGGAGCATGGCCTGCTGGCCGCGCTGGCGCCGCTGCCGGAGATGCCGCCGGGGCCGGACCGCTTCTGACGCGTCAGGTCGCCTGAGGTGCCGTCAGGTGTTCGTGACAGGCCAGGGCGGCTCGCGGCGCTCACGCAATCCCCCTGGAAATGGCGCGCGAGCGTATTGTCCGCGCCCATGCTCACCGGACGTCCCCCCGCCGCCTCCTATGTGCTCATCGATGCGGAGAACATCGACTGGGCCGTGTCCAACGTTGTCGGCCGCAAACCCGAGTCACAGGACCGCGTCCAGTTCGACCGGCTGGTGGCCTTCTGCGAGAGCTACTTCCCCGCGCCCGTGCGCTGCGTGGTGGTGCTCAACGCGCGGGGCGAGCAGCTGCCGGACATGATGATTGGCTTCATCCGCGCGCTGAAGTCCGCGGGGTGCGAGGTGGCGCTCCTGTACGGGCGGCAGGACCAGAAGGTGGTGGACCTGGGCATCCTCAAGTTGCTGGAGTCCATTCGCGTCCAGCGCCCTAAGGCGGCGGTGGGCCTGGCCAGCCATGACGGCGGAGACTTCGCCGAGGCGCTCAAGCCCATGTTGGAGGAGAAGCGCCAGGTGGCGGTGCTCGGCCTGCGCGAGTACGTCAGCCAGCGCTTCAGGGATTTGGTGCCCTCGGGCCTGAAGATTGTCGACCTGGAGCTCAACGCGAAGGTGTTCCAGCGCCCGCTGCCCCGGCTGCTGCCGGTCAACGTGGACGAGTTCGACCCGATGATGTTCGTGTAGTCCGCTCGCGGGCACGAAAGGGGGCCGCGCTACGGCGCGTCTCCCTCCGTCGTCATCAGGCGGCGGATGCTCAGGTCGAGCTGGCTCTGGAGCTGGGCGAGCAGACTGCCCAGCTCCGGCACGCGCGCGCCCACGCGGGCCGCGAAGCGCGTGCGGGTCTGGTCCAGCAGCCATTCGCGCGCGGTGGCGAGCCAGCGCTTCACCGAGGAGCGGTCCACGCCGTACGCCTCCGCGATGCGCGCGGTGCCCATTCCGTCCACCAGATGCATTCGCAACAGGGTCCGCGCGCGCGGCTCCAGCCCCGCGAGCGCCTCCTGGAAGGCGGCGTTGAAGTCCGCCCCATAGCGGGACTTGAGGTACTGCAGCTCCATGTCGTGGGGCGCGGCGCTCAGCGCCTCCAACGGCGTGTCATCGGGGAGGGCCGGCCCTTTGCGCTCGTTCACCAGCCCCCAGGCCAGCCGCAGCACGGTCATGCGGAGCCAGGCGGAGAGCGGACCGCGCCCGGAATACTCCATGATGCGGGGCGGCATGGCGCCGTCGGCGACGAGGAAACGCGCGCGAAAGACCTGGAGCGCCTCGTCGGTTGTCGTCTCGTCCACTCCACGGCGCTTCAATGCCACGCGGACCTGGGGAATGATGCGCGCCTCGAGCGCGGCCAGGGCCACGGTGTCACCGTGAGCGCAGGCTCTCGCGAGCGCAAGGTCCTCTTCATGGACCTCGGTGTCCGGTGTCTTGGCCATCCACCCGAAGCCTACCTTGAGGACTCATGCAATGTCCCACCACGGAGAACCTCCTCGCCTTCGGTCGGGGATTGTTGCGGGGTGAAGAGGCCACGGTGGTGCAGGAGCACCTGGATGGCTGCCCCGCATGCCGCGTGCTGGTGGCGGAGGCCGTGGCCTCCGTGGACGGTGACGCGAGCCAACCCACGGCTTCGCCGACACCGCCATGGGAGCCGTTGAGTCCCGGCACCTCGCTGGGTCGCTACGTGGTGATGGCGCGCATTGGCTCGGGGGGCATGGGCGTCGTCTATTCCGCGCGGGACCCGGAGCTCGACCGCCGCGTCGCCCTCAAGATTCTGCGCTTCGACACCATCCAACCCGCCCGTCTCGCGGAAGCCCAGGGCCGGCTGCTGCGTGAGGCCCAGGCGACCGCGCGTGTCGTCCATCCCAACGTCGTCGCCATCCACGACTTCGGCCGAGTCGACGAGCGCGTCTTCCTGGCGATGGAGTTCGTCGAGGGCACCACGCTGGGGGCCCGCATGCGCGCGGGACGGATGCCCTGGCGCGAGGTGCTGGGCCTGTTCCTCCAGGCGGGGCAGGGGCTCGCCGCCGCGCACGCCGCGGGACTCGTGCACCGCGACTTCAAGCCGGACAACGTCCTCATCGACAATGCGGGACGGGTTCGCATCACCGACTTCGGACTCGTGCGCATCCTCGACGAAGGTGTCGAAGAGCCGCCGAAGCCCGGGCCCGCGCTCGTGGCCCCATCCGTGCCAGGTGTGTCTCTCACCCAGACGGGGGCGCTGCTGGGCACGCCGGGCTACATGTCCCCCGAGCAGGCGAGAGGCGAACGGCCCGACGCGCGCAGCGACCAGTTCAGCTTCTGCGTCGCGCTCCTCGAGGCGCTCTATGGCGTCAGGCCCTCCGCGCGGGCCTGTCAGATGGACGTCACGCCCGCCGAGCGCGCTCGCGAGGTCCGTGCCCTCCAGCGCGAGACGGGGGTCCCTGACTGGGTTCACGTCGCGGTGTTGAAGGGCTTGTCGCCGACCCCCGGAGACCGTCACGCCTCCATGGATGTGCTGCTGCGGGCCCTGCGGCAGGAGCCTCGCTCGCGCAGGCAGAAGCTGCTCGGGGGCGCCGCCGCGGCCGTACTGCTCGCGGCGGTGGGGGCGGGCGTCTTCATTTCCACGCGGCCCGCGCTGTGCGCGGACGACCCTGGCGCCTTCACCGACATCTGGGACGCGAAGACCCGGAGCACCGTTCACGTCGCGCTCACGAAGGACACGCTGCCCTACGCGGCGGATGCGTGGCGCGTGGTGGAGAAGGGGCTGGACGCGTACGTGCGTGATTGGACGACGGCGTCGAAGCAGGCGTGCGAGGCCACGCGCATCCACGGGCGGCAGACGGAGGGCATGTTCGAGCGGCAGTTGCTGTGCCTGGACCAACGCCGCAAGGACGTCTCCGCCTTGGTGGAGGTGCTGGCGTCGGCGGATACGACCGTGGTCCAGAACGCCGCCCGCGCGGTGAGCCGTTTGGAGGACCTGGCCCGGTGCTCGGATGTGCAGGCACTGACTTCGCCACGTCCGCTTCCGAAGGACCTGGAGACGCGACAGCGACTGGAGGCGCTTCAGAAGGAGTTCGCCACGGTCCGCGCGCGGCTGCACGCGGGGCAGCTCAAGTCCGCGCTCGAGTTGGCCTCCACGCTTCCCGCGCGGATGGAGGGCCTGGACTACCCGCCGGCGCACGTGGAGATGCTCAACGTGCTCGCTCATTCGCAGGCGGGGCTCCAACCGCGTGACTCCGTGAAGACGCTGCACAAGCTCATCCAGACGGCCCAGGCGGCCGGGCTGGACAGACAGCTAGCGGACGGGTGGGTCGCGTTGCTGCGAGTCGCCAGCACGCTTGACGAGCAGGACCCCGAGAACCTGTACGCGAGCAATGCCACCGCCGCTGTCGCACGGCTCGGAGGCGACGCGGAGCTGGAGCGCCTGCTGGCCACCAATCTCGCTGTCTTCTTGCATGCCAAGGGGCGGCTGCCAGAGGCAGTCACGCAGGGCTTGCACGCGCTGGAGTTGGCCCGCAAGGCGTTCCCCGCGGGAGATGCCCGGCTCTCGACGCCCCTGCTGAGCGCGGGGCGGGTGCTCAGCGTCGCGGGCCGTTTCGAGGAGTCCGCCGCGCTCTTGAAGGAAGCACTGGCCCGCTACACCGAGCACTACGGGCCCAACCATCCGGACGTGGCCGCTGTTCTCCAGGCGCTGGCCGTGCAGGAGACCTATCTCAACCGTTACGAGGACGCGCTCGCGAACCAGCACCGCGCGCTCGCCATCTGCGAGAAGGTGTACGGCGAGGAATCTCCGGCCGTGGCGTCGGCGCTGCACAACGGCGCCAACATGCTTCGCCACGTCAAGGGTCGCGCCGAGGAGTCCGTGGCGTACTACCGCCGCTCGGTGGCGATTCGAGAGAAGGTCTTCGGCTTGGAGAGTGCCGTTGTCGCCGAGCCCCTGGCCGGAATGGGCCAGGTCCTGCGGGACTTGGGCCGCCACGCCGAGGCGCTCGCGCTCCATGAGCGCGCCCTGGCCATTCGAGAGAAGGCTCGGGGTCCCGACTCCCTGGAGGCGGCCTATGACCGGGCCCTCATCGGCGAGACGCTCCTGGCCATGAATCAGCCACGCAAGGCCCGTCCGCATCTGGAGCGTGCGCTGGCCGTCTATGAGAAGAGCGCCTTCGGCTCCGACGAACTCCTCCTCGCGGACATGCGGTTCCTGGTCGCGCGCGCCCTGGTGGACCAACCCCGTGAAGCCAGGCGCGCACGGGACCTGGCTCAGTCCACGCTCGAAATCTACCGGCGCTTCCCCAAGGCCCGCGTGAAGGAGGCGCTCGAGGTCGAGGCGTGGCTCGCGGCCCGCTGAACCCCTGGAGCCCCGGCAGCCCTCCGTCCTGACGATGGCCGCTTCCTCGCCCGGCGGGGACGCGTCCTTGGCGCTTGCGGATGGTTAACGACAGCGTTAAATATTGCCCATGGAGGCAACGAAGTTCGTTGCCAGGAGATCCGCCATGAAGAAGGTTCCAGAGGGCTGTGCGCGCATCACCCCCGGGCTGTTCTACGTGAATGCTCCGGCCGCCATCGACTGGCTGGAGCGGGCCTTTGGCTTCCAGACGCGGCTGAAGGTGGAGGGAGGGCCGGGCGTCATCGTCCACTCCGAGCTCGTCTTCGGCGAGGGCGTCATCATGTTGAGCTCGCTCAGCGCGAAGTACCCGGGGCGCACGCCGGCCGCGGCGGGAGGCACCAGCGCCGCCTACCTCATGCTCTACGTGGATGACGTGGACGCGCACTGCGCGCGGGCGAAGGCCGCGGGCGCGAAAATCACCCGGGAGCCGGAGACGACGAACTACGGCGACGACTACTGGACGGACCGGGGCTACGGCGCGGAGGACCTGGAGGGCCACGCGTGGTGGTTCGCCCAGCGCATGAAGGGCTGAGCCCCGAAAGCACACCATGGGAGCCGCCCGAAGTCTCGACGACACCTTCGCCGCCCTGGCCGACCCCACCCGCCGTGGGGTCATCGACCTGCTGCGCGAGCAGCCCCTTCGCGCCGGAGAGCTGGCCGCCGCCTTCGACATGTCTCCCCCCGCCATGAGCCGGCACCTGCGTGTCCTGCGCAAGACGGGGCTCGTCCAGGAGGACGCCGTGGAGGACGACGCTCGCGTCAAGCTGTACCGGCTGCGGCCGGAGCGCTTCTCGGAGCTGCGCGCGTGGCTCGACGAGGTGGAGGCCTTCTGGGGCGAGCAGCTCCAGTCATTCAAGGAACACGCCGAGCGCACGCGCGCGAAGAAGCGGCCATGAGTCCCTCGCGAGGCCCGACATGACGACCGAGCAGATTGCCCGCGTGACGACCTTCCTGGAGGTGGAGCCAGGGGTCGCCTTCACCGTCTTCACCGAGGAGACCAACCTCTGGTGGCGGCGGGGGCCACGCTTCCGGGGCTCCCACGCGGCCGACAGCATGGTGCGCTTCGAGGGAGGCGCCGGAGGCCGCTTGATCGAAGAGGACGGCGCCGGCACCTTCGAGATTGGCCGCGTGCTGACGTGGGAGCCCGGCGCGCGGCTCTGCTTCGAGTGGCGCGGACGCAACTTCGCCCCGGGCGAACTCACCCAGGTGGACGTCCGCTTCGAGCCCTCCCAGGGCGGCACCCGGGTCGTCCTGGAGCACCGGGGCTGGGAGGCTCTCCGTCCGGACCACCCCGTGCGCCATGGCCAGGACGTCCCGGCCTTCCTCGCGATGATGGGGATGTGGTGGGGAGGCCTCGCCACCAGCCTGCGCTCCCAGGCCGCCCAGGTGACTCCCCGCGGTGAATGACTGCCTGAAAACCGCCCTGTCGTAGAATTATAGTAATACCCACTGCGGGTGTGTATGCTGTTGGAAGTTGAACGCAGGGGGGACAGTCATGGCGGAGAACAAGTATCGACACTGGAACGGTGTCTTTCTTTGGGTGCTGCTGCTGGGGCTGGGCTGCACACAGTCCCCCGGGGGCGGAGTCGGCGCGGAGCCGGTGGCCCCGGAGAGCCTGGTCACCCAGGAAGCCCGCGTGGTCACGTCTTCCTACGTGGACCTGCGGCTGCGCGTGGGCCGAGGCGTGGCGGTGGGCCGCACCTGCGGCGCGGCGAACGAGGTGACACCCGCCTGCGGCGGTGGCAGCGGACCGGACCTGAGCTTCCACTTCATCGCCCCGTATGACGGCAGCTACACCTTCGTCACGGACCCGCTCGACACCACCGACTACGACACGGTGGTGCAGGTGACGGACTGGCACAGCAGCGCCTCGCTGGGCTGCAACGACAACGCCTCGGCCTCCACGCTCACGTCCTCCGCCATCCTCAACCTGGCGCGCAACCAGGAGGTGCGCATCACCGTGGATGGGAAGAACGGCTCCTGCGGCCGCTTCATGCTCAACATCCTCGTCGTGGAGTCCACCTGCGGCCCCTGCAACACCCCACCCGGGCCCTGCTTCTCCCCCTATGGGAGCTGCTCGGGGGCGACGTGTGTCTACACGCCGTTGACCGCCGGCGCCGTCTGCAACGACGGCAATGCTTGCACCCTCAACGACAAGTGTGGGGCGACGGGGAGCTGTGTGGGGACGACGGTGAGCTGCAACAGCGCGCCCGGCACCTGTTACGCCAGCCCCGGCACCTGCAACCCCGCCACGGGTGCGTGTGGCTACGCGGCGCGGCCGGCGGGCACGGCGTGCAACGACGGGGACTCCTGCACCCAGGGGGATGCCTGCTACGGCGGTGCCTGCTACGGCGGCGACCGGGTGTGCTGCCCCAATGGGGTGCTCTGCAACGGCGGGTGCTGCGCGCAAGGGGACTACTGCATCGGGGGGACTTGTCGGCCCATGTGCCTGACGCAGAACGTGGTGCGCACCCCGGAGAACGACATGCTCCCCGCCTGTCCCATGGAGCTTCAGTGACATTCCTTGCGTACCGGTGAGACGCGCCGGTGCGTACGGATTGAACGCGACATTGTCTTTGTCTCGCATCCTCCCGCGTGCCGGGAGGACGCGCCCGGCGTACCGCCCGGACGCGAGGGGTGTGCAGTCTTGACGCACCCAGGGTCAAAGGCTCGCGTATCGTGGGGAATACTTATGTGTGTACGCATGAACTGGCTTATGTGGGTATTGTGGTAATTCCGATGATGTCTTGTAATTATTTGTTGAATGCTTCATAAGGGCGCGCGCTGCACAGAAGCGGTGAAACCAGCTGTGTCAATTCGAAGAGGGGGAGCACATGGACAAGCGCGTGCGGCGCTCGTGTCTTGCTTTTGCATCGATTCTGGCTCTTGCGGGCTGTAGCACGCAGGAGGACTTGCTGGAGGCGCCGGAGGAGGCCCCGCCCGCGCGGACCGCTCCACTGCACT
This sequence comes from Myxococcus sp. CA056, assembly GCF_013336715.1. Classification (NCBI taxonomy): domain Bacteria; kingdom Pseudomonadati; phylum Myxococcota; class Myxococcia; order Myxococcales; family Myxococcaceae; genus Myxococcus; species Myxococcus sp. CA056. Next base: position 993,541 of record NZ_JABUMT010000002.1, read on the forward strand.
CCGAGCGTGGCGGTATCGGCCTGCTGCACGAGTCCGGTGACAAGTCCCAGATGGCCACGGTGACGGTGAACACGTTCCGCTCGCTCATCGTGACGGAGACGGCCATCGTCAACAACTTCTCCATGCGTGAGGTGTTCGACCAGCTGGCCGCGCAGAGCGGTGTCGCGGGCCTGACGGGCCTGGCCATCTACCGCCAGCTCTGGGACACGCAGAACGCGCGGCCGGGACTCAACCAGGGCCAGCACTGCAATGACCTGACCTCCAGTGGTCAGCCGGTCTTCAACAGCTTCCCGTACCAGTGTCGGACCCAGGAAGGCTCGCAGGCCAACCAGGACCCGTTCACCAACCCGGCTTCCGCCAACGCCTACAAGGCGGTGGGCCTGTTCAACCGCTTCGACCTGGCGCCCGCGGACGGCGCCAACTGCGGCGAGTACCGCATCATCTTCGCGCGCAAGTCGGGCGAGACGAACATCCTGTCGCGCAACTTCATCATCTTCGAGGCCGTGCTGCCCAACCCCCACCCGGAAGAGGGGCTGGATGGCTGCCTCCCCGTGGCGGAGTTCTGGCACCGGCTGACGGCCAACGCGGACCCCGCGTCGCGCACCCAGCAGCTGCGCAACTTCTACTTCACGGGCCTGCCGGGCTTCCGTCCCGTCGTCCACATCGACAACTACGGCGCGGACCCGGCCACCATCGCGGGCCAGATTCGCACCAACCAGTTCATGCAGAGCAACTGGCTCCTGCGTGAGTTCAAGCTGCAGAAGACCTGCGCCTCGGGCACCTGCACCTCGCTCAAGGCCATCATCTCCACGGACAAGGTGAACCCGTTCGGCGGGCTGTTCAACCCGAACTCCACCCACGCTCGCGCCGCGGACTTCCGCTTCTTCTTCGCGACCCAGGTGGAGGCGCTGGCCCGCAACGACATCAACCTCTTCAACATGGACGTCCAGGACCAGTTCAACGGCGGCCAGAGCGATGCCCAGGGCGGAGAGAACAACTACACCGGCCAGTTCGGCAACAACGCGTCCGCGCTGCGCACGCTGATTCAGGGCGAGCTGGACCGCATCGGCAGCACGCTGACGCCGGTCAACATCGTCAACCGCGCCAAGGCGCTGTCCTGCGCCGGCTGCCACGACCTGAGCAACAGCAACGGCCTGGGCGGCGGCCTGACGTGGCCCAACTCGCTGGGCTTCACCCACATCAGCGAGCTGACGGAGGCGGGGCCGGAGGGCACGCGCTTCCGCATCTCCCCGGCGCTGGAGAACGTCTTCCTGCCGCACCGCAAGGCGGTCTTCGAGGAGTATCTCAGCCGTCCGCGCCCGTGCCACAACGTGTGCAACCCGGGCAATCCCATCGCGACGCACTGCTCGCCGTGCGCGGCGTCCGTGTGCGAAGGCGACCCGTTCTGCTGCACGGGCAGCTGGGACGTCATCTGCGTGGACCAGGCCCAGGACGTCTGCGGTCTGTCCTGCAACGCGCTGTAGCGCGGAGTCTTCCGGTGTCCCGGTTGGCGGTCGTCGCACCCCCACGTCCGCCGGGGCGCCGAGCAGTCCCGTCGTGAGCGGGCATGGGCAGGTGCCCCATGCCCAGGGGGTCAAGGGCTCTCTCCTCGTTGGTGAGGAGGGGGCCCGTCTCAAGAGAAGTCATCGGATGCGTTGTGGTTGTCGTTGGCAAAGGCAGTCCACTGCAGCAGAGGGGGTTACAAATGAAGCCGTACTCGCGTTTCTCGGTGCCTGTTTCCGCGGCCCTGCCGCTCGTCGCGCTCGCGACGTCAGCCTGGGCCGGGCCGTTGCGCTCCCCGGACCGGGGGTTGGACCGCGCGACCCTGGTGGAGGACTCGCAGTACATGCGCCGTGTCCTGGAGGAGAAGTCCCGGGGCGCGACGGGTGAAGCCGTTGCCATCGACCTGGCGGACCCGGGCCAGTACCGCTTCGTGATGAACCGCCTGCGTGGCTCCGGCAAGACGGCCACCAACTCGCCCAAGCTGTTCCAGCGGCTGGGACTGGCGCGCGAGAAGGCCCTGGCGCTCAAGGCCTCTGGCAAGGAGGCGGAAGGCGCGTCCCTGGTGAACAACTGGGGCTGTGACCACTTCCTCAACCTGACCCGCGGCGTCACCGCCGGCGCGGTGCGCGTCTACGAGAGCAACCCCTGGGCCGCGTGTCTCAACGGCGCCAGCTACGTGTACACGGACATCGTGGCCTTCAACGCGAACAACGCGGAGACGGACACCGCCGTGGTCGACTCGGCGTCCGGTGAGGAGTACGCCGCCGGCCAGAGCTTCGACGACGTCATCGTCCGTCCGGCCATCCCGGTGAACCAGGACCGGCAGGTCATCCTCGACTCGATGATGATCGCCATGAACGAGAACACCGGCGAGGAGGTCGTCACCTTCGTGCGCGGCCAGTCCAGCACGACGACGGGCGGCGCGGACCTGTCGCTGGAGCACCCGCGGCTGTCGGTTCCCACGAGCATGAAGCTCAACACGGAGCTGTGCCAGATGCGCGGCGGCATCGACTGTGACTACGCCGCGGTGGGCGCCACGCTGGCTCCCTCGGGCGGCAGCACGCCGGCGAGCATCGCGCTGCGCAACACGACGGTCACCACCAGCTGGGTGGGTGACGCGGCCAACAACTTCCCGGTGACGGCGCCCTGGAACTTCACGCACATCTACATCCCCACCAAGTTCACCTTCAACGCGGGCAGCAAGAACGGCGTCGCCTGCCTCATCAAGGAGATCCTCCCGGGCTCCAAGGTGCGCATGGTGAAGCCCGTCACGGGCGGCACGTGCATGAGCCAGGCGGACCTGGTCCCCTCGCTGACCAGCTCCATCAACAGCCAGACGGCCACCGTCAAGCTGCTGGCGGACCTGTCGCGTGAGACGTCCATCGCCGGCACCGGTACGGAGAACTGCAGCACCCAGACGGTCCTCAACCAGGCGGTGGAGTACGTCATCACGGTGAGCACCAAGGTGAACTGCGGCACCCCGGCGAACACGGTGGCCACGGTGACGGTGCGCATGCTGAGCGACGCGCGCTATCGCTATGGCGTCATGGTCTACAACAGCTGCATGGCCGAGGGCACGAAGGTGGTGCTCGCCGACGGCACCATCGCCAACGTGGAGGACGTCAAGCGCGGCGCCCGCATCGTGACGAACGCCAAGGGCGAGACGCTGACGGTGACCGACGTGCAGACGGGTGGCGAAGTGGAGCCGATGGTGAACCTGCGTGACGACAAGGGCCACGCGGTCAGCCTCACCGACAGGCACCCCGTCATCATGGCGGACGGCAAGGCCGTGGCCGCTGGCACGCTGAAGGTCGCCGACCGCGTCAGCACCCGCGACGGCGTGGCGACGCTGACCTCCGTCACCCGTGAGAAGTACGCGGGCAAGGTCTTCAACTTCAACCTGGGCACCAAGGAGGAGCTGGCGCGCGTGGGCAAGGGCTCCAACACGCTGTTCGCCAACGGCTTCCGCGTGGGCGACAACGCGATGCAGGGCGAGCTGACGGCGCCCGTGGCCGACTCCCGCCCGGTGCTGGAGCGTCTGCCGGCCTCGTGGCACCAGGACTACGCGCGCTCCGCGTCGTTCGTGGCCGGCCAGCGCTAAAGCGGCTGCTCGCGGTGAAAGAGCTTCCGGGCTTCTTCCCTTGAAGAGGCCCGGACCCGGCGCCCCACCGACGGCTCGTCCGACGGTGGGGCGTCTGTTTATCGAGTCAACAGTCAAACCGGCAGTGGCAGGAGGGCGGATGCGAAACACGGTCGTCGTGAGCGTGCTGGTGGTGATGGGTCTGGGAGTGTCGGCCTGCGGGGAAGACCCGCCGACGCCGCCTCCTCCGAACTTCTGTCCGGAGCGCCCCGCCGCCCAGGAGCCCGTGCCGGGTCAGGCGCCCCTGCTGGTGCGCGCGCGCCCGCTGCCCCAGGCGTGGCTTGCGCGCCGCAACCTCGCCACCATGACGGCCTTCACGCGCGCCCAGGACCCCGGTGAGCCAGGCGTGGAGAGCCGGGCCTGGTGGGCTTCACCCTGCTTGATGGGCACGCCGGGCCTGCAGGTGGCGACGCCCCGGGTGGCGGTGGCCGACGATGGCCGAGCGGTGACGGTGTGGACGGAGAAGGACGGCCTCGACGAGCGGCTCTGGTTCAGCGAGTACGTGCCCCAGACGGGCTGGACTCCCGCCGAGACGGTGGGCCTGTCGCGCGAGTTCCCGGAAGACGCGCTTCGGGTGCGTCAGCCGCAGGTGGTCGCCGACACGCAGGGGCGCTCGCTCGCGGTGTGGCTGCAGAGCGAAGGCTCCGGGGCGGCGCAGCTCTGGTACTCCCGCCACGCGCCGGGGGAGGGGTGGAGCAAGCCGGACCGCGTGTTGTCGCGCTCGCTGGGAGACGCGACGTACCTGGAGGTCTCTCGCGATGCGGCGGGCACCGTCACGGCGGTGTGGACGCAGTTCGACGGGGACACGCTCAGCGAGAATGTCTGGGTGACGCGGGGCTCGCCCGAGACGGGCTTCGAGGACGCACGCCGCATCGACACGCCGATGCCGGGCTTCTCCCTGGAGCCGCAGGTGTCCGTCAGCGGTGACGGCCACGCGGTGGTGGGCTGGTACCGGTTCGACGAGATGGAAGGCATTGGCATGGCCTGGTTCAGCCGGTGGACGCCCGCCGAGGGGTGGAGCGCCGCGGAGCGCACCAGTCCGGACGGCGTGGACAGCTTCTACGCGGAGCCGCTCGCGGGCCCGGGTGGCGCGGTGCTCGCGCTGTGGAGCGAGCTGGGCGGGGTGAACGTGGAGCTGTGGGCGCGGCCCTTCGTGCCCGGCACCGGCTGGGGCGAGGCGCAGCGAGTGGAGGAAGCGCTGGGCAGCTCCGGCGCGGCCCAGGCCAGTCAGGAGCAGGGCGGACGGGCCATGGTGGTCTGGCCCCGCGCCCGTGCCTCCTTCACCCGGCTGTCCGCCCAGGCCTATGACTTCGCGACGTACGGCTTCCGCGAGCGGCGGGACGTGGACGCGCAGCCCCTGACGCTGGGACACGCCACGGACCCGCAGGTGGTGTCCCTGAGCCGCAACCAGGCGCTCGTGGTGTGGTCGCACGAGTTGGAGGGCGGCCATCGCGTCGCGACGAGCCGCTACACCGCCAGCCAGGGGTGGGGCAGGGCGCTGCTGCTCGACACGGCGCCGTCCGCGCAGAGTGGCTTCCCCCGGCTCTCCGTGAGCCCCACGGGCGTGGGCGTGGCCACGTGGCTGCACGGCGGCGAGGTGCCGGGCCTGGGCGTCAGCGTGTTCCAGTAGCCGCCGCGCACGCGCGCGTTGCCTGGAAGCGGCGGCTGGTCTTTCCTGCCGGGCCGATGCCTGGTGAGTTCGACTTCATCCGCCGCTTCCTGCACCACTTCCCCAAGGCCCGCGTGCCGGTGGGGCCGGGCGATGACTGCGCGGTGCTCGCGCCGTCGCGCGGCGCGCTGTGTGTCACCACCGACGCCGTGGTGGAGGACGTGCACTTCACCCGCGCGGGCTTCTCCCCGGCGGACATCGGCCACAAGGCCCTGGCGGTGAACCTCTCCGACGTGGCCGCCATGGGCGCCACGCCGCGCTGGTTCGTCTGCGCGCTCGCGCTGCCTCGGGACTTCCCCGTGGCCCACCTGTCTGGAATCGCCCGGGGCATGGCCGCGCTGGCGCGCGAGCACCGCGTGGACCTGGTGGGCGGCAACTTCACCTCCGCGCGCGAGCTGTCCGTCACAATCACCGCCACGGGCGAGCTGTCGCGTCCACCGCTCACCCGCTCGGGCGCCCGGCCCGGGGACTGGCTCTATGTGTCCGGCACGCTGGGCGACGCGAGGCTCGGCCTTGCCCACTTGAAGGCCGGCTTGAAGCGCGGCGCCGCCGTTCGCCGCCAGCGCCGCCCCGTGCCGCGCGTGGCCCTGGGCCAGCTCGCCTCGCGCTTTGCGTCCGCTGCGCTGGATGTTTCCGATGGGCTTGCACAAGACCTGGGTCACCTGTGCACCGCATCGGGAGTGCGGGCGGTGGTGGAGCTGGCGCGTCTGCCCATGTCCGCGGCGGTGCGGCGGGAGCTGGGGCCGGAAGGGGCGCTGGCGGGAGGCGAGGACTACGAGCTCTTGCTGGCGGTGGCACCGGGGCGCGGGCGGGCATTCGAGCGGGCGTGTGCTCGCGGCGGGCACGTCGTCACGCGCGTGGGCGTGCTGTCAGAGGGCGCGGGGTGGGTGATCCACGATGAAGCGGGACGCGCGGTGCGCCGGCCGGGCGGGTTCGACCACTTCCGGTAGCATCCCAGGTGGATTGACCCTGTCCGACAGCAAGGCTAAACCCAAGGCGCTTCCGCACCACCCCCGAAAGCATCCCGTGCGCCGTCCCCTACGTGACGACACTGCCCCTGGCCTGACCCCTCGCCGCGAGCCCATGCAGCGGCTCCTTCGCGCCGTGGAGGGTCCCCGTGCGACCAAAGAGGTCTCCCTCCGCCAGGTCATCTTCAATGGCTACGTCATGCTGGGGCTGGTGCTCATCGGCTGGATGTTCCTGGCGGACGCGCTCTTCAAGGACGTGTTCCCCCAGCTCGCGGCGTGGAAGGACGGAGTGCGGCTGGGCGTGGGGCTCCTGCTCACCCTCACCGCGGCGTTCCTGCTGCCTTCCTGGTTGGTGCGCATCACCCGCGTGAAGGTGCTCAGCCGCTCCGCCTATGAGATTTCGCAGGGAGACCTGTCCAAGCCGGTGGCCGCCGAGGGTGGCCGCACGCGCGACGAAATCGACGAGCTGACGGGCGCCATCATCCGCATGCAGGAGAACCTGCGGGAGCTGGTGGGCAAGATTCAGGAGACGGCCAAGAGCGTGGCGGACACCGCCATCGACCTGCAGCGCTCGGCGGAGAACGTCAACGGGTCCACGGAGGAAGTGGGCTCGTCGATGAACATCATCGCCGGGGGCGCGGAGTCGCAGTCGCAGCTGGTGTCCAAGGCGTCCAAGGTCATCACGGAGATGGCCAGCAGCATCCAGCGCGCGACGGGCAGCGCGGAGGACGCGGCGCGGACCACGGCGGAGACGAGCAGCGCGGCGGAGGACGGCTCCAAGGCGGCGCGGCTGGCCGGCGACAAGGTGAAGAAGGTCTTCAACCGAATCGAATCCGCCAGCCAGCAGGTGTTCGCCTTCGGCGAGAAGACGCAGGAGATTTCGAAGATTGTCGACGCCATCACCCAGGTGGCGCAGCAGACCAACCTCCTGGCGCTCAACGCGACGATTGAAGCGGCGCGCGCGGGTGAGTACGGCCGCGGCTTCGCGGTGGTGGCCGACGAGGTGCGCAAGCTGGCGGAGAGCGCGGGCCGTTCCGCCGAGCAGATTTCGAAGCTGGCGCGGGACATCTCCGGTCAGTCCACCTCCGTGGTGAGCGCCATGAAGGAAGGCATCGCGGAGCTGGCCGAGGGCCGCGAGGACCTCACCAACATCGTGCGCAGCATGGGCGCCATCACCGACACCATCCGCAAGGGTTCGGAGAAGGTGCACCTCATCTCCGAGAGCACCCGCGAGCAGCACAAGGGCAGCGAGGAGATGGTGAAGGCCATCGAGGAAATCAAGCTGGTGGCGCGCAACAACGCCGCGTCCACGGAGGCCATCCAGTCCGTCATCCAGGAGCAGACGGCCGCCGTGTCGCGCATGACGTCGCTGGCCAGCGAGCTGACCAACCTGTCCGTCGAGCTGCAGAGCGTGGTGCGCAGCTTCCGTCTGGGGCCATGAGCAAGTCCTCCGCTTCGTCGTCCGATGCCGCCCTGCGCGCCGTGGAAGTCCGTCTGCGCGAGGTCATGCTGGCGTTTCCCCACGTCACCGAGGAGTTTCCGTGGGGCCACCGCACGGCCAAGGTGCGGGGGAAGATGTTCGCCGTCCTCGTCCTGGACGAGCAGGGGCTGACCGTCACCACCAAGCTTCCCCAGTCCCACGAGGCGGCGCTGATGCTCCCCTTCGCCGAACCCACCGGCTACGGCCTGGGCAAGAGCGGCTGGGTGACGGCGCGCTTCGCCCCCGGTGAGGTGGCCCCGGTGGAGCTGTTGTCCCTGTGGGTTCACGAGAGCTTCCGCGCCGTGGCGCCCAAGGCGGTGCTCGACGCCGTGGACGGTGGCAAGCCGCCGCGTTCGTCCCAGGTGAAGAAGTCCACCCCGGCCAGGAAGAAGGCCGTGTCGGTCGGGAAGAAGCCCACGTCGGCCGCGAAGAAAGTCGCGCCGGCCGCGAAGAAATCCCCGCCGGCCGCCAGGAAGACGGTGGCGAAGAAGGCGGCGCCCGGGGTGAAGAAGCCCCGCACGGCGCGGCGCGCCACCGCGTCCCGCTCAAAGCAAAGCTGATACAACACGACCTCTGTGCGGCACGTCATCTTCCGGGTGGAGAAAGAACGCTACGGGCTGCCGCTGTCGGCGGTGCGGGAGGTCGTGGTTCCCCCGGAGAAGTTCACGCGGGTTCCGCGTGCGCCCCCGGCGATAACGGGGGTGATGAACCTGCGGGGCCGGGTGGTGACGGTGGTGGAGCTGCGTCAGCTCCTGGGGTTGCCGGACGGTGCCACGCCGCCGTCCCGCGTGGTTCTTCTGGACCGGGGCCGGAGGGATCTGGGACTGTTGGTGACGGACGTGGATGGAATCGAGGCGGTGGAGCGGGTGAGCACGGCACCGGGCAAGTCGACGCCGGCCATCCGTGGCGTTGCTCGGCTGGGCGGGCTGGGAGTGACCGTGCTGGATCCAGAGGGACTGGACGCCGCGGTGGTTGCCTTGTTCACCCATTCCAAGTGAGTAGCCCCCTGGAAAGCGCGGGTGATAGTGTCCGCGCTCCTCTAGGCTAGGCGATTCGGAGGCGGAGTTCTTCACATGGCTAAGCGGGTCCTGGTCGTCGACGATGCCATCTTCATGCGCAACATGATCAAGGACATCTTCGCGTCTGGAGGGTTCGAGGTCGTCGGCGAAGCGGCCAACGGTCTGGAAGCCGTGGAGAAGTACAAGGAGCTCAAGCCTGACCTCACCACGATGGACATCGTGATGCCCTTCAAGAGCGGCATCGAGGCCACGCGGGAGATCATCAAGCACGACAGCAGCGCGGTGGTCATCATGTGCTCCGCGCTCGGGCAGGAGAGCCTGGTGATGGAGGCCATCGAGGCGGGTGCCTCGGACTTCATCGTCAAGCCGTTCCGGGCCGAGGATGTGCTGGCCGTGGTGAAGAAGGTCCTGGGAGAGGCGTGAGCGGCATCGCCTCCGGGCGGGTTCGCGACGCTTCCTGACGAGGTCGGGCCATGACGATGGACATGTCCCGCTACCTGGGCCTCTTCATCTCGGAGGCCACCGAGCACCTGGAGGCGCTCGGGCGGGACCTGGTGCAACTGGAGCGCGAAGGCTCCTCGAGCGCGGTGGACTCGATGTTCCGCCATGCCCACTCGGTGAAGGGCATGGCGTCGTCCATGGGCTTCGAGCCCATCGCCATCGTCGCGCACCGGGTGGAAGACCTGGTGGACGCCGTTCGGCAGGACCGTGGCCGGTTGGACCGGGACCTGGTGGACCTGCTGCTGAGCGCCTCGGACACGCTGCTGGCGCAGGTGCGCGCGGTGGCGGAGGGACGCCCACCGGATGACGCGTCGGCGCTGCTCGCGCAGCTGGGTGTCCGCGTCACGGCGATGACGGGCCATGCGCCCACCGCCACCCGCGTCGCCAAGGTCACCGTGCTCAAGCCGGAGGGCTCCGACAACGGAGAGGACCCCGGCTCGGGCTCGTCGGGCAGCGGCGGCGCGTCCGGCTCTGGTTCGTCGGGCACCGGCGGCGCGTCCGGCTCCGGCTCGTCGAGCAGCGGCGGCGCGACTGGCTCCGGCACGGGTTCGTCGGGCAGCGGTGGTGCGGGCTCCACGGGGTCCACGCCTTCGAGCACGCCCGAGTCAGGCTCGGGTGGCGGTACGTCCTCGGGGACGTCTGGGAGTTCGACTCCCGCGCCGGACACGTCGTCTGGCGGAACACCGGGGCCGGGCTCGCAAGGCACGACTCCCGGCAATGGCTCTCAAGCCTCGGGCGCCGTCGCGCCGGACGCGCCAGCTCGGCTGACGGCTCCGGAGACGGGGGTGGGAGGCGTGCGGGAGGTGCTGGGAATCGGCGCGCCTCCGTCCTCCGGCAATGGCATGGCGTCCCCGGCGACGCCGCCCGTGCTCCCCGAGACGCTGGTCGCGGACCTGGGGACGGCCCTCAAGGCGGCCTCCACGGGAGTGCTTCCCGACGACCGCGCCACCCAGCGCTGGGCGGTGCGGCTGCGCATCTCCCCCACGTGTCAGGTGCCCGGCGTGCGGGCCTTCCTGGTGCACAAGCGGCTCACCACCCTGGGCACGCTGGTGGACCTGCGGCCCGCGCTGGAGGAGCTGAAGGCCGGGCGCATCCCGGACGGCTACATCCAGTTGGAGCTGGAGACGTCCGTGGGCGAGGCGGGCATCCAGTCCTCGCTCAAGAACGTGGCGGAGGTCGACGTTGTCTCGGTGAAGCTGGCCGTGGCCGTCCCGGTGCCGGTGGTCGTCCCCACGACGACGGCCGAGGGGGGCCGTGCGACGGGAGACTCCTCGGCGCGCACGGTGCGCGTGCGCACGGAGCTGCTCGACTATTTCCTCGACACGGTGGGCGAGCTGATGCTCGCCACGGCGCGCCTGCGCGAGGTGGGCAAGGTGCTGCCGGAGAACGTGCGGCCCGTGCTGGACGAGGGCGTCTACCGGCTGCACACGCTGGTGAAGGACCTGCACGACAAGGTGATGTCGGCGCGCATGACGCCGCTGTCGCTCATCACCGACCGGCTGCCCCGCGCGGCGCGCGACATCGCCCGCCGCAAGGAGCGCGAGGTCGACCTGGTCATCACCGGCGCCGAAATCGAGCTGGACCGCGCCATCCTCGACGAGCTGGCGGACCCGCTGTTGCACCTCTTGCGCAACTGCATCGACCACGGCCTCGAATCCCCCGAGGAGCGCATCGCCGCGAAGAAGGGCCCGCGCGGGCGCGTGCTCGTGGCCGTCAAGCGCGCCAGGGACCGCGTCATCCTCGAGCTGGAGGACGACGGCCGGGGCATGAACCCCGCGAAGCTGAAGGCCGCGGCGGTGGCGCGCGGCCTGCTCCCTCCGGAGGTCGCCACACGGCTGACGGACCGGGAAGCGTTCATGCTGTCGTGCCTGCCAGGGGTGTCCACGGCGAAGGACATCACGGACATCTCCGGGCGGGGCGTGGGCATGGACGCCGTCAAGCGCGTGGTGGAGAGCGTGGGCGGCACGCTCGAAATCGACAGCGAGCCGGGCCGGGGCACGCGCTTCACGCTGCGGCTGCCGCTGACGGTGGCGGTGGTGCACCTGCTGCTGGTGGAGGTGGGGGACGAGGTGTTCGGCCTGCCCATCGCCAAGGTGGTGGGCGCCACGGAGGCGGACGGCGACGCGCTCAGCCGCAGCCGCGAGACGGCGCTGCTGCCGCATGGCAACTCGCTGTTGCCCGTGCATGCGCTGGACACGCTCGTCGGGGTGCCGTCGCCGGGGCTGCGGGGTGTGCGGCCCTTCGTGGTGATGGAGGGTGACTCCGGCCGGGTGGCGCTGGGCGTGGACCGGCTGCTGGGGCAGGAGGAAGTGGTGCTCAAGCCGCTGTCACGGCCGCTGGATTTGTTGCCGGGACTCTCCGGTGTGACCATCCTCGGGAGCGGCCGTCCGGTCTTCATCCTGGATGTGCCGAGGTTACTGTCCGCGTGAGCTTTCCCCTCCCCAGCGACGCGCAGCTCGATGCCCTGCGCGAGGTGGCCAACATCGGCTGTGGCCATGCCGCCAACGCCCTCTCCCGCCTGATGGGCGGGCGCCAGGTCGACCTGTCCGTCCCTCGGGTGGTGCTCACCGGCCCCTCGGACGCCGCGGGGTTGCTGGGGGGAGACGCGCCCGCGGTGGCGGCCTGGCTCTCCATCACCGGCGCGCTGCGGGGCGTGTTGATGCTGGCGATGCCGCTGGCGGATGGAACGGCGCTGGAGACGCTGCTCTTGGGCGGGCAGGGGGCCGGGCAGGCCGAGCGTGACAGCGCGGTGTCGGAGGCCGCCAACATCGTCGCGAGCGCCTGCCTGTCCGCCATCGGCAAGCTGACGTCGTGGCGACTGATGCCGTCGGTGCCCACGCTGCGCAGGGACACGGCGCGAGCGCTGGTGGACGCGGCGGTGTCCCAGGTGGAGGGCGATGCCAGCCGCGTGGTGGTGCTGGAGGCGCGCTTCATGGCGGCGGCGACTCCGCCGGTGAGCGGGCAGCTGCTCCTGGTGCTGGAGCGGGACAGCTCCCGGGCGCTCCTGGCGCGGCTGGGCGTGTAGCCCGTTTCGGAGTAGACGGGCCCCATGGATGAGAAGGCGCTGAAGCAGCTCCTGGGGAGCGTGAAGTCGGGCCGCGTCTCGGTGGACGCCGCCGTGGGCAAGCTCAAGGATTTGCCCTTCGCGGAGCTGGGCTACGCGACGCTCGACACCCACCGCAACCTCCGCTTCGGTTTCCCCGAGGTGGTGCTGGGCGAGCCGAAGACGGTGGAGCAGCTGTTGGGCATCGTCGGCGCGCTGGTGGAGCGCAAGCAGACGGTGCTGGTGACGCGGCTGCAGCCGGACAAGGCCGAGGTCCTCGTGTCGCGCTTCCCCAAGGGGCTGTACCACCCGGTGGCGCGCATCTTCCATCTCAAGCAGGGCAAGGTGCGCTCGGGCAAGGTGGCCATCGTCACCGCGGGCACCAGCGACATCCCCGTGGCGGAAGAGGCCGCGGTGACGGCCGAGGCCATGGGCGCGGAGGTGCGGCGCGTCTACGACGTGGGCGTGGCGGGCATCCACCGGCTGTTGCGGCGCCGGGAGGAAATCCAGGAGTGCCACGTCGCGGTGGTGGTGGCCGGCATGGAAGGGGCGCTCGCGAGCGCGCTGGGGGGGCTCGTGGGCATCCCCGTCGTCGCGGTGCCCACGTCCGTGGGCTACGGCGCCAACTTCAAGGGCCTGTCCGCGCTGCTGGCGATGGTGAACTCGTGCGCCTCCAACGTGGCGACGATGAACATCGACAACGGCTTCGGTGGAGGCTTCTACGCGGCGCTCGTCTCCCGCACGAAGGGACGGCGGTGAGCCCCATGCGACGCATCCTCTACCTGGAGCCGGTGGGCGGCATCGCCGGGGACATGTTCCTGGCGGCGGGCATCGACCTGGGGCTCAAGCCCGAGGCGATTGAAGCCGCGCTGCGGGGCCTGAGCGTCCCAGGGTGGAAGCTGGCGGTGAGTCGCGCCGTGCGCCACGCCATCAGCGGCACCCACCTGGATGTGGTGTTGGACACGCGCGAGGCGCATCCGCACCGCGCCTATGCGGACATCCGCCGCCTCATCGAGTCCGCGTCCACGCTGTCGCCTCGCGTGAAGGAGCGCGCGCTCGCGGTGTTCCGCGCCATTGGCGAGGCCGAGGCCAAGGTCCACGGCGTGTCCATCGACGACATCCACTTCCACGAGGTGGGCGCGGTGGACTCCATCGTCGACATCTGCGGCGCGGCGGTGGTGCTGGAGTTGTTGGGCGACCCGGAGGTCCACGCGGCGCCGCCCCCGCTGGGCAGCGGCTCCATCCGCGTGGCGCATGGCACCATGCCCATTCCGGTGCCGGCCACGCTGGAGCTGTTGCGAGACGTGCCCGTGCGCTTCGAGGGCGTGGGTGAGCTGACGACGCCCACTGGCGCGGCGCTGCTCAAGGTGCTCGCGCACATTGGCCACCCTCCCGACTTCATCGTGGAGAAGGTGGGCTACGGCGTGGGCACCAAGGACTTCAAGGACAGGCCCAACGTGCTGCGTGCGTCCCTGGGCCGCATGGAGGCGACGCGCTCGGAGGGGCTGTGGGTGGTGGAGGCCAACCTGGACGACGCCACGCCCCAACTGCTGGGACACCTGGTGGAGCGGCTGCTCGCCGTCGACGCGCTGGATGCGTGGGTGACGCCCGTGGTCATGAAGAAGAGCCGCCCCGGGCACCTCTTGAGCGCCCTGGTGGAAGGCGGCCTGCGCGACACGGTGGTGGACACGCTGCTGCGCGAGTCCACCACGCTGGGCGTGCGCTACCACCGCGTGGAGCGACAGGCGCTGGAGCGCGACTGGGTGGAGGTGGAGACGCCTTGGGGCAAGGTGCGCGTGAAGCGCGGCCTGCGCGACGGCGCCGTCCTCAACGCGCACCCTGAATTCGAGGACTGCCGCCGCCTCGCGGAGGCCGCTGGTGTCCCGCTCAAGCAGGTGGTCGCCGCGGCCCTGGTGGCGCTCAGCCAGCGAAGCTGAGCCGCGGTCCTCCAGGCTGTGTAAGGCCCCCCCGGCCAGATGACGGATGAACCGGGGGACATGGTCATGCGAAAACATTCTTGCTAGTTTGTTTCTGGCAAGAGGGGGAAATTCCATGACTGATGCAATCCGTAGGAGCCTGGGGCCTGTCATCCGGACGGTGGGGAACGTCGCCATCGAGAAGACGGTGCCGCCGCCGCTGCAGCAGGTGGCCAAGGCGGCCATGAACTTCGCGGTGTCGTCGTTCGAGCAGGCCCGACCCGCTCGCGCGCAGGTGTCGCTGGAGGTCCCGCCGCCTCCCGTGACGAACGCGTCGGTGCAGGGCAACGACAGGCTGGAGGTGGGGGACAAGCTCCAGGTGGAATCGGGGATTGGGGTGAATCTGCGGGAGCGCCCGTTGGCGTCCTCCAGGGACCTTGGCGGCTTCAGGAACGGGGAGCGATTGGAGGTCATCGCGCCGCCGCAGGGCTCGCCGGAGCAGGCTGGCTTCGTCTACGTGCGCGGCCCCGATGGGAGCACGGGCTGGGTGAGCACGTCCTTCACCCGGGAGCTGACGGAGGCCGAGGCGGCGCAGGCGCCCGTGGCGGTGGGGACTCCCAGCGACGAAAACACGGCGGCCTCGGCGGAGTACCAGGACGTCTACGTCGACCAGTTCGGCGCCGAGGGAGACGTGGGCGGCGACGGCGAGAACGCCAACTGTGGTCCTTCCGCCACGCTCACGGCGCTGCGCAACGAGGGCCTGGAGATTCCGGCCATCCCCGACCTCGTCACCACGCACGGTCAGGACACCACGGGCGCGGAAGTGCAGGCGGTGCGCTACTGGGGCAATCACGAGAACGACTCCGGCGATGACGGTGTCAGCACGAATGACCAGGGCGAGGTCGTCTACGCGTTGGGGGAGAACGGGAGCTACACCGGCACCACGGACATCGAGCACGCGGTGACGGCCGCGGGCGGCACCTTCTACCGGCCGGCGGCGAATCCAGGGGCCATCGCGGATGCCATTCGCGATGGCAGCACGGTGGTCATCTCCGGCTCGTTCTTCGAGTACTCGACGGCGACAGACCTGACGCCCGAGGCGTTGAGGGCCCCCGAGGGTCGCGTCTACGTGGACGACAACGGTGACTTCCTCCCCGACGAGAACGCGGCGGGTGAGTACAGCCTCGCCACCGAGAAGAAGAAGGACACCTGGACCCAGGGCGGTGGCGCCATCGAACACTTCGTCGCCGTGGTGGGCGTGACGGACGAGGGCAACTTCATCGTGTGTGACCCCGCGCATCCCTCGAAGGCGCCCATCGAGGTGTCTCCCGAGAAGCTCGATGCCTTCATGCGTGGCAACCGCAGCGCCATCGCCATCGACGGTCCGACGACCGAGGCCTCGTAGTCGCGAGGAGTCCAGGTCCGGGGTGCCGCCCTTCGCCAGTTCGGGTGGCGCGGGCACCCCGGCCGTTCATCGCCAGCGCCTGAACCGGCTCCGCCACGGTGTGAACAACAGGGCGAGGAGGAACATCATCCCGATGCCCACCCAGCGCACGTCGCCCGGGCCGAAGCGAAGCAGTCCGAGCGTCACCCCGACATAGGCCCCCATGGCGAGGCACCGCGCGAACGTCGAGGGCAGCAGGGCCAGCAGCCCGGTGCCCACGGTGGAGTGACGCGCGAAGAGGCGCCACGCGCCGTGCTTCTGCTCCTCCGCGCGCAGCTTCCCCAGGAGGAACGCGTAGCGCTCCGAGTCCTCGCGGCGTTCCTGCTCCAGCCGTTGGAGCGCGCCCTCCCGCTCGACGCCGAGCTGCTTCGCGCGCTGCTCCCGGTGCTCGCGCGCGAGCTGCTCCCTGTAGGCGAGTTGCTCGGGCGTCCCCAGGTCCGCGCCGCACTGCTGGCAGTGTTTCGCGAAGCGGCCGTTGTTCGACGCGCAGACGACGCAGCGGGGAAAGTCCGGCCCGTCGTCTTCCGAGCTGTCGGGCCGCTGCTCCAACACCACCGGGGCCTGGGCCTTGAAGCGCTCCAGGTGCGCCTCGGGGACCTCGCCCTGGGGCAGCGCGCCGCGCTCGGCGATGTCCTCGAAGCGGCGCCCTCCGTCTTGAAGCTGGGGTGGCAGCTCCCGCTTCGCGCGCTCGCCCCGGTCCTTCTCCAGGTGGAGGAAGCGCGACAGCTTGGAGCTCATGTCGCCCTCTGGGGCAGGGTCCTCCCGGACGAGGCCGGACGCGTGCGGCCTCTCGCCCAGTCGCGCAGCCGGCGAATCTCGTCGTGCATCGTCACCGACAGCGGGAAGGTGTCCTGGATGGTGCGCACCAGGTGCCGCTGGGCCAGTTCGGTGTCCTCCGCGAAGGCTTCATAGAGCCCGGCCACCACCACCTGCTCGATTTCGGCGCCGCTGAAGCCCTCGGTGAGCGTGGCCAGCTCCTCCGTCGAGAAGCCCTCTGGCTCCCGCTTCCTCCGTCGCAGGTGGATGCGGAAGATGGCCTCGCGCTCGGCCTGCTCGGGCAGGTCGATGAAGAAGATTTCGTCGAAGCGTCCCTTGCGAAGGACCTCTGGCGGCAGGCCGTCGATGCGGTTGGCCGTGGCCACCACGAACACCGGCGCCGTCTTCTCCTGGAGCCACGTCAACAGCGTGCCGAAGACGCGCGCGGACACGCCGGTGTCTCCCGCGCCGGAGGAGGCCACACCGGACAGCCCCTTCTCGATTTCGTCCACCCACAGCACCACGGGCGCCACGCTCTCCGCCACGCGGATGGCCTTGCGCAGGTTCTCCTCGGAGGAGCCAATCAGCCCGCTGAAGATGCGGCCCATGTCCAGCCGCAAGAGCGGCAGGTTCCAGTGCGCGGACACGGCCTTCGCGGTGAGGCTCTTGCCACAGCCCTGCACGCCCAGGAGCAAGAGGCCTCGGGGCTCCGGCAGGCCGAACTGGCGGGCCCGCTCGCCGAAGGCCGCGGTGCGCTGGCTCAGCCACCCCTTGAGGTTCTCCAGCCCTCCCACGTTCCCCAGCGACTCCTCGGGCGGGTAGTACTCGAGCAACCCGCTCTTGCGAATCACCTGCCGCTTCTCGTCCTGGATGCGCTTGATGTCCTCGGGGCCCAGCTTGCCGTCATGGGCGATGGCCTTGGCGAAGGCGTTCTCCGCCTCCGCCATCGTCAGCCCGAGCGCCGCCTTGATGAGCTGGTCGGCGTGGTCCCTCGACAGGTCGATGGTCGCCTTGTTGGTGCGCCGCACCACCGCGACAATCTCTCTCAAGAGCTGGAGCAAGTCGTTGTACCCGGGCATGGGCACGTCGATGACGGAGATTTCCTTCTCCAGCTCCACGGGGATGAGCAGGGTGGGCGACAGGAGGATGACGGTGGTGAAGGTGCTCTTGAGGAAGTGCGCCAGTTCCCGCAGCGCGCGCACCACGCCCCGGTCCTCGAGGTAGGGATGGAAGTCCTTGAGCACCACCAACGCGGGCTCGCCCAGCTTCTCGATGGCGGCCATCGCGTCGATGGGGTTGCGCGTGTCCTCGGGCAGGGGCGCGGTGCGCGAGGTGCCCATGCTGCGCAGGCCCCGGGTGATGGACCAGGTGAAGAGGGCCTTGCCGTGTGCGCGCGCCAGCTCCGCGAGGATGGCGTCCACGCGGTGCTCCTCCCACGACACCAGGTAGAGCAGCGGGTAGCGAGCCCGCACGAAGATGTCGAGCTCCTCGAGCCACGGCTCGGCGGGACGGGAGACGCGGGCGCTGCCGGGGGAGAAGGACGACATTCGTCCAGTACTCTAGTGGGCACCGCGCGGAAGCGAAAACGCGGGTGCCCACGGGAGTGGCGTGCGTCCGACAGGGTTCTACGTGGGCCGGCTCGGCGCGATGAGGGTGAAGGCCGCCCCCACCGGGTCCGTCACCACGGAGTAGCGACCATGGGGCGAGTCGGTGGGCTTCACGTGGACCTTGCCGCCCAGCTCGGTGACCTTCCGCACCGAGGCATCCGTGTCCGTGACGGCGAAGTAGTTCATCCAGTGGGGTGGCAGGTCGGCGGGCCACTGCGCGGTCATTTGGAGCACTCCGGCCACGGGCTCGCTGCCTTTGTCGAGGGTCCAGTAGTCCATGCCGAGGTCCAGCTTCTTGGCCTCCAGGCCCAAGAGGGCGGAGTAGAAGTCCTTCGCGCGGATGCCGTCGCGGGTGTTCACCTCGTGCCAGGCCATGGTGCCGGGCTCTCCCACGAGCTGCGCGCCTTTGTGCCCGCGTGATTGCCAGAGCCCGAAGCTCGCGCCCGTGGGGTCCGTACAGAAGGCGAGCCGGCCCGCGTCGAAGACATCCATGGGGGCTATCGCCACCTTGCCTCCCAGCTTCTCGGCGCGCTGGACGAAGGCATCCACGTCATCCGCCTCGAAGTAGACGCTCCAGGCGGTGGGGTAGGGCGCGTCCTTGGGCTTCAGGCCGATGCCGGCCACCATGCGGCCGTTGAGCTGGCACATCGAATAGAACCCCGACTCCTCGGGACCGATGAGGTAGGTCCATCCGAACAGCGCGCTGTAGAAGGCGCGGGTCCGTTCCAGGTCGGGCGTCGTCAGGTCCATCCAGGTGGGCGTTCCGACCGCATGCGCTTCGACTGTCGGCATGTCGTGCTCCTTCATGGGGTGGGGGCTTCGTGCGGGTGAAAGGTAGCCACCGCCGGGGAAGTCGCGCGAGCCACCTTGCTTGCTCTGTCTGTCCGGAGGGAGTGGGCCCTTGTCGCGGCGTGTCCTTCACGCCGCCGAGGAGGAAGGCACGTGGACCCTCCGGCCCTCTTCGTTGGAGCGGAGCGCCGTCGCGATGACCTCCTGGACGAGGGCGCCGTCTTCCACCGTGGCGAGCCCATCGCGGGGTGCGCCGCGCAGCAGGCCGAGGAATCGGCGCGCGCCTTCCTCGTGGGCGCGGGCCCAGGGCTCGGGCTCGCCGGGTCGGGGCTCGACGCCGGGGTCGAGGTCCTTCCAGGTGCCTTGCTCGAAGCCGCGCACCGGGGAGATGCACCAACCTCCGCGTGAGGGCACGTAGCCACCGGAGAAGCCCACCTCCCAGTCGTGGCCGAGCAACGTCCATCCACCGTGAAGGCCCGGCTCCGGACATGCGGCATGCGTGAGTACCAGCATGGCGCCGGAGGAGAGTCCCACGTGCAACGCGGCGGTGTGGACGGGCCGGCCGGAGAGCGAGGCCTGCACCCAGACAGGCGCGTGTCCTGTCAGCCACAAGGCCGCGTCGATGACGTGCGACAGGCCGCCCCAGTCTCCGGATTCGCCCGTGCGGGGCGCGTCGGGTGCATCGTCTCCGATGGGCGTGAAGCCAGTGCGCAGCGTGAGGACGAGGTGGCGCACGGAGCGTCCCCGGAGCCAGTGTTTCAGGGCGCGAAGGGGCGGCAGCATGCGGTAGGGGAAGTTGACGGCGCTGGGCGTCGGGGTGTCGTGGGCGCGGCGTGCCACGAGGCGTGCTTCTTCGATGGTGCGAGTCAGTCAGGGGCTTCTCGCACAGCACCGCGCGACCGGACCCCAGGGCGGCGAGTACATGGGTTGCGTGCAGTGCGTCTGGGCTTGCCACGACCACCGCGTCCACGGCGGCGCACAGTTGATGCACGTCCGTGGTGGCCAGGGGAATGCCTTCCTGCTCGGCCGCGATTCGGGTGGCCACGGGGTCGCGTCCGCACAGGGCCGCGACATCCGCACCCGCAGCGCGGAAGGCGCCCACGTGCATGCGCCCCCACTTCGTCCCGATGATTCCAATGCGCGCCATGGGGGCGCAGCCTGCCAGAGACCGAGGTCCGAGCGTGTACCCACGCTGATGGAAGAGCGCCCTCACGGTGTCGACCAGCGAAGCGAGGCCCTTCGCGTCATGCCCATCGAACCGTGCTGGCGAGCGGCTGGCGTGAATGCCGCCGCTGCGGACATTCGAGCCCGTCGGGTACGACCCTCGCGGTGTCGGCCCGCGAAGCGAGGCCCTTCATGCCGTGCCGGCAAGCACGGGCCGAGCAACTGGCATGAATGCAGCCGCTGCGGCCATGCCAGCCCGTCCGATACGACTCTCACGGTGTCGCCCCGCGAAGCGAGGCCGTTCGTGTCATGCCGTGCCGGCACGCATGGGGCGAGCACGCCTCCGCTGGGGACATGCGATGCTGTGCGCGGCCCGGCCTTCACATCCGGGCACGCCCGAGACGAGGCCCCTTGATGCAGCCCGCGGTTTCCCTGTCCTCGACGCCCTCCGCCGACTTCGTCGCTCCGTACTTCGCTCCCGTGCGCGGCACGCGAGAAGAAGCCCGGGTACCGCTGGTGCTCGCAGGCGTGCTGGCTCCCATCCTCATCGCCACGTTGCTGTTCAGCCCGGAGGGCCCGCTCAACTGGCTGCTCGAAGTGGGCCCAGGCCTCATCGGCATGGTCGTCCTGGCCGCCACCTTCCGCCGCTTCCCCATGTCTCGCTGGGTCTACGTCTGCGTCTTCCTGCACGTGCTCGTGCTGACGTACGGCGGCTACTACACCTATGCCCTCACGCCCCTGGGCGACTGGGCGCGAGACACCTTCCACCTGTCGCGCAACCCCTATGACCGGCTGGGGCACTTCGTTCAGGGCTTCTTCCCCGCGTTCATCATCCGCGAGGTGCTGCTGCGCGCCACGCCCCTGCGGCGCGGCGGTTGGCTGAACTTCCTCACCGGCTCGGTGGCGCTGGCCATCAGCGCCTCCTACGAGCTGCTGGAGTGGTGGGCCGCGCTCGTGTTGGACCCCGAGGGCGGCGACAAGTTCCTCGGCTCGCAGGGCGACATCTGGGACGCGCAGTGGGACATGTTCCTCGCCCTCTGCGGCGCCACCCTGGCCATGGCCCTCTTCGGCCGTGCCCACCTGCGAAGCGTGGAGCGACTGGTGGCGCGCGCGAAGCTCACATCCACTTGAGCGAGTAGCGCCGCACGGTGTGCCGAGGCGTCATCTTCGCCTCGGTGACTATCTTCCCGAACCCCATCAGGAAGCCGCGGAACGTCCCCAAGAGCAGCGGCGCGGGAAGGCGCGAGCCGCTCTCCAGCTCCGCCGCCAGGGGCATGAAGGCCACGGTGCGCGTGCTGTCCGTCGCGGGCAGGTCCTTCACCAGCGCGCGCAGCACCAAGTCGAAGTCGCTGAACACCTTCTCCACCGAGTCGAAGCCCTTCGCCCGAGCCAGCGGCAGCGTGCGCATCGCCGAGCGCTGGGCGATGGCCTCCACCGCCCTGTCTCCCAGCGCCGCGTGCAGCTCCCCCGTCATGCGCACGTAGTCCTCCCACGCGTACCACGTGTCGTCACGCATGCTGTTGATGGTGCGCTGGTGCGCTGGAAAGCGCGAAGACGCTGCCGTCATCGCGCCGAGGATGGCCTTGAACCAGGCGCCCTGGATTTCGCCGGACATGAGTTGCTCCCCTGACTGGAGAGCACTCCACCCGCGTGGCCCCTCGCGAACCAGAGGGCCCCCCACGCGGGCGTGCACGGCACGACGCTCGCGAGCGTCGAGGACAGGTCTTCCGTCTCCCGGTGGATGCTCCGCGCGTGCTCCGCAGGACACCCGCCCGGAGCGCTACACCGGCAGCCGCACCTGCACCCGCGTGTGGCCCGGCTCGGAGAGGACGCGCACGTCACCGCCGTGCCGCTCGATGATGCGCCGGCTGATGTCCAGCCCCAGCCCCGCCGCGTGCGGCTTCGTGCTGAAGAAGGGCTCGAAGATGCGCGGCATCAAGTCCCTGGGAATCCCAGGCCCGTCGTCGGCGACCTCCGCCACCACCTGACCGGCTTCCGTCCAGGTGCGCAGCTTCAGCGTCCCGCCGCGCTCACCCAGCGCCTCCAGCGCGTTCAGCACCAGCTGCGTCCACACCTCGTCCAGCGCGCCACCCTCCGCGCTCAGCTTCGGGGCTGTCCGCTCGTACTGCCGCTCCACGGTGACGTGGCCGCCGTCCAGCCGGTGGCGCAGCACGCCCAGCGCGGTCTCCAGGCCGTCATGCACGTCCACTTCCGTGGCCGGTGCCCGGTCCATGAAGCTGTACGCCTGCACCGCTTCCACGAGGGCGGAGACGCGGGCACTGCCGCGCTCCACTTCCGCCAGCAGCACGTCGCCGCTCACCGCCGCCACCAGCCAGGACAGCGTGTCGCGCAGCAGCGCTTCGCCCACGCGGTGCGCCACCGAGTCCAGCCACGCCACGTCCAGCCCGGACGCCACCAGCGCGGGCGCGACGTCCCACGCGTCCGTCATGCCGCGAATCTCCAGCCACGCGCCCACGTCCTCCTCGCGCCGCGTCCGCGCGAGCGGCTCCAGCGCGGGAGTCGCCCGGCCGCGGTCGGCGGCCTCGCGAGGCAGTGCGAGCAACGCGCCACGCTGCGCGGAGGACAGGCCATGCTGCCCCAGCGCCATGGCCCGAGCGGACACCAGTCGCAGCGTGTCGCGCAGTCGTGTCGCGCTCCGGTTCGCCGCCGTCGCCGGGTTGCCCAGCTCCGGTGCGAGCCCCGCCACCATCTGCCCGGGCGTCAGCAGCCCGGGCTGCTGCGTGGACACCACTTCCTGCGGCTGGGTGCGCTGGGCCGCCACCTCCATGAGCCCCCGTCCCAGCGAGGGCGCCTGTCGCAAGAGCTCCCAGAAGGCGGCGGGCTCCAACCTCAGCAAGCGCACGTCCGTCTGCGCATGGCCGGTGGTGGGATAGGGGGAGTTCAGGAAGAGGATGAGCTCCCCGAAGATGTCGCCCGCCTCCAGCGTGCCCGTGGGGGCGTCCTGGTCTCCCACCCGGCGGGACCACACCGTGCGTCCCTCGAGGATGACGGACAGGCCGTCGGCGGGGTCTCCCTGCGCGGCGACTCGAGTCCCTGCGGCGAAGTGAAGCTGGCGCCCATGACTGGCCACCCAGTGGAGCTGCTCGTCGCCCAGCCGGGAGAACAGTGAAACCCGGCGCAGCGCTGTGACGATGTCCTCGCTTCCCATGTCCCTTCGATGCTGCCTGGGTCCGAGGAAGGGTGTCCATCTCCGGATGGCCCCGTGGACCCGGAATCGACATGGACCGTGGGATGCAAGCCCTGTAGGCGCCCGGCGCCTTGGGGCTCGAGGGGGGCCTCACCCGACTGGGAGCAGGCGGCCTCCGCCTGGCTGTCCGCTCCCGCGCGACGCATGTCCGGCAGGGTGGGGGACGACGGAGCATGTGGGGAAGCGGGACTCGCGGACGGGGCGCAATGTTGGGGGAACCCTGACAGGAAGGAGCTCCGTATGGAGCCGCATGCCGCTCCCCCTCCGCGCACGGAGGCCCCGGGTCTGTCGCCGACGAGCACTCCGCCCACCTCGGCAGGAGCGGAGGAAGGCGACGCGGCGGCTGTCTTCCTGTCGGAGCTGCGGACCGTCTCGCTCTTCTCCGACGTGGACCCCGAGGAGGCCGAGTGGCTGCGCGGCGAGTCCACGCACGTGGAGCTTCAACCCCAGGAGTGGCTGGGCCACGAAGGGGAACCCGCTGCCTTCTACCTCATCCTGCAGGGGGAGCTGCGCATCACCAAGACGGTGGGAGGCGTGGAGACGCTCGTCTCCGTGTTCCGCGCCGGAGAGTTCTTCGGGGAGGTGCCGCTGCTGCTCGGCCAGCGCTTCCTCGCCAGCAGCCGTGCCCTCTCGTACTGCCGGTTGGTGCGGCTCAGTCACAAGGCCTTCTGGCAGATGCTCGCGGAGTGCCCCACGGCGAACCGGGAGATTCTCCGGAAGATGGCCGAGCGCATGAAGGCGCTCCAGTCCATCTCGCTCCAGCAGGAGAAGCTGGCGTCGCTCGGAACGCTGGCCGCGGGGCTGGCCCATGAGCTGAACAACCCCGTGTCGGCGGTGATGCGCGGCGTGCGCGAGTTGGGGGAGCGGCTGGGAGAGCTGCCCTCGCTGGCGCTGTCCCTGGACTGCCGCACGCTGTCCGAGCCCCAGGTGCGGGCGCTGGAGGCTCGCGCCTCGCTGGAGCCCGTCTCCCGCAGTCCCCTGGACCGGGGAGACGCGGAGGACGCGCTCGCGCGGTGGCTGGGCGCGCGCGGCGTGGAGGACGCGTGGGTGCTGGCGCCGGAGCTGGTGGAGTCGGGCCTGTCGCTCGAGCGACTGGAGCACGAACTGGAGTCGCTGCAGGGCGACGTGCTGAAGGGCACGCTGCGCTGGGTGGCCGCGACGCGGGGAATCTCGGTGCTGCTCGAAGAGGTGGGGCAGGCGGGGGGACGCATCGCCGCGCTGGTGAACGCGGCCCGGGCGTACACGTACCTGGATGAAGCGCCGCTGCAGCGCGTGGACGTCCACGAGGGACTGGAGAGCACGCTGGCCGTGCTGGGGCATCGGCTGCGAGGCGTGCGCGTGGAGCGGGACTATGACCGGAGCCTGCCGCCCATCACCGCGTACGGCACGGAGCTGAATCAGGTGTGGACCAGTCTCATCGAGAACGCGGCCGACGCCATCAAGGAGAACGGCGGGGGCACGCTGCTGCTGCGCACGCGCGGCGACGGGGACCACGTGGAGGTGGAGGTGGTGGACGACGGCCCCGGCATCCCCGAGGACGTGCTGCCACGGGTCTTCGACCCGTTCTTCACCACGAAGGGCGTGGGCGAGGGCACGGGCCTGGGGCTGAGCATCACCCACCGCGTGGTGTCCACGCTGCACCGAGGCGAGGTGGTCGTCACCTCCAGGCCGGGCGAGACGCGCTTCCGGGTCCGCCTGCCCCTCGAACTCGACAGCGCCTTCATCCCCGAGCCCGCGCGTCCGCGTGCGCCTTCTCCACAGCCGCGTCCGGAGCTCGAGGAGCTGCGCGGCGCGTAGCGGTGTCACCCCGGCGGAGGTGTCTTCAGCGGAAGCCGGACCTGGAAGGACGTGCGTCCGGGCTTCGACTCCACGCGCACGTCGCCGTGGTGACGGTCCACGACGACTCGGCGGGTGATGTCCAGGCCCAGGCCGGTGCCGTGGCCCATGGGCTTGGTGGTGAAGAAGGGCTCCCAGATGCGCGGCAGCAGCTCCGGCGGCACTCCGGACCCGTCATCCACCACCTCCACGAGCAGGAAGTCACCGTCCTTCGCGGTGCGCACGGTGAGGTGGCCCTTGCCGCCCATGGCGTCGATGGCGTTGTCGACGAGGTTGGTCCACACGTGGTTGAGCATGCCGGGCAGGGCCTGGACGCGTGGCAGGTCGCGGTCGTACTCGCGCTTCACCTCGACGCCGTGCTTCAGCTTGTAGTTGAGGAGCAGCAGCGTGTTCTCCAGGCCCTCGTGGACGTCCACGGGTTCGAGCTGCTCCTTGCCCGCATGGGTATAGGACTTCACCGCGCCGGCCAGCTCCGCCAGGCGCGTGGTGCTCTGCTTCACCTCCGCGAGCAGTGCCCGGGTGCGCACCATCGCCTCCAGCCACGCGAGCGCGTCCGGCAGCGCGTCGGCGGGAAGGGCCTGGGCCAGCGCCTCCAGCTTCTCCTGTCCGATGGCCGCGTCGAGCAGCGTGGGCGAGAGGTCCCACGCGTTCACCACGCCGCGTTCATCCATCCAGGTCGCGAGCGCGTCCTCCGCGTCACCTCGGGTCAGCGGGTCCAGGTCCCGCGTGGCACCTCGGCCCTGGCTCTGCCGGCACGTGCGCAACAGCAGCACGCGTTGCTCCTCCGTCAGCTTCCAGCGCTCCAGCGCGAGGGACAGGTCTTCCTGCGCGTCCATGGCCACGGTGAGCTGCTCGGTGGCGCGGCGGCCCGCGGAGGCGGGGTTGTTCATCTCGTGCGCCAGCCCCGCAGCATGGCGGCCCAGCGCGGCCAGCTTCTCCTGGCGCAGCAGCGTGCCTTCCAGGCATCGCAGACGCTCCTGGGGCTCCTTCACGTCCGCGGACACGTCACACCTCACTCAGGTATTGGTGGATGAAGGAGATGGCGATGGAGCCCTCGCCCACGCCGGAGGCCACGCGCTTGATGGACGCATGGCGCACGTCGCCCGCGGCGAAGATGCCCGGCACGCTCGTCTCCAGGAGGAACGGTGGACGGTCCGGCTTCCAGCCCTTGGGGCGCTGGCCTCCGGGCATCAGGTCCGGTCCGGTGAGGACGTAGCCGCGCGCGTCCCGGGCCACCAGTCCGTCCAGCCACTCCGTCCGAGGCACGGCGCCAATCATCACGAACAGCGTGGTGGCGGGCACGGTGCGCTCGGGTTGTCCCCGCGTGGCCAGGGTGAGGCGCTCCAGGTGGGCGCCGCCCTCCACGCGCGTCACCTCGGTGTCGAGCAGCACGGTGACGTTGAGCAGGGAGCGCACCTGTTCGACGAGGTAGTGGGACATGCCCCGCTCCAGCGAGTCGCCGCGCACCACCAGCGTCACCTGCCGGGCGAACTGCGCGAAGTAGAGCGCGGCCTGTCCCGCCGAGTTGGCGCCGCCGATGATGTAGACGTCCTCTTCCTTGCAGGACACCGCCTCCGTGCGCGACGAGCCGTAGTAGACGCCCGCGCCGGTGAGCGCCTCCATGCCGGGGGTCTCCAGCTTCTTCCACTGCACGCCCATGGCGAGCAGCAGCGCGTGACAGCTCAGCTCCGTCCCATCCGCCAGCGTGACGATGCGGTACGGGTCCTCCACGCGCAGGCCACTCACCTCCTGGGGCGTGAGGATTTCCACGCCGAAGCGCGCCGCCTGCGCCACCGCGCGCCGGGTCAGGTCTCCGCCGCTCAGGCCCGCGGGGAAGCCCAGGTAGTTCTCGATGCGCGAGCTGGTGCCCGCCTGTCCGCCCGGTGCGCTGCGCTCCACCATGACGGTGCTCAGGCCCTCGGAGGCTCCGTAGACGGCGGCGGCGAGCCCCGCGGGTCCTCCGCCGATGATGACCAAATCGTAGAAGGGCTTGGTGGCGCGGACCTTCAGGCCGATGCGTTCGGCCACCTCCAGCGTCGAAGGCCCCATCAGCCGCGTGCCGTCCGGGAAGAGGACCAGGGGCAGCTTCTCCACGGCCGCGCCGCCGGCCTGGGCCAGCAGCAGCCGGCCCTCGTCGCTGACCTCCACGTCGAGCCACTGGTAGGGCACCTGGTTGCTGCCCAGGAAGTCCCGCAGCGCATGGGAGCGAGGCGCCCAGCGGTTGCCCAGCACGCGGATGCCCTCGAACGTCGGAGGGTGGTGCGCCCACCACTCCTCGAGCAGGTCGGTCAGCACCGGGTAGAGGCGCTCCTCGGGAGGCTCCCACGGCTTGAGCAGGTAGTGGTCCAGGTGCACTTCGTTGATGGCGTGGATGGCGGCCTGCGTGTCCGCGTACGCGGTGAGCAGCACGCGCCGGGCCTCGTCGTAGAGCGCCTTGGCCTGCTCCAGGAACTCCACGCCGGACATGCCTGGCATGCGCTGGTCCACCAGGAAGAGGGCCACCGGGTCTCCGCGCAGCCGCAGTTGTCGCACCGTCTCCAGCGCGGCCTCACCCCGGTCCGCGCTCAGCACGCGGTACTCGCGGCCGTACTGCCGCCGCAGGTCGCGCTCCACCGCGCGCAGCACTTCCGTGTCGTCGTCCACCGCGAGGATGACGGGCTTGGCCATGCGGTTCGCTCCCCTTGGGAGAGAACGCACCGGACAGCGCAGGTCCTCCAGGCGGGCGGACGGGCCGTGCGCGGGCCGCCCGGAGCCCTGGCGTCAGCGAGCGCCCGCGAGGCGGGCTACGGCGGGCACGTGGCCGCCTCGTCGTTTCTATCGATGACGCGCTCGTCGAGGGCGCCCGTGTGGACGGCCTCCGCGAGCAGGGTGGCCCGACACGAAGGGAGCCACGTGTTGCCGGTGACCATGAAGCCGACGCGGACCTGGGCCAGGGAGTCGAGCCGGAGCTCCGTGAGGCTGGGATTGTCCCGGACCGTCAGGCCGTCCACCTCGCGCAGGCCCTTCAGCCCGACGAGGGTCGGCAGGTTCGTGTTCCCATCCGCGTAGAGGTTGCTGGCGATGGTCAATCGCTCCAGGCCCGACAGGTCCATCAGGGACCGGTTGTTGGTGATGACCAGCTCGCCGCGGATGCTCTGGAGGGAGCCCAGCTCCGTGACTTGATACAGCCTCGGATTTCCGATGACGCGGAAGTAGGGCCCCACGTCCCGCAAGGCCCGCATGGGGCCGAGGACGGACAGGTTGTTGTTGTTCTCGATGGTGAAGCCCCCCACCCGGGAGAAGTTGGGCAGCTCCAGGCGCTTGAGCTGAGGGTTTCCCGACACCACGAACTCCCGGCCGACGGTCTGGAGGTTCTCCAGCAGGGCGGTGTCTTCCAGCGCCTCATTGCGGACGAGGGAGGCGTCACCCGGGATGGTCCGCAGCTTGCGCAGCCCGGCCAGCGAAAGGAGCGAGGGATTGTCGACGATGTGGAGGGCCCCGACGAGGGCGACCTGCGGCAGTGGAACGTCTCTCAGCGCTGGGTTGCCCGTGATTCTCACGGTGCCTGTGATGCTCTCGACAAAACTGAAGGTCCCCGCGCCTTCGAGGATGGCGTTGTCCGTGATTTCAAGGCCCTGTCGAGGGGTGAGGGCGCCCGTTCCCGCCAGGGAGAACAACCGGGCGTTCTGCTCCACCCTCAGGCTCCGGCCCACCTGGACTGCGCGGCTCGGGGGGAAGGAGGCGGGGCCGAACATCAGCGAGTTCAGTTGCGGATTGCGGGCGATGACCACGTCATCCCGGACGAAGCGAAGCCCCGTGAGCGCCACGCGCACGAGCAGCGGGTTGTCGTGGATGTCCACCGAGCCTTCGACGAACTCCAGCCCGGGGAGCACCACCTCCGTGGCCACCTGTGAGGAGATGATGAGCCCTCCTCGGATGTGGGAGATGTTCTGGAGCGCGGCGACGTCCGTGGCGTCGAGCAGCTCGTAGGTGCCGTCATGGGTGGCGGCGGACCGGCATGCGTACTGCCGGCCCAGGACCTCCAGCTCCTCCAACACCAGACTCCCGTCCTCGTCTCCGCCGTAGGCCACGGCCACGCCGCCAGCGATGCAGTTCACGCCGGGCGCCTCCGCGTGCTGGCGTGTCAGGATGCTCCCCGGCGGTCTGCAGATGCGGGTGGAGGCGCGAAGCTCGTCGTCGTCGAGGGTGCCGTCCTGGTCCAGGTCGGGACCGGACTCCACGGCGTAGACGTCCGAGGAGCCGCATTCACTGTCCTCGCGCGTCCCGAGCCCCACCACGCGCGTGAGCACCGTGTCCGGCTCCTGGCAGCCGTAGACCGCGCGGGTGATTTCGTCGTCGGACAGGATGCCGTCCTGGTTCGTGTCGTTGCCCGCGTGAGTCAGTTGGCCGCCCAGCGGACACGCCTCGCCCCGGGGCTCCCTCCGCGTGCGCACCAAGACCCCTGGGAAGGTCGTGGCGCAGACGTACTCCTCGGCCGTCACCTCGGTGTCGCCGAGCACGCCATCCAGGTCGGTGTCGATGCCCGACTCCACCCGGCGACCGCCGTGCTCGCAATGCGGGCCCGCCGGCTCCTCCCGCGTGCGCTGCACGACTCGCGGGGGCGCCTTGTCGCAGGAGTACTGGATGTTGTCCGCCTCGTCGTCGGACAGAAGCCCATCGTCATTCGCGTCCGGGCCCGCGAGCATCGCCTCCCCGCCATGCTCGCAGTGCTCGCCCGCGGGCTCCGGCTCCTTGCGAATGAGCGTCGCGTGGGGTTCGAGGAAGTCGCCGAGGCGAATCGCATCGCAGCCCCCCAGCAAGAAGAGCGGAACAACCCAGGTCCATCGCATCGGAGTTCCTCTTTGTCGCTTCTCGTCGCGCGCTGTCCCCACCAGATGGACTCATGGGCAGGTGGCCTGGTCGTCGTTGTCCGCCACGAAGAGCACGCCGGGAGTGCCTGTGTAGGCGCGCCCCACGAACTCGAGGACATGACAGGTGGGAAGCCGCGGGTTGCGCTGGGCGGACAGGTAGCTGGACACCTCCTGCACCGTGTCCAACCCCAGGCGGGTCAGGTTGGCGTTGTCCTCCACCATCAGCGATTCGATGGTGCGCAGATGCCCCAGCTCACCCAGGTTGCCGAGCGCGTCGCAGCGCCGCACCGAGAGCCCCCGCAGGTGTTCCAGGTTCGCCAGCCCATGTAGCGCGGTCAGCTTGGGATTGTTGTCGAGAGAGAGCCAGGGCCCGTTCACGAGGGGAATCAGGCCCCCCAGGGTCTTGAGCTCCGGGAGGGAGTCCACCGAGATGCCCGTCGCCACGCTCCGCAGCTCGGGCAGGTCCCCCCACACCGTCATCGCGTCGTTGCGGGCGAAGGTGATGCTCCCCGCATGCCGGAGCGAGAAGAGACCGTAGGAGTTGAGCATCCCCGCGTTCTCGCTCACCTCCAGCTCGCCGGAGACGACCTGGAGTGACGACAGTCCCATGAGGTTCGGCAGTTGGGGGTTGCCCTTCACCCGCAGGTTTCCACCCACGGACTCCAGCTTCGTCCCCCCGAGCGTGACCAGGTGGGTGTTGCCCTCGATGACGACGTCCCCGGCCACTCGCACCAGGTTGGGCAGGGGCAGCCTCGGAAGCGTGCCGTGAGCGCTGATGGTCAACGCTCCCTCGAGGAACTGGATGGAATGCAGCCCCGGGCTCTCGGGCGCGTGCGTGAGCGCCGCGTTGCCTTTCAGGAGCACGCCGCCGCGAGGAACCACGAACCGGAGGCCGTCCAGGCTCGTCAGCCGGGCGTTGGACTCGACGGCCAGATTCGTGGTCACCCACAGTTTCTCGCCGCTCGCGCCGCCGACCTCCAGCGTCTCCAGCAGGTCGTTGCCGCGAATCTCCAGCCCCTGTCCGACGAAGCGCAAGCCGGGCAACTGCATGCGCGTCAGGGAGGGATTGCCTTCGATGACCACGGCGCCATCGACGACCTCCAGTGAGGGCACCCTCACCTGGGAGAGCGACGGACCGCCGCCCCGGAACTGGAGGGTGCCTCGGATGCGGCCGATGCCCTGGAGCACGGCGAGGTCCGTGTCGTTCCGCACCAGGAAGTCGCCCTCGAAGGTGTTCCGGTCCCGGCAGATGAAGCTGGAGGCGAGGACCTCCGAGGCGTCCAACACCCTGTCGGTGTTCTGGTCCATGCCCGCGAAGACGCGAGTCCCGCCCGCCGCGCACTTCTCACCCGCCGGCTCCCAGTCCAGCTCCACCAGGAGCTGGGGCTCCTGCGCGCAGAGGGAGAGGGTGGTCCGCACCTCGTCGTCGTCGAGGTTCTTGTCGCCGTTCTCGTCGGGCCCCGTGTCGACGAGGGTGAGCCTGGTGGGCTCGGGGCAGGAACTCGGGGGCGGCTCGGGGATGCGCACGCGGGAGAGGATGGGCGCGTCGGAGACCTTCCAGCAGGTGTACACCTCGCGAGCGACCTCCTCCGGGTCCAAGGTGTGGTTTCCGTTCGCATCGTGCCCGGCGCGGGTGACCTGGCCGTCTCCCAGGCACCGCGTCCCGAAGGGCACCGGCTCCACAATCACCAGCAGGTCGGGGACGATGGCGCACTGGACCTCGGTGCTCGTCACCTCGTCGTCGTCGAGCACGGTGTTCGCGTTGAGGTCCGTGCCCACGAACATCACCCGTCCTCCCAGGGGACAGCGCTCCCCCGGAGGCTCCACGATGGTGCGGGAGAGCGCGGGGAACAGCTCGCTCAACCGGAGGGCTTCACAGCCCATCACCAGGGGCAGCAACGCCAGCCATGACCATCTCATCGAGTGCTTCCTTGGGGGGCCCACGCGCCCTGCGCTGCTGTATCGCCGACAGGGAGCACCGGCGTCGCGCAGGTGGCCGTGTCGTCGTTGCCCCGGATGTCGCGCTCCGTCCCGATGAACACCCGGTCCGCCAAGGTGTTGGCCAGACAGGTGGGCAGCGCCGTGTTCCAGACGATGCCCAGTGTCTGGCGCACTTCCTGGAGGCCGCCCAACCCGAGTCGTTCGAGCGCGGGATTGGAGTCCACCTTGAGCTTCGTCAGCGACTTGAGGTGTGAGAGCCCATCCAGGTGCTTCAGCGCCGGGTTCCCCGTCACCTCGAGCTCCTCCATGCTCCGGAGGTTGCCCAGCCCCGACACGTCGTTCAGCACGTCGTTCTCCGAGAGCGCCAGTCGCGGCAGGGAGGACAGGGCCGGGAAGGTCCCCAGGTGCGTCAGTGCCTTGTTGCGCGTCAGGTCGAACCGGCCGTGGATGGCCGCCAGTCGAGGGAAGTCGCAGGCCGTCAGTGCGTCGTTGTCGGCGAGGGACAGCCAGCTCACGCTGTGCAGCTCGCCCAGCCCCGACGTGGAGACCAGGGCGTCATTGTCCGTCACGTACAAACCCTCCTGAATCGTCCGGAGCACGGGCAGGCCCGACAGGTCGGTCAGCGAGCCGTTCTGGCGGAGCGTCAGGGTGTTGCCCACCGTCTCCAGTTGCGTCAGCTCCAGCGCGGTCAGCGCCGGGTTCTCATTGATGGCGATGGAGCCCCCCACCTGCTTGAGGACCCGGAAGGGCAGTCGGGTCAGCTTCGCGTTGCCGATGACATCGAGCGAGCCGGGCAGCTCGGTGAGGTTCCACGAGGCTGGGAGGGTGAGCGAGTCGTTGTCGAACAAGGACAGGCTGCCCCGGGGCCTCACGTTCTTCAGCCCATCCAGGCTGGCGAGGCGCGGGTTCTGCTGCACGGACAAGTCCCGCTCCACCCACAGGATGCCCTGCTCCGTCGAGCCCCCGAGCGTCAGCGTCTCCAGCTCCGGGTTGGAGTAGACGGCGACGTCGCCGCCCACGAAGCGCAGCCCGTCCATCTCCAGACGCGTCAAGGCCGTGTTGCCGCCCACGTACAGCGGCCCCTCCACCGCGGAGAGCGATGGCAGGACGAGCTCGGCCAACGCGGTGTCCTGGATGTTCAGCGAGCCCTGGATGCGGGAGAGGGAGCGCAGCACCTCCAGGTCCACCGCGTCGCGCAGATAGTAGTCGCCTGTGAAGGTGTTTTCGGAGAGGCACACGTAGGTGCGCGTGGCCACCTCGGAGTCCTCGAGTGTGCCGTTGCCGTTCGTATCGGTGCCCACATTGAGGCGCGTGCCACCGGAGGCGCAGCGGGCTCCGGGCGGCTCGGGTTGCGGGCGCACGCGGACCATCGACGCGGGAGCGCAGACGATGGTTTGCGCGCGGCGCTCCGTGTCGCCCAGCGCTCCATCGCCATCCAGGTCCGGCCCTGCCTCCAGGAGGGACGTCCCCTCGTCGCAGGCGAGGGGATACGAGTTCAGGTCGCTCACGCGGTACACCACGGTGGACGCATCCCGACAGGTGACGACTTCCTGCGTGACTTCCGCGTCCTCCAGCTGCCCGTCGCCATTCACGTCCAGGCCCGCGCGAAAGCGCTGGCCGCCCAACGGGCAGGGTGTCCCCGGAGGGAGCGTCTGCGTCACCACCAGCACTCGCGGCGGTGCCAGGGCACAGTCGTAGGAGGTGCTGCTCACCTCGGCGTCGTCCAGGACGCCGTCGTCGTCCAGGTCCAGGCCCGTGAGCGTGCGCCGTCCGCCGTGCTCGCAGTTTTCGCCAGGGGCTTCGGGCTCGAAGCGGGACAGGGGATTGTGCTGACGGACGAGTTGCTCCAGGTCGATTCCGTCACAGCCCACGGTGAGCACGAGCAGCGTCATCCAGACAGGTCGCATCACGAAGGCTCTCCCCCGGGCCGCACGGTGTCAGCGTCTCAGCGCCAGCTCGACGCCGAACATCCGGTCCCACCTGTCATCGCCGTCCAGCGTGACGCGGTCCGCTGAGGCCGTCGCGGCCAGTCGCAGCTTCAGTCCCAGCAGCCGCCCCGCCACGCCCGCCGCCGCGTGTGTCGTCAGCAGCGTCGGGTCCCACATGCGCTTGTTCGGCGACGTCACCCCCAGCACACCCCAGCCGAGTCCCGCCTCGAGGAACAGCGGCGTGCGCTCCCCATCCCTCAGGCCGAAGAGGCCCTGCACCGTGGTGCGGTGCGTGCGGATGCCCTCGAACGCCACCGGCATCAGCGAGTAGGTGGCGCGCGCGCCGTAGTAGAGGTGCGGCCACGTGTCATCGCGCCAGGAGAGGCTCGGGCCGGTGGAGAACCTGCTCAGCCCCAGGGGCGCCTGATGCCCCACGAGGCCCACCTCCCACGCGGAGGAGGCGGAGGGGCTGGCCATCGCGAAGCGCCGGGACACGAAGTCGCCGCCGCCCGCGGCTGGAGGAAAGGCGCGGGAGAAGTCCACCGGCACCAGACCCGCGGCGACCACGTACTGGTCATAGAAGTCCTTGTCGAGCGGCACGGCGAACAGGCCCCGGCGCAGGGCCTCCTCGGCGGGACCGCGCTCCTGGAGCTCGCGGGGCTTCAGGTCCGGCAGCACCTCCTGGGACAGCTCCGCCAGGGTGACGCGGGCCTCACTGGTGGGCGTGCGCAACCAGTACACGTCGCGCTCCGGCAGCCGCAGCATCACGTACTGGTCCTCGGAGCGACGCACGTCCGCGAGCCGCCGTCCGTCCGAGTCCTCCACGGAAAGTCGCGAGTGACCGAAGCCGCTGGACAGCGTGAGGCTGGGGCCGCTGGGGGCCGGGCCGACGAGGGGACGGCGGGGCGCTCCGGTGGGCGCGAAGGCGTGGATGCTCAGCCGCGCCGGCAGGCCCTTCACGCCTTGCAGCGACGCGGAGACGAAGGCGCCCAGTTCGCTGTATTCCACCTGTCCGTCGCCATTGATGTCCGCGGCGCCCAGGAGCCCCGAGCGCGCCACGTGGCTGAAGACGCCCGCGCGGATGCGGGACCACTCGTGGGTCTCTCCATCGTCGCTCTCCGCGAAGACGGCGCCCACGGTGGGCCGGGTGGCCAGTTGCTCGCGAGCGAGCATGCCGCGCAGCTCCGCCAGCACCGCCGCGTCCGTCTGCCCACCCCGGCTGCCCACGACGCCGGACGCGCGGCAGGCGTCGACGATGAGGTGCACGTAGTCGGCGCCCAGGGGGTCCACCACGTCCGCGTAGAGGCTCGCCTTGTCCAGCCGGCCTCCCGCCAGGGTGAAGTAGGCGCGGCCCGCCTCGTCCGTGTTGCCGTGGCCCACGTACACCACGAGCACGTCCGTCTCGCGGCCCAGCTCGTCGTCGGCGAGGCTGGCGGCGCGCAGCCGGGCCACCTCGCGCTTCACCTCGTCGGGCGTGGGAGGCCGCGCGCCCGCGAGCACCGGCCGGCCCCCTGCGAGCGTGGAGGCGTCCGGGTCCACCAGCAGCGTCGTCTCCACCCCCAGCCGCTGGAGGGTCTCCGCCCACAGCACGCCGTCATCGTCAGCGAAACGCAGCGCGGGCAGCGACGGGTCGTCGCTGCCGTTGTGGGCAATCACGAGCGCGCGACGGACCAGGGCATCCGCCGAGGCGTCGCGTGCGGCGAAGAGCGCGGCGACCCCGAGGAGCACTCCCAGCTTGTTCATGGACCTTCCTCTACCCTCAGGGCCTGCTTGAGCACCACTGCCCCCCCCTGCTCCTCACCACGCAAGGCCGCCAGGGCCGCGGACGGGCTGTC
This sequence comes from Myxococcus sp. CA056, assembly GCF_013336715.1. Classification (NCBI taxonomy): domain Bacteria; kingdom Pseudomonadati; phylum Myxococcota; class Myxococcia; order Myxococcales; family Myxococcaceae; genus Myxococcus; species Myxococcus sp. CA056. Next base: position 1,029,138 of record NZ_JABUMT010000002.1, read on the forward strand.
GGCGAACGCAGCCGTCACCTCCGCCTCGCCCACCGTCTCCGGCAGCGGCACCGTCAACGCGAGGGGCGCCTCCTTGCCTGGCGCACCGGACAGGAGGAAGGGGCCGGCGGTGAGCTCCGCGCGCTGCGTGCCGCGCACCTGGACGGCGATATGCGTGTACGGCGCCTGCCCGCCCGCGGCGAAGGCCAGCATGGCACCCGCCGGGCAGGCTTCACCCGAGTGCAGCTCCCGCAGCGGCTGACCCGGGGTGGCGCAGAAGATGCGCAGGGCCACGCCGGGCGGCGGCGTGCCCAGGCCTCGGGCGCGGAACTCGTCGGTCAGCGCGGGCGACAGCACCATGGCGGCGACGACGGCGGTCAGCGCGCCCGCGAGCGCCATCATCGACGGCCACCGTGAAGGGGCGGCCAGGGGCTCCGCCGCGGCCAGCGCCGCCTCCAGTCCCCCCTCCGTCAACGCGAGCCGCTCCATGGAGGAGGGCGCGTCCAGCGAGTCCTCCAGCGCGCGGTGCGCCTGGGCCCAGCGCTCGTAGAGGGGGCCACAGCGGTGGCAGACGTGGGCATGGCGCAGCAGTCGCGAGGCCTGGGCGGGGGGAAGCTCTCCCTGGGCCCAGCGCGGCAGGCTGGCGTCGATGTGTCGCTCGTACCACCTCATGATGGGATGCTCCCTATCGCGCACAGGGCGAGGGTGGCCAAGAGGACGCCCAGCTCCAGGCGTCCAGGCTCGGCCGTCGTCTCCAGCCAGCCGGAGGACTTCAGGTGCTCGGTGAACTGCGTGCGCAGCTTGCGCTCGCGCACGCGGACCTCGCCTCGGGTGAGTCGGAGTCGCTCGGCGGTGGTCTCCTGGGACAGCCCCTCCACGAACCGCAACTGCGCCAGCGCGCGACCTTCCTCGGACTGCGTCTCCAGGAAGCGGCGCACCAGCGTCCGGACCTCGGTGCCGAGTGCCTCTTCCTCCGGGCTGCGCCCCTCATTGGGCAACTGGTTGAGCTCCGGTGCTTCGTCCAGCGAGACGGCTTCCCGGGACACCCGTCCCGATGCGCGCATCAGGTCGATGGCCGTCGAGCGCGCGACTGTCAGCAGGAACCCCAGGTAGGGCCGCACCCCGTCATAGGCCTGCCGCATGTTGGGACGAAACGCGCGCACGAAGGTCTCCTGATGGGCCGCGTCCAGGTCCAGCGCGGACAGGGACACGGTGCGCGTGGCCCCACCATCCGGGCCCACGGAGAAGCGTCGCGAGAGGTAGCGCAGCACCTCCGGCGAATAGGCGCGGTACACCTGGGTGAGGACGGACGAATCCCCACGACGGAAGGACTCCAGGACGGAGCGGTCATTGCCTGGCAGCACGGTCTCTCCGACACCACGCGAGCCGGCTCGAGCCCAATGCCCGACCAGCCGTCACCCTTGAAAGGGATACGGAGCTTGCTCGCGAAATGGGTTGTCCACGTCAACGAAGGGATGCCGAATTCCTTGCGGCACGACCCAGAAATAGTTGTCGGGACGCGGTCTTATGTCCTCGAACTATTTCTGGGCTGGCCTCAAGAAAAGGGGAGGGGCGAGTGGGGATGGACCTGGGTCCAGGCCGTCTGGAGCTGGGCGAGCACGGTGGCGCGGTGGGTTTCGTCCAGGCCGTACCAGCTCTCGATGAAGCGGATGGGGCCGACGAGGTGGGCGTTGAAGTCTTCCAGCTCCTCGGCGGGCACCCACGGCTCCTGATGTCGCGCGGCGCCCACCGTCCGGACGGGGTAGCGGGTGAGCCAGGGGGACTCCACGTCGAAGGCGGTGACGAAGCCCACGTGGCCGGAGCCGGCGTCCGGGGCGTTCCAGTCCCGGGCGATCTGCCGCGCATAGTCCGCGTTCATCACCGGGTAGAAGAAGGGCTGGTCCGGCAGGCGGGGAGGAAAGCCGCGACAGTCGCTGGCCAGGACGAGCTCCGCTTCCTTCAGCCCCACCGGGCGGTACAGCGTGAGCGTCTCCGTCATGGGGTCTCTCCTATCGAGCGGGTTGTGGGGCGGGGGGCGCGTGGCGTCTGGAGTTGCCCGGGCCCGGAGGGCCCGCCGACGCGGCGCGAAGGCAGGCCCTGACGGTGCGGAGGTGGCGGCCGGGTTCGCGTCCAGCCACTCCGGCCCGTTGCCGCGAAGGCGCGTCCCGAGTCTTCAGGCATGAGCCGCCGACCTCGGGGAGATCTCAGTTTGAAGCCACCCGACGCCGGGCGACCCGTGGGTACGGGCCGCTGTCATGGCGTCGAGCGGACTTCACCCTCGGCCGGTCAGAACGCCGAGCCGTCCACGCGTGTTCTGGGAGACGCGGTCGAGGAGGACAGCGTGTTGTGCGGCACCCAGCTCCCCGCAGCCGAGCCGTCCGGGCTCCGGTTGTAGGAGAGACCCTGGGTCGCGTTGACGTACTTGCCCTTGTCCTGCTCGGAGCCATCCGGGCGGACCAGGAAGGCGGTGTCGCCGGAGCTGCCCGTGTTGACGCCCCGGTTGAAGCGCAGCCCGTCGCCGCCGTTGGCGAACGCCACATCGGGCACGCCCGAGGGCACCGCCGACGCGCCGGAGTAGACGGTGTAGACCTTGCCGGGCTGGAGCATCGTGCCCCCGGGGAAGACGTGCCGCGCGGGCTTGTCGCCCCGCCGCGACTCCTCGTCGTGGATGGAGTAGCCGCCCAGGTCCACGGCCGTGGTGCCGGTGTTGCGGATCTCCACGAACATCTTGTCGAAGTCCACCGTGGTGGTCCCCGAGACGTTGTTCGGGTGGGGCAGGTACTCGTTGATGAACAACGTGGGCACCGGACGGTTCAGCAGGAACACGTTGTCGCTCACGTCCGCGAGGGTGCCATCCTGCGCGTCGCTGATGCGCACCCGTGCCGTGGAGGACTCCACCGCGGGCACCGTCCAGGCGTAGGTCGCGGGCGATGCGGGCACGGACGCGACGATGTCGCTCCACGTGAGCCCGTCATCCAGGGAGTACTGCAGCCGCACCGTGTTCACCCCGGCCGACGTCCAGGTGACGTCGAACGCCACGCCCGCGCTCAATGACTCTCCGCCGTTGGGCGCGGTGAGCTTCACGGTGTGCTCCGGCACCTCCCCGAAGTTGTAGCGGCTGATGATGGGGTAGTGGTCCGACGTGGTGGAGCCGTAGCTGGGGATGTTCGGCCGCAGCACGGCGGCCGAGCCGGAGACGTAGTGGGCCAGCATCTCGTTGCTGACGAGTTGGTGGTCGATGAACGTCGAGAAGCTCACGGTGGAGGCGACCCCTTGGAGCGACATGGCCTGGGTGACGAAGGCATAGCGCACGGTGTCGTCCACGAAGTCGCGGTAGGGTGTGTCGAACTTCCCCCCTGTGCTGGGGTTCGTCGTGGTGGACCCGTCCACGTCGTCGTTCCAGTCACCCACCACCATCACCTTCTGCGTGGGGAGGTTGAAGTCCAGGTAGTCCTTGAGGTGCTGCCCGGCCGCGAGCCGCCGTGCATAGTCGTCCGCCCCGGTCATGGCCTTCATGTGCAGCACCAGCACCGTCAGGTCCACGCTGGAGACGCCTCGGGTGATGCGCAGGTCCACGCGCAACGGCGGCCTGCCGGCGAAGTCATTCTCGTACTCGCTCAGGACGATTTGCGCCTGGCGCACCTCCACCAGCCCCGTCTTGTAGAGCAGGCCCACCTTCTGCTCGTTGAACGAGTAGTAGGTGGGTCCCAACGTCACGGTGGAGTCATTGGAAAGGAAGCCCTCGTACCCGGGCAGCTGGTCCTTCAGCGTGTTGAACTGCGCCGTGTTGACCATCTCCCCCAGGCCCCACACGTCCACGCCCGCGTCGCCAATCACGGACTGCACGTTGGCGAGCTGGAGCGCGTCGTCCGCCGGGTCCTCCGTCGGGGAGCCGAACCACTCGATGTTCCAGTTGCCCACCGCCAGCGGGAAGCTCGTCGAAGGGCCCCCATCGGGGATTCCCGTGCCTGGCTTCACCTCCAGGGAGAAGCGGCCCTCCGCCTTCACGCCGCTGGCGTCCTGCACCCTCAAGGTGAAGGTCTTCGTGCCCGCCAGCTCCGCCACGCCCGTCACCTCTCCGTCCTGCGTCAGCGACAGGCCCGAGGGCAGCGAGCCCTCCGCCACGGAGAACGTCAGCAGGGGACGCCCCCCCGCCACCGAGAAGGTGTGCGTGTAGCCGTTGCCGGTGAACGCGGCGGACGGCGCGACGGCGGAGAGCACCGGCGCCGGCCACACCTTGAGGCTGTACGTCCGCGTATCCACGCTCTTCTCCACGTCCCGCACGCTCACCCGGAGGGAGAACTCTCCAGAGGCGCTGGCGGGGCCGGTGAGCTTCCCGTCGGCCGAATAGAAGGAGAAGCCCGGGGGGACTTCCGTCTCCAGCGTGTAGCTCAAGGGCGCGGTGCCACCCGTGGCCGTCAGGTGCACCTCATAGGTGGCGCCCACCGTGGTGTCGGTCAGCTCGGAGGTGGGGAGCTTGGGGCCCCCGCCTGGGTCATCGTGGCGGCTTCCCGAACAGGCGCTCAAGAAGGCCAGGAGGACGAGTGTCCCGGCGGCGCGGATGAGAGACATGGATGTGGGCTCCGGCAGGGCGAGCCATCGGCCGGGCCCGCATTTGAAACGAGACACTCTAGCGAAATCCCTGTTGCGCGACGATGACACCCTCGAACACGGACGGAGCCCCAGGAAGTCGCGCTGCGTTGGAACGGCAATGGCCGTCCGCGTCGTCCGTGACATATTCGAGAGTCGCGGGAACCATGGGGGGCTGCCGCCGCCCGACGAGAGGACACGCTCAATGGCCGAGAAGTGGGACAAGCAGTTGATGGAGTTCCTCAAGCGCACCGGTGACGAGCTCAAGCGCACGACCGACGACCTTCGCGGCGAGGCGCAGCGGCTCCTCAAGGAAGTGAAGGACCCGGAGAAGCAGGCCAAGGTGAAGGAGGGCCTGGAGCAGCTGCGCACCTGGGCGGCCAGCACCACCAAGGTGGCGGCGGAGAAGATTGAGACCGCCGTGCGCCAGGTCGAGGGCGCCGTGGAGCGCGCCTTCCATCCGGAAGACGAGGCCACCACCAAGCCTCCCGCCAGCAAGAAGGCCAAGGGCGCCTCCCGCGCCAGCGCCCCCGAAGCCCCGGCCGCCGAGGCCCCGGCTCCGAAGGCCGAGCCTCGCGCCGCGAAGAAGGCGGGCACCAAGTCCATTGGCCGCGCCAAGAAGGCGGGCGGGCGGGCGGCGAAGAAGGCCGCCCCGGCGTCCAAGAAGACGATGGGCCGCGCCAAGAAGCCCACCGCCGGAGCGTGAAGTTCCGTTCCGCCTGAATCGCGCCCGCACATACCTCGGGTCCGGGTTCCGCCAGTCGTTCCCGCCAGTTGGAACGGTGTGCGGCGCGTGAGATAGTGCGCGCCGTGGCCGGCTCCAGCGAAAAGGACAGCATCCAGGCGGAAATCGGGCAGGACGTCATCGACGCGGCGGTCCGCAGCGTCGAGCGTCGAATGGAGGATGACGAAGTGACCGTCATCGAGGTGGAGGCCCCCCAGGCCGCCGCCTCTGACGAGGACCTCGCCGCCTCCCCCGAGTCTTCCGCGATTCCCGAAGACCCCGTGGCGACTCCGGCGACAGCCGAAGAGGTCGCCGCCTTGCGCGAGGAGGTGGAGTCGCTCAAGGCGCAGGTCGAATTCAGTCAGGCCAAGGGCCGCGAGACGATGGAGCGGCTGCGCGAGGCGCACGAGCGCGCGAAGGATGCGCAGGAGCGCATGGTCCGCGCCGCCGCGGACCTGGAGAACTACCGCAAGCGCGCGCAGAAGGAGAAGGAGGAGGTCCAGCGCTTCGGCTCGGAGAAGCTGCTCAAGGACCTGCTCCCGGTGATGGACAACCTGGACCGCGCGCTCGAGGCGGCGGCCAAGTCGACCGACATCGACAGCTTCCAGAAGGGCGTCGCGATGACGCGCAAGTCCTTCGAGGACGCGCTCGCGCGCCACGGCGTGAAGTCCTTCAGCGCCAAGGGTCAGCCGTTCGACCCGCGCATGCACGAGGCCATCCAGCAGGTGGAGACGGCGGACGTCCCCGTGGGCCACGTGGCCTTCGAGGTGGTGCGCGGCTTCTTCCTCAACGAGCGGCTGGTGCGTCCGGCCCTCGTCGTCGTCGCGCGCGCGCCGGAGGCGCCCGCGCCCGTCGACACCACGTCAAACACGCCGCCCGAGTCCGCGGAGGCGCCGTCCTCGCCGGACGGTGAGCCGCGTGCCGAGGCGACCGAGCAGCAGTCGGACAGCACTTCCGGGGGGAGTCAGTAAGCGTCATGGGCAAGGTGATAGGAATCGACCTCGGAACGACCAACTCGTGCGTCGCCGTCATGGAAGGCGGCGAGCCGGTGGTCATTCCCAACAGCGAGGGCAGCCGCACCACGCCTTCGATGGTGGGCTTCACGGACTCCGGTGAGCGGCTGGTGGGCCAGATTGCCAAGCGGCAGGCCATCACCAACCCGGAGAACACCGTCTTCGCGGTGAAGCGGCTCATCGGCCGCAAGTTCGACTCGCCGGAGGCGAAGAAGGCCATCAGCGTCAGCTCGTTCAAGGTGGCCACCAGCCCCAACGGCGACGCGTGGGTGGAGATTCGCGGCAAGGGCCACAGCCCGCCGGAGGTCTCCGCCATCATCCTGATGAAGATGAAGCAGACGGCGGAGGACTACCTCGGCGAGCCCGTCACCGAGGCGGTCATCACCGTCCCCGCGTACTTCAACGACAGCCAGCGTCAGGCCACCAAGGACGCCGGCCGCATCGCCGGCCTCAACGTCCTGCGCATCATCAACGAGCCCACCGCGGCGGCGCTCGCGTACGGCCTGGACAAGGTGAAGGACGGCGGCACCGAGCGCGTCGCCGTCTACGACCTGGGCGGCGGCACGTTCGATATCTCCATCCTGGAGCTGACCGCCGGCGTGTTCGAGGTGAAGAGCACCAACGGCGACACGTTCCTGGGCGGCGAGGACTTCGACCAGCGGCTCATCGACTACCTGGCCAAGCGCTTCGCCGAGCAGAACAACGGGCTGGATTTGCGCAAGGACCGCATGGCGCTCCAGCGGCTCAAGGAGGCCGCCGAGCGCGCCAAGCACGAGCTGTCCAGCGCGCCGGAGACGGAGGTGAACCTGCCGTTCATCACCGCGGATGCGTCCGGCCCCAAGCACCTGACGGAGACGGTGGACCGCTCCACGTTCGAGGCGCTGGTCGCGGACCTCATCGACCGGACGATTGAGCCCTGCAAGATTGCCTTGAAGGACGCGGGCCTGAGCGCGCAGCACGTCAACCAGGTGCTCCTCGTCGGCGGCATGACGCGCATGCCGCGCGTGCAGCAGAAGGTGCGGGAGTTCTTCGGCAAGGAGCCGCACAAGGGCATCAACCCGGACGAGGTCGTCGCCGTGGGCGCGGCCATCCAGGGTGGCGTGCTCAAGGGCGAGGTGAAGGACGTCCTCCTCCTGGACGTCACGCCGCTGTCCCTGGGCGTGGAGACGGCGGGCGGCGTCTTCACGAAGATCATCGACAAGAACACCACCATCCCCTGCAAGAAGAGCCAGGTGTTCTCCACCGCGGTGGACAACCAGCCGCTGGTGAGCGTGCACGTCCTCCAGGGCGAGCGCGAGATGGCGGCGGACAACAAGACGCTGGCGCGCTTCGAGCTGGTGGGCATCCCCCCGGCGCCGCGCGGCGTGCCGCAGATTGAAGTGTCGTTCGACATCGACGCCAACGGCATCGTCCACGTCAGCGCCAAGGATTTGGGCACCGGCAAGGTCCAGCAGGTGCGCGTGGTGAGCAACTCCGGTCTGTCGGAGGCGGAAATCCAGGGGATGATTTCCGACGCGCAGGCGCACGCGTCCGACGACAAGAAGAAGAAGGAGCTGGCGGAGCTGCGCAACAACGCCGACGGCCTCATCTACACGACGGAGAAGAGCCTGGAGGAGTACGCCAGCCTCCTGTCGGAGAAGGACCGCGAGGAAATCAGGACGGACCTGGAGCGGCTCAAGGGCATGCTCAACACCTCCGACGCGGTGGCCCTCAAGGAGGCCTTCCAGCGCCTGGAGGGCAGCGCCTACCGCATCGCCGACGCCATCTACACCGGCCAGGCGAGCTGAACGAGCACCCCCGGATTTCGGACGGGGGGCGTGCAATCATCTCCGCGCCTCCCGCGTAGGTGAATCACCCCCTGTCCGTTTCGAGGTAGCGAGTCATGGATCCAGTCGAAGCCGTGGTGATTACGTCGGTGGTGGCGATGACGGTCGGCATCCCCTTTCTCGGGTTGACGCTGCGCTTCTCGCTCAAGCCGGTGATGGAGGCGTTCATCCGGCTGCGCGAGGCCCAGCTCGGCCAGCACCCGGACACGGCGATGCTGAAGGCGCGCGTGGCCCACCTGGAGCACATGCTGGAGATCCACGGCCTCATCGACGACCGTCGCGCCCTGCCGCTGCCCTCGGCCTCCTCCGAGCGGGTGTCCGGTAGCGGGTCCTTGAAGGACCGCGAGCGCGTCTAGCGGCAACCCCAGACTTTCCGGGGAAGCTCGTGCGGGTGTGTAATGGGCCCGTGGAATTCCCTTCATTGGAGACAGAGGTCGCGTTCCTGCGCGGCCTGGTGGCGGTTCATCGGATGTCGGACGACATCCTCGAGGACTGCCTCCAGCGCGGCCTGACGCTGGACGCGGGGCTGGATGTCTTCCTCACCCAGTGCGCGCGCATGGTGCACGCGCCCGCGGGCTTCGTGTCCCTGCGGGGCACGCGCGGGCCGGTGCTGACGCGGGTGTTGGGCGAGCTGGGCGCGGACGTCTTCGAGGCCGCGAGCTGGCGGGGACCCCACCGGCTGAAGAACGGGCGGATGTTGTTCTGCACCCGGCTGAAGCTGGGGAACCTGGAGCTGGGCGGCCTGGGGCTGGCGGTGGAGGGCGGCTTCGCGGACGGCGGCGGGCTGGTGATGAAGCTGGTGGAGGCCATCGGCGAGCAGCTGGACACGGCCGTGCTGGCCTTCCTGGCGCTGATGGACGGGCAGGGGCCCCTGGAGCGGCTGGACGAACTGGCGCTGGACGACACGCCGGTGCCGCGCGGGCGCATTGGCAAGTACGAGGTGCTGACGCCGCTGGGCACCGGTGGCATGGCCCAGGTGCTGGTGGCGCGGGCGCGAGGCCCGGAGGGGCTGGGGCGGCTGGTGGCCCTCAAGCGCATCCTCCCGCACCTGACGGCGGAGCCGGCCATCGTCCAGCAGTTCCTGGACGAGGCGCGCATCGGCCTGCGGCTGTCGCACCCCAACCTCGTGCACGTCTATGACTTCGGCGAGGCCCAGGGGGCGTACTTCATCGCCATGGAGCTGGTGCGGGGCGTGGACCTGGACCGGCTGCTGCGCGCGCAGAAGGGGCCGCTGACGCCCGAGCAGACAGCCGCGATTGTCGTGCAGGCCCTGCACGGGTTGCACGCGGCGCACCTGCTCAAGGGCGAGGACGGCAAGCCGATGCACCTGGTGCACCGGGACTTGTCCCCGCACAACCTGATGGTGGGCTTCGACGGCCAGGTGAAGGTCCTGGACTTCGGCGTGGCGAAAGTCCGCGCGCAGCGGACGATGACGCTGCCGGGCATCGTGAAGGGCAAGCCGCTGTACATGTCGCCGGAGCAGGCCCGGGGGCAGCGGCTGGACGCCCGCAGCGACCTGTTCGCCATGGGCCTCATCCTCTACGAGGCGCTCACCGGGCGGCGCGCTTTTGACAGGGGAGACGAGCTGCGGTCCATGCAGGCCATCTGCGACGAGCGCCTGACGCGGCCGGACACCATCTCCCGTCCCTTGTGGGAGGTGCTCGAGGTGGCGCTGGCCAAGTCTCCGACGGCGCGTTTCGCGAGCGCGCAGGAGATGGCGGAGCGGCTGTTGGACATCGTCACGCCGGCGAAGGAAACGGAGCTGTCGCGGCTGATGGCCCGGCACTTTCCGGACCGGCTGCGAGAGCTGAACCGGCTGGACCGCACGGAGGCAGGAGGACAGCCTCCGGTGGCGTCCCGCGACGTGCGGGCTCCCCCAGAGGGGTGGCCTCCCCAGGAGGACATCGACACGGAGCCTCGCCCCGTGCCCCAGAAGAAGGCCGCGCCCTGACTCGGGCGGGCACCGGTCTCACTCCAGATGGAGCAAGGCTTGTGGCCCCACCTGGGTCGAAGCAGAGGGGGGCCGGCCCCACTCCAGGCGGAGTGGGGCTCCCGCCCCATTCCAGGCCGAACGAGCGCCCAGGCGGAAGGTGCCCGGGCGTCACTTCAGGAGCGGCGCAGCGACGGGTCGTCGGGCGTGGCGTTGAGCGTGCGCGGGGCGTCGACCTCGCCCTCGGTGCGGATGTCCACGTTCTCGTGGCGCACCCTCTCGGTGATGCGGCGCTCCTCCTCGACGACGTCCTTGTGGATGACGACCTCCTCGTCCAGGACCGAGCGCTTGGTGATGTCCACCTCTTCGGCGTGCAGCGGGACGACGATGGTCTCCTCCTTGAACGTCGCGCCCACCACGGGCTTGTCCGACGTCGCCGCCCGGCGCTCCACGCGGACCCGCTCGTGGCGCAGGGGGACCTTCACCACTTCCTCCTCCTCCACCACGTCCTTGTGCACGCGCAGCTCGCCCGCCTGCGTGTCGCGCTTCTCCACGGTCAGCTTCTCCCGGTGGACGGGGATGGAGATGTCGTCGGTGTCACGCCTCTCGGAGCCCAGGCGCTTGTCGGTCTCCAGGCGCCTGTCGGTCTCCAGGCGGGTGTCGCCCCTGCGGAGGTCGGTGTCCGCCCGCATGTTGGCCGCGTAGTTGGCGTCCGTGCCCAGGTTCGCGCCAGGCAGCGACGTGACGGAGCCCCGGGATGCGCCCAGGTCCGTGTCGCGTACCCGCGTCTCCGTCGTGGTCGTCGTGCGCTCGGAGGCCAGGCCCACGGCTCCGGCCGCTACGCCCGTGCCCGCGGTGGCCTTGGCGCGCTCGGCGTCGGAGACCTGTTGGAGCGCTTCCTTGCCCCGGTTGAGAATCACCTCTCCGTCGCGAATCTCGCTGACCTCCGTGAAGGCGACCCGGTAGTCCTTCGGGAAGAACAGGCCCCTTTCGATGTGGAATGCGTCGTCGCCGATGGCGAAGACCTTGCCGAGCTTCTCGCCGTCGATGCTGCGGACGGCCATTCCTTCCCTGACGTCTTTGCGCTGGAACATGGCTGGCTCCTCCTGCTGACTGGCTGGATGGAGGGCGCGGTCCACCACTCCATCAACCGGAAGGTGGGAACAGGTCCGGGGATGAACAGTGCCGTGGCAACACGAGCGCGAGGGGCTCGGTCCCGTGGTTGCCCCCGACGGGGGTTGCCTGCCCTCTCCCGGCGTGCATCGCTTCTTCCTCCAGGGGCGTCGTCCTCCAGGTTCACGGGCCCTTTCCCCCCGAGGACCGCGGCATTTGGGGGTGGGATGGGCGCGCGAAACGCCTCGGTCCCCTCCGGCGCCCGGGCCCGGAACCCCACGTGACGCGCCGCACGGAGGGTACGTGGGGGGAGGGCCTGTCTGGCAGCGCGCTTGACCCATGGAGAGGGCTCCGCTAGAAAACCGGGGCTTTGAATCGCAGCACCCCCTGTTGAGGAGGATTGCTCCGCATGCGACGCCTTGCCCCGATGCTGCTCGCCGCGCTCGCCGTCATGGCGGGCGCTTGTGAGAAGAAGACGCAGCCCACTCCCTCCGGTGAGGCTGGCACGCAGGCCGCGCAGGGTCAGTCCGGGAGCACGGTGAGCGGCACACCCGCCGCTGGCTCCGACACCATCCTGCTGGGCCAGGTGGGCGCGCTCACCGGCGGTCAGGCGACCTTCGGTATCTCCACGCGCAACGGCATCGAGCTGGCCCTCAAGGAGGCCAACGCCGCGGGCGGCGTGAATGGCAAGAAGCTGGCGATTCGCGTCTACGACAATCAGAGCAAGCCGGAGGAGGCCGCGCAGGCCGCCACCCGCCTGATTACGCAGGACAAGGTGGTGCTCATCCTGGGCGACGTGGCCTCGTCCAACTCGCTGGCCATGGCGGAGAAGGCGCAGGCGGCGGGCGTGCCCATGATTACGCCCTCGTCCACCAACACCACCGTGACGCAGAAGGGCGACTTCATCTTCCGCGTGTGCTTCATCGACCCGTTCCAGGGCTTCGTCATGGCGAAGTTCGCCCGCGAGGACCTGAAGCTGGGCAAGGTGGCGGTGCTCCAGGACAACAAGAGCGCCTACTCCATCGACCTGTCGGACGTCTTCACGCGCAAGTTCACGGAGATGGGCGGCAAGGTCGCGACGACGGAGAGCTACAGCCAGGGCGACACCGACTACCGCGCGCAGCTGACCGCCATCAAGAAGACGCAGCCGGACGGCATCTACGTCCCGGGCTACTACAGCGAGGTCGGTGTCATCGCGCGCCAGGCCCGCGAGGTGGGCCTCAAGGTCCCCCTGATGGGCGGCGACGGATGGGATTCCGAGAAGCTCTTCGAGCTGGGCGGCAGCGCCATCTCTGGCAGCTACTTCTCCAACCACTACTCGCCGGACAACCCGGACCCCCGCGTGCAGAAGTTCATCGCCGACTACAAGGCCGCGTACGGCGGTGTGCCGGACGCGCTGGCGGCGCTGGGATACGACGCGGCCCGCGTGGCGGTGGAGGCCCTCAAGCGCGCCAAGGACCTGAGCGGTCCGGCGGTGCGGGATGCCATCGCGCAGACCAAGGACTTCCCGGGCGTGGCGGGCACCGTCACCCTGGATGACAAGCGCAATGCCGTGAAGTCCGCCGTCGTCCTCAAGGTCGGGGACGGCAAGACGCAGTATGTGACGACCATCTCTCCCTAAATGGCGCAGCTCCTCCAGCACCTCATCAACGGTCTGGCCGCCGGAACCATCTACGCGCTCGTCGCGCTCGGCTACACGATGGTCTACGGCGTCCTCAAGCTCATCAATTTCGCCCACGGCGACGTCATGATGGTCGGCGTCTACATGGGCTACGCCACCGCCTTCGCGATTGGACGCGAGGCGCGCGGCTCGTTCCTCGGCATCGCCGCCGTGTTCGCGGTGGCCATGCTCGGGTGCGCGCTGTTCGGCTTCCTCATTGAACGCTTCGCCTACCGGCCCCTGCGCGAGAAGCCCCGGCTGACGGCGCTCATCACCGCCATCGGCATCTCCTTCGCGCTCTCCTACGGCTTCCAACTGGACATCGGCTTCCTGCCGGGCGCCAGCCCCCGCGCGTTCCCCGAAATCATCGAGCCCAAGGAGTGGCTCATCATCGGGGACCGGGACGTCGTCGTCTGGAACTGGCAGGTCATCAGCTTCCTCATCGCGGTGGGGTTGATGGTGGCCCTGCAGTACCTCGTCTTCGGCACGCGCTTCGGCCGGGCGATGCGCGCGGTCTCCTGGGACCACCGGGTGGCGGCGCTGATGGGCATCCCCACCGACCGCGTGATTGCCCTGACGTTCATGCTCAGCAGCGGCCTGGCCGCGGGCGCGGGGCTGCTCTACGCCATCAAGGACACGTCGGTGAGCCCGCTCATGGGCCTGTACGTGGGCCTCAAGGCCTTCGTCGCCGCGGTGATTGGCGGCATCGGCCATGTGCCGGGCGCGGTGGTGGGCGCGCTGGTGCTCGGACTGGTGGAGGAGTTCGTGGTGGGCTACGCGGCCAGCACCTGGCGGGACGCGGTGGCCTTCGGCTTCCTCATCCTGGTGCTGCTGGTGAAGCCGGGTGGCCTGTTCGGCCGGGTCGCCGCGGAGAAGGTGTGACGATGGAGACCCCCGCGCTTTCCATCCCCGAGGCACCGTCGCTCGTCCCCCCCGCGCTGCGCGGCATCCTTCCGCTGGTCATCGCGATTCCCACGCTCGCGCTGTTCCACTGGTCGCTGACCGGCTCCGACTTCGCGACGTATCTGCTGTCCGTCGTCGGGGTGAACATCATCCTCGCGGTGAGCCTCAACATCGTGAACGGGATGACGGGCCAGTTCTCCATCGGCCACGCGGGCTTCATGGCCGTGGGCGCGTACATCGCGGGCTACACCTCCCTGCAGCTCAAGGAGGTGGCGCTGTCCTTCCTCCCCGTGGCCGCCAGCGACCAGGTCCTCTTCCTGCTGGCGCTGCTCGCGGGGGGCGCCGCCGCCGCGGCGTGCGGCTTCCTGGTGGGGCTGCCCTCGCTGCGCCTGAGGGGCGACTACCTGGCCATCGTCACGCTGGGCTTCGGCGAAATCATCCGCGTCTTCGTCCAGAACACGGACGCGTTCGGCCGCGCGCTGGGCCTGTCGGGCATCCCCCAGTACTCCAGCCCGGGCATGGTGTTCTTCTGGGTGTTCCTCGTGGTGCTGGCCGCGCGACGGCTCGCTGGCTCCAGCCATGGCCGCAGCCTGTGGGCCATCCGCGAGGACGAGGTGGCCGCCGAGGCCATGGGCGTGGACACCACCGGCTACAAGGTCCGCGCCTTCGTCTTCTCGTCGTTCTTCGCGGGCATCGCCGGCGGGCTGTTCGCCCACTTCGTGCCCATCATCAACCCCGGCTCCTTCACCTTCGTGCGCTCGATGGAAATCGTCGTCATGGTGGTGCTGGGCGGTCTGGGCTCCACCACCGGCGCGTTCGTCGCGGCCATCTTCCTCACGCTGCTACCCGAAGGCATGCGCTCGCTGTTCGGCGCGCTGGGCACCGAGGGCAGCCTGGCGCAGCGGGTGGACCAGATTCGCATGCCCATCTACGGCCTGCTGCTCGTCGTGTTGATGCTGTCGCGTCCCCAGGGCCTGTTCGGTACGAAGGAAATCTGGGACGTGCTGCCCCGGTGGCTGCCTCGCAAGCGCAGGGGGCTGGCATGAGCGCGAACGCGCAGCCGGTGGCCCCTGTCGCTCCGGCCACGAAGTCCGCCGCGCTCCTGCGCACGGACGGGGTGAGCATCCAGTTCGGTGGCCTCAAGGCGCTGACGGACTTCCGCCTCTCCATCCAGCAGGGCGACCTGCAGGGCCTCATCGGCCCCAACGGCGCGGGCAAGTCCACCGCGTTCAACGTGCTGACCGGCGTGTACCAGCCCTCCCAGGGCGAGGTGTTCGTCAGCGGCACGAAGGTGAACGGGCGCAAGCCGCATCAAATCAACCTGCTGGGCGTGGCGCGCACCTTCCAGAACATCCGTCTGTTCCGCGCGCTCACCGCGCTGGACAACGTGAAGGTGGCCTGCCGCGCGCAGACGGCGCTGCACCAGTCCCGGATGGGCGTGGGCGCGAAGCTGGCGAACGCGGCCCACAACTACGCGGACTGGTGGAAGGCGCTCCTGCTCACCCCGTCCTTCCAGCGCGAGGAGCGCCGGCTGACGGCGCAGGCCGAGCACCTCCTGGAGGTCATGGGCCTGTCGCATCGCCGCGACGAGGAGGCGCGCAACCTTCCCTACGGCGAGCAGCGCCGGCTGGAAATCGCGCGCGCGCTGGGCAGCCAGCCCCGCGTGCTGCTCCTGGACGAGCCCGCCGCGGGCATGAACACGCGCGAGAAGGCGGACCTGATGGTCCTCATCCGCAAGCTGCGCGACGACTTCAAGCTGGGCGTGCTGGTGATTGAGCACGACATGAAGCTGGTGATGGGCATCTGCGAGCAGATCACCGTGCTGGACCACGGCGAGACGATTGCGCGCGGCGCTCCGGCCGAGGTGCGAAGCGACCGGAAGGTCATCGAGGCGTATCTGGGTGACAGCTACCTGGAGAGCCACGGAGGAGCGGCGTGAGCGAGGCGCAGGTGAAGACGCTGGGTGAGCGCCAGGCATTCCCCCCGCTGCTGGCGGTGGAGGGCATCAAGGTCCACTACGGTGCCATCCAGGCCCTCAGGGGCGTGTCGCTGACGGTGGGCAAGGGTGAAGTCGTCGCCCTCATCGGCGCCAACGGCGCGGGCAAGACGAGCACCCTTCGCGCGGTGAGCGGCATGCTCAAGGCGAGCGCGGGGAGCATCCGCTTCAGCGGGCAGGACACCACGTCCCTCAAGGCGCACCAGCTGGTGCCCCGGGGCATGGCCCACGCACCGGAAGGGCGCGGCATCTTCCCCAACCTCACCGTGCTGGAGAACCTGGAGCTGGGGGCCTACCTGCGCCGGGACACCGCGGACATCCGCGCGGACATGGAGAAGAACTTCACGCTCTTCCCCGTGCTCAAGGAGCGGCGCAACCAGATGGCCGGGACGCTGTCGGGCGGAGAGCAGCAGATGCTCGCCATCGCGCGCGCGCTGCTCAGCCGGCCCCAACTGCTGCTGCTCGACGAGCCCTCGCTGGGCCTTGCGCCGCAGGTGACGGAGACCATCTTCCGCACCCTGCGCGACGTGAACAAGGCGGGCGTCAGCGTGCTGCTCGTCGAGCAGAACGCGCACCTGGCCCTCAACTCCGCCCACTACGGCTACGTGCTGGAGACGGGTGAAGTGGTGATGGCCGGCCCCGGTAAAGCGCTGTTGGAGAGCCCGGAGGTGCGCCGCGCCTATCTGGGCGAGTAGGCTCTGGAAGGCCGAGTTTCCGCCTCCCGGCGCACCACGTTCGTCCTGCCGCCGACGCTTCTGGGGTCCTCGTGACACCTGGAAACTGGCGGGTCTCCGAATCTCGGGTAGTCAGAAGTCGAGCAGTTCGTCTAGCGTCGTCCGACGCACCGCGTTCAACTCTCCCAAACTCATTTCAGGAAGCGCGCCCATGCCTTCGTTGTCCCGCCTCCTTGCCTCGATTGCCACCCTTGCGCTGATGGCCCTCGCGTGCGTCGGTCCGCAGAAGACCGACAGCAGCTCCAACAACTCTGGTGAAGCGACCTCCACGGTGGAGGAGCTGCCCAACGAGGGTGGAGAGACGGGCGGCGCGCAGCCGGCCGCCGCGGGCCCGCAGCTCAACCCCGTGAGCGCCGAGGAGGGCTTCAACGTCAAGATGCCGGGCCAGCCTCAGGTCCAGCGCCAGAAGGTGAACATCCCTGCGGGCGAGGTGTCCACGGCGGCCTACTCGCTGCAGACCCCCGAGGGCGTCATCTACTCGGTCAGCATCGCCGACTACCCGGAGAAGGTCGTCGCCAGCCGGCCGCCCGAGGCGTTCCTGAACGAGGGCCGCGACGGCCTCACCAACCAGCTCAAGGGCACCGTCAGCAACGAGCAGGAGCTGACGCTCGATGGCTACCCCGGTAAGTCCTACACGGTGTCCTCGCCCAACGGCGAGGTGCGCGCGCGCAACTACCTGGTGGGCCCGCGCCTCTACACCATGCTCGTTCTCTACAACCCGAGCATCGGCGCTCCGGCGGCGGATGACTTCCTGGGCTCGCTCCAGCTCGTCAACCCGCCTCCGGCCATTCCGCGCGCGGGCGCGGCGGGCGCGGCGGATGCCGGCTCGGGTGACGCGGGTGTCGCCGCGGAGGGTGCCGCGGTCGAGGCGACTGCTCCCGACGCGGGTCCGCAGGACGCGGGCACGGCCGCTCCGGCCAAGCGCCGTCGCACGAAGTAGTTCGTCGTTGGTGCACGCCCGCGCTCGCGGGAGCGTGTGCTTGATGACAGGCGCCCCGTTCACTTGAAAAGGAATGGGGCGCCCTGGTGGTGCGGGGCGGCTTCCTTCTCCCCCTGACCGCCCACAGTCTTCCTCCTCGGTGTTCGGGGGAGGGGATTCATGACAGGGCTGACTGGGGCCTTGCTCGCCGTGGTGCTCGCGGCGGGCGGCTCGGCGTTGGTTCCGGTGAGTGGGGGCAATGCCCTGACGCTCCCGGCGCAGCGCCACATCGTTCGCATCGACAGAGGTGGAAGTCGTTCCCCCAGCTTCCTGGTGGCCATCCAGCACGGTGGCACCGAGGGCAAGGGGCTGGTCCTGTACCGCTCCGAGGACGCGCTGCGCACCGTGCGGCGCGTGGGGGACATCCAGTCGGACTCCACGCACACGGACCGGGCGGAGCTCCTGGCGGTGGGCCGGGATGTGGCGCTCGTCTACTCGTACGAGGGTCCGCAGCTGGCGCCCTCCCGACGCCATGACGTCTGGTTCCAGTGGTGGCGCTACCAGTCCTCGGAGGACACCTGGACACCGGAGCCCGCGGTGCGCGTGCTGGACTCGGTGGATGACCGCACGGGCTACTCGCGGGCGCTCCTGACGCGCGACTCGCGGGGGCGCCTCTGGGTGCAGGCCTTCCGGGTGGAGTCGGATGGCGGCTCCACCGCGGTGGTGGCGGTGTCCACCGATGGCGGGCAGGACTTTGGCGCGCCCCAGGTGCTGGACAAGGTTCGCCGCCGAGGCGGCGGGCGCCTGTTGAGCGTGGGGACGAAGCTCGTTTTCGTCTACGCCATGCATGATGGCTTCGTGCCCACGCGGATGCGGGTGCGCAACGACGCGGACCCCGTGGAGACCTGGGGGCCGGTGCGCGAGGCCTTCTCCGACGGCATCTACCACGGCGCGGCGCTGAGCGCGGTGGCGGACGGCCGGGGCGGCATGCACCTGGTCTACAAGGACGAGCAGGAGCGGCTGTACCACCGGCGCTTCGACGGGACGTCCTTCGGGCCGCGCAAGCTGGTGGAGGGCACATCCGACTGGGCGCTCCAGGCCGCCACCACCCGCATTGGCGACACCCTGTACATCTTCTACAACCGCATGCGCGTGCTCAATCAACACAGCGAGCTGCGTGTGCGCGCCCTCCTCGAGGACGGCAGCCTGAGCGCCGCGGTGACGCTCGACGGGGACTCGACGTTCAAGGGGTATCCCAACGCGGTGGACGTGCTGCCGGAGGGCAGCAGCGAGGTGCCGTGTCTGTACGGCGAGGCCGTGGACGCGAGCTCGCGAGGCACCGTGTCGCGCGTGGCGATGGTGCTGGATGAGGAGCCGCCGGAGGAGCCCTCCGAGGAGCCCTTCACGTTGGAGCTGGTGCGCTCCAGCGCGAGTCATGAACTGCTCGCGGTGGATGGCGCGGGCACGCTCTACGGACTCGCGGCGGGGGGCGAGCGCTCGCGGTTGATGGCGAGCACGGATGGCGGACGCACCTTCTCCGCGCGCGGGCAGGACGGGGGAAATTTGTGGACGCTGGCGGCGATGACGAACGGGACGCTGGTGGCGGTGGCCAGCCACAGCGGTGTGTACAACCTCCAGCGCTCCACGGATGGCGGGCGGACTTGGACGGGCGAGGTGAGCCTGGGGAACTACCGGGCGATGGGGCCGCGCAGCTTCGCGGAGCTGGGCGGCACGTGGTTCTTCCTCGAGTACCAGAGCTTCACCTCGTCCTCCGCGCCGGTGCGGGTGTGGGCGAGCACGAATGGCGGGGCCAGCTGGTCCGTGCGCTCCACGCTCACCGCGCACCGGCATGGTTATGCGCTGGTCGCGGACCCGGTGACGGGGGCGCTGTGGGCGCTGATGGGCAGCAACAAGACGCAGGCGGCGGTGCTGCGCTCCACGGATGGCGGGCGGACGTGGAAGTCCCTGCTCCAGGGATACGGGGCGAACGCGGTGGCGGGCGTGGTGATGGCGGATGGCTCGCTGCTGCTCGGGCAGTCCACGTTGTTCGAGCCCGAGCACCCGAAGCTGCTGCGGCTGTCCGTGGACGGCCGGGTGAGCACGGTGCGGGAGCTGCCGGGGCCCGCGTACTCGCTGGTCGCCGCGCCCGGAGGCGGCTGGGTGCTGGGGACGGCCTGGTCCAGCGCGGGGGACGTGCAGGCGCCGGGTGATGTCTCCGCGCGACTGTTCACCAGCGGGGATGGGCAGACGTGGAAGGAGGCGCGGCGCCACGAGCGGGTGAGCGGGGCCGACCTGGCGCGCGCGGACGTGTGGGGTGTGCTGCCCTCCGGGGAGCTGGTGGTGCGGATGGAGAACGTGAGCGGCTTCGGAAGCGCGGGAAAGGGCTTTCAGGTGCTGCGCATCGAGCGCTGAGCGGGCGGGTGGATTAGACCTCCCGGTGCGCGGCGCGAGCACGCCGCCGGGAGGCTGGCATGTGGGACCCGTCGCAGTACACGCGCTTCCGCGATGAGCGGAAGCGGCCCTTCTTCGAGCTGCTGTCGCGGGTGGACGTGGCCGCCCCGACGCACGTCGCCGACCTGGGGTGCGGGACGGGGGATTTGACGCGCGTGCTGGCCGAGCGCTGGCCCGGCGCGACGGTCTACGGCGTGGACTCCTCGGTGGAGATGGTGGAGGAGGCGCGCCGCCGTCCCGCGCCGGGCTCCGTGCGCTTCGAGGTGGGGGAACTCGCGGGCTGGGCGCCTCCCGTGCCGCTGGACGTGCTGGTGTCGAACGCGGCGCTGCACTGGGTGCCGGACCATGCGGCGCTGATGGCGCGACTGGTGGCGAAGCTTTCGCCGAACGCCGTGCTGGCCTTCCAGGTGCCGGCCAACTTCGATGCGCCCTCGCACCGCCTCGTCGACGAGGTGAAGGCGCTGCCGCGCTTCGTCCGGGTGCTTGAGCCCGTGAGGCGGCGGCCCGTGGAGACGCTGGAGACGTACGAGTCGCTGCTGGCGGGGCGGGGGATGACGGTGGATGCGTGGGAGACCACGTACCTGCATTTGCTGCCGGGCGAGGATGCGGTGTTGCAGTGGTTGTTGGGGACGACGCTGCGGCCGGTGCTGGCGGCGCTGGGTGAGGCGGAGCGACAGGCGTTCCTGGAGGAGCTGGGGCCGCGCCTGCGCGACGCGTACCCCGCTCACGCGCGGGGCACTCCGTTCCTGTTCACCCGCCGCTTCGTGGTGGCGCGGCGGGGGACTTGAGCGCTCGCGTCCTCAGGGCCAGGCGGGCCAGCGCAGGATTCGCCCGCCGATGCCCACCACCCAGAGGTCGTCGGGGCCCGTGCCGGTGATGTCGTTGAGGCGCCCGCCGGAGGCCGCGTGGATCTCCGTCCACGTCTGTCCGTTGTAGCGGTAGATGTGGCCGTTCGCGCACGTCGCATAGGCGGACCCCGCGCCGAAGGCGATGACCGACGTCAGGTCATGGGCGTTGGGGAAGCCCTGCTTGACCCACTTCGTGCCGTTGACCTTGCGCAGGACGGTGCCTCCATCGCCCACGGCGAAGGCGACCTGGTCGTTCACCACCCAGACGGCCCGCAGCGCCCGTGCGCCGGTGGTGTCCTGCTCCGCGTTCTCCGTCTCCCAGCGACTGTTGGCGGGGTTGAACCGGAAGACGCGAGGCGTGTTCGAGGCGCCACCCACCAACAGCAGGTGGCTCTGGGCGCTCCCGTGGATGTTGTAGACGCTGGGGAGCGCGTTGTTCGCGGCGTTGTAGCTCAGGGTTCCGCCGCCATCCCAGGTGAAGGACGTGCCAGTGGTCTCGTTGTCCTCGCCCGTGGGCGAGTTGGCACCGTAGAGCGTGAGGACGTTGTTGGTTCGCAGCCCGGTCATTCCAAAAATCCACCGGTTGTCGTCACTGATGTCGGAGCAGCCCGCGGCGGTGGTGTCCTGGTGGGCCTTCTTGCCGCCCTCGGAGCCGAGCCACGCGCGGCCCGTGGTGGGGTCCGCCCAGATGGCGCGCCATTGGGTGTCGTCGGCGCCGCAGCTGTCATCCGTGATGACCGTGAAGTTCGTGCCGGTGGGCAGCAGCCGCGCGCGACGGTTGTCATCACCCCCGACCCACACTCCGCCGCGAGTCCATGAAGAGGCCGCGTACCAGTCCTTCATCCCCCCCGAGCCCACGTTCCTGCTGGTCCATGCGGGAGCGTTTCCGCCCGGGCAGACGCTCTGGAGTTCCTTCTGGCCGTCGCAGTCGTTGTCCAGGTCATCACACAGCTCGGTGGCGCCGGGATGGGTCCGCGAGTCGCCGTCGTTGCAGTCCGAGCTGTTGGTGACATAGGCGCCCGCGGGCTTCACGCAGGACTGCACGATGCCGGTGTTGCCACCGAAGGTGTCGCCGTCCTCGTCCGGGTACCACAGGGTGGCCACCGAGGACGTCACACACTCCAGGGCCGTCTGGACGCTGTTGCACTGGTTCGTTCCCGTGCACTGGAACGAATCCGTGCATTGCTGCGTGAGCGTGGGGAAGCCCTCGTCCTTCACTCCGTCGCAGTTGGTGTCCACGTCATCGCAGAGGTCGGTGAGCCCTGGGCGGATGTCGCGGTTCGTGTCGTCGCAGTCGTCCGGAGCGCCGGTGGTGTAGCCGTCGGGCGTGGCGCCGCAGACGATGAGGGGCGTCGAGTCCTTCTTGCCGTGGCCGTCCTGGTCCCCGTCCAGATACACATTCCTGCTGGGCGGGGTGTCGCAGAACCGGGCGCGGTCCGTCGTGCCGCAGCGGAAGACACCGGAGCAGTCCGCCGACGTCGAGCAGGCCTCTCCCAGCTGGAAGTGGACCGTGTCGCCGACGCCGTCACAGTTGTCGTCCACGTCGTCGCAGAGCTCCTCGGCGCCTGGATTGATGGCGAGCACGTCGTCCCGACAGTCGGTGCCGTTGCTGCTCTCTCCGACGTAGCCATCCTGGTCCGCGTCCGTGGCCTGCAGGGACAGCGTGACGGCATGCACGGTGTCGAGCTCCACCGTCACGCGCTGCGAGTCGGAGACCACGGCCTTGCCTTCGCAGGATTGCTCGAAGGCCGTGGCGCGCACTCCCACGGACGCTCCCCAGTCGAGAGGAGGTATCAGCGCCACCATCATGCTGCCGCCGTCGGCGCGAGTTCCCTTCACGTCCGTGCCCACGATGTCCTTGCCGCGTGTCTGCCCGCTGGCCACGTCGAACGCCTCCACCCGGAGGCATCCCGGGAGGAAGGGGCCGTACTTCACCGTGACCTTGACCGCGCCCTGGGTGACGTCCTTCTTGCAGCCAGCGAGGAGGAGGAGGGGGAGGACGAGCAGGAGGCGTCGCATGAAACGAAGTGTATCCGCGCTTCCCGGCTCGGCTCACCTTCTCCGAGTCAGGGTTGAATACACCCCTGGATATTCATGACCCGGGCTGGCGCTCACTCGGGAAATCCGAGTGAACCACCGACAACCGCGCATCACGAGCAAGGCTCGCGGGTGTTATCAGTTCCTGCTCCAGCGGAACCTGGGCGCCGTAGCGCTCGCGCATCTGCTGTTTCAGGCCGGCCACGTCGAGCGAGCCCAGGGCTTCCATTGCTCCGTATTCCACGCCCGCGCCCTGGGCGTAGGCCTTGCGTACCAGCTCCGAGCAGTACATCGCCTCGTCGCCCCAGCCGAAGCGCCAGTCATACGGCTTGCCCAGGTGGGACTTCGCCGCCGTCAGTGCGCGCTGCCGCTGCTCGGCGTCGAGTCCCTGGGGGCGCAGCACGAGGATGTGGCCCTTCACGCCGCGCGCCTTCCACTTCGAGAACGGGACGCGCTGCACCGGCTGCACCGCCTCCACCACGAACACGCCCTGTGCCGTCACCTCCACCAGCCCTACGTGGGACAGCGCGCTGTGCGTGGCCGCCCGGATGGCCTGGGACTGCCGCGAGCGCGAGGTGTGCAGCACGACGTCCCCGGTCTGGAGCTTCGCCGCCAGCTCCTCCCGAGGCGCCGCGACCGCGCTGAGTCCCCACAACCACACTCCCCACAACACGAGCCAACGCATGGACCCTGTCCTTTCCGGCGTTTGCCACGCCCGCTGTCTCACGATGCAGCCCCGATGCCAGGGCTCATTCCCACGCCCCCATCCGAGAGGCATGTGACGTCCCTGGCGCCGACGGTGTTCCCTGGAGAAGGGAGCGCGCGTGCAGCTGTCAGGCGGTGCGCGTCAGCGGCACTTCGGCCACGCGGTGATACTCCGGGCCACGGCTCTCGAAGAGGATGAGCCGGTCCACGCGGCCCTGGCCCAGGTCCGTGCCGGACAGGGCCTTCACGCACTCGAGCAGCGCCGGGTCTCCGGACGACGTGTGGCTCCGGGCCAGCGTCAGGTGCGGCGCGTAGTCGCGGTACTCCGACTCGAAGCCGAGCGGCTGCAACTGCTCCGCCGTGTCGGCCTGCAGGGCCTTGAGCGCGTCGGTCTCTCCATGCACGTCCGCCCAGAGCACGCGCGGATGCGTGGCTGTCCCGAAGGTGCCGCCTCCGCCCACCGATAGCGTGAAGGGCGCGTGCCGGGGGCCGACCGAGGCCAGCGCCTCACGGATGGCGGGCAGTCGCGAGGACTCCACTTCCCCCAAGAACACGAGCGTGAGGTGGATGCCTTCGACTCGCACGAAGCGGGCATGGTTCGCGAACTGGCGCAGCCGCTTCAGCTCGGCGGCGACCCGGGCCTCGATGCTGTTCCCCAGCGTGACGGCGGTGAACAGTCGCATGGCTCAGCTCTTTCTCGCGGACCCGCGCGGCCAGAGCGTGTAGGCCCAGAAGGGGATGAAGGCGAGCAGCTCCGCGCCGACGACATACAGCCCGCGCGGCGACAGCATGCCCGCGCCAATGGGCGACACCGGCAGTGGACGCACGGGCGCGAACAGCCGCGCATTCGAGAAGGGCCACAGCAACGCCGCGCCCAGCCCGCCATCCGTCAGCGAGTCCAGGAGCCCGTGGCTCGCCACCGCGAGGAACGCCAGCCCACCCCAGCGGCCCGCGGGCGCCCCCGCCCACTTCGCCACCCCCGCCACCGCGAGCGCCACCGCCGCAGCGAAGACGAACGAGTGCGACGCGCCCCGGTGTCCCCATGGCGCCGCATAGGGAATGCGGAAGACGAAGGCCACCACGTCCGCGTCCGGCAGCAGGGCCAGCATCGAGAAGAGTGCCATGGAGGCAACCAGGCGACGGGTCGACCCACCGTTCGCCTCATACCGCCCCAGGGCCATGCCCACCGCCACGTGACCGATGCTCGCCATGATTTCCTGGGGCGGAAGATACCGCACCTGGGCCTCTTGGCTCGCACGCGGGTGGCTCCCTGGAGGGTGGTGGTAGCGTGCGACCTCATGCGGGTGCTTTCCCATGTCGAGGATACGCTCGCGCGACGCCTGGAAGGGTGGCGCGCGCAGGTGGGCGAGTGGCTCAACCGGGTCCGCGCGGCGGGCACGGCGAGCTGGCTGGTGATGACGTGGCAGTTCGAGTGGCGCACGCCGCTCGGGGTGCTCGCCGCGTACCTGGCGCTGGCGGTGGTGCTGTGGGCCGGCGCGCGCCGCTTTCCCCGCCTGGGGCGGCGCCCGGCGCTCGGGCTCGTCTTCCTGGACATGCCCGCTGTCTTCGCCCTCCAGTCACTGGCCATCGGCACGGCGAACAACGACAACGCGGTGCCCACCGCGCTCTTGACGCTGGGCGTGTACATCGTGCTGGTGGTGCTCGTGTCGCTGGTGACGCTGTCGCGCGTCATCGTCGTGCTGGCCACGGTGGTGGCCATCGGCCTGGAGAAGATGCTGGTGTTCCAGGCCCAGGTGGAGTGGCAGGCGTTCCTGCCGGGCATGGTGCTGGTGCTGGCGCTGGGCGCGCTCGCGGCGGCCTTCATCAGCCGGCAGGTGCTGGGGCTGGTGACGCAGGTGGCACAGGAGGAGGTGCGGCTGGAGCGGCTGGGCCGCTACTTCTCCCCCGAGGTCGCCCGGCAGATTGCCCAGCACGGCACCGAGGCGGGCGGTGGCGAGCACCGCGAGGTGACGCTGCTGTTCTCCGACATCCGAGGCTTCACCTCCATGTCCGAGCGCATGGACAGCCCACAAGTCGTCGCGCTGCTCAACGAGTACCTGTCGCGCATGGTGGACGTGGTGTTCCGCCATGGCGGGACGCTCGACAAGTTCATCGGTGACGGCATCCTCGCGTACTTCGGCGCGCCGCTGGATTTGCCGGGGCACCCGAAGGCCGCGGTGGCGTGTGGGCTGGCCATGCTGGAGGCGCTGGAGACGCTCAACGCGGAGCGCGTGGCGCGCGGTGAGGAGCCGCTGCGAATCGGCATCGGCATCCACACGGGGCGCGTGGTGGTGGGGGACGTGGGCAGCGCGCAGCGGCGCGAGTACACGGTGATTGGCGACGCGGTGAACCTGGCCAGCCGCATCGAAGGGCTCACGAAGAAGGTGGGCGTGGCCATGCTGGTGTCGGAGGCCACGCGCCACTTCTGCCAGGACGATGCGTCCCTGCGCTTCGAGCCCGCGGCGCCCCTGCCCGTCGCGGGCAAGTCCGAGCCCGTGGCCACCTTCGTCCCGGGCAAGCAGGCGTTGCGCGAGGTGGGCTGAGCGGACGGGGGCCGGGCGGGGAGGCTCGGCGCCCTGGGGCCGGTGGGCTCACACCTGGAAGCCTCGCGCTCCCTCCGGTGACAGGAGGAGTGTGACCATGGCTCAGGGATATTCGTTGAACATCGGGTTGAATCTGGTGGACCCGGCGCACTACGCGGGCTGGGACGGAGCGCTCGTCGCCTGCGAGGCGGACGCCGAGGACATGGTGGCCATCGCCACGGAGCGGAAGTTCTCCACCGTGCGCAAGGTGCTCACCCGGGACGCGACGCGGGGCCGCATCCTGAAGGAGATGGACGAGGCGGCCCGCGTGCTCCAACCCGGAGACCTGTTCCTGCTGACGTACTCCGGACACGGCGGGCAGCTCCCGGACCGCAACAGCGACGAGTCGGACGCGCAGGACGAGACGTGGGTGCTCTACGACGGAGAGCTCATCGACGACGAAATCCACCTCGCGCTGTCCAAGCTGAAGCAGGGCGTGCGCGTGCTGATGTTCTCCGACAGCTGCCACAGCGGCACGGTGAGCCGGGTGGCGTACTCGGCGCTGAGGAGCAGCGGCAGCCTGGAGATGCTGGCGGACACGCTGCATGACCCGACGCCGGGAGAGCGGCGCTTCAAGGACATGCCCACGGCGATTGCCCTGCGCACGTACCGGGACAACAAGGCCTTCTACGACGACGTCATGGCGGGGCTCCCGAAGGAGGACCCCATCGGCAAGACGAAGGCGACGGTGCTGCTCATCTCCGGGTGCCAGGACAACCAGCTCTCCAGCGACGGAGCCTTCAACGGCCTGTTCACCGCGAACCTGTTGCGCGTCTACAACAGCGGGAAGTTCCGGGGCAGCCACCGCACGTTCCACCGCCGCATCGTCCGGCGCATGCCGCCGCTCCAGTCGCCCAACTACTCCATCGTCGGCGTCCCCAGCCGCGAGTTCGAGCGGGAGACGCCCTTCGAGGTGTGACAAAGGGCCGAGGGGGGACTGATGGAGTCCCTCCACGGCCCTCTGTCATGACGCCGCGTTCGCGGTGGGGCTCAGTACGCCTTGGAGAACACGATGCGGCCCGGCGAGTCCTCGCCGGTGACGACGCACTTGCCCGGCTCCTGCTTGAGCGCGAAGGGACGGTTGCGCGTGGTCAGGCCCGTCTCTTCCTTGATGCGCGCCTCCACCTTGGGGTCCAGGTTCCAGTGCGCGAGCAGGAAGCCCGCGTCCGCCTTCTCCTTCATCTCCTCGTAGGAGTTGACCTCGAAGGTGTGCTCGTCGCGGAACGTCTTCGCCTTCTGGAAGAGGTCCTTCTGCATCTGGTCCAGCATCGACTGGGCCTTGGCGGCGGCCTCGCCCAGCGGGATGAACTCCTTCACCTTCAAGTCACGGCGCACCATGACGCAGGTGCCCTTGGCCAGGTCCTTGGGGCCAATCTCGATGCGCACGCAGGTGCCCACCAGCTCGTGCTCGAAGTACTTGAAGCCGGGGCCCTTGCTGTCGTCGTCGTCCACCACCACGCCCAGGCCCGACTTGCGCAGGTCGGCGGCGAGCGCGTGGCTCTTCTCCAGCACCTGGGCCTTCTCCGTGTCGGTCGCCTTGCCGAAGATGGGGATGATGACCACGTGCGTGGCCGCCAGCTTCGGCGGGACGATGAGGCCCGAGTCATCCGAGTGGGTCATGATGAGGCCGCCGATGAGGCGCGTGGACACGCCCCAGGACGTCTGCCAGACGAAGTGCTCGCGGCCGTCGCGACCCTGGAACTTGGTGTCGAAGGCCTTGGCGAAGTTCTGGCCCAGGTTGTGGCTGGTGCCGGCCTGCAGCGCCTTCTTGTCCTGCATCATGGCTTCGATGCTGTACGTGCGCAGGGCGCCGGCGAACCGCTCCGACTCCGACTTGCGGCCCGTCATCACGGGCATGGCCATGTAGTCCTCGGAGAACGTCCGGTAGACCTCCAGCATCTGGAGCGTCTCCTTCTCCGCGTCCTCTTCCGTCTCGTGACAGGTGTGGCCTTCCTGCCAGAGGAACTCGGTGGTGCGCAGGAACAGGCGCGTGCGCATCTCCCAGCGCATCACGTTCGCCCACTGGTTGATGAGCAGGGGCAAATCCCGATAGCTCTGCACCCACTTGGCGAAGCTGCGGTTGATGATGGTCTCCGACGTGGGTCGGATGACGTAGGGCTCCTCGAGCTTGGCGCCGCCCGCGTGGGTGACGACGGCGAGCTGGGGGTTGAAGCCCTCGACGTGCTCGGCTTCCTTCTTGAGGTAGCTCTCGGGGATGAGCAGCGGGAAGTAGGCGTTCTTGTGGCCCAGGTCCTTGAACATCTTGTCCAGGACGCGCTGCATGTTCTCCCACAGCGCGTAGCCGTTGGGACGGATGACCATGCAGCCCTTCACGTCCGAGTAGTCGGCGAGCTTCGCCTTCTGGACCAGGTCGACGTACCACTCGGAAAAGCCCTTCTCTCGGGGCGTGAGCTTATCGGCCATGTGCTGAGCACCTTTTCAAGTCGTTGAAAGAGGACGGTTGCCTACGCTTTGGCCACCCGGAAATCAACGCTCCAGTCGTCCCAGGACGTCCCTCGGCTCGTCCCAGGGTGGGTCGTTCACGTTGCGAGGGCTTTCGGAGGGCGGCGAGGATGCCCCGGCTGTCCCGTGGTCGTCCCAGGAGGAAGACATGCTGCGCGCCGTGGCTGGAGAGGTTCATTCCCTGGCGGTTCCCTTCCGGATGGGGGCGTTCGACCTGGGGGGACGGATGACGGTCATCCGCCTGCCGGGCGGGGGGCTGTGGGTGCACTCGCCGGTCGCCTGCACGCCCGAGGCGCGCGCGACGGTGGACGCGCTGGGCCCGGTGCGCTTCCTGGTCGCGCCCAACCTGATGCACCACCTGCGGGTGGGGGAATGGGCGGCGGCCTATCCGGAGGCGCGCGTGGTGGCGCCGGCGAGCCTGAGGGCGAAGCGGAAGGATTTGCGCATCGACCTGGAGTTGGGGGACGCGGCGGACGCGGGTTGGGCGGGGGTCATCGACCAGGTGCAGGTGAAGGGAATGCCGAAGCTGGACGAGTTCGTGTTCTTCCACCGGCCCACTGGCACGGTGCTGCTCACGGACCTGGCGTTCAACTTTCACCAGACGGGCTCGTGGCTCACGCGCACGTATCTGAAGCTCTGTGGCGCGTGGCAGCGGCTTGCGCCCACGTTCATCACCAAGGCGGTGGTGAAGGACCGGGTGGCGGTGAAGGCGTCGCTGGAGCGGGTGCTCGCGTGGGACGTGAAGCAGGTGGTGGTGTGCCACGGAGACGTGCAGGAGACGGGCGCGCGCGAGGCACTGCGCGAGGCGTTCCACCGGCTCGCGGGCTGAGGGCTCACACGGTGTTGGCGATACACGGGCGACGCGAGGGCCTTGGCGCGGGTCGCCGCCGACCCTTTTTGATACCGGCTATCTGGAGTCCTCTCGCGTGGATGCAACGCGAGCGTCACACCCTGACGGATGCTGGGAAGCGTTGGCGCGTCGCGCTATGACGTGCTCTCCATTTTTCATGGTTTTCCACCTGGAGGCTTCATGCGGTCGTTTCTTCCGTCTCTCGGAGTGGCTGGCGCGCTGACGGCGTGCCTCGTCTCCGGCTCCGCCCTCGCCTACGCCACCGGCCAGACGGGCCACAGCGGCAAGGACAGCTCGCTGACGTGCGCGAGCTCGATGTGCCACTCGACCACGGGTACCAAGCCCACCGTGACCCTCGAGGGACCCGCGTCCCTCGAGCCCGGCCAGACGGGCACCTACGCCCTCGTCATCACCGGCGGCCCCGGCGTTCGCGGCGGCTTCAACGTGGCCACGGATGGCTCCGCCACCCTCACCGCCGGCACCGGCTCCAAGAAGGTCTCCGGCGAGCTCACCCACACCCAGCCCAAGGCCTTCGCCAGCGGCACGGTGCGCTTCGACTTCACCCTCGTCGCCCCGTCCACCGGCGCCACGCTCACCCTGTTCGGCGCGGGCAACTCGACCAACGGCAACAACGAGGACACCGGTGACGCGTCCAACACCGCCACGCTCAAGGTGAAGGTCGGCGACGGCGGAGACGGCGGCGGCGGTGGTGAGGACGACGGCGGTGGCTGCGCCGCGGCCGGTGGCGTGCCCCTCCTGGGCGCAGCCCTGCTGCTGCTCGGCGCGCGTCTGCGCCGCCGCGACGCGTAAGCGGCTGGCTGCTCCTCAATCAGGCACCTGGGGGGCGGGGAGACAGTGAGCGACGGCGCGGCCTAACATCCCGCCCTCGCTCTCCATGCACCTCCGCCTCCTCTCCCTGCTGCTCATGCTGGGGCCGCTCGCGTGTGCGACAGGCCCCGGTCTCCTCCCCCCGGAAGTCCCGCTCGCCGCCGTACACCGCGAGCCTGGGACGCTGCGGGTGATGACCTTCAACATCCAGTCCGGTGCCCGTGGACTCGATGGCGTGGCCCGCGTCATCCGCGCCTCCGTGCCGGACCTCGTCGCGCTCCAGGAGGTCGACGTCGGCTCCAGGCGCGCCGGCGGCATCGACCAGGTGGAGGCCCTCTCCCTCCTCACCGGCCTGCCTCACCGCGCCCACTTCCGCACCACGGATCTGCATGGCGGCGCCTACGGCATCGCCATCCTGTCGCGCTTCCCACTGGAGTCGCTCGCGCAGTACCCGCTGCCCGTGCCCTCGGGCGCGGAGCCGCGCACGCTCGCGCACGCCGTCGTGTCCGTGGATGGTCGCGAGGTGAGCGTCTACCTCACGCATCTCATCCGCCGCCCCTTCAACAACGCCACGCGCCTGCGCCAGAGCGGCTACGTGGCCCGACTGCTCGCCCAGGACTCCCGGCCTCGACTGCTCCTGGGTGACCTCAACGACGACCCGGACTCGCACTCGGTGCGCCTGCTGCGCCGCGATTTGCGCGACGTCGTCGCCGCCACCGGCGGAGCCAGGGGCACCTACCCGATGCCCCTGTTCCTGCCCACGCTGCGCATCGACTACGTGCTGGCCTGTGATGCCTTCACGCCCGTGGCCAGCCGCGTGCTGCGGGTCGCCGCGTCGGACCACTACCCCGTCGTCGCGGACCTGCGGCTGGACGTGCTTCCTCCCACGGACGCGGAAGGTCAGCTCACGTTGAAGCGGTAGAGCACGTCCGGGTCTCCCCGGCTGTAGCCCTTGAGGACCTCGTGCTTCAGGTCCTTCGCGCCGAGCACCGTCAGGCCGCCCCACGCGAAGCCCATCACCGACAGCTCGAAGTACACGTGCGGCTTGGGCACCTTGATGATGTGCAGGTCCGTGTGGCCAGCTCCCGGCAGCACCTCCAGCTCGCCCTCGGTGAAGTAGCCCTTCCAGATGCCGGGCGTGAAGAAGAGGAAGCGGCGGAAGTCACCCGGGCTGAACATCGCCTTGAGCTGCCCCTGGCCCAGCGCGTACTCGGCGGATTTGATGCCGAACTGCCACCACGCGTTGGGGTCTCCTCCGTAGAAGCGCTGGAGCAGCTCCTCGTTGAGCCGCAGGAACGCATCCACCGGGATGCGCGTCACCGGGAGGACGGGCTGCGCGAAGACGGGCTCCTTCTTCTTGATGTCCGCGATGAAGTCCTTCCACGCCTTCTCGCCGTGGGACTGCATCGCCATCTGCTGTCGCGCCAGGAACGCCACGCCTTTGACTTCCATCCGTGTGCCTCCACTGCCTGACCCCGCGCGGGGCCGCGCTCGGGGGAGTCCGTCCCGGCTTCCACGGGAAGGATAGGGTGCGACAACGTCGCGCGCAGGCGACGCCTGCCTGCTACTCGAGCTGAAGACCGCAGTCGGCGCAGGCTCCGGCGACCAGGGGCGCCACGGTGCCGCAGGCCGGACACGGCGGCTCACCGTCCTCCGTCGCGGGCAATGCGAAGGGCGAGGCGCCGTCCGCCAGCACGCCCTCGCGCTGGATGCTGTCCATCCAACGTTGCTGGAGCAGCGTCGCCACGCGCAGGCCGTCCTCGGGGCGCACCAGCACCTGGAACTTCGGGCTGCACCCGGGCTTCGCGCACGCCTCGCGGTGTACCAGCGCGGGGACGTCCGCCTCCAGACAGGCCTCCACCAGCCGTCGGGCGTCCGCCAGCGCCATCTCCGCGCACGGCACCAACTCCACGTCCGACAGCACCTTCGTCACTTCATCCTGGGTCATCACCTGTCGGATTGGAGCCCACGCATGGGCCCTCCGTCCAGCGGCGAGCCGTCTTCTCGGACTCGAGGGCACCTCGCGCCCGCCAGGTCGCATCCCCACCCTGCCCGTCACTTCTTCGAGATTCCACGGGCCTGTACGGGGCGGGTGGGGGCACGACGCAATGCTTCATGGGGCACGGGGCAGCAGGGCCTGCCAGGCGCTGGCGTTGCTGGTCATGGCCTGTCAGCAGTCCGAGGCGGTGGGCCCGAGTCCCTCCGTCGAGAGCCCGCCGGCCGTCGTGCGCGCCCCACAGGCAGGGTCGCTGACGGGAAGGACGCGCTGGCTGCGCGCCTTGACGGGCGCGGGCCGGGAGTCCGCGGTGGGGCTCGCGCACGACACGCGCGGCAACCTGGTGCTGGCCCTCGATTCGGAGGACGCGGTGGCGGACCTCTTCGGTCCGTTGCTGGTACCCGCTTCCGGAACCGCCGCGCCAAAGACCTTCGGCGTGGCGAAGTACGGCACGGGGGGAGAGCGGATGTGGTCCGTCTCCCTGCCGGGCTTCGCGGAGGTCGTCGCGGTGAGCTCCCGCGGACACGTGTTCGTCGCGGGCCGCAATCCGGCGGGCGCGGACCTGGGCGGAGGGCCTCTGCCGGCGGGACGCTTCCTGCTCAAGCTGGGACGGGAGGGAGACTTCGTCTGGGCTCGGAGTCTGGTGTCGCTGGGCGTCTCGCCCGACTTCGTCCTCCAGCGCGCGGAGGTGGACCTGCTGGGCAACGTGGTGCTGGCGGGCACGCTTCCCGACGCGAAGCTCGGCGGGGTTGCCGCGCTGGTGAAGGTGGACGCGAGGGGCGGCTACTTGTGGACGTACGCGCACCCGGAGCCGGGAGCGGCCACCGGCGTGGCGGCGGACCGCGAGGGCTCCCTCTACGTCACGGGGCTGCTGCATCCCCCGCGCTCGCCGGTGACGCTCGACGCGCAGCCGTTCCTGCTCAAGCTGGACCCTCGCGGGCGCCCGCTGTGGGAGCGACGACTCGACACTGCGTCCGGCGGGGCCACCGGGGTGGCGGTGCACGGCGACCGCGTGCTGGTGACGGGCGCGTTCTCCGAACCGCTGACGTTCGAGGGGAAGACGCACGAAGTGGAGCCGGGCGGGAGCGAGGCCTTCGTGGCCGCGTTCGACCGGGAGGGCACACCGCGCTGGGCTCGGGCCTTCGGCTTCCAGGGGCTGGGCATCGCGATGGACGAGCACGACGGCGCCGTCGTCGTGGGCCGCTACGCACACGGTGACGACCTGGGCGCGGGGGCCGTGGTGGGCGCGCCGGGCAGCACGCTCAATCTCTTCATGGTGAAGCTGGACCGCGTGGACGGTGGGGTGCGCTGGGCGCGAGGCTTCGCCATGGCGCCGTCGGGCGTCGGAGAGGTCTCCGAGGAGCGCTTCTTCGTCTCGTCGTCGAAGAAGGGGGCGAGCGCCTTGCTGGGCACGCGGCTCTCCGCGATGGAGTTCGGGACGGTGGCGCTGGGCGAGCCCGGAGGCGGTGGGCGGGAGCTGTTCCTCGGAGGCTTCGAGCCTTGAGGAAAGTCGTCGAGGCGGGCTGCGCGCGGCTAACGTGCGGCTCGTGCCTCCAACTTCGCTGAGCGCGCGGCCCGGACGCGTGCGTCGACTGCTCGTGGTGTCCGTGGGTGTGGCGTCGTGCGGCGTGTTCGGCCTGGCGTGGGTGGTGGACCGCTTTGGGCAGCGCGAGCGCGCGGAGCCCTCCGACGCCGTGGTGGTGCTGGGCGCGCGCGTGCTGGCGGGCGGGGTGCCGTCCGGCGCGCTGCGGGCCCGCACGGAGAAGGCGGTGGAGCTGTACCGACGTGGCGTGGCGCCCCGGCTCGTCTTCTCCGGTGGCGTGGGTGTGCATCCGCCCTCGGAGGCGCGGGTGATGCTGACGCTCGCGACCCAACTGGGCGTCCCCGAGGAGGCGTGCGTGCTGGAGGAGTCGAGCCACTCCACGGAGGACAACGCCCGCCTGACGGCGAAGCTGCTGCGTGAGTTGGGCGCGCGGCGCGTGGTGGTCGTCTCCGACCCGTACCACCTGCTGCGCGCGCGGCAGTACTTCCGGCTCAATGGCTTCGAGGTGAGCACGAGCCCCGCGCTGGAGACCGAGCGCAACCTGCACTGGGTGGACCGCTTCTACTGGACGGTGCGCGAGGCCGTCGCGCTGGTGCTGCACCCTCGCGTGTTGTGGGCCCGCGCGCCTGGGGACGCGGGGCCGGACGTCACGACTCCGGCGCGGTGAGCGCGCGCAGCTCGCGCCGGCCTCCGGGCACCGCCACGCGCAGCAGCACGGACTCGCCCGGCTCGGCCTCTTTCAGCACGCGCGCCAGGTCCGTCGCCCGTCGCACGGGTTGGCCTCGCGCCTCCACCACCACCATGCCCGGCAGCAACCCGGAGCGCTCGGCGCTGGAGCCCGGCACCACGTCTGTCACCAACGCGCCCGCGCGCGGCAGCTCCTGCGCTCGCGAGAGCCTGGGGTCCATGTCCGACAGGCTCAGTCCCACGCGCTGGTGCGGCGGCTCCGCGTGCTCCTCCGGCGGCTTGCGCGAGGCCACGCCCTCCAGGTCCGGCCGCGTGCCCAGCTTCGCCTTCAGCTCCGTCTTCTTCCCACCTCGGTACACGGTGAGCGGCAGCTCGGAGCCCGGCGCCTTGAGCGCCACCGTGCGCGTGAGGGCGCGGCCAGAGGTGACGGGGCGTCCCCCCGCCGCGACGATGATGTCATCCGGCTTCAGCCCGGCCTCGGCGGCGGGCGTGCCTTCGTTTACCTCGGTGACGATGGCGCCCTCGCCCTTGGACACCCCCAGCGCGCTGCCCAGGTCCGCCGTCAAATCCTGCACGGCGACGCCCAGCCAGCCCCGCGTGACGGCGCCATCCTTCTCCAACTGGGGCAAGAGCTCCTTCACGAGCGTGCTGGGCACGGCGAAGCCGATGCCGGAGCCCTGGCCGACGATGGCCGTGTTGATGCCCACCACCTCGCCGTGGAGGTTGAACAGCGGCCCGCCGGAGTTGCCCGGGTTGATGGCGGCGTCCGTCTGGAGGAAGTCGTCGAAGGGCCCCACCTGGATGTCGCGGGCCTTGGCGGAGACGATGCCCAGGCTGACGCTGGAGGCGAGTCCAAAGGGGTTGCCGATGGCCACCACCCAATCGCCCACGCGCAGCGCGTCCGAGTCGCCCAGCTTCACCACCGGGAGCCCCTTCACATCTCCCTTGAGCTGGAGCACCGCCACGTCCGTGAGCGGGTCTGTCCCCAGCACCTTCGCGTCCAGCTCGCGTCCGTCGGGAAACTGAACGCGTATCTCCGTGGCATCCGCCACCACGTGGTTGTTGGTGAGCACCAACCCCCGAGCGTCGATGACGAAGCCGGAGCCCAGGCCCTGGCGCGGCCCTTCCTCACGCGGGTCCTCGAACGGAGAACCAAAGGGCATGCCGCCGCCGAACGGAGCGCCCGGTCCCCCTCCATTCCAGGGAGAGCCCCGACGAGGGCCGCGCGCGGGTGAGGCCTCTCGCACCTCCACGTTGACGACGGCCGACTTCACCGACTCCACCAGCGGCGCGATGGACGCGAGCGCCCCGCGCATGTCCGGCGGCATCGGCTGCTTCGCGGGAGCCGTGCCCTCCGGAGCCGCCTCGGGTGACGGCGCCGCGGGCTCCTGCCGCGCGGAGGGCGGCGGGGCGGGCGGCGCTTCTTCCTGCTCCCGGCGGCAGCCCGCGAGTGTCAGGACCAGGCCCACGGCCACGACGCGTCTGCTTCCCTTCATCGCGTTCCTCCCCTCGCATCAACGCCGCGCTGCCATGGTGCGGAAGTCGTCCGTCGGAAGAAGCACCGGGCCCTGCCGGCGCGAAAGACGCCGCGTGTCACTTGAGGTGGGGCCCCTGGCGGGAGAAGGCACGAGGAAGCGGGCCTTGCTCGCCCGCTCCACGGGCTTCAGGCCGAGCGCTCGCGCGCTGTCGTCGCGGCGCTCGGAGGCCCCAGCGTGTCCATCCGGCGCAGCAGCTTCTCCAGGATGCGGAAGAGCGCCTTGCGGTCGACGCCGTCGAGGATGGAGAGCAGCTGCCCCATGCCCTGCGTCATGAAGCGCTCGAGCCGCTGGTAGGTCTGCAAGCCGTCGGGCGTGAGCCGACAGCGGACCACGCGGCGGTCGGCCGCGCTGCGCTCGCGCATCAGGTGGCCCTCGCGCTCCAGCCGGTCGACGAGCCCGGTGACGGTCTTCTCGGTGACGCCCAGTCGGCGAGCAAGCTCGCCCATCGTGAGCGAGCCGTCCTGGCCGAGCCAGAGCAGCGCATGCACCTGCGGGGGCGTGAACTGGAGCTGCTCGCAGGTGCTGGCGATGGGGTCACGGAGCGAACGGCGCCGGCCCAGCGCGAGCAGGAGCTGCTGAAGCTTCAGCACGTCCGCCGAGATGTCCTCATCCTCTTTAGGGTGGATATTCCGTGACACGGAGTATGGCTTAGCGGGCAGGGCCCCACGGGTCAACCCGTTGTCACGGCGTGGGCAGCCGTGCGGACAATGCGCTCCCCGTTGGGGGGAGCAAGAGGAGCGTCCAGGAGTGCGTACCATGTCCAGGCTGTGCGTGCTGACCCTGATGCTCCTGGGAGGAGCCGCGAACGCCGAAGAAGGGCTCGTCTTCGCCGCGGCCAGCACCACGGACGTGCTCCAGGAGCTGCGGCCCGCCTTCACGAAGGCCACGGGGCATTCAGTGGTGTTGGCGCTGGGCTCGTCTGGAGACCTGGCACGTCAGGCGATGGCGGGAGCTCCGGCGGATGCCTTCCTCTCGGCGGATGTGGCGAGGATGGAGGCCGTCCAGAAAGCGGGTCTGGTGCAACCCGGGACGCGAGTCGACCTGTTGTCCAACCGGCTGGTGGTCGTCATCCCGCTCGACTCGAAGCGGAAGCTCGTCGGGCCGGAGTCACTGAAGGGGTTGAAGCGGCTGGTGTTGGCGGACCCCGCCATCGTCCCCGCGGGGGTGTACGCGAAGGCGTGGCTGGAGAAGGCGGGGCTGTGGAAGGACCTGGCGCCCCGGGTGGTGCCGGCGCTGGATGTACGGGCCGCGCTGGCGGCGGTGGAGGCGGGCCGCGTGGATGCGGGTGTGGTGTATGCGACAGACGCGGCGCAGTCGAAGAAGGTGCGCGTGGCCTTCGAGGTCCCCGCGACGGACGCGCCCCGCATCGTCTATCCGGTGGCGGCGCTGACGAAGGGCAAGGCACCCGAGGTCGGCCGGGCCTTCGTGCGCTTCCTCCAGTCCGAGCCCGCGAAAGCGGCCTTCCAGCGACATGGCTTCGTCGTGCTCGCTCCAGATGGTGGAGAGTCCGCGAAGTGACGGACGACACGACGGGACTGGTGCTCTTCACGGTGACGGTGGCGGCGGTGGCCACGCTCATCATCCTTCCGCCCGGAGTGGCGGCGGCGTACGCGCTCGCGCGCTGGCGAGGCCCGGGGCGGGGCGTGGTGGACACGGTGCTCGCGCTGCCGCTGGTGCTTCCTCCGACGGCGGTGGGCCTGGTGTTGCTGGAACTCCTGGGCCGCAATGGTCCGTTGGGACGTTTGCTGGATGCGGTGGGCGTGGAGGTGGTCTTCACGCCCGGGGCGGTGGTGCTGGCCAGCGCGGTGATGGCGTTCCCGTTGCTGGTTCGCTCGGCGCGCTCGGGCTTCGAGGAGGTGGACCCGAGACTGGTGGCGGTGGCGCGCACGTTGGGGGACTCGCGGGCACGGGCGTTCTTCCGAGTGACACTGCCCCTGGCGTGGCGCGGGGTGGCGGTGGGCGCGCTCCTGGCCTTCTCTCGCGCGCTGGGTGAGTTCGGCGCGACGGTGCTGGTGGCGGGGAACATCCCCGGGCGCACGCAGACGTTGTCGCTCGCCATCTTCCAGTACACGCAATTGGGGCAGGACGCGCAGGCGCTCCGGTTGGCGGGTGTGGCGGCGCTCCTGGCCTTCGTGGCGGTGTATGCCACGGAGGGGCTGACGCGATGGCGGGGACGGCGGGTGAGCGCGTGAGCCTGGAGTTGTCCGTGCGCTTGCCGCTGGCGCGCTTCGCGCTGGAGGTCGACGTGCGGTTGGAGGGCGCGTCGGTGGCGGTGCTGGGCCGCTCGGGCTCCGGGAAGACGTCGCTGCTGGAGATTCTCGCGGGGCTTCGACGCGGCGCGCGCGGGCGAGTCGTCGTGGGCGGGCGCGTGCTTCTGGACAGCGCAGCGGGCGTGGACATGGCGCCGGAGGCACGGCGCATGGGGTACGTGCCGCAGGACGCGCTGTTGTTCCCGCACCTCACGGCGGAGCAGAACGTGCGCTATGGCGCGCGCGCGGGCCGGCCGTCGCGTGTCGAGGAAGCCGTGGCGCTGCTGGAGTTGGGGCCGCTGCTGCACCGTTATCCGGCCACGTTGTCGGGAGGCGAGAAGCAGCGCGTGGCGCTGGCGCGAGCGCTGGCCACCGACCCGGCGCTGTTGTTGCTCGACGAGCCGCTGGCCGCGCTGGACGTGACGCTGAAGGAGCGCGTGCTGCCGTACCTCTTGCGCGTGCGGGACGAAGCGCGCGTGCCGATGTTGTACGTGACGCATCAGCTTGGCGAGGCGCGGGTGCTGGCGAAGGAAGCCCTGCTGCTGGAGGACGGGCGCGTGCGAGCGGCGGGGCCCGCGTCCGAGGTGCTCGGTGCGTCCGCGCGCGGACTGCTGGCTGCGGAGTCCGAGGGTGAGGAGAACATCCTCGAAGGCGTGCTGGAGCGACCGTCCGAGGGTGGCACCCGGTTGCGGGTGACGGAAGGCTTGTCGCTCTGGGTTCCCGATGCACCGGAGTTACCGCCAGGCACGAGAGCGGCCTACGCGGTGCCAGCCGAGGACATCCTGTTGTCCATGGGGCCGCTGTCGGGAGTGTCCGCGCGCAACGTGCTTGCGGGCACCGTGGTGGGCGTGGAGGGCGCGGGGGCACGGGAGGCCGCGGCCACGGTGGACATCGTGGGCACGCGGTGGGTGGTGCGACTCACCGAGGCCTCGGTGCGTGAGCTGGGCGTGGCCTCGGGAGTCCGTGTGCATCTGGCGGTGAAGACCGCCGCGTGTCGCCGGTTGCGGTGAGCGCTGGGGCTCGGCTGCTCGTGGGAGACATGCCGTGGTGCGTTCGCCGGCTTCAGGCCCGCCTCGCAATCCACGGCCTGCTCACCCCCAGGGAGACGAGACACCGGACCGGGTGTCCCGTCGCCTGGAAGCGGGCTGTCACATCCGTCGGGTGTCCTCAGTGCAGGCGCTGGTAGAGGACGTCGACGAGGGTGCCGTCGTCGCCGCTCAGCTCCCAGAACATCGCGCCGCCCAGGTTCTTGCTCAGGATGTAGTCCGACTTCGCGTGGAGCGTCTGCGGGTCGTCATACGCAATCCACACCCCGGTGGACGGGCTGTAGACGTAGGCCTGCTTCGCCTCGGGGTGGGTGAACTTGGTGTACCCGGAGCCGGCGCGCTCGTAGTTGGCCTTCACGTCCTTGTAGTCGAACACGCCCGTCAGGCCGGACTGACCATCATCCCAGGTGCCGCGCGTTGGCACGCCGCTCTGGAACAGGCCGTTGTTCACGTTCGGTACGCCGCCCCAGCCACGGCCGTAGAACGGAACACCGACGACAATCTTGTTCGGCGCGACGCCCAGTTCGAGCATCTTCGCCACCGAGCCGTCCGTGTAGAAGCCCGTGTTCGCCATCGGGTCCCCCGTCACCCGGTTGAGCGCCGAGTGGAAGTTCACCGTGCTCTCGAAGGCGCCGTGATAGTCGTAGCTCATCACGTTGATCCAATCGAGGATGTTGGACAGGTTCTTCGTCTCCTGCTTGTTCGCGAGCAGGTCCGGCGACGCGCCCGTGGCGATGGTGAGCAGGTACGGCTTGCCCGTCTGCGTCGTCACCGCGTTG
This sequence comes from Myxococcus sp. CA056, assembly GCF_013336715.1. Classification (NCBI taxonomy): domain Bacteria; kingdom Pseudomonadati; phylum Myxococcota; class Myxococcia; order Myxococcales; family Myxococcaceae; genus Myxococcus; species Myxococcus sp. CA056. The sequence goes on from NZ_JABUMT010000002.1 coordinate 1,069,127, forward strand.
AGCTGGCTGCGGAACTCCGCCATCAACAGCGTGTAGTTCTGCTTGTCCGCCGGGCTGTTGGTGTTGCCGGGCAGGCCGCCGCCCACCGGGTACTCCCAGTCGATGTCGATGCCGTCGAAGACGCCCGCGCCATTCACCGGGTCCACGCCGGGGTACTGGCCCTTGATGAACAGGTCGACGCAGGACTTCACGAACGCCGTGCGGGACGCCGCCGAGGCCGCCACCTGTGAGAAGTACTTCGACCACGTCCAGCCACCGACGGAGATGAGCACCTTGAGGTGCGTCTGCGTCCGCTTCAGCTCCTTGAAGGCGCGGAAGTTGCCGCGCAGCTGTCCCGGGTCCCACTCGCCCGCCCAGCCGCCGCCCTTGTCGATGTCCGCGAACACGTCACCGAGCACGCACCTGCCATCCGCGGAGATGTTGGAGAACGCGTAGTTGATGTGCGTCAGCTTGGCCGCGGGGATGTGGGCGACCTGGTAGTTGCGGCCGTAGATGCCCCACTGGGTGAAGTACCCCACGATGCGCTTGCTCGGGTTGCCGCCGGGAATCGCCACCGTGACGGGGACCTCGCGGGTCCCCACGTTGCCGGCCGCGTCGAAGGCCCTGAAGACGTAGTTGTAGGAGCCGTTCTGCCCGGAGCTGGAGAAGCTGCGCGTGAAGCTGTTGCCCGTGGAGACGACGGTGCCATTCTCCAGCAGCTCCACCCGCGACACGCCCACGTTGTCCGTGGCCGTGGCCGTCAGCGTGACGGAGCCCGGGGCGGTGATGTTCGTGGTGCTGGCATTCAGCGTGACGGTGGGCGCGGTGGTGTCACCGGGAATGGTGATGGCCACCGTGACGCTGACCTGCTGCGTGCCCACGTTGCCGGCCGCGTCGAAGGCCCTGAAGACGTACGTATAGGTGCCGTTCTGCGCGGAGCCGGAGAAGTTGCGCGTGTAGCTGTTGCCCGTGGAGACGACGGTGCCGTTCTCCAGCAGCTCCACGCGGGATACGCCCACGTTGTCCGTGGCGGTGGCCGTCAGCGTGAGCGAGCCCGGCGCGGTGATGTTCGTCGCGCTGGCATTCAACGAGACGGTGGGCGCGGTGGTGTCACCGCCTCCCGAGGGTCCCAGGTCCAGCCACAGGGCCGCGACGGCCGGAGGCGTCCAGTCCGCCTGTGACGTGTGCGGCTGACGGCACTGGTAGAGCCGGCCGCCGTAGGTGACCTGCGCACCCACCGCATAGGCGACGCCCACCGCCCACTCCGCGAGGAGCGGGGCCTTCATCACGCTGCCCGGGCCCTCACCCTGTGAGGAGGAAACGTCCTGTCCACAACCGCTCGCGGACAGGGCTGTCACCATCAGTCCAATGAACCACTTGCTGCGACGCATGCGTGCTCTCCTCGGTGCGAGCCCCACGCGCACCGCGCGTCGTTCACGCGGGGTCGACTCGGGAACTCGTTTCCAGGAGGGAGGCTTGGACCTATTTTTCCGGGTTAATGCCTTGCAGCATCAGGATGCGAAAGGAATGTGAGGCTTTGCGGTGGACGGTGTGGATGGAAGAACACGCGCCCGCCGGAAGCGGCCTCAATGCCACTGTTCGATTCCACCCACCCACGTGGCCTGCACGGAGAGGTCCTCGCGCAGCAAGGTGAGGTCCGCGCGATGTCCGGCGGCGAGCATTCCCAGTCGCCCTTCCAACCCGAGCACCTGCGCGGGATAGAGAGACGCCATGCGCAGCGCTTCCTCCAGCGGGACACCCAGCAGGTGGATGCAGTTGCGCACCGCCGCTGACATGTCGATGTCCGCGCCCGCCAGCGTCCCGTCCTCTGTCACGAGCCGACCGTCCCGGCGCAGGATGGTGTGGCCGTACAGCGTGAAGGTGGTCTCGTGGGTTCCCACGGGAGGCATCGCGTCCGTGACGAGCAGGACCTTGCCGCGGGGCTTGGCCTTCAAGAGCTGGCGCAGGTTCGCGGGGTGGACGTGGTGGCCGTCGACGATGACGCCGCACCACGCCTCGTCGGCGCTGAAGCCCGCGAGCACGGGGCCGGGCTGGCGATTGAGCACTGGGGGCATCGCGTTGAACAGGTGCGTGAAGCCGCGCACGCCCGCCGCGATGGACTCCAGGGTCCGCTCGAAGCTCGCCGCCGTGTGGCCCGCGAACAACACGGCTCCGGCGTCGCTGAGGCGTCGGAGGAAGGTGTCCTCCACGCGCTCTGGTGCCAGGGTCATCAGGAGCCGTCCGCCCGCGCGGGACAGGCGCTCGGCGAGCGCGGTGAAGGACTCGAGGTCGCTCGCCTCGGGCTGACGGATGTAGCGCGGCGCGTGGACGCCGGCGCGCTCGGGGCTGATGAAGGGGCCTTCCAGGTGGATGCCGAGCACCCCACTGCCGGGACGCGCCATCGCCTCGGAGGCCGCCTCGCAGGCGCGCGCGGTGAGGTCGGGCGCGTCGGTGATGAACGTGGGGAGCAGGCCCGTGGTCCCCGTGCGACGCATCGTCGTGGCGATGGCGAGCGCCGCGTCGACGGTGGGCGACTCGTTGAACAGCACGCCGCCCGCGCCGTTGACCTGGAGGTCGATGAAGCCCGGGACGAGCAGGGACTCGGAGGGCAGGGTGCGCGCGGTGACGCCCACCGGGGCTTCATGTCGTGGCACCACGGCGACGATGCGCTCGGCTTCGAGCACCACCGCGTGCCCGTCGAGAATGTGCTCCCCAGTGAACACGCGGGCACCCAGCAGGACCTGTCTCATCACACGGTCTCCGTCACCTTGCGCAGATGGGCGGGTGCATCGGGGTCCAACCCGCGCGCCGTGGCCAGCCGGTGGACCGCCAGGTAGAAGCTCTGCACCTGGCACAGCGGGGCCAGCGCCACCGGCACTCCGGGCACGGTGGGAAGTGTCACGGCGCCGGGGACAGGGAGCACGGAGCGCACGTCGGCGCCCAGCTCCAGCATGCGGCGCACCACGCCGCGTGTCCCCTCCGCCGAACCGTCCTCCTGTCCCAGCGCGAGCACGGGGAAGCCCGGCCGCACGAGGCCGAGCGGTCCGTGAAGCACCTCCGCCGCGCTGAACGCCTCGGCGTGCAGTCGGCACGTCTCCTTGAGCTTCAACGCCAGCTCGAGCGCGGCGCCGAGCCCGCTGCCCCGACCGACGACGTAGAGACTCTGGGCCGGGGCCAGGGTCTCCAGCCCGGGCCACCAGTCGAGCGCGCGCGCCGCGTCCAGTGCCTCCGGGAAGGCGGCCACCGCTTCGTGCAACCTCGCATCCGAGGACCAGTGCGCCACCAGTCGCAGGAAGGCGAGGCCGGAGAGCAGATAGGACTTGGTGGCGGCGACGCTCCGCTCCGGGCCCGCGCCCAGCGGGAGGCTCACGTCGCACAGCGCGCTCAGGGGCGCGGCGGGCTCGTTGACGAAGCCGACGACGAGCGCGCCACCCGCGCGCGCCGCCTCCGTCATCCGCAGCAGGTCGGGACTGCGCCCGGACTGGGAGACGGCGATGAAGAGCGCGTCGCGCAAGTCCAACGCGTGCGCGCCGTAGATGGACGCCACGCTGGGGCCCACCGAGGCGACAGCGCGTCCGAGCGTCGTCTCGATGAGATACTTGCCGTAGACGGCCGCGTGGTCCGAGCTGCCCCGTGCGCAGGTGACGACGAAGCGCGGAGGATGGCGGCGCAGGCGCTCACCCAGCTCCGCGAAGGCATCCTCTCCGTGGGCCAACTGGAGCCGAGCGACGTCCGCGGCCTGCGCGGCCTCGCGCGCCATGATGGGAAGGTGCGCTGACGGGGTCATCGGTTCGGCTCCTGGGGCCCGGCGCCCCCGCTCATGTTCAGCTCCACGACGAAGTCATAGGCGTCGCCCCGGTACTGCGAGCGCACCAACTCCAGCGGCGTGCCGTCTTCCATCAGCGTGCGGCGTTCGATGTAGAGCGCCGCCGCGCCTTCCGGCACGCGCAGGTGTTCCGCCTGCTCCGCGGTGAGCCGCACCGCGGTCAACCGCTGGAGCGCGCGAAACGGCGTGAAGCCCCGGCTCCGCAGCACTCCGTACAGCGAGCCCTCCACCGTGCGCGGGTCCGGCAGGAAACGCGTGGGGATGACGGCGAGCTCCAGCGCCATGGGCGTCTCGTTGGCCGTGCGCAGCCGGTGCAGCCGGCTCACCGTCGCTCCCGGACTCAGCCCGAGCGACATCGTCTCTTCCGGCGTCGCCACCGTCACCACGCGCTGGAGCCACACCGAGCCCGCTGACAGTCCGCGCGAGGCCATGTCGTCGGAGAAGCTCGTCAACGAGGACAGCCGCTGCTCCACGTACGGCACGCGATTGACGAACGTGCCCGCGCCTTGGCGCTGCTGGAGCAGTCCTTCCGTCTGGAGCTCGCGCAGCGCCTTGCGCACCGTGACGCGCGAGACGCCGAACCGCTCCACCAACTCCCGCTCCCCGGGGAGCGCATCCAGGTGTCCGAGCTGCCCACCGACGATGAGTCCTCGCAGGTGCCGCGCGAGCTGGAGATAGAGCGGCATCGGCAGCGCGTTTGAAATCGCGCCCTTGTCGAAAGGGTCGGCTCTACGTGGGTCCACCGACATCGCTCCTCTCAGGTGTCGAACCAGTCGGATACCACTATAGCACCAGCCAGTATTCCCGACCAACCAGAAAGCTCGGTCAGTCAGCCATCCCAAGTGGCTGAATGTACTTGGGAATATCGGCATGGACGAAGTCGCATGTCGCACTGCGTCTCTGGAAAAAGCCGACTACTCCTTGAAATCAGGATTTTTGCTGGTATTGTCATTGAGTCCAGTTTGATACCAGTTGTTGCCGGGGGGCACAGTCATGGCGGAGGAGACGGAGCACATGGCTCGTCGTTTCCAGGGGTTGGACACCTGGGGGACGGCCGAGACGCTGGAGGCGCTCTGGGGCGGTCAGTCCCGGGCGGTGGCGGCCTGCCTGTCCGCGTTGCCGGCGTTGGGCGCGGCGGTGGAGGCCACGGTCGACCGGCTGGCGAGGGGCGAGGGGCGGCTGGTGTACGCGGGGGCGGGTTCGTCGGGCGTGCTGGCGGCGCTGGACGCGGTGGAGTTGGGGCCGACGTTCGACTGGCCGGCGTCGCGGGTGGCGGTGGTGATGGCGGGAGGGTTGGACCTCTCTCACGGGCTCGACGCTGTCGCGGAGGATGACGAGGGCGCGGGTCGGGAGCGTGCGCTGCGGGCGCGGCTGGGACCCGAGGACGTGGTGCTGGGGGTCTCCGCCAGTGGGCACAGCGCCTTCACGGTGGGCGTGTTGGACGTGGCGCGCGGTCGCGACGCGCTCACGGTGGCGCTGACGTGTCGCGCGAAGTCGCCGCTGGCGCGTGTCGCGGCACACGAGGTGGTCGTCGCCTCGGGCGCGGAGGTCATCGCGGGCTCCACGCGGCTGGGCGCGGGGACGGCGCAGAAGGTGATGTTGAACCTCTTCTCCACCTCCGTCATGGCGGGGCTGGGGCGCGTCTTCGACAACCTGATGGTCGATGTGCGGCCGGAGAACGCGAAGCTGCGTCAGCGCTGCGTGGCCATGGTGGCGCGGCTTGCCCAGGTGGATGAACTCCGCGCCGCCGAAGCGCTCACGGCACACGGCACCGTCAAACGCGCGGTGCTGGGACTCGCGGGGCTGGATGTCGCGCGAGCGGACGCGGCCCTGGAGCGCGCCGGGGGCAACCTGCGGCTCGCGCTGTCGGCGCTCTCCTCGGAGGAGGTAGACCCCTCATGACTGGACTCCCGCTGAAGCTCGTCACCGCTCGTCCTTCCTCGGCCACGCTGCTGCTCTCCTCACCGCTGTCGGGCTGGGCGGCGCGGCTGGAGGAGGTGCCCGACCCGGCCTTCGCCCAGCGCCTGGCGGGTGACGGCATCGTGGTGGACCCGACCTCCGCCGAGCTGCGCGCGCCCTGCGACGGTGTCGTCATCTCCATCCACGCCTCGCGCCACGCGTGCACCCTGCGCGCCGAGACGGGGGCGGAGATTCTCCTCCACATCGGCATCGACACGGTGGAGCTGCGCGGCGAGGGCTTCACCGTTCATGTCCAGACGGGCCAGAAGGTGCGCACCGGAGACGTGCTGATTGGCTTCGACCTGGACTTGCTCGCACGCAAGGCGCGCAGCCTCCAGACGCTCATGCTGGTGGTCAACGCCGAGGGCTACACCGTGACGGAGCGAGTGGAGGGTCGCTCGGTGTCCGTCGGGGAGCCGTTGCTCGCCGTCACGGGGAGCGCGCCGGTGGCGCCGGAGGGAGCGCGTGAAGAGGGTGCGACGAGGCAGGTCCGGCTGCTCATCGCGCATGGGTTGCACGCCCGTCCCGCGGCGGCGCTCGCCCAGCGGGCGCGGCAACACCCGGGCACGGTGCGCGTCGCCTGTCATGGGCGCGTGGTCAACGGCAAGAGCGTGTCCGCGCTCATGGGTCTGGGGGCCACGCACGGAGACCTGCTGACCCTTCACGTGGAGGGAGAGGCGGCCGAGTGCGTGGCGCAGGAGCTGGCGGAGTGGGTGGCCAGTGGACTGGGCGACCCGACGACGCCCGTCGCGGAGTCGGTGATGACCGCGCGCGGCATCACCCCCGTGCCCGTCGCGCCTCCGACCTTCTCACCTGGAAAGGAGCTGCTGCTCGAGGGCATCGTCGCGTCGCCGGGCTCCGCCGTGGGGCGGGCCGTCCGGGTCATCGACCTCCCCGTCGACCTGCCCGAGCAGGGACTCGGCGTGACGCTGGAAGAACAGCGCCTGTCGGAGGCCCTCGCCCGCGTCCGGAGGGAGCTCGAAGAGGCGATGTCCGCGACGCCCGGGAATGGAGGCGCCCGCGCGGATATCTTCCGGGCGCACCTGGCGCTGCTGGATGACCCGGAGCTCATCGAGGCCGCGAATCGCGAGCTCGCCGTCGGACGTGGCGCGGCCTGGGCGTGGCGCGCGGTCGTCGAGCGACAGGCCGCCGTGCTGCTCGGCCTGGAGGACGCGCGACTGGCGGAGCGCGCGGGGGACCTGCATGACCTCGCGCGCCGCGTCGTCGCCGCGTTGACGGGGGAGGCCAGCTCGCGGATTCCCTCGACGTTGCCGCCGGAGGCCATCCTCGTCGCGGATGAGCTGCTGCCTTCGGAGCTGGCCGCGCTCGAGCCTCATCGCATCGCCGGCATCTGCACCGCGCGGGGTGGGCCCACCTCGCATGTCGCCATCCTCGCGTCGGGCATGGGCCTCCCCGCCGTCGTGGCCCTGGGGAATCAGGCCCTGGGCATTCCGGAGGGCGCGCCGCTCGTCCTCGACGGAGACCGGGGCGAGGTGCGGGTCTTCCCCTCCGAGGAGACGCGTGAGGCCACCCGGCGCGCGATGACGTCGCGCGCGGCCCACCGCCGTGTCCACCTGTTGACCGCGCACGAGGACTGCCGCACCGCGGATGGAGTCCGCATCGAGGTGCTCGCGAACCTCGGTCGCCCGGGTGAGGCCGTGACGGCTCGTGACAAGGGCGCGGAGGGCTGTGGCCTCTTGCGCACCGAGTTCCTGTTCCTGGAGCGGGTCCGCGCGCCCGGTGAGGACGAGCAGTTGGCGCGCTACCAGGAAATCGCGGACGCGCTGGGCGGGCGGCCCGTGGTCATCCGCACGCTCGACGTCGGCGGTGACAAGCCGCTGGCCTACCTGCCACTGCCACACGAGGACAATCCGGTGCTGGGCCTGAGGGGCGTGCGGGTGTCGCTGCGAGAGCCCGAGCTGCTGCGCACCCAACTGCGCGCCATCCTCCGGGTCCGTCCCGTGGGGGTCTGCCGCATCCTCGTTCCGATGATTTCCTCGCGGGCGGAGCTGCGCGCCGTGCGCGCCCTTCTCGAATCGGAGCAGCGCGCGCTCGGCCTCACCGCGCCGATTCTCCTGGGCGCCATGGTGGAGGTCCCCGCCGCCGCGGTGCTCGCGGACCAGCTCGCCGCGGAGGCGGACTTCCTGTCCATCGGTACCAATGACCTCACGCAGTACGTGCTGGCCGTGGACCGAGGCAACCCGCACCTCGCGGCGCGGCTGGATGGCCTTCATCCGGGAGTGCTGCGACTGGTGGCGAAGACGGTGGAGGGCGCGCGGGTCCACGGGCGCCCGGTGGCGGTGTGTGGTGGCGTGGCGTCGGAGCCTCGGGCCGCGCCGCTGCTGTTGGGGTTGGGCGTCACGGAGCTGTCCGCCACGCCCTCGGTGATTCCCGACTTGAAGGCATTCATCCGCACGCTGTCCCTCGCGCGCTGCGAGCAGGTCGCGCGTGAGGCCCTGGAACTGGAGAGCGCGGAGGCGGTGCGCGCTCTGGTGTCGAGCACCTGGCCCGGGCTGTAGCCCGGCTCCCAACCCTGGAGGTACGTCGTGGTGAGCAACTCGTTTGCTGGAGTGCAGCAACTCGGGCGTGCGTTGATGTTGCCCATTGCCGTGCTGCCCATCGCGGGCCTGCTGCTGCGGTTGGGGCAGCCGGACCTGCTGGACATCGCCTTCGTCGCGGCGGCCGGAGACGCCATCTTCTCGAACCTCGGCCTGCTGTTCGCCGTGGGCGTGGCCGTCGGCTTCGCCAAGGAGAACCATGGCGCGGCGGGGCTTGCGGGCGCGGTGGGCTACTTCATCATCATCCAGGGCACGCAGGCGCTGGTGACCATTCCGCCCGAGGTGACGGCGGGCCTGGAGGGCGCGGCGAGAGACCTGGCGCTGTCCACCTTCAAGACGCGGCTGGCGGCGAAAATCAGCACGCCGGCCGGCATCCTCGCGGGCCTGAGCGCGGGCCTGCTCTACAACCGCTTCAAGGACACGAAGTTGCCGGAGTACCTGGCGTTCTTCGGAGGGCGCAGGTTCGTTCCCATCGTCACCGGCTTCGCCTGTCTGCTGTTCGCCCTGGCGTTCGGCTTCGCCTGGCCGGTGGTGGAGCTGGGGCTGGATGGGGCCAGCCGCTCGGTGGTCTCCGCCGGAGGACTGGGGCTGTTCCTCTATGGCTTCTTCAATCGACTGCTCATCGTCACCGGGCTGCACCACATCATCAACAACCTCGCCTGGTTCGTGCTCGGTGACTTCAACGGCGTGACGGGAGACCTGAAGCGCTTCTTCGCCGGGGACCCGTCGGCCGGCGCGATGATGGCGGGCTTCTTCCCGGTGATGATGTTCGGTCTGCCGGCGGCGTGCCTCGCCATGTACCACGCGGCGCCCCAGCGCAATCGCGCCAGGGTCGGCGGCGTGCTGCTGTCCATGGCGCTCACCTCCGCGCTGACGGGAGTCACCGAGCCGGTGGAGTTCGCCTTCATGTTCCTGGCTCCGCCGCTGTACCTGCTCCACGCGGTGCTGACGGGCATGTCGCACGTCATCATGAACGTGCTCGGCGTGAAGCTCGGGTTCGGTTTCTCCGCGGGGCTGTTCGACTACGTGCTGAACTACGGCAAGTCCACCCAGCCGCTCCTGTTGCTGCCCGTGGGACTCGCCTACTTCGGCGTCTACTACGGCGTGTTCCGCTTCATCATCGTCCGCTTCAACCTCAAGACACTCGGTCGCGAGGATGAGCTCGCCGCCGTGAGTGCCCCGAGTGAGGGCCGGAGCCTTCCCGCTCCGGCCCTGGCCCGAGGCGAGGCGTACCTGAAGGCGCTCGGAGGCGTGGCCAACCTGAAGGAAGTGGACGCCTGCACCACGCGCCTGAGGCTCCAGGTGGTGGACTCGGAGCGTGTGGACGAGGCCACGCTCAAGCAGCTCGGGGCGCGCGGTGTGCTGCGTCCCGCGCGAGGAAGTGTGCAGGTCATCATCGGTCCCGAGGCGGACCAGCTCGCCGCCGAGGTGAAGCAGGCGCTCCAGGGCGCCGCGGCGCCCGGGGCCGAGCACCGCACCCTGGCGAGGGCCATGCTCGACGCCCTGGGTGGCGCCGCCAACGTGCGCGTCGTGGACAGCTGCACCACGCGGTTGCGGCTGAGTGTCGCGGACGCGTTGCTGGTGAATGACGCGAAGCTTCAGGGGCTGGGGACGCGAGGCGTGGTGAAGCCCGTCAGCGGCAGCGTGCAGGTCATCCTTGGTCCCACCGCGGAGCGTGTCGCGGACGAGCTGCGCGCGATGCTCTAGCCCCCGACTCCCCATTCTCTCTTCCAACCGAATGAACCCCTCTCTCGGGAGGGGTGCTGGCCGTGCCTTGCCCGGAGGTTCACACATGATTCCCGGTGGCCCCTCAGTCCCGTTGTTCCTCGGTCGTTCCTCGCGTCCGCTGCTGGCCGCGCTCTGCCTGCTGTTCGCACTTCCCTCGAGCGCGCAATCCCTGGCGGACCGGCTCGACTTCTCCATGTACGGCCGCGTCGGCGTGGGCTGGGCGCCCACCAGCGGCGAGTTCATCCAGGGCAAGACGTTCAACCTCACGGGCCGCTCCGTGGGAGGACGGCTGGAGGAGGGCGACTATCTGGAGCCCTCCCTCAAGCTGCACCTGCTCAAGCCGGCCGAGGGCAGCGTGGATGCGCCCTACGCCTACGCGGTGCTGACGCCCGCGATGTGGGCCAACAACGGCCTGTTCATCGGCCTGACGAGCAATCGCTTCAGCTCCACGCTGGCGCTGGAGTTGGGAGAGGCCTACGTCGCGGCGGGAAACATCCTGGTCCCCGGCCTGAAGTTCTGGGGCGGCGTGCGCTTCTATCGCGGCACGAACGTGTACCTGGCGGACTACTGGTACTTCAACAACCTGTCCGCGCAGGGGCTGGGAGTTCAGTACGGGCCCATCGACGTGGCGGTGCTGCTCCAGACCTCCGCCACGCTCGCGGAGTACGCGGTGGACACGGATGGCGATGGCGAGCCGGACCGCCGCCGTCAGCGCACCGTCATCGTGGGCCAGTACACGCACACCTTCCAGAGCAAGCACGCCATCCATCTGCTGACGGAGATTCACGCGCTGCCCGAGGCGGCCTCGCTCGCTCCCGCCGACGCGCGAATCCTGCCGCCGGACGTGGGCGTGGTGGGCGGCGTCAAGGGGCACGTGGAGCTTGGCAACGGCAGCTTCAACGACACCTCGGTGCGCATCGGCAGCCGCATCGCCAATGGCAGCCTCGCGGGGCTCCCGACGTGGAACACGTATGGGCTGCCCGCGGCGAATGGCCGGTACTCGGGTGCGTATGGCGTGGAGGTGGTGAATCACCTGCTCTACAACGTGAACCCGCTCTTGAGCGTCAACGCCTACGGCACCCTGCACGCGGGCCGGGGCGCGAGCGGCGCGGTGACGGACCGCTATGTCGAGTACGCGCTGGGCGCGCAGAGCACGTTGTACCTCCATGACCAGTTCCACCTGGTCAACGAGGCGAGCTTCCAGGGCTTCCGCGAGGGACATCAGCGGTACGGGACGGCGCTGAAGCTGTCGCTGGTGCCCACGCTGGTGCCCACTGGCAAGCGCGACGTCTGGGCCCGGCCGCACCTGCGGCTGTTCTACACGCTGGCTGTCTACAACCAGGCGTCGGTCGACCGGCTCATCTCGCCGTACCTCCAGACGGTGGGCGGCTCCACCGTGGGCCACTACCTGGGCGCGCGCGTGGAGTGGTGGCTCTGACCTCCCGCGCGACACCCCATCCACAGTTTCGTTTCAGGGCCACGCTCGACGTGGCGAAGGGAGACCCGATGAAGCGGCTCGTGTTGTGCCTCACGATGGTGACGTTGTTGCTGTCCGCGTGCCGTCGCCCGACGGAGCTGGCCGTCGAGTGGCAGCCGGTGGACAACTCGGTGGGCAGTTGGAAGTTCTTCCGCTCCGAATTCACCTTGGAGAACCGGGGTGAGCGGGAGCTGGGCTCGCGGGGCTGGAAGCTCTACTTCAGCTTCGTGCGCCGCATCCTCGACGAAGGGGAGGGTGACGAGACGGGAATCCAGGCGCTCGCGGCGCAGGGCATCCGACTCTCCAGGGCCGGAGTGGCGAAGAGCGGCGACTACTATGTGCTGGAGCCGCTGCCGGGCTTCGTACCCCTTCGCCCTGGCGAGAAGCGGAAGCTGTCGGTGCTGGCCTCCGACTGGGCCGTCCTGAAGTCCGACGCGCCCGCCGGGTTCCACATCGTCTTCGAGGGCGGCCCGTTCGGGGCGGACCTCTCGCTCGCGGTGCCCGCCACGGTGCGTCTGGATGCGGCGGACCCGAAGCAGACGACGCGCTTCGAGGGAGACGTGCTGCCCGTTCAGACGCCGGCGCTGCGCTACGCGGAGAACCCCTCCTTCCAGTCGTTGGACTTGAAGGCGCGACTGCTGCCGACCCCGCGTCAGGTGGACGTCCGGGAGGGCGCGGTGGTGCTGGGTGGCGCGGTGGGCATCCTCCACGCGCCGGGGCTCGGAGGCGAGGCGGCCTATCTCGCCGCGGCGCTCGGAGACGTGCTCTCGGCGTCCATCACCACTCGTGAGGCCCAGGGAAGCGCGGGTTCGGAGCGCATCCGCTTGAGCATCGATTCGGCGCTCGATGTCGACGGCGATGGCGACAAGGACGCCGAAGGGTACGTGCTGGAGGTCGAGGCAGACGGCGTGTCGGTGGTGGGCTCGGACGCGGCGGGGGTGTTCTACGGCATCCAGACGCTGCGTCAGTTGGTGCCGGTGGAGGCCTACGCGGCTTCGGTGAATCCCACGAGCAGGCCCGCCGTGCTGTCGCTGCCTCGCGTGCGCATCACCGACGTGCCGGGCTTCGCCTACCGGGGCATGAGCCTGGACGTGGCACGACACTTCCAGACGAAGGAGACGGTGAAGAAGCTGCTCGACGTGCTGGCGCACTACAAGGTGAACGCGCTTCACCTGCGCCTCGCGGATGACGAGGGCTGGCGCATCGAGGTGCCCGGCATCCCCGAGCTGACCGCCTACGGCGCGCGGCGCGGCTATGACCTCCAGGAAGGCCAGATGCTGCAAATCGGTCTGGGCAGTGGCAGCGACCTGGCGCAGGGAGACGGTGTGGCCTTCAAGCCGGAGTCGCCCACCGAGGCCAACGGTGGAGTCGCGCCGCGCTACCAGGGCTTCGAGCAGGCGACGCTCAACTTCGTGGGCGCGGGCCATGGTTACTACACCGTGAAGGACTACGAGGAGCTGCTGGCGTACGCGGCCGAGCGGCACATCGACGTGATTCCGGAAATCGACATGCCGGGGCACGCGCGGGCGGCGGTGAAGGCGATGGAGTACCGCTTCCGGAAGTACCAGGGCACGGACCCGGTGCGCGCGGCGGAGTACCGCCTGGTGGACCCGGCCGACACCTCGGTGCACACCAGCGTGCAGGGCTACACGGACAACTTCGTCAATCCCTGCCTGGAGTCGACCTATGCCTTCCTGGCCAAGGTGGCCCAGGAGCTGAAGGCTCGCCACGACGCGGTGCCCGGGGCGCGGCTCTTGGCCATCCACGCGGGGGGCGACGAGCTGCCGTCGCTCGCGGCGAATGTGTGGTGGCAGGGCTCGCCGGTGTGCCAACAGAACCCGGAGACGCGTGGCCTCACGGACGTGCAGCTCTTCAACCGGTTCTTCACGCGTTGGGGCGGGCTCATCACCGCGACGGGCGCGGCGGCCACGGGTTGGGACGACATCATCCACCACGGGTTGGACCTGCCGGGCTTCATCCCCATGCCGTGGAGCAACGTGTGGGGCTGGGGGCGCGAGGACGACGCGTACCGGTATGCGAACCAGGGCTACCGCGTGATTCTGTCGCACGCGACGAACCTCTACATGGACCTGGCGTACAACAAGGACCCGGACGAGCCCGGCTATTACTGGGCCAACTTCGTCGACGAGAAGAAGACCTTCGAGTACCGACCGTTCGATGTGTATGTGAATGGCACGGCGGACCGGATGGGCAACCCCATCGACCCGAGTGCATGGGCGACGAAGGAGCGGCTCACCGAGGCGGGGCGCAAGAACATCCTCGGCATGCACGGGCTGCTCTTCGGGGAGAACGTCAAGACGCCGCAGGTGATGGAGTATCTGGCGTTCCCCAAGATACTGGGCGTGGCGGAGCGCGCCTGGAACCCGGAGCTGCCCGCGCCTGACCAGATGCCCGCGCTGTGGGCTCGCTTCGCCAACAGCCTGGGACAGTCCGTCCTGCCTCGGCTGGGCGCCTATCGCCCGGTGGACGTGCGTGGTGAGCTGCCCGACAGCGTGGGGGTGAACTACCGCATCCCCTTGCCCGGGGCACAGCGCACGGGCGGGAAGGTGCACGCCAACGTGCGCTTCCCGGGCCTCGTCATCGAGTACTCGGCGGATGGCGGCCGGAGCTGGGCCGTCTATTCGGAGCCCGTGAGTGCCCCGGGCCGGGTGCTGCTGCGCGCTCGGGCGAGTGATGGCCGGAGCAGTCGCGAGGTCGAGCTGAACTGACGGGGGCGGCACCCTCCTGCTTCTCCGCTTCGCGGGGTGAGGGTGCCGCGTCCTCGACAGGTGACACCGCCCACCGGGAGCGCCCGGTGGGCCGGGCAGCGCCGGGCCCGACGCCCCTGCGCGGATGAGGCTGGGAGAGGCCATGGCGACTGCCAAGCTCGGTGTGGATGAACCTCGCGTCCGGGATGCGAGTCGGGGGAATCGTGACGCGGTCGGCGCGCTCCTGACGGAGCTGTTGCCCCGGGTCCGGACGCGGGTGCGGTACCTGGTCCGCCGCGACACGGAGGTGGACGACGTGACGCAGGAGGCGCTCGTCGCCATCCTGCGCGGCCTGCGCGGCTACCGGGGCGACGGCGCCTTCGCGTCCTGGGCGGACCAGGTGGTGCGACGGGTGAGCTTCGCGGCCTCGCGCAGGGCCCGCATCGAACGACGTCAGCGCGATGAAGCGAGTGCCCAGGACTTCGAGTCCTGCGACGAGCTGGCGAGGGAGGACTGCCTGCTGCGCCGACAGGTGGAGGGGCTCCTCGCGCAGCTCCCCGACGAGCAGCGCCGCGCACTCGTGCTTCACCACCTCCAGGGAATGAGCGTGCCCGAGCTGGCGGATGCGCTGGCGATTCCCTTCGAGACGGTGAGGAGTCGACTCCGGTTGGGGCGGGCCCACCTGCGCGTGCTCGTCGCCCGGCGTGGTGCTTCGCTTCAATCCTGAGTCACCCCGGCACCTGTCGGATTCAGGACCGCCGACGCCTGCGATGGAGATGCGCGGTGCCCCGAACCCGCGGTGCTCGCGCTCTGAACCTCATCCACGAGTGCACGGGCGAGGCCCGTGGGACGTGGCTCCCTGGCCGGCGTGCCTGGAGGTGCTCCCGGCCCGCGCGACGCCTTGGATTGAACAACCCGTCGCGTGAGCCCTGGGCCCGGGGGTTGTTTCCCGGCGTGTGCCTCACAACTCCGTGAAGCCCCCTTCGCTGCGCGAGCGCCTGGGGTGTGCCCCCGTGCATGGAAAAGGAGTCAGGTGATGCGGAGTTTGCGAACGAAGACAGTCACGCTCGGCATGGTGCTGCTGGGCTGGGTGGTGCTCTCGGGCTGCGGGCAACCCGAGGAGGGCATGGCGCCCGACACCCGGGGAGACGACGTGGGGCGCCCCATGGCATCCCAGGAGGCCGTGGGACCGCCGAGCGTGCGCGCGTGGCAGGTGCTGGACACTGGCATGATCTATCGTGGCAACACGCGCTCCTCGCGCATCGTGCGGGACAGCGCGGGCAACGTGCTCACCCTTGCGAGCTATTGGCGAAACGGCTCCCAGCGCACGCTGGAGCTGCTCAAGCTGAACCCGCTCGGACAGGAGGTCTGGCGCAAGGTCTTCGCGTGGCCCGTGGCGCAGCTCCAGCCCGCCGAGTCGGACTTCTATTCGTTCCCGGACCTGGTGGTGGATGCCTCCGACAACATCCTGATGGCGGGCCATGCGCCGGAGACGATGGACCTGGGAGATGGCGCGCTGGGCAAGCGCTCGTTCGTGGCGAAGTTCTCTCCAGCGGGGACGCTGCTGTGGCGGCACGCCTTGTGTGACGAGCTGGGCATCCGCGCGGTGACGGTCGACTCGCACGGCGCGGTGTGGCTCGGAGGTCAGGTGGGCCTGAACTGCAACGTGGGCGGTGGCGTCCGGTGGGTGCTGGAGGTCCCGGGGTGGCAGGGCTACATCGCGAAGTTCGACGCGAATGGCGATTACGTCTTCGACCGCGCCATTGGTGGCAGGGGTGACCGCGTGGAGGTCATGGACCTGAAGACTTCCTCGGACGATGGCGTCGTCGTCGTGGGGTGGCGCTATGTCTTCAACCGTTCGCCGGAGCGGGTGGCCTTCGTGTCCAAGTTCGCCCGGAACGGTCCGCACCGCTGGTTCCGCGAGTACCCGGAGGCCACCGGTGGCTTCTATGCCGTCGCGGCGCTCGGTGACGACATCGTCGCGGTGGGCAGCTTCTCGGGGACCATGCGCTTCAAGGGACAGGACTATCCGGGAGGCATCTGGGGACGCGGCAACATCGCGGTTTACTCGCTCACCGGAGAGGAGCGCTGGATGTCACTGGTGGGGGCCTGGCTGAAGGATGTCTCTACAGGCCCGCTCGGCATCGCGGTGCTGGGTGCGTGCGACGCCACGTGTCCGCCGCCCGAGGTCCAGTTCGGCGGCACGGATGGAGTGCTCGGGCTCTACTCTCCGGCAGGAAGTCGACTCTGGGGCGCGGGAATCGGGCCCTTCCACGGCGCCGCGTGGGAGCTGACGTACCACCCCACGGGCGAGGTCTCCCTCACGGGGGACGCGGACGTCGATACCTCGACGACGCCGTTCAGCGCGAAGCAGCTCATCCAACGACTGCGGCCCCAGTAGCGCGGTGCCTCCTCGCGCCAGCAGTGGCCTCCGAGTCTGAAGGAGGCCCTGTCCTGGGTGACGTTCAGCGTGGGCGCGAGGCCCTGGGCAGGGACGACGATGCGATCCATGTGCACGCTGTCAGGGCGCGCGCGCCTGTTCGGTGTGGGCCTGTCGTGCCTCCAGCTTGCGGTAGTGCTCGGCGAGGACGTCGAAGGCTTGCTTGCGCTGGCCCGTCTCCGAGAGCAGCCCCTTGCGATTCCACCCCTGCTGGTAGACGGGATGCTGGCGCCGGGGCGAGCGGAAATCCTTCAGCACCCAGGGCGACAGGCCGCGCAGCGAGGGCACCTTCTCGCTCATCGCGAGTGTCTGCCGGTGGTACTCGGCCTGGAACTCCTCGGAGAACTTCCGCTTCAGCCCGGGCTCGTGGAAGCCCGCCTGGGCGTCGGCGCCGAACTCGGAGAAGACGAGCGGCTTGCCCGTGTCGTTGCGCCAGCCGATGCCCGGCAGGTCCGCCAGCGCGTCGTCGGAATACCAGCCGTTGTAGGTGTTCACCGCCGCCACGTCGAGGTGGCTCACCAGCGGGTCCTTCACCACCATCACCGACTGGCCCTTC
The DNA here is from genome assembly GCF_013336715.1 of Myxococcus sp. CA056. NCBI lineage: Bacteria > Pseudomonadati > Myxococcota > Myxococcia > Myxococcales > Myxococcaceae > Myxococcus > Myxococcus sp. CA056. The sequence continues at coordinate 1,086,358 of NZ_JABUMT010000002.1, forward strand.
TCCTGGACACGGTCGATGAGCAGCGCCGCCGTCACCAGCCGCGTGTCGTCGAGCGCTCGCGCATCTGCCGCGAGTCGCGCCAGGAAGGCGTTGCGCGCGTCGCTCACGGGTGTCTCGTTGGCCACGCTCCAGAACGCGATGGAGGCGCGGTTGCGGTCCCTCAGGATGTTCTCCGCGAGCATCCGCCGCGCGGTCTCCAGCGTCTCGCCCCGGGCGAAGTTGACGCGCCAGTAGACGGGAATCTCGCTCCAGACGAGCAGCCCCAGTTCGTCCGCCATTCGCGTCATGACCTCCGAGTGGGGGTAGTGGGCCAGCCGCACGAAGTTGCCGTGGAGGCCGTGCTTCACCTCTCCGAGCAGCGCGCGCGCCGCCCCGGGAGTCATGGCGCGGGTGGGGTTCTTGCCCAGCTCCTCTTCATGCAGGCTGATGCCGCGCAGGAAGACAGGCTTGCCGTTGAGCAGGATGTCGTGGCCCTTCACTTCCAGCGTCCGGAAGCCGATGCGGTCCACCAACCGGTCCTCGCCGGCCTCCACCGTCACCTCGTAGAGCGCAGGCTGTTCTGGGCTCCAGCGCTTCAGGGCGGAGGGCTCCGCCGCATCGCCCGTCCAGCTCCCATCCGCGCCGGTGCGTCCCTTCAACGTCAGGGACAGCGCGGGGATGCGCACCCGCACCTCGGTGTCCCCGGGCCGCGTGCCCTGGAGCCGCACCGTCGCGCGGAGGCGGCCGTCGTCGCCCAGGCGCACCCACGCATCGTCGATGTACGTGGCCGGCGTCAGCACCAGGCGCACGGGCCGGGTGAGGCCGCCATAGGTCTCCCAGTCGGTGACGGTGGGCGGCACGGTGTCGGCGGAGCGCACGGAGTCGACGCCGACCGTCACCTGGTTCTCCCCCGTGCGCAGCAACGAGGTCACCTCGAACGCGAAGGGCGTGAAGCCGCCCTCGTGAATCCCCACGGGCTTGCCATTCAAATACACACGCGCCACGTAGTCCGCGGCGCCGAAGCGCAGGAACGCTCGCTGGCCCGGGGTCTTGGTCGCGGTGAAGGTCCGCTGGTACCAGACGAGGCCGTCGTAGTAGCGCATCGTCTCGTCGTGGGAGATCCACGAGGCGGGCAGGTGGACCACGGGCGAGCGGCGCATGTCGTATTCGTAGAGCGCCTGGGGATTCGCGCGCGTGACGGCATCGACATCGACGTCGTCATGGCGACGGTGCCCGGGGCCGGCCTCCGCGCCATGGAAGCCCGCGAGGCCGTCTCGGTATGGGTCCACGGACCAGTGCCAGGCACCCGACAAGTCCTGCCCGGCGCGAGCCTCCACGTTGACCAGCACGGGCCCCACGCGCGCGGGTGTTGTCTGGGAAGGAGTTGCCGCAAGGGATTGCGTCGCCAGTCCGACAATCACGGTCAGCCCTCCGCACAGCTGCTTGAGCCACTGTCCCCGCATGGTCATGCTCCGTGAGTGCGAATGTGTCCGCCGTGCCTCGGCACGCGCCGCCAGGGGCGCAGGCTAGGCAGGGAGGACAACCCATGTCGAACGCAGGTGCTCCAGCGCTTGCTTCGACAGTCTTTCCCGCAACGCTTCACGGGCTGGAGGTGACGCATGTCCAGGCCGCGGGAGGAGGCGGAGCACCCGCTGTCCGGTGCGACGGCGCGCTCGGTCCTCACCGTGTTCTTGAGTGTCCTGATGGCGTTCTTCCCCAAGTGCGCCATGTGCTGGGCCGCGTACCTCAGCCTGTTCGGAAGCGTCGGGCTGGCGAGCGCGCCCGCCGTGGAGTGGCTCTTCCCCGTGCTGCTGGGGCTCTCGGGCGTCCACCTGGGGCTCCTGCTGCGGCGGGCGCCGCGCAAGGGCTATGTCCCCTTCGTGCTCAGCCTCGTGGGCCTCGCCGTCATCCTGGGTGCACGGCAACAACTCCCGGTGCGACCCTGGCTGTCGTTCCTCGGCATCGCGCTGATGGCCGGCGGCTCGCTGCTGAACGGCTTCTCCGTCCGTCCCTCGAAGGACGCGACCTGAGTCGGACCTGCCCTCGCTGCCCCGCGCGTTGACGCACGAGGACTTCTGGTGGGGCGCGCGCCGTGAAAACGGACAACCCTTCGTGGAGCCCTATACTGGAGGCCACTCAGGGAGACATCTCAGCATGGGTACGCGCATCCTCGGCATGGTGCTGGCCGGAGGCCAGGGAACTCGGTTGTCGCCGCTCACGCTGAGGCGCTCGAAGCCAGCGGTGCCCTTCGGTTCGAAGTACCGCATCATCGATTTCGCGCTCAACAACTTCATCAACTCCGGCATCTACTCCATCTACGTCCTGACGCAGTTCAAGGCGCAGTCGCTGACGGAGCACATCCAGCGCGGCTGGCGCTTCGGCTCGGTGCTGCTGTCGGACTACTTCATCACCCTCGTGCCCGCGCAGATGTACCTGTACGAGGAGCTGGGGCCCGTCTGGTACCGGGGCACCGCGGACGCCATCTACCAGAACATGCATCTGGTGGAGAACCACCGCCCCGAGCACATGGCCATCTTCTCCGGCGACCACATCTACAAGATGAACGTGGCGCACATGCTGGAGCAGCACGAGTCCCAGCGCGCGGACATCACCATCGCCGCGTACCCCACGCCCCTGGCGGACGCGCACCGCTTCGGCGTCATGCAGGTGGACGAGCGGGGCCGGGTGACGGAGTTCCAGGAGAAGCCCAAGGACCCCAAGGCCATCCCCGGCCGGCCGGACACCGCGCTGGCCAGCATGGGCAACTACATCTTCCGCAGCAAGGTGCTCGCGGAGTTGCTGGAAGTGGACGCGAAGACGGAGGGCTCACAGCACGACTTCGGCAAGGACGTGCTGCCGCGCGCGCTGCGTGACGGCTATCACATCCAGGCCTACGACTTCGCCAAGAACCCCATCCCCGGCCAGACGGCGCCCAATACCTACTGGCGCGACGTGGGAACGCTGGACGCGTACCACGAGGCGTCCATGGACCTGGTGTCGGTGAACCCGGAGTTCGACATCTTCAACGCCGAGTGGCCGCTGCGCTCCGCCAGCGAGTACAGCCCGCCCGCCAAGTTCGTCCACGAGGCCGGGGACAGGGTGGGGCGCGCGCTCAACTCCATGGTGGCCGGCGGCTGCATCATCTCCGGCGGCGTGGTGCGCGAGAGCATCCTCTTCCGCCGCGCGCGGGTGAACAGCTACGCGAGCGTGCAGCGCTCGGTCATCTTCGACGAGGTGGACATCGGCCGGCACGCGCAGGTGAAGAACGCCATCATCGACAAGGGCGTGCGAGTGCCTCCCAACGCGAAGGTGGGCTACGACCTGGAGGCCGACAGGGCGCGCGGCTTCACCGTCACCGAGAGCGGCATCGTCGTGGTGCCCAAGGGCTACCGCTTCGAGTGAGCCGCGTGCCTCACAGCCCGCGCTTGCCGTCCGCCCAGTAGGCCTTGCTTCGCACCGAGCGGCGCGAGACGCCGTGCCGCTCCAGCAACTCCTTGCGCAGCGTGACGATGGAGCCCGCGTGCCCGGCCAGGTAACACGTCGCGCCCGGCAGCACGTTGCGCCCAAGCCACGCTCGCAGCGCCTCGCCTCGCGGCTGTCCGTGCTCGCGCGCGACGGCCGTCAGGGGCACGCCCACCCGCTCCAGCCAGTCCTCCGCTCCCGGCTCCACCTCGATGGCGCCCAGCAGCCGCAGCGGTGAGGGCAGGGCGCGAATCATCGCCTGGAACAACCCCAGACACGTTTCGTCGCCCAGGAACACGTGCGCGGGGGCCTCCTCGTCCACGCCGAGCCGGCCTCCAGGCCCGAGGATGTCCGCCGTGTCTCCCGGCTGGAGCGCTGAGGCCCACGCGCTGCCGGGCCCCTGCCCATGCAGGAAGAAGACGACCTCCATCGCCCCCGTCACCGGGTCCATCATCGACGGCGTGTAGTGGCGGAACGCCGTCTCGCTGACGCGGAACTCCACCTCCTGCCCGGGCTCGTGGACGACGCCGCGCAGGGACTCTCCCTCGAAGCACACCCGACGCAACCGGGGCGCCAGCGTCTCCACCCGGGTGATGTGCGAGGGCTTCGCGAACCAGGGCATCAACGTGTTCGCGAGGACCGCGGGCATCTCCGGCATGGCTCTCTCCGTCGGGGTTTCAGTGTTCAATCTTTAATATTGAAAATGAGAATCGTTATCAAGTAGGCTGTCGTCCTGTCGAGTGGGCAGTGCTTCGCGGAAGCGTGGAAGTGGTGCCTGAGCGTCGGAGAGCGCGGCGGGGCCCTCGACAAGAAAACCCGGAGTCGCGTGCTCTGGGAGTCACGTCACGCAGTCCGCACAGGGAGAGGAATCAGGGAATGATGAGCGATAACGAGCAGGCGTTGCCGAGGCGCGCCGGACAGCAGGGGTTGTGGGTCCTCGTGGCCGTGGGGATGTCGCTGGCGTTGCTTGCGGGCTGCGGCGAGGACGACCCGAAGGTGGAGCCCGAGCCGGAGGTCTGTGAGGCGAGCCAGGTGACCTGCACCGAGCAGACCATCGACCGGCTGACGCTGCTGACGGCGGTCTCCACGGGTGAGGTTCGCGAGGAGGGGACGACGGCCGGCGAGTTCCACACCTTCGTGGACTCGCGCGCGGGTGGCCTGACGCCGACGATGTCCTATACGTACCTGCGCTTCACGCCGACGGGGCTGACGCAGGTGCAGGTGAGTGACCAGGCGGCGCTCGCGTCGACGGAGTGGGACCTGGCGGTGCGTCGCTACACCATGCGCGTCAACAGCGGCACGTCCGGGCCGTCCTGCGTCTCGGTGGCGAACACGCCCGAGGGCACGACGTTCGCCTCGGTGACGTCGAAGAGCGCGGCCGGGGAGTTCAAGACGGAGGCGTGGTTTGATTCCACCTGCACGCTCATCCCCGACGACTCCGGTCTGGGCGGGCCCGCGACGCTCCTGGGTGGCTTCTGGACGTACCAGAGCTGCGTGGAGATGACGGGTCGCATCTTCATCGTCCGGCTGGCGGACGGCCGTCACGTGAAGCTGGAGGTGACGGGGTACTACGAGCCCGCGGCGCAGCAGGTCTGCAACGAGACGCACTCGGTGCCGCAGCCGAGCGGCTCCGGCTCCATTCGCATCAAGTGGGCGTTCCTGCCATGAGGCTCGGGGCGTGGCTCCTGCTTCTTCCCCTGGGTTGTGGCCCCGTGCAGGCATCGCGGGAGCCGCATGAGCTTCCGGAGACGTTCGCCGGGTCGCGAGCGGGGCAGCAGGCTGGAGCGCGCCCCACCTCACCCCAGGCGGTGCCGCCGAGCTTCGGCGTGGACGAGCAGGTGGAGTCGGCGGTGTCCCCGGGGGGGCGCTTCCGGGTCCACTTCTCGCGCGTCGGGCTCAACGCGGTGCCGCCGGGGGACGCGGATGGCAATGGCGTGCCCGACGCGGTGGACGTCGTCGGACGGGCCTATGAGCGCGTCGCGGATTTCTATGTCGGGCTGGGGTTCCTCCTGCCGCGCGACGATGAGTCGGTGGGGGCGGACAACGGCGGTGATGGGTTGTTCGATGTGTACCTGGTGGACTTCGCGGGCCGGGCGGATGGCGCGTTCCGGCTGGATGGCTGCGAGAGCGTGGACCAGAAGTGCGCGGGGCACATGCTCCAGGAGAACGACTTCGCGGGGTACGACTACCCCTCCTTCGAGGAGGCGGTGAGCATCCTGGCCAGCCACGAGTTCTTCCACGCGGTGCAGGCGGCCTATCGGCCGGGGCTGGGCAGCGTGGCGTCGGAGGGCACGGCGGTGTGGGCCAGCGAGCGCTTCGACGCGACGCTCGATGACCTGGAGCAGTTCACGTCGTCGTATCTGTCCCGGACGGACCGCAGCCTCGTGTTGGACCCGACGGGGCCGGCCGCGTCGTTCAGCTATGGCGCGGGGGTGTTCTTCCAGTACCTGGGTGAGCGCTTCGGTGACAGGGTCATTCTGGCGATGTGGCAGGAGAGCCTCGTCGCGCCGACGGCGCCCTGGGCCATCTTGTTGGACACGGTGCTGCGTCGCGAGTGGGGCGCGGACTTCGACACGGCCTTCGCCGAGTTCTCGCAGTGGAACCTCTCCACGGGCGCGCGGGCGCGCGTCGAGCAGGGCTATGCGCGAGGGGGCGGGTATGACGGGCTCGCGCCGTCGGCCCGGACGTTGCCCACCGAGGAGGCGGATGTCCGGGTGACGACCGCGTCGACGCGCTACTTCACGGTGCCGGGTGGCTCCGCGGAGGTGCTGGCCACGTATGTGCTCAAGGCCGGTGAGGACCCCGCGAAGCTGCACCTGCTGGTGGCGGCGGTGACGGATACGGCGGTGCTCCGTGTGTCACGCGCGGAGGGGACGGGCGCGCTGTCCGCGAAGGTGGATGCGTCGGATGCGAGCGAGGTCATCATCGCGGTGGTGGATGGTCGCCACGAGGGCGTGGGTCGCTACGGGACGCTCTGCCTCACGGCGGACCCCGCGGGCGCGCCGTGTGTCGACGTGACTCCCGAGCCCGAGGACCCCGAGGACGATGACGGGGGCTGCAGCGCGGCGCCGAGCGGCCTGGGATGGGCTGCACTGGTGCTGGCGTTGCTTGCGCTCAGTGCACGGCCGGAGCGGGCGCTTCGGCGAGCAGTCGTGGTGCGCCGTGACTCCGTGCGGTGAGCGCGGCGTGGCGGCCCGTGCTCCGTGTTGAATGGAGCCACGGCTGCGCGGCCCCGAATCGAGTCAGGAGCCCTGGGCGGAGGTGTGCTGCTGGGGCGCTGACTCCTGGGGAGCAGGTGCCCGCGGAGGTGTCGGCGCGGGCATCCCTGCTGGGCACGGGCCCTGGTACTCGGTCAGCGCTCGCTGGAAGCGCTCCTGCTCCTCCTGGGGCCACTCGGCCGGGAGCTTCGCGATGGCCTGCTGCTGCTCGCGCAGCGCGTCCTCGCAGCGGCCTTGGTGGTAGGCCACCCGAGCCGCTGTCTCCAGTACATAGGAATTGTGGGACGCGGCCTTCTTCGCCGCGCGCGTCAGCGGCTCGGCCTCGACGTAACGGCCCGCCTGGACATGCAGCCATGCCAGCTCCGTCGCGGCCCACCAGTACGTGGGTGACATGCGGTTCAACTGGCGCAGCGCCTTCTCATACGCGGCGTCCTCCGGATTGTCCCGGGCGAGCACCCGGGCCAGATGCGCCCAGGCCGCGGAGCTGGTCGGAAACAGCTCGGTCCGGGTCCGCGCCCAGTCCTGCTCCTCCCGCGCCGTGAGTTTCATGTCGCTGAACGTCGTGTTGAACTGGAAGGAGTACCTGATTTCGAGGGGGTGGCCCGCCAGCTTCGCCGGCTCGAACCGCATCGTCTGCACCGAGTCGATCATGGCTTGTGTGAGCCCATAGGGCGCGGACTCCAGCACCCGGAGGTTCCGGGCTCGGCCGTCCGTGCCCAGTCGGCACTCGACGACGACGACGGACATGGCCCGCTCGAGGAGGGCCTCCTGGGGAAGCCGGGGCATCTCACCGGAGATGCGCTTGGGATGTTGGAACTGCTCACGCAGGTAGTCGCATGCTTCCGCCAGACCCGCGTCGCACGCGGCGCCGATGTCCGAGGCGGCCTCGCGGAGCTGTTCCTCCGAGAGGGTGCCCGACAACTTCTGGACCGCTTCCGCGAAGACACTGGGGGCCTGCTCGGGCTCTACCTCGGTGGTCGGCGCGGAGTCTTTGGGCGAGACGCCGACGGGTCCGAAGAGCCTGGGGTCCTCGGTCTGCGGGTCCAGGTAGTGGGCCATGGCGCGCGACAGGTGCCCGTGGCTCGCGGGCAGCGAGGGAATGCGGGCGGAGTGGCCACACGCGGTGGCTCCGAGCAGCAGCGAACAAAGAACGACATGCAGTGGACGCATCCGCGCCCACGCTAGCCCTTGCCCAAGGCATGTCCAAGGTTGCGGGCGGGGAGGCGCTGTCCGGGGTGTGACAGGGAGTCCAGCCTCCCCTTCCCCGGGGAGGAATTCGCCGTCGACCGCGCGACATTACGAGGCGGGTGGGGCGTCAGGACTCGTTCAAGTGGGCGCGAGGCATATCGCGTCTGTCCCGAGTTCCAGCTAAGCGTGTCCTTCTGACCGCCGCACGGACCCGAGACCTTCATGTACAGCGCATCCGGCCAGGACAGCAGCGCGCCCTTCATCCGCTCGGTGGGGCGCGCACTCCCGCCTCATTACGCCTCGCAGGAGCAGCTCATCGCGGCCTTCCGGGAGCTGTGGGCCAAACGGCACTTCAACCTGGAGCGGCTGGAGGACCTGCACCGCGCCGTGCAGGTGGGAGGCCGCTACCTGGCGTTGCCCATCGACGCGTATCCGGCCCTGGTCACCTTCCAGCAGCGCAATGACGCCTGGATTCGCGAGGCCACGGCGCTCAGCGAAGTCGTGGTGCGACAGGCGCTGGACGACGCGGGGTTGACGCCGGCCGACGTGGACCACGTCTTCTTCGTCACGGTGACGGGCATCGCCACGCCCAGCATCGAGGCCCGGCTGGCCAACCGGCTGCGCTTCCGCGAGGACTTCAAGCGCACGCCCATCTTCGGGCTCGGCTGTGTCGCGGGCGCGGCGGGCATGGCGCGGGCGGCGGACTACCTGCGCGCCTTCCCCACGCACACCGCGCTCGTCGTCTCCGCGGAGCTGTGCTCGCTGACGCTGCAGCGCGAGGACCTGTCCATCCCCAACATCATCGCCTCCGGCCTCTTCGGTGACGGCGCGGCCTGCGCGGTGCTGAGGGGCGCCCAGGCGCCTGGCGCGAAGGGACCCCGGGTGGTGGCGTCGCGCTCGGTGTTCTATCCGGACTCCGAGCGCATCATGGGCTGGGACGTCGTCGACTCCGGCTTCAAGGTGGTCTTGTCCGCGAAGGTGCCCCAGCTGGTGAAGGACCACATCCAGGGCAACGTGGACGGCTTCCTCGCGTCCCAGGGTTTGAAGCGCGGTGACATCCGTCACTGGGTGGCGCACACCGGCGGGCCCAAGGTGCTGGAGTCCTTCGAGGAGGCGCTGGAGCTGGACAAGGACGCGCTGGCGCGCTCGTGGGCGTCTTTGCGCGAAGTGGGGAATCTGTCCTCGGCCTCGGTGTTGTTCGTGCTGGGGGAGACGCTGGAGAAGGTGACGGCGAAGCCCGGAGAGTATGGACTGATGATGGCCATGGGCCCGGGCTTCTGCGCGGAGATGGTGCTCTTGCGATGGTGACCGCCACACAGGCCGTCTTCCTGGGGTACATGGGCCTGCTCGGGGTGGAGCGGCTGGTGGAGCTGGTGCTCTCCAAGCGCAACGCCGCGTGGGCCTTCGCGCGGGGCGGGGTGGAGACGGGACAGCGCCACTACCGCTTCATGGTGGTGTTCCACTCGCTCTTCCTCGCGGCGTGCGTGGCGGAGGTGTTCCTGCTGCACCGGCCCTTCCTGGGGGGCTGGAGCGGGGCGGCGCTGGGCGGCGCGGTGGTGGCGCAGGGGCTGCGCTACTGGGCCATCTCCACGCTGGGCCCGCGCTGGAACTCTCGCATCATCGTCGTGCCGGACCTGCCGCCGGTGGTGGGCGGGCCGTATCGCTTCCTGCGTCACCCCAACTACGTAGCGGTGGTGCTGGAGCTGGCGTGTGTGCCGCTCATCCACGGCGCGTGGTGGACGGCCGTGTTCTTTTCGGTGGGAAACCTGGTGCTGCTCTCCGTGCGCATCCGCGCGGAGGAAGCGGCGCTGGGGGACGCGTACGCGCGCGCCTTCTCCCACCGCCCCCGTTTCCTTCCCGAGGTGCCCCGTGGCTGAGCTCGAACTGGAAGTCCTGGCGGAGATTCGTCGCATCGCCGCCGATGAGCTGGAGTGGAAGGGCGTGGTGGAGCCCCAGCACGACCTCGTTCGGGACTTGCAACTCGACAGCCTGGGGCTGACGGTGCTGGCGGTGGGGTTGGAGAACCGCTTCCGCATCCGCTTGTCGGAGGAGGACGCGCAGGGGGTGCGCACGGTGGCGGACCTGGCGAAGCTGGTGGAGCGCCGCGTCGCCACGACGGCGCGCACGCCGACGGAGGTCCGCTCGTGAGAGGTCCGACGTTGCCGAAGGTGCGGTTCCCCACGGTGAACGCGATGCTCTCGGCGGCCAGCCGGACGCCCTTCCAGTTGACGTTCGTCGACGCGGCCGAGCGCGAGGAGTCGCTGTCCTGGGCGGAGGTGTACCGCCGCGCGCGGCGCACGGCGGCGGGGCTGGCGCGGCTGGGGGTGCGCGAGGGGGAGCGGGTGGCGTTGCTCCTGCCCACCTCGCCGGGCTTCATGGATGCCTTCTTCGGGACGCTGCTCGCGGGCGCGGTGCCGGTGCCGCTGTATCCGCCCGTCCGGCTGGGGCGCCTGGATGAGTACCACCGGGCCACGGCGCGGATGCTCCAGGTGACGGAGGCGAGCCTCGTCCTGACGGACTCTCGCGTGCGGCTGCTCCTGGGTCCGAGCGTGGAGAAGTCCCGCCCGCGCCTGGGCTGTCACACGGTGGACGACGTGTCGCGAGGGGACGAGGTGCGCGAGGTGGCGGTGGCGTCTGAGGCGCTGGGCCTCATCCAGTTCTCCTCCGGCTCCACGGTGGACCCGAAGCCGGTGGCGCTGACGCACGGAGCGCTGCTGTCGCAGGTGATGGCGCTGGAGGTGGCGATGCCCCTGTCGTCACCCGAGACGCCGCGCGTGGGCGTCAGCTGGCTGCCGCTGTACCACGACATGGGACTCATCGGCTGTCTGCTGTCCGCGCTGCACTATCCTGGGCACCTGGTGCTGATTCCTCCGGAGGTCTTCCTGGCGAGGCCCGCGCTGTGGCTGCGCGCGCTGTCGCGGCACCGGGGCTTCATCTCGCCCGCGCCGAACTTCGCCTATGGCCTGTGCCTGAAGCGGGTGAAGGACGCGGAGATGGAGGGCGTGGACCTGTCGTCGTGGAAACACGCGCTCAACGGCGCGGAGCCGGTGTCGGCGGAGACGTTGCAGCGGTTCGTCGAGCGCTTCGAGCGCTGGGGCTTCTCCGCGCGGGCGCTGCGTCCGGTGTATGGGCTGTCGGAAGCGTCGCTCGCGGTGACCTTCCCTCCGGAGGGCCGGGGGCCTCGCTCGCTCGGCGTGGACCCGACGGTGCTGGCGAGCGAGGGGCGGGCGGAGGCGGGCGCGCGGATGCTGGTGAGCGTGGGCGCGCCGGTGGCCGGCTTCGAGGTGGAGGTGCGCGACGAGCAGGGCGCGGTGCAGCCGGACCGGCGCGTGGGCCGGGTCTTCACGCGAGGCCCGTCGCTGATGACGAGCTACTTCGGTGACGCGCTCGCCACGCGGCGCGCGCTGACGCTGGATGGCTGGCTGGACACCGGGGACCTGGGCTTCATCGCGGACGGCGAGCTGTACCTGACGGGCCGCGCGAAGGACGTGGTCATCATCCGGGGCGCCAACCACGCGCCGCAGGCGTTCGAGGAGCCGCTCCAGTCCGTGGAGGGCGTGCGCACGGGGTGCGCGGTGGCCCTGGGCTTCACGCCCGAGGGAGGCCAGGACGAGGCGCTGCTCATCCTCGCGGAGCGCGGTGGCGACGCGGCGGAAGCAGACGTGGAGGAGCGCATCCGCGCGGCGGTGGTGGAGGCGACGGGGGTGCGGCCGCACACGGTGAAGCTCCTGGAGGCGGGGACGCTGCCCCGGACGTCGAGCGGGAAGCTGCGCCGGGGCGAGGCGCTGCGGCGCTACCTGTCCGGAGAGCTGTCGCCGCCGAAGAAGGTGGGCATGGTGGGCATGGCGGTGGAGATGGCGCGCAGCGCGCTGGCCATGGCGCGGGCGGAGCACGAGACGTGAGACGGTATGACGTGGCCGTGGTGGGAGGCGGGCCGGCGGGACTGGCGGTGGCCATCCACACCACGGCGCGTGGGCTGAACACCGTCGTCCTGGAGCGCGCGACGCTGCCCGCGGACAAGGCGTGCGGCGAGGGGCTGATGCCCTCGGGGCTCGCGGCGCTGGAGCGCCTGGGGGCGCTGGCGCACCTGGACCGCGCGGAGTGCTCGCCCTTCGTGGGCATCCGCTACGTGCAGGAGGATGGCAGCATGGCGGAGGGGCTCCTGCCGGGGCCGGGCGGGTTGGGGGTGCGGCGGGTGGCGCTCGCGTCGGCGCTGGTGGCGCGGGCCCGGGACGTGGGCGTGGAGCTGCGCGAGCGCACGCAGGTGCTGTCGCATCGGCGCGGCGCGGACGGGGTGACGCTGGAGACGGCGGACGGGCCCGTGGAGGCGCGGATGCTGGTGGCGGCGGACGGGCTGGGCTCGCCGCTGCGGCGCGCGGAGGGGCTGGAGGTGGCCTCGGAGGGGCCTCGGCGCTTCGGGTTGCGCAGGCACTTCCAACTGGCGCCGTGGACGCCCTACGTGGAGGTGCACTTCGCGGACGGCGTGGAGGCGTATGTGACGCCCGCCGGAGCGCGACGCGTGGGGCTGGCCTTCCTGTGGGAAGACGGTGGCGTGGAGGGGCGCGTGGGCTTCGACACGCTGCTCGCGCGCTTCCCTCGGCTCCAGGAGCGACTGCTCGTCGCGGCGCCTGACTCGCAGGTGCGCGGCGCGGGGCCGCTGGCGAGGGTGGCGCGGGTGCGCGTGGCGGACCGCTTCGCGCTGGTGGGCGACGCGGCGGGCTACGTGGACGCGCTGACGGGCGAGGGCCTGTCACTGGCCTTCGCGTGCGCGGAGTCGCTGGGGACGCTGCTGCCGGACGCGCTGACGAAGGGGGCGACGCGCCAGGTGCTGCGCCCCTACGAGCAGCGCTTCCAGCAGGTGTTCCGCAAGTACGCCTGGGCCACGCGCGCGCTGCTCATGCTGGCGCGAAGGCCCGGGTTGCGACGCCCCATCGTCCGGCTGCTGGGGCGAAGCCCGTGGATGTTCGAGAGAATCCTCCATGCCGTCGTGGCGTGACGGGGCCTACTTCGCCATCACCCACCCGACGAACAGCTCCACGGAGCGCTCCAGCAGGGGTTCAATGGAGTCGCTCCGGGTCTTCTTGCGCAGGGGCCCCTCGTTCCACAGCGAGGCGAGGCCGTGCACCCAGGCCCAGACGGTGAACGCGAGCGTGTCCATGTCCACCTTGCCGCCCGTGGTCTCCTTCGCCAGCTCCTGGAGCCGCCCGTAGGCGCGCATGCCCTCCGCGTGGAGGCTCGCGTACTTCTCCTCGTCCCCCCACTCCTGCCGGAACATGACGCGGTAGTGCGCGGGGTGCTCCACGGCGAAGCGCACGTAGCACCGGGCGAGCGCCCGCAGCTGGTTGTCCGTCCGGGGGGCTCGGATGCTGGACAGCGACTCGTCCATCCGCTGGTTGAGCGCCCGGTAGCCCTCTTCCGCCACCGCCGCCAGGAGCGCATCCTTGTCCCGGAAGTGGTGGTAGGGCGCCGCCGCTGTCACACCGGCCCGCCGGGCGACCTCGCGCAGGGACACCGCACCCACGTCCTCCGTCGCGATGAGCTTCAGCGTCGCGTCCACCAGGGCCTGGCGCAAATCTCCGTGGTGGTAGGCGCGCTTTCGCGGCGCCGCCGGTTTCTTCCCGACCCGAGTCGTCATCGCCCCTGCCCCCTTCCTGGAATGTCGTTCATCTTGACACTGCTGAGATTGCCTCTTATCTGAACAGTGCTCATATAGACTGGGAGACGCGGGATGCGCGCATTCGTGACGGGTAGCACGGGCCTGTTGGGTAACAACGTGGTGCGGGCGTTGGTGGCGGGAGGACACACGGTGCGGGCGCTGGCCCGCTCGCCGTCGAAGGCGCGCCAGGTGCTGGGGGGCCTTGCGGGCGTGGAGGTGGTGGAAGGGGACATGCTGGACGTGAAGAGCTTCGCGGCCGCGCTGGAGGGATGTGACGTGGTCATCCACACGGCGGCCTACTTCCGTGAATACTACGCGCCCGGCGACCACTGGCCGAAGCTGTATGCCATCAACGTGAAGGCCACGGTGGAGCTTGCCGAGGAGGCCCACCGACGCGGGGTGAAGCGCTTCCTGGACATCAGCTCCTCGGGGACGGTGGGGACGAAGCCGGACGGCTCGGCCGGAGATGAGGCGACGCCGCCCGCACCCGTCGCCTCCGCGAACCTGTACTTCAAGAGCAAGGTGGAGTCGGAGCGGGAGCTGAATGCCTTCAGCGCGCGCTCGGGCATGGAGGTGGTCTACATCCTGCCGGGGTGGATGTTCGGGCCGGGGGACGCGGGCCCCACGGGCTCGGGCCAGTTCGTGCTGGATTTCCTCGCGGGGAAGATGCCGGCGCTGCTCGACGGCGGCTCGTCGCTGGTGGATGCGCGCGACGTGGCCGAGGCCACGGTGGTGGCGGCACAGAAGGGCCGTGCGGGCGAGCGGTATCTGGTGGGCGGTGAATTCGTGGACCTCGTGACGCTCTCCCAGGCGCTCGAGCGGGTGACGGGGGTGAAGGGGCCGCGCCGGACGCTGCCGCATGGGCTGGCGGTGGTGCTGGGCGCGTTGGGGCAGACGTGGGCCCGCCTGACGGGGGGCCAGACGTCGCTGACGGTGGAGGGTGTGCGCGTCATGCACGCGAAGCTGAGCGTGGATTCGACGAAGGCGCGGCGGGAGCTGGGCGCGTCGTTCCGTCCCCTGGACGAGACGCTGCGCGACACGGTGGCGTGGCTGCGCGAGCACACGCTCAAGGCCGCGCCCGTGCTGGAGAAGCCCCAGGTCGCCACTTCCCCTTGAAGAGGCCTGCGCGTCGTCACGCCGGCCGTTACGATGGGTCCCCAGCGCGCCCTGGCCGGAGGGCTCGGTCGCTTCGATGGAGTGTCGTGCCCATGCCCCTGGACCGCCAGTCCCCCACCTCGACGGTTCTGTTCCTGTTGCTGTGCGCGCCGCTCGTCGGTGGCTGTCTCTTCGCGGGCCCGAGTCACCAGGGGCCGCCGCTCGCGCACTTCGATGGCGAGAAGTTCCACAACCTCGGGGACGCGCCGGAGCTGAAGACGACGGAGCTGGTGGAGGCGGCGCTGAAGGAGCCTCGCGGAGAGTGGCGGGAGTACGAGGAGCTGACGCCGGGCAGGCCTCCTCCGGCGCGGGTGGGGCCGGGCCGGCTGAGGGTGACGCTCATCAACCACGCCACCGTGCTCCTCCAGGCGGACGGGGTGAATGTGCTGACGGACCCCATCTACTCGGACCGGCCCAGCCCGGTGCCCTGGGTGGGGCCCAAGCGCGTGCATCCGCCGGGCATCCGCTTCGAGGACCTGCCGCCCATCCACGTGGTGGTGGTGAGTCACAACCACTATGACCACATGGATTTGCCCACGCTGCGCCGGCTGGAGGAGGCGCACCATCCGCGCTTCATCGTCGGCCTGGGCAACAAGGCGCTGCTGAAGGGCGAGGGCTTCCGGAACGTGGAGGAGCTGGACTGGTGGCAGTCCACGGATGTGACGCCGGAGGTGAAGGTGACGGCGGTGCCCGCGCAGCACCGCTCCAACCGGGGCCTCACGGACCTGTCCGAGACGCTGTGGGCGGGCTACGTCGTCTCCACCACGGGAGGGCCGGTGCTCTTCGCGGGGGACACGGGCTTCGGTCCGCACTTCTCGATGATGGCCGCGCGCTTCGGGCCCATGCGGCTGTCGGTGCTGCCGATTGGCGCGTTCCGTCCGCGCATCATCCACAAGGTGCACATGGGGCCGCGCGAGGCCCTGGATGCGCACAAGGTGCTGAACTCCTCCACGTCCGTGGCCATGCACCACAACACCTTCCCCATGGCCTTCGACGGGCAGGACGAGGCGAAGTTCCTGCTGCTGCGGTTGCTGGCGCGCGAGGAGGTGCGACCGCGCTTCTGGGCGCTGGGGTTCGGCGAGGGACGCTACGTGGAGCCGCTGCCGACGACCGCCGCGGCCCTCGCGGGTATCTGCCACCCGGATACGGTGGTTTCCGAGTAGCCGCTTCAGCGATTGAACGGAACTTCCTGGACCCAGTTGAAGCCTCGGTTGAGGAGCTGGAGCTGGGAGGTGTCCACCTTGCGCACGCGGACGTGGAGGGCGGCGCCCTCGAAGGTGCCCTGGATGACCAGGTGCTCCGGGTCTGGCTGCTCCAGGGTGAAGGTCGTCTTCTTCGCGTCCTCGCCCCGGCCTTCGGCGAGGACGAGCGTCCGGGTCTCCGGGCTGCCCGACACCTGGTAGCGCTGTGTGGAGTCGTCCATCTTCCGGAGGGTCATCCGGAAGCGGCCGATGGCGAGGCTGCGCCAGCGCGAGGTGTCGCCCAGGAGCGGGGGCAGCACCTGTCCATCCTTCGTGAAGGACTCGACCTCATAGAGGCCGTAGAGCGGCGGCAGTGGCGCGCCATCTCCCCACTTCATGTGGCCCTCCAGGGTCCGGCTGGCGTTGGAGTAGAGCATCCAGCCGATGAAGAGGAGCTTCACGCCTCGCAGCGCCCAGGTGACGCGGGAGGAGAAGGCGAAGGGCGTGTCGAGCACTGCGGGCTGGGTGGCGCGGTTGAAGACGAAGACGTCGGCCAGGCGTCGGAGGTCGGGCAGCAGCAGGAAGACGGCGTACAGCAGGAGCAGCGTGGAGTAGAGCTTGACGGGGACGTCGTAGAAGAAGTTCAGCGCTACTACGTTGGACATGACGCCGACGACCACCAGTGAGCCGAGCGTGGTGGTGCGTCGGAAGAGGAGCAGCAGGCCTCCCAGCACCTCCGCTCCTCCGGTGAAGAGGTTGTAGCCCGGGGAGAAGCCCATGAAGGTCCACAGCAGCCCCATGGGAGAGAACTCGCCCAGGGGCTGCGTGAGTCGGTCCACGGTGGGGAAGGGGAATTGGGACTTGAAGACCTTGGCGAAGCCATAGGACAGCATGGCGAGGGCCAGCATGTAGCGGACGTAGACGCGCAGGAAGTCGTGGGCCTTCACGTACCGGGTGCGACGCCGGTCGATGACGGACCACACGCTCGCCGCGATGAAGGCGAGCACCAGGCAGAGGGCCGTCTGTGCGTAGTCGATGGCCTTGTCTCCGCTGCCGGACGTGGCGATGGAGAGCTCCTGCTCGTAGCCGACCACATGTCGGGCGACCCAGGGCACGACGACCTGCCAGAAGCCCGAGATGGCCGTGGCCAGGGGCCTGCCGATGATGGGCAGCGCGTCCAACGGGAAGGCGAAGCAGTAGATGAGGACGAAGGCGCAGACGAAGCGGAACGCGATGCGCTTCGCGGGGCTCCAAGACTCGGGCACCGGAGGGGCGGGGACGGGCGCCGCTGGCACTGGCGCGACGGGCCCTGGCTCGGAGTGAAGAGGGGTGGCGGTGGTCATGGAGGGCTCCTGCGCCCAATCGTAGCCAGGGAGCACGGGGTGCCCAAAAGGATGATTGCCCTGTGGCGCGCTCGCGGGAGCCCGCTCCGTTCCTCCGAGGCGCCTACCGCGCCTTGCGCCGGGCCTTGGTCCGGCGTGTCTTGGGCGCGGTGAGTCCACGCTGCTCGCTGGCGGTGCGCAGGGACTCGATGAGGCGGAGCGCCGCGGGGTTCTCCGGGGCGCTCGCCCGCTGCACGGAGTAGATGAGGTTGACGACCTGCTGGCGGCTCGGGGCCTGGGGCACGACGACGGTGCCCTGACGGGCGGCCTGGGCGACGCAGTGGTCGGGGAGGATGGACCAGCCGTGGCCGGCGGCCACCGTGCCCAGCACCTCCTCCAGCTCCTCGAAGTGGTACGTGCCCCGCACGGAGCGGGGCTGTCGTCCGTAGTGGCCCTCGAACCACTTGCCGAAGACGTACTCACACTCGTCATACGTGATGAAGGCCAGGTCCTCGAAGGCCGCGAGCGACGGGAACGCGCGTCCCCGTGCCTGGGGCGGACCGACGAGCACCAGCTCCTCGCGCCACACGGGCGCGGTCAGCAGGCGGCTCGACACGTGGGGCAGGTAGACGAAGCCCACGTCACAGACACCGTCCTCCAGGGATGAGAAGACCTGGTCCGCCGTGGGGAAACGCAGGGAGTACGGCGCGGAGGCCCGCTCACGGGAGAGGAGGGGATAGAGCACATAGCGTCCGAAGCCGCTCACCGAGGCGATGCGCAGCGGTGCTGGCTGGGTGTCGCCCTCCTTGAAGGTGCGCGCGAGTCGTCCGAACTCGTCGAAGAAGCGCTCACAGAGGGCATGCAGCTTCGTGCCCGCGTCGGTCAGCGTGAGTCGCCGCGTCGTGCGGTCGAAGAGCACGGTGCCCAACTGCTGCTCCAGTTGATGAATCTGGTAGCTCACCGCCGGCTGCGTCCGGTGCAGCACCGTCGCCGCGCGACTGAAGCCCCGCTCACGGCTCACCGTCAGGAAGGTCTCAAGATAGCGAGGGTCCAGATCCATCGAACCATTCTATCGGCTCCATCCAGTCTATCCATTGGATTGATGGAGCGGAGCGCTCGCAGGATGCCCTCCACATCGCGAGGTGCGCGGTGTCGGAGGTGGAATCATGACGGGTTCATGGAGTCGGACGCTCGTGTCGCTGGGCTGTCTATGGGTGGTGCTGGGCTCGAGCCCGAGCGAGGCACGTGAGCCAGAGGTGTCCTCGGGCAAGGTGGGGTCGCGCACGGTGGCTCCAGCCCGAGGCTCCTCGCGGGCCCAGGCGTCCGCCGTGGAAGAGGCGCGTCCGTCGTTGGTGGTGTTCCTGGTGTTCGACGGATTGCGCTACGACGACCTGGAGCGGTGGCGCCATCGGATGGGGCCGGGAGGTTTCCGCAGGCTGCTGGAGGGCGGCACCGTCTTCGACTCCGCGCGCTATCCCTATGCGACGACGAAGACGTGTCCAGGCCACGCCACGCTCGCGACGGGGGCCCTGCCCGGCGCGCACGGAATCATCTCGAACGAGTGGTACGAGCGGGAGTCCGGCGCGGAGGTGAGCTGTGTAAAGGACGCCGCGAGCCCACCGCTGGATGACCCGAAGGGAAAGGGCGTGTCACCCCGGCGACTGCTGGTGCCGACGTTGGGAGACCGGTTGCTCGCGACGCATGGGGCCTCGTCGCGCGTGCTGTCCGTCTCGTTGAAGGACCGCGCCGCCATCATGCTCGGAGGCCACCGGGGACAGGCGTACTGGTGGGGCACGAAGGGCTTCACGACGAGCCGTCACCACGCGGAGCAACTGCCATCCTGGGTCTCCACCTGGAATCAGGCCCAGGTCTCCCAGAAGGGTGGAGTCTGGGCACGAGGCGCGGAGCCCGGGGCGTACGGCGCGCTGGGGCCCGATGACGATGCGCGCGAGCGTCCACCCGAGGACCTGGGGCGGACGTTTCCGCATCCCCTCTCCACGGAGGACGCCTTCCTCTACACCCCGCTGGGCGCGGAGAAGCTGTTCGAGTTCGCCCTGGCGGGCCTGCGCGCCGAAGCGCTGGGGAAGCGTCCTGGTGCGAGGGACCTGCTGGCCATCGGCATGTCGAGTGTGGATGTGGTGAGCCACGCCTTCGGTCCGGAGAGTCACGAGACGGCGGACATGATTCTCCGAATGGACAGGGCGCTGGCCGCGTTCCTGGCGACGCTGGAGCGGGAGCTCGGATTGTCGCGGGTGCTGGTGGCCATGAGCGCGGACCACGGGATGGCGCCCGCGCCCGCGCGAGCCGAGCAGCGGATGCCAGGTGCGCTCGTGACGCACGCGGTGGACGCGGCGCTGGACCGGGCGTTCGGACCCGAGGACTGGGTGGAGGCCTTCAGCGTGCCGCACCTGTATCTGCGTCAGTCGCGCCTGAAGGCGCGCAAGGTGAGGTTGGAAGATGCCGTCGAGGTGAGCCGCACCGCGGTCCAGGCGCTGCCCGGCATCTCCGACGTCGTCTCCGCCTCGGACGTGAGCGCGGGCCGTGAGCGGGGCTTCGCTCGAAGGGTGCGCGGGGAGTACGTGCCGGCGCGGTCCGGGGAACTCGTCATCATCGCGGACCCGCATGTGCTGCTGGAGCCGGGGGAAGACCATGCGAGCACGCACGGCACGCCGTACGAGTACGACATCCACGTGCCGCTCATCCTCTTCGGCCAGGGCCTCCCCGCCGCGCGCCATGGGCGGCCCGTCACTCCGCTCGACCTGGCGCCCACGCTGGCGACGTGGCTGGGCGTGACGCTGCCGGATGCCTCGGGAAGTCCGCTCTGCGAGGCCCTGGCGCCTGGGACGTCCGTGCCCGCGAGCTGCGCCGCGAATGCCGCCGCCGCTCGATGAGGGCGAGTGAGGAGGCAGTGGCGCCGCTCGACTGCCCGCTTGGGTGTTCCTGGACCTGACACCTCTTGTTTCGCGTCCGGGTCAGACGCCCCTGGTAGATAGGGGGCCACGTGGACGACGACCGGACCGGACAGGACAGCAGGCCCCCCAGGAAACAGAAGCGACCCCGGAAGGTGTCCGCCCGCTATCTGGAGAACGTGGCGCTGCACTACCTCAAGCGCTACGCCTCCACGGTGAGCCAGTTGAAGCGCGTGCTGGTGCGCCGGGTGGACCGCTCGGTGAAGGAGCATGGCGGAGACCGCGCCGAGGCGCTCGGGTGGATTGACGCGCTCACGCAGAAGCTCGTCCGCAACAACCTCGTCAACGACGACGCCTATGCGGGGATGAAGGCGCAGTCGCTGCGTGCCTCGGGGCGCAGCACGCGGATGATTGCGCAGAAGCTGCGGATGAAGGGCGTGGCCTCGGACCTGGTGCAGCGCAAGCTGGCGCTGGCCACCGCGGAGGTCTCCGACGAGGACGCCGCGCGCATCTGGGCCCGGAAGAAGCGACTGGGGCCCTTTCGCAAGGACCTGGCCACGCGTGAGGAGAATCGCAAGCGCGACCTCGCGTCGCTGGCTCGCGCGGGCTTCTCGTTCGGCGTGGCGAAGAAGATCATCGACGGAGCACTCGACTAGCGCTGCGACGTCCGGCCCGGCGTGAACTCCCATGCCGTGATGCCGCGAAGCAGTTTTGCGGAAAAGAACGCAGCTATCAAGTTGCAAAAGTCTCCCGTACTTCCCCGCGTGACTGGAACACCTCCAGTCCCTCACGGGAGTCACGGGATGAACGCGACGAAAGACCTGCGGACAGTCACGCTCGATGGCCTGCGAATGCACTGCACGCTGATGGGCGAGGGCCCTCCTCTCGTCCTGCTCCACGGCTTCACGGGGACGGGCGCGGACTGGGTCCATGTGTTCGACCTGGAAGTGCTCGCCCGCAGGTACCGGCTCATCATCCCGGACCTGCGGGGCCACGGCCGGACCGACAACCCGTCAGAGGACTTCACCACGCGCCAGTGCGGGGTGGACGTGCTCGCGCTGCTGGACTCGCTGGGCATCGAGCGGTTTCGCGCCATCGGCATGAGCCTGGGTGGCAACACGCTGCTGCACCTCGCGACGCGTGCACCGGGCCGCGTGGAGCGGATGGTGCTCGTCTCCAGCACGCCGTACTACCCCGCGCAGGCGCGCCGCATCATGGCCACCTTCACGGAGGAATCGCGCACCGAGGCCGAGTGGGCGGACATGCGCTCCAAACACGTCCACGGAGACGCGCAGATTCGCGCGCTCTGGCGACACGGCCGAGGCTTCGCGGACAGCTTCGACGACATGAACTTCACGCCGCCGCTGCTCGGCACGGTGCGCGCGCGGACGCTGCTCGTCCAGGGGGACCAGGACCCGCTCTATCCGCTGGAGCTGTCGGTGGAGCTGTATCGCGCCATTCCCGCGTCCCGGCTGTGGGTCGTCCCGGGCGGGGGACATGGCCCCATCTTCGGGGAGCAGCATGAGGACTTCGCGCGAACGGCGCTGGCGTTCCTGGAGGAGCCCGCGCCGGCGTCGTGACGTGGCGATGCCCCCGTGTCAATTCGTGGGGAGCAGCTTGCGCGCCAGGGCGATGAAGGCGCGCAGCGGCGCCGACGCGCGGGCCCGGTGGGGGTAGTACAGGAAGATGCCCGGGACGGAGGGCGCCCAGTCCTCCAGCACGGGCACGAGGGTGCCCGCGCGCAGGGCGGGGGCGACCTGCAGCTCCGCCAGATAGGTCAGCCCCACGCCCGCCACCGCCATGCGGTACATGACCTCGGAATGGTCCGTGGCCAGCCGGCCCTTCACCTGGATGCGCAGCTCCTTGCGACCCCGCTCCAGCTCCCAGTGATAGGGCAGGCTCGTCGTGGGCGCGCGGTAGGTGATGCAGTCATGTTTCGCCAGGTCCTCGGGGTGCATCGGGGTGCCGTGGCGCTTCAGGTAGGAGGGGGAGGCGAGGACCATGAAGCGGAAGGCGGGCGTGAGCCGCACCTGCACCATGTCCTTCTCCACGGCTTCAATCAGCCGCAGTCCCGCGTCG
Source organism: Myxococcus sp. CA056 (assembly GCF_013336715.1). Lineage (NCBI taxonomy): Bacteria > Pseudomonadati > Myxococcota > Myxococcia > Myxococcales > Myxococcaceae > Myxococcus > Myxococcus sp. CA056. The sequence goes on from NZ_JABUMT010000002.1 coordinate 1,108,507, forward strand.
AGCCCCTCCTCGACGATGTCCACGAACCTGTCGGACAAGCGCACCTCCGCGTGGACATGCGGATTGTCCCGGAGGAAGCGGGGCAGCACCGGCTCGATGATGCTGGCGAGGGCGATGCTGGGCACCGTGAGTCGCAGGGTGCCGGTGAGCTGCGTGGTATCGGCGGACAGGTGCTCGAGCGCGTTGAGGGCGGACTCCAGTCCCGGGGCGGCGCGCTCCAGCAGGCGCTGGCCGGCGTCGGTGAGAGACACATTGCGCGTGGTGCGAAAGAACAACGCCTGTTGGACCCGCTCCTCCAGCAGCCGCACGGACTGACTCACCGCGGAGGTGGAGACGCCCAGCTCCTTCGCGGCCCGGGTGAAGCTCTTGTGCCGTGCGACGGAGACGAACACGGCCAGCTCGTTCAGTGGGGTCAGTGCCATTGTGAAGCCATTCTAAACAGTGCTTTCGCGCCGTGCCTCTTCTCCGAAAGGCCCTCGGGCGGCAGTTTGAGGTCATTCACGGAGGCACACATGACGACGACGAACCGCATCGACTCGCTTTCTCGCTACCACCTGTTGGGGCGCTCGGGGCTGCGGGTGAGCCCGCTGGCCCTGGGGACCATGACGTTCGGCACGGAGTGGGGCTGGGGGAGCCCCAAGGACACGGCGCACCGCCTGCTGGCCCGCTACCTGGAGGCAGGGGGCAACTTCCTCGACACGGCGGACGGCTACACGAACGGGACGAGCGAGGAAATCATCGGGGACTACTTCGCGAAGCAGGGCGGGCGTGACGGCGCCGTCATCGCGACGAAGTTCACGGTGAACACGTCGCCGGGAGACCCGAACGCGGGAGGCAACGGACGCAAGAACATCCACCGCGCGGTGGAGGGCTCTCTGCGCCGGCTGAAGACGGACTACCTGGACCTGTACTGGATGCACGCGTGGGACGGCATCACTCCGATGGAGGAGGTGATGAGCACGCTGACGGACCTCGTGAGGGCGGGGAAGATTCGTTACATCGGCCTGTCGGATGTGCCGGCCTGGTACTTCGCGCGGGCGCAGACGCTGGCGGAGCGCGAGGGCTGGGAGCGCGTCGTCGCGTTGCAGCTGGAGTACTCGCTGGTGGAGCGCAACATCGAGCGGGAGCACATCCCGGTCGCGCTGGAGCTGGGGGCGAGCATCACGCCGTGGAGCCCGCTGGCGTCGGGGTTGTTGTCGGGCAAGTACACGCGAGAGGGCCTGGTCGCGAAGGGAGAGGGGCGACTGCCGGCGGTGCAGGGCCGAGGCAACCCGGGAATGGAGAAGCTCTTCACGGAGAAGAACTGGCGCATCGTGGACACGCTGATGGAGGTGGCGCGGGAGCTGGACAAGCCGCCCGCGCAGGTGGCGTTGGCGTGGGTGACGCGGCGGCCGGGGGTGGCCTCCACCATCATCGGGGCGACGAAGCTGGAGCAGCTCGAGGCGAACCTGCGTGCGCTGGACGTGGAGATTCCGGAGGCGCAGGCGGCGAAGCTGGACGCGGCCGGTCGCCCGGAGCTCGTCCACCCGTACATCTTCTTCGAGAACGCCTTCTTCACCAGCGGCATGTTCACCGGTGGCACGTCCGTGCGCGCCGAGCCGACGTGGTTCCGTCCGGCGGTGCGCTGAAGTTCGGGTGCGCGCTGGAGGCTGGTTTCAGTCGGTGCGCTGAAGGGAGCGCCAGAGCCAGCCCCAGCGCAGCTCCAGGTCCTCGAAGGGTGGGACTCGGATGAGGGCGTCGTGCTCGTTGTAGACGCCCAGCTCGGCCCATTGTCCTTCACGCAGCTCGCTCACGGTGAGCGAGCGTGAGTCCAGGTCGATGAGCCACAGGTGTTTGATGCCGAGGCGCGCGTAGAACGGGCGCTTGATGCGCAGGTCATACGCGCGTGTCGACGGCGACAGGATTTCACAGACCCAATCGGGCTCCGTGGTCCATTGTCGCTCGGGAAGACGGGCGACGAGCTCTCTCCGCCAGCCAGCGAGGTCTGGGATGAACTCCGGGGAGCCTCCGGCCTGCACGCCCGGCTCGACCATGAGCCACCAGCCGCCCGGCCCCGGGTTTCCGAGCTGGAACGGACCATCCAGCTCACCAAAAAGTCTCAGCCCGAAATAGACATGCCCGCCACCGGGGCGGGCATGCGTGTACAGCGCTCCATCGATGATCTCGCCCACGACGCCCTCGGGCAGAGCCTCGATGTCGGCGAGGGTCGCGACACCCTCTGTCTCGCGCTTGCCGTAGGCCATGCCCCGAGTGTGGAGATGGCAGCGCTGTCGGACAAGCGGACGCAGGAGGCTATATCCCGGCGGAGGGTTCCACGAACGGCCAGAGCGCGCCGAGTCTCAGCTCGAGGTCTTCGAACGGAGGCACGCGGACGACGTCCTCATCACCGTAGGTCCCTACTTCCATCCAGAGTCCGTCGCGCAGCTCGCTCACCGTGAGGGTTCGTGCGTCCACGTCGATGAACCACAAGTGCTTGATGCCAATCCGCGCGTAGAACGGCTGCTTGATGTGCAGGTCATACGCACGTGTCGACGGTGACAGGATTTCGCAGGCCCAGTCAGGTGCTACGAGCCAGGAACCCGTGGGTAGCCGTGCCACCCGGTCCCTCCTCCAGCCCGCGACGTCCGGAATGAACTCCGGCGAACCCTCCAGCCGGATGCCGGGCTCCACCTGAATCCACCAGCCCCCAGGTCCGCCACTCCCATGCTGGAAGGGGCTCCAGAGCAGGGCATGCAGACTTCCAAGGGTATTCATATGCCCAGCACGTGGCTGGGCATGCACATACAACGTTCCTTCGATGATCTCGCCCACGACGCCCTCGGGCAGAGCCTCGATATCGGCGAGGGTCGCGACACCCTCTGTCTCGCGTTTGCCGTAGGCCATGCCCCGAGTGTGGAGATAGCAGGGCCGTCCGACAAGCCGCGCCGCTGACGGCGTCCGTTTACAGCTAGAGCTTCAACTTCTTGAACACGGATTCCGGGATGCTCTTGATGATGAGCATGATGAGCGCCCAGATGCCGGGAACGTAGACCTCGTTCTTGCGCGCATCCGCGGCGCTGAGCAGTCCGCGTGCCACCTTCTCCGGCGAGGCGAACAGCTTGTTCTTCGGCAGGTGCGCCGTCATCGGTGTGTCCACGAAGCCCGGCTTCACCGTCACCACCGCCACGTTGGACTTCGCCAGGCGATTGCGCAGGCCCTGCAGGAACACGGTCAGCGCGCCCTTCGACGTGCCGTACACGTAATTGCTCTGCCGGCCGCGGTCTCCGGCCACCGACGAAATCACCACCAGCGTGCCGGCCTTCTGCGCCTCGAAGCGGTTGGCCAGCACCGTCAGGAGCGACGCCGCGCTCAGGAAGTTGGTGCGCAGCACCGCCTCCGTCGCCGTCCACGAGCGCTGCGCCTCCGCCTGGTCTCCCAGCACGCCGTGCGCCAGCACCACGCCGTCCAGCCCGCCCAGCGCCTGGAACGCCCCGTCCACCAGCGCCTCGTGCACCGCGAAGTCGTTCAGGTCCACCGCCTTCGACTCCACCTTCGCGGCGCCCCGCGTGGCGGCGTCCTTCGCCACCGCGTCCAGGTTCTCCGCGTTGCGGCCCACGAGGTACAGCGAGGCACCACGCGCGGCGAGCAGCCGCACCGTCGCCTGGGCAATGGCGCTGGTGGCGCCGAGGACGAGCACTTTCTTCATGGGGTCGGCAATCTCGGAGAGAGGTCAGCGAAGCGCAAGCAGGGACTTGGGATGCGGCGCTCCGGAAGCGCGCTCCGATTCCAGCGAGAAGGGCATGGCCACCGGATTCATCCGCCGCCAGAACGATGAGGAGAACGCCGGGTCGATGTACCCCGCGAACTCCGCGCGGCGCGGGAAGTACGCGGCGAAGCTCTCCGGACTCATCCGCGCGTCCTTCGCCGGATACACCGCGCCGCCCGCCTCGCGCGTCACCCGGTCCAGCTCCTCCACCAGCCGGTACGTCTTCTCCCCCCGGTTGGCGAAGTCCATGGCCAGCGTCACACCCTGGCGCGGAAAGGACATCCACCCCGGCGAGGGAAGGTCACCGAAGGTCTTCAGCACCGACAGGAAGCTGGGCAGTCCGCCGCGCGAGCTTCGCTCCAGGATGTCCTTCAGCGCGTCACGCGCGGTGGCGTAGGGCACCACGCACTGGAACTGGAGGAAGCCCCGGCTGCCATAGATGCGGTTCCACGCGTAGATGGCGTCCAGCGGATAGAAGAACGGGTCGTAGTGCGTCAGCCGCTGCTTGGGCTTGCCGTTCTGCCGGTGGAAGTAGAGCCAGTTGAACGCCGACACCGACAGCCGGTTGAGGCAGAAGGCCGGCATGTCCATCGGCACCGCGAGGCCAATGCCATGCGACAGGTGGCTCTTGGTCAGCGGGAGCCCGTCGAACTGCGGCGGCGCGAAGTTGCCCCGGTACAGCAGGCCCCGTCCCACCTTCTTGCCGCGCGCCAGGCAGTCCACCCACGCCATGGTGAACTCGTGGTCCGCCTCGGACTCGCGCGCCACGACGAGGAATTCGTCCAGGTTGCCGAAGGGCACCGTCTCCTGGAGCACGTACGGGTTGCTGATGGGCTTGAGCTGCACCTCCGCCCACGTGACGAGCCCCGTGAGTCCCAGGCCGCCAATCGTCGCGCCGTACCAGTCCGGGTTCTCGTCCGGCGCGCACACCCGGCGGCTGCCATCCGAGCGCACCAGCTCGAAGCGGCGCACATAGCGGCCGAACGTCCCGCCCCGGTGGTGGTTCTTCCCGTGCACGTCGTTGGCGATGGCGCCGCCCACCGTCACGTACTTGGTGCCCGGCGTCACCGGCAGGAACCAGCCCCGAGGCGCCGCCAGTCGCAACAGCGTGTCCAGCGTGACGCCCGCCTCGCAGCGCACCACGCCCGTGGCCGCGTCGAAGGCGATGAGCTTGTCCAGGCCCGAGGTGAGCAGCAGCGTCCCGCCCCCGTTGAGGCAGGAGTCGCCATAGCTGCGCCCCAGCCCGTGCGGCAGCACGGAGCCAGAGACTTGCGGCAGTGCGTCCGAGCGCCACGTCAGCGCCTGCGTGCGCTGCTCGACTTGGGGGTAACGCCCCCAGGACTCCAGTGACTTCATCGCGGAAGCCCTCTCACGTGGCCGCCCACAAGACCAGGGCGGAGACGAGCCCCACCGCGTAGCTCACCTTGTCCTTGAGCGCGAAGACGAGCGGGTCCTCGTTCACCTGCCCGCGATGCGCCAGCACCCAGATGCGGCCCACCCAGTAGAGCATCACCGGGCACAACAGCCACAGGCGCTCCGGGTGGTCGTAATAGACAGTCACTTCCTTTGACGTGATGTACAGCGCCAGCACCAGCACGGACACCTGGCCCGCCGCCGCGCCCAGGCTGGCGAGCTGCTCGTAGTCCTGCGCCAGGTACCCGCGCCCATGCGCGGACGTCTCGTTGGACAGCCGCAGCCGGCGCACCTCGCTCAGCCGCTTCACCAGCGCGAGCGACAGGAACAGGAACATGCTGAACATGAGCAGCCAGCTCGACGTGGGCACGCCCACCGCCAGCGAGCCGCCGAAGATGCGCACCGTGTACAGGCCCGCCAGCACCAGCACGTCCAGCATCACCACCTGCTTGAGCCGCAGCGAGTACGCCAGCGTCAGCGCGTAGTACGTCGCCAGCAGCGCCGCGAAGGCGGGCGGCAAGAGCAGGCACACCGCCGCCCCGGCCAGGAGCAGCACCGGCGCCAGCACCACGCCCACGCTCACCGGCAGCGAGCAGGCCGCGAAGGGGCGCTTCTTCTTCGTCGGGTGCCGCCGGTCCGAGTCCAAATCCAGCAAGTCATTGAGCACGTACACGCTGGACGCGCACAGGCTGAACGCCACGAAGGCCAGCACCGCCTGGGCCAACAGATTCGGCGCCGCGGCCTTGTGCGCGGCGAGCACCGGCACGAAGACGAGCGCGTTCTTCGCCCACTGGTGCACGCGCAGCGCCTTCACCCAGACGCGCGGGCCCACCTTGGGCCTCTCGAAGACGCGGTGGACCTGACGCCCCAGTCCCCGGGCCTTCTCGAGCACGCCCGCCGGCGCGTGGACCACCACGATGTTTCGCGACTCGCGCCACAGCGGCACGTCCACCGCGTCGTTGCCCGCGTAGTCGAACGTGCCCAACGCGGCCTTCAGCTTCGCCAGCTTGCGCGCGCCGGAGAGGTTCACCGTGCCGTCGCTGGCGTGGACCTCCGCGAAGATTCCCAGGTGCGCGGCGACGGCCTGCGCGATTCGCTGGTCCGCCGCCGTGGCCAACACCAGCCGGCGGCCCCGCGCCTTCTCCTCGTGGAGGAACGCGAGCAGCTCCTCGTTGTACGGCAGCTGCGCGGCGTCCAGGCCCGCCCGCCGGGCGACCTCCGCCTTGAAGTACGCCTTGCCCTTGAGCACCCACAGGGGCAGCAGCAGGAGCAGCCACGGCGCGCGCTTGAAGAGCACGAGCAGGTTCTCGTGCAGCGTGTCGGTGCGCACCAGTGTCCCGTCGAGGTCGACGGCGAGCGCCACGTCGGGCGAGTCAGCGGTGAGGGGTGTCTCGGGAAGCATGGGCAACGGGGGCGAAGGCTACCCTGTCAGACCGCTCCTGGGAGCGGGAAGGGCGCGCGGCCCCCCGCCCGCCAGGGCACCGCTCAGTCGAGTCGGGCGATCAGCAGGGTTTGAAGGGGGAGGTTTCGGATGGGTCGGCTGCTCTCGATGCGGTAGCCCGCGTCGTCGAGGAAGCCCTCCACCTCCGCGGGCGTGTAGGCGTCAGAGCCGGAGGTGACGAAGTAGTGCAGGCCGATGAGGGGCGCGGAGCTGGCGGGGTCCTGGATGTCCTCACGCAGATACTCCAGCACGGCCAGCGTCCCCTTGGGGGCCAGCGAGGAGCGGATGCGGCGCAGGAGCGCCACGTTCTGCGCGGGCGTCAGGTGGTGCATCACCTGGAACAGCAGCACGCCGTCATAGAGGCCACCCAGCTCCGCGGAGAGGATGTCCCCGGCCTGATGGGTGACCAGGTGGCTCAGCCCCGCGGAGGCGATGATGTCCCGGCCCACTCGGACGCTGCCTTCCAAGTCCAGCACCGTGGCCTTGAGGCCCCGGTGGCGCAGGCACAGCTCCGCGGCGAACCAGCCGTGCGCTCCGCCCAAATCCAACAGGTGTCTGGCACCTCGGGGCAGGGGGATGGCGCCCACGACCTCCGGGGCCGCCAGCCGGGCGAGCTGGTGCATGGCGTGGATGTAGTCGCGCCAGCGCGGGTCCTCCGGCGCGAAGTCGTGGATGTCCACCGCCTCGCCCGAGCGCACCACGCCCTCCAGCCCCGTCCACCAGTCCCACTGCGCGTAGTTGAACTCCAGGAAGGCGCCCACGTACTTGGGCGAGCGCGGGTCCAGCCACCGCTTGGAGCGCGACGCCAGCCGGTAGCGGCCGTCGCGCTGACGCTCCACCGCCTCGCACGCCACCAGCGCTTCCAGCAGGGAGCGGGTGCCTTCCGGGGACAGCTTCAGCCGCGCCGCCAGCGCCTCCGACGTGGCCGCGCCGTCCGCCAGCGCGCCGTAGATGCCCAGCCGCACGCCCGCCATCAGCGTGCGCGACGCCATCATCCCGAAGAAGGCATGGGCCAGGGGTTGGGGGGCCAGATTGAACCAGTCCGCCACTCGCTCCAGCAGGTTGTCCGCCTTGAGCCCCAGCCGCATGCGTGCGCCCCCTAACGCTTCTTCCGGGGGAGGGCCAGGCCGGCCAGTCCCACCATCACCAGCGCGGCCTCCACGCCCATCAGGCAGCCCACCTGCTCCGCCTTGCGCACCCCCGTGTAGCGGCAGGTGCCGTCCTCGCAGGAGAAGCGCGGCGAACAGTCTCCGCTGCTGCGACAGACGGTGTTCACCCGCCCCGTCCCGTCCTCCCCTTCCGGGTTGTCCCGGTCGGGTCCGCCCTCTCCAGTGGATGCGTCCGGGAGGGGGATGATGATGCCTCCGTCCCCCGATGACTGGGCGAGGGCGACGGCGGGCAGCAAGAGGGGGAGGCAGGCCAGCAGAGACAAGCCCTGGGCGCGGACAAGGTGACGAAGGGACATGACGGGGTCGTCACCCTAACCGCCCCGCCGCACAGATGCATCCACCGTGGAAACCGGAACTCGGGGGTAGATTGTCCCACCCCACCGCCTTCATCTGGTAGCGTACGACCCGCGATGGCCGCCCCCAGAATCCTCGTCGTCGATGACAACCCGGAGCTTCTTTCCCTCCTCACGCAGCTGTTCGAGGACGCGGGCTACGAGGTCGTCGGCGCCAGCCGCGGCAGGCAGGCGGTTGACGTCGCTCGGGCCAATCCCCCCGGCGCGGCCGTCTTGGACATCCTGCTGCCGGACATGATGGGCTACCACCTGGCGGACGCGCTGCGGAAGGACAACCCCCAGCTCCCGCTGCTCTTCATCACCGGCGTCTTCAAGGGCGGCAAGCACGCGCTGGAGGCCCGGCAGAAGTACCAGTCCGCCGGCTACTTCGAGAAGCCGTTCGAGGCGCAGAAGCTGCTGGAGGCCGTCACCAAGGTCCTCCCTCCGGAAAAGAAGGCCCCACCCGCCGGCTCCCTCCAGGACGCCTTCGAGGTGGAGCTGGACATCGACGTGGAGGAGGAGGGCCCCCAGGACGTGATGGAGCTGACGGGCCGCATCAAGGTGACGGGCGGCGGCAACATCACTGCGGAGATTCGCGGCGCCAACCTCACCGCCAGCCCCATGCAGAAGGTGCCGGCCACCCAGGTGCGGTCGCCCGCGCCGGGCCGTCCGCCGGACTCTCCTCCCGCGGGCTCGGGCGCGCCGGGCAGCCGCCGGGGCGAGCTGAAGGACAACCTGCCCTCGTTGCTCACCGCCTACTACCTCTCCCGTGAGACGGGCGAGCTGGGCATCCAGCGCGGCAAGGTGAAGAAGGTCGTCTACTTCGAGAAGGGCATGCCGGTGTTCGCCCTCTCCAACCTGCTGGCGGACCGCTTCGGGCAGTTCCTCGTCCGCGTGGGGAAGATAAAGCCCGAGCAGCTCCAGGATGCCTCCGCCGTGGCGGGAGCGACGAACCGGCGCACCGGCGACGTGCTGGTGGAGCGCGGGCTGCTCAAGGACACCGAGCGGCTCTACTACGTGGGCCAGCAGGTGAAGGCCGTCATCTACTCGCTCTTCGCGTGGGAAGAGGGCACGTATCTGATGAGCTTCCGGGAGAAGGCCAGCTCGGAGTCCATCAAGCTGGACGTGCACCCGGCCAACCTCATCGTCCGCGGCATCAAGAAGCTCTACAAGCCGGAGCGCCTGCGCCGGCTGCTGCAGCCAGAGGACCGGCTCATCCCCGCGGTGGCCCCGGCGTACCAGCTCAACGAAGTGGAGCTGGAGCGGTGGGAGGCGGAGCTGTTGCCCAAGATTGACGGCAACCGGACCGTCGCGGAGCTGCTGGCGTTCGCCAACCGCCCCGAGCACGTCGTCTACGGCTTCCTGGTGGCGATGATGGCGCTGGGCATCCTGGACAAGCGCTCGTAGCGCGGCTGCGGGTCGCCGGGCGGGCGCCTGCTTGGAGCCTGGGGCGCCCGGGGTGGCTTGGAGCTCGAGCTCAGCCGCCCGTCAGGCGGGAGCCAATCCAGAACAGGCCGAGCGCACCGGAGCCCACGGCGACGACGCGCTGCACCCAGGTGGTGATGCGGTCGTTGAGGCGGGTGAGGCCCTCGGCGAAGAGCAGGCCCACGGTGCCCATGCCGATGAGGATGCCCAGCGCGAAGCCGGGCAGGTACGTCCACGCGGCCAGGCTCATGCTTCCGCCGACGAGCAGCGGGGGCAGGGCGAGCAGCAACGAACGCACGCCGCTGACGGCCATCAGCGCGCCGGCGGCGGTGCTGACGGTGTGCACGTGCTCGTGCGGCTCCTTGGAGTGGCCGGGCAGGTGGGGGTGGCCGTGGTTCAGGCTGTTGGGGAACAACAGCGCCGTCACGGCGAGGGCCACCAGCACCGCGCCGCCGAAGATTTCGGCCCAGCGCTCGAAGGTCTCGGACAGGCCCACGCCGGCCAGGAGGCACAGGGAGGCGATGCCGCCCAGCATGGCCGCGTGCCCCAGCGCGAAGCGGAAGGCGGTGGCGATGGCCGCTCGACGCCGGCCCCCATTCAGGGTTCCGAGCGTGGCCACGGCCGCGCAATGGTCCGGCCCCACGGCGTGGAGCAGGCCCTGGGACAGACCGAGCAGGAAGGCAAGGAGAATGGGCTGCACGACGCGGACCCTACCCGCGCTTCCCTCCGGAGGCCAGCAAGAGGTACCTACGCGTCATGTGGACTGCCTTCCGACCGCTGCCGGCCGCGCTTTCACTCGTGTTTTGTTGGGTCCTCTTCACCGGGTGTGACTCGGGGAAGAAGCAATTCCAGGAAGCCAATGCACAGTACGAGGCGCTGGTGGACCGGGGCGTGCCGCCGACAGACCCGGCGTGGGACGCGGTGGTCGCGTCGCTGGAGAAGGTGCCCGCCGGCTCACGCTCGCGTCCGGAAGCCGACAAGCGTCTTTCGGCCATTCGTGGCCTGCGGGGCAGCCTGCCTCCGCGTCCGTTGGCGACCCCCGGTGCGACGGGGCCCGGCACCAGCGAGGCGGACGTGAAGCGCGCCGCGTGCGAGGCGCTGGCGAAGAAGCTGGGACAGGCGTCGGACGAGGCCACTCGCGAGCCACTGCACAAGGCGCTCGAGCAGTGTCACGCGGACCTGGTCCGGCTGGAGGCCAAGAGCCACCCTCCCGGGGAAGAAGGCCACGAGCATGGGAGTCCGCCGCATTGACGCCGTGTGACGTCGCTCACGGATGATTGAGAACACGTCGGGTTTGTGGCTATGGAGCGCGCATGCCCATGCCCCAAGCAGGTGACGCGGCTCCCGACTTCGTGCTTCAGGACCAGGACGGCAACTCCGTGACGCTCTCGCAGCTCGCGGGGAAGAACGTCGTCCTCTATTTCTATCCGAAGGATGACACTCCCGGATGCACCGTGGAGGCGTGCAGCTTCCGCGACGAGCACTCGGTGCTGGAGGCCGCTGGAGCGGTGGTGCTCGGCGTGTCCGCGGACAGCACCGCGAGCCATCGCAAGTTCGCGACCAAGTTCAACCTTCCCTTCCCGCTGCTGGCGGACACCGAGCACCAGGTGTCGGACGCCTACGGCGTCTGGGGGGAGAAGTCGCTGTATGGACGCAAGTTCCTGGGCATCAACCGCGCCACGTTCCTGATTGGACCGGACGGCAAGGTGAAGCAGGTGTGGCCCAAGGTGAAGGTGAACGGCCATGTGGTGGAGGTCCTCGCCGCGCTGGGGGCGAAGCCGAGTGCTCCGGTGTCGGGCGGGTCCGCGTTAGAGGTGGAGGCGGCGGCGCCCGAACTGCCCGCGGCGTCCGTGAAGGACTCGGAGTGGGTAGATGAACTCACTCCGCTCTCGGGCACTCCGTTGACGGCGCCGGCGCAGGTGACGAAGTTCGAGCCCGCGAAGCGGAAGTCCGCGGCGACGAAGGCCCCCGCGAGCAAGGCCGCGTCGCAGGATGAGACGCCGGCCGGGGCGGCTGTCGCGGTGACGACCGCGCCCGAGAAGAAGGCCGCGCCCGCGAAGAAGCCGGCCTCCGAGAAGAAGGCCGAGCCTGTGAAGACCGAGCCTGTGAAGGCCGCGCCCGCGAAGAAGCCGGCCTCCGAGAAGAAGGCCGAGCCTGTGAAGGCCGCGCCCGAGAAGAAGGCCGCTCCCGCGCAGAAGACCTCCGCGAAGGAGGCAGCGCCTGTGAAGAAGGCGCCCGCGCAGAAGACCTCCGCGAAGAAGGCAGCGCCTGTGAAGAAGACCTCCGCAAGGAAGGCAGCGCCTGTGAAGAAGGCGGCCGCGAAGAAGGCCGGGCCCGCGAAGAAGACCTCCGCGAAGAAGGCAGCGCCTGTGAAGAAGGCAGCCGCGAAGAAGGCGTCTGCGAAGAAGGCCACGCCCGCGAAGAAGACCTCCGCGAAGAAGGCGTCTGCGAAGAAGGCGCCCACGAAGAAGGGGGCCTCGGCGAAGAAGTCCGCTCCCGCGAAGAAGTCAGCTGCGAAGCGGAAGTAGCAGAGCGCTGCCGTGAAGCACGGCCACTTCCCAGATGCGTGGACGCGGCGCTTCAAGCCTCGTCCCCGTATCTGGGGATGAGGCGCCACGGAGCACTGTCTGTGCGGCGACGATGCTCGTGCTCGGACGCACGGTGCTTTGAACCAGGCAAGGGAGCAGGGACTCGCCGCGCAAAATTTGCGGCGAGACGCGGGCTTCTGTCCCGAAGAAGTCTCAATCCACCGTGACCATGAAGAAGACGGTGCGCGAGCGCCGAGGAGGGCGTAACTGAGCAAGCGGCCCAAGCGGCCGCCGTGTACCCGCCTCGTGGTTTGGACACCAGACGTGCCCATTCTCCTGGGATGCGGGGGACTTGAAGACAGACATCCGAGGAGTGGGACATGCGCGAGCGGAATTTCCGGCGGTGGGCTCAGGTGGCGGCGTTGACGGTGGGTGTCATGGGCGCGGCGGGCTGCGGTGGCCTGCCCGAGACAGGGGGCAAGCAGCCGGGCGAGAGTCGCGGCGGGCCGTTCGCTCAGCGTGGCATCCAGCCGGATGCACTCCTGGACATGCAGGGCAACGTGCACCCCGAGAAGTCCCCGCCCTGGTTGATGGTCGCGGACCGGGGCCACAACGGCACCATCAAGGACATTGGCTCCAGCATCGACCCGCGCACGCCCAAGCTGGAGGGACAGCAGAACAAGTCCCTCTGGGACGACAAGGGGAAGATGATGGAGGACCGGTACGGCGTCGAGGGGGGTGCCACCTTCGCGCCGACGTCACAGGGGCTGGGTGGCGAGGATGGCGCGATTCAGGGTGGCTCGACTGACTTCAACCATGGTTGGGGTTACCGGCCGCAGGGCTGGCAGGACCGCAACGCTCGGCTGCGGCGCTAGGTTCGACTCGGGCGGACGGCTGGTTCTTCGCCGGCACCCGCGTACGAGGATGGGTATCCATCCCTCTGGGGCCTGAATGGCTCGCCGGAGGGATGGACACATGAACCAGGGAAACATTCGCCGCTGGCTCCTACCCGGCGCGCTGGCCGTGGCTTCGTTGGTGGGCACGGCGTGTCACCGGGAGGAAGAGCGCGTCCGTCGGGAGATTCCCAGGACGGGCGGCCCCTATCAGGGCGTCGCCAATGACTCGCAGCCCTTGAGCAGCTTCGGCCCGGGAACGGGTGGCTCGGGCACGCCCGACATCGCGCCCGTGCAGGACATCGTGGGCACGAACCTGCCGCCCACGGCGGTGGGCAATGTCCCTCCGCGTGTGGAGCCCGGCATCGCCGCGGGCTCACCGACAGCGATTCAGAAGGAGCAGCAGGAGCAGGACGCACCGCCCCAGGGGGCCCCGCCCGCGAAGAACACGCCGGATGGAACGTCGGCCCCGAAGCCAGGGGATGCTCCTCCACGCGAGGACTCCAAGGTCCCGCACTAGTTGCTCGGTGCACGGGGCCGGTGCCCCGTGGCGCTCATCGAGACGCGAGCATGACCTTGGTGGGGCCTGGGCTCGCTACACGGGGCCGGTGCCCCGTGGGGCTCCTCAAGACGCGAGCAGGACCTCGGCGGGGGCCTTGGCTCGCTACACGGGGTGGTGCCCGTGGCCGTCACGCTCAGCGAGACGCGAGCATGACCTCGGTGGGATCCTTGCCCGCGAAGGCGCTGTCGAGCCCCTTGGCGAGCGCGTGATGCTCGGCGCCTCCCAGGGTGGCGAGCCGGTCCTCCGCCGGGTGCGCGAAGCGCGCGGCGAGTACGTCGAGCCTGCGGTGCGCCTCGGTGATGCGCTCGCGCGGAATCCTGCCGGACTCCACCGCCTTCACCACGGCCTCGATGGCGCGACGCTGCACCTCCGCGTGGTGGCACACGAGGAACAGGTCCACGCCCGCGAGCGTGCCCTGCACCGCCGCCTCCTCCACCGTGTAGTGGTCCGCGATGGCCTTCATCTCCAGGTCGTCGCTGACGAGCACGCCGTCGAAGCCCAGCTCCTCGCGCAGCACCCCCGTGAGCACGCGCTCGCTCATCGTCGCGGGCACGCCCTTGTCCAGCGCGTCGAACAGGACATGGGCCGTCATCAGCGAGGCCAGCCGCGCCTGCGCGAAGGCCCGGAAGGGCACCAGCTCCACACGCCGCAGCCGCTCCAAATCATGCGCCAGCCTGGGCAGCGTCAGATGGCTGTCCGTGGTCGTGTCACCATGCCCGGGGAAGTGCTTGCCGCAGGAGGCGATGCCACCGGCCTCCAGGCCCCGCGCGAGCGCCACACCCAGCCGCGCCACCTCCTCCGCGTCCCGGCTGAAGCTCCGGTCCCCAATGACGGGATTGGCCGGGTTGGTGTCCACATCCAGCACCGGCGCGAAGTCCCAGTCGAAGCCCACCGCGCGCAGCTCGTGCGCCAGCAGCCGCCCCACGCGCTCCACCAACCGGGCGTCCCCGCGCTGTCCCAGCTCGCGCATCGGGGGCAGGGCGGTGAACGGCGCCCCGCGCAGCCGCGCCACCCGTCCTCCCTCCTGGTCCACCGAGAGGATGAAGGGCCGACCCGCGCGCGTCTTCAGCTCGCGGCACAGCGTCGCCGTCTCCTGCGCCGTACCCACGTTGCGCTTGAAGAGGATGGCGCCATAGACGCCGTCATCCATCAGGGCCGCCAGGTCGGCGTCGATGCGAGTCCCAGGAAAGCCCACCATGAACAGGCGGGCGCAGTCGCGGTAGAGGGCGGAGGCGGTCACGGGACGCAGTGTCGCAGAACCCGGGCCTCAGCTGGATACCGTTCCTTCGCGGTCCGCACCGGGCGTCGTCTGCCCGTCACCTCCCGGGGCGGTCATGTCCGCTGGCCGCCATCCCGGTCCGCCCGGGGCAGGGGTCGCCCGGCTCCTCCACGTGGCTTCCGGCGGGCTCCTCGCATCGTCATGTTGAGGCACGGCGGCGAGGCGCCAGCGCGGGATGCCAGGGCGCCTGCCCGTCCACCTGTCGGGGGAGCACGGGACGATGATTCAAATCGAGCGGGTGTATCACCACCTGGAGCCGCACGACTCGGAGGGGGCTCGCTTCCTCGTCGAGCGACTGTGGCCGCGAGGCATCAAGAAGACCCACCTGAAGCTGGATGGCTGGCTCAAGGACGTGGCGCCCAGCACGGAGCTGCGCAAGTGGTACGGCCATGAGCCCGCGCGCTGGGAGGAGTTCCAGCGCAGGTACGCCCAGGAGCTGCGGGAGCATCGCGAGGCCCTGGAGCCGCTCGTCGAGGCGGCCCGACGGGGAGACGTGACGCTGCTGTTCAGCGCGCGGGACGAGGACCACAACAGCGCCGTCGTCCTGAAGGCGCATCTGGAGCGCGGGCTGCGTCCAGCCAGGCGGCGCTCGCGCCAGCACCCGACGGTGCATTGACACAGGGGCTTGTTCCGCCACGGACGGCTGCTACAAGGGCCCCGGGATTCCGAGGCACCTTCCGCGCCTCCGTTCAATCGAGGCCCTGATGGATTTCGCCACGCTCGAGCTGTCTCCACCCTTGCTCCAGGTCATCGCCGAGCTGGGTTTCCAGGCCGCCACGCCCATCCAGGCGCAGAGCATCCCCGTGTTGCTCAAGGGCAAGGACCTGGTCGGCCAGGCGCGCACCGGCAGCGGCAAGACGGCGGCCTTCGCGCTGCCCATGCTCCAGCACGTCCAGCTCCAGGACCGACGCCTGCAGGGGCTGGTGCTCTGCCCCACGCGAGAGCTGTGCGCCCAGGTGGCGGGAGAGATTCGCAAGCTGGGGCGCCGGCTGCCGGGCCTTCAGATATTGGTGCTGGCGGGCGGACAGCCCATCCGGCCGCAGTTGGAGGCGCTGGAGAAGGGCGTGCACATCGCGGTGGGGACGCCCGGCCGGGTGATTGATGTGCTGGAGCGCGAGGCGCTGGAGACGAAGCGCCTGGGCACGGTGGTGCTGGACGAGGCGGACCGGATGCTCGACATGGGCTTCCGCGAGGACATGGAGCGCATCATCGGCGCGATGCCGTCACGGCGTCAGACGGTGCTCTTCTCCGCGACGTTCCCTCCAGACATCGCGGCCCTGAGCCGCGCGTTCCAGAAGGACCCCGTGCGCGTGACGGTGGAGGACACCGAGGCCACGCCCGCGATTCGTCAGGTCCGCTACGACACGAAGCCCGAGGACAAGACCCAGCAGTTGCTGCGCGCGCTCCGGCTCTACCAGCCGTCCTCCGCCATCGTCTTCTGCAACCACAAGGCGACGGTGGTGGAGCTGACGAAGGCGCTCTCCGACGCGGGCGTCAGCGTGGACGGGCTCCAGGGGGACCTGGAGCAGTTCGAGCGGGACCGGGTCATGGCGAAGTTCCGCAACCTCACCACGCGGGTGCTCGTCGCCACGGACGTGGCGGGGCGAGGCATCGACGTGGAGGCGCTCGACGCCGTCGTCAACTTCGACATGCCCTTCCAGCCGGAGCCGTACGTGCATCGCATCGGACGCACGGGACGCGCGGGGCGCACGGGGCTCGCCATCGCGCTGGTGGCGCCGAACGACAAGCGCAAGGTGGAAGAGATTGAGCAGTCCCTGGGCCTGAAGCTGGAGCCGGGCGACGCGGCGGAGCTGGAGGCCGCGGCGTCGAAGCCGGGCTCGCTCGGCTCGGATTGGGAGACGCTCTACATCTCCGCCGGGCGCAAGGACAAGATGAGGCCGGGAGACATCCTCGGCGCGCTGACGGGTGAGGCGGGTGGCTTCGCCGCCACGGACGTCGGCAAGATTGAAATCCAGGACCACATCTCCTACGTCGCCGTCGCGCGCCGCGTGATCAAGGTGGCCTTCCAGCGCTTGAGCGAGGGCAAGATCAAGGGCCGCAAGCACAAGATTGAGCGCGTGAAGTAGCCGCCCGCGGAGAACGAACCCGCACGCGGAACGGGCCAGGCCCGCACCTTCTGGCCCTCCCACCCGCGACGGGTGACTCCGTCATGCGGGAATCCTCCAGTGCTGAGTGGCTTGCCGCTTCTGGGCGGGATGCCTCCCGTGGAGGTTCGCCGCGCCAGGGCAGCACCCTGCCGTGCGGTGGCGCCGAGGACCGGTGCCCTCACGGCGCATGACCTGATGCGGGCTCGTGCCTCGCACGACCTGGGAACGAGGTGGATGGCCCGGGCCGTGTCACGTGTCGCGGCGGGGTGACGGGACTCCCCGCTTCCAGCCCGCATGAATTTGTGGCGTCCGTGCATCAGCTTCGAGTCTTTGCGATGGCTGTCTGACGAATGCCAGGTAAAGGCAATCGCGAGAGGGCGTCGCTCTGCCGACACGATGAAATTTCTATGAGTGTGTTGCCCGGCCCGAGGACCGCGTGACGGCCTTCGTTCGTGGCTCTCTCGAGAAGGCAGGTCGAATTTCCTGGACGCGGCGGTGTCCACCGTCTGCCTGTCCTGTGCGGGTATCTCCGAGGGCGCAAGTCATGGATGGCAGTTGTGCAATGTTTTTGCCCGACGAGAGACGCCAGACTCGCCTCGTGGTTGTCTGACTGGGGTCATCAGGCAAATTCATACAGACGTGGCCCCATTTGTTGGGGGGCCACGGTTTTCGCAACCCTGTTTTGTTTTCCAGCAAAACAGGCGGTGCCGCTTTATGACTTGCAACGCACGACAATCTTTGGCATCTATTTTTCCCGCATCGCGTCAAATAGAGGGGAAACGGGTTATGCCCGTTTACGTCTCGCTTTCCAGGAAAACGTCATTGGCTTGCGGGCGCGCGAGTTAGAGGTTCCAGTGTCAGCGAACGATAGTGTGGTGAAGGACGGCCTGGCTGGGATCCAGGCGCGTCTGGCCCGTGTGCTTGCACAACGGTTGGGAGTCGATGCGCGCCAGTTGGACGTGCGCGAGAGCTTCAGCAGGTATGGGCTGGACTCCGTGATGGCCACGGGTTTCATCGCGGAGCTGGGAGCGATGCTCGGGCGGCCGTTGTCACCCACGCTCGCCTGGGAATTCCCTACCCTGGAGTCCCTGGCCGCGCACCTCTCTGGAGCGCGGGCTCGTCCGACCTCGCAGGTCCTTCCCAGACACTCGATGGAGGATGAGCCCATCGCGGTGATTGGCATGGCGTGTCGTCTTCCCCAGGCCCCCAATCCGGAGGCGTTCTGGCGTCTGCTGGCGGGAGGGACGAATGCCATCTCCGAGGTCCCCGCCGAGCGCTGGGACGTCAACCGTCTTTATGATCGCGACCCCGCGGCTCCCGGCAAGGTGACCTCCCGCTGGGGCGGGTACCTGGACCGGGTGGATGGGTTTGACCCGCTCTTCTTTGGCATCTCACCCAAGGAAGCGCTCCACATGGACCCGCAGCAGCGGCTCATGCTGGAGCTGACCTGGGAGGCATTGGAGGATGCGGGCATCCCAGCGGACCGGCTGCGGGGCTCGCCCACGGCTGTCATGTTCGGCGCCGTCTGGATGGATTACGAGGCGCAGCTGCAACGGCTCGGCTTGCGGCGCATCTCTTCGTACACCGCCACGGGTTACCACCACAGCATCGTCGCCAACCGCATTTCCTACGTCCTGGGTTTGCGGGGGCCGAGTCTGTCCATGGACTCGGCGTGCTCGTCTTCACTGACGGCGGTGCATCTGGCCTGTGAGAGTCTTCGCAGGGGCGAGTCGACCCTGGCCCTGGTGGGCGGCGTGAACCTGACGCTCGCACCCGACAGCACGGTCGCCCTGTCCAAGCTCGGCGCCCTCTCTCCGGACGGTCGCTGCTACACCTTCGATGCCCGCGCCAACGGGTTCGTGCGGGGCGAGGGGGGCGGTGTGGTCGTGCTCAAGCCCCTCTCCCAGGCTCTCGCGGATGGCGACTCCATCTGCTGTGTCATCCGAGGCAGTGCCCTCAACAACAACGGTGGAAGCAACGGCCTCACCGCGCCCAACACCAGCGCCCAGGCGGAGGTGATTCGCCAGGCCTGCGCCCGCGCGGGCGTCGCGACGACCGACGTGCAGTACGTCGAGGCCCATGGCACCGGCACGCAGCTCGGTGACCCGATGGAGGCCCGCGCGCTGGGCGAAGTGCTCGGTGAGGGGCGGCCCGTCGACAAGCCCCTTCACATCGGTTCGGCCAAGACGAACGTCGGCCACCTGGAGGCCGCCGCGGGCATCACCGGGCTCATCAAGGTCGCCCTGTCCATCCGGCACCGGGCGCTCCCTCCGAGCCTCCACTTCGAGACGCCCAATCCGCTCATCCCCTTCGAGGCGCTGCGGCTGGAGGTCCAACGCACCCTGACGGATTGGCCGGAGCCGGACCGGAAGCTCCTCGCGGGGGTCAGCTCCTTCGGCTTCGGCGGCACCAACTGCCACGTCCTGCTCGAGGAGCCGGACGCGCCCCGAGCCGAACTCGTGCGCGTGTCGGCGGAGAGTCCGGAGGCGCTCCGGGCCGCGGCGCAGCGGCTGTTCGAGCGTCTGGACGGCGCCATCCACCAGCCCTGGTCCGAGCTGCTGCGCTCGGCGGCGGACGAAGACGGGGCGCACGCGCATCGCCTGGCGATGACGGTCCGGTCGCGCAAGGACCTGCGCGCGAGCCTCCAGGCCTTCCTGTCCGGAGAGGCCCGGGCGGGCGTGTGCGTGGGCAGCGTGGGGCCCGAGCACGGCTGGAAGCCGGTCTTCGTCTTCTCCGGCCATGGCGCGCATTGGCCCGGCATGGGGTTGTCCCTCATGCGCACCGAGCCGGTGTTCCGGGCCGTGATGATGCGGTGTGAGCGGCTCATCCAGCAGAACGTGGGCTGGTCGCTGCTGGAGGTGCTGGGCGCGGAGGACTCGGCGGCGCGGCTGAAGCGAATCGACATCGCGCTGCCCGCCATCGTCGTCCTGGAGATGGCCCTGACGGCGCTCTGGCGCTCCTGGGGCGTCGAGCCCGCGATGGTGATGGGGCACAGCATCGGCGAGGTGGCGGCGGCCCATGCCGCGGGCATCCTGGGCCTGGAGGACGCCGTTCGCGTCGTCTGCTTCCAGAGCCGGCAGATGCACCGGCGCAGTGGCGAGGGCGCGATGGCGCTCGTGGCCGTGCCCTGGGCCGAGGCCGCCGAGCTGCTGGTGGGCTACGCGGGGCGGCTGGACCGCGCCATCGACTCCGGCCCGGACTCGACGGTGCTGTCGGGGGAGCCCGCGGCGCTCGCCGAGGTGCTCGCCGCCTTGCAGGCGCGTGGCGTGTTCTGCCGCCAGGGAGACATCGACGTGGCGGCGCACAGCCACCAGATGGACGTGCTGGGTGAGGTGCTCATCGAGGAGCTGCGGGGAATTCGTCCCGCGTCCGCGCGCCTCCCCATGGTGTCCGGTGTCACCGCCGCGGTGTTGGAGGGTGCGCAGGCCGATGCCCCCCACTGGCAGAAGAACATCGCGATGCCCACGCTCTTCACGGGCGTGCTCACCCACGCGCTTGGCGAGGGGCACCGCGTCTTCCTGGAGGTGGGCCCCCACGCGATTCTCAAGCACCCCATCGAGTCGACCCTGCGCCACGCCGGTCAGCAGGGGCTGTTCGTCCCCACCCTGCGTCGACAGGAGGACGCGCGGGGCACGATGCTCGACACCCTGGGCGTCCTGTATGTCCACGGCCAGCCGGTCCGCTGGGAGTCGGTTTCCAGGGGGAGCGTGGAGGAGGGCGAGGCTTCGGCGCGGGTGCTGCCCCTGTCGGCCCGAAGCCCCGATGCCCTGACGTCCCTGGCCTCCGCCTTCCGTGACGTGCTGGGCGAGGACTCGGGTGCGTCGCTCGAGGACCTCACCTACACGGCGGGCGTGCGCCGCGGTCAGCTTTCGCACCGTCTGGCGGTGGTGGGTGGCTCGCGGCGGGAGATGGCGGAGGCGCTGGAGGCCTTCGCGCGTGGCGAAGCCCATCCGGGCGTGAGCCACGGGAAGGTGAGTCCGGAGGGGAAGGCCAAGGTGGCGTTCGTCTTCCCCGGTCAGGGCTCGCAGTGGCTGGGCATGGGCCGCCAGCTCCTCGGCGAGGAGCCCGTGTTCCGCGAGGCCATCGAGGCCTGCGAGCGCGCGATGCGGCCCCATGTGGACTGGTCGCTCACCGAGGAGCTCCTCGCCGAGGAGCCGCGCTCGCGCCTCCAGGACATCGACGTCGTGCAGCCGGTGCTGTTCTCGATGCAGGTGGCGCTGGCCGCGCTGTGGCGCTCGCGGGGAATCACGCCGGATGCGGTGGTGGGCCACAGCATGGGCGAGGTGGCCGCGGCGCACGTGGCCGGCACGCTGAGCCTGGAGGACGCGGCGCGCATCATCTGCCTGCGCAGCCAGCTGCTTCGCGGCAAGAGCGGGCAGGGGGCCATGGCCGTGGTGGAGCTTGGCCTGGAAGAGGCCCGCGCGGCCCTGACGGGCTACGAGACGCGGCTCTCCGTGGGGGTGAGCAACAGCTCGCGCTCCACGGTGCTCTCCGGTGACACGGAGGCCCTGGAGACGCTGCTGCCCACGCTGGAAGGGCGGGGCATCTTCTGCCGCCGGGTGAAGGTGAATGTCGCCTCGCACAGCCCTCAGATGGACTCGCTGAAGGACGACCTCCTGCGTGTGCTGGAGGGCCTCGCGCCCCAGCCCGCGCTGGTGCCCATCTACTCCACCGTCACGGGGCAGACGAGCGACGGGGGCGACTTCCATCCGGCCTACTGGGTCCGGAACCTGCGCGAGCCGGTGCTGTTCCACGGCGCCGTCGAGCAGCTCTTGGAGGACGGCTACAGCGTGTTCCTGGAGGTGAGCCCGCATCCGGTGCTGCTCGCGCCCATCGAGGAGACGCTGCGCGAGTCGAAGCGGGAGGCCCTCGCGCTCGCGTCGCTGCGGCGACAGATGCCTGAGCGGCGCAGCCTCCTGGAGTCGCTCGCGGCGCTGTACGCCTGGGGGTGCTCCGTCGACTGGTCGTCGCTGCACCCCTCGGGTGGGCGGGTCGTCGCGCTGCCTGGCTACCCGTGGCAGCGGGAGCGCTACTGGCTGATGGACGAGGCGGAGACGGACCCGGAGCTCAGGGGCTCCGGGGATGAGGGCCGCGCGGGACATCCCCTGCTCGGCGCTTCGCTGTCCTCCTCCGTGCAGCCCGGCACCCACTTCTGGGAGCGGAGCGTGAGCACGGCGGCGTTCCCGTATCTCTCCGACCACTGCGTCTGGGGGGACGTCGTCTTCCCGGGCGCGGCCTATCTGGAGCTGGCGCTCTCCGCCGGAGCGGAGGTGCTGGGTGAGGCGGGGCTCGTGCTCGAGAACGTCTCCCTCAGCGAGATGCTCGCGCTCAAGCCGGCGGAGTCGCGGCGCGTGCAGGTGGTGCTGAACGAGGAGGAGGCGGGGCATGCCTCCTTCCAGATTTCCAGCCGCGCCGAGGGCGACGCGGGCTGGCGCAAGCATGCGGCGGGGCGCCTGCGGCGTGAGGAGCACGCGGCCACGAGGCCCGTCTCCGAGCCTCCCGAGTCACTGCGGCAGCGGCTCCCCGTGGAGCTCTCCTCCGAGGCCCACTACCAGCGCAGGCAGGAGCAGGGGCTCATGTACGGCCCCACGTTCCAGGGCCTGCGGCGGCTGTGGCGAAGCGAGCGGCAGGGGTTGGGGCGCGTGGAGCTTCCCGAGCAGGTGGCCGCCGAGAGTGGAGCGTACCGGCTTCATCCCGCGCTCCTGGACGCGAGCCTCCAGGTCGCGGTGGAGCTGATTGCATCCGTGGCGGAGGCGTCGGCCGTGGCGCCCACCTATGTGCCGGTGGGCCTGGGCCGGGTGCGGCTCTTCCAGCGGCCTGGGCGCGCGGTGTGGGTCCACGTGACTTCCGTGGGCGACGGGGCGGCGAACGAGCGGGAGCGCTCCTTCGACCTGCGGCTCCTGGATGACCAGGGACAGGTGCTGCTGGAGCTGGACGAGCTGCGCCTGTACCGGCTCGACGCGGGCGTCGCGGCTCGCAAGGCGCTCGGTGAGTGGCTCTACCAGGTGGATTGGGAGAAGCAGCCCCTGCCGGTGGAGCCGACGTGGCCGGAGCGCACACCGGGAAGCTGGCTGATTCTCGGTGACCAGGGGGGCGTGGGGCAGGCGCTGTCCACCCTGCTGCGAGCCCGCGGGGAGACGTGCGTGCTCGTCGTCCCTGGAGAGACGTATCGGCTCACGGGGCCGGGGCGCGCCGAAGTGGACCCCCGGAACGCGGAGCACCTGCGCCGGCTGCTCGGGGAAGCGCTGGGGGCCGGGACGCCTCCTTGCCGCGGGGTGGTGCACCTGTGGAGCCTCGATGTCGCCGCGAATGACGCGCTCACGCCGCGGGCGCTGGAGGACTCGCGCCGGTCCACCACCACCAGCGTGCTGCACCTGACGCAGGCGCTCTCCCAGGTGGGCTGGAGGGATGCTCCCCGCCTCTGGCTGACCACGCGGGGCGCGCGGTCCGTCGGCGGGTCGCCGGAGCGCGTCGCGGTGGCGCAGGCGCCGCTCTGGGGCTTGGGACAGGTGCTGGCCGTGGAGCAGCCGGACCTGCGCTGCACGCGCGTGGATGTCGAGGGCGGTGTGGACGCCTGCGCCGACGCGCTCCTCCGCGAGCTGTCGTCCACGACGTTCGAGGACCAGTCCGCCTGGCGCGGTGGCACGCGCTTCGTGGCGCGGCTGTCCAGGGCCCCGGACGCGCTGGTCGCTCGGGAGCCCTCGACGCTGCTTCGCGACGACGGCACCTATCTCATCACGGGTGGACTCGGCGGACTGGGGCTCGAAGTCGCCCGCTGGCTCGTCTCCCATGGGGCGCGTCACCTGCTCCTGCTGGGGCGCCGTGCTCCCACCGAGGCCACCGAGCACGTACTCACGGAGCTGCGCCAGACGGGCGCGCGCGTGGAGTCCTTCCAGGCGGATGTCGCCGTCGCGGATGACGTGGCGCGAGCGCTGGCCCGGGTGGACGAGGCGATGCCACCGCTGCGCGGCGTGTTCCACGCGGCGGGGCTCCTCGAGGATGGCCTGCTGCTCAACCTCACCGAGGAGCGCTTCGCCGCGGTGATGGCACCCAAGGTCCTGGGGACCTGGAACCTGCACGCCCAGACGCACCACCTGCCGCTGGAGCACTTCGTGCTCTTCTCCAGCGTGGCCGCCTCGCTGGGCACGCCGGGGCAGGCGAACTACGCCTCCGCCAACGCGTTCATGGACGCGCTGGCCCATGACCGCCGCGCGCGGGGACTGGCCGCGCTGAGCATCAACTGGGGAACCTGGACGAGCGTCGGGCTCGCGGCGGCGCAGTCCAACCGGGGTGAGCGGCTCGAGGCCCGGGGCCTGCGGGGCATGTCTCCGGACAAGGCGCTCAGCGTGCTCGGCATGTTGATGGGACAGGCGCGGCCACAGCTCAGCGTGATGTCGTTCGACGCGAGGCAGTGGCTGGGTTTCTACCTGTCCGCGGCGCAGTCGCCCTACTTCACCCGGCTCGCCCAGGAGCCTTCTGCCCGGCCCTCCGTGAGCGCGGGACGGAGCCGGATTCGCGAGCAGCTCTTCGCCGCTCGTGCTTCCGAGCGACGGGCCCTGCTGGATGGCCACCTGCGCGAGCTGGTGGGTGGCGTGCTGCGCATGGCGCCCGCGCGCATCGACCCGAGGACGCCCTTGATGAACCTGGGGCTCGACTCGCTGATGAGCATGGAGATTCGCAACCGCCTGGAGGCGGCGCTCGGGCTGAAGCTCAGCGCGACGGTGGTGTGGACCTATCCGACGGTGGCCACGCTCACGCCCTTCCTGGCGGAGAAGCTGGGGCTTCCGCTCGAGGACCGGGCTCCGGAGCCACTGGACGAAGCGGCGCCGCCGGCCATCGCCGAGGCGAGTGCGATTGACGAGATGTCCGAAGAGGAAGTCGAGCGGCTGTTCGCTCAGCGCATGGGGCAGGGCACATGACGAGCTTCGCGGAGAAAATCGCGCAGTACTCCCCCAAGCGGCTCGCGCTGCTCGCGATGGACCTCAAGTCCCGCCTGGACGCGGTGGAGGGCACCCGCTCGGAGCCGGTGGCCATCATCGGCATGGGGTGCCGTTTCCCGGGTGGGGGCAAGGACCCGGAGTCGTACTGGAACCTCCTGCGCGATGGCGGGGACGCCGTCACCGAGGTGCCTTCCTCGCGGTGGACGCGTGAGGAGATGGCGCGGATGGACCCCGAGGCCCTGGAGAAGCTGGGGGCGCGGTGGGGGGCCTTCATCCAGGACGTGGACCAGTTCGATGCGGACTTCTTCGGCATCTCGCCGCACGAGGCGCACCGGATGGACCCGCAGCAGCGCATCCTCCTGGAGGTCGCCTGGGAAGCGCTGGAGGACGCCGGGCAGGACATGTCACGGCTCGCGGGCAGCCGCACGGGCGTGTTTATCGGGGTGTACAGCGACGACTACGCGTTGCTCCAGGTGGGCAACCCGTCCGCGCGTGACTCCAGCAGCGTGACGGGCGCCATCAACTGCGTGGTGCCGGGGCGCCTGTCCTACCTGCTCGACTTCCAGGGCCCCTGCCTGACCGTGGACACCGCGTGCTCCTCGTCCCTGGTGGCGCTGCATCTGGCGGCGCAGAGCCTGCGGAACCAGGAGTGCTCGATGGCGCTGGCGGGCGGCGTCAACCTCATCCTCTCGCCGCTCTCCTCGAGCAGCGTCTCCAGGGCCCAGGCGCTGTCGCCGGATGGGCGCTGCAAGACCTTCGACGCGCGCGCCAACGGCTTCGTGCGCGGCGAGGGCTGCGGCGTGGTCGTCCTCAAGCGGTTGTCGGATGCCATCGCCGCCAAAGACCCCATCCTGGCGCTCGTGCGCGGCTCGGCCGTCAACCAGGACGGCAAATCCGCGGGGCTGACGGCGCCCAACGTGCTCGCCCAGAAGGCGCTCATCCGTCAGGCGCTCCAGAGCGCGAACCTGGAGCCCGCCGACATCGACTGCGTCGAGGCGCACGGGACGGGGACGTCGCTGGGTGACCCCATCGAGATGGAGGCGCTCCACGAGGTCTACGCCAGCGGCAGGTCCGCGCGGCAGGCGCTCGTCGTGGGCGCGGCGAAGACGAGCATTGGCCACCTGGAGTCGGCCGCGGGAATCGCCGGCATCATCAAGATGGTCCTCTCGCTTCGGCACGAGGCCGTTCCGCCGCTCACGCACTTCCAGCGGCTCAACCCGCGAATCGACTTCACCGGCGAGTCCATCACCCTCCCGACGTCACTCCACCCGTGGCCCGTCCAGGCCGAGCGCAAGCGCCGGGGCGCGGTCAGCTCGTTCGGCATCAGCGGGACGAACGCGCACGTGATTCTCGAGGAGCCGCCCGCGCCCGTGGCCGCGCCGTCCCAGCGCGCGGCGGGTGCCCACCTGCTGCCCCTGTCGGCGCGCTCGCCCGCCGCGCTCCAGGCCCTGGCGCGCGGTTATGCAAGCCTCCTCGTGGCGTCGCCGGACGTGTCGCTCCGGGACGTCTGCTACACGGCCTCGTTGCGGCGCACCCACCAGGAGTACCGCCTGTCCGTCGCGGGCGACTCCCCGGCCGCCATCGCCGAGAAGCTCCAGGACCTCGCCTCGTCGGGCGTCACCGCCGCCATGAAGGGCACGGACGAGCGGCCCAAGGTGGCCTTCGTGTTCCCGGGCCAGGGCTCGCAGTGGCACGGCATGGGTCGTCAGCTCCTCGACCAGGAGCCTGTCTTCCGCGAGGCGCTCGAGCGCATCGACGTGGCCATGCGCCCCCATGTGTCCTGGGGGTTGCTCGACGTGCTCCGGGCGCCCTCCGAGTCGTCGCGCCTGGGGGAAATCGACGTCGTGCAGCCGGTGCTGTTCGCCATGGCCGTGGCGCTGTCGGCCCTCTGGCGCTCCTGGGGAATCGAGCCGGACGCGGTGGTGGGGCACAGCATGGGCGAGGTGGCCGCGGCGCATGTGGCGGGCGCGCTCACCCTGGAGGATGCGGCGGCCATCATCTGCCTCAGGAGCAGGCTGCTCAAGCGCATCAGTGGCCAGGGCGCGATGCTGGCGACGGAGCTGTCCCTGGCGGACGCGCGCAAGGTCCTGGTGGGGCATGAGCAGCGCGTGGCCATCGCGGTGAGCAACAGCCCGACGTCCACGGTGCTGTCCGGCGATGCGGTGACGCTCGAGGAGCTTCGCGGGTCGCTCGAAGCCCGCAACGTGTTCTGCCGCTGGGTGAAGGTGGACGTGGCCTCTCACAGCCCGCAGGTCGACTGCCTGCGAGAAGAGCTGCTCTCCGTCCTCTCCTCGGTCCGGCCGCGCTCCGCCTCCGTGCCCATCGTCTCGACGGTGACGGCCACCGGCTGTGATGGCTCGGGCTTCGATGCGGCGTACTGGGTGCGCAACCTGCGTGAGCCGGTGCTCTTCTCCTCGGCCGTGCTCGGCCTGGTCGAGGGCGGGCACACCGTGTTCTTGGAGATGAGCCCGCATCCGATTCTGCTGCCCGCCGTCGAGCGGTGCATGCAGCACGCGGGACGCGAAGGGGTGACGGCTCCTTCCCTGCGCCGCGAGGAGTCCGAACGCACGGTGATGCTGGAGTCCGTGGGCGCGCTGTACCGCGCGAGCTGCCCCGTGGCGTGGACGCGGCTGTTCCCGGAGGGCGGACAGGTCGTCCCGCTGCCCACGTATCCCTGGCGGCACAAGCGGTACTGGCTCGACGCGGTGGCGACGCCCGTCGTCGCCATCGCCGAGCAGGTGACATCCCTGAAGGGCCGACCGGTCCGCGTCGCGCATGGAGTGGATGGCCAGATTTTCGAGCTGGAGCTGGGCAGCACCTCCCTGCCGTGGCTGGGGGCGCACCGGCTGGGCGGCGTCGCAGTGGTCCCTGCCTCGGCCCTGGTCGAACTCGCGCTGAGCGCCGCGTCCGAGTCGCTGGGCTCAGGCGCCCGGGAACTCTCCGACGTGGAGTTCGAGCGCGCGCTGGTGCTGACGGAGTCCTCGCGGCGCCTCGTGCAGGTCCACCTCTCCTCGGCTTCGGAGGGGCGGCACGTGTTCCATCTCCACAGCCGGGCGGTGGACGGAGCCGCGTCCGAGACGGAGTGGGTGCGGCACTGCCGGGGCCAGGTCCGGCCGCTGGGAGTGCTCACGGGAGTGCCGGACGTCATCGAGGCGGTGCGCTCACGCTGCGCGCAGCACGTCCAGGGCGCGGCCCTCTACGAAGAATTGGAGCGCGGCGGTGTCCAGTACGACGCGCCGCTGCGGACGCTGAGCGAAGCCTGGAGGCGGCCCGGTGAGGCGCTCGGGCGCGTGGTGATGGGACCGGAGCGGATGCAGGAGTCCGCGCGCTACCAGCTCCACCCGGCGCTGCTGGACGCGGGACTCCAGACCCTGGCGCTCGCCCTCGGGGAGCCGGAGCAGTCAGCGCTGTTCATGCCCTTGAGCCTCGAGTCGTTCGAGTGCCTTCCGGGCCGCGCGGACGTGCAGTGGGCCCATGTGTCCATCGCGCCCATGTCTCGCTCCGAGGAGCGGGTGGGGACGCTGACGTTGCTGGATGCCGCCGGTCGCCAGGTGGCCGTGGCGCGCGGGGTTCGACTGCGGCGCGTGGCGATGGAGCGACTGTTGGAAGTGCTGGGCGAGGTTCGCACCCAGGACTGGTTCCATGACGTGACGTGGGAGCCCAGGCCGGTGTGCGTGGCCCCGCCTGTGCCCGCGGACTGGCTGGTGTTCGTCGATGGCGGGGGTTGGGGCGTCGGGCTCGTGGAGGAGCTGCGTCGCCAGGGTGCTTCGCCTGTCACCGTGACCTCGGGAGGCGGTTTCCAGCGGCTGGACGCACGGCGCTTCGTGGTGGACCCGAAGCGGCCGGAGGACATGGAGCGTCTGCTGCGCGAGTTGCCCGCGCTGCCCTCGGGACACGAGGGCCGTGCGCTCTTCCTGTGGGGCCTCGACGCGGTGCTCGACGAGCAGACGGGGACGCCGGAGTCCTCCGTGGCCGCGCTGCACCTGGTGAAGGCGCTCATGGGCTCACCTGGCCGCGCGCGGCTCTGGATGGTCACCCGGGGCGCACAGGTCACCGGCGTGGGCGACGAGCGGGTGTCGCTGGCCCAGGCGCCGCTGTGGGGCATGGGTCGCAGCGTGTCCCTGGAGCAGCCCGGAGTATGGGGAGGCCTCATCGACCTGTCGCCGGAGCGTCATCCCGAGGAGGTGCTGGCGGTGCTTCGCGAGGTCTCCGCGTTCGGCGTGGATGGCGAGGACCAGCTCGCGCTCCGCGAGGGGCGTTCGCTGGTGGCCCGTCTCACTCGTGGCCGGGTGACGGCACCCACGGAGCCGCTGAGGCTGCGCCAGGACGCGACCTACCTCGTCACGGGTGGGCTCGGAGGACTGGGCTTGAAGGTGGCGCGGTGGTTGGTGGAGCGGGGCGCGCGGCACCTCGTGCTGCTGGGCCGTGGGGGGCTGTCGGGCTCCGGCGACGCGGCGTCGGAGCGGCGCCGTGAGGCACTCGAGTCGCTCCGGGCACTCGGTGCGACTGTCACCGCGCTGGCCGCCGACGTGGCGGACCGGGAGCGGATGGCGACGCTCCTGCGCGAGACGGCCGAGACGCTTCCTCCGCTGCGCGGGGTGATTCACGCCGCGGCGCTCCTGACGGAGCGACGGCTGGAGGACCTGGACCTCACGGCGATGACGGCGATGCTGCGGCCGAAGGTGCTCGGCACCTGGGTGCTGCATGAGCTGACTCGCGGGTTGGCGCTCGACTTCTTCGTGATGTTCTCGTCGACGTCGACCTTGTGGGGCGCCTCCGGATTGGCGCACTACGCGGCGGGCAACCAGTTCCTGGAGGCGCTGGCGCACCACCGGCGGGCCTCGGGGCTGCCCGCGACCACCCTGCACTGGGGGACGTGGGACGAGATTGGCGGCGAGCGCGCCGACAGCGTGCGCGGCTTCGCGCGCTTCGGCCTCAATCCCATGGCTTCGGAGCGTGCGCTCGATGCGATGGGCCAGGTGCTGGGCTCGGGCGCGAGCCACAAGACGGTCGCGTCGGTGAACTGGAGCGTGCTCAAGCCCATCTGGGAGGCCCGGCGCCGCCGGCCCTTCCTGCGAAACCTGGGCGAGTCCGCGTCCGCGTCGGTGGGTGAGGCGTCTTCGCGGGCGCGGCTGCTCGCGGAACTCCAGTCGCTTCCGCCCGACCGCCGCTTCGACACGCTGGTGCTCCGCATCCAGGGAGAGGTCGGGCGCATCCTCGGGTTCGCGCCCTCCGAGCTTCCCCCCACGGACCGGGGCTTCTTCCAGATGGGCATGACGTCCCAGATGTCCGTGGAGCTGCGCGCGGTGCTCCAGCGGGGCCTGGAGAAGGAGCTGCCCGCGAGCCTCGCGTTCGACCACCCCACCGTCATGGCGTTGGCGAAGCGTCTGGCCAGCAGTGTCACCGCGGTGGAAATCCCCCTGCCCACCGTGGCGGGGGCGCAAGAACCGCGAGCGCAGGTGGCGCCCGCGCAAATCGATGACCTCTCCGCGCGCCTGTCGCAGGTCACGGAGCTGTCCGACGACGAAGTCGAGCGGTTGATTGCACAGAAGCTGAGCTGACGCGGCGGGCACGACGGCGATGAGCAAAGAATTCTACGAGAAGATTTCGAGCCTCCCTCCCAAGAGGCTCGTGTTGCTGGCGCTCGAGCTGCACGCGGAGAGCGAGGCCCTCAAGCGGACGCGTTCGGAGCCCATCGCCATCGTCGGCACCTCGTGTCGCGTGCCGGGCGGAGCGCGGACGCCGGAGGCATTCTGGCGGCTGCTGCACGAGGGCGTGGACGCCATCACCGAAGTGCCCCGTGAGCGGTGGGACGCGGAGGCGTTGTTCGACGCCGACCCGATGAAGCAGGGCCGCACCTATGCGCGCTGGGGAGGCTTCCTCGACGGCGTGGAGAACTTCGACGCCGCGTTCTTCGGCGTGTCGCCTCGCGAAGCCGCGCGCATGGACCCGCAGCAGCGCATGCTGCTCGAAGTCGCGTGGGAGGCGCTCGAGCGCGCGGGCCAGCCGCCCGACCAGCTCGCCGGAAGCAAGACGGGCGTCTTCCTGGGCATCATCGGAAGCGACTACGCGCAGCTCCAGGCGCGGCAGCTCGGCGGGGCCCCGGACATCTACCACCTGACGGGGACCTCCCTGAACGCGGCGGCGGGCCGGCTCTCCTACACGCTCGGCCTCCAGGGGCCGTGCATGGCCATCGACACGGCGTGCTCGTCGTCGCTCGTCGCGCTCCACCTGGCCTGCCAAAGCCTGCGCAACCGCGAGAGCGACGTGGCGCTGGCCGCGGGCGTCAACCTGATGCTGATGCCGGACGCGACCATCGCGCTGTCCAGCAGCAGGGGGCTCGCGCCCGACGGGCGCTGCAAGACGTTCGATGCCTCCGCCAATGGCTTCGTGCGCGCGGAGGGCTGCATCGTCCTGGTGCTCAAGCGGCTCTCCGATGCCCTGGCCCACGGTGACGAGATTCTCTCGCTCGTCGCAGGCTCGGCGGTGAACCAGGACGGCGCCAGCAGTGGACTGATGGTCCCCAACGGCCCGGCGCAGGAGCGCGTCATCGCCCAGGCCCTGGCGAGCGGTGGCCTGGAGCCCTCGCGAATCTCCTACGTCGAGGCCCACGGGACGGGCACCTCGCTGGGCGACCCCATCGAGCTTCAGGCCCTGGCGCGGGCGCTGGCGACGGGCAGGAGCGCCGAGTCGCCGCTCTTCGTGGGCTCGGTCAAGACGAACCTCGGCCACCTGGAGGCGGCGGCCGGGCTCTCCGGCGTCCTCAAGACGGCGCTCGCGCTGCGCAACGAGGCGATTCCTCCGAACCTGCACTTCCAGCGGCTCAACCCGGACATCGTCCTGGACGGCGCGCCCGTGGTCGTCCCGACGCAGGTGCAGCCGTGGCCGCGTGCCGGGCAGCCGCGTCTGGCGGGGGTGAGCGCGTTCGGAATCAGTGGAACGAACGCGCATGTCATCCTGCAGGAGCCTCCGCTTCCGGCGCCCCCGCCTCCGCTTCCTTCGCGGGGCGCGGAGTTGCTCGTGCTCTCGGCGCGCGGCGCTGACGCGCTCCGGGCGATGGCCGCGAGTCACGCGCGCTGGCTCACCGAGCACCCGGACGTGTCGCCGCGCGACGTGTGCGCCACGGCGGCCCTGTCGCGCTCCCACCACGAGCAGCGGTTCGCGCTCGCGGGCCGCACGCACGCCGACTTCGTGGAGAAGCTGGAGGCGTTCGCGCGGGGCGAGTCCGTGCCCGGGGCGGCCATCGGGCGCGGCTCGGGGCAGGTCCGCCGCCGGGTCGTCTTCGTCTTCCCAGGCCAGGGTTCGCAGTGGCTGGGCATGGGTCGGAGGCTGCTTGAGGAGGAGCCCGCGTTCCGCGCCGCGCTGGAGCGGTGCGACGTGGCCATCCGGGCCTGCGCCGACTTCAGTGTCCTGGCGGAGCTCGCGGCCGAGGAGGGCCAGGGGCGTCTCCACGAGATTGACGTCATCCAGCCCGTGCTCTTCGCCATGGAGGTGGCGCTGGCGGAGCTGTGGCGCGCGTGGGGCATCGAGCCGGACGCGGTGGTGGGCCACAGCATGGGCGAGGTGGCCGCGGCACACGTGGCCGGCACGCTGAGCCTGGAGGACGCGGCGACCATCATCTGCCGCCGAAGCCGGCTGCTGCGCGGCGTGAGTGGCCAGGGCTCGATGCTCCTGGTGGACCTGACGCTGCAAGAGGCGAAGGAGGCTCTGCGCGGCTTCGAGGACCAGGTCTCCGTCGCGGTCAGCAACAGCGTGCGCTCCACCGTCCTCTCGGGAGCCCCTGGGGCCCTCGAGAAGATTTCCGGCGCGCTCACTCAGCGGGAGGTCTTCTGCCGCTTCGTGAAGGTGGACGTCGCGTCGCACAGCCCGCAGATGGACTCGCTGCGGCCGGAGTTGCTCGCGGCCCTCCAGGGCATCTCACCCCGCGCGTCGCGTGTCCCCATCTGCTCGACGGTGACGGGAGCGCTGACGGATGGCGCGGCGTTCGGCGCCTCCTACTGGGCCGACAACCTCCGCGAGCCGGTGTTGTTCTCGACGGCCATCGAGCGACTCGCGGTCGACGGACACGACATCTTCATCGAGCTGAGCCCGCATCCCATCCTCCTGCCCGCCGTGGAGCAACACCTGCGGCACCTCGGGCGCGAGGGCGCGGTGCTGCCTTCACTCCGGCGCAACGAGGATGAGCGGGGCTCGATGCTGTCGTCGCTGGGCTCCCTGTACGCCGTGGGGCATGCGGTGGACTTCCAGCGCCAGCACCCGGTGCGGGGCCTCCGGGCGGCGCTCCCCACCTATCCCTGGCAGCACGAGCGCTTCTGGTTCGAGTCATCCCCGCGCGCGCGTCAGGTCCTGGTCGCCGGGCAGCACCCGTTGCTGGGGGCCCACGTGGCGCTGGCCGGAGAGGACGGCGCGCACCTGTGGCAGACCGGGCTGCTGGCGGACAGCCCGGCGTATCTGGGTGACCACGTCGTGCACGGAGAGGTCGTCCTTCCTGGGACGGGTTACCTGGAGATGGCGCTCGCGGGCGCCGCCGAGGCGCTGGGGCCCACGTGTCATGCGCTCGAGGACGTCAGCTTCCAGGAGATGATGGTGCTCTCCCGCGACGAGCCGCTCGCGGTGCAGATGCGCTTCACCCCGGACGAGGGCGGAGCGAAGCGGTTCCAGATTTTCAGCCGGTCCACGGAAGCGGGCGGTGGTTGGACGCTGCACGCCGAGGGCCGGCTCCGTGAAGCCGAGGCGGCGGAGGCCTTCGCGCTCGACGAGGCGCGTGCGCGGTGCACGGAGCGGATGGACGGTGAGACGCACTACCAGCTCATGAAGGAGCGAGGCGTCGACTTCGGTCCCAGCTTCCAACTGCTGAAGGAGCTGTGGAAGGGGCCCGGGGAGGCGGTGGGGCGCCTGGAGCTGTCGTCGTCGGTTGCTTCGGAGATGGCGGCCCATCAGCTCCATCCGGCGCTGCTGGATGCCTGCCTCCAGGTCATCAATGGAGCGGGGTTGGGCGACCGGCCGGGAGAGACGTTCGTTCCGATGGCTGTCGAGAGCCTGCGTGCCCACGGGCGCCCCGGCGGGGAGCTGTGGGGACACGCCCGCATCCGGCCCGGCACGCGCAGCGGCGCGGGCTCGCTCGAAGCGGATGTGACGTTGCTGGACGGCGAGGGCCGCGTGCTGATGGAGGCCCGGGGGCTGCTGTGCCGCCGGCTGGAGGCGATGCGGCGGCGGTCCTCCGACGAGGTCGATTCGTGGATGTATCAGGTCGACTGGCAGGAGATGCCGCGTGAGCAGGTGACGCCCGCTCCGGACTCCACGCCCGGGGCCTGGCTGGTGCTCCTGGACCGGCAGGGCTTCGGCCGGAAGTTGCAGGCGGCGCTGAGCGCGCGCGGCGAGCGGTGCATCCTCGTCTCTCACGGCGAGGAGTCCCGCCTCATCGAGCCCGGGCACTACGTGGTCGACCCGTCCCGGGTGGAAGGCTTCGAGCGGATTCTGGAGGCCGAGTTCGGCGCCGGGCGGCAATCGTGCCGGGGCGTCGTCCACCTCTTCAGCCTGGATGCGCCTCGTCCCGAGGACGGGCCCCAGGCCCTGGCGCGAGCGCGGATGCTCGGGGCGGGCAGTGCGCTCCACCTCACGCAGGCGCTGGTGGCTTCGGGCTTCCGTGACATGCCTCGCTTGTGGCTGGTGACGGAAGGTGTCCAGGCCCCCCGTCCCTCGGAGCAGGTCCTCCATGTGGAGCAGGCCCCCATCTGGGGTCTGGGCCGGGTGCTCTCGCTGGAGCACCCCGAGCTCCGGTGCTGCTCGGTGGACCTGGGCGCGCTCGACGAGGACCAGGCACGCGGGCTCGCCAGTGAGTTGCTCGCGTCGACGCCGGAGGAGCAGGTCGCGCTTCGGGGGCCCGCGAGGTTCGTGGCCCGACTGTCGCGCATGGAGCGAAGCAAGGCCGCGCCGGCGGAGCTTCGCGCCGATGGCACGTACCTGATTACCGGCGGCCTGGGAGGTCTGGGCCTGAAGCTCGCGGAGTGGTTGGTGGAGCGCGGCGCCCGCCACCTCGCGCTGCTGGGCCGGGGCGGTGCGTCCGAGGAGGCGCAGCGGACGCTGGAGGGCCTGCGCGCGGCGGGCGCGGAGGTCCGGGTGTGCAAGGCCGACGTGGCGGTGCGAGCGGACCTGGAGCGGGTGCTCGGAGAACTCGCGGCCCAGATGCCTCCGCTGCGGGGCGTCTTCCACGCGGCGGCGGTGCTCGATGACGGCGTGCTGGCGAACCTCACCGCGGAGCGCCTGCGCAAGGTGATGGAGCCCAAGGTCCATGGCGCGTGGAACCTGCATGTGCTGACGCAGGCCCTGCCGCTGGACAGCTTCGTGCTCTTCGCGGCGGCGGGCTCGCTGTTGGGCTCACCGGGACAGGGCAACTACGCGGCGGCCAACTTCTTCCTCGACGCGCTGGCGTCGTACCGGCGGGGACTGGGCCTGCCCGCGCTGAGCGTCGACTGGGGCGCCTGGGCTGGCGTGGGACTGGCGGCTGCGGCGGAGGCGCGCGGCGAGCGCATCTCCCAGCGAGGCGTGGACAGCATGCCGCCGGCGCAGGCGCTCGAGGCGTTGGGCCGGATTCTGACGGGCTCCCACGCGCGGGTGGTGGTGATGCGCTTCGACATGCGCCAGTGGAGCGAGTTCTACCTGACGGCGGCGAAGTCGCCGTTCCTGTCACGGCTCGCTGGCGAGCAGTCCCGTCGCGCGGAAGGCCCGGCGGACCGGGGCGCCTTCGTGGAGACGCTCCGCGCGGCGGAGCGGCCGAAGCGGGCTCAACTGCTGGAAACACACCTGTGCGAGCAGGCCGGGCATGTGCTCCGGCTGGCGCCCTCCCGCATCGACCCGCAGCAGCCCTTCGGCAACATGGGGCTGGACTCGCTCATGGGGCTGGAGCTGCGCAACCGGCTCGAGGCCAGCCTGGGGCTGCGGCTCCCGGCGACGCTGGTGTGGCGTTACCCGACGGTGGAGTCACTCGTCGAGCACCTGGCCGAGCAACTGAAACTTCCCATCACGACTCAGGCCGAGCAGCCCCGCGATGAAGCGGCGGCGCTCGAAGCCGTGCTCGTCAACAACGTCAATCAGCTCTCGGACGAAGAGGCCGAGGCGCTCCTCGCGGAGAAGCTCGCCGCATTGGCTGAGTGAAGAGAACCCCCATGGCAAACCGCAACGACGAGTCCAGCGAGCTGTCCCCCGCCAAGCGCATGCTGGTGGCGTTGGAGAAGATGCAGACGCGGCTGAACGCGGTGGAAGGTGCCGCGAAGGAGCCCATCGCCATCGTGGGCATGGCGTGCCGCTTCCCTCAGGCCGACGACGTGGACGCCTACTGGCGGCTGCTCGAGGCCGGTGTCGACGCCGTGCGGGAGATTCCGCTGGAGCGCTGGCGGCGGGATGAGGTCTCCGGCCTGGGTGAAGGGGCGATGCGCTGGGGCGGCTACCTGGACGCGGTGGATGGCTTCGACCCGGGCTTCTTCGGCATCTCCCCGCGTGAAGCGGTGCAGATGGACCCCCAGCAGCGCCTGCTGCTCGAGGTGGCGTGGGAGGCGCTCGAGGACGCGGGGCTGGATGTCGACAAGCTCTCGGGCAGCCGCAGCGGCGTCTTCATCGGCGCCTGCAACGACGACTACCACTGCATGCAGGTGGAGCAGCCGGAGACGGGAGACGCGTTCAGCGCCACGGGCGTCGCCGCGAGCGTCCTGTCCGGCCGCCTGTCCTATCTCTTCAACCTCCAGGGGCCGAGCCTGGTGGTGGACACGGCGTGCTCGTCCTCGCTCGTATCGCTCCACCTGGCATGCCAGAGCCTGCGGGCCCGCGAGTGCAACCTGGCGCTCGCCGGCGGCGTGAACCTCATCCTCTCGCCGCAGTCCCTGCTGCTCGTGTCCAAGCTGCAGGCCCTGTCTCCGGATGGCCGGAGCAAGGCGTTCGACGCCTCCGCCAACGGCTTCACCCGAGGCGAGGGCTGCGGAATGCTCGTCCTCAAGCGCCTCTCCGACGCGCTCGCCGACGGCGACCACATCCTGGCGACGATTCGCGGCTCGGCCATCAACCAGGACGGAAAGTCGACGGGGCTCACCACCCCCAACGTGCTCTCGCAGCAGGCGCTCATCCGTCAGGCCCTGGAGAACGCGGGGCTGAAGCCGGAGCACGTGAGCTACGTGGAGGCACACGGCACCGGGACGCCGCTCGGCGACCCGATAGAGGCGGAGGCGCTGCGGGAGACCTACGGCGTCCCGCGCGCTGACGGCGGCGTGTGCGGCGTCGGCTCGGTGAAGACCAACCTGGGGCACCTGGAGTCCGCGGCGGGCGTCGCGGGCATCATGAAGGTCGTCCTCGCGATGCGGCATCAGCGCATCCCGGCGCACCTGCACCTCAAGCAGGTCAACCCGCGCATCCAGCTCGAGGGCAGCGCGCTCACCATCCCCACGCGGCTCACCCCGTGGGAGGTGGCCGGGCAGCCGCGTCGCGCGGGCGTCAGCTCCTTCGGCATCAGTGGCACCAATGCCCACGTCATCCTCGAAGAGGCACCGGCGTCCCCGGTGAAGGACGTGTTGCCCCAGCGTCCGGAGCTGTTGCCCTTGTCCGCGCGCAGCCGGGAGGCGCTCCAGGCGCTCGCGGAGCGTCATGCGGAGCGGCTGGGTCGGGACGGGGGCGGAAGCCTCGCGGACGTCTGCTACACGGCCTCAGCGCACCGCACGCACCACGCCCACCGTCTCGCGGTGCTGGCGGACTCCCGCGAGCGCACCGCCGAGCGGCTTCGGGCCTTCGCGCGAGGAGAGCAGCCCGCGGACACCTGGACGGGCCGCAAGTCGTTCGGCGCGCGCCGCAAGGTCGTCTTCGTCTACCCGGGGCAGGGCGCGCAGCGCGCCGGCATGGGGCGGGCGTTGATGGAGCAAGAGCCTGTCTTCCGCGACGCGCTCGTCAAGGTGGACCAGGCGCTGCGGCCCCACCTGGGCTGGAGCGTGCTCGACGAAATCGCCGCGGACGAGCAGCACTCGCGTCTGGCGGAGATTGACGTCAACCAGCCCGTGCTCTTCGCGGTGGAGGTGGCCCTCACGGCGCTGTGGCGCTCGTGGGGCATCGAGCCGGACGCGGTGATGGGTCACAGCATGGGCGAGGTGGTCGCCGCGCACGTGGCCGGGGCGCTCAGCCTCGAGGACGCCGTCCTCATCATCTGCCACCGCAGCAAGCTCATGCGCACCCTGGGTGGGCGGGGCGCGACGATGGCGATGGTCGAGCTCTCCGCGGAGGAGGCCGAGGAGGCCATCCGTCCCTGGAGTGGCAGGCTCTGGCTGGGAGGCCTGAATGGCCCCCGCTCGCAGGTCCTGTCCGGAGACCCGGAGGCGGTCAAGGAAGCGGTCGACGCGCTCGGGCACCGGGGTGTCTTCACCCGCTGGGTGAAGATGGACGTGCCGTCGCACACCCCGCTGGTGGAGGTCATCAGTCGGGAGCTGGAAGGGCGCATCGCACGCATCACTCCGCGCGCCTCGGACGTGCCCCTCTGCTCCACCGTGACGGGCGAGTTCCTCGA
The DNA here is from genome assembly GCF_013336715.1 of Myxococcus sp. CA056. Lineage (NCBI taxonomy): Bacteria > Pseudomonadati > Myxococcota > Myxococcia > Myxococcales > Myxococcaceae > Myxococcus > Myxococcus sp. CA056. Next base: position 1,146,879 of record NZ_JABUMT010000002.1, read on the forward strand.
CGGCGCGAAGCTCGACGCGGCCCACTGGGGCAACAACCTCCGGCTCCCGGTGCGCTTCGAGGCGGCGGCGCGGCGGCTCCTCGCGAGCGAGCACACCCTCTTCATCGAGGTGAGCCCCCACCCCGTCCTGCTCCCGGCCGTCGAGCAGACGATGGGCGCGGAGGGCACGCAGCAGGGCCTGGTGCTCGCCTCCCTGCGGCGGGGCGAGGAGGAGCGGCACACCCTGCTGGCTTCACTGGGCTCCCTCTATGCCTCGGGCCACCGCGTCGCGTGGAACCGCGTGTATCCGGGCAAGGGGCAGCTCGTGCCACTGCCCGCGTATCCCTGGCAGCGCGAGCGCTTCTGGATGGAGCCTGTCTCCCGCGCCGCGCGCTCGTCGCGGACCGCCTCCGGGCATCCGCTCATCGGTGAGCGCATCGACCTGTCCGCGCAGGGAGACGTCTCCCGCCTGTGGCAGGTGCAGTTGGGACCGAAGCACTTCCCGCTGCTCGCGGAGCACCGCGTCCAGGGCGTGCCCGCGCTGCCGGCGGCGGCCATGGCCGACATGGCGCTCAGCGCGGCGAGGCAGACGCTCGGAGAGCCCGTCTCCCTGGAGGATGTGACCTTCAGCGCGCTGATGTCGTTCCCCGAGGACGAGGAGCGGGTCCTCCAGCTCTGGCTGTCGACGGAGCGTCCGGGGGCCCACACGTTCCGCCTCTTCAGCGCACCCGTCATGCGCGAGGTGCCTTCGGACGAGCTGAACTGGACGCTCCACGCCGAAGGCTCGCTGCGACAGGGCGAGGTCGCGGCGGACACGGCCCCCGTCGTGCTCGCGGAGCTTCGCGCGCGGCTGGGTGAGCAGTCCCCGGTCGAGGCGCACTACGAGACGCTCCGGGACATCGGGCTGGACTATGGCCCCACCTTCCGTGTCGTGCGGGAGCTGTACCGGGCGGACGGTGAGGCGCTGGGCCGCGTGCGGCTCGAAGGCGAGCTGACGGCCTCGGAGGCGCACTACAGCCTGCATCCGGCGCTGCTCGACGGCTGCTTCCAGGTCCTGGGCGCGGCGCTGGAGAGCATCGACAGCGAAGGGGGCGTCTACGTCCCCGTGGAGCTGAAGCACCTGCGCGTCCTGTCGCGCCCCCCGTCGGCCGGGCTCTGGAGCCACGTTCGCATCGTCAGTGGCGCGGCCACGGGTTCGAGCGCCATCGAGTGCGACGTCACGCTCCTGGATGACCAGGGTGGGGTGGTGGCGGAGGTGCGGCGGCTGGTGTGCAAGAAGGTCTCCGTCACCAGCGCCCCCGTCGATGAAGTGGACCGCTGGCTCTACTCCGTCCAGTGGCGGTCGCAGCCGCGTCCGACGGGGACGGTGGGCGCGCGCGGCGAGGGCCGCTGGCTCGTCTTCGCGGACACGCGGGGCCTGGGCGCGTCGCTGGCCACGGGACTCGGTGAGCGCTCCGGAGGCAGCGTCGTGGTGGAGGTGGGCGCCGCCTACGAGCGGCTCGACGCGGAGCACTACCGCGTCAATCCCTCCCGGCTCGAGGACTTCCAGGCGCTCCTGCGCGATGCGTTCAGCGAGCAGTCGCCGTGCAGAGGCATGGTGCACCTCTTCGGGCTCGATGTGGCGTCCGACGTGTCGAAGCCCGAGGCGTTCGAGCGCGCGGTCTCCCTGGGTGGCACCAGCGTGATTCACCTGCTCCAGGCGTGGGCACAGCGCGGCTGGCGTGACACCCCTCGACTGTGGCTGGTGACGGCGGGCATGCAGGTGCTGGCCCAGGGCGAGCCGTCTGGCGCGCCCGCCGCGGCCTTCCTGTCGGGGCTCGCCGCGGTCATCACCCACGAGCATCCCGAGCTGCGATGCGCGCACGTGGACCTGGGCGCGGAGCCCTCACCCGAGGAGCTGGCGTCGCTGACGGAGGAACTCCTCGCGGATGGGGCGGAAGACCGCATCGCCTTGCGTGGGACGTCTCGTCACGTCGCGCGGCTGGAGCGGGGTACCTCCGAGCGAGTGGCTTCGGAGCCGAGTGAACTCTCCCCGGCGGGCACCTACCTCATCACCGGCGGCCTGGGAGGCCTGGGGCTGGAGGTGGCGAAGTGGCTCGTCCAGCGGGGGGCTCGCAACCTGGCGCTGACGGGACGGAGCGCTCCCTCCGAGGAGGCGCTTCGCGTGCTCGGAGAGCTTCGAGCGGGCGGAGTCGAGGTGCGCGTCTACGGCGCGGACGTCACGAGCGCCGCCGAGGTGGCGCGCCTGCTCGGGACGATGGACGCGGAGCTGCCGCCGCTGCGAGGCATCGTCCACGCGGCCGGCGTCATCGCCGATGGTGTGCTGACGCAACTCGATGAGACCCGGCTGCGCACGGTGCTGGCGCCGAAGGTCCAGGGCGCATGGAACCTGCACGCGCAGACGCAGGGGCGGCCCCTGGATTTGTTCGTGATGTTCTCCTCGGCGGCGTCGATGTTGGGCTCGCCAGGGCAGGGCAACTACGCGGCGGCCAACGCCTTCATGGACGTGCTGGCCCATCACCGGCACGCGGCGGGCCTTCCCGCGCTGAGCGTCAACTGGGGGCCGTGGGCCGAGGTGGGGCTCGCGGCCGTGGCCACGAGCCGGGGCGACCGTCTGGCGCTGCGGGGCGTAGGCAACATGCCGCCGTCGCAGGCCCTCGATGCGCTGGGCCGGCTGCTGGCGCGCGAGGCAGTGCAGGTGGCGGTGGTGCCGCTGGACCTGCGGCAGTGGCGTGAGTTCTATCTGAGCGCGGCGCAGTCGCCCTTCCTCTCCGTGCTGATGCAGGAGCGGGCGAGCACGCAGCCGTCGCGCAAGGGCGACGCGCGCGAGCAACTGGCGGCGGCGGAGCCAGCCCGGCGACGGGGGCTCCTGGAGTCCTACCTACGCGAACAGCTCGGGCGCATCCTCCGCATGGAGCCGGCGCGCATCGAAGCCGACCAGCCCTTTGGCGACGTGGGCATGGACAGCCTGACGGGCCTGGAGCTGCGCAACCGAATCGAATCGGGCCTGAAGCTCACGCTGTCCGCGACGCTCGTCTACGCCTACCCCACGGTGCAGGCGTTGACGGAGTACCTGTTCAGCAAGCTGGAGCCCGCGCTCGACGCCGAGGCGCGTCCCGCGGCTCGCCCCTCGGTGAAGCAGGCGCGGACGTCCGCCCCGGAGACTTCCTCCGGACAGGGCCCCGAGCTGCTCGCCGTCGTGGGCATGGGCTGCCGCTTCCCGGGTGGCGCCAACGCTCCGGAAGCGTACTGGCGGCTGCTGAGTGAAGGCGTGGACGCCGTCCGCGAGGTCCCCTCGGACCGCTGGCGGAGCAGCACGGACGCGGCGGAGCACAAGGGCACGCGCTGGGGTGGCTTCCTGGACCGGGTGGATGGCTTCGACCCGGAGTTCTTCGGCATCGCCCCTCGCGAGGCCGTGGCGATGGACCCGCAGCAGCGACTGCTGCTCGAGGTCGCCTGGGAGGCGCTCGAGGACGCGGGGTTGCCCAGGTCGCGTCTGGTGGGCAGCCGGACGGGTGTCTTCGTCGGCGTCTGCGGCAATGACTACGCCATGCTTCAGGCGGAGCGTGATGTCGCGGGCGACGTCTATTCGGTCATCGGTTGCTCCAACAGCGTGATTGCGGGACGCCTGTCGTACCTGTTGGACCTGCGCGGCCCGGCGCTGTCCGTGGACACGGCCTGCTCGTCCTCGCTGGTGGCGTTGCACCTGGCGGGACAGAGCCTGCGCAACGGCGAGTGCGACGCGGCGCTCGTCGGCGGCGTCAACCTGCTGCTCTCCCAGCGGCCCAGCACCTGGCTCTCCAAGCTGACGGCGCTGTCTCCCGACGGTCGCTGCCGGACGTTCGATTCGAGGGCGAACGGCTTCGTGCGTGGCGAGGGCTGCGGCGTCGTCGTGCTGAAGCGGCTCTCCGATGCCCTGGCCCAGGGGGACAACGTCCTCGGCGTGATTCGCGCCTCGGCGGTGAACCAGGATGGTGGCTCCACCGGCCTGACGACTCCCAACGTCCTGTCCCAGCAGGCGCTGATTCGCGAGGCCCTGGCGGCCGCGAGCCTGTCGCCCAAGGACATTGGCTACATCGAGGCGCACGGCACCGGGACGCCGCTCGGTGACCCGATAGAGGTGGAGGCGCTGCGGGAGACCTACGGTGCGCGCCGCGAGGACGGCTCTCTCTGCTACCTGGGCTCCGCCAAGACGAACCTCGGACACCTGGAGGCCGCCGCCGGCATGGCGGGCCTCATCAAGGTCCTGCTCGCGCTGCGGCACGAGGCCATCCCGAAGCACCTGCACTTCAAGGCGCTCAACCCTCGCATCTCCATCGAGGACACGCCCTTCGTCATCCCGACGCGACAGCAGCCGTGGCCCGTGTCCCAGCGGCGTCGCTACGCGGCCGTGAGTTCCTTCGGTATCAGCGGGACGAACGCGCACGTCATCCTGGAGGAGGCCCCCACGCCGCCGCCCGCGCCCGAGGCCACCGACGTGGGAGCCCAGCTCCTCGCGCTGTCCGCGAGAAGCGAGGGTGCGCTGCGGGCGCTGGCGCGCTCGTACCAGGAGCTGCTGAAACTACCGGAGGACCAGGCACCGAATCTCGAAGACGTCGCCTACACCGCCGCGCTCCGACGAAACCCCTACGAGCATCGGCTCGCGGTGGCGGGCCGCTCACGGCAGGAGTGGGGCGAGCAGCTTCAGGCCTTCCTGGAGGGCGCGGCGCCGCCGTACCTCACGACGGGGCTCGCCGAGAGCCGACGGGAGAAGGTCGTCTTTGTCTTCGGTGGTCAGGGCTCGCAGTGGCGGGGCATGGGCAGGGACTTGCTCGCAGGCAACGAGGCCTTCGCCGCCGCGCTGCGCGAGTGCGACTCGCTGCTGGCCCCGCACACCGGTGCCTCCATCATCCAGGCGCTCGAAGTCGAAGGGGATGCGTCGCGGCTGGACGAGACGGAGGTGGCACAGCCCGCCATCTTCGCCATCCAGGTCGCGCTCGCGGCGGCCTGGCGCGCGCTCGGGGTCGTCCCGGTCGCCGTCGTGGGACACAGCGTGGGTGAGATTGCCGCCGCGCACGTGGCCGGGGCGCTGAGCCTCGCGGAGGCCGCGCGCCTGGTGGCGCATCGCAGCCGCATCATGCAGCGGGTGACGGGCCAGGGCCGCATGGCCTCGGTCGAGCTGTCGCCCGAGGAGGCCGAGCGGGAGCTGACGCGCTACGCCGGGCGGTTGTCGGTGGGCGCCATCAACGACGCGCGCGCCGTCGTCCTCTCGGGAGAGCCGGCGGCACTCGGAGAGGTGCTCGAAGCCCTGCGCGCCCGGGGCGTCTCCACGCGGGACCTGGGGGTGAACTACGCGTTCCACAGCCAGCAGATGGCCCCGCTCCAGGCAGAGCTCGTCCAGGCACTGGGCCGGCTCGAGACGCGGCCGACGTCCATCCCGATGATTTCGACGGTGACGGGCCAGGTCATCGCGGGCGAGTCGCTGGATGCGACCTACTGGGCGAGCAACATCCGGGAGGCCGTGCGCTTCTCCGACGCCATGAGCACCCTGCTCGATGAGGGCCAACGGCTCTTCGTGGAGCTGGGGCCGCAGCCCGCGCTGGGCCGGTACGTCCTCCAGATGCTGGAGCGCCGCGAGCTGGAAGGCGCGGCGGTGCCGTCCCTGCGCAAGGGCCGGGATGGCCAGACGGTGATGCTCGGCGCGTTGGGCGGGCTCCATGTGAAGGGATTCCCGGTGGAGTGGGGGCGCCTCTTCCCGTCGGGAGGCCGGCTGGCGGCGCTGCCGCTCTACCCGTGGCAGCGCTCGCGGTACTGGATTGAGGCCGACGACGCGAAGGCCGCTTCGGCGGTGGCCGCCGCGCCCGCTTCGGAGGCGAAGCGGCCGGAGGACTGGGTCTACGACCTCACGTGGCAGGTGCGTGAGCGTGGAGCCGCTTCACCGCGCGCGCCTCGCGATGAGGGGACGTGGCTGGTCTTCGGTCACCGCGAGGGCACGGGCGCAGCGCTGGCGGCCCTGCTCGAGAAACGGGGCGAGCCGTGCTGGCTGGTCATCCCGGGTGACGAAGAGGCGGTCCAGGGCCCCGGGGTGCGGTCGCTGAATCCGCGAAGCCCCGAGCACTTCGACCGGTTGCTTCAGGAGGTGGGCCCCGTCCGCGCCGTCGTCCACCTGTGGGGCGCGGAGGTCGCGCCAGTCTCCGAGCCCACGCTCGCGCAGGTCGAGTCCGCGCAGCAGCTCGGAGTCCACGCGGCGCTGCGCCTCGCGCAGGCACTCATGCGCAAGGGGGCCGAGAGCGCCGCCCGGCTGTGGCTGTGCACACGCGGCAGCCAGGCCGTGGGTGGGGTCACGGGAGGCTCGCCGCTGTATGCGCCCCTGTGGGGCCTCGGTCGCGTCATGGCGCTGGAGCACCCGGAGGTCTGGGGTGGGTTGCTGGACCTGGACCCGAGCGCTTCCGAGGGTGAAGTGGAGACGCTGTGGCGCGAGCTGTCCGGCGCGGATGAAGAGGACCAGTCGGCCTTCCGTGGAGGAGTCCGCTACGTGGCGCGCCTCGTCCCCTCGGCTCCGGCACGCGAGCTCGCGCCCGTCGCGCTTCGCGCGGACGCGGCGTACCTCGTCACGGGGGGCCTGGGTGGGTTGGGGCTGCATGTGGCGAAGTGGCTGGTCTCCAAGGGCGCGCGGCACCTCGTGCTGCTGGGCCGCAGGGGGCTGCCTGACCGTGCCGCGTGGCCAGCGCTGTCGCGCGAGAGCGACGTGGGCCGGCAGGTGGCGGCCCTCGAAGCCCTCGAAGCCGAGGGCGCCGTCGTCCACGCCCTCAGCGCGGACGTGGGTGACCCGACCCGCATGGCGGAGGTCATCGGGCTCATCCAGCAAGGGCCCGCGCCGCTGAAGGGCATCATCCACGCCGCCGGTGTGTCCACCGTCCAGCCGCTCGAGACGATGGACGAGGCGGCGCTCGCCTCCATCCTGCGTCCGAAGGTGTGGGGCGGCTGGGTGCTGCATCAGGCGACGCAAGGGCTGGACCTGGACTTCACCGTCTACTTCTCGTCCGTCTCCGCCGTGTGGGGTTCGGCCCGGATGGGCCACTACGCCGCGGGCAACCAGTTCCTCGACGCGCTGGCCCACCACCGTCGCGCGAAGGGCCAGCACGCGCTGAGCATCAACTGGGGGCCGTGGGCCGCCGAAGGCATGGTCGCCGAAGAAGGCCTGCGCTGGTTCGAGCGGATGGGCGTCAGCGGTCTCTCGGTGGAGGGCGGGCTCCAACTGCTCGGGGCACTGCTCACCACGGATGCGACCCAGCGCACCGTCGCCCAGATGGACTGGAGCCTCTTCAAGTCGGTGTACGAGTCGCGGTCGCGCAAGCCGATGCTGGAGGCGCTCGGTCCCGCTTCCGTGCCCGCGCCGCGGCCGGTGTCGCTGCCTTCCGGGAGCGACGAGCTCGCGCCGCTGCGCAACGCTTCTCCTGCGCGTCGCCGGGAGCTGGTGACGGCCTGGGTGCGTGACGAAGTGGCGCGGGTGCTCGGCTTCCCGTCGAGCGCCTCCGTCAAGCTGGAGCAGGGCTTCTTCGATACGGGCATGGACTCCATCACCGCCGTGGAGCTGCGGCGGAGACTGGTGGCCCGGTTCGGCGTCCAGCTTCCGACCACGATTGCCTTCGACAAGCCGACGGTGCTGGCCCTGTCGACCTATCTCCTTCAGGACGTGCTCCAACTGGACGTGGTGGCGAAGGAGGAGACGGTCCGGTCCGCGAGCAACGCGACGGAGCCCATCGCGATTGTCGGCATGGGCTGCCGCGTGCCCCAGGCCTCGGGCCCCGAGGCCTTCTGGCAACTGCTGGAGGGCGGCGTGGACGCCATCCGCGAGGTGCCTGCCTCGCGGTGGAAGGTCGACGACTACTACGACCCGAAGCCGGGCGTTCCTGGGAAGACCTACACCCGCTGGGGCGGGTTCCTGGACGACGCCGACCAGTTCGACGCGCAGTTCTTCGGAATCTCCCCGCGTGAGGCCGCGAACATGGACCCGCAGCAGCGCCTGCTGCTGGAGGTGGCCTGGGAGTCCCTGGAGCACGCGGGGCTCGCGCCGGGGCGACTGGCGAACACCCGCACGGGTGTGTTCATCGGCATTGGCAGCAACGAGTACGCGATGCTCAACGGGGTGGGGAGCGCTTCGGCCGCGGGCGACGCGTATATCGCCACGGGCAACGACGCGAGCTTCGCCGCGGGCCGGCTGGCCTACCTGCTCCGGTTCCAGGGGCCGACGATGAGCTTGAACACCGCGTGCTCCTCGTCGCTGGTGGCGGTGCACCTGGCCTGCCAGAGCCTGCGCTCGGGAGAAGCCAACCTGGCGCTCGCGGGTGGCGTCAACATGACGCTCGCGCCGCACTCGACCATCTACCTCGCGCAGCTGCGGGCCCTGTCTCAGGACGGACGGTGCAAGACGTTCGATGCCTCGGCGGATGGCTACGTGCGCAGCGAGGGCTGCGGCATCGTGGTCCTCAAGCGCCTGTCCGACGCGAAGCGGGACGGGGATGACATCCTCGCCGTCATCCGTGGCTCGGCGGTCAACCATGACGGCCCGAGCAGCGCGCTTACGGTCCCCAACGGGGATGCGCAGCAGCAGGTCCTCCGCGCCGCCCTGGCCAACGCGGGCGTGGCCCCCTCGGAGGTGGACTACATCGAAGCGCACGGCACGGGCACGTCCCTGGGCGACCCCATCGAGGTCCAGGCCGTGGCCAAGGTGCTCGGTGAGGGCCGCACGTCCGAGCAGCGGCTGTTGATGGGCTCGGTGAAGACCAGCATCGGCCACCTGGAGGCGGCGGCGGGCATCGCCGGGCTCATCAAGGTGGTGCTCGCCCATCGGCACGGCGTGGTGCCACCGCACCTGCACCTCACGCGCCTCAACCCGCACATCGAGCTGGACGGCTTCCCGCTGGACATCCCGACGAAGGCCACGCCCTGGCCCGAGCGCGCGCGTCCGCGCATCGCCGGCATCAGCGCCTTCGGCCTGAGCGGCACCAACGCGCACGTCATCGTGGAAGAGGCCCCCGCGACCGAGCCCCTTGCGGCGCAGCCCGAGCGAAGCCTGCACGTGCTCGCGCTGTCGGCGAAGACGAAGGGCGCGCTCTCGCAGCTCGCGGCGCGGGTCGGTGAGCACTTCACCGCGCGCCCGGAGCTGTCGCTCGCGGATGTCTGCCACGCCGCGAACACGCAGCGCACGGGCTTCTCCCACCGGCTCGCGGTCGTCGTGGACTCGGCGGAGCAGGCCCGGGAGCGGCTGCTGGCGCTCGCGCGGGGAGAAGAGGTGGCCCGGCTGGCCCAGCACCGCTTCGAGGGCGAGCCTCCCAAAATCGTCTTCGTGTTCACCGGCCAGGGCTCCCAGTACGCGGGCATGGGCCGGGAGCTGTATGAGACCGAGCCTGTCTTCCGCGCGGCCCTGGACCGCTGCGACGCCCTGCTCGCGGGCACCTGGGAGGAGTCGCTCCTCTCCGTGATGCACGGGACGGGTTCGCGCATCGACGACACGGCGTACACGCAGCCGGCGCTCTTCGCGCTGGAGTACGCCCTGACGGAGCTGTGGCGCTCCTGGGGCGTGGAGCCCTGGGCGGTGCTGGGGCACAGCGTCGGCGAGTACGTCGCCGCCTGCGTGGCGGGGGTGATGACGCTGGAGGACGCCCTGCGGCTCATCACCGAGCGCGCGCGGCTCATGCAGGCCCTCCCGCGCGATGGCGAGATGGTGGCCATCTCCGCGAGCGAGGAGCAGGTCACGCAGGCGCTGGCGCCGTACGCGGACCGGGTCTCGATTGCCGCGGTCAACGGGCCGGCGGACACCGTCATCTCCGGCGAGCGTGAGGCGGTGGAGGCCCTCGCCACCGGGTTCCAGGCCAAGGGCATCAAGGCCCGGCGGCTCACGGTGTCCCACGCGTTCCACTCGCCGCTCATGGACCCGATGCTGGAGGCGTTCGAGAAGGTGGCGGGCGAGGTGGCCCTCCACGCGCCGCGCATCCACCTGGCCTCCAACGTCACGGGCCAGGTCCTCGCGGAGGATGCCGTGCTGGACGCCGCGTACTTCCGCCGCCACGTGCGGGGCGCGGTGCGCTTCCACGATGGACTGAAGGCCCTGCGGGCGCTCGGCGGCACCGTGTTCGTGGAGGTCGGCCCGCATCCGACGCTCACCGGCATGGCGCTCAAGGGGCTCGGGGACGACGCGGGCACCTGGTTGCCGTCACTGCGCCAGGGGCAGCCCGAGCAGCCGCACATCCTCTTCAGCCTGGGCTCGCTCTACACCCAGGGCGTGGCGGTGGACTGGGCCGCGCTGAACGGTGAGCGTCACCGCTCGCGCGTCGCGCTCCCCGTCTACCCGTGGCAGCACCAGCGCCACTGGCTGGAGGCCGCCAAGGCCCCGCGCCCCGTCTCGTCAATCACCAGCGCGCAGGCGCTCGTCGGTCAGCGGGTGCGCTCACCTCTGAGCAAGTCGCTCGTGTTCGAGGGCCGCTACAGCGCGCGCTCCCTGCCGTTCCTGGAGGACCACCGGCTCTACGGAACCATCGTCGTGCCCGGCTCGTGCCACATCGCGCGCATCATCGCGACGGCGGCGCAGTCGTTCGGGACGGGGCCGTACACCATCGAGAAGTGCCTCTTCTCCCAGCCCATCGTGCTCGCGGACGAGGAGGAGCAGCTCGTGCAACTCGTCCTCGCCCCCAAGGGGGAGGGCCGGTACGACTTCGAAATCTACAGCCTCTCCGCGACCGCCGACGAGCACACCGAGGGGTGGCTGCTGAACGGCACGGGGACGCTCCAGGTGGGCGGCGAAGGGGCCGCGCGCCCGGCGCCCATCTCCCGGCAGGACATCGAGGCGCGCTGCTCGCGCCAGCTCGGAGGCGGACTCTACGAGCGCAACTGGGACATCGGGTTCAACCTCGGCCCCGCGTTCCGTTGGATTGAGCGCGTCCAAAATGGCGGGCGCGAGTCGCTCTGCCAGATGCGCTCACCGACGGAGGGCGATGACCGGAGCCTGTTCGTCCACCCGGGACTGGTCGACTCCTTCCTGCAGGCAATGGGCACGGACCTCATCAGCGAGGACGCGCAGTTGAGCACCGTCTACGTGCCCATCTCCGTGGAGCGCTTCCGCTTCCACGAGCAGCCGACCGGGCCGGTGTGGGCTTATGCCGTGCGCCGCGACGCGGAGGAGGCCGTGGGTGAGGTCATCACCGGCGACGTGTACGTGGTGGACGCCGAAGGCCGGGTGCTCATCGAGATTGAAGGGCTGAAGCACAAGCGCGCACCGCGCGAAGCGCTGATGGCGGTGCTGCGCCATGGCCAGCGTGACACCCTCTACGAACTCGCCTGGAAGCGTCAGCCCCTGCCCGAGGGCGCGCCCGCGACGGGCCGCTGGCTCGTGTTCGCGGACGAGGCGGGCCTCGCGGAGGCGCTCGCCGAGCGGCTCATGAAGAGTGGCCGTCGTCCCGTGCTGGTCCAACCGGGTGCGGCGTACGTCCGCCATGGAGAGGACCGCTTCACCCTCGATGCCCGGTCCGCCGAGGACTACGAGCGACTGCTCGTGGAAGCGGTGCTGCCCGGCGAGTCGCTCGGGGGCGTCGTCCATCTCTGGGCGATGCGCGGGTCCGAAGGGGAGGACGTGGAGTCGCTGCGAGAGGCTCACCAACTGGGCGGAGGCAGCGCGCTTCATCTGGCCAAGGCGCTGGTGGCCTCGGCTTCGGCCGCGCGTCTCTGGATGGTGACGCGGGGTGCCCGGGCGCTGGCGTCCAAGCCGTCGCCGCTCGCGCTGAGCCAGGTGCCCCTCTGGGGCCTGGGCGGCGTCTTCTCGCAGGAGCACCCCGAGCGGTGCGGCGCGCTCATCGACCTGGACCCCTCCGGCTCCGGAGACGACGCGTCGGCCATCTGGCGCGAGCTGAGCGCGGGTGACGGAGAGCGACAGGTGGTGATTCGCGAAGGCCAGCGCCATGTCGCCCGGCTCCGCGCCTCGCGGGAGGAGCCACGCAACGGCATGCCCCGGTTGCTGCCGGACGCCAGCTACCTGCTCACGGGTGGCCTCGGTGGATTGGGACTGTCGCTGGCCGGGTGGATGGTGGAGCAGGGCGCGCGCAACCTCGTGCTCGTCGGCCGAGGCGGAGCCCGGCCTGAAGCCCAGCAGGCCCTCCGTGCCCTGGAGTCGGCGGGCGCGAAGGTCCTGGTCGTCCAGGCGGACGTGTCGAAGCTGGAAGACGTCCGCCGCGCCACCGAGGAAGCAGAGCGACTGGCGCCGCTGCGCGGGGTGGTCCACGCCGCGGGTGTCCTGGACGATGGAATGCTCCTGCAACAGGACTGGTCGCGGTTCGCCCGGGTGCTCGCACCCAAGGTGGACGGAGCCTGGCACCTCCACACGTTGACGAAGGACAGGGCGCTCGACTTCTTCGTCCTGTACTCGTCCGCGTCGACGCTGCTCGGCGCGCCGGGGCAGGGGAGCTACGCGGCGGCCAATGCCTTCCTGGACGCGCTGGCGCATCACCGGCGGGCGCTGGGGCTTCCGGCGCTGAGCATCAACTGGGGCCCCTGGGCCGAGGTCGGCATGGCCGCGCAGCTCGCGTCCCGCTACCAGTCGCAGGGCATCGAGGCGTTCACTCCCGCCGAGGCGCTCCATGCCTTCAGCCGGGCCTTCGGTCGCGAGCAGCCGCAGCTCACCCTGCTGCGAATCCAGTGGCAGCGCTACCTCTCGCAGTACCCGCGTGGCACGGCGCCGACCCTGCTCGCGGAGCTGGGCAGCCCGGCGTCGGCGACCGAGGACAGCGGAAGCTCGGCCTCCGAGTTCCGGCGTCGGCTCGAGTCGGCGGAGCCCCGCCAGCGCATGCCGCTGCTGTTGGAGCACGTGCAGGGCGAGGCGGTGCGCGTGCTCGGGTTGGATGCGTCGGCGCCGCTGGAGCCCCGGGAGCGGCTGTTCGAAGTGGGCATGGATTCGCTGATGGCGCTCGAGCTGCGCAATCGCTTGCAGAAGACCGTGGGGACGTCGCTGCCGGCGACGCTCGTCTTCGACTATCCGACGGCGGAGGCCATCGCGAGCTACCTGCTCGGCGAGGTCTACGGCCTGGAGACGCAGCCCGTTGGCGAGGCGCGGGGAGAGGTCCAGGACTCCGCGCTGCTCGAACGCATCATGGAGCTTTCGCAGGATGAGCTCGCCGCCTCCCTGGAGGCGAAGCTCTCCGCACTGATGGAAGAAGGGTCATGAGCCAGCAGGAAAAGTCAGCCGAGCCGTCCGCGCTCCAGCGCGCCGCGTTGCTCGTGGAGAAGATGCAGTCACGCCTCGACGCGGTGGAGCGTGCCCGGACCGAGCCCATCGCCGTCGTGGGGATGGGGTGCCGATTCCCAGGGGGCGCCGTCGACGGGCCTTCCTTCTGGAAGGTCCTGCGCGACGGCGTGGATGCGCTGCGCGAGACGCCCGAGTCCCGCTGGGATGTGCCCGGTCATTTCGATGAGACGCGGGGCCTGCCCGGAAAGATGTACGGGACGCGGGGAGGCTTCCTCGACGACGTGGAGAACTTCGACGCGGAGTTCTTCGGAATCTCTCCCCGGGAGGCGGCGAGCCTGGACCCGCAGCAGCGGCTCGTCCTGGAGGTCGCCTGGGAGGCGCTGGAGAACGCGGGCCTGGCGCCCCATCAGCTCGCGGGCACCAAGACCGGCGTCTTCATGGGCGTGATGTCCAGCGACTACATGGCGCGTCTGCTGAAGGAGAACGACGCGACGCGCTTCGACGGGTACATGGCGACGGGGAACGGCTACAGCTTCGTTCCTGGCCGCGTCTCGTACGTGCTCGGGTTGCAGGGGCCGGCCATGCCGGTGGACACCGCGTGTTCGTCCTCGCTGGTCGCGCTCCATCTGGCCAGTGAGAGCCTCCGGAGGGGCGAGTCCAACCTCGCGCTGGCGGGTGGCGTGAATCTCATCCTCTCGCCGGAGACGACCATCTGCCTGTGCAGCATGCAGGCGCTCGCGAGCGATGGCCGGTGCAAGACCTTCGACGCGGCCGCGGACGGGTACGTGCGAGGCGAAGGGTGTGGTGTCCTCGTCCTCAAGCGGCTCTCGGATGCGCAGCGGGACGGTGACTCCATCCTCGCGTTGATTCGCGGCTCCGCCGTCAACCATGACGGGGCCAGCGGCGGGCTGACGGTGCCCAACGGGCCGTCGCAGCAGGCGGTGGTCCAGCGGGCGCTCGACAACGCGCGCATCGCGCCGGCCCTGGTGGGGTACGTCGAAGCCCACGGGACGGGCACCCCGCTGGGTGACCCGATAGAGCTGCGGGCGCTGGGCGCCGTGCTCGGCAAGGGTCGTCCGGAGGACCGGCCGTTCTTCATCGGCTCGGTGAAGACGAACATCGGACACCTGGAGCCCGCCGCCGGAATCGCCGGGGTCATCAAGACCATCCTCTCGCTCCAGCACCAGGAGATTCCCCCGCATCTGCACTTCCGCACCCCCAACCCGCATGTGGAGTGGGACCGCATTCCGGCCCGCGTCCCCGTCGAGCGGGTGCCCTGGCCGGCCCACGAGGGACGGCGCATCGCGGGGGTGAGCTCCTTCGGGCTCAGCGGAATCAACGCGCACGTCGTGCTGGAGGAGGCTCCCTCCGCCACCGTCCCCGCCGCGTCGGACGAGGAGGCCCAGGCGCGGCTCGTGGTCCTGTCCGCGAAGACGCCCGGAGCGCTGTCCTCGCTGGCGGAGCGCTGGAGCGCGTTCCTGAAGGGCGAGGCGCCGGGTTCGCTCGCCGATATCAGCGCCACGTCCACGCTGGGCCGGACGCACCATGAGCACCGGCTCGCCCTCGCGGCGAAGTCCAGGGAGGAGCTCCTCGCGCAGCTCGCCGCCTTCGCCGCCGGGGAGAGCCACGCGGGCCTGTCGGTGGGGCGCCGGGGCAGCGGAGCCGGACAGCGGATTGTCTTCGTCTTTCCGGGCCAGGGCTCGCAGTGGCTGGGAATGGGACAGCAGCTGTACGCGCGGGACGCGACGTTCCGGGAGGCCATCGACCGGTGTCACGAGGCGCTCGGCCGTCATGTCGACTGGTCCTTGCGCGAGCTGCTGACGAAGCCCGGGCAGCAACCTCGCTGGAATGACATCGACGTCATCCAGCCGACGCTGTTCGCCTTGCAGGTGGCGCTCGCGGCGGTGTGGCGCTCGTGGGGGCTGGAGCCTCACGCTGTGGTGGGCCACAGCATGGGAGAGGTGGCCGCGGCGCACGTCGCGGGGGTGCTCTCGCTGGAGGACGCGGCGCGCATCATCTGTGAGCGGAGCAAGCTGCTCCGGCGCGTCAGTGGCAAGGGCGCCATGGCCGTCGTGGACCTCTCCCGCGAGCAGGCGGAGGCGGAGATTCGGGGCGCCGAGGACCGCATCGCCATCGCCGTGAGCAATGGCCCGAAGGCCACGGTGCTATCGGGAGACCCCGCGGCGCTGAAAGAGGTGATGGAGCGGCTGGAGCGTCGCGAGGTGTTCTGCCGCTGGGTGAAGGTGGACGTGGCCTCGCACAGCCCGCAGATGGACCCGCTGCGGCAGGAGCTGCTGGAGCGGATGGCGGCCGTGCGTCCCACCGGCGGCACGGTGCCGCTCTACTCCACGGTGACGGGTGCCCCCATCGAGGGCCAGGAGCTGAACGCCTCGTACTGGGTGCGCAACCTGCGCCAGCCCGTGCTGTTCGCGGACGCGGTGCAGCGCCTCATCCAGGATGGAAACGTCCTGTTCATCGAGCTGAGCCCGCACCCCATCCTCGTGCCCTTCGTGGATGCGATGTTGAGGGAAGGGGACACGTCGGGTCGCGGGCTCGTGGTGCCGAGCCTGCTCCGAGAGCAGGAAGAGTGGCCGAGCCTGCTTTCGTCCCTGGGAGCGATTTCCACCCGCGTGGACCGCGTGGACTGGCTCCGGCTGCATCCGGACAAGCGCCGTCGCGTCGCACTCCCCTCGTATCCATGGCAGCGCGAGCGGCACTGGCTGGAGCTGAAGCCAGCCACCTCGCGCGGTCGCGTCGCGCGAGTGGGGGGGCATCCGCTCTTGGGTGCGTCGTTCACCACCTCCGTGCAGACGGAGAGCCGCTTCTGGGAATCCACGCTGAGCGCGCGGGAGCCATCGTTCCTGGCGGACCATCGCGTGGGCGGGCAGTGCGTGGTGCCGGGCGCGGCCTACCTGGAGATGGCGCTGTCGGCGGCGCGGGAGCTGACCGGTGGGACGGCGCACGAGCTCGTCGACACGTCCTTCAAGGAGGGCCTGCTGCTCCCCGAGGGACATGAGCGCACCGTGCAACTGGCGCTGAGCGGCGAGCGCGAGGGTGTCCTCTCGTTCCAGCTCTCGAGCCAGAAGGCGGGCACGGAGGCGAATGCCCCGGCGGGCTGGATGGCGCATGTCGTGGGGCACCTGCGTCCCATGGACGAAGCGCTGTCCGTCCCCACACCCGAGTCGTTCGAGGCGATTCGGGCGCGTTGCCCGGAGGTGATGGAGTCGGCGGCGCACTACGAGGCGCTGGCGCGCGGTGGCGTGGCCTACGGACCGGCGTTTCAGGGTGTGCGGCAGGTGTGGCGTGGCCGAGGCGAAGCGCTCGGACATGTCCGTCTGCCGGAGCCGCTCGTGGCGCGGGCGTCGGCGTATCGCATCCATCCCGCGTTGCTCGATGCGTGCTTCCAGTTGGTGGCCGCGGCCGTTCCCCAGGAAGACCTCGCCCAGGATGCGGGCCCCGCCGTTCCCGTGGCGCTCGCGAACCTGCGGCTTCACGAGCAGCCGGGGACAGAGGTCTTCTGCCACGTGCGGTTGCGTCCCCTGGAGGGCGCTCGTGGTGGCGTCTACACGTTCGACCTGGAGCTGCGTGATGCGTCTGGCCGGCTCCAGGTGGAGGCGCTTGGGCTGCGCGTCCAGCAGTTGGACATGCCGGTCGCGGAGGGCACGGGGAGGGACCTCTTCTTCGCGCAGGAATGGCGGCATGCGCCGGCTGTCGAGCCTGTCCCGTCCTCGGGCACCGAGGCGGGTGGGCGCTGGTTGCTCATCGCGGACGGCAGCGAACTCTCCGACACGGTCGAGTCCCTGCTGCGAGAGCGACAGGGCGAGGTCCTCCGGGTCGACGTCACGGGTGCGGGCCCGGGGCGCCGGGTCGTGGACACGGCTTCGCCCCAGGCCTTCGATGCGGTGCTGTCAGAGGCCTTCGGCGCGGGCTCGCAGCCACGCGGCGTGATTCACCTGACGGGCCAGGAGCCTCGCGAGGTGGACCCGCTGATGGGGTGTGGTGGCGTGCTGCATCTGGTCCAGGCGCTTGGCCGTGCGGGCCTGTCGAGCCCGCCCAGGCTGTGGCTCGTCACGCGAGGTGTCCATCATGGCTCTGACGGTCGGTCCGCCTCGGACGTGCTCCAGGCTCCGCTGTGGGGCCTGGGCCGGACGCTCGCGCACGAGCACTCCGAGCTGAAGTGCACGCGAGTGGATGTGTCCGCTGCCCTGGGCTCGGGTGATGCGGGCGTCGCGCTGGTGCGGGAGCTGCTCGTGGCGGACGCGGAGGAGGAGATCTCCCTGCGCGCGGATGGGCGCCATGTCGCCCGCATCGTGCGCGGTGTTCCCGGCAGGCCCGTTGGCGAGGCCGTGGTCCCCTCGGCGGGACACCCGTTCCTCCTGGAGCGGGACGTGCGAGGTCGTCTGGAGCGGAGGGCGAATACACGGCGCCCACCCGGGCCGGGCGAACTCGAAATCGAGGTCTCCGTGGCCTCCCATGGAGGGCTCGAGTCCGAGCCGTGGGAAGCAGAAGGTGGCGTCATCGGGTGCAGTGGGCGCGTCGTCGCCGTGGGCGAAGGTGTGAAGGATGTCGTGCTCGGCGAGGAGCGGGTCGCGCTGGTGGCGTCGCGCCTCGGGTCGCACGTGTGTGTGCCCGTGGTGTGCACGGCCCTCCGCCCGTCGTCCTCGTCACACGAGGACGCAGCGGCGCTCGCGGCGGCCGTTCTTCCCGCCTGGTACGCGCTGTTCCACCTGGGCCGACTGGAGAAGCGGGGCCGCGTGCTGATTCTGGGGACTTCGAGCGGGCTCGGGAGGGCGGCGGTCAAGCTGGCCAGGTGGGTGGGGGCGGAGGTCTTCGCCGTGGCGACGACGACCGAGCAGCGAGCCTCGCTGCGGGAACTCGGAGCCGACCATGTCGTGGACCCGGGCGAGGAGACCTTCGTCACCCGGCTCCTGGCCGCGACGGGAGGAAGCGGAGTGGAGCTGGCCGTGGTCGCGCCGGGCGCTGTCGGACTCGACCGGAGCCTCGTGGTGCTGGGCGAAGGCGCGCGCGTCTTCGACCTGCGTGCGTCCTCCGTGCCGGCTCCCGTGGGGGATGCGAACGTCGCCTGGTGCGGAGTGGACGTGCCTGCCTTCGCCCGACGCAGGCCCGAGCGCTTTGCTCGTCTGTGGCAGGAGGTGAAGGACGCGTTCGAGGTGAGAGGCCTTCCCTCCGTCGCCTCCGGGGTGAACTCTTTCACCTTGAATCACCCGAAGGCGCGCGTGGTGGTCCCCTCGGTGGGTGCGAAGCGGCTTCGCGCCGATGGGACGTATCTCGTCACGGGTGGGCTCGGTGGGCTCGGCTTCGCGGTGGCGAAGTGGATGGTGGAGCAGGGCGCCGGTCACCTCGTGCTCATCGGCCGCGACACGGCCCTGACACCGGAGCAGCAGCAGGACGTGGCCGCGCTCGAGGCCGCCGGAGCGCGGGTGCGAGTGGCTCGGGCGGACGTGTCCGACCGCGCGCAGCTCGCCCGGGTGCTCTCGGAGACAGTCCGGGATGAGGCCCCGTTGCGAGGTGTCATCCACGCGGCCGGGGTGCTGGACGATGGTGTGCTGTCGCAGCAGACGGTGGAGCGGTTCCAGCGCGTCATGGCGCCCAAGGTGCGTGGAGGCTGGAACCTGCATGTCCTGACGCGCGAGGCGCCGCTCGACTTCTTCGTGCTGTACTCGTCGGCGGCCTCCCTGTTCGGAGCACCGGGGCAGGGCAACTACGTGGCAGCCAACGCCTTCCTCGACGCGCTCGCCCACCATCGTCGAGCGCTGGGGTTGCCGGGCCTGAGCATCAACTGGGGGCCCTTCTCGGAGGTCGGTCTGGCCGCGGCGCAGTCCAACCGGGGCGAGCGGCTGGCGCAGCGAGGCTCGGACAGTCTGACGCCCGCGGAAGGCAACGCGATTCTGGGGCGACTGCTGGATGGTGAGGTGACGCAGATGGCGGTCATGCCGCTGGAGCTGCGCAAGTGGGTGGAGTTCTATCCGCGCGCGCGCTCGTCCCCGTGGCTGTCGGAGCTGGTCCCCGCTGGCTCGGGCGCGGAGGCCCGCGAGCCGGGGAACGAGGCCCTGCTGGAGACGCTGAAGACCGCGTCCCCGAAAGAGGCACGGGCGGCCCTGGAGCAGTTCGTCCGCGAGCAGCTTGCCCGTGTCCTGCGACTGGACTCGGCGCGCATTGCTCCGGATGCGCCGCTCCAGGGTTTCGGCCTGGACTCCCTGATGGGGTTGGAGCTGCGCAACCGGCTGGCCGCGGGGCTGGCGCTGTCACTGCCCGCCTCGTTGATTTGGAAGCACCCGACGCTGGAGGCGCTCTGCGCGCATCTCCAGAGTGAAGTCATGGATCGCAACCTCGCCGAGACGCTCGCGCGTGCGGACGAGGGTACCAGGCCGGTGATGGATGCGGCCGCCGCTGACGACAACGAGGTCTTCGTTCTATGAGTGTCCGTGAGTTGTTGAGCACCCTCGCCGCCAGGGGTGTGCGCCTGCGTGTCGACGGAGAGAAGCTGGTGGTCGAGGCGGGCAAGGCCGTCCTCACTCCGGAGCTGCGCGCCGAGCTGTCCGCGAACAAGGGTGACATCCTGGCGTTCCTGGGGAAGCACTCCGCGCGCGAGGTGTCGTCGAGCGCGCCGGCGCTGCCTCTCGCGAGGCCCGAGGTCATCCCGTTGTCCAGCGGGCAGGAGCGGCTCTGGTTCCTGGACCGCCTCTCGCCCGGCACGGCGCAGTACAACGTCCATCTCGGTCTCCGGGCGCGAGGCGCGCTCGATACCGTGGCCCTGCGCCGGAGCCTGGAGGAGCTGGTCCGGCGGCACGAGGTGCTCCGGACGCGCTTCCCGGAGGTGGAGGGCAGTCCCCGGCAGGTCATCGCGTCACCTGATGCGGGCGTGGCGCTGACCGTGGTGGAGCTGCCAGGGCTCACCGAGGCGCGGCGTGAAGAGGAAATCCAGCGGCGCTCGGATGCGGTGGCCCGGCAGCCGTTCGACCTGGCGACGGGACCGCTCTTCCGGGTCACCCTGGTGGCCCTGGGCCCCGACGACCACGCCCTCTTCGTGACGAAGCACCACATCATCACGGATGGCTGGTCGCTCGGCGTCTTCGTGCGCGAGCTGTCGGCGCTGTACGCGTCCTTTGTCCGGGGACAGACGCCCGTGCTGCCGCCCGTGTCGATGCAGTTCGCCGAGTCGGCCCTGCGCGAGCGTGCGTGGCTGGCGGGGGAGTCGGGTGCCCGCGAGCGGACGTACTGGAAGGGGAAGCTCCAGGGGCTGCCGCCGCTCCAGCTCCCCGTGGACCATGCGGTCTCCACGTCCACGAGCCATCGTGGCGCCACCATTCCCGTCGCCTTCTCACCCGCGCTCAGCGAGGCCTTGAGGGAGCTGGCCCACCGGGAAGGTTGCAGCCTCTTCATGGTGCTCTTCGCCGCGTTCTCGGCGCTCCTGCACCGTTACTCAGGACAGCTTGATTTCGGTGTGGGGACGGTGATCGCGAACCGGGGAAACACGCCCGCGGACCTCATCGGCTTCATCGCCAATACCCTCGCGCTGCGCTGTGATTTCTCGGGGGAGCCGACCTTCGCGCAGTGGCTGGCCCGCGCGCGCAAGGTCGTGCTGGAGGCGCTGGACCACCAGTCGCTGCCGTTCAGCGAGGTGGTGCAGGGAGTGGGCGCCTCGCGAGAGGGCGGGCTCAACCCGCTGGTGCGCGCCTGCTTCACGCTGGAGAACATCCCCGCGCCCGTGCTGGAGCTGCCGGGGACGCGCTGGTCGTTCCTCAACGGAGCACCGGATGGCAGCGTGGAGGGCGTCGCCAAGTTCGAGCTCTCGCTCATCCTGGCCTCGGGCGACAACGGCCTGGGCGGCATGCTCGAGTACTCGCGCGAGGTCTTCGACGCCTCGACGGCGGAGCGGATGGTGGAGCACCTCCAGGTCCTGCTGGAGGCCATCGTGGCCCGGCCGGAGGCACCCCTGTCGAAGCTGCCGCTGCTGTCCCCGGCGGAGCGCGGAAGGCTCCTCACCGACTGGAACGGTCCGGTGCTCGACGTCCCCGCGCTGTGCATGCAGCAGCTCGTGCAGACCCAGGTGGAGCGGACGCCCCAGTCCGTGGCCGTGGTGAGCGGGCACATGCGGCTCACCTATGCCGAGCTCAATCGCCGGGCGAACCAGCTCGCGCATCATCTGCGACGGCTCGGTGTCCAGCCCGAGGCCCGCGTGGGCCTCTGTGTCGAGCGCACCGAGGACCTCGTCATCGGCCTGCTGGCCATCCTCAAGTCCGGAGGCGCCTACGTCCCGTTGGACCCCGCCTATCCGAAAGAGAGGCTGGCGCTGATTCTCGAGGACGCCCGGGTGCCGGTGCTGCTCACGCAGCAGCGCCTCGTCCCGGAGCTGCCCGCCACCCAGGCGCGAGTGGTGTGCCTGGATACGGACGCGCCGGCCATTGGCGCGGAGCCGGACACGAACCCCGAGCAGGTCACGAGTCCCGACGCGCTCGCGTATCTCATCTACACCTCGGGCTCCACCGGCAAGCCCAAGGGCGTGATGATTGACCACCGCAACGCCGTGGCCTTCCTGACCTGGGCCCTGAGCGTCTTCTCCCCGGAGGCGCTCGCGGGGACGCTGGCCTCGACGTCCATCTGCTTCGACCTGTCGGTCTTCGAGATTTTCGCGCCGCTGTGTCTGGGGGCGAAGGTCATCGTGGCGAAGAACGCGCTGGAGGTGTGGGAGCTCCCCGCGGCGCGGGAGGTGACGCTCATCAACACCGTGCCTTCGGCCATGGGCGCGCTGCTGCGAGCGGGCGCGGTGCCGTCCTCGGTGGTCATCGTGAACCTGGCGGGTGAGGCCCTCGCGGCGTCACTGGTCGACCACATCTACCAGCTCGGCCATGTGCGGGACGTGTTCAACCTCTATGGCCCGAGCGAGACCACGACCTACTCCACGTTCACCCGCGTGAGCCGTGGACAGACGCCGACCATCGGGCGCCCTGTCGGAAACACCCAGGTGTACGTGCTGGATGCGCACCGGGAGCCGATGCCCGTGGGCGTGCCGGGCGAGGTCTTCATCGGCGGCCACGGTGTGGCGCGAGGCTATCTGGACCGGCCGGAGCTGACCGCGGAGCGGTTCATCGCGTCGCCCTTCGCTGGAGGCACCAGCGAGCGTCTGTACAGGACGGGGGACCTGGCGCGGTGGTTGCCGGACGGACAGCTCGAGTACCTGGGCCGGATGGACCACCAGGTGAAGCTGCGGGGGTTCCGCATCGAGCTGGGCGAGATTGGCGCGGCCCTGATGGAGCACCCGAAGGTCCGTGACGCCGTGGTCGTCGTGCGCGACGGACTGGGGACGGACAAGCAGCTCGTCGCCTACGTCGTCGGACGCGAGCAGAAGGCTCCCGAGCCGGCGGAGCTGCGCGACCACCTGAAGTCCCGGTTGCCGGAGTACATGGTGCCCTTCCTGTTCGTGAGCCTGGAGGCGTTGCCGCTCACGCCGAACGGAAAGGTGGACCGTGCCGCGCTTCCGGCGCCGGAGCGTCCGCGCTCGGGGGGCGGCAAGGAGCACGTCGCGCCCAGGACTCCCGGGGAGGTGTCGCTGGCGGCCATCTGGCGCCAGGTCCTGGGGGTGGAGCAGGTGGGTGTCCATGACCACTTCTTCGAACTGGGCGGGCACTCGCTCTTGCTCTACCGGGTGCTCGTGCTCGCGCGGGCGGAGTCTGGAGCGGACATCCCGCTGCGGGCCTTGCTGCAGGCTCCGACGCTGGAGGAGATGGCACGGACCATCGAGGCCGCGAAGACGGGCTCGCTGCCGACCCACGACGTGGTGGCGGAGATGGAAGCGGATGCCGTGCTGGATGCGGCCCTGGAGCCAGGCGACGCACTGCCGCCCCTGACGGGCGCCGCGCGCACCCTCCTGCTGACCGGCGCCACGGGTTTCCTCGGGGCCTTCCTGCTGGAGGAGCTCTGCCGCAAGACGGAGGCGCGCATCTATTGCCTGGTGCGCTCCAAGTCAGCGCAGGATGGCATGCACCGGATTCGCAAGAATCTGGAGAGCTACTCACTGTGGAGCGAGGCGCTGGCGTCGCGCATCGTTCCCCTCCAGGGGGACATCGGACTGCCGCTGCTGGGCCTGTCCGAAGCGGAGTTCCAGCGGCTCGCGGAGGAGGTGGACGCCGTCTACCACAACGGCGCGCTGGTCAATTTCCTCTACCCCTACGAGTCCATGCGCGCGGCCAATGTGCTCGGCACGCGGGAGATTCTCAGGCTGGCGATGCGCACGCGCATCAAGCCCCTGCACTACGTCTCCACCGTCTCCGTGTTGCCGCTGGGGCGCCAGACACCGATTCTGGAGGACGAGCCCCTGGAGGGAGCCGAGAGCCTCGTGGGTGGGTATGCCCAGAGCAAGTGGGTCGCCGAGAAGCTCGTGAGGGAGGCTTCGCGTCGTGGGCTCCCCGTGACGCTCCATCGACCGGGACGGGTGACGGGGCACAGCCGCACGGGGGCCTGGAACACGGATGACCTGGTGTGCAGGACCCTCAAGGGCTGCGTGCGGATGGGCAGTGCCCCCCGTGTCGAGGCCCTGCTCGATGTGACGCCTGTCGACTACGTCAGCAGCGCCATCGTGGACTTGTCCCTGCGCCCGGCGTCATTCGGACAGACGTATCACCTGGTCAACCCGCGGTTCGTGCGCGCCGATGAGATGTGGAGCCACATGCGCTCCTTCGGGTACGGGCTGCGAGTCCTCCCGTATGACGAATGGCTCGCCGAACTGGGCGTCGCGGCTCCGTCCGACAGCGAGCTGGGAGATCTGCTCATGTTCCTCCAGCAGGTGCCTCCGGAGGACCGGAGCGTGGGCGGGCCGCGGATGGTGGTCTGCGACAGCGGGAACACGTTGAAGGCCCTGGGAGGAACGGGGACCGCCTGTCCCTCGGTGGATGCCTCCCTGATTTCAACCTACCTCTCGTCCCTGGTGCAGCGCGGCTTCCTCGCTGCCCCCGGGACGCGGTAGCACCCGCCTGTGTGACGCGCGCCAGGAGTCCGGGCGATGAACCGCCTGGGCTCCGGGACTGTCGTCTCCAACTGACATCCGAGCAGGGCGGTGACACCGTCCAATCACAAGGCCAACACAGGACGTGATGGCGGCTCCGCGTGGGCCTCGCGACGTCGCGCCCAGGGATTCACGCAGTCACACCACGTCTGCCTTCAGCACGGCGGCATGCACCCCACGCGACAGTCCGCGTGGGCATGCGTGTCGGGAGCTACTTGCGCAGCAGCGTCCCCTCGAAGAAGAACGCGACGCACGCGGCCAGGATGAGCCACGTCCACAGCGGCACGGTCGGCCGGTCCTCGTCACCGCTGGACGCCTTCACCGTCTCCTCACCGAAGTACGCGGTGAGGGTGTCCTGCGGCACGCGCGTCAGGTCGCTCTCCGCCGGGTCGAGCATCGCCGCGAAGGACAGCGCCGGCTGCATCTTCCCGTCCGCGCCCAGCACCGAGTACGCCCCCGGCTCCAGCACCGGCCCCGCCACCACCGAGCCATCCGGCTGCTCCTTCACCGGCAGCTCGCTCCCATCCGGCGCCTTCACGGCCGTCACCTTCTGCGAGCCCTCCGGCCGCAGCGTCACCTGCTCACCCACGCGCACGCGCACCTCCTCGCGCTCCTCCAGTGAGCCGGTGAGGTACGCCGCGAAGCGCTGCATCAGCGGCAGGAAGCTGGTGCGGATGGCGAAGTCACTCCAGTCACGGTCCACCGTGCTGGTGAACATGGCCACCCGGCCCTTGCCCTTGCGCATCACCGCCACCGCGGGCGCCCCGTCCTCGTACGTGGCCAGCACCTGGCTCGCGCCGGGCGACGCCGGGTTGTCCGCCTCCAGCAACACGTACCGGTAGAAGCGCGCGCCGATGAGCCCCTCCTCCGCCCGCCCCGTGAAGGGCGAGAAGAGCACGTGCTCCTGCTTCACCTGCGCCAGCCGCGCCGCCTTCGTCTCCGCTTCCGGGTCCGTCTCGCGCTCCGCGCTGGTGCGCACCACGCGCAGCGGCCTGGGCAACACCGCCCCCAACCGCTGGTTGTAGTCCTCCGTGTTCACCCGGTCGCCCATGCTCAGGAACAGCCCGCCGCCGTTCTCCACGAAGGCCGCCAGCCGCGCCGCCTCCTCTGGAGTGGGCGCCGGCACGTTCAACAGCAGCACCAGGTCGTACGCGGCGAAGTCCTCGCGCAGCCCCACCTCCGAGTCACGCACCGCGACTTCCACCGGAGAGCCGGGCGCCGTCAGCGCCGCGTCCACGAAGAACGCCTCGTCGCGGTAGCGCGTCGCATGGGGCGCGCCATTCACCACCAGCGCCTTGAGCGCCTTGGGCACCGGCAACACGAACGCCCGTCGGTCATCCTCCGCCAGCGAGTCCGACGCCAGCGTCACCTGGCCCACCACCGTGCCACCCTGTGGGAAGCGCACCGTCAGCGCCTTCTGCGTGGTGCCACCCGCGGGCACGTCGACGAAGCCCTTGGCCAGCGTCGTCTCGCCCGTGCGCACCGCGGCCTCCAAATCCTTGGCCGCCTCCGTTCCGAAGTTGCGCACCGTGAAGGTGAACTGGAACGAGCGCGGCCCCGCCTGGAGCGCGGGCTCCACCTTCAGGTCCACAATCGCGTGGTTGTTGAGCGCCTCGCGGCCCTCGGCCACATCGCGCAGCACGACTTCGGGCTTCACCGGCGCCCCCGTGGGGCCCTTCACCGTGGGCGGCGGCGCCTCCAGCCGGAACGCCGAGGCCGCCATGTCGGAGACCACCACCAGCCGCTTGGCGACCATGGGGTTCTCCTCCAGCGAGCGCGACGCCATCTCCATGCACCGCGACAGGTCCGCCGCCCCGTAGGTCGGCTTTGCTTCATCCACGAGTCCGCGCAGCCGCGCCCGGTCGAACCCCGGAGGCGGAGGCGCGGCGGGGGAGCTGGTGCACACCAGCACCGTGGCGGGCTCCTCGGGCAGCAGGTCCTTGAGCGCGTCGCGCGCCTCGTCCCGTCCTCGCTCGAAGAGCGACGTGCCGTCCGTCCAACGCATGGACAGCGACGCGTCCAGGATGATGGCCGTGGCGGCCGGGCCCTTCACCACCTGCGCGGCGTGCGCGTCACGGCTCAGCTCCGGCCGGGCGAGCGCGATGGGAATCGCCAGCAGGATGAGCGTGCGCAGCGCGTACAACAGCAGGCGCTTGAGCTTGAGTCGGCTGGCGGTGCGCTTCTGGCTGCGCAGCACGAAGGCCAGCGGGCCGAACGGATGGGGACGCGGCCGACGTCGGTCGAACAGGTGCACCAGCAGGGGGATGAGCGCGCCCAGCGCGCCCAGCAGCATCCACGGATTGCCAAACGTCACCCGCGCCTCCCGCGTCGCCCCAGGTAGCGCAGCAGCACGTCGTCCAGCTTCTCGTCGGTGCGCACCAGCTCGTAGTCCACGTCCGCCTCCGCGCACGAGGCCTTCACGCTGGCCAGGAAGGCGTGGAACTCCTCCAGGTAGCTCTCCTTGATTTCGCGCGGATTCACCTCGATGCGGCCCTCACCCTCCATGTCCAGGAAGAGCGTGGGGTCATCGAAGGGGAACGTCAGCTCCGCCGGGTCCACGACGTGGAACAGCGACACGTCGTTCTTGCGCTGCCGCAGCGCGAGCACCCGCTTGAGCGCGTCCTGCTTCTCGTCGAGCAAATCCGACAGGACGATGACGGTGGAGCGCCGGGGCAGCACCTCCGCCAGGTGGTCCGCCGCGCTGCCCAGGTCGGTGCCTCCGCCCGGCGTCGTGGCGTCCAGCGTCTCCAGCAGCACGTTGAGGTGGCCCGCGGACGCGCGCGGCGGCACGTCCTTCCACTTGCCGCCGGTGAGCAGCGCCAGCCCCGCCGCGTCCTGCTGACGCACCAGCAGGTAGCACAGCGCTCCCGCCAGCGTGGTGGCGACCTCCAGCTTGTTCAGCGCGCCGCTGCCGTAGCCCATGGAGGCGGACGCATCCACCACCATGACCGAACGCAGGTTCGTCTCGTGCTCGAAGCGCTTGACGTAGTATTTGTCGAACTTGCCGTAGGCCTTCCAGTCCAGGTGGCGCAGCTCGTCGCCGGGGGCGTATTCCTTGTGCTCGGCGAACTCCACGCTCTGCCCCTGGTGGGGGCTCTTGTGGAGGCCGGACAGCACCCCCTCCATCACCGCGCGGGCACGCAGCTTCACGCCCTTGAGGCGGGCCAGCGTCTGGGCATCGAGCAGCACGCGGCGCTAGCCCTTCACCACCGTGAGGAGCTGGTCGATGAGCTTCACGGAGGTGATGCCCTCGCTCTCCGCGGTGAAGTTGGGCAGCACGCGGTGACGCAGCACCGGCCGCGACAGCGCCCGCACGTCCTCCACCGTGGCCACGAAGCGGCCGTGGAGAATCGCGCGCGCCTTCGCCGCGAGCACCAGGTACTGGCTGGCGCGAGGCCCCGCGCCCCAGGACACGTTCTTCGCCACGAAGTCCGGTACGCCGGGCTCCTTGGGGCGGGTGTTGCGCACCAGCTCCACCGCGAAGCGCACCACGTGGTCCGGCACCGGCACGCGCCGCACCAGCTCCTGCAGCGCGAGGATGCGCTCGGGCGACAGAATCTTCTCCAGCTTCGGCTGCTCGCCGCCCGTGGTGCTCTTGACGATCTGCACCTCTTCCTCGGCCGTGGGGTAGCCCACGTCGACGAGGAACATGAAGCGGTCCAACTGCGCTTCCGGAAGCGGGTACGTGCCTTCCTGCTCAATCGGGTTCTGGGTGGCGAAGACGAGGAAGGGCAAATCCAACGGATACGTCCGGCCGCCCGCGGTGATGCGGTACTCCTGCATGGCCTGGAGCAGCGCGGCCTGCGTCTTGGGCGGCGTGCGGTTCACCTCATCCGCGAGGATGATGTTGGCGAACAGCGGCCCCTGCACGAAGCGGAAGTTGCGCCGGCCGGTGGTGCGGTCCTCCTCCAGGATGTCCGTGCCGGTGATGTCCGACGGCATCAGGTCCGGAGTGAACTGGATGCGGTTGAAGGAGAGGTTGAGGACGTCCGCCAAGGTGGAGATGAGCAGCGTCTTGGCGAGGCCGGGCACGCCGACGAAGAGGCAGTGGCCCCGGCTGAAGAGCGAGATGAGCAGGTGCTCGACGACTTCCCGCTGGCCGACGACGCGCTTCTCAATCTGGCCGACGATGGCGTTTCGAGCCTCGGCGAGCTCCTCGACTGCGCGGAGGTCGTCGCTCGAGGGGTCGGGCACGGGACGTGGGGCGGGGGCGGCGCTTTCCATGGAAGGAGTCTCTTAATTCGCGGGCGGCGCCCGGACCAACGGTTTCCTCCTTCCGAGCAGCCGAGTCGTGAGGTGGCAACCGTTGGAGCGGGGGGCTATTCCGCTGCCATACACTCTGGAACAGGCCCGAAAGGGGCCTGGGCCCCTCCGTGCCTGCACGCCCCCCGAGCAGGGCCAGCCCCCCGAGGGGCAGGGGGAATGCCGCCTCGCGGACACGCTGCTTACCGTCTCCGGAGAACCGGCCTCCGACGGACGGCGGCCGTCTCCGGGGTGCGCGCATGCGGTTTGAGCGAGCGGGACGTTGGTTCCACGGCTGGCGGGTGATGGGGCCCGTGGCCCTCCTCTGGGGGGCCGGGCTGGCGTGTGGCTCCCAGCAGGACGCTCCCGAGCCCCCCGGGGAGACCGCCGCGCCCGGAGCCGACGGGGTGGCGCCGTCCGGGCCGGAAACGCCGCCCTCGGAGTCCACTTCGCCGCCCTCGGGCGCGCTGCCGGAGGGCACCCTCTGGGAGACCCGCGTGGGTGGGCCGCAGGACGACACGCCGTCCGGCCTCGCCGTGGGACGCGGCGGCGACGTGGTGATGGTGGTGTCGCAGACACCCCGGCAGGACGCCGACCGCGAGCCGGTGGAGGGGGAGCTGCTGGCGGTGGAGCTGGCGCGGTATTCGCCGGAGGGGACGTCGCACTGGGTGCAGGACTTTCCCCGGGAGCGGCTCTCGGAGCTGAGGGTGGCGGCCTCGCCGGGCACGGACGGCGCGGTGTTCCTCACCGGCAATGCGTTCCTGTATCCGGCGAACTTCGGGCTGGGAGCGGCGCAGGACGGCTTCGTGGTGCGCTTCAACGCGGAGGGGCGCGCGACGTGGCAGCAGCGCGTGGGGCAGAAGGCGCGGGCGGTGGCGGCGGACCCGGCCGGGGGCGTGGTGGTGGCGGGCGAGGAGTGGGAAGGCGAGGTGCAGGACCCGGTGCTGACGCACTACGCGGAGGACGGCTCGGTGCGCTGGACGCGGCGGCTCACCGGGACGGGCGAGGGCACGGCGCTGCACGCGGTGGCGCTGGCGCCGTCGGGGCAGACGGTGCTCGCGGGGCAGCTCTCCGACACGCTGGAGGTGGATGGCGAGTCGTTCGGCGCCAAGGGCCGGCGCGGCTTCGTGGTGCTCGCGTTCGACGAGGCGGGGAAGCTGGTGTGGGGACGGGAGCTGCCGGGCGCGAAGGGGCAGGTGACGTCGGTGGCGGTGGGGCCGGAGGGCGCGGTGACGGTGGCGGGGGACTTCACGGGCCTGCTCGTGTGGGGCGGCACGTCGCTGGGGACTCAAGGACCGTTCGTGCTCGGCGTGGGCGCGGAGGGCGAGGTGCGCTGGCTGAAGCAGCCGGAGTGCGGCGACCAGGCGTCGGAGGGTGTCGCGGCGGCGGTGGATGACGCGGGCGCGGTGATGGTGGCGTGCGGTGACGTGCTCACGCGCTACGCGGCGGATGGGACGCAGCAGGGCGAGCGCAAGCTGCCGGCGGAGGGCTGCGCGAGCGGCGAGTGCTCGCTCGCGGTGACGGGGCTCGCGATGGTGCCCGGGCGCGGACTGGCCGTCGCGGGCTGGCAGCGCGATGGCGGCGGGGACGGGTGGAACCAGGACGCGTTCCTGCGGGTGGTGACGCCGGAGTGAGTGGGCCCGGACGTTCGCCCGCGAGTGTCCCTCCACGTCTCCGCATCAATCTGAAGCGGACCTCGGGTGCCATGCGCACGCTCGGGGTTGCTTAGATGTTTGTGTAAAATTCGAGAGACATTGCTCACCGCTCCGTCGTGACGGTGTTGTGTGTTGCTCGCAGTCGGACACATGGAGTTCCTGGGATGGGACTCAAGCGATAACCAAGGCCGGAATTCGGTATTTCGCGGTAAACACCGAGTTGAAGCCGACGAACCCTGTTTTCATCCCATCCTGGAAAGAGACACCATGAGTCCCTTGAGAGTCGTTGCATCCCTGTCGCTGTGGGGCGTGCTGTCAGCCTGTGGCGGCGGCACGTCACCCGACGAGGTATCCGAGACAGCTTCCAGCAAGGCCGCGCTGGACTGCGCCGCCATGAGCGCGCCGGTGTATCACCGCATCCGGGTGAGCAACGGCGACAGCCTCTACACGCTCAACGCGAACGAGGCGGCCAGCGCGGCGACGAACTACGGCTACACCGATGACCGGGGCGTGGCCTTCCGCGCCGCCGCCGTCGCGGGCCCGGGCCTGTCCACGGTGTATCGGTTGTACAGCCCGAGCCGGAACGAGCACTTCTGGACCATCGACGCGGCGGAGAAGCAGCAGCTCGCGACGCAGGGCGGGTTCACCACGGACGAGGGGACGGGCTTCTTCGCGTCGACGATGGCGGAGCCGTGCCTGGTACCTGTCTATCGCTATGCGAACGACACGCTGCGCAAGCACCGCTTCGCGACGACGGCGGCGGAGCGCTCGGCGCTGAGCGCGGCGGGGTGGGTGGACGAGGGCATCAAGTTCCACGCGGCGCCCACGACGGCGCAGCCCGTGGATACGAAGTTCACCCTGGTCATCATCCCGGACACGCAGAACGAGCTCATCTCGCAGTCCACGCTGATTGACCACCGGATGCAGTGGCTGGCGGATAACAAGGACGCGCTCGATATCCGCTTCGTGGGCCACACGGGCGACATGGCGAACTGGGACACGGCGGACCACATCCAGTACGTCCGGGCGAGCAACGCGTTCCAGAAGCTGGATGCCGCGCAGATTCCCTATGCCATCGCCATTGGCAACCATGACACCGCGGCGACGTGCCCCGGTGGCAGTGCGTGCCCTGGCAATGTGAACGCGAACCTCCGCAACACCACCACCTTCAACACGTACTTTCCGACGACGCGGTTCCGTGCGCTGGCGGGTGTGTTCGAGGCGGGCAAGTGCGACAATGCCTATCACACCTTCTCGGCGGGCGGGCTGAACTGGCTGGTCATCAACGTGGAGCTCTGGGCGCGGACGAATGCGGTCAACTGGGTGAAGAGCGTCGTGGAGCAGCACCCGCGTCACAACGTCATCGTGCTGACGCACTCGCACCAGACGAGTGGGGGCGGCATCGAGCAGGGCAATGGCGGGTATGGAAACAACAGCCCGCAGTACGTGTTCGACACCGCGCTCAAGCCGTACGCCAACGTGCGGTTCATCTTCTCCGGGCACGTGGGCACGGCGGCGTACAGCGAAGTCACCGGCACGCAGGGGAACAAAATCTACCAGATGCTGACCACGTACCATGACGGGACGTCGAACCCGACGCGGCTCATCGAAATCGACACCGCGGCGAACACGTTCTCCTCGCGGGTGTACCTGCCGTACACCAACGTGGAGAAGCAGGATGGAACGAAGTTCACCATCTCCAACGTGAACTGGGTGCGCTGACGAAGCGAAGGGGCCGGCACGCCAGCAGGCCGGCCCCTTCCTCCGTCGTGTCCTGTCAGTCCTCCCGGTAGAGGCACACCCAGGGGACAAGACACCGCATCGGTGGCGCCGTAAGCTTCGCTGATGATGCCGAGGCGACACCTGCAGCTGCTCCTCACCCTCGTGCTGCTGGGAGGCCTTCTTGGCTTCTTCGCGCTGTGCGACTCCGTGGATGCGGTGTCGTATCTGCTGTCCTGGAATGCCGTCATCCTCAGTCTGGGATTGGGGCTCGGGGTCTATGGCTCCCGGTCGGCCCCCCGGGGGTTCCGTGTGGGGCTCCTGGTGGCCTTCGTCGGTGGCGTGGTGGGCATCCGCCTCACCGAGTGGAACTCCCGCAAGCCCTTCCTCCGAGACTTCTCCTTGCTTCGGATTGGCATGACGCGCGGTGAGGTCGAAGCCGTGATGGGCCGCTACATCGAGGGAACGGGCTGGCCCGCGAATCCCTACGTGCGGCCAGAAGCGCCTCATGGAATGGGGAGCGAGCACGCGAGAGATGCCAGACGGAGCCCGGGTGGCGCCTTGGAGCTCAAGGACAGCGTGGTCTACCGGCACACCCACCAGGGATGGGGCGACTCTGACTGGGGAATCG
Source organism: Myxococcus sp. CA056 (assembly GCF_013336715.1). Lineage (NCBI taxonomy): Bacteria > Pseudomonadati > Myxococcota > Myxococcia > Myxococcales > Myxococcaceae > Myxococcus > Myxococcus sp. CA056. Next base: position 1,179,341 of record NZ_JABUMT010000002.1, read on the forward strand.
TGCGCTTCGAAGCGGGCCGGGTGGCTGAGCTGTCCTTCTCGCCTGACTGAAGCCGCACCGGCGTTCGTGGCGTCGAAGCACCTGCGAGGTGAGCGGGCCCGTCGAGTCGGGTGACACCGGCCCGCTCACGCGATGCTCATGGCTCAGGGCAGTTCGAGCTGGCAGGTGGCGTTGCAGCCGTCGAGGCTCCGGAGGTTGCCGTCATCGCACTGTTCCCCTTCGACGAGGTGAACGATGCCATCGCCGCAGCGAGGACCCCTGACGCAGCCCGGGGCGCACTGGCTGTAGCCACCGTCGTTGATGCCGTCATCACACTGCTCACCGGGGTCCGTGGTTCCGTTGCCGCAGAGGGGCTCCGGGTCGGGCCCGGGCACGCACTGGGTGCGTCGCGAGGGACGGAAGAAGTTGTTGAGCCCCAGCCGATACGAAGACGCCCGGGTGTGGCGCTCGGCCTGGAACACCGCGAGCTGGTAGGTGCCGCCCACGATGAGGCCCAGCTGGCTTGCGCGCTGTGACAGGGTGAGGGAGGCGGTTTCGGCCGCGTGGATTCCGCCCAGGTCCACCGCGAGAATGCCGTTGATGAACACCCAGACATCGTCATCGCCACGGAAGGTGAGGACCTCGTCACCCCGGTACTCGAACCAGTAGCGCGTCTCGCTGGTGAAGTTGAAGTTGTGGAGCTGGGCGGGGGAGCTGTTGTCCGCCCGGAGAGGCTCGTGTCCGGAGGCCACCCAGCCCGCTGTGTCCAGGGGGAAGAAGGTCTGGTCGTCGAACAGGTATTGGCCAATGGCCTGCCGGGGGAGATTCAGGGTGCCAATGACGGTCTGGTTCACGTTGGGCACGTCTCGGAACCACTGGTCGAAGGCCGCCTTGCCGTGGGTGGTGGCGGAGGCCATGGAGGTCTTCGCGTAGACGGGTTTGCCCTGGGCGTCCAGCGTGGTGGCCACGATGCCCTTCTCACTGCCGAGGGCGTTCTCGAAGTCGATGTGGCCCCGGGGGAGTGAGCCCGTCGCGAGCAGGTCGTACCCGCGGAAGTCGCGGTAGACGATGGGGAGGGACAGCTGCGCGGGAGGGAGGTCGTCGACGGCCATGCAGATGAAGCCCGGCTCGAACTCGCAGGTCGGCGAGCAGCCGTCGTTGGCGAGCGTGTTGCCGTCATCGCACTGCTCGGACCTCAACTGGCCGTCGCCGCACACGTTCTCGCAGACTCCGTTGGAGCAGACAGGCTCGCGCGTGCACAGCGGTGTGCAGCCATCGCCCAGGTCGTTGTTGCCGTCGTCGCACTCCTCCGAGGGGTGCTTGAGGGCATCACCGCAGACAGCGGGGCCGGCATCGGGTTCGGTCCCTGTTCCGGCATCGACGCCCGCGTCCGTTCCCGCGTCGTCGCCTGGCTCTCCGCAGCCCGGCTCCAGTTCGACAGTGGGGGCTTCCTGCACGCCCCGCATCCGGTCCGGGTCCGTCTCCGAGTCGTCCTCCCTTCCGCACGCGAACAGTGAGAGGACCAGGGAGGCGAGCAACACGCTCGCGAAGCGCAAGGGAGTACGATGGGGTGTCATGGGCAGTGGGTGTCTGGGGTTGGCGAACGGAGTCCACGCGGCTCCGCACGGGTGGACCATCCTGCCCGACGGCCCTGACATGCCCTGTTGTCCGGCTGTTATCTGACTTGCTCAAGAACCTTGATTGTAAATGTAGTTCGATGTGGCTCGTGAGCAGGCGCCGGCCTACTTGTGGACGAGGAGATAGTTGGCGGTGCCGCTGTGCCAGATGCCGTCCCGGTTGCTCCAGGGGCGCAGCTTGTACCGGGCGACGACCTGCCACGTGTACTGGTTGATCTGCACCACGTAGCACTCAAACTTCAGGAGTGCGTTGTCGCCCTCGGAGCCGGGCTCCTCGAACCCCATGTCCCGAGGGGACACGTGGATGACCCAGTCATTCACCGAGCCGGAGGGGACGGTGATGTAGTTGCCGTCGGAGGCCGTTCCGATGCGCGCGTTCTGCGCGAAGCTCTCGCCCGCATACAGACACGTGAAGACAGAGAGCATGGCCAGGAAGGAGAGGCTGGTGCGTCGCGACATGGAAACTCCGGGGGTGGGCGCGGGCGTACCGAGACCCGCTTGGGCAGCCAAGCTAGGCCTCCGTTGCGAGGATTCAACTGGCCAGCACCCGGGGACGGGGTTCCCGTGAGCCATTGAATGAGCGTGAGGGATTATGCCCGATTCTTGAGAGTCGAGTGGCCAGCTCAGTCCAGAAGGGGCCGGCGGGACAGGCCGGCCCCTTTCCTTCATCCGCGAGTCACGGGGCGTGGAGTTGAGCCCGGTTCAGGAAGGTCCCCTGGTGATTGGCTATCATTGGTTGGGGTACTGATCCGGGCAGACGTGCATGTAGGGGCACTCAATGCAGCCCTCGTTGGCGATGCCGTTGCAATTGTTGTCCAGGCTGTCATAGCACATCTCCCACTGGGCAGGGGACATGGCTGCGGTCGTGTCATTGCAGTCCGAGGCCTCGCTGACATAGCCAGACGGCTGTCCACAGGACTGAGTCGAGGTGAAATCGACGCCATAGCCGTCCCCATCGGCATCCCGGTACCAGGTCTGGGTGGCAAGCCCCTCATCTACGGCGCTGTCGCAGTCGTTGTCCATGGAGTCACATGTCTCCGTCGCATTGGGGTGGATGTTGGGGTTGCCGTCGTGGCAGTCCCCGGTTTGCGTGGTGTGGAACTGGATGAGGCAGCCCATCGTGCCCGGATGGCTGGCGGAGCCGTAGCCGTCGTGGTCCGCGTCCGGATAGAGCCTGCGCAGGGCTCCTTCATCCACCTCCCCATTGCAGTTGTTGTCGGCGAAGTCGCAAATCTCGGCGGCTCCGGGATTCCGGCTCGCCGAGGAGTCGCTGCAGTCATCGGCGTTCGCCACATAGCCGCCAGGCTGGGTGCAGGAGGCGGTCGGTAGGGTGGGGTTGCCGTAGCCGTCCGCATCCGCATCCCGATAGAAGGTGAGCAGCACGCCTTCGTCCGCGGAGCCGTTGCAGTTGTTGTCCAATCCGTCGCAGCTCTCCGTCCTCCCGGGAGAGACATTCGAGCGGGCGTCGTCGCAGTCGGAGCTGTTCGCGACGTAGCCGCCGGGCTGAGCACAGGTGGACGCGGAGAGGCTCGAGGCGCCGTATCCATCGCCATCCGCATCCCGGTACCACGTGGGAATCACGCCTTCATCCGCCTGCCCATTGCAGTTGTTGTCCACGGAGTCGCAGACCTCCGAGGCGCTGGGACGGATGCTCGCGCTGCTGTCGTTGCAGTCGGTGGCATCCCCGACATATCCACCGGGCCGCGAGCAGGCCTGGGTGGGCAGGCCCGCGTTGCCATACCCATCACCGTCGGCGTCACGATAGAAGGTGGACTGCACCCCCTCGTCCGCGGCGCCGTTGCAGTTGTTGTCCACCGAGTCGCAGACCTCCGTGGCGCCGGGACGAATGCTCGCGCTGGCGTCGTTGCAGTCGGTGGCATCCGCGACATAACCACCGGGCCGCGAGCAGGCCTGGGTCGGCAGGCCCGCGTTGCCAGCCCCGTCACCATCGGCGTCACGGTAGAAGGTGGACTGCACGCCCTCGTCGGTGGCGCCGTTGCAGTTGTTGTCCGCACCGTCACAGACCTCCGTGCCCCCGGGGCGGATGCTCGCGCTGGTGTCGTTGCAGTCGCTGGCGTTCGCCGCGTACCCACCGGGCTGGGCGCAAGCGTGTGTCGGCTGGCTTGCGTTGCCGTACCCGTCACCATCCGCGTCCCGGTAGAAAGTCGACGTCACGCCTTCGTCCGTGACGCCGTCGCAGTTGTTGTCCACCGAGTCGCAGACCTCCGAGGCGCCAGGACGGACGCTCGCGCTGGCGTCGTTGCAGTCAGTGGTGTCCGTCACGTATCCAGCGGGCCGCGAGCACGCCTGAGTCGGCAGACCCGCGTTGCCGTGACCGTCCCCATCCGCGTCCCGATAGAACGTCGACGTCACCCCTTCATCCGTGGAGCCGTCGCAGTTGTTGTCCACGGCGTCGCACGTCTCCGTCGCGCCCGGCCTGATGCTGGCGCTGGTGTCATTGCAGTCACCGGCAATCGACACGTGCCCCGCGGGCTGGTCGCACTTCTGCGAGGTGCTGGAGGCCATGCCGTACCCGTCGCCATCGGCGTCGCGGTACCACGTCTGGGTGGCGAGGCCCTCGTCAGCGGAGCCGTTGCAATTGTTGTCGGCGCCGTCACAGACCTCCGTCGCGCCCGGCTGGATGCTCGCGTTGCCGTCGTTGCAGTCGCTGGCGTTCGACACGTAGCCGGAAGGTCGCGCACAGGCCTGCGTCGACTGCGCCGCGCTGCCGTAACCGTCCCCATCCGCGTCGCGGTACCACGCGCTCATCAGGCCTTCGTCGACCTGGGTGTCGCAGTCGTTGTCCACGCTGTCGCAGACCTCGCTGCCACCGGGCTTGATGGCCGCGTCGCCGTCGTTGCAGTCGACCGCGTTCGACACGTGGCCGGGAGGCTGGCGGCAGCCCTGGACGGCCTGTCCGACAGCGCCGAAGCCGTCTCCGTCCTGATCGCGATACCACGCCTGCGTGGCCAGCCCTTCGTCCGCCTGTCCATCGCAGTTGTTGTCCACGGCGTCGCACACCTCCGTGGCGCCGGGGTGCAGGCTCGGCTGGACATCGTCGCAGTCACCCGCGTTCGGCGCATGGCCCAGGGGCCGAGCACACGCCTGCGTCGACTGGGAGGTCACGCCGTAGTTGTCGCCGTCCTGGTCCCGGTACCACGCCTGGAAGGTGAACTCCTCGTCCGACTGACCGTCGCAGTCATTGTCCAGGCCATCGCACGTCTCCGACGAGGCGGCCTGCTTCTGCACGCACTCGATGGCGCCATGGGAGCAGTGCGTCACGCCGTCACCACAGACGCCCTGGGCACCCGTGGGGCACGCCACCAGGCCGCCAGGGTTCTCCTCGTCCGCCTGTCCATCACAGTCATTGTCCAGGCTGTCGCACGCCTCCGTGGACGCAGCCTGGTTTTGTGTGCAGACCACGCTTCCTTGAGTGCAGGCCGTGGTGCCCGCCGCGCACACGCCGGGCAGTCCCGTGGCGCAGCCCTCGCCGCCGCTCGGGTTGCCGTCGTCCGCCTGTCCGTCACAGCTGTCATCCACGCCGTTGCACTGCTCCGGTGCGCCCGGATAGGTGGTGGGCATGTAGTCGTCGCAGTCGATCTCCTCGACGAAACCGGGAGACGGTGTGCAGGCGGACTCGAAGAAGAACTCATCTCCGAAGCCATCCATGTCCCCGTCGAAATAGAACGTGTTGGTGAGCAGCGTGGACGTGGGCGTCGTCGTCGGCGTGGTGGACGTGCTGGTGCTGGTGCCGAGCTGTCCATGGATGTTGTTGCCCCAGGCCCACACGGGACAGCCCGGTCTCACCGCCACCACGTGCTGGGCTCCCGCGGAGATGGAGGTGGCGTCAGTGAGCCCTGTCGCGTCCACCGGCGTGGCGCTGTTCACCGTGGTGCCATTGCCGAGCTGGCCCGAGGCGTTGTGGCCCCACACCTTCACGAAGCCGTTGCCCATGATGACGGTGGACGTGTTGTGGCCCGCCGCGATGGCCGTGGCCGCGAACACGCCTCCTACCGGCGAGGGCGACAGCACGGGCGTGGGGGTAGCGCTGCCGGTCCCTGTCTGCCCGAAGGTGTTCTGGCCCCAGGCCCACACATTGCCGAACTGCTCGTCGATGATGAGCGAGTGGCCCGCTCCCGCGGCCATCGCCTTGGCGCGCGGAATTCCCGCCACCCGCGTGGGCGTCAGCACCATCGAGGGCGAGGTGCTTCCGGTGCCCACCTGCCCGGCGCTATTGAAGCCCCAGGCCCAGACCTGCCCGTCCGCGTCCAGTGCGAGGGTGTGATTCAAGCCCGCGGCGATGGCGCGAATGGTCGGCAGTCGCGTCACCTGGAAGGGCGAGGGCACCGATGCGCTCGTGGCTCCCGTGCCCAACTGTCCCGAGGCGTTCTGTCCCCAGGCCAAGACTTGTCCGTCCAGCGACAGGGCCAGGCAGAAGCTGCCATTGGCCGCGATGGCCTGGATGTTGGACAGCCCGGGCACCTGGGTGGGCACCAACACGAGGCCGCCTGTGTTCCCGAGCCCTGCTTGACCTGAGGCATTCTGGCCCCAGGTCCAGACATGTCCATCCACATCCAGCGCCAGGGAGTGGGCCGTGCCGGCGGCGACGGCCTTGATGGGGGGAAGCCCGTACACCCGGGTGGGCTGCGGCAGGGCCGCGGGGGTGATGCTGCCCGTCCCCACCTGTCCGAACGAGTTCTGTCCCCAGGCCCAGACCTCTCCGTCCTTCTTCAGGAACAGGGAGTGATAGGCGCCTGTCGCCACCATGCGCGGCACTCGCACGGAGGAGAGCCCTTGTCGCTTCGTGGTGAGGCTTGTCTCCTCGGAGACCTTCGGGGCGAGCTCCGGCTCTTCCCCGCAGCTCACGGATGCGACGACGACGAGGACCGCGCACAACACGCGGACTCGTGACGCTTCAGAACATGGACTTTTCAAGGCACGGCTCCTGAGGGCCAACCCAGACCCGGCCTCCCTCGGGTCATGGATGTTTTTGCTGGGGGAGTCCCGCCGGATACGGCCTGAGTCAGACAGGTCCTTCGGGGTGTCTGAGATACCCCGGATATGGTTGCGAGCCGGAGGGAGCGGGAGGCGGAGCCTTTGTCGCCCGAGATGGATTTCCTGGGACAGCGTGCCCGTCATCCATGGGACTGGCTGTCTTGCCAATGTCTTGCAGTCTGGATTATGAAGAGAGGTCTTCGTCGACTGGCTGGTGGAAGGTGGACTCCGGTCGCGATGCGGTCGTGACGCTTCATGTTTCCGAACCGTGCGCCGACGACCCGGGTGGTCAGCCATGTCCTTTCCGCCAGCGCGGCGGCGAATCCCAGCGGGGGCATATCCCCCATGTCTGGAGTTGAGTGAACTCTATCTCCGACATGGGCGGGCCTTGCGTCAGCGGGCGCGGGCGTTGCTCGGAGGCGTGGACGAATCCGAAGACGTGCTCCAGGACGTCTTCCTGGCCATGCTGGCCAGCCCGGAGCTGCACCGGGGAGAGGCGTCGGTCTTCACGCTGCTGTCCCAGATGGTGACGCACAAGGCCCTGGACCGGTACCGGGCGCGAGCGCGCCGTCTGGTCTGGCACGCCCGACTGGGAAGTGAGGCCCGCTCCGATGATGGGGGCGAGAGCCTTCAGCGCGTCGAGGCAGCCAGGGATTTGCGTTGGATGGTCCGTTCCACGCCTGCCCAGGTCCTCACCGCCGCCCGCCTGCACTTCGTCGAGGGACACACGCAAGGCGAGGTCGCCGAGGTGCTCGGCGTGTCTCGAAAGACGGTGGTGCGCCTGCTCAAGCGACTGTGGGTCCAGGCCCGCTGCTGAGCGGCGCGCTGCCCAGCTTCAAATCCTTGTGCAGCCCCGCGTCGCGACTCACGCGCCAGATTTTCTGGTCCAGGTAGTAGTGGTGCAGCGCGAAGCCCCAGATGAAGCCCGACATGAAATCTCTCAGCGTCAGGCCCGCTCCCAGCGCGAGCTTCGCGTCGAACCCGCCACAGCCCGGATGCGCGCCAAAGCCACACCCCACGCCCCGGTACACCAACGTGAAGACCACGCCGCACACCGCGTAGATGAGGAAGCGCTGACTCACCTTCGGTGCCCAGCCGAAAGACGCCGCATCCGCGCCCGGTGAGTGATAGCGATTGCTGTGATAGAACCAGACGACGCCGTGGTACTGCACGTTGTGGAACGCCGTCACCGCCACGGCGAACATGATGAAGTCCATCCGCGCCGACACCGACGGCCAGAACACCACCGCCGACAGCCCCACCGCCGCCCCCATCATCAACAGCTTGGGCCCGTTCACCCGCTGACCTGTCCTCCACCGCCACACCTGCCGCCCCGCGCTCAGCACCCCCACCGCGAGCACCAGCGAGAAGCACGCCGCCGCGAGCACCGGCTCCCACGTGGGCGTCCCCGTCAGCCCCAACTGCTTGCGCGCTCCCGGATGCGTCACCGCGAACGCGACGAAGGGCGCGAGCAACCCCACATACAGCGTCACGCTGTCGAGCCGCCGGTCCACGAGCGACGTCTCGCCACCCTTGCGCTGGTACAGCGACATCAGCCCGTAGTGCTGTCGCACCACGTGCCAGTACGCCCACAGCGCGGCGAACGTGAGGAACAACAGGAAGGGCAGCTTGCTGCCCACCACCGTCGACACCGCGAAGCACAGGGGCCCCAGCGCGAACCACCCCAGACTCCCCAAGAGCAACCCGCGCCGCGTCTTCCACTCCCTCGCGTCCAGGTACGTGCGCGACACCGTCGCGAACAGGTGCGGCCCATCCAGCACCACCACCCACGCCCACCACAACGCCAGGCTGCTCACGCCACCCCAGACGTGAAGCCCGACAAGAGCGAGGCTCGCGCAGGCACCGCCCACCGTGGAAATCAGGTCGTGCCGGCGGTCGACGAGCCAGCCCGCGCGTGGCGCCTCGGAGGCGGTGAGAGGCAGAGTGCTCATGAGGCTCCTCGGGGACTCCACAAGATACAGGAAGGTGCAGGTAGGCCGCAGGCCCACCTGTCGCCGTCCATTGGCCGGTCGACCGACCAAGGGCCCAAAACCCTCTTGAGCCGGGCGCTGCGTACCGCGATGGTGGTGCGTTATGGATCAAGGCAGGCGCACCACGGACCGGAAGGCAGTCGGTCTGTTGGTGAAGCTCAAGCATGAAAGCGTGGGGAGCTTCGCGGAGGAGTTCGCCACCAACCTGAGCCCGGGCGGGATGTTCATCCGTTCGCGCACCCCCCAGCCCGTGGGGACACCCGTCAAATTCGAGGTGCAGATCGCCGGCGGCGTGCGCGTGCTGCACGGCACCGCCGATGTTCGGTGGATCCGCGAAGTGGGAGACCCCTCGGGCCCTCCCGGCATGGGCCTCCAGTTCCACGAACTGGACCCGGCCAGCCGCGCCCTCGTCGACATGATGCTCTTGCAGCGCAGGCCGGAGGCGCCCGCCGCCGTCGTCTCGCCGCTGCCCGCCATCGCGCCCTCCGTCGCCCCGCTGGCTCCCGCCATCGCGCCCCTGGCGCCGGCCGTCGCGCCCGTGCAGGTCCGTCCCGTCTCGCCGCCCGCCGCGAAGCCCGCGCCTCGCGCGACGGAAGGCGTGGCGCTCGATTCGCTCTTCGACGACATCGAGGCCCCGCCCACCCCCACGCTGGATGAGCCCTTCGACTTCTCTCCGCCCGCCTCCGCGGAGAACGACGTGGACATTCCGCTCGAGGAGCTCATCGCGAGCACGCCGCCGCCCGTCTCGCTTCCGGATGACGAGCCGCTGCCCGGGTTCGAATTCGAGATAGAGGCAGGACCGGGTGACGCACCTCTGGCCTTCGGGGAGGTGCTCGATGAGCCGGTGAGCCTCGACGAGGCGCCCATCGAGGTCGGCATCACCGTGGAAGAGGAGTCGGCTTCTTCCGCTCCGTCGCGCGCCAGCGGCCCGCTGGAGTTCGACCTGGATATGTCCGAGGCGGCCCTCTCGCCACCTCCTCCCGCTCCACGCGCCGCGCCCTCGCGGGCCAGCGGGCCGCTCGAGTTCGACCTGGACCTCAGCGAGGCGATGGAGGAGTCCCCTCCCACACCGCCCTCGCGCCCAGCCCCGCCTCCCGCGCGTCCCGCCGCGCCGCCGCCGGCTTCCAAGCCGAGCGGTGGGAGCTTCGAGTTCGAGCTGGATTTCAGCGAGGCCGTGGAGGAGTCCCCTCCCGCGCGCCCCGCCGCGCCGCCGCCCGCCGTGGCCGCCAGGCCGAGCGGTGGAGCCTTCGAGTTCGACCTGGACTTCAGTGAGGCCGTGGAGGAGTCCCCTCGCGCACCGCCTCCGCGCCCGGCCGCGCCGCCGCCTCCTCCGGCGTCCAAGCCGAGCGGTGGGAGCCTCGAGTTCGAGCTGGATTTCAGCGATGCCGTGGAGGAACTCCCTCCGGCGGCGCCGCCTCCGACGCGGACCTCGCCTCCGCCGCCTCCGTCCGCCACTCGCCCCGCTGGTGGCGGCCGCGAGTTCGACCTGGACCTGTCGGGGATGGGCGCGAGGCCCTCTCCCGGAGTCGCGGCGCCTCGGATGCCCGCGCCGCCTCCCGCCGCGGCCCGTCCTCCGCCTCCGCCCGCCGCGTTCCAGCCTCCACCGCCGCCGCCCTCGTTCCAGCCGCCGCCTCCGTCACCCGTGGCGGCCGCGTCGCTGCCCAATGTGCGCCGCGAGGCCCCTCGGGCTCCCGAGCCGGTGGGGACTCCCACGCTGCTCTCGCCGGCGTCAGCGAAGCCCGCGACACCGCTCGCCGCGCCCGCGCTGGATGAGCGGGGCCTGCCGAAGACGGTCTTCCTCCCGCCGCCTCCGCAAATCGTGGGCACGGGGCCCGTCATCGGCATCGACCTGGGCACCACCAACTCGTGCGTGGCGCTCTTGTCCAACGGGCGCCCCATGGTCCTTCGCTCGCGCGAGGGCTACAACACGATTCCGTCGGTCATCTCGCTCAACGCGCAGAACAAGCTGCTCGTCAGCCACCGCGCGAAGAACCAGCTCGTGTTGCGCCCGCAGCACACCATCTACGGCGCGAAGCGACTGGTGGGTCGTCCCTACGACAGCGCCGTGGTGAACCAGGTCCGCGAGCGCTTCCACTACGAAATCGTCCCCGATGCCGCCGGCCGCGCCGCCGTGCGACTGGCGGACAGCGTGCTCTCGCTGGAGGAGGTGCAGGCCATCATCCTCCGCGAGTGCAAGGAGATGGCGGAGGCCCACCTCAACCAGAAGGTGGAGCGCGCGGTGGTGACGGTGCCCGCGTACTACTCCGAGCCGCAGCGCGAAGCGGTGCGCAAGTCCGGCATCCTCGCGGGCCTCAAGGTGGAGCGCATCCTCAACGAGCCCACCTCGGCGGCGCTCGCGTATGGCCTCAACCGCGAGCTGAACAAGAAGGTCCTCGTCTACGATTTGGGCGGCGGTACCTTCGACGCCACCATCCTCAAAATCGAGAAGAACGTCTTCGAGGTGCTCGGCACCGGCGGCGACATCTTCCTGGGCGGCATCGACTTCGACAACCTCATCGTCGACTTCCTCCTCCAGCGCTTCCAGGAGAAGGAGGGCATGGCCTTCAACGGCGACGGCATCGCCCTGTCGCGCGTCAGCGACGCCGCCGAGCGCGCGAAGATGGCCCTCTCCGAGCGCGCCAGCTTCGAGGTCCACATCCCCATGTTGATGATGGACGATGCGGGCCGCCCTCGTGACTTGCGTGTCGTGATGACGCGGCAGGAGCTGGAGAAGATTTGCGACCCGCTGCTCAGCCGCACCGTGGACGTGGTGCGCGACGTGCTGCTGGACGCGAAGCTGAAGGCCAGCGAGGTGGACGACATCATCCTGGTGGGCGGTATGAGCCGCATGCCCCTGGTGCGCGAAAAGCTCAAGGGCCTGTTCGGCAAGGGCCCGCAGGCGAGCGTCAACGCGGACGAGGCCGTCGCCCTGGGCGCGGCGCTCTACTCGGGCTCGGTGGACAAGGTGAGCAGCGTGGTGCTCATCGACGTGCTGCCCATGACGGTCGGCGTGGCGATGCCCGGTGGCGTCTTCAAGCGCGTCATCGAGCGCAACAGCCCGCTGCCCGCGCAGCGCTCCTTCGCCCTCAACACGACGAAGGACAACGAGGAGTTCCTGGAGTTGTCCATCTTCCAGGGCGAGGACAACCACATCTCCGCCAACGAGTACCTGGGCACGGTGCGCATCGAGGGACTGCCTCGGGGGCCGAAGGGCTCGGTGCGCGTCGCCGTCACCATCAAGCTCGATTCGGAGTGCGTGCTGCATGTCGAGGCTCGCGAGTACTCCACGCGCAAGGAAGTGAAGGCCACGCTGGCCACGCGCTACTCACCCGAGGAGCTCCAGAAGCAGCTCCAGGTGAGCAAGGAGTCGGTGAAGGCCGCCGAGGAGCGCCGTGGCGCGGACCTGAAGGAGCGCGCGGGTGGCTTCTGGGGCTTCGTGAAGAAAGCGCTGGGCCGCAAGTAGCGGGCACGCCGAGGGACGAAAGGACCGTACGTCTTGAGCCAGCACACTCCCTCCCGTCGGCGCTGCTCCTTCTGCGGCGCCCCCGAGCATCAGGCGGGCCCGCTGCGACAGGGCACCGGCGGCGCCACCATCTGCGATGCGTGCGTGGTGCGTCTGTTCGCCGAACTGGACCGGCAAGCCTTCGCCCCCAGCCCGAATCCGAAGGGAAACACCGCCACGCTCCACAGTGGCTCGGACGACGCCTGACCTCGGGAGCTCCATGTCGTCCGTCTCAGCGCCCCGGTACCTGACGCGCTTCCAGTGCCTCGCGGACGCGTGCGAGGACACGTGCTGCGCGGGGCTCGTCGTGCCGGTGAGTGATGCGCGCTGGCGCATCCTTCGCGACGTGGTGGCCGGTGGGCCCGATGCGGCGCGAGTCGAAGCGCTCGTGCTGCCGGACCCGGGCAGCGGCTCGGGCGCGGAGGCCGCGTACATCACCAAGCGCGAGGACGGGAACTGCTCATTCCTCGACGAGCGCAAGCTGTGCGCGCTGCACCGGAAGTATGGCGAGGTCGCGCTGCCGGATGCGTGCGCGATGTTTCCGCGCGTGGCGACTCGCAGGGCAGGGCGGCTGGAGGTGACGGGCTCGTTCGGCTGTCCCGAGGTGGTGCGGCTGTGTCTGCTCGCGGAGGATGCGCTGGAGCAGGTGCCCGTGGACGCCTCGCTCGCGGCGCGGCCGGAGATTGCCCGGGTGCTGGGGGACGAGGACGCGTGGTCGGTGCACTCGGAGCGGGTGCGCGCCGTGGCGCTGCGCATCCTGGAGCGGCGTGAGCATCCGTTCGCCTCGCGGCTGTTCATGCTGGGAGAGCTGGCACGGCGGCTGGGGCCCTTCTACTTCCGGGGCACCGAGGTGTTCCGGGAGGAGGGCGCGGAGGCGCTGTTGACCCAGACGCTCGCGACGTTCGAGGACGCGGAGACGCTGGCCGCGTTGCATGCGGCGGTCTCCCAGGTGTCGCTGCCTGGAGGACCGTGGGCGGGCATCTGCGGCATGGTGCTGAGGTCGCGCGTGGGGGCCGTGGGCAGCGAGCGATTCAGTGGCTGGGCTCGCGCGGTGCTGGCGTCCTACGGAGGGCCGCAGGCGGCGCCGGACGACGTCTGGGCCCGTTATGCGGCGCGCAGGGCTCGACTGGAGCCCGTGCTGGGCGCGCGCGTGGAGCAGTACTTCCGGCACCACGCGGTGAACCACTGGTTGCGCCATCCATTCACCGATGCGCCGTCGGTGCTCGACTATGTCTTCAAGCTCGCGCTGCGGGCGGCGGTGTTGCGCTGGGTGCTTCTCGGCCATCCGACGGTGGTGGCGCTGTGCGAGCGCGACGACCTCGCGGCCACGCCAGAGGTCCGCGCCCAGCTCGACGCGGCGGCGGTGGAGTGCTTCCAGTTGAGCGCGAAGCACCTCGAACAGTCTTCCGAGTTGCACACGCTCGCCCAGGGACTCTCGGGCGGCGCGGGGCCGGACTCGCTGCCCCGGATGCTCGTGCTCCTCCAGGGCCTCTGAGCCTCGGGCTCAGGTCGCCGCGCGCGTCCGCACACGCGGCCGACCTTCGGCGGGAGTCTCCGCGCGCTCAGGTCGCCGAGCGCGGCTTCGCGCCCAGCCGCTCCATCGCCTGACGGAACACGGCGTAGTCCTGCGCGCCCTGGATGCCGAAGCGGTCTCCGAGCACGAACGTGGGCACCGCGCTGACGCCCATCTCCCGCGCCTCGCGCACCGCGTCGTCCACCACCTTCTCGAAGTGTCCGCCCTCCACGGCCTGCTGGAGCGCGTCCGGCTCCAGGCCCACTTCCTCCGCCGCGCCGCGCAGCGTCTCCCACTGCCAGAGGTCCTGTCCCTCACTCCAGTACCGACGCAGCAGGGCCGCATGGTACGGCTCCAGTTTGCCCTGGGTTCGCGCGTACTCGGTCGCCTGGTGCGCCCGCTTCGTGGACGGAATGACGTCCCGGTCCACCATCTTCAACCCCGCCTGCGCCGCGCGCAGCTTCAGCGGGTTGTTGGGGTCCTTCATCTTCTCGCGGATGTGCGCGGGCAGGGGCAGCCCCTCGGGCGGCGTCTCCGGGCGCAGGAAGAACGGACGCCAGTCCACCTGGAGGTCGTACTCCTGGCTCAGCTTTTTGACTTCCTGCAGGCCGACGTAACACCAGGGGCAGACGAAATCGGACCAGACGCGGACGGTGACGGGTTCGCTCATGGCCCTCTCATTAACCCGGGCATACACGGGCCGCTCGCATGTTCCGAGGCCCCAGGGTGGACAGCGTCCAGAGGAGCGGGCACGGTCCACCCCCGTATGCCCCCAACCCGAGCGCTCGCCTGGAGGCCAGCGCCTGGGTCCACCCCAGGAGGACACCTTGTCGCTGTCGCTTGTCGCGGCCCTGGCCATCGCCGCCTCTCCGGCGCCCGCCCGGCCCCAGCCGTTCACCCACCACGACATGATTTCGATGCGCCGGCTGAGCAACCCGCGCGTCTCCCCGGACGGCAAACAGGTCGCCTACGTCCTGCGCTCCACCGACCTGGAAGCCAACCGGGGCCGCAATGACTTGTGGCTCGTCAACATCGACGGGAGCGGCTCGCGCCAGCTCACCTCGCATCCCGACTCGGACTCGGACCCCACCTGGGCCCCGGACGGCAAGAGCCTCTTCTTCCTCTCCTCGCGCGGCGGCTCCTCGCAGGTGTGGCGCCTGCCCGTGGACGGCGGCGAGCCCCTCGCCGTGACGAAGCTTCCCCTGGACGTGGGCAGCTTCCGCCTGTCCCCCGACGGCACGCGGCTCGCCGTGTCCATGGACGTGTTCCCCGACTGCACCTCCGGGCTGGAGTGCAACACCCAACGCGAGACGGAGCGCTCCAAGCGCAAGTCCACCGGCCGCACCTACGACAAGCTCTTCGCCCGTCACTGGGACACGTGGAAGGACGGAAAGCGCTCGCACGTGTTCGTCGTCCCCGTGGCCGGCGGCACGCCCGTGGACGTGATGAAGGGCATGGACGCGGACGGCCCCACCAAGCCCTTCGGCGGCCCGGAGGAGTACACCTTCACCCCGGACAGCAAGAGCGTGGTCTTCACCGCGCGCGACGTGGGTCGCACCGAGTCCTGGTCCACGGATTTGGACCTCTTCGTGTCCCCGGTCGACGGCAAGGCGAAGCCGCGCAAGCTCACCGAGAAGAACCGCGCCACCGACACGAGCCCCGTCTTCAGCCCCGACGGCAAGACGCTCGCGTACCTCGCCATGGCCCGCCCGGGCTTCGAGGCGGACCGCTACCGCGTCATCCTGCGCACGTGGCCGGGTGGCCAGGAGCGCGTGCTCGCCGAGGACTGGGACCGCTCCGCCGGCTCGCTCGCGTGGAGCCCGGACAGCAAGACGCTGTACGCGTCCGCGGGCCACATTGGCCTGGTGCCCCTGTTCGCGCTGGACGTGGCAAGCAACCAGGTGCGCCAGCTCACCAAGGACGGCACCGACGACTCACCCCAGCCCGCGGCCAACGGCAGCCTGGTCTACGTGCATGACGACCTGGACTCGCCCGCGGACCTGCATGTCCTCAACGCGGACGGCACCTCCAAGCAAATCACCCAGGTGAA
Source organism: Myxococcus sp. CA056 (assembly GCF_013336715.1). Lineage (NCBI taxonomy): Bacteria > Pseudomonadati > Myxococcota > Myxococcia > Myxococcales > Myxococcaceae > Myxococcus > Myxococcus sp. CA056. The sequence goes on from NZ_JABUMT010000002.1 coordinate 1,195,008, forward strand.
CCAGGACGCGCTCGCGCGCATCCGCTTCGGCGGCTTCGAGCAGTTCGAGTTCCCCGGCTGGAACAACGAGACGGTGCGCGCCTACGTCGTGAAGCCGGTGGACTTCGACCCGAAGCGCCAGTACCCGCTGGCCTTCCTCATCCACGGCGGACCGCAGGGCTCCTTCGGCAATCACTTCCATTACCGGTGGAACCCCCAGGTCTACGCGGGCCGGGGCTACGTGGCGGTCATGGTCGACTTCCATGGCTCCACCGGTTACGGGCAGGCGTTCACCGACTCCATCCGTGACGACTGGGGCGGCAAGCCGCTGGAGGATTTGCAGAAGGGCCTGGCCGCCGCGCTGCAGCGCTACCCCTTCATCTCCAAGGAGAAGAAGTGCGCGCTCGGTGCCAGCTACGGCGGGTACATGATCAACTGGATTGCGGGCAACTGGCCGGACGGCTTCAAGTGCCTGGTCAACCACGACGGCATCCTCGACGAGCGCATGGGCTACTTCGACACCGAGGAGCTGTGGTTCCCGGAGTGGGAGCACAAGGGCACGCCGTGGGAGAACCCGGAGGGCTACGGCAAGCACAGCCCCATCAACCACGTGGCGAAGTGGAAGACGCCGATGATGGTGGTGCACGGCGGTCAGGACTTCCGCGTCGTGGAGACGCAGGGCCTGGGCACCTTCACCGCGCTCCAGCGCAAGGGCATCCCCTCCAAGCTGCTCTACTTCCCGGAGGAGAACCACTGGGTCCTGCGTCCCGCCAACAGCATCCAGTGGCACGACGAGGTGCTGGCCTGGCTGGACCAGTGGACGCGCAACTAGGCGCGTGACACCCCGGGGCCCGCGTCAGGCGAGCGGGCCCCGGTGGCCTCTTCTTTAGGGAACGACGAAGCAGTCGTCGATGCAGCGCTCCAGGTACTCGGAGCAGCTCTTGTCGGCGGCGCAGTCGGCACACTCCGCCACGGCGTCCTTCCGGTCGTCGGAGTCGCGGTCATCCACCCAGTCGTTGATGGTGTCCGCGCACTTTCCCGTGTCGAGTTTGGAGTCGAAGCACTCCTTGCGATGGTCACAGATGGTGTCGGCGTTGCTGGAGCAGCCGGTGAGCACCGCGCTGAGCGCCAGGAGGGTCGTCACTGCGAGGTTTCGGATGGACATGGGGCGGTGTCCTAGCGCACCCAGTCGTCTTCGGGAAATAGCCCTTCTTGCTCAGTGTCGAGCGGCCTGCCGTGGGGGCTGAGGTCGGACGACCTTGACGTGACGCGGAGGGGGCGGTGGTGGGCGGGGAGGGGATGCGGTGGGACGCGCGTGTTCGCGCTCGGGCTGCCAGGGCCAGCGGCCCTCGAGCTCCACCGTCAGGGTGAAGCTGAGGAACGTCCGCACCAGGACGATGAGGCCCAGCACCAGGACATCGCGCAAGGTGGGCTCGTTGCTCACGGTGCGCAGGATGTCGGCGGCGACCAGGAACTCGAGGCCGAGCAGGATGGCGCGGCCCAGGTTCAGCCGGAAGAGGCGATAGGCCTCGGCGGGCGGGAGCCCCCGGTGCCGGAACAGCATCGCGAAGAGGGCGATCAACGCGCCCAGGACCATGGCGCCGACGCCCGCGGCTTCCATCAGCCGGGCGGACAGCGAGACGAGCGGCCGGATGTCCATGACGACGCCTCCCCGGCTGAACCTGGACACGGCGAGGGCGGGCCTTCAGTGGCGGGCAGGCCCCTGCCTGTCGGCTCGCTCTCTGCCTGCTCCAGGCTCCACGCCGAGGCGCGCCGCGGGGACGAGCGCGCGCCCTGCTTTCCGTGTCGCGCCTCAGCGCCCCGCGTCCGTCGGTCCCGTGGCGGGCGCGGCGGGCTTGCTCGGGGCGCCTCCAGTGGCGGGGACGTTGGTCTCCGACAGCACGCCCTCTTCGCGCAGGAACTGCTGCGCCAACTGGTCGACCTCGGCGGGCTCCAGGCCGGTGAGCACCACCGTCGCCGCCTTCGCGCGGGTCGCCAGCGCCGTCTCGCCCAGCGCGCCGTGGATGCGCGTCAGCGCCACGTGGATTTCGGGGTCGAACGGGTCCGAGGCGAGCGCCTCCAGATAGGCCGTCTTCGACTTCGGGTAGTCCTTGCGGTGCAGGAGGATGCGGCCCAGGTGCACGTTGGTGGCGGGCGAGCCCGGGTGCACGCGCAGGCTGCCGCGCAGCACGGACTCCGCTTCATCCAGCCGCTTCAACTCCAGGAGCGCCAGCGCGTACTTGTTGGAGACGGACTCGTACTTGTCGCCCACCAGCTTGTGCGCCTTGGCGTACTCCTCGGCGGCGGCCTTCACGCGGTTGCGCTCGCGCAACAGTTCACCCAGGTGCGCGAACTTGCGCGCCGGCACCTCCGCCACCTCGTTGAAATCGCCGAAGGAGATTTCACGGCCCTTCTTCTCGCCGTCCTCCTTCGACTTGTTCTTCGCGTCCTCTTTCAGCACCACGCGGTCGTCGCGCGGCACCAGCTCCGAGGGGAAGGGCTGCTTCTTGATGTGCGAAAGCCACGTCTTCTCGAAGAGGGCGAAGGGCATGCCCATGGCCGCCTCCACCGCCTTCTTGTCCGTCTGCCCGGCCTTCAGCTCGTGGACGACGGCGCGCAGCCCGGCCGAGCCCTTGGACTGGTGCACGTAGTCGATGGCGTAGAACACCTCCGCGAACGCGGTGGCCGCGTCCTCCGCGGTGGGCAACAGCGCGATGGACGGGTGCATCTTCTCGAACGGGATGAGCGTGTCCGCCTTCACGCGCTTGCCCAGGAGCGCCTGCGTGGACGGCGTCATCGCCAGGCCCGCCTTGCCGCGCCAGCGCGACTCCAGGAACTTGGCCAGGCCCTCGTGCAACCAGATGGGCACCGTGTTGCGGCTCATCTGACTGACGACCAGGTGGATGTACTCGTGCGCCAGCGTGTCCTGCCAGTCGTAGCCCTGCGCCACGGCCTTGGGACTGGTCACCATCAGCTTGTTGAACTTGCAGATGGCGATGGTGCCGGTGGTGCGAATCTGCTTCTCGGTGAGCGTGCTCACCTTGGACAGCTCGCGCGCGTTGTTCACCACCTCGACGCGAATCTTCCCGCCCGGCGGCGTCCAGCCCAGGTCCTCCGCCATGGCCCGGTGGATGGCCTCCAGCGTCTCCAGCGCGTAGGGCACCAGCACCGCTTCCTTGCCCTTCGGATAGAAGAAGATGAAGTGCTCGCTCTCCGCGCGCTCGTGGCTCTTGACGATGTCGCGCGTGTCCTTGGCCAGCCGCAGGTAGCTGCCCGGCTTGTCCTCGATGTTGGCGCCTTCCAGCAGCCCCACCGCGTCGTCGTAGCGGCCCTCCTCGAAGGCCACGCGGCCCTGGTAGTACTTCAAGGGCTCCACGTCGGAGGGAATCAGCTGCTCCACCGCGGCCAGCTCGCGCTTCGCCCCGGGCACGTCCCAGTCGTCCAGGCCCTGCTCCACCTGGCCCAGGCGCGTCTTCACCTCGTCCTTGAGGGAGGACGCGTCCTGCGCGACGGCGGGCGCGGCCACGCCCAGTCCCAGGGCCAGCGCGAGGGCCACCCAGCGATTCATCCGGCGGTCTCTCACTTCACCAGCTCCTCGTAGTAGCGCTTCACCTGCTCGCGGTACTTCTCCGGCGCGCCCTGCTTCATCGCGTCCAGCAAGTCCTTGCGGAACTCCTTGGGGGCCTGGAACGCATCCTCATCGGGCAGCTCCACCTCGTCCTTCGGGTCCCTGCCGGAGTTGCCCTGCTTGCGCCCGCTCATCCCACCGGGAAGCGGCAGTCCGCCCTTGCGGCCCTTCTGGCCCTGCTGCATCTGCTGCTGGAACTGGCGCAGGCCCTCCAGCGCGGCCTGCTGCTCGCCGTAGCCCCGGCCCGGGTCCTTGCCCTGCATCCGCTGCGCGGCCTCGCCCATGCGCTGGCCCACGCCCTCCATCTGCTGCGCGGCCTCCTCGCCGAACAGCGGCGCCGTCTGCTCCATCTCCTCCATCTGCTGGCGCAGGTTCTGCGCGCGCTGCTCCAACTGCTGCTGCTGCTCGGAGAGCTGCTGGAGCTGCTGCTTCTCCTGCTGGGAGAGCTGCGAGCCCGGGGGAGGGAAGAGCGACTGGAGCTGCTTGTTCACGTCCTGCACGTTGCGCGCGTCGCGGTCCAGGCGCTGGGCCAGCTCCGAGGACTGCTGCCGCACCTCGGGCGGGTTGCCGAACATCTCGTCGAGCTGCTTCTGCTGCTCACCCATGCCGGCCAGCTGCCGGGCCGCGTCCTCGGCCCGGGCGGCGGCCTCCGCGGCCAGGTCGAAGTCGTTCACCTTCAGCGCGCTCTCCACGTTGCGCAGCTCCGACTGGGCCTCTTCCAGCGGCCGGGCGGCGCGGCTGTTGAGGTGCTCCGGGTTGAGCTTGTCGTAGCTCTGCTGGGCCTGCTGCACCTTGCGCATCAGGTCGTTCTTGATGGACTCGCCGCGCTCGGAGAGGCGCTCCTTGTTCTGCGCGCGAGCCTGGTCTCGCAACTGTCGCGTCTGCTCGGCCACGCGCTGCTGCTCGTCCACGGTGCCCTTGAGGTTCTCCATGAACTTGCCGAACTTCTCCGCGAGCTCCGGGTACTGCTCGCCGCCGAACTCCTCGTTGGCTTCGTCCAGGCCCTTGAGCATCTCGTCCATCTGCATGCCCAGCTCTTGAAGCTTCGCGAGCGCCTCGTCCGTCTTGCCCTCGCGCATCAGCTTCTCCACCTCGTCCAGGGCGCTCTGCATGTCCTGGTCCTTCATCATCTCGGACAGGGCCTCGGCGTTGAGGTGCTCGTCGCGGATGCCCTTGCGCATCTCCGCCATGCGCTGCATCAGCTCCTGGATGCGCGCCTTGAGCTGCTGAATCTGCTCCATCACCGCCTGGCGCGCGGCCTCGTCGGGGTTGGCCTTGAACTGCTCAATCAGGCGCGACAGCTCTCGGCGCTCGCCGGCCAGCTGCTTGCCCATCTCCTGGAGCGCCTCCAGCTTCTGCCGGTCCAGCAGCGCCTCCAGGTAGAGGATGTCCTTCTCCAGCTCCGCGATTTCCTCCGTCACCACGCCGGACAGGCGGTTGCCGGTGCCCCAGTCCTCGCCCCGAGCGCGCTGGGTGCGCAGGTAGAGGCGGCGGAAGTCCGCGGTGCCGTTGATGTGGCTGCCCAGGGACTCTGAGATGTTGGCGAGCGCGGAGACCAGCTCGGTGGGCACATCGCGCTCGCGCGACAGCGTCTGCGCCAGGGTGCGCATGTCGGTGATGAGCTGCTGGCCACTGGTGTCCACGGACGCGGCGGTGGCGATGGCCTGGGCGTCCTTCTGCTTGTCGCGGTCCGGGCCCTCCAGCCGGTCCGCCAGGTGGTCCACCATGCGGCCCCACAGCTGCTCGGCCTTCTCCAGCGCGGCGCGGTGGTGCTCGGCGGCGGAGTAGATGCGCAGCACCTGCGTGCGGCTGACACCCTTCTTGGGGCCGTCCACCGCGTCGTTGTCCTGCGCCTCGACGAAGTAGGTAATCCGGTCGCCGGCGTCCATCTTGAGCGAGCCCAGATCCCAGGTGTACGTGTCGCGGCTGCGCCGGCCGTCCTCGCGACGCAGCGGCACGCGCGTGTCCTTCTGCGCGCCGGGCGTGCGGAAGACGAGCGACAGGCCGGACAGGCCGTAGTCGTCGGTGGCTTCGTACTTGAGCGTCACCTTCTGGTTGGGGTCGACCTCCAGCTCCGCGGCGGGCGTCATCAGCGTCACCTGGGGCGCCTTGTCCGCCTCCACGGTGAGGGGGATGTCGGGGCCCACCGCCAGGGGCTTCTCGCGCCGGGCGTAGAAGACGAAGTGGTAGTGGCCGGTCTGCTTCGCGATGAAGGTGCCTTCCAAATCGCGGTTGCCGGTCACCTTGAGCGGCACCGACTCGGTGTTGATGACCAGCTCCGCGCGCTCCACGGGGCGGTCCGAGCGCGTCTTGATGAGAATCTCGGTGCCGGCCGGGGCGCTCACGGCGCCGTCGGTGCCGGGCACGGTGCGCTGGGACAGGCCGGTGTACGCGGGGTAGCGGTACGTCAGCTCGATGTCGCCGGTGATGGGTTCGACCTGCGTCGGGGCCTCCGGAGCGCGCGCCACCTCGAGGATGCGCTTCAGGCCCGCGGCCCACTTCTCACTGAAGAGCCCCAACACCAGCGCGAGCACCAGCAGCACGCCGCACGCGGCCAGGGCGCTGCGCTGCACGGGGCGTCCGTCGACGATGGAGCGCACGTCCACGGTGCGCACCCGCGTGTCCATCTGCGCGAGGAAGGCCTCCGCCAGCTCCGGCGAGCCGTTGGCGTGTCCGCCCTGCTCGCGCCGCAGCTCCACCGCGGCCAGCACGTCCAGCGACAGCTCCGGCCGGCGCTGGCCCACCAGTCGGGCGGTGAGCAGGTCGTCGCCCACCCGTCGCCGCGCGAGCCACAGGCCGAAGACACACGCCACCGCGGCGCCCACGGGCACGGCCATCCCGAGCAGCGACCCGCCCAGGCGCGGGGCCACGAGTCCCAGCAGGCCGCCACCCACCCACAGGAGGCAGGCGGCCATGAAGCCCAGTGCGAGGCCCTGGAGCCACAGGTACCGGCGCTGCCGGGTGCGCACGGCGGAGAGCAGGGCTTCCACGCCACGGCCCCGCGAGGACCTGCCCACCAGGGTGGGCGAGGCCGGAGGCGGAGGTGGCTGGGGCGGCAGCTCGGGGCCTGGGCTCTGCGGGGTGTCGAGGTTCACGCTGTCCTGTCCGCTCAGTGGCGAGGCAACTCCCGGCGGAGGTGCCTATTTCCCGATTCTCTAGCAACGTCCGACGGGCCGCGAGGTGCTTGGGCCCACGGATTTCACCCAGGATGGGCGGGGCTGTCCGCCGCCGGAAGCACGCGACCGGCGGAGGGTCCGGGAGGCAACGCGGCAAATGCCCCCGTTCGTCCCGTCCGAGTCCGCCAAGTGCCCGTCATGACTCGCGAGTGGGGGACGCAGCCCCTTCCCTCGGACTGGGCACCGGGGGACACGGACGCCGGGTCGGCGGGGCCGCGAGACGAAGTCCCACCCTGCCTCGGGTCTCTCGGCGGTGGGGTGGGGCGCGTCGAGGGTCCGCCCTGAACGCCGCCCTGACGGCGGTGATGGGGCGCGTCGCCCACGCTGAACGCCGCCCTGACGGGCCAGGGGTTCGTGGAGAGGCGGGGAGGGGGCCGGGAGCGTCGAGGGCCTGCGCGGAGGCGGCACCGGTCGACGCTCGTGGAGTTTGAAGCGACCGAGCGGAGGCCCGCCGAAGGGGCGGGCCGTGACACGCCTGTTCAGCGAGCGTCCGACTTCTTCGCGGTCGGGTCGGCGAGGTCCTCTTCCGGAGGCGGCACGCCACCCAGCTCCTGGGCGAGCGCGGTGAGCACGTCCTGGGTGCAGAGGATGCGGTTGCGCGACATCCGGGAGAGGACGCGCGCCACGGCCGACTCGACGGTGCCCTCGGAGGGAACGTCCAGCCCGCGTCCAGTCTCCGTGAGGGCGAACAGCGCCTTGCGTCCGTCCAGCGGGTCCGACTTGCGCTCCAGCAGGCCGCGCTTCTCCAGCCGCTTGAGCACGCCCGTCAGGGTGCTCGGGTGGACGTGGAGAATCTGGGCGAGCGTGCCGGCGGTGATGCCCGGGAAGCGACCCACCAGGCGGATGACGAGCCGCTGCGGACCGGTGAGGCCCAGCGTCGACTCCATTCGCTTCGAGGTGGATTGGAGCCCGTGGTCCACGGCCCACAGCAGGCGCATGAACTCGAGCACTTCTCCGAGCGGCGGGCCCTTGGGCCGCTCACCTTCCTGGGGTTCAGGCTCCCCACTGGCCGTGTCCTTCATGACTTCATCTTCCCTCACCTGCCGCCTCCCTGTCTCTGCCAAGTCTTTTGAGTCGCAGGAGGTCTATCTCTTCGCGGTCCCCCCTGCCGTGTAGATTTCGTTGTGTATCAGTCACCGGCAAGACGTGGGTGAGGCATTCAGCGCCCGCCAGGTCTGCCTTCCAAAGCCCACGCCCGGAAGCCCTCGAAGGGGGCGCCCGTCTGCCCACCTCGTGGGGTGGGAGGCGGGGGCGCCCTGCCCGAGCGCCCCCGCTCGGTGGAACAACCCTGGGCGCCCCTCCCGGACCCGGATCCGGGAAAGGGGCCAGCGGGCCTACGGGGCGGGCGCCACCGTGGGCTTCGACGCGGGCGCCGGCGCCTTCTGTGCGGGGGCGGGGGCCGGAGCCGCGACGGGCTTGGGCTCCTCGGGCTCGGGAGGCATCTCCACGCTCTTTCCGCGCTCCTGGGCGATGCGCCGGTACCAGCTGTCCGGGTACTTGGGGTGGTTCACCTTGCCCTGCTCGTCGCGGACGTTGCCGTCGATGTACTTCACCAGCAGCGTCTCCCCGAGCTTCTTCCAGCGCGCGTGGACCTTCTCGCCCTGCTGCACCGAGTAGGTGGTGAGGTACTGCCGCGCCTCTTCCGGGCTGCGCTTGTAGTGCTCCAGCGCCGTCTTCTCGATGTCGGCCTGGTCCGCGAGGAACTGGCCCTCCAGCGCGCCCTGCTCCTTGTGCACGTCCACGGAGATGTCGCTCCAGCGCGCATACGCCTGGTTGGACACCCAGTTGAAGACCCAGAAGGAGGAGTCCCAGGAGAACGCCCCACGGCTGGCCACGCCCTGGGAGAAGTTCCTCGGCACCTGCCGGATGCCCGCGTACATCGGCGTGTAGACCGTCATGGACGTGTCATCCACGCCGAACCAGAGCACCCCGCCGATGGGCGCCGGCATGGAGGCGCGCATCTGCGCGACGAAGGAGAAGCCCGTCTGCTGCGTGGAGATGGCGCGCTCGTGGACGTACTTCTTGCCGTCCACCTCCCACGTCATCGGCCGCCAGCGGTAGGGCGCCGCGTAGGGGCCCGCGCCCACGTCCTTGGACATGTCGAGCGGCGTGTTGTCGAAGTGGTCCCGCATCAGCGACATCACGTCCTGCACGGACAGCTTCTTGTCCGGCTTGACCCACAGGGGAAGCCGCTTGGCCGGCGCGGAGCCATCCGCGTACTCCGGACCGTAGTTCTTCGACGGCGCCGCGCGCCGGAAGATGCTCCACACCCGCGCCTCGGAGAAGCGCTGCCCGCCGAAGTCGAGCGGGTTGTACGTCTGCGCGAAGCTGAAGTCCTTGTCCGCGCCCTTGAACCAGCCCTTCTCGCGCGCGAAGGAGACGACGTCCGGCGAGAACAGCACGTTGTCCGGGTCGTTCATCGGGAACTGCTCGATGCGCGCCTGGTTGGCGTGCGCGGTGATGTGCCCTTCCGGCAGCCGACGAGCCACCCACACCGCGCCCTTCTGACCGGCGCCCTTGCCAATCAGCTCCAGCAGCCACGCCTCCTTCGGGTCGGCGATGGAGAAGGACTCACCGGTGGACGCGTAGCCGTGCTCGGCCACCAGCTTCGTCATCACCGTGATGGCCTCGCGGGCCGTCTTGGAGCGCTCCAGCGCGATGTAGATGAGCGAGCCGTAGTCGACGATGCCCGCCGGCCCCTCCAGCTCCTTGCGGCCGGAGAAGGTGGACTCGCCGATGGACAGCTGGTGCTCGTTCATGTTGCCGACGACGGAGTACGTCACCGGCGCCTCGGGGATGCGCCCCAGGTGCTTGCCGGTGTCCCACTCGATGATGTCGCGCATGGCGCCCGCGGCGTGGCGGCGCGCGGGCGTGTAGTACAGCTCGCCGTACAGCTCGTGCGCGTCCGCGGCGTAGGTCATCAGGGTGGCGCCGTCCGCCGTGGCTCCCTTGTTGACCAGCATGCTGGTACACGCGAGCACGGGCGGAGCAACCAGCGCGGCCGAGACGGGCAGCGCGGTGAGCAGTCGGGGCAGTCGTCGGTTCATGGCGGCGGATGCTCTACCAGCCGGGTTCCAGATACAAACCTCACGTGCACCGCGCCTGGCCGCTCCCCCGGCGCGAAGCCGGGACTCGACAGGGCCACCGCCCGGGCCACGAGGTAGACCCGGGCGGCGACCCCACTCCCCAGTGAATGGATGCGTCGTGTCAGTTGTTCGTGGCGACCACCTCCTTTCCTTCGGGAGGCGGAGGCACCTGCTCGACCTTCAAGGTGGTGGGCCCGCTCAGCGTCAGGTGCGGCTTGAGCTTGAGGAACTTCTTGCGCCCGAAGCCCTTCACCCGCACCAGCTCCTCCACGCGCTGGAAGGGGCGCTTGCCCCGGTGCTGGATGATGCGCTGCGCCGCCGAGTCACCGACCCCCGGCAGCAAGTCGAGTTCCGCGGCCGTCGCTTCGTTGAGGTTCACCACGCCCGAGTACTGAGTGCGCAGCCGCGCCGCGTCCGCCACGCCGGGCTTCCCCACCAGGAGCACCAGCGCCAGCAGTCCCCACGCGGCTCTCACGAGTGGCCCCCCACTGGCGCCGCGTCCAGCCCCACCTCGGGCGCGTACCGTCCGCCCACCCCCGGCGTGTCCCGCTTCTCCGCCGCCTCTCGCACGTGCAGCTTGCCGTCCAGCGGCAGCACATCCAGCAACACGTTCAGCGAGCCGTCCTTGTTCACGAACGCGCTTCCCGCCCGCACCCAGATGCTCCCGCCCTTGCCCTCGCGAATGGAGAACACCGCCAGTCGCTTCCCCGCCATCAGCATCTTCCGCCTCCACACTCCACACCGCGCCACCACGGCGCGACCGCCTCGCCGGCTCGACCGCCTGAGGTCGACACCTGCTTGAGCAGTCGCCGTGCCAGGGCCGTCTCCCTCGGAGGAGCGTTCTGGCCCCCGTGCAAGCATCCGCGAGGTGTCCCACCGCGAGGACGGGCGAAGAGGCTCCAGTGGCTTCTCAAGAGGCAAGAGCGCGTCGGCACCCGGTTCCACGCATCAGGGGTGGGGGCACGCGAGTCGGCGTGGAGGTTCGGGGGATTCCGCTCGACGGCACCCGGCACCACGCATCAGGGGCGGGGGCCCGCGAAAGGTGCACGTGCGTCGGCGTGGAGGTTGGGGGGATTCCGCTCGTTGGCACCCGGCTCCACTCCGCGACGGCATGGGGCTCGCGAACGGTGCACGCGCTTTGGCGTGGAGGTTCGGGGGATTCCGCTCGACGGCAGGGCTGGCGTGAGAGAAGTGCACCTGCGTCGGGAATGAATGGGCTCCCGGTTTGCTAAGACGCCCGCCGACGCATCCCCCGTCGTCTGGAGGTCGCATGAAGGCCGTCGCCGCCGTGCTCGTCCTGCTTCCCTGTCTCGCGCTCGCGCAGGAGCGTGACTTCTCCCAGGTGGAGGTGCGCGCCACGCCGGTGGCGGGCAACATCCACCTGCTCCAGGGGGCCGGCGGCAACATGGCCGTGTCGGTGGGGCCCGACGGTGTGCTCCTCGTGGATGACGACTTCGCCCCGGTCATCGACAAGGTGCGCGCGGCGCTGAAGACGTTGAGCAAGCAGAAGCTCGTCTATGTCCTCAACACGCACGTGCACAGCGACCACACGGGAGGCAACGCGGTGCTCGGGCGCGAGGCGACGCTGGTGGCGCATGACGCCGTTCGCGCGCGGATGTCGAAGCCGAGGGTCCGCCGGGGCGAGACGCTGCCTCCCGCGCCGGAGCATGCGCGCCCCGTGCTCACCTTCCAGCAGGGGCTCAGCCTCTGGTTCAACGGCGAGGAGGTGCGGATGACGCACCTGCCGTCGGGCCACACGGATGGCGACAGCGCGGTGCTGTTCGTGGGCAGCAACGTGCTGCACCTGGGCGACCAGTTCTTCACGGACCGCTTTCCCGTCATCGACCTGGAGGCGGGAGGCAGCGTGGAGGGCTACGTGCGCAACGCGGAGGGCGTGCTCGCGAGCCTGCCCTCCGGCGTGCGCATCATCCCGGGCCACGGCGCGCTCGCGGGGCGCGAGGACCTGGAGCGCTTCGTCGCCATGCTGCGGGAGACGACGGCGCTCGTGCGTCGCAAGAAGGTGGCGGGCCTGACGCTCGACCAGGTGAAGGCAGAGGGCCTGCCGGAGAAGTACCGGAGCTTCGGCGAGGGCCACGTCAAGACGGAGAAGTGGCTGGAGGTCGTCTACACGGGACTGGGGCTGGTGGGGCAGGGCAAGCGCCCCTGATGAGTCCAAGGTGGACCGTCGCGACTTCATCCCGCCCTGGCTCCGTGGGAGAGTCCCCCGCGTCCCGTCGTTCCGAGGTGTCCGCGTGAACCGCTCCGTCTTCGCCGCCCTGTTCCTCCTGGGCGCGCCCTCCCTCGCCGCCGCTCCCGCCGCGCTATCGCCCAGCTCCGCGAAGGCTCGCGCCATCCACGAGTCGGCGCTCATCATCGACACACACGTGGACACGCCCCTGCGCATGCTCGGAGAGGGCTTCGATTTGGGCTCCCAGCCGCCCAATGGCCAGGGGCACCTGGACCTGTCCCGCGCCCGCGCCGGCAACCTGGGCGCGGCCTTCTTCTCCATCTGGGTGGAGCCCAAGGAGTTCGCCGGCCAATACACCCACCAGTCGCTGCGCATCATCGACTCGGTGCTCAGCGCCGTGGAGAAGCACCCGGATCAGATGGTGCTCGCCCTGTCCTCGAAGGACATCGTCGCCGCGCGCGCCGGCAAGCAGAAGAAGCTCGCCACGCTCATGGGCGTCGAGGGCGGCCACTCCATCCAGAATGACCTGGGCGTGCTGCGCGACTTCTACCGGCTGGGCGTGCGCTACATGACGCTCACCTGGTCCAACACGAACGAGTGGGCGGACTCGTCGGGCGATATCAGTGACGCGTCGGTGAAGCACCACGACGGCCTCACCGACTTCGGCCGCGACGTCGTCCGCGAGATGAACCGGCTGGGCATGCTCGTGGACATCTCCCACGTGTCCGACAAGACGTTCTTCGACACGCTGAAGGTGACGCGCGCGCCCGTCATCGCGTCGCACTCGTCCGCCCGCGCGCTCACCAACCACCCGCGCAACATGACCGACGAGATGCTCAAGGCCGTCGCCACCAACGGCGGCGTGGTGATGGTGAACTTCTTCTCCGCCTTCATCGACGACACCTACCGCACGTCCTACGCCGCCATGGCCACCGAGCGGAAAGCCGCCCAGGACGCGGTGGAGGCGAAGCACAAGGCCTCGGACCCCGTCACCCGCTACCGCGCGAACTCCCAGGCGAGCTGGGAGTGGGCCGCGAAGGTGCAGCGCCCTCCGCTCGAATCCCTCATCAACCACATCGACCACATCGCCAAGGTCGCGGGCGTGGACCACGTGGGCCTGGGCTCGGACTTCGATGGCATCAACTCCTCGCCGCAGGGCATCGACTCGGTGGCGGACCTGCCGCGCATCACCGAGGCGCTGGTGGCCCGGGGCTACACCCGCGAGCAGCTCCACAAGATTCTGGGCGGCAACCTGCTGCGCGTCTTCCGCGAGGCGGAGCGTGTCAGCCGTGAGCTGCGCGCCCCCCCGAGCGTCCAGCGCTGAGTCATCCGCGACGGGCGCGAGGGCAGACTGGAGTCCGAGGCCCATGTCGCCCGTCCGCCGGAGGATTGCAGGCGCAGCGCGTCTTTTCCGGTGCGCCTGCCAGAGTGCGTCAGTGCGGTGAGGTGTGTTTGTCCCCGGGGCTTCCCGCGCGCACACACGAGACGCTAGCCTTCAAGTCATGGCATCGGGCGTCGTGTTGATTCGGCTGGGGCTCGTCGCCGCCCTGTGCCTGGGCGGGGAGGCGCGCGCGGCGGACCGCGGCGGCTCGTGGCTCGCCGTGGCGCGTGTGGCCTCCGAGGAGGATGGCGCCCTGCTCGAACGCGTGCGCGGCCAGAGCAGCGACCTGCCCGTCGAGCTGCGCGCCATGCCGGGCCCGTCCATGGAAGGCTCGCCCCAGGCGCAGTGGCGCTCCGTCGTCGAGCTGGCGGATGTCCACCAGGCCCGCGCCGTCCTCTGGTTCCAGCGCTCGGGCTCCGAGCTGCGCGTCCACTTCGCCGAACCCGGCAGCCGTCACCTCTTCGTGCGCACCGCGCGGCTGGAAGGTCAGCCCGGCGCGCTCGAGTGGTCCGCGGGCGCCGAGGCCGTGGCGCTCGTCGTGCGCTCCGCCCTGCGCGCGGTGGAGGCTGGCACGCCCCTGGGGGAGGTCGTCGAGGTCGCCGCCCCGCTGTCCGCGCCCGCCACCCCCGAGCCCGAGCGTGAGCCCACGCCCATGCCGCCGGAGCTCTGGGCCGTGCCACCGGCTGCCCTGGACTCGGTGCCGCTGCGCTGGGAGGTGATGGTGGGCGGGATGATGACGCTGGATGGGTATGAGCGGTCCGGCCATCGGGGCCTGCTGCTCGCCTCCGGCTGGGAGTTCCGCAGAGTGCGCCTTCGCCTCCAGGTCCTCGCGGGACTGGAGGCGAAGCTGCCGGATGGCCGCACGGACGTGAAGCTGGAGCAGTACGCCGGAGGGCTGTGGGTGGACACCCCGCTCCTCGAAGTGGGGAGCCTGCGCTGGGGCGTGGGCGCGGGAGTGGGCCTGCTCATCTTCGGTCGCAGCACGGAGTCGTATTTCCTGGGCATCGAAGCCGCCAAGCCGCGCTTCATCCCCGCGCTGCTGGCGGGGCCCGACACCTCCCTGCGCTGGCGCTTCTCCCAGTGGATGGGCGTGGAGGCCACCGTCGCCGCCGATGGCGTCCTGGGGCGGCCCCGGCTCGGTTACTCCGAGGACGGAAACTTCGTGCCACGCAACGAAGGCTGGGCGGTGCGGCCAAGGTTCGCCCTGGCGCTGGTGTTGTTGCCGTGAGTGGGGATGACCCGTTTTCGGCTCGACCTTCCTCCATGGGGTCGATGACGAGCACGGGACGGGAAGCCATCGGCAGAGCACGTCCTGGAGCGGACCCCCGCATCCAGGCGGCCATCCAGGGGCGCAGGGAGGCCGCCGAGTCCTTGTTGATGGAGCTGTTGCCTCGGGTGCGCAACCTCGTCCGCTATCTGGTGCACGGGGACGGGGAGGTGGAGGACATCGCCCAGGAGGCGCTCATCGCCTTGCTGCGGGGGCTCTCCACGTACCGGGGCGAGGGGCAGTTCCAGTCCTGGGTGGACCGGGTGGTGGCTCGCACGACGTTCGCATGGCTGAAGCGCGCCCGGGGCAACGAGGCGCGGCGCGTCGATGAGTCCGCGGAGTTGATGGCGGTGCCTTCCGAGGATGCGCCCCCGGATGAATACGTGCATCGCCGTCGCATGGTGATGTTGTTGGACCGTATCCCCGACGAGCAGCGACATGCGATGGTGTTGCATCATGTGCTCGGCATGAGTGTGCCGGAGGTGTCGGACGAGCTGGGAATTCCCTTCGAGACGATTCGGAGTCGTCTGCGGCTGGGGCGCGCGGCGCTCCGCGCACTGGCGACCGAGGACGGCGGCGTTCCGGATGGAGGCGCGGAATGAGTCGGCTCCTGGATGAAGAAGGGCTGCCTCCGGGGATGCTCGCGCCGCTGGACGAGGACCCGGGGCCTGCTCGTCGACTGTCTCGGCAGAAGTCCGCGGCGCTGGTGCAGGCCGCGGTGCTCGCCGCCCTGGACGCGCCTTCGCCGCCTCCGCGTTCCCGTCGCCGGCACGAGTGGTTGATGGGAGGGGCGCTGCTCGTGGTGGGCGCGGCGGCTGTCGCGACATGGCACATGTCCCGCCGGAGCGATTCGCTGGCGCCCGTCGAGACGTCTGTCGTGGCGGTGCCCGCAGTCGTCGAACCCGTGCGCCCCGAGCCGGTGGTTCCGGCGGTCGACTCGGAGCGGGCCGAGGTTGCCGGCGTCATGCGGACCGGAGCGGAGGCCGGCGGCGACGTGGAGCGGGCCGAGGTTGCCGGCGTCGGAGTCACGCGGACCGGAGTGGAGGTCGGCGTGGCACGGGCCGAACCCGACGTGGCCGGCGTTGGCATGAAGCAGACCACGACCGGAGGGACGGAGGTCGGCGTGCCTCGGACCACTCCGGACGTCGCGGTCCCTTCGCCGTCCGCGAAGCTCCGTGGGACGGAGATGCTCCCCAGCGCGCCCGCTCCAGAGGACTTGTTGCGCCGGGCCAATGGTCACCGCGCCACGGGACAGTGGAAGGCCGCGGAGGCGCTCTATCTGCGCGTCATCCGGACCGACCCGCAGGGCATGTCCGCGTATGTCGCGCGCGTGGCCTCGGGCTCGCTGCGGCTGGAGCACCTGGGCGATGCGCGAGGGGCGCTGCGTCAGTACCAGGAGGCCCAGCGGGGCTGGCCTGGGGGCGTGCTGGAAGAAGAAGCGAGCCACGGCGTCACGGAGGCCCTGCGGGCCCTGGGCGACAGGGACGGCGAGGCGCGGGCGCTGGAGTCCTTTCTCGCGCGCCACCCCGATTCGCCCCATGGAGTGGCGGCTCGGGCCCGACTGAGGGAGATTTCAGGTCGATGACTCGCGCCTTCGCATCGCGGTGGAAGCGTTCTCCGGGCAGGTTCGTCCTGCTGGGCTGGCTCGTGGTGGGGGCCGCGTGCACGGTGAGGGACCCGGTGGCCTTCATCAACACGCCGCACAGCGACGCGGGCCCGGTGGCCTCGTCGGACAGCGGGACGACAGGGGAGGGCGAGAACCCCTCCGATGACCCCGCGGCCTTCTGTGCCTCCACGGGCCCGCTGCTGCTGGTGGGTGACAGCGTCACCGGCGCCAAGGTGTGCAGCGGTCACCTCGCGGAGCGCGCCTTCCGTTACGCGCTGTGCTCGTGCGACAGGCTCGCGTTCAGCGCCACGCTCACCACGGATGCGTTCCGTAGCTCCATGGGCAAGTACGTGCCGGGAGGGCAGGGCGGCGCGGTGGCGACGAACGGCGGCGTCGCGGCGAACGACACGCTGAAGCTCGGCGGTGGGCTGAGCGCGGGCGGCGCGGATGGAATCTCCCTGGGACGCGGCCTGTCGGTGGGCGGTGGCCTGTACAGCGGAGGTCCGCTCACGGGCAACGTGTCCGCCCAGGTGACGGGGGATGCGTGGGTGCGCGGTGACGTGGGTCTGGCGTCGCTGACGGTGGAGGGCAAGCTGGCCGTGCCCGCCGAGCGCATCATGTCCGGCACGGTGACGGCCTCGGAGGTGCTGCGAGAGCCGGTGGACTCGGTGGCTCCGTGCGCGTGTGATGACGCCTCGCGGGTGGACATTCGCGGCCTCATCAGCAGCCACGCCGAGAACAACCACAACGAGGCCATCGGCCTGGATGCCTCGTCGCTTGCGGGCTTCAATGGGGAGCGCACGCTGGAGCTGCCGTGCGGGCGCTTCTTCCTGACGAGCATCGAGGGACAGGGGCGGTTGAACCTCGTCGTGCGCGAGCGCACCGCGCTGTTCGTGCGAGACGATGTCGTCATTGGCGAGCGGCTCTCGGTGGAAGTGGTGCCGCCTGGAGAGCTGGACTTGTTCATCGGCGGCGACGTGACGGTGGCAGGGCAGTTCCTCCTGGGCTCCATCGACGCGCCGGCCCGCGTCCGCGTCTATTCCGCGGGCACGGGGACGCTGGGCATCTCCGCGGGCAGCGTGCTCGCGGGGAACTTCTACGCGCCCGGTGCCACGCTGACGCTCAGTGGCAACGCGGAGGTGTACGGCTCCCTCTTCGTGCGCCACATCGAGTCCTCCGGCGCATTGGCGCTGCACTACGACGCGGACGTGGCCACGCTGGGGAGCGCCTGCGGCCCCGAGAAGTGAGGCCCGGATTGTTTCACCGTGGCTGGCGATGGGGTCGGGTGTGCGACCCGCGAGGTTCCCCCCGCGAAGGCGCCCTCGTGGACGTGTGGGGGTGGACAGACGGAAGGGGCGTGCACAGCTTTGCGAGCGCACCTTCCTTCCGGCCTGGAGGACCCTCGTGCTCCACCGTTTGTCCGCGCTGATGGCTCAGCTTCGGGAGGACCGCGAGGCGCTGCTGCGCGATGTCGGGTGGCCCGTGTTGGTGTGGGACTCGATGCCGAGTCGCCCGCGCCCGGTGTCTCCGGTGGATGCGCCGACCTTGATGGGCCCGTCGCCCTCGCGTGTCGTGGAGCCCGTCGTGTTCGAGCTGCGGCCGCGCCTTCGGGGAAGTGGTCCCGAGGTGACGGTGGGACGCAGCCCCGAGTGCGACATCGTCCTGCCCGAACCCACTGTGTCGCGTCAGCACGCGCGGTTTCGTCCGGAGCCGCACACGGAGGTGTGGAGCGTGACGGACCTGGAGAGCCACGGCGGCACGTATCAGGAAGGCGTGTTGATAGTGCCGGGCCGCTCCTCGCCGCTGTTCAGCCGCGCGTCGTTGCGACTGGGTGGCGCGGAGGTGGTGTTCCTCCAAGCGAGTGCTTTCGAGCAGTACGTGCGCTCGTGTGCCGCGCTGTCCCGGGTGCGCTTGACGCGACGGAGGTGACCCCCTAGAAGGGGTGCGCCCTTGGGTGCCCATGTCGGGCTTTCAAGAGGGAAGCCGGTGCGAATCCGGTGCGGTCCCGCCACTGTGATTGGGCAGCCCTGAGGACAGGGCCGGGGACTTCGGACAGTCGCCACTTCGGCAGCGGCCTTGAGGCGCTCCGGGGGAAGGCGGAAGCCCCCTTCCAGCCAGACGCGCCGTGCGCCTGAGGCCGGAGCCCATCAGCCAGGAGACCTGCCCAGGGGTGCGAACGTGTCGCGTGGCGACACGTGCGGACGGCCTTCTCTCTTCGATGGAGAGAGCGGAAGGCGGAGCATGCGGCGCACCTTCCTCGTTGGGCACCTGGTGTGCCTGGCGCTCAGCCTCCCTGTCGAAGTCCGTGCCCAGGTGCCGGACGATGCCGCCGCGGAGCCGGACAGCTCCCGTGTGCGCGCCACCGTGGTTCGCGGCAAGTCGCCGCCACCGCCGGACTCGCCCGAGCGCAGGGACCCGACGGGCGCCATCACCGTCATCGATGCCACCGCTCGCGCGGGCGAAGCGCGCGACACGGCGGAGCTGCTCGTCGGCTCGGTGGGCCTCGCGGTGCAGGACTCGGGGGGCTACGGCCAGAGCAAGAGCCTCGTCGTCCGAGGCGCCGCGTCGAACGGCGTGCTGGTGTTCCTCGATGGAATCCCGCTCAACGGCGCGGGCGGCATGGCGGACCTGTCCCAGGTTCCCGCCGCGCTGGTGGAGCGCTTCGAGGTGCTGCGCGGTGGCGCGGGCGCCCGCTATGGCTCGGGAGGTCTGGGCGGTGCGGTGAATATCGTCACGCGCGCGCCCTCCTCTCACACTCGCGCCAGTGGTGAGGTCACCTACGGAAGCTGGAACACGGCGCTGGGACATGTCGCGGTGACGGGCCCGCTGCTCGACGGACATGGACTGGTGTTGCTCCATGCGGGGCGCTCGGATGGAGACTTCGCCTACGAGCTCGATGAACTGCCCGCGGTGGACGACAACCCCGTCACCGCCGAGGCCCGTGCCCGCAACGACGCGAAGGGTGGCGGCGTGCTGCTGCGCTACCGGCGTCGACTGCCCGGAGGCTCGCGTCTGGATGTGCTCTCCGAGCTGGCCCTGGAGGACCGCGCCATTCCCGGCACGGTGCAGAATCCCCAGTCCGCCGGGCGACAGGACCTGGACCGGCTCTCGCTCGGGGTGCGCTGGTCGGGAGCGCTCGGTGGCACGGGCACGCAAGGCAGCGCGCGAGGCTTCTTCCGACGCGATGGCCTGGAGGTCACAGGCGGCCTCCTCGGCGCGGGAGGCCCGCAGCGCCACCTCGTCGGCGGCGTGGAACTGGAGGGGCGTACTCCGCTGGGCGGTGCTCACACGCTGACCACCACCGTGGCTTCCTCCAGCGAGCAGGTCACCGAGGCCCGGGGCGCGCAGTCCGCGGGCTGGTGGCGCGGAAGCGTCATGGTCATGGACGAGTGGGCCCTGTTCGGCGGCGTGCTGGACGTGGTGCCCTCGTTGCGGCTGGAGCGCGTGGGGCCCTACTGGCTCTTCTCTCCGAAGCTCGGCGCGGCGGTGTCCCTGGGCGGTGGCTTCGGGCTGCGCGCCAACGCGGGACAGTCCCACCGCGCGCCCTCGTTCCTAGAGCTGTACATCCGCCAGGGCACGCTCCTGCCCAACCCCGGCTTGAAGCCCGAGCGCGCCCTGTACGCGGACGCGGCCCTGGTCTGGGACTCCGAAAAGCGTGTCTCGGGTGCGCCCCGTTGGAGCGCGACGGCGGGCGGCTTCGCGGCGTTGTACGAGAACCTCATCGCCTACGAGCTGTATCCCCCGATGATGGCGCGGCCCTACAACTTCGACGCCGCCCGAGTGTGGGGCGTGGAGCTGGAAGGCGAGGCCCGGCCCTTCTCCTGGCTGTCCGCGAGCGGCAGCTACACGTGGCTGCGCACGCAGAACCGCCTGGGCGACCCACGCTTCTACAATCAGGACCTGCCCTACCGCCCGCGCCACAAGTGGGTGGGCCGCGTGCGCGCCGGGCCCGACTGGCTCAACGCCCGCACGGAGGTGCTGTACCAGGCCACGCAGCTCGTCAACCGCACCGGCACGCGCGGCCTGCCGTCACGCACCCTCTGGAGCGTGGGTGCCTCCAGCACCTTCCTGCACGCTCCGGACGTCACCCTGTCGGTCGAGGTGAAGAACCTCCTCGACTCACGGGCCCAGGACTTCACCGGCTTCCCACTGCCAGGGCGCGCGGCCTACGCGACGCTCGCGGTGTCGCTCGAGCCGAACCCCACGTCGTCTCCCTCCTCCGAGGACTCCCATGCCCCGCGCGCTCCGTCCCCTTGAGTCCACGCCGCTGGCGTTGCTGTCGGTCTGTCTCCTGGCCCTCGTGCTCACCGGCTGCCCGGATGAAGGCGTGGTGTGCACCGCCGGCCTCACGGTCTGCGACGGCACCTGCGTGGACCTGCGCGGCGACACCGCCCACTGCGGCGCCTGTGGCAACACCTGCTCCACGGGCGAAGTCTGTCAGGACAGCGTCTGCGGCTGTCGCGCTGGCACCGAGTCCTGTGATGGCGCCTGTGTCGACACCGCGACGAACGTGGCCCACTGCGGTACCTGCGGCACGGCCTGCGCCACAGGTCAGGTGTGCGAGGCGGGCGCGTGTCGCGAAGGTTGCTCGGAGGGGCTGCTGCGCTGCGGTGGTGCGTGCGTGGATGCGCGGACGGACGTGCTGAACTGCGGCGCGTGCGGCGTCGCGTGTCCGGACGTGCAGTCGTGTCACGCCGGACGGTGCGCATACGACGTGGTGACGGCGTGCTTCACGAACGGACAGCTCGTGGGCATCCAGGCGGGAACGGACCAGCTGGGGCCCCGGCGCGAGTTCGGCGCGGGTGTGCAGTCGCTCGCGTCATGGGACGGCTTCGTGCTGGCGGCGGACATGACGAACGGCAAGCTGCTCCAGGCGGCGGGAGGCAACCTGGGGACCCTCGTCGAGGAGGACTCGCTGGGCGTGGTCTCCGGCTCGCCCAACGACATCCTCGTGGACCCGCCCTACGTGTACGTCGTCGACTCGGTGAACAACACGCTCCAGGTGCTCAAGCGCGAGGGCACGGCGCAGGGCAATGGCCTGGGCCTGCGCACGGTGGGCCAGGTGAACCTGGGCGCGAACACCAGTCCCCAGGCGCTCGCGCGCTTCGGCGATACGCTCTTCATCCCGCTGTTCGGCACCGCGAGCTCCAACTTCCAGCACGGCAACGCCGTGGCGCGTGTGGACATCTCCAACCCCGAGCAGCCGCGCAAGGTGGACACGCTGTCGCTCGCGGGCCTGGACCTGAAGCCCTTTGGCGGAGGCCCGGTGATGCCGCTGCCGTACTCGGTGACGGCGACGCGCTCCGCCGTGTACGTGGCGCTCACCAATCTGAATCCCGCCAATGACTACCGTCCCAACGGGCCGGGCATGCTCGCGCGAATCGACCCTTCCACCGGCGCGATGAGCGCCATCGACCTGGGCGCGGAGCGCTGCCTCAACGCGGGCTACGTGGAGGCGGTGGGGGACCAGCTGGTGGTCGCCTGTATCGGCGAGGCCCTCTATGACCCGGAGAATGGCTACATCGCGACGTCCGTGCGCTCCACCGGGTTGGTGCTGGTGAAGGACGACACCGTCGTGGCCTCCTACGCGCTCAACCCTGGCTGTCAGCCGGGCGCGCCCGGGTGTGTGCTCTCCGTGGCCAGTCGCTTCGCGGTGGCGAAGGGCTCGGTGTACCTGGCGGATACCAACGCCGGCCGCGTCTTCGTGGTGGAGGTGGGAGACGGCCGCCTCACCGAGCGTCGTGGCTACTCCACGCCCGAGGCGAAGGGCCCCGCGCTGGAGGCGTGCCCGTTGGACCCGCGTCGCCCCGTGTCCAATGCCATCGACGTCACCGCGCTCCATTGACAATGCCGGTCACCCGCCATATCCCCGCCGGCGTCCTCGGTGCTGACGTGGAAACACGGCGGCTCTAGGGAACCCGGTGTGAATCCGGGACTGCCCCGCAGCGGTGTGCAGGAACGACCGCCGTCACGAAGCACTGGTCCCTCCATGGGGCTGGGAAGCGACGGCCACTAGGTGGGTGCCCCCGGGGCATCCGCGCCTGCGAGTCCGAAAACCTGCCAAGGACCCGTGCCCTTCGGGCACGGACATCACCGAGGCCTCCGAGGGGAGGCGGCGGAGGCGTCAGCCTTTCTTCCGTGCACGTGGGTGTGCCCGGGCCCGCCTTCGACCGCGTCCTCCTGGATGCCCACCCGCCCGTGGGGGCGGAGAGGGACTGAGGACGCCGATGAAGACCGCTGACTGGAAGCGCGTAGCTCCCTGGACGAAGTCTGTTTCGCTGGCTGTGACCACCTTCGCGGTGGCGCTGCTTGGCACGGGTTGCAACCCCGAGTGCGTGGACACATTCGACTGCCGCGCCGACAACGGCGAGCCCCCCGCGGGCCAGCAGTGGGTCTGCGTCGACGAGAAGTGCGAGACGGAGCCGATTGGCCAGCCCCCGGTGCCTGACGCGGGCACGCCGGACGCGGGTCCCGTGGACTCGGGCACGCCGGATTCAGGTCCGGTGGACTCGGGCACGCCGGACGCCGGTCCCGTGGACTCGGGCACGCCGGATTCAGGCCCGGTGGACCCCACGCCGGACGCGGGCCCCGTGGACTCGGGCACGCCGGACGCCGGCCCCGTGGACCCCACGCCGGATGCGGGTACGCCGGACGCGGGCCCCGTCACCTGTGAGACGACGCCGCACGACGCGAAGCTGGGCACGCTCCAGCTCCAGGCGGGCTTCGTCGCCACCGAGACGGCCCCGCTGCCGGATGGCATCTCCGCCCTGGGCTCGTCGCCGGGTCCGACGTACTCGTTCTACGCGGTGCAGGGGGGCGGCAAGGACGCCGCGCTGTATTCGATGGGCACGTGGCCCGACCTCCAGCTGTCCCCCACCAAGCTCTATGACGTCGTCACCCCGGAGGACCGCGCTGGCAGCGTCGCGGTCTACGCGGGCGGCTACCTCATCAACGACGGGCAGCGCGTCTTCACCGGCTACACCACGGGTGCCTCCGGGTCTCCGGGCTCCCTCTCGCTCTACGACATCGCCACGCCGGCCTCGTCGTCCTTCCTCACCGCGCCGAAGAACTACTCCGCGGCGGCCTTCTCGAACGGGGACACGAGCGCGGTGCTCCTCAACGGTGGTGGCCTGGGCACCCTGCCCACGGGGCTCGGCATCTACGGCGTGGTGACGTCCGCGAATCCCCTGGGCACGGTGCGCGTGGCCAACTTCCCGGCCGAAGGCGTGGTCGCCAGCGGCTTCACCGCCGTGGCGGACAATGGCGTCGCCGCGCTGGGCTTCTTCAACGGAGACTTCGTCAACGTCATCTACGGCGTGGCGCCGTCGGTCGTCGCCCAGGCCATCACCAGCGGGACGCCGCTGGAGCTGGGCAGCCAGTCGCCCATCGAGGTGGGCAGCGACTTCGACAGTGCGTCCTCCTTCGGCGCGGGTGTCGTCGTCAACCGCGGCGGGTATGACGAGAACTTCAGCTTCGTGAGCACGGATGTGTCCCGCTTCGCGCTGTCCACCAGCACGGGGAGCGACACTGTCACGGTGGGCGCGCGCGCCGCCGTGCTCGACTACGTGGACCAGTGCACCACCGTCACGATGCTGGAGCCGCTCGGCTCGGACGTGCTGGTGGGCGTTGCCGACAAGAACGGCCAGCGACTGGTCCGCCTCCAGGTGGCCCCGTGAGTCGCCGCGTGTCCTGGCCGCACCAGCGGGGCGCGGCGCTCGCCCTGCTCCTGAGCCTGTCGGCCTGCGGTGGTGAGGACCCGTCCTCGCCCTCGGAGGACGCGGGGCCGGGGGACTCGGGCTCGCCTGAAGACGCGAGTGTCGCCGTGCCCGCGGACCCGTACGCGGACGAGGTCGTGGAGTTCCTTCCGGGCCCCGGCGCGGGCTTCGGACAGGACCGCTTCCCGTCCATCGTCCTCGGGCCGCCGGTGGGCTCGGGGTTGGACAGCGGCTCGCTCGACGTCCTCTCGCTGGGCAAGTCGGGCTCCATCACCCTTCGCTTCACGGACCTCGCGGTGATGGACGGGCCGGGCGTGGACCTGCTCGTCTTCGAGAACGCCTTCCTCATCGCCGGAGGCCCTCGCGCCTTCACCGAGCGGGCGAAGGTGTCCGTGAGCGACGATGGCGTGCAGTGGTTCGAGTTCCCCTGCGCCCCCTCGGACGCGGCGAACAACTACCCGGGCTGCGCGGGCGTGCGTCCCGTGACGGCCAACCCCGCCGCCGGCATCAGCGCCACGGACCCCGCCGTCGCGGGCGGAGACGGGTTCGACCTGGCCACCGTGGGCCTGAGCCGGGCGCGCTACGTGCGCATCCAGGACTCCGGCACCAGCGGCTCCGCCGGCACGTCCGCCGGGTTCGATTTGGACGGCGTCGCCGTGGTGAACGGCGTGTCGCTCACGGCCGCGCCATGACGAAGCTGGACCGCCGCGCCGCGCTCCTCACGCTGGCCCAGGGTGGCTGTGCCCTGGCCGCGCTGGGAGTGGGGTGCGGCGGGGAGTGGCGGGAGGCCATCGTCCTGGACCTCCCGCCCGACGGCGCCGCCTGCCCCGGGGCGCCGGTGCCGGGCACCACCGAGGAGGGCTGGGTGGAAGTGCGGCTCGCGGACCACCCGGCGCTTCAATCCCCGGGAGGCCACGCCGAGGTGCGCGTGCCCGAAGCGCTCCTGGACGTGGTGCTCGTGCACACGCGGCCCGGCTGCTTCGTGGCGCTGTGGCGCATCTGCACGCACGGGGACTGCGCCGTGGACTGGCTCCCGGCCGAGGGCGTCATGGAGTGTCCCTGTCACGGCTCCCGCTTCGCGCTGGATGGCGCGGTGCTCCAAGGCCCCGCCCAAAGAGCGCTGACGGCCTTCACCGCGGTGCGCCACGGACAGTCCGTCTTCATCCACCGGCCGCGCTGAGGACTCGCCCTGGCGGGCACTTGCGAGTCGCCCGGAGCACTGTCAGTCTTGACGCGGCGCGAAGCACTTGCGCCGGCAGTCCGGGTCACTCCTGTCCCCCCTCTCGAAGCGGTGTCTCCTTCTCTCATGAGACGGGAGAGTCGTGTAATGTCGGGCATTCGATGTGGCAGATCATCATCAACGGGCCCGGCTACTTCGATACGTCCTACGATTTGCCCGAGGGCGTGACGAGCCTCGGCCGCGCGGACGAGAACGATATCGTCCTGGGTGGCGACCTCGTTTCGCGCCGGCACGCGCGCCTGTACGTCGAGGCGGACATCCTCCGCATCGAGGACCTGGGCAGCCGTAACGGCAGTCGCGTCAACGGCGCGCCCTTGCAGGGCTCACGACAGCTGTCCCCCGGGGACACCGTCGCGCTGGGCGAGAACACGCTCGCGGTCCGCCAGCCCAACACGGTGGAGAACGCGGCCACGGAGATGGTGGACCTGGGCGCGGGCGGCGTCGTGCGCTTCGGCCATGGGCAGGACGTGGGCCCCTCCGTGCTGCTGGCCAAGAGCGTGCGGGACGCGGACGTGCTGCGCCTGTTGGACAACGTGGGGCCCATGCCCTTCGAGGACTTCAGCAGCGCGTCCACGCCGATTGCGCCCGCAAGTCCCCGCGTGGGCCAGGAGACGCTGGTGCTGATGTTCCGCACCGCGGAGGCGCTCTCCACCGCCACCACGCTGTCCACCTTCCTGGACATGACGATGGACCGGCTGCTGGAGCGCACGGACGCCACGACGGCCGTCGTGCTGCTCAAGCACCCCACGGGCGCGCTGGTGCCGGCGGCGGTGCGTCACCGGGGCAAGCTGGCCAAGGGCGAGGTGCCCGTGTCCGACGCCATCGTCGACGAGGCGCTGAAGCAGGGCCGCGCGCTCGCCGTGGGTGACGTGCGCGACGACCGCCGCTTCGCCGCCCGCGAGAGCGTCATCCTCTACGGCGTGGACAGCGTGCTGTGCATCCCCATTGGCGCCGAGCCCCCGTACGCGGGCGTGCTCTACGTCAACACCTCCGCGAAGGGGGATGGGCTGGAGCCGATGCTGGATGCGTGCTCGGCGGTGGCGCACCTGGTGGCCACGGGCGTGCAGAAGTTCTCCCCGAAGGAGGGCGGCGCCACGCTGGAGCGGATGCGCCGGATGCTGGAGCGCTTCCACCCGCCAGATATCGCGGAGCGCCGAGCGTCGGAGGCCTTGCGTCAGGGGGGACGGCTGCCGGGGCTGGAGGAGCGCACCCTCACCGTGCTGCACGTGGAGTTGGTGGGTTTTGGCGCGCTGGCTCCGCGCATCGGCGCGGCCAAGGCCACCCAGTTGCTCAACGAATTCCACTCGCGGGCCACCGGCATCGTGTTCAGCTTCGAGGCCACGGTGGAGGGCTTCCAGGGCGACTCCATGCGGGCGCTGTTCGGCGTGCCCTACGTGAAGGGCGAGGACTCCGTGCGGGCCGTGCGCGCCGCCCTGTCCCTGCGCGCCGACTGGGAGCGGGCCATGAGCCGCCGCCCCCTGGACGAGCGCTGCGAGCTGCGGCTGGCCCTGCACACCACGCGCGCGCTGGTGGGGATGATCGGCAACGAGGTGCGCTCGGACTACACGGCGGTGGGCGAGGGCATGGCCGTGGCCGGATGGCTGGCCGCCACGGGCAACCCCGGCCAGGTGCTGATGACCGGCAAGATGCTGGCCTCCGTGGGGGCCCGCTTCGACGTGATGCCCCTGGGGGAGCGGATGGTGCGCGCACCCCGGGAGAAGGTGGCCGTCTTCGAGGTGCTCGACGAGGATGTCGGCACGCTCACCAACCCGGGCCTGCGGTGAAAACCCCTCGCGGCAGGTTGACGGGTTGATGCCGTGGCCCTGGACGGGGTTCAATGGGGCCCGAGTGGTGGACCCCCGCCTCCATGAACGCCCATAACCCTTCCGCCCGGCTGCGTCCGTTCCGGCCCCAGCCCTTTGGCCGGTACACCCTCCTGTCCCATCTGGCGACGGGCGGCATGGGTGAGATCTATCTCGCCCGCCTGGAGGGCGCGCAGGGCTTCGAGAAGCTGTGCGTCATCAAGAAAATCCTCCCGCAGCTCGCGGAGGACAGCGACTTCGTCGAGCGCTTCGTGGGCGAGGCGCGCACCCTGGTCCGGCTGAGCCACGGCTCCATCGCCCAGGTGTTGGACATGGGGCTGCACGAGGGCGAGGCCTACATGGCCCTCGAGTACGTGGACGGCAAGGACCTGCGCAAGGTGGCCGCTCGGGTGCGGGACAGGCAGGTGCCGCTGCCGCTCACCTTCATCCTCTACATCATGGGCCGCGTGCTGGACGCGCTCGCCTATGCGCACCGCAAGAAGGATGACGACGGCGAGGACCTGAAGCTGGTCCACCGGGACATCTCTCCGCAGAACATCCTCATCTCCTACGAGGGGGAGGTGAAGGTCGTCGACTTCGGGCTCGCCAAGAGCCGGCTGTCCGCGGCGAAGACGAACCCGAGCATCATCCTGGGCAAGTTCCTCTACATGTCCCCGGAGCAGGCGCGGCACCAGCCGGTGGACCGGCGCAGTGACTTGTACGCGGTGGGCCTCACGCTCTACGAGCTCATCGCCGGCAAGAACCCCTTCGACGGCATCCACCCCGGCGAGCTGATGTCCGTGGTGGCCAACCCCAAGGTCGCCCCCCTGGACAACGTGGAGCCGCTCACGCCGCGCTCGGTGACGGCGCTGGTGGCCAAGGCGTTGGAGGTGGACCCCACGCAGCGCTTCCAGACGGCGGAGGAGTTCCGTGGCCGGCTGCAGACGTGCCTGATGGAGATTGACGCCAGCGCGGGCCCGGAGAGCGTCAGCCGCTTCATGCGGGAGCTCTTCACGGCGGACTTCCAGTCCGAGCGGCGCCTGTTGGCCAGCCTCAAGGACGTGCCGCGCGGAGGTGTCCCCGAGCCACGGGCCGCGGCGCAGGAGCAGGACGACGGCGGCACCGCGCCCCGCGCGACGCTGCCGGCGGGGGCCATCCTCCCCGCGAAGACCATCCGGTTGGATGGCCCGGTGGAGGCGCTCTCCTTCCACCCCACGCCGCGCAGCCGCGAGGCCGGCGGTCCGGTGAATGACGGCGAGACGCGTCCGGGCATTCCCATGGACGAGGCCACGCGGCCCGCCTTCCCGCTGGAGGCCTTGGAGGAAGAGGCCCGCGCCCGGGCGAGCCGGCTGAATCCGGACACGTCGCCCTCGGTGGAGGTGGAGCCGGAGGCCTTCAACCGTCCTCCTCCCACGCCGCCGCCCGCCGTTGCTCCCGTGATGCGTCCGCCCTCGCAGACGCGGGAGGTGCCGCTGGCCACCGTGCCGCCGGAGGCCATTCCACCCGCCCCCTGGTCCCCGCCCGCGCCGCCGCCCCCGATGCCCGCGCGTCCGGACATGCGGCCCACCGAGCTGGAGCTGCTGCCCATTGGCGCCGTGGTCGGCCCCGCCGACTCGGAGCCCTCTCCGTGGCCGGTGGAGCCGACGGAGCCCCGCGCGGAGCCGCTGCGCGTGATGGGGGGCGAGCCTCGTCCCGGCGCGCCGATGTCCCGGCCCCCGGTGCCCGCGTCGGGTCTTCGTCCCGGTGGGCTTGCGCCTCCCGCGTCCCAGCCGCCGCCCGCCGCGCCGGTGCCTCCTGCCTCCGCGGTGATGCCGCAGCGGCAGGCGCTGGGTGCTCCCGCGGGCTCGCCTCCGACCGGGGCTCCCGCGCGCTCGGGGGCGTTGGTGATGCCCGCCGTCTCCGCGACGAGCGGACCGTTCTCCTCGCCGCCTCCGAGCGCCCCGACGCGCTCGGGAGCGATGGTGATGCCGGCCATCTCCATCCCCGCGAGCACGCCGGTGCGCACGAACCCGGGCGGTGCGCCTCCCTCGAGAAGTGCCGAGCCGGGCGTGGTCGTCTCGGACACGGGCTCCGAGCCGGAGAGCGCCGAGCTGCCGGTGCTCACGCCCGAGCAGATGGGGCACGACGAGCAGGCGGCGCGGGTGGAGGAGATGGACACGAATCCGCGCGCGTCCCGGCCGCCGCGCGCGGAGCGCTCCGACGACACGCAGCCGCGTGCGCCTCGCGACGCGGACACGGACCCTCGGGGGCCTCGCGCGGCCGACACGCAGCCCCGTGCCGCCGCCGGCCTTCATGAGGACACCCAGCCTCGCGTGGTGCTGGACGAGAGTTTCCTTCGCGACGCGGAAGGCGCCGCGCGGGAGCAGGAGGAGAGGTCCGGCCCGTCGCGTCCGAAGACGGGCTCACGCCGCGTTCGCCCCTCGTCTCCTGGCATGGCGCCCGTGTCGGGCCGGCGCACGGGGTCCGCCTCCGTCATCCGCCCCGCGCCCGCCCCGGCGCCCGCGCCAGTCGAGGACGAGGAGGAGGACGTGGACGTGCGCGTGTCCATGCCCTCGCATGACGAGACGCGCCGCACGGCGGTGCCCGTCCGTCCGAATGCGCAGCCCGCCGCGCGCCGCCCGGGAGAGGACACCCGGCGGACGACCATCCCCAGGCGCTCCCAGCGCAGGTCCGTCGTGGCGTGGGTGGTGGTGCTGGGCGGACTGGGTGCGCTGCTGGCAGGAGCCGCCGCGCTCACCCTGGACCCCGTGCTGCGCAGGCGCCTGACGCACCAACTGGGGCTCACCCAGGTCCTGGAGGGCCCGCCGCCTTCCAGGCCCATCGAGCGGACCCCGCCGCTGCCCTCCGAGAACGCCGTGGCGCGCGGGGAGCCCGCGCTTCCAGAGGCCGCGCCGGGCGAAGGGGCCGCGGCGCCTCCACCCACGGGTGACGTGGCCGCCGTGAACAGCCCACAGGCCGCTGTCGACACCCCCCCCGCGCCTCCTCCGAAGCCGTCGGACGAGAAGCTGTCCGAGGACCTGCTCCTGGCCCCGCTGAACAGCCCCCCGAAGTCCGCGCCCCCGAAGTCCACCCCGCCGAAGCGCGCGGCGGCCCCGCGCGTGCGAATCATCTCCGGCAGCACGAACAAGTCCCAGGCCGAGCTCAAGAAGGAGTGGAAGGAGTCCGTTGCGGTGTTCAAGACGCTCCAGGAGTTCCGCTCCTGCGACGACCTGGGCTTCCTGTGCCAGCAGCGGGACGACCTGAAGGAACTGGTGGAGGCCTCCGAGGGAGAGGTGGACCCCGAGCTCCTCGGGAAGGTGAAGCGGCTCAAGAAGGCCGCGCAGCGACAGCTGGACAAAGTGGGGCAGTGAGGACGCTGATTCGTTCCCCGAGCGTCCAGGAGTCATGGAGTTGACCGGAAGTCCCGGGCGGGAAAGCCTTCAGGGATGAGCCTCCCCCTGATTGCCGGCGTGTTCCTGGTGGTGCTGGCCCTCGGCTATCGTTTCTACGGTGGCTTCATCGCCCGGCAGTTCCGGTTGGACGGTGAGGCCCAGACGCCCGCGCACGCGAAGAACGACGGCGTGGACTTCGTGCCGACGAAGCCCTTCTACCTGTTGGGTCAGCACTTCAGCGCGATTGCCGCGGCGGGTCCCATCGCGGGTCCCATCCTCGCGGCGCAGCAGTTCGGCTGGTTGCCGGCGCTGTTGTGGATTGCGGTGGGCGCGGTGTTCATCGGGGCGATGCATGACTTCGCCACGCTGGTGGCCAGCGTGCGCCACGGGGCCGTCTCCATCGCGGAGGTGGTGCGCACCCACCTGGGGGCAACGGCGGGGTTGGCGATGCTGGCCTTCATCTGGGTGGCGCTCGTCTACGTCATCGTCGCCTTCACGGACGCCACGGCCGCGACGTTCGTCAGCGGTGACGCGGAGCTGGAGGGGCTCACCTTCCGCTTCAACCCCGGCGGCGCGGTGGCCTTCGCGTCGATTGCATACCTGGCGCTGGCGGTGGTGATGGGGTTGGTGGACCGGTACCTGAAGCCGCCGCTGTGGCTGCAGACGCTCATCTTCGTGCCGGCGACGCTGGGGGTGGTGTACCTGGGCACGCGCTTCTCCACGCTGCTGGTGCTGGATGCGCGGGGCTGGGCGGCGCTCATCCTCGCGTACTGCTTCGTCGCGTCGCTCACGCCGGTGTGGGTGCTCCTGCAGCCGCGCGGCTATCTGGGCGGCTTCGTGCTCTACGCGGCGCTGGCGGTGGGCGTGGTGGGCATCTTCTACGGCGGGTTGAGCGGGGAGCTGTCGATTCAGCAGCCGGCCTTCGCGGGCTTCAACGTGCCGGGGGCGGGAGGCGCGCTGTTTCCCTTCCTCTTCGTCACCATCGCCTGCGGGGCGTGTTCGGGGTTCCACGGGCTGGTGTGCTCGGGCACCACGTCGAAGCAGATAGACAAGGAGCCGCACTGCAAGCCGGTGGGCTACGGGGCGATGTTGCTGGAGGGCTTCGTGGCGGTCATCGCGCTGGCGACGGTGATGATTGCCACGAAGGGGGAGCTGACGGGCAAGGCGCCGGGCGCGGTGTACGGCGCGGGGCTGGGACGCCTACTCGTCACGGTGCTGGGCAAGGAGCACCTCGTCTTCGCCACGACGTTCGGCGCCATGGCCTTCTCCACGTTCGTGTTCGACACGCTGGACGTGTCCACGCGGCTGGGGCGCTACATCCTCCAGGAGCTGACGGGGCGGAAGGGCCGGGTGTCGGCGATGGTGGCCACGGCGGTGACGTGTGGGGTGCCGCTGGCCTTCGTGCTGCTGGCGGGCACGGGGGCGTGGCGCTCGTTCTGGACGTTGTTCGGCACGTCCAATCAGTTGCTCGCCTCGCTGTCCCTGCTGGGCGTCTGTGTGTGGCTCAAGAGCACGAGCCGGCCGTATGTGTACGCGCTGGTGCCCATGTTGTTCGTGGGGGCCGTGACGCTCACCAGCCTGGTGCTCCTGGTGCGCGAGGCGCTGCAGCCGGCCAGCTCCGCCGTCTCCCGGGTGAACGGGGTGGTGGCGGTGGTGTTGCTGGCGTTGGCCCTGTCTCTCTTCACCGCGGGGGCGCGTGCGCTGCGCTCCCGGCGAGCACCTTCGGCCACCGCGCCCGCGGTCTGATTCAGCCTCCAGGTTCGCCATGCTCCGCTACGCCGTCGCCATCTTCACCAGTGCCTTCCTTCTGTTTGGTGTGCAGCCCCTGGCGGGGCGGTATGCGTTGCCGTGGTACGGCGGCACGCCCGGCGTCTGGACCGCATGCATGCTGTTCTTCCAGGCGGCGCTGCTGGGAGGGTATGCGTATGCGCACGGGCTCGCCTCGCGGCTGACGCCACGGACGCAGGCGAAGGTGCACCTGGGCGTCCTGGCGGTGGCGGTGGCGGTGCTGGGGGCGCGGGCCTTGTGGGTGGGCTCGCCCGTGGCACCGGGGCCGGAGTGGCGTCCGGTGGGCACGGACCTGGCGGTGCCGAGGCTGCTGGCGATGCTGGCGGCCACCATCGGCCTGCCGTTCTTCGTGTTGAGCACGACGGGGCCGCTGCTCCAGTCCTGGTTTGCTCGCGCGAGGCCCGGCCGCTCACCGTATGCGCTGTATGCGCTGTCAAACGTGGGCTCGCTGCTGGCGCTGCTGGGCTACCCCTTCCTCGTGGAGCCGTGGGTGGGGCGAGCCACGCAGGCGTGGGGCTGGGGCGTGGGCTTCGTCCTCTTCGTGGGAGCCTGCGCGGTGTGCGCGCTGGATGTGCTGCGGCATGAGCGCGTGGTGGCGAGCACGGAAGCGACAGGTCCACGCGGGGCGGTCCTCCTGGAGGGCGCCACGGCCCGAGTGACAGCGGGCGAACTCGCATCGCAAGACGTCAGCGCCCGAGTCGGCGCGATGGCCACGCAGGATGCAGGCGCAGGTTCATCGACGGCGTTTGAGTCGGCATCACGGTTTCAGACGGACGCGGAGGCGGCCCGGGAAGCCGCCTTCGAGGCGATGCGGCGAGAAGCACGAGGCGCCTCACTGGAGGCCGCGCCCCGCGACTCCGAGGCTCGACCCGGTGTGGGCCGGACGCTGGCGTGGCTCGGACTGGCCACGTGCGCGTCCGTGTTGTTGCTCGCGACGACGAACCAGCTCTCGCAGGACGTGGCCGCGGGCCCCTTCCTCTGGGTGCTGCCGTTGGCCGTCTACCTGCTCACCTTCATCATCGCCTTCTCGCGCGAGTCCTTCTATTCGCGCACCGTCTACTCGGTGCTGCTCATCGGCTCCGGAGCGATGGTGGCGCACGCGCACGCGGCGGGGGCCCACTTCCCGCTCACCCTCCAGCTCATCGCCTACGCCGCGTCGCTCTTCGCCGGTTGCATGGTGTGTCACGGCGAGCTGTACCGGCTGCGTCCGTCACCGCGCCATTTGAGCGCCTTCTACCTGTGGGTGTCCGCCGGTGGCGTGCTGGGCGCGCTGTTCGTCAGCGGCGTGGCCACCGCCTTCTTCCGCGCGTACTGGGAGTACCCGCTGTCCTTGGGGGGCTGCTGCGCGGTGGCGCTCGCGGGCATGGTGCGCGGGCCGGCGGCAGAGACGTGGAGTCAGCGCGGCCGACGGGTGCTGCGCGGCGCGATGCTCGTCATGGTGACGGTGAACCTGTTCCTGTCGGTGAACCGGGAGCTGGACAAGGCGCTGTTCAGCGAGCGGAACTTCTTCGGCGTGGTGAGGGTGACGGAGCAGAACGAGGAGTCGCCGGACAAACACCTCTACAGTCAGCGCCACGGCGCCATCACCCATGGCATGCAGTACGTCAAACCGGAGCTGCGCTCGTGGCCCACGACCTACTACACGCGAGAGGCCGGTCTGGGACTGGCTGTCGCCGAGCAGCGTCGGCTGCGCGCGGCGGTGGGACTGCCTCCGGGCCTGCGCATGGGTGTGCTGGGGCTGGGCGTGGGGACGAGCGCGGCGCTGCTGGAGAAGGAGGACCGGGGGCGCTTCTATGAAATCAACCCGGTGGTCATCTCCCTGGCGCGAGGCGAGGGCGGCTTCTTCAGCTACCTGGGCGACTCGCCCGCGACGATTGAGGTGGTGGAAGGGGACGCGCGCATCTCCCTGGAGCGCGAGCTGGAGCGGGGCGAGCCCGGCGGGTTCGACGTGCTGGCGTTGGATGTCTTCTCCTCCGACTCCGTCCCCGTGCACCTGCTCACCGAGGAGGCCGTCGCCCTGTACAAGCGGCACCTGGCCCCGCACGGAGTCCTCGCGTTGCACATCAGCAACGTGCACCTGGACCTGGTGCCAGTGACGCTGTCGCATGCGCGCCGCCTGGGGATGTACGCGGCCTTCGTCTTCCATGACACGGAAGGAAGCGCGCTGCGCAGCAACTGGATGTTGCTCAGTCCAGACCGCGAGTTCTCCTGGGGCCCCACCTTCACCCGTGCCAAGGCACGGGTGCGCCGCCTGGGGCTGCGTGACGAGCAGGACTTTGCCTGGACGGATGACCGCAGCAGCGTGCTGCGGGTGCTGCGCCAGATTGGCCCCGACGCGAACGTCGTGGATGTGGAGGCGCCCTCGGGCCCGCCGAAGGTGCCCATGGCGAAGCCCGCTTCGCCGTGACTCAGGCGCGCGAGGCCGAGTCCGGCTGGCGCCGCGCCGCCGGGCTCAAGTCCAGGCCAATGAGCAGGAGCAGCACCGCGCACGGCAACCCCAGTGCCGCGGGCCCATGGTGGACATAGAGCAGCGGCCCACTGGTGCACCCCAGCAGGAACGCGGCGCCCAGTCCCAGGTGCAGGCGCGTGCGCTCGAACTCGATGGCGGAAGGCAGGGCGCGCAGCCCGCGCAACACGCCGGCGACGCCCTGGCCGCGAGCCCCGTCCCGTACCCAGGCGAACATCCGCACCAACTGGATGCCAATGTCCGTGAGGATGCCGGTGACGTGTGTCGTGCGCACCACCGCGCCGGACACCCGGGTGACGAGCGCGTTCTGCAGCCCCATGGCGAACGACAGGCCCCACATCAGCACGGGCGCGCGCGTCCCCGGCGAGGACGTGAGCGCCGTGCCGATGCCGGCCAACGTCACCACCTCCACCATCAGCGCGGCGACGTGCCGGCCTCGCGAGCGGTGTCGGGACGCATCCAGCAGCGCCGCCGCGCACACCGCGCCCAGCAGGAAGGACAGGAGCAACTGCGCGGCGAGCACCGCGAGGCGTGCTTCGCCCGTGGCAATCGACTCGCCCAGCGCCGCCATGTTCCCGGACATGTGAGACGTGTGCATGCCGAGCGCCACGAAGCCCGTCGCATTCACCGCGCCGGCGACCGCCGCGAGCAGGAGCGAGAGCACCGTATAGGCGCGGCGGTTGCTGGGAGAGGATTCCGTGGTGAAGGGCATGCGCGGCGCATCCCTGCGCTGTCGGGGAACGCTAGCACCCGCTCACCCGGCTCGCGTCCACTCCCGCGCCCTGGCGATCCGCGGCGCGCACGCCTGCTCAGCCTGGAGGCCAGAGCAGCGGTCGACCCGCCAGGAGGTGCAGATGGATGTGGAACACCGTCTGCCCGGCGTCGCGGTGGGTGTTCATCACCACCCGGTACCCGTTGCTGTCATGGCCCCGCTGCTTCGCCAGCTTGGCCGCCGCCACGAAGAGGTGGCCCACCGTGGCCTCGTCCTCCGCGGTGACGTCGTTCACCGTGGCGATGTGCTTGCGGGGGATGAACAGGACGTGCGTGGGCGCCTGGGGATTGATGTCCTCGAAGGCCAGGCAGGCGTCGTCCTGATAGACGACCTTGGCCGGGATGAGGCCGTCTCGAATCTTGCAGAAGAGGCAGTCGGACATGGCCGGGGGCTTAGCAACGCACGAGGCGGCGGGAAATGGCCTCGGCACTCATTGTTGAAGTCCCAAGCGATTCCCCCAGCGGGCGACCAGGGCTTCGCTCGGGTGGGTTATCGGGGGTAGAGGTAGGGGACGACATGCCAGGTGGGCACCTCGCCTCAAAAGGTCCCACCAGTGATATTCCAGGCCCCGACGATGAAATCCATCCGCATCTCCCAGCTCATCGAGGACCACGACTACGACTTGCGGCTCACGCTCATCGCGGGCGCGAGCGGGCTGACTCGGACGGTGGACTCGCCGCGCATCCAGAAGCCGGGGCTGGCGCTGGCGGGCTTCACCGAGCACCTCCACCCCCACCGGGTCCAGGTGTTCGGAAACACGGAGATTTCGTACCTGGCCACCCTGCCGGAGTCGCGGCAGCGCGAGGCGCTCTCCAAGCTCTTCGAGGAAGAGGACTTGGCGTGCGTCGTGGTGACGAAGGAGCTGGAGATTCCGCCCGTCCTGGTGACGGCGTGTGAGTCCGGCGGGCTGGCGCTGATGAAGACGCCGCTGCTCTCCAGCGAGTTCATCACCCGGGTGCAGTCCTTCCTGGAGGAAGCGCTCACCGAGTCCAGCAGCCTGCACGGCGTGCTGATGGACGTCTTCGGCGTGGGCATCCTGCTGCTCGGCAAGAGCGGCATCGGCAAGAGCGAGATTGCCCTGGACCTGGTGATGCGGGCCCACCGGCTGGTGGCCGACGACATCGTCGACGTCACCCGGCGCAAGGGGGCGGTCTACGGCGCGGGCAACCCGGTCATCAAGCACCACATGGAAATCCGGGGCCTGGGCATCATCAACATCAAGGACCTGTTCGGCGTGGCGGCGGTGCGCGAGCAGAAGAAAATCGAGCTCGTCATCGAGCTGCAGGAATGGGACCCCCATCAGGAGTACGACCGGCTGGGCGTGGAGGACAAACATCTCCAGATTGTGGGTGTGGACATCCCGCTGTCGGTGGTACCCGTGCGTCCAGGCCGTAACATGGCGACCATCATCGAGGTGGCCGCCCGCAACCAGTTGTTGAAGCTTCAGGGCCACCACTCGGCGAGGGAATTCGCCGAGCGGCTCAACCGAGCCATCGCCGAAGGGGCGATGCGCCGCACCCTGGGAGAAGAGGTCGAGTGACCGCGCCCGCGAAACAGTTGGTCGTCATCACCGGCATGTCCGGCTCCGGCAAGTCCACCGCCATCAGGGCGCTGGAGGATGCGGGGTTCTTCTGCATCGACAACCTGCCGGTGCTGCTGCTGCCCAAGCTCACGGAGCTCGCGGGCGGGGGCAACATCGAGCGGATGGCGCTGGTGATGGACGTGCGTGAAGGCGTGTTCCTCAAGGACGCGCCCCGGGTGCTGGACGAGGTCCGCCGCGCCGGTCACCACGTGGAGGTGCTCTTCCTCGACTCGAGCGATGACAGCCTCATCCGTCGCTTCAGCGAGACGCGCCGCCGCCATCCGCTGGCGCCCAACGGCACCGTGGCGGACGGCATCAAGGCGGAGCGCCAGGAGCTGCGCGACTTGCGCGAAATCGCCGACCAGGTCATCGACTCGTCGGTGCTGAACGTGCACGACTTGAAGCGCATGGTGCAGGCGCGCTTCAGCCCGGAGCCCGCCGCGGGGCCGAGCCTGTCGGTGATGTCGTTCGGTTACCGGTACGGGGTGCCGCCGCAGGCGGACCTGGTGCTGGACGTGCGCTTCCTGCCCAACCCGTACTTCGTCCCGGAGATGAAGGGGCTGACGGGCAAGGTGCCCAAGGTGGCCGCGTACGTGCTGGACCGCGAGGAAACGCAGCAGTTCCTCGAGAAGGTCGTGGACCTGTGCCGCTTCCTCTTCCCCCGCTACCAGAAGGAGGGGAAGGCGTACCTCACGGTGGCGCTGGGGTGCACGGGTGGCAAGCACCGCTCGGTGGCCATCGCCGCGGAGCTGACCCGACGGCTGGCCGACGAGAACACCCGCGTTCAGCTCTGGGACCGCGACATCGAGAAAGAGTAGTCCGTGGCCTCCGTGACCCTGCTTCTGCTCGCGCTCGGCGTGGCGATGGATGCCACCGCTGTCTCCAGTGGCATGGCCATCCGGGGGGCTCGGCCTCCGGATGTCCTCAAGCTGGCGCTGACCTTCGGCCTGTTCCAGTTCGGCATGTCCCTGGGCGGTGCGCTCGGGGGCAAGGCCATCCTCACGCACTTCGCGGCGGTGGACCATTGGATTGCCTTCGGGCTGCTCGCGCTCGTGGGCGGGCACATGATTTGGGAGGCGTTCTCCCATGACGAGGAGGAGCGCGCCGCCACCGGCATCCCCCTGCCCATGTTGCTGACGCTCGGCGTGGCCACCAGCATCGACGCGCTCGCCGTCGGCGTGACGCTGCCCGCGCTGGAGCTGGGCATCGTCCTCTCCACCGCCCTCATCGGGGTGATGACCTTCGTGCTGTCCATCGTCGGTGCCTGGGCCGGCAAGCGGCTGGGCGAGCGCTTCGGCACCCGCATCGAAATCCTCGGCGGCCTGGTGCTCATCGGCATCGGCCTCAAGACGCTCGTCGAGCACCTGACCGCGTAGGCCTCCTGGCGGTGGGCTCGAAGCCTCCGCCCGAGCCTGTCGTTCATGCGACACCCTGTCGGGGCACCTCATGCATGCGTCATCCTTGTGAAGTGACTCATGGCGCGCCATGCTGGGAGTCCGTAGCGCGGATTCCCACTGGAGGCCTGGATGTCCCTTCCCCCGACGCGGCACTTCCACGTGGCCATCGCGGGCAGTGGGTTCGGCGGCCTGGGGATGGCCATCCGGCTCAAGCAGGAGGGGCTGGAGGACTTCGTCCTCTTCGAGCGCGCGGACGACGTGGGCGGCGTCTGGCGGGACAATGCGTATCCGGGGTGCGCGTGCGATGTGCCGTCGCATCTGTATTCGTTCTCCTTCGCGCCGAATCCGCGCTGGTCCCGGGCGTACTCGCCCCAGCCGGAGATTCACGCGTACCTGCGTGACTGCGCGGAGCGCTTCGGCGTGCTCCCCCACGTGCGCTTCCGTCACGCCGTGGAGGACGCGCGCTGGGATGACGATGCGCGGCACTGGCGCCTCCAGACGTCGGAGGGGCTCTTCACCGCGGATGTTTTCATCCTCGCGGCGGGGGCGTTCGGCGAGCCGGTACAGCCCTCGCTCCCGGGGCTGGAGCGCTTCCAGGGCAAGGTGATGCACTCGGCGCGGTGGGACCCTTCGCATGAGCTGGCGGGCCGGAAGGTCGCCGTGGTGGGCACGGGCGCGTCCGCGATTCAATTCGTCCCGGCGATTCAACCGAAGGTCGAGCGGCTGGTCCTCTTCCAGCGCACGCCTCCCTGGATTCTGCCGCGCAATGACCACGCGATTTCGGGCTGGAAGCAGTGGCTGTACGCGCGCGTTCCCGGGGCGCGCTGGCTGATGCGCGCGGGCCTCTACGCGGTGAAGGAGCTGTCCGCGCTGGCGTTCATGTATCCGTGGATCATCCGCTGGGCCCAGCGAGGGGCATGGCGGCACCTGAAGCAGTCCGTCCCGGACCCGGTGCTGCGCGCGAAGCTGCGACCCTCCTACACGATGGGTTGCAAGCGAGTGCTCGTGTCGGACGACTACCTGCCGGCGCTGACGCGGGAGAATGTCGAGGTCGTCACGGAGGGGCTCCAGGAGGTGCGCGAGCACTCCGTCGTCACGGCATCGGGCGTCGAGCATCCGGTGGACACGCTCATCTTCGGGACGGGCTTTCAGATAACGGAGCCGTCATTCGCCCGGCACATCCGGGGGCGCGATGGGCGCACGCTGGCGGAGACGTGGGCGGGGAGCATGAAGGCGCACCTGGGGACGTCGGTGAGCGGGTTCCCCAACTTCTTCATGTTGCTGGGGCCGAACACGGGGCTGGGGCACACGTCCGTCATCCTGATGATTGAGAGCCAGCTGGCGCATGTGCTCAGCGCGCTGCGCTACCTGGAGGGCAGGGGGCTGGCGGCGGTGGAACCGACGGTGGAGGCGCAGGAGGCGTTCGTCCGCGACGTCGACACGCGGATGGCGCGGACAGTGTGGATGCGGGGCGGGTGTGTGAGCTGGTACCTGGATGCGACGGGGCGCAACTCGACGCTGTGGCCGGGCTTCACGTTCGACTACAGGCGCCGCGTCGCCACCTTCGAG
Organism: Myxococcus sp. CA056; assembly: GCF_013336715.1. Lineage (NCBI taxonomy): Bacteria > Pseudomonadati > Myxococcota > Myxococcia > Myxococcales > Myxococcaceae > Myxococcus > Myxococcus sp. CA056. The sequence continues at coordinate 1,235,022 of NZ_JABUMT010000002.1, forward strand.
CCCTCGGAATATGTCGCCATCACCCGGCGTGGGCGCGCGTCCTTGAAGACCGGGGCGAGCCCCCGGAAGCAGGCGCACGGCTGACGCGGTGGCGATGGACGCGGAACGGAGCCAACGGATGAAATCGGTGAAGGACAAGGTCGCGGCGATTACCGGAGCGGGCTCGGGCATTGGCCGGGCCACGGCGGTGTTGCTCGCGCGTCAGGGGTGTCACGTCGCGCTGTCGGACGTGAATGGGCAGGGGCTCTCCGAGACGGAGACACAGTGCCGTGCGCTGGGTGTCCGTGTCCGGGCGGACCGGGTGGATGTCGCGAAGCGCGAGCAGGTGCATGCGTGGGCGGATGACGTGGCGCGGGAGTTCGGCGCGGTCCACATCATCATCAACAACGCGGGCGTGGCGTTGGGCGCCACCATCGAGGACACCCGGTACGAGGACTTCGAGTGGCTGATGAACATCAACTTCTGGGGGGTGGTGTACGGCACCAAGGCGTTCCTGCCTCACCTGAAGGCTGTGGATGAGGGGCACATCGTCAATGTGTCGAGCGTCTTCGGGCTGATTGGGGTGCCGACGCAGGCGGCGTACAACTCGGCGAAGTTCGCGGTGAAGGGCTTCACGGAGGCGCTGCGGCAGGAGTTGGAGGTGGATCCGGGGACCATCGGTGTCACCTGTGTGCATCCTGGGGGCATCAAGACGAACATCGCGCGCAATGCGCGGGTGACGGTGCGTCGGGGGTGGACGGACGAGCGCTCGTCGAGTGACTTCGAGAAGGCCTTGGCCACCACGCCGGAGCGGGCGGCGGAGGACATCCTCACGGCGATTCGGAAGAACCGGCGGAGGCAGCTCATTGGCGGGGACGCGGTCCTCATCGACCTGTTCCAGCGGTTGTTGCCGACCTTGTACCAGCGGGTGCTGGTGGCGGGGATGCGGCGGCGGCGGCGGAAGATGCTGAGCGCGGCGACATGAAACGGACGCGCGTGAAGGACTCGCGGCGCGCGACGAAGGAAGCGCCTTCGAGGACGCGTCGGCCGGCCTCGCGAGAGAAGGCGCGGGCGCGGGTGACGCCGCTCTCGCAGCGGCTGGAGGTGCCCTCGCGGGCGACGCCGCAGGACCTCTTCGCGCTGGCGATGCGGTGGTGGAACGAGGGGGAGCGCTTCGACATCGGCCGGATGGCGCAGGAGCTGGGCGTCAGTCGGGCGACGGTGTTCCGCTGGGCGGGGACGCGGGAGCTGCTCTATGGGGAGGTGCTGTCCTTTCGGTTCGAGGCCGCGCTCACCGCCGCGAGGAGCGAGTTCCAGGGGGAGGGGACGGCGTACGTGGCGGACGTCACCCAGCGCCTCATCCACCTGATTGTGGAGGACGCGCCCCTGCGGCGCTTCATCCAGCAGGACTCCGAGTACGCGATGCGCGTGCTGATGTCGAAGAGCAGCCGGGTGGAGGAGCGCTGCGCGGCGAGCATCCGGAGAGCGCTGGAGGAGGGCGTGAGGGACAAGCACCTCCGACCGGCGATGGGGCTGGATGCGTTGTCGAACGTCATCGTGAGGGTGGGGCAGTTCTTCCTGTACCGGGACGCGCTCACGGGCGACCCGCCGGATGTGCGGGCCGCCATCACCGCGACGCTCATCCTCCTCACCGCGGAGGAGGGGGATGCGCGGTGGAACAGGCGGTGACGAAGAGGTGGGCTCGAAAGTCCACTTCCGTGTCACCGCCCGCTTTCACGCCGTGCGGACCCGCGATGGCCTGGTCATGCACGATTGGGCAGCGCTACTGCCACTCGCCATTGCAGCATCGGGCGTAGCACTCTCCGCTGCCGACGCAGGACCTGCCCGAGAAGGGACCGCCAAGACAGTAGCCGTCGTCCTTGGCGGAGCAGCTGGTGCTGCCGTCGATCGGGTAGCCCTCCCCATCGTTGAACGTCATGCCGCCGTACGTGCACGTGCGGCAGGACTTCGTGACGCCATCACAGGTGACGAAGCCCGTGGTTCCATTCAGCGCCGAGCAGGTGGACGTGCCGCTGCACGTCAACGTCGTGCAAGTGCCGCAGATGGCCGTGGCGGTACAGGCCGCCAGGGTTCCGCCGTTGGACTCGAGTCCCTGCGTTTGTTCATCCAGGGTGACTTCTTCGTTGGAAACCGGCGTCCCCTCCGTGGGGTCGGGGCTGCAAGCGGCGAAGAGCGCGGAGAGAAGGGCGGCGCTGAAGAGTGTGCGGCCAGTTCGCGACATGACGGGAGAACTCCGGAGGCACCATGGCCTGGTGCCTGTGTTGGGGAGTGGATGGAGACAGTGGACGAAGACGGTCCGTCGCCTGCTGTTGCTCCAGGAACACCCCATCGGTCGGCCTTGGGCCCGTCAGCCTGGGATGGTGGACGGCCTCCGGTAGGGAATCAAACCAGAGGCCCCTCCCGTCGCGAGCCCTTCGTCAGGTGGCAACTGTCAATCAGTTGGTTCTGAATGGTTGAAGCACCTGAATTGCAAATTTGGCGTGTGGCTTGTTTTTCTGAGCGTCTGGCGTTCGCGCATGCACCCTACGAAATGCGGGAACTGCCCTCGCTGTAGCCACGGCTCGATTCGGAGGCGCTCGCTGCCCATGGCCTCGACCCAGGCCCGCTCCCCGGAAGCAGGGAAGCGGGCCCGTCGCACAGTCTCTAGTTCGTCGTGAAGTACAGGTTGTCCAAGAGCAGAGCGTTGCCCGAGGGCCCACCGCCGGCGATGAACACGAAGGGCGACAGCACCGCGCCCAGGCTCACGCCCGCGGCGGTGAAGTCCGACAACGGAATGGCCAGGTGGTGCCACTGCCCGTCGTTCACATACCCATACTTCGCCACGTCGAGCTGCACGCCCTCCGTGTCGCTCATCCCAATCTTCACCGAGGCGAACCCCGGGTCCGACGAGTTGAGGCTCACGTGCAGCGTCTTCCACGCGTCCAGGTTGTGGCCCGTATCCCAGTGGATGCCAAACCCCAACCACCCCTTGCCCGCGTGGACGATGCGGTCCGCCGTCTTCCCCTCGATGCGCGTGTTCGAGGACTCAATCGTGACGGTGCCCTCGTACAGGTAGATGTGCGTGTCCACGTCGTTGATGATGATTTCCTCGGACCGGCCTCCCTCGTAGAAGCCGACGAAGAGGCGCCGCTGGCCCGCCTCGAACGGGAACGGCCCCGGGAGCACCTCGTCCTGGGGATTCGTCCCGGCGTCGTCCTGCGAGGACGGCTGGTGGTTCTCGTAGTCGGAGGCACCCGGGTCCGGCCGGCACGCGGCCAACGTCAACAGCAGCACTCCCACGGTCCGCTTCATGGCCGCACCGCCCTTTCACCACCACTCGAGGTCCGCACCAGCACCCAACCGCCCGTCACCGTCCCACCCATCTCCACGATGGCCTTGTAGGACGGCGTCAACAGCTCGTAGGGAATCGTCCCCGTCGAGTCGTACGTCACCGCGTCCGGGAAGTTGTCCAACACCGACTGGTACGAGCGGATGGCCATGTCCCGCACCACCGGCAGGTCCTCCTGCCTCGCCAGTCCGTTCTGGTACACGCCGAGCAGGTTGAGGCCGACGTAGTACTGCGCCTCGCCATACGGCCCCCGCGCGAGCACGGTGGCCCACGAGTAGAAGGCCGCCACCGGCCCCGCGTTGGCCTGGAGCACCCACTTCGTCTCCGTCCCCGGCGTCGAGTCCGCGAACGGATTGTTCGGGTCGTCCAGGATGACGGTGCTCGGATACACGCCCATGGTCGGGTCGTGGACCTCGAGCGTCAGGTCCTCCAGCGGCTCGCCATAGACATAGCTCGCGCGGTCGTAGCACCCGAAGGTGCCCAGCACCGCGAGGAGCACGAGACACGTCCTCATACGTTGTCCCTCAGAGCGAAAGGATTGCATACGCACCCACCTCGTATTCGCGGCCCTTGAGTCCCTCGGTGATGGCCGTCGTGCTCATGCCCTCCGAGTACTCATCCAGCATGCGCACCAGCCCCCGCAGACCGAAGCGCGTGGACACCGCGCCCAGCACCGGCCGCTTGAGCCCGTAGGACACGTCGCCCCCGAGCTGCACCGGATACGTGAGGTTGAACACGCGGTGGTAGTCGTACGGACCCCAGTCGTTGAACCGCAGTTGCGTGGCGAGCAGCAGCGTGTCGTACAGCACGTTGGCGTCCAGGCCGAAGCGGCGCACCTGCCGCGCGTCCTCGCCTCCGGACTGCACGCTGCCCACGAAGGCCGTGCCGTACAGCTTCAGCCGCTGCGTGGGGTTGCCCACCATGCGCAGCGTCGTCTCCCACTCGTCGCGCGCGGGAGGCGCCCCGGCGAAGGCCACCGCGCTGCCGTCCGCGAGGATGGCGATGCTCGCATCCCGTGACGTCGGCTGTCGGCGGTACACCAGGTCCAGGCCCGCCGCGAAGGGCGCGTCCTCGCGCATCTCCCGGTCCCACGCCCAGAACCACGTCCCCGGCGTCGGGTCGAAGGTGATGAGCAGCTCCGCGCCCAGCGTCTCGCGGTTGTCCAGGACGGTGAAGGCGTCCTGCAACACGTTGCGAGCGCGCACGGCGGGGAAGTACGTGCCCGAGTCCTGGTCATACGTGTCGGGGATGTTCGGATTCGGGCCAATGAGCGGCTTCTGGTACAGCACGTTGGGCGCCACCTCGATGGTGCCCAGTTGGAAGGCCGCGCCCGCCTGCGCTCCGAAGTGGTTGCCGCGGCCGCTCTCCCGCAGGCTCCAGCCCGTCAGCACGATGCTCGGCTCGGGACCACCGTCCGCCACCAGCCCGCGGAACGAGCCCTGGGCGAACAGCCGGACGCCGCCCAGGTCATACGTGGCCCGCGCCTTCGCGCCGAGCGTGTCGAGGAACTGCACCTTGTCGCGCAGCACCTCCTGGCCACTGCCCATGTAGCTGGCACCGCCCGTCGCCTCGCGCGTCCACGTGAACTCCTCGCCGATGCGCTGGGGCGCGGCCAGGATGCCACCGATGTCGAGCGCCAGCGGACCCCGGTTCCACTCGAAGGTCAGCGCCGTGCGGCGCGCCACGCGCTCGCGGATGACGGAGGCGGTCTGCTGCGTCGCGCCCCGGGCGATGTCCTCCTGATGCACCAGCGTCAGCGCCATGTCCCCGAAGCCCTTGCGGTACTTGGCGACGACGGATGGGTTTGCGCCCCAGTACAGCTCCGGACCCACCGCCAGCTTGAAGCCCTCGAAGGAGCGCTTGCCGCTGAGCACCACGCCGAAGGGCGCGTTGCCGTGGTAGATGTCGATGTTCGGCCCGTAGTTGGCCTCGCGGTACAGGCCGAAGAAGTCACCCTCCTCGCCCCAGTGGTAGTGGCCGACGCGGTAGAAGCCCTCCAGCGCGAAGTCCGCGCGGTCCAGCTTGAACTCCGCCTGGTACAGCGCGAAGCGGTCAAAGCCATTCACTCCCGGCTGGGAGACGCCCGGCGTCGGCGAGGCCCCCGGTGCCGGCGTCGTCGGCGTCGGCGTGGTGCCCCGGTTCTCGTAGAAGAGGTTGTTGAGGCGGTTGGTGGCCACGTTGCCCACCACGTTGAAGGACGCGCGGCCGTACACGCCGGTGGCGGGCTGGAGCGCCAGGTCGAAGAAGATGGACTCCGTGTGGTCCGCCGCCGTCAGGTTCGGCCGCGTCGTCGCGATGCTCCCGCGCGACAGCGAGCTGTCCATGACGAGGCGCAGGTTCGACACCCGCACCGCGCTGAGTTCGTCCGCCTTCGCCAGGGCGATGGAGGACTCGTAGCTCTTCGACAGCTCGGAGGGCCGCAGGCCCGCGAAGTGCGCGTGGATGCGGTCCAGGTCCGTGTCCTCCGCGTACGGGTCCAGGCGGAAGGCCGCCTGCAACACGTAGTAGGCCGTGCGCGGCTGGATGCGGGAGATGCCCGCGTCGTCCGGCGTGCCCAGGGCACAGATGCCGAACCACTCCTCGTTCATGTTGTTCTGACCGGCCACGAAGTCCGCCGCGTAGCCGCCGTTGGGCCACGACGCCGTCGTGTCGTGCAGGGAGAGGTTGGCCTCCTGGCCCACCTTCCACCAGCCATCCACCCACTGGAAGACGAAGCCGCCCAGCGCGTTGCCCACGCGGCCCTGGCCGTACGTCTGCGTGTAGATTTCCTCCCACTGCTGGCGCAGGTACTCGGCCTGCGACAGGTGGTCCTCACGGCCGTCCCGCGCGTTGAACGCATCCGCGCCGAACTCCGAGAAGAGCACCGGCTTGTCCACCTTGCGCAGCACCTCTTCGTACAAGTCCCGGACGCTGGGGCCCCGGTAGACGTTGGCGCCGAAGATGTCGATGTCGGTGGCGTGCTTCGCGATGAGGTCGATGTACTGGAGGTCGCCGTTGGCCATCGCCACCGGGTGGTTGACGTCGCGGGCCTTGATGGTCCGCGCCGCCTCGCCCATCAGCGTGTAGAGGTGCACCGCGCGCGCGGCGTCCTCCTGGCCCGGCAGCGCCTCGATTTCATAGCTGGTCCAGTGCAGGCCGTAGTTGTTCTCGTTGCCGAGCAGCCACATCAACACGCCCGGAACGCCCCGGTACACCTCCACCTTCTTCGCCAGCTCCTCGAGCAGCGCCTTGCGGTGCGCGGCGTTGGAGTAGTCGATGTTGGGCACGAAGGTGCCGTTGACGGTGGCGCCATAGCGGCCCATCAGCGGGTTCACCACGGTGGTGATTGCGTAGTTCTTGAAGATGAACTCCACCCAGCGCGGGGGGATGTCGTCGAACTGGCGGATGGCGTTGACGCCCATGTCGCGCAGCAGCGTCATCTCCCGCGCCAGCACCGCGCGCACGAAGTCGTCGGGCTGGTTCCAGAGCGAATAGCGGTAGTTCTCTCCAATGGGCGTGTAGCCCCAGTTCATGCCGCGCAGCAGGAAGTCGCGGCCGTCCACCTTCAGCTTGAAGCCGCGCTCGTCGCGCTGGAGCTTGACGACGGTGGCCTGCTCCGCGCCCGCGGTGACGTCCACGGGCTGCAGGGTGAGGGGCTGCGGCGCGGGAGACGGCGCCGGGCTCGGAGGACCCGAGGGCGTCGTGGTGGTGGCCGCGGGCGGCGCGCCACCGGGAGGAGCGGCGGCCGGCGGAGTTGCTTCCACCGGCGCCGTTTGAGGTTGCGTGCCGCCGGGTTGGACGGGCTGCGCGTCCTGCCCGGCGTGGACGGGGGACTGGTACAGCGCCACCGCGAGGAGGGGTGCGAGGAACAGGGCTCTCATGCGGCCAGCTCCACATCCAGCCCGTTCTGGGCCACCACGGCGCGGTACAGGTGCGCGCTGTCCTTGGGGATGCGCTTCTGGGTCGCGTAGTCCACGTAGACCATGCCGAAGCGCTTCTGATAGCCGTACGCCCACTCGAAGTTGTCCAGCAGCGACCACGCGAAGTAGCCCTTGAGCGGCACGCCCTGCTTGATGGCCTCCAGCGAGGCCTCCAGGTGCGTGCGCAGGTAGTGCACGCGCTTGGTGTCCCGCACGCGGCCGTCCGCGTCCGGCGTGGTGCCGTAGGCGGCCCCGTTCTCCGTGACGTAGAGGCGGCCGGGCTTGTAGTCCTGGTTCAACCGCACGAGCAGTTGGGTGAGCCCGTGGGGCGACACCTCCCAGTCCATCTCCGTCTTCTCGGGGCTGACGTGGACGGTGCGCGGGGCGTTCTGCGCCTCGGGGATGCGGTCGCTGCGGATGACGCCTCGGTTGTAGTAGTTGACCCCGAGGAAATCGATGGGCGCGGCGATGTCCGCCATGTCCCCCTGTCGCACGAAGGGCAGCGTGTCCGACTTCAGTCGCCCCTCGGCGACATGGTCGTCAATCACGTCGCGCGGGTAGCCCTTCCCGTAGAGCGGGTCCAGGTACCAGCGGTTGAAGCCGCCGTCGAAGGAGCGGCACGCGTCATGGTCCTCCTTGCTGGGCGACGCGGGCTCCGCGGGCACCAGGTTGAGGGTGACGCCGACCTCCGCCCTGGGCACGTTGGCGCGGATGACGGGGACGGCCTGTCCATGCGACAGCAGCACGTGGTGGGCCGTGGCCAGCGCCTGGCCCCAGTCCTTGATGCCGGGGGCATGCTCGCCGTTGGCGTAGCCCAGGATGCTGATGCACCAGGGTTCGTTGTGCGTAATCCACCGCGACACCCGGTCCCCGAGCTTCTGGCTCATCACGTCCGCGTACTCGACGAACGCGCTCACCGTGTCGCGCGAGGCCCAGCCGCCCTTGTCCTGAAGCGCCTGCGGCAAATCCCAGTGGTACAGCGTGACGACAGGCTCGATTCCCACCTCCAGCAGTCCGTCGACCAGCCGCGAGTAGAAGTCGAGGCCGGCCGTGTTCACCTTGCCGCGCCCCATGGGGAACACGCGCGGCCAGGCGACGGAGAAGCGATACGCCTTCAATCCCATCCAGCGCATCAGCTCCACGTCTTCGCGCCAGCGGTGGTAGTGGTCGCAGGCGACGTTGCCGTTGGTTCCGTCGGCGATTTTACCGGGCGTGGCGGCGAACCGGTCCCAGATGGATTCACCGCGCCCGTCGGCGTCGGTGGCTCCTTCAATCTGGTACGAGGAGGTGGCCACACCCCACACGAAGTCATGAGGAAACTGCCGCATCGTCAGGGACTCCTTTCGAGGACTCGAGATGGCAGCGGACGTGGTGCTCCGCCGCGGGAAGGTGAAAGGGAGGAAGCGCCTCGTGGCACCGCACGTCGGCGTGAGGACAGCGGGGCGCGAAGGCACACCCCAGAGGAGGCGCGGGCACGATCGCCACGCGCGCGGGCAGGGGCGTGCGCAGGAAGTCCACGCCATCCGGAACGGCCGACAACAACAGCCGCGTATACGGGTGGCGAGGCGCCTGGAGCACGTCGCTGGTGCGGCCCGTCTCCACGACGGAGCCCGCGTAGAGCACCAGCACGCGGTCCGCCAGGTGACGGGCGCTCGCCAGATCGTGGGTGATGAAGAGGATGCCGATGCCGCGCTCGCGCGTGAGGCCCTTGAGCAACTGGAGCACCCCCCGGCGCGTGGACACGTCCAGCATGGAGGTGGGCTCGTCCGCGATGATGACGTCGGGCTCCACCGCCAGCGCCCGCGCCACGGCCACGCGCTGACGCTGGCCTCCGGACAGCTCGTGCGGATAGCGCTTCGCCAGCTGCTCCGCCGGCGTCAGCCCCACCGACTCCAGCAGCGCGTGCACCCGTCGCGTCAGCTCCACGCCCCGCGCGCGCCCATGGCGCACCAGCGAGCGCTCCAGGTGATAAGCCACCGTGTGCACCGGATTGAGCGAGGCGAACGGGTCCTGGAACACCATCTGCACGCGGCCCCGGTAGGCCAGTGACGCGGCGCCGCCCTCGCGGGCGAGCACGTTCTCTCCGCCAAGGAGGATGTCGCCCGAGTCCGGGGTGTCCAGCCGCGCCAGCAGGCGGGCCAGCGTGGACTTGCCGCTGCCAGACTCGCCGACGAGCGCGAGGATTTCTCCGCGCTCCAGCGAGAAGGACACATCCGTCAGCACCTTGCGGCGCGCGTGGGACAGGAAGCCGCCCACGGGGAAGCTCCGATTCAGGCACGAGGCTTCCAGCAGGGGAGGGCTCATCGACGACCTCCGGGGGACGCGGCGAGCGGCGGCTTCAGCGCGCTGGTGGCCTGCTCCAGCACGTCGGGTGCCGGCGTCGGCGCGTCGGCCGCGCCCAGGTGAGGGAAGGACGACAGCAACAGGCGCGTGTACGGATGCCGTGCGTCGGTGCGCAGGCGCTGCGCGGTGTCCACCTCCACCAGCTTGCCGGCCTGGAGGATGCCCACGCGGTCCGCCAGCGCGAGCAGCAGTGGCAGGTCATGCGTGATGAAGAGGACCGCGAAGCCCAGCCGCTCCTTCAGCTCCACCACACGCTGGAGCAGCTCCTTCTGCACCACTACGTCGAGCGCGGTGGTGGGCTCGTCCATCACCACCAGCCGGGGCTCCAGGGCCAGGGCCAGGGCGATACCCACGCGCTGGCGCATGCCTCCGGAGAGCTGGTGCGGCCACGCGTCCACCAGCTCGGGCTTGAGCCCCACCATGCCGAGCAGCTCACGGGCCCGCGCATACGAGGACGCGCGCGAGCTGCCGCCATGTGCCGCGAGCGTGTCGTGGAACTGCTCGCCCAGCGTGAGCACCGGGTTGAGCGCGCTCATCGCGCTCTGGAACACCATGGACACACGGCTCCACCGGAAGGCGCGCAGCGCCTCCGGCGACAACGCGGTGACGTCCGTTCCGTCGAAGAGGATGCGTCCGTGGGTGATGGCCGCCGACGAGGGCAGCAGGCGCAACAGCGCGGAGCCCAGCGTGGACTTGCCGCTGCCGGACTCGCCCGCGAGGCCGAACACCTCGCCGGGGGCGATGTCCAGGGACACCTGGTCCACCACGCGGGAGGGGCCCGCCTGCGTCATGTACTCGATGGACAGCTCACGCACGCTCAAGAGCGCGCCGGGCGTGGCGGCCTCCTGCGCGGGCGAGGCGACGGCGCGCACCGCCGCGGCGCTGGGCGCCTTCGGAGGGGCGCGAAGCGAGGGGTTGGTCAGCTCGTCGATGGCGGAGCTGAGCAGCGTGAGCGAGAAGCCCACCAGCGCGATGCAGATGCCCGTGGGGACGAAAATCCACCAGGAGCGCGTCAGGAGCGCCGCGTCGTTGCCGGCCCAGTAGAGGTTGGTGCCCCACGTCACCGAGCCCACGTCACCCAGGCCCAGGAACTCCAGGCCCACCTGCGCGCCCACGGCGTACAGCGTGTTGCCAATGAACGACGAGGCCACGAGCGAGGCCATGTTGGGCAGCAGCTCGCGGGTGATGATGCGCAGGTGGCTCTCTCCGGCGACGACGGCCGCCGCGACGAAGTCCCGACCTCGCAGCGACAGCGCCTCCGCGCGGAAGACGCGCGCGTTCCACGCCCAGCCCGCGAAGGTGAGCACCACCACCATGCGGAACGGACCGGAGGGCAGGTAGGCGCCCAGGACGATGGCCAGCGGCAGGCCCGGGATGACCAGGAAGATGTTGGTGGTGAGCGTCAGCGCGTCATCCACGCGGCGGCCCAGGTAGCCGGCGGTGATGCCCACCAGCGCGCCCACCAGCGTGACGAGCGCGCCCACCGCGAAGCCGATGGCCAGCGTCTCCCGCGCGCCCACCACCGTCTGCGCGAGCACGTCCTGGCCCTGGCCCGTCGTGCCGAACCAGTGGGCACTCGAAGGCGGCTGGTGGGGCTGGCCCATCAGCTCCGTCGGGTCCATCACGAACCACGGGCCCACCAGCGCGACGAGGAGGAAGCCCAGGAGGAGGGTGCCTCCCACCGCCGCCTTGCGCTGGCGGAGCAAGCGTCGAAGGGTGTCACGCATGGGCGCGGGTCCTCGGGTCCAGCCAGAGGCAGAGCAGGTCCACGGCGAAGTTCGCGGCGAGCACCGCCAGCGTGATGACCAGGAAGAGCCCCTGCATCAGCGGGTAGTCCTGGTTGCGCACCGCGAGGATGAGCAGGTAGCCGGTGCCCGGATACGAGAAGACGATTTCCGTCAGCAGCGAGCCGCTCAGCACGAAGCCCAGTGCCATGCCGAAGCCGGTGACGTTGGGCAGCAGCGCATTGCGCGCCGCATAGCGCAGCATCACCTGGCGGGGCGGCAGGCCCTTCGCGTGCGCCAGCCGCAGCGTGTCCGTGCCCAGCACCGCCACCATGGTGTTGCGCATGCTCAGCATCCACCCGCCGAGCGTGGCCACGACGATGGACGTCGCCGGCAGCACCGCATGCCGCCCCACGTCCGCGAGGAAGGTGAGCGTCGCCCCGGGCTCCACGTCGTGCGAGTACGCGTGACGCAGCGGGAACCAGCCCAGCCCGAAGCCGAAGAGGTACAGGGCCAGCATGGCCAGCCAGAAGTAGGGAAAGGCCCCCAGGAAGGCGAGCGCGGGCGCCAGCGCGGAGTCCAGCCAACCGCCCCGGTTCCACGCGGCCAGCACGCCCAGCATCGTCCCCACCGCGAAGCTGATGATGACCGCGCACCCGGCCAGCCCCAGCGTCCACAACAGGCCCGTGCCGATGACCTCCGACACGGGCGACGGGTAGTACGCGTACGACAGGCCCAAATCCCCGGTCAGCAGGTGCTTCAGGTACGTGAAGTACTGCACGTGCCACGGCGCATCCGTGAAGCCGAACGCCGTCTTCAGGGCCACCAGCGCCTCGGGGGAGATGCGGCCCTCGAAGCGGGCGAACATCGCCGTGGCCGGGTCTCCCGGCGCGAGCCTCGGGATGACGAAGTTCATCGTCAGCGAGGCCCACGCGGCGAGCAGGTAGAAGCCGAGCCTGCGGAGCACGTAGCGCATGGTCAGGGCGCCTCCCTCGGGGCGAGCGCCGTCAGCACCAGCAGGCTGTCGGGCTCGGCGTGGGGCGAAAGCCGGGCGTAGGGGTTCGCCTCGGTGGGAAAGCCCGTGAAGCGCTTGGAGTTGGACTCGCCCCAGGACGGGTTCGGGAACAACGGAATCGCCGGCGCCGTCTCGGAGAAGCGCCGCTGCACCTGCGCCATCAGCGCCTGCTGCTCCTCGCGCGAGTCGGTGACTTCGAAGCGCTCCAGCAGCGCGTCCGTCTCCTTGTCGCCGTAGCGCTGCCAGTTGGCGGGAGCCACCTCGCCCACCGGACGCACCGTCGCGGACGACAGCATCCACTTGTAGAAGGTGTACGGCGTGGGGCCGTCCAGCGACCAGGAGATGGCGAGCTGGAACTCCCCCTTCTGGAGTCGCGCCTGCCACGCGCTGAACTCGTACGTGCGCAGCTGCGCCTGGAGGCCCAGCTTGCGCAAGTCCCGCGCGACGACCTGCCCCGCGCGCACCCAGTCCGACCAGCCGCCCACCACTTCGATGTCCAGCGTCAGCGGGCTGCCGTCCGCCTGGCGGCGCAGCCCGTCGGGCCCCCGCGTGAGCCCCGCCTCGTCCAGGAGCCGCGCGGCCTCCTTCGCGTCGTGGCGCACCCACGCGTCGTCCGCGACGTCCGCGTCCCGCCAGCCCGTGTACGCGTCGTTGAGGCCCGTGGCGTCCGCCGGCCGCGTGTAGCCATACATGGCGATTTCGACCAGCCGCTCCCGGTCCAACGCCATGCTCAGCGCCTTGCGCACGCGCACGTCGTTCAGCGGGGGCTGGGTGGTGTTGGGGTAGAGGAAGACGGTGCTGCCGAAGAGCGGGAACCAGCGCGCGTGGTGCTTCGGGTCCCTGGCGACGAAGGTGCGGTCCACCGCGGGGACGAAGTTGCCCGCCCAGTCCACCTCGCCCTCCACCAGCGCCAGGTTCGCCTGGTCATTGGTGGGGAAGGCCAGGAAGCGCAGCGCCCTGACGGCGGGCTTGCCGGGCTGCCAGTAGTACGGGTTGCGGCTCAGTTCGTACACCTGATTGCGGAAGACACTCACCTGCGTGAACGGACCGGTGGCCACGGGGTTGGGATTCGTGAACGTCACCGGGTCCGCCACCCGCTCCCAGATGTGGCGCGGGACGATGGGCTGCGCGGCCAGGTCCCCGAAGCCGGGGATGAACGTGCGCGAGAACTGGAAGGCCACCGTGTGCGGCCCTTCGGCGCGCACGTCCGCCAGGAAGCGCCACACGCCGCCCGCGTCCAGGGCCGCGTGCTTGCGCAGCAACTGGAAGGTGTAGGCCACGTCCTCGGCGGTGAAGGGCTTTCCGTCGGACCAGCGCACGCCCTCGCGCAGCGTGAAGCGCAGGGTGCGGCGGTCCTCGGACCACGCGTGCCCCGTGGCCAGCCACGGCTGGTAGTCACCCTTGGACGGTGTGTAGAGCTCCAGGCACTCGTAGACGCCCGCGCGCGTGGGCCAGCGAGAGCCCGCGCCCGGGAAGAGCGGGTTGAAGTTGCGCACCCACGCGCTCTGCTGCTCCACGGAGACGAACAGGGTCCCCGGCGGACGCGGACGGGGCTCGTTCGAGCACGCCGCGCACAGAAGCAGGAGGAGGGCGGAGGTGACGAGGCCCGCGGGCCTCATTCCACCCTCGAGTAGGCGCGCACGTAGTCCACCCGCATCTGCTGGGGGAACTGCGTGGTGCCGTCCACCGGGCCCACGAAGCCGCCTCCCACCGCGACGTTGAGGATGAGAAAGTGCGGATGGTCGAACACCCAGCGGGCGTTGCCCGGCAGGTCCCGGGGTGTCACCTCCATGAAGGCGATGTCATCCACGAACCAGCGGATGCGGTCGGGGTCCCACTCCACCGCGAAGACGTGGAAGTCCTCGTAGAGCCTGCCGCCCGCGACGACGTGCTCCTGGCCCACGTTCTCCCCGCCCGAATACCCCGGTCCGTGCAGCGAGCCCCGGACGATGGCGGGCAGCTGGCCCCGGTGCTCCATGATGTCGATTTCGCCGCACGTGGGCCAACCCACCTGGTTGAAGTTCGCGCCCAGCATCCAGAAGGCGGGCCAGATGCCCTTGCCCGTGGGCAGCTGGATGCGCGCCTCGAAGCGCCCGTAGGTCCGCTCGAACTTGCCGCGCGTGGTGAGGCGCGCGGAGGTGTAGTCGTTGCCCTGGTAGCGCTCGCGCCGCGCGGTGATGACCAGGCGCCCCTCGCCGTCCAGCGAAGCGTTCTCCGGCCGCGCGGTGTTGTGCTCGTACTGGCCGTTGCCCCAGCCGTCTCCTCCGACGTCCGCGCTCCACCGCTCGGTGGAAGGTGGCGTGCCCGCCGGTCCGTCGAACTCGTCCTGCCACACCAGCTTCCAATCCTGATGCGAGGGCTGGACGGTGGTGGGGGGCGGGTCGGTGCGTCCTGAGCGGGCCGGGTCACAGGCCATGCATCCCAGGAGCGCGAACCACGGGAGGAGTCGGCTGGGCGTCATGCGGTTTTTCCGACGTGTTGGAGGGGAAATAACGTGCGGTCCCGGAGGGCCGCCTGGAGCACGAGTGTGGCCGCGCCCACCGCGATGGACTTGTCGCCCAGCGCGGACGTGACGATGCGCGTCTCCGCCATGGACGTGGACAGCGCGCGCTTGCGCACCGACGCCCGCAACGGGTCCAACAAGAGGTCGCCCACGGAGGAGATTTCCCCGCCGAGCACGACGATGGCGGGGTTGAGCAGGTTGAGCAGGCCCGCGACGGCGACGCCCAGGTACTGGCCCAGCCCATCGATGATTTGCCGCGCCGCCGGGTCGCCCGCGCGCGCGCCTTCGACAATCTCGCGAATCGTCGGAGCCTTGCGGCCCTTGGTGCCCATCAGCTCCCGCGCGCGCTCCACCAGCGCCCCGGAGCCGATGAGGGTGACGAGGCAGCCGCGCAGTCCGCACAGGCACGGAGGCCCCGCGGAGTCGACGGCGATGTGGCCAATCTCTCCGGCCGTGCCTCCGGCGCCGCGGTACACGTCGCCGTGGATGATGTGGCCGGAGCCGATGCCCGTGGCCAGCTTGATGTACGTCAGGTCCTCGCCGCTGGTGCCCGCGCCCCAGTAGCACTCCGACAGCGCGCCGAGGTTCGCGTCGTTGTCCACGAACACCGGCAGGTCGAACGTGGTGCTCAAGGCCTCCCGCACGTCGTAGCCGCGCCACGCCGGCAGGATGAGCGGGGACATCTTCCCGGGCGCGGACGGGTGCACCGGGCTGGGCGCGGCCACGCCCAGGCCCACGACGGAGCGCCGGGGAACGCGCTCGGCGTCCAGGCACTCCTGCACCAATGTCCGCACCGTCTTCAGTGTGCCCTCCGGGTCGTTGCGAACCTGCTGTGCGGCGCTGCGGTGGGTGCGCACCCGGCCCCGCAGGTCCGTGAGGACCACGGTGACGTGGGTGGCGCCCATCTCCACGCCGAGGATGCTGAAGGCGTCATCCCGGAAGCCGATGAGGGTGGGGCGACGGCCGCCTCGGGAGACGCCGGCGCCGATGCTGCGCACCAGCCCCGAGTGCTCCAGGTCCGCGACGATGGCCGACACGGTGGACGGGCTCAGCTCCGTCCTCCGGGCAATCTCCGCCCGGGAAATCTGGCGCTCGCGCCAGATCATGTTGAGCAGCAGGCTGCTGTTCTGCGCCCGCATGCCCGCCGCGTCGACCGTCAGTGCCGCCGTTCCCACTTTCATCGTCCCCTTACGCTCCATTCCGCCGCGCGGAAGGCGCGGTGGGTGTCATCTCCACTGGATGTCGTCGACGTAGAAGACGACCGGGGTCGGCTTGCCCCCCGCTACCCAGCCGAAACCACCCACCACCTTCCGGTATCGGACGCGGCTGACGTCGATTGTGTACTCCTTTGGCTCCGCCGTGAGCGTCTGGTCTCCGGTATCGAGGCTGAAGCCGTCGGCCGTAGTACTCAGACCCACCAGGAACTTGACGACCTCACCTCCCGTGGCTCCCCACGCATAGAAGGACAGGACGGACGCGCCCTCGGGGACCTCGAAGCCGGGCAGGTCACCCCAGTTGCTCTCGGGGTACTGCCACCACACGCCGCCCCAGTTGCCGCCGCCCGCCGTATAGGTGAACTTGTGGCAGTCGCCCTTGCCCGTGCCCGGCCGCGTCGCGGCGCACTCGGGCGCGGAGACGATGCCGCCCGACGCGCCGTCGCCCATGTAGCCGCTGGGCGCCCACGTTCCGTCCACCGTCAGGGGAAGCGCCGTGGTGGGGCCCGCGTCAGGAGGCCCCGCGTCCGGCTCGCCCGCGTCGGGAGTCCCGGAGTCTGGCGGACCCGCGTCCGGCACCCCCGAGTCCACGGGCCCCGCGTCCGGCTGTCCTGAGTCCGGAGTTCCCGAGTCGGGCTTCGTCCCCGCGTCAGTCTGGGGGTCGGGCGTCTTGTCATCCTCCTCCGGGTCACATGCACCGAGCAGGCTCATCGTGGCGAGCAACCCCGCCGCGGCACACGTCCAGGCGAAACGCTTGTGTTGCATGGGCTTCCCCTCCCTGCTGGAAAACTTCGTTCGCACTGCGAAGAAACCAGACGACGCAAGGAACCGACGCTCGCGTGGTGCGATGCGTCAAGAAAGGCGCTCTGCTTCAGAGGAGAGTGAGGTGAATCACGCCGTGCCCATCCGCCCACACCCCCGGGGCTCACCGTCACTCCGTCACGAACCGTGCTTCATTCGTTCGAGTGACGAAGAAAGTACCAGCGACGTTGGTTGGATTGCAAGCCGCCGCGTGACAGGGCCTTGACGCCAAACCCAGACACGGCGCCGCGCGCGGCCCGTCCCATTGCCTGACGCGTCGCGGCGACCGTGACGTGAGAGGGATAAGAGGGCACGAGGGGCGCTTCGAGCCCGCCGAGTGGGGCCACGCGCGGCGAGAATGCCGCCTGGAGGGGCGCTCGAAACTTTGTTCGGACGGCGAACAAAGTTCAGGGTGGGAGGTGCCGGGTCACCCAGGTGGGGCGCTGGACGGGGTGAGGCTCACGTCCGGCTCCGAGTGGAATGACGACAGCGGCTGCCACCATAGCGTGGGCCCGCCGCCTTGAACAGTTTCATCCAGCGCGAGAAGGAAGGGCTCCGCGCCCTCGGCTGGCGGGCGCGTCATGGAGAGGGCCAGGAGCGCGCCGGCCCGCGTCACCAGGCTGGTCGTGTCGATGCACCGGGTTGAACGGAGCCAGGTCCGCGCGGGACGTCCGAGGGGATTGGAATCCGGAGGTGCGCCGCCTGTTGTGAGGCTTCATGCGAGAGCTGAGTCGGCGTTCCGTCGTGCTGGGGCTGGGGTCCTGCGCCGTGAGTGTGGTGGCATGCACCTGCGCGGTCCCAGCGGAAGCCGTCCCCGTGGCGCCCCGCGTCAGGGCCCAGCTCTACGCCTGCGAGGGATGTGAAGCCGTCGCGGAGCGGGTGCCGGAGCGGCTGGTTCCCACCGTCTGGCTGTCGAGCGCCGAGGAGCCCGGAGAACGGATGACGCTGACGGGACGGGTGTTGAGCGCTCAGTCACGCGAGCCCGTCGCGGGTGTCGTCATCTACGCGCATCACACCAACGCGGCCGGGCTCTATGCGAATGGTACGCGGGAGTCCGAGTGGAGCCGTCGCCATGGTCGGTTGCGCGGGTGGGCGAGGACGGGTGGGGACGGCGTCTATGCGTTCGAAACCATCAAGCCCGCGCCCTATCCGAACGACACCCTGCCGGCGCACGTACACCTGTTCATTGGCGAGCCGGGGCGGCCCGCGTACCACGTCGATGACGTCGTGTTCGACGGCGAGTTTGGCGTGACGCCGCGCTACCGCGAGAAGCAGGAGCTTCGCGGTGGAAGTGGCATCGTGAAGCTGTCGCGCACGGCCTCTGGCGTGTGGCTCGCGCGCCGGGACATCGTCCTGGAGCGTCACCCTTGAGTCGCGTGCGCGGGGTGCTCAGAACGGCGCCAGGCGGAAGGCTTCCATGAGGAGCGGCAGGGGGCGCGCGCTCCACAGCACGGCCCACTGTCGTTCGTTCACGCCTCGCATGTAGACGTCGCCCAGGTACAGCGCGACGGCGGCGCGGGCCTCCAGGTCGATGAGGAGCGCGCCCGGCTCACCCGATATCGAGAAGGGCCGGTCATCCGTGGCCGTGACGAGCACTTCTTGTCCGTCCTCGCCCACGGAGATGATGCGGCCGCGATGCAGGCCTCCCCGGGAGGTGTACTTCATCACGGTGCTGCCCACGCGGGGCGCCGCCACCCGGGGCACCCAGGACACGGGTGGGTACTCGCCCGTGCCACGCTCCGCCGGGTCCAGGGGCGCGGCGATGCAGGCGTCGAGCAGGCCCGAGGGGCTCCACTGCCTGGCTTCCGTGGCCATCACCTGGGCGACCCGGGTCTGGGTGATGACGTGGCGGAGCCAGCGCCCCTCGGGACGGCGGTCCACGATGCCGTCCTCTCCCCGCGAATACGGTGGAGGTTGTGGCACCAGTCCTCCTCCCATCGTGAGGCCGCCGGGCGCCGGTGGGAGGACGGGTGGTCCCAGCCGGTGCTCCACGGTGAGCAGCACGGGGTCGCCGGATTCACGCAGGCGGAACCAGCCTCCGAGGGAGGTCTCGTAGGGGCTGCCCTCCTCACTCAGCGGCTCTCCGGCGATGAGCCGGGGGCCTTTGCCGTGGCCGTGCGTGCTCATGGTCGGGCGAGACTCCAGAGGGAAGACCTGGCGTGGCTACAGCTCGCTCAGGCCAGGGTCGAACAGGGCGGTGAGCGTGACGAGGAACTCGTGGGAGAACACGGGCATGGGCGCGTGGCCGCCATTGTACGGCTGGGCGATGCGGAAGTTCTCGCCGAGCAGGCTGTCCCTGCCACCCCACCGCGACCCTCGGGCCACGGACGTGGGTGGGGCAGGACGGCGCAGGCACCTTGAAGCCCGTGTGTCCTTCGCGACGGAGTCCCCGGTGCGCGTGTGAGGGCTGTTCAGTAGGGCCGCAGGTGAAAGGCCTTCATCAGGAGCGGCAGTGGACGGGCCCGCCACAACACGGCCCACTGACGCTCCTTTACGTAGCGCATGTAGACCTCACCCACGTGCATCCCGATGGCGGCACGGGCCTCCACGTCGATGAGGAGCGCGCCCGAGTCGCCTTCCACCGCGAAGGGCTGCTCACTGGTGGAGGTGACGAGCACCTCGTCTCCAGACTCGCTCACGCAGAGGATGCGGCCGTGACGCAGTCCGCCCCGCCGGGTGAACTTGAGCACGGTGCTGCCCTCGCGAGGCTCCGCGACGCGGGGCACCCAGGGCAGCGGCGGGTACTCGTCCGAGCCGAGCGACGGGGCCACGGGCGCGGCGATGCAGGCGTCGAGCGGACCCTGGTGTCCCGTCTCGGGTCGGACTCCCGAGGCCAGCACCCTGGCGACGCGCTCGCCCGACGTGGCGTGGCACAGCCAGCGCCCCTCGGGACGGCGGTTCACGATGGCGTCTTCCCCCTGCCAGCGCAGGCGCGGCGGCGGGCCTCCTACCGCGAGGCACGCGGACGCGGCCCTGATGGGGTCCGGCGTCAACAGGTGCTCCACGGTGAGCAGCACGGGGGCGCCGGACTCACTCAGGCGGAACCACCCGCCGAGCGTCGCCTGGAGGTAGCTGCCCTCTTCACATAACGGCTCGCCGGAGAGCAGCCGTCGGCCTTCGTTGTCCGCGTGGGTGCTCATGCCTGGGTGAGATTGGTGAAGTCGCAGGCGGCGGGAAGGCATGAGACCGGCGCGGCGTTCGCGGGGGCCAGGTGGATGACGCGCTCGTGGGGATTCGAGTGCTCCAGGGTGCCCACCCCCGCGCCGTCGTCCGCGAGGTAGGCGGTGCGCCCATTGGCCTTCAGCTTGACGGTCCTCACCACCCCCGACACCGGGAGGGTGATGTCGTAGGAGTCGTCGTCGGTGACGCCCGCAACGGCATACAGGCCATTATAGGCATACGTGCCTCCGACGTGGTTGCCGTCGGTGATGGTGACCGTGCCCGCGCCCAGGTCGTGGTTCACCGCGTGGGTCACCGTGCAGGAGGTGCCGTCATCATCCAGGGTGATGGCCACGGGGCCCGCCCCCATGCCGGTGTCCGCCATTCCGGCGACGCCGAGGTGGACGGCGCCGGTGGTGATGGCCAACTCGTAGCTCGTCTCATCGATGACCTGAGCGGTCTGGTGGTGCCCGTTCAGCGCCGCGATTCCCATCACGCTGAGGGTGACGCCATGCCTGGGGGTTCCCTGGGCGGGAGCCGCCGGTCCGGCGATGGCCAGCGGGGTTCGCGTCACCTGCGAGGTGATGTTCTGGACCGCGGCGGCGGGAGCGCCCAGGGGCAGGGCATAGTGGTTGGAGTCCACCACGGTGGCGGCATGCGCCGCGTTCAGCGCGATGACCGCGGCGCCGTTGATGGTGACGATGGGCGCGCCCTTGAGGCCATGGTTGGGGTGACGCGCCACCGCCTGGTTGCCCATGTGGTCCACCACCGTCACCGGGACGAAGAGGTCCACCTCATCCTTGCGATAGACCTTCTCGTTGCGCGGAAGCGTGCGCAGCGAGGGGGTGCCGCCCACGTTCGCGAGCGTGCGCTCGCCGTCGTGGAAGTGGCCGGTGGAGCCCACCAACTCCACCTGGGCCGTGCCCCAGAAGCCGTCGGCTTGCGTCTGGCGCAGGAGGCTTTCGGTGGGGGCCTTGTCCAGCAGCGTGACGTTGTTGCCGGCGACCTGCCCGGTGACTTCCGCCGCCGCACCCTGGGACACGTCCAGGAGGGACCAGTCCGCGTCCAGGTTCCGGGCGACAGGGTGGGCGCCGTCGTAGGCGGGCACGCTGGCGCCCTGGAGCTTCACCATTCGCAGCCCTCGTCCATGGTTCGCGTGGGTGACGACACTTCCCGTGAGGTCCGCGTCCAGGACGACATCCACCCCGCCCAGCTTCGCCGTCGCATGCACGTTCACTGGGCTCGTCTTGTCCGTGCGGTAGGTGTTCGCGTCGACAATCTCGACGACCCGCTGAGGCCCGTCGAGTGATGGGTCCGTGCTCTCCGTGACGACCACCGGACCCAGCCCGCGTCCATGGGCCAGGTGGGTGACGATGGTGTCGGTGCCGTCATCGTCCAGCGTCACCGCCGTGCCGTCCACCTGGGCGGCCTCGCCGTTGGCCACCGCGCTGGTGAAGCGCAGCTTGTAGTGGTCCGCGTCGATGATTTCCGTCACCTCGTGGTCGCCATCCCACGCGCCGGCCGAGGAGCCGTCGACGTGGACGCAGCCCAGCGTGGCGCCCTGGCCGGGGTGGTGAAGCAGGCACTGGCCCTCGGGGAAGTCCATCAGCGTCACGCGCACGCCCACGCTCGGCAGCGTGTGCACGTGGTTCGCTCCCGCGCTGGCATCCAGCCGGTAGTGATGGGCGTCGACGACGGTGGCGTTGCGCGCGCCATTCAGGAGTGCCACGCCCGTGCCACGCAGCCTCACCTGCTTCGTCCCCACGAGCCCATGGGCCGGGTGGTGCACCAGGCATTCGCCCGCGGGGAAGGTGAGCAACTCGGTGGCCTCGACGACGGGAGCGCCGCCGCCCGGGGGCATGGAGGTCCCCGTGGCGCGTGGCCCCACGCCGAGCACGGGCTCCGGGACGGGCTTCGCGGCCACGGGATGTTGGGACGCGGGCGGCTTCTGGCAATGCACGAGCTGGAGCGGCAGCGGGCCTCCGTTCGTGTGGACCACCTGCACGGACGCGCGGGCCTGTCGCTCCGCTTCCTGGCTGGCCAGGATGGCGGGCTGCCGCAGCCGCTGCACGATGCCGTTGATGAGGCGAGAGGCCGCGCTGCGATTGGGCTCGCCGCGCGCCGCGAGAATCGCGTCGCGGAGGGCCATCTTGGTCGCCGCCGTGGGATGGAGGTTCACGAAGGCCGCGCCCGTCATTTCCGTCTCGGCCTCGTCCGCCACGTCGGCCGCGGAGTTGCCGGTCACCTTGCTCGCGGCCTCCGCCGCGCCCCCGACGAGCGTCGCCGCCTGGGCCTGGGCGTAGCAGTGGGAGACACGCGCGGCGGCCTGCTCATACGCCGTGGTGGCCGCCTGGATGTTCGTCGCGGCGAGCCCTACGGGCGGCGTCCCGGGTCCCCTCCAGCCCAGCAGGCAGTGGCGACGCTGGCCCACCACGCCGTTGAGCTCCATGCGCATGGGGGAGGAGTCATTCTTGTGATGGCATTGATCGACGGTGTAGTAGCCGGCGACGCCAGGGACGGGCTGCAGCGGCATCTGCGTCAGCGCCGCGGGGAAGCCGCCACCGTCGTACTTGCGCAGGCGGACCTGGATGCCGGGTGTGCGCGCGGGGCCCGGGTCCACGACCAGCGCGTCGCCGGTGGGCACCGCGATGAGCGTCACGGTGACGCCCGCGGTGGCGACCTTGTTCACGGTGGGCGTCGCCGTGGCGTTGGTGGACAGGGGCCAGATGTAGTGGTCCTCGTCCAGCACGGTGACAGGGTTCAGGCCCACGCCGTTCAGGTTGACCTGGGGCGCGCCGTGGGCGTCCAGGCCGTGCCGCTCGTGGCGGACGAGGCAGTGGTTGGCGGGCAGGTGGTAGACGGCGGCTGGCGCTCCATTCAGGGTGCCATCCGCGTCCAACTGGCTGGCCAGGACGGAGAGCGGCGCCGCGACGTAGTTCTTGTCACACCGGTGGATGGCGATGGCCGGGTTGTCGTTGGACGTCCCGGCGATGGCCACGATGTCTCCATCCGAGAGGCCGTGCCCGGGCTTGCGAATGAAGCACCAGGTGTTCGGACCCGCGTCGAAGACGCGCACGGCGCAGGTGGACAGGATGCCCGCTTCGACCCTCGGCGTGCCGTCGCGAGGCACCGGGAAGGTGTAGTGGTCCTCGTCCAGCTTGTGGATGGGGTGCGGCCCCGCGTTGTAGACCGCATGCGCGGCCCCGCTCAGGGTGACGTTGTCGTTGTGTTCCTTTCCATGGCGGGGGTGGACCACGAGGACGTTCGTGTTCGTGTTGATGAGGGTGACGTCGATGTCCTCCGCCGTCTTCTGGACGTAGTGGTAGCCGCGCACGCGGTACATGTCGACGGCTTCGGGGAAGGGGTGTCCCGCGCCGCCGTTCTTCGCGTAGCCGTGCTTGCCGACCTTGTTCTTGAGGCTCCCCGTGAAGAAGATGCCGTAGGAGTACACCACCGTGGGCGGCAGGCCGTGCAGCGGCGGCGCGGCGAGCGGGATGTACTTCTCCTCCAGGCCGTCCTTGGCGCCATGGTGGGCCGCGAGGATGCCGACCACCTTGCCGTCCAGGTCTCCCGCGCGACACGAGGCGATGTGCTGGAACATCGCATCGCCAGTGAGCAGGACGTAGCGCTCTTCCGGGAACAGCTCTGGCCGCGTGCCGCCCGCGTCGAGCGCCCGGCGCTGGCCGATGGGCGGCGCGTTGCTGTCGTCCTGCACGCGCACCAGCGCCGCGAGGCCAATCTCGTTCTTGTCGATCTCCCTGTTGTGGTGGCCCGGCCAGTCCGCGCGCAGCACGAAGCCCCAGGGGTATTCCTCGAAGCAGAGCTGGTTGTTGGAGATGACGCGGACGTGGGTCAGCGCGTTGAAGAAGTTCCTGTCACTGGTGACGGGCTTGTTCTCGATGACCAGCCAGGGCAGGTGCATGGCCTGCGGCTTCTCCACCGCGAGCTGCCGGTGGTCCGTGTCGAAGTGCGACAGGATGACCACGGGGTTGCCGGCCATGCAGGGCTGGTAGTTCGTCGGGCGCGTGTACTTGTGGGACTTGTCGTCCCCCAGGCCGAAGTCGAAGTAGGCGAACGGGTGGCCATTCGCGTCGAAGAGGGCGTTGCAGTTGCCCTGACCGATGTCGAACACGCCGACATAGGACACGTGCTGGTTGAGGCTGGTGCTCTGCTGGCCCGTGCTGTCCTCGGGGCGGATGGAATAGATGCGCGCCAGCTCCTTGCCCTGGTCCCCAATCGCCTCCAGTTCCAGCACCCACCAGGTCTGCTCGGGCCCGAACTTCAGCGAGGGGAACTGCCGGTAGCACGACACCTCCAGGGGGCCGTTGTCGACGTCCATGGTGGGACGGGTGGACGAAACCCTGACCCGGAACCAGATGCCTTCCTGGATGTGGAACTTGCTGTTCCCCACGACGACGGTGACGGTGGGGACTCCCGCCTCATGGCGGTAGCCGTCCGCCTGGAACTCCAGCTCCCAGAGGGGCGTCCACCGGTTCTGGCGATGGAACTCCTGTCGCTCCAGCTCCGCGCGCTCGTCGAACCACTCCTCCTCGACGAGGTCCAACCACACCAGGGCGCGCTCCCCTGTGTCATCGGGTTCGTACTTGCTGGCGGTGGCATAGAACCAGCCCTCCGTCTCCTCGGGGCCCTCGTCCTCCTCCATCTCAGGGACGAAGGGGGGCGGTGAAGGGGGGTCGCAGGGGAGGACCACCAGGTCGACGTCCATCGAGGACGACGCCCGCGGAGGGAAGAATGGGTACTCGGGCTCTCCTGTCCGCGCGTATCTGTACCGAGTGCGTTTCTTGTCGTGGATGATGGGGGACTGGGAGTCGTCCCCACTGTCGTCATCACTGTCGTCGTCGCTGTCGTCGCTTTCCGAGCCCGAAGGCGGATCCCAGTTCCCGTGAACGCGCTTCTGTCCACCGTCCAGGGCCTTGGGCCCCTTCAGTCGGGTGGAGGGGCGCCACTCTCCTGGGACGACGGCCTCGGTCTCGGAGTCGCTGTCGTCCGTCAGGTTCGGCTCGTCCTCCAACGGGGGCGGGAAGGTGCCACTCGCGGGGGTCCTCTGCTTGTGGGGCGGCTCTCCATGGGGGGGCTTCGAGGACGAAGGGGCGGGACGAAACGGGGGCCTGGAGCGCGGGTCATCGTCGAAGGTGTCGCTCATCGTCCGGCCCCCTCTCCGGCGGGCACGCCCGCGCCCAACTCGTGGAGCAGGTCCTCGAGCATCGCCTCGCGCTCAGAGGGGAACGTGTCGCGGCCGAAGATGGGCCGCTTTCCTCCGCGCAACCGCAGGTCGAAGCCGTCACCCAGATGCCAGGCGGCCGCCACGAACAGCGCCGCGCCGCGCCGGCTCACCAGCCCATAGGGCCCGGCCTTGCTGACCTGCGTGTGGACGAACCCGGAGAGCTGCTCGGGTGCCATGCGGCGGGCCGCGGGGTAGTGCTCTCGCAGGAAGGCGGCGAGGAGGACCTCGAACCGTCGACGCGACTCCTGTTGGAAGACCTGCTTCTGCTCGTCACGGATGATCAACAAAGGGGTGCCTTATCGAGCCTGAATTCCTGGCCCCCCGCGCAACCGTGCTTCCAGGACTGAGGCGAAACGATAAGGCGTCCCTCACGAGTCCCGCAACGGAGGCGGCGCGTCCTTCCGCCTCGTGTTCCGGTGAAACCCACGAGGTCAGATTGCTCGAACGCTCGTGGGCAACTCCTCCACCGCCGAGGCGGCGTTCCGGTGAAGGCGTTGGCGTGCCCGGGCCCCTGGTCGTCCGCCACGCGGAGGCCTGTCTTCACCTGCCTCGTCGCGGAGGACTCGTCGCCGGATGAATCCGTCCGAGACGCCTCCGTACCTTGCTTTCCTCTGATGTCCTGGAAATAATCCTGCGTCACTTCACCGGCGTGGGTGTCTCCGTTGTTGCGGATTCGTGAGTCGCAGATCACCACGTTGCGGCTCTCCGCGGAGGATGCGCGGGTCGAGCAGCGGGTCGGGGACCTTCTCGCGGAGCAGGCTCTTGTCGTGCCCGGGCCTGCTCGTGTGGAGCCGGCGTGGACGCGGGAGCGGCTGCGGCCCGTGGTTCGCCGGGCGGTGGACCGGGGCATCCTCGCGCTCGCGGACGTGCGGCTCTACGTCAGCCTCGCCGAGTCGCTGGGCGCGGACTTCGAGGAGCAACGCCCTCATGCCTGGATGCGAACCTGGTTGGATGACGCGGGCGTCTCGGACCCTGTCGCGCGCCTTCGCAGGGTGGTGAACGAGCGCCGCCGCCGCGAGGACGTGGTCCTCCAGAACCGACGGAAGGAAGAGGCATTCCGCCTCCTCCATGCTCCGCCTGGGACCGACACCTGACCGGAGTCGCACGGGCATGTCGCCGCCGCCCAGGCCGACCCGACACGCACGCCTGAGCGAGGACCCACTGCCATGCCACCCCCCACGTCCGGGACGGATGCCGCCATTGCCCCCTGTCCACTCGAGTCCGGGAAGGGCCAGGTGGAGGTGGTCGTCGTCGATGACCGGGAGGCGCCGCTGTCGGGTGTGGCGCTCGAGCTGACGCGGCTGACAGGGGATGAAGCCCTGCGCACGCGCACGGATGAGCAGGGCGTCGCGCTGTTCGAGGGGTTGGAGGAAGGCCGCTATCGCCTGCGGTTGCTCGACGTGGAGCCCGCGTTGTGGCGGGTGCTCGGCGCGTTGGAGCTGCCACCTCGCGAGGCGGGAGCCAGCGCGAGATGGGGGCCGGCGTCCCAGCCCAAGGCGCTCACCTGGACGTGCGAGGGGACCGAGTCTCTCACGGTCCTCGCCGCGAGGTGGGGAGTGCGCCCATCGCGCCTCGTGGATGCGCGAACGGGACAAGCGCTCGCGTCCGACGTGGCACCCGCGCCGGGCACTCGCGTCGTGGCGCGGCCCTTCGCCCGGGAGTGGGTCACCGTGGAGACAGGTTACCGGCAGGTGGTGCACCGGATTGGCATTCCCCTGGCCCTGGTGCTGGTGCTGCGCGACGGCGCGCACCAACCCCGCGCGCACCAGCCCTATCTGCTGAAGGTGTGGCTGGATGACGAGGAGGAGCTGCCCGCGCAGGAGGGCGTGACGGATGACGAGGGGCGCGTCGTGCAGGTGCTGCCGGAGCGCGCGGTGAGGGGCGAGGTGACGGTGGCGCCCGGTCGCCCCGATGAGCGCCGCCTGACGCTGCGCTTCGTCGCGCTGCGGTCGACGAGCGCGCCGGAGGGGCTGCGGGAGCGCCTGGAGAACCTGGGGTTCTCCTGCGGAGGCGAGCAGGGGGAGTTGGGGCCCAAGACGCGTCTGGCCGTCGAGTGGTTTCAGTACGCGCTCGGGCTGCCTCCGAGCGGTGACGTGGACGAGGCGACCCGCGCCGCGCTGGGCCTGCTTCACCGTTCGTAATCCAGGGAGCCTTTCGCGATGCGATGCCCGAACTGCCACGCTGAAGTCATGGACGACGGAGCGGAGGCCGCTCCCCGGTGCGCCGCCTGTGGCACTCCCCTGCCTGTCGTCCCCGCCGCGGGGAATGACAACGACTGGGCCGCCGCCGACGGTGACGATTGGGACGATGTGGACGATGAGGTCCAGCCGGTCGACGACGATGACGACGCGGACCTCCAGCCGCTCGGTGACGATGACGAACTCCCACCCATCGACGTGGGGGCCCAGGCGGTCTCCGATGACGATGAGACCCTCGCTTCGCTCATGGGGGATGAGTACGACAAGGTGCTGGAGAGCCTTGATTCAACGGACTCGCACCGGCTGTCGAACGAGCAGATGCATGCGCAGATGCTCGATGCGTCCTCCTCCGAAGTCGTCATCCCGCCCCTGGAGTCGCCACCCGAAGCGCTGAGGGACGCGCGGTCCGAGGTCCGGAGTGTCCCGCTCGGCGCGGAGACCACCGTGGCTGACGCGCCCGTGCTCGACCGGAGCTTCCCGCTCCGGGTGCTCCTGTGGAACATCGCGGACCTGGGAGGGGGGCCGAGCGGAACTCCCGCGGTCCGAAAGCAGTGGACCATCGACGCCCTGGCGCACGTCATCCGTGCGGCGAACCCCGACCTCGTCACCATCCTGGAGCTGAAGAAGAAGGGGGGCCTGCGTCTGGTTGAGCCCAAGCCGCCGGTTCCGCCACCGCCGAATCGCGTGCGCGGCGATTCGTTGACCGCGCTGTTGGAGCGCTTCCCGGTGCCCAAGCGCTATAGAAAGAAGGCCGCCGCGAGCGCCGTCAGGAACGTCGCCCCCCAGGATGCCGAGGATGCCGCTGTCCGGGAGTGGCAATCGGAGTTCGCCAATGACCTGGCGAAAATCTTCGCCACGAGAGTGCGCAGAGCCATCTGGCCGGGCGTCACGGCCGAATCAGCACCCGACCCGGATTGGAGCGAAACGACGCAAGAACTCGATGCCGAGAGGCTCGACGAACTCAATGAGAGCATCGAAACCGCATGGGAGGCTTGCGAGCCCCTGCTCATCGATCGCTTCGGTGGGCCGGATGATGATGATGATGATGCCCCTGCCGCGCGGCTCGTCGCGACCGAAATCGATGTGAAGCGCAAGACCCCGAAGCTCATCGCGGAGTTTCACCCGTACTGTGTGCGGTTGCTCGTGGAAGAGGAGTACTACGATTGGCTCCAGCCCTTCGCGCCGCGCTACTCAACCACCGAGAGAGAGGATGCGGAACTCGGAGCTGAGCGGACTGCCCGCGACAAGCTCGCGAAGTTCGCCGTCGAACAGCTCCTCGCGTACTGCGGAGAACTCTTCAAGGGGTTCATCTTCAGCATCGCGAAGGAGGAGGTGCCGCGTTCCAGGAAGCAGGGGCGCGAGTTCGAGTTCGAACAAATCCTGTCTCGTTCAAATACCGAGCACCTCAATCGGCTCTATCAGTCGAAGCTCGCGGCCTATGCCCGGCGCAAGAACGAGACCGAAGACGGGCCGTCGACCCATGCGGGGTTGCGCGAGTTCTTGCGCATCCGTGATGCGCTGAACGCCCAGTGCCGGGCCCGTCATGTGGAGGTCTACGAGTCGTGGCCCCGAGAGGTGCCCGAAGGGGCCGTCAAGGGGCTCTATACGCAGGATGAGGCGTACGGTGTCCTGTGGCGCGCCTCCAAGGTGAGCATCGACCAGGAGGCCGTCTCCTACGTCAGCACCTATCTGGCGCGTGGAGAGAAGGAGGCCGGGAGCCTCTTCAGCAAGCGAGAGCCCCTGCGGATTCCGGTGCGGCTCGCCAAGGTGAAAGCGGCTCCGGAGATAGGCGTCATCGCGTGGCATCCGCCCTCGCCCAAGGCTGACAATGGGCCTGCCCGGGGCAAGGACTTTTCAGCCTTCCTCGAGTACTGCAAGGCCGAGCGCCAGGCCAAGGCCCTGGGCATCGTCCTGTCCGACTTGAACATCGACACCGCGAGGCCCAAAAAAGGCCTCGCGCCCGATGGCACTCCGTACATCGCCGACTGCAAGCCGAAGCTCTCGTTCCACCGGTTCTTCGATACGCTGCTGGGGCCCGGCGCGAATGCCAGTCATCTCTACGCACTGGCCGATGAGCGCTCCACCCTCGCGGTGAGTGATTTCACGGCCTGGGCGTCCGATGCGGACCACGACTTTGGCAGTGGCTCCAAGCAGTCCCTGCGCGCGCTGCTGAACACGGCGGTGAAGGCCCTTCCGTTCAACCCCTCCACGACGGAGCGCGGCGAGCCGGTATCGTTGCTCAACTCCGTCGAGGATGTGTTGGGGCTCATCGAGTCGTTCGCGACTTCGCCCCAGCAACGTTATGGCGCGAGTGGCTATGACAAGATTCTCGTGTACTCGCCGCGCACGGATGGCTGGAGGCTGGAGCAGGCCTCGGTCTTCGTCATCCCGTTCCCGATGGTCCTCGCCACTGACAAGGAGCGAAAGCTCTTTCGCATCCACGGCGAGCTCCTGCCCGAGCACCTGAGACCTTTCTGGCAGCTCATCCAGAGGGAGGATGCGCGGCTGGAGGAGGAGGAGCGCATCTTCGGGCAGCTGCGCGGCGCGGGTGTCACGCTGAAGGGCAGCGACGACGCGCGTTGGGTCGACCTGATGGCGGACGCGAAGAAGATGAGCGACCACATGCCGCTCGTCTCTGATTTGAGGCTGGTCTACGACGGGCGCGAAAAGCTGGTCGTCGAGGAGACCGCCCTGCCCCCCGAGGTCCCGGAGGCGCCCAGGGGCTCCGAGGAGATGCGGAGGCTGGAGGCGTTGTGTCTCGCCTACCAGAAGTCCACGGAGTCCGACGAGGTGGCGGCCAGGGCGCTCGACCAGATTCTGGAGGCGGCGGCCCAGGTCGGTGAGGCCGAGCACGAGCGGTCTGGCAGCCTGGTGGCGGATGCCATGCAAGTGCGTCTGACGCTCGTCGCGCTCCGGGCGGAGGGCTTCGACACGGCGGCCTATTGGGGCAAGCGGCCGACTCTAGAGTCGGATGGAGGGCGCAGGAGCGCCGTCCGGACCATCTCGATGGATGAACACCTGACGTCCCTCCATCAGCGGCGCGAGCCGAACGCAGGGGGAGGTGACTGCCTCTTCCGCTCACTGGCTCAGCTTCTCTTCGGCGACGAGCGGCACCACGGCACGGTGCGCCAGTTGGCGGTCAATCACCTGGACGACCTGCTCGCCGGGCGGGGAGGGGGCGGTGGAGCACGGGTGGGGCCCGTGTCGGTGGAGACGTTCCGGCGGGACATGGGTTTGCTGCTCGACTGGCATCGGGCGGGCTGGCCGAACGAGCTGGCGTACCGGCGCGTCAACGGGGTGGATGCCTGGAGTCAGTACCTGCGGGCGATGAGCCGGGACGGTGTGTGGGGAGACCATGTGGTGCTGGCGGCGGTCTCCAACCTGTTCCGCGTGCGTTTCCAGACCTTCGCCAGGACGAGCGCCCGCGCATATTGGAGCGACGAGGTGGACTTCGTGCCCCGTGAGGAGGGGCATGAGGCGGCGCCCCTGCTGCGGCTCGCCAATTTGAGGAACGCGCACTACGAGGCGGTATGCCCGGAGGAGGGTTTGGGGCCCGCGGTGGCGGGGTCGCCCGAGCGGTACGCCGCCCTCGCCGTGCGGCGCCGCCGAGGTGGAGAAGGGGCGCTGAGGGCCCTCGCGCAGTCAGCGGCCACGTCTTCGTCCAGCACGGCTTCGAGCGCGGGGGGCTCCTCGACGGACCCGGCGATGACCGGTCCCGTATGCCTCTGGCCGAGCACGAACCACTTCCAGCACGACACGCCGACCCGGCATCCACGGGGGCTCTTTCTCTTCGGTGAGAACGACGCGTCGAAGAAGAACAAACACTTCCAGAGCAGTACGCAGGCCATCATCCGCATGAACCCGAACGCGCTCGGGGTGCGCACGTGCTGGGTGCCTGGCGTAGGCATGGTCGACACGGACTTCGCCAGGAACCAGCAGGCCATCGACGACGACTGCGCCGAGGCACTCCGGCTCCTGACGCAGGGCCTGTACACGACGCTCGTCGTGCCGTGGAACCTCGCGTCCAACACGCTGGATATCGGCACGGGGGTCGCCAACCTGCCGAAGGGCGCGCCCAGGACGTGGGCTCATTTGCAGCAGAAAATCCAGGAGCTCATCGACTGGGCGAACGCCCAGCTGGGGAAGGTGCGGGTCGTCCCCCGGTTGACCCTGCTCGTGCCGTCGGTGGTGACGCGCAATCAGGAGGACCTCTACGTGCAGGAGGTTTCGGAGGCGATGCAGCGGGCTCCGTCCGTCCGTGAGGACTCCAGCACGAGCGTCGTGGGTGTTCCCAATGTCGTCCCCCTGCGGACGCTGCGCATCTCGGGCGGGACGTCACCGGCGATGGGGCGCTGGTCCGATGCCACCTATGCGCAGAACACGGCGATTCTCGACGAGGACCTGCGGGCGCTGATTGACCGCGTGGAGAGTCGCCAGTTCCGCAGGCTCGTGCTCCCGCGGAACAGCGACGGCGAGATACTCCTGGGAACAGAGCTGGGCCAACTGGACGTGTACGCGCCGAAGACGTTGGCCTATCTGCGCGGGAGGCTCGAGGGGCTGTGTCAGCGCTGCAAGGAGGTGCAAGTCGCCAGCTCCTCGAGTTCCCTGTCCTCTTCCACCACCGCTGGAGAGGGCGTGGCCCGGGGGCGCGCGCGCACCAAGCGCAGGCGCGACGTGAACCACGACGAAGCCCCTGTCGAAGACGGCACGGCCCCTGTCGAAGACGACGCGGCGCCTGTCGAAGACGACGCGGCTCCTGTCGAAGACGACGCGAGTCAAGACGAGCAGGAGAGGGAGTCCGCTCCCGTCGCGAGGCGCCCCCACAAGTTCCCGAGAATGGGACCGAAGAGACCCGATCAATGACGATGAACTGGCGTCGCGATGGTGTGGGCGCCCTCGCGAGTCCGGCCCCTCTCGCGAGGTGTTCATGCCTGTGTTCTCCCGTGAGTTCCCGAGACGCTGACGCCCACCGTTCAACAGGCCAGCGGCTCGGAGTCTGGGGAGCGACATGCCTGACGGCCTCGCGCGGGCTGCTTCCGAGCTCGGGGCGGCGTCCGGGGGCCGGGCCCGCGTGGGACCCGGCTCGGGGGCGTGACTACAGCTCGCTCAGGCCCGGGTCGAACAGGTAGCTGAGCTTGACGAGGAACTCGCGGGAGAACACGGGCAGCGGTGCGTGGCCGCCATTGTACGGCTGGGCGATGCGGAAGTTCGTGCCGAGCAGGTTGTAGACGCCCGCGCCAATCTCCAGCCCCTTCGTGCCCACGTCCTCCGCGCGCACGTAGAGGTTGAGCAAGAGCTGCGTGGGCAGCTCCTCCACCGCCGAGTCGCCGTTGTCGTCGGGCACGTCCACCGCGAAGCGCCGGCCCACGAGCACCGCCGTGGGATTCACGGACAGCCATGGCTGCACCTTGAGACTGCCCGACAGCGAGGCCTTGTGCGTGGGCATGCCGGTGAAGGCGTTGGAGTGCCCGGGCACCTGGTAGTCCGCCACGTCGTTGCGGCCCGACGGCGCGTAGAACGAGTAGTTGAGCGCGACGCGGCCCCAGCTCCCCTTGACGTGGTAGTCCAGCTCGACGCCCCGGCTGCCCAGCCGTCCCAGGTTGCGGTACGCCTCCTCGTTCGTCGCCGCGTCGTACGAGTAGATGATGGGGTCCGACACGCCCACGTCGAAGGCGTTGGCGCTCAGCGCGTGGCCGTCACCGAAGCGCAGCGTGCCCTCCAACTCGTACACCGTGGTGCGCTCGGGCTTCACGTCCGCGCCCAGGCTGATGTTCTCGATGCCCGGCGCGCGGAACGCGCGGCTGAAGAGCGCCTTGGCGCTGAACGGACCGAAGCCGCGCAAGAGCACCAGCCGGGGGACGAACGAGCTGCCGAAGTCGCTGTGGTTCTCATACCGCGCGCCCGCCACCACCGTGACGATGGGGTTCTCCGAGAACGCCTCCACGAAGCCCGCGACGTTGAGGTACGAGACGCTGGTGGCGCCGTCCTCGCCGAAGGCCGTCTGGAGCCCCACGTCCGCGGGACCCCTGAGCTTGCCCTGGTCCGACGCCACGTCCACGCCGCCGGTGAGCTGCAGGACGTCCAGCGCCGCCCAGCGCGCCATCGTCCGGCCGCGCAGCCGCATCACCTGCTTCTCGTAATAGAACTCGGAGGCCTGGTCCGCGTCGCGGAACGGCTCGGAGAGTGTCAGGTTGAGGCGGGGGATGATTTCCACCCGCTCACTCGGACGGAACCGGTTGCTCAGCTCCGCGTGGAAGGACTCGAAGTCGGTGGCCGCGGGGGCGTCCAGCACCTCGTCGAAGGCGATGATGGCCGACGTGGCGAAGCGCTGGTACAGCACGCTCAGTTGGAGGTCCCGGTAGCCCACGCCCGCCTGCACCGTCGTCGGGTTGAGCTTGGTGTTGCCGCCCATCTCCGCCGTGTTGCCGAAGAAGTCCTGGAACAGGGCATCGCTGCGCTGGCCCTGGCCCAGCGACGCGGACGCGAAGACGCTCAGGCCTGGCGCGGACTCGAAGACCTTGCGTCCCGACAGCGTCAGGCTCCGTCGTCCGTTGACCTTCTCCATCTGCCCGTACGTGCCGGACACCATCAAGTCGGTGCTGCCCTGCACGCCCCGGGTGATGACGTTGATGACGGCCAGCTCCGCGTTGCCGCCGTAGATGACCGAGCCGGGGCCGCGTACGACTTCGATGCGCTCAATCAGCTCGATGGGCAGTTCGTTGCCCAACTGCATCGTCGAGTAGAGCTGTTCGTTGAGCTCCTTGCCATCGACGACGAGCAGCACCTTGCCCTCGTAGCCCCACAGCCCTCGGAAGCCCGGGCCGACGGCGCCCTGCACGTCCACGCCGAAGAAGAAGCCCGGCACCTGGAGCAGCAGGTCCATCAAGTCGCGCGCGCCCGAGTTGCGAATCTCCTCCGTCGTCATCGACGTCACCACGGCGGGCGAGTCGCGCAGCTTGGTTATCGCGAACGAGGCCACCTGGCTGTGCACGTCCGACTCTTCGTCGAGCGGCAGCTCCTCTTGTCCCGACGCGGGCGGCGGGGGAGCGACTTCGGCCTCGGTGGTGGGCTCGGAGGTCTCCGGCTCCCACTGGGCGAGGGCGGAGGGCGTGGCGGAGAGCAGCAGCGAGAGCAGGACGGGGCGGGGCCAGCGAGGGCGGAACGGCATGGGGGGCGGACCTCTGGGCAAGGACGGGGCGTGGGCGGCCAGGGCCCGCGTCTGAAAAGGAATGGGAGACAGCGGTGCGCGGCGGGGCTTCAGCGCACCCGGACGGCCGTGCGACGACCCGGCTCGACCTCGACGCTCATGCGACGCTTCACCTCGCCGTTGACGCGGACCTCCACGCGGGCGGGGCCGGCGGGGAGGTTCTGGGCGACGAGCGGGGGAAAGCCATAGGGACGGTTGTTGACCCAGACCTCGCCGTAGAGGGACGGAGAGGTGATGTCGAGCTCACCCCTGCCCGTCGCGGCGCTCTTCGCGACCGCGGCGGTGGCCACGGACGTGGGCGGAGGCTCCACGGCGGCGGCGGGCGCGGCGACGGGGGGAGCGGGCGCTGCGGGCTTCGCGGCGACGGGCGGTGGTGGGGCCAGCTGCTCGCTGAGGTCGCGGTTGATGGAGCGCACACCGTCCTCCTCCAGCTCCACCGTCTCCTCCACCAGCCGGCGGTCGCCCTGTGCGAGCGCCACGCGGTACGTCCCCGCGCGCAGGGGCAGTCGCGCGGGCGTCAGGTCCACGGCTTTCCCATCCACCTGCACCACGAGGCCCGGCGGCGTGGACGTCACCAGCAGAAGACCGCCGCGAGGCTCCTCCAGCACGGTGGTTTCTTCCCTGGGTTGCTGCTGCTGCGCGCGAGCGGCGGCGGCCCTGGAGGCGCGCGAGCGGGCGGTCTGCCGCGTCGGGGGCTCCCGGGTCGCCTTGGCCTGCTCTCCGCGTCCCCGGCTGCGCTCGCGCGACTGGAGGTCGGTGGCGATGCGCAACAGCTCGACCAGGTCTCCGCCGGGCGTCTTGCGCAGGCTCAGCGCCTCGGTGAACTCGCTGACGGCGGTGTCGTAGTCGCGGTCTTCCAGGGCGGCGAGTCCGGCGGCCCGGCGCGCGCGGGCCAGTCCCTCGCTCGCGTCATCCACCGGCGGGGCGGTGACGGGGTCGGGCGGTGGCGGCGCGGTCGTCGCTGACGGAGGCCGGGGCGGCGTGACAGAGGCGGTGGCGGGAATGGCCTCCGTCGCGCGGCGTTTGCGCATCACGACGTACGCCATGGCGTTGACGGCGAGTGTTCCGACGACGATGACGGCAATCCAGGTCTTCTGTTTCATCCGCTTCTCGGTCTCACCGCATGCGCCACGTCAGCCCGGGCACGAAGGCCGTCATTCTCAGGCGACGAAGTACCAGAACAAGGCGCTGGCGCAGGCCGCGGCTCCCGCGGTCAACACGATGGGCCAGGGGAACGGCGGCTCTGCCAGGTCCACGGGGATGGCCAGCGCGGCGTCCGCGACCGGGCCGCGCGTGGTGGGAGAGGTCCGCTCCTCCACGGGAGGTCCAAGCCGCACGCTGGGGTTCGGCGTGCGCTCCAATGGCACGCCGCCGCTGGACATGCCGCTGGTGGATGACGAGCCGAACGCGGACAGCGCGGTGTTGTGGTGGCCCGTCTTGTCGGCGGGGAACAGCGACGTCACCAGCGTGGCCAGCTCGCGCCCGCCCGACGTCCAGTTCTGCGCGGCGCGGAAGCGCTCCAGGTCCATGGCCAGCTCCCGGGCGCTCTGGTATCGCGCGTCGGGTTCCTTCTCGAGCAGGCGCAGGATGATGCGCTCCAGCTCCGGCATGAAACCCGGTGACACCTGTGAAGGCGGTGTCACCTGCACCTGGGTGGCGGCGATGATGGTCTGCTCCACGGTCTCGCGCTTGAACAGCCGGCGTCCGGTGGACGCTTCGTAGAGGACGATGCCCAGGGAGTAGAGGTCCGAGCGGTGGTCCAACTCCCGGTTGGTGATTTGCTCCGGGGACATGTACGCGTACTTGCCCTTCACCACGCCCACGCTGGTGCGCTCGACGTTCACCGCGCTCTTCACGATGCCGAAGTCGGCCAGCTTGACGATGCCGTCGCGCGACACCAGCACGTTGCCCGGCGTGACGTCGCGGTGCACCAGCTTCAGGGGCGTGCCGTCCGGCAGCGTCTTCGAGTGCGCATACGCCAGCGCGTCCGCCACGGCGATGCCCACGTCCACCGCCACCCGCTGGCCCAGCGGGAAGTGCGACTTCCACGCGTGCCGCAGCACCCGGTCCAACGCCTGGCCCTGAATCCACTCCATGGCCAGGTAGTACTGGCCATCAATCTTCCCGAAGTCGAAGACCTGCACGATGTTCGGATGGGTCAGCAGCGCGGCGACCTTCGCCTCGTCCGCGAACATCCGGCTGAACGCCTCCAGGTTCGCGTACTCCGGCAGCACCCGCTTGATGACGCACGGCTTGGAGAAGCCGTCCGGCCCGTCGATGGAGGCCAGGAAGATGTGCGCCATCCCACCCGCCGCGAGCCGTTGCAGAATTCTGTATTTCCCGAAGTAAACGTCCTCTGCGGGAACCGGCACTGGCGCGTCGAGCCTGTCCAACTTTCGCCTCAGGAATTAGCTGTAAGGCGAGAAAGATACAGTTGGTTTACCTACCCCACAAGTTCACGACCCCTCGGTGTCAAGCACTTTGGGCATCAAACTCTGGAAGTCGGGTGGGTCAGCCCCGGCGCGGCTTGCTCCGGGACTTGCGGCGGCGTTTGCGGGGGGCGGCTGGAGGGGTGACTTCGGCGAAGCGGACGCCGGAGACGCCGGCGTGCTCCAGGGCCTCCTTGATTCCCTCGGAGACGATGAGGCTGACGGGCCAGCCCCACGTGCGCAGCACCCGGGCGCCCTCGGTCTTCACGGGGTCGATGCGCAGGCCGCGAACGGTGCGGTAGTGACCCACGCGCTCGGGGGGGCCGTCCTCGGCGGTGTAGTGGGAGACCTCCGCGCAGGCGGTCTCGTCCAGGCAGCGGACCAGGCGGGTGGCGACGAGGATGAAGAACGACTCCGGCTCGCGCTCGACTTCCACGGGGATGAGCTGCACGTCGTCGGGGGCGAGCTCCCGGAAGATGGCGGCCACGGAGGCGTGGACGACGGGGGTGAGGCCCGCGCCCGCCAGGGAGAAGTCGAGGGGGCGGCCGGGGGGCTCGGCGGTCAGCTTCAGCCGGCCCCGGTGCGGCACGGCGGCGCCGGAGGTGAAGAACCAGACGGAGTTCATCTTCCGCCCGTCCAGGGACACCGGGTCGCTCAGCTCGCGCCGGTCCGGGGTGCGGAAGTCGTCGTGGAGGTCGAAGTAGCGGGCCGCGCGGTCCGGGGCTTGCGAGGCGCGGCGGGCGGCGGGTGCTCGGCGGGCGCGGTCCGGAGCCTCCTCGGAAGGTACCTCGCCGCCGCGTGGAGACCCTTCGTCGGAGCTCGGACCCGGGATGCTCCGCGCGAGAAGCCGGAGCGCTTGGGTGAGCCGCCTGAACATCCGGCGATGTTACTTCGCCCGTCCCGGGTGGGAGCGAGCGGAACGTGAGGGGGCCCGGCCCGTCGCCCCCTCCGCGTCCGGCCGGCCTGTGCACTACCAGGTGGTGTGCAGCGCGTACTGGCCGGCGCGGGTGTCCAGGCTGAGGAAGGAGAACTGGCCCTCCGAGCAGGTGCCGCTGTTGAGAAACAGCCGGCTGCCGTGCTCCACGCGCATGCCCAGGTGGGTGTGCCCGGTGACGACGATGTCCGCGGCGCTGTCGCTGGCGCGAGCCAGGGCCCACTGCTGGAAGGTGCAGCGCGCCGGGTCCGGCACCGCGTGCATCAGGCGCGCGTCCATGGCCTGGAACATGCGGAACATCGCGCGCAGGTGCATGCGCCGCAGCCACGCGCCCGTCCACA
Source organism: Myxococcus sp. CA056 (assembly GCF_013336715.1). Lineage (NCBI taxonomy): Bacteria > Pseudomonadati > Myxococcota > Myxococcia > Myxococcales > Myxococcaceae > Myxococcus > Myxococcus sp. CA056. The sequence continues at coordinate 1,273,362 of NZ_JABUMT010000002.1, forward strand.
CCGCGGCCTCCGAGAACCAGCGCGCCTTGCGGATGACCCAGTCGTGGTGGTGCCCATGGGTGAACAACATCCTGACGCCGTCGGCCTCGAGCACCAGCTGCTCGGGCGCGCCGAGCACCGCGCCGGCCACCAGGTCATGGTTGCCGTGGATGTAGTGGTACCTCGGCTCGGCGAAGCGGCGCACCAGCTCCGGATGGGCGGCGCGCGCGGCGGCCAGCTCGGCCGCATGGTGGCCAGGAGCCCGGGACGTGAGCGTCTCGAAGATGTCGCCCAGCAGGACGATGCGCTCGAAGTTGCCTTCCAGCACGCGCAGGAAGCGGGCGAAGGCGGAGTCCTCGTGGCCGAAATGGTCCGCCACGTCGCGCCTGCCCAGGTGGAGGTCCGAAATCACCGCGATGTGCATGGCATGTCCCCTCCCGTGGATTTGCAAGGGCGGGGCCGGGGGCGGCGGGCCGCGAGCGGCATGATTCGCCCGAGCGGGTGTGTCGCGTGGCTTCCCAGCCTGGGGCGTCGAGTCGTCCCTTGGTGTCGAGGCATGCTGCTCCTGGCGATTTCACCGCCGACTTCGTCCCGAAGGAACCGGACCAGGGCTTCCCCGCAACCCTGCGCACGCGCGCCCCATTCGTCCACGACTGAAGACCTTCTTTTGTCGCCCCCCGGATTTTCAGCGGCTCGGGAATCGACCCTGACGCGGTGATGACGTGCCGGGCCGGGAGTGGGGTGGCCGAGCAGCGCATCCTCGCCCTGGACCCCTGTCGAGGCGACGCACGGCCTTCCGCTTCGCGGTGACGGGCGCCGACCGCGCGTGGGCCGGTGGACCGCTCCGTCGCTTTGATTTGATTTTGTGTTAATTGGACACTAAGTATGTGTCGAAGGTACACGAAGCAGCGAGGGTGGGCGCATGGTCATCGGGTACATGAAGGCGGCACCGACGTCGTATGTGATGCAGTTCGAGGGGGGACAGGTGGTGCGAGAGGGGGCGGGGCTCTCGTTCTTCTACTGGAAGCCGTCCGCGACGCTGGTGAGCGTGCCGCTGTCGAGCGTGGACGTGCCCTTCGCGTTCAACGAAATCACGCGGGACTTCCAGGCGGTGACGCTGCAGGGGCAGCTCACGTACCGGGTGGCGGACGCGCGCAAGCTGTCGTCGCTCCTGGACTACTCGCTGGGGCCGTCGGGGCGGTATCGCTCGGAGGACCCGGAGAAGTTGCCGGAGCGGCTGGTGCAGGTGGCGCAGGTGCGGGCGCGCACGGTGGTGCAGGGGATGGCGCTGCGCGAGGTGCTGGTGGGGGCGCAGACGATTGAAGCCCAGGTGCTGGCGTCGCTTTCGGCGGCGGAGCCCATCCGGGCGCTGGGGGTGGAGGTGATGGCGTTCTCGCTCCTGTCCGCGAAGCCGACGCCGGAGATGGCGCGGGCGCTGGAGGCCGATGCGCGCGAGGGCCTGCAGCGCCAGGCGGACGAGGCCATCTACGCGCGGCGCAACGCGGCGGTGGAGCAGGAGCGCCGCATCAAGGAAAGCGAGCTGGCGACGGAGCTGGCCGTGCAGGAGCGGCAGCGGCAGATTCGCGAGGCGAAGATGGCGGGGGACATCGCGGTGGAGGAGCAGCGCTCGGCGCTGATGGAGCGCTGGGCGCAGAACGAGAAGCAGGCCGCCGACGCGCGGGCCTACGCGCTGGAGAAGACGCTGGCGCCGGTGCGCGGGGTGGACTGGAAGACGCTGATGGCCACGTCCGCGAGCGGCGGGGACCCTGCGCTGAACATCGCGCTCGCCTTCCGGGAGATGGCGGAGAACGCGCACCGCATCGGCGAGCTGAACGTGTCTCCGGACCTCTTGAACTCGCTGATGAACGCGGGTGCGAAGCCGCCGAGGGACACCCCTCGGAATGCCACGCAGGGGCCTGCCCGCGAGCGCTGAGTCACCACGAGGGGAGGGCCGGGCCATGTTCGAGAAAATCCTGCTCGTCACCCGCCGCACACGGCTGGCGGGGCTGGTGGAGCGCTTCAACACGAAGAAGCAGGCGAAGTTCTACGTGGAGCACGCCGGGCAGGACTTCGAGGAGTTCGAGCGCGAGGACGAAGCCTACGTGCGCGCGGTGGACCGGCTCCGCGACTCGCTGGACGTGGGGCTTCCCGTGCAGCACGTGGACCGGGGCCTGGTGCCCACCTTCCTCTTCAGCGGGAAGGAAATCGTGGTGGTCGCCGGGCAGGACGGGCTGGTGGCGAACGTGGCCAAGTACGTGGGGGAGCAGCCGCTGGTGGGCGTGAATCCGGACCCGGAGCGCTTCGACGGCGTGCTCCTGCCCTACGAAGTCGCGGGGGCGCGTGGCGCGGTGCGCAAGGTGCTCGAGGGCAAGGCCCGGCTGCGCGGCGTCACGCTGGCGGAGGCCCGGCTGGAGGATGGGCAGCGGCTGTTGGCCTTCAATGACTTGTTCATCGGCGCCCGGACGCACGTGTCGGCGCGCTACAGGTTGAGCCATGGCGGACAGGAGGAGTCGCAGTCGTCCAGTGGCGTGCTGGTGTCCACGGGGGCGGGCTCCAGCGGGTGGCTGTCCTCAATCTTCACCCTGGCCCGGAGCCTCACCGCGCAGACGGGCGGCGTGCCGGGCGCGCCGTGGCGGCTGGGGTGGGAGGAGCCCCGGCTGGCCTTCGTGGTGCGCGAGCCCTTCGTGAGTCGTCACTCGGGCGCGGAGGTGGTGGGCGGCTTCGTGACGGAGGAGCAGGAGCTGGTGCTGGAGTCGAGGATGCCGTCGGGGGGCGTCATCTTCAGTGACGGGATGGAAGAGGACTTCCTGGTTTTCGGCGCGGGGGCGCGGGCGCACATCCGTCCGGCGCGGCAGCGCGCGCGGCTGGTGGTGGGCTGAGCTTCACGGGGGCCGTGTTCCTCGCGCTATGGTGAGGCCTCACGGACGCTCGCGGCGTCCCGCGCTGGAACACGCACGAGGAGAGGCTCATGGCCAGGACACTCGCGGTGATGACGTCTGGCGGGGATTCGCCGGGGATGAACACGGCGCTGCGCGCCCTGGTGCGCGTGGCGGCGGTGCGCGGCGTGCGCGTGCTGGGCGTGGAGTTCGGCTACGAGGGGTTGATGGAGGGCCGCTTCCGAGAGCTGACCCGGCCCGACGGCGAGGGTGGCCCGCTGGTGCCGGAGCCGGAGCTGGATGCGAGCGGCCAGTTGGGGGGAACCATCCTGGGCAGCGCCCGCAGCCAGCGCTTCATGACGCCGGAGGGACGCGCGGACGCGGCTCGGAGGCTGGAGGATTTGTCGGGCCTCGTCGTCATCGGCGGCAACGGCAGCCTCACCGGCGCGCACCTGCTGGCGCGCGAGTGCAAGACGCCCATCGTCGGAATCCCCGCCTCCATCGACAACGACATCGGCTGCAGCGCGTCCGCCATCGGCGTGGACACCGCGCTCAACACGATTGTGGAGGCGTGCGACCGCATCTCCGACACCGCGCGCGCCCACCGTCGGGCCTTCATCGTCGAGGTGATGGGCAGGCACTGCGGCTACCTGGCGATGGCGGCGGCCGTCTCCGCGGGCGCCGACGCGGTGCTGTTCCGGGAGCAGGGCAGGGGCGAGGCGGACATCCTCCAGGCGCTGGAGGACCTGGTGCGGCGCAACCTCGCGGAGGGGCGCACCAAGCGCCGGGTGCTCGTGCTGAAGGCGGAGGGCGTGGAGCTGCCCACGCCGCTGCTCGTCTCGCGGCTCCAGGAGCGCTTGAAGGACCTGAAGGGCGTGGAGGCGCGCGGCATGGTGCTGGGCCACCTGGTGCGCGGCGGCAGTCCCACCCACCATGACCGGATGATTGCGGGCCGGCTCGCGTTCGCCGCCGTGGAGGCCGCGCTGGAGGGCGCCACTGACTTGATGGTGGGCTGGCAGTCCACGGTGCCCGGCGGCCAGACGACGCCGGACCCGTACGTGAAGCGCTATCCGCTGGAGCAGGTGCTGGCGGAGACGGCGGCGCTGCTGGATGGCAGCAGCCCCGTCACCCAGCGGCGCGTGCGGATGATGGAGTCCGTGCAGGGCGTGCTCGCGCTGTAGCCCGCGCGCGAGCGCCCCGTCGCGCCTCCACCTCGCGACCTACGTGACAGTCACGACGACCTCGGGGCACTTCAGCGCCACGTCGTGGTATTCGTATTCGCCCGCGAGGGCGGGGACCTTCGCCTGGTCGGAGGTGACGTCCATCAGCGGTCCCCGGAAGGTGATGCGGTAGGTGCCCGGCTCCTGGAGCCCGTATGCGAGCGCCGCGTCCACCGTGCCCTCCACCGACTCCCCGGGGGCGATGGTCGCGTAGGAGGACGCATCCGGTGGCCCGCGCTTCATCATCGGACCTCCGTAGGAGAGCTCCGCCGCCGAGTCCGCGCGTGTCACCGTGAAGATGTCGTTGCGGATGCCTTCCAGTGGCGTGTGCCACTTGAGCACGTACAGGGGCTCTTTCGTGGGGTTGGTGAGCTTGAACACCAGCTCCACCGGCTCACCCGCCTTCACCTGCGCGGGGCCGCTCAGCGAGCACTCCAGCGTCTTCGCCACGGCTGCCTCCTCCTGTTGCCGCGCGTCCGCTGGCGGCGCTGTCTCTTCCTTGCGCGACGCACAGCCCGCCCCGGTGATGGCCAGGGTCAGCAGCGCGATGCGGCCCACATGTCCACGCGTCATGGTTTGCTCCGCCCTCGGAAGACGGCGTGGGGCCCGAGGCCTCGCGCCGCCCGGAAAACAAAACGGGGGCGCCCGGCCGCGCCCCCGCTTCGCGTCACATCATGTCACTGGAGGCCCGTCACTACTGCGCGGGCGTGTTCTCCGCGAAGTACTCGTGGCTGTCCGCGTTGTCGCGCGCGTTCGTCGGGCTGGAGTTCGCCAGGTTCTTGCAGGCGCTCTGTCCGTAGGCGTGGTCGTCCGTGTCCGCCACCACGGTGAAGTGGCTGATTTCGTGAATCAGCGTGCCGGCCTTGGAGTCCGTGCCCGTCGCGGGCGCGGGCCAGAAGGCGTTGCACACGTAGATGCGGTAGGGACGGTTCTTGTAGACGTACGCGTAGGCGCTGTCCGTGCAGCCACAATCGACGATGACCGACTGGTTGTTGAAGCCGCTCAGGATGGCGTTGAAGTGGTTCTGGACGATGGTCTTGTTGGCCGCGCTGTACGTCCCGAACCACGTGGTGTACCGGAGGTACGGCGGCACTCCATTGACGAGGTAGTTGATGGAGTTCGTGGACATCGTCTTCGCGTTGGCGAACGCCGTCGTCACCTGGGTCGTCCGCGCGGCCGTGCAGTTCGCGGTGGACAGCGCCATGGAGGAGACGGTGCCGTCCTGGTCGGCGCCCACGTCGACGAAGGGGCGGCCCTCGACGAAGAGGTTCAGGCTGTCCGAGCGCAGCTGGGAGATGCCCTCGTGGCCCACGGTGGAGTCGTGCGCGTCCGAGTCGTAGCGCAGGCTGTAGTTGCCCGTGCGCGAGAAGTCATACGTCTCGCCCAGGTCCACCGTGTACGAGACGCTCTCGCCCGCGGCCATGCGCAGGAAGTCGCTCTCCACCGGCGTGGCCCACTTGTAGTGCCGGCCCTGGTACTCCACCGCCGCGCCGTCCACGGTGATGGCGAACAGGTCCTCCTTCAGCCCCTCCGTGGGCGTGTGCCACTTGAGCAGGCGCACCGTGTCCTTCGACACGTTGGTGAGCGTCACCGTCACGCTCACGCCCTCACGCGCGGCCAGCGACTGGCGCGGCGTGGACAACTTCACGGCGACATCTCCGGCGACCGCGTCTCGCGCCGTCTCGGCCTCGACGGGGACCTCTCCCGCCCGCTCCTCTGGCGAACCACAGGCACCCAGCAGCGAGACACTGACAACTGCACCCATCCACCAATTGAGGCGACCACCTGAGCTGAAGCTCATGTCGGACTTCCTTTCGGGGAATGCTTGGGAGTGACTTCGCGGAGTGCGCGGCGGCCCTCATTCAGAGAATGCGGTCCTGTCGCGGTATTCTGCTTATATCTCTTCCCAAGGAATCCCGTCCAGGCCCCGACACGTGGGCGTGGTTAGGGGCGCGCGTACGACACGAGCAGCGCCACCATGCACGCGGCGTAGCCGAGGACGACGGGGCCGAGCGCGAAGAGGACCGTGTCGTAGAAGCTTTCGGGTTGGGTGTTCATGGCCGTGTTCCTTGCGTCGTGCCGCGCGGTCATCGCGTGGCATCCGGACACAAGAGCAAGGCATGGGCCACGGGCTTTACGCGGGCGGAAACCCAGGCGCTTCGCGGGGTTGGCGCGGTGGAGCGGGGGTGCGCTGCCCCGGGGGCCGCGCAACGTGTTCGCGCATGGGACGCGCCCGTGCGGCCGCGACATTCCGAGGCGCGCACCCGCGCATCCACCCCATCACTTCCCTGTGGCGGGAGCGGCTTCACCGGCGAGCGAGCGGACGAGCTCCAGGGAGCGCCGCACGTGTTCGCCCACGCGAATCTGGGATTCGAAGCTGTCGCGAATGACTCCGGCGCGGTCCACGACGAACGTCACGCGGCCGGGGAGCATGCCCAGGAAGGAGGTGCCAACGCCGAAGGCCTGGCGCGCCTCGCCCTTCTCGTCGCTGAGCAGCACGAAGGGCAGGCGGTGCTTGGCGGCGAAGCCCTGGTGGGACGCGGAGGAGTCACCGCTGATGCCCACCACTTCCGCGCCCGCCGCGACGAAGTCCTCGTACTGGTCTCTCAAGCCGCACGCCTGCACCGTGCAACCCGGCGAGTCGTCCCTCGGATAGAAGTAGACGACGAGCACCTTCTGCCCGGCCAGGTCGCGCAGGCGCACCGGCTGGTTGCCCGCTCCCGGCAGCGTCACGTCCGGCAGCGCATCCCCGGCCTTCAGCAGCTTCTGGTTCGCCACGCAGTCCTCCCGCATCGCCGGAGGTGGGGCCCGGCGTGCCCCAGGTGTGGCAGTCAACCATGCCCCGAGGGGAGGGGCGAGCTTGCGGACGAGCCCTCCCACTGAGTGGGGTGCCTGCACCCTCGCTGCCCGAGGGTGTGGGGGGCGTGGGCGCGCGCTTGTTGGCGCGAAGCATCTCCACCACCCCCTCCGCATCTCATGAACGTGGGGGATGCGACGGCGCTCCCCCGTCCGGCAGGCGACAGCCCTGCGCGAGGCCGGACCCGAAATTTCGGGCACGGGAGGCAATGGCGTCTTACCTTTCGAGACAAGACGTGAGAGCTTATCTAGGGTACAGGGCGGAAACTTTCGCCGGAGTTGCGCAACGTCGTGTTCAGGCGTAGGACGCGATCTCCGGGGGGTTGGTCAGGAGTGAACATGGTCGGCCTCGTCGTCGCATCGCACGGGCGTTTGGCGGAGGAGCTGGTCTCCACCGCGGAACAGATCGTGGGGAAACTCCCCGCGGTGGCAACCTGCAACATCGAGCCGGGGACTCCTGTCGAGGACATCCGCGCGAAGATGAAGCAGGCAGTGTCGCGCGTGGACACCGGTGACGGTGTCATCATCCTCGCGGACCTGTTCGGAGGTACGCCTTGTAAGGAGTCGCTGATGATGTGTCAGCGCATGAACCTGGAGGTCCTGGCGGGCGTCAACCTGCCCATGCTCCTCAAGGCCAACTCGCTTCGTTCCGAGCAGCTCACCCTCCCTGAGATGGCCAACCAGCTGGCATCCCATGGTCAGCGCAACATCACCTGTGCATCCGCCCTGCTTCGCGAGGCCCAGCAGCAACCGCGAACTTGACGGACCCGCGCGGGTCGGCGATTCGAGACTGCCGTGATCACCCTGGTCCGCGTCGACAACCGCCTCATCCACGGCCAGGTCGTCGAGGCCTGGCTGCCCCACCTCAAGGTGTCCCGCGTCGTGGTCGCGGATGACGAGGCTGCTTCCAGCCCGCTCATCCGCGCCGCCATGGCGCTGGCGGTGCAGAGCGCCATCGAGGTGCAGATTCTCCCCCTGTCCCAGGTGGACTTCGCGGCCCTGTCCAAGGACGGGGTGCGCACGCTGGTGCTCCTGCGCGACGTGGCCTCCGTTCCCTTCGCGTACGCGCACGGGCTGAACCTGGGAGAGCTCAACCTGGGCAACGTCCACTTCGGCACCGGCCGGCGGCAGGTGTCCCCGTCCGTGTTCCTGGCGGAGGCGGAGCTGCGCACCCTCCAGCAGCTGGCGGAGCAGGGCGTGCGCGTGGAAGCGCGCGCGGTGCCGGCGGAGAAGCCGGTGGAGCTGCCGGACCTGTCCGAGCGGTGGGCGAAGGCCGGGTGAGCGCGTGAGCGTCGTCTGGACCCAGGTGGCGCTGGCGGGAGTGTGGGGCGGACTGGTGGCCGTGGAGCGCAAGGCGTTCCTCCAGGCCATGCTGTCCCGGCCGCTCGTGGCCGCCACCGTCATGGGGCTGCTCCTCAATGACGTGCCCTCCGGGCTGGGCGTGGGCCTCTTGCTGGAGCTGTTCTTCCTGGGCACCGCCAACCTGGGCGCGGCGCTGCCGGAGAACGACACGCTGGCGGCCACCGCCACCAGCGCCGCCGCGGGCACCATCACCCTGGCCTCCGGCGCGGGCTCCACGCCGGCCATCTGGTCCCTGGCGGTGCTGCTCTTCATCGGCATGGGCCGGGTGGGGCGGCGCGCGGACCGGCTGCTGGAGGGGTATACGGCGAGGCTCGCGCGCGTGGCCCTGTCGTCCGCGGAGGCCGGCGACCTCACGCGCGCCATGCGGCAGAACCTGTGGGGCATGTGGCCGCACTTCGTGGTGTACGGCGTGCTGACGTCGCTGTGCGCGCTCGCCGGCTTCTTCGTGGAGCCGCTGCTCCAGGCGATGCCCCCCATGCTCGTGCGCGGGCTGGCGTGGGCGTGGCCCGCCATGGCCTCCGTGGCGGCGGCCATCGCCGCGCAGGGCAGCCACGCCAGGCGCGCTCCGCTCTACGCGGCGCTGGGCGCGGCGGCCGTGACGGTGACGGTCGTCTTCTTCCTGCTCCAGGAGCGCACGTGAGCGCTCCCGACGCCCCGCTGCCCTGGACGGTGCTGCTGCGCGTCTTCATGCGCTCGCTCTTCCTCCAGGCCTCGTGGAACCCCAAGGGCATGCAGAACCTGGGGTTGGCCTACGCCGTCTTCCCCGCACTGGAGCGGCTGTACGCGTCCGGCGCCGCGCGCGAGGAGGCCGTCCGCCGGCACCTGGTCTTCTTCAACACCCACCCCTACGTGGCCGCGGCCATCGTCGGCGGAGTCGTCTTCCACGAGGAGCGAATCGCCCGGGGCGAGGAGACCCCGGACAAGGTCGTGGCCTTCAAGGCGGCGCTGATGGGGCCGCTGGCCGCGCTGGGGGACGGCTTCTTCTGGCTGTCGCTCAAGCCCGCGGCCGGGGCGGTGGGCGCCGCGCTGGTGCCGCTCATGGGGCTGTGGGCGGTGCCGGTGTTCCTGGTGTTCTACAATCTGGTGCACCTGCTCCTGCGGGTGCGGCTGTACTGGCTGGGGCTCACCCTGGGAGACCGGCTGGTGGAGGCGGTGGCGCGGGCGAACCTGCCAGCCCGGGGGGCGCGGCTCAGGACGGTGGCGGCGCTGTGCGCTGGCGGGCTCGCGGCCTGGCTGGCGGTGTCCTTTGGGGCCAACGCGGGTGGGGCGCATGCGCCCCTGCTGGCGGCCGGGTGCCTGGCCCTGGGGGTTGCATCCTACGTGCTGGTCAGCCGTCGGGTGCCCAACTACGTGGTGCTCTACCTCGCGGCGATATTGGCCGGCGCGGCGGGTGCCTTCCTTTAAGACGAGAGGTAGGAGTCGCGATGGCAACCGAGGCTGTAGGAACATACGAGATCATCAACGAGCTGGGGCTCCATGCCCGGGCGGCGGCGCAGATGGTCAAGGTGGCCAACCGCTTCAAGAGCGACGTCCTCATCGAGGCCCAGGGTCAGCGGGCCAACGCCAAGTCCATCATGGGCGTGCTGATGCTGGCGGCGGCCCAGGGGGTCCAGGTGAAGCTGACGTGTAAGGGAGACGACGCCGAGGCGTGTCTCCAGGAGCTGGCAAAGCTCATCGCCGACCGTTTTGGCGAGTCGAAGTGACGGGTGAGAATGAAAATGCGGTAGGACTCGGAGGGAAGAAAGACACGTGAGCAGCCAGGCCACTCCCACACTGAGGTTGATGGGCATCGGCGCCTCACCCGGCGTGGCGGTAGGCCACGCCTTCATCCTGGACCGCAAACGCATCCGCACGCCGAAGCTGAGGCTGGCGGAGGCGGAAGTCGAGCCCGAGCGGATGCGGATGAAGACGGCGGTGGACTTGTCCGACCGCCAGCTCGCCGAGCTCAAGGATCAAATCACGCGCACCGAGGGCTCCGACCACGCCCTCATCCTGGAGGCGCATCGGCTGATGCTCCACGACCCGATGCTGGTGGACGCCGTCAACCAGCTCATCGTCGAGGACCGCATCAACGCCGAGTGGGCCGTCCGCCGCGTGGCCCGCAAAATCAAGCACCTCTTCGACAACATCCCGGACGAGTACTTCCGCGAGCGGCGCTCCGACGTGGACTACGTCGCCGACCGCATCATCCGCAACCTGATGGGCCAGGTGGTGGACGAGGAAGTGGAAGTCCCCGCGGAGGCCATCGTCGTCGCACATGACCTGCCCCCGGCCGACGCCGCCATGATGGCGCGCAGCGGTCGGGTGGCGGGTTTCGTGACGGACCTGGGCGGCCAGACGAGCCACACGGCCATTGTCGCCCGTGCGCGCGAGACGCCCGCGGTGGTGGGCGCTGGAAGGGCCAGCGAGCAGATCTCCCCCGGGGACCTGGTGGCCATGGATGGCACCCGGGGCATTATCCTGGTCAACCCCACGGAGGAGCAGCTCCAGAGCTTCCGCGAGGAGCAGCGCCGTCACCAGGAAGCCGAGCAGGTCGCGCTGGCGACGAAGGATTTGGAGGCCATCAGCACCGACAGCTTCCGCATCCGGCTCAACGGGAACATGGAGTTCCTGGAGGAGATTCCGTCGCTCCTGGCGCACGGCGCGGAGGGCATTGGCCTGTACCGCACCGAGTTCATGTTCCTGGACCGGAAGACGGCGCCGACGGAGGAGGAGCACTACCGCGCCTACCGTCAGGTGCTGGAGGCCATGGGCGGACGCCCCGTCACCATCCGCACGCTGGATTTGGGCGGCGACAAGGTGCCGGGCAAGACGAAGCACGAGAAGGAGCCCAACCCGGCGATGGGCCTGAGGGCCATCCGCTACTGCCTGTCCAACCGCGAGCTGTTCCGCACGCAGCTGCGCGCGCTCCTGCGTGCCAGCGTGCACGGCAACCTGCGGCTGATGTTCCCCCTCATCTGCGGGGTGAGCGAGCTGCGCGAGGCCCGGAGCGAGCTGGAGGCGTGCCGCACCGAGCTGGGCCGCGCGGGGTTGCCCGTGGGCAAGCGCTTCCCGGTGGGCATCATGGTGGAGACGCCGAGCGCGGCCATCATCGCGGACCGGCTCGCGCAGGAGGCCGACTTCTTCTCGGTGGGGACCAACGACCTCATCCAGTACTCGCTGGCCATCGACCGCCAGAACCGGGAGGTCGCCTATCTCTACCGGCCGCTGCACCTGTCCGTGTTGCGCATGCTGGAGACCATCGTCGGCGCGGCGAAGGCCGCCAACATCCCCGTGTCCATGTGCGGGGAGATGGCGGGAGACCCGCTCTACACGCTGGTGCTGCTGGCGCTCGGCTTCGACGAGCTGTCGATGACGTCCGGGCAGATTCCGGCCGTGAAGCGCTTCATCCGCCGGGTGAGCCGCGTGGACGCGGCGGAGCTGCTGCGCGAGGCGATGGAGCTGACCACCGCCGAGGAAATCGAGCGCTTCATGCGCACGGAGATGGACCGGCGCTTCGTCGACACGCCGGACCGCGCGCCGGAGCTGACCGGTGACGCGCCTTCCGGGCGCACCACGGGCTGAAACCCCCACGCCCTCGGCCGGGGCGTGGTGCGGGGGCCTGCCCGCCTGGTTGCCCGGCGGGTGGCCCATGCCGGAGCGCGCGGGCCATGCCCAGCTTTCAAGTCAGCAGGTCGAACACCTGACCTGGGAGGCGGGCGTGTTCAATCCAGCGGACATCCAGAAGGGCATGACGGCGCGGGACAGGGACGGGGAGAACCTGGGCCTCATCGTCTCCGTCGACGAGATGGGCTTCCTCATCGAGAAAGGCAGCTACTTCCCGAGAGATCACCGGGTGGCCTTCTCGGACGTGTCGGACATCGACCGGGACGACGTGTACCTGCGCGAGGACCTGGCGAGCCTGCCAGGGGTCCGCCCGGACGTGCTGGAGGCGCGCGGAGAGGCGGCCCGCCACGCCGTCCTCCACCATGACGCGACGGGCGCGCTGGGCGTCATACCCGGAGACCTGGACCGGTAACCGCGCTTCAGTCCGGGCCCTCCTCGTCGGGGCGGTCGGAAATCCCGCCCTCCACCTTCAGCCCCTTGCGGACACGATGTCGTCGGATGGCGCGCTCCAGGGGGCGCAGGCCCGCGAGCGCCAGGAACGCGATGACCACCGTGGTGCCGGCCGCCCAGTGGAAGCCCATGCCGGTGGCCAGCCCCACGGACGCGGTGAGCCACAGGTTCGCCGCCGTCGTCAGGCCCTTCACCTGGCCCTGGTCGCGGATGATGGCGCCCGCGCCCAGAAAGCCGATGCCCACCACCACCTGGCTGGCGATGCGGCTGACGTCCGCGCGCGAGCCGTCCGGGGAGTCGCCGCCCAGCGTCCACTCGACGAAGACGCTGGCCAGCGTGAAGAGACAGGCGCCCAGGGAGACGAGGATGTGCGTGCGCAGCCCGGCGGCCTGCCCCCGCAGCTCCCGCTCCAGGCCGAGCACGGCGCCGAGCAGCGCCGCGACGCCGAGCCGCAGGGCGATGAGTGTCTCGTCCACGAGGGACGAGCCTACTCACCCAGCTCGATTTTCTCGTCCTTGTCCGCTTCCGTCAGTTCGGGATTGGGCAGCGTCTCCAGCGTGGCCGCCAACAGCTTCGTGGTGGGCACGACGTAGGGGGCCACTTCCTCGCCCAGCTCCTCGCTGAACTTCGTCACGCGCGCCGCGTAGTCCTCGTCGCGAGAGCTCCAGCTCCCCGCCGCCTTCGCCGCCCAGACCTCCTGGCCGTCGGTGCACCGCAACAGCTGGGCCTTCACCTCGGCCTCCGCGCCGTCGCCCTTGAGGCTGACACTCGGGTCCAGCCAGAGCACGCCCTCCACGCCCTCCACGCACAGCCCCTTGAACGTGGTGTCCGAGGGCCGGCCCGGCAGCGCGACGTTGTCCTTCACGATGAAGTCGCGGTTCTGGTTCACCCATTGGCGGGCGATGAGGCTCCACAGCTCACCCACCGCGGGCTTTTCGTCCGGGAGCGGCTGCGCCACCACCACCAGCCGCTTTGTCGCCTTGCGGTCCACCTGCGCGTAGTCGCCTCGTACGCGGTGCGTCTTCACCGCGGAGCAACCCGCCAACAGCCCCAGCCCGAGCAGGGGCGCCCATCGCATCATCCTCATGATGTCCCTCTCCCGGCCCCCTTCGGGTGAAGGGGGCCTCGTTACCGCGCCGTTGCGTGACGCGTACCGCGTGCTTCAGGCCGCCCGCGTCGAGCTGTCCTCGCCGCCGCCGGCCTGGGGCGCATCTCCCCCCGGGGCCGACTCGCGCCGCCGCCGGTCATGCATGAGCTGCATCACCGCGGCCAGCACCGTGAAGGACACCACCAGCGTGGTGATGAGGCCGATGCAGGCCACCATGCCCATGGAGCGCAGGCCGTTGTGCTTGGCGGCCAGCAGCGCCGCGAAGCCCGCCACCGCCGTCAGCGTGGAGGACGCCACCGCCGCGCCCACGCTGCGCAGGGCGACGAGCGGCGAGGTGCCTTCCAGGAAGCGATGCAGGAGGTACAGGCCGTGACTCACCCCGAAGCCCAGGAGGATGGGCAGGATGATGATGTTCATGAAGTTCAGCCGCAGGCCCGTCAGCGACATGATGCCGAGCATCATCGCCACGCCCACGCCCAGCGGAATCACCGACGCCAGCGCCAGCTTCGCGTTGCGGAAGTCCAGGAAGTGCATGGCCAGAATCCACAGCGCCGTGAGCACCACCGTCACCTTGCCGTCCCAGAGGACGATGCGCGCCAGCTTCGCGTAGAGCTGGGTGGCGCCCGCGGCGCGGAACTCCTTCTGCGCGGTGGGGCCCGGCGGGTCGAAGTCGTCCTTGTCGAAGCGGCCCGGGTTGTACGTGACGGGGATGCCGCGCGTCTCGTCCGCGAACTGCATCATCTTCTGGCCGTCGAACAGGTCCACGCTCGAGTAGATGAACGTGAGGTAGCCCTTGTTCTGCGCGGTGGGCAGGTTCTTGAACTGGGCCTTGTAGTTGTCCGGCACGCCGTGCACGTCGAAGGGCTTCGCATCCAGCACCTTCATGAAGAAGGTGGCCTTGTCCTGCATGTCCGGCGGGAGCGCGGAGATGGAGAAGCCGCGCGCCTCCAGGTTGGCCATGTCCTGCTTCCACTCCTGGAGCACCTTCTCGTTGGCCTTCGCCGTCGCCTCGGGCGGCACGAAGGTGAAGATGCTCACCACCTGGTCGATGGACGGGTACTTGTGCGCGTTCTGCGTCAGCTCCCGGTACACGCCCTCGGCCTCGTCCAGGTCCTTGGTGTACACGGCCATCGGGTCGCTGGAGATGTTGAAGCGGACGTTGATTTCGTCCTGCAGCAGCACCGACGACATGCCGTCCGGGATGAGCGCGCGGGTGTTGTAGTTGAAGCCCACGCCGTGCTTCACGCGGTCGAAGAAGCTCAGTGCGCCCTCGGGCGGCTCGCCCGTGCCCGCCCAGGGGACGGCGGCGGCGCAGATGAGCGCGACGATGGCGGTGCTCACGCCCAGCACCAGGCCGGGACGGGGGATGCGCAGCTCCTGGCCGCTGATGGCGGAGTTGACCGGCGGCGGCTTCATCTCGCCGATGAGCTTCTTGGGCCACTCCGGGTTGATGCGACCGACCAGCGCCAGCAGCGACGCGCTCCACACGAAGAGCGTCAGGCCCAGGATGAGCGTGCCGCAGCCGGCCAGGAAGCCGAACTGGGAGAAGCCGCGGAACTCGCTCACCATCAGCACGAAGAAGGAGCCACCCGTCACGATGGCGGCCACCGCCGCGGGGCGGCCCGCGTTGACGAAGGCGTCGATGATGGCCACGTCGTACGGCTTGCCCGCGCCCAGCTCCAGCCTCGTGCGGAAGGTGAAGTGGATGCCGTAGTCGATGCCGAACCCCATCAGGATGCCGCCCAGGATGGACGTAATCATGTTGAGTTCGCCAATCGTCGCGTAGGTGAAGCCCAGCGTATAAATCGTCCCAATCACCGTGCCGCTGACGACGATGAAGGTCGGCGCCAGCTTGCGGAAGAAGAGGATGGTGATGGCGAAGATGGTCACCAGCGCGATGACGGTGACGGGCTGCAGCGACTCCTCAATGGCGAAGGAGTCGTCCACCGTCGTCTTGTACGAGCCGGTGTAGCCGTAGGCGATGAGGTTCGAGTCGCCCATCAGCTTGTAGTCTTCGACCAGCTTCACCTTGCCCGCCTGCGTGGAGTACGCGGCCAGGTCCTTGTTGAGCTTGTCGAGGTAGTCCTTCGTCTTGCCAATCTCCGTGGTGTCCCACATCGGCTTGACGAGGATGAGCACCATCTTCTTGTCGCTGGAGATGTTGTAGTCGTCGCGGATGCTCTTCTTTCCGACGGACGAGTACTTGTCGACCAGGTCCTGCATGTTCAGCTCCACCGGCTTGGTGGCGCCCATGTCGATGTAGAAGGGGTTGCTGCGGCGCAGCTTGTCCTCGAGGAAGGCCATGATGCGGCGCTTGCCCTCGACCAGGTCCTCCGTCTTCACGAAGAGGACCATGTTCTGCTGGATGAACTCGACGGGCAGCTTGTAGGAGACGGTGCGGACGTTCTGCTTGTCGGCCTCGAGCATGCCGGCGATGTCGTCGGCGGTCCGCTTCATCGCGGCCTCGTCCGTCGAGCGCAGGGCGAGCATCAAGAAGCCGCTGCCCCCCACCATGTCGATGACCTGCTTGACGTCCTTCACCTCCGGCAAATCCTGGGAGATGAGGTCGAGCTGGTTGGAGTTGATGCGCAGCTTCAGCGTGGCCCACGTGGACACGGCGAGCAGGGTCAGCAGTACGGCCAGGATGGTGCCTGGACGACGGACCAGCAGCTCGGCGAAGGCGTAGGCGAAGCGAGAATGCGAGTTCGGGTTTCGAGGAGCGCCGCTCATTCGCGGGCGACCCTACCGACAAACGCGCTGCCCCGGAAGCACGGCCCACCTGCCCGGCTGGCTTCCTGGCCACGGAGAAACCCGGGACCGGGCTCGGGAATAATTGACAGGGCGCCGACGAGCCCTCAGCGCCCCTCTTCCACGGGGAGGGCGGCGGGCAGCGGCTCGGGTGGGGCGCGGGGGGGCAGGAAGAACGAGCGGGGGTCGGCGAGGAAGCGGACCCCCACCGCCCGCAGGAAGGGCAGGGCCTCTCCCAGGGGGACGTCACGGGCCCGGACGGCCACGCCCAGGGCCAGCGAGAACGACACGGTGAAATTCATGACCCCGATGAGCCCCACGCCCACCAGGGCCATGAGGAAGTCGGGTTGGAGCACCGCCTGGGGGCCGAGCGCGCCCCCGGCCATGGCCAGCGAGCCGAGCGCGAAGGTGACGTGGCGGACGTCCAGGGGCAGCCCGAAGAAGCGCCCGAGTACGCTCATCAGCGCCAGCAGGAAGCCCAGCGTCACGTTGACGCCCAGGCCCGACGCCGCGTGGACCAGCCCGTCCGCGAGCCGCTGCGCGCCGCCCACGCCCAGGACGCGGCGCAGCATGCGGTGGTGGGCCAGGGCCTCCGGCAGTCGCCGGTACACCACGAAGTTCTCCATCCACCCGCCCGCCACGCTGGACAGCCAGAGCAGCACGCCGGTGAGAGCCGCGTATGGGAGCGCGCCGCTGCGCCAGGGGTGCATGGAGGCCACCGTGGCCTGGGCCTTGGCGGGGGAGAGGAAGGGCGTGCCCCGCGCGGCCTGCCATGCCAGGGCCAGGGCCACCGCGGCGGGCAGCACGCAGCCCAGGTTGCCGGTGAAGGCAGCGAGCTGCGAGCGGGTGATGCGGGGGATGATGTCCACCAGGCTCGACAGCCGGTCTCCCCGGGCGCCCTCGCCCACCGCGCCCGCCAGCGTGGCCGCCGTGACGGAGGGCTGCTTGGTGGCCAGCGTGAAGCCCAGGGCCTGGATGAGGAGGAAGGCCACCGCGTAGTTGAGGCCCACGGCCAGAAACGAGAAGAACGGCGCGAGCGCCAGCGCGGTGAGGGCGAACTTGAGGGCCACGGCGACGGCCGTCACCAGCCCGCCGCCCGCCGCCGAGTGCACCATGGCGTGGAATTCCGAGCGGGTGCTGGTGATGTAGTGCTCGCCGGAGTGGCCCGCGCGCTCGATGATTTTACGCGCCAGCATCCGCACGTTGCGCCGCACCAGCTCGCCCACGGAGCGGTCCGCGTGCGCGCGCCGCAGGAGGTCCGACAGGAGCCCCAGCGCCTCGCGCCAGCGCGGCTCACCCCGAGGCGCGCCCAGCACGCGGGCGATGGCCTCCATGCGCTCCAGGCTCCGGCGGATGCGCTCCAGCCGGTACACCAGGTCCACGCTGACGCCCGAGGCCTCCAGGTGCCGTGACACGCTGCCCACCACGAGGCGGCAGTCGTCCACGCACGTGGCCAGGTCCCTCATCGTGTCCGCCGCCGCGTCGCGCGCCAGCACCGCGTCGCACACCATCCGCAGCCGCAGGAAGGGCGAGGCGCGGAAGGCCGTCTCCGGGGCACGCTCCCTCACGTCCTCCATGGTCCCCAGCGCCGCTGTCTGCACCGCCAGCAGCATCAGGGCGTCCAGCAGGTCCGCGCGCACGCGGGCGGCGGGCACCGGGTCCGGCGGCCTGGGCTCGCCCACCAGTGACGCGAGCTTCGCCAGCAGTGCGGGCGACAGCAGCGCCAGCCACACCGCGTCCTCCGGTACGGGGAACAGCCGCAGCAGGAGCTCCGACAGCTTGCCGGGCTCCGGCGGGGAGGGGAGCAGCGTGCGGGCCAGCCGGTCGGACGCCTCCGACAAGAAGCCCTGGCCCGCGGGCAGGCCCACCTGCGCGAAGAGCTTCAGGCCCCGGCTGCCATCGCAGACTGCGGAGACCAGGTGCGTCACCGCGGCCCGCATGGCCGGCTCGCCCTCCATGATGCGCACCATCAGCGTCAGGCGGGTGTCGGTGGGGGGCGCTTCCGGCTCGGTGGCGTCCACCAGCCCGTGGGCGGGGATGCGCTCGCGCAGCCACGCCATCCAGCGCTCCACCCAGTCCAGCCGCGACTCCAGGCCGTCCTCGGGCACGTCGCGCAGGAGCCGGTACAAGTCCCTCACCGCGGGGTGCCCGGGCGCGCGCGGCGCGTACTGCACGCAGAACGCGTCCACCTCCCGCTCGGAAGGAGCGTGGGAGGTGCGGCTCACGGAGAGCTGAGCGGAGGAGGAGGTGGTGGTCATCGACCCGACGAGAGGGGAGGGCGAGACTACGCCATGCGTCGCCCCCTCGGAACCCCTCCGACGGCCGAGGGCCTGGTGGCCCGGCCGTCGGGAGTGGGCGCGGCGACTACTTCTTCGCCAGCTCCTGCCGCATGCGCCCCAGCAGCAGGTCCCATCCGCCCTGGGCCAGCAGCGGCTGCACCTGCGTGTCGCGGATGTCCTGGAGCATGGAGGAGCCGAGCACCGTCACGTCCACGACCTTCCACGCGGCGGCGTCCTTCACCAGCCGGTACTTCAACTTCATCTCCTGCGTCTTCAGCGGGTGCTTGATGAAGACGACCGAGTCCACCGTGGCCTCGTTGCCCGTCACCTCGGCGGGGGAGTAGACGATGTCCTCCAGCGACTTGAAGTTCTCCCGCACGCGCGGGAAGGCGATCTTCGCGAACAGGCCATGGAAGAGGGTGACGAACTCCTTGCGCTGCTCGTCGGTGCCCTTGGCCCACGCGTCGCCAAGCAGGTACTTCCCCTGCTCCTCACCCCCGAAGAGCTTGAGGGCCGCCGCGTCGCGCTCGTAGCGCACGGACGTCACCACCGTCTTCACCGGCTTGACGACAGGGTCGTCCTTCTTCGGGGCCGCGGCGAGGGCGGGCATGGACAGGGTGAAGGCGACCAGGAGGGAGAGGGTACGGAAGCGGGCGTTCATGTCGGGCGAGTCCTCCACAGGGAATGCTCGGCGTTCTGTTAGCCCAGGAGAACGCTGGGCGCTTCGCGAAATTCAACCCCAGACGCCTGGCGGGCGGGCACCATGCCCGGTCGCCCTGCATGTCGGACACCCGAATGAAGCGGCCCGGATGTCTGTTTGACTCCCTTGGGACCACACTTTAGTGTCCGCCCGCGCGCGCGGTATGCGCCCCCCTTGCACTGAGACGACATGCCTACCGACTACCTGTTCACGTCCGAATCCGTCACCGAGGGCCACCCGGACAAGATCGCCGACCAGATCTCCGACGGTGTCCTCGACGCCATCATCGCCAAGGACCCGCAGGCGCGGGTCGCCGTGGAGACGCTCGTCAAGACGGGCCTCGCCATCGTCGCCGGTGAGGTGACGACGAACACCTACGTGGACATCCCCAAGATTGTCCGCAGCACCATCTGCCGGATTGGCTACACCGACAGCTCCATGGGCTACGACGGCAACACCTGCGGCGTCATGGTGGCCATCGAAGGGCAGAGCCAGGACATCGCCCGCGGCGTGGACAACAAGAAGGAGCAGGGCGCCGGTGACCAGGGCATGATGTTCGGCTTCGCGTGCGACGAGACGCCGGAGCTGATGCCCGCCCCGCTGCACTACGCCCACGCGCTGACCCGCAAGCTGGCGGACGTGCGCCGCAAGCAGCACGACTGGCTTCGTCCCGACGGCAAGAGCCAGGTGACGGTGGAGTACCGCGAGGGCCGCCCGGTGCGCATCGACGCGGTGGTGGTGTCCACCCAGCACTCGGACGACGTCTCCAACAAGAAGATCCAGGAGGCCATCCGCGAGGACGTCATCGCGAAGGCGCTCCCCAAGAAGCTCATCGACAACAAGACCAAGTTCTACATCAACCCCACGGGCCGCTTCGTGGTGGGTGGCCCCATGGGCGACTCGGGCCTCACCGGCCGGAAGATCATCGTCGACACCTACGGCGGCATGGGCCGTCACGGTGGCGGCGCCTTCAGTGGCAAGGACCCGTCCAAGGTGGACCGCTCCGCCGCGTACATGGGGCGCCACATCGCGAAGACCGTCGTGGCCGCGGGCCTGGCGACTCGCTGCGAGGTGCAGGTCTCCTACGCCATCGGCGTGGCCGAGCCCGTCAGCGTCATGGTGGAGACCTTCGGCACCGCCACGGTTCCCGAGGAGCGCATCGCCAAGGCCATCCGCAACACGTTCGGCCTGAAGCCGCGCGAAATCACGGAGCACCTGGACCTGCTGCGGCCCATCTACCAGAAGACCGCCGCGTACGGGCACTTCGGCCGCACGGAGAAGGAGTTCACCTGGGAGCGCACGGACAAGAAGGACGCGCTCCGGGATGCGGCGAACAGCACCTCCACGGGTCGTCGCCTGAAGGTGGTTTGAAACCCGCGCCTTCGCCCCGCTGATGGGGGCTGACGCGGGACCGAGATGGGCCGCTTCCCACCATGGGGGCGGCCCATCGTCGTTTCAGAGCAGCCCGTGCGCCTTGAGCGCGTCGATTGCCGACGCGAGTGCCGGTGAGCGCGACGGGGCCTTGCCCGCGGGAGAGCGCACGGCGCTGACGAAGACGTGGCGTCCCTTGGGCGAGGCCACGTGGCCCACCAGCCAGGTGACGTCACCGGACTTGTTCGGGTACCAGCCCGTCTTGGCGCTCAGCACCGCGCCGTCCTTCCAGGGGCCGCCAAGGTTGATGCCGTCGCGGACGCTGGCCACGGTGTCTGGCCCGTGCGTCATCGTGCCCTTCACCTGCTCCAGCACCTTCGCGCTGACGGGGAGCTGGCCCCGGAACATGCGCGCGAGGAAGTCGAGCTGCTCGTCGGGAGAGATGCGCAGCGGGCCTCCCAGCCAGAAGAGGGTGATGTCGCCGGAGGCGTCCCTCGTGCCGTAGTCGAAGCGGCCGAGCCAGTCCTCAATGCGCTCGCGGCCCAACTGCTTCGCCGTGCCCTGGAAGAACCACACCGCGGAGCGGCGCATGGCCGTGTCCAGCGTCTGGTCCTGGTTCCACATCGCGATGGAGTGCTTGGTGCCATCCCACTTGTGCACCTCGTCCACGCTCGCCACGACGCCGGTCTCCAGGGCGATGAGCGCATGGGGCACCTTGAAGGTGGAGGCCGGCGGCAGCCGCGTGGCGCACTTCACCGCGTCGTTGCGAGTGACCTTGCCTGTCTCCAGGTCCATCAACAG
The DNA here is from genome assembly GCF_013336715.1 of Myxococcus sp. CA056. Taxonomy (NCBI): domain Bacteria; kingdom Pseudomonadati; phylum Myxococcota; class Myxococcia; order Myxococcales; family Myxococcaceae; genus Myxococcus; species Myxococcus sp. CA056. The sequence continues at coordinate 1,294,718 of NZ_JABUMT010000002.1, forward strand.
GAAACAGCCCGGGTGGGCCGCTGGAGCCTTCGGCGCGGCGGCGAGCGCGCTCGTGGTGGCGAGGGTGATGAGGGCGAGCAGTGTCGAGGGGCTGCGGGACATGGGACTCCGGTTCCGCGCGACGTGGGCCGAGCTTCGCGCGTTGGGGCCGGGGCGAGAGCAAGGCTCGCGCCAGGGCTCGTTGCGAGGCGCGTGAGTTGGAACCCGTAGGTCGCGTGGTCCTCCGGACACGAAGCCGTGGCGCCCCGTCCACGGGCTCGTGGCTCGAAGCCCGCGTCGTGCGCCCACCTGGGGTGCGCTCTGTCGTGCGCCGCTTGTTCGGCCCGTTCCTCCTCGCACCGGAGCCGGGGTGACTGGCTCGGGCACGCGGCGCAGGTGACGTCAGCCCTGAAGCGAAGCCCTCGCTCGTCAACGTCGACCGCACAGGTGGAGCCTTCGGCGCGGCGGCATCGCGATGACGAAAGAAGCGGCGTAGCGTCCCGGCGGGAAGATTCTGGCGACCCGCCGTTGGGTGGGCATGGGCTGCCAGGGCACATACGCGGGGAGTACGGCGGTGGATGACGGGTCCTGGTCCTGGATTCCGCGGCCGAGGTGGGCCGCGCTCGTGGTGGTGGTGGGTGTCGCGGGAGCCGCCGCTGTCGTGGCCGGCGTGCGCTCGCGGCAACGTTCCGAGCCTGTGTCGCCGGAGCTGTTCCTGACGGGCGCTCCGGTGCGCACGCTGGAGGCGCGGGTGAGCCATCCCGGCGCGGACGTTCACCGCCCCTACGGACCGCTGCGCTCGGGGGATGCCGGCGGGCCGCCTCCCGCGCCGCTGCGTGAGCTGGCGCGGTTGGAGGCCGAGGGCGACATGCATGGGCTCGCGGCGGCCTATCTGGTGCGCCGAAACGCGGAGCTGGCGGCGCCCTATCTGGCGAAGGCGGGGACGTCTCCGGATGTGGCCAGCGACAGGGCCATCATGGCGTTGGACCACGGGGACTCCGCCACGGCGCTGGCGCTGTTGGAGGGCGTGCTGACGGCTCGGCCGACGCATGCGCAGGCGCTGTGGAATCGGGCGCTCGTGCTGAGAGATTTGGAGCTGTGGGCACTCGCCGCGCTGTCTTTCGACGCCGTGGCCGCGCTGGGGGAGCCGGGCTGGGCGGCGGAGGCGAGGACTCGCGCGGACGCGGCGCGCGCTCGGCTGATGAGCACGGAGGACTGGCGCAAGCCGTCGGCGCGAGGACAGGCGCTGGTGACTCAGGGCGAGCCCGTGTCCGCCGAGGTCCTCCAGGCGCATCCCGGCATCTTCCGCATGTTCCTTTACGAGGCCATTCGCGCGGCGCCCTCGCTGGAGCGGCTGCGCGCCCTGGAGTCGATGGCCACGGTCCTGGATGCACGCGACGGCGGCACGGTGCTGCGCGATGCGCTCCGCTGGGCGAGCGGACGGGACTTCCACGTCCGCGCGCCGCTGGCCCGTCGCTACCTGGAGCTGTACCGCACGCACGAGGTCGCCGGGGGGCTCGCCGCGTTCCTGGATGAGCTGCGGCGCGCCGGCGAGCTGGACCTGTACCTGGGCGCCTTGGTGCGCGAGGGGAAGGTGGCGGAGCGGTTGGACGAACTCACCCCGCTCGTCGCGCGACTGGGGGACCCGTGGTTCACGCTCCTGCTGGAGCACGAGCGCGCCAGGGTGGCCATCTCCCGAGGAGACCTGCTCCAGGCGGAGCAACACCTCCTGGCCGCTGCCGCGCTCTGCCGGGAACATCCATTGGGTTACCGCTGCATCCCGATTGAGTCGGACCTGGGCGACCTCTATCGCCAGCTCCACCGGCTGGCGGAGTCCCATCGTCACCTGCAGGCCGCGCGCGCCCTGTACCGCACGGACCCGAGGTGGGGCGAGGCGCAACTGCTGCTCCATCTCGGACAGCTCGCCCGCTACCAGGGTGATGGCGCGCAGGCACGGGCCTATCTGGAGGAGGCGCTCGCGCAGCGTCCCGAGGACTGCACCATCCGCCACTTCGTCCGCTCGAACGACGCGTTGGCCTTGCTGGGGAATCTGTCCGTGGCGCCGGCCCGGGAGCGCATGCGTGAGGCGCTCTCCTGCAAGACGCCCCTGCTGCTCTCGGGCGCGAAGACGCTCGCGGACCTGGCGCGGTTGCGGCCGGACCCGGAACAGGATGCTCGGCTCGTGGCGGGGATGTCGGAGCGGCGCCAGCAGGGGACGCTCACCCCGGGCGAGGCGGCGCTGCTCACGCACATCGAAGGGCGCTTCCTCGTGGAGCAGGACAGGGTGCGGGGCGAGGCGTTGCTGCGGCGGTCCATCGCCGAGGCGCAGCGCCTTCCCTCCACCAGCGTCGATGCGCGCAAGGCCCGCGCCTACAGCTACACGTCCCTGCTCTTCGCGGCGGCCCGGGCCGGAGAGTCCGAACAGGCGTTCCGACTCTTCGGCGAGGAGCTGGGCGGCTCGCTTCCCGAGCGGTGTGTCCTGGCCGTCACCGTGGATGTCGAGCGGACCCTCGTGCTGGCGCGAGGACCGGAGGGGCAGCTCGTGGAGCATCTCAACGCCAGCCGCCGCGCGCCCCTGGATGAAGAACTTCAGGGCCTCGTGCCCGAGTCGGTGACGACGATGCTGCGAGCCTGCCCGGCGGTGGAGGTGGTGGCGCGTCCTCCGCTTCATGGCCGAGCGGGGCTGCTGCCCGAGGATGTGGCGTGGGCCTACCACGTCGTCAGGCCAGGGCCAGCCGTACCGGCATCGAGCACGGGACGTCGGCTGGTGGTGGCGGAGGTGCAGGCGCCCGCGTCGCTGGGGCTGCCCGCGCTCGGCGGGTGGGCGGGGCTGCCCGGGGATGACGCCACGATGTTGCTGGGACGGCAGGCCACGCCTTCACGCGTGTTGGAGGCGATGGCGGACGCCACGCAAATCGAGGTCCATGCCCACGGGCTGATGAACCCGGATGTGTCCGAGGCGTCGTTGCTGGTGCTGTCGCCCGAGTCGAACGGTCGCTATGCGCTCACCGCGGGCGAAGTGCGTGCGACAAAGCTGCGAGGCCAGCCCCTGGTCATCCTGGCCGCGTGCCGGGCCGCGCATGGCGTCACCTGGACATATGAGCGCTTCAGCCTGCCCGTCGCCTTCCTGGATGCGGGGGCGAGCACCGTGCTCGCGGCGACCGTGGACGTGCCCGATGCCGAAGCGGGACCCTTCTTCAATGCGGTGCGTGAGCGGATTCAGCGTGGAGAGCGCGCGGCCAATGCCCTGCGAGACGTGCGGATGACGTGGATGCGGCGAGACCCTCGCAGTTGGGTGCGCTCCGTCCTGGTTTTTGAATGAAGGCGGGATGGGCCCGCCTGGTTCGAGTGGAGGGGGAAGACAATGAAGAACATGAACAAGTGGATGATGTGCCTGGTGCTGGTGGGTGCGGTGACGGGGTGCCGCACGATGGGCTCGCGACCGACGCCGAGTCCGTGCCCCGAGCCCGGCCCGATGCCGAAGACTCCCAAGGTCCAGCCGCTGCCGCCCAGCGCGCAGCTGCCCGAGGGCGCCACCCAGATGGTCGTCGGGCTGTGCCCCCGCACGGGCAAGTTCCTCGCGCTGGGCGTCAACCCCGGGGGGAAGACCTTCGCGTACGCGGTGTCGGGCGACCGCGCCTCCAGCGACGCGTTCTTCGCGAACGTCCGCCGCAAGGGTATCCCCACGACGACGTTCACCGCGCCGGTGAGGGTCCGGGGCGGGGGCTCCGTGGGGACGGACGCCGTCGACGCGGGCTCCAACCCTCAGCAGGGAAATCAGGGAGGAGGCGAGGAGCAGAGCGCGCCACCGCCGTATGACCCCTGCACCAACCAGTCTGACGAGATTGGCGACAAGCCGCCGCCGGACCCGACGGATGAGGGGGGCGCGGTGCCGGATGGCTTCGCGGCCCTGGCCTGGAGGACCGCCAATGCCGTCGATGACACCAGCGACCCCGTGCCCGCGGCCACTGCTCCGCCGGCTGGAACGACGGTGCCCCGCTAGGCGCGGGTGAAGGGACGAGGCCCGGAGCTGTCACGCCGGGCCTCGTCGTGCTCCTCGCGAGTGCGTCAGGTCTCCAGCGTGCCGCCGAGCGCCTTCACGCGTTGCTCGATGTCCGCCTTCACGTCCGAGCGCAGCTGATGGGCCATGGTGAGCTTCGAGCGCTTGAGCCGCGCGATCTGCTCGAGTCCGGCGACGAGGTCGTCGCGCACGAGCTCCTCGTAGGGCTCGTTCATCTTCGTGGTGAAGAGGTGGACCGCGTGCTTGCCATCCGGCTCGCGCACGAAGCGGAAGCCGCAGCTCCAGTCCTTGGTGTCGTTGCGCACCAGTCGGAAGGTGAGGTCAGGGACCTTCAGCGTCGGCACGAGCGAAAGAAACTCCAGCGCCGACGACGGGATTTCGGCGCTCACGTAGATGCGAACCTGGAGTCGCTCCATCCGAGACACGAGCGGTGTCGCCAGGAAATCGGAGACCCACCCGAGGAAGAGGAAGAGGTCCAGGTGGCGCAGCGAGGGGAACGCGCTGGTGTCCTTGCCCACCTCCGTCCAGGCGTCCACCGCGCCACGCACCAGCAGGGACTCGAGCCGGGGCATCTTCGCCAGCGCTCGGAGCCCCACGTCGGTGTTCGCGAGCGAGCGCAGCGACTTCATCACCGGGTCCGTGGTGATGTCGTAGTCGCCGCGACCTTCCAGGTGCTCCACCGTGGCCCACAGGGGATGGCCGATGGTCTTCTCGATGGCGCTCTGGGTGGCGCGCGCGTTGCCCTGCTTCAGCGCGGCGTGGGACAGGAAGCCCCGCGTGAAGACGCAGTCGGGCTTGAGCGCCTCGTCGAGCGGGCCGAGCAGCTCCTTCCGGGCGCTCTTGAGAATCGCCTGCTCCCGCTTGCGCTCGGCGGCGGTGAGTGGGCGCCGGGCGGCCTCGAGCTGGAGCGCGATGAGCTCGCCGCGAGGGTGGCCCTGCTCCAGCAGCACGTCGGCCAGCACGGCGCGGGCCTCGTCGTCCTCGGGCTTCGCGAGCACCTGGGCCAGCAGGGCCTCCGCGTCCGCGGCGTTCCGGGGCCTCGGTGGCGCGGCCTCCTGGAGGGCCGCGTCGAACCCGGCGAGGACCTTCACGTCGTCGGCGTGAAGCTCGGCGTCCTTCGCGGCCTCGAGCCCGGCGCGAATCCGGTCGACGTGGCCGGCGAGGAACTCCTCGAAGTCATCCTGTTTGTCGTAGCGCGCGCGTGCCTTCAGCATCGAACTCGCGGCCTGGGCATCCCGGACGCGGCGCGCCAGGGGAGCCAGCCGTGTCCAGTATGGACGGGCCCCGGTGCTGGTGAAGGGCGGGTCCACGAACTGGCTCGCGACCCAGCGGTCGATGCGCGGGTCCTCGGGCCAGTCCGCGAGCGTCTCCAGCCGGCCCCGCCCCTTCACCGAGCCCTTGTCGAGCAGCGCGGCGAGCAGCGTCGTGAGGTTCGCCGCGTCGGGCTTCTTCGCGAGCGCATCCCAGTCCTTGGGCGGAGGGATGCCGCCGGAGAGCTTCTGTCCCACGGTGACGATGCGGTCGGCCAGCGCGGTGTGGGGCGCGGCACGCCACGCGACGAGTAGGTCGTCGAGGACGCGGCTCCAGTCGTGCTGGCTCGCGGCTTTCAGCAGGGAAGACAGCTTCGAGGGCGCGGTGGGCATCGAGGTTCCTTCGAGACGCGGAGCTGGCCTACCTGGGGAACGTCGCGAGCGTGAGGGACTCGGGCGGGACGGTCAGCTCGCGGAGCATGAGCGTGTCACCGGAGAGGTAGCGCCAGCCGGTGCCGTCGTGGCGGAAGTCGGAGCGCTCCACGAAGGAGCGGTCCTTGCCCTTCTCGAACACCTTCGCGAAGAAGAGCACCTGCGCGGTGCCCTGGGCGTCGGGGGCCTGGCGGTCCATCACCACCAGCTTGGGGAACTGGTGGACCTGCGCGAAGGCGCGCAGCTCGCGCACCACGACGTCCTCGGGCCGCGCGCGGTCCGGATGGCTGGGGTGAAGTGTCTTCCACAGGTACGTCGGCTCGCGCTGGGCGAAGGCGCTGTAGCGGCTGCGCATCAGTCGCTCGGCGTCTGGCGGTTCCGCTTCGCCCCGGTGGAAGGGGGCACAGCACTCGCGGTAGCGCAGTCCGGAGCAGCAGGGGCACGGAGGGGCAGGGGGCATGTCGCGGACCCGAGCCTACCTGGACCGAGGGGGAAGGGGGACGCCGCGTGCTCGCCCCGCCACACACGCGGAGGTTCGCCCTTGCTGGCGGCGGTGTCCGGGCATACATCCGGGGACCGCGCCTATGAGCCTCCTTGAAGCCATCGTCCTGGGACTGGTCCAGGGTCTCACCGAGTTCTTGCCCATCAGCTCCACCGCCCACCTGCGCATCGCGCCGGAGCTGTTCGGGTGGAAGGACCCGGGGGCCGCGTACTCCGCGGTCATCCAACTGGGCACGGTCGCCGCGGTGCTCATCTACTTCCGCAAGGACATCGTCTCGCTGGTGACGGCGTTCTTCCGGGGGCTTGCGAAGCGCGAGCCCTTCGGCACCGTGGAGTCCCGGCTGGCGTGGTTCGTCCTGGTGGGCACGCTGCCCATCGGCCTCTGTGGCCTGGCCTTCAAGAAGGCCATCGAGACGCAGTTCCGCTCGCTCTACGTCATCTCCGGCAGCCTCATCATCCTGGCCATCATCCTCTTCGTGGTGGAGAAGCGCGCCTCACACCAGCGGACGCTGGCCGACATGACGTGGCGGGACGGCATCCTCATCGGCCTGTGGCAGGCGCTGGCGCTCATCCCCGGCTCGTCGCGCTCGGGCACGACGCTCACCGGCGGCCTGTCGCTGGGACTCAAGCGCGAGGACGCGGCGCGCTACTCGTTCCTCCTGTCCATCCCCGCCACCTCGCTGGCGGGCATCTTCGAACTGAAGCACCTGTTGGAAGCCACCGAGCGGCCCAGCGCCGTGTCGCTCTGGGTCGGCACCCTGGTGGCGTTCGCCTCGGGCATGGCGGCCATCGCGTGGTTGTTGAACTACCTGCGCTCGCGCACGACGCTGGTGTTCGTGGTGTACCGCGTGGCGCTCGGTCTGCTGCTCCTCGGGTTGCTCCAGGCGGGCGTGCTCAAGCCGCTGTCGGGCGTGGAGAACGTGGACGTGCCTCGCGAGCCGGGGAAGCAGCAAATCGAGAAGCAGATCACCGACTAGGGAGGCTGGCGTCGTGAGCGTGGAGGCGTTGTTCCAGGGGGTGGAGGCGCGGCTGTCGACGCGCCCGGCGCGCAATGTGGACCTGCCGGGGCTCGTGCTGCGCGAGGCCTCCGTGCTGGTGCCGCTGTTCGAGCGCGACGGCGTGCCGCACGTGGTCTTCACCCGACGCCCCGCCACCCTGCGCACCCACGCCAATCAGTACAGCTTCCCGGGCGGAGGCCGCGACGCGGAGGACCTCACGCCGCTGCACACCGCGCTGCGCGAGACGGAAGAGGAGCTGGGCATCGACCGGCGCGGCGTGCGCGTGCTGGGCATGCTGGACGAGGTGCCCACCATCTCCCAGTACCGCGTGCGACCCTTCGTGGGCGTGATTCCGGGCGACGGCAAGTACCAGCCCAGTCCAGAAGAGGTGGCCTTCATCCTGGAGGTGCCACTCGTCGCCCTGATGGACCCGGCCATCCTCCGCGTGGAGCGCAAGGAAGTCTTTGGCGCCGAGCGGGACTTGTACTTCTACACGTACGACTCCCACGTCATCTGGGGAGCCACCGCGCGCATCCTCCGCGACTTCCTGGGGCAGCTCGCGCAGGTGCCCGGCCTGGAGTCCGTGCTCGCCGCGCCCGGACAGCGTCAGAATTGAAGGTACACGTACGGCCGCGTCTCCACGGCGGACAGGTGGCGGATGCCCAGGCCCAGGACGACCAGCGCCACGGCGCGCACTGGTACCGGCATCCGCACGAACAGCTCCGACGTCACCGTGTAGAGCTTCATCGGCACCACGTGGAAGAACACCGCCGCCGCCAACATGCCCCACACCAGCGGGCTGACGTTGGCGATGCCCGGCACGCCCTCCATCATCCGCGCGTAGAACTCACCCGCGTGCGTCATCGTCTTCGCGCGGAACACCACGCGCGTCAGCACGACGATGGTGAACGTGGCCAGCATCCCCATGGCGATGCGAGGGACCCCCGGCTTCTCCGGCTTGCCTACCCACCACTCCCAGCACCGTGACAGGCCCAGCACCGCGCCGTGCACGCCGCCCCAGACGGCGAAGCGCCAGTCCGCGCCGTGCCACAGGCCACCCAGCACCATCACCGTCATCAGGTTGAACAACACCCGAGGCTTCGACACCCGGTTGCCGCCCAGCGGGCGGTACAGGTAGTCCCGCAGCCAGGTGGACAGGCTCATGTGCCACCGGTTCCAGAACTCGCCCAGGTTCTTCGCGAGATAGGGCCGGTTGAAGTTCTCCGGGAACTTGAAGCCGAACAGCGCCGCCACGCCCAGCGCGATGTCCGAGTAGCCCGAGAAGTCGTAGTAGAGCTCGAAGGTATAGGCGATGGCCGCGACGATGCACTCGGCGGAGGCGTACTTGTCCGGCGAGGCGAACACCGGGTCGACAATGCCGCTGCCCAGCACGTCCGCGATGACCAGCTTCTTCACCAGGCCCACGGCGATGCGGAACATCGCCTGTCCGCCTTCTTCCGGCGTCAGCGTGGGCACGTCCTTGAAGCGCGCCATCAGCTCCGATGCGCGGACAATGGGCCCGCTCACCACGCGCGGGAAGAAGAGCATGTACAGCAGGTGCTCGATGAACGAGTGCTCGGAGCTGGCCTTCCCCCGGTACACGTCCACCGTGTAGCTGATGGCCTGGAAGACGAAGAACGACAGGCCCAGCGGCAGAATCAAACTGAACGGTGTCTCGCGGACGTGGAGGCCCCAGGACTCGGGCACCAGCTCCAGCGCCGTCTTGCGCAACAGCTCCAGGTACTTGAAGCCCGCGAGCAACCCCAGGTTCGACACCACCGACAGCGTGACGAACAGCTTGCGCACGCCCTGCGACGTCGCGCGTCCCATCCCCTTGACGAGCAGGTGGTCCACCGTGACGCCGATGAGGAAGATGATGAGCGGGAAGGGCGTGAAGGCCGCGTAGAAGTAGACGCTGGCCACCAGCAGCACCAACAGGCGCGGCCAGTAGTGACGGTGCACCGCCCAGTACAGGGCGAACACCGCGATGACGAAGACGAGGTACTGGAGGCTGTGCGACAGCACGTCAGTTCCCCTCCATGCGCGCGGTGGGCTCGGTCTTCTTGCGCAGCTCGTACGCCGCCAGGAAGTCCCGCGCGAAGCTCGCCGCCAGTCGCTCGTAGCCTTCCGGCGTCAGGTGCACGCCATCCGCATGGCCCAGCACCGGACGGGCCCGCTGCCAGCGCAGCATCGCCCGCTCGCCGCCCATGGCCGCGCGCGGAGACCAGTATGCGCAGCCCGCGTCACGCGCCACCCGAGGCAACGCGTCCAGCACCGACGCCAGCGCGGGCGCCTCCGTCCAGCGGCCATTCGCGTCCTGCGCCAGCCGGTCCGTGGGCCCCATCAACAGGCACTCGGCGTTGCCGGTGGCCTTGCGCAGGCGGGCAATGAGCGCGGGGTAGTCGTTCGATATCGCCGCCGCGTCCAGGTCCGCCTTGCCCGCCTCGTTGGTGCCGTACCAGAAGACGAGCAGGTCCGGACGACGCGAGGCGAGCTGCGCATCCACCGCCGACGCATCCATGTCCCGCAGCGTGGAGGCCATGGCCCCGGGCAACCCCAGCGCGTCCAGCACCACGCCCGGCGTGTCGTACTCCAGCGCGGCGCCCAGCACGGTGACCCCACTGCCCTCCGGCGCCACCACCTCGACTTCGTGCGAGGCGCCCGTGACGGGGAAGGAGCGGATGCGCACCATCGGCGCGGAGAGCGGCTCCGGCAGCGGCGCGTCCGGAGGCATGGCCTCGCCGTCCACCCGGATGTCTGGAGCCTTCGTGTCGGGCGCGTCGAGCGCGTACAGGTCGAGCCGCCCGGTCAAGGTCTTCGCGTCCTTGCAGTCCTTGCAGAACTCGATGCGCAGCTTCGCGCCCGGCGCGCCCACGGCGCGGATGCCCGTGAGGCCCCACAGTCCGCCCGGCGGTGCCTCCATCGCGTCCTCCACCGTCCAGTCGCCCACCAGCTCGCGGGCCACGCGCGCGTTCTCGAGCCGAGGCGAGGACTTGCCCGCGGCGATGAAGCCCCGGCCCGCGTCACCGAAGCGCTTCGTCAGCACCCCACGCACCGCGTCCGTGAAGTAGTGCGACGCGGTATGCGACGCGCCGAGCTGGGCGATGCCCACGCGCAAAGCCTCGCCGGACTCGCGGCGGCGCAGCCGGTCGAACGTCTTCGTCAGCGCGGTGTCCGCGTCCCGCAGGCCCGGCGCATCCGCCACCGGCACCAGCGGCGCGTGCACCTTCGCGAACCCGCGCTGCAGCGCCAGGTCGAACAGGTGGCCCAGCAAATCGGAGCCCTTCGCGCGCGGGTGCACCAGGTCCTCCAACATCAACCCGGCCTCCAGCCACCGAAGAGCCGCACCCTCGCCACCCATGGCGGTGTACGCGTCCCAGAAGGCACAGCCACCCAGGCGCGCCTCCTCGCGGAAGATGTCGGAGACCTCCTTGGAGCCCCGGCGCGGCACCAGCTCGCCGCCCATGGTCCGCACGCCCGCGTCGATGGGCGACATGACGAGGCACGCCGCGTCTGGCACGTTGGCGCGCACGCGCGACACCAACTCCTTCATCTGCGCGCGCACTTCCTCGAGCGTGGTCCGGTCTCTCGAGAAGAAGAACGCCTCGTTGCCGCCCACCATCAACACCACCATGGCCGGCTTGCGCTGACGAAGCTGCGCGCGGAAGGCCGCGGGCTGGGCGCGCAGGTACACCTCCGCCATGCCGCCGAGCAGCCCCACCGTGTCGTAGATGACGCCCGGCGTGCCCGTCTCCAGCGTCACGCCGTGCAGCTCCACCTTGCCGGATGTGGTGAGCGTCAGCGTCTTGGCGCCCTCGGGCAGGTTCACCCGCGCGAAGGCCGCCTCCGACTTCGTCTTGGAGAAGCCGCGCGTCTGGATGCGCTGCAGCGGCCGGCCATCCACGGAGAGCTGCACGGAGCCGCTGGAGGGCTGGGCGAGGAAGAACAGCTCCGCCACCCGCGAGCCCTCCACGTCATACTTCGTGTTCTGCGAGCCACCCGCCGAGGTGAAGGCCACACCCGTCCAGCCCACCCTGTCGCGGGGCCACTTGGTGTCCACCAGCCGCGCGATTTCCCAGCCGTCCGAGCCCCGTCCGGAGCGCGTCCACCGGCCCGCGCTGGCGGGGCGGGTGATGAAGAGGAAGCCCTTGCCGCCCGAGCCGAAGCGCTCCTGGAGCCTGTCCCGCACCACGTCGGTGATGTAGTCCGACGCGACGAGCGAGTCTCCCAGGTGCACCACGCGCACCGGCGTGCGCCGCGTGTCCGCGCGCAGCTCCGTCAGCGCCCGGTGGAAGGGGGCGAGCCCGTCTTCCTCACAGGTGCCGTCCGCCCGCGCCTTGCGGCAGTTGGGTTCGATATCCACGTGCTGGGCGCTCATCCGCTCGCGCAGCGCCTCCAGCTCCACGGCGCGCGCCAGCGAGGGGGCGCTCAATTCCTCCAGGCCGATGCCAGGCACGGTGGGCACCGCGGGCGTGGGCACCGCGTCCACGACCTCCGTCCCCGCGTCGTCGGCCGGGTCCTCTTCCGGCACGACGCCCTGCTTGGGCGTGTCCGACGCGACCACCTCAATCTCCGGGGGTGGGGCGGGGCGGCCTCCGGTGAAGGACGCCGGCACCGCCAGCGCCACCAGCTTCGGGCCCAGGGGGCCTCGCTGGAGACTGGGCAGGGGGCGCCACGACTCCGGAATCGGGGCGAGCGAAAGCCCCAGCGCCAGCGCGACGGTGAGGGTGAGCGTCAGCCCGGTGGTTCTGGCCTTGAGGAAGTCCAACAGCGCGGCATGAGACTGGCTTTTCGGGGGCGGGTCAAAACTCTCGCCGCTCGGGGCCGCTTCATCGTCCGGGGGGCGGACAGGCGGGCGGTCTGGACCGGAAGGTGGGAGGCGCAACGGCCTGGACGGGGGCTTCATGGGAAGCGGCTCCCCTCTTTCCCGGAAAGGCCGAAACGGTATGGTGCGCCGCCATTCACGCTGGGGGAAGACCCTGGCGCCTCCCGCTGGCGACGAGCCGGCACTCGCAGGAGTCGTACCCCGCATGGCCCTCTACCCCGTCATCATGGCCGGTGGCTCCGGCACTCGCTTCTGGCCCCTGTCCCGTCAGGCGCGGCCCAAGCAGTTCCTGCCCCTGGCCTCCAAGCTGCCGCTCATCACCGACACCGCCGCCCGCCTCAAGGGCCTGTCGACGGTGAAGAACACCTTCATCGTGTGCGGCCCGTTGCACGCGAAGGCCGCGGCGAAGCTGGTGAAGGGCCTGCCCAAGGCGAACATCCTGGTGGAGCCGGTGGCGCGCAACACCGCGCCCGCGATTGCGCTGGCCGCCGTGCACGTGGCCGCCAGAGACCCGAAGGGCATCATGGTGGTGCTGCCCTCGGACCACCATGTCGCGGACGTCCCCGGCTTCAAGCGCACGCTGGAGGAGGCGGCCCGCATCGCGGAAGGGGGGCACATCGTCACCCTGGGCATCCAGCCCAACCGCCCGGAGACGGGTTACGGCTACATCCAGGTGGGTGACGCGCTCTCGGGTGGCGGCCGTTCCGTGAAGGCGTTCAAGGAGAAGCCCGACACGCAGACGGCCAAGGCGTACGTCTCCTCCGGCGAGTACCTGTGGAACGGCGGCATCTTCGTCTTCCGCGCCGACGTCATCCTGGCCGCCTTCGAGCAGCACATGCCGGAGATGAAGAAGGGCCTGGCCGCGCTGAGCAAGGCGGCGGGCAAGCGCACCTTCGGCCCGGTGCTGAAGAAGGTCTTCCCCAAGCTGCCCTCCATCTCCATCGACTACGGCGTCATGGAGAAGGCGTCCAACATCGCGGTGCTGCCCGGGGACTTCGGCTGGTCCGACGTGGGCTCCTTCGCGGCGATTCCGGAGGTCCGCCCCGCGGACGAGAACGGCAACGTCATCTCCGGCGCGTCGGCGGTGGTGGTGGACTGCAAGGGCTGCGTGGTGCTCGCGGACAAGCGCCCCCTGGCCGTCGTCGGCCTCACCGACGTGGTGGTGGTGGACTCCGGCGACGCGGTGCTGGTGGTGCCTCGCGAGAAGAGCCAGGACGTCCGCAAGGTGGTCGAGGCCCTCAAGGCCCGCAAGCTTCAGAAGTATCTGTAGGCGCAGGCGCCCAGTGTGCGCTGGAGAAACTTCCACTCTCGGGGCTGAAACATTTTCCGCTTCGTGGGTAACGGGTTTCCCCGGGTTCTCGTCCCGTCGGGAGGTTGTCCTGTCCAGTCGGTGACGAAGCCGGGGGTGCACGAGGGTTGCAGTGCCACCGCCGCCCGCCCCATCCAGGGGCGGCAGGGGCGGTGGCGAACATGGCATGCAGGCACTGCGCGGTGGAGCATCCGGTGGGTACGGGCTGTCCCCAGGCGCCGTCGCTGGAAGGGCAGCGTCACGGTCCGCTCGTGCTGCGCCAGCCGCTGGGGGCCGGAGCGCTGGGCACGGTGTATCTGGCCGAGCACCAGCCCACGGGCCATCGCTTCGCGGTGAAGGTGCTGCATCGGCACCTGGCCGCCCAGCCCGCGGTGCGCGCGCGCTTCCAGGCGGAGGCCCGGGCGCTGCGCGGACTGAAGCACCGCCACGTGGCCCGCGTGCTGGATGTGCGCCGGGGCCCCGAGGGACTGCCGTGCCTCCTCATGGAGTACGCGGAGGGTGAGCCCTTCTCGCGCCTGCCCATGCCGCTGGCCTCGGCGGAGGTGGTGCTGCTCCTGGCCCAGGCGCTGTGCGCGCTCGAGGCCGCGCACGCGCGAGGGCTGGTGCACGGGGACCTGTCCGCGGACAGCCTCATCCTGACGTGGGACTCGCGCGGTGAGCGGCAGGTGAAGGTGCTCGACTTCGGCACGCAGGCGGTGCTCTCCGCCAGCCTCTCTCAGGAGGAGCGCGCGTGCGGCATGGTGGTGGGCTCACCCGCCTTCCTCGCGCCCGAGCAGTGGGCGGGGGACGCGGTGGATGGGCGCACGGACCTGTATGCGCTGGGCGTCGTGGGCTACCTGCTCGCCACGGGCCGGCTGCCCTTCGGCTTCGGCCGCGTGGGAGGCCTGTCGCCCACCGAGCCGCACGTGCTCAACCCGCGGGTTCCTCCCGCGCTCTCCACGGTGCTGCTGCGCGCGCTGGCCCAGCGCCCCGGGGAGCGCTTCCCGAACGCGAGGGCCTTCCGCGAGGCGCTGCTGGAGAGCCAGGGCATCGGGCGACTGGAGCCCTCTTCGTCGACGCGCACACGCACGTCGAAGGGCGGCGTCTCCATCTTCGGGCACATCCTCCCCGAGGACGGCGCCACGCCGCTGCACCTGGCGCTGCGAGACGCGGCGCATGGGAACGCCACGCCGACCGAGGTCAACCCGCCGCGCATGGAGTCGCCGCGCGGGCTGGGCGTCCGGCTGGGGCTGGCGACGGACACGGAGCTGGTGCCCGTGCGCGTGGGCGATGTGACGGTGGACGGCTTCTTCGCCACCTGGGCGGGCCCGCTGCCGGAATTGGCCTCGCAGCTCCCCGTGGAGCTGTCACTGGGGGGCCGCAAGGTGGCGTGTGACTGCGACGTGGTCCGCCATGTCACGAGTGAAGAAGCGCGGGCGTGGGGCGGGGCCTCGGGCCTCTATGTCCAGTTCGCGGGCGAGGCGGCGCGGGCGCTGCTGGGCCGCGCGCTGGGCGTGGGCGTGACGCCGGGGGAGCTGGACGCGGAGCCCGTGCCGGACGCGGAGCTGGGGCGGCTCTTGTCGCGCGCGGCCGTCGTGGCCAAGGACCCGTACGCCCTCCTGGGCGCGCTGCCTCACGAGGACTTCGAGCAGGTGCGTCGTCGCGCGAGCGCCGCGCTGCGCCGGCTGAACCTGTTCCGTCAGCGCGCGCTTCCACTGGGGCAACGTCAGGCCCTGGAGTCGCTCCTGCGCCGGGTGGAGGCCGCGGGACGCGTGCTGGGCGAGCCCGTGTCACGCGCGGGCTTCGACGCCACGCGCGGCAACCTCGCGGGAGTGGCGCGCTGCCTCGCCGCGGGCCTGTCGGAGCCGCAAGCGGACGTGCTGCGCAAGGCCTTCCTCGCGGCGCGTCCCCTGGCCGAGACGCGGGCCCGGGCGCTCTTCACCCAGGGGCATGCGTTGGAGGCGCGGGGTTCGCTGGACGCCGCGCTGGAGCGCTACGCGGAGGCCCTCTCGTTGGACCCCCTCAACGCCTCCTGGCTGCGGCACTACCAGGAGCTGCGCGGACGGGTGCGTCTGGCGGTCCTCCCGGCCGTCGAGGCCCCTGGCGCGGAGGCCCTCACGCACTGAGGGCTGTGTCTTCCGGGAGACCCTCCAGAGGGCGTGGAGGCCCGGTGTGTACCGCCGCCCGCCCGACAGGCGGGCACATCCAGGGGTTGATTGGCACCCCAGGGACTTGAAGGGCCCCCGAGGGGCCTCCGTTCAGCAGGTTGCGCCCCCGTCTCGGCGGGTGCCGGGAAGGTCGGGGCTCGTGTAGAGTCCGCCGCCCTCCGTCATGCCCTCCGGTCTTCCGAGGGCGGGGACACCTTCATGAACGCGCATATCTTCCGCGAGTACGACATCCGGGGTCTGGTGGACAAGGACCTCACCGCCGAGGTGGTGGAACTGCTGGGCAAGGGCCTGGGCACCATCATCCGACGCAAGGGCGGCCGCTTCATCGCCGTGGGCCGCGACTGCCGCGAGTCGTCCACCCGCTTCCGCGACTCGCTCTGTGCCGGCCTGACGTCCACGGGCCTCAACGTCTTCGACGTGGGCGTCGTGCCCACGCCGCTGGTCTACTTCGCCGCCAACACCCTGCCGGTGGATGGCCTGGCCATGATTACCGGCAGCCACAACCCGCCGGAGTACAACGGCTTCAAGATTGGCGCGGGGAAGACGACCTTCCACAGCCACGAAATCCAGGCGCTGCGAAAGCTCATCGAGGCCGCTGACTTCGAGGTCTCCGCCACGCCCGGCACCGTCACCCCGTTCGACATCATCACCCCTTACAACCACTTCGTGAAGCAGACGGTGAAGGTGGGCCGCAAGGGGATGAAAATTGTCATCGACGCGGGCAACGGCACCGGCGGCGCCATCGCCGTCCCGCTGTTCGAGAGCATGGGCTTCGAGGTGGTGCCCCTGTTCTGCGAGATGGACGCGACGTTCCCCAACCACCACCCGGACCCGACGGTGGTGGAGAACCTCCAGGACCTCATCGCCGCGGTGAAGCGCGAGAAGGCGGAGGTGGGCATCGCCTACGACGGTGACAGCGACCGCATCGGCGTCATCGACGACCAGGGCAACATCCTCTGGGGTGACCAGATCATGGTCCTCTTCAGCCGCTACGTGCTGAAGGACAGCCCGGGCGCGGCCATCGTCGGCGAGGTGAAGTGCAGCTACACGCTGTACGACGACATCGCCAAGCGCGGCGGCAGGCCCATCATGTGGAAGGCGGGCCACTCCCTCATCAAGGCGAAGATGAAGGAGGAGCACGCGGAGCTGGCCGGGGAGATGAGCGGTCACATCTTCTTCAAGAACCGCTACTTCGGCTTCGACGACGCGGTGTACTCGTCCGCGCGCCTGCTGGAAATCCTCACCCACGAGAAGCAGAAGCTGTCCGAGCTGCTCGCCGACGTGCCCAAGACGTACGCCAGCCCCGAGCTGCGCTTCGAGACGAAGGAAGAGAAGAAGTTCGAGATGGTCAAGCGCGCCACGGAGACGCTGCGCGCGGCGGGCCACGACATCATCGACGTGGACGGCGTGCGCGTGACGTTCCCCGACGGCTGGGGCCTCATCCGCGCCTCCAACACGCAGCCCATCCTCGTCCTTCGCTTCGAGGCCAACACGGCCGAGCGCCTCAAGGAAATCCAGGCGCTCATCGAGGGCACGGTGGCCCGTGTGCAGAAGGAAGTGGGCGGGTGAGCATGTCGTCGCCTCGCATCCTCGCCATCAGCGGAAGTCTCCGGAGCGGCAGTTTCAACCAACTGCTCCTGGCGGTGGGCGTCCAGAAGGCCCGCGCGCTGGGGGCCGAGGTCGACGTCGTGGACCTCAAGTCGCTCGGCGTCCCGCTCTATGACGGCGACGTGGAGGCCCAGGGCCTGCCGGCGCCCGTCGTCGCGCTGCGCGAGCGGGTGGCCAGGGCCCAGGGCTTCCTCATCTCGAGCCCCGAGTACAACTCGTCCATTCCCGGCGGCCTGAAGAACGCCATCGACTGGGCGTCGCGTGCGCCGGGCCGGTTGTTCCAGGGCAAGTGGGCGGCGCTCATGGGCGCCAGCCCCGGCAACTTCGGCACGTCGCGCATGCAGCCGCACCTGCGGCAGGTGATGTCTTCGGTGGGCGCGCTGGTGCTGCCCACCCAGGTGCACCTGGCGCGGGCGATGGAGGCCTTCACGCCCGAGGGTGCGCTGAAGGACGACGCGCGGAAGAAGGAAGTCGAAGCGCTGGTCACCGAGCTGTTCGAGCGCGTGAAGGGTTGAGAAAGGACACCGCCATGGCGACGCTAGGAATCGACCTGGGTGGGACGTTCGCCCGCGCCGCCGTGGTGGACGCGGCGGGAAAGATGCTCGCGTCGGCGAAGGTGGCCCTCGACGAGCGCAGCCCCACCGGGGTGGTGGAGACCATCGCCCAGGCGGCGTCCGCGGCGGTGAAGTCCGCGGGCGTCGTGGTGGGCGGCTGTGGCGTGGGCGCGGCCGCGCAGATTCACAAGGACTCCGGCGTGCTGTCGGTCGCCCCCAACCTGGGCTGGCGCAACGTGCCGCTGGGCCAGTTGCTCACGGACCGGCTGGGGCAAAAGGTGAAGGTGGTGAACGACCTGTCCGCCGCCGCCTGGGGTGAGCTGCACGCGGGCGCGGGGCGCGGCGCCCAGGATTTGTTGGTGGTCTTCGTGGGCTCGGGCGTGGGCAGCGCCATCATCGCGGGCGGACAGTTGCTGGATGGCGCGGGCGGCGTGGCGGGAGAGCTGGGCCACATCAAGGTGGTGCCGGATGGCCGGCGCTGCGGCTGTGGTGAGCAGGGGTGCCTGGAGGCGTATGCCGGCGGACACAACCTCATCGCGCAGGCGCGGGAGCTGCTGGCGGCCGGGAGCTCGCCCGCACTGGCGGAGCTGGTGGGGAATGACGCCACGAAGCTCACGCCGGTGACGCTGGAGCAGGCGGCGGAAGCAGGCGACGCGGCGGCTCGAGAGGTGTATGAGCGGGCCGCGCGGTTCCTGGCGCTGGCGGTGGCCAACCAGGTGACGGTGTTGAATCCGGCGCGACTCATCCTGGGCGGTGGGGTGTTGAACCACTGTCCCGGCATGCGGCGCCGGGTGCTGGATGGTGTGCGGGCGTGGGCGTCCCAGACGTCCCGCGAGGGGCTGCTCATCGCCGACGCGGAGCTCGGTGACGACAGCGGCCTCATTGGTGCGGCGTTGCTGGCCGCGTGATGAGAGGAGTGGGGATTCATGGCCGAGTTCAAGAACCAGGTCACCTACCGGGGACAGCCGGTGACGCTGGAGGGGGACGGACAGGTGCAGGTGGGCGACGTCGCGCCTGACTTCACCGTCTTCAAGGGGTTCTTCGAGTCCCACCAGCTGTCGGAGCTCAAGGGTCAGGTCGTGGTGCTGAGCGTGGCGCCCAGCGTGGACACCAAGGTCTGCGCCATCCAACTGCGCATGTTCAACAAGCAGGCGACGGACATGGGGCCGGACGTGAAGGTCTGGTACCTGAGCCTGGACCTGCCCTTCGCGCTCAACCGCTTCAGCGCGGCCGAGGGCATCAACAACGTCGCGGTGCTGTCGGACTACAAGAACCGCGAGTTCGCGCGGAAGTACGGCCTGTACATGAAGGAGCTGGGCCTCCTGGCGCGCAGCACCTTCGTGGTGGGCCGGGACGGCAAGGTCGTCTTCCGGGAGGTCGTCCCGGAGATGATGCACGAGCCGGACTACGACGCCGCGCTGGAAGCGGTCCGCAAGGCGCTCTGAGTCGTCGAGCGCCGCGCCGCTTCCAGGCGCGGGAGTGTGAGGCGGCTCAGGCGTGCACCACGCGGGCCTGCTTGACGGCCATCAGCTCCAGGCAGCTGAAGCCCGCCACGGCGAGGGCCTGCACCAGGGTGAAGGCCTGACCCCAGACGGTGGGCTGCACCCAGCCCGAGGCGAACAGGACGAAGCTGTCCACCGTCCACAGCACGTTGGCGACGATGATGGCCCAGACGAGCGCTCGGGGCACGAGCGGGCGCATGGCGAGGAAGACGAGCAGCGCGGCGAAGGGCAGCAGGCTGAAGCCCGCCGAGCGCAGCAGCGTGACATGCAGGCCCAGCAAGTCGCTCAAGGGCCCCGCGGCGAAGAACATCAGGGCCCCGGTGGCGCCGCTGATGAGACCGTCGGCGAGCAGGATGTGGCCCAGCAGGGTGCGGGAAGCGGGTATGGCGCTCATGGGTGTGTCCTTGGAGAGCGGCGCCGGTGAATCCGGCCGCCGTGTGAGACACAAATTGCGCGCCGGGGGATTTGAAGTCGATTACGTGGGAGGTAATTGGAGCGCTTCCCCCGGGTTCCTAGTGTCAGGGGCATGATGATGCCGAGCCGTCCGGTGGGTGAGTTGCTGCGGGAGTGGCGCCAGCGCCGCAGCTTGAGTCAGCTGGATTTGGCGTGCCGCGCGGATGTGTCGGCACGGCACGTGAGCTTCCTGGAGACGGGGCGCTCCACGCCGAGCCGGGACATGTTGCTGCATCTGGCCGAGGAGCTGGAGGTGCCCCTGCGCGAGCGCAACGCGCTGCTCGTGGCGGCGGGCTTCGCGCCTGTCTATTCGGAGAACGAGCTGGATGGCCCCCGGATGGGCGCGGCGCGCGAGGCAGTGGAGCTGGTGCTCTCCGGCCACGAGCCCTATCCCGCGCTCGCGGTGGACCGGCACTGGCAACTGGTCACGGCCAACCGCGCCATCGGGGTGCTCCTGGAGGGCGTGCCCATGGAGCTGCTCCAGCCTCCCATCAACGTGCTGCGGCTGAGCCTGCACCCGGAGGGCCTGGGCCGGCGCATCCTCAACCTGGAGCAGTGGCGCGCGCACGTGCTGACGCGGCTGCAGCGGCAGGTGTCGAGCACGGCGGACGTGACGTTGGCGGCGCTGCTCGAGGAGCTGCGAGCGATGGGGGCCCCGAGCGCATCCGCGGAGCCGGACTTCGCGGGCGTGGTGGTGCCGCTGCGCATCCAGACGCCGCGAGGCATCATGTCCTTCATCGGCACGACGACGGTGTTCGGCACGCCGGTGGACATCACCCTGGCGGAGCTGGCGATTGAGTCGTTCTTCCCGGCGGACGCGGCGACGGGGGAGCTGTTGCGCCAGGCCGCGGCCGAGGCGGCGCGACACTCCGACGCCTGAAAATAGGGACGCCCCGTTCCGGCCATAGGGTAACCGGAGCGGGGCGCGGGGTGTGGCGACCGCGACTACAGCGTGGGCGTACCCACGCGATTGCTGCAGTACGCGCTGGAGCCGCAAGTGGTGCCGACGCTGGTGTACCAGGCCGTCTTGCGGGTGCCGTACTGACGATTGTCCGCGTGTACGTGCGCGCCGGTGGAGTTGCCCGTGGAGCCCACGAGGCCCAGCGCACAGCGGTCACACGTCTTGGAGCCGGACGACACGTTGGAGTTCAGGTGGAGCTGACGGAAGTCCCAGCCGGTGGCGCCGGTGACGACGTAGTAGTTGCCCGCGCCGCCGTTACAGGTGGTGCCTCCGCTGCAGTTGTTCGCACAGCCGCCGTAGTAGGCGTAGTAGCGGCTGACGTTGATCATCCCCCGGTGGTTCCACTCGCTGCACGTGCCATTGCTCATGTCGAGCGCGTTGTGGCTGCTGCCCGAGCAGGAGTAGTACGTCGTGGAGCCCACGCGAGCGGCCGTGTCACAGATGGGGCCCACCGCCGTCGCGGACAGCGCGCTGGTGGCCCATCCCGTCACGGTGAGCACCACCGTGGCCAACATCCACTTCATTCCCTTCATGGAAACCTCCTCTGGGTTGTTTCGCTGTGGCACTGCCTACGGCGGTGATGCAGGGGTCACCTCCGCAGCCGCTGCTTCTCGCGCAGCAGCAGGTGCCACTCCTGGAGGTTGAGCTTCAGCGCGGACAGCCACGCGTCGATTTCCAAGTCCATGCTCGCGTCCACGCCCCGCAGCGACTCCAGGAGGGGCCGCGCGGAGGCCTGACCCAGCCGGGCGATTCCCTCGAGCGCCGCCTTGCGCACCGCGGGATTCGCGTCACGTCGGAAGGTCTCCACCAGCGAGCGCCGCGCCCCATCCGCCTCCGCCCCTGGCACGCCTCCCAGCGCCGTGGCCGCCGCCGCGCGCAGGCCCGGGTCCTCCGCCTCGAGCTGCCGCGTGACGCTCTCCACCGCGTCGTGGCCCACGGCCTCCATGGAGACCTCGCCCAAGAGCTTCGCCGCCACTGCCGGGTCCTCCGTCGCCGCCGCCACCGACACCGCCGTCTCCGACACCGCGCGGTCATGGCCGGAGTACACCTGTGCGCTCTCCTCTCGCAGGTTGTCGGCCACGGCCTGGCGCACCTCGGGGGATGAATCCCTCGCGAGCTGCTGGTACGTCACCACGCCGCCGTTCTTCGCCATGAACTCGACGGAGGGCGTGGCCCTCAGCGCGCGCACGGCCGCCGCGCGCGCGGCCGGGTCCGCGTCTCCGGCGGCCCGGGCCAATAGCGGCTGCACCAGCGTGGGTGACTCGGCGTGGCTCGCCTTGGTGGCCAGCGCCGCGCCCAGGGCCTCCAGCACCTCCGGCTCGCGCTCCCGCTCCAGCGCGGCCTGCAGCTCGGAGACGGGCAGGGCCAGCGCCGCCTCTCGCAGCCGCAGCTTCACGTAGCGCCGCAGCGCCGGCGAGCCGCCCTTCAGCGCGGCGCGCACGTCCACCAGCATCGTCTCCACCGTGCAGGTGGACGGCGTCAGCAGGGGCTGGGCCGCGCTCGCGGACATCCCCCCGAATGCCAGGGCCGACAGCAGCAGCGCGCGCCCCAGGTGCTTCCTCACGAGGGCGTCCATCAGTGCGGCGCTCCTTCCTCGACGAGGCACGCGTGGTGCTCGCCCTTGCCCAGCCAGATGCGGGCGAAGTCCACCGTGCCGGAGGCGTAGAGCTGCTTGAACTCCGCGTAGTCGCGCTGGAAGCGCGGGTCCTTCGCGGCGAGCCTCGCCAGCAGCGGCAGCGCCTTCTCTCCGGCGGCGCGCACGGCGAAGCGGAAGATGGCCCAGCGCACGCAGACGTCGTGCTCCTTCTCGAAGGCCGCCTCGTAGATTTTCAGGGCCTCCTCCGGTTCGCGGGTGACGCCGAGCCGGAAGGCCGCCATCTCCCGCACGTCGCGCTCGCGGTCCGTGGTGAGGATGCGCTGGAGCTCGTCGAAGGACTCCGAGCCGATGAGCGGATTGGAATACGACGGCATCTCCAGCGCGAGCAGCCGCACCGCCATGTCGTCCGACTTGCCGGCGATGGAGAGCAGCTCCTTCCAGTACGGGGCATGGGTGCCGGTGCGCTCGAAGTCCTCCTTCATCACCCGGCCCAGGGTGCGCGTGGCCACCCAGGCCGTGGAGTCCGCCGTCTCGTCCAGCGCCACGGCCTTCAGCCGCGCCAAATCGCTGGGGGACAGGCGGCGCTGGGTCTCCAACGCGTCCAGCGCCGCCGAGCGGTTCTGGAGCGGCATGCTCCGGTCCTCACCCAGCTTCAGCAGCGCCTCCGACACCTTCGCGTCGTGGACGGCCGGGGCCGCCTTGAGCGCGTCCAGGTAGAGCCCCAGCTCGGGAGGACTGGCTTGCTTCGCCCACTCGACCACCTGGAGCCCGCGGCCCGCGTCCTGGCCCACCACCTCCGTCAGGCGCTCCTGGAGGTACGTCGCCAGCAGGTTGTCCCGCTTGCCCACCGCGACACCCAGCGCCTCGCGCAGCGAGTCCAGCGTGGCCGTCTTGTCGAGGTCTCTCAGGCCGTCCCAGCACCCCGGCATGGGAAGCTGTTCAACCGCCAGCTTCGGCTCGTTGGGAGACGGCATCCCTGAAGACGTGCCGACCAGCACGCCGCTCGCGGAGGGCGGCCTCGCGGCGGAATCAGAGCGCGCGCTGTCCTCGACGGAGGGAGGTGTCCCTCGGGAGAGCAGCAGGGCGACGGCCGCCCCCACCAGCACCGCGCCCACCAGGGCCCAACCAGGCTTTCTGAAGGTCATCAGGAGAAAGTCGATAGGTTGTTAAAACTGAGAATTCTCGATTACTTGGAAAATGCGTGAATGGCAACGGATTTGTCACGGGCCCGACGCGACGCCTGCTCCCTGCGAGGGCGGGCGTGAAGCGCGCGGAAGCGGCGGACATAGCTTTCCCGGGTGAGGTGGAGGTGACGCCTCCCATCACAGCCGATGTCTGGCAGGGGGAGTCCCATGCACGAGCCGCCACCCGCCGCCTCTGGAGAGGACGGCCGTGTGTCTTCTCGCGGAGCCGTGCCCTGGCATGCCCTTCCCCCCGAGCGCGTGTTCGAGCAGTTGGAGAGTGGCGCCGAGGGCCTGACGGACGAGCAGGCGCGAGAGCGGTTGATGCGCCACGGGCCCAACGTGCTGGAGCGCCAGAAGGGTGAAGGGCCGCTGAGGCTGCTCTGGCGTCAGGTGAACAGCCCGTTCATCTGGGTGCTCATCGTCTCGGCGGTGCTCGCGGTGGTGATGGGGAAGGTGACGGACGGGCTGGTGGTGGCGGCGGTGGTGGTGCTCAACACCGTCATCGGCTTCGTGCAGGAGTTCCGTGCGGGCAAGGCCATCGAGGCGCTGAGCCGGATGGTGCCGGAGAACGCCACCGTGGTGCGCGCCGGCGACAAGCGCGCGGTGCCCGCGGCGGAGCTGGTGCCTGGCGACGTGGTGGAGATTGCCTCTGGGGACAAGGTGCCCGCGGACATGCGGCTGGTGTCCTCACGCAACCTCCAAATCGAGGAGGCCGCGCTCACCGGCGAGTCCGTCCCCGCGTCGAAGCAGCCCCTGCCCGTCGAGGAGGACGCGGAGCTGGGCGACCGGACGAGCGTCGTCTTCGGCGGCACGCTGGTGACGTCCGGCGCGGCCAGGGCGGTGGTGGTGGCCACGGGCGGTGCCACGGAGCTGGGCCGAATCTCGGAGATGCTCCGCGGGGCGACGGACCTCCAGACGCCGTTGACGAAGGCGCTCGCGACCATCGCCAAGGTCATCACCGGGGCCATCCTCGTCGTGTCCGTGCTCCTGCTCGGGGTGGGCCTGTGGCGCGGCTATGACCTCAGCGAGGCCGTCGTCGTGGCGATTACCCTGGCGGTGGCGGCGATTCCGGAGGGCCTGCCCGCCATCGTCACCATCGCCCTGGCCATCGGGGTGCAACGCATGGCGGCCCGTCGCGCCGTCATCCGCAAGCTGCCGGCGGTGGAGACGCTGGGCAGCACCACCGTCATCTGTTCGGACAAGACAGGCACGCTCACGCGCAATGAGATGACAGTGCAGGCGCTGTGGACACCGACGGGGCGCTACACCGTCACCGGGGTGGGCTATGCGCCTCGGGGAGAGCTGCGTAGGGATGGCCCGCCGCTCAGCGCCTTGCTGGTGCCCGAGGACGTGCGGGAGCTGCTGCTCGCGGGCGCGCTGTGCAACGACGCCGCGCTGCACGGGCAGGGCGGTGATTGGCGGATGACGGGTGACCCCACCGAGGGGGCGCTGGTGGTGGCGGCGGAGAAGGCGGGCCTCGGCGTGGACGAAGCCCGCGCGCGCTTCCACCGGCTGGACGCCATCCCGTTCGAGTCCGAGAGCCAGTTCATGGCCACCCTGCATGAGGACGCGCGAGGCGGCCGCGTGCTGCTCCTCAAGGGCGCGCCCGAAGTCGTGCTGGCACGGTGCGCGCCGGACGGCGCCGCGTCGAACGAGGCCGTGCTGGAGGAGGTGGAGCGACTGGCGCGGCGGGGGATGCGCGTGCTGGCCGTGGCCTCGCGCGAGCTGGCGGAGACGCGAGACACCCTGGCACTGGAGGACGCGGAGGGGGGCCTGGAGCTGCTGGGACTGGAGGGGATGATGGACCCGCCTCGCGAGGAGGCCATCGAGGCGGTGAGGGCGTGCCACGAGGCGGGCATCGTCGTGAAGATGATTACGGGCGACCATCTCGCGACGGCGGAGGCCATTGGCGCGCGGCTCGGGCTGCACGAGCCAGGGACGCCCGGTGTCGCGGGCGCGAGGTTGGGAGCGCTGGACGATGAGGCGCTGGCGGACGTGGCCGAGCGCACGAATGTCTTCGCGCGGGTGGCGCCGGAGCACAAGCTGCGGCTGGTGCGCGCGCTCCAGCAACGGCGGCACGTGGTGGCGATGACGGGGGACGGCGTCAATGACGCGCCCGCGCTCAAGCAGGCGAACATCGGCGTGGCCATGGGCATCACCGGCACGGCGGTGTCCAAGGAAGCGGCGGACATCGTCCTCACGGACGACAACTTCGCCTCCATCGCGGCGGCGGTGGAGGAGGGACGGCGCGTCTACGACAACCTCATCAAGTCGCTGGCCTTCGTGTTGCCCACCAACCTGGGGCTCGCGCTCATCCTCCTGTGTGGCGTGGCCTTCTTTCCCATCCAGGACTTCGGAGGGGGGCCGGTGCCGCTGATGGCGATGCTGCCCACGCAGTTGCTCTGGATAAACCTGGTGGCCACGGTGTCGCTCGCGCTGCCGCTGGCGTTCGAGGCGCGTGAGTCGGACGTCATGCGGCGCAGGCCGCGCAATCCGGACGCTCCGGTGCTCAGTCACTTCATCGTGATGCGCACGTGCCTCGTCGCCCTGCTGATGGCGGCGGGCGCCATCGGCCTGTTCCTCTGGGAGTACAAGCACGAGGTGCCGGACGTGGGGCATGCGCGGGCGCTGGCCGAGGCGCAGACGATGGCTGTGAATACCGTTATCAGCTTCCAGATTTTCTACATGGTGATGTGCCGCACGCTCACCGGCTCGCTGCGCAAGGTGGGCCTGTTCAGCAATCCCTCCGTGTTCATGGGGATTGGGGCGCTGGTGCTCCTGCAGCTCGCCTTCATGTACGTGCCCTTCATGCGGCGCATCTTCGGCACCGCGCCGCTGTCGCTGGAGGCCATTGGCCTGTCCGTGCTGGTGGGCGCGGTGGTGGTGCCCGCGGTGGGTTTGGAGAAGTGGCTGCGCGGACGCAAGGACGGCGGTCCGGTGGAGCGCTCCCGCTCCCGCCCCCGCTCGCGAGAGGATGAGGAGCACACGCCGCCTCCCGGGACTCACGAGCGTCTGCCGGCGTGAGGTGCTTCAGCGCTCCGTGCGCGAGGGGCGCGCGGCGGCGTCCGGGAGCGAGGTGTCCTCGGCCTCGAAGACGATGTGGCAGCGGTCCAGCTTGGGTCCGCAGGCGTGGTCCAGGTCCGCGCGGGTGTCGCAGCCGGGACGCTCCTCGCAGGTGTCGGGAAGGAAGGCCCAGACGAACTGGAGCACGTTGCCCCGGCGTCCCTCGGGCAGGGCGGCGAGGAAGTCTTCGCGGTACGTCTCGAACAGGCGCGCCAGGTGCACGGTGTCCCTGTCCAGGCGCACGTGGCGCTTGTCGCCGACGAAGCGGCGGCTGGCCTCGTTGAGCTGCGCGTCGAGGTACTCGGGTTGGAAGTGGGAGCTGCCCATGCGGGGGCCGCCCCGGGTGGCGTGGAAGAGCGCGAGGTGGACGCGCGGGTCGGCGAACTCGCCGGAGAGGATGCGATGGCGCAGGGACCACAGCGTCATCCGCCGGCCGCCCACGGGCCATGAGCGGGCCCAGTAGAATCGCCCTGGCCAGGGCTGCTCCACGCTCTCCAGATAGGGATACCCATCCACCACCTGCTGGAGCACGAGCGCGTGGTAGGTGTTGAGCCAGAAGGCGAGCGCGTCCTCCGACGTCGGGAAGACATCTGGCCGGTTGTGCGGAGAGAACGAGGCGAGCGACGCGACGAAGAGGTCCAGCTCCGCGCGCTCGCGCCCCACCGAGGAGAAGTCCACATCGCCGTCCGGCTGGACGTGTCGCAGCACCTTCTCGAAGCCCTGGTAGTGGAAGGGCTCGTCGGCGGAAGGCACGGAGGCGGGTAGCAGGCCCTGCACGTGCAACGCCGCCAGTGCCGCCAGCATGCTCATGCTGGCGAAGAGCACTGCGGCCACCAGGTAGCGTCGTCGGGAGGGCAGGGGAGCGTCCACGCGGCGCGCAGCATAGACCAGCGCGAGCCTGTGCCACCTGCCCCCATCGGTCTCCCGCCCGGCGAGCACACAGAAGGACGCCATGCCCACCGGCCACCTACCTCGGTGACCAGACGCGGAGGACTCCGCTACAGCGTCCGCCGCTGTCCCGACGAGGAGGGCGCCACCGGCATCCCCGCTGCTGACGCGCGGAAGACTCCGCTACAGCGTCCGCCATTGTCCCGACGCGGACGACTCCGCGAACGTGTTCAGCAAACGGTGCAGCTTCACCGCGTGCTGGAAGTCGGGAGCGAGCGACGTGCCCTCCGCGACGTCCTTCGCGAACGCCGCGTAGAGCTGCGCCGTCTGGTGCGCGTCGTCGGTCAGCGCGCCCTTGGCGCTCAGGAGGTACTTCTCCGGCGTCGGCAGCAACTGGAGCGGCTGGTTGTCGCCTCGCGCTCCGGACACGGTGAGGTCCTGCGACAGGTACAGGTCCCCCTCGGTGCCGGTGATGGTGCAGCCGATGACGCCGCCGTTGCGCTTGCCGGCCTCGACATGGGCGGACAGCACCGCGCCGCTCTTCAGCGTGCCGGTGATGAGCACCTGGTCCGGCGCGGTGACGGGGATGACCTCGCCCGTCTCCGCCAGCGTGGTGTGCTCGAACTGGCGCGTGACGAGCGCGGCCACGCTCTGGAAATCCCCCACCGCCGCCAGCACCGTGTCGAGGAAGTGCGCGGTGATGGTGGCCAGCGCGTTGGCCCCCTTGGTGGCGTCCGCCGTGTAGTCATACGCCTTGGGCCGCGTGTGCCCGAGCATGGCCGTGGACACCTGGAGCGTCGCGGAGCGCACCTGCCCCACGTAGCCCTCCTGGAGCAAATCCCTCAGATAACGCGCGCCGGGCGCCAGCCGACGCTGAAGCCCGATGACGGTGCGCACCCCCGCCGCTTGCGCCAGCGCCGCCAGCTCCGTCGTCTCCTCCACCGAAACGCCCAGCGGCCACTCGCAGAACACGTTCTTCTTCGCGGCGATGGCGGCGCGCACCAACCGCGCATGTTCGGCCGCGCGCACCGAGACGACGACGAGGTCCACCTCGGGATGCTCCACCAGCGGCTCGAAGCTCGCGAACGCATGCGGCACGTCGAACCGGCGCGCCGTCTCATCCGCGCTCACCTGCCGCGTGGTGCTCACCGCCGTGACGCGATAGCCCGGCAGGGACTGCAGCGCGGGCAGATGCGCGTAGGTCGCCCACCCCCACTGCGGGCTCGCCCCGATGATGCCCACCCGAATCCTGTCCGACACGCTCGACTTGCCCATCGCTCCACTCCTTCGCAGGTGACGGGGCGGCACCGCGCCAGTCCGGGCTCCGCTCCCGGCCGGCAGGCTAGCGAGCGACCTCCATGGATTCAAGACGACTGGTCATATTCAACCAAAAGCCGTGGAGTATCATGGGGTTGTATCGAATTCGAGGCGGGTTTTGACGGCCCGGGGCACGGGCCCTAAAAGGGAGCGATGCCGAGAGCCAGCGTTCGCGACAAGCTGCTCGCCGCCGGTCTGGAGACCCTGCGTACTCAAGGGTTCAACGGCTGCGGCGTGCAGGACATCACCGACGCGGCCGGTGTGCCGAAGGGCTCCTTCTACAACCACTTCGAAAGCAAGGAAGCGCTGGGCGCGGCGGTGGTGGACCAGTACATGCGCGCCAGCAGCGCGGACCTGTCGCTGCTGCGCGACACGTCCCTCACACCGCTGCGACGGCTGCGCGCCTACTTCGCCGCGCAGGTGGAGGTGCTCGTCGCGGGCAGGTTCGAGTGCGGCTGCCTGCTGGCGAACTTCGCCGCGGAGCTGGCCGACCACAGCCCCCTCATCCGCGAGCGCGTGGCGGCCTCCTTCGCCGAGTGGTCCTCGCGCCTGGAGGAAGTGCTGCTCGAGGCGCAGGGCTCCGGAGAGGTCGCCAAGGACGTCGCTCCTGAGATGCTCGCCACCTTCATGCTCGGGGCCTGGGAGGGCGCCGTGCTGCGCAGCCGCGTGGAGAAGGGCCGCGCCCCGCTGGATGCCTTCCTGCGGCTGGCGTTTGATCGCTCCCTGGAGCAGGCAACCGCCGCCTGCGCCACCTAGCGCGCATGGCGCGGCTCGCCAATCCGCACTGTTTAATTAGGGATTGTTGCTTTCTCGTGTCTTGAGACAGAGTGCTCCCTGAATCACGGGAGGGAGTCAGCTTTGTCCATACGTGTAGGTCTTGCTCGCGGGCTGTGTCTCGCGGTCCTGCTCTTTGGCGCGGGGGCATTCGCGCAGGGCGTCTCGGTCATCACCGGCACCATCACCAGCGCGGATGACAAGCGTTCGCTCGCGGACGCAGTCGTGACGGCGACGTCGCCGAAGCTGCAGGGTGAGCGGGTGGTTGTCTCGGACACGAGCGGCCAGTACCGGCTCGCCCAGTTGCCGCCGGGTACGTACACGCTGCGCGTGGAGCGCGAGGGCTTCGAGCCCTTCGTGCGCGCCGACATCGTCCTGCGGTTGGACCGCACCATCCGGGTCAACATCCAGCTGTTGCCCTCGGCCTTCGGCGAGGAGATTTCCATCAGCGCGGCGCCCACGGTGGACGTGGGCTCCAGCACGACGGGCCTGAGCGTGGACGCGGACTTCCTGCGCACCATGGCCGTCATCCGCCCCGGCACAAAGGGCTCCGCGTCGCGCTCCTTCGAGTCGCTGGCGGAGCTGGCCCCGGGCGCCACGGAGGACCGCTACGGCGTGAGCGTCAGCGGCAGCAGTTCGCCGGAGAGCCAGTACGTGGTGGATGGCCTGTCGGTGAATGACCCGAGCGTGGGAACGCTGGGCACGCCGCTGTCCGTCGAGTTCGTCCAGGAGGTCAACGTCATCACCGGTGGCTACATGCCGGAGTACGGCCGCTCCACGGGTGGCGTGCTCAACGTCGTCACCAAGTCCGGCTCCAACGAGTTCCACGGCTCGGTGTTCGCGAACATGGCCCCCGGTGCGTTGCAGCGCAACGGCACGGTGGTCCGCCAGGAAGGCACCGTCATCTCCGCGCAGGGTCAGCCCTGGAACCAGGGCGACTTCGGCTTTGATTTGGGCGGCCCCATCCTCAAGGACAAGCTCTGGTTCTACGTGGGCGTGGCGCCGTCGTTCAATCGCATCCGCGTGGACCGGCAGCTGAGCACGCTGGACTTCTGCACGGAGGTGGACCCGGCGATCGGCTGCGCCACGGTGGGCCAGCGCCGCAGGGACCCGGAGACGGGCTTCGGTCAGGTGACGCCGATTGAAGGCTCGCGCACCACCCGCTTCGCGGACGAGCGCAGCATCCAGTACATGAGCAAGCTGACGTACCTCTTCAACCCGGACCACAACCTGTCGCTCTCCGTCTTCGGCACGCCGCGCTCCTCCGGCGGCGACGGCAAGTATGCCTTCAGCGATGACGGTGACCCGGAGGTCTGCGTGGGCCTGTC
The DNA here is from genome assembly GCF_013336715.1 of Myxococcus sp. CA056. Taxonomy (NCBI): domain Bacteria; kingdom Pseudomonadati; phylum Myxococcota; class Myxococcia; order Myxococcales; family Myxococcaceae; genus Myxococcus; species Myxococcus sp. CA056. The sequence goes on from NZ_JABUMT010000002.1 coordinate 1,325,409, forward strand.
CTGCACGGCCTACGTCCAGGGCACCTACGACTCCATCGCCACCCGGCGCTCCAACGGCGTGATGGACATCGTCGCCAAGCAGTCCTCGTCCTTCTTCGACAAGAAGTTCCTCGTCGACGCGACGGTCGGCTGGCACCACCAGTCGGACAGCCAGCTGCCGTCGGATGGCTCGGGGCTCTTGTCGGACTCGGGCCTGTCCTCCCGGCCGAACATCGCCTGGCGCCGCACGCGCAACCCCGGCCCCCACACCATCACCGAGTTCGAGTCGCTGATGGACCCGTCCGTCTGTGGCGCCACGGAGGCCGAGCAGCGCCGCAACTGTCCCGTCACCGCCTACTCCACGGGTGGCCCCGGCACCATCAGCGAGCAGGAGTTGGACCGCGTCCAGGGCAAGGTGATGGGCACGTACCTGTTCCAAGCGTTGGGCCACCACATCGTCAAGGCGGGCTTCGACGCGGAGCGGATGAGCTTCTACAACAACCGCGCGCGCACCGGCGGCACGCCCTGGCAAGAGTGCACCGGCGGCGACTGCTTCTACACGCTGAACCAGTACGGCTACCTGGATGGGCCGGACTCGCCGGTGTTCCTGGCCAGCAAGGAAGGCACGTCCACGTCGATGACGGTGGGCGGCTTCGTGCAGGACAGCTGGTCCATCATGGACACCGTCACGCTCAACGCGGGCCTGCGCTACGACGTGCAGACGCTGTGGGGCCTGGACGACAAGGTGGGCCTGCACCTGCCCAACCAGTGGTCGCCCCGCGTGGGCGCCGTCTACGACTTCACGCAGCAGGGGCGCTCCAAGCTGTTCGTCAACTTCGCGCGCTTCTTCGAGAACGTGCCGCTGGACATGGCGGACCTGTCCTTCCCGCAGCAGCAGCTGCTGTCGGCCACGTATGACTCGCCGCCGTGCCGCCCCGACGACCGCAACTCGCTGGTGACGGACTGCGTGGCCAGCCGCAACCGTCAGCTCATCGGCAACAGCGAGAGCCCCAACCAGGCCTGGGACGCGCAGGGTGGAGACCGCGTGCCGGTGGACCCGAACATCCGCGCCCAGTCCGCGGACGAAATCATGGTGGGCGGCGAGTACGAGGTGCTGCTCGGCCGCTTCGGCCTGACGTACACCCGCCGCCAGCTCAACGACGTCATCGAGGACATGAGCCGTGACGACGGCAACACCTTCTTCCTGGGCAACCCGGGCAAGGGGTACTCGACGGACTTCCCGGAGGCGGTGCGCAAGTACGACGCGGTGAACCTGTACTACCAGAAGGCGTTCTCCGACGGCTGGCTGGCCCAGGCCAGCTACACGTGGTCCCAGCTGCGCGGCAACTACTCCGGCCTGTTCCGCGCGGACACGGGCCAGCTGTCGCCCAACCTCACGCGCGACTTCGACCTGCTGTCGCTCACCACCAACCGTGACGGTCCGCTGCCCGGTGACCGCACGCACGCCATCAAGGTGTTCGGCGCGCGGGAGTTCCAGGTGACGCGGACGACGAGCGTCAATGTTGGCGGTGGCTACCGCAGCCGCTCCGGCACGCCGCTCAACTACCTGGGCGCGCACCCCCGGCGCAGCGGCTCCGAGACGTTCATCCTGCCGCGCGGCAGCGCCGGCCGGCTGCCCTGGGTCCACAACCTCGACACCCACGTGGGCGTCAGCCAGAAGCTGGCCCGCGACTACACGCTGAGCCTGTCGCTGGATGTGTTCAACCTCTTCAACTTCCAGCAGTACACCGCGGTGGACCAGACGCTGACCTTCACCCGCGTCTATGCGATTGAGCAGGGCGGCAAGCCGGAGGATTTGACGGCGTGCCTCACGGCCAACAACCCGGGCTGCAAGGTCATCTCCACGGCGACGAACCTGCCCATCACGACTTCCGACATCAACCCCAACTTCAAGCGTCCCACCGCCTACCAGGCGCCGCGCTCCGTCCGTCTGGGCGCGAAGCTCAGCTTCTAGGCCCCCACCATGAAAGGACAATCACCCATGAAGACTCGTTGGATGGGATGGGGACCCGGCGTCGCCGCTTTGGTTCTGCTCGCGGGCTGTGGCGTCGAGGACCCGGAGCCGCAGTGTGTCGTGGCGCGCGCGGTGAGCGACGGCTCCATCGGCTCGTTCGCCACCGTGTACACGCTGTTGCCCGGACAGAATCCGGACCAGCAGTGCGCACAGCTCAAGCCGGAGCCGCTGGGCCTGCAGAAGTACTACAGCCAGGACCCCAACGCGCGGGACACCGTCGCGGTGCGCAGCGAGCGGCTGGGCGAACTGGTGGCGGACTTCGAGGAGGACCGGCCGGACCCGGACCCCGCGCACACGCCGTTCTCGGTGGGCCCGTTCTCGAGCGAAGGGCCCGGCGCGGACAACTTCTGCGACGTGCCCCAGCTGAGCCCCACGCGGCTGGACGTGCCCGCCACGGCCACGCTGCCCGCGCAGAGCTTCCGCTACGAGTGGTCCAACCTGCGCATCTACAACACGCCTGGGATTCCGGGCACGCAGTTCAAGGCGGACCTGACCTACACGGAGAACGGCTGCACGGCGACGTACCAGGCCAAGGGCATCTGGCCCGTGGTGGGCTGTGCGACGAAGGGCGCGCCGGACGAGACGAAGTGTGACCCGTACGCGGACTACTCCGTGGGCCGGCTGCGCGGCTCCGGCATCAACCCGCTGTTCCCCGTGAAGTGCGACCCGGACGCGCTCATCTGCGTGCTCACCGGTGACGTGCCGTCCGACGAAACGCCCTGAGCGTCGGTGACGCAGGCCCCTTCCGCTGTTCGTCGAGCGGAAGGGGACCTGGGCTCACTGGAGCGGGGTGGACTGCTGGTCCACGCCGGAGGACTTGCGCCAGTCGGTGAGGTTCGTCTCCTCCTGGGGGTCCACCTTGAACGTCCCGTTGGAGCCGTACTGGTTCCGGTCCATCTTCAGGCCGGGCCGGTGCTGCCGCTGCCCCAGGCGCACCAGCCTGCGCCCCTGGATGCTGTTGCCCCGCACCGTCAGGTTCTCGCTGGGCGCGCCGTTGGAGCCCAGGCCGAGCATCATCCCGTAGCCCTGCGTGCCGGAGATGGCGTTGTCCACCACCTGCACCTCGCGCGAGTTCTCCACGCGGATGCCCGTGCCGTCGCTCCCGCCGCTCTGGGTAATGTCCCGGATGACGTTGCCGCTCACCACCACGCCCACGGGGCTGGGCTGGTCGCCGATTCGCGAGCCCCCCACGGAGATGCCCCGGCCCGCGTCGTGGATGGTGTTGTCCTCCACGCGCACGTCCCGCGCGGAGTAGTGGATGACGACGGCCTCTCCGGAGGACGTGGGGGACTTGCGGAAGCCGTACATCGTGTTGTCACGAATGACGACGCGATGGCACGTCTTGATGTCCACGGCGTTCTCGTCGTTGTCGTGGAGCAGGTTGTTCTCGATGAGGATGTCGCTCGCCGGAGCGTCTTCCTTCTTGTCCGGCAGCAGGCACTGCACGGAGTCCCCCGAGTTGTGGTGGATGTCGTTGCCGCGCACCGTGATTCCGCGCGACGTGGCCTGGATGACGACGCCGTGCGAGTCGCCCTTGGGTTGCTTGCGGAAGTCGTGGATGTGGTTGTTCTCGATGAGCACGTCCCGGGCTCCGCCGTAGGTGGCGATGCCGGCGCCCAGGGTTCCGTGGTGGAGGTCGTTGCCGGTGAGCACGGAGCCCGTGGTGTTGCCCTCGAAGAGGACGGCGAAGCGGGGCTGGCCGCGCACGTCGATTTCGAAGCCCTCGACAATCCAGTAGGGCTTGCGCACCTGGACCAGCGTCCCGCCTTTCGGCGTCGGGACGATGCGCGGTCGCCCTTCGCCCACCAGGGTGATGGGGGCATCCGCGCGGCCCGCCTTCACCGCGTTGTCGATGAGCAGGCCCTCCGCGTACTCACCGGGGCCGACCCGGATGGCCTCGCCGGGACTTACGACTCTCAGCGCGCGGCCGATGGTGCGGAACGGCGCCTGCTTCGTCCCCGCCGCCGTGTCCGAGCCCGAGGTGCTCACGTGCCACTCCCGGGAGAATTGTTTCGGGCGGCGCGTGGCGTGCCGCACGGTGTCGCCGCTCCCCTGGTCGCCCTCCTTCTTGGCAGGCGTGGTCGGTTTCGCCGCCCATGCGGGGCTGAACGCCCACAGCGCGCAGGCAAGGCCCCATCCCAGTGTCAGCTGGCTGACCCTCATCCCCATCCCCTCCCGTCGGACAAACCCCGCTCCCCAAGGTGCGCACGATGGCGCGGCTGGGAAGCGGGGAAGGGGCCCGTCGTTGCCGCTGGGGTTCAGGGAGGGGCGGGGGTCTTGAACTCGGGGATGAGCTCGCCGGTGAGGCGGATGCTCTTGAGGACGGCCTCGTGCGAGAGGGCGCCCACCTGGTGGAAGGACATGAGGGCGTCGATGCCCAGCGACTCGTAGCGCTTGAGGCCCTGCCGCACCTGGTCCTTCGTGCCGACGATGAGCGAGTCCTGCGCGCTCAAGACTTCCCAGACCTGCTCGTGCGGCACGTCCTCGCCGGACATGATGCGGCCGAGGATGCGCTGGGCCTTGGACACGGGGGCGTTCGGGTCCTTGCCGCGCAGGTACTGGCCCGTCAGGCCGCCACCGGCGGGGTCCTTGGCGAGCGCCTCCAGCTCCGCGGCCGACTTGACGAAGAAGTCCTTGGCCTCGAAGAAGGTGAAGGAGCCGTTGGTGTACCAGGCCGCGGCCTGGGCGGCGCCGTTCTCCATGGCCTCGCGCTCCGAGTCCGCGCAGTGCACGAAGGTGAAGAAGGCCACCTGGTTGTTCACGAACTCGCCCACGGGCTCACAGCGCGTCCTCAGCGCCTCGCGGTAGAGGTGAATCATCTCCCCCACCTGCTCCGGAGAGGCCCACAGCGTCACGCCGAGCGCGCCCACGCCGTTGCGTCCCGCCTGCTCGAAGGACGCGGGGCTGGAGCAAGCCTGCCACAGGGGAGGGTGCGGCTTGCGGTAGGGCTTGGGGATGACGCTGATGTCCTTGACGCGGAAGTCCGGCGTGTCCCAGGAGAACTTCTCCTGCGTCCACATCTTCGGGACCATCTCGAAAGCCTGCTGCATCTGTGAGCGGGTGGCGTCCGCGTCGATGTTGAAGACGCGCCACTCGGGGATGGTGCTGCGGGCCATGCCGAGCTGGAAGCGGCCGCCGCTCAGGTGGTCGATGAACGCGGAGCGCTCGGCGATGCGGATGGGGTGGTTGAAGCGCGCGGGCGCGAGCGCGGCCGAGTGGCCCACGTGGATGTTCTTCGTGCCCATCGCGATGGCGGTGAGCATGACCTCCGGCGCGGAGCTGTAGCTGAACTCCACCGCGGTGTGATGCTCCACCTGCCACCAGACGCCGTAGCCCATCTCATCCGCCAGCCGCGCCTGCTCCAGTGTTTCGCGGATGAGCCGATGTTCATGGTCCGGCTGGGTCCAGTGTTCCTTCGGGTGCTGCATCTCCGAGAAGATATCGAGTCGCATGTCAGGTCCTTCCCCCTGTAGACCTCGGGTTGATGCGACTGTAGCACCAGGAGTGTGGTTGTTCCGTCTCGCGGGTCAATCCTTGTCACGGCGAGGGTCGCGGTTGACATCCATTGTTTGTCTTACCTGGTGCTGTTCGCGGGAGGTCGCCAGCCCGCACCCTTCGTTTCAAGTGCGGGGCGATGTGGCCATCGGCCTGTCGAATGGGTCCTGCATGGGTAGCGTCCCAAGTACGCGAGGCGCGCCGGGCCGAGCGCACCCTGTTCTCTCTTTTTGGAGCTTTCATGTGGAAGCAGGTCTTCCTGGTGGTGGTGCTCGCCGCCCAGACACTCATGGGTTGTGGAGGCGATGCGGTGTCGTATTCGGCGCCGGTCGGCATCAACCTCAAGGCCAAGTCGTCTGATACCGTCAATGCGACCGTGACTTCGCGGAAGGGCATCTCGACCGAGTCGGGAAATCCCTTCAAGGTCTTCGTCGATGCGGCGCGCGAGGAGCTGGACGGAAAGTCCCCTGCGCGCATCGAACTCACCCAGCTCACGCTCACCCTGGGCGCGTCCAGCGTCGGCGTGAGCTCGCTGGCCGAGGTCTTCACCGGCCGCGTGGACATCCTCTTTCTCATCGATGACTCCAACAACACCTACGTCGCGGGCCACGGGGAGAGCCCCACGGGCAGTGGCCCGGTGGCATTCATCGTCGACTTCGACTCGGAGGCGATGGCGGAGGAGGACTACACGCGCTTTCTCGCGGGTCGGTTCGATGTGGTCCTGCGAGGCACGGCGGCGCCGACCTTCACGAGCAAGGGCGCGGACGTCGACTTCCAATCGACCTTCTCCTTCACGGCTTTCGAGTGAGCCCCTCCGTCACCCCCGCGAGGCCCCCACGGCGAAGGTGACGACCTCCTCCCGGGCACCCGTCCGCTTCCCAGGCCGGGTGCCCGCGAGGGCCACGTCGGGAACAGGTGCCCCGCGCGCACGAACCACGTATGCAGGAGCGCATGAGCCGCGCTGACTCCCGTGGAATCCTCTTCGACCTCGACGGCACGCTGGTGGACTCGCTGCCGGATATCATCGACAGCTTCCTGCAAGCCTTCCCCGTGCATGGCCTCACCGCCCCCACCTACGCCCAGGTGCGCGCGCTCATCGGCTACCCGCTCGACTTGATGTACGCGGAGTTCGCGCCCCAGCACGTGCCCGCGCTGTGCGCCACCTATCGCGAGCACTACCCCCTCAACTACATGAACCGCTCGCGCCCCTATCCCGGTGTGCTGGAGGCCCTCGGCACGCTGCGCGAGCGCGGCTACCTGCTGGCCGTGGCCACCACCAAGAAGAGCCCCATGGCCCGCCGCTTCGTGGACGCCATGGGCCTGGGCTCCGTGCTCCACCATGTGCAGGGCACGGATGACTTTCCGCACAAACCCGCACCCGACGTGCTCCACCGCGCCCTCGCCGAGCTGAAGACGGGCGGACTGTGGATGGTGGGTGACACCACCCTGGACCTGCGTGCAGGCAAGGCGGCCGGACTGCGCACCTACGGTGTCACCTGGGGCACTCACCCCGTGGAGGAACTGGCCGGTGAAACACCGGATGAGCTTCAGCCCGACTTGCGACGGTTGCTGGAGCGCCTTCCTCCCCTGTCCTGAGTCGCTCGCTATACTTGGAAAGTATGGAGCCACTGCCCGACGTCCTCCGTCATTTCCATCCCGTGCTCCCAGCCACCGCGCTCCGTAAGAAACCCATGCGAGTGGAGGTGGCCGGTCGTGCCTATGCCCTCTTCCGGGACGCTGAAGGGCGTCCCGCCGCGCTCGCGGATGCGTGTCCCCACCGCTTCGCGCCTTTGTCCAAGGGCCGCGTGCGCGCGGATGGTCGGCTCCAGTGCCCGTACCATGGCTGGCGCTTCGACGCGCAGGGACAGGGCGCCAATCCCAGTCAGCCGGAGCTGCGCCACTGCGACGTGAAGAGCTTCCAGGTGGTGGAGCACCGGGGCTACCTGTGGCTGGCCCACCGTGACACCCCGCTGTCCTCGCTGCCGGAGCTGCCCGCCAACGACGGTTACCTCTTCGGCGGCAGCTTCTCCGTGCTCTTCGAGGCGCCGCTGCATGTCGCGCTCGACAACTTCAGCGAGGACGAACACACGCCCTACGTCCACACCCGCCTGGGCTGGGATGACCCTCACGCGGGCCAGGTGGAGTTCGAGGCGCACAACCTCGAGGACCGCACGGAGGTGTTCTACCGCGCCCCCCAGCGGCCCGCGGCGCTCATGAAGCTTCTGGGCGTGCGCGACGGCGACCTGTTCCGCAACGAGTGGGTGACGCGCTTCGACCCGGTGCACAGCCAGTACACCGTGAGCTGGGAGGCGCCCTCCGGAAAGCAGCGTCCGTTCATCACCCGCGCCAACATCTTCTTCGTCCCGGAGACGGCGAAGACGACGCGCCTGCATGTCTTCTCCTTCCTGCGCTGCGTGCAGCCGCTGCTCAAGCCCTTCCTGCCGGTGGCGGCCCGCGTGGCCATGGAGCTCACCCGCTGGGAGGTCGTCGACGACGCGCGCTTCATCCCCACCGTCGCGGACACGCCCTACAGCCACAGGGGCATGCGCCTGGACCGGTACGACAAGCCGCTGGTGCACCAGCGCCGCCTGATGGAGCGCATCTACTTCCGTCAGCCTCGGACGACGACCACCGAGGACGAACTGCCCGCCGTGACGCTCGCGCGCGAGGCGGTAGGCTGAAGCCCGCATGAGCCTGGACGCGCGCGTCATGGAGACCCTCGTCGCCCAGCGGCGCCGCTTCCTCGCGTTCCTGGCCCCGCGCGTGGGCAGCCCGGAGGAAGCCGAGGAGGTCCTCCAGCTCGCCCTGGTGAAGGGGCTGGAGAAGGGCGAGGGGCTGCGCGACGAGGAGAGCGCGGTGGCCTGGTTCTACCGGCTGCTGCGCAACGTCCTGGTGGACCGCCACCGCCGCGCCCGCAGGGAAGAGCGCGCCCTGGCCGTCGAGGACGCGGAGGCTCCCCGCTCCACCGAGGACGCCGAGGCGCTGGAGTCCTCCGTGTGCGCGTGCGTGGCGGGGCTGACGGACACGCTCAAGCCGGAGTACTCGGCCGCCATCCGCCGCGTGGACCTGGAGGGCACGCCCGTCTCGACGTTCGCCCGCGAGGAAGGGCTCACCGCGAACAACGCCGCCGTCCGCCTGCACCGCGCCCGGCAGGCCCTGGGTCGTCGGCTCATCGAATTGTGCGGCACCTGCTGTACCCACGGCTGCGTGGACTGCGCCTGCGAGCCGGGGCGTCCCCGAGTCACCGAAGAGGCCTGACAAAAAGCCGGTGTAATGCGGCACGGGGGCCGGGCGTCAGCCCTGGCGTCAGGGGCGGGCGGGTGCTCGCCCTCTTCGTCGAGGACCTCTCATGGACGCCGAAACCCTCCACCGCCTCGCGCTGCCCGCCAGCGCCGTCGCCTTCCTCCTCTTCGCCATGGTGCTGCCCACCGCGCGGCTGCGCCGCCGCACGGGCCAGGCCGCCTTCGTGCTGCACCGCCGCGCCAATCCCTTCCAGCGTGTCATCGGCGTGTGCATGGGCCTGTTCATCCTCGGCCTGACGGCCTGGAGCGCGCTGTACGCGGCGCTGGGCTCGGAGCGGCTCGGCGTGTGGCCGGTGCCGGACGCCGTCCGGTGGCTGGGCTGGGCGGTGCTGCTCGCGGGGCTCGTCGTCGTGCTGGTGGCCCAGGTGCAGATGGGCGCGTCCTGGCGCATCGGCATCGACCGGGAGCCCACGGCGCTGGTGACGGACGGCCTGTTCTCCGTCGTCCGCAATCCCATCTTCGCGGGCATGCTGTGGGTCGTGGTGGGGATGGCCTGCGTGACGCCGAGCGCGTGGACGTGGATGGCGTGCGCCGACTACGTGCTGCTCGTGTCTCTTCAAGCAAGGCTGGAGGAGGAGCACCTCGCGCGGCTGCACGGCCCGGCGTATCGCGAGTACGCGGCGCGGGTGGGGCGCTTCCTGCCAGGGTTGGGCCGGTTGGAGCCCGCGGAAGTCACGGCCTGAAGGGCACACCTCCCAACGGCACCCGGGACCGGGATGAACTCCGGCCCCAGGCGCCACGGGTAGGTCAGTCGTTCACGTCACTGCACCGTGAAGGCGAGGTCATCCACGTCCGTGAAGCCGCCACCGGGGCATGCACCCGAGAGGCTGGTGGAGCGGAGGACGGCTCGCACCGCCTGCTGCGCGCCCGCCGGCAGGGTGTAGGTTCGCGTCACCCACGCATACCCCGCGCTCGACAGGGTGGTCGCGCCCAGGCTGACCCACGTCGGGCTGGCGGCGTTGGCCGCGGTGAAGATCTCCAACTGCTCCCCGGTGCCCGAGGCAAAGGCGCTGACCTCCACGCGCACCGTCTTCCCCGAGGCGAACGGCGTCTTGTCGAGCGTCATCACCCGCACGCGCTCAACCGAGCCATCCTTGAGGTATCCGCCCGTGACGTCAGTGCCCACGGTGGTGACCGCGGAGCCATCCGCGCAAGTGCCCTGCAGCGTGTTGGGCTGCTGGGCCTCCGGATACACCGTCCCCCGGCCCTCATAGAACATCCCCGAGTCGCAGGAGGCCTGCGCCGTCGAGCACAGCCCGGTCTGTCGCGTCGTGTTGTAGGTGGCCAGAAGCATGGGGGCCAGGGTGCAGGTCAACCCCGCGCTCGCGCGAGCACAGAGGTCCGCCCGGCCATCGCCATTGACGTCTCCCAGGGCGAGCGTCGAGCCGTACTCGTCGGCGGACCACCCTTCGGAGTCACCGAAGTCCATGTTGGTGACATAGCGGTAGTTCCTGAAGGAGGTCCCCGTCGAGAAAGAACAGACCAGCCCCGTCGAGTGCCGGCCGCAGACGTCCGCCTTGCCGTCCCCATCGACGTCGCCGAGCTTGATGGACTTGTAGCGCGACGGCAGGGTTCCCCATCCCTGGGCGTCATCGAAGGACATCTGCGTCCAGCGCGACGCCGTCGCGAAGCCCGTGGCGACGCCCTCGGACAGTCCACACCACATGCCGTCCGCCCCACGCGCGCAGATGTCCGCCTTGCCGTCGTTGTCCAGGTCCGCCAACTGGAACGTCGTGGCGTGCTTCGCCAGGGCCCACGACGGGGCCGTGAAGTCCGAGCTCCAGGACGTCGCGGCCTCGAAGGTCGTCCCGTTGAAGAGGCTGCATACGATTTCACCCGCCGCGTTCCGCCCACAGATGTCGGCATAGCCATCGAGGTCCCCGTCGACGTTCCCGATCCGGATCGAGCCATAGAGCGCCTCCGAGGCATTCCACCCGTTCGCATTGGAGAACTCCGCCGCGTCCCAGGCCGACGTCGCGAACGCCGTCGTTCCGTTCGACTTGAAGCACAGGTAGCCAACCACGGCACGGATGCAAGCATCGGCGTTGCCATCATTGTCGATGTCCGCCAACTGGAACGTCGTGCTGTACTGGGCCGGCTTGTAGCCATCCGTGTCGGCCACCAGGCTCAGCCAGTTGGTCGCGGTGTCCATGGAGCCGTCCGCGAGCGACAGCGCGCACCGAATCCCCCCGGAGCCACGCCCGCACACGTCCGCCTTGCCGTCGCCATTGATGTCACCCAGCCGGACCGTCCCGTAGTAGCCAACGTCGCTGTTCCACGTCTCCCAGTCGGACAGGTAGGTCGTGGTCCATTGGGTCGGAGCGGGAAAGCTGAACATTCCCCGGACGCCGGGATGCGCGTCGAGCGGGACGAAGACATACGGGGCGCCAGACACGGCCTTGAGCTTTCCGACCAGGGACACCACGAAGCGGTAGGCCCAGTCCGTCCCAGCGAAGCCATCCGTGGGATTGAAGTCATGCATCTGGATGATGCCTCGCTCCAGCCCGTTCACCGTCCTGTCCCCATCGGGATCCAGCTCCAGGCTCTTGGCGACGTAGAGGTCCGCGCAGGCCTCCGGCGTCAAGTCGTCATTCGTGCAAGCCCAATCGTGGGCGTCCCAGTCGAAACAGAAAGGGCCACTCATCTTGGACAACGCGGGGTCGCTCCGGACGTTGTTCGCGATCGAGGAGGAGCCGTCGCACGCGTGGGTTCCACCGGTGGGGGACTGCCCCCAGTTGTCGCCCGGGGCCCGGAAGAGAAACATGCCATCCGTGATGTAGGGGTCCAGGATGGCCTGGTTGACTTTCAGCTCGGCGATCTGCCCCGCGGCCCCCAGCGAAGGGTTGGTGAGCGCCTCGTGGTCATACGTGTGGTTGGCCACCCGGTGGCCCATCTCGACAATCTGGGACAGATAGGTGGTGTTGCCCAGGTCGCCGAGGTACCGCGGGCAACCCGCGTCGATGCGGCACCCGTTGATGAAGAATGTCGCGCGAATCCCCTGCTGCTGCAGGTACTTCGCGATCTGCCAACTGGTATTGAAGCTGGCCATCGGATTGTCATCCGGACCGTCATCGAAGGTGAAGGAGACGGTCCGGTACGGCAGGGGTGGGTCCTTCCAGGCATTCCCAATCTGCGCGTCCGTCAGGACGGCATCACGGCGCTGGCCCGTCTCGACGGGGGCGGAAGGAGTGGCCTGGGTACAAGCCATGCTTGTCATCAACAACGGCAGCAGGAGTCTTTTCATGGGGGAATCCAAACGGGGGCCTTCGTGAATGGCCCGGCAGGCTCCTACCATGTCGTGCTGACGCCTTCGCACGTCGCTTCCAAGGGCAGACTCCAGGCGGCCCCAAAGCAGTCCATGCGTCACCTGCGCGCCCGCGAGCAGGACGTGCTCGCTCTGACGGAGCGGGTGTCAAAGGGTGTTGAGAGGGAGGACGGGCCGTGGCCGTCTTGCTTCGTGGAGTCTTGTGCTCCACGAAGTCTCGACGGGAACCGCTTGCCGGTGTCAGTGCGCCGGCTGGGCGGGCTCCTGCCGCTGCTGGGGTCCGACGCCGGTGCGGGCCTCGAACGCATTGCAGCCGCTGGCGCCAGAGACCTTCAGGTCGTACGCACGCAGGTCCGCCTGCATGCAGCGCTGCGTCTCATTGTCACTGGGGTTCGCGTTACCGCTGGCGAAGTAGCGACAACTCTTGCAGTTGCCCCACTGTCCTTCCGCCATGATGACCTCCTCGGAAAAAGGGGTGCTGCTGTCTTCCTTCCGAGGGTGGGGTCGGTGGCGAAGCCTCACAAGCGGGGCCGCGCCACCGCCCCGGGAGGCGGTCGGTCCGGCGCCTGGAGTTCAGGCGCCGGACGGGTGAGTCTCTACGGCTGCGGCGCGGGCTGCGGCTGCTCCGGCTTCGGCTGCTCCGGGGGCTGCATCCCCGCGGGATTCTGCTCCGTCGCGCCGGGCAGCGGCTGCACCGTGGGCGGCACCGCGTTCTCGTCCTTCAGGTCGGAGTCGAGCGGGCGAGCCTCGAACGCACCCACCGAGCGCAAGAGGCGCAGGGCGGCGACCGAAGCCTGGAGGCGCTCGCTCACCAGGCCGATTTCGGCGTTGGTCAGCGCGGTGTTCGCGTCCGCGACTTCCAGGTACGTGGCCACGCCGGCCTTGAAGGAGACGTCGGTGAGGCGCTGGGACTCCCGCGCCAGCTCCACCGTCTGCTCCGCCTTGAGGCGGTTGGCCAGGGCGCTCTCCAAATCCAGCTGCGAGCGCTTCACTTCCTCACGTGCCGTCAGCTCCGCCTTGCGGGCGTTGGCCTGGGCCTCGACGATTTTCGCGGAGGTGTCCGCGAGGTTGGCCTCGCGCAGACCGCCATCCCACAGCGTCCAGTTGGCCCCGAGGGTGATGAGCCACACGTCCGCCCGGCCCGCGAAGCCCGCGGCGTTGGCGATGCGCCAGGTGCCGGTGAGGCCCACGGTGGGCAGGTAGCTGAACCACACGCCGCGCTTGTTGATGCGCGCCAGCTCCGTCGTCTCACGGGCCGCGGCCACGTCCGCGCGCTGCTCCAGTGAGCGCTCCACGAGCACCTCTGACTCCGTCTTCACCGGCACCTGCGGCTCCGGCGGCGGGGCCACCTCGAAGTCCGGGCTGTCCAACGCCAGCAGCGTGGTCAGCACCAGCTTCGCGGACGCCAGCGCGTTGCGGGCGCGGATGAGGTCCTGCTCGGCGCGGGACAAATCCTGCTCGGCGCGCAGGAGCGCGACGCGCGTCACCGTGCCGGCGTCGAAGCGGACCTTGGTGTCCTTCGCGCGAGCGCCGTTGAGCTCCACCAGACGCTCCTGCACCGTCACGGCCTGGGCCTGTGCGGCGGCGCCGTAGTACGCCTGCGCCACGCCGAAGAGGATTTCCCGGCGCGCCTGCTCCACGTTGAGCGCGGCGACCGTCTCGCTCTTGTAGGCCGCCTGGATGCCCGCCCACAGCTGGGGCGCGATGATGGCCTGGCGCAATTCCGCCTGGAACTGCCGCTGCACCAGGGGCTGGATGACCACGGGCTCGGGACCCAGGGGACCTGGGGGAATGACGGCGGCATTGGAGTTTCGGACGATGGCCGCGCCCACGGTGATGGTGGGCAGATAGCCCGCCCACGCCTTGCGGGACGCCGTGTCCGCCTGACGCAGCCGCGCCTGCGCCGCCTTCAGGTCCAGGTTCTCTTTTCGCGCCTGGATGAGTGCGTCTTCCAGGGTCAGCACGGGGGGCGGTGCCGCGGCCAGGGTGGCCGCCAGGGTCAACGCCAGAAGTGAGCTCATAACCGCCTCTGCCTCCTCGTGGGGTCCGCGCCGGCGCGAACCCCAATGGTCCTAGATGGATTCACTACGGGGGTGTGTCTTGGGTCCGCGTTCCGGGCGTTCTGCCCGAGCGCGTCATGAACGACAGGAATTCAGCGCGAAGGGCCGAACCGGCTCTTATGAAGGTCATCCGCCGCCGCATGGCTTCTTCCACGGTCCTGTTTCGGGTCGGGCCCCACATAGGCCATGTCGTTCGATTTTGGAAGCTCCGGAATGTAGTAACCCTCAATATTTGATGAAGTCAATTGTTTAGGTAATGGGGGTGAATTACCATGAGCGGTATGAGTGGAAGCAGCGAGAATCTGGAGCGACGGGGCAAGCCGCCGAACTCCGGGCCGGAGGCCCTGGAGGGGGACCTGCCCAAGCAGGCGTGGACGCTGCTGTTCGAGCTGATGCACGCCCACATGCGGAACTTCCCGGCGCTGGCGGCCGAGTTCGAGCTGTCCCCGGTGCAGGCGCACGTGGTGCGTCAGCTGGGCGAGGGCCCGCTGGCGATGAGCACGCTGGCCAACTACCTGTCGTGTGACGCGTCCAATGTCACCGGCCTGGTGGACCGCATGGAGGCGCGGGGCCTGGTGGAGCGGCGCAGCAGCGAGCAGGACCGGCGGGTGAAGATGCTGGTGCTGACGGACTCGGGTGTGGCGCTGCGCGAGCGGCTCCTGGAGCGACTGGCGGAGCCGCCGGAGCTCATCGCCGCGCTGTCGGATGATGACCTGCGCGCGCTGCGCGACATCATGCGCCGGGCGCTGCGCTCGCAGTGAGGCCCGCGCGGGCCCCGTCCCTCCAGCAGGGAGGTGGGGCCCCGGCGTGCTTCAGTCCAGCAGGAACGTGTACGAGTACTTCATCTCCGTGGAGACAGCCTCGCCGCCCTTGATGGCGGGCTTGAAGCGGAAGCGTTTGATGGCATCGCGCGCCGCTTCATTGAGGCCGTAGCCGGGGCCGGAGAGCACCTTGGCGGCGACGACGCGGCCCTCGTTGTCGATGGTGATGGACAGCGTCACCGTGCCTTCGATGCCAGCGCGACGGGCCTCTTCCGGATAGGGGACCTTCACCTCGGAGGCCACGGTGGGCTCGGAGTCCACCTGGTAGATGGGCGTGTACTTGGGCGCGGAGTAGCCCTTCACGTCCTTGGGGTCCTTCGCGACGCCGTCCGCCTTGCCGTAGGCGGTGTTGCCCACGGGTGCGGCGAACGAGCCCGCGCTGGTGGTGGAGGACATCGTCATGCCCACCACGAGCGGCGGCGGCTTGGCCTGCGGCGTGGGCGGCGGCTCGTTGGGCGGAGGCGGCAATTGCTCCGACGGAGGCGGCTGGGGCTTGGGCACCTCGGCCACCTTGATGGGCGGGGGCTTCACCGCCTTGGGCTTGGGCGGAGGCGGCTTGGGCTCTTCCTTCTTCTCCTCGGGAGGAGGCGGCGGAGGCGGCTTCTGGACCTCCACCATGACGAGCTCCACCGGGCGCTGGGCGACGGGGCGCGGGCGCTCGGCGATGCGGTTGAGGTACCAGAAGCCCACGCCGTGCAGCACCAGCGAGGTGAGCAGGAAGATGCCCACCACCCAGAGCGAGCGCTCACGGCGGGGGAACATCGGGGGAGGGGAGTCGACGACCGCCTGGCTCATGCGCTGGGCCTTGCGTCAGGGTGTGGCGGGCGCGGCCGCGGGGGCCACGTCCTTCTCGATGTTGAGCGCGAACTTGGCGATGCCCTGGCCCTTCACCGTGTCGATGAGCCGCATCACCTGTCCATACGCGATGCTCTGGTCGGCGCTGATGATGGCGCGGGTGTCCTTGTCCTTGGCGATGGCCTCGGCGACCTTCGCCCTCAAGTCCGCCTCGCTCACCGCGGCGCCGTCGAAGTAGAGCTTGCCCTCCTTGTCGAGCACCACGTTGACGAGCCCCTGCACCGTCTCGCCACCGTTGGCCGCGCGGGGCAGGTCCACCTCCACCGTCTCCCGGACGATGAAGTTGGCCGTCACCATGAAGATGATGAGCAGCACCAGCACGATGTCCACCAGCGGGGTGACGTTGATGCCGGTGATTTCCTCGTCGTCTTGCTGCGCGCCTCCGGCCATGGGCTAGCGGCCCTCCGCCGTGCGAGTGGCCGCGTCGGGCGTGCGGCCCTCGGCGCGCATGCTGCCCACCAGCGCGTAGCCCAGGGCGTTGGCGCGGCTGGTGAGCGTCTTGAGCTGACGGTTGAAGATGTTGAAGGCGACGACGGCGGGAATCGCGACGGCCAGACCCACGGCGGTGGCGACGAGCGCCTCGGAGATGCCGGCCATGACGGTCTGCTGAATCGCCGCGCCCTTCACGTTGGCGGAGCCCAAATCGTGGAACGCCTTGATGATGCCGAGCACCGTACCGAACAGGCCGATGAACGGGGCGTTGTTGCCCAGCGTGCCCAGGAAGGACAGGAAGCGCTCGTACTGGGGGCGCTCGCGGGACATGGTGGACGCAATCACCTGCTCCACGGTGTCCGCGCCCTGCGAGGCGGAGGCGAGCGCCTCGCGGATGATGGCGGCCTCCATGCCCGTCTTGCCCTCCACGGCCTTGCGCGCCGCCTCGAAGTCGCCGCGCGCCAGCCGGACCGCCAGGGCCTCCGAGTCCGGGAGGCGGTTGCGGGCGAAGTACACCGTGCGCTCCAGCATGATGGCGATGGAGAGCACGGAGAGGACGACCAGAATCCAGAGGACCCACTCGGCGGAGGTGAGCGTGACACCGAGCAGCTTGCTGCTGAGCCAGCCGAGCTCGGGTTGCCCTGTCTGGGCCAGGAGGAGGGAGAGCGTCATGAAGGGAAGCCTGGGGGGAAGTGGGTGACGGGTGTCAGTAACCCGGTTGCCAACTCGCGCGCCCATCTGTTGTTCCGTCCGCCCTGAAAGTCAAATGGATCGGCCGGTTTGTCCGCTTCCTGGGCCGTCTGGCAACGGCTGGAAACACATTTGTCGCCTGGCCGTCGCCTCTGGTTCCAGCGCCCCTCGCGGGAGGCCCCATTAGAGCGGCGGCGTCGGGCGGGGCGTCACCTTGAGCAGCCGGCCGTTTGGCGCGTCGGTGAGCAGGTAGAGCGCGCCTTCGGGACCTTGGACGACGTCGCGGACCCGGTTGTTCCCCGCGGGCTTGAGGCGCTCCTCACCCACGACGCGGTCATTGCGCAGGACGAGCCGCACCAGGGCGTGGCTGGACAGCCCGCCGATGAAGAAGTTGCCCCTCCATTCGGGGAAGAGGTTCCCGGAATAGATGGTCAACCCCGAGGGGGAAATCACCGGGTCCCAGTAGTAGACGGGCTGCTCCATGCCTGGGCCCTGGGAGCTCTCGTGGATGGGCGCGCCGGAGTACTCCTTGCCATAGCCGATGGTGGGCCAGCCGTAGTCCTTGCCCGGCTCGACGAGGTTGAGCTCGTCGCCGCCCAGTGGTCCCATCTCCACTTCCCAGAGGCGGCCCTGGCCGTCGAGCGCGGCGGCGAGGACGTTGCGGTGGCCCCGTGAGTAGATTTCCGGACGCGCCGCGGGGTTGTTCACGAAGGGATTGTTGGCGGGCACGGTGCCATCGGTGTGGATGCGGACAATCTTGCCGAAGTGGCTGTTGAGTTGTCGGGCCTGGACGCGGCCGGTGAGGATGGAGCGCTCGCCCAGGGTGACGAAGAGGGTGCCGTCGGGAGCGAAGACGAGGCGGCCTCCCGCGTGCCACAGCGAGTCCAGGGTGGGCTTCATGCGGAAGATGATTCGCAGCGCCTCGATGCGCGGCTGGGGGCCGTCCTTGAGCTTCCCGCGTCCCACCGCGAGCCCGTTGCCGTTCTCGCGTGGCTCGTAATAGGTCCAGTAGATGAGGCTGTTCGTGGCGAAGTCGGGGTCGACCTCCACGTCGAGCAGGCCGCCCTGCTCGCGGCCGTCCACGGGAGGCAGGCCCGCGACGGGCGCGGACTTCACGCCCTGGGGTGTGACGATGAAGAGCTTCCCGGTCGGCTTCTCCGTCACGAGCATGCGCCGGTCCGGCAGGAAGGCGACGGCCCAGGGGTAGTTGAAGCCGGAGGCGACTTCAGTGACTTGATAGGGCGTCTGCGTCTGCACGGCGGGCGCGCGCGTCTGGCCGGGAAAGGCCGGGTCGAACGAGGACACGCCGGGCTCGGACGGAGGACTCTCCGTGGCGTCCTGGGCTCGGGCGGGTCCGGCGAGGGACAGGACGGCGGCGCAGGCCAGGGTCGTCAACAAGACGCGCAGGTGCATGGGGCTCCTCAGGGGGCGGATGAGAGGGATGAACCCGACAGCACTTAGCCCTGGGGCGCGGCGTGCCGCCTGTCCTCACAGCGGGGTGTGCGCGTTCCAACAGGGCATGCGTGGAAGAGTCAGCACTGGAGGCACGGAGGCGTCCCTGGCATGTGTCTCCTGGCGATGTGGCGCATCCCGCAGCGCGACGAGTGGTGACCCGCATGGACCCGGACAAGCTGCTCCTGGTGCTGGACCTGGACGAGACGCTGATTCACGCCCGCGAGGCCCCGCTGGAGCGCGCGGCGGACTTCCGTGTGTTCGGCTTCCACGTCTACGCGCGGCCCCACCTGGAGCGGTTCCTCACCGCGTGCGCGGCCCGGTTCCGCCTCGCCGTCTGGTCATCCGCGGCGGACGACTACGTCGCGGCCATCGTCCAGCACCTCTTCCCGCCGGAACTCCGCCCCGAGCTGGTCTGGGGCCGCAGCCGGTGCACCTTCAGCGTGGACCGCGCGCGCGTGCTGGAGGAGGGCTTCATGGACCCGTCCTCGCATTACGAATATGCGAAGAAGCTCCACAAGCTGAAGCGCAGGGGCTTCCGACTGGAGCGGGTGCTCATCGTCGACGACACCCCCGCGAAGTGTCTGCACAACTACGGAAATGCCATCTACGTGCGGCCCTTCGAGGGGCAGGTGGACGACATCGAGCTGCTCGCGCTGTCGGACTACCTGGCCACGCTCGCGGACGTCCCCAACGTGCGCGTGCTGGAGAAGCGGGGCTGGAGGAATCCACGCGAGTGAGCGAACTCACTCCGGATAGGAGGTCTTCGCGCGCTCCTTGCGTTCCTTCTCCAGCCGCGAGCGTTCCTCCAGGTGGCGGTCCATCTCATCCGAGCTCGTGCGTCGTTTTCGGAGCTCCTCCGGATACTGCGCGGCGATGATGGGCGCGAAGTGTTCGAGCGCCTCCTTGAGGTCGGGGAAGGGCACGTCGTTCTTCTCGACCAGGATTTCCCAGGGCTCAGAGCTGGAACCGCGCTCCATCTCGAAGCCGACGCCTCGGCTCGCCCAGGTCCCAGGGACGGTGATCATGACGGAGAAGTACTCGTTGTGCGTACAGGTCCTGAGCCAGACCGTGGTCGGGTAGTTGCGTGAGCCTCGCCGGTCCCGCTTCATGTAGCTGAGCGAGCAGGCCTCGAGCGGCCTCAGCTGCTCCTGGATGCGCGCCAGCTCGGGGAGCCCGCCCACGTCCGAGGTCGTGAGGAAGCCACCCTTCTTGAGCCCCGTGCTCAGCGCGCCCACGCCCAGTCCGACGGCAATCGTGCCCCCGATGATGGCGAGCACCCGCATGCTGGGGTACTTGTTGACGTGCTGGCCGTTGCTGGGACCGGACGCGGTCGCTCCTGACGCGTTGCCGTGCGCCTGTGAGGCCTGCCGCGCGGAGTCTCCCCGGGGCATGGCCCCAACGGTGTAGCCAATCATGAAGGCCGCGAACAGGGAGACCCCTCGCAGCAGCTCGAGCGTGGGCACGAAGGGCAGCCCTCCCAGTGACTGGAGCCACGTGAGAGTCCTCGGGGCCATCATGCCGCTGCAGGCCAGCGTCACTCCCACCCAGAAGATGACGAACACGATGTTCGACAGCCGGGTGACGCTGGAGTTCGCCGTCCTGCTGAGCAGCTCCGAGTGCGCCATCACCTTGGGATGTACGTGCTTCCTGAGCCACGTCCCGATGAACACGCCCAGCAGCAAGGGGACCCACAGCACCGCCACCCCGACGAACATCGCGGACTCTTGCCGATTCATGGCGAGGACCATGCTTCAATCCCCGCTGAATCCCAAGAGGGACGAAGCTGTAGCCCTGAAACATCAGGAACTTGAGAACGTGAGAGACGGCGTGAGGCCCTCACGCCGCCTGGACAGCGAGACGGCTACTTGCAGATTTCCCGGGTCAGCTTGTCGCGCTGGAGCTGCTCCGCCGTCGCCCGCTTGACGGCGTCCTCCAGGGCGTCATCCGCCTTCTCCAGTGAGTCCAGGGCGCGGCTGTGCGCGCGCCCCTTCTTGGCGGTCACCAGCACGTCGCGCATGTCCTTGCGCGCCTTCTTCAAGGTGGTGAGCTGCTCCTCGCGCTCCGCGAACTCCTTCTTCGCCGACTTGCATTCAGGAGACTGGGCGGACGCACTCGACGCGAACAGCACTGCGGTGACCACGAACCAGCGCATACGCCACCTCCAGGTGAAGAGCCTGGGACGAGTATAGGGCGGCGGCGGAGGTCCTTGAATCGAAGAGCGCGGGCTTTCGTGCCCGCGCCCTCCGACATCATGACGACCTCACCTAGCAGGCGTGGGAGCAGACGTTGTAGCAAGGCCTCCACCTGCTGAAACAGGAGAGATCGCAGTCTTCGCCCTGACAGTTGGCCATGCACCTGTCATAGCCGGCATCACAGTCAGAGCAGCACGGCACGAGCGAATCCTCCGAGGCCGCCGCGGTCCCTGACACCATGGAGGTGCCGATGCCGATGAGCGCGCCCAGGAGTCCCATCAACAGAGTCTTCTTCATGTATCCCTCGTCACGTGTGGCTGTGATTGCGTCCAGGGCGTCCCACACGGGCGCGCCTGGGGAGGGATTAGGCCATGTCTGGGGTTGTCGCCTTCAACTCAATCCCCTCTCAAGTGTCGGAGAGGGGACAGAGCTGTGTTGATGCATGACAGCCCTGCTTCAGATTTTCCGGTCGGGCACTTCGGTGAGGGCCGGGTTGCGCTCGACGACGGGGCCGAGCACCTCGTCGATGCGGCGCATCAACTCCGCCTCCAGCTTCACGCCCGAGGCCTTCACGGTGTCGTGGACCTGCTCGGGCCGCGAGGCGCCGATGATGGCGGAGGAGACGCCCTTGTTCTGGAGCACCCACGCGACGGCGAGCTGCGCCATGGTGAGTCCCGCCTGCTGGGCCAGGGGACGCAGCTGCTGCACGCGGTTGAGCACGTCGTCCTTCATGAAGCGGGCGATGAAGCGCAAGCCGGTGGGGTCGGTGGCGCGGCTGCCGGCCGGAGGAGGCTGGCCTGGGAGATACTTTCCGGTGAGCACGCCCATGGCCAGGGGAGACCAGACAATCTGTCCCAGGCCTTCCTCGAGGGACGCGGGGATGACCTTCTCCTCGATGACGCGCCAGAGCATGGAGTACTGGGGCTGGCTGGAGACGAAGGGGATGCGCAGCTCGCGGGCGAGCGCGGCGCCCTGGCGAATCTGGTCGGCGGTCCACTCGGAGACGCCGATGTAGTGGGCCTTGCCCTGACGGACGATGTCCGCGAAGGCGACCATCGTCTCCTCCAGCGGCGTCGCCGTGTCGAACCGGTGGGCCTGGTACAGGTCCACGTAGTCCGTCTGGAGGCGGCTCAGGGAGCCATCGATGGACTCCATGATGTGCTTGCGCGACAGGCCCCAGTCGTTCTTCCCGGGCCCGGTGGGCCAGAACACCTTGGTGAACAGCTCATAGCCGGCGCGGCGCTGACCCTTCAGGGCTCGGCCGAGCACGGACTCCGCGCGGGTGCCGGCATAGACATCGGCCGTGTCGAAGGTGGTGATGCCGACGTCCTGCGCCGCCTTCACGCAGGCCAGCGCGGCGTCCTCTTCCACCTGGGAGCCGTGCGTGAGCCAGTTGCCGAAGGAAATCTCACTGACGGCCAGACCGCTGCGACCAAGATGACGGAAGTGCATGGGGCGCCAGCCTAACCAGTGACAGGTCGGCTCGCACGGCTTCCGAGCGGCCACAGTCCACCGGCCCATGCCACCCACGCAAGGTAGATGAGCTGGAAGGGGATGCGCAGCCAGAAGTACCAGTCCGGGAAGGGCAGCACGTGGGAGCCCTGGTTCGACGCCGCCTCGTGGATGTTGGCGGGGAGGACGGCGAGCAGCAGCGCGATGAGCCCCAGGGCCGCGAGCTTCCGCGTCCGGGGAATCAGCATGCCCACGCCGCCCGCGACCTCGAACACGCCGGACAGCAGCGTCCAGAAGCGCGGCGAGGGGAGCTGCGGCGGAATCATCGCGTCGTACTGGGCGGGCACGACGAAGTGCATGACGCCGGCGCCGATGAAGAAGAGTCCCGCGGCCACGGCGGCGCGACGGGTGGGCGTGGAGAGCGAGGGGAGGCGGCGCAGCGGAGGCAGGTGGAGCAACAGGAAGGTGGAGATGAGTATCAGGGCGAAGGACATGGCGAGGCACCTCGAGGGCAGCGAGCCGGAGACTGGTCCGGCGGGTCGATGCTCAAGATGCGTCGGTGGGGCGGGCCTTCGCTTGAACGAACTGGCTGCGACGTTGAAGGAACGAGGGCGTGGTGCCGAACATGCGGCGGAAGGTGCGCGTCAGGTGGGCCGCGTCGGAGAAGCCCGCGGCGTGCGCGGCCTCTCCCGCGGTGCGGCCTGACGCGAGGGCGCCCGCTGCTCGCTGCAGTCGCAGCCAGAGCAGATAGGGGCGCAGGGGCACGCCGGTGGACTCCGTGAAGGCGTGCATCAGGCGGCCGGAGGACAATCCGGCGACCTCGGAGAGGGCCTCCAGGGAGGTGTCCTCGGGAGCGGGCTCCGCGCGCAGGTGCCGCAGGAGCTTGCGCACGCGCGGGTGCATGCGCGGCGCGGGGGCCTCCGTGGGACCGGCCAGGGCCTCCAGCGTGGCCTCCATCCACGGGCCGATGGCCTCGTGCGCGATGGGGCCCTTGCGCGGCAGCCGGGCGAGCAGGGCGTCACGTGCCGCTTCGTCGAAGAGTCGCGCGGGGGAATCGAGCGAGGCGCGCAGCCGCTCGCCGTCCTGGCTCTCCGGTTCGATGAACAGGAGGAGGACCTCGCCACCCGTCGCGTCGATGGCGTGGGGCACGTCCGGGCCCACGAGCACCCCCGCCGCGCGGGAGTCCCCCTTCGCCGTGCCCGCGCGGAAGGTCAGGGTGCCCTCGCGACGGAGCAGCAGGTGCATCGCGTGGTGGGCGTGCCTGGACGACGCGTCGCCCGGGCCCCACATGGCGAGCGCGGCCGGCCACACCACCAGGGGCATGTCCGGCCACGGGGCACGGGGAGCGAGGTCGGGCGGTCGCGCGAGCAGCATTCGGCGGTGACGCTACCAGCGATTCTTCGAGAGGATGACCGCGCTGTAGGCCCCCAGTGAGAGCGCGCCGCGCGCGGGCAGTCCGTCCCGTCCGCCCCAATCGCCCCAGACGTCGTGCACGGAGGTGTCGCCGAAGTCCGGTGAGTAGCCCCGCCAGTCTCCGTTGAACCGCACCCGCCAGAGGCCATCCGTGGGCAGGCCGAGCTCGTACCCCGTGAAGGTCCGGTGTCCCAGGTTCACCACGACGATGACGTCGTCGCCCGCGCCGCCATGCTCCCAGCGGTGGAACGCCATCACCTTGTCCTCGTGGTTCAGGTGGAACACGTGGACGTGTTCGCCGCGCAGGCCCGCGCTGGTGTCATGCCAGTTGCGGCGCAGTTGGATGAGGTCCCGGTGCGCCTGGAGGATGCCGCCGAACCAGCCCGCCTTGTTCCAGTCGAGCGGGTCTCCGTCGTCGAAGTGCCCGTCCTCCAGGAACTCCTGCCCCATGAAGAGCATCGGAATGCCCGGTGCCGTCAAGGTCAGCACCGCGCCCAGCAGTGCCTTCTTCTTCGCGAGCATGTCCCCCGGGTTGTAGGGCGACACCTCCGTGGGCAGCCGGCTGCGGCCGTTGGCCACCTCATCGTGGCTCTCCGTGAAGATGACCCGCTGGGAGGCCTGACCGTTGTATCGGAAGTACAGCGCGTCGCGGACGGCGTTCAAGTCGCGCCCCTCATCGAAGGGCGCGATGAGCGCGGCGCGCACCGGATGCACGAAGGCCGCGTCCCACTGCGCGTCGAAGCCCGCGCCCTGGGAATGCGTGACGGCGGGGTCCGACGCCATGTCCTCCGCGATGAGCAGCTTCCAGGGGAACTCGCGCTTCACCGCCTCGGTGATGGAGCGCAACAGCTCCCAGCCCGCGGGATTGTCCACGCCGCTGGCGGTGCGAATCTCCTTCGTCGCATCCAGCCGCAGGCCATCCATGTGGTACTCGCGCAGCCACATCAGCGCGTTGTCGCGCAGGTAGTCGCGCACCTCGGAGCGGCCGTAGTCCGGACGCGTGTCGCCCCACGGCGTGCTCGCGCGCCAGTCCGAGTAGAAGTACACGCCGCCCCGTCCGAACGTCTCGCCATCGAAGTCCCAGTGCGGCAAATCACTGGGCCCCAGGTGGTTGTAGACGACGTCCATGATGACGCCGATACCTCGTCGGTGCGCCTCGTCCACGAAGCGCTTCAAGTCGTTGGGCGTGCCGTAGGAACTCTCCGGCGCGAAGGGGAAGGTGGGGTTGTAGCCCCAGGAGAAGTCCCCCGCGAACTCGGCCGAGGGCATCAGCTCCACCACGTTGACGCCCAGCTCGCGCAGGTAGTCGAGCTTGTCGATGGCGCTCAGCCAATGCCCCGGTCCCCACCCGGCCGAGTCGTTGAACGTGCCGATGTGCAGCTCGTAGAGGACGGCCTCGCGAAAGTCCGGCATCCGGAAGAGGCCGTCGTAGCGCCAGACGAAGTCGCGATGGTCCAGGATGACGCTGTTGCCCGTGGAGTTCGTGACGTCCGCGGCGCGCGGGTCATTGCGCCAGCGCCAGTCGCCGTAACGGCCCTGGATGATGAACTGGTATTGCTGGCCATTGCCCGCGCCAGGGATGTCACGGGAGAAGTTGCCGGAGGGCTCGCGCGCAAGCTCCACCGCGTGCCAGTGACTGAAGTCTCCCACCACCTGTACGCGCTGCGCATGAGGCGCCCACACGCGGAACGTCGCGCCGCCATCGAAGGGGATGGCGCCCATGCCGGGACGCCATGAGGGCTCGGGCTGGGGCTCCAGCGGGACGAAGGCCGTGAGGAAGCCGGGAGCCTGGAGCTGGTCCGCGGGGCCAAACAGCTCCGGCGCGGCGCGAGAACGCGCGGTGCGCTCCACCACCTGGTTTCCGCGAGCCCTGCACGCGGACTCGCTGAAGTCCTTGCGCGGCGAACGTGTTTCGTTCGGATTCGTTTCTCGGTTCGACATTCATTCCCCCGCACCGCGGACGTCGCGCGATGTGCCGCATTCCGACAGCGGGAGGACCCGAGGGTAAATCCTCCCTGGAGGGCCGGCCCTCGTTCAATTCCAGGCAGTGGCCCCCGCGTTTCACCCTGCTCCAATCCCTGGGGCCTCCGGTCTCCAAAGATTTGTCAGAAGTGGCAGATAGACTAAATCCTGAAATTGCCGCAAGTCGTAAAGAAGTCGTTGCGCGATGCGATGTGAATCCTCGCAGCACAAAGGACGTGTATGAACCCGCTTTGCAAACGCTTGTTGTCAGGCACCCTGGTGTTCCTGGGGTTGACCGGGTGTGGCGTCACCGATGTGCAGGGAGAAGAGACGGACAGCGCCGCCCAGGAGATGACCGCGGAGGCCGTGCCTCTTCCGCTCCCTGTCGGGTGCCTGCTCGCCTCCCTGGACACGGACAAGGATGGCATCTGCGACATCGTCGAGGCGTTGCTGGGCACCAACCCCAACAGCACCGACACGGACGGTGACCGCCTGAGCGACTACGCGGAGTCATTCGGATTCGGGGGATTGGACCTGGCCGCGCTCGGGGCGAACGCGCGCAAGAAGGACGTCTTCGTGGAGGTGGATTACTACCCCGGCCTCCAGCCCACCCAGGCCACGCTGAACCGCGTCATCAATGCGTTCGCCAACGCGCCCATCTCCAACCCGAACGGTTCCACGGGCATCACGCTGCACCTGGTGGTGGACCAGCAGATTCCCGCGGTGGACGCGGACCTGGACCTGAACCCCGTCTGGACGGACTTCGACAAGATCAAGTCCAAGTATTTCGCGGCGAGCCGGGGGCCGTTCTTCCACTACATGGTGATTGCCAACCGCTACGACGGGGGTAACTCCAGTGGCATCTCTCGCGGCATCCCCGGCCATGACCTCGTGATGACCCTGGGCTTCGCCGGAGGCGGCACGTCACTGGACCAGGCCGGAACCATCATGCACGAGCTGGGGCACAACATCGGCCTGCGCCACGGTGGCACCGACCACGCCAACTACAAGCCCAACTACCTGAGCATCATGAACTACGAGTACCAGTTCTATGGGTTCAGCATCGGCGGGGCGGCCAACGTGCTCGACTACTCGCGCGTGCAGGTCGCTTCCTTCAACGAATTGGCCGTCAACGAGGGCTCGGGCTTCGCGCCTGTCGCCCCCACCACCGAGGCGGACCTTGCCCGCATCAGCGGACTTCGCTTCAACAACGTCTCGGTCGTCGGCAACGCGAGCAACAACACCGACTTCAACGGCAATGGCGTCACCGATGCCCCGACCTACTCCAGGGACTTCAATCGCAATGGCGTCGCGGACGTGTATCCCGCGTCCCAGAACGACTGGACGGCCCTGCTCTATGACGGGGCCGGGCAGATTGGTGACCCCGGGCTGGGCATCCTCCGGAGCCTGAACCGCGAGGCGCGGTTCCTCGACGCCCCGGAAACGTTGGAGCCCTGCCAGACCGTGGACGAGAGCCGCATGCCGTAGTCCCTCGTTTCGCGGAAGCCTTCGCATCCCAAGGCCGGGTCCTCCTTCCGAGGGCCCGGCCTTTTGTCTGCCATTGAGCGCGCCGTTGGAGCGGCAGTGTCCTGGAGGGCTCGTGCCTGTCCAATCCCTGGCATTGCTGTGATGCAAGATTGCGAGAGTTCTTCATTGCCGGCGGATGCCATAAGTCGAAGCGCGGCCGTGAGCCGTAAGGGATGCGTTGCATGGCGTGATGCAAATGGGTGCAGCGCAAAGGATGGGTATGAGTCCGCGCGTTTGCCAACGCGCCGGTGAGCAACCCGGATGGCTCCACGGGCGTCTCGCTGCACCTGGTGGTGGACCAGCAAATCGCCGCGGTGGACGCGGACCCGGACCTGAACCCCGTCTGGACGGACTTCGACAAGCTCAAGGCCAAGTCCAAGTACTTCGCCGCGAGCCGAGGGCCCTTCTTCCACTACATGGTGATCGCCAACCACTATGACGGGGACTACTCCAGTGGCATCTCCCGAGGCATCCCCGCCCATGACCTGGTGATGACCCTGGGCGACGCCGGAGACAGCACTGCGCTGCAACTGGCCGGGACCATCATGCATGAGCTGGGGCACAACATCGGCTTGCGCCACGGTGGCACCGACCACGCCAACTACAAGCCCAACTACCTGAGCATCATGAACTACGAGTACCAGTTCTACGGCTTCACCATTGGCGGCGTGGCCAACGTGCTCGACTACTCGCGCGTGCGGGTTGCCTCCTTCAACGAAGCGACCATCAACGAGGTCGCGGCCTTCGCGCCGGTCGCTCCCCCCAAGGAGGCGGACCTCGCGCGCATCAGCGGGCTGCGCTTCAACGAGGCCCAGGTCATCGGCAACGCGAGCACCAACATCGACTTCAATGGGGACGGCGACGTCTCGACCGCGAGCTACTCCCGGGATTTCAATCGCAATGGTGTCGTGGATGTGTTTCCCGCGTCACAGAACGACTGGACGGCCCTGCTCTATGACGGAGGCGGGCAGATTGGCGACCCCTCCCTGGGCTTCCTCCAGAACCTGAACCGCGAGGAGCTGTTCCTCGTCGTCCCGGACGAGATGGAGCCCTGCCTCACCGTGGACCCGAGCCGCGCCCAGTAGTCCCTGTCTTCCCGGCCGGGTCCTCCTTCGTGGGGAACCCGGCGCGTTGTTACCGCTCCGCGTGGCTTGTGGGGGCCGGCCGAGTGTCCGACACTGGCCCCTCCCCATGGCCGCCAGCGAAGAACGTCGCCTCCAGGCTCTCGTGCTCGCCCCGGTGCGGCGTGTGCAGCGGCGCCTCAACGCCTTCGCCTGGGCACAGGCCAGCCTCGTTCCCTTGTGGGCCACCGTCACGGCGTGTGTGCTTGCCCGGCTGCTCTTGCGTGGCGCGGTGGTCTGGGCCCTGCCTCCGCTGGTCCTCGCGGGACTGGCGTGGTGTTTCCTCCGCGCACGGACGCGGGGCGTGTCGCTGGAGCATGCGGCCGTGCTCGCGGACCGCTCGGCCAACGCGGGGGGACTGCTCCTCACCCGGCTGGAGCGGCCCATGGGGGAGTGGGAGCTCAGCGTCAATCAGCTCGTGCGCGACGTGAAGCTCCCCGTGGTGGCGTGGCGGCGTCCCGTGGGGGCCCTCCTGGGCGCGCTGCTGTTCCTGCTCGTCGGCTTCCTCCTCCCGCTGCCCGCGCCGAAGGGCCCGCGCGCCCCTCATGCCGCGGCCGCCGCGAAGGTGGATGCCGTGAAGGCCCAGGCGGAGGCCCTGGCCCGGGAGGAACCTCTGGGCGAGGCCGTGGAGGACGAGTTGCGCCGACTGGCCGAGGAGGTGGCCGCGGGTCGCTTCGACTCGGGTGACTGGGAGGCCGCCGATTCACTGGAGCAGCGACTCGCCGAGCGCGCCGCCGAGGCCGCCGTCGAGCTGGCCCAGGCCTCCGAGGCCGCGCGTGACTTGGAGGAAGCCCTGGGGGCGGCGGGCGGCGCCGAGTCCTCGTCTCGTGAGCGCGAGGCCCTGGAGCGCGCGCTCATGGGCCTGGAGGGTGAGGGCGAGGGTGAGGACTCCCAGGGACCGGGTGAGGCATCGGCCCAATCGGGCGAGGGACAACAGGGGCCTCAGGGAGAGGACCCGAACGGGACGCAGGGCACCTCGCAGTCGGGACAGCAGGGCACCTCGCAGTCGGGACAGCAGGGCACCGCGGATTCGGAGGGCTCGAAAGCGCAGTCCCAGGCGCGGCGGCAGGCCCAGGCCCGCGCCCAGGCCTCGGGCGCTCCGGACCAGATTTCGGAACTCCGCCGGTCGCTGGAGCGTCGACAGCAGTCACTCTCGCAACGCTTCGAGCCCCGCGAAGGGCAAGGCGCCCAGGCGAGCTCACAACGGTCGGGCTCACGTCGGAAGCAGGGCGCGCGCCAGCGGAGTGAAGGTGCGTCGCGACCGGGGCAGGACGGCGAGCAACAGGGCGAGGGGCAGGGCGAGGGACAGGGGCAGGGCGAGGGACAGGGGCAGGGCGAGGGACAGGGGCAGGGGCAGACAGGCAATGAGGGCCATGCGAGCCGGGGCGTTCGTCGTGGTACGGGGACACAGGGCGGAGGGCCGAGTCCGCTCGTGTTCGGCGGTGAGGCGGAGATGGACCCGGACCGACTCTCGTTCGAGCCGCTTCCGGAGGGACAGGGTGGCGAGGCCGGAGAGCTCTGGGGGCTCGAGGCGGCGGACCCTCGGCGCGGCACGGGGTCGGCGGGTGCGGCGGGCTCGCGAGGAACGAGCGCGCGGGGTGAGGCGACGGCGGGGCCTGGTGCGCAGCCGCTGTTGCCGCGCAACCGCGACCTGGTGAAGCGGTACTTTGGTGGCGAGTAGTCTGGAAGGGGAGACACACGTGGCAGCGGAGCTTCTCAGTCCCGCCGAGGCACAGGGGGCGGCGGAGGTGGCGGCCCGGCTCAGGGACAGCCTGAACACGGTGCTGTTGGACCAGGAGTCCGTCGTCGAGCAGGTCGTCGTCGCCGTGCTCGCGCGCGGGCATGTGCTGCTGGAGGGCCTGCCCGGCCTGGGGAAGACGGAGCTGTGCAAGTCGCTGGCGAAGCTGCTCGCGCTGCCCTTCCGTCGCATCCAGTTCACCCCGGACCTCCTGCCCGGAGACATCACCGGCACCTACGTGCTGGAGGGAGAGGGGCGCCGCGAGTTCGTCTTCCGCGAGGGGCCGCTGTTCGCGAGCCTGGTGCTCGCGGACGAAATCAACCGCTCCAGTCCCAAGACGCAGTCCGCGTTGTTGGAGGCGATGCAGGAGCGCCGGGTGACGGTGCTCGGCCAGACGCGGACCCTGCCGGACCCGTTCTTCGTGCTGGCCACGCAGAACCCCATCGAACTGGAGGGCACCTACCCGCTGCCGGAGGCGCAGTTGGACCGCTTCCTCTTCCGCATCCAGGTGCCGCCCGTGGGCGCGAAGACGCTGCGCGCGCTGCTCACCACGCGCGTGCGCGGCGCGCCGCCGGAGCTGTCTCCCGTCCTCGATGGGGAGGGGCTCGCGCGCCTGTTCGCCGCCTCCGACCGCGTGCATCTGCCGGGGCCGGTGGCGGACTTCATCGGGCGGCTGGTGGAGGCCAGCGACCCGCGCCAGGCCTCCGCGCCGGAGGCCGTTCGCCGCTTCGTGCGTTATGGCGCGAGTCCGCGCGCCGCGCTTGCCCTGGCCGCCGCGGGCCGCGCGCGTGCGCTGTTGAGTGGACGGCCCAACGTGAGCTTCGACGACGTGGTGGCCGCCGCTCCCGCCGCGCTCAATCACCGGCTGGTGCTCGCGTACGAGGCGTCGCTCGAGAAGGTGTCCGCTCCGGACGTGGTGCGCGCGCTGCTCCAGGCCGTGCCCGAGGTGCCGCGTGACTAGCGTCGCGATGCTCTCGCTGTGGCTCCTGCTGGGCACCTCGCCCCCGCCGGCGGCCGTCGCCGTCGAGCAGGCCGTGGCCGAGGCCGAGGACGCGACCGAGGCCAACGCTCCGAACGGCTATCGCGACGCGACGGGCACCGTGGACTCCGTCACGGAGGGCCCCCTGCGGGTCACCATGCACGGCGCCGTGCTGAAGCCCCAGCGTGGGTACTGGGCGGCGCAGGTGGTGCTGAACAACAGCGGGTCGCAGGCGCTCCCGGTGCGCATCGCCTTCTCTCCCGCCTACGGAGACACGTCGCGCTCCGCCATGCGGCATGTGGAGGTGGGGCCCCGGCAGCGTGTCGTCACCTGGGTGCCGTTGCCCGTGGCGTGGCACTCCGTCACCCTGCGGGTCGATTCACCCGGATTGAAGCCCATCGTGGAGTCCCTCTACGCCGACTCCGACCGCTTCGAGCCGGTGCTGTCGGTGGGGACGGTGTCGGAGTTCGAGACCTCCACGGGATTGACGAAGACGGGGGAGCGGGACGAGCCCTACTTCTCCATCCGCTTCCTCGACGCGAAGGATGCTCCTCGTGAGCTGGCTGCCTACGTGGGCTTCCAACTGGTGGTCGTCACGGCGGAGGCCGCGGCGGTTCCGGCGGATGTATGGGCCGTGCTCGAAGCCTACGCCGCGACGGGAGGAACGCTGGTCGTCACGAGCCCCTCCCGTGACCTGCGTGAGCGCCTGCCGCTCTTGCCGGAAGCGACGACCCCCCAGTCACAGTATGGCTTCGGGCAGGTGTGGACGTGCCTGGAAAGCAAGTTCGAGTGTGCGTCGCTGATTCGAGGGGGCTCCGTCGGCATCGAGGCCTACCAGCGGGGCGTGGTGATTCCCCTGGGCATGACGCAGCGCTGGGTGGCGCCCTTGATGCAGACGAAAGACCCGCGGCCGCTGCTGTCCAATGCCAGCACGCCCGTGGGGCGCTTCCTGCTGGTCATCACCGCCTTCGCGCTGGTGGTGGGCCCCGGGGCCTGGTGGCTGGCGAGACGCCGGGGGCCGGTGTCGGTTCTCATCATGGTGCCGGCCGTCTCCGTGGTGACGTGTCTGGCGCTCATCTTCTGGTCCGTGCTGGTGGATGGCTTCGCCGTGCACACCTCGCGTTACAGCCTGACGTGGCTGGACGGAGCGCGGGCGCGCGCGGTGACGGCGGGCTTGAGCGCCTGGTACGCCAACCTGTCGCCCGACGCGCTGCACCTGCCCGCCTCCAGCGTGCTCCTGCCGCCGCCCGACCTGGACGACGCCCTGGCGGACCTGGACTGGACGGCGGGCCTCACGGTGGGGGACGGCTTCCTTCCGCCGAGGACCTATCGCGAGTGGGGTGAGGTCGCGGTGCTCCCGTCGCGGGCCCGGCTGGTGCTCAAGCGTGAGGGTGATGCGCCCCGTGTCCAGAACGCGCTGGGCGCGCGACTGGAGGAGGGGTACGTGCGGCTGGACGGGACGGTGCGCCGGCTGCCTGCCTTGTCCGACGGTGAGGAAGGCGCG
The DNA here is from genome assembly GCF_013336715.1 of Myxococcus sp. CA056. Lineage (NCBI taxonomy): Bacteria > Pseudomonadati > Myxococcota > Myxococcia > Myxococcales > Myxococcaceae > Myxococcus > Myxococcus sp. CA056. The sequence continues at coordinate 1,357,686 of NZ_JABUMT010000002.1, forward strand.
CTGGGGGCTCCCGAGCCGGAGCCGGGGAACGTGGCGGACACCCTGGTCGGGCGGCACCTGGGAGATGGCGCGGGGCTCCGGCTGTCGAATGCGTTGACGCCCTTCAGCGCGGACCTCTCCGAGGGAGGCTTCATCGCGCGGCTGAGCGGGCAGGGGCCGCTGCCGAGCAGTGGCATGCCCTCGGAAGTGGAGACCGCCGTGCATCTGGTCCGCGGCGAGGTGAGGCCATGAGTCCGTTGCTGGAGGTGAAGGGGCTGCGGCGTGACTACGGCGCGCTGCGGGCGGTGGACGACGTGTCGTTCCATCTGGAGCCGGGCAGCATCCTGGGCTTCATCGGCCCCAATGGCGCGGGCAAGAGCACCACGCTGCGCATCCTCGCGACGCTGGATTCGCCCACGGCGGGAGAGGTGCTGTTGGGGGGCCACTCGCTGGTGGACGCGCCGGACCGGGTGCGTCCGCTCATCGGCTACATGCCGGACCGGTACGGCACCTATGACGACGTCACAGTCTTCGAGTTCCTGGACTTCTTCGCGCGGGCGTATGGGCTGACGGGCGCGAAGCGGCGCCAGCGCGTGGAGTCGGTGATGGGCTTCACGGGGCTGGGCCCGCTGGCGGACAAGCTCACCACCGCGCTGTCGAAGGGCATGCGGCAGCGGGTGGCGCTGGGGCGCACGTTGCTGCACGACCCGCAACTGCTCCTGCTGGACGAGCCCGCGGATGGCCTGGACCCGCGTGCGCGCATCGAGCTGCGCGAGCTGCTGCGCGCCCTGGCGGACCAGGGCAAGGCCGTCATCATCTCCAGCCACATCCTCACGGAGCTGGCTGAAATCTGTGACACGTGCGCCATCATCGAGCAGGGGCGCCTGCTGGCCACGGGCAGGGTGGAGGACATCCTCCGGCAGGGCGCCAGTGTCGCCGCCGTGGAGCTGATGGTCCGGCTGGCGGTGGGCGCGGATGCGGACGCGGCGTGGGCGCGAGCGGAGCGGCTCCTGCTGGAGCAGCCGCGCGTGGCGCGCGTCTCGCGAGAGGGAGAGTCCTTGAGGGTGGGGCTGGAGTTGGAGGCGGGAGCAGGCGCGGGGCAGGTGGACGCTGCGGCGGCGGGGCTGTTGTCGGCGCTGGTGACGGCGGGCCTGCCGGTGTGCTCGTTCGGCATGCGGGAGCGCAACCTCGAGGATGCGTTCATGACGGTGACGAAGGGGAGGCTGGCGTGAGCGCGCCGGTGGAGACGAGCACGGGGGCGGGGACGGAGGTGTCCGCATCCGTGGAGACGGCGGACGCGAGCACCGCGGGCCTGTCCTTCCAGGAGCGGTGGGGAGATCGCCTCAATCCGCTGGTGGTGAAGGAGGTCCGTCAGGGACTGCGCACGCGTGTCTTCTGGGCGTGCTTCGGTTTGATGTTGCTGGCCTGTCTGGTGTTGGCGCTCGTGGCCTTCGTGCATACGCGGGAGGAGGCATTCGCCCACCATGGCCAGGGCTACTTCTTCGCGTTCTTCATCTGCCTGGCCGTGGTGCACTTCTTCGTCATTCCCTACAGCGCGTATCGCTCCCTGGCGCGCGAGCGGGAGGACGACACGTGGGTGCTGCTGGTGCTCACGGGCCTGGGGCCTCGGAGGATTCTGCGAGGCAAGGTGTCCTCCTTCCTGGTGCAGGCGGCGCTGTATGCCTCGGCGGTGGGGCCCTTCCTGTTGTTCAGCTACTACCTCAATGGCATCTCCCTGCCGTCCATCCTCGCGGTGCTGGGGTTGGGTGGGGCGTGGCTGGTGTTCCTCACCGTGGTGGCGGTGTGCGCGGCGACGCTGGCGGACAGCCGCATGGGGCGCGCCTTCGTGCACTTCGTGGTGCTGGGGGTGTTGGGACTGGCCTTCAGTGCGGCGCTGGGCGTCTCGGGCGCGTTGAGTGATTCGGGCAACAGGCTCCTGAGCAACGATGGGGTTCATCTGGCCATGGGCATCGGGCTGGGGTTGATGCTCCTGGATGGCTGGCTGTTGTTCGAGGTGGCCGCGTCGCGACTGTCGCTCTCCACGGAGGACTACACACGCGGCCCCCGGCGGGTGATGGTGGTGCAGATGCTGGTGGCCTTGGTGGTGGGGCTGGGGTTCTGGTGGCACGAGGACCAGGGGCACGTGGTGACGGAGATCTTCGCCGTCTGCGGCACGCTGCATCTCGCCGTCGTGGGGCTCTTCGTGGTGACGGACGTGGACGGGCAGGCGCGCGCGTTGCGAGCGGCCACCGGCCCGGTGTCCCTGTTCCGGCCCGGCGCGTTGCGTGGCTTCCGACTGACGATGCTCCTGTTGGTGGGGTGGGCCGGGGTGTGGGCGGCGCTGGCGCTGGTGTCGGGGAAGACGAACCACGGCAGCGAGTCCATGCGGATGCTGATGGCGGTGATGCCGGCCTACGTCATCCTCTATCTGTCCCTGGCGTTGGTGCTCGGGAGGATGCCTCGCTCGGACCGGTTCTCGTCGCCGGCCTCGGTGCGGTTGCTCTTCGTGGCGGCGGTGGGCGTGGCGGCGGGCCTGCCTCCGCTGGTGGCCGCGCTGGTGGGAATCGAGATGGGAGACCCGCTGCTGAACCTCCTGAATCCGGTGGTGGGCATCGCGAACTTCGGGGCGCATGACTACGCCACGGCCGAGCCGGGGATGGCGTGGCCGCTGGTCGCCTTCGTGGTGGGTGTGGCGTTGCTGGTCGCCTTCATGGCGGACCGGGTGCTCGTCGAGCGTGAGAAGCGGGCCCATCTGCCGTGAGCGAGCGTCTGGATGAAGCGGCGGTGGGACGACTGGCGCCCGGGTTGGGGCTGGCGTTGCCGCGAGGGCCTCACCGGGGCCGCGTGGGTGAGGTCCGCGCGGCGTCCACCGGGAGCGCCTTGGAGCTGCATGACTTCCGGGCGTATCAGCCGGGCGATGACCTGAGGCAGCTCGACTGGAACGCGGTGGCGCGGACCGATGAGCTCATCTTGCGGGTGCGGCAGGACGAGGTGTCGCCGCGCGTGGAGGTGGTGCTGGATGGCTCGCGCTCCATGGCGTTGTCACCGCGCAAGGCGGCGTGTGCGCGGGAGCTGGCGTTGCTCGCGTGTGAGGTGGGGGCTCGTCAGGGATTGAGTCCCACGTTGCTTGCGACGGGGGTGCGGTCGGAGCGGGTGCAGGGGGCGGCGTGTCGGGCGGCGCTGCGCGCGCTGGAGTTCGACGCGAAGGATGACCTCGTGACGGCGCTGGGGCGGATGCCTCCGCCGAGGTCCTGTGGCCTGCGCGTGGTGGTGAGCGACTTCCTGTTCGAGGCGGACCTGCCCGCGATGGTGGCGCGGTTGTCGCGGGGCGCGGCGGGGGTCTTCCTGGTGCAGGTGTTGGATGCGGAGGACCTGGCTCCGACGGGGGGCGAGGGCGCGCGATTGGTGGACTCGGAGACTGGCGCGGCGCTGGAGGAGTTGCTGACCGAGGACGTGTTGGCCGCGTATGCACGGCGCTTCGCGGAGCACCAGCGCGTGTTGAGGGCGGCGGCCCTGCGCTCGCGTGGAGCGCTCCTGACGGCGCCCGCCACGGAGACACTGAACGCCCTGGTGATGGGCCCGCTGCGGCCCTTGTTCGTCGCGGGAGGTCGAGCGTGAGCTTCGACCGCTCAGGGGCGCATGGCGCGCAGAGCTCCCGCGTCGTTGCGCGAGGTGCGGCATGAGCGCCGACCTCTCGTGGAGATTGCGGGCCTGTGTGTCGTGCTCCCGTGCCGTCGCGCGAGGTGTGGCATGAGCTTCGGCTTCCCGTGGGGATTGCTCGCCCTGGGCGCGCTGGTGCCCCTCGTGGCGGCGTACTTCCTGCGGCGTCGGCAGAAGCCGGTCGTGGTGAGCGCGTTGTTCCTGTGGCGCACGCCGCGTCCCCGCGCGGAGGCAGGACCTCGCTGGGAGCGCTTCACGCGGGAGGCCTCGCTGCTGTTGGAGGCGCTCGCGGTCATCGCGGCGGCGCTGTACCTCGCGGACGTGCGCCTGGGTGAGGCGGCGCGGACGAAGCACCTCGTGCTGGTGGTGGACGGAAGCCTGTCCATGTCCGCGCGAGGGCCCGATGGCGTGACGGTGCTGGAACTCGCCCGCCGAGAGGCCGCGAAGCGGGTGGAAGACGAAGCCGCCACGCGAGTGACGGTGCTGGCCACCGGGCTGAGTCCGCGTGTCGTCGCGGGTCCGGAAGCAGAGCCGTCCCGCGCCCTGGCGGCGCTCGAGTCCTTCCAGTCTCGAGGCGCGGACCACGACCCGATGCCCACGCTCCTGTGGGCCCAGGAACTCGCGGGAGCGGGCAAACACGTGGCCTTCTTCACCGACGCCGCCCCCGTGGAGGGACTGGTCATCCCAGCCCCCGTGCGGTGGACGGCGCTGGGCACCGCGCGCGAAAACGTGGCGTTCGTCTCCGCGCAGCGCAAGGACGATGGCGGCACGGCGACCGTGACGCTGCGAGTGGCCCGCTTCGGCGCGGCCCCTGAGTCAGTGTCCGTACGGCTGCGCGCGCTCCCGGGTCCCGACGCGAAGCAAGGCACGGAGCGCGTGGAGAAGGTCTCGCTCCAAGGCGAGGGCTCCGCCACGGTGCGCCTCACCTTCCAGAACGCGGGTGACGTCGAGGTCTCCCTGCCGGACGACGCGCTGCTCGAAGACGGTCAGGCCCGGCTCACGGCCTCTCCGACACGGCCCCTCGCGGTGAGTCTGGCCCAGGGCCTGGGTCCGCTCGAACGTGACGCCCTGGAGCGTTTCCTCGCGGCCTCCCCCGACGTGGCACGAGACGGAGCCGCGGGCGAAACATTGCTCATGGGCCCACGAGGCACGGATGCGAAGGTGACAGTGGGCGCGACGGGAAAGGTGCGCACCTTCGTGGGGCCCTTCTTCTCCGAGAAGGGACACCCGCTGCTGGACGACGTACAGCTCGCGGGCGTGAGGTGGTCGGCGGGAGAGAATCCCCCGGGGCATCCCCTCATCACGGCGGGTGACGCGGTGCTGGTCTCCGAGGAGGACGACGGACGGCTGCACCTCAACGTGGACCTGGCTCGCTCCAACGTGCAGCGCGTGTCCGCCTGGCCCGTGTTGCTGGGCAATGTGGTGCGAGAGTCGCGTCGCGCCCGCGAGGGCTTCGTCCGACGACAGCTCACCCTGGGCGAGCCGCTCCAACTGGTGACACTGCCAGGGAAGCGCTACACGCTGACGGGCCCGAGTGGAAGCAAGCCGGTGTTCGGCGCGGGAGCGGTGAGCCTTCCTCCTCCCGCCATGCCGGGGCGATATGTCCTGGAACGCGATGGCGCGGATGGGGTGGACGCGGCGGAAGTCCTCGCATTGGACGCACGCGAGTCGGACCTGCGGGGACGTGGGCGCGCGGACGTGCCGGCGCGTGAATCGGGAGACGACGAGGCGCGCGCGAATGCCTCGGACCGGGCGCGCTGGCCGCTGGTGTTGTTGCTCCTCGCGCTGGTGGGAGATTTCTACGTCACGAGGCGGGTGTCATGACCTTCTCCCTCCCCCAGGCGTGGGTGCTGTTGCTGCCGCTGGGCCTCTTCCTCTGGAAGTTCGGCCGGCGGCCCGGTCCGCCCATGTGGCTGCGGGCGGTGCTGCTGGTGCTGACGGTGGGCGCGCTCTCGGGGCCGGAGCTGCGACGGGCCGACGCGGGCAGCGACGTGGTGGTGGTGGTGGACCGCTCCGCCTCGATGCCTCGGGACATCGACCGCACCGCGCAGGAGCTCGTCTCGCATCTGGAATCACAGCGCCGCCCAGGTGACAGGGTGGGCGTCATCGCCTTCGGCCGCGAGCCCCGGGTGGAGCAACCCCTGTCCTCGGGCGGAGCCTTCGGCGGCTTCACCCGTCCAGTGGATGCGGAGTCGTCGGACCTGTCCGCCGCGCTCGATGCCGCCAACGCCCTCATCCCCCAGGAGCGCACCGGCCGGGTGCTCGTCCTTTCCGATGGACGCGCCACGGGCACGGATGCACGAGGCTCCGCGCGAAGACTCGCGGCCCGGGGAATCGCCGTGGACTGGCGTCAGCTCGCGCGGCCCGAGCCTCCGCTCGATGTCGCCGTCGTCTCGTTGGACGTGCCGACCGCCGTGTCCTCCCGCGAGCCCTTCCAGTTCTCCGCCAGCGTGCACGCCTCCGCGGCGGTGACGGGCACGGTGCGACTGGAGCGCAATGGCCGCGTGCTGGTGAAGGGCCCCTTCGATTTCCAGCCCGGCCCCAACGTCCTCCCGCTGAGGGACCTCATCGAGGAGCCCGGACTCGCGCGCTACCAGCTCACCGTCGAAGTCCCGGGAGACGGCGTGGTGGAGAACGACAAGGGGCTCGCGGTCCTGCGAGTCGAAGGTCCTCGCCGCGTGTTGCTGGTGACGAACCAGCCCAAGGGCACCCTCGCGAAGGCGCTCGAAGCGACGGGGCTGGTGCTGGAGGTCCGCGCGCCCTTCCGCCTCACCCTGGATGACCTGGACGGCGTGGGCTCCGTCGTCCTGGAGAACGTGGACGCGAACACCCTGGGCGAGCCGGGCCTCAACGCGCTCGCGGCCTACGTGGAGCAGGCGGGAGGGGGGCTCGTGATGACGGGCGGGCGCGAGAGCTTCGGCGAAGGGGGGTATCGCCGCTCACCCGTGGAGCCGCTGCTGCCCGTTTCGCTGGAGATGCGAGAGGAGCAGCGGCGCGCGTCCATCGCCATCAGCATCCTGATGGACTGCTCCTGCTCCATGGGCGCCACGGTGCCCGACGGCCGCACGAAGATGGAGGTCGCCGCCGAGGGCGTCGTGGCCGCGCTCACGCTGCTCAACCCCCAGGACGAAGCCTCCGTGCACATGGTGGACACGGAGACCCATGAAATCTTCCCCCTTCGCTCGGTGCAGGCGGGCCTGCCGTACGACAAGGTGGCGAAGGGCTTCAGCGGCGGCGGTGGCATCTACGTGGGCGAAGCGCTGCGCACGGGGCGCAAGCAGATTTTCAAGAGCGAGAAGCCCACCCGCCATGTCCTCCTCTTCTCCGACGCGGCCGACTCCGAGGAGCCGGACGACTACCGTCGCACCCTGTCGGAGCTGCAGGGCGAGGGCGTGACGGTGTCCGTCATCGGCCTGGGAACGCCGAAGGACGTGGACGCGGCGCTGCTGAAGGAAGTGGCCCAGCGCGGCGGCGGGCGCATCTACTTCGCGGAGGACGCGATGAGCCTCCCACGCATCTTCAGCCAGGAGACGCTCGCCGTCGCGCGCGCGACGTTCATCGACGAGCCCGTCTCGGTGGAGGCCGCGCCGGACCTGCCGCTCCTGGGGAAGCTGCCCTCCGAGGGACTGCCCCAGGTGGGCGGTTACAACCTCACCTATCTGAGACCTCGGGCCAGCGTGGCACTGCGCACGCTCGACACGCATGCCGCGCCCCTGCTCGCGATGTGGCCGCGCGGCGCGGGACGCACGGTGGCCTTCACCGCGGAGGTGGATGGCCCGTTCACCGGCGAGCTGCGCCAGTGGGGTTCGCTGCGCGCGACGCTGGAGGCGATGGTGCGCTGGACGCTGGCGGGCAGCTCTCCCTTGGGAGAAGCGGTGGTGCGCTCGGAGCGGCGCGGTCACCTGCTGCGCGTGACGTTGGACCTGCCTCCGGACGAGCCGCTGCCCGCGACGTTGCCCACGCTGATGTTGCTGTCTGGCGACGGGACGTCCGCGCCCACCGAGCATCCGATGCGCTGGGAGGAAGACGACCGGCTGGTGGCGGAGCTCCCGCTGGAAGGAAGCGGCACGTGGCACCCGGTGGTGCGAGTGGGCACGCGCGCCCTGCGTGCGCCACCCGTCGCGCTGCCGTATGCCCCTGAGTTCGAGCCGGGAAGTCCCAAGGAAGGACTCGTGCTGCTGCGAGCCGTCGCCGCCGTGGGAGGGGGCGTGGAGCGCCTGTCCATGACGGGCCTCTTCGAGGAAGCCCCCGAGTCGGAGGGACACCTGGCCCTGGCTCCGTGGTTGGTGGCGCTGGCCGTGGCCGTGCTGCTGTCGGAGGTGGCCGTGCGCCGCTTCCTCTCCGCGCCTCGGCAGCGCGTGAAGGCTCGCACCGTGTCGGAGGCGTCCGTGGCGGGGAGCATGCTGGCGCCGTCGTCACCCGCGCCCTCCACGGTGACTTCCGTGACGGCGGCCCCAGCGGCTCCCGAGGCGGGGCCCCGCGCTCCCGAAGGTGAAGCGAAGCCGAAAGAGGGCGGCGTGGACTCCGCGTTGGAGGCCGCGCGCGCCCGCTCTCGTCGTCGACTGGACCGGTGAGTGGCGGCTAGAGGTACGGCGTGCCGCTCACAGGGTTGCCCAGCTCGTTCTGGAGCGTGATGCGGATGGAGGAACTCACCGGCCACCGCCACGTGTACTGGAACACGTCGGACAGGTTGACGTTCGCGGCGCGGCTGGCCGCGAGCACGAAGTTGTCCGCGGACGAGTACGGGCTCGTCACGCTGCCCAGCTGCTCGACCTTGCGCCAGAGCTGGAAGATGAAGCTCCAGTTGTGGACGCTCTTGAGCTTCAGCACGAAGGACGCGAACAGGTCCGTGGTGTCGAACCCTCCGATGCCCTGCCTCACCAGCAGCGTGTTGGCCCAGTCATGCTTGAAGCAGCGGGTGCTCCCCGGGCTGATGGGCGTGCTGGTGGCGCCCACCGTGCCGCAGGCCACGTCGGCCTGGTACGCGGTCATCAGGTTCTTGACGTTGGTGTAGAGGGTGGTGTGGCTGGAGGACACGGGCAGCCCGTAGTACTCCATGGCCAGAAAGCGATTCAGCACCGCGTAGCCGGTCACCATGGCGTGGCCGTAGTTGCCATTGTTGGACGCGAGCTGGGGCCCGTAGAACCAGAAGTTGCGACCCAGCTCGTAGAAGCCGACCTGGTTGTGCTTGCCCGCGGCGGCATCGGTGCAGATGTTCAGCTGGAACAGGTCGAACTTGAACTCGATGCCATGCGAGCCGAGGTCACCGCAGGCCGGGTCGGAAGCGCTCCCACAGCCCGTCGCGACACCCGAGGGGAGGATGGCGAGGCTGTCCGTGCCCTGGTAGCTGCGGCCCGAACTGGGAGTCCGGCCGGTCATGTCCTGGTAGAAGGTGTAGCCATTGTCCAGCCCGTCGACCACGAGCTTGATCTGCGACACCGTGCAGGTCGTCACATCGGGGGTGTGCAGCGTGACCTTCTGGCCCTTCCAGATGTAGAGCGTGTGCTGGGCGCCCGGCTGTGAGGTGTACGTCCCCCGGCGTTGGCAGTACCAGGAATAGGGGTCGCTGAAGGTCTGGTAGGCGGCCTGATAGATGTTGGAGTTCGGGTGCTGCGTCAGACAGGCCTGGGTGAGGTCCATGGACAGGTACTGCCCATTCTTGTAGCAAGACCAGCCAAAGGCATTCTGCTGCGTCAGCGTGGAGAACGCGCCTGCGCCGTACTGCCAGGCGCAATACGCATTGAGGTTCATGCCCGGCAGGTTCAGGGTGGCCAGGGCGCTCCCCGGCGCGGCCACTCCCAATACCAACAGCGCGGCGCCGCCAGCATTACGACATGAGCGAGCAATCGCGGAGCGCCAGGCGCCCCACGGATGGGTCTGAGTCATTTCGGTGGTTCCCCCTCTACGGATGTGGCACGGGCCGCCCCCGACCTGGAGGTGTCATCACGATGAGGAGGGCGGCCCGCTCCCTATGAAGCTCACAGGGTAAAGAAGAGATACACGGAAAGAATGGGTGCCACAACTGGGTCAAAAAAATTCCCCCCTACCAGAATATGGGAATGGCTCTTTCGAGGTATGAGGCGCCAATGACGTCTGCACGTTGGGGGCGCCTGGGACTCACGCTGGCGCTCCTCGCACTTGCCCTCCAGGCCGCGCGCCTGGCGTTGCACAAGGGCTTCAGCATCGACGAGTTCCAGTACGCGCACGCGGCCTGGCTCGTGTCGAAAGGGCAGGTGCCCTACCGGGACTTCTTCGAGGTCCACTTCCCGCTTGTCTATCAAGGGCTGGCGCCGCTGTTCTGGCTCGTGGGGGATGCGCCTCGGGGTGTGCTCGCGCTGCGTCTGGCGATGCTCGTTCCGCTGGCGGGTGCGTGTGTCTCGGTGGCCGTGCTCAATCGACGCGAGGGTCGCGTGTCGATGTGGCTGGCTCCGGTGTTGTTGTTGGCGCTGACGCCTTTCACGCGCTTCGCGGTGGAGATTCGTCCGGACGCATTGGCCTGTGCCTTGTTCCTGGGAGGGCTCGCCGCGTTGTCGGTGAGGCCGGGCACCCGGGGGCTCGGCTTCGTGGCGGGGGTGTTGTTCTCCGCCGCGCTCTGGTCCTCGCAGAAGGTGTTGTTCCACGGCGGCGTGGTGGGCGCGGTGCTCGCGGTGGATATCGTCTGGCGGCGGGGAAGGGGACCGGCGCTCGTGGCGCGGCCCGTCGCGTTTCTCGCGGGCGCGGGGGTGGGGCTCGCGGCGGTGGCGTCGTATCTGACGGTGACGGGCTCGTGGGGCGCCTGGTGGCAGTGGTGCTTCGCGTGGGCCGCGGAGCATCAGCGGCACTACCCCGGCTTCTCGTGGCGGGACTATCTGCTGCCCATGGTTCGCGAGCAGCCCTGGCTCTTCGCGTTGGCGGTGCTGGGGTTCCTCGTCACCGTGCGCGCGTGGTGGCGTGCGGGCGTGGAGCGCTGGGCGAGCGCGGACCTGCCGTTGCTGCTCGCGGTGCTGGCGACGTTTGGCTCGTATGCGCTCCAGCGCGCGCCGTTTCCGTACAGCCTGCTGCCCTTCCTGGGAGCGCTCGCGCCGTTCATGGCGCGAGGCACGGTGGCAATCTTCAGCGGCTGGAGTACGCCCCCGGCGCGAGTCGTCGCGGCCCTGGCGCTCGGGGTGTTGCTCTGTCTTCAACTCTGGAGGATGGAGGCCCTCGTGGATGGCGGGGGCAATGCCAGACAGCGAGACGTGCTCGCGCGCATCGCCACGCTCACCGGGCCCGAGGACGTCGTCTACGACAACTCGGGAGGCTATGTGAGCCGGCCACACGCCCACTTCTATTTCTACACGGATGCCTATCTGCGGGGCTCCATCCCGGACGTGCTGGCGCGCGAGGTGCCCCGGGCCTTGGTGGAGCGCGGCTGCGTGCTGCGCGTGGATGACCTGCGGACGTCGGGATTGCCGCCATCGCTGCGAGGTTTCCTCGATACGTACTACCAGCCCTACGACGGAGACCTGTTCCTGTGGGGGCAGCGATACGACGTGTCCCCCGGGAGCGCGCTGGAGGGTCGCTTCCTGGCGGTGCGTGACGGGCGCTACTTCGTCGAGCCCGCGTCCATGCTGGAGTCGGGCGCGCTGTTCGTCGATGGGGCCCGCGTGACGGAGGCGGAGCTCATCCTGTCGCGAGGTGAGCACACCGTGCGGTACCAGGGCCCCGAGGGGCGCTTGCACCTCCTGTGGCTCCCGCGTGACGGTCAGCGATGGGTGCCGCGTCCCGAGGCGAAGCCCACGTACTCGCGCCTGTTCTGAGCCGCGCGTCGGTGCCTCCGAGAAGAACCCTCGGAGGACACCCCACGACACGGACGCTTCTCTACGGCGCGCAGGGCGCCTGACCGCCGGCGCGCTTGTAGGCGCTCACGCGGCTGGACAGGTTGCCATTGTCGGTCTCCGGCGAGGTCTGCCGGCCTTCGCCCGCGCCGAAGGAGAAGCCGACCGAGTGCGCGGCGGCGAGCTCCGACGTGTGCGAGAAGAAGTAGTCCACGCGGTTGTCCTTCCACCGCTCGTTGGTGTTCGGCAGGTTCATGTTGCCCACCGGGAGCTGCCACCAGAAGTTCGGCTTGTTGAGTCGCTCGGAGATGGCGCTCGCCCAGGTGAATGCCTGACGGAAGTGGGGCAGGGTGGTGTTGTTCGCGTCCCACCACGTGTCCTCGCCGATGCTGTCGTAGAAGCCCGCGTCACGGTCCGACGCCTCCACGACGATGAAGTCCGTGTCCGCCGCGCCGAGCTTCAGCAGGAAGTCGGCCACCTTGCGCGCTTCACCGGCGATGTCGAAGGAGGCGTTGGTGTTGAGGTACACGTCCGTGCGCGTCGACCAGGGGCTGGCGTGCAGGCTCACCTTCGCGTTGGGCGCGTACTTGCGAGCCATCGCAATCATGCACCGGCTCACGCCCACGGCGTTGTTGGCCATCCCCGAGCAGTCCGTGGCGTTGGCGCTCGCCACCTGCGCGGGCACCGTGGCCGGGTCTCCATTGGAGAAGAACTGGAGATAGCCCCACAGGTCCGGCTCGAGGTGCAGCAGCGCGGGCTCGCTGCCCACCTGCTGCAACGTGAAGCGATAGTCCGCGAAGTAGCGTCGCATGATGGCCACGTCGTTGAGCGCCTGGAGCTGCTGCTCGCCCTCGCCCGCGGGCCCGACGCCGCCCAGGAGCTGCTGGTAGTAGGTGATGAAGGGAAGCTGCTGGCGCCCCTTCGCCCCGGACACGTGGCCGCGCACGTAGGCACCTGGCGGATCCGACACGTCCTGCCAGCAGCCCCACCACGCGCATGCCGCGCCCGCGCAGGAGGTGCCGGACGTGGTGCAGCCCGTCGTGCATGAGGTGCACACGTTCGTCGAGTCGACCAGCCCGCTGGCGACGTACAGGTAGTGCACGTCGAAGGGCGCGCCGGCCGCCGTGCCGGGCTCCATCTGCGCGCCGACGAGGAGCCGGTTCTTCCCCAGGGACGCGAGGAACGTCTCGCCCATGCACCCGGTGCCGACAGGGCCGCCATCCGGCGTCCCGCCGCCACCGTCCGGTGTGCCATTGCCGCCGTCTGGGGTGTTGGTGCCGTCCGTGCCCGCGTCGGAGCAGCCTCCCAGCATCAGCAGGCAGAGGGTGAGCGGAGCGAGTCGCTTCAGCCACGTCGAAGTGTGCATGCGCATGACGACAGTCACGCTACCTCGCCACGCCCTGCACGGCTCAAGGGCCTGGGACTCCGGGACAGGGGGCCGTCCTGACTGCTTCCTCGCCCGACATCCAGCCTCGCGATAACAATCTGTTAATCTTTCAATTCAAGAAATTCTTGAAACTCGGTATTCGCGCCGACTACACGTCAGGGTTCCCCCCTGCCGAGCCCGCCGGGTGGTCTGGGCTTCCTCGCGGGCGCGGCACATCCCCTCGAGGCCGTGATGAAGACGCGACTGTGGTGGCTGGTGGTGCCCGCGTTGCTGGCGGTTGGCTGTGGTCCCGTCATCGATGACGAAGAAGGCGAGGTCATCGACGAGCTGACCGGGCAGGTGCTCCAGCGGGCCACGGTGAAGTACGACATGCACCGGCTCCTGGAGGACACGCATCTGTTGGGGCATCAGTGGATTACCACCGAGCAGGTGCAGGCGTTCCTGACGCAGCAGGGCTCGTACCTGGCGACGTACAAGGACCCGGCCTTCAGCAACAAGACGGCGGCCGCGCTCATCGTCGAGCGCTCCAAGGCGTACAACATCAGCCCGCTGTACATGCTGGCGCGCATCCAGGTGGAGTCGAGCCTGGTGCAGAGCGGCACCTCCACCAACCTGGCCAAGGCCACCGGCTGTGGCTGTCCGGACAGCAGCGGGTGTGACGCGCAATACACGGGCTTCGGCAAGCAGATTGAGTGTTCGGCGAAGAAGCTGCGCGGCTACTTCACGGACCTGGATGCGGGGCGGACCACCGTGTCTGGCTGGAAGGTGGGGACGACGAAGGCGTCGTTGGACCCGTGCTCCATCAAGCCGACCAACAAGGCCACCGCGGCGCTGTACACGTACACGCCCTGGGTGGGCGCGTACGCGACGCAGTGTGGCCGCACCACGGTGGGCGGCTCGTCGCTGGTGGCGGTCATCTACCACCGGTACGCGGACGGCGGCTTCAACTGGGACGCGCCGACGACGTCGGGCTGCGTGTCGGAGACGGCGGGCACGACGGTGCCGAACCTGGGCTGCGTGCAGAGCTCGTCGGACGCGGTGTGGCGGCAGTGCGTGTCCGGCGTCTTCACCGCGGGCACCACGACGAAGCCCACCAACTGCACCCAGTCGTGGCCGTGGTGCTCCTCCGCCACGCTGGGCCGCAGCGTGCCCGCGCGCACGTGCGTGCAGTCCTCGTCTGACCAGCAGTGGAGCCAGTGCGGCGTGGGCGGCGCGTGGGTGAGCTCGCCCATGGCGCCCAACAGCGGCGCGGGCCCCGTGGGCGCGTGCTTCGAGATGTACTGGCTGTAAGCCCGCGGCGTCAGTACTCGTTGGTCCAGATGAGGTCCAGGCCACCCGAGCGCGCATCGCCGTACTGGCCCTCCAGACTCCAGCGCGGTCCGAACTGGTATTCGAACCGGACCGCGTTGGAGTTCTCTCCCTGCTGGATGTTGGCACCCACGCGTCCGGTGTAGCCGACGTAGATTTTGTCGGTGACGTAGGTGCCCACCTCCAGCTTGGTGCCGGCGATGCCCGCGCCGCCGGCTTCAATCGAAATCACGTCCAGCGGCAGCTTCGCGGCCAGGGCCTTGCGCGCCTCGTTGGCGACGAGCGAGCCCACCACGGAAGCGGCCTGGGCGCTGGCCGTCATCGACGCGCCGGAGCCGCGCTCCAGCGTGCGGCGGCCGGTGGCGAGCAGCGTGTAGATTTCGGACTCGGGCAGCGGCGGCTCGCTGGTGGGCTTCAGGGTGATGTCCCGGCCCTGGCCTCGAATGGTGACGAACACCGTGATGTTGGCGCTGTCGTTGCGGTGCTCGGCGGTGACGTTGATGTACGGGACGGTGGGCGGCCCGGTGAAGCTCACGATGCTGTCGCGCTGCACGTCGAAGCGCCGGCCCAGCACGTCCACCCGTCCGCGCAGCACGCGCACCTGTCCGAAGAGGCGCGCCACGTCGGTGTATTCGACGCGGAAGTCCTCCGACAGCCCCAGCTCCACGTTGACGTCAGAGCCCTTCACCCAGATGTTGCGCGGCGCATTCACGTTCACCCAGTACGCGCGCCCGGGTGGCGTCTCGCCCGACTCCAGGTCCTCCGCGGAGTCGGCCACGGGAGGAGGCTCGGTGGAGGGCTGCTGGTTCGTCTCGGGCGCGCCCGGTGAGGGCTGCTGCTGTTGCCTGCGCTTGCGCCGCTCAATGGGCGTGCCGTTGCGCACCAGCACCACGTCACTGGGACGCTCCAGGTCCTGGAGGTCCTTGCGTTTGACTTCCGGCAGCTCGATGGTGGCCTCGGGGATGGAGACGTTGCGCAGGTTGACGAGCCGCTCGGACAGCGTGCCCTCGACCTTCGCGCGCATGCTCAGCACGGCGATGAGCTGGTCGTCGAAGACGATGGGGAAGTCGCGAGCCATCAGCGGGTAGGGTTTCCCCGCGGGGCTGTTCAGCTCGTACTCGCCATTCTGGGTGCGAGTGGCCGTCAGCGGCGCGTCGAGCCACAGCGTGCCGCCTCCGGCCTTGGCGGACAGCGTGTTGATGGCCAGTTCCTCGCGACTGGCCTCCAGCGCGAGCTGGATTTCGCGGTACTCGCCCAGGCCCATCAGCCCGAGCTTGCCGTCCTTCCACGAAAGCGAACCCTGGAACGTGGGCACGGCCGGAGTGCCCGCCAGCTTCGCGTCCGCCTGAATCAGCCCGCCCACGCTGCGCAGCATCTCCACCGCGCCGGAGAGGAAGGAGGGGTCGAAGTCGCGCGCCTTGAGCGTCACGTCCAGCGGCGCGCGGGAGGTGTCGAGGCCGCGCTGAATCGCGGGCAGGGACACGTCCAACTCCACGCCCCCTTCCACCATCAAGGTGCCGCCCGCCGGCGCGGTGAGGAGCACGTCGAAGGCGGAGCGAGCGTTCTGGTAGCCGTAGTGCAGGCGCGCCTGTCCCAAGGCCAGCTCGCCCATGCCCAGCTTCTGCACGCCGGCGGTGAGCTCCATGCGAGGCGTGTCCAACGTGCCGCGGGCGGCCAGCTCCACCGACAGCTCGCCCTGGATGCCCTTGGACGCGGCGCTCGCCTTCTGCGCGGCGGCGCCCGTCGCGCGGGCCTTCGCCACGCCGGGCAGGTGCTGGAGGGCCACCGGGCCCAGGCGGCCCTTGAGCTGGAAGGGAATGTGTCCGTAGACCTCCTGGTCCTGGAGTGCCCCCAGCGGAGCGTCCAGCGTCACGTCGAGCTGCGCCAGCGGCCCCTCGTCCCGTTGCGCCGCCAGCGTCACCTTCACGTCCTGGTCATCGCCCACCACGCCGAGCTGCCCGTTCACCGGAGGCAGGCCGTACGCGGTGAGGCCCACGGCCTTCACGCTCAGGCGGGCCTGCGGCACCAGCGCGGAGCCGGAGAGGAACAGCTGCGCGGACACGGTGCCCGCGGGCTTCTGCAGACCATTGACGCCCTCGAACTGCGCCAGGGACAGGTCCGCGACGCGGGCCTCCAGGTCCACCGAGGCCGAGAGGAGGTCGTCCGCCTTGGGGGGACGCGCCAGCATCCCGCCCAGGGTGAAGGGCGTGTGCAGCACCACGTACGTCTGCGTGCCCATCCCCTGTACGTCCAGGCGTGCATCCAGGGTGGCGTCCTCGCGGTCCGATGCCGCGCGCAGTTCGAAATCCAGCGGCTGCTTCAGCGCGAAGCCCGGAGGCGGCGCGGCGTAGTTCAGCTTCTGGCCGCGCAGCACGAAGTCCAGCCGGGGCTCGCGCGCGGTGCCGTCGATGCGCAGCTCTCCGGCCACCAGGCCGCTCACCGGCTCCGTGCGCCCGAGGAGCTTCATCACCCCGGCGAGGTCCAGGTCATCCAGGTCGACCTTGAGGGAGAGCGCATCCTTGCGCCGCTTCAGCACGCCCTGCACCGGCACGTCGAAGTCCGCGACGACCTTCGCCACCGGCAGCCCCGCCGACAGCGTGCCCGTGGCGCGGTCCTTCACGTAGCGCCCGTCGAGCGCCACCTGGAGGTTCTCGTAGCCGCTCACCCGTCCGTCCTGCCAGCGCAGCTTCGTCTCCGCGTCCGGCCGGGGCAGCCTGCCCTTCGCGGTGACGAAGCCCGACACCGTGCCGCCCAGCCCCAGCGACTCCGGGATGACGATGCGGGGCAGCAGCGTGAGGTCCACCGCCTCCAGGTCCACGCGCGCCGTCAGCTGCTCGTTGGCGAGCGAGCCGCGCACCGCCAGCGACTGTGCCCCCGACGCGAGCTTCAGCGCGGGCTCCACCTCCATGCGTCCGCCGCCGAAGCCCACGTGCGTGGGGGCCTGGAGCTTCCAGGTGGCCTCCGGCCACGAGAGCACCAGCGCCTGGACTTCCAATCCCTGGTTGTCCTCATCCACCAGCCCGTTCAGCGCCAGGCCGAGCGTCGCGCCCCCCAGGGCCTTCACGCTGACCTCCAGGTGACGCTCGTGCGTGGTGATGGTGGCGGACACGTCCTGGAAGGAGCGCTCGCCCGAACGCAGCTCACCCATCACCAGCGTGGCGTCCGTGGTGAGGGGGCGGGTGATGTCCGGCACCTCGGCCTGGAGCGTGAGGTTCCTCACCGCGAAGTCCCCATAGGAGAGCGAGGTGAAGTTGCCGTGGGCGACGACGCCCGGAGCGCGCACGGGCCCTTCCACGCGGAACTCCAGCGTGCCGCTGCCAGACAGCGGAGGCACGGTGCCAGGCAGCAGCCGGGTCAGCGCGTCGGACAGCATGGCGAGGTTGCCCGCCGTCAGGCCGCCGTCCACGCGAATCGCCTCGGTGGTGCCTTCGCCCTTGGCCTGGAGCGACGCGCCCGGCACCAGCACCAGCAGGCGCGACAGCGTGTAGCGGCCGTCCTTCGCGCGGGCATGCAGCTCCACGGGCCCCAGCGGCTGACCCCGGAAGCGCGAGGGCGACACGGTGAGGTCCACCTCGCCGTCGAGGGTCTCCAGGCTGGTGCCGCCGCCCCTCGCGGTCAGGTCCGCGGAGAGGCTCGTCTTCGGTCCTTCCTTCACCAGCGCGGACAGGTCCACGTCGCGCGCCTTCACGGAGACGCCGGTGGAGCGCATCCGCTCCAGGTCCAGGTCGCCCTTCACGTCCAGCTTCGCGTCCGCGGCCGTCCCCTGGAGGTCCACCTGAGCCAGCTCGCCGTCGATGCCCGCCTTGCCCGCGAGGTTCACCGGTACCAGCAGCGGCCAGGTGGGCAGCACGCCGCGCGTCAGCTCCGGCGGCACGGTGAGGCGCCGCACGTCCACGTCCGCCTTCAGGGTGCCCGGGGGCAGGCCGGGCGGAGTCTCGGGAGGAAGTCGCGCGGTGGCGCTCGCGTCCAGCAGCAGCCCCGCGAGGTCCAGGTCCACGTCGGCGTTCAGCGCGCCCTCCTCGCCGCCGCCCTTCAAGGCCAGCCGCAGGGGCCCCTTGGTGGGCAACGCGAGCGCGCCGGTGGACTCCAGCGTCGCGCCGAAGCCCTGCGTCGCCGCCGCGTAGTGGCCGGACGCCTTCGCGTCGAAGTCCTCCAGGCGCACGTGTCGCTCGCCGCCTTCTTCCAGCTCCTGCCTGAAGTCGACGTAGCCGTCCTCGAGCTCCAACTCGTGCAGCTCCACCCGCAGCTTGCCGCGCGGAGAGGGCGGCTCCTCGGGCTTGGGCACGCGGGGCGCGATGGCCCGGGCGAGGTTCAACCCGCGCTCATCCTGGGCCAGATAGAGGCGCGGCTTCTCCACGCGCACGTCCGTGAGGTCCACCTGCTGGTGGATGAGGCCGCCCAGTCGCACGCGGGCCTCGACGCGCGCGATTTCCGCCACCAGCTCACCCTCCGGGTCATACAGCTTCACGCCGGTGAGGACGGCGCCCGGTGGTGCCAGGTCCAGCCCGCCGACTTCCAGCCGACCGGAGAACTGCTCATTGGCCAGCTGGAGGCCCTTGCGGATGAGCCAGCCCTCACCCGGTGACGACGTCGCCCAGAGGAGCACGCCCAGCACGGCGACCACTCCCAGGCACACGACGCCGAGCAGGCCCCACAGCAGTCGTCGTGCCCAGCGTCGCCCTCTCAAAACGCCTCTCCAATCGACAGGTGCAGCGCGCACTGACCGTCAGGCGCTCCCGCGAAGGTGGCCCCGCGAGACGTGGGGCCGTCGGGCTTCCACTTGCTGCCAATGCCGAAGCAGCCTCCAGAAGTCGGATAGATGTACCCCGGGGTGGCGACGGGCAATCCCTGGCCCAGGTTCAGTCGGCGCGCGATGTCCAGGCGCACCGGGCCCACCACCGTGAGGTAGCGCAGGCCCACGCCCACCGCGTGGTAGTGGTCGGGACCGAACAGTCGCGGCGAGTCGCGCGAGTCGAAGCCCTCCACGCCCACCAGCCCCGTGTCCCAGAACGCCGCGAGCACGATGCTGGTGGAAATCTGGTAGCGCAGCTCCACCGTCGTCTCGAAGAGGCTGTTGCCTCCCACCGGCACCGTCTCCCACTCCTCCGTCTGTGTCGTCTCCGGCACACCGTCCCCGTCGGTGTCCTCCTCCTTGGCCAGCGCCGCCAGGGGCGACAGGCGCTGGCCGTTGAAGCCGCGCATGGAGGTGGCGCCACCGGAGAAGAAGCGCGTGACGATGGAACTCTGTGAGCCACCCGCGGGGTTGAGCGTGCCCATCCGCAGCTTCGCCGCCAGCACCACGCGCTTGTCCTCGTCGAACGAGTGGTAGAAGCGCAGGTCCGGCAGCAGACGGATGTAGTTGAAGTCGCCGAAGAAGATGCTGCCGCCCTTCTGCACGGACAGGCTCAGGTAGTAGCCATCCCGAGGCTCCACCGGGTCATCCCGCCGGTCCCACGCGAAGGCCACCTCCAGGAAGCTCAGCGCCACGTCACACTGGATGGTGTCCTCGCCGCAGCCCAGCACGACGGGCGGCACGCGCGAGTCCGCGCTCACCCGACCCGACAGCCGATAGATTTGGAGGTTGTAGGAGGGGAAGACGGAGAAGTTGCGGTGCGGCTGCCAGATGACGCCCGTCTGCAACCTGCCGCCATAGAAGTCGTAGGCCTGCTCCAGGCCCTTCTCCAGCGTCAGGGACGTCTGCTGGCGCAAATCCCGGAAGAGGAACCGCGGCTGCTCGTACTCTCCCGTTATCTCGAAGACGGGGCCCTGCTTCGACGGCGACAGGACGTGGGGGATGAACGCGTAGCCGGCGCGGCCTCGCACGGTGACGCGGCGCAGACCGCCCAGGAAGTTGCGGTTGGTCCATTCCCCCAGCACGCGCGCTTCCTGGCGGGCCGCGTCCACGCCGATGCCGCCGCCCAGTCGCACCGAGCGGAATGGCGCCTCGCGCACGTCCACCACGACGGGCACCGTGGCTGACTCCCGGTCTGGCGCCCCGCGGTTCACCTTCACCGCGCCGAACACGCCCATGCGGAACACGCGGGCCTGGGCCTCCGCCAGCGCCGTCTCGCTGTACCAGTCCCCCTTCTTCAGCGAGCCCTGCACCTGCTCGATGATGCGGCGCGGCGGCACCTGGGGATTGGCGTCTGTCGCGACGAACGTGTTGCCGAAGCGGTAGCGCAGCCCCGGCTTCACGTCCAACCGCACCCGGGCCTTCCGGGTGTCCACGTCCACCTGCACCTCGCCCGACACCTCGGCTTCCGCGTACCCCAGCTCGCGCAGCTGCTCCTGGACCCGGGCCTTGGCCTCCTCCCAGGGCGCCTCGCGGAAGATGTCGCCCTCCTTGAGGGGCAGCTCGGACTTCACCCGCTCGTGGTGTTCCTTGCGGTGCTCCTCCGGCAGTGTCTGGAGGCCCTCCACCTGGATTTCGCTGATGCGCGTGGGCTCGCCCTCGCTCACCTGCACCTGCAGCTCCACCTCGTTCTTGCCCTTGGGCTTCACCGCGCTGTCCACCACCTCCGCCTGGTAGAAGCCCTGGGCCTGGTAGTAGCGCTCGATGCGGCGCAGGTCCGCCTGCCACGCATTGGGGTCGAAGTAGTGAGGGCTGCCGAAGGGCCAGAACGCCCACCACGGGGTCTCCGAGGTGAGGATGCGGTCCTTGATGTCCCCCTGTTTCACCTGCTTCGTGCCCTCGATTTCCAGCCGGGAGACCTTGGGCCCCGGGGGCGGGGTGGACGTGGTGGCGCACGCCGCGACGCTCAGGAGCGCGGCGACAGTGGCGAGGCGAAGGAGTCGGAGCAGGTCAACGGCCACGGACTGTTCATACCCGGAAGGCAAGCGCCTGACGCGTCTCCTGTCGGACGCCCCCATCCCTTTGTCGCATTCCAACGTCTCGTCGGCGGTTCCTGTCGGCTGGTCCTTGCTGGATACACACGGAGACGTGCAAGCCGCGCCAAGGTGCGCCAGATTGGGGGCCATGCTCCTGTCCCGGCGAATCAGAGTCTTGGTGTTCTGCGTGGTGTCGGCGCTCGCCACCGCCTGCGGCGTGGATGACGACGAGGTCGTGCGCGTGAAGGAGGGCGAGAGCCTCGCCGACGCCGAGTACTGCGGCTCGTTCGGCTGCGACCAGCTCAACGAGTTCTGCGCAGAGGTCTTCCTGGAATTCGGTCGCTCGCCGCCCATCTGCATCACCGAGGACGTGTGCGAACGGCTGGAGTGCGCCAACACCAACCGCCGCTGCGCCATCTTCGATGGCTTCCCCGGTCAGGTGAAGTGCATCAAGTAAGCGGCGCGAGTTGAGTGGAGCCACGCCCGGGAGGACAGCCCCGGGCGAGCGGAGTCCGGCGTTCAGCGCCGGGCGGACGCGGTGAGCCAGGCCAGCTTCTCGGCCGCTTCCCGCGTGGTCGAATCCGACATCAGCGCGCCCACGTCCTGGGTGATGCGGTACGCCCAGTTCGAGTCGCTCATGGAGCCCGGCAGGTTGATGCGGTCCCGGGTGCCGAGCACGTCCTGCCAGGGCAGCACGCACAAGTCACTGCTCGCGTTGAGCGCCGAGGCCAGCAGGCCCCGGTGTACCTCCGGGGTGAACTCGCGCGTCACCGTCACGCCCTTGAGCTCCGGCCAGGCGCGTGCCGCGGCCTGTCGCTCGTCGTCGCGGGCGCCCTCCCACCACTCGGCCATCGTGTCGGTGTCATGGGTGCCTGTCGTGACGAGGGACACGGGGGGAAACTGGTGCGGGTCGCGGTAGACGCTGTCGTCTCGCTCCCAGCGCATCACCCGGTAGCCGGGCAGCTTCAGCTCCGCGAGGATGTGGCGGACGAAGGGAGGAATCACGCCCAGGTCCTCGGCGACGATGCCCGCGCCCTCCGAGAGCAGCTCGAAGTGCTTGCGGCCCAGCCGCTTGTGGCTCTCCTCGTCCGGCGGCGTGAAGCGTCCGGTGGGCGTCTTCTCGTCGCGAATCCACTGACGGAAGTAGCCCACCGCGTGGTCCACGCGGCGCAAGTCGTAGTAGCTGGCCGCCTTCTTCGCGCGCGCCTTCAGCCAGGCGTAGTCGTCCTTCTGCATGGCGACGAAGTCGAAGTAGGGCAGGCCCCAGTCCTGGCCGGTGGCGGAGAAGTCGTCCGGCGGTACGCCCAGCCGCGCGTCGCGACGGAGGATGGTGGGGTTGGCCCAGCAGTCCGCGCTGTCCTGGCCGATGATGAAGGGCTCGTCGCCGCACAGGAGCACGTCCTGGGCCTTGGCCCTGGCGCGCGCCGCGTCCCACTGCTGCTCGGCCACCCACTGGAGCCAGGCGTGGTAGCGCACCCGGCGCTCCAGCTCGGTGGCCTTCGCGCGCAGGGCCTCGGGCTGGCGCGTGCGCAGGCCCTCCGGCCACTCCCACCACGCGCGGCGCTGCTCCTGCTCGCTGATGGCGGTGAAGAGGGCGTAGGTCTCCAGCCAGTCCGCCTGGGCCTCGCGCCACTGGTGGAAGGCGCGGGCGCGCTCGGACTGGCGGGACTGGTGCTGCTCCTCGAAGGTGTCGAAGGCGCGCGCGAAGGCGGCGTCCTTGAGGGGGAAGACCAGGTCGTAGCGGACGCGGGGCGCGGAGCGGGCCTCGGCCAGCTGCCGGCGCTGCTCCTCGGAGAACGCGCCCTCGCCGCCGGAGGTGATGAACTCCGGAAGGGCGTGCAGGTCGATGAAGAGCGGGTTGAGTCCGAAGGCCGAGCGGGTGGCGTAGGGGCTGGAGTCTCCGGGCGCGGTGGGCAGCAGCGGCAGCAGCATCAGGAGACGCTGGCGCGCGACCTTCATCCAGGAGAACAGGCCATCCAGCGCGCCGAAGTCGCCGATGCCGAAATCCGTCGGGGCGCGGAGTGAGAACAGCGGAAGCAGGAGACCGGAGAGCCGGCCGGGGGTGGACATGGTGCGGCGCAATCTGCACCACCCCTGCCCCGGAGTGAACTGGTCCCGTGACAGGAAATGCGCGGCGGGTTTTCGCTGGAGGACGGATTCACCTTCCCCGGCGCACCCGTCTGTTGGCCGGTACAATCCTGGGGTGAGCGTGACTGTCTTGCCCCCTTCCTTCTATGCGCGGCCGGCCCTGGTGGTGGCGCGGGAGCTGCTCGGGACCCTCCTCGTGGTGCGAGACGCCACCGGACTTCGTCGGGTGGGGCGCATCGTGGAGACGGAGGCGTACATCGGTGAACACGACCTGGCCTGTCACGCGGCCAAGGGGCTCACCCCGCGCACGGAGGTGATGTTCGGGCCCCCGGGGCGGGCGTACATGTACCTCATCTACGGCATGCACCACTGCTTCAACGTCGTCACGGACGCGCCCGGGGTGGGGGCGGCGGTGCTGGTGCGCGCGGTGGAGCCGGTGGAGGGCCTGGAGGTCGGGGCGCGCACGGACGGGCCCGGCAAGCTGTGCAAGGCCCTGGGGTTGACCTTGACGCACAACCGGATGGACCTGGCCTCCCCCGGGCTGCACCTGCTGCCGGGGGTGGACGTGGCCGAGGCGCGGGTGGAGCGCGGGCCGCGCATCGGCGTGGACTACGCGGGGGCGTGGGCCCAGGAGCCCTTCCGGCTCTGGGTCCGGGACAGTCAACACGTCAGCAAGCGGCCGGCGACGAGGGCTCGTAACCGGCCTTGACGAAGGCGCTTCCGGCTGGTTGGGTGCGCCCCGCCATGCCTGACGAGGTCGCCACGGAAGATGATCGCCAGCTCCTCGCCCGCGCGCAGGATGGGGACATGTCCGCCTTCGAGGCCCTGGTGGAGTCCCACCAGGACAAGGTGTACGGTCTCGCCCTGCGGATGACCCGCTCGGAGGCGGACGCCGCCGAAATCACCCAGGACACCTTCCTGTCGGCCTACCAACATCTCAAGGATTTTCGCGGGGATGCGGCCTTCGGCTCGTGGGTGCACCGGATAGCGGCCAACCATGCGCTGATGCGCCTGCGCCACCGCCGGGTGACGCAGGCCGCCGAGGCGGAGCTCCAGGGGCCGGAATTCACCCCCCGGGGTACGCTCGCGGACTACCCGGTGTCCGACTGGAGCCGGGACGCCGAGGAGAAGGCGCTGGACGCCGAGCTGGGGCATGCCATCCGACAAGCGGCGGACAGGCTGCCTGAGGGGTATCGTGAGGTCTTCCTCTTGAAAGACGTGGACGGCCTCAGTTACGAACAGATTGCAGAGGTGACGGGGGATTCCATTCCCGCCATCAAGAGCCGCCTGCACCGGGCTCGTCTCGCGCTCCGGGAGGCCATTGACGCCTTCTACAACCGGGACAATCGCGGGCCGTGAAACGCAACTGGGGGGCTCCGCATCTTCCGAAGCGAGGACGAGGGCGTGCCGCAGCCAGCCGAGGTTCGGATGTACACCTGTAAAGACTCAATCAACCTCCTGCTGGAATACCTCGAGGGCGAGATGTCGCCCGAGGAGTCGCGCCACCTTCAGGAGCACCTGTCGGGGTGCTCGCCCTGTGAGGAGTTCTTGAACACGTACCGGGCGACGCCCAGTCTGTGCAAGCGCGCGCTGGCGGCGAGGATGCCGAAGGAGGTCAGCTCCAAGCTGACGGAGTTCCTTCGCACCAAAATCAAGTCCGCCTCGTGAACCTGAAGCAACTGTCGCTGCCGGAGCTGGCGGAGGCGCTCGCGCCCTTCTCCCCGTCCCCCACCGCGGTCCGCAAGGTGTTCGCCGCCGTCTTCGCCCACGGGCTCGGCTCGGTGGAGGAAGTGGCGCGCTCGCCGCAGGTGCCCCGGCGGGTGTCCGACCATCTGAAGGCCCACGCCGAGATGCCCAGCCTCCAGGTGGTGGAGCGGCGCCGGGCGGATGACGGCTTCGTGAAGTACCTCTTCGACTCGCCCCTGGGCGGGCGGATTGAGGCCGTCCGGATTCCCATCTTCGATGAGAAGTACGTCGTCTGCGTGTCCAGCCAGGTGGGCTGCGCGCTGGCGTGCGACTTCTGCATGACGGGGAAGTTGGGTTTCAAACGGAACCTCCAGACCTGGGAGATTCTGGACCAGGTGCTTCAGGTGAGGGCGGAGGCGGACCGGCCGGTGCGGGGTGTGGTGTTCATGGGGATGGGGGAGCCGCTGCTCAACTACAAGGAGACGTTGCGAGCGGCGGGCATCCTGTCGAATCCGGCGGGCTTCTCGATTTCGGGGCAGTCCATCACCTTCTCCACGGCGGGGCATGTGCCGGCGATTCGGCGCTACACGCGGGAGGGGCATCCGTACCGGCTGGCCTTCTCGGTGACGAGCGCGATTCCGGAGAAGCGGATGAAGGTGCTTCCGATTGAGAAGACGCATCCGTTGCCGGAGTTGATTGAGGCGATTCGCGAGTACAGCCAGGTGCGGCGCGAGCGGGCGATGATTGCCTATGTGGCGATTCGCGGGTTCAACCTGGAGCGGGAGGACGCGGAGGCGTTGAAGGTGGCCTTCGAGGGGATTCCCATCAAGGTGGACCTCATCGACGTGACGGACCCGACGGGGAAGTACGAGCCGCCCACGGCGGAGGAGCTGAGCGCGTTCCGTGATTACTTGCAGATCCTGAAGGCGCCGGTGGCGCGGCGGTATTCAGGGGGCAAGGAGATTGGGGCGGCGTGCGGCACGTTGGCGGCGACGCAGTACGGGGGCACGGTGATGCCGGCGCCCGTGTCCGAGTCGACTTCGACCACCACGTGACAATCGGCCCTGTCGGGCGAGCCGAGGGTGCGGGGTGGGGCGGGTAGGGTGCGTGGGTTTCCGGGGCCCTCCGGCTGGTGCCAAGGCATTCAGGGAGCAGGCCATCCGGTGACGGAGGCGCGTACCCGTGTCCCTGCTCTCGGAGTTCAAGCAGTTCGCCCTGAAGGGCAACGTGGTGGACCTGGCGGTGGCGGTGGTGATGGGGAACGCGTTCTCCGCCATTGTGACCGCGGTGGTGGCGGACCTGGTGATGCCAGTGGTCGGCGCGGTGCTGCCTGGAGGTGACTGGCGCAATGCGACGGCGACGTCACTGAATCTACGGCTGGGACACCTGCTGGGCGCGGTGCTCGACTTCCTCATCATCGCGTCGGTGCTGTTCATCGTGGTGGCGAAGGTGGGGCAGGCATGGGCGAAGCGCGGGAAGAAGGGTGAGCCCGCGCCGGCCACGACGAAGGTGTGCCCGGAGTGCCGTGAGACGATTCCGTTGGAGGCCCGGCGGTGCCGGGCTTGTACGTCGGTGCTGGTGACGGTGTGAAGTGATTGCGGGCATTTCATCAACTGCCTCCTATGGCCAGAGGTGTGGAGGTGCCCCTTCAAACCGGACATGCTCAGTGGGATGCGTCTGCTCGGCGTTACTCGATAAGAGAGCGCATCTTCAGTGCCTGCCTCCGTGGTGTCCGGAGACGGCATCCTCTCAAGCTTCAGGTGGTCCGAAAACCGCAGGGCATGTCATCGCCGTATTGGATTCGTTCGCCGGGGGCCCGCCTGTTCAGATTGAGCAGGATGACCAGGATGCGTACCGCAGTCTCCCTCGGTCCGGACTCTTCGTGGATGTAAAGACTGGGAAGTGCTCTCGCGAGACGTATCCGGTCCCAATGCCGCATCGTGAATGCCATCAAAAGCGCATTCACGAGTTGGCGCGTTGACCCGTCATGTTGCTCGACCTCGCTACCCAGCGCCGTCAACGCTCCGTGCCGCCTCGGCCTGTGCTCACCACGTCCGGAATGGGTGCTCACCATACCCCAGCAGTGCAGGAAACGAAGCGCATCGACTGAGCCCTCTCACGCGACATCTGCCTTGACGCTCACCGCTCAGCCCGCGGAGGCAGCCGCCTGCCTCATCGAGCCGCCTTGCCCAGTGACTGACAGCGGCCTCGCTGATCCCCATCCGGCGCGCCACCTCCGCTTGTGACAGGCGCCCCTGCGACAACAACCGTCCGGCTGCACGCCGTCGCTCCTCCAACTGCTGCGACGTCCAGTGCCTGGGCTGCCACGCCATGGCCCACCTCCTCCATGGCGTAACCATCCCGCCCTCAGCCAACTTCCCTGAACGGGGTTAGTTTTGGGACGTCCTGCGTGTAGTCGTCGAGCAAGTCCCACATGCCTGCATGTACTTGGCGCCACGAGAGTCGTGTCCCGTCGGCTTGCCCCCATTCCCCTGGACGGATGTTGGACGTGGGCCAGAGGATGGGGGGCAGACCACGTCCTGGGCACGGACGTAGCTCCGAATGGGAGAGTCTCAGTGGCTCAACGTTTGCGTCGGATCGTTGGAGCCTTCTTGGCGCGCTTGTGCGGAGGCTTCTTCGGTGCCGGTGGTGGGAGCCAGTAAGGAGTCGGTGGGTCGTACCACTTATGTCTCCTGAGCCACGCCTCGTAATGAAAATAAATGGTACTCAGGCCGTCGCGAGACTGCTGCACCTTGAAGAACTCTTCGAGGGTGTCGCAGAGAAAATCGATACGCTCTCTCTCTCCCCACTCATGGGTCTCAGGATTTGAAGCGGCTCGTTGGTGCAGGAGCATGCTCACCAGATCAGGCCAATGGAGATTGGTCCCGTCCCGAACCTGGGTGATGAGCCACTCGCGAAGGCCCGTGAGCGCGCCTCCGCCGGTTGCTACATCAAACCCGAGAATGTACGCGACCAAGGTGTCGTAGCCCTCCGTGGGCATGAACCCGAGCTGCATGGTCCGCAGGCGACCGACGAGTTCCGATAGAGGTGTCAGCTTCATCTAGAATCCGAAGTTGAGAGTGTCGCGATAGGACCAGAGAGCCTTATATTCCTCAACGGGCAAGCCCTTGTGCCCAGTGAAGAGGTCATAGACACGTCCGTCCTTCACGACGACCTTGTGAAAGGCCCACCGCGGGTCGTGGCCTCGGTAGGCCCCCATCCACGTTGACATTGTTGGGGTGATCTCTACCACTTTCCCCCCGATTTGGTCTTTGATTTGTTGAGCGACGCTACCGCATCCATTCCTAAAGCAGGGATCCGTGACATCACGCGCCTGCCATCGACGGGAGACGCGGATCGCTTTCGAGGGCAAGGTCGGCATCGACTTGTTGTGGACGAGTAGGTTCTCAGTCGAGATAGCGTAGGTATGTGTCCCCTTGACCTGGAGGTTGTAGACTGGGAGGCTCGCCAAGTACGGCGTGACGGACGTGACTTGTCGCGGGCCATCTGCACCCAGGAGCATGTCGCCCGGCAGGAGATCTCCTGCGGCGACCCACCTGCCGTCTCCGCCGCAGGAGAGCGAATCCAGGCCGATGTCGGTGGGAACAGGCCGTCCCCACACGAGGGCGCCATTGGTGACACAGAATGGATGGTTCTCAGTGGCTTGAATGCTCGACGCGTCGAAGTCCACCCGGACGACCACGCCTTCGTAGTCATGAGCGAACGCTTCGGTGACGTCGCTCCAGTCCCATGCGCCGGTTCGTGAATTCTGGGACCACACGAACTCCCCTGGCTTGACTTCGTTGATAGGCCGGTGGCCCGCCGTCGTCAGCACCAGTGTGCCTGCTACGAAGCAAGCCTTGGGCATCCGGGAGAGTCTGTTCGTGATGGCCTGCGCGAGTCTGCCACTGGCGTTGCCTGCCGCAGAGGCGACGACAGGAGCTGCTACCTTGATGGCGGCGCCCACCGCCTTTGCGGCGACGAGGGAGAGGGCCACCTGGGACACCTCGCTGACCAGGTCGTCCGTGTTGCCGCGCATCAACGACAGCATCAGGTTGAGCGACGTCGTGGCGAGCCCGGCGACGGGGACGTAGGCCCACTTCGTCTCGCGCATCCAGCCCTGCAGGTCGTCCATCTGTTTGTCGCTGAAGGCGAATAGGCCCCGGCCGTCGCCCACGCAGAAGCGGCAGGAGGACTGGACGACGCCTGGCTCGATGCCGCCGTTCTGGTCGGCGCCGCCGGCGATGGCCGCAGGGCTGCTGTCTCCACCGTCGGAGCTGTTACCGACCTCCGTCTCCGCGCCGTTCACCGCACCCACCGTCGGTGAGATGCAGTCCGCCGGATTGGGGGAGCCGCAGATGGCGGTCACCTCGCCATCGGCAACGGGAGCCGTCCACATGACGCTTGAGAGGGCGTCCTCTCCCGAGAAACCCGTCGGGTCGACGTAGCGCAGGGGGTTGTTGAGGACGTAGCTGTAGCGGTTGAGGGCCTGGCTGGAGAAGGGCGCCTGCACCACCGGGTCCGGCGTCAGGAAACGTCCCACTCTCGGGTCGTAGAGACGGCCCTTCATGTTGACGAGGCCCGCCTCGTCGTCCCACTCGTGGCTGCTGAAGCCCAGGCTCACGCCGCTGGCCGTGGTGGCGGGAGCGAGAGTCGGGTCGTCCGCTCGCCCCTGCGCACCGAAGGGCTGGTACTTGCGCTGCTCCAGCACGGTACCGGCCGCATCCGTCACCGTCTCCACCGAGCCCAGATAGTCATTCAGCAGGTACAAGGTGACGGGGGTGGCGCCGCTGCTGGCGGCCAGCGTCACCTGCGCCACCGCGCGGCCCTCGGCCAGCACGAAGAAGATGTGCGAGTCGACGCCCGCCTGCCGCCGCTTCTCGTAGACGCCCCCCACGTAGAGGGTGGAGTCCCCGTTGCTGTGCTGCTTCAGCGTCCGGCGCTGGAAGGCGTCGTAGGTGAAGCTCAACGTGCCCTGCTGCGTCTCCAGGGTGGAGGGCAGGTTGAAGGAGGTGTAGGAGATATTACGGAAGCGTCCCGTTGCCGCCTCGGCCGCGTGCGTCTGGTTGCCCGCCGTGTCGTAGGTGAAGCTCTCCGTCAGCGTGCTGAAGGTCGGCGTCGTGCTCACGCCCGTGAGTGCGTGCCGCGGAGCCGTCTGCGCGCCGTACTGGAAGTACAGATGCTCCATTTGCGTGCCGTTGCGCACTACCTTCCTGGAGGTGAGGTTGCCCAGGTTGTTGTAGCCGTAGTCGGTGACGGTGTTGTCGCACCGGGCCTGCACCGTCCAGCGCGTGAGTCGGTCCAAACCGTCGTACTGGAAGGACTCCGTTACCTGCTTCAGGGTGTCGTGGCGGCTGCGCAGGCTGTCATCCGCGTTGTAGCTGTAGGCCAGTGACTGGACGGGGCCGCCCGCCGCCGTCGCGCCCAGGCGGGACTCGATGAAGCGCAACCGCCCCCGGCTGTCATAGCGGTTCCACGTCGTCAGGACGTTGGCCCCGCGTGTCTCGATGAGCAGTCGTCCGGCCGCGTCGCGCTCCCTCGCCCGCCAGTACTCGGCGCCGGTGGACGCGTCCTTCACCGCCACCGGGTAGCCCAGCGCCGTGTACACCTGCTGCGTTGTCAGCCGGGTGCCTCCAGGGCCCGCCGGGTACCGGAGGGTGTCCGGACGGCCGTAGCTGTCGTAGCTCTGGTCCACCAGGTGCGTCACGCCGCCGAAGGTGAGCGCCTCCTGAATGGGGCGGCTCAGCGTGTCATACGCGTACGCCGTCAGCACGTCGTCCGCCGTCGTCGTCGCCCCGCGCTCGTTCACCGCATACGCCAGTCCGCCGACGCCATGGGGCGCGGTGTCCCAGGTGAGGCGT
The DNA here is from genome assembly GCF_013336715.1 of Myxococcus sp. CA056. Taxonomy (NCBI): domain Bacteria; kingdom Pseudomonadati; phylum Myxococcota; class Myxococcia; order Myxococcales; family Myxococcaceae; genus Myxococcus; species Myxococcus sp. CA056. Next base: position 1,388,279 of record NZ_JABUMT010000002.1, read on the forward strand.
GTCTGCCCGTCCGTGTTGTTGATGAGGATTTCTCGGCCGAGCCTGTCATTCACATACGTCGTCTGACGGCCTCCCGCATCCGTCTCCTCTCGGATGTCGCTGAAGGCGTCGTACGCGGTGACGAGCGGCGCCAGCTTGGGCTCCGTCAGCTTCGTGCGGCGCCCCAGCACGTCATACTCCATGGAGGTGACGCCGCCACTGGTGTCCCGCACCGACTCCAGCACACCAAACGAGCCATAGGTGTAGATAGTCGTCACCAGGGAGCCGGTTGCCCGCACCTCGTCCACCAGCAACGCCCGGCCCAGCGGTGTACGCACGAGAGTCGACCGGTTGCGCAACTCGTCGTAGCGGTGCGTCCTGCGCGCCTCGTACACCCATTCCTGGAAGGTGCCGTCCAGCCCTGTCGCCTTCAGCAGTCGTCCCAGATTGTCGTAGGTAAAGGTGGTGGCCTTTGCCGGCTCGGTTTCATAGCGCGGCTGAGTGATGCGGGACGGGCGGCCGAAGAAGTCGTACTCCGTGGTGGCGTACGTCCAACGTCCATCTGCAGCTTGGGTGCTGACGGACAGCTGCCGCTCCCACCTGTCCAGCCGCTGGATGACGATGGGGCTGCCGCTGCGCTGCGCTGTCACCTGGGTGCCCTGTCCCTGGCGCGCGTAGTCCACCAGGAGGGGCGCGCCAGCCGAGGCTCCGCCCTCGCGGTAGGGCGCCGTCTCCATGCGCTGCCGGCCGAAGCCATCATAGGAGGCGCGCACCCGCACGCCGTTGGCGTCCTCGATGAGCGCCACCACGCCCAGCGCCGGATGGTAGGCCGTGTCCTCGCGGTGGCCTTCCGCGTTGATGGCTACGGTGGGGAAGAGCTTCTCGAAGTTGTCGAAGTAGACACTCTCCTGGCGCGAGGGCGCGGTGCCCCCATGCGTGGCCTCGGCGGACGTCACCTGGCCCGTGGCGTCCCGCGCGTAGGTGGTGACCATCCGCGTGTCCACGCTGCCTTCCGGCTCCGTGACGACGCGCCAGACGAGGTTGGACTCAGGGCAGGGCTCGCTGGCGCAGTACTGGTATGTCTGTGCGCGCGTGGCCTGCTGTCCACTCGGGTACAGGCCGCTGGGCGGTGACGTCGAAGTGTCCGTCACTCTCCGGGGCAGGCCCAGCACCCAGGTGCTGGGGTGATTCTCCACTTGGAGAGTGCGTTGCAGCCGCGTTCCCACTGTGTCGGTGGCGCTGGCGCCCACGTAGGTGTCCTGCGACGTCACGTTGCCGTAGGCGTCACACTGCTGGTCCGACACCGCGTCCGAGACGACGCCATGGATGCCGTCAGTCTCGGACACGGACGTCTTCACCGGGCACAGGAATCGTGTGACGCCCTCGGGCGCCGTGCGGGCCTCCCGGAGGAATGTGGTGACGCGGCTGTGCGTGCCCGACGCGAGAGGGGTGTTGACTGTCTCGGACTTGGGAGAGCCCGCATGCAGGTAGAGCGTTCCGGTGCGAGTGACGTTGTCATAAACCGTCGTCGTCGTCGCATTCGTCGAGGTGTCCGTGACGACGCGGCGGCCGAAGCCCAGCCACCCCCGGCCTCGAAGGTCCGTCCTCCCCTCCGCGTAGCTGACGTCATACTTGCGGAAGGGCGGCTCAAGCACGTCGTCCTGTCCGTTGTCCACCGCGTATGAGCTGACGACCCACAACCCGCGCGTGCCGCAGTACTGCGGATAAGTGCAGGTGCCGGGCGTGTACCGCCCCGCGTCCTGCAGCGCACGCAGCGGGGCGTGCTCGAAGCGGACGAACTTGCCATGCCCGTCTCGGACCTCTTGCAGCAGGTCCGGCTTGCCTCCCTGCCGCAGATGCACCACCAGGTTCGAGGTGCTGGGCTCGACCTGGACGATGTCCTGCAACCCATCGCCGTTGATGTCGCCGACTCGCGTCAGCTTCTGTCCCCAACCCGAGCCCTCCGCTCCTGCACCGGCGCCTGAAGGTGACTGGGTTCCGTTCCCCGTGTCCCGGCCCACTGCAATGTCGGAGAGAGTCTTGGTCGTGAAGCCCGTGCCCGTCGACAGCAGCACCGTGAGGTGCGCGCGTAAGGTCCCCCGGTCGAGGTAGTACTCGGTGAGCAGCAGGTCCTGCCGCCCATCCATGTTGAAGTCGAGCACGCGCAGGCCGTTGTCGATGAGTCGGCCCATCTCATGCCACTGAGACGGCCCCGGCATACTGCCAGCGGGGAGGTCGAGAGTCTGGGGCGGCAAGAAGCCATTGCCGGTGTTCACCGCCAGTTTGAGCAGGCGGGGAGCGTCTGCACGTGGTTGTGCCTCCCGGTGCAACGTCAGGGCATCCGCAAGACCGTCACCCGTCACGTCCACCATCCAGAGGTTGAGGTAGTGGTAGGGCTGCGCCAACACGTGGTCCCAGGGCAGAGCGGACAGCGTCGTCGCCACTTCACGCACACTGCCGTCTGAGTTGATGCCCACAGCCGTGTAGTAGTTGGCGAAATAGTCGGGAGTGTTGGACTGGGGCTTGCGCAGCAACAACTCCGACGCACCATCGCCATCCACGTCCACCACGAGGCCCGCGTGCTCCAGTCCAGCGCGGATGCCGAGCGGGGTGTAGGCGGGGAAATTCAGCGTGCCAGTAGTGCCCAGCGGGTTGAGACGCCAGGCCCACTCCGCGGGCGTGACCTCGGTTGCGTTGACGTGACGCCAGGAGCGGATGAGGTCCGGCAGGCCATCGGCGTTGAGGTCCGCGGTCTGCAGGCCCGAGGGACGGCGGTTCGCCAGAGTCGTATCGCAGACAGCGTAGGTCTCACTCCCATCGTTGATGGTGGGAATGAAATCGGTGCCGTTGAACCGGTAGAGCTGGTTGTGGCCGCTGATGTTCATGTCGCAGTGGGTGCGTTTGATGGCCAGGATGTCCGTCTTGCCATCCATGTCCATGTCCACGGGGGCCAAATCATCCAGCGTATCGCCCACCCTCGCGGTGGGGAGGTTGACGACCATGGACTCGCCGAACCCCGAGCCGGTGCTTAGCCGCAGGCGCCACTCCGGCTCCGGAAAACCGCCCGAGGGGCCAAAGACAGTGTACCGATAGAGAAGGTCGTCCTTGCCGTCTCCGTTGACGTCCACGAGCTGTATCGTCCAGTAATCGCGGGCAACATAGGGGTGCAAACTGTCGAGCCTGGCGTCATTGTGGATGATGTCCGGGACACCCGTGTTGATAGTCGTAAAGGACTCGGAGCCCATCCCCCAGTGGAAGGTGGTGGGGGACTTGCACACGTTGCGACCGTCGCACTCCGTCAGAGTCTTGAGCAGGCTCCTGCCGGAAACACTCCTCTCACTGCCTTCGCGGTACTTCAATGAATAGGAGCGCCAGCTGACGACGGCGCCCATCTGTGTCTGGGACACGGGCACGTCCGGCGCGAACATCTCGATGCGCTCCAGACGCTTGGAGGTGCGCAGCTTGAATCCCGCGACATAGGACTCATCCACGTCGCCCGGCTCGTAGTTGAACACCACGCTGCGCTGCGGTTGGGCTACGGAAGCATCGGTATGGGAGCCGGTGTAGTCGATGCGCGTCAGCAGGTGCTCGAAGCCCGTCGTATGGGTGCCCTCCTGGGAGTACAGCAGGCGCATGTAGTTACCCTGCCGGTCCTTCACCTCGGAGAGGGCCCAGGCGAAGCGAACCGTTTCGAGGGTGCTGGTGTTGACGCCCGTGGGCGGCGCCTGCTGGGGAATGACGCGAGCACCTTCCAGCCTCGCGGCATACGTGAGGATGCGTCCATTCTTCTGGCGAACCTCGAAGGAGTCCGGAGGGCCGTTGGCGATGATGGAGGAGAGCTTCACCTTGGCGAAAGTGTCGACCTCGGTGCGGTACTCGCTGCCGTTCGCGCCGTACCCCGCCACGCCGGGATTGGTGTGGATGAGTCGGGCGCCATCCAGGCAGAACGCATCCGACGTGGTGAACCTCACCTGCCCCACCACGCCGTCCTGCGCCACCGACTTGCGACACCGGGTGATGCGCGACAGCGTCCCGCTCAGCGTGAAGCCCACGCCCGCCAGGCCCGCGCCCGAACGGCTGTTGTAGCTGAGCGCGAGCTCCGGCTGCATGCCGGCGCGCCCCGGAGGCACCCACAACGGCAGGCTGTAGGAGGCCGCGCCGTCGGCCGTCAGGGAGTAGCTGCCCTCCGTCGCGCCCGGCGTGACGCCGACCTGGGCGTTGGTATCCACCACCGTCCCAGCCGGGGCGATGAGGCGCTCGGTGCCACTGAGCCGGTTGGCCGAGAAGCCCGCCAGCGCTTCTTTTCCGTCTGGGCCCACGGTGGGGCCACATGAGCTGAGGAGATTGACGCCGTACAGGCCGAGGACGAGCAACGAGAGGACACGCTTCATCTGGATGCTCTTCCCGAAGGATTGACTGTCACGAAAGGTGGAGGGCTTCGTCAGGCGAGTCATCGCGAGACCTCCTCGGACTTCGGCAGAACCGGGTCCCCGCCCGTGCATTCGCCGGCCCGGCAGTAGGTGCCCCCAAAGCAGGTTCCGCAGCTCATCGTCCCACCACAGTTATTGTCGACACTGCCGCACTCCCTGCCGTCGCAGGCGTTTGGGTCCGCCGAGCAACCGCAGACGTTGGACGTGCCGCCGCCGCCGCAGGTGTTGTAGCCCGTGCAGGCACCGCCGCAGCCATAGGTGCCACCGCAGCCGTTGGACACCATGCCGCAGTTCTTTCCGCTGCAGGCCGTCGCCTGTGAGATGGGGGTGCAACCGCAGACGTTGGGCGTGCCGCCACCGCCGCAGCTCTGGGGACTGGCGCAGCCACCGCAGTTCCACGTGTCACCGCAACCGTTGGGGACCAGGCCGCACTTGCCTTGACAGGCGGTTTGCTGGGGAATGGGCGCGCAGGCGCACACGTTGGGGACGCCGCCGGTGCCGCAGGCCTGGCCACTCGGGCAGACACCACAGTTTATCGTGGCTCCGCAGCCGTCGGACATGAGGCCACAATTCTTGCCTTGCGCCTGACACGTCGTCGGCGCGCAGCACACCTGAGCCACATTCACCTGGCACGCGTCTCCTTCCACGCCCGAGGCGCTCTCGTCGATGGCGCCATCGCAGTCATCGTCCGTCCCGTTACAGGTCTCCGCAGCGCCCGAGGCCCCGTCCGCAACGCCGTCATGGTTGTCGTCGCAGCCGTTGCAATTGATTTCACTCGTCGGAGACATGGGCCGACACAGGCCGATGGAGCCATCTTGTTGACAGATGGCTTTTCCTCCTGCCCCGCAGTTGGAGCAGTGCTTCGTGCTCCCTGGAGTCCAGACGCAAGTCCCACCCGAGGGGGAGCACGTCATCACACCGCTACAGCCGTTGGGCATGGTGCAAGGCACCCCTGCGACACCTTCGTCCACGGCGCCATCACCATCGTCATCGCAGGCGTTGCAGAGTTCCGCCCGGTAGGCGGAGCACGACGCCGGCATGAGGTCGAAACCAGAACACAACCGGTAGCCCGTGCGCCCACAGACAGTACATGTCTCGGTGGACGCCCCTGAGGGTTCGCACTCGCCCAGGTAGAGACCATTACAATAGGCAACGCCCTTGCACACGCCGACCTTGCAATCCCGAGGCGCGGTATCCCCTTCCGCACAAGGGCCCGCTTGGGCTGGAAAGGTAAAGAGCTGCAAAGCAATGGCGACAGGAGTCAGCGCTCGCCCTCGAATGCGCCCCCACACGGTGGTAAGTCTCCGGCCACTTGGCGACCCTTGCCGTGATTCTCCCCACGCTCTCCATGCCGCGAAAATGGCAAAGAGGATCCAGACGACCCCGAAACACAACCTCATTGCGCCCCCTTGGAACAGACACGGACAGCGTGTTGGCGTAGCAGCCGCTGTCGTGAACCAATAATGTGTCTTGTAACGACATGGTGCCTCTTCCCCTTGGATTCCGCGAAGCGTAGCTGTAAGGGCTGACATGAATGCGCGGAGGCCTTCCAGCCTCGCTTGCAGTCGACGCGTAAGCGCTATTTCTTTGAATGCGGCGTAATCGCGACCACTGACTGGAGAGCGCGCGAGCGAGGCTGTGAGTGTTAGGCCATGCACGACAAGTCACACCTAGCCCTTGGATAGCGTTCGGCTGATTGAAGCCACGCCCTTCAGGGGTATCGCCCTTCGGGGTAGTTCAATTCACGGGCCAATGTCGCCAGGGGCTCCAGTCCATGGGCGGTTGTGGCTGGTGTCTTCCGGGCCGGACTGGGGAGTGCGAGTCGACGGACGCAGGCACCAGGCCGGTGCTCAACACGCCCCGAGCGCAGTGGTGTCCGTGAAGGTGCGGCATGCCCCCTGCTTTCCACCCTCGGTCATGAGCATGAAGAAGCGGCGAGCGCTCGCGGAGCGTCTGGGGTGGGCAGAGGTGGAGTTGCAGCGGGCGTACGCGAGTTTGGACGGGAGTCCCGAAGCGCGGACGCGGCTGGCCGAGGCGAAGGCCGAGTACCGACTGGCGGAGGCCCCGAGTCTCGGACGACAAAGCCTTCTCCGAGGCCCTCTTGCGCACGCTGAAGTATCGCCCTACCTTCCCTCAGCGCCCCTTCGCCTCCGTCGTGGACGCATGCTGCCGGGTGACGCGCTTCGTGGCCTGGTGCAACACCGAGCACCGACACTCCGCCTTCCGCTTCCCCCTGTGTCAGGGAAGAAGTCGCCTCGGCTGACCGGCCGAGCTGACCACCCGATGGGGGCGAGCGCAGGCGGTTGAAGTGCCGTACACAGACGCATTCAAGACGCAGATGGTGAAGCGGATGATGGGCCCGAGTGCGGTGAATGCCTCGACACTGGCCCGGCAGGTGGGAGTGTCGCAGCCGACGTTGTCGCAGTGGTTGCGCGCGGCGAATAGGGTAGCGGGCATGACGCCCCCGTCCGACGAGAAGAAGCCCGCGCCCTCCCCCGTGCCGAAGAAGTGGACTCCCGAGGAGAAGCTGCGCGTGCTGGTGGCTGCCCAGGAACTCAAAGGCGAGGAGTTGGGGGCGTTGCTGCGTGGAGAGGGGCTGCATGAAGCGCAGCTGCGAGAGTGGCAGCAGGCGGCCGCGGGGGCGCTCTCAGGCACGGCGAGCGAGCCGTTGCCGGCCAAGGAGCGCAAGCGGCTGGCCGCCGCCGAGAAGCGGGTGAAGGAGCTCGAGCGGGAGCTGCACCGCAAGGAGAAGGCGCTGGCGGAGACGGCGGCGCTGCTGGTGCTCGAAAAAAAACTTCAGGCGATGGGGTGGGACGAGAGGCACCTGGCCGACGAGGACGACGCAGCGGACGAGAAGAGCGAGAAATGACGCTCGCCCACGTCGACGAGGCCTTGGAGAGAGGCGTGCGCCTGGAAGCCATCTGCGAGCGGCTCGGGGTGGCCCCGCGCACGATTCAACGCTGGAGGAAGCCAGCCACGGCGGAGGACCGGCGGTGCGGACCGCATACCCGGCCGGCCAACCGGCTGTCCGAGGTGGAGCGGCGCCGAATCCTGGCGGTGGCCAACAGCGAGGAGTTCCGGGACGCCTCGCCCAAGCAGATTGTCCCCAGGCTGGCGGACCGGGGCGAGTACGTGGCCAGCGAGGCGAGCTTCTACCGGGTGCTGCGCGAAGCGGGGCAGTTGGCCCACCGAGGCCATGCCAAGGCGCCCACACCCAAGCCTCGGGCCGAGCACACCGCCACCGGGCCGAACCAGGTCTGGAGTTGGGATATCACCTACCTGAAGGGCCCGGTGAAGGGCGCCTTCCTCTACCTGTACCTGGTGGTGGACGTCTTCAGCCGGCGCATCATGGGCTTCGCGGTGCACGAGGAGGAGTCGTCCGAGCATGCAGCGGCTCTCATCCGTCGCTGCTGGCATGAGGCTGGCTGCCCCGAGGGACTGGTGCTGCATTCGGACAACGGCGGCCCCATGAAGGGCGCCACGCTGCTGGCCACCTTGCAGTGGCTGGGCGTCACCCCATCCTTCAGCCGGCCCCGAGTCTCGGACGACAATGCCTTCTCCGAGGCCCTCTTCCGCACGCTGAAGTACCGCCCCAACTTCCCCCGGCGGCCCTTTGCGTCCTTCGAGGATGCGCACGCCTGGGTGACGCGCTTCGTGGACTGGTACAACACCGAGCACCGACACTCCGCCATCCGCTTCATCACGCCCGACGACAGGCACCTCGGTCGCGAGGCCATGCTGCTGACTCGACGCCACCAGGTGTACCAGCGCGCACGAGCCCGTCACCCCGAGCGCTGGAGCCGCGTCACGCGCAACTGGACGCCAGCAGGCCCCGTTCGTCTCGGTCCCTCTCCGAACCTCACCCCGGCCGTGCAGGAGATGAAGCGCATCGGCTGAACCCTCTCACGCGACAACTACCTTGACGCTCACCGTCCCTGACCCGAGCCTCTTCCACCACCGGATTCATCGTTCCTGCCTGGGTTGCCCTGCACACTAAACTGCCGGGTACGGACTGTCTCACTCACGTTGGCAGAGAGGGCTGAGCCAGCGACCAGTATACGCCCACGTGAATCCAGAGGAGGAACGTTCTTCGACCTGGCTCCACCTCTGTGGAGGTCGATCCCGATGGCGCGGCAGGTGCGGCCCGCGATGCGCGCCTGCCCTTCGCTTACGAGCGTCGTTGACAGGGCTTCAGCGCTTTCCTCCAGGCTCGAAGCGGGTGAGGAACACCTTGAACTGCAAGGAGACGAAGATGGGGCGCGGCGCCACCAGTGAGGTTCGTGCGAGCATCGCGAACATGGCCTTATCGGACTCGATGGGGCGGATCTCCACCATACGCTTGCGTCGCTGCACCAGTGCCTCGGAGGGGATTCCATGAGCCCGTAGCCGCCGGAACTCCACGTTCGTCAGCTCGGGGTCATTGCCGACGCGGCAACCCACGACGAAAGGCGCTCCGGGCTTGAGTCGCCGGGTCACCTCCCGCAGCAGCTCCAGGCGGGCTTCCTCGCCCTCCACGTGGTGCAGCACCCCCATCATCTGCGCGCCGTCGAAGGGTGGGCCGGGAGGCAGGGTTCGCAGCTCACCCACGTGAAGGTGCGTCCGAGAAAGCAGGCCCTCGGCCTCCAGGCGCTTACGGGCGACGTCGAGCATGGCCTCGGACGGGTCCACGCCCGTGAAGCTCCAGCCGGGAACATCGAAGCGCAGATAGGGCATCAGCTCCGTGCCCGTACCCATGCCCACGAACAGCAGGGAGGCAGCCTCCTGTCCGTCGAGCTGTGCGGTCAGCGCGCTGACACCGAGCTCATACATGGCCTGGGCGCCAGCGAGGTTGATGGCGGCCTGGGCGTCGTAGTGGGCGGCTCGGTCGGCACCGAAGCCCGGCACGATGTGGTGGGCGGAGTGAGTGAGGTGTTCATGGGCCATGACGTGTCCTCGATGGGCCCGCTGAAGGCGGGCGATTGTTCGAGGATGCGCGTCGGCAGGCCAGTCCGGTAGGGCGGGGATTCAGGCTGAATCGGCGGATTGTCTGGACGGTGCGGGCTCTTGGCCTCTGGCTGCTTCCCAGAATCGGTGCCAGTGCTCACGTCTTCCCACGGATGGGCGACCGGAGGACGGCATGGGAGGACGCCCATTGTGCCTACCCCGAGGAGGAGGGCCCGCGACCTGGAAGATCGCGAGCCCAGCCTCAGCTACTCCAAGCCGAACATTCAGCCGGCAGGGTTATCGAATCGTGCTCGCATCCTCTTCATTGTGCAGGTCGAAGACGGTGCCGTCGCCATACTTCTCCTCGAGAAGCGTGTAGGCTTCGTCACCGTCAGTTGCCATCACGGTGACCTGCAGACCCGGCTGAGTCTGAGCGGGGCCCTCGAGCAGGATGATTGCTCGGTACTCTCTCAAGTTCTTTTCGGTCATGTCGTGTCTACTTGAAGGGTGCGAGGCAGATATCACTATAGCAAAAGCCGCCGACGATGGTTCCCTCGCCTCGGAGGATGTTCGTGATTTCGTCGGGCGTCATCTTGGTGATGTCATGGATTTTCACGTTGGGGTTCTTTCTCCAACGAAGTTTGTCATCCCTGAGAAAATTTGGCGCCGGAGTGATTCTGCCCCCGCGTGAGCCGTGAGCCCCCGAGAGAATGTGTACATCTCCCTTGGTGAGGGCGTCATTCACGTGCGGGGCGAAATGGAACTGGATGATCTCCCCATTGGAGGTCCAGACCTCTCCACCTGCCGCGTTCTTGGTCATGGAGAAGGAGCCACTGGGCGGGGGGGCTCGAGTCCCGAAGGCTCGAGCAACATCGTCCACCACGCCACGAACTTTCGTGACGGGGGCTCTGAGCACGGATGCAACGCCGCCTCCCGATTCGAGGATGGAAAAGATGCTGGCGCCAGAGGCGAGTGTGTAGAAGGCCGTCTTCCCCGCGCCGACGACGCAGCCGCCTGTTTCTCCGTTGCCGCAGGCTGACTTGGTTTGGAGATAGCTCTCTCCCGCCGTCACGAACGGGATGAACTCGTTGACGGCGTAGCTGACCGCGGCGAGCTTGCTGACAGGCTCGTAGCGCTCATACGACGTCGCGGCCGCGACCATGCTGTCGAGCTGGCCCTTGGCCAGGGACCTGCCGACATGGCACCCGAGGGACAAGCCACACGGGAACTGGTCGTAGGCGGCCCCTATCTTCCCCGCGGCGGTCGTCATCAGCGACGTCAGGCTGGCCTTGGACTCGCCAGAGCTCTGCCCGATGTCATTCGTGTGGTGGGCATCCGGCTGCGCCTTCGCGTCATCCAGACTCTCCACGCTGGGGACACGGAGGTCGACCGAGGGCAGGAACGGCGTGGCCCCCGGTGCGGACTCGTGCCGCAGCAGTGATTCCGCCACCAGGTTCGGTCCCGGCACATACCCACCGCCCGAGCTGCCTCCCCATTGACCCACCAGCGTTCCACCGTAGGGCGTGTACCCGCTGGGGTCCGTGTAGCGAATCGGGTTGTTCAACACATAGGAGTACGCGTTGTACGCCTGCACCGAGCCCGCATCCGCGATGACGGGGTCCGCGCTGATGAATCGCATCAACCGCGGGTCGTAGATGCGCCCGCGCATGTTGATGAGACCCAGCTCCTCATCCTGCTCATGCCCGGTGAAGCCCCGCTTCGCGCCGCTGTAGCTCGCGCTGGACGCTTGCAACAGGTTGGTCGCGTCTCGTCGTCCGCCGTAGGGCTCGAACTTGATGCGCTCCACCACCGCGCCCGCGGCGTTGGTGACAGTGTCCGGACTGCCCTGCTTGTCGTTGAGGAAGTACCGGGCGCTCTCCGTGCTCGACCCCTCGTCCCACGACAGCTCTCCGATGATGCCCTCGGGGCTGGGGATGCTGAGCACGTGCGTCGTCGTCAGACCCTGCTTGCGTCGCTGGTAGAGGCCGCCGACATAGAGCACTTCCTCCAGGCCGTCGCTCTTCTGCTTGCGCACGCGCGTTCCGGACGCGTCGTAGTCGAAGCGGACCGTCTTGCCCCCCTGGGTGATGGACTCCGGCAAATCGAAGGGCGTGTACGTGACGGTCCGGACCTCGTTGTTCGAAACGTCGCGCGAGGCCGTCTGGTTGCCCCGGTGGTCGTACTCGTAGGTGAGCGAGTCCGCTCCGAATTGCGCCCGTTTGACGGCGTGCGGTCCACCCGTCGCGCCCAGGGTGTAGTTCAGCGTGGACGTCGGCTCCAAGCCGGTGACAGGGGAGCGGCTGAGCAGGTTGCCGAGCGCGTCGTACTGGAACTGGACGTCCAGCGTCTGGCAGTTCTGCTGGACCTTCCAGCGCTCCAGCCGGTCCAACGCGTCGTAGGTGAACTTCTCCGTCGCTCCGACCATGAGGTCGTGGCGGGCGGAGAGGTTGTGATTGTCCGTGTACTCGTAGGCGAGTCGCTGGACGTTGGTGCCACTGCGCTTCGCGTCCAGGAATCGCAGACGACCCATGGTGTCGTAGCGGAAGTCGCGCACCACCCCACTGCCATAGCGCGCCTGCGTCAGCCGCCCCCCGCTGTCTCGCGCGAGCGCCGACCAGTAGCTGGTGATGGAGTTCGTCCGGTAGATGCTCGAGAGGTCGCCTCGCGAGGTGTACGAGTAGCCAATCGACACCGGCTGCCCGTTGAACATGACGGGGTAGGTGAGCCGGCTCACCCGTCCGTAGGCGTCATACTGCCGGCTCATCACCTGCGTGCCGCCAGCGACTTCCTGCGACGTGTTCGTCTCGCGGCCGAAGTCGTCGTAGACATGATTCGTGATGACGACGCCCGCGGGGTTGCCGGTGGGCGTACGCGTCGCACGCGACAGGCGCCGGATGGCACCCGGGCCCTGGTCATAGAGATAGGACAGGCTCTCCTTCTCGTTCGTGGCCGTGCGCACCCGGCCGAGCACGTCCCGCTCGTACGACGTGGTGATGAGGCCGGGCATGCCCACGGGGCCGTCCGAGTCGCTCTTCACCTCGCCAAACGCGTTGTAGAGGAAGGTCCGCGTCCCCGCGTTCGGGTCCACCGTCCGCTCAAGCCGACCGAAGCCATCATAGAAGTTCGCGCTGCGATGGCCCTGCGGGTCATCCGTGAACTCCAGCCGACCGAAGGGACCATACCCATACGTCATGGTCGCCTCCTTCGAGGTCCCCACCGCCTCGGTCGACCGCACCATCAGCCCGCGGAAGTCGAGCAGCGTCTTCCTCGCCTGGTTGATGGCGTCCGTCACCACCGTCTGGGTGGAGTAGGGCGCGGGCACCGTGTACGCGATGCGCTCCAGGAGCTTTCCGGAAGGCCCCGTCGTCCCGTCCCCGAAGCGGCGCGCCGTGACGCGGCCAAGGGGGTCGTACTCATAGGACTCCCACGTTGGCTGCTCGGTGTTGGTGCGAGGTGCCTCGGACTTCTGCACACGCCCCTGGACGTCATAGGTGACGCTGGAGGTCACCGGCTGTCCATCGAAGCGGGCTCCCTGGGTCGCCACGGGCCGGCCCAGCGTGTCGAAGCGGGTGATGGTTTCATCCACCGTCCCCGTGTCCGTCGCCACCTGGGTGCGGTGCTGCGGCAACGGGCCATTCCATTCGTAGTACGTGCGAACGATGGACTGGTCCGCCGGCGCCACGGAGGGCCCCATGTACAGCGGCGTCACCACGCGCGGGCGGCCGAAGCCGTCGTACTGGTAGCGCGTATTCACGCCGTTCGGGTCCGCCGTCTGCGCGAGCACACCCATGCCAGGGTGGTACAGGTATCGCCACGTCGCCCCTCCCGCGTCGGTGGACGTGGCCACCTGCGTCTGGTCGACGGTGTCGTACGTCACCGACTCCGCACGCTCCGTCTCACGGCCCTGCTGGACGACTCGCTGGACCAGGCCCCGCTCGTTCCGCTCGAAGCGTGTCTTCAGGTACGTCTCGGACGTCGTCGGAGTCACGACCTCCTCGAAACGCGAGGGCTCCAGCTCCGTGCTTTCGACCTGCCCCTTCGTGCCGTAGGTGACCTGCTGCGTCCGGGTGTTCGCCGCGTCCGCGGGGCCCGTGCAGCCGACCTCCAGTGCCCTGGAGCAAGACTGCCACGCGCTGGAGACAGTCCACAGTCCGGTGGGCAGCCACGTCGTGGAGTCAAACCCTCTCCCCGTGGTGACGACCTTCACCTGCTCGGTCTTGCCCGCGCTGTGCGTGAGGGTCGTGCTGTAGACAGGGTTGCCCTTGTCGTCGAGCTCCGTGAGCGACTCCCTCTCCGACACCACCGTCTCGGCGCCACCCTTGAACTCGCGCACCGTCTCCACGACGCGACGGGCGTACTGCTGCCAGATTGTGGAGTGGGTCGCCGGAGTCAGGGCATAGGTCCAGGTCCGCTTCGTCTGGAGCTTCGTGTTGGCATCCAGGGCGACTTCGGTCGTTTCCTCCTGTGGGAAGTGCGCCAGGGGCGCCGAGGCCTTGCGGTCCAGCGTGCTGTCCACCGAGTGCTGGTTGTTGTACGTCGTCGTCGTGCGCGCGCCCGTCACCTCGTCCACGACGATGCGCTGACCGAAGCCCAGCCAGCCCAGGCCCCGGGTATCGGAGAGGCCATCCCGGTAGAGATAGCGCCAGCTCCGCACCTGCTGGTCATTCGAGTTGAGCGACATGCGCGAGACGACGCGCATCGACTCGGAGGCCAGGCGCAGCCACGGCTTCGTGGCGGTCTCCACGTAGCTCCGGGCGTAGAACGCCTCGGGCGGCGTGACGTCTCCGTGCGGATTTCCCTGCGAGAGCGGGGCGTACTCGAAGGAGTAGCTCAGGCCGGAGAAGCCCAGGTAGCTGGCAATCTGGATGTTCCCGTGCACCTTCTTGAGCACGTCGGTCGCCTTGATGCGACGCGCGACACGAAGGTTGTTCCCCTGGCGAAACGTGAAGTCGAGCAGGCCATCGTTGTTGGTGTCGATGACCTGCGCCCACTCCTTGTTGTCGCCGCTCGGGACAATCGACAGGTTCTCATAGTTGGTGAAGTCGCCCTGCGGACCGGCGAGCAGCAACTGCACCGGGCTGCCATTCTTGAAGATGGCGAAGTCCACCCGGCCATCGCCGTCGAAGTCGCCATGCTCCGTCTTGGCGCCGAGCAGCATCGTGGCGATGTTGCTCGGCATGACGGTCTCCCGGACCTCGGTGAAACCCTTGCCCGTGTTGAACTGGACCCGGAGCTTGATGGCCGGGTCGGAGATGCTCGTCACCCCCAGCGCCACCGCGTCCCGCAGGCCGTCTCCGTTGACGTCGACGAAGTCGAACGTGGAGGCGTAGAGCGACGGAAAGAGGGCTGGCATCGTGAAGGGCGTGCGCACGGAGGTCGGGACGACCTTCAGCTCCGCCTCGTTGACGTTGGTCGTCGAGACCTCCCGGTAGGTGAGCGCATCCAGGAACGCGTTCCCATTGGGACCCACGCCCAGCATGCTCATCTTCCCGCTTCCATCCAGGTCCACCACGCGCATGCCGAGCCGGGCGGCCTGGAAGTAGCCCACCGGAGACATCTTGGTGATTCGGTTGCGCGCCGTCCTGTCGACGACGACGCGGCGCTTGGCGGTCACCGTCGAGTCGGAGTCTCCCGTCAGGTCGATTTCGTGCTGCCCCATCCACACGCGCTCGTTGCGGGCGTCGCCGTCGACGTCAATCCAATACTGGGAGTTCGGCTCGGAGCCGACCACCTTGAGTTCGGCGGACCCCCGGTTGGCATGCGCATACGCGGGCGCCGGGAATGGAGAGCCGGAGAACACCGTCCAGAAGCAGGAGAGCGGCGTGACGCTGGAGCGGCCAAAGCCATCCCAGTCCGTCACCATCGGATAGAGGCCGCGCTCGTTGCGCTTCCCACAGAACTCGCCCGGGTTGTCGTTCCCGAAGATGCTGTCCCAGATGTCCTCCAGCCAGCCCGTGCCCTGGATGTTGAACCAGGGGTGCCAGAGGGAGAGCCCCGTGACGTCGGACGCCTCGAGCGAGGGGGACGCGGCGTCCGGGAACTGCAACAGGCGCATCGTGTCTCGCCAGTTCTGCTGCGTGAACTCAGTGACCCCGTTGGAGGCATGGAAGTCGAGCTCCTCCTCGAGCGTCATGTCGGACCGCACGAAGTACGCGAGGCCCTGACGTCCCGCGCCCAGGCCAAAGGCATTCAGGCCCGCGCCCGCCGCGGCGTCGCTTACGCTCTGGGCCGGCGGATACTGGAAGTCCCACGAGCCCTGCTCCCACTCGAAGCGCACGGGCGTCTTGCAGATGTCCTTGCCATCGCACTCCCGCAGTTCCGTCAGGAGGCTGCGCTTGCTGAGGGTTCCCAGGTAGTACTTCAGCTTGTAGGAGCGCAGCAGCACCTGCGACAGGGTGCTGGCACCTGGGGCAAACCCGGGGCCCTTCATGTTGACGCGGGAGAGCCGGAAGTCGCGGCCGACCTTCACACCCGCCAGATAGCCGGTGAAGACATCCGTCCGGGCCTCATAGTCGAAGGTGACTTCGCGCTGGCCCGGCTCGATGGAGCCCGAGGCGTCGCGGAACTGCGTGTAGACGATGCGGGAAGGGCGGTGCCACGCACCGGACGGAGCTCCGAGGGGCGCCTGGTCGTAGAACACCTCCATCCGATTGCCGAAGCGGTCCTCGATGGAGGCGAGCGCCCAGGCGATGCGCACCGTGTTGTTGTTCACGGTCTGGATGGTCTCGTTGGGCCCCTGCTCGTATTGCGAATGGATGCCCTTGACGAGTGCGTCCTCGCGCGAGCCCGGCCCCTTGCCGTAGGTCCGGATGAGCCCATCGCGACCCCGAACCTCGAAGGTGTCAGGCGCGTGGAGGGTGGTTCCCTCCGGGATGCGGATGGAGGCGTACGTGTCGTGCTCCGTCTTGAAGGCCCGGGCGTCGGAACCGCCGGCCGGAACGAGCCGGACGCCGTCCAGGCACCAGGCCCTGCTGTAGCGGTTCTTCGCGGCCAGCCCCTCGTCCGGCATGAAGTCCACGGAGTGCAGCGCGTTGTCCCGTGCGAACGAGTTGGGGCACAGCGTGATTTGTGACAACCCCGCCAGGTTGAAGCCGGGGCCGAGGAGCCCGTCGCTGGCATTGCTGTCATAGACAATCGACAGCGAGGGCTGGAGGCCCGCGCGCCCCGGAGGAACCCAGAGCGGGAGCGACACGGTGGCCGAGCCGCTCGGTGTCACATCCGCCGTGAAGGCCGTGACTCCGGGCGCCTCCGTGCCGGGAAAGGCCGTGTCGAGAATCGTGTCGGAGCGCAGCTCGATGGGGACGTCCAGGAGCGCGCTTCGTGTCTGGGATGGTGGCTGCCCATCCTCGTCTCCAGAGGAGGAAGTCAGCGAGGGGCCGCAGCTGGTGAGCAACTGGGCGCCATAGAAGAACAGCGTGAGGTTCGCCGCGAACCGCTTGCGGCGTCCCGGCGGACGCGGGGATTCTGAATCGTGTCTCATGTGGGAATGACCGTGGTGCGTCGAAAGGGATTTACTGACAGAGGGACTGGTCGCAGACCCCGGACTCGTCCAGGGTGCCCGAGCAGTTGTTGTCGATGCCGTCGCAGACCTCGGCGGCGCCCGGCTTCATGTCGGCTCGCGTGTCGTCGCAATCGCCCGGTGCCCGGGAGGTGTCCGCGGGCTGGCGGCACGTGGTGGTCTCGCCCCAGCTCGTGCCGTAACCGTCGTGGTCCTGGTCCGGATAGAAGGTGAGCCACGCCGCGCTGTTGCTCGAGTCATCGGAGAAGCCGGTGCAGTCCTCGTCGAGGCCATTGGCACACACTTCCGCCGTGGGCGCGCCCGGGGTGCAGGTGCCGTGCTCGCCCCACTCGCAGACCTGGACGGGCGGCTTTCCGTCATGGGTCTCCACCCACTCGCACAGCTCGCCACAGGCGGGGGCGGTTCGCCGGCAGGCGCCCTGGCCACAGCTGATGGGCGGGAGGTCATCCACCTGCCCATTGCAGTCGTTGTCTGACTTGTCGCAGATCTCCGGCTGGGATGGGCGTGGGATGCAGGTCTGCTCCGCGCCGTTGACGCACGCCTGGACGCTGGCGGCGCAGACGCCGAGGCCGCAGTGCTTCAACGCCCCGGGCTTCACGGCGTAGTTCGAGTCGTTGCAGTCCTGGCTGTTGGAGGAAGCGCCGCCCGGCACACTGCAGCCCGCGCCAATCGGAGCGCCGGCACCATAGCCGTCCGCGTCGTTGTCGCTGTAGTAGGTGAGCTGGACCCCGTCATCGATGGTGCCATTGCAGTTGTCGTCCACGTTGTTGCAGGTCTCTGCCTTGGCGACGCCCGGCGTGCAGGCGTTGTCACCCCACTCGCAGAACTCGACGGGCGGCTTGCCGTCCTGGACTACCACCCACTCGCAGATGTTGCCGCAGGCGGCGACGGTGCGCTGGCAGGCTCCCGTGCCGCAGGAGATGGGGGGAAGGTCATCCACCTGCCCGTTGCAGTTGTTATCGATGCGGTCGCAAATCTCGGCGGAGGCGGCATAGGGGACACAGGCCTGCTCCACGCCGTTGACACAGGCCTGGACGCTCCGTGCACAGGCTCCCTGGCCGCATTGCTTGATGGCCCCCGGCTTGATGGTGGAATTGCCGTCATTGCAGTCGGTGGCGTCCGCGACGTAGCCCGCGGGGAGGCCACAGGAGTCGATCCAGTTTCCTGGTGCCCCGTAGCCATCTCCGTCCGCGTCCCTGTAGTAGCGACCGGCCTGCCAGATGGAGGCGTTTGCGTCATTGCAGTCGTTGTTGTTGAGGACCCAGCCATGGTCCAGACAGCCCTGCTGCGCGGCCCCGGTGCCGTGGCCGTCCCCATCCACGTCGCGATAGACGTTGCGCTTGACGCCCTCGTCTATCTGGCCGTCGCAGTCGTTGTCCTCCCCGTCGCAGATCTCCGCGACACATTCAGGGTCCGGCTCACAGTCGGGACATCCAGGTGGAGGCAGCAGGTTCGGCTCCTGCTGGGAGCTGATGGCGGAGCTCGCCGGGGCCGCGAAGACCGGGCCGACGGCGAGGGCCGTGAGCAATATCAATACAGACTGGCTGAGACGCCACGCGCGTGCGCGGGTCTCTGGAGGTCGAGACATGGTGGGCTTTCGTGGTGGACGACGAATGAACTCGCGACCAGGCATGCGAGTGCCATGCGGAGGGGGCGCGGTTCGACTCAGGGATGAAGGAGTGCCCCCCGCAACGCATACGGAGGCACGCGTTCAAGCTGGTCGTGACATTCCGTTGTGACCCAGATTGTTGAGGTGTTCGGGACGGGGCGTGCACACACCGCGGAGCCCAGCCCGGACTCCGCTTGTCGGTCCACGCCCGCGTTTTTCCTTGTAGGCTTTCCTTCCATGACTTCGACGGTGAGCGCGTTCCTCGACGACATCGACACCCGTGAGGGCTTGAACGAGGCCCGGCTGCGCCTGGAGCGGCTGGGTGAAGAGAGTGCCTGCCCGACGCTGGTGGCTCTCGCGGCCGAACTGGAGGCGCGTCAGGCCTCGACGCCCGTGGACGCGCGGTGGCGGCTGCATGCGCTGTCGGACCACCTCGAAGAGGTGTTGGCCAAGGGCCAGGACGTGGACAGTGCCCTGGCCCTCCTGGAGGTCGCCCGGCAACCTCGCGCCGCGCGCTTCCAGGGGCGGCACTCCGCCGCGCGACGCGAGCAGGACCTGGCGGCGCTGCTGGCCACGCATCGCTCCGCGTCGAGCTTCGTGGAACTCATGTCCCATCGCCTGGGGCCCGAGGACCTCCTCGAGCTGTTCGCCTGCGGCGTGCAGGAGTACGTCATGCGTGGCGCGGACCTGTCGTCGGCGCCGGGTGTGCAAGAACTCCAAGCGGAGCTGACGCGGCGGGAACACCCGCTGGCGGCGCTGCCACCGCGGCGCAATCGCTGGGAGTCCACGCTGGGGCACCTCCTGGGGGCTGACGATGTCGCCTCGGCGGCGGACTCGCTCGCGGAGCTGAGGGCCGCGAAGTCTCGCGAGGACGACGACGACGAATACACCACTCCGAACGTCCGGCTGGTGACGCACGACGAACCCGTGCCCCCGGGGTTCGCGGCCGTCGTCGAGGGCCGTGGTGAGGAGGGCCCTCCCACTGAAGTCGACCAGCGGGTGCTCCGATTGCGCCCCGCGCTGCCCAAGGCGCCCGCCGATACCGTGACTTCTCTGCTGGTCGACCTGGACCTGCCGCTCCTGAAGGACGCCACCGCCGTCGTGTGCGAGCGGGCGCGGCTGGCCGACGTGGCGGAGGCGCTCTATGCGCTGGCGGTGTCGGGCGCGCGAGGATGGCGGGGCGCGCTGGGCGCGGCGTATGGGCGTCTGGCTTTGTGGCGCACGCTTGAGGGGCTCGGGGGTCTCCCGGCCTCGTGGGCCGGTGATGCCCTGGAGAAGCGCTGGGGCGCCTGTACGTGGTACCAGTTCAACGTGCCCGAGGGCGTGGGCGTCGTCTGTCTTCGCCCCGGAGGGACCTCGCTCGCGCTCCTGGCGGTGCGCGATACGCCCGAGAACTCAGGCGGGTAGGGCCCTGCGCTTCCACAGGCGGAACGCGCGGTTCGAGGAGCGGCCATCCGGGTCCCTGGGGTGGCGGGGCTCCACGAGGCGCTCCTGCATCAGCTCCGTGGCGATGAAGCCCATCGGGCTGCTACCGGTCGGGTGGTCCATCTCCCGGCTCTGACGGACGACGTCCTCGAAGAACCGCAGTCCCTCCGCCGAGTCCTCCGTGAACCCCTGGTAGACGAGGAACCGCCACGCCTCCTCGGGGCTTCGGTGGAGGTCGACGGCGTGCAGGGTGGCGGTGAGCCTGTCCCAATAGCGCGGAAGAATCATGGCGGTGGGCGCGGAGCATAGCCGACGTCTCCTCGCGTCCGCGCACCTGTCTCTGTTCACCATCGACCACCCACGCTTTCCCCTTCACGGGTGCTGCCTTATGACGGGTGTCTGGCACCCGGAGGAGGTCGTTCGCGCGGATGGTGGAATACATCGACCAGCTCATCGGAGCGCTCGGCCCCCTGGGGCTGCTGGTGCTGGGGCTGGCGGCGGCGCTGGAGTACGTCGTCCCACCCTTCCCCGGAGACACCATCACCCTGTTGGGCGGCGTGTACGCGGTGCGCGGCGCGCACCCATGGGTGCTCGTCTTCCTCGTGGTGACGGCGGGCAGCGTGGTGGGCGCGGCCATCAACTACATGGTCGGCCACTGGCTGGCGGGGCGCTTCGATGCGCACCCGGGCCGCAGCTACTTCGGCATCACCCACGCCCGCCTGGAGCAAGTGCAGTCCCGGATGCGGCGCAACGGGCCATGGCTGCTGCTCGCCAACCGCTTCCTTCCAGGCATCCGAGGCCTCATCTTCATCGCCGCGGGCGCCGCGCGCATGCCTCGCGTCAACGCGCTGGGCCTGGGCGCGCTGTCCGCCATGGCGCACACCGGACTGGTGCTCGCGCTGGGCGCCGCGGTGGGCGGAAACCTCGAGAAGTTGTCGGCGTTGATGAGCCGCTACCAGTACGCGGTGCTGGGGCTGGTGGTGGTGGGCGTGGTGGCGGTGCTGGTGCGCATGTTCGCTCGGCGACGCGCGCCCGCCTCCGAGCCCTGAGTCTTCAGTCGGACGGCCTCCCACACCGACATTGCGCGGCCAGGGCCCGGCGCGGTTGAGTCGCCTCCATGGCCTCGCGCATCCATCCAGGGACTTCGTTGCTCGTCGCGCTCGTGTTGTCCGTGGCGGGCTGCCGCTGTGGAGATGACCCGGGCGTGGGCGGCGCGCGCCAGGGCTTCCGTCCCCAGGAGGAAGAGGTCGACTTCGGCCGGGCGCTGGAGGGCTCCCTCACGCGTCGTCAGGTGACGTTGCTGGCCACCGGGCGCGCCGGCGTCACCGTGACGGCCTCCTCGGGTTCTCCCTTCTCCGTGGACGTCGCCGAGGTGACGGTGCCGGGCAGTGGCCAGGCCACCGTCGACGTGGACTTCCTCGCGGGCAACGGCGCGGCGCAGGGCACGCTGACGCTGACGGGCGCGGGACGCACGGAGACCGTTCGACTCATGGGCCTGGGGGTGAGGCCGCTCGACTGCGTCCCCTCCAGTCCCTGTCACGAGTCGCGCTTCGACCTGGACTCCGGTGCCTGCGTGGAGCGGCCCCTGGAGGACGGCGCCACCTGCATCCCCACCAGTCGCTGCCAGGCGAACGGCCGCTGCGAGTCGGGCGCGTGCGTGGGCACCCCCCGCTCGTGTGACGACGACAACCCGTGCACGGTGGATGCGTGCTCGCCCACCCTGGGCTGCGTGACGGCGCCCGTCGCGTGTCCGGTGCCGAAGAACCCATGCAAGGTGGGCGTGTGCGACCGCGACGACGGCTGCGAGGAGGTGGACGCGGAGGACTTCGTCCCGTGCGGGCCGGTGGACTGCAAGAAGTCCAACCTGTGCTTCGGGGGCTCGTGCAAGGAATTGCCCACGCCGGATGGCATGCTCTGCGCGCCCGCCACCGCATGCCAGGGTGAGGGCACCTGCCAGGATGGCGAGTGTGAGAAGCCCGACGCGGGAGACCTCCCGGTCGACTTCAGCCAGGACCTGGGAGGGGAGCCCATGGGCCAGCCCGCGTTGCTCGTCCAGGAGGGCGCGCTGTTCACCTCGGTGTGCGGGGGTGACGGGGGCTGCCGGCTCGTCTCCTTCACGCACGGCGGTCTGCTGCGCTACGAGTCGCCCTATCCCGACGGTGGCACCCGCACGCTGCTGGCCGCGTCGGATGCGGGCGTGGTGGTGCTCGCCTCGGAGGGACTGGAGTCCTATGCCCCTCGGGGTCCGGGCGCGCGGCAGTGGGAGGCCCCCTGGACGTCGCTGGGCGCGCCCTCGGATGCGGGGCCCTGGATGGGGCACGTGGAAGCGGGAGAGGTCGCGCTGACACCAGACGGAGACGTGGTCGCGCACGTGGCCTGGGGCCCTGTGCTGGACGCGGGCGCGGATGGCGGAGTGGCGCCGCCGCTGGCGCCGGAGGGTGCGCGGTGGGTCTGGCTCGCGGGGCATGAAGATGCGGGTTCGGTGGTGCGCGCGGGGCCCGTGGAGCCCTGGCGCGGTGAGGCCCGGCTCGCGCTCGACGTGGAGGGCTCGGCCTATCGCTACACGGTGGATGGACGGCTGGAGCGCGCGGACCTCGAGCCGGACGGTGGCACGGAAGTCATCATCTCCGCGCTCGGCGACGGGGGTGTGCCGGGCGGGCGCGCGTCGCTGGCGGTGGCGGGAGGGACGCTGCTGGTGGGCACCCAGGCCTTCGTGTCCACGGACGGCGGTACGCAGGTGGCGGTGGACTGGGACGCGGGCACGCGGACTTTGACTCCGCTGGCCGAGCCCGCGCTGCTCGCGGCGGAGGGGTCTCCCGGCTACCTGTTCGCCCAGTCCTGCGACCGCGCGGATGGCCTGCCGTGCACGCCCGAGGAGGATCGCACGGTGCTTCGCGCGGTGGACTCGGCCACGGGACAGATGGCGTGGGAGGTGGACGCGCTGCCCTTCACCGCGCTGCCCGGCTCGCTGCACGACGCGACACTGATTCAGGGCGGCGCGGTGGGGGTGCTCTCGGACGCGACGCGCCCGGATGGGCGGCAGGTGTGGCTCCAGCTCTTCGCGCGAGGACAGAAGCTGCTGATGTGCCCGCTGCCGGGCCGCCCGACGGTGGTGGCGGGGGCGTCCTTCTTCGAGGACAAGCTGCTCGTCGTGCTGGAGCGCGACGGCGTGTGGAAGCTGGAGTCCTACGGCATGGGGCCCGGCATCCAGGTGGATGCGCGCGGCTGGCCCCAGCGACACGGGACGCCGGGAGCGACGCGGCGCGAGTCGCCGTGAATCACTCGGTCGTATTCGGGTCCACCCACAGGTCCTCGTAGCGGACCTGCGGCGGCGTCTGGTGCAGGCGAAGGCCCTGCACCGTGGAGGTGGCCGCCGCGTGCACGCGCTCGTGGTACAGCGGGATGAGCGGACAGTCGTCGCGGAAGAGGTGCTCGGCGCGCACGTAGAGCTGCTGCCGCAGGCCCGGGTCGATGGACACACGTGCCTCGGCGGTGATGCGGTCCAGCTCCGGGTTGCGATAGCCCAGCGGGTACACCGTCTGCGCGCTGGAGTGCAGCAGGAAGTAGAGGAACGTGTCCGGGTCCGGGAAGTCCGCCAGCCACAGCGTGCGGAAGGCCGGCACCTTTCCGTCGCGCAGCCGCGCCGAGTACTCCTCCGGCGCCATCTCCACGTGCTTGAGCTCCAGCAGGCCCGCCTGCAACAAGGGGCGGAAGAGCACCGCGTCCTCGGCGGCAGTGTCCCGGCCCGCGGGGTGGTGCAGGGTGAGCCGCAGCCGCCGCAGGCCCGCGTCGCGCAACAACTGCTCGGCCAGCGCCACGTCGGGCGCGGGCAGGGGCCCGACTTCCGTGCCGCCGATGAGCTCCGGCGGGGTGAGCGTGCGCGCCACGCGGGCGCCCGGGTGGAACTGCTCCACCGCGCCGACGATGTCCATGCCCGCGCGCAGCGCGCGTCGCACGCGCACGTCGTCGTAGGGCGCCTCGCGCAGGTTGAGGGCCACGAAGGCGGTGGAGGGCGTGGTGCTGGCGAGCACCTGGAAGGACTCCAGGCCCGGCACCTCCACGTGTTCGGCGGAGAGGAAGGACACCAGGTCCGCGGCGCCCTCGCGCAGCCGCGCCACGGCCTCCTGTCGCGAGTTCACCAACTGGAACTCCAGCCGGTCCAACAGCGGCGTGCCCGCGCGCCAGTAGGACGGGTTGCGCTCCATCACCACGCGCTCCGGCTCCAGGGACATGACGCGGAAGGGGCCGGTGCCCACCAGCCTGCCACTGGAGTCCACCCGCGCCACCGCCGTGGGCGTCAGCGCCATCAGGTGCAGGAAGAACGCCTTCGGCTCGCGCAGGCGGATTTCCAGCGTGGCGTCGTCGAGCGCCTCGATGCCCGACACCTCGCGCGCGAGGCCGGACGTGTACTCGGACGCGCCCTCCACGTCCTCCAGGAGGCTGCGGTCCGGTGAGCGCACCGCCGGGTCCAGCAGGCGCTCCAGGTGGCGCTTCACGTCGCTGGCCGTCAAGAGCGCGCCGTCGTGGAAGGTGACGCCCCGGCGCAGATAGAAGCGATAGCGGCGCGCGGAGGGGTCCGCGTCCCAACGCTCGGCGAGGTCCGGCTCCAGTCCGCCGTCCTCCAGGCGCAGGAGGCTGGAGAAGGCGCACGCGGTCAGCTCCGAGAGCTGGTTCTCCACGCTGAACAGCGGGTCCACCGCCTGGCGGTTGCGCAGCGACGCCGCCTGATGCAGCACGACGCGCAGCATGCCGCCCGCGCGCGGCTGGGGCAGTCGGAAGCGGAAGACCTCCGTCTCCAGGCCCAGCGCCTCGTGGCTCAGCTGGTCCACCGTGCGCGTCAGCCCGTCGCCAATGCGGATGACCCGGCGCGCGTCCTCGCGCACCTGCGCCACTTCCTCGCGGATGGACGAGTCCGCCTTGGTGAGCACCACGTTGGCGGTGCGCAGCTCTTCAATCGCCGCGCTCAGGCGCACCACGGACTCCGACAAGTCGCGGCCCGTGCGCGCCTGGTCCTCCGCCTTCTGCGACGCGCCATGGCCCACGCGGGCCATCTCCTGCGTCTGCCGCACCAGCTCGCGCGCGTGGCCGGACTGTTCAATGGCCATGCGCGTGACGTCTTCCACGCGGCGGGCCACGCGGCGGCTGGCCTCCACCACCGTGGCGCCCTGGGCCTCCAAGAGCTGCGTCTCCGTCACCGTGGCTTCCACGGCGCTGAAGGTGCGCCGGGTAATCGAGCGAATCTCCACCAGCGCCTCGGACGCGCGGTCTCCCAGGGCCACGCCCGCGGTGGCCTGCTCGCGGCCCTCGTGCACCAGCGCCACGGCCGTCAGCACCGCGTCGCGGACGCCGGACACCATGGCCGCGATTTCGCGTGTGGAGCGCGTGGTGCGCTCGGCCAGGTTGCGAATCTCGTTGGCCACCACGCCGAAGGGGCGGCCATGCACGCCGGCCTGCGCCGCGATGATGGCGGCGTTGAGCGCGAGCAGGTTCGTCTGGTCCGCGATTTCCTGGATGACGTCGACGATGCGGCCGATTTCGGCGGAGCGCGAGCCCAGCGTGCC
Organism: Myxococcus sp. CA056; assembly: GCF_013336715.1. Classification (NCBI taxonomy): domain Bacteria; kingdom Pseudomonadati; phylum Myxococcota; class Myxococcia; order Myxococcales; family Myxococcaceae; genus Myxococcus; species Myxococcus sp. CA056. Next base: position 1,413,725 of record NZ_JABUMT010000002.1, read on the forward strand.
CATCAGCTCCGCGGCCTTGCGGACCGTCTCCTCCACCCGGTACATGCCCTTGACGCTGTCGGCCACCAGCACTTCGCCGCGCTCGGCCGTCGCCGTCACCGCCAGGGCCAGCTGGTTCGTCTCGCTGGCGCGGCGGCGCACGGAGTCGATGCCGCCCTCGACGAGCGCCACGAAGTCCTCCGCCTCGCTCGCGAAGCGCGCCAGCTCGTCACCCGAGGAGGCGATGTTGGCCAGCCGTTCGCTCATCGCCTGCATCAGCGCGGTGGTGTGATTGGCGAAGTCGTTCACCTGCGACAGCGACTCCACCACCTGCTCCAGCCGCTCGGTCATCTCCAGGAGCGCGCCCGTGGTGTCGACGGCGAACACCTCCAGTTGGTGCACCCGCTTGCCCACCACCTGGAGGCTGCCGCCCATGCCGCTGACGGAGTGCAGCGTGCGCTCCACCGCGCCGCCCTGGCGCCGCGCGGCCTCCAGCAGCATGCGGGCCTGCTCGCTCACGTCCGTGCTGGTGCGGTGCAGGTTCGCCGTCACCCGTTGCACCTGCGACAGGGCGCGGCGCAGGGACAGCACCAGGCGGCGCACATCCTCGTGCCCCTCGTACTTGTGCCCGCCCGTCGTGGTGAGGTCGCCCTCCGCCAGCCGGGCCATGACGCGTCGGCGCGCCAGCCGCCGCAGCGCCGCCCACCGGAACCACGCCAGATACCCGCCCGTCAGGTACAGCGCGGGGGTGGCCAGGAGCAGCGCCAGCCAGGAGGAGGACTCCAGTTGCTGGCCGCTCAACTGAAGGACGCCCCCCAACACGAGCGCGGACAGCAGGCCGGCCGCCAGGCCGAACGCGAAGAGATACCGTTTGGCGCCCATGGACCGACCGAGGCTACCCCGCCTTCTCGCGCCGGTCCTCAAAACGCCGCAGACTGGGGAGCCCCGTGTCCGTCCTGCTCGCCCTCCTTGTCCTCGCTCTCCCAGTGAATCCCGTCAGCCCTGAAAGTGAGGGTGTCGGGGGTCCGCCTCGGAGGGAGGAGGCGCGCTTCGTCTTCTCCTGGCGCGGGGTGCCGGTGGGCACGGTGACGTTGACGCAGGCCGCCGGACGTTTCACGTATCTGAGCCGGCACCTGCACACACGAGGACGTGAGCACGGGGAGCGTCGGCGCGAGGCCACGCTGGAGGTGGATGCCGCGGGTCGGCTCCCGGGCCGGGCCGTGGTTCCCCAGGCGCTGTGGCTGTGGCGGGGGCCTCCCGCGCCGGGCTGTGTGACGGGACGCGAGGAGCTGTCTGGCCGCGAGGGCCCGCACTGCGTCACGGGGGGGAGGGCGCCGTGGGTGGAGGGCACGCTGCTCGGAACACCCTTCCGGGCGCGCTACGACGCGGGCGGACGCATGGACGTGCTGGAGGTGGGCGAGTCGCGCTTCACCGTGGCGGCGCCGGGTGAGCGGCTGCGCGCCCCGCCGGACTTCTTCGCGAAGGGGCTGCCGGTGGAAGGCGAGACGGGGGCGCTGGCCATGGTGCCCCCGCTGGAGGTCCCCTCGACACTGGATGGCATGACGCCCTGGACGGTGGGGGCGGCGCGGGCCCTGTCGGCGAGGGTGCACGCCGCGTTTCCGGAGAAGGGGCCCGGCGCGGCGGACTGGAGCGAGGACGGGGCGGGGGAGGCGGGCGGGTGTCTGGCGCACGCGCTTCGCTTCGCGGCGTGGGCGCGGGAGAAGGGCGTGAAGGTGGCCCTGGTGCACGGACTGCTCGTGGTGGACGGAGGGCCGGCCCGGCCCCACGCCTGGGTGCGCGTGGCGCTGGTGGGAGGGGGCACGCTGGATTTGGACCCCACGTCGTTGGATGACGTCCGCGCGGACACGCACCTGGCGCTGGCGCTCGCGGAGGCGCGCGGCCCGGCGCTGGAGGCTGGAGCGCGGTGGTTGTCGCTCTTGCGCGGGGCGCACCGGGTGGTGCGCCGGCCGTGAGATGGGCGCGGGTTACTCGAAGGGGATGATGGACAGCTTCGCGCCCGCGTCGGCGCCGAGGATTTCCTTGGCGCGGGCGGGCAGGTAGGCCACCGTGTTGTCGAGCCGGGCCTGGCAGCGCACCGAGCGGAAGCGGTTGCGACCGGACTCGCGCTCGTAGGCGACGAGGATGTCGTCCCCCTCCATCTCGAAGTCCTCGTCCGCGAGCTTCACCGTGCGGTACTTGCGCACCAGCGACACGTCGGAGGTGTTGGCCTCGAAGTGCGGACCGCCGTCGAACGGGTCGATGCGCTCCACGTACCGGAAGCCGATGCGCTCCAGCATGCGCTGCACGCCGCGCGTCTGCGGCCCCACCTCGCCCAGCACCTTCTGCACGCGGTCCGGGAAGAGCGACGCGTAGATGTCCGACGCGGGGAACAGCTCCTTGATGAACTCCTTGTTCTGCCGGCTGAGGCGGTCCGCCTCCAGGTACGTCAGGCCGGTGAACTTCTTGCCGCACGCCTCCCACAAGAGGCTCCGCCCGTCGGGGAGCAGGGGCGGGAGCAGCTCCGCCAGCACGCGCGGGCGGAACAGCCGGCGGTGCATGGCGAGGAAGAGGAAGCGCACGTAGGACAGCTGCTTGCCGGGCTTGTCCGGCGTGGCCCGGTACGGCGGGTCCACCACGAGGCCGCCGATTTCGGTGGGCCCCTCGTAGTTGTAGGCGATGGACAGCACTTTGTGCCGCAGGTGCCGCTCCAGGGAGGCGGAGTAGTGCTCCCGCTCGCTCACCTCGTAATAGATGTGCGGCGCCTCGTACGTGCCGTGCTGGGCGATGATCATCGACGTGCCGATGATGAGCCCGTTGCGCACGTCCTCGAGGACGAAGAGGTACTCCCGCTCGAAGGGGTTCTTCACCTTCCCGGCGAAGCTCTTCACCGACTTGTCGATGATGTTCTCGAGCGTCTCCTCGTTGTTCGGCAGGTTCACCGTGTTGAGCACGGCGGCGAGCCGCTTGAGGCCGGCCAGGTCGGTCTTCTGGACGTCACGCAGGACAAGCATGGGTGCACCCGGGACGCCCCTGGAATGGGCGCCGGAAGGGGTGGGGACCATACACCACACCACCTGCCGGCGGTCAGCTCACGCTCGCTTGTTTCCTTGTGTGACGCGCTGAGTCATTAGGTGAACTATCCGCCCTGGCAGGCACGCGTGGCCCACGCACGGGCTCGCGCGGGGTGAAACATATATCAAACGTCCAACCCCCTGACTGGACGCTCGCCCTGTTGTCAGGCGAGTGGGAAGAAACGGTGGGGGGAATGAAGCGTGGAATGCTTTCGGCTACCGTGTGTCGACCGTTGGCTTTCAAACCTTCGCAAGGACGCGTGCCATTGAGAGTCTTTGTTCCTGGAATGCTTGCGATGTGGATGCTCCCCAGTCTGGCGTTCGCCGGAGTCGTGTGGCGCGGTGACTTCGAGACGGGCAACCGCTCGCAATACTCGAGCGAGCAGGTGGTGAGCTCGGACCGGTTGTTGGTGGTGACGAACCCGGTGGCGGAGGGCAAGTACGCGCTCAAGGTCACCGTGAAGCAGGGCGACGACCCCATCAACTCCAGCGGCAATCGCAACGAGCTGGTGTACCAGGGCAAGGAGAAGGAAGGCTCCGAGTATTTCTACCGCTGGAAGGTGATGTTCGCGGCGGACTTCCCCAGCGTGGACACGTGGCAGCTCTTCACGCAGTGGCACCATGACGGGTGCTGCGGCTCACCGCCGCTGGAGTTCTACGTGCGCGGCGAGGAGATTCGCATGGCGCTCAACTACGACTCCACCATTCCATGGCGCGGCAAGCTCCAGCGCGGCGTGTGGCACGAGTTCATCCTGCACGTGAAGTGGTCCTCCAAGGCGAGCACGGGCTTCGTGGAGCTCTGGCACAACAAGGAGAAGGTGCTGGCGAAGAAGAGCGCGGTGACGATGTACGCGGGCCAGAACAACTATCTGAAGCTGGGCCTGTATCGCAGCGACACGGTGAAGCCGGTGGGCGTGCTGTACCACGACGGTTTCATCCAGGCGACGACGCTGGCGGACGTGCTGGACACGACGCCCACGCCCACGCCGGATGCGGGCACGCCTCCTCCCGCGGATGCGGGGACGCCCACGGTGGACGCGGGCCCTCCTCCCCCGACGGACGCGGGCACGCCCACGGTGGACGCGGGTCCGCCGGTCGACCCGGAGCCGGAGGAGCCCAAGGACGCGGGCACTCCGCCTGGGAGCGATGCGGGCACGTTGCCGGAGGAGGGACCCGGCGGAGTGCTGCCTCCCACGGGTGTGACTCCCGATGGCTCGGACGGGGAGGCCGCGGGCTGCAACAGCGCTGGCGGGCCGCTCGCGGGGCTCGCGCTCCTGGGGTTGATGGGCCTGGCCTGGGTGCGTCGCCGGCGCTCTTGAGGCTCGCGCCGGGACGCTGTGCTCATCGACGCGGACTCGGGGGCTCGCCGCTGAAGCTCCCGAGTCCTGGGTCCGCGCTCACAGCTCCTGGGCCTGCGCGCGCTTGAGCTCCAGGTCCTGGGTCTCGGAGCGCTTGCTCAGGTGGGGCTCGAGGTAGCGGCTCACATAGTTCAGGGTGAGCCGCTTGGAGTCGGGCTGCTGCCAACCGGAGAGCTGGAGCTTCGTCTCCGAGTCCTTCCACGTCTTCTCCAACTGGTAGTCCGTCCTGGCCGCGAGCGCCTCGATGCGACGCCGCTCCTCGTAGGCGTGGTCGTCCCCGGTGGTCCGGGAAAAACTCGTGCCCTCGCCCAGGCTCAGGTTAAGGGACTCCGCCATGCGCAGGCGCTCCTCCGCGTCCTCGGCCGTGTCCCGACGCGAGGTGGGCGCGCCATACTTCATGCTCAGCAGCTCCGAGAGCGCACCGAAGTCCTCGCGCAGGGGCGCGTCGGTGTCGAAGCGCAGCGACACGGTGGCGAGCTTGTTCAGGGTGAATCTGAAGTCCACCGTCGCCAGGCGGTCCGTGACGCGGGTGGTGACGCGAAGGTCGCCTTGGGACGAAGTCGTCCGGGCCTCGGGATGGAGCGCGCGGACCTCGTCGGGGGACATGCCCCAGCGGGTCTCCTGGAAGCCGCTCTTGCCCCGGTAGTGGGCGAGCTCCTCCGCGGCGAAGGCGTCATTGGAAGCGCGGATGGCCTCCCGGCGCTCCAGCAGCGCCTGTTGTCGAGCCGAGGTTCCGCAGGCGGTGGCGAGCAGACACAGGGGAAGAAGTCCGGCGAGGGCGCGAAGCATCACGGGCTCCTGGAGGCGTGGGTGCGCTCCTGGGACGTCACGGGCCTCCGGAAATTCACGGGAGTTTCGGAAGCGCGGGAGACGCGGTTGATTGACAGCCATCTGTCAATCAGACAGCCTTCTGTCCATGGCGAAATACACGACGGCCGGGTCGACGTTCACGGACCTGGTGCTCGAAATCTTCCGGAACAACGGCCTGCTGCTCGCGGCGGGTGAGCGCCTCTCCGAGCCGTCGGGGCTGACGAGCGCGCGTTGGCAGGTGCTGGGTGTGGTGGACCATGAGCCGACGCCGGTGGCGAACGTGGCGCGCACCATTGGATTGACCCGGCAGAGCGTGCAGCAGACGGCGGACGCGCTGGAGGCCGACGGGCTGGTCGAGTACCAGGACAACCCGCACCACCGCCGGGCCAAGCTCATCGCCCTGACGACGAAGGGGCGCGAGCGACTGCGCGAGGTGGAGGCGCGTCAACTGGCCTGGGCGAACAAGGTGGGAGGCCGGGTGTCCGTGGCGTCACTGAAGACGGCGCTGGGGGCGCTCCAGGAGGTCCGGGAGGCGTTGGAGCAGGACGTCGCCGTGGCGAGCGAAGCCTGAAACCGTTGCTCCGTGTCCGGTTGGCGTGCTGCTCAGGAGAAACCCTCTCATGGATTGGCCCCTGGTGTTCGAGTTCATCCGGCAGCGCGACCCGGTGTTCCTGTCCCGGCTGGAGGGGGTGCCGGACGCCGCAATCGCGACCCTGACCGCCGGACGGGACGTCACCCTGCCTGGGTTCTATGTGGAGTTCCTGCGGCGGATGGGGGGTAGCAGCAACGACTACTGTCCGTTTGGCGCCACGCAGGACCACCGCTTCTCCGCCATCGCAGAGCGGCTCGGCGAGGACGACGACGCGCTGTCCAGCCGCTTCTTCCCCGTGGCCCTCGAAACCGACGAGTCGCAGGTGGCGTTGTATGACCACTACCTCGACCTGCGGCGCGCCGAGGATGATGACGTGCCGCTCGTGGTGCTGGAGCAGGGTGTTTCGCTCGACTTGCAATTACCCGTCGAGTCCCACGAGACCTTCGGCGAACGCATCACCACGAGCGTGTTCAGCCACTTCGAGCTGCGCCTCCGTGCGCACCACGAAGTGGTGACCCAGGGCTGCGAGGGAAGCGGGGTGTTGCCGCGGGCCGTGGCGCTGCTGCAGCGCGCCGGGTTCGTGCCTGTCCTGCCATTGCTGGGCCGCGTGGCCTGTTTGCAGGCGGGGCCGCTCTGTGTGCATGCCCAGTTCGATGAGAACCCCGCGCGGCTGACGCTGCGGCTCGGTGGCGATGACCCGCTGGCCCTGAAGCAACTCGCGGACCGGTTGTTCGCGGACCTGCCCGGTGCGCGGCGACCCCGGCAGCCGAAGGGGCCGCGCGGCGTGCGCTGAACCCCGGGGCGCTCAACCGCTCCGGTGGAACAATCACACGCATGGTGAATACAGCACAGGTGAGTCCGTCATCAGGTGTATGCACGACATCTTGCGCAGCACGGTGCTCTCCGCACTGTTGGCCACGTCCGCGACGGCGTGGGCCGAAACCCCTGTGTCTCCCGCCGCCACCGTGTCCCCGGTGCCACTGATTGCCCTGGTCCCTGGGAAGGTCCTCCATATCGACTCGCGGGGCTCGCGAACCCTCGCGGACTGCGAACAGGTCGAGGAGCACCGGATGTTGGGTGGGCCCGACAAGGGCAAGTTGTTTCGGGAGACCGAGCCGTGCTCGTTCTGGTACCTCGCCGTGCATCCACCCACGGGACGCTGGGCGATGGGTGTTTCGGTCAGCGGGGATATCGGTACGACTCGACTGGTGAGCATGACGCTGTCGGGTCGGAAGGTCGAGGTGCCCACCGACAAAGCGGGACGCGCCAAGGAGGGCAACCTGCTCGTGATGGGGGACCTCGAGGGCGTCGTGGCCATCACCCCCGGAGTCCCGGCGCAGTGGACCAGCAACCAGGTCCAGCACTCGCAGCGTCCCGAGTTGTTCACGGCAGACGGCTCTCGTGTGCTCGTCGCCAACGGGACCTTGACCACCGCGGACTGGTGGAGCTGGAGCTTCGGGCCCAAGCCCGAGGGCGTTCGCGTGTTGCCCGCGCATGTGACGGACACCGCGAGCAACGACCTGGTCCTGGGGGAGTCGCGCACCGTGGTGCGGCACGAGCGTGGCGGAGTCCGGGTCGCCACGCTGGACCCTTCGGGCACGAAGCCCTGGAAGCTGGGCTCCCCCATGAAACAGAAGCGGAAGGGACTGCTGACACCCGTGGTGTTGGGGGACTCGATGGTCTTCTACCGCGAGGGGACACAGGACGAGGGTATGAACTGCGAAGGTGCGGACTCGGCCACCTATCGTCGCCTCGACCTGCGCACCGGCCAGGAGAAGGTCTGGCGGACACATGAGACGTACTGCAGCGGCTTCGGAATCGCTGCGGCGAGTGCGCGGCGCAGGACGGCGTACTTCATCGAGAGCAACTACTTCTCCACCGGCGTTTCCCAACTGTATGAGTACTCGCTCGACGGGGATGAGGTCCGCGAGCTGAAGGCTCAAGGCATGGAGGGGGTGCACGACATCAGCGAGGACGGGCGAACGCTCGTCCTGTACGCGAGGGGCGGCGTCCTCAACGTGTACGACAACGACACGGACGAGTTTGCCTGGGTGAGCGGCCTCGAGAAGGTCACCGACGCGGGGCTTCTCGACCTGCGCTGACGCGGCGTGTGTACGCCAGCATTCGAGGTGCTGGCGTGCAAGTCGAGTCACACGTCGCGATGGGGCTCACCAGCCGTGACGGTCGAGCCAGCTTCGGAGCGCGCGGGCGATGTCGTCGGGCGCGTCCTCCGGCGCGTGGTGTCCCGCCGGGGGGAGCGGAACGATTTCGAGGCCCGGGAGGGACTTGCGTACCCACTCGATGACTTTCGGCGCGCTCAGGCCGGTGTCCCCGAACGTCAGGAGGAGTGCGGGCTTCACGGAGGGATGGGCAAGCCACGCGTCATAGCGCTCGATGACGGCGATGACATCGGCGGGTTCTCCTTCGATGGGAAGCTCACGCGGCCACTGAAGCATGGGGCGCCGTGACGCGGCATTGGGGTAGGGGGCGTAGTAGGCCTCGCGGGCGCTCTCGGTGAGGCCCGTCTTGACGCCATTGGCGAGGGAGCGTGCGAGGAACTCGTTCTGCTCCAGCACCATCTTCTCGCCGACGCCGGGCGTACGCAGCGCGCGGAACAGTTGCTCACCCTGTGGCGTCGAGTCGCTCCAGTTCATCGACCGGAAGAATGTCTCGAAGACCACGACGCCCCGCACGCGGTCCGGATGTCGCGAGGCCCAGTCCAGGGCGAGCACTCCGCCCCAGTCGTAGCCGACGAGCACGACGTCGCGCAGGTCGAGCGCGTCGAACCAGGCGTCGAGGTACCGCGCGTGGTCCGCGAAGCGATAGGCGATGTCGGGTTTGCCGGAGCTCCCCATCCCGATGAGGTCGGGCGCGAGGCAGCGGCCCCGGTCGGCGAGCTGTGGAGTCACCTTGCGCCACACGTACGAAGACGTGGGGTTGCCGTGGAGGAACACGATGGGCGAGCCGGTGCCCTCCTCTCGGTAGGAGATGAAGGAGTCGAGGACGGGGGCCTGGTGGGTGGTGGGCATGGGCGTGCGCTGGGGAAGGACAGGTGGAGACGTGTGGCACGCGATGAGCGTGCCGGTGACGAGCCAGCCGAGCAGTCTGTGCATGCGCCCAATATGCGGCCGGTGAGACCTTCCTGGCCGTGATGATTCGTGAGCAGTAACCTCACGAGCCATGAGCATTCAGATAGGGGCCATCGACCTCAATCTCCTCCTGGTCCTCCACACCGTGCTCACCGAGCGCAGCGTGGTGCGCGCGTCCGAGCGGCTCCATGTCACGCCGTCGGCCATCAGCAACAGTCTGGCCCGGCTCCGCGCCCTGCTCGGGGACCCACTCGTGACGCGGAAGGGACGTGGCATCGTCCCCACGCCGAGAGCGCTCGCGCTGGCCCCCGCCATTGGCCGTGGGCTTCGAGAGATGGAGCTCGCGCTCCATGAAGTCCCTTTCGAGCCGCTGCGGTGCAAGCAGACCTTCACCCTGGCCATCGCCGATGCGGGACAGCTCACGTGGGTGCCGCGAATCGCGGCGCTGATGCGCAAGGAGCTACCGAACGCGCGCCTGAGCGTGGTCGGTATCGATTCCCTCGTCTCGCTGGGGGACCTGGGGTCGGGGCAGGTGGATTTGCACCTGGGCGTGGCGGGACAGGGGGCGGGTCTGCACTTCGAGCCGTTGTTGACGGAGCGCACCGTGCTCGTGGCTCGCCGAGGGCACCCGGTGCTGGGCAAGCGCCAGTCGGCACGGGCGCTGGGGGGACTCCGGCATGTCCGCGTGGAGATGGTGCCGGGAAAGGGCTTCGGTGACGCCGTTGGAGCCGCCTACGCACGTGCGGGCATCCCGCGGGAGGTCGTCATGACGGTGCCCACGTTCACGGCGGCGGCGGCGGTCGTCGCCGCGACCGACCTGGTCGCGACGTTGCCAGAGTCGCTCGTACACGAGCACGGCGCGCGTCTCACGGTGCATCCGGTCGACGCGCCGCATCCCTCACATTCCGTCAGAATCTCGATGTGCTGGCACGAGCGCACCCACGCCGACCCGGCCGCGCGCTTCTTCCGCGAGCTGGTGCGGCGCGGTGTCCTGGCCGCGTGAAGTGGCTCGGCTCAGCGCTGCCCTGACTCCAGGCCTGGACGGTCGCCGAAGAGCTGGACCCAGCGCCCGTCGAAGCCGCCGCTCGTCGGCGAGTACCACGCGCCCGGCAGCCAGAAGCCATGCTCCACGCCGTCATTGGAGTCCGTGAAGCCCGTGTGCACGAAGTAGTCGTGCTGCCACCAGAAGGAACCCGGCGACGTGCTGTAGCCGCTCGCGCTGGCCCGAGTCTGGCCACGAGAGTCCGCCACGCTGCTGGCATAGGCATTGTCGTGGAAGGCGTTCGAGCCACCCCCGCCGAAGTCGGACGCGCTGTCGTTCAGCTCGAACGTGCCCAGCAGCCACTTCTTCGCGATGTAGCCCTCGCGGTCATCCTCGTTCTCGATGTCGCGCGTCTGCGGGAAGAAGCGCTGCATCCCGGCGCTCACCTCCGTCTGTCCCGCCTCGTTGACGATGGCGCTCTCCAGCCAGAAGTCGATGGGGGATGTGTCCTTCCAGTGCGTCGTGTAGCCGCCGTATTGCCAGTGCGTGGGCAGGATGTCCGCGAGGTCCTGTAGCTCGTACGTGATTCGCTTCACGTTGGGCCAGGTGACGGTCTTCCCGTTGTCGTAGCGGCTCGCCAGCGCGTCCGCCGTCGCATACGTGAGCGCCCGCGCGCCGAACGCCGCCACCGCGTCCGCCGAACCCTCCGGCACGAAGGCGTAGTGCACGTTCTTCCTACCATCGTTGTTGACCCCGGCCTCCGCCTTGCCCGCGCTCGCCATGCGGCCCGCGAAGAACGAGTAGGGGTCCGTGCAGAAGCGCAGCTCCTGTCCATGAGCCGCCGCCAGCTTGTCGGACCACTCCGCCTGCCAGATGAGCAGGTGCTTGCCCGTGGCCGTCTGCATGAAGTTCAGGTCCACGTGCCCCGCCCGGCGCACGACGTTGCGCTTGTGCTGCGTCACCACTCCGTAAGCAACGGACTCACCACTGCCCGGGTTGCCCACCACGTTCTGGACGAGCAGCTCCACCCGCTCCCAGTCGTGGAGCTGGTAGTCCCCGGCCGCGTTCTTATCGAGCGCGTGATACACGTGGTAGATGAGGACGAGATTCTTGCCTCCGTCCATGAACTCGATGAGCGACGTGTACAGCGTCGGCCGGATGCGCCAACCGTCATAGGCGCTGGGGCCTGTACGAGACGCGTCGACGTACTGGGGGATCTGCTTCCAGTTCAGCTTGTTGTTCGAGAAGTTCCCATCCCGGTCGAAGTCGAAGTTCGTCACCCAGTCATAGCCGTGCCGCCCGTCGTTCCCGTTGCCGCGCTTGAGGATGACGGGCGCGTAGTACTGGAGGAACGCTTGTCGCTGCGCGCTCGTCAGGGACCAGGCCTGAGCGCGGGCCTGTGTGGGCCAGCACAGCGCGGCGAAGGTCAGCGCGAGCACGCCGTACAGGCCGAGCCCTCGAAACATCGGAGCACGTCTCGTGGTGTCTGGAGTCATGCCCCCGAGCAAACCATGACTCTTCCCATATCAATGTTGGGAAAACGTGAATAAGTGCATTTCCTGAAGGGATGGCGCTGTGCGTCGCTTGAAGCTTCACGGGGCCCGTGTCAGGAACCGCGCATGCGCGATGACTCGACTGGCGGTGATGGAGGCGTGCCCCACCTGAGCCCGGAGGAGTTCCGGAAGCTCGGTCACCGGATGGTGGACTGGATTGCCGACTATCAGGCGCGGCTGGAGTCCTTCCCGGTGCGCTCCCAGGTGGCGCCTGGTGGCGTCGCGTCGAAGCTGCCCGAGCATCCTCCCGAGGAGGGGCTCGCGGGTGAGGCCGGCTGGGAAGGCATCTTCAAGGACCTGGAGGACATCATCCTGCCGGGGCTCACGCATTGGCAGTCACCGTCCTTCTTCGCGTACTTCCCGGCGAATGCCTCCGGGCCCGCCGTGCTCGGAGAGCTGCTGTCCGCGGGCCTGGGCGTGCAGGGCATGCTCTGGTCCACCAGTCCCGCCGCGACGGAGCTGGAGACGCGTGTGCTCGACTGGCTCGCGGAGCTGACGGGCCTGCCCGAGGACTTCCGTTCCACCTCCGCCACCGGGGGCAGTGTCATCCAGGGCACCGCGAGCGAGGCCACGCTCGTCGCCATGGTGGCCGCTCGCGAGCGCGCCCGTCGTCACGGCGCTCCCGCTGATTCCGAGTGGGTGGCCTATGCGTCCACGCAGGCGCACTCCTCCGTGCTCAAGGCGGCCATGTTGTGTGGAGTGGCCCATGGCGCCGAGGACACGACGCATGTGCGGCTCATCGAGACGAGTGCCCGCTACGGGATGCGGCCCGAGCTGCTGGAGCGCGCCATCCGCGAGGACCTCGAGGCGGGGCGCGTGCCCTTCTTCGTGTGCGCCACCGTGGGGAGCACGTCGTCGGGCGCTGCGGACCCGGTTCGCGCGGTGGGTGAGGTGATGGCCCGCACGCCCATGCGTGCGTCGGGCGGTTGGCTGCATGTCGACGCGGCCTGGGCGGGCGCGGCGCTGGTGTGCCCCGAGCACCGGGACCTGCTCGATGGCATGTCCGGGGTGGACTCGCTCGCGTTCAATCCGCACAAGTGGCTGCTCACCAACTTCGACTGCAATGCCTTCTACACGCGGGACAGGAAGGCGCTGCTCGATGCGCTCAGCGTGACGCCGGAGTACCTGCGCAACGCCGCGAGCGCGAGCGGCGCTGTCATCGACTACCGCGACTGGCAGGTGCCGCTGGGGCGCCGCTTCCGCGCGCTGAAGCTGTGGTTCGTGCTGCGTCACTATGGCGCGAAGGGCCTGCGGGCCCACATCCGTGAGCACGTGCGACTGGGGGAGCGCTTCGAGTCGTGGGTGGCCGAGGATGAGCGCTTCGAGGTAGCCGTGCCCCGCTCATTGTCACTGGTGTGCTTCCGTTTGAAGCCACTCCCTGGCGAGCCTCCTCAGGCCACGGACGCGCGCAACCGGGAGCTGCTGGAGCGGGTGAATGCCTCGGGCAAGATGTTCCTCTCACACACCGTGCTGCATGCGGTGGAGGGCACGCCTGCTCGCTATGTGCTGCGGATGGCCATCGGGGCTTCGATGACGCAGGAGCGACACGTACGCGCCGCGTGGGAACTTCTCGCGTCGTCCGTCGGCTGACGTCCTCCAGGAACACGGCCGAGGGGCGCGCGCCAGGGGACACGTCCGTGTGTCCCTTTACACGGCGTAATGAAATGCGACGGAAGGCGAAGCGTTCTCTCGCCAGCCAGGCAACTGGTTGTCGCGGTACCCCACACCCCCGTCGCTCTCCTGGAGTCCTTCGTGTCACGACGTGCCCTGTTCCTGCCGCTCTGCGCGCTGCTGGCTTGCGCCCACTCCCAGCCGGTCTCTCCTCCATCGGCCGCCGCGGCCTCGACGGTGTCTTCTCCAGAGGCCAGCGCCGCGATGACGCGGGCCTGGATGGCCCAGCACGCGGGGGACGCGGCGAAGGGGCACGCCGAGCTGCGACAGGTGTGGGACGCGGGACACCAGTTCGAGGAGGTGGCTCGCGCCGCCGCGGGCATGGCCGCTGCTTCGGGCGATACGGCCATGGCCATGACCTGGTTGGAGCGGGCGCTCGACAAGGGACTGGCCGACCCGTCGGGCCTGCTTCACGCCAAGACGCTGGCCTCCCTGCGCACACTGCCGGGTTACGACGCGTTGGTGGAGCGCGCCCGGAAGAACGCGCTGGAGGCCCGGCGCGCCTGGGGCGTGGGCGCTGGACTGGAGCGGAGTTCTCCCAAGGAGGCAGGGCTGTCCGAACCCGCGTTGGCGGAGCTGCTGAAGGCCGCCGAAAAGTCAGGCTCCGCGGGGCTCGTGCTGCTGCGTCACGGCAAGCTGGTGGGGGAGTGGTACTTCGGCGGCGAGACGCATCGCATCGAGGCCATGTCCGCCACCAAGGGCATGGTGGCGCTGGCCATCGGCCTGCTCATCGACGAGGGGAAGATTCCATCCGTGGACACCCCGGTCTCCGCCTTCTTTCCTGAGTGGAAGGACGGCCTCAAGGGCAAGGTGACGCTGAAGCACCTGCTCAATCACACGTCGGGACTGGCCTCGAATCGCACCGCCTTCGACATCTACGAGTCCAAGGACTTCGTGCGCTACGCGCTGGACTCCGAGGTGGTGGACGAGCCCGGCAGCAAGCACGCGTACAACAACAAGGCCACCAATCTCGTCGCGGGCATCGTGGAGCGCGCGTCGGGTGAGAAGATGGATGTGTATCTCGCGCGGAAGCTCTTCACTCCGCTCGGCATCCGCGACTTCCGTTGGGACAAGGACCCGTCGGGCAACCCCGTGGGCATGGCGGGCCTGCAGCTCCATCCCGTGGACTTCGCCAAGGTGGGGCAGATGCTGCTCCAGGGCGGCACGTGGAAGGGCCAGCGTGTCCTGAGCGCGTCGTACATCCAGGCGTTGGGCGGTGCTCCCGCTCAGCCGCACACGCCCACGGGGGGACTGCTCTGGTGGCTCCTCTACGAGCAGGGCATGTCCGTCACGCTCGGTACGGACATGCTGGAGCAGGCTCGACGCAACGGCTTCCCCGAGGCTCCGCTGGCCCGGCTGCGGGACCTCGCTGACCGCCCCATTCCGCAGGGCGTGTTCCTGGCCACGTTCGTGGAGAAGCTGGGAGACGCCTCCCTGCTCACTGACTTCATGGAGAAGTCCGCTCCCTACAACTTCAAACAGAACGTGGAGGGCCCGCCCAGCGGTTTCGCGGCGATTGGCCAGGGCGGACAGCGTGTCCTCGTGCTGCCGAAGTACGACCTCGTGGCCGTGCGCATGTCGGACTCCGATGAGCGCGTTCCCGACGAGGCCCTGGAGTTCTCAGAGTTCACTGGCAAGGTGCTCGACCTCGTCCGGCCCGCGCCCGCCGCGCGCTGAGTCGCCTGCTCTCTCGGAGTCCTCGCGGCTGGGGCCATGTGGCATCATGGTGGACGCTCATGGTGCCGCACCGTCCCATCTCGCTCGTCCTCAGCTATCAGTACCCGGGCAAGTACGCCTTCACCGTGCTGGCGGGCGCCGTCGAATCCGACCCCGCGCTCGCGGACGTGAAGCTGTTCTTCCCTCGCGACAGGGAGACCCTGCTCTCCACCGTGAAGGAGCGCGCCGACGCGGGCGACACCGTGGTGGCCGCGTGGTCCTTCTACTCCGCCAGCTTCGCCGTCTCCGCGGAGGAACTCGCGTGGGTGCGCGAGCGACTGGAGGGCCGCTCCGTCCTCTGCATCGCGGGCGGAGTTCACGCGACGGCCGAGCCCGTCCAGACGCTCCAGGCCGGCTTCGACCTCATCGCGATTGGGGAAGGCGAGTACTCGCTGCGCGAGCTGCTCGGGCGCGTGCAGCGCGGAGAAGACCCGCGTGACACGCACGGCGTGGCCCACCTGAAGGACGGCAAGCTGGTGCAGCACGGCCGGGGCGAGGGCGTGAAGCTCGACGACTTCCCTCCCTTCGCGGCCCGTCACGCCATGTTTGGCGCCATCGAGATAACGCGCGGCTGCATCTACGCGTGCCGCTTCTGCCAGACGCCCTTCATGAGCAAGGCGCGCTTCCGCCATCGCTCCGTGGCCAACATCGCGCACTGGGCCCGAGAGCTGCGGCGCTCGGGGCGGCGGGACATCCGCTTCATCACGCCCACGTCCATGTCCTACGGCACCGCCGACGAGACGATGAACCTGGCCGCCGTGGAGGAGCTGCTCGCCGCCGTGCGCGAGGCCATGGCTCCCGATGGGCGCGTGTACTACGGCACCTTCCCCTCGGAGGTCCGTCCCGAGCACGTCACACCGGAGGCGCTCGCGGTCCTCAAGCGCTATGTCCACAACGACAACCTCATCATTGGAGGGCAGTCCGGCTCCGAGCGCATCCTCCAGGCCACGCGCCGCGGCCATGACGTGGAGACGGTGGTGCGCGCCACGCGGCTCGCGGTGGAGGGCGGCTTCGTCCCCAACGTGGATTTCATCCTCGGCCTCCCCGGCGAGACGCCCGAGGACGTGGAGGCCACGGTCTCCCTGATGGAAAAGCTGGGGAAGCTGGGCGCGCGCGTCCACGGACACACCTTCATGCCGCTGCCCGGCACGCCCTATCGCGACGCCGCGCCAGGGCGGGTGGATGAGGAGACGCAGCGCAAGCTGGACACGCTCGCCTCCCAGGGCCGGCTGTATGGCCACTGGAAGCAGCAGGTGGCGCTGGCGGAGGGCATCGCCTCGCGACGAAGGCCCCGGGCGGGCTAGCGTCCCTTGCCCGCGTCACTTCCTCGGGCCCGCGAGCGCTCAGGCGCTTAGGATGGGTGCGCGATGTCCTCCGACGAGACCCCTCCCTACTGGTTGCTCATCTCCGTCCTCTTCAGCTCCCAGCCGCTGACGCCCTCGCTCGCCATGACGCTGCACCAGACGGCGTACGAGCTGCACGAGCGGGGAGAGGGCGCGAAGGACGTCGCCGGGGACATGCTGAGCGGCAAGGTGCGCAACCTTCGCAAGGACGTGGCGCTCGGCGGCATCGCCGGTCCTGCCTTCGAGGCGGACATCGAGACGGAGCGCGGCTCCGGCGTGGTGCGCTTCATCCTCACGCGCCAGGGCCTGGAGATGATGCGTCAGCAGCCCGCGACGCCGCCTCGCCCGAAGTACCTCAACTGAGGTGACGGGGGGCTGCTCGCCGGCTCTCTCGCTGCGCGAAGCGTCCCGTCGTCCCCACCTTCGAGTCACGGGCTGAGTGCACCCTCGAAGGAGCGACCCCCATGGACCCGAAGGAGTATCTCCAGACGCCGCTCGGAATCCCCCTGGACCCCGAGAAGCAGAAGGACCCGGAGGCGGATGGAGACCGGGTGCCCGCCGAAGGGCGCGCCGAGTTCCTCAACGACATCACGGGGCAGGACGGCGGTCAGCGCACGGAGGTGGGCCATCCGTATGATGGCGCCGGGGACCTCCAGCAGGGCCAGCGCGCCGAGTACCTCAAGCGCGCCGAGCGCAAGACGACGAAGAAGCGCTAGCGACTAATCCAGCGACACCTTCGTGCGGTTGCCCATGTGGAAGATGGAGTTGCTCAGCGTCGCGGCGGACAGCTCCGCCAACTCCATCATCACCTTCTGCTCCTCCGCCTCCTTGGAGCCCGCCGCCGGCGTGGACGCGGCCTGCGCGCCGTCCGCGGAGCTGGCGTCCTTGGCCACGGGGGGACGGCCCACGGCCGACAGGTAGGAGTTCAGCAGCCCGCCGTGCGAGGAGCCGCCCACGGAGTTGAGCGCCGACTGCACCACGAGGCCGCCCGTGGACATCAGCGGATCACCCGGGCGGTTCGCCGCCGACATCATGTTGTTGTTGTGCTGCTGCATCACCGCGCCGAAGCCCGCGCGCGAGGCCGCGGCGTTGGCCTGCGGAGTGGGGACCTGGACCCGAGGACCGGTGAGGTTGTTGATGCGGCTCATGGTGGGCTCCTTGGCAAACCGAGGGCGCACGAAGCGCGATTCTCGGAGGTCTGCACACATTATCGCCCGAAGCCCCGGGAAGTTGCGTCCGGGCGCGCGGAGCCTGCCCGCTGGCCAGAAAAACGACCGAAGGCCGCGGACTTACGGGCAGGGTGCCCAGGTCCACGGCCTTCGGATGGATCAGCGGAAAAGGCGCCCGATTAGAACTGGTGGGCCTCGGTGGACTCGTGCAGGGCCAGGGTGCTGGCGGAGCCGCCGGAGATGACCTCGGCGACCTGGTCGAAGTAGCCGGTGCCGACCTCGCGCTGGTGACGCGTGGCGGTGTAGCCGTCCTTCTCCGAGCCGAACTCGCCCTGCTGGAACTCGCTGTAGGCCGCCATGCCGCGGTCCTTGTACTTGCGGGCCAGCTCGTACATCGAGTGGTTCAGCGCGTGGAAGCCGGCCAGGGTGACGAACTGGAACTTGTAGCCCATGGCGCCCAGCTCACGCTGGAACTTGGCGATGGTGGCGTCGTCCAGGTTCTTCTTCCAGTTGAAGGAAGGCGAGCAGTTGTAGGCCAGCATCTTGTTGGGGAACTTCGCGCGGATGGACTCGGCGAACTTCTTGGCCTGGGCGAGGTCCGGGGTGCTGGTCTCGCACCACACCAGGTCCGCGAAGGGCGCGTAGGCGAGGCCGCGGGCGATGGCGCAGTCGAGGCCGCCGTTGAGGCGGTAGAAGCCCTCGGAGGTGCGGCCGTTCTTGCGGTCGATGAAGGCGTGGTCGTACTCGTCCGAGTCGCTCATCAGCAGCTTGGCGCTGTCGGCGTCCGTGCGGGCGACGAGCAGGGTGGGCACGCCCATGACGTCGGCGGCGAGGCGCGCGGCGGTGAGGGTGCGGATGAAGTGGTTGGTGGGCACCAGGACCTTGCCGCCCATGTGGCCGCACTTCTTCTCGCTGGCGAGCTGGTCCTCGAAGTGGACGCCCGCGGCGCCGGCTTCAATCATGCTCTTCATCAGCTCGAAGGCGTTGAGCGGGCCGCCGAAGCCGGCCTCGGCGTCGGCGATGATAGGGGCGAACCAGTAGCGGTCGCTCTTGCCCTCGGCGTGGTCGATCTGGTCCGCGCGGCGCAGGGCGTTGTTGATCTTCTTCACCACGGTGGGGACGCTGTCCACCGGGTAGAGGCTCTGGTCCGGGTACATCTGCCCGGCGGAGTTCGCGTCGGCGGCGACCTGCCAGCCGGAGAGGTAGATGGCCTTCAGGCCCGCGCGGACCATCTGCACGGCCTGGTTGCCGGTGAGCGAGCCGAGCGCGTTGATGTAGTCCTCGGTGTGGAGCAGCTCCCACAGCCGCTTCGCGCCGACTTCCGCCAGCGTGTAGCTGATGGGCAGGGTGCCACGCAGCTTCAGCACGTCCTTGTCGGTGTAGTTGCGGGTGATGCCCTCGAAGCGTCGAGCGTGGAGCTTGGCGTGGGGAGTGGCATCCGGGGTCGTCGTGGTGGCGTCGTACATCGCAGGCTCCTCGGTGCGGCGGTGAAGGGTTGAAGAAGAACGAAAGGTTTCAGCGGGTGGCATCCAGCGCCGCGTAGGCGGGCAGGGTGAGGAAGTCCTCGAAGGTGGAGGCGGTGGACAGGCGCTCGAAGAGTTCGCGGGCGCGCGTCACGTGGTCGGCGCCGTAGCGCTGCTGGACGCCTTCGCGCTCCAGCTCGGCCATCTCCTCGGCGAGCAGCGCCTGGAACAGCGCGGTGGTCACCTTGCGGCCGTCGTCGAGCGGGGCGCCGTGGTGAATCCACTGCCAGACCTGGGCGCGGGAGATTTCGGCGGTGGCCGCGTCCTCCATCAGGTTGTAGAGGGGCACGCAGCCCAGGCCGCCCAGCCAGGCGGCGGTGTATTGGATGCCGACGCGGAGGTTGTGGCGCAGGCCCTCTTCGGTGCGCGTGCCGGAGGGGACCTTGAGCAGGTCGGCCTCGGTGATGCGGACGTCCTCGCGCTTGTTGGAGAGCTGGTTTTCGCCCTTCATGTTCGCGTCGAAGATGTCGCGAGCGAGGGCGACGAGGCCGGGGTGGGCGACCCACGTCCCGTCGTGGCCGTTCTTCACCTCGCGCAGCTTGTCGGCGCGGACCTTCTCGAGGACGGCCTCGTTGGCGGCGGCGTCACCCTTGATGGGGATGAACGCGGCCATGCCGCCCATGGCGTGGACGTTGCGGCGGTGGCACGTCTGGATGAGCAGTTGGGAGTAGGCGTTGAGGAACGCCTTGTCCATGGTGACCTGGCCGCGGTCCGGGAGGACGACGCTGGTGTCGGACTGGAGCGTCTTGATGAAGCTGAAGATGTAGTCCCAGCGGCCGCAGTTGAGGCCGGCGGAGTGCTCGCGCAGCTCGTGGAGGATTTCGTCCATCTCGAAGGCGGCGGGGAGCGTTTCGATGAGGACGGTGGCCTTGATGGTGCCGCGGGGGATTCCGAGGGTGTCCTGGGCGAGCAGGAACACGTCGTTCCAGAGGCGGGCCTCCAGGTGGCTCTGCATCTTCGGCAGGTAGAAGTAGGGGCCGGTGTTCCGCGTGAGCTGCTCGCGGACGTTGTGGAAGAAGAAGAGGCCGAAGTCGAAGAGGGAGCCGGAGATGGGCTTGCCGTCGATTTCGACGTGGCGCTCGGGCAGGTGCCAGCCGCGAGGACGCACGAAGAGGACGGCGGGCTTCTCGTTGAGGGCGTAGTGCTTGCCGCCGTCGGCGGTGAAGGAGATGCGGCGGCGGACGGCGTCGCGGAGGTTGAGCTGGCCGCGGACGACGTTGTCCCAGGTGGGGCTGTTGGCGTCCTCGAAGTCCGCCATGAAGACGTTCGCGCCGGAGTTGAGCGCGTTGATGATCATCTTCCGGTCCACGGGGCCGGTGATTTCGACGCGGCGGTCCTGGAGGTCCGGAGGCAGGGGAGCCACCGTCCAGTGGCTGTCCCGGATGGCCTTCGTTTCCGGCAGGAAGTGGGGACGCTCGCCCTTGCGCCAGGACGCCTGGACCGTCTTGCGGCGCTCCAGGAGGGCTTCACGGCGTTCGCCGAAGGCGCGGGCGAGGCGGGCGACGAAATCGAGGGCGGCCGGGGTGAGGACCTCGGCGTAATCGGGGTGCCACGGCCCCTTGACGGCCACGCCAGCGCTGAAGGCCGGGGTCTTCGAGGAGGGGGCATCCGCGGTCATCTCGACTCCTTGGCTTGCTGCGTTGTAAATCAGCTTCGACGGGTCGGAAAATGGATCTTCCGAGGGAGGAAAGGAAGTGTCGGTCAATTTGTGCCTGCTTGGCTGTAATGCTGTCAACACCCGCCGGATTAAATCTGTAAATCAACAGACTTGGCGCGGGTTTGGCGGGGAGGGGGCGGCGGGCGGAAGGGATGCAATCAGCGACGCCAGGGTGCGTAGGTAGGGATGAGGGTGCTTGACGCCAAGGGGGTTGCCCCTCTGGGGAGACAGGTCATGGACGCGATGAAGCGGTGCTCGGGATGCGCGGAGGAGATGAGGGCGGAAGCGGCGAAGTGCCCTCGCTGCGGGACGCGAGGGGAGCGGCTTCACCGGGGTGTTGAAGGACGGGCGCTGACGGGCGTGTGCGCGATGCTGGCTCGCGAGCTGGGCATCGACGTGGCGCTGGTCCGCGTGGCGCTCGTCATCGCCACCCTGTTCTCCGGCGGCACAGTGCCCCTCGTCTATCTGCTCCTCTGGGGCTTCACTCCTTCGTCTCCGGTGGGACAGGCCCCGCTGCAGCGCACGATGGAGTGGCTGTCGGGACTCGGGCAGTCGGCGCCTTCTCGCGTCGAGCGCCGCGTCTGAGTGCGAGGATTCACGGGCCCGCGGCCACGGTAGACACGGCTCGCGGGCCCCTCGGCTCGGCGCGGGTCCCCCCGTCAGCGGACGGGGCCCCCCACGCCGGCCGTCCCGCTCCCTTGCGGCACACGGCTCTCGTACACATCCTTCGGCTCATTTCGGTCCGCACCGAAACGTTCGTCCTCGGGGACCCGTAGAAGCTCCTCACCGCTTCGCACTCCATCCCGGCGTGCACGGCGGTTCGAGGACTCCGGATGTCACCCCCTCTGGACCCCATCGCCGCCGCGACCCACCCGGACCCGTACCCCTTCTACGCGGACCTCGTCTCCCGACGACCCCTGTACTGGGATGACTCCCTTCGCCTGTGGGTCGCCTCCAGCTCGGAGGCCGTTCAGGCGGTGCTCACCCACCCCTCCTGTCGCGTCCGTCCTGTTTCCGAACCGGTTCCTCGCGCCCTGCTCGGGTCGGCTCCCGGCGAGGTGTTCCGACGCCTTGCTCGCATGAACGACGGCTCCTCTCACGCCTTCGCACGGCGCGCCCTCGTCGCGCTGCTGCGCACGTGGGCGCCGCCTCACGTCATCGAGGTCTCCGGGCGCTGGACCCGACAGCTTTCGCTTTCGGCTCCGAGTCACACGCTGACCTTTCTGCTCCCGGTGTACGTGCTCGGTGAGCTGCTGGGGCTTTCCTCCGAGTCGCTTCCCCAGGTCGCCTCCTGGACGCGGGATTTTGTTCGCTGCATCGTTCCCGGTGCCCACCCGGACACCCTGGGGCCCGCGACCGTGGCCGCGCGGTCTCTGCGCTCGGTGTTTCGCTCCGCGCTGGAGACCCAGCTCGCACCGGGCTCGTCCGGCGGCCCCCTGGCTGTGCTGGCCCACGAGACGGCCTCGCTGGGGCCCCAGGACTCCTCGGAGGTGGTGGTCGCCAATGCCATCGGTCTGCTCTTGCAGACGCATGACGCCACGGCGGGGTTGCTGGGGCAGGCCCTTCGCGCCCTGCTCACGGACTCCTCGCTGCTCATGGAGGTGCGGGACGACGTGTCGCTGCTTCCTTCGTTTCTCGACGAGGTGCTCCGGTTCGAGTCCCCCGTCCAGAACACCCGCCGGTTCCTGGCCGATGACGCCGTTGTCGACGGACAGGCCATGGCCTCCGGGGATGCCGTGCTCGTCGTCCTCGCCGCCGCCAACCGTGACCCCGCCCTTCATCCGGAACCGCAGCGGTTCGACCTCCACCGGGCGCATCCCCGGGCGCTTGCTTTCGGCGCGGGCGCTCATGCCTGCCCTGGTGATGGGCTCGCGAAGTCCGTGGCTCATGGCTCCCTTTTGGCGCTGCTCTCCTCGGACCTTCGCTCGCTTCGGGCGGCCGTCCTCGGGGCTGCGTGGATGCCCTCGCTCAACTCTCGCATCCCCGTGTTCGCTGCTGCTGCACTCCCGGAGGCTCAACCATGATTGCCGTCATCTTCGAGGCCCGGCTCACTGCCGATGGACAGCGTGAGTACCTGGACCTGGCCGACCAGCTCCGGCCGCTCTTGGCTCGCATCGACGGCTTCATCTCCATCGAGCGCTTCCAGAGTCTGTCCTCGCCAGACCGGCTGCTCTCCCTCTCGTTCTGGCGGGACGAGGCCGCCGTCCAGCAGTGGCGACAGCTCGAGGCCCACCGCGCCGCCCAGGCCCGGGGCCGGGAGTCCGTCTTCGCCGACTACCGCCTGCGCGTCGCCACGGTCCTTCGCGACTACGGACCCCACGCGCGCGAGCAGGCCCCCGACGACAGCCGCCGGGCTCACGGCTGACACCCGGATTGCTCACGGAGCGACGGTCCACACACCTTCCGGGTGCCAACGGCTCCAGCCTGTTATTCGTGGGCTCACGGACACTTTTCGCCAGGAGCCCCGCGCGTGAGCACCCAGAACGTTCGCATCGAGAAGGACACCTTCGGCCCCATCGAAGTCCCCGCCGACCGCCTCTGGGGCGCGCAGACCCAGCGCAGCCTCCAGAACTTCGCCATCTCCACCGAGCGCATGCCCCCCGGCCTCATCCGCGCGCTCGTCCTCGTCAAGAAGGCCGCGGCCCTCGTCAACGTGGAGAACGGCGGCCTGGCTCGCGAGAAGGGCGATGCCATCGTCCGCGCCGCCGATGAAGTCCTCGGCGGCAAACACGACGCCGAGTTCCCCCTGTCCGTCTGGCAGACCGGCAGCGGCACCCAGACGAACATGAACACCAACGAGGTGCTCGCCAACCGCGCCTCGGAGCTGCTCGGCGGAGAGCGCGGCGAGGGCCGCAAGGTCCACGCCAACGACGACGTCAACAAGGGCCAGAGCTCCAACGACGTCTTCCCCACCGCCATGAGCGTGGCCGCCGCCACCTCCCTCGTCGAGCACGTCCTCCCCGAACTGAAGGCCCTGCGCGATGTCCTCGCCGACAAGTCCCGCGCCTTCATGGATGTCGTGAAGATTGGCCGCACCCACCTCCAGGACGCCACGCCCCTCACCCTGGGCCAGGAGCTGAGCGGCTACGTCGCCCAGTTGGACCTCGCGCGCTCCCACCTGGAGCGGACGCTGCCGCACCTGCATGAACTCGCGCTGGGTGGCACCGCCGTCGGCACGGGCCTCAACGCCCCCAAGGGTTATGCCGAGCGCGTCGCGAAGGAGATTGCCCGCCTCACCGGCCTCGGCTTCGTCACCGCCCCCAACAAGTTCGAGGCGCTGGCCGCCAACGACGCGCTCGTCCAGGCCCACGGCGCCCTCAAGGGCCTGGCCGCCGTCCTCTTCAAAATCGCCAACGACATCCGCTGGCTGTCCTCGGGCCCCCGCTCCGGCCTGGGCGAAATCACCATCCCGGAGAACGAGCCGGGCAGCTCCATCATGCCGGGCAAGGTGAACCCCACCCAGAGCGAAGCCCTCACCATGCTCTGCGCCCAGGTCATGGGCAACGACGTCGCCGTCTCCATCGGCGGCGCCTCCGGCAACTTCGAGCTCAACGTCTTCAAGCCCCTCATCATCCACAACGTCCTGCAGAGCTGCCGGCTGCTCGCGGACGGCATGCGCAGCTTCCGGCTCAACTGCGCCGTCGGCATCGAACCCAACCGCGCCCGCATCCAGGAGAACCTGGAGCGCAGCCTCATGCTCGTCACCGCCCTCAACCCGCACATCGGCTACGACAACGCCGCGAAAATCGCCAAGCAGGCCCACAAGGAAGGCAAGACGCTCAAGGAGGTCGCCGTGGCGCTGGGCCTGCTCACCTCCGAGCAGTTCGACCAATGGGTCCGCCCGGAGAAGATGACCGGCCTGTAGGCCGCCCGTGTCCTACACCCCGCCTGGACGCCCCACCGAGGGGCATCCGGGGGGCCATCCCCGTCCCAACCGTGGGCCAGCTCACGCTGCGGGAAGAACGAGCGGGCGCGAGGGCGACAGGACGATTAGGGTAGGAAAGCCATGAACGTCCCTTTCGTCATTGAGACCACGCACCGCGGCGAGCGGGCGTATGACCTGTACAGCCGGCTCCTCAAGGACCGCATCATCATGCTGGGCACGCCCGTCAACGACGACGTGGCCAACATCATCGTCGCCCAGCTGCTCTTCCTCGAGTCCGAGGACCCCGACAAGGGCATCAACCTCTACATCAACTCGCCCGGTGGCTCCGTCACGGCCGGCCTCGCCATCTATGACACCATGCAGTACGTGAAGTGTCCGGTGTCCACCATCTGCGTGGGACAGGCCGCCTCCATGGGCGCCCTCCTGCTGCTGGCCGGTGCCAAGGGCAAGCGCTACGCCCTGCCCAACAGCCGCATCATGATTCACCAGCCGCTCGGCGGCGCTCAGGGCCAGGCCACGGACATCGACATCCAGGCCAAGGAAATCCTCCGCCTGCGCAGCTACATCAACGGCCTCATCGTCAAGCACACGGGCCACACCGTCGAGCGCATCGAGAAGGACACCGAGCGCGACTACTTCATGAGCGCCGAGGATGCCCGCCAGTACGGCCTCATCGACGAAGTCGTGGAGAAGCAGCGCATCATCTCTCCGTCCCCGTCCGCGAAGTAACGGCGCGTCGTCGCACCGCCCCCGCTCTCGTGGCGGAGCGGGGGCCGGGTGGGTGCTTCGAGCCCGCCCGTTGATTCCGCCCCCCGCCGCGCGCAGGTCCTCCGCTGGTGCACCGAGCAGGCGCGAAACCCGCACGCCGCCGTGCCCGCTCCCTTGGCTGCGAGTGTCCTGGCCGATGCCCAAACTTGGACACATGTCCTGGCCCCGCTCGCGCACCCTCCGTCGACTCCTGCTGCCCGCCGCCATCCTGCTTGGAGTGGGCTGCGTGGGGCCCACCGGTCGCCCGCCCGTTCCCCCCTCCTCGGCCTCCGTGCAGGCGGAGCTGGGCGAGCGCGACGTCATCCAGGCCGGTGAGGAATACGCCCGCAACAACAGCTTCGTCCTGGCCCAGGCCGGCGAGGCCGTGGAGATCCGCCCCAACCTCTGGCGCATCCGCTTCGGCTTGAAGGACAAGCCCGGCCGGGGCGTGGAGCTGGAGTTCGACGAGATTGCCCGCCGGGTGACGCGCGCCCAGGAGATTGAAATCCTCCCGGGTTCCACCACCACCCCCGACAACGTCCCCGGACGGGGAGAGGACGTGCCCTCCGGCGGTCAGGGGCGAGGACCCGTCCCCTGACGCGGCCGGAGCCGGCCGCTACGGCAGCGCGGTGATGCGATTCAACGCCGGGGCGGGCAAGGGGCTCGCCGCGCTGCTGTGCGCCTTCAGGTAGGCCTCCATCGCGTCGCTGTCCACGGCGCCACCCAGCCGGTTCGTCCCCTCGGGGAGCACCTCGACGCCATCACCCCCACTCGCGAGGTAGTTGTTCGCGGTGACGCGGTACTCCGCCGTCAGGCTCACTGGCACGCCGTTGATCCGGATGGACGCCGGGTCGACGCGGTTTCCGATGGGCGCCGACGCGCTGAACGCATAGGTGAAGCCCGCCGACGGAAGCAGCATGATGGTGGCTCCCGACGGCTGCCACTGCCCCTCCAGCAGTTGCTCGATTTGCGCGCCCGTCAGCGTCAGGGTGACCAGGCTGTTGCCGAACGGCTGCGTGGTGAAGGCCTCGCCGTAGGTGACCTCTCCCTGGCCGATGTCCGCGCGCAGGCCGCCCGAGTTCATGAAGGCCACCTGCGCCCCACCCAGGTTCGCGGGCTTCGTCGCCTCCAACTGAGAGTCCGCGACGACGAAGCCCAGGGTGGACTGGCCCGCGGAGTCCGTCTGTGACCTGAGCGTCTGCGCCACCCAGCCGATGACCCGGTTGGCCCGCTGCTCGACGAGCCCCTGGTACTTCGTCACCAGCTCCTTCACCGCGCCGACCTCCTGCACGTCGCGAGTGACGATGACGTTGTTCGCTCGCGCCCCCACGACGTCGCCCGTCGCCTTGCTCAACGTCAGGTCGATGTCCGTGACGAGCCGCCCCATCGACGAGGCGCTCGTGACGACCTTGCCATCGATGATGCAGTTGTAGGCCTGATGCGTGTGGCCGCTGACGATGACATCCACCGCGTCGTTGAGGCCCTTGGCGATGCCCACGATGGCACCTGAGATGAGGCCGTCCGCACCCGCGCCCTTGCATTCGTTCACCAGCGAGCCCGGGGCCGGATTGCCGCCCTGGTGCACCACCACGATGATGGCTTCGATGCCCTGCTGCCGCAGCTCCGGCACCAGCGCGTTCACCGTCTGCACTTCGTCCTTGAAGGTGAGCCCCGCCACGCCCGTGGGTATGACGGCTTCCGGCGTGTTCTCCAACGTCATGCCGATGAAGGCCACCTTCACGCCCTCGAACTCGCGCACGTCGTAGCGGGGGAACAGCGTGCGGTCCACGCCCGTGGCCACGTTGGCCGCCAGGTACTTGAACTTCGCGCCCGGGAAGCCATCCCCGTCCAGGCAGCCATCCACCGGGTGGCAGCCGCCCGACTGCATGCGCAACAGCTCCGTGCTGCCCTCGTCGAACTCGTGGTTGCCCACCGCGACCAGGTCAAGACCAATCAGGTTCATCGCCTCGATGGTGGGCTCGTCGTGGAAGAGCGCCGACACCAGCGGCGAGGCGCCGATGAGGTCTCCCGCCGCCACCACCACCGTGTTCGGATTGGTGGCCCGCAGGGCCGCGATGTGCCGGGCGAAGTACGTCACGCCGCCCGCGTTCACCCGCACCGGCCCACCGTCGGGGGCCACGCCCGCCAGAATCTGGCTCGCGGGCTCCTCGAGCTGCCCGTGGAAGTCATTGAACGCGAGCACCTGCACGCTCACCGTGGTGGGACCCGAGTCGGGAGTCCCCGCGTCGGGTCTCCCCGCGTCGGGCGCCCCCGCGTCGGGTGTCCCCGAGTCGGGTGTCCCCGCGTCGGGTGTCCCCGCGTCCGGAGGCGGCTGCAGGACGGGGTGCTGCTCGCAGCGCTTGTCGTCGCAGACCCACTCCTTTCCCTCGGCCGGTGTGCCGTTGTCTTCACGGCAGTCGGCGGCGTCCTGGCACTCGTCACCTCCGCAGCCGCCATGGGCGAAGAGGAACATGCCGGTGACAAACGCTCCGGCGAGCAGGAAGACGCTGGGGCGCGCTCCCGGAAGTGACGAGCGCGGTGTGGCTTGAGGCATCGACGGAACTCCAACGAACGGGGAGGGGGAGCCTACTCAGGTTCGTGGAGGATGGCGCGCCCTTCATGGCGGCACGGTGAAGCTCGCGCCTCGACTTCGTCTCGACACGGGGTTGCGACTCATCGCCCTGCTTCAAGGAGCGGGTGGCGGCGCCTCGCCGCCGCACAGCAGCAACTCCGCGGGCCCCCCGGTGCGGCCCACGAGGACGGCGACCTGTCCGTGGGCGCGGCCGAAGCGCTCCGCCTCCGCGCGGGGCAGGCCCGGCACGAAGAGGCTCTGCTCGGACCAGCTCCCGTCCTCCGCCTCACCGATGGCGGGCGCCACCACCCAGCCGCCCGCGATGAGCTGGGAGGTCAGCCGCTCCTGCGCGCGCTGGTTCTCGTCCTTGCCCCGAGGGCGCGAACCCGGATTCCAGGCCGTCAGGAAGGCCCACTCCCGATGCCCCCGTGCCGCCAGGGCGGCGTCGAGGGCGGGGTGCAGCCTTCCAACTCGCAGCACCTGCTCCACGCCTTCCGTGGAACCATGGGGGCGAATGACATACCGCGTCGCCCGGTAGGCTCCCAGCAACCGCTCCTGGTCGAGCTGTCTCATCGCCTCATTCTCGCGTTGCCGACACCCCGCTGTCAGCCCCGGGGGCGACAGGTTCTGGCAAAAAGGTGTCTGGATATTCCCGGTGAATGTTCAGAACCCCTCAACGTCTGGTGCCCTCGCAACGTTCCAATGAGGGGGCGTTTGGACGTGGGGCGGATCCAGATGATGCGTCGTGCCGTGGTCGTCGCCGCGCTGTGCGGGGGCTTGGGGGGGACCGGCTGTGTTTCGGTGAGTCATGTCCAGACAGCCGACACGCTGGGCGCGGGCAAGTTCCAGTTCGCCATCGAGCCAGGCGTCGGGGGCGCCGCCGTCATTGGTGAGAGCGGGGCGGCTGGCGTCTACTATCCACACATCGACCTCGCGGCGCGCTTCGGCGTGACGGAGCGCTTGGACCTGGGCGTGCGCTTCGGCTCGTCGCTGGCCGAACTCCAGTCGAAGTTCCTGCTCACCACCCCCGATGACCCGAACCTGGCAATCTCCCTGGCGCCCTCGGTGATGGGTGTCTTCGTGGGAAACGATGACGCCGCCGTGGGCAGCTACGTCAACCTGGCGGTGCCCTTGCTGGTGGGCTTCAAGACGGCGGGCGGCTCGGAGCTGGTGCTGGGGCCTCGCGTGTCCGCGACGCGAATCGCCGCGGGCAGCTCCACCGAAAACGCGGCGGTGAATCTGCTGAGCGTGGGTGCCTCGGTGGGCTACGCGCTGCGCGTCACCGAGGGTTTCCGCCTGATGCCCGAGGTGGGCATCTCCGTCCCCATCGTCGGTGAGTTCAACACCACGGATTCCAGTTCGGAGCTGGGCGCGGGCTTCGAGGGAGGCTTCGTCCAGTTCAAGCTGGGCTTCCTCTTCGGCCGCGGTCGTTCCATCCGGCGCGACGTGCGGGACTACAACACCGCCGACTCGAGCGACGTCGACATCTGACGTGGCTTCCCTTCGGGCCCGGGCAACGGCTGTCCTGGGCTCGGTGGGTGGATGATTGTCCTTGTCTCTGGGTGTGGGGCGCGCGCTCGTCCTTCTTCCGCTAACCTGCCCGACTCCGGGCGTGCAGGGTCCGGTCAGAAAGAGGCTCGACATGGACTCGGTGGATGCGCGGCTGGAGCGACTGGAGCGCCGCTGTCGGCGGTTGCAGGGACTCACCTTCTCGGCGCTCGCGCTGGCGGGAGTGGGGCTGGGCACCGCGGCGTTGAAGCCCGCGCCGACGCTGGGGGGAGAGCTGGTGGCCTCGCGCCTGGTGCTCAACGATGCCCAGGGCCAGCGCCGGGCCTCGCTGGGGCTGGATGACTCGGGTGCCGCGGGGCTGGTGCTCCATGACGGCGCGGGACGTCCGCGCGCCTTGCTGGGCGTGGCGGTGGATGGCTCGCCCCGGCTGCGCTTCTCCACGGCCGGCGGCGAGTCCCTGGCCGAACTCACCGTGTACTCGGATGAAGCGCCGCGCCTGACGCTGTCCAAGCCCGGTGGCGTGGACCTGTTCGCGGTGGGGCTCCAGGTGGACGGCTCCTCGCGGCTGGAGCTGGCGGACGCGGACGGGCGGCCTCGCGCGATTCTGGGCGCGGATGAGCACGGCTCGCCGGGGCTGATGCTGGTGGACCGCCGGGGTCAGCCTCGCGTGGAGCTGAAGGTGAGCCCCGCCGACGGCGCCAGCCTGCGCGTGGAGGGCCGCGACGGCGAGGTCTTCCAGGCGCCCGCCGTCCTGCAGTGATTCCGCGTCACTGCTGGGGCGGAACGATTTTGTAGCCGCGTTGCAGGAGCGGGGCGAGGCGGTCGGAGATGTCCCAGGACTCCACCACCTTGCCGTCGCGCATCCGGTAGAGCGAGTGGCCGTTCAGCGCGAGGGGACGGGGCTTGCCCGTGTCGTCCGGGTGCTTCACGTCCGTGCCCTCGGCCTTCCAGTGCACCAGCACCATGTCTCCGTCCGCCACCACGTGGAGGACGTCGAAGCGCAGGTCCGGGAAGGCCTGGAACGTTGCCTCGGCCTGCTGGCGCACGGCGGCCGGACCCACCACGTCCGTGGGCGCTCCCGTGGAGTGGTCCACGTAGTCCTCGGAGAACAGCTCCGCGACGCGGTCCAGCTTGCGCAGGTTGTAGAGCTCCTCGGTGAGCAGTCGCGCCTGCTGGCGGTTCTGCTCCTCCAGCGCGGCGGCGCGCTCCACCGGAGACACGGACGCACACGCGGACAGCATTCCGAGCACGCAGAGCCACATCGTCGTCGCGGGGCTTTTCATGGCCTGGGAAGCTGCGCAGCGCCGCCCAGGCCGTCAGCCCCCCGAGGTCCCCGAGTGTTCACCGCACGTCAGGGCGACAGGTGCCCCAGGCCGATGGGCGAGGCGAGGCAGCTGTCTGGAATGCCGAAGGCATCCACCAGCGCCACCGCGTCCGGACGCAGCTCCGTGCAGAGCTTCACGACCTCCTTGCGGATGGCCAGGGCCTTGTTGCCCTCCATGAGCCCGTTCTCCTGGAACCAGCCGCTCGACGACTCCAGGCACGACAGGCCATAGAGGTCGCACAGCCGTCCCAGGACGACCTTGAGCCCCTCGTCCTTCACCGTCGCCACGCCGTGGAGGAACTGCTCCAGCACCACCCGCTCGATGTGCGCGTGCGCCAGCGCGACCAGGTGCGCCTGCACCTGGTTGAAGGCGCTGAACGCCTCCACGCCCGCGGACATCCGCTTGCGCAGCCGCTTCGCCACCGAGGCCAGCAGGTCCTCCTCGCGGTAGCGCAAGAGCCGGAGCTGGAAGTCGCCGTCGCGCAGGTGCTCGCTGCCGGTGCGCCGCGTCGCGATGGGGTTTCGGTCCGCCACCGACGTCGCCCTGTCGGCGATGAGCTTGAGCACCGCGAAGACGCGGTCATCCTCGAAGCGCTGCCGGTAGTCCGTCAGCAGGCTCTTGGCGACCAGCTGCATCAGCACCGTGTTGTCGCCCTCGAACGTCGTGAAGATGTCCGTGTCGGCCTTCAGCCCCGGCAGCCGGTTGGCCTCCAGATAACCCTGGCCTCCGCACGCCTCGCGCGCCTCCTGGAGCACCGCCGTCACGTTCCACGAGGCATACGCCTTGAGACCCGCCGCCAGGGCCTCCACCTCCATGGAGTCCTCCTCGGTGCGCTTCACGTAGCGCTCCACCAGGTACTCCAGCGCGAAGTCGAGCGCGTACGTCTTCGCCAGCGGCCTCAGCAGGCGCAGCTGGTGCGTCTGGTGGTCGAGCAGCCGGACTTCCGTTGCGCCCGGAGGACCGAACTGCCGGCGCAAGTCCGCGTAGCGAACGGCGATGGTCAGCCCGCTCTTGGCCCCGCTCAGCGACGCGCACGCCACGCTCACCCGCCCCGCGACGAGCGTGCCCAGCATGGTGAAGAAGCGACGTCCGTCGCTGGAGATGGAGCTGGTGTACTCGCCGTCGGCGCTCACCTGTCCGAAACGGTCCAGCAGGTTCTCCCGAGGCACCCGCACGTGGTCGAACCAGATGCGGCCGTTGTCCACGCCGTTGAGCCCCATCTTCCGGCCACAGTCCTCGATGCGCACTCCGGGCAGCAGCCTGCCGCGCTCATCGCGCAGGGGCACCAGGAGGGCGTGCACGCCCAGGCCCTTGCCGCCCACCTCCAGCTGCGCGAACACCGTGGCGATGCGGCCGTGGACCGCGGCGTTGCCAATCCACTCCTTGCGCGCGGAGTCCGACGGCGTGTGGACAAGGAAGTTTCCGGCCTCCGCGTCGTAGCGCGCCACCGTCTCCACGTCGCGCACGTTGGAGCCGTGCCCCAGCTCGCTCATGGCGAAGCATCCGGGCAACTCCAGCGTGGCGACCTTTGGCAGGTACTCGCGGTGGTGCCGCTCCGTGCCGAGGAAGAGGATGCTCGCGCCGAACAGGCCGAAGTGGACACCCGCCTTCACCACGAGGCTCATGTCGAAGAACGCCAGCGTCTCGAACGCGGCGATGAAGGCGCCCAGGTCCGCGCCCGCCTCGTCACCTTCCGGGAAGGCGATGCGGCCCAGGCCCTCGTCCGCCAGTTGCTTGAGCCAGTCGAAGACCTGCTCGCGCTGCTTCGCCGTGTCTTGCGTGGGCTGCTGGCGGAAGGCCGGGTCTTCCAGCCACGTGCGCACCTTCGAGCGGACCTCCGGGTACTTGCGGTCCAGCACCGCGCGCAGCGCCTCCGGGGCGAAGGACGTGGGCTCCGTGGGGCCGACGCGGCGTGGCTCGTGCGCGGCGGAGGGGACGAGGGCGCGAACGGCGTCCCGGCTGGAGACCCCCAGCACCGCCTCCACGGAGGCCAGCGCGCGCACCAGTTCGGGGACGGACGGGGGCAGCTCCTTCGTGCCGGAGACCAGCTCGGCCAGCTTCGCGCCCAGCTCCGCGAGGCTGTCCTGGGGACTGAGGGCCAGTCGCGTGGCGGCGGCGCGGATGTGCTCGCGCACCAGCGCCAGCTCGTTGGAGGTGGGCGGCAGCAGCGGGTCCAACCAGCGCGCGAGCACGGAGGTGGAGCGCAGGTCCAGCCAGGGCTGGGCGCGGGCCGCGTTGCCGAGCATCCGTATCTCCGCGGGTGTCAGCTCTCCGTCCGTCCAGGCCACGTACAGCATGGGCACCAGCGGCGCGAGGCGCGGCAGCGACAGCAGCTCCTTCGCGGTTGGACGAATCTCTTCCACCATAAGTCGACACTCCAGCAGGCGAGGGAACGGGCGCAGTGTGGACAGCATGGCGCCGGGCGGCAATGGGAGAGAGCACTCGGCTGTCGGGCAGGCGGGCGGGCCCTGCATGCCGGGGCCGGAGAGTGTCCCTAGCTTGCCACGTCATGGACGAGCCCCAGGACCTCACGGAGACGGAGATTCTGCCCCAGCCGGGCGCCCACGGCTTTGACGGCGCCAGGGAGCGCGGCAGGCACGAGATGCATGGCCCCTTCGTGCTGCCCCCCGGGCCCCAGGGGTTCTCGTTCTCCCTGTACCAGTCCACCGGCGCCGCGTTGATGCCGGGGCACCGGCTGGAGCTGCTCGACAACGGCGCGGTGTTCGACCGGATGCTGGAGGACATTCACGCGGCGCGGGAGAGTGTCCACATCCTCGTCTACATCTGGCGGCCGTGTGACGTGTCGGACCGCATCATCGAGGCGCTGGTGGAGCGCTCCGGCGCGGGTGTCGCGTGCCGCGTGGTGGTGGATCCGGTGGGCAGCGAGGAACTCAGCGGCGACAAGGACTTCGACCAGAAGGTGGAGAAGGTGCTCTGCGAGGCCGGGGTGGAGGTTCACTACTACCGGCTGCTCGCGGGCAAGGTGATGGGGCGCCTGTTGGGGCGCACGCACCAGAAGCTGGTCATCATCGACGGACGCATCGCGTACACGGGTGGTTTCGGCTTCTGGAAGGTCTGGGAGGGCAACGGTCAGTCGCCCGAGGAGTGGCGAGACACGAGCGTCCGTGTCGAGGGCCCCGCCGCGCGCGAGATGCAGCTCTCCTTCTCGCGTTACTGGCAGGAGTCGGGCGGCGGACTGCTGCCTCCGAGCACCTTCCCGGAGCCCGCGCTGGTGGGTGACTCCGAGGCGTGCTTCGTGGAGAGCTCGGGCAAGCTGGGCATCACGGATGCGGAGCGCATGGTGCGCATGGTCATCGCCGCCGCGCGTGAGCGCCTGTGGATCGCCAACGCGTACTTCTCTCCACCCAACGAGATTCTGGAGCAGTTGGAGGAGAAGTGCCGGCAGGGCGTGGAGCTTCGCATCCTGGGTCCCGGGCCCATCCATGACGTGAAGGTCATCCGCGCCTCGCAGCGCTCCACGTACGAGCGACTGCTGGACGCGGGCGCGCGCATCTACGAGTACCAGCCGTCGATGATGCACGCGAAGACGATGCTCGTGGATGACTGGCTCGCCGTGGTGGGCTCCACCAACATGGACTCGCTGTCGCTCAACAAATTGGGTGAGGGCTCGCTCGTCATCAACGACGCGGAGTTCGTGCGCAAGATGGAGCGCTGCTGGGCGAAGGACCTGCGTGTCTCCAAGGAAATCTCGCTGGAGAACGGGGGCCGCACCAACCCGTGGCGACGGTTGGCTCGCAGGGCCACGCAGCTCGTGGGCCATGACCGCTGACGGTCAGCGCGGGTTCGTCACGCCGACCTGACGACAGGACGCGAGCACCGGACAGGTGGAGCACCGGGGCCGCGAGCCGGTGCACACGTGCTTGCCGAAGGGCACCAGCAGGCGATTGAGCTCCACCCAGTACCTGCGCGGGAGATGCGTCTCCAGGGCCGCCATCGTCGCCTCGGGTGAGCCGGCCTTCACGTAGCCCCAGCGGTTCGTCACGCGGTGCATGTGGATGTCCACGCTGATGGCCTCGTGGCCGCAGGCGATGCCGAGCGCCAGATGCGCGCACTTGGGCCCCACGCCCTTGAAGGACTGGAGCACCTGGGCGTCACAGGGCAGCTTTCCGCCGAACTCGTTCCGGGTGCGCACGGCGATGGCGTGGAGTTGGTGCGCCTTGGCGTCGTGGAAGGTGACGGGGCGGATGAGGGCGTCGAGGTCGTCGGGGCGCATGCTCGCGAGCGCTTCGGGGGTGGAGGCGCGCTGGAGCAATGCGAGCGCGGCGGGCAGGCTCACTTCATCGAGGGTGCGGATGGAGAGGATGCAGGCGACGAGCTGCTCGAAGAGGCTGTCGTGGCCTCGTGCCGCGAGCGCGAACATCGCCGCGTCCGCGAAGTCGCTCACCGCTTCGCGCACTCGCGCCAGCACGTCGTCGATGTCGAAGGGAACTTTGTCGGCGCGCGGCTCGGGTTCGGTGACCACGCCTGTGTTGTCCGGACGTGCTCGCACGGTTCGCGTGCTGGTCCGGGACGGGGCCTGACGGCTTGTCGCGCGGCGATTCCGGGGTGTCGTCGCCATCCCTCTCCTCCCTGGGTTTCGAGGGAAGATGAGGACCTTCACGGGAACGGGTCCGCGGGTGCCTCCTGCCCGGTGGCAGGGCAGGGGAGCGCGTCAGCCGGGCGGCTTCGTCAGGTCCAGCGCGTACCAGTGGTCGCAGCCGAAGTGCCCGGTTCTTCCCAGGGGCGCGCACAGCGGAGTGAAGCCCAGGCGCCGGTAGAGCTTCTGGGCCTGGGTCATCGAGGCGAGGGTCTCCAGGTAGCAGCGGTGGAAGAACGCCTCGCGCGCGAAGTCGAGGCAGCGGCGCACCATGCGCTCGCCCACTCCCAAGCCCCGGGCCTCAGGCAGGAAGTACATCTTGCGCAGCTCGCACACGCTGGGGTCGCCGCCTTCCAGTGGTGCGATGCCACCTCCTCCCAGGATGCGGCCCGCTCGCTCCACCACGAAGTAGGCGTGGCGGGGGTGCGCGTAGGCGGCGGACATGGTGTCGACCTCCGCGTCATGCAGCGCGAAGCCGGGGCCATCCGCGCCGAACTCCGGCATCACCGCGCGGATGATGGAGGCGATGTGCTTGTCGTCCTGGGGCTGAATGGGGCGCAGTCGCAGTTCGTCAGTACTCATGCGGGGCACACGGTTTCATGGATGCGGACCGAGGGCCAGAGAGACCCAGGGGGCTGACGGGTGCGTCGGGGTGCACGCACCTGTTGTGCACCCGGCTGCACAGGTGGCACACAGCCGGCGCACCCTGAAGTGGGGCCCCGGTTTCCTCCCCTGGGAGAACCCAGGCATTCTGGGTGGCATGTCCGTTGTAGAGGGGGAACCCCATGTACTGCCCTGACTGCCGACAGGAGCGCCTGGGTCAATTCAGCCAGTGCGCCTTGTGCGGTACGGCGATGACCTCGCGCCCCCGTTCCGAGCTGGAAGCGGAGCTTGCTCACGTCCACTTCCTCCTGTCCGAGCTGACTCGCTGGGATTCCTCCGAGGTTCCCTCCAACGTCCGGCGCTTCCTCTCCGAACGCTACGAGCGGCAGTCTCGAATCCTCCTATCCGTGCTCGCTGAGTCGCCCGCTCCTCTCGCGGGGACCGGGCAGCGTGCCGCTCGGGTGGAGGGCGTCGCGGATGCTGGCGAGGCGCGGACGGTCGTGGTGGCGGGCACGGGCGAGGCTGCTGCGCGGGCAAGCGCGATGCTCCACGCGGCTTCGGGCGAGGACGCGGTGCGGGCGGGCGTGACGGGCTCGGCGGCTTCGGGTGATGACGCGGCGCACGCAGGGGTGATGCGCCACACGGATGCGGACGTGGCGCATGCGGGTGTGAAGGGCTTCTCGACTTCGGACGAGGACGCGGTGCGGGCGGGCGTGGTGCGCCACACGGACGGGGGCGTGGCGCATGCAGGTGTGAAGGGCCTTGCGGCTTCGGGTGACGACGCGGTGCAAGCAGGCGTGATGCGCCACACGGATGCGGATGTTCCGCACTCAGGTGCGACAGGCTTCGCTGCATCGGGTGTCGACGCGGTGCGGGCGGGCGTGGTGCGCCACACGGATGCGGACGCGCTGCACTCAGGTGCGACGGGCTTCGCTGCATCGGGTGACGACGCGGCACGGCCGGGCGTGATGCGCCACACGGATGCGGATGTGGTGCAGGCGGGTGCGACAGGCTTCGCTGCATCGGGTGATGACGCGGCACGGCCCGGCGTGGTGCGCCACTCGGATGCGGATGTGGTGCAGTCAGGTGTGACAGGGCTCGCGGCTTCGGATGTGGCGCAGGCGAGTGCGATGCGCCAGGCGGCCTCGGACGAGGCCGTGGCTCAGGTGGATGGGTTGCACCTCGCGGCCTCGGCGCTCTCGGATGAGGAACTGGCGCGTGCGGATGCGACGCCCCGCGCGACTTCGGATGCCGTGGAGTCCTCTGTCGCCTCTCCGCGGGACGCGGCTCGACTTCCTTCGGTGGTTTCGAGGGACGCCGCGGCGCGAGAGGCTGCCGCCGCCGCGAGTGCCGCGCGTGCGGCCTCGGGAGCCTCGGTGGTTTCGGGTGAGGAAGCGGCGCGGTTGCTGGCTGCTTCCGTGGAGGCGGCTCGTGCCTCGCGAGGTGATGCGACGTCGGCGCCTCGCAACCAGGCTTCGGCCGCGCAGCAGGCCCGTCCCGGTGCTCCGAATCGGGTGAAACCTCCGACGCAGCGAGAGCCTGGGGCGGAAGAGCTCCCTCTGCCCGAGAACCCCTCACAGCCTTCGTTCGAGGCGCCTCCGCCCCGGAATGCGACGGCGCGACTCGTCGAGGAAACCTCCACGTGGAATCGCGTGTGGAGGCCGTTCCTCTACGAGAGCATCATGTGGTTCGTCGGTGCCTTCCTCATCCTCTCGGGCACCCTCTACTTCGTCTTCGAGAGCTGGGCCGGAATGTCCTCCGTCACCCGCTCGCTCACCGTCTTCGGCATGACCGTGGGCTACTCCGCTGGCTTCTCCGTCTGGGGCGCGTACCTCGCCCGTCGCGAGGCGCTGCGCAACCCGGGGCGCATCCTCGGAATCATCGGCTCCGCGTCCGCGCCGATCGCCGGCATCGCGCTGGGGCCCATGGAGTTCGGAGACGCGCTGCTGCTCGGGGGCGTCAACACGGTGATGCTCATCCCGCTGCTGCTCGGCTGGGCCGTGGGCGCGGCCTTCCTCGTGCGCAAACCGGCGGATGCGTTCGATGCGCCTTCGCGTCCCTTCGTCCAGGTGGCCCTCGTCGCGAGCACGCTGATGATGGGACTGGCGCCGCTGGCCGCGAAGCTCGGCGGCACCGCGCTGTGGCTGAACATCCTCCCGTGCGTCCTCTTCTTCCTGCTGTCCGCGCGACCCGTGGCCAGACCGCGCGAAGGCGCCGAGCTCACCTTCGCCCTGGGCGCGCCCCTCTACCTGCTCCTCGTCTACGCCGTCCGCCTCCACGTGGCGCTCGTCGATGCCGGAACGCCGCCGGACGTGCGCGTCTATGCGCCCTTCCTCGCGTTCCTCCTCGCCGCCATGCAGCGCTTCCGCTCGCTGCCTGCCGAGCGCGCGGCGGATCCGCTCGCCCTGGGCGTGGCCTCGCTCCAGGTGATGTGTCTGGTGGCCGCCATCGGCGCGCCGCCGCCGACCTTGTTCGTCACCGCCGCCGTCACCACGTGGACCCTGGTGTCCCTGGCTCGCGGCGCCATCGGTCGCCTGCCGTGGGTGTACCCCGCCTATGCGGCGTCCTACTTCGCCTATGCCACCAGCGGGCAGCTCATCCCTGGCCCCGTGAAGCGCCTGATCGCCGCGCTCAAGGCCGCGCTCGGCTACCCCGACGCGGGCAAGCTGCCCTTGCAGTACGGCGCCCTGACGGCGATGCCGTTCATCCTCGCCGGCGTCGTGCTCGCGGTGTCGCGCCTGTGGCGCGGTGAGCGCACGGGCAATGCGCGGGACATCGCCTTCGCGGAGGTGCTCTTCCGCTCCACCGCCGTGGCCAGCGTCGTCTTCACCGTCTACGGCCTGGCGGGGCCCGACACGCGCCCGGGATTCTGGAGCGTGCTCGGGCTGTCCCTCCTGTGCCTGGTCACGGGTCTGCTGGTGGAGCGCTTCTACCTGACCGTCGTGGGCGCGCTGCTGTCGCTGTTGGTGCCGGTGCTGGCCGCCGACGTGCTCTCGGTTCCGGCCGCTGCCGTCGTGTCCGGGCTGCTGTCGCTCGCGCTCGCGGGGGTCTGCACGGTGTGCACCGCGCGGACGCGCTCGTTGCTGGCGCCCATCGCGGGGCTCATCGCCACCGCGGGCCTCTTCATGGGCCTCGGCAGCAACTTCGGCTTCGTGGCCATGACGGGCGCGGTGCTGTGCGCGGTGAGCACGCTCGTCGTCGCGTGGGCGCTCCGGAGTGAGTACGCCATGGCCTATGCCGCCCTCCTGGCGGCGGCCCTCGTGCCGAAGTTCGCCATCCAGGTCTCGTCCACCGCGATGGCGTTCTCGCTGGTCTTCGTCGCGCTGGCTCTGGCGGTGCTGGCCGAGCGAGGACGGCTGCTGCGTCTGCTGGGCGGGGTCGCCGTCTTCTACGCGCTGTTCGGTTTCGTGGCGGGTGCCGTCGGCCAGGTGAGCGGACTGGGGCTGGTGGTGCTCCTGGCCGCGGCGGCCATCGCCGTGGTGTCGCGCACGTTCCCCCTCAGCCGGCCGCTGGCGGTGTTCATCGCCGCCTTCGCGCTGCTGCCCGACATCTCGAACTTCTATGCGCCCTGGAATGGAATGATGACGCCGGGGATGTCCCTGGGGTTGTTCCTCCTCTGGGGTCTGGGTGCCTCGCTCTGCGCGGCGCGATGGGGGCGCGGCGCGAGCACCACGGTCGCCGGACTGGTGGCGTGGGTCTTCCCGCTGGTCGCCGTGGTGGAAGCGAGAAGCTCACAGGGCGGCATGTTCCTGCTCGGCGCGGCCTTCGTGGCCCTGCTCACCGCGCGGGCGATGCCGGCCGGGCTCAGCGTCGCGGTGGCGGCGCTGTATGCGACGATGGGCCTGTACTCGGAAGGCCCCGTGGTGCTGCTGGGGTTGTCCGCCGTGCTGGGGCTCCTGGCCGTGGCGGAGGAAATCCCGGCGGTGTTGGCCGTCGGCGCGGGAGGAAAGCGATTCGCGTGGGTGGCCACCCTGGCATCGGCCCTGGTGCTGGCCATCGTGGTGGTGCGCTGGGACGATGCGCATCCCGCGTGGATGGTCTCTGGCGCGATGCTGCTTCCGCTGCTGTGGACGCGCGCCACCCGGCAGCCCGTCTTCGCCAGCCTCGCGGTGCCGTATGCCTTCGTCGGCTTCCTGGCGATGGGCGGCACTCCGCCCACCTGGGCGTATGCGCTGCCGCTGGTGTCACTCGCCGTGGCACGGGCCGTCGCGCATGTGCCCGCGTTCAGCTCCCTGCTGCTCCGCTCGAACGAGGAGAAGGAGCGCGACGCGCTGTCCCTGTGGATGCAGTTGGCCCTCGCCTGCCTCACCCCGATGGTGATGATGGCGCCCTGGATGGGGCCAACGCCCGTGTACTTCCTCACGGCGTCGCTGGCGTTGATGCCCGGGCCGCGTCCGTTCATGCGGGTGTGCGGCGCTTCGCTCCTGCTGCTCGTCATTCCGGAGGCGAGGCCTGTCGTCACCAGCATGCTGCTCGCACTGGCCCTGACTGAGCACCATGCGCCCTCCGCTGTCTGGGCCTTCTTCCGGAGCCCACCGGATGTCTACCTGCGTCGGGCCTCCGTCATCACCGCGCTGGCCATCGCGGTGCTGCCGGTGCTGGATGACCCGTCGCCGCCGCGACTGGCGGGGCTCGCGGCCGTGGTGACGGCGTCCGCGTTCCTGCTGTCGCGCCGGTGGCTGCTGGTGCCCGCCGTCTGGGTGCTCGCGCTGGCGACGGCGGGACGGACCGAGGCGTATGACTTCCTGGAGTGGAGGCCGGAGACGGGGCTCGCCGTCATCGCGGTGGCGCTGGGCGCGGGCCTGTTGTCCGCCCTCTGCCAGTCCGGAGCGATGCAACGCGCGCTCAGCGCGGTGGCGTTGAAGCTGACTCCCGGTCTGGAAGGCACCTGGAGCGAGCCGCTATGGGTGGGGAGCGCCGGAGCGCTCGCGCTGCTGCTCCTGGGACGACTGGCGGATGCGGGGCCGGGAGCGCTGGCGTCGCACGTGGCGGCGGGCGCGGTCCTCACGTCCCTGGTGCTGATGGTCGCTCGTGAGCGGTGGATGGCGAACGTGGCCACCGTGCTGCTCGCGGCCTCGCTGGTCGCCGCGGTGCCGGTGTTGTGGCTCCCCGCCGTCATCAGTGGCGCGGGCCTGGTGCTGTGCGTAGGGGGCATGGTGCTCGACTCGCGCGGGGTGCGCGTGGGCGCGGCCCTGCACCACGGCGGCTGGGTGCTGGCCCTGCTGTCGCTGGCCTCGCTGAGAGACCTGGAGCACCTGGCGACGCCGCTGTGCTTCCTCTTCGGTCTGGCCTCCGCGTGGACGGTGGTGTGGCGTCGGCGCGAGCGCGAGGTGGTCGGCTGGCTGGCCTCACTCGCGGCGGCGCACGGCGCGCTGATGCACCTGGGCGCGGTGTACTCGTCCGGGCGGGGCTCGGAGTTCATCCTCCCGCACTTCGGCGCGGCCAGCGCCGTGCTCGCCACGTTGGCGCTGTTCCTGGCGGGCGCGAAGCTCCGGCGGGGCGTGGGCCTGGGCTTCACCGTCGTCGCGCTCACCGAGGTCCTCCTCGGGTTGTCGTTCCTGGGCGCGACGGGAGATGCCTTGCGCGAAGCACTGGTGGCCTGCATCGCGCTGGCGGTGCTGTTCGTCGCGCTCGTGCGCCACGCCGCCGTGGAGAAGGACGAGCCGGCGGCGTTCCTCGCCCAGGCCGTGCTCGCGCTGGGCTACCTGTCCGTGCGCCTGCTGGGCATGGGGACGAGCCCGAGCACCGGGGACAGCCTCGCGGCCCTCGTCGGGGGCGCCCTCTTCACGGGCCTCTACTTCTTCGTGCAGCGCGAGGGCTCCAGTCTGGCCGTCTTCCGCAGGCCCGCGCTGTGGGGCGCATACCTCTTCCCGCTGGCGGGGTTGTTGTCAGCGCCCTGGGGCGAGCCGCTCCAGGTGGCGGCCCTGCTCGTGGGACACGCCGCGCACTTCGCCGCGCTGGCGTCGCATCCGACGCGTCGAGGGGTCGCCTCGCTCGCGTCGGTGGTGGCCTTCAACGTGGCGCTCTACCTCGTGTGGCAGGGCACCGGCCAGGGCGAGCCGCAGTTCTACGTCATCCCCGCGGGGCTCTCGCTGCTCGCGTTGCTGCGCGTGTTCCGAGGCGCCATCGACGAGGACACCTACGCGCGGCTGCGCGCGCTGGCCGTCACCGTCATCTACGTGGCGGGAGCGTGGAAGCCGCTGATGTTCAGCGACGGCAGCGCGATGCTCCTGTGCGTGTTCCTCTGCGTGGTGGGCGTGGGCTTCGGCATCGCCCTGCGCATCCGCTCCTACGTGTACCTGGGCACCGCGTTCCTGGTGACGTGCATCGCGGCGAACCTCGTGCGCTTCGGCATGAGGGACCACCGCGTCGCCGCCGCATCGCTGTTCCTCCTGGGCCTCTTCGTCATCGGCTCCATGGTGAT
Organism: Myxococcus sp. CA056; assembly: GCF_013336715.1. Taxonomy (NCBI): domain Bacteria; kingdom Pseudomonadati; phylum Myxococcota; class Myxococcia; order Myxococcales; family Myxococcaceae; genus Myxococcus; species Myxococcus sp. CA056. Next base: position 1,455,901 of record NZ_JABUMT010000002.1, read on the forward strand.
GCTCAGCGCCCACCGTGCCGCACTCCTCCAGAGGTACGCACGGGTTCGCGCACTGCTGTCCACCTGGGAGGGCTGACACTTCGAGTTCTTGGCGGCACCCCCAAAAACGTGGGATTGAATGCGGCGCCAACTTTCGGAAGGTCCTTCGGTTGTCCCGTCTTCGCCTGCTCGCCACCGTTCCGCTGTGCGCTCTCATCGGCTGTGCCACCGTGCAGTCGCGCGAAGAGGGGACCGCCCTGGAGGTCCCGTCACACGCGGCGGTGGCACCCTCCGAGCAGGTCGTGACGGCACCCGCCGCCGAGGGTGTGGGGGCCGTGACACCGGGTGGGTCCGTGGCCCAGGTTTCCGCTCAGGCGCCCACGACGGTGAAGAGCGGTGAGTCGGCCACGCCGGGAGCGGCCGAGGGCGTGCCGCACACCGAGGTGGCGCCGCGAGTCGTGGCCACTGTCGTCCTCGAGGAGAAGGAGCGCCCCCTGGTGACGGGGGTCATCGCGGCCGCGCTGGAGGCCGTCGCCCTCGTCGTGCGCCCCGCCACCGACATGGAGGGCTTCTGGGATGCGTACCGTACGCCGATGCAACTGGCGCGGCTCATCGTGTCTCGCTCCATGCAACTCGTCGGTGAGCGCAACCTCGCGAAGGTCAGCCGGGGCATGCCGAACGACTGCTCTGGCTTCGTGCGCCTGGCCTATCTCTCCGCCGGCATCGACCTGGTCGCGCATGGCTTCCTCGCGGGAGAGAATGCCGTGTCCGCCATCTTCCGTCGCGCCACGGATGGCAAGCGGCTGCATCACCGCGCGCCGCGTCCCGGAGACCTCGTGTTCTTCCGCGAGACGTATGACCGCAACCGCGACGGCCGTCGCAATGACGGGATGACCCATGTCGGCGTGGTGGAGGGTGTGGCAGACGACGGCACCGTCACCTTCATCCACCGAGGCAACAAGGGTGTGGCCCGCAGTCGGATGAACCTGTCACACCCGGAGAAGCATCAGCTCGCGCAGGGTGGCCCCGTGGTGAATGACTTCCTCCGGCCCGCGACGAAGGGTGCGCGCGCGTATCTCACCGGCGAACTCTTCGTGGCCTTCGCGTCTCCCGATGGACTGTAGTTTTCCAGTCGTCAACTCACACCCCGCGTGGCTTTGAAGCTCCGTGCGGTTGATGCGTCATGACGGCATGAGAATCGTGCTGCTTATTGGTGGGTTGCTGCTCGCGTCGGGCTGTCACCTCCATGCGCGCCCGCCGAACCGCCCCTCGCTCCCGCGGCCTCCTCCGCCCTCGCGTCCGTCGTCCATGGCCTACAATGAGGCGGTGGACCGGGGCTTCGGTGAGTGTCGCTCGCGCCGCTATGACTGCCGCCTCAAGGAGGCGCACCGGACGGGCAACGACATCTGGAAGGTGAAGTTCTTCGCCGCCGCTCCCGGTGCGCGAGGCCACCTGCATCTGGAGTACGACGCCTTCTCCCGCAACCTGCTCAGGGTGGACGAGAAGGTGAAGGCCCGGCGCGATGACCGGGACGATGACGACGACTGGGATGACGACGACCACCGTCATGGCCATGGCAAGGGCAAGAAGAAGGGCCACGCGCGGCGCGACGACGACTGAGCACCACCGGTGGGGCCGGGGGTGACACGCCTCCCGGGTTTCAGCCGCCCTTCTTGTTCAACTTCTGGATGGCTCGGTTCGCCTCGTCCTGGCCGCAGTCGCCGCCCTTGGTGCTGCCCAGCTCGGCGAGTCGGATGAGGGCGGGGACCGCGTCCGTGTTGCCCAGCACGCCCAGCCGCTTCGCGGCGGCCCTGCGCACGCCACACTCCTTCGCCTCCAGGGCCTTGGAGTAGGCCACCACCAGGTCCACCTCGTCAGCGAGCTCCGAGGAGTCCAGGTAGCGAAGCGCCCCCCACTGCTTCAGCGAGTACTCGTCCTCGACGAGGGACTCGAAGTGAGGGCGCACCCGTTCCTTCGGGAGGGTGGCCAGCAGTTTGCGCACGGGTTCGTCGATGTCGCCGCGGCCGAAGTCCTCCGCGAGCCCATCCAGCACGGAGTCCTCCACCTCCGCGCGCCCGTCCACGTCCAGCGTGGCGAGCAGCACCCGCTCCTTGTCGTGGTTGCGCAGCGCGTGGTGGGTCGCCGCGAGCGCGCGCCGCACCGAGGGCTGTTTCTGCTCCTCGTTCGACGTCGCGTTCAGCAGCGCCAGCGCTTCGTTACTCTTTCCAGCCTTCAGCAGCGACATGGCGCGCACGGCAGGGCTGTTCAGATGCACCACCAGGGCCACGCCGCCGCCCAGGAGCACCACCGCTCCAAGCACCGCCGCCGCCTGACGCGGCTTCGCGCGCGCGAGCACCACCGTCCTGCCGAGTCCCTCCTTCAGCTTCGGGGGGATTTTCAGGGCCGCGCCGAGTCGGGACAGGCCCGCGCCCAGCGTGCTCGTCGCCGTGCGCAGGGAGCTTCCGAGAGAGCGCACCCGCTGGGAGATGGGGGCCAGCGCCGCGCGCGTCCGTTGGACCGCGGGGGCCAGTCGCACCATGAGGGCGTTCTGCTTCTCGAAACGTCCGCCGAAGGGAGGCCCCTCGGCCGCCTGCTGGCAGCGGTAGAGCTGGAGCTGTTCCTCGCGGCCGGGGAGGGTGATGGAGCCGCACGGCTCGACGTCCGCTCCTGCGCGATTGCGCGCCAGGTTCACCGCCTCCGTGAAGGTCACCTGGCCCGCGGCGGCGACGTGCTCCACCGTCTCGACCACCTCCATGGGCTCGCCCAGCACGGTGTCGGCGGTCAGCAGCACCTCGCCGGCATGCAGACACACGCGCACGTGCAGCCGCTCCTCGTTGGGCAGCGACTGGTTGTGGCGCCACAGCCGGTCCTGCATGGCCATGCCGCACAACACGCCGGCAGTGGGAGAGCGGAACACCACCAGCAGGGCATCGCCGCGCTTCTGCACGAGTCGTCCCTCGTGCTCTCGCACCAGGGGCATCAGCAGCCGGTCATGCGTCTCCAGCATCCGCGCGTTCTCTTCGTGCGTCTGCCGGCTGGTGCGCTCGGTGAAACCCTGGATGTCGGTGAGCATCACCGTCAGGTTCTGAGGCTTCACCGTCGATGTGCTGCCAGACAGCGAGGGCCGCGTGCCGAAGGACGCCGTGCCCGTGCGCATCGCCATCGGCGCGGACGCCGCGCTGTCGGGGCCCGTCGAGGACTCCAGGCCGAACGCGGCGGTGCCTCGACTCGAGCGGCTCGGAAGCGGAGCTGATGCTTCTTCCGCGCCGAAGACGGACGTCCCGCTGGGGCCCGTGCTCGTGGCTTCTCCCGCGCCGAAGACGGACGTGCCGGAGGGCGTGGTGCTGGTGGTGGGAGCGCTGACGTAGGCGGGCGTGCCCAGGCCGGGTGTGAAGGCGGACAGCGACGAGTGCGCGGCGGCCAGCGCATCCGCCAGCTCGTGCGCGCTCTGGGGGCGTTTGGCCGGGTTCTTCTCCAGGAGGCGCATCACCAGCGACAGCAGGCCGATGTAGCGCGACAGGGAAGGCGCAGCCCTGTCCAACGGGAGCGGGGCGTGGGAGGCGTGCTGTGCGAGGAAGTGGCGCGCCTGCGGCCCATCGAAGGGGAGCCGTCCGGACAGCACGCGGTAGGTCAGCACGCCAAAGGTGTACAGGTCGCTGCGCGTGTCCACCTTCGCGCCCACCGCCTGCTCCGGCGACAGGTACTCCGGGGTGCCGAGCACCACGCCAACCTGACTGACGTTGCTCTGCGCGTCCGGCTCCACCAGTCGAGCGATGCCGAAGTCCAGGAGCCGGGCCTGCTCGCCGCGCACGCCGGGGGAGATGAAGACGTTCTCCGGCTTCAGGTCCCGGTGGATGATGCCCTTCTCGTGGATGGCGGACAGGCCCTCCGCGAGCTGGTGGAGCAGCGGCAGCGCGCGTCCCGGCGGCATGGCGCCCCGGGTGAGCACGTCGTAGAGGCTCTCGCCTTCCACGAACTCCATCACCAGGCACGCGTGGTCACCGGACTCACCGAAGTCGACGATGTGCACCACGGCGGGGTGCTCGACGGCGGAGAGGAGGCGGGCCTCGCGCTTGAAGCGCTCGGCCATGCCGGGCTGGGCGTTGAGGTCGTGGTGAAGGACCTTGATGGCCACCTTGCGGCCCAGGGAGACCTGTTCACCCAGGTACACTTCGCCCATTCCGCCCGAACCCAAGGGACGGAGTACTCGGAAGCGACCGTCGAGGACGAGGGAGTCGGGAGCCAGCACGCCGGGCGCATATTGTCCGACTTCAGTCCGGCGCGCATGACGAACAACACATGCGGCCCTGGGGTCCCCCAGCCCCGTTGGTTGCCCCCCGGGCGGGGGATTGTCATAAATTTCGGGCGCTTGGACCCCGTGGTAGTTTCCAGGCTCCCGCGATGGCCAACGAGAGCGACTCCCCCAAGCCCACCGCGGCGCCCGATGCGCGCGCCGCCGCACCCGAGCTGCGCCTGCTGGACCGCAGGGCGTTCGTGGGCTTCCCGGCCCTGGAAGTCGTGCCGGGCCTGCGCATCTCCGACTTCGCGCTCCAGATTCCGGACGTCAGCTTCCCGTTCAACGTCAGCGCCGGTGCCACGCGTTATCAGCGCAAGAAGTTGCACTTCGGCTTCCTGGAGCTGTCCGTCGACGCGGACCTGGTGACGCGGCGGGTGGCGGAGCTGGCAGGGCGACTCGCGGGCCTGGAGGAGGTGCGGCTGCACTTCCGTCCCGGATACCTGGAAGGACAGGGCCGACTGCCCGCGCCGGAGCGCACGCCCTTCACGTTCAAGGTGGCCTTCGACGCGGACGGGGAGAAGCTCGCCGTCTATCTCTACGACGTCCGCCTCTACGGGTTCTCTTCCACGCCGTCGGTGCAGGTGCCCGGCCTCCTGTCCGCGGCAGTGGGCGCGCTGGCGCTGGTGCCGGACGTGGAGGTGCGCGGGGCCTCCGGCTTCTCCACCCGCGTGCTGCCTGCGCTGTGTCAGCTCGCGGCGGTGAGCCGTGGGTACAAGATGCCGTCGCTGGACACCGCGCGCCTGTCCGCCGCGGAGGTGTCCAGCTCGGGGCTGCGTTTGCGCTTCGCGGCCGGGGGCCTGCCTCCGCCGTCCGCGCCGGACGAGGAGCTGCTCCTCACGCTGGAGGGCGCGCGGGCCTTCGCGGACGCGGAGGGGCTCGTCGCCCAGGGCCGGCTGGCCGAGGCGCGACAGCAGTACCTCCAGGCCGGGGACGCGCAGGACGCGCACCCCTTCGCGGCCGAGCGCCTGCTCTCGCTGCTGGTGGCGGACCCGCAGGCGCATGAGCTGGCGCTGGACGTGGCCGCCACGCTGCAGCGTCGTCGAGACCGCAGTCCCGCCGCGCTGTGGGGCGAGGCCGTGGTGCGCGAGCGTCGGGGCGAGGGTGCCCGCGCCGCCGAGCGCTACCTGGCGCTGTGCGCGCTGGCCCGTCGCACCTCGGAGGAGGCCGCGGCCTTCTTCTCCGCCGAGGCGGCGGCGCGTTGCTCGCGAGACACCGCGCCCCAGGTGGCGGTGAAGGCGCTGCACGAGCTGCTGGGCCTGAAGCCGGACCACCTGCCTTCGCTCAAGGCGCTGGCGCGCGCGTCGGACCAGGCCCGGGACAAGGCGGGCGCGGTGCGGGCGTACCGTCGGCTGGCGGCGCTCGCTCGCGACCCGCATGAGGCCGCGGACGCGCACGTGCATCTCGCTCGACTGTGCGCGCAGACGGAGGACGACATCGCGGGGGCGCGCCTGCATTGCGAGGCGGCGCTGCGACTGTCGCCGGACCAGTCGGATGCGCTGCTGTTGCTGGGCGAGCTGTGTCACCGGGGCGGCGAGCACCTGCGCGCGCTGAAGGCGTTGGACCGGCTGCGTGAAGTGTCCATGGCCCGGCACGAGCTGGACCGCGTGGGCCACGCGGACCTGATGGCCGGTCGCGTGTGGGAAGAGGGCCTGAAGCAGCCGGAGAACGCGCTCCTGCGCTACCGCGAGGCGGTGTCGCTGCTGCCCGGCGAGGCGGAGCCGCTGTTCGCCGCCGCGCGCGTGGCGGAAGGACTGGGCCGGTTGCAGGAGGCGCTCGCGGGCTACCAGCAGGCGCTGGAGCTCGCGGGGCCGGCGCCGCGCTCGGAAGGCGTCCGCCATGCCGCGCACGCCAGCCACCATGCGCTGGCGCGGCTGTACCGCTCCCGACTGGGAGACCCGGCGCGTGCGCGCGAGCACCTGGAGTCCGCGCTGTCGCTGGACCCGCGCGACGCGGTGGCGCTCGAGGAGCTGATTCCGTACTTCCGCATCACCGGGAAGTCGCTGGAGCTGGCCGACGCGCTGGAGAAGTCCGCCGCGCTCCAGGACGAGCCGGCGAAGCGCGCCGCGTCCTGGGCCGAGGCGGGTGAGCTGTATCGCGGCCGACTCCAGCAGCCGGAGAAGGCGGAGAAACTGCTGCTGCTCGCGCTGGAGGCCGACGCCGACCACCGTCCCGCGCTGGAGTCGCTGCTGGCGCTGGCCGAGGCGCGGCGTGACGGGCCGCTTCTGACGCGGTGCCTGTCCGCGCTGGCGCGACTGGCGCCGGACGTGAAGGAGCGCGCGCAGAAGTACCGCCGCCTCGCGGTGGCCGCGCGCGACCTGGCCTTCGACCTGGACCTGGCGGTGCACTCCCTCCAGGAAGTGCTGCGCGCGGAGCCGGATGACCTGCCCGCGCTGGGCGAATTGTGCGCCCTGCAGCGCAAGCGCGCGGACATGGCCGGGCTGGCCGTGGCGTTGGAGGAGCGCGCGCGGGTGGCGGAGGCGCAGGGCGACAAGCGGCTCGCCGCCGCGGCGCTGCGAGAGCTGGCCGGTGTGCTGGAGGCCCGCCTGGGTCGGGTGGGTGACGCGCTGGTGGCGCTGGAGAAGGCGGCGCGGCTGGCCCCGGACTCCGCCGTGCTGCTGGACCTGGCGGACCTGTCGCTGCGCTGCGAGCGCCCCGAGCACGCCCGACGCGCGCTGGAGTCGCTCTTGTCCACGCTGCCGCGCACCGCGGCGCCGGAGAAGCTGGCGGACGTGCGCGCCCGGCTGGGTCGCGCGTGCGAGATGCTGGGCGACCGCGAAGGCGCCATCGCCGCGTACGCGCAGGCGCTGCCGCTGCGCCGGCTGGATGACGCGCTGGCCGCGCGGCTGGAGTCGCTCTACACGGAGGCGGGCGAGACGCAGGCGCTGGCCGAGCTGTGGGCGGGCCGTGCCCAGGCGCTGATGGGCGCCGACCGCGCCGAGGAAGCCGCGCCGCTGTTCCTCCAGAGCGCTCGTGCCTTGCTGGAGCGGGGCGAGAAGGCCGCCGCGTTGCTGCGCCTGACGGCCGCGCTGGAGGCCAGTCCCCAGGGGCCGCTGGCGGCCGAGGTGCTGGAGTCGCTGGCCGAGCTGGAGTTGGAGCGGGGCGAGAAGCTGGAAGCCGCCCGGCTGTACGCGCGCCGCGCCGCGCTGGTGCCGGAGGACCGCTCCGGCGCGAAGCTGCTCTACCGCGCCTCGCTGCTGGCGGCGGGCACCAGTCGCGAAGAGGCGTTCCTCGCCGAGGCCCTGGAGCGCGACGCGTCCTTCGCGCCCGCGCGCCAGCGACGCGGTGAGCTGAAGCTTCCCACCGACGCGCGCTCCGCGTTGGAGGACTTCGAGGCGGTGCTGGCGCTGCCTCCGGTGGACGCGGACGCGCCCCGGGAAGCGGAGCGGGTGGCGCTCACGCGCAAGGCCGCCAGCGCCGCCGTGCGCGCGGGCCGGACGGACTCCGCGCGTCGCCTGCTGTCCGAGTACTGCATCCGGGCTCCCGAGGACCTCGACGCCCGCGTGGAGCTGGTCAACCTGCACCGCAAGGCCGGCGCTCGCGAGGCGCTGGCGGACCTGCTGGTGGAGCTGTGGCCGCGCCTGTCCGGCGAGCCCCGGCGCGCGGCCCGTCGCGAGCTGGCGGAGCTGTCCCTCGTGCTCGGTCGTGCCGGCGCGGCGGTGGACTCGCTGCGCAGCCTGCGACTGGAGGAGCCGCAGGACACCTGGGCGGCGCAGGCGCTGCTGGACTTGCTGCCGCCTCCGGGCACGGGCTCCTCGGACGAGGAAGCCGAGCGCCTGGAGTTGCTGGGCGCGCTGGTGGCGTCCGCGACGGGCGAGGACCGCTCGGAGCTGCTCGCGCGTCGCGCCGTGCTCCATCGCGCCACGGGCCGGATTTCCGCCGCGCGCGAGGACTTCTCCGAGGCCGCGAAGCTGGCCCGCCGTCCCGCGGCCCTGCTGCTCGCGCTGGCGGAGCTGGCGCGTGAGTCCGGAGACGAGGCCGGGGAGCTGGAAGTGTGGCGTCGCGCCGTGGTCGCCGATGCCCAATTGGGCACGCGCGCTCGGGAGCGGCTGCTCGCCCTGGCCACCGTGCTGGCGGAGAAGGATGAGCGGGGGCTCGCGCGCGAGGCGCTGGTCTCCGCGGTGGCGCTGTCCCCGTCGGACGCCGAGCGCTGTGACGCCTTCTTCACCCTGGCCGACCTGGCCCACCGCGACGAGCGCCCGGACGAGGAAGCCGCCGCGCTCGCCGAGGCCGCTCGCCAGGGCCCCACGCCCCGCCGCGTCGAGGCCCTGCTCGCTCGCGCCACACTGCTGGAGACGCGAGGAGAGCTGGCGGAGGCTCGTGGGAGCCTTCAGGCCGCGCTGGCGCTGGCCCCGCGTCACGCGCGGGCCACCGTCTCCTTGCAGCGCGCGCTTCGGGCCCTGGAGGACTGGGCAGCGCTGGCGGAGCTGCTCGCGGCCGAGGCGCCTCATGCTCCGCCGTCCGAGTCCGCGGCGATGTACGCGGAGCTGGCATCGCTCTACCTGGAGCGCCTGGAGCAGCCGGCCCCCGCGGAGGCGGCGCTGCGACAGTCGCTGCGGTTCGCTCCCGGCGACTCGGACGTGCGACGCCGGTTGGTGTCGCTGGTGGCCGGGCGCGGAGAGCTGCGCGAGGCCGCGGCCCTGCTGGAGACCGCCGCAGAGAGCGCCACGACGTCCGAGGCCGCCACGCTCCTGCGCGAGGGCGCCGCGTACGCGCGGGATGCCCAGGACCTGGACCGCGCGCTGAAGCTGGCGCGCAAGGCACACTCCCTGGTGCCGGCGCGCGGCGCGGAGCTGGCGTCGCTGGCGGAGTTGCTCTACCTGCGCGGCGCGGTGCTGGAGGCCCTGCCGCTCCAGGAGACGCTGGCCTCGACGGCGGACTTCACCGCGAGCGCCGACGCGGCCGAGGCCACCTGGCTGCGGCTGGCGGAGCTGGCGGAGAGCGCGGGCGAGACGAAGCGCGCGGTGGGGGCGTACCGGAAGCTGCTCGTCGAGCGTCCGCTGTGCGAGCCCGCGGTGCAGCGGCTCTCCGCGCTGCTGGAGAAGGACGACCCGCGCGGCGCGTTCGAGGTGCTCGTCACCCACGCTCGCGCCCTGGCGCCTTCCGAGGACACGGTGCGGCGGCTCGTGGTGCTCGCGGAGAAGGCGCGTGCCGCGCTCGCCGACGCGGGTGTGGCGGCGTCGCTGCTGTCGCGCGCGGCGGAGATGGCGACGATGCCGTTGCCGCTGCGCCTCCAGCTCGCCTCGCTCTACCGCGAGACGGGTCGCTCGCTGGAGCTGCTCGCGGAGCTGCGCCATGTGGCCGCGCTCAGCCTCCAGGTGGGCGACGTGGCCGCGACGCTCGCGGCCCATGACGAAGAGGCGAGTCTCGCGGAGGCCACGGGCCGCGCGGACGACGCGCTCCGGGCACTGGCGGACGCGCGAGACTTGCTGGAGTCGCGTGGGCGCGCCCCCGAGGCCGCCGCGTGCGAGCGTCGGCGCGCGGAGTTGCTGCGCGATGTGAAGCTGGACCTGGCCGCGGCGGAGAGCGCGCTGGACCGCGCCTTCTCGCTGGCGGAGGACCTGGGCACGGCGCGGCTGGGCGCGGCGCTGGCGGAGCGCCGGGACGATGCCGACGCGGAGGCCCTCTGGCTGGAGCGCGCGCTGCCCCTGCTGGACGACGCGAAGGAAGCGGCGGCGCTGCGACTGCGGCTGGCGAAGCTGCACCTGGGCGTGCTCGCGGATACGGAAGAGGCGGAGCGCTTCCTGCGCGGAGCGCTGCGGCAGGACCGTTCGCTGGATGAAGCCGAGACGCTGCTGGCTCGCCTCCTGGAGCGGGACGGGCGGCTGGCGGAGCTGGCGGCCTGGTACGAGGAGTGCGCCGAGGGTGAGCCGGACACGGAGCGCCGCGCGGCACTGCTCCAGCGCGCGGCCGTGCTGTACCGCGACAGGGCGGGGCGCCCGGACGCGGCGGCGGCGGCCTTCATCGCCGCGCGGTCCGCTCGCCCGGATGACCTGGACCTCACCGCGCAGGCGGCGGAGCTGCTGCACGAGGTGAAGCGCCACGCGGACGCGGCCGAGTTCGACGCCGTGCTGCTGGAGGCCGACCCCTTCCGCGAACCCGTCTTCTCGCGGCACCGCGCCTTCCTGGAGGAGAACGAGGACCCGCAGTCGCTCGCGGAGTTGATGCTGCGCCGGGCCCAGCGTCAGTCGGATGCCGACGCCGCGGACAGCTACCTCGCCGCCGCCCGGGCCTTCCGCGCGGCGGGTGCCCGCGAGCGCGCGCTGCTGTGCGAGGACCGGGCCTTCGAGCTGAGCCCCGCGAGCGCAGAAGCCTTCGAGCGCGTGCGCGAGCGCGCGGCCGGAGACGTGCGCCGGCTGTCGGAGTTGCTGGCCGTGCGCGCCGCGGCCCTGCCTCCCGAGGAAGCGCTGCCGCTCTTGCGCGAGCGCGCCACCCGCTTGCTGGACGCGGGCGAGGCGCTGCTGGCCGCCGAGGCGTTCGACGTGTACCTGGGCTCCTCGGGTGACGACGTGGAGGCGCTGTCCGCGCGCGCCGAATTGGCGGCCCAGAGCGGAGGCCCCGCCGCCGCGAGACCGTATGACCGACGCCTGCTGTCGGCCGGTGGCGAGACGCTGCCCGTGACGGTGCGCGCGCGGACATGGCTGCGGCTGGGCCATGCCTCGCTGGGCGCGAACGCGTACCACGACGCGGCGGATGCCTTCGAGTCGGTGGTGTCGCTGGAGCCGGAAGGCGAGCGCGGCCGCGAGGCGCTGTCGCTGCTGGCGGAAGTCCACTCGCGCACGGGCAACGCACCGGGTCTGTACCGGGCCTCGTTGCAGCTGGCCCGGCGGGCGGAGGACACGGCGACGGCGGAGGTGTTGTACCGCCGCGCGGCGGACCTCTTCGACGACCCGAAGGACGCCATCGACGCGCTGCTGCCGCTGGCGCGACTGCGTCCGGCGGATGCCTCCGTCATCGACCGCGCGGTGGCGGGCCTGCGCGCGCTGGGGCGCCACGGGGACCTGCTGGCGGTGTACGAGTCCGGCGCCGAGGCCGCCGGTGGCGTGCGCGCCGCCGAGTTGTTGCTGGCCGCCGCCACCGTGGCCGCCGAGTCGCTCGCGGACGTGGACGCGGCCTGGGAGCTCACCCAGCGCGCGGCCGAGGCCGCCCCCGAGGATGTCACCGCGCTGCGCGCCCTCGTGACGGGGCTGCGCGAGCGGGGGGAGGCGACGCGGTTGCTGGAGGCGCTGGAGCGACTGGTGCCTCACCTGGAGGATGCCGACGAGGCGTCCGTCCTGCGCCTGGAGCTGGCCACGCTGCTCCGCGACTCGGACCAGGTGTCGCGGGCCCGCGAGTCGCTCGAAGCCGTCGTCGAGCGTGGCGCCTCGGGCGCGGGCTATGCCGTCGCGCTGGAGGAGCTGGAGAAGCTGCTGCGTGATGAGCCCGCGCGCCGGGCCGAGGTGCAGGTGGCTCGCGCGGAGCTGGTCTCCGGTCGCGAGCGGCTGGTGCTCCTTTTGTCCTCCGCTCGGGCCTTCGAGAGCGCGGGGCGCCTGCGGGACGCGCTGAAGGCGGCGAAGGCCGCCGTGGCGACCGAGCCGGACGTGGACGCGGCGATGCGCGTCGCCCACCTGCATCGCGCCCTGGGGGAGGCGCCCCGGGCCGCCAAGGCGCTGCTCCAGGCGGCGCGGCTCGCCTCGCCGGAGGAGCGTCCGCCGCTGCTGCTGGAGGCCGCGGACCTCTGGGAGAAGGCGGGCGAGCACGGTGAAGCGCTGGAGGTCATCGAGCGCATCGCCACCGAAGCACCGGACATCCTCGCGCCCGCGGAGCTGGCGGAACGCTTCGGCCGGCTGGGTGCCTTCACTCGCGCGCTCCAGGTGGGCTTCGCGCCCGCCATGGCCGCTGGAGAGCTGACGGATGCGCTGGCCATGGCCGCGCAGGCCGGCGATACGGCGCGCACGCGCGAGGCGCTGTGGGCCCTGGTGGCTCAGCCGGACGCGGATGCGGCCCATGCCTCCGCCCTCGCGGACGGCCTGCGCGCCGAGCGCGACGCGGAAGGACTGCTGGAGCTGGCGGCCCTCTCCGTCACGCGTGACGAGCCCTTCGCCGTCGCCCTGCGTGACGAAGTGCTTCGCGCGGCGGATGCCCCGGCGCTCCAGCGCCTGCGGGCCCTGGACGAGCTGTCGTCCGATGCGAACTTCGGCACCCGGCTCACCCTGTTGTTGCCGGGGCTGGAGAAGCACCCGGAGGCGCTCTCGGAAGCGGTGCTCGGCCGTGTGCGCGCCCTGTCTGATGCCGCGCGCGTGGAAGCGCTGGCCATGGCGGCGGAGGGATGGACGTCGCGCCGCAAGCCGCTGCTGCGCGAGCGTCACACGCTGGAGTACGGGCTGGGCCGCTTCGACGCCGCCGCGCGCTCGCTGGCGCGGCTCATCGAGGTGGAGGAGGACGCCCGCGTCCTGGCCGCGCTGCACCTGGAGCACGGCGAGCTGTTGCTGAGCCCGCTGGACCAGCCCGACGCGGCCCGCGCGGCCTTCGAGCGCGCGCTGGACACCGATGGCACCAGCCTGCCCTCGCTGCGCAACCTGCTGGCGCTGGTGGACGAGTCGAAGGAGCCCGCTGTCTTCGTGTCGCTCGCGGAGCGGCTGACGGTGGAGGAGGGGCCCGACGCGGCCACGCCCCATCGCGAGCGACTGGCGGATGCCTACGAGGTCCTGGGCCAGGTGGCGGACGCCGTCGCGCAGTTGGAGGCGCTGCCGGAGACGGAGGAGCGGCTCGCTCGCCGCGCGAGGCTGGCGGAGCAGCGCGGCCTCACGGGCGAGGCCCTGGGGCTGCGCGAGCGGCTCACCGACGAGCCCGGCGTGCTGGAGTCCATCCTCCGCGGCTATCTGGACGCGCAGCTCGTGTCTCCCGCGGCCCGGCTCGCCGAGCGCCTCTTCGACGCGGGGGTCCTGTCTCCAGAGGTCCTCCGCCTCGCATGTGAGCGGCTCTCTCCGGTGATTGAAGGCGCGCCGTTCGCCGTGCGCGTCTGGCCGGAGCTGCTGCGCGCGGCGCCGCTGGACGTGGATGGTTGGACGCTCTTCGCGGAGGCCCTGCGGCTCCTGGAGCGTCAGGACGCCGCCGAGCGCGCGGACGGTGTCGGCGCGGCCTTGTCCTCCAGCACGGCGACGGTGCCCGCGGCATCCGTGTCCGCGCTGCCGGTGCCCACGGGCTTCGAGCATGCGCTGCCCGCGGACTCGCTGCAGGTGACGGCCGAGCGCTTCCCCCGACTCTTCGCCGCGCTGCGTCCCCTGCTGTCGTCGCTGGGAGCCAGCGGCCTGCGGGTGTACGTGGACCCCTCGGGTGGCGTGGAGGGGTACCTGGTCAGCTCGGAGGCGCTGGTGCTGGGCGCGGGCGCGCTGTCGTGCTTCGGCTCGGTGGAGCTGGGCTACCTGTCCGCGCTGGCCCTCGTGCTGGGCGAGGACGGCGTGAAGCTGTCTCGTCCTGGAGAGGTGCCCGGCTTCGAGGCCGCCGCAGTGGCGGCCTTCCGAGCGGTGCCCGCCTCGCTCGCCGCGGGGCGCGTCCTGGCGCGTCTGGATGCGGAGGTGCGCGGGAGTGACCCAGCGCGGGTGGATGTGGGCGCGGTGCTCGGACGTGGAGGCGCCTTCCGTGCCGTGGCCCTTTGCGTGCTCGACGTCGGGTAGCCGTGTAGCCTCCGCGCCGTATGCGCCTGAAGCACATTGCCCTCTCCGTCCTCCCCGCCGCCGCCGTCGTGACGGCCATGGCCTGTTATTCGGACCCCGTGTACCCGGGCAATCAGCTCCTGGGCACCTTCCAGTTCGAGGCACGGCTGGATCCGGCGAACACCACCTGCGACGCGGCGATGCCGGAGTTCGCGCAGCTCGACGACGGCGGCGTGTTCCGCTTCGAGGGCACGTTCTCCAAGAACGACGACGGTGGCACCGGCTGGTTCACCGTGCAGGGCTTCGACCGCGAAGCGAAGTACGAGGGGCAGCTTGTCGACTCCGCGCTCCGTGCCACGGCGCCGCGCGCCTCGTGCGGCACCGGCTGCAAGGACTCGCAAATCGAGGAGTCGCTGAAGGTGACCATCTTCAGTGACAGCCAGGCGCGCGTGCTCAACCGGGACTGCAACGCGTTCGACGGAGGCGTCCCCGACGGCAGCCCGCCTGCTCCCACGGAGAACGGCTACGACGTGTCCCTGGCGTGTGGTTCGCTGACAGATGTCTTCCTGCCGGGCTCCTGTACGTGTACTCCCGCGACGTGCAAGACGGCGTACAAGGTGCAGGGAGTGCGGAGGGACTGATGGCGAAGCGAGCGGTGGTGTTGATTTCGGGTGGCCTGGATTCCACGACGTGCGTGGCCATGGCGAAGGCGAAGGGCTTCGAGCCGGTGTGTCTCGCCGTGGCGTACGGACAGCGACACGTGGTGGAGCTGGAGCGGGCGCGGGACGTCGCGAGCGCCATGGGCGTGAAGGACTTCCGGGTGGTGAGCATCGACCTGCGGCAGATTGGCGGCTCGGCGCTCACCGCGGACATCGACGTGCCGAAGGACCGGCCGGCCGATGAGATGAGCCACGGCATCCCCGTGACGTACGTGCCCGCGCGCAACGCGCTGTTCCTCTCGCTGGCGTTGGGGCTCGCGGAGGTGGTGGGCTCCACGGACATCTACATCGGCGTCAACGCGGTGGACTACAGCGGCTATCCGGACTGCCGCCCGGAGTTCATCCGCTCGTTCGAGGCGATGGCGAACCTGGCGACGAAGGCGGGCGTCGAGGGCGCGAGCTTCACGGTCCACGCGCCGCTGTCCGGACTGACGAAGGCGGACATCATCCGCGAGGGCACGCGGCTGGGCGTGGACTACGGGATGACGCACTCCTGCTACGACCCGGACGCACAGGGGCTCGCCTGCGGACGCTGTGACAGCTGTCTGTTGCGCAAGAAGGGCTTCGAGGAAGCGGGAGTCCCGGACCCGACGCGCTACACGGTGGGGGCATGAGCATGACGACGCGGCTGGGGTGGGTGGTGGTGCTGGGGCTGTGTGTGAGCGGCACGGCGCTGGCCCAGGACAGTGGCGCGGCGAAGCCCACGAAGGCCAAGGGCGCGAAGGCGGGTGACATCGCGCCGCTCGTGGACGCGACGACGGTGGTGGAGGACCTGGCGCTGGACCTCCGCTACGCGACGGCGGACAACTTCCTGAAGAAGCAGGTGTATCCGGACACGGCGCGCTGCCTGCTGCTGCCGGAGTCCGCGCGCAAGCTGAAGGCGGCGGCGGATGTGCTGCGGCCCAAGGGCTACCGGCTCAAGGTCTACGACTGCTACCGGCCCCGGGCCGTGCAGTGGGAGATGTGGAAGATCATGCCCGTGCCCGGCTACGTGGCGGACCCTCGCAAGGGCTCCAACCACAACCGGGGTGGGGCGGTGGACCTGACGATGGTGACGCTGGAGGGCAAGGAGGTGGAGATGCCCACCGCCTTCGACACCTTCACGCCGGAGGCGCACCACGGCTATGCCGGTGGCAGCGAGGCGTCGCGCAAGCACCGCGAGGTGTTGCGAGAGGCGATGGAGGGCGCGGGCTTCGCGCCCAACCGCATGGAGTGGTGGCACTATGACCTGCCGGATGCGAAGTCCCGGCCGGTGCTGGACGTGCCCTTCGCTCCGGTGAAGTAGCGCGAGAGTCCAAGGCCCCGGCTCCATGATGGAACCGTGATGCAGCCGGGCTCCACCTGCGGCACGCTGGGCTGAATCCGAAGGGAAGGCTCCGCCCGGTGTCCGCGTTGGTCCCACGATGAAGACCGCTCTCTTGCGCTCCCTGTGCGGTGTCCTCCTGTGTCTCGCCACGTCGGCGTGGGCACAGGTGGGCACGGTGGCGGGCTCGGTCCTCCAGGCGCGGAGCCAGCAGCCCCTCGTGGGGGTGAAGGTCTCAGCGACGTCCCCCATGCTCCCGGCGCCGCGCACCGTGCTGACGGACGCGAAGGGCCACTACCAGCTCGCCCAGCTCCCGGCGGGTCTCTACGCGCTGCGCTTCGAGAAGGAGTCCTTCCAGACCGTCACGCGCGCGGACGTGAAGGTGGAGTCGGGCCAGACGCTCACCGTGCAGGTGGAGCTTGCGCCCGTGACGTCGTCCCCGCCCTCCGCCGCGACGAATGGCACGGCGTCCCACGCTTTCGCTCCGCTGGCTCCGTTCGCTCCCCCGCTGCGCCTGGAGTCAGATGGTGTCGCGTGGATGGTCGTCCCCCGGGCCGGGGACATTCGTGACCGGGCTCCACCGTGGGCGCTGCCCCAGCTCTCGGTGCTCGGGCCCGACGGTACGAACCAGAGCCTCTTCGCTCCCGGCAGCAAGCCGCTGCGCGACTCGGACACGCGGGGCCACGGCGTCAATCCGACCATCGACACGGAGGAGGAGCGCATCTCCACGTATACGTTCCAGGTGAGCACGGCTTCGTACGCGCTGACACGAGGCTATCTGGAGCGCGACTCCCTGCCGGCGGAGGAGGCCGTGCGGGTGGAGGACTTCGTCAACAGCTTCGAAGTGGGCGAGGACGGCGACGTGGTGGGCCCGTTCGTCATCCACGTGGAGGGCTTCCCGTCACCCAGTCGCAAGGGCTACCACGTGGTGCGAGTGAGCGTGCGCGCACGCGAGTCCTTCACCGACGTGGGCGTGCAACTGGAGTTCGACCGGAAGGCCGTGGCCCGCTACCGCCTGGTGGGGTACGAGAACCAGTCCGCCACGCCGGAGCCGTTCGACGATGACGCGGAGCCAGAGCCCGTGCCGCTGGCGGCGGGCACGTCCGTCACCGCCATCTACGAGGTGAAGCTGATAGGGCCCGCCATCGCCTTCGGCACCCTGCGCGTCCTCTATGAAGAGGGCGAGAACACCATGTGGCGCCGCGTGCAGAAGCTGCTGCCCTCCAGCGTCCTGCGCTCGTCCTCCGCGCGCGTCGCCGCCTCCACGCGGCTGGTGTACGTGGCCGCCGCCTTCGCGGAGAAGCTGCGCGGCTCCTACTGGACGCGCACGCTCGACTGGCCGCGGCTGCACGCGCTCTGGCAGGACATCGGGGAGCTGCTGGTGAGCCGTCCGGACGTGGTGGAGTTGGGCGCGCTCATCAAGAAGGCGGGCGCGTTGGACCAGCGCAAGGACCGCTTCGGCCCCCCAGGCTCCCTGTCCACCATGGACCCCGACACGGGCCCGGGTCCCGGAAGGTAGCCGCGAGCATGCTTCGCAGGCTGCTGCCCATGCTCGTCGCGCTGCTGCTGGGCCTCGTCGGGCTCGGCTGGGGACTGGGCTACCTCCATCGCATCTTCGCCAACGAGCGGGAAGACGCCCGGCTCTCGCTCGACTCGCGGCGCGAGGCGCTGGAGCAGTACGCGCGCGCGTCGCTGACGCAGTCCCTGCACGACAAGCTGGAGGCCGCGAAGCCCGCCCTTGAGGCCGCGGTGGCGGATCCGCTGGCTCCCGACACCGGCCTCTACCTGCGAGAGCGCGGCACGCAGGTGCTGCCCCGCCTCGCGCTCCACGACACCGGTGACGTCTCGCCGGCCCGCGAGCGGTATGCGCGGCTGCGCGCCGGCACGGAGGTGTCGGAGGACCCGGAAGACCCGTGGGCGGAGCGGCTCGTGAGGACGCGGGCGGTGGAGCTGGCGCTCGCGCGGGGAGACCGTCGCGCCTCCACGGTGGCGCTGATGGCGCTCTTGCAGCACCGCTCGCAATACGTGCTCGCCTCCACGCGAGACGTGCCGGGCCTGCTGGTGGTGCTGGAGTCGCTGGCGGAGCGCGGCGACCCGGTGCCGCAGCTCATGCAGGCGCTGGTGCGGGATGGACTGGCGGACGGCAAGGGTGGCCGGCTGGATGGCCTCCAGCGGCTGCTGTTGTCCCGCCGCTCGCGCTTCACTCCGGCGGACTTCCAGTTCCTGCTCGAGCGGGTGGCCGCGCTCTCCACGAAGGTGGGCGCGCCGGTGGACGACTTCGAGTCGCGCGCTCGCGAGCTGACGGCCCGTCCGCTGCCCCTGCCGGTGTCCCTTCCGGGCCCGGCCCTGGTGCGCGTCGGCTGGTACCTGGAACCGCGCGGTGGCAACCAGGTGCGAGGCGTGGCGGTGGATGCGTCGGAGCTGCTGGAGTCGCTCACGCGCGAGATGCGCGAGCGCGGGTTGCTGGACACCGAGGGCAAGGTGCGGCTGCTCGGGGACACGGCGGTGCTGTCGCTGGACGCGCTGCCGTTGTCGGTGGCCACGCCCGAGTGGGCCCGGGCCCAGGCCGCGCTGGAGAGCCGCTACCGCTTGAAGACGGGCATGGTGGTGCTGTGCGCGGGGCTGGCCCTGGGCATCGCCGCGCTGGCCTTCCTCGCGCAGCACCGCAAGTACCGCTTCCTGGAGCTGAAGAGCGACTTCGTGGCCACGGTGTCGCACGAGCTGCGCACGCCGCTGGCCTCCATCCGTCTGCTCGCGGAGACCCTCGAGTGGCGGCTCGCCGAAGGCACGGACGCCCGGGACTATCCGGCGCGCATCGTTCGCGAGGCGGATGGGCTGGGCTTCCTGGTGGAGAACCTCCTGTCCTTCAACCGCATCGACAAGGGCCGCTGGGTGCCGAGGCTGGAGCCGGTGCGCCTGGACGAGCTGGTGTCGCTGCTGCGCAGGGACCTGGAAGCCTGGTCGAAAATCCCCGTGGAGCTGGTGGCGGAGGTGGGCGAGCTGGAGCTGCGCGCCGACGCCCAACTGCTGCGCCTGTTGCTCTCCAACCTCGCGCGCAACGCCTGCGCCTACAACACCCGCGTCCCCGTGCGCCTGCGCGTGGAGTCGCTGCCGGGTGGACGCGTGCGCTTCTCCGACAACGGCGTGGGCATTGCTCCGGGAGACTGGGAGCGCGTCTTCGGCGAGTTCGTCCGCCTGCCCGGGCAGGGGCGCGAAGTCCCCGGCAGTGGCCTGGGGCTCGCGCTGTGTCGCCGCATCATGCGCTTGCACTCCGGTACCCTTCGCGTGGTGGCCTCCAGTTCCGAGGGCACCACCTTCGAGCTCTCCTTTTCCCCCAACGCGACGCTATGAATCCCACCCAGCCCACCATCCTGCTCGTGGAGGATGACCCGAACCTGCGGCTCGCGCTGCGCGACAGCCTGGAGCATCAAGGAGGCTACGCCGTGGAAGAGGCGGCCTCCGTGCGCGAGGCCCGCGAGCACCTGGCCCGCGGCGCCTTCCAGCTCATCCTCCTGGACGTCATGTTGCCGGATGGCGACGGCTACACGCTGTGCCGGTCGCTGCGCGAGGAAGGTGTCACGTCGCCGGTGTTGATGCTCACCGCTCGCACGCTGGAGGATGACGTCGTGCGCGGCTTCGAGGCGGGCGCGCAGGACTACCTGGGCAAGCCCTACCGCCTGCGCGAGCTGCTGGCCCGGGTGGGCGCGCTGGTGCGCCGCGCGGGTGGCGGTGCTCCGGCGAAGCAGGTGCGCTTCGGCGGCTATCGGATGGACATGGACCGCCGCAAGCTGGAGACGCCCGAGGGCGCGAACGTGGAGCTGACGCGCACGGAGTTCGACCTGCTGGCCTTCCTGGTGCGCGAGCGTGAGCGCGTGCTGCGCCGCGATGACATCCTCGACGCGGTGTGGGGCCGTGACATCGTCGTGGACCCTCACACCGTGGACAACTTCGTCTCCAGCCTGAAGAAGAAGCTGGGGTGGAACAGCGCCTCGCGCTTCGCCATCCAGACGGTGCGCGGCGTGGGCTACCGCATGGAAATCGAGGCGCCCTGACGCTCAGCGCAGCGGGTTGTTCGCCATCCGCCGCGACAGGCCTTCCAGCGCGGGGTGGTTGGACTCCCGCGTGCGAGCCCGCATCGACTGGATGAGGGCTCCCGTCTCCGGCGCATCCACGCGCATGAGGGCCTGGGTGAGGGCCTGCTGGACGTCTCCGGTGTAGTTCAGCCAGGCGTTGACCAGGGCCTCGGCGGCCACGCGGCGCACGTCACCTTCCTCGGGAGCGGCCTTCGGCTGGGACGTCTTCCACGCCCAGAAGGAGCCGATGTCGCCCAGCGCCACGGCGAGCCGCCGGGCCTCCGAGGGCGCCGGGGTGCGCGCGAGGGCATCCGCCAGCGCCTGGGCGACCACCAGCCTGCGACACTGGCCCATGGCCTCGCGCACCGTCTCTCCGCGGAAGCCCTCCTGGGGGGACAGCGTGATGAGCAGCGCCGCGGCCTCCGGGGACTCCAGCTTCGCCAGGGCCACCGCCGCCGCACGGCGCGCGGGCCTCCGCGTCTCCGCGCCTTCCAGCAGGGTCTGCCACAGCGGCAGGAGTCGCGCGTCCCGCAGGTCCCCGGTGGCCTCCACCATGCCCACCTGGAGGGCCAGCTTCGCCGAGTCGCGCGCGGGTTGAGTTGCCAGGCCCGCGTCGAAGACCAGTCGCTCCACCATGGGCCACAGCGCCTGCGCACCCAGTTGTCGGAACAGCGGCGCGGCGGCGGCGAGGGTGCCCCTCTTGCGTGAGTCCATCACCTCCACCTGGGGGATGACCGCTTCCAGGCGCGCGAAGGCCTCGGGCGTCTGCTGCCGCGCGCGGGCGACTTCTTCTCGCAGCTCGCCCAGTCCATCCACAGGGGCCGTCTGGGCGGTGGCGGGCGAGGTGAACAACAGCATCAACAGCGCGGCGCCCAGTCCGGCGGACAGTGCGTGACTCATCGGCCGCTCTCCCACCACTTCGTTGAAGGCACTTCTCGCACGCTGTTCGTCGCGCAATGAACCTCGCCACCTCCCAGGTGGTAGAGGTCCCAGGTGTCCGTCCAGTGCACCCGGATGCCGTGAGGAGCCAGCGCCTCTTCGAGCTGCACCTTGAAGATGTCCTTCCCGTCGATGACGAGCCCGTGCGGGTCCGGCGCGATGACGAGCGAGCGGGACACCGACAGGAGATTCACCGTCCCGGGTTGCAGCGCCGTCGCGCCGTTCGGCGCGTTCTGGAAGAGGAAGGGCACGCGGACAATCTCATCGTCGGTGAGGCCCGTCGCTTCACGCAGGATGAGCAACTGCTCGTCGATTTCGAGCGCCGCCCGCGCGTTGGCATCCATCACCCCGGCATGGTTCAACAGCTCCGACACCGTCGCTTCCGCGGGCCGGTCATACGGCCAGCGCATGCCTGTGAAGAGCTTCGCTTCGCCATGTCCCTGGGCCTGGGCGTTCTGCAACATGCGCCGCGCCTGGGCCGGGTCCGCCACCAGCGCAATCCAGCCGCGAGGCGTGTCGGCGGGAAGGAAGCTGAGCGTCTCGTCCACGTGGGCCACGGCGAGCCAGGACGTGTCCAGGTACACCGGCGGCTGCACGGCCTGGGCCTCCAGCATCTTCGTGAAGCTGGGGTCCGGCTGGAAGTCGGGCTCCGAGTCGGGACCCCGGCCGCGCAAGAGCCGCCCCAGGGGATACTTCACGCCGTCCTTCTCGTAGGGCGGGATGACCTCCGTGTTGCCCAGGGAGTTGAGCGTCTGGGATTCGGAGGACATGCCCGTCTGGTATTGCTGCACCGCCGCCTGGTTCCTGCCCCGGAGCCAGTAGACGATGCGGCCTGCCTCTCGGAGAGGAGCCTTGGTCGCGCCCCAGTTCACGTTGGCCGAACGGTAGTTGACCTGGATGACGTGCTGGGCGCCGCCACCCTCGAGCCGGGGCATCGACATGTATGCGGGCTCGAAGTAGTCCTGCGCCCACAGGTCCTCCACCGCGAACTCGGAGAAGGCCGTCGGCTCCCCGGACTCGGCGAGGGCCCTGCCCAAATCGCCACGGAAGCGCGACGAGTCCTCGATATCCAACCGCGACACGTAGACGTTCCGCACCGGCGTCAGATGATGGAACATCACCACCGGCGCGACGCGCAGGCGCACCGTGTCCTGGAACCGCTCCTGCGGCCGGTCCACGTGGTAGATGGACAGCACCACGTCCGCGTACCCGTCCCACTCCGCCGGGTCCCTCGCGATGTCGTTGGCCTCGATGGCGATGTTCACGCCCTCGCGCAGGTTCTTCGCTGACAGGGGCAGGACGTTGGCGATGCGGAACGAGACGAACTCACCCTCGATTTGCTTGAACAGGCGCACCTTGTCGCTCGCGGGCCCCGTCACGGAGATGCTCCCCACCGCATAGCCCGGCGCGTCCGCCCAGCGCTCGACGCGCAGCCGCGCCAGGTCCAACAGGTCCTCGTCCCCATTCACCTCCGAGTCCCGCCCGTCGTTGCAGGCCGCCAGCGCGTCATCACTCAGGATGGAGGAGGACATGCTGAAGGCGCAGATCTCCTGGTCATCGTCGATGTTGGCCAGGAAGATGGCGCCCCGGTCGGCGGTCCACGCGTCCTCGCCCGCCTCGTCCTCCGCGTCCACCACGCCATCGCGGTTCACATCCGCGAGCAGATTCACATTCGGCTCGAAGGGCGCGGTGAGCCGGTCCGAGTTCTGGCTCGTGTCGTTGCCCGAGTCGAAGGCGGAGCACCCGCTGAACAGCACCAGCGAGAGCAGCACGCCCAGGGGCACGCAGGAGGTGACGCGCTGTTCGGGAGGTAGGCTCATGAAGGTCCGGGTCGATGGATGACCGGTCCGGTGCCGGGGGGCACCCACCCATCGTTGGTATGCATACGAAAAGCATCCTGGCCTCGGGTTCAAGCAACATCGGGTGCGCCCCGGGGCGACCTTCGCGAGGCAAGTGATGGTTGACATCGCGTCTGCTTCCGTCGAGGCGACCCCGGGGGAGGGCAGGCGAGCGAGGCTGAACGCGCTGTAACTTCGGGCACCTTCGTGGGTTCAGTTCCCGCCATGCGCCTTGTGTCCCTCTGCTCCCTGGTGGCCCTGCTGCTCTCATGTGCGAGCAGCTCACACCCTGTCCGAAGTGAGGCGCCGCCAGACTTCGGCCCGGGCGCGGAGGTGCACCTGCTTCAGCGGTGGGCCTTCGGTCCGTCGGAGCGTGACCTGGCCGAGGTCCGCGCGTTGGGCGTGCGGGGCTGGGTGGAGGCACGACTCGCGCGGCGGGACGTGCCGATGTCACCGGAGCTGGAGGCGAAGCTCCGGGAGCTGCCCACCCTGACGATGTCGATGACCCAGCTCGTCAGTGACTACCCCGGCAAGAGGGAGCGGGAGCAGGCGCTGCTGGATGGCCGGGAGTTGTTGCCGACCGCGCGCATTGGCCTGGAGCTGTCCGCCGCCAAGGTGCTCCGGGCAGTGGAGGGACCCAATCCACTGGAGGAGGTGCTGGTGGACTTCTGGTTCAACCACTTCAACGTGTCCGCGAACAAAGGCGCGGTGCGGTGGATGGTGACGTCGTACGAGCGTGACGCCATCCGCCCGCATGTCCTCGGGCGCTTCAGGGACTTGCTGGGGGCGACGGCGCGCCACCCGGCGATGCTCGTCTATCTGGACAACTGGACGAGCACTCGCGACGGCCTGCCGAAGCTCGGGGAGCGACTGGCGAGGCGCGGCGTGGCTCCGATGATGATGGAGGAGGACGGCGACGGCGATGACGAGCCCGCGGTGTCCGGGCCGAGGCCGGGTCTCAACGAGAACTATGCGCGCGAGCTGCTGGAGCTCCACACGCTGGGCGTGGACGGGGGCTATTCACAGCAGGACGTGCGAGAGGTGGCGCGCAGCTTCACGGGGTGGAGCATCCGGCATCCTCGCCGCGCGCCGGAGTTCCTCTTCCGGCGGCGGGCGCATGACAGGGAGGCCAAGCAGGTCCTCGGACAGGTCATCCCCGCGCGCGGTGGCGAGGCGGATGGAGAGAAGGTGCTGGACCTGCTCGCGAGCCATCCGGCCACCGCGCGCCACGTCGCGACGAAGCTGGCGCGGCGCTTCGTCTCGGACACGCCGCCGCCCGCGCTGGTGGACCGGTTGGCGAAGGTGTTCCTCGACTCGGACGGGGACTTGCCCACGGTGTATCGCGCGCTCATCGACTCGCCGGAGTTCTGGGCTCCCGAGGCACGAGGGGCGAAGGTGAAGACGCCGTTCGAGTTCGTGGTGTCCGCGCTGCGTGCGACGAGGGCGCAAGTGGAGGTGCGTCCCCGGCTGGTGCAGTCGCTGGCGAGGATGGGTGAGCCGCTCTACCGCGCGCCCGCGCCCACGGGCTTTCCGGAAGGTGCGGCGCCGTGGGTGAACAGTGGCGCGCTGGTGGCTCGGCTCAACTTCAGTCTGGACCTGGTGTCGGGGCGGCTTCCCGGAGCGCGTGTGACACTTTCGTCACTCGCCACCCCAGCGACACCCACAGCGGAGGCCTGGGTGGACACATTGGGGCACACGCTGTTGGGGACAGCGCCCTCGGCGGAGACACGGGCCACGGTGCTCGCGGCGCTGTCTCGTCGCACCGAGGCCGCCAGCGCTGAAGGAGAACCAGGCCCTGTCGACGTGCAGCTCATCGCGGGGTTGCTGCTTGGCTCACCCGAGTTTCAACGGCAATAGCGTTGCGCTCGTCAGGCACCTGGTGCTGGCTTGCTAGATTTGCCTGTATTGCCGTAATTTTCGGCCTTGGCTTGGGTGTCTCACGGACCGCCCGGTCCCAATCGAGTCAGGAGCTTCCTTGTGAAGATGTTTCATCCGAGACGGTGCGCCGGAAGTACATCCATCGAGTCGCCTGCGGGGTGCCCGGATTCACGCGCTACCTTGCGTGTCGCGGTGATGTCCATCGTGGTGGGGCTGATGGGCTGTCAGGTCGGGGGGGGCGACGAAGAGGTCGCGGGCCGCGAGGAGGCAACCTCCACCGAGGTCCTGCTGGAGCGACATCCGCGAGACTTTCCGGTGGCCAGTGGCTATGTGGATGCACGAGGCGTCGAACACCACCTGAGCGCCAATGCCCCCACCGGTCGCACCGTGAGGGCGCAGGTGGACTACCCGGGCTGTGAGTTCGACTACGCCGATACCTCCAGGCCGTCCTACCGTGGCTACACCGTCACGGGGAGCAACGGCGTTCGCAGCGTCCGCGTATCATGGTTGCAGCCTGTCCCGGCCGACATCGCGCTGCTGCCGGGTGCGAGTGGCTCCTATGCGCGGACCCGACTCACCCAGGCACCTGGATGCGGGACGAACAGTGCCTACACGACGGCTCCGCTGAGCGTTACTTTTCTCAACAGCTACACGGATACCCTCACGGGTCTGGTCGTCAATCGATACGAGGTCTCACACACCTTCCAGGTCAGTGATGTGGACTTCGAGCAATACGCCGGATTCTCATCCACGTTCCGGCTCATGACCGACTGTGGAGGCCTGGGCGCCGTCTTCCCCCAGACGCAAGCAGATGTCTTCTCTCCCCAGTCATTGCTGGCCGCGGGGGATGATACTTCGCTGGCGGTGCGAGCCGACGCCAGTATCTGGGGCGCGGGCTATAGCGGACATGGCAGCCTGGGGAACGACTTCCCTCCGGACCACTCCGCGCAGAATCCGCTGCGAGTGTCGGTGTTGAGTTGCATGAAGACGGTGTCGACCTCGAACCTGAGCGTAATAGGGCTGCGTTCCGACGGCACGGTCTGGGGATGGGGCAACAACTTCTTTGGCCAGCTGGGCATCGGAACCGAATCCTCTGCCCACTACACTCCCACGCAGGTGCAGAACCTCACCAATGTCCGAATGGTTTCGGCAGGTCCCTTTCATTCCCTTGCGCTGCGCTGGGATGGAACCATCTGGGCTTGGGGGGCGGGTTACTATGGGAAGCTTGGGACTGGAACGGAGGACTCCACCAGTGTCCCTGTCCAGGCAACGGCCCCCACGGGGCTCATCTCGGTGTCGGCGGGAAGCAGGTTCAGCATGGCCTTGAGGTCCGATGGCACCGTCTGGACCTGGGGAATCGATGGCACGACGCCGCAGAGCAATCTCCCCGTGCAGAAGCCGGGACTGAGCGGTGTCATCTCCATTTCAGCCGGGAATGCTCACGCGTTCGCACTCAAGTCGGATGGCACGCTCTGGGCCTGGGGGAGTAACAGCAACGGTGAACTCGGTGATGGCACGACGGTCTACCGGAATACACCCACCATGATTCCAGGCCTCGTCGACATCGTCGCCATGTCAGCGGGGTCGCGTCATTCGCTCGCGCTCAAGGCGGATGGCACGGTCTGGGCTTGGGGGTTGAACGACAAGGGGCAGTTGGGGGATGGCACGGTCGTCACGCGGCTCTCACCGGTGCAGGTGTCCGGATTCGAGCGAGGGGTGGCGGTGAAGGCGGGCTTCGACCATTCCCTGGCCATGCGTGCCGATGGTGCTGTCTTCACCTGGGGCGCCAACACGCACGGACAGGCCGGCAACGGAACGGAGGGCAACCAACACCTCACCCCGATTCTCTCGTCCTTGCGTTGATGGATGCGTGAATCAGCGTGCCTCCCGCCCAGCCACCTACCCGAGGTGGCTGGGACCTCGATGCATGGCGCTCGTCTGGACCGACCCAGGGCGCGAGTTCCTCGTGAAAGAGGATAGACTTCCAGCCATGGACAGAGTCGCCCTCTTCTTCTGGCTGTGGGTGCTGTTCCTCGCGGTCAACGTGATGTGGGCGCTTGCGCAGGCGGTGGTGGCGAGTGCCTTCGGGGCTCGACCGCTCGCGGTGCGGATTGGTTATGGGCCCCAGCTGGTGGCGTGGCGCATGGCCGGTATTGGCTGGAGCCTGCATCCCATCACCCTGGGCAGCTCCGCGTCGTTCGTGCCGGAGCAAGACGACGCTTCGCCCGAGCCGCCGCTCAAGAGCCGGCTGCTCAAGCTGCCTCCGCCGCTGCATGCGCTGGCCCTGGCCGTCCCCTGGTACGTGCAGATTGGCGTCGCCATGGCGTGCCTGGGCCCCGCGGAGGGCTTCCATCAGTTCACCGAGGGCTTCCCCGCCGTGTTCAACGTCGCCGCGCTGCCGGGCCGCGTGGAGCGCTTCGTCGGGTTGCTGCGAGAGGGCGAACTGGTGCGCGCGTGGGGCATCATGAGCGCCCGGATGGCGGCCCTCAACCTGCTCCCCATTCCCTCGCTGGCGGGGGGCTACTTGATGCTCCTGCCCTGGCGCGACAAGTCCCCGACGTGGGTGCGCCCGGTCGCCGCCGTATTGCTCGCCGTCTCGCTGGTGTGGGCCGCGTGGGTGGCGTCGCTCTTCGTCCGGGCGATTCTCTGAAGACCCGGTCGCGCTGGGTCCTCCGGGTGGGTCTGGAGGAAGGGAAGTGGGGACCCTGACTTGTGGCCGGGGATTCGGCACGGACGCTCGTAACCTCCGCCCGGGTCCGGTGTTGTGTCGCTTGAACGGCCCCGCGGAATGGACAGGGCCGCCTTTCACTCGCCGGAGCCGCGCAAGCCCATGAGTCCGCTGCTGTCTCGACGCCTCCTGCTGCGCGCCCTGGGGCTCTCGGGCGTGGGGCTGGCTTTCGCTCCAGCGCTGTCGGGCCGCGCGCTGGCCGCCCCGTCCTCACGGCGCACCCTGGTGACGGTGTTCCTGCGAGGCGGCGTGGATGGTCTCTCCCTGGTGCCTCCCGTGGATGACGCGGCCTATCACCGCGCGCGTCCCACGCTGGCGCTGCGCAGGACCGGGGAGGGCGCCGCGCTGCCGCTGTCGGGCCCCTTCGGATTGCATCCCCGGCTGGAGGCCTTGCTGCCCCTTTGGAACGAGGGCCACCTTGCGGTGCTGCACGGGGTGGGGCTGCCCACGCCGGTGCGCTCGCACTTCGACGCGCAGGACTTCGTCGAGTCGGGGACGCCGGGCCGCAAGTCGACGCCCGATGGGTGGCTCAACCGCGCCCTCGGTGTCGAGGAGTCCGCCGCGCCGCTGCGAGCCGTGGCCCTGCAAGCCACGTTGCCCCGCGCGTTGTTCGGTGACGCGGGCGCGCTGGCGATGGGACGGCTGGAGGAGTTCCGCCTCCGCGTGGGCAAGCGAGGCGCCGAGGCGACGCGCGGCTTCGCGGCGCTCTACGCGGGCGCGGTGGACGAAGCGTTGCGCACCACGGGCCAGGGCGCCTTCGACGCGCTCTCCCAACTGGACGCGGAGCACCTGTCACGACTGCCGCCGACGTCGGGCGTGGAGTATCCGCGCGGCCCGCTGGGACAGCGACTGGGGGACATCGCGCGGCTCATCCGAGGCGACGTGGGCCTGGAGGTCGCCGCGACGGAGATGGGCGGCTGGGACACGCACGCGGCGCAGGGCGCGGCCACGGGCACCTTCGCCAACCGGTGCGCGGAGCTGGCGGGCGCGCTGGCCGCCTTCGCGCGGGACGTGGGGCCGCTGCTGGAGCGGGTGACGGTGGTGGTGCTGACGGAGTTCGGCCGCACGGTGCGGGAGAACGGCAGCCGGGGGACGGACCACGGCGTGGGCAGCGCGATGCTGGTGCTCGGTGGCGGCGTGAAGGGTGGCCAGGTCCACGGCCGCTTCGAGTCGCTCACCCCGGACCGGCTCCAGGACGGGCGGGACGTGCCCGCGTGGACGGACGTGCGCGCGCCGCTGGCCGAGGTGCTGCGCGCCTGCCGCCCTGGCGTGGACTTGACCCGGGTGTTCCCCGGCTTCACGCCCGGCGCGCCGCTGGGACTCTTCGCGTAGCGCGGCTCGAGTTCGTGCAGACTGGAGGGGCCATGGTCCGGCCTCGTCGCGTGCTCGTCATCCTCGTCTCCATCTTCGCGGTCGCCTACCTCGCCCTGTGCCTGGCGGCCTTCGTGCTCCAGCGCCCGTTGATATACCCGGCGCCCAAGGCCCCCATCCCGCTGCCGGCCGAGCTCGGCTTCCGGCACCTGCCACTGCCAGGAGACACGTTCGTGGACGTGCTCCATCTCCCCGCGCCGCCCGGCGCCCCGACAGTGGTGCACTTCCATGGCAATGGAGAGCAGCTGTTGGGTCAGCTCGACCTGGGCACGGTGCTGAACCAGAACGGGCTGGGCTTCCTGGCCGTCGAGTACCCGGGATATGGCGCGTCGCCCGGACAGCCCACGGAGCAGGGCATCTACGCGGCGGCGGAGGCGGCGCTGGCGATGCTGCGAGCGCAGGGGGTGACGCCGGAGCACACCGTGCTCAGTGGCCGCAGCCTCGGCACGGGCGTGGCGGTGGAGATGGCGCGCCGGGGACACGGCTCGCGCATCATGCTGGTGGCGCCCTACACCTCTCTCACGGAGATTGCGGCGCAGGTCTTTCCCTTCCTCCCCGCGTCCCTGCTGGTGAGGGACCGCTATGACTCCGCGTCGAAGGCGCCGGACATCACCTTGCCGGTGCTCATCATCCACGGAGAGCAGGACACGCTCATCCCGGTGGAGATGGGGCGCAGGCTGGGCGCGCGCTTTCCCAGCGCCACCGTGGAGACGGTGCCCGGGGCGGGCCACAACGACGTGTTGGAGAAGTCAGGCCCCGACCTCGTGCGGCGCATGGCCGTGTTCGCCCTGGGCGGAACCTGAGCAACGCCCCGAGGCGCGTGAGTCCACCGCCCCCCGAGGTGTTTCGTCAGTGGACCTGTGAAGGGGACTCGGTGTCGACGGACACTTCGCGCATCAGCTCCGCGGTCTCTTCCGCCTTGAGCTGCTTCACCAGATCCGCCTGCGCCACCATGCCGCAGACGGTGCCGTCGTCGTCGAGCACCACCATGCGGCGGACCTGGTTCTGCTCCATCAACTCCAGGCAGTCCTCCAGGCTGGTGTCTCGATACACCGTCGCCGCGGGCATGCTCATCGCATCGCTCACGTTGAGCATGTAGGGGTCCTTCCCCTTCGCGATGATGCGACAGGTGATGTCGCGGTCGGTGATGACGCCGATGGGCTTGTTGTCCACGTCGATGACCGGCAGGGCTCCGCAGTCACACTCCACCATCCACCGCGCGGCCTGCTCGATGCCGGTGTCGGGCAGGCAGGTGACGGGGTTCTCGGACATGACTTCTTCGACGTTCATGGGGGCCTCCCGGGGCGAGTGTCTCTCCGCCTCAAGGTGGGCCTCTCCTTGGAAGGCGACAGCGGGAGACCCGGGTGTTCGCCGTTCGGTCGGCCCGGGATGCGGGGGCGCGGTTCGAGGACCGGACAGCGGTGGGGCAAGGGTCCGAGCCGATGAAGGGCCCCGGACCCCTTGTCCCTCAGTCGCGCGGAAGCCGCTGCTCGTATTCGGCTTCCAGGCGGGCGTGCGTGGACCAGAAGCCTCGGGGCGCACGGCCGGAGAGCTGGTCGTCGAGGATGCCCAGGTGGGTGTCCCAACCGCTGGCGACACTGACCCTGTCCGCGCGCGTGGTGAGCCGTCGGTGCGTCAGGACGAGCAGCACCTCGGTGCCGCGCTCGCTCAGCTCGAATGTCACCTCGGAGGGTGCGCCCGTCTGCTCGGCCCAGGTGTAGCTCAGCGCGTGAGGTGGCTCGTAGCGGGTGACGTGGCCGAGGTGCCGATGGCCGTCGCGCATGACCTCGTAGCGCTTCGGCAGGGGCTCATGGGAGAGCGTGGAGTGGAGGAAGTGCAGCTCGACGCGGCCTCCCACGCGCGGCTCCAGCTCTCCGGCGGCCAGCCACTTGCCGCGCTTCTCCGAGTCGGTGAGGAACGCCCACACGCGCTCGATGGGCCCGGGCAGCACGCGCTCGATGCGCACCGTCTGGGGCTCCGTGACGATTCCGTACTCAGCCACGGTGGGGCTCCAGCGCATCGGGTGTGGCGAGCGCGCGCGTCAGGGCGGTGAGCATGGTGGCCCAGCCCGCCTGGGTCCGGTCGGCGTACTCGGCCCACTTGGACGACATGACGTGGGTCAGCGTCAGCTCGCAGCCGGTGCCCTGGGGACGAAACTCCAGGCTCACCCGGCTGATGTCCTCTTCCGCCAGGTCATCCTCCCGGATGGCCCAGGTGAAGACGAGGCGGTGGGGGCGGTCGACCTCGAGGTACGTGCCGATGTGGTCGATGTCCATGTCCCGGCGGCGAACGAGGAAGGAGAACGTGCCGCCCACGCGGGCATCGAGGTGGAGGTGGAGGACCTGCTCGTCGCGCACGCGCGGGCCGAACATCCACTGGCCCAGCAGCTTCGCGTCGACCCAGGCGTCGAAGACGCGCTCGACGGGTACGTCGAAGTGGCGCACGAGCTGGACCTGGATGGGGGCGTGGGGACTCACCGGGAGCGTCCTTTCTTGCGGGGGGAGGAAGGGGGCGTGGGCGCGTCCTCTCGGAGGAGGGCCTCCAGGACGTCGAGGCGCTCGCTCCAGAAACGCTCGTAGTACTGGAGCCAGTCCTTCACCTCCGAGAGCGGCTTCGCGTCCAGTCGGCAGACGTGCGTGCGGCCCTTCACCTCGCGGCGCACCAGCCCCGCGCGCTCCAGCACCTTGATGTGTTTGGACGCCGCGGCCAGGGACATCCGGAAGGGAGCCGCCAGCTCTCCGACGCTGCGCTCATGTACGGACAGGTTGCGCAGCATCGCCCGGCGCGTCGGGTCCGACAGCGCGTGGAAGGTGTTGTCGAGCTGGGCGAGACGTTGTTCAACCATGAGGTTGAATATAAGTCCGTGCGTGGGACTGTCAACCGACGAAGCCCGTGCCGCCGTGGGCCGGGGAGGCTGGTACGCTCGCCCGCGCCTTTCGTTTCCGGGAGAAGACCTCATGTCCGATGCCTCCCCGCCCGTCATCGGCATCATCGGTGGCAGCGGCCTGTACCAGATTGACGGTTTGAAGGACGTCACCTGGAAGAAGGTGTCCTCTGCCTTTGGCGAGCCCTCCGACGAGTTGTGCTTCGGCACCCTGGAGGGACAGCGCGTGGTCTTCCTGCCGCGCCATGGCCGGGGCCACCGCATCGCCCCGAGCGACATCAACTTCCGGGCGAACGTGGACGCGCTCAAGCGCAGCGGGGTGACGGACCTGCTCTCACTGTCCGCGGTGGGCAGCCTGCGCGAGGATCTGCCGCCGGGCGTCTTCGTGGTGGTGGACCAGTTCATCGACCGGACCTTCGCGCGGGAGAAGAGCTTCTTCGGCACGGGGCTCGTCGCGCACGTGTCCATGGCGAAGCCGGTGTGTTCGCGGCTGGGGGACGCGGTGATGGCCGCCTGCGAGAACCTGGGCGTGGCCGCGCGGCGGGGCGGCACCTATCTGGCCATGGAGGGACCGCAGTTCTCCTCGCTCGCGGAGAGCCGCCTGTACCGGACGTGGGGCTGTGACGTCATCGGCATGACGAACATGCCGGAGGCGAAGCTCGCCCGGGAGGCGGAGCTTTGTTACGCGACCGTGGCCATGGTGACGGACTTCGACTGCTGGCATCCGGACCATGACGCCGTCACCGTGGACCAGGTGGTCTCCGTGCTCCTGGGCAACGCGGGCAAGGCGCGCGGTCTGGTGAAGCAGGTGACACCGCTGCTCGGTGGACATGAGGGGCCCTGTCGCCAGGGTTGTCAGCGCGCCCTGGACCACGCGGTCATCACCGCGCCCGAGGCTCGGGATGCCGCGCTCGCGCAAAAGCTGTCCGCCGTGGCCGGCCGGGTGTTGAACCGATGAAGGTCCAGGGCAGGCCCATGCGCACCATCTGGCTGGAGCCCGACGGGCAGGCGGTGGGCATCATCGACCAGACTCGCCTTCCCCACGCCTTCGTCACCGCGCGGCTGGGCACGCTGGAGGAGGCCGCGCACGCCATCCGTGCGATGCGTGTGCGAGGCGCTCCGCTCATCGGCGCCACCGCCGCGTATGGCGTCTGGCTCGCGCTGCGCGAGGACGCTTCGGATGCGGCGCTGGCGCGGGCCCGCGAGGTGCTGGGCGCGACGCGCCCCACCGCCGTCAATCTGCACTGGGCGCTGGAGCAGATGCGCCAGTTGCTGGAGCCGCTGCCCGTCTCGGAGCGTCCGTCCGCCGCGAAGCAGCGCGCGGCCGAGCTGTGCGACGAGGACGTGGCCATCAACCGCGCCATGGGTGGGCACGGTCTGAAGTTGCTGGAGGCCGCCTGGGAGAAGAAGGGACGCCAGGGTCGGCTGGAGGTGCTCACCCACTGCAACGCGGGGTGGCTGGCGACGGTGGACTGGGGCACGGCGCTGTCGCCCATCTACCTGGCGCATGCCGCGGGCCTGCCCGTGCATGTCTGGGTGGACGAGACGCGTCCGCGAAACCAGGGCGCGGGGCTGACGGCCTGGGAGCTGGGACAGCACGGTGTCCCGCACACCGTCATCGCCGACAACGTGGGAGGCCACCTGATGCAGCATGGACAGGTGGACTTGTGTCTGGTGGGCACGGACCGCACCACGGCGCACGGAGACGTGGCGAACAAGATTGGCACCTACCTGAAGGCGCTCGCGGCGAAGGACAACGGCGTGCCCTTCTACGTGGCGCTGCCTTCGCCCACCATCGACTGGAGCCTGCGAGACGGCGTGCGGGAGATTCCGATTGAGCAGCGCGACGGCACCGAGCTGAGCGATGTCACCGGGCGACTGGCCTCGGGTGAGGTGGCCACGGTGCGGGTGACGCCGGAGGGCAGCGCTTCCGCCAACTACGCCTTCGACGTGACACCGGCGCGGCTGGTGACGGCGCTCATCACCG
Source organism: Myxococcus sp. CA056 (assembly GCF_013336715.1). Lineage (NCBI taxonomy): Bacteria > Pseudomonadati > Myxococcota > Myxococcia > Myxococcales > Myxococcaceae > Myxococcus > Myxococcus sp. CA056. The sequence goes on from NZ_JABUMT010000002.1 coordinate 1,489,529, forward strand.
AGCAAGGCGTGTGCCCCGCCACCGAGGAGGGCCTGCGCTCGCTCTTCCCGGAGCGGGCGGGGAGGGCTTCGTGAGCAGTCGGGATGACCGCGCCTCGCGCGAGGCGATGATTACCACCTGCCGGAAGATGAACGCGGCCGGACTCAACCAGGGGACGTCCGGCAACCTGAGCCTGCGCGTGGCGGAGGGCTTCCTGCTGACGCCCACCGGCATGGACTACGACGTGCTGGAGCCGGAGGACATCGTCCTCATGCGCCTGGACGGGAGCCATGAGGGGCGCCGTCTTCCGTCGTCGGAGTGGCAGCTGCACCGGGACCTCCTGGTGGCGCGCCCGGAGGTGGGCGCGGTGCTGCATGCCCACTCCATGTTCTGCACCACGCTGGCCTGTCTGCGCCGGGGCATCCCCGCCTTCCACTACATGGTGTCCTCGGCGGGCGGCGTGGACGTGCGGTGCGCGGCCTATGCGACGTTCGGCACCGAGGAGCTGGCGCGACGCGTGCTGGAGGCGCTGGAGGGACGCAAGGCGTGCCTGATGGCGAACCACGGCATGCTCGCGCTGGGCGCGGGCCTGGCCCAGGCCTTCAAGCTGGCGGTGGAGGTGGAGACGCTCGCGGCCATGTACTGGCGGGCGCTCCAGGTGGGCGAGCCCGTGCTCCTCGACGATGAGGAGATGGCGCGCGTGCTGGAGAAGTTCAAGACGTACGGGCAGCAGTCGCCGCCCGGAGGTCGCTGAAGGCGCGCCTACGCCGCGCGCAGCGTGAGCACCGTCACCTCGGGCGGGACACCCAGACGGAAGGGCAGCCAGTGGCCGGTGCCGCCGGACACGTAGAGCTGGTGGTCCCCGCGCCGATAGCGGCCGAGCATGTACTGGAAGGCGAACCAGAAGGCGGGCACGCCGAAGAACGCCACCTGGCCGCCGTGGGTGTGGCCGGCGAGCGTGAGCCGGGCGCCGCGCTCGGCGGCGTGGTTGAAGAAGTCGGGATGGTGGGACAGGCAGAGGACGACTTCGTCCGAGGCGGTGTCCTGGAAGGCCTTCTCCGCGGACTGGCGCATGCGCTCGGCCTTCACGCGGTGGCTGCGGCCGGACATGGGGTAGTCCACGCCGACGATGCGCACGCGCTGGCCGCCGTGCTCGATGACGTGGGAGGAGTCCACCAGCAGCCGCACCGGGCCGCCGCGCTCCTGGGATTGGGCGTAGGCGCCGAGGACCTCGTCCAGGCCACGCCAGTGCTCGTGATTGCCGAGCACCGCCAGCATGCCGTGGCGGGCGCGGCAGGACTCCAGCGCGGCCATGGTGCCGTCGAGCTGGTCCAGGTCGTCGATGAGGTCACCCGTCATCACCTGGAGGTCGACCTGGGCCTCGTTCATCGCGGCCACCGTCTCGCGCAGGTAGTGGGTGTCGATGAAGGTGCCGACGTGGACGTCGGTGATTTGCCCGATGCGAAACCCGTCCAGCGCGGCGGGCAGGCCGGGCAGGCGCACCTCCACCGACTTCAGCGTGAAGCCCGTGGCGCCGCCCGCCAGGCCCACCGTGCTCGTCCCCGCCGCGAGCAACGGCACCGCGCGCCCCGCGTTCGTCAGCAGGCTGCGCCGGCTCATCCCACCCAGGGCGGGGGGTGGAGTGATGGGGGCAATCGCGTCGGAAGCGAGCGGGGCGGAGGGCACAAGCCCCGGGCTCTTCCTGTCCACCCACTTGCGCAGCAGGGCGATGGGCGTCCCGGCGAGCACGACGATGATGGCGGAGATGGACCACCCGACGGCGAGGATGCGCAGCGCGGCGGGCAGCTCCACGTGGGGGCCCGCCAGCAGGGGGAACAGCCACACGGCCAGGGACATCACCGAGCCGCCCAGCAGCACCCACCGCCGCCACCCACGCAACAGGTCGGGCCAGAGCGCGCGCAGCACGGCCCATGCGCCCACATAGACCAAGAGGAGAAGCAACGGCCTGACCATCCACACACTCCCACGCGCTGAAGAGCGGGAGTCATAGCGGCGACCCGCCTGCCTCGCCGCACGAAGTGGCTCAATGTAGGAGAGGACGGGGCCTCGCGCGAGCCGGGCTCGGCCGGGAGCAGGGGCGCGCCGGGCCGCCCTCCCTACGCGCAGGCCGGGTGTGGCATTCCCGCGAGGAGCGAATCAGCGGTGGGTGCCGGGGCTGGCCATGCGCAGGTGCGCGTGCAGCGTCTCCGTGCGCAGGTAGAGGAACTGGGCGTCGCCGAAACCCAGCGCGTCGCCGTCCGTGAGCAGGACCTCCTGCTCCGCGGTGAGCGACGAGGCGTTGACCCACGTTCCGTTCATCGAGCCCACGTCCTTCACCGAGCAGTCGCCCCGTGACTCGTGCCACTTCAGCGTGGCGTGGTGCTTGGAGACGGATGGGTCCGGGACGAGCAGCGTGCAGCCCTCCATCCTCCCCACGGTGAGTTCGTGGCCATCCATGGCGGGACGCAGGAAGTGGACCTCCAGCGCGTCGAAGCCCCGGAGCATGACGAAGAGGCGGTCCACCAGTCGGCTGCGATGGGCCATGCCCACGGTGCGCGCCTCACCCAGCCGCATCGCCACCTGCTGGAAGACAGGCTCGGGCGGCTGTTGGACAAGGACCACGGGCCCGGAAGCGTCGAGGAAGGCTTCCAGGGTTGCCAGGGCGAACGGGCGAAGTTGCTTCACGGACGGCATGGTGGCCGCAACTTAACCTGGAGGACGCGGTGGACGCTCGCGCCGTCCGCGCGCTCCAGGCTCCCGTCCACCAGACAACGCTCCTGTGCGAGGGCGCCGGAGCCCGCGCGACCAGGATGAGCGGAAGCTTTCACGACGGGCGTTCTCGCACCCAATCCATGCGCAGTGATTGCGGCGGGCTGTAATCCCAGACTCGGGAATGGGCTGAAAACATTTCAGATAGTGGCAATCAACGATAGAGGAGTAAATACAAACATTGCATATGGGCAGTGGGGCTCAGGTCGGTGAGCTCCATCACCAGGAGAACCCATATGAAAGCGCTGTCATTCATGGTGGTCGCGGGGCTCGCCGTTGGAATGCTCACGGGCTGTGGTCCCGAGACGTCTTCGCCCGAGGCCGTCTCCGGAGAGCTGGGCCCACGTTATGAGGCGACGCGCGCCGATGGCACGCCCGTGACGGTGCGGGATGCCTCGGGAGAGAACAACCTGAGCGCGCAGTCCATCGAGGGAGAGCGCACCCTCACCCAGGCGGCGTGCTGGGTGACGCTCCAGTGGTGTAGCGAGCCGGGCACCGGCGACATCGTCTGCACCCAGAACGGCGGCTGCACCACCGCGCAGTTCATCGCGGCGTGCATCTCGCTGGCTGAAGATATCTGCGGAATCTGAAACATCCGTGGATAGACAGCGTCAGTCCGTAATTCGGGCTGACGCTGTTCCGCTGCTTGCCTGATTCCTCTCACTTTCCGTGGGGCCTGACATGGTTCCAGGGAGGCGTGGGTGTGCGACATTGGGCAGCCGAGCGCGGGGCCCACGCACGCGGGGCATGCCAGGGTTGTGCGTGGTGCAGTGCGTCGTGAGACAAGGCTTTGCTCGGGTGACGTCTCCGGTTACATCCTCGTGACACAAACATCTGTGTTCGCACGAGGAGTCCTCGGACCATGTGGGAGCGAATGAAGAAGCGCGGCGCGTGGGTGCTGGCGTTGTCGTTGCTGGCGATGACCGCGTGTTCGGATTCGGAGGATGACGCGCCGCCGGACGCCGGGCAGGAGCAGCCCGACGGTGGCGGCACGCCCGACGCGGGGGACTCAGGGACGCAGCTGCCGGCGTTGGAGGTGCCTGAGGGCTGCAACCCGCTGGCGTCGGAGCACGACTGTCTGTTGCCGTACCCGTCGAACTACTTCCTGCAGGAGGACGCGGCGCTGCCGTCGGGTCACCGCGTGAAGTTGACCACGGCGGCGAAGCTGAAGATGAAGGACGGGACGCCCTTTGACTTCACGGACCTGCATCCGGCGGATGGCTATTCGCATGGGACGCAGATGCTCGCGCTGTTCCCGGGAGGCGTGGACGCGACGAACCTGCCGTCGGTGGCTCAGCCCACGGCGGCGACCACGGGCGCCACGGTGGTGCTGGACGCGGAAGCAGGCACGGGGGTGCTGCACTTCGCGGAGCTGGACCCGCGCGCGCCGGATGATGCGCACCGGGCACTGCTGGTGCGGCCGGCGGTGCGGCTGCGCGGTGGCGCGCGCTACATCGTCGCGTTGCGCGGGCTGAAGGCGAAGGACGGGACGGCCGTGCCCGTGCCGGAGGGCTTCCGTCGAATCCGGGATGGGCAGACGGCGGGAGACCCGCTGCTGGCGCCCCTGGCCGCGCGGTACGAGGCGGACATCTTCCCGGCGCTGGAGGCCGCGGGTGTGGCGCGCTCGGAGTTGCAGCTCGCGTGGGACTTCACCACGGAGACGGAGGAGAACGTCACCCGGGACATGATGGACGTGCGGCGGCTCGCGATGGAGGCGCTGGAGGCCACGCCGCCTGTCGTGACGGTGACGGAGGTGAAGGACGAGGTGGACGCGAACATCTTCCGCCGCATCAAGGGGACGCTGCGGGTGCCGCTCTTCACGGAGACGGCGCAGGCGGGGGCGCTGCTGGCGCGTGACGCGCAGGGGCGGGTGAAGCGCAATGGCGAGGCGGAGGTGCCCTTCACGCTCCAGATTCCGCGGAGTGTCTGGGGCCAGTCGGTGGCGCCGGTGCGCTTCCTCCAGTACGGGCACGGCTTCTTCGGCAGCCAGGGCGAGTCGGACGGCTCGTTCGTCCGGCCCTTCGTGCAAGCGACGAAGATGGTGGTGATGACGGTGGACTGGTGGGGCATGTCGCAGGCGGACGCGCCGGGGGTGATTGGCGCCATGTCGCAGCAGCCCGCGCAGACGCTGCGTTTCACGGACAGGGTGCACCAGGGCATGGTGAACCAGATGGCCGTCACCTACGCGGCGCGGACCACGTTGAAGGACCTGGCGGAGCTCAAGGACAACGGGGTGCTCGTGTATGACCCGGACCAGACGTACTTCTACGGCATCAGCCAGGGGCACATCCTGGGTGGGACGTACGTGGCGCTGTCGCCGCACATCTCACGGGCGGTCTTCAGCGTGGGTGGGGCGGACTTCTCGCTGATGATGTTCCGGGCGAAGCCGTTCGCGATGTTCCTCCAGGCGATTGCGGCGGCGGTGCCGGACGCGTTGGACCAGCAGAAGTTCGCGGCGCTGACGCAGACGAGCTTCGACCGCATCGACCCGATTACCTATGCGCCGCACGTGGTGACGACGCTGTACACCGGTGGACCGGCGTCGCGTCGGGTGTTGGTGCAGTACGGGCTGGGGGATGCGCAGGTGCCCAACGTGGCCACGGAGCTGCACGCGCGGGCGATGGGGCTGACGCAGCAGTTGCCGGCGGCGTGGCGGGTGCCGGAGCTGCCGGTGTTCGAGGGCGCCATCGACAGCGCGGCGCTGGTGCAGTTCGACTTCGGGCTGCCGGCGCCGCTGCCGGGCACGGTGGCGGACCTGCCGGCGCAGGACAATCCGGTGCATGAGGGCGTGCGGCGCAACGTGAAGGGCCGCGAGCAGGTGGACCTCTTCCTGCGGCCGGACGGCAAGGTGGAGACCACCTGCGGCGGCGTCTGTCTCGGCGCCAACTGACGTCAGGCTCTGTCCGGCCAGGGCGTGGTGCTTGCAGGAATCACGGTCCGCGCTCATGCGATGGGCGCGGACCGTCCAACCTGTGAGACTGCATGCGTCCCTCTATCGAAGCGACTTCCTCGTCCCGTCCTCCTCCGATTCCACGAACTCCGGTAGGGAGTAGACGCCGCGACCTGGGGGGTGAGAAACAGGGCTCGGACCTCGCGCCTGTACGGGCTCCCGTCCGTCGGGGCGGCGCACGGCCTCGTCAGGGAGGATGCATGACACGGTACTGGCTCTCGTTCGACCTGGGGCTCCGGGGGAACTACGACGACCTCTACAGGTGGCTGGCGAAGCTGGAGGCACGCGAGTGCGGTGATGGCATGGCGACCTTCACGACGGCGCTGACGCCCACGCAACTCAAGCGCGCCCTCAAGCCCATCATCGGGAAGAAGGGCCGCGCCTATCTGATTGGGCCCGACAAGGATGGGAAGTGGAGCGGGAAGTGGCTGTTCGGCAGCAGGCGTCCAGCCTCCTGGGTCGGCTACTCCGAGGTGGCGGGAGAGGAGCAGGACGACGCATGAAGGTCTGCGTCGATGCCTGTTTCCTCATCGCGCTGTACGACTCGCGGGACGGTCTGCACGGTGTCGCGGAGGCCCTCTTCGAGAAGCTCTTCGACTCGGCCACGCATGAACTCGTCGTCCCCTGGCCCATCCTCTATGAAACGGTGTCGACCCGGATGGCCCGACGCAGTGACTCGCTGGGGCTGCTGGAGCGGGACTTGAAGCGCTTGCGACAGCGAAACCGGTTGTCGATGTTGTTCGACCGCAAGATGCGGGAGCAGGCGCTGGGCGAGTGCTTCGAGGAGCTGAAGAAACAGGGAGGCAGCTACCGCGCCTTGAGTCTGGTGGACCGGGTGGTGCGCCTGATGCTGCTCAACCCGAAGAACCGGCTGCACGCTCTCATCACCTTCAACCGAGGTGATTTCGAGGATGTGTGCCGGAGCCGGAAGATTCAGCTCATCGACCAGCACGGCTGAGCCCTGGACCCACCGCCTCGTCGCGAGGACGGCGGGTCCGGATGCCGTTCAAATCACCCTGTGGCGCTCTTGAGCAGGTGGTCGCCGTAGTCCTCGCGCAGCTTCGTCTTGAGGAACTTGCCGGTGGATGTGCGGGGAATCTGGGCGATGAAGAGGTAGTCGTCCGGCAGCCAGAATTTGGCGAACTGCTTCGCCAGGTGCTCGGCCAGCTCCTCTTTCGTCGCCGCCTGTCCCGGCTTGAGCACCACCGCCGCCAGCGGGCGCTCGTCCCAGCGGGTGTGCCGCGCGGCGAACACCGCCGCCTCCAGCACCGCCGGGTGGCTCATCAGAGCGTTCTCCAGCGCCACCGACGAAATCCACTCGCCGCCCGACTTGATGACGTCCTTGCTCCGGTCGCAGATGCGGACATACCCATCCGCGTCCAGCGTGACGACGTCGCCCGTCTTGAACCAGCCGTCCGCCGTGAAGCGGTCCTGGCCCTCGCCGCCGTAGTACGAGCCCGCAACCCACGGTCCGCGCACCTCCAACTCGCCCATCGTCGAGCCGTCCCACGGCAACGGCTTGCCCTCCTCGCTCATCACCCGCGTCTCCACGAACGGCAGCGCGAAGCCCTGCGAGCCCTGCGCCGCCAGCTGCGTCTTCGCGTCCGCGTGGCGAAGCTCCTGCTTCACCTTCGCCATGGTGCCCACCGGGTTCATCTCCGTCATGCCCCAGGCGTGCGTCACCTCCAGCCCGTGCCGCTGCCGGAAGCCGTCAATCATCGCCGGGGGCGCCGCCGAGCCCCCAATCAACATGGTCCGCATCGCGCTCAGGTCCCACTTCTTCGGGTCCTGGTCCAACAGCGCGAGAATCCCCAGCCAGATGGTGGGCACACCCCCCGCCACCGTCACCTTCTCCGTCGCCATCAACTCCAACAGCGACGGCGGGTCCAGGTGCGGCCCCGGCATCACCATGCGCGCGCCGGTGATGATCGCGTCGAAAGGGAGTCCCCACGCCGCCGCGTGGAACATGGGCACCACCGGCAGCACCGAGTCCGCCTCGCCAATGCCCGTCAAATCCTTCATGCAGCACACCAACGTGTGCAACACGATGGAGCGGTGGCTGAACAGCACACCCTTCGGGTTGCCCGTCGTCCCCGACGTGTAGCAGAGCATCGCCGCGCTGTTCTCCTCCAGCGTCGGGAAGTCGAAGTCCACTGACTCCTTCGCCAGTAGCTGCTCGTAGTCCAGCATCCCCTCCGGCGCGGGCCCCGCGTCCGGGATGACGATGACGTGGCGGATGCTGGGCACCTGCGCCGCGAACTTCTCGAACAGCGGCAACAGCGAGCGGTCCACCAGCACCACCGAGTCCTCCGCGTGCCGCGCGATGTAGGCCAGGTCGTTCGGGTGCAGGCGCAGATTCAGCGTGTGCACCACCGCGCCCATCGCCGGAATGCCGAAGTACGCCTCCAGGTGCCGGTAGTGGTTCCAGCTCAGCGTCGCCACCCGGTCGCCCGCCTTCACCCCCAGCCGCGTCAGCGCGTTCATCAACTGACACGTGCGCCGGTGGAAGTCCGCATAGGTATAGCGGTGCGTCGTCTTGTCCGGATTGCGGCTGACGATTTCCGAGCGCGGGAAGTACGTCCGCGCGCGCTCCAGGAAATGCGTCAGGGTGAGCGGGAAGTCCATCATGCGTCCTGGAAGCATCGGCACCGTCCCTTCACTGCGAGGGGTAGGCCACCGATGCTACCGGATGCGCACACGAGCCAGCGTCCCGCGTCATGCGGCTCGTTTGTTATCGCACTGCGTCAGCCGAAGAAGACCTGGGCGACCTCGAAGAACTCCTTGGGCACCTTCTTGAGCTCCTTCGTCGCGGCGGACAGGTCCACGCTGATGATTTCGTTGCCCTTGAGCGCGGCCATCTTCCCGAACTCGCCGCGGGCCACCATGTCGCAGGCGTGGACTCCGTAGCGGGTGGCGAGCACGCGGTCATGCGCGGTGGGTGCGCCGCCGCGCTGGATGTGGCCCAGCACGGACACGCGCGTTTCGAAGCCGGTGCGGCGCTCGATTTCGTGCGCGACGATGTTGCCCACGCCGCCCAGGCGCGGCCGGCCTGCTTCGTCCAGCGCGCCGCTGGTGACCAGTTGCTCGTTCTGGTCCGCCGCCAGTTTGATGCGCGTGCCTTCCGCGACGACGACGATGGAGAAGGTGCGCCCGCCCGCGTGACGGCGCTGGATGTGCTCGGCCACGCGCTCCAGGTCGGCGGGAATCTCCGGGACGAGGATGACGTCCGCGCCGCCGGCGATGCCCGCGTAGGTGGCAATCCAGCCCACGTGCCGGCCCATGACCTCGCAGACGATGACGCGCTTGTGGGACTCGGCGGTGGAGTGCAGCCGGTCCACGGCCTCCGTGGCGATGGCCACGGCGGTGTCGAAGCCGAAGGTGAACTCCGTGCCGTTGAGGTCGTTGTCGATGGTCTTCGGCACGCCGACGATGCGCAGCCCCTCTTCCGACATGCGCGTGGCGGCGGACAGCGTGCCCTCGCCGCCGATGGCGATGACGGCGTGGATGCCATTGCGTTCAATGGCGCGCTTGACCTTCTCCAGCCCGTTCTCGACCTTGAAGGGGTTGACGCGCGAGGTGCCGAGGATGGTGCCGCCCCGGTGGAGGATGCCGGAGGTGGTCTCCCGCGTGAGGCGGAAGTGGTTGTCCTCGAGCAGGCCCTTCCATCCGTCTCGAAGGCCCATCATCTCGAAACCGTGGGCGGTGGCGCGGCGGACGATGGCGCGGATGACGGCGTTCAGGCCGGGGCAGTCACCCCCGCCGGTGAGCACGGCGACTTTCATGGGGAAGGTTGTATCGCGCCCGGCGCCATGCGTGCTCGCGAAGTTTGCCCGAGCGCTCTCCGAAGGACGTGGCGACCCCTAGCCGAACACCGAGGGGCGCCGGTGCGTCCAGGGGTGCGCCGACTCGAGCTGCGCGGCCAGCCGGAAGAGGGTGGCCTCGTCGCCGAATCGGGCGATGAACTGGACGCCCACAGGCAGCCCCTCCGGGCTCCAATGGAGGGGCACGCTCATGGCCGGGTTGCCCGCCATGTTCGCCATGGGGCAGTAGGGCGTGAAGGCCGCCGAGCGGAACAGCGGAGCGAGCGGCTCGTCGGGCGGGGAGGCGAAGGTGCCCAGCGTGGGCGCGGGCTCGGTGACGGTGGGCAGGAGCCACACGTCCACGTCCTCGAAGCGTCGGGCGAAGGCGCGGCCGAAGCGCAGCACTTCCGCCTGGGCGTGCAGGTAGGCCGTCAGGCCCTGGCTCAGTCCGAACTGGTAGAGCGCCCAGGTGAAGGGCTCGAAGTGCTCGGGCTCCGGGGTGCGGCGCATGCGCCGGCCCAGGCCCTCGATGCTGTTCACCACGCTGGCGGCCCAGGCCGTCATGAAGTGCTGTCCCAGCTCCTCGTCGCCCGGTATCTGCAGGCTGCCTTCGATGACGGAGTGGCCCAGGCCCTCCAGCAGCCGGGCGGTGGCGGCGACCGCGGCCAGGCACTCCGGGTGGACGGGGGCGCCCACGGCGTTGCGCAGCGTCAGGCCGATGCGCAGGCGTCCAGGTGGCGCGCCGACCTCCATGCTGTAGGGCCGTGTCTTGGGCGGGGCGATGTAGGGCGCGCCCAGGTCGGGGCCCTCGGTGGCGTCTAGCAGGGTGGCGCTGTCTCGCACCGTGCGGGTGAGGGCATGCTCGCCCACCAGCCAGTGGACGCTGTCCGTCAGCTCCGGTCCGGTGGGGTTGCGGCCCCGGCTGGGCTTGAGGCCGAACAGGCCGCAGCTCGACGCGGGGATTCGGATGGAGCCGCCGCCGTCGGAGGCATGCGCGAAGGGCACCATGCCGCTGGCCACCGCCGCCGCGGCGCCGCCGCTGGAGCCTCCGGGCGAGCGCGTCACGTCCCACGGGTTGCGACAGGGGCCGTGCAGCGCGCCCTCCGTGGTGGGCAGGAGGCCCAGCTCCGGCGTATTGGTTTTTCCCAGCACGACGAGCCCCGCGCGCAGGTGGCGCTTGACCAGCTCACTGTCGTGGTTCGGCGAGAAGTCCTTCGTGAAGCGCGAGCCGAAGCTGAGCGGGTAGCCCTCCTGCGCGGCGAGCAGGTCCTTGAGCAGGAACGGCACGCCGGTGAAGGGGCCCTGGGGAAGGGGCGCCTTCGCCCGCGCGCGCGCCGTGTCGAACTGCGTCTGCACGACGGCGTTGAGCTTCGGGTTGCAGCGCTCGATGCGAGCGATGGCCGCGTCCACCAGCTCCAGCGGCGTGACTTCCCCGCTGCGGACGAGCTCGGCCTGGGCGGTGGCGTCGAGGCTGACGAAGGGGTCCATCCGTCGACTCTACCGCTTTCCTCGTCGACACCTTCGCATGCGGGCCGCCACGCATGACGCGTTGCGTTTGTGCGGTATCGGAAAGAGACAGTTGCAGCAGTTGTCACAGACGCGCCTCGTGGTGAACGCGTTCCTGACTCAGGGCTCGTGTTGGAGGTGGGGCTTCTATGCTCGTGTGCGCGCCTCTTTCGCGAGCGGAGAGCCTCCTTGCACCTTCGAGTCTTCGAGTCCGAGCAGGACGCGGCCGTCGCATGCGCCGCGCGAGTCCGCGAGGCGGTGACGTCTCATCCGTCGCTGGTGCTGGGGCTGCCCACGGGGCGCACGCCGCTCAACGTGTACCGGGAGCTGGTGGCGTTGCATGAGCGCAAGGCGGTGGACTGGTCTCGCGCGCGGACGTTCAACCTGGACGAACTGCTCGGGGTGTCGGCGGAGGACGGGGGCAGCTTTCGCGCGTACATGGACCGGCACTTCTTCCGGAAGGTGAACCTGTCGGAGGAGCGCATCCACTTCCTCGACGGCACGGCGCCGGACGCGGAGGTCGAGTGCGCGCGCTACGAGGCGGAGTTGGTGGCGGAGGGTGGGCTGGGGTTGGTGCTGCTGGGCATTGGCGCCAACGGGCATCTGGCCTTCAACGAGCCCGCGGAGCAGTTGCAGGCGCGCTGTCACCGGACGCGGCTGAGCCGGGAGACGCGGGAGGCCAACGCGATGCTCTTTGGTGATGACCCGAGCCACGTGCCGTTGGAGGCGCTGACGTTGGGAATGGGGGCGCTCATCCAGTCGCGGCGCGCGATGCTGCTGGCGTTCGGCGAGGGCAAGGCGGAGGCGGTGAAGGCCATGATGGAGGGCCCCGTGACTCCGCGCTGCCCCGCGTCGTTCCTGCAACTGCACCGCGACGTGGAGGTGTGGTTGGACAGGGCCTCGGCGAGCGCCCTGTCGGCGCGGACTCAGTAGCGCGTCGAGTTCGCGTTGCGGACGAGGCGCGGCGACATCAGCTCGCGCAGCTTGCCGAGCAGGGTGAGGAACTCCTCGCGGTCCTCCTGGCCATCCACGGCATCTTCGGCGAGCGAGTGGATGCGCGCGAAGCCGCGGTCATCCGTCGGAGTGGTGCCGCGCAGGAGGTCCGCGGTGCCGGCGACGGCGAGGGCGAAGCGCAGGTCGGAGGAGGTGGTCGACAGGGACTCGCGCACCTGGTGGCGCGGCAGGGTGAAGCGTTGCTCGGCGACCTCGGAGTCGCCGGGCTTCTTGGCGCGCACGCGGACGGTGGCCACGGTGGAGCCTTCTCCGGTGAGGTCCAGTTCGTAGAGCGCGGTGACGGTGTGGCCCGCGCCGATTTCGCCCGCGTCGACGGCGTCCTTGCGGAAGTCGTTGTCGGCGATGGCGCGGTTCTCGTAGCCGAGCAGCCGGTAGCCGCGCACGGCGGTCGGGTCGAACTCCACCTGGATTTTGACGTCCTGGGCGATGACCTCCATGGTGCCGCCGAGCTGTTCCTGGAAGACGCGGCGGGCCTCGCGCTCGGAGTCGATGTAGTAGCAGTTGCCGTTGCCCTTGTTGGCCAGGCGCTCCATCAGGTCATCGCGGTAGTTGCCCATGCCGAAGCCGATGGTGGAGAGGGTGACGCCTTCCTTCACGTAGCGGCTGATGCTCTCCAGCATGGCGTCCGCCGTCTGGTTGCGGCCGAGGTTGGTGTCGCCGTCGGTGAGGACGACGACGCGGGAGACGCGGTTGGCTCCGGCCATGCGGACGGCGTGCTGGTAGGCCAGCTCCAGGCCGCTGCCCATGGCGGTGCCGCCGCCGGAGGAGAGGCCGTCGATGGCGGCTTCGATGATTTTGCGGTCGCGCGCGGGCGTGGTGTCCAGCACGGTGCGCACGTCACCGGCGTAGGTGGAGATGGTGACGGTGTCGGCGGGGTTGAGGCCGGCGACGGCGAGCTTCATCGACGTCTTGGCGAGCTCCAGCCGGTCCTCGCCGTTCATGGAGCCGCTGGTGTCCACGAGGAAGACCAGGTGCGTGGGCTTGCGCTGGGCCTTGGCGACGTGGCGGCCCTGGAGGCTCACCTTGAGGATGTGCTGGCTGAGGGCGAAGGGGGAGGGCGCGGCTTCGAGCGCGACGTGGAAGGCGCCCTCGTCGGGGTTGGGCTCGGGGATGCGGTAGCGGAAGTAGTTGACCCATTCCTCCACGCGGACGGTGTCGGCGGAGGGCAGCCGATCGCCCTTCACTGCGCGGCGGAAGAGGGCGTAGGAGGCGGTGTCCACGTCCACGGCGAAGGTGGAGAGCGGGTCGTTCTCGGTGCGGGTATAGGCGTTGGAGGCGAGGCGCTCCGTGCGCTGGCTAGGGGCGGGGGCCTCGGCGTAGGCGCCGGAGTTGAAGTGGCGCATCGGCTTGCGCTGGAGGGAGTCGACAGAGGCGGTCGCGCCGTCGTTGCCGTACGCGGTGTTCTCTCCGAAGGTGCGCATGCTCTTCCTGTAGGCCACGTCTGGGTTGCCGGCGAGCGCCCCGCAGGTCGCGCCGAAGTACTTGCGGATGTTGTCGCCGAACAGGGTGACTCCGGCCACGAAGGCGAGCGCTGCGGACAGCAGGGCGAAGGTGACCTTCAAGGACTTGCTCATGGAGCCTCGGGGAGTGGAAGGAGTCGTCATGCGTGAGCTACTCGTCGCACGAGTGCTTCACGCCGCGCGTCCGTCATTCGCCCGAGGTCGGTCAACGGGAGGAGGTCGGTCATCCGACCGATGCGACCTGCCCGAACGCGGGAGCCCCGTGGTCAGCGCACGCGGGGCTCCTATCTCAGGGAGTTCGACGGGGTATGTCCCTCGTCAGGGAGAGGGGCGCTTCCCGAAAGTCGCCTCTCGCCACGGCCAGCTCAGGGGTTGATGGTGAAGCTCAGCGCCCCGTACATGAGATGAGACATGGGGCCGGAGCCCGAGTCGACACCGTAGATGTAGACCTTGTGCGGCTGCCCATCTCGGAGCGCCGTCGGCACGGTGATGGTGAAGCCGTGGTTTCCAGCCACGCCGTAAATCTCGTTGATATAGCCGTTCGCCTCGTTCGCGGTGACCTGTGTATATGAAGCGCCACTGCCAGCGGCTCCGTCCCAGTAGGCTCGCACTTGAATTGCCGAGCTAGGGGTGTCGGAGTCGTACGCCCCGCCATAAATGGTGGACGTAATGGTGTGCTGCCACAGCCCTTCGTATGTATAGCCGTTCACGGTGCCCAGGGTTCCGCGTAGACTTGAATAGAGATTAGCCATGCGGGCGACCTGCCCACTCGTGAACTCCCACATGCAGATGTCGTCGGTGTACCCCATGTAGTTGCGGACCGGATCCGTTCCAGGCATCGACGGGCAGCTGTCCACTGTCTGAGCGGGGCACCCCAACCAGGCATCGTCCATCGCAGGCGTGTCGCTGACCTCATCCCCGACGGAAGAACAGCCATTGCGCCAGGGGTGATACAATCCCAGCCAGTGCCCGGCCTCGTGGACTGCAGTCATCCCTTGGTCGTAGTAGAGTTCCGTTCCACCCGGAAACGAGTTGTAATGAACGACCACCCCATCCAGTACGGCACCGTTGGTGCCAGAGAGCTGGGCGGGATTCGTTGCCCATCCCAGCACCCCGGCCCCAGGCGCCATGGTGTAGATGTTGAGTGTCGTTGCGCCGCCCTGGTGGAGCGCCTGCTTCATCGCCAGTTCGTTTGCGGACGCGGGAGTGGCAGGAGTGAGGTTGAACCACGTGCCATTCGTGGTGCGCGTCACTCCTCGCTTCACGAAGTTGAAGCGACTCGAAGCCAAAGCCGTGGCATCGCCGTAAGCATCGTTCAGTTCGCGGATCTGTGCATCCAGCCAGGCTTCGGGCACATTCCCCTGTGACAGGGCAGGGCCGCTTTGGATGACGTGAAACCAGACGTCAATCGTCGTGAGCCCCACGAGACTTGTGGCGCGCAGTGTCGACGGATCTTCTTCCGTGGTTACCCGCATTGCTTCCGTTTGTGCGGCCGTCGGCTCAGGCGTGCCACATCGCGCGCGGCTGAGAATCTTCTCCTTCGACGTGTTGCATCCCTCCGCGGAGTTGGACGCGGAAACTGACTCGGGACCTGGATTCTCATCGACAGGGCTACAGGCAGAGAGCGTCAGCCATGCAGCGGCCACGCTTGCATGCATCGACAGACTGGCATGTCTCGTCATTGACTTTCCTTGGGTGTGCGGACGTCGCCGATGCTCCCGGTTTGTTCTGGGTCGGCCGCCGTGCCAGGAATGACATATGTCGAATTTCCCTCCAAAGCTCAAGCGTCAAGGATTGTTGATGTGCTCTGTAAAATTACAGACACTGTCGTGCTTGAAATTTCCGGCGCATGCGCGGCGCGATGGGTGATTGAGAGGTCTGCCTGATTGCGGTCGGGCTAATCTCTGCCTTTCGTCAGTCATCAGGCTGTGCTGGCCTTCGTCCTCATCCAATTCGCAGCGATGAATCCATTGACGCGCAAGGGGTTGGACGATGGGGAACTCTGCGGCTGGCTTCTGGTCATCCGCGCCCAGCGCAGACCTTCGTGGCAACTCAACCAGAAATCCGACGAGGTACGGCTTCGGTGGTCGCATCGTTGGATTCTTCGCCCACCCAACTGAGCGGGCTCAACGAGGGCGATGCAAACGCCGCGTCAGCACCCCAGAGACCATTCCACCCAATCGCCTGTTCGGGAGCAGGGCTGCCCTTCAGCCCGGGCGAGTGTTCACCGTGACAGCGGGCTTCGCCTGCGTCGCGCGCGTCGGCGCTTTCGCGGGACCAGCCGCGCTCTTTGGCTTCGCCTTGGGTGCCACCGGTTTGGCGACGACCGCGCTGCGCGCCGGCGCTGCTGACACCTTGGCGACGACCTTGGGGCGCACGGGGGCCACCGGCTTCGCCGCCACCTTGGGCCCCGCCTTCTTGCTCACCGGCGCCACAGCGGGACGCACAGGCGCCACGGGCTTCGCCACCACAGCCACCACGGGCCGAGCACGCGCCGCCACCACGGGAACTGGACGAGGCGGCGGCTCCGGCGGCCGTGTCCGCACCCAGGCCGTGAGCACCTTGGGCACGTAGTACTCCGTCTCCCCATTCCTCGGCACGCGCCCATCCACCGCGCCAGGCCCCGCGTTGTACGCGGCCACCGCGAGCCTCACGTCCCGGAACCGCCGGAGCTGCTCGGCCAGATATCGCGCGCTCCCATCCAACGCGGGCGCCGGGTCGAACGGGTCCTCCACCCCCAGCATCACCGCCGTGGTGGGCATCAACTGCCCAGGCCCCATCGCGCCCGCCGGAGAGATGCGATGCACCCGCCCCTCCGACTCCACCAGCACCAGCGCCTGCAACAATCCCGCGGGCAGCCCGTGCCGCCGCTCCGCCCGCGCGATGAGCGGCTCCAGCGGCTCGTGCCCATCCAGCACGCACGACGGCCGGTGCGCCACATACGTGCGCAGCGCGTTCACCTTCATCTCCAGGAACGACAGCGACAGCGGCGACACGTGCGTGTCACCCAGCCACGCAATGGCCGTGTTGATGAGGACCACCGGCGTGACAGCCGCCAGCCCCACCCACGCCCACCACGGAATGCTGAAGCCACCCAGGGCCCGCTTGCGCGCCACACTCCACCCTTAAGTGCGCTTGGCTCCCCCGTCCAACTTCCGGCGCCCCTCCCGTGTCCCAGGCGGCACTCGCAGTCCGTCCAGCACCAGCGTCGTGAGCGCGTCCGGCAACTCCAGCGGATTGCCGATGTCCTCTTCACTCAACACCGCCAGCAGCAGCCGCTCCACCGCCCCCACCACCGCGAGCCCGCTCACCGCTGGCCGTATCGGCCGCAACAGCCCATGCGTGTGCGCCTTCTGGGTGATATCCACCGCATGCCGCGACACCTCCCGCGCCAGCTGCGCCACCTTCCGCCGCGCACCCACCGCTGGCCCCCGACTCTCCTGGAGGTACAGCCGCACCACGCCGGGGTACTGCAACAGCGCGCTCGCGATGACGGCAGCCATGGCGCGGTACGCCTCGAACATCGCCTCCACGCCCCGCGCCTTCCCGAGCGCCTGGCCGCACGCCTCCAACCCCGAGAGCAGCTCGCCCCGCACCGGCTCCAAGAGCGCCTCCACGAGCGCCGCCTTGTCGACGAAGTACCGGTAGAACGTCCCCTTGGCCACCCCCGCCGCCTGGGTGATGTCGTCGATGGTCACCGCGTCCAGCCCCCGCTCCACGAAGAGCCGCAACGCCGCGTCCTCCAGCTCCTTCCTCCTCTCCCGCCGCGCCGTCTCCCTCGGGCCACCCGGCCGCCCCGGTCGCTTGTCCGCCTCCACGCCCCTGGCCTTCGTGCCGTCGCGGCTCACCATCGTGCGCTCCGACTCATTGCGTGATAGAAAAAGAGTGACCAAATAGTCATGATATTGAGGGCGGGGAGTCGGCCGGGCGCCCCGCTGGAGAGCGACGATGATCGGCATCCCTCTGGGCTGGGCGTACTCCAATTTTGGCGAATGGGCGCTGCACAAGTACGTGCTGCATGGCCTGGGTCGACACCGGGGAAGCTTCTGGGGCTTCCACTGGCACGAGCACCACCAGGCGTCCCGCAAGCACGACATGCTGGATGACCAGTACCTGCGCTCGCTGTGGACCTGGTCCGCGCAGACGAAGGAGCTCCTGGGGCTGGCCGCCGTCGCCCTGGCGCACGCGCCGCTGTTCCCGGTGGCCCCCTTCTTCGTGGGCACCGTGTGGGCGTGCGCGGTGAACTACTACCGCGTCCACCGCCGCGCGCACCTGGACCCCCAGTGGGCCCGGGAGCACCTGCCCTGGCACTACGACCACCACCTGGGCTCGGACCAGAACGCGAACTGGTGCGTGACGCACCCGTTCTTCGACAACCTGCTGGGCACGCGGCGCGAGTACCTGGGCGTGCAGCCCTCGGCCTCCACGGCGCCGGTGCCCATGGGCACGGGGGAGCGCCTGACGTCCGCGTCCCCCGCGCACCCGTGACGCGGGGTTAGAAGACGAGGTCGAAGTAGTTCGCCTTGGCACGCACGCCCGCGCACGCCTCGATTCTCGCGTTCCAGTCGCGCGTGGGCAGCGAGCCCCGCGCCTCGAAGGTCAGCTCGAGCGCGTCCTCGCGGGCCATGTCCAGCAGGTTCACCGCGCCGCTGCCGGTGAGCCGGATGGACTGCGTGGGCGACGTGTTGGTGCGGCGGTACTCGCCAATGAGGATGCTCTCGCTGGTGCCCGGGCGGACCACGGAGACGCTGGCGCGCTCGATGCCACTCAGGTCCGTGCTGGACGTCACCTCGAAGCCCTTGAGCCGCAGCTCCGTCTCCACGTCGGTGTCCTGGGGGAGCACTTCGTCGAAGTCACCCAGCGGGAACTCCATCGAGTACTCGATGCTGAGAGTGCCGGGGAAGGCCGCGGGGAAGTCGACGTCGGGCTCGGCCTTGCAGATCTCCTCGGCCTCCGCCTCGATGAAGAAGAGCGAGTCGCAGCCGGTGGCGACGAGCGCACAGGTGGAGAGCACCAGGGCGCGGAAGGAATTCGTTCGCATGGTGTGTCTCCAGACTCAGAAGAAATAGAAGAGGAAGCCCACCTTCACGGAGGGGATGGTGGCGCGCACGGTGAGGTTTCGCGCGGTGATGTCCGACTCGTCCGTGGCGTCTTCGATGAGCGCGCTCGCGTCGTCCACGCCCATGCGCACGTAGCTCAGGCCCAGGTGCAGGAAGAAGTTGAACCGGTTGGCGGCGCCGATTTCGAGCCCCACGCTGCCGGCGACGTAGTCGTAGCTGATGTCGCGGATGGCGGACGTCGCCGATGTCGGCGTGGCGCCCAGCCAGTCCACCACGTCGTTGTAGTCGGAGCCGAAGTAGTGCCCGCCCTCCACGTTGATGGAGGGGGAGATGAACGTCTGCATCGGAAGGAGGCTGAGGCCGCCCCGAAACCCCAGGCTCAACGTGTTGGTGGTGGGACCTGCTTGCAGCCGCAGCCAGGGCAGGGGCTTGAAGACCGCGGACACGCCGATGCCGTGGGGCGCGCCCGCATCCACCAGCAGTCCCAGTCGGTAGGGCTCCGCGCCCGCCGTCTCCTGCGCGTGGGCGGCGGCCCCGGTGGCCACCGCCACGAGGCAGGCCAGGGCCGTGCCATGTCGTCGGAGGGATGCCGCACGTCGTCTCGTCGAAGGTGTTGCCATCGTCATGTGCTGTTCCACGAAGGATGTCCGGCCCGGCGAGCATCATTCGGCGGCGAGCGCGGAAACGGAAGTCGCGGGGATGAAAATGATGAGCCCTCACGGCCGAGGCGCGGAAAGCCCTGGGTTCCTGGCGCGAGGATTCTCGGTGGAGCGGAGCGCTGCCGCGTCATGCGGGGCAGGCAGGCGCGAGTCACCCACGCGCGTCGACTTCTTGCTGGAGGGACTCGCACGCGCGGTGAAGGAACGACTAGAGTTCAACTTCCAACAACAGCGGTCCGGGGGGCGAGGATGTCTCACAGCAAGGTCACCGCGCGGAAGCTCACAGCGGGCCTCGGATTGCCCACGGGCGAAGCCCACACCCTGGTCCTCAAGCGTCGCGCGGCCGTCGTGGTGGAGCTGGACGACCTCAACTTCCACTCCGGAAGCGCCGTGCTGCTGCCCGCGCCTCATGCGCGCGAGAACTGGCGCCAGGGCCACACGGGCGGACTGACGTGTGTCATCCGCGCGCTCGAGTATGCGCTGGAGAAGAAGCAGACCCTGCTCGTCGCCGGGCACACCGACAGCGTCGGAGGGGATGGCTCCAACCGCGCCTTGTCGAAGGCCCGCGCGCAGAACGTCCATGACTTCCTGACGGGCGACAAGGCGGGCTGGGCCTCCTCGTGCGCCGAGCACACGGTGCAGGACTACCAGACGGTCCTCACCTGGGTGGCGGACGAGTACGGCTGGAACTGCGACCCGGGTGGCATCGATGGCCAGCACGGCAAGCGCACCACGGCGGCGCTCGAGGCGTTCCGCAAGGCCGTGGAGGCCGCGCACGGCTCGAAGCCGCCGGACTCCCGCGCGCCGGGCGTGGAGGATTGGAAGGCCGTCTTCCAACTCTATGAGACGTATGTCGCGGGCCGCGTGGACCTGAAAGCCGCGCGGGGTGCGCTGAGCTTCGCCACGCCCGCGGTGCTCGGGTGCGGCGAGGACTGGCCCATCGAAGGCCAGGGCCAGGACAACCTTCGCTCCCAGGTCAACCGACGCGTGGAGCTGGTCTTCTTCGAGGAGCCGCCGCCGGACTTCTCGCGCCAGAGTCCTCCGGGCGCGCAACTCTACGGGGCCCAGGGCGGCTACCAGCGCAGCTATCTGCCCATCACCCCGCGCCACACCTTCTTCTTCTCTGTCTGAGGCGGCCGTCCTGCCTTCAGCTCGCGTGGAGCCATCATGCCCGTTCCGGAAGTCCTGAGACTCTACGGACGTACCGATGTGTTGACCGCGGTGGGAGACCAGCAGCCGCCCACCAGCACTCCGGCCTGGAACGCGGCGACGCGCCACCGGAACGTCACGCGGACCATCACCCTGCACTACACCCACGGCTGGGTGGCGGGGAACTGGCAGGCGCCCGCCACGGACTGGTACGGCGCCACCTTCAACATCGACCTGGATGGGACGCTGTTCCAGTGCGAGGAGATGATTGTCCGCACCAACCACGTGGGCGGTGCGCCCGACTTCTCCGGGCAGTACAGCTTCGTCAACCTCACGTCCATCGGCGTGGAGCTGGCGCGCTTCGGCAAGATTCAGCAGGGCCCCGCGCTCTACAGCGTCAATGGCTATCCCGGCATCGACTTCCAGACCGTGACGACCTTCCCGGACGAGTGTAATTACAGCACCCATCCGGGCTCGAAGACGGGCGGCACGCGCCGGTACAAGCTGGGCAAAATCAATGGCGGGACGGTGCTCCAGAGCACCAGCGCCAGCCGCTCCTACTACTACATCAAGGTCGCGACGTTCGACGACGAGCGCAATGACAACCGCGCCACGTACCCGCTGGACGTGCTCTTCACCGAGGAGCAGTACCAGACGCTGGTGAAGTGGGCGAAGTGCATGTGCGAGATGAATCGCATTCCCAAGGCCTTCCTGCTGCATCCGGCCACCGGCGTCGAGCAACCCTGGATTGACGTTCAGGACCTCATCGAGCTCAACACGCCCGCGGTGCTCCAGAACAAGGAGCGGGTGCGCTCCTTCCAGGGAATCATCGGGCACAACAACATCCAGGCGGACCGCTCGGACCCGGGCGCGTCCATGGACTTCTACCGGCTCAAGCGCGGCGTCAGCGACGAGTGGTGGTACCCCGTCAACCTGGACGACACGACGCGGGCGCTGAACTACCTCGAGACGGCGCGCTCCGCCGACTACATCGCGATGACGGCGTACAACGTCGCAAGCCGTCGCGTGGATTACTTCACCGAATGCGAGGGCACGGGCGGCGGCTACTTCCCGGTGGGCCTCAATCGCTTGTGGCACGGCGGCATCCACCTCCCCTCGGGGGAGAACGCGCGGCCCGTCTATGCCATGGCCAACGGCCGCATCGTCGCCGCGCGGGTCGTCAACGGGCTGGTGCAGGGAGTCGAGCCTCGCTACAGCCGCTGCTTCGTGCTCGTGCGTCATGAAGTACACGTGCGCGAGGACGCGAACCGCGAGGGGGAAATCGACTACGGGGCGGACTCCACGGAGACCGTCTACTCCCTCTACATGCACCTGCGACCGCAGGTGATTGCGCGCAGCGACGCGGGGGCCGCGGTGGTCGACTACGCGGCGCATCCGGACTGGCTCAATCACTACTTCATCGACCATCCGACGGACCAGGCGCCCGACAACGGCGACATCTTCTATCCCGACCAGACCGTGCTGCTCAGTGACCTGGTAGGCCACTCGGGCACGTACATCACCGGGATGGATGCCACCGGGCCCGTGTATGGGCCCACGGTGCATGTGGAGGTCTTCACCACCGCGGACGTGTCCCGGTTCGCCGACAGCCCGTGGGTGGATGCGGCCAACCGGATGGAGGACACCACGGAGGACCTGGTCTGTGACTTGCCCGCGCTGGATGACTGGCTCCAGGGACGGGGTTATCCGCCCATCACCCAGGTCGATGTCCGCACGGCGGTGAGCGACTTGCGCCAGGTGGCCGTGCGCTTCCGCAGCGAGTGGAGCCTGCAGACGCGTGAGCAGCTCACGCAGACCATCGTCGTGGGGCAGCCGGCCGTCGAGGTGGCGCTGACGCAGGCGCTCACCAACGAGCAGTGGGAGGCGAACATCCGGCCCCTGTGCTTCCACACGGACATGCAGGGCGTCGCCACCGAGGCTGTCATCGGGCCCTTCCTGGGCGACTCGCATGTCTGGCACCTGCACCCGCTCGTGTTCATGCAGTGGATGAACGAGCGTGTCGCGCGGCACGAGCAGATTCTCCGCTCCCAGGACAAGACGCGTGGACAGGTGACGAGCACCATCGCCGTGGAGAACGGGTACGTGGTGCGCTTCGTGAACCCCGTCCCCTCCGTGGCGCCGCCCCAGGGGTACGCGGAGGTCCGGTGGAACGACAACCTCTACGAAGTCACGGTGGACCGGCTCTGTGATTTGACGGCGCTGGCCGCGGCGCCGCAGCAGACGACGCGCTTCCGGATGCGCCTGCTGGATGCCCTGGAGATGATCAACGACCGCCAGCACGGCGTCACGGTGCTGCTGAGCCATGTGGCGGTGGAGGTCAACGCGCTGAGCGCTCGGGCGGGCCGGCACCTCGCGGGGAACGCGGTGGATGTCCGCCCTGGTAACGGCACCACGGTGGCGGCCTGGTACGAGTTCATCCAGACGGTGCGGCGCGTGGTGACGTATCTGAACAACCGCGAGGGCGTGGGCTCGGTGGAGATGGAGATGTTGCAGGACGCCGACGGTGCGACCCGACCCCAGGTGGATGCGACGGCCAACAGCCTGGAATGGCTGACGCGGCTGCTCGCGGCGACGGCCGCCACGGATGCGCAGTTGACGGCCGTCGCGCCCGAGTTCGCGACGCTCCAGGCGGAGCTGGGGCAGATGCGGCTCCACCTGCACGCGCCTTGAGGTCGGTGACAAGATGGTCCCCATGAGCGCGAGCCAGGAACGACAACGCCCCGAGTGGGGGCCGTCACGGCGGGTGGTTCCGTGCCGGCGGCCCGGCGCAATCCCGAGTCGCTCTGGAGTCGAGGGAGGTCGTCCATGGGGCGTCGGGTGAGTGTGGTTTCGCGAGGGGCGGGTCGTCTGTGGGCGGGCATGGCGTTGCGTCTGGCGCTGGGGTGGATGGTGGCGGTGTTGCCGCTGCTGACCGGTGCCTGTCGGCAGGCGGTCGCCGCGGAATCGTCCTCGACGACGCCAGGGCTTCAGCAGCGGACCTCGGTGGCGACGCCTGGCACCGCGCCGTCCACGTCGGCGCCAGTGGTTCAGCCGCGAACCGTGGGGACGTCGCTTGCCGGCGCGACCACGGGTGCGGTGCCTTCACAAACCGGGGGGACCTCATCCTCCGCCCCGTCCTCTCCATCCCCAGCGGGCCCGGCGCTGCTCGGTGTGAACCCCGCGCAGGCCCCCCAGGACACGGAGTCGGCGCTGCAGCCCGTGCGCGCGGCTGTCGGACGCAAGGACTTCATTGCGGCGGCACGGGACATCGAAGCGCTCCTCCAAGCGGACCTGCCGCGCTTTGTCTCCCTCTGGGCGACGGACCCGGGGCTCGCGCCGCTGCGTGACAGCGAGCCGGGACGGGCGTTGGCCGCGCGGCTGCCTCGGCTCGAGGCTTCCTGGCGGACCGCGCTGACACAGGGCCTTCCCGTGGTGTGGTGGAAGCCCGCGGCGCCACGGAGCGAGGAGGGCGATGACTCGGGGGCGTTCACGACGCCGCCTCCCGCGTTGCTCCGCGCGGGCGTCTATCTGCCCAAGCAGGGCCGCTTCGTGCCGGCGGGACCGCTGGAGCCCGGCGCCATCACCGCGCGCCTGTCGACCGACCGCGCGAGTGTGCTGCTGGTCCGAGGGGCGCTGGGGTTGGGCCTGACGTCGATGCTCACGGACCTGGAGGTGAGCGTCCGTGACGCCGTCACAGGGAGCCCGATGACTCCCGTGCGGAGCCCCACTCCGGACTATCGCGGCCCCCAGGCGCTCCAGTGGAGCGAAGTCCGAGGCAAGTGGGCCTTCCGCGTCCAGAACGGTGACCAGACCAATCCCACACAACCCCAGTTCAGTGGGTGGCGTGACGTGGCCACTGAGAGCGGTCATCGCAATCGTTCCGTGTCGGCCCAGGGTGAACTGGTCTCCGAGGGCTCGGTGCTCATCGGGTTCCCCGACGGCTGGATGAGGGACGGGGGGAAACTCGTCGAGCAGTCGACGCAGCGGAGCATCCCGCACGACACCGTGCCCGCGAAGCACCCCTTCCTCCAGGCGGTGACGGTGGGTGATGCGGTCTGGGTGTCGTCCGTGGAGTCCTGGTGCGATGCCTCGACGCCGGAGCCGACGAGCATCCTGCGCCATGTCGTGGAACGCGTCGCTCGCGACAACAAGCGCGTGCGCATCCACGAAGGGTCGGGCGGCGCCTCGCTGATGTCGCTGCCGGATGGTGGCCTCATCATCCAGGTCGACAAGGAGGCGCGGCTGGTGCCCGCGAATGTGACGACGTGGAAGGCCGCGACGGCCTTGCCGGAAGGCGTGCTCCTGACCACGCCGCTCCAGCCCAAGGTCTGTCACGCGCTCTGACGCCGTCCGCCTGTGTCGGGAGGCAGAAGTCGGCTCAGGGGGCCGGAGGCTCCCGCCATAGGGGCAGGGTGATGCGGCTTCCACCGAGCCAGGTGACGTCGAGCGGAACCTTCGCGTCGGCGATGGACTCGCTGCTGACGTCCTTGCCGGTGCCGTAGTTGACCTGTGACTGCGCCTGCTTGTTGATGGCGAGCACGATGACGACCTGGCTCCCCGCTTCGAGCTTGCGGCTGGTCATCCTGCCGCTCTGGAACGTCAGGCGCTGGGGCTTGCCCGGCGTGAGCAGTCGTCGCTGGGCGCGGTCCGCGACGTAGCTGGCACGCGCCAGCACGTACGACAGGTAGAAGTACTCACCCCCCTTGGTGCGCTCGAAGAGCACCACGTTGAAGTCGAAGTCCTTCTTGTTGGTGATGAAGTCGAGCTGCCCTGAGAACAGGCCGCTGACCTCCACGGGCGCATCGAGCGGCTCGCTGACGAAGGTGAAACCGTTGCGCGCGTCCACGGTGGTGTCGACGATGCGCGCGGGCTCGGAGTGTCTTCCCTCCGAGCGGTCCTTCAGGTCCACACGCTGACGGAGCACCGTTCCCGGCGCGGGCGGCTTGAGGGCCAGCCGGTGCGCGTCACCCGAGGGCGCGGGGTCCAGGTACAGCTCCAGCGAGGCATTGCTCAAGGCCTGGAGACCCGGCGCGTGCTTCCACGTGTTCGTGCCCATCACCTGGTGGTTGATGCGGTCCTTGAGCAGCTCGGGCCGGGGCCCCTTGCGCAGCACGTGGTTCAACCACTGGTAGCGCAGCTCCATCACGTCGAGCCGGGCGACGGGGTCGATGCGGTAGCCCATCAGCTCATCGCTGGAGACGCGCTGCGCGCCGACATGGTCATACGGCCCGATGACGAACGTGTGGTTCGCGTCCTTCGCGTACTTGAGGTGCTCGGTGAGGTAATACATCGCGCTCAGCGAGCAGCCGTCGTAGTAGCCCGTGGTGGTGAGGACAGGGATGCGGATGCGCGCGAACTCCTCGCGATACGGAATCATCTTCCGCCAGTAGCCGTCGTAGCCCGGGTGCTTCAGCCAGCGCTGGTAGAAGGGATTGGGACGGCCATCCAGCCGCTCCAGCGCGCGGTAGGGCTCGCCGCTCGCGAACCAGCGCTCGTCGAGCGCATCCCACCGCGCGCCATCGAAGTAGTCCGCGTCCGCCAGCCCCTTGTCGAGCGTGACGTAGCGCGGCCACTTGTAGAAGAAGCTCTGGAAGACGTTGCCCTGCATCGGCACATCGATGCCCGGCGCGACCGGGACCGACGGCATGATGGTCTTCAGCGCCGGGTGCCCGTGCTTCGCCGCCGCCCACTGGGTGAAGCCTTCATAACTGCCGCCGAACATGCCGACCTGACCATCGCTCCACGGCTGACGGCTCACCCAGTCGATGACGGCGGTGGCGTCGGCGCCGTCGTGCTCGAAGGGTACGGGGGCCTGGGGACTGCCTCGCTTGCCGCGCGTGTTCGCCGTCACGCCCGCGAAGCCATTCGCCGCCGAGCGCACGGCCTCGCGAACGTTGTCGTCCTGGGCGTAGATGGTGAAGGACATCGCCGTGGGCAACGGTCCTGACGCCTTCCGGGGCCGCGCCACGATGACGGACACCGAGGCGCCATCCGGCGTGCGCACCAGGAGGTCGCGCTCGATGACGTAGCGACGCGCGTCGTCCTCGGCCCACAGGGCGTCGGCCTGGGGGAGCAGCTCCTGGAAGGACTGGTGCACCTGGTACAGCCGCACCAGCTCCAGGGCCTGGGCCAGCGAGACGCGGCCTGACTTCCGCGCGTCCTCGACCCCGGCCTCCAGCTCTCTCCGCGCGCGCTCCAGGTCGAACCGGAACATGCCCGTGGCCTGGAAGGCCGCCCGGTCATCCAAGGCGCCGAATGTCTGTTGGAAGGCCGTGCTCAGCGCCTGTGCATACGGCGTCCCGTGGGTCGCCTGTTCGAGCTTCGCCCGCGAGTGGGCCTCGTATTGAAGGAAGGTGATGCCCTTCACGGGCGACTTCATCTCGCGCAAGGGCCGCAGGGCTCGAATGGACTCGAGCGCGCCCGCGAAGTCTCCCGCTACGAGCTGGAGTCGGAACACGTGTCCCAGGCGCGTGTCGGCGTCCTGCTCCGGGTACTGCGCCAGCACCTGCCTCGCGAGGGCGGGCATGGCCTGGGCCAGGACGTCGGGGGCCGCGGAGGTGGGAGCGGCGAAGTCGCGAGGCTGGGCCTGGGCGACGGTGACGAGGAGGAGGAGGGGAAGACAGAACAGTCGGGGCATGGAGGCTCGGCGAAGGGTCGTGAAGATAACGCTCCCGCCCCGCCTCCTGGTGGCCCCGCATGCGTGGATTTCTTCACGGACATGAGCGTCCACCGGGGCCTCTCACGGTGGAGGTGTGCGGGGAGCCCACCCGTTCGGTTCACGAGTTCGCGTTGGCTGTGTGTTCCGTCCGACGAAGCGCGTGCCATGGGCGAGGGCGTGTTGGGACCGCGACGGCGGCTCCATCCTTCGGACCAGTTACCGTTCCCCGCAGCCGATGCGACCTTGCGAGCCCGGACGTCACTGGCGATGCAGGAAGCTGAGCGCCGGCCCAGGGCCTTCGGGGGGGACCGGATGATCGACGAAGTCGATCTGCGATTGAAGTCGTGGGCAGGCCGCATCTCCGGCGACGCACCCGTGTACCTGGGCGTGCCGGACCGCGACGCCGTCGAGCGCGGCGTGTGCCTGTACCTCTTGGAGCTGGGGCCCGCGCCTCCCGCGAGAGGCGGACGCCGCGTGCCGCTCCAGATTTCCGTCTGCTACCTCGTCACCGTGGGCGCCGAGTCGCCTGAACTCGCCCACCGGCTGCTCGGGGAGCTGGTCTTCGCGGCCATGGAGGAAGCCGAGTTCGAGGTGGACCTCACCCCCGTGCCCGCCAGTGTCTGGGCGGGGCTGCGCATCCCCCCGCGTCCCGGCTTCCGGCTGCGCCTGCCCGTGCGACGCGAGCGTCCGCAACCCGTGGTCCACCGGGTGCGCTTCCCCATCGTCACCCAGGCGGTGCCCGCCGAGGCGCTGCTGGGCTGTGTCGTCGGTCCCGGTGACGTGCCCATTCCGGGTGCGCTGGTGGAATTGCCCGGGCTGAGCCTGGCCACGCGCACGGACGACAAGGGCTGCTTTCGTTTTCCCCGCGTGCCGCCAGTGGCCACGCTGGGGCGGCTGGAGGTGCGAGCGAAGGGGGAGTTGCTCGCGCTGGGTCCGGAGGCGCTCGCCTCCGAGCCCCAACCGCTGCTCATCCGCTTGCCGCTGAAGGAGGACTGACGTGCCGAACTACCTGACGCCCGGCGTCTATGTGGAGGAGGTTCCCAGTGGGACACGCTCCATCCAGGGCGTGGGCACCACCACCGCGGCCTTCGTTGGCCGGGCGCCCGCCAGGGATGCTCGGCTCCATGAGGCGGTGCCCGTCAATGGCTGGGCGCAGTTCGTGAAGGAGTTCGCGCCCCCCGGCTCTCCGGGCACCTCCCTGGCCCGCGCCGTGTACGGCTTCTTCGAGAACGGCGGCCGGCGCTGCTTCATCGTCAACATCGGCGACAGCGAGAGCGTCATCGGCGACGCGCGCAAGCGTCAGGGCGTGGCGGTGCTCGAAGAGGTCAGCGAGGTGGCCATGGTGGCCGCGCCCGGCTTCACGGACGCGGCGGCCTGGGACGCGCTCTTGTCCCACTGCGAGAAGATGCGGGACCGCATCGCCATCCTGGACGCGCCCGAGGACGTGGAGGAGGTGGAGCGGCTCACCAAGGTCTCCACCGGCGCGGAAGGCCCCGGCCTGCGCTGCCGCTTCTCCGACCAGGGCTACGGCGCCTTCTACTACCCGTGGTTCTCCACGCCGGACCCGCTCGGCGACGGCAAGGCCATGGTCAACGTGCCGCCCTCCGGGCACATCGCTGGCATCTACGCGCGCACGGACGTCACGCGAGGCGTGCACAAGGCCCCCGCCAATGAGGTGGTGCGCGGCGCCATGCGGCTGGTGCGCGACGTGACGCCCGAGGAGCAGGGCGAGCTCAACCAGGTGGGCGTCAACTGCATCCGCTACTTCCCGCGCGGCGGCATCCGCGTGTGGGGCGCGCGCACGGTGGCGGACGCCGCCAGCGAGTGGCGCTACGTCAACGTGCGCCGGCTCTTCAACTTCGTGGAGGAGTCCATCGCGCTGGGCACCAACTGGACGGTGTTCGAGCCGAATGACCCCACGCTGTGGAAGTCCATCCACCGCGACGTGAGCGCCTTCCTGCTGCGCCTGTGGCGCGACGGCGCGCTGATGGGACGCACCAAGGAAGAGGCGTTCTTCGTGCAGTGCGACGAACAGACGAACACGCAGGAGACCATCGACGCCGGCCAGGTCATCGCTGTCATCGGTCTGGCGCCCGTGAAGCCGGCGGAGTTCATCATCTTCCGCATCGGCCAGCACGCGGGCGGGGCGGAAGTGGAGGAGGTGTCGAATGGCTGAGGCCAAGGCTCCCGAGGCGGCCCCCCCGGAGCAGGAAGCGGGCGCCCAGCCCGGCGCGCTCGCGGACCCGTTCCGTGCGTACAACTTCAAGCTGCTCATCGACGGAGTGAACGAAGGACACTTCACCCAGTGCACCGGGCTGGAGGTCGAAGTCACCGCGCTGCACTACCGCGAGGGCGGAGCGGGCCCGGTGACGCGCAGGCTGGCGGGGCCCGTCACGCACGGAGACATGACGCTGCGCTACGGCGTCACCGTGTCACCCGAGCTGTGGAACTGGTTCCTCGCGTCGATGAACGGCGTGCCCCAGCGCAAGAACGTGTCGGTCCTGCTCCTGGACATGGATGGGGTGACGGAGAAGCTGCGCTGGAACCTCAATGAGGCGTGGCCGAAGAAGTGGCGGGCGGCGCCGCTGGATGCGCTCGGCCAGCAGATCGCCATCGACTCACTCACCCTCGTCTTCGAGTCCATCACCCGTGGCTGAACCCACGCGCAGACCCGTGCCCGGCGCGTGGCTGCGCGCCGTCGCTCGGAAGATGAAGGCGTGGGCGGAGTCCGTGCTCTCCGAGGAGGAGAGCGACTTCGCCGCGGCGCTCGCCCAGGCGCGCGTGTCGCTGGACGCCCCACGTGCCGACGCGAGCCCGGACGGCGCCGAGGTTGCCCGTGTCCCCGCCGCGCCCGTCACCGTGACGGCGCCCGCGGTGGGGCTGGGGGCTCCGGAGCACTGGCTCCGCGATATCCAGGCGCGGCGCACCGGGGGGCCTCCCGCCGACTGGGTGGCCCGGGTGCGGAAGGTCGCGCCCCATCTCGTCGAGGGGCTTCCGGAAGCGGAGGCACCGCTGCCGGTGAGTGACGCCCACCTCTCGTTCCGCGCGCGGATGTTGCTCTCGGCATCGTCGAGCGCCGCGCCTGCCTCAACGAATGCTCCGTCATCGGCTCCTCCGCCCAGACGCGACGCCGCGCGTCCGTCAGCCGGCCCCGAGCGGGTCGCGCACCGTCCCGCCGCGCAAGCGCCCTCGGAGCGGGGGCCCTTCGCGTCGGCGCGCGGTGAAGGGGGCTCCGAGACGCCCGGGCGGCAGGGGCCCGTGGGTGTTCCTCGCGAGGCGCCTCGACACGCCTCGAAGGTGTCGCCCCTGTCGATGCCGAATCCCTTCGCTGCGACATCGCCTCCGACGCCCGTTCCCATGGACGCGGGGCGGCTCCTGGCCGAGGTGGCCATCACCCCCACCCCGTCGTTGATGCATGGAGGACCGGCCTTCGCCAACCCGGTGATGGTGGCCTCCACTCCCGCGTCGCCTTCGGAGGTGTGCGTGCCGCCCCTGCGGGAAGAGGACCGCGAGCGGAACCTGTGCGCTTCGGGATATCCCCAAGGCATCTCCGCGTCCCAGGCGCTGGGGCTGCAAGGCGTCCCCGTGAAGGCGGCGCCCCCGGCGCCTCGGCGCGCAACGCCCCGGTTCACCGGCGAGCCGTGGGGGCCACGTCGACGTCAGGCCGAACTCCAGGAGGAGGCGCGCCCGGCGGTGCAGCGGGACGTGTCGCTGGAGCGCACACCCCCGTTCGCTCCCTGCACCTGGACGGAGGCAGAGGAGGACGGGAGGCGCGGCGCGAGCGCACGGGAGCAGGAGGAGGCTTCGACGGCGCGCTTCGCCACCCCCGTGAGGGAGGAGCCACCGGGTGCGCCCGAGGAATCGGCCACGGCCGACGCGGCTTCCTGGCCGGAGCTTCCGTCCGCCCTGGCCCCGGAGTCTCCGGACGTCGCCCAGGAGCTCCGGCTCTGGACGCGGCTGCGCCGGCTCGAGCGCGAGCAGCGGGGTGAGTGATGGAGCGCGTGGCCTTCCTCATCGAGCCCGGCGGTGAGCGCATCGGGTGTCTGCTCAACCCGGAGACGCTCGTCGTGCGTCGAGAGGCGGGGCTGCGCCCGAGGCGCGCGCTGGGAGGCTCGCTGCCGTGGGGTGGGCCCGGAGACGACCCGCTGCTCTTCACCGGTGGCGGCACCACCGAGATGACGTTGGACCTGCTCTTCGATGTCTCGCTCTCCGGCTCCACCCTGGAGACGGAGGACGTGCGGGAGCTCACCGAGCCTTTGTGGCGCCTGGCGGAGAACGGCCTGCGAGAAGACGGCGGCATGCGTCCCTCGCTGGCGCGCATGGTGTGGGGCAAGCGGCTCAACTTCCTGGGCGTGGTGGCCGCCGTCGCGGAGCGGCTGGAGCACTTCACGGCGACGGGGGCGCCGCGTCGCTCGTGGCTGCGCCTGCGCCTGGTGCGCGTGGAGGACGAGACGGGCCCAAGGGAGCCGGTGGAGCGCGGCGAGCCGCCAGACGCGGACGCCGTGGAAGCCGCCCTGACGCCTGAGGACTACGAGGCCCACACGGTGCTCGGGGCCGAAGAGGGGGACGACGGCACGCCGGCCTCCGGGCAGCGCCTGGATGAAATCGCGCACCAGCGCTACGGCGACCCGTCGATGTGGCGCCTCATCGCCGCGCTCAACGGCATCTCCGACCCCTCGCGCATTCCCGCCGGACAGGTGCTGCGCCTGCCCACACCCGAAGCGCTCCGGAGGGTGATGTGAGCCAGCTGCGAGGGCTGCCCGAGCTGCGCATCGAGGTGGACGGCGCGCCGCTGCCGACGGGGGATTTGCGCTCGCTCGCGTCCATCCAGGTGTCGCAGCGACTGGCGCTGCCCACGCAGTGCGAGCTGACCTTCACCGACCCTCGCGGCGTCCTGGCGACCTCCGGTCTTCCTCCGGGGACCTCGCTGCGCGTCGCGGCCTCGTCGTCGCTGGAGGACCTCTTCCTGGGGGAGGTGACGGCCGTTGAGTTCTCGCACGCGCGAGGCGGCGCGCGCGAGGTGCGGGTGCGCGGCTATGACGTCCTGCACCGCCTGCGCAAACGGCAGCCGGTGCGCGCGCACGTCCAGGTGACGCTGGAGGACCTGGCGAAAGAGCTCGTCTCCGGGCTGGGGCTCTCCGTGAAGGCCGCGTCCTCCGGGCCGCTGTGGCGCTACCTCATCCAGCATGGCCAGTCCGACTTGGAGCTGCTGGTGGAGTACGCGGACCGCTGCGGGCTGTTCCCCATCCTCCACGGCGACACGCTGCGACTGGTGACGCTGGAGGGCGAGGGAACGCCCGTGTCGCTGCGGCTGGGCGAGTCGCTGCTGGAGGCGTCCATCGAGGTCAATGGCGACGCGGCCTGTCGCGAGGTGTCCGCCGAGGGCTGGGACGTGCTGCGCGCGGAGGCCCACGCGGGTCGCGCGGACGTGCCCCGGGTGGGACGGGACGTGGAGGCGGGAGTCTCGCCGGAGCGCGTGGGTGGCGAGTCGCGTCGCTCGTTGGTGGATGAGGCGGCGGAGGGCATCCCCCACGTCGAGTCGGCGGCGCAGGCGGAACTGGACCACCGGGGCGCGCGCGAGGTGGTGCTCACCGGCCTTGCCGAGGGCGACGCGAGGCTGCGGCCCGG
This sequence comes from Myxococcus sp. CA056, assembly GCF_013336715.1. NCBI lineage: Bacteria > Pseudomonadati > Myxococcota > Myxococcia > Myxococcales > Myxococcaceae > Myxococcus > Myxococcus sp. CA056. The sequence continues at coordinate 1,522,161 of NZ_JABUMT010000002.1, forward strand.
CGCGCGCGTGGACGTGGCGGGCGTGGCCTCGCTGGTGGCGGGGCGCTACGTGCTCACCAGCGTCACGCACCGCATCGACGCCAGGCAGGGCTTCGTCTCGGAGCTGTCCTCCGAGCCTCCCGCGCGAAGGCCCCGGGCGCGGGCGTCCGCGGTGACGCTGGGCATGGTGAGCCGGGTGGATGACCCGGATGGGCGGGGCCGCGTGCGGGCGACGCTGCCTTCGTATGGGGGCGTGGAGACGGACTGGATGCAGGTGCTGGCGGCGGGCGGCGGCTCCGGCAAGGGGCTGATGCTGCTGCCGGACGTGGGGGACACGGTGCTGCTCGCGCTGGGCGGAGAGGACCCGGCGCGGGGCGTGGTGGTGGGAGGGTTGTATGGCGGCGGGGGGCCTCCGGACGCGGGCGTCGAGGGTGGCTCGGTGCGGCGCTACACGCTGCTGACCACGGGTGGGCACCGGCTGAAGCTGGACGACGAGAGCCGCACGCTGCGCCTGGAGGATGGCACCGGCAGCTACCTGGAGCTGTCACCGAAGGGGGTGCGGTTGCACTCGAAGGTGGCGATGGAGCTCGAGGCGCCGGGCCAGGACGTGGTCATCCGTGGACGGTCCATTGACTTCCGGAGAGGCTGAATGCGGCTGCTGACCGTGGACGCGCTGGTGGTGTGTGCCCATGAGCTGGGGCGGGTGGGGCTCGTGAACTCGCAGCCCTGGGTGACGGTGGAGCGCCGGCCGCTGCTCGTGCGCGCGGACCCGGAGGGGCGTCCCATCGGCGGGTGTCCCAACATCGGCCCCACCATCAAGCCCTGCACCACCACGTTGAAGGTGCAGCAGGGGTACTCCACGCTGGTCACCATCGACGGCAAGCCCGTGTGCCTGGACACGCTGACGGGGCTGACGGACGGCACGCCGCCCGGCATCGTGAAGTACAAGGTCAACGCGCCCGGCCAGATGCTGGTGACGGAGGAGCGATGAGCGCGCCCCGCTTCCGCACCTGGCGCTTCGCGCACCCGGACTTCGAGATGGCGGAGAAGTCCGGCCTGCGCGTGGCGCCGACAGGCCGCGTGGAGATGGTGGAGGAGCACGCCGCCATCCGTCAGGCCGTGCTGCTCCTGCTCACCACGGTGCCCGGCGAGCGCGTCATGCGCCCGGACTACGGCTGTGAATTGCACAAGCTGCTCTTCGCCAACAACGACGACACCACCGCGGGGCTCGCCATCCACTACGTGCGCCGCGCCCTGGACCGCTGGGAGCCGCGCATCCAGGTGCTTCACCTGGACGCCACCCGGAGCGCGGAGGACGGCTTCCGACTGGACGTGTCCGTCGAGTACCGCGTGCGCTCCACCGGCCGCACCGAGCGGCTGGCCTATCCCTACTCGCTCGCGGGAGGCCCGACATGACGTCGCTGCCGACACCCCGGCTCGACGACCGGAGCTTCTCCCAGCTCGTGGAGCAGGCGCGCTCACGCATCCTCGCCCTGTGTCCCGAGTGGACGGACCTCACGCCGCACGACCCGGGCATGGTGCTGGTGGAGGTGTTCTCCCACCTCACCGAGACGATGCTGTACCGGCTCAACCGGCTGCCGGAGAAGGCCTACGTGGAGTTCCTCCGGCTGCTCGGCGTGCGCCTCCAGCCGCCCGCCGCCGCGTCGGTGCGCCTGCGCTTCTCGCTGGCCCGCGCCTCCGAGCGACCGACGGAGATTCCTCGCAACACGCCCGTCACCCTGTCGCGCGCCGGAGCGGGCGTGGAGCCCGTCGTGTTCCACACGGCGGACGCGGTGACGATCGCGCCAGGGGACACGCAGGTGGAGGTGCTCGCGTATCACTGCGACCCGGTGGACGGGGAGCTGGTGGGCGTGGGCACGGGCCTGCCGGGCCTCACCGTGCAGGCGAAGCGTCCCCCCATCGTCGCGCCCACCGGGGACTCGCTGGACCTCGTCGTGGGAGTGGAGGCGGGGCCCGGGGAGCTGGATGCGCGCGCGCCGGCCCGCCGCCATGACGGCCGCACCTACCGCATCTGGCGCGAGGTGGAGAACTTCGCGGCGCTGGACTCGAACGAGCCCGCGTACGTGGCGGACCGGATGACGGGCACCATCACCTTCGCGTCCTCGGTGCGCCTGGCGAACGAGACGGGGGCGCTGGACGAGCCGCGCACGCTGGCGGCGGTGCCGGGGGTGGGGCGGGAGATTCGCCTCTGGTACCGGCGCGGTGGAGGCGCCGCGGGCAACGTGGCGGCGGGGACGCTGGAGGTGCTCAAGGCGCCCATCCCAGGCTTGAAGGTCACCAACCCCCGGCCCGCGACGGGAGGCCGCGTGGCGGAGACGCTGGAGAACGCGCTCCTGCGCGGGCCCCAGGAGCTGCACTCGCTGCGGCGCGCCGTCACCGCCGGAGACTTCGAACTCTTGGCGCTGCGCAGCTCCGGCGCGGTGGCGCGCGCCAAGGCCGTCACCCTGGCGCAGCTGTGGTCCCACGCCCCCGCGGGCACGGTGGAGGTGTTGCTGGTGCCGCACCTGCCGCCGGAGGTGCGAGGCGCGTCGGGGGAGGGAATCACGGAGGCGGCGCTGCGCGAGCACGAGACGGAGGAGGCCCGCGCGCGCATCCACGCGGAGCTGGACCTGCGCCGTCCGCTGGGCACCACCTGCCATGTGGAGTGGGCGCGCTACAAGACGGTGCGGGTGCAGGCGCGCGTGGTGGCACACCGCGAGGAGGACACGGCGGCGCTGCGCGCGCGGCTCACCGAGCGGCTCCACCAGGTGCTCACGCCGCTGCCCTCGGGACTCCAGCCGGAAGGGTGGCGCTTCGGCCAGGCGCTGCGCGCCTCGCATGTCTACGACGCGCTCCTGGCGGAGCCAGGCGTCAGCTACCTCGACAAGGTGCGGCTGCTGGTGGACGAGGTGCCCCGCGAGGTGCGCACCCTGGCCGCCGACAGCTTCCAGCCGGGCACCTTCTACGCGGGCGGCGGCGAGACGCTGTTCCGCACGGTGAACGACGCGGACGGCTGGGAGCGGGCGGGCCTGTTCCCCGGCGAGGACGTGGACGCGGTGGAGGCGCATCCCCAGCGCGCGGGCCTCGTCGCCGTGTGCGCGCGGCTGGCCGCGGACTCGAAGCGCTCCCGCATCCACCTGTCCTACGACTGCGGCGAGACGTGGGACGACACCACGCACACGCTGGACGCGGTGGAGGACCTGACGTGGGCGGAGCGCGACGGCGTGCCGGTGCTGCTCCTGGCCACGCGCGTGGGCCTGTTCGAGCTGGTGTCGCGTCCGGGCGCCACGCCCATCCAGGTGCTCGTGGACCCCGCCAATCAGGACCTGGGCTTCTACGCGGTGGCCGCGACGACGGACGTGCGCGGCGCGGTGAATGTCGCGGTGGCGGCCATGGGCACGCGGGGCGTCTTCCTGTCGAGCGGCGGTGGACGCGGAGGCACCTTCCGTCCCATCGGCCCCAAGGGCCAGGACGTGCGCGTGCTGGAGGTCCAGAAGGACGGGCCTCGCTCCTTCCTCTGGGCGGGCCTCGCCGCGGCCAGTGGCGCGGACCCGGGCAGGGGCGCGCTGTGCTGGGAGTTGATGGGCAGCGCGGACCCGCCGGATGGCTGGCGTCCGTTCGACAGGAACTGGGATGGCGGCAGTTGTCTGGCGCTCGCGTTCAGCGGCTCCACCGTGTACGCGGGCAGCCACCGCGTGGGTGTGCTGTGGGTGGACTCGAGTCGCCCCGGTGCCTCCTGGCGGCGTCCCGACGTGGGCTGTGGCCTGCCGCTGCGCGAGGCGGAGCGCCTGTTCCAGCCCGTGTCCGCGTTGGCGTCCTCGCCCACGGGCGCCCCGGTGCTCGCGGGAGGACCGGACGGCGTCTTCCGTCGCCCCCGAGGCAGCGAGCGCTATGAGCCCGTCTCCACGCGCGAGTTCACCGAGAAGGTGACGCTGCCGCCCACGTGGCTCCTCAGCTCCGGCGCGCACACGCTGGAAGTGGTGACGGACGATGCGGAGCCCTGACATCCAGCGGCTGTTGCCGGGCGTCTTCCAGCGCACCGTGATGCCGGGCTCTCCGCTCACCGCGCTGCTGGCGGTGATGGACGCGCTGCACGCGCCCAGCGAGGACGTGCTCGCCGGGCTGGAGTCCCACTTCGACCCGCGCCGGGCGCCGGACCGCTTCGTGCCCTTCCTGGCGCGTTGGGTGGGCATGGACCTGCCCGTGTCCACGGGCCTGGGACGGCTGCGAGAGCTGGTGGCGCAGGCGGTGGAGATATCGCGCTGGCGCGGCACCGCGCGCGGCCTGCGGTTGTTCCTCACCACGGCCACCGGCCGCACCGACTTCCAGGTGGACGACGCGGTGCCCGGCGAGGACGGCAGGCCGCGGCCCTTTCACGTCCTGGTGCTCGCGCCCTCGGCGGTGTCCGCCCACCGGCTGCTGCTGGAGCGAATCATCGAGCGGGAGAAGCCCGCATACGTCACCTATGAGCTGCGTTTCGCGCAGCCGCCTCAAGGAGCCAGTTGATGCCCCGCGCCTTTGACATCACCGCCGTGACGGACACCGTCCGTCTGAATGCGACGGGACAAGGGGAGGTGGCCTACACGGTGTCCAACGCGCTGCGTGCCCCCGTCCGAGCCCGGGCCTCCATCGTCCCGGGCCCCGGCGCGAAGGCGGAGTGGGCCACCATCTCCGGAGGCGACGAGCGGGACTTCGCGCCGGACGGCACGCAGCAGCTCAGCGTGCAGCTTCGCGTCCCACCGGGCACACCGCCGGGACGCTTCACCTTCCACCTGCTCGTGGTGGACGTGACGAACCCGGACGAGCGCTACGCGGAAGGGCCCGCCACGGCCTTTGAAGTCGTGGCCGCGCCGCCGCCCAAGAAGCCCTTCCCCTGGATGTGGGTCGCGCTGGCGGCGGGCGTCATCCTCATCATCGGGACGGTGATTGGCATCATCTCGTCGAGTGGGGGCGCCGAACTGGGCCAGCCCTGCCCGGGGGGGGACTGTGACAAGGGGCTCACGTGTACGGACCCGGATGGCGGCTCGTGCCTGGTGTCCGCGGGCGAGGCGTGTGACGGCGGCGCGATGTGCTCCACCGGCTTCTGCAACAGGAGGGGTGAGTGCCAGCTGGCACTGGGGCAGACGTGCGCGAGCCAGCGCGACTGCCCGGGGCCGCTGAAGTGCACGGAGGTGCCCGGCTCGCGGCTGTGCCTGCTGGAGTCCCTGCAGGACTGCGAGCGCGACAGTGACTGCTCCAGCTTCTACTGCCGCGCCGACGGGAAATGCAGCCGGGACGACGGGCGCTGCGAAAGCAACGCCGACTGTCGCCAGCCGGCGCAGTGTGGCCCCACGAAGCTCTGCCAGCTCGCGGATGGACAGCCCTGCCGGTCCAACGAGGTCTGCCTCTCCGGCTTCTGCGCGGGGACGTGTCAGGTCGCCCCGCTGGGCTTCCAATGCCCGGGCCCGTGCCCGGACTTCACTGTCTGCAGCAATGGCCAGTGCGTCAACGTCCGGGCGACGGTGCTCAACCAGGAGATGCTCCAGGTCTCCCCTCGCAAGTCGGAAATCATGGAGCAGATGCAGGAGCAGCAGCGTCTGCAACTGGAGATGCGTCGGCGGGAAGAGGGCATCATCCGGTAGCGCCGCGCCATGCCTGAGCTCAAGCCCCTCCATGTCGTGCTCATCCTGGCCATCGTCGCCATCGTCGCGCTCTATGTCCTGGGCGTGGGCCTGGGGGCGAAGGATGAGTCCTCCCGTCGCGAGAGTCCCACGCAGTCCGCCCAGGAGCTCCGGGAGCGGTTCATCAAGCCCGAGCCGGTGGATGCCACGGAGCTGGCCGCGACGTGTGCCTTCCAGGAGGGGGTGCTCGTCCTTCCGAGCGGGGGCTCCTGCCGGGTGGACGTGAAGGCGTCCGACACGCGGATGCGCTCGCTGGAGGTGGTGCCCCGCCCCCTCTCCGTGGTCCGGGTGTCGCTGGCGTCGAGGGGCAAGCCGTCGGTGCCGGCGAAGTTCGACCCGCTGAAGGAGGCGAAGAAGCTGGACGTGGCGAAGGAGGGCGCGGACCTGGAGGTGACGTGTCTGTCGGCCCCTCCGCAGCGTCCCATCTGCGAGCTGGGACTGCGGTGAGCAGGAGCGGCCTCAGGCCGGCGCGGCGCGCTTGAGGCGCAGCACCTTGAGGATGGACACCAGCGCGCCCACCAGCAGCAGCACGGCCCAGATGAGGCCGAGGATGGCGACGATGATGGCGCTCACCGCGTCGGTGATGCTGACGAGGATGCCGGGCACCAGTCCGTGGAGGAGGGACACCACGGCGTTGGCCAACAGCGACGTGAGGTAGAGCAGCACCAATCCCTTGTTCTGGAGGAAGCGCTGGTGCGCGAGCACCAGGCACACGCCCGCGGCGAGCTTGAGGAACATCAAGAAGCCCAGCGTGCCGGCCGCGCCTCCCCGGTTGAAGAAGCCCCACACGGCCAGATAGGCCAGCGTGCCGAAGGGCACCGACGCGACGAGCGTTATCATCGTCAGCGTCAGCGCGATGGCGGCCATGAGCAGGCCGAAGCCGGTGAGCAGCGCGACGATGGAGCCGATGAGCGTCGCCAGTCCCTGCACTCGCCCGTGGACGCGCTCGGGGATGATGAGGCTCGCGCCCATCAACCCGAGCGTGAGTAGCAGCAGCGCATCCACCAGGGCGAGGTAGGGAATGCCCAGGCCCGGCGTGGGCGGGTTCTCCTTCTGCGTGCGCACCACGTCGGAGGGGTCCACGTCCTCTCCCTCGCAAATCGCGGCGTGCAGGGGACGGCAGTCCTCGGGGAAGCCCGGAGGCAGCGGCGCGCAGGGCTTCGTGCCACTCAGCACCGAGCAGTCCGGCGACTTCTGGGGCAGCAGGATGGGCGAGCCCACCTCCACGAGCACACAGAGCGCCAGCAGCACCAGCGCGGCGATGAGGAAGGGTCTTCGCATGCGGTCCATGCCGCGCCCCCCGGCAAGGCGCGCCCCCAGCGGCGCGTGAACGCGAGCCTAGGCATGGTGGAAGGGGATTCCCTCGTGCCGTCGTCGGGACTGTCCTGGGGCTCACGGGCTCTGCTCCCGGAGGGAGGGCCCGACCGGATATGCTGCGAGGGCAATGTCCGAACGCAACCGAACCGGTGCCGTGGTGCCCGAGTCGCGACCGTCGGAGGGGGACCTGCGCCGCCGCCTGGAAGGGCGCGTGGAACTGATTGAGTCCGCCCTCCGCCGCTACCGCATGCTCGACAGGACCCTGGATTCGCGCGGCTGGCGGCGGACGTTGCAGGACGAGCCCTCGTTGATTCAGGACGTCCTGGAGGTGGAGCCCACGTTGCTGGAAGCGCTGGAGCGCACCGAGCGGCGCGGTGAGCAGGAGGGCTGGCCGGAGGGCTCGTCCATTCCGAAGACCGCGAGTCGGGTGCGCGAGGTCCGCGAGCGACTGACGATGCGCGTGCGCGACGCGCTGCTGACCCGGGGCCTCGTGACGGAGTCCCTGTCGCTGGAGGCGAAGCTGCGCGAGCTGAAGGAGGTCTGCGCCCAGGAGGTCTCCCTCCAGCGGACGCCGACGGAGCCCTTCGCGCTGCGCATCGCCTCGGTGGGCCGGGCGCCGCAGTACGTGGTGGCCTTCGTCTTCGTCCTGGCCGCGCTGGGCCTCGGGGTGGGGATTCTCTGGCTGCTGCTCCTCGGTTCGACGGGAGTGGCGCTGGTCGGTGGCACGCTGGCGTTGGTCGCGTTGTTGATGGGGACGGTGACGCTGCTGCGAATGAAGGCCCCAGGCGTCGTCTGGCTCACGCCGGAGCGCGTGGTGTGGATGCCGCCGGGAGACGAGCCCCCGGTGGCCGTGCGGCTGGACTCGCTGGAGGAGGGCGGACTCCAACTGGAAGACGGCGGGGGAGCGCTCAGCCTTCGCGGAGACCACTTCATCCGGCTGACGCGGTTCGATGGCGCGAGCGCCGACCGGCTGCGCGTCCTGATGGAGTTGTTTCGCGATGCCCGCGTCCGGGCGCAAGCGGCCCGGGTGGACCGGCGGGTGGAGCTGTTGACGTTTTCGGCGCTGCTGCGTCGCAAGGGGACGTGGAGCTCCGGGCAGGCCGTGTTGCTGGGTCGTGGCGTCTTCTTCCTCCCCGACCCCGACGCGGGCGCGGCGCTGTTGCATGCCGCGACCGGCCGGAGGTTGCTGTCGAGCGTCGAGCTGGAGTGCGTGCTCGATGGCCTGTGCTGGCAGCCCGAGTCGGAGCTGGACGCGTACCTCGTGCGGGCCACGGTGGCGACCGGGGGCGCGGCCTGGTCGTCTCAGGATGCGCGGGTGGCTCGGGACATTCCCCTGGAGCAGGAGGTCCACATCACCCGGGGCGAGGAGGTGCTCGTCGGCAACGTGGGGCTGGCGCAGCGGGAGCTTGCCTACCGATTGGTGCACGCCTGGAGTGAGGGTCTCCAGGATTCGAACGAGGACGTTCAGCCCAAGCTGAGCAGCGGGTCATGACCGAGCGTGTCCACACCGGGAAGGAGTCGTCGGAAGGGCCCACCGCCGAAGACGTGCGCGTCCAGTTGGAAGGTCGCGCGGAGGTGCTTGAGGCGGCGCTCCGGCGAGCGGCCACCCTGGAGGCGGTGCTGCGCGGCCGGGGATGGAAGCGTCGGTGGCGCGCGCATCCCACGCTCGTCTCGGAGTGGCTGGCAGAGGAGGCCACTGTCGAGGAGGCTCTGGAGCGGACGAGCCGGCGCGCGCGGGTGGAGGGCTGGTCCGACACGCTGCCGGTGATGGAGGGGCTGCGCGAGCTGGAGGCGCGCCGGGAGCGGCTCAAGACGCTGGTGCGCGCGCGACTGTCGCGGTTGGTGCACGTGTCCGGTCCTCCCGTGCTGAAGGTGGAGCTGGCGCGGCTGGACGGGTTGGTGGGCAAGCGGGCGACGATGACGCTCGAGCCCGGTGAGGTGCTGCTGTTCCAGGCGGACCGGTTGTCGCCGGTCTCCTCGGGACAGACGCTTCCGCTGCTGGTCTCCATGGCCCTGCTGTATTGGGGCTTGTATGTCCTCCTCCTGGCGTTGCTGCGAGGAAACGGGAGTCGGGCGGGGGTGGCGCTGGTGGCGTTCATCGTCGCCCCGCTGTTCGTGGCGTGGGCCCGGGCGGGTCGCGTCTGGATGACGAGCAGGCGGCTGTTGTGGATGCCGACGTTCGGAGAGACCGTCTCCGTCCCCCTGGCCACCATCGCGCCTGGAGGTGTCCACCTGGGGCCCACGCACGACTTGAAGGTGGAGGGTGAGCCCCGGCTCCAGGTGGCCCATCTCGCGGACGCCAAGGCGCTCGCGACCCTTCTCGAGCTGCACAGCCAGCCTCCGCTGCTGGGGCGGGTGCGCTCCGGGGTACGGCTCGCGGACGTGGTTGTCTTTCCCGCATCGCTGCGGGAGGCGGCGGCGGCGCCCCGCTCGGGGTGGGCCGTGCTGCGGCCTGGCGGCGTGTCCTTCATTCCGGAGGCGGCCGGTCGTCAGGTGCTCTCGACGGTGACGGGGCGGGAGTCGACGCTCGCGGCGGACGTGGGCCGGGTGTTGGAGCAGCTCCGCTGGCTGTCCGGCACGGAGTTCGACGACTGGCTGACGCGGCTGGTGACTGCCACTGGAGGCGTGAGCTGGTCGGCCTGGGACTCCTTGAAGCGGGAGGAGGCTCCGCTGTGGAAGCCGTTTCGAGTCAGTCGCGGCAGGCAGGTCCTGATGGGGCAGATGGAGTGGTCCGCGCAGTCCTCGGCCGAGTTGATTCTCCGCTCCTGGCCGGACGCCGTCACGCCGGGAAAGGCGAAGAGCGCCCGGACGTGAGCGCACTCACGTCCGGGCACCCTGGAGCGCGAAGGCTCAGTGCTTGATGGCGTACTGGAGCAGCACGACGCCGGTCCGGTAGACCTTGGTCGACAGCAGCTCCAGGGGGATGTGTGAACCCAACCGCGAGACGAGGGGGATTCCCGCGCCGAGCAGCACCGGGTTCAGTTTGATGAGGACCTCGTCCACGAGGCCCGCGGTGAGCAACTGCGTGGCCAGGGCTCCGCCTCCCGCCAGGTAGATGTCCTTGCCCTCCTGGGCCTTCAGCGCGCGCACCGTGCCGACGACGTCTTCGGAGATGAGGTGGACGCGGGGGTTCGGGCTCTCTTTCAGCGTGCGCGAGACGACGTACGTCTCCAGGTACGGGTAGGGGTCCGTGACGTTGAACTTCAGGCCGATGTCATACGTCCGGCGGCCCATCACCACCGCGCCATAGGTGCGCAGCGTGGCGAGGTACTCGGTGACGTGGTCGCCTTCGTTCGCGAAGCAGTCGAAGGAGTCGTCCTCTCGGGCGATGAAGCCGTCGAGGGTGGTGGCGACGTGGTACGCGAGCTTGCGCTTCTGGGGTTGCATAGGAGGACCTCGGATTCGAGAAGTCCCACCGCGCACGGGTGGCGCTCCGCGCCGGAAGGGTGCGGTGGGGACGTGAATGCGGTGCTGTGGGAATCGCTCACGGGGAGCGCCTCACCCGCCACCTCGGACGCATGGCGTCGAGGGCGAGGAGGAGCGCTTCGAGGAGCGAGAGCTGTCAGTGAGAAGAGGTCATGGACAGCGCGGTTTCCCGCGCCGGAAATGAGGATGGCCTCAACCCACTGACGATGCAAGTCACGAGGTGACGCAGTCCCGCCCCGACTCCAGGCAAGGGTTCGCCTGTCGTCAGATGGCGGGAATGCGGCTCACGGCTCCAGGATGAGGTCCATGTCGCTGTCGTCCTCCGTGGCCTCCGTCACGTCCGGGTCGTTGTCGTCCAGGTCGTAGCCGTAGATGGACATGCCCGGAGGTATCGTCGCGCCGATGCACGGAATCTGCCGGGGCTCGGCGCCCACGCCGTCGCCATCCATGTCCGGATAGAGCACGACCCAGCGCGTGCGCTCCGGGTCCGCGTCGTCGCAGTCGTTGCCCGTGGCCTTCGTGAAGTACGGCGCTGGCAACGCGCTGCCCACACAGACACCGCCCTGCTCGGGCATCGTGGCGCCGTCCAGGTCCCGGTCCACGTGGGTGTAGTTGCGCTGAACCCAGCGCGTCGCATCGTCGTCCGCGCAGTCGGTTCCCACCGCCGACCGGGAAGGAGGCGTCTGCCCGTCGGTGCACAGCGTCTCCGACGTGCCCGCGCCCACGCCATCTCCATCCAGGTCCGGCCAGGACAGGAGCGACGTGTGTCGCGTGGGGCTCGTGTCGTCGCAGTCCCGGCGTTGCTCGGTCCACGCATAGCCAGGAGGCAGTGCGGTGCCACCACAGACGTTGCCCGCTTCGGGCACCGTGTAGCCATCCCCATCCGCGTCGCGATGCCGGTACTCCCGGAGCTGCCACCCGCTGGCGTTCGAGGGCGCGCAGTCGGAGCCGAGCGTCGAGTAGCCCTGTGGCACCGTGCCACCCGCGCACAGCGTCACCGCCGTGCCCGCGCCCACCAGGTCCCCGTCTTCGTCGGGATGGACGCTCCAGCTCACCCGGATGGAAGCATCCTGGTCGTTACAGTCGAGCCCGCGGGGAAGGTGGGCATAGCCCTGGGGCAGAAACTCGCCGCTGCACCGCACGCCATTTTCGGGGACCGTGTCGCCATCCCCATCCGCGTCGCGGTACGTGTAGCCCCGCCACTGCCAGAGCGTGGCGTCCCCGGGGGCGCAGTCATCGCCCTGGAGCGCATGTCCCGGAGGCGCCACCGCGCCCGCGCACCGGGCCTGGGGCTCACCCGTGCCGAAGCCATCGCCATCCGCGTCCACGTAGACGTCGCGCGTCCGCCACACCGTCGAGTCCGAGTCGTCGCAATCCGCGCCGAGGGACTGGAGGGTGTAGCTGGCAGGCAGTTGCTGAAGGGGCGCGAGGCAGAGCGCGCCCGGCGCATCCACGGTGAGGCCATCCCCGTCGACATCCCGGTACAGATAGGCGAGAGACACCGCGCGAGTGGCATCGAGCGGCGCGCAGTCTCCTTCCACGATGGAGAACCCCAGCGGTGGCGACTTGCCGGCGCAGACGTCCACGCGAGGGCCCTCGCCATACCCGTCCGCATCCAGGTCCGGCCAGGCGCCGCGAGCCACCGCGAAGCGCGCATCCTCGTCATCGCAGTCCGAGGGGCCCGCCTGCTCGCGATACCCCCAGAGGGTCTCCCCCAGACAGACCTCCACCGGACCCGGGCCCGTGGCGCCGTCGCTGTCCCGGTCCGGATACAGGCCGGAGACCGTGCGCCACCGGGAGCTGTCCTTCGGGGCGCAGTCTCCCGGCACCGAGGTCCAGCCCAGGGGCAGGGCGTTGTCGGGGGCGCACACCTTCTTCAAGGCCCCGTCACCCCGACCGTCACGGTCCACGTCCTCGTAGGCGGAGACCTCGTGCCAGTTCGCCCTGTTGAACGGCTCGCAGTCCGCGTCGTTCGCCACGCCGTCGCCGTCCGAGTCCTTGCCGCCAGTCCCGAGGCCATCGCCACCATCGGCGCAGCCAGACTGGAGCCCCAGCAGGGCCAGCGCGAGCGCCAGCCAGATGCTTCGCGTCGTCGCCATGAGCGGGAGTCCCGTCTTCCGTCCGTCAGGGAGCCGGCGCCGCCGTCCGGCGGGTCAGTTTGCAGGTGACAATCGCCCCCTGGTACCGGAGCGACAGCTCGAGGAGGTAGGCCCCTGGCTTGTTCATGAGCAGCAAGGCCAGCCGGTCGCAGCGAGCGATATGCGGGCTGGCGCCGTAGTAGTTGGTGGACGGGTAGGGGAACTCGAACTCCAGGGTCCGGGGCGTGTTCTCTCCCTGGAGGACGCCGGTGACCTGGATGGTGTCCGCCTGGACGAGGGAGTAGCTGTCCACCGTCACGAAGACGTAGGGCACGTTGGGCTGGGGTGTCTCGGCCGCCAGCGCGGAGGGCGTCAGCGTCACGGAGGCGAGCAGCAGGGCGGCGGCGCGGAGGACTCGGCTCGGATGCATCTTCGGAATCCTGGAGGGTGGGGTGGGATACAGGGACGGCCCGACAGAACCCGACGGGTGTCGCCTGGGTATACGCAACGAGCCCATTTTCCTGTCCGTTTCCCGGTGAATTCCGGACGACCTCCCAGCCGCCGGGGCCCTCGCCGCACCTTGTCACCGGGTGGGACCTGCAATACGCCTGGGGCATGTCCAGCGCCGCGCTCCCCGCCGACTTCCTCCGCGCTCTCTCCGAGGGCTTCCCCGTCGATTTCCTCACCCAGGAGCCGGAGGAATTGAAGGAGTACGGCCGCGACTGGACGCGCGTGTATGCCCCGGCCCCGAGCGCGGTGGCGCTGCCCCGCACCACGGATGAGGTGTCCCGGCTGCTCGCGCTGTGCCACCAGCACGGCGTGGCGGTGGTGCCCTCCGGAGGCCGCACGGGCCTGGCCGGTGGCGCGGTGGCGGCGAAGGGCGAGGTGGTGCTGTCGCTGCAGCGCATGGCTCGCCTGGGCCCGGTGGACCTGCTCGGCAACACGGTGCGCGTGCAGGCGGGCGCGGTGACGGAGGCGGTGCACCGCCACTGCGCCGAGCATGGCCTGACGTGGCCGGTGGACTTCGCCTCCAAGGGCTCCAGCACCGTGGGCGGCAACATCGCCACCAACGCGGGCGGAGTGAAGGTCATCCGCTACGGCCTCACCCGCAACTGGGTGCTGGGGCTCCAGGTGGTGACGGCGGATGGCCGCGTGCTGGAGCTCAACGGCGCGCTGGAGAAGAACAACACCGGCCTGGATTTGCGCCAGCTCTTCATCGGCAGCGAGGGCACGCTGGGCGTCATCACCGAGGCCACCCTCAAGCTGACGCAGCTTCCCGGCAAGCAGGACGTCTTCCTCTTCGCCGTGCCGGATGTGGCCGCCGTGCTGAGGCTGTTCCGGGACGCGCGCCAGCAGACGGCCTTCCTCATCTCCGCCTACGAGTTCTTCACGGACCGCTGCCTTTCGCGCGTGCAGCGCCACCGCAAGCTGCGCTCCCCCTTTGAAGCGACCAGTGGCTGCTACGTGCTGCTGGAGGCGGAGTCACGCGACGCGGCGGCGGTGGAGGCGTGGCTGGGCTCGCTCTTCGAGCGGGGGCTGGTGACGGACGGCACGCAGGCGCAGGGCGCGGCGCAGGCGGCGGAGCTGTGGGCGCTGCGCGAGGGCATCAGCGAGAGCCTGTCCGCCACGGGCCTGCCCCACAAGAACGACATCTCCCTGCCCGTCGCGGGCCTGGAGGCGTTCTGCGCGGAGCTGGAGGCCGTCTTCCAGTCGCGCTACCCGGGGTGGGAAATCTGCCTCTTCGGCCACATTGGCGACGGCAACCTGCACGTCAACGTGATGAAGCCGGACGCGCTGGACAAGGCGGAGTTCCTGGCCCACACGAAGCAGGCGGACCCCACCATGTTCGAGCTGGTGCGCAAGCACGCGGGCAGCATCTCCGCGGAGCACGGCATCGGCCTGTTGAAGAAGGACTACCTGGGCTACTCGCGCTCCGAGGAGGAGCTGGCCCTCTTGCGCGCGCTCAAGCGGACCCTGGACCCCCGGGGCGTGCTCAACCCCGGGAAGATTCTGGACGCCTGAGCGCGCAATGGGCGCGCGCTGACGTCAGGAGACGATGCGCGTCTTGATGTCCGTCGTCAGGCCGGCGATGGCGTCACAGACGGGGCGCGACACGTCCTGGTCCAGGTCCATGACCAGGTAGCCGATGTTCGCGTCCGTGCTGAGGACCTGCGCGTGGATGTTGGCGTTCAAGTCGGAGACGATGCGGTTGATGTCGCGCAGCACGCCGGGGATGTTGCGGTGCACGTTGAGGATGCGGTGGGTGCCGGGGATGAGCGGCGCCTCCACCATGGGGAAGTTCACCGAGCCCGTCGTCGCGCCCGTCCGGAAGAACTTGGAGAGGCTGACGGCCACCTCCCTGCCGATGGACGCCTGCGCCTCCTCGGTGGAGCCGCCGATGTGCGGCGTGAGGATGACGTTGGGCAGGTTCTGTAACTCGGTGACGAAGCCATCCGAGTTGCCCTCGGGCTCCTCCGGGTAGACGTCCACCGCGGCGCCGCCCAGGTGCTTGGAGCGCAGGGCCGCCGCCAGCGCGCTGATGTCCACCACCGTGCCCCGGCTGGCGTTGATGAGGCAGGCGCCCTTCTTCATCTTCGCCAACTGCTCGGAGCCCATCATCATGTGCGTGGACGTCAGCGCCGGGACGTGGAGCGTGACGAAGTCCGACTCGGCCAAGAGCTCGTCCAGCGAGCCCACCGCGCGCGAGTTGCCCAAAGGCAGCTTCGTCATGACGTCGAAGTAGAGCACCCGCAGGCCCAGGGACTCCGCCAGCACGCCGAGCTGCGAGCCGATGTGGCCATAGCCGATGATGCCCAGCGTCTTGCCGCGCACCTCGTGGCTGCCGGTGGCGACCTTGCGCCACTGGCCGGTGTGCACCTCGCGGCTGCGGTCGAACAGTTGCCGCGTCAGGGCGATGATTTCGGCGATGACCATCTCCGCCACGCTGCGCGTGTTGCTGAAGGGCGCGTTGAAGACGGGGATGCCGTGCGTGTTGGCGGACGTCAGGTCCACCTGGTTGGTGCCGATGCAGAAGGCTCCAATCGCGAGCAGCTCGTCCGCGTGCACCAGCGACTCCGCGGGCACCGTCGTCTTGCTGCGGATGCCCAGCAGGTGCACGCCCTTGAGGCGCTCGGCCAGCTCCGCCGGCTTGAGCGCCGAGGACGTGCGCTCCACCTGGAAGCCCTCGGCGGCCAGCAGCGCCTCGGCGGACGGGTGGATGTTCTCCAGCAGCAGGGCGCGGAACGGACCCTCGTTGAGAATCGGGCGCGTCGGGGACGGCGGGAACCGGGCAGTGCTCATGTCGCCGTGCGTTAGACCCCGGCCCCAAGGCTGTCAAGCGCGGGGTGAGGGGGCTGGAGGGCCCGGTGTCGGGAGCAGGGAAGGAGGGCGGCCCGCCGTCCGTGACCTGGGGGGTGGGGGTGTCCGGAAGACGAAAACGGGCGGCCCGGCTTCCCGGACCGCCCGCGAGAGGCCGTGAATCAGGACGGATGCGCTACTGGACGGTCCACGCCACGGTGCCGCCGCAGGAGGAGTTGCCGAAGCAGCCCGCGCGAACCTGGTAGGTGCCGCCCGCGCCCGCGGGCACGGTGTAGTTGGCGTAGGACAGCGAGCCGCAGGAGTCGTCGTTGCTCGTCACCTGCTGGCCCGCGCTGTTGTACAGGCGCAGGAAGGTGTCGCCGGTGCCGGCGGCGCCCGTCACGGTGCAGGTGCCGAAGGAGATGCTCTGGCCGGCGGCCACGGTGATGCCCTGGTTCGTGGTGCCCGTCTGCGCGCTGTTGGTGGCGCTGGCGGTGTACGCGAAGGAGCCGCTCGACGGCGCGGGGCCGGTGCCGCCGCCCTCCAGCGTCCAGGCCACGGTGCCGGAGCAGGCGCCGGAGGAGTAGCAGCCGGCGCGGACCTCGTAGTTGCCCGCCTGCGTCGCGGTGAAGCTCAGGTTGGAGCCCCGGCCGCCGCAGCCATCGTCGTTGCTTGCGACCTCGGTGCCGCTGGGGCCGAACAGGCGCAGGTAGGAGTCACCCGTCACGGCGGCGCCGGTGACGCCGCAGGTGCCCAGGGTGATTTTCTGACCGGCCGTCAGGGCCACCGTCTTGTTGGTGGTGTTGGTGGTGGCGCTGGCGGTGGCGCTCGCGGAGAAGGTGAAGTTGCTGCCGCCCGTGGGCGGAGGACCGGAGCCGCACAGCCGGGCGTTGGTGGTCGCCTGGCAGAGCGCGGTGATGGCGTTGCTCACGTAGGTGATTTCCTCGCCGTTGCAGCCCGTCTCCGTGCAGGTGTTGACGACGTTGCAGCTTCCGCTGCCGATGTAGTCCTCGTCACCGCGCACGAGGATGCCCGCCAGCGTGTGCTCCGCCGTCTCGTACACGCCCGAGCCGGAGTTGCCGGCGAAGGTGTCCGTGGTGGCGACGAAGTAGTCCAACGTGCTGGCGCGGGGCGTGCGCACCGAGCCGCCGGAGTCAATCTTGAAGGGGATGCCGCTGCCGGAGCCGATGACGGCCACGTTGGCGCCCGTCGCCAGCGCGGTGTTGCCGGCCCGGACAGGGGCGGGCGTGAAGCGCGGCGTCGCGGCGCGGTCCAGCTTGAGGATGGCGAAATCCAGGTCGCGCCCACCCGTCGTCGACTTCTTGCGCACGACGATGGACTGGCAGGAGAAGATATCCGCCGTCGTCACCGTCTTCAGCGTGTTGGCGGCGGTCCGGTAGTAGTTGAAGACGATGCGCGTGTCCCCGCACTCGGCCGCGCTCTCGACGCAGTGGCCCGCCGTCAGCACCAGGTCGTCGTCGATGAGCGTGCCGGAGCACCAGGCCGCCGTTGGATCACTCCGGAAGCGCTGGCTGGTGCAGAGGTTCTCGGACGAGCCCAGGTTCGGGCCATTGAAGGTGACGTTGTTGGGGTTGCTGGCGTTGAAGTCCGACGGGGACATCAGCGCCACGGTGGCCTGCTCCGCCCGCGCCTTCAGCGTGGCGTTCGTGTGCTCGAACACGTCCTTGCGGTCGTCGTTGCCGTAGACCACGGGCTGCTCGCCCGCCCCCGTCGCTGGAGCCTCCTCGCCGGGCTCAGCCTCGGGGGCCGGCTGACAGGCGGTGAAGGCAAGGGTACACAGCAGCGCGCCAAGAAGCTTCCTGGCGGCGCCATTCCGGGTGTTGTGCATATGGAGACGACTCCTGATGATGGATCGATGCCCGCCCGGGGGACGAGCGGGTCGCCACTATAAGGGAGCCGCCAGTGGAGGGCAGAGGGCCCCCCGAGGCAATGCTCAGTCCGCGTCCGGATTGCGCAGCCACTCCAGGGCTTCCTGCCGCGTCTCGAACGTTCGCGTGGGGATGGTCAGCATGGCCCGCTTCGTCATGCGCCACGCCTGGAGGCCGGAGGGGGCGTCCGTGACGACCCGCGCCGAGCGCTGCATCCCATGCAACTGCGCGTACGCGTTGAGCGCCGCCATGGAGGCCACGACGTCCGTGGGCATCACCCTCAACTGGGACTGGTCCACCAGCGCGGACCACTCCCCCGCGAACCCGACAATCGCCTTCTTCACCTCCGTCAGATACTCGGACAGGTCGGCCGAGGTGACCTGGGGGGGATAGACGACCTCGAGGATACGGTCCTGCGCGTGAACGTTGATCTGGAATGGCATGGGTGGTGACGGCTCCGAAGGCGCAGCATCCTAACCCCAGCCGGTGACACTCCGATACCCGACGCTTCCAATGTCCTTGGGGGAGGTAGGTCCGCCCGGCCTGTCCGGAAGCGCCAGGAATGTCAGACCCCCCGGCTAGTGACGTCCCTGCCGCCGAACCGGTACTGGCCGCGTCGAAGGGCGTGGCCCCGGGTCCAGGTGTCGCGCCGTGTTGTCGGGGCCGTCACGGGCGCTCGACGCCGCCGTGACGAGCGCTTGGGAGTGTGCCGAGGAGATTCCACCATGCAGACCGAGCTCCATTCCACCCCGCTGGCTCCACCCTCGTGGGGGGTGGACACGCTCGTCGGCCAGGTGCTGCACGGCCGCTTCCAGGTGTTGGAGGCCGTGGGCCCCAGCGGCCCCGCGCGGCTGTACCGGGCCCTCCACCTACCGTTGGAGCGGGAAGTCGCGCTGCGGGTGTTGAGTGCTCCACTCACGGACCAGGAGGCGCGGCAGCGCTTCTTCCAGGAGGCCCGCGTCGCCGCGAGGCTGGCCCACCCCAACACCGTCACCGTGCTGGACGCGGGCAGGACGGACGACGGCACGCTCTACGTCACCCAGGAGTGGCTGGAGGGGCGCACGCTGGCCCACGTACTCACCTCGGGGGCGCTGCCGTGGGCGCGCGCGGTGGAGCTGGCCCGGGGGCTGGGGCGCTCGCTGCGCCAGGCACACCGGCGGGGCGTGGTGCACGGGGACATGACGCCGGCCTACGTCATGCTGGTGACGGACGCGGCGGGGCGGGAGTGCTCGCACGTGAAGGTGCGGGGGTTTGGACGGCTGCGGCCCGTCGTCGCGGAGTCCGAGCGGCTCTCCGTGCCAGACCTGACGGGCAGCGGCTCGTTCCACGGCGCGCACGCGTACATGGCGCCGGAGCGGGCGCGCGGAGTCGCCGACGCGCGCGGGGACATCTATTCGCTGGGCGTCGTGCTGTTCCAGATGCTGATGGGACGCGTGCCCTTCGAGTCGGAGGATGCGCTGGAGCTGGTCTTCGCGCACCACAAGGAGCCGGTGCCGGGCTTTGGCGAGCTGCGTCCGGACCTGGCCATCCCCGCCTCCGTGGAGGCCGTGGTGCGCCGCTGTCTGGAGAAGCGGCCCGAGCAGCGCTTCGCCTCCATGGACGCGGTGCTGGAGGCGCTGCGGGACGTTGGCGTGGAGGAGGATGAAGCGGCGGAGCCGGTGCGCGCCATGCCGCGCGCGCACCGGACCCGGACGGCTCAGTTCGTCGGGGCGTTGGCGGGCTTCTTCAAGTACTGGTCCAGGAACGCGCGGGTGCGGGAGTAGGCCTCCGCTTCGTTCTTCTTCTTGGTGAAGCCGTGGCCCTCGTCGGGGAAGAGGACGTACTCGACGGGGACCTTGCTCTTCTGCACGGCCTGGACGATTTCGTCCGACTCCGCCTTCAGCACGCGCGGGTCATTGGCGCCCTGGATGACGAGCAGCGGCTTGCGAATCTTCTCCGCGTGGAACAGGGGGGAGACTTCGCGCAGCATCGCCTCCTGCGTCTCCGGGTTGCCGACCTCCTGGTAGAGCGCCTGACGCCGCGACTCCCAGTGGGCCGGCATGCTCTTGAGCGTGCGCAGCCAGTTGGACACGCCGAAGATGTCCACGCCCACGTTGAAGACATCGGGCTGGAAGGCCAGGGCGGCCAGCGTCATGTAGCCGCCGTAGCTGCCGCCGATGATGCCCACGCGTGAGCCGTCCACGTACGGGAGGGTGGACAGGTACTTCTTCGCCTCGACGCAGTCCTGGAGCGGCTCCTTGCCGTGCTTCTGGTCATCCGCGGTGTAGAACGTCTTGCCGTAGCCGGAGCTGCCCCGGTTGTTGATGGCCAGCACCACGTAGCCGTGGTTGACCAGGTACTGAATCATCGGGTTGTAGCCCTTGCGGGACTGGCCGCCGGGGCCGCCGTGGACCCACACGAGCGCGGGCGCCTGCTGCTTCGCGGTGGCCTGATGCGGCTTGAAGAGGATGTTCGGAATCTCCATCCCGTCGAAGGACTTGAAGCGCACCACTTCGGCGTCCACCAGGTCCTTGGCGTCGATCTCCGGGTTGAGGGTGTCCGTCAGGCGGGTGACCTTCTTCGTGGCGAAGTCGAAGACGTACAGGTTGCTGGGAGAGCGGTCCCCGTTGTGGTGGAAGGCCATGCGCTTCTCACTGCGGCCAATGGACACGCCGGTGATGTCGCCTTCGGGGAGCTTGGGCAAATCGAGCTGCTTGCCGGCCTTCACGTCGTGCAGCCGGATGGCGGTGCGGCCGTCCGCGTTGATGCCGGTGACGCGCAGCGCGCCATTCTTGGAGAAGTACGTGTACATCACGTCCCAGTCCGTCTTCTCCACGTCCTCCATCTTCCCGGTGGCGAGCACGTAGCGCACCGCGCGGGTGAACTCGGTGCCCTCGTCGGTGATGAGGTACAGCGAGGAGGACGTCGGGTCGAACGTCGCCGACTCCCAGGTCGCGATGCCCTTGTGGGGGGAGAGGTGCTTGCTCTCCTTCGTGGCGACGTTGAAGAGGTAGACGTCGCTGTCGGACGTGGTGTTGGTCTTGCCCAGGGAGAGCCACTTCTCGTCCGGGGACACGTCGCCCACGTCGAGGCCGCCCTCGTTCTGGTAGAGCAGCGTGCGCTCGAACGTCTTCGCGTCGTAGCGGTACAGGTCCATGAAGCGCTCATCGCGCTCATTGGTGAGGACGTAGAAGGCGGACTCGTCGCGGCTCCAGCCGAAGAAGGACGCGCGGTGCTTGTCGCCCGGCGTGAGGTCCTTCTCCTTGCCGTCCGGCGTGCGCACGTAGAGGTGGTGCTGCTCGTTGCCGCCCTGGTCCTTGGTGAAGAGGATGCGCTCGTCCTGGGGGAAGTAGCCCACGGCGAAGGTGCTGTCCGTGGTGGAGCGGGTGAGCTGGGTGGGCTTGCCGCCCTTCACCGGCACGGAGAAGACGTTGTAGATGCCCGTCTGGTTGGACGAGTAGAGCACCCGCTGCTCGTCCGGGGAGAAGGACGCGCCCCGAATCAGCGTCGTCTTCATGAACTGCTCGATGGCGTAGTGCTTCGACGGGCGCGCCGTTTCACGCACCGCACCCGGCTTCTTCTCCGTCGCGGTCGGCTCCGGCTTGGGCGCGGCCAGCGCGAGGGTGGGGACGAGGGCCACGGCGGTGAGCGCTCGTGACAGGGAAGACCAGGTCGGCATGACGGCTCCGGGGGAAGTGGGGTGCGCAGAGGGGGACACGCGCGAGGCGGCGCTGGCGCATCGTCCCCGTGCCTTTCTACACGAACGGCGGGAGGCGCCATTGCGTGGGCGCCGCCGTGAGCGGTCTCAGGGCTTTCCCCGCAGGTGTTGCTCCAGGAAGGAGAGGATTCGCAGGGAGGTCTCCGCTTCACTCTTCTTACCGCTGAACCCGTGGCCATCCTCGGGGAGGACGAGGTAGTCGAGGGGGGTGGTGTTCTTCCGGAGGGACTCGACGAACGTGTCCGTGCGCGCCTTGGGCACGCGCGGGTCATGGGCGCCCTGGATGATGAGCAGCGGCTTGCGAATCTTCTCCGCGTGGAACAGCGGGGAGATGTCGCGCAGCATCGCCTCCTGCGTCTCGGGGTTGCCCAGCTCCTGGTAGAGCGCCTCGCGGAGCGCAGTCTTGTGGGGTGGCAGCTCGCGCAGGGCGCTCAGCCAGTCGGTGATGCCGAACGCGTCCACGCCCACGGCGAAGACGTCCGGGTGGAAGGCCAGTGCCGCGAGCACCATGTAGCCGCCATAACTGGGGCCGAGGATGCCCACGCGCTCGCCGTCCACGTAGGGCAGGCCGGCCAGGTACTTCTTCGCCTCGACGCAGTCCTGGAGCGGCGCCTTGCCGTGCTGCTGGTCGTCCGCCGCGAAGAACGCCTTGCCGTAGCCCTCGCTGCCCCGGTTGTTGACGGCCAGCACCACGTAGCCGTGGTGGACCAGGAACTGGAAGAAGCTGCTGTAGCCCTTGGAGGACTGGCCCCCCGGTCCCCCGTGGACGAAGACGATGGCGGGGGCGCGAGCTTTCGCGGTGGCCGGGTGGGGCTTGTAGAGCAGCGCCGGAATCTCCAGCCCATCGAAGGACTTGAAGCGCACCCGCTCCGACTCCACCAGGTCCTTCGCGTCCAGCGCCCGGCTCAGCGTGTCCGTCAGGCGCGTGACTTTCTTTGTCGCGAAGTCGAACACGTAGAGGTTGGCCGGCGCGCGGTCTCCGTCGACCAGGAAGGCCATCCGCTTCTCGCCGCGCGACAGCGCCACGTCGGAGATGGCGCCTTCGGGGAGCCCTGGGAGGGCCAGGGGCTTGCCGGCCTTCACGTCGTGGACGCGCAGCGTGGTGCGGCCGTCCTCGTTGACGCGGGTGACGCGAAAGGCGCCGCGCTTGGAGAACGTCGTGGACAGTGCGTCCCAGGCGGGCGCCTCCACTGACTCGCGCTTCCCGGTGGCGAGTTCGTGGCGCTCCACGCGGGTGAATTCGGAGCCCTCATGGGTGAGCAGGTACAGCGCGGATGACGTCGGGTCGAAGGTCGCCGCCTTCCAGGTGGCCGGGCCCTGGTGCGCGGTGAGGTGCTGGCGCTCCTTCGTGGTGACGTTGAAGAGGTAGACGTCGCTGTCGGACAGCGTCCGCGACTTCTCCAGCGCCAGCCACCGCTCGTCCGGGGAGAGGGCGGCCGGCACGTGCTCGCCGTCTCCCGCGTAGAGAACGGTGCGCGCGTAGGTCTTCGCGTCGTAGCGGTAGAGGTCCAGGAAGCGCTCGTCGCGCTCGTTGGTGAGCACGTAGAAGGCGGTGTCGTCGTGGCTCCAGCCAAAGAAGGACGCGCGGTGCTTGTCGCCCGGCGTGAGGTCCTGCTCCTGGCCGTCCAGCGCGCGCACGTAGAGGTGGGGGCGCTCCTGGCCACTCGTGTCCCGGGTGAAGAGGATGCGGTCATCGGTGGGGAAGTAGCCGACGGCGAGGGAGGCGTCCTTCGCGCGGGTGAGCTGGGTGGGCTTGCCGCCCTTCACCGGTACGGAGAAGACGTTGAAGACGCCCGTCTCGTCCGACGAGTAGAGCACCCGCTGTTCGTCCGAGGAGAAGGACGCGCCGGACACCGTCGTTGTCTGCATGAACTGCTCGACGGTGTAGCGCTTCGCTGGGGCCTTGGGGCGCGGGAGGGCCAGGGCCAGGGCGGGGAGGACCGCGAGGGTGACGAGTGCTCGCGAGAGGGTGGACCACGAGGTCATGGGCAGCTCCAGGAGACGCAGGACCGAAGGCGCGCGGGACTGTGGCGTGAGCGGGGCCGGGATACGAATACTCGCTGCGTTTTGAAGAGCACCTCTGGAAGGAAGGCTCCGGGGGCGCGCTCGGATGCCCGCCTCCAGGACCGGGCGGGCGAGAGCGCTTCTCGTGGGAAGTGCATACATACCCCCCCGGGGTTGTGTTGGACGATGCACGACCCCCAGACGATGCCCCGCCCGCCGAGGCCAACGCCTGTCCCCTCCGTCCAGCGCAACCAACTGGTCCTTCCCGTCCCGGAGCGTCCAGCCCACGAGGCGCTCGCGGAAGCTCGAGGGTGGCTCGATGGCATCCACGAGCGGATGATGGCCGCCGAGGATGAGGTGCTGCACCAGGACATGCACTCGCTCCACCTGGGCCTGCTCACCTTGCGGCGCCGCTGGAGCGAGGAGGATTGGAAGTCCTTCTGCACGGACACCGCGCGCAAGCACCCGCTCCGCTCATTCGTCCACCAGTGTCCCTTCACCCGGCGGGCCTTCGAGCGCCCTCGGGGCTACGCGGGGGACGCGGCCCTCATCGACTACCTGTACATGGACCGGGCCGCGGACGAGCTTCACGCGGGCCGCGAGGTCTACCGGTACATGCACCAGCAACCCAGCGCAGTCAGCGTGCGGGAGCGCCGCGAGCTGCTAGCGCGCGCCCTCGACGCGACGGCCGAGCGTGTCCCCCAGAACGCGCGCATCCTCTCCGTCGCGTGTGGCCACCTGCGTGAAGCCGAGTCCTCCGCCGCGGTGCGGGAGCGCCGCGTCCAAGAACTCATCGCGTTCGACCAGGACCCGCTGAGCCTCGCGGAGATTTCCCACCACCAGCCGCTCGACGTGGTGCGCCCCCACTGCGGCTCGGTGCGCGCGCTGCTCGCCGGCAAGGTGACCTTCGCGGACCTGGACTTCGTCTACTCCGCGGGCCTCTACGACTACCTCTCCGCCTCCGTTGCCACGCGGCTCACCGGGCTGCTCTTCGGCATGCTGCGCTCGGGAGGCCGTCTGCTGGTGGCCAACTTCGCGCGCTTTCCGCCGGAGACGGGCTACATGGAGGCCTTCATGGACTGGTGGCTCACCTACCGTGAGGAGGACGACATGCGCGCCCTGCTCGGGGAGGTGCCGCTGGAGCAGCTCGACTCCGTGCGGCTGTTCAGGGACAGCCAGGACAACGTCATCTACCTGGAGCTCACGCGCCGCTGACCTTGGCGCCAGGAGCGCGCTTCAGTGCACGGGCGGGCCAGGAGGCTCGAGGTGTGACGGGGGCCCGGAGCAGGGCAGGGTGACGGTGAACGTGGAGCCCGTGCCCGGGGTGCTCTCCACGTCGATGGTGCCGCCCAGGGCCTGGACGATTTCGCGGACAATCCACAGGCCCAGGCCGAAGCCGCCATAGTGGCGCACGGACACCGCGCGCTCGAAGCGTCCGAAGATGCGCGAGAGGTCCTCGGTGGCGATGCCGATGCCGGAGTCCCGCACGCGCAGCCGCGCGAGGCCGCCCCGCTCCTCCAGGGTGATTTCAATCGGCTGGCCGGCGCCGTACTTCATCGCGTTGGACAACAGGTTGCCCACCACCTGCTCCAGTCGCATGGCGTCCCAGTAGCCCGCGAGGCGGTGCCTGGGTGCGTGCAGCCGCACCGGGCACTCGGCGCGGGCGAGCGCCTCGCGGCTGCGCTCGAGCTGGCCTCGCACCAGCGCCACCAGGTCCACCTCGGAGAGCTTGATGTGGAGCTGGCCCTGGGCGAGCCGGGAGATGTCCAGCAGGTCGCTCACCAGCCGCCCCAGGCGCTGGGTCTGCGCGGAGGCGGACTCCAGCTTGGCGGTGAGCTTCTCCGGAGGCAGGTGGGTGGTGGCGCGGGCCTGGGCCTGGAGGCCCTGGATGTGGAGCTGGAGCGAGGTGAGCGGCGTCTTCAGCTCGTGGGCGGCGATGGAGAGGAAGTCATCGCGGCGGCGCACCGCCTCCTGCTCGGCGCGGTAGAGCCGGCCCTGCTCCTCGGAGAGCGCGGCGATGCGCGCGAAGTTCTCCGCGTTCTCCAGCGCCGCTCCGGCCAGCACGGTGACGAACTCCGCCAGGTGCTCCTCCAGCTCGCCGAACAGCGCGCCCACCTGGCGATGCGTGGCGACCACGCACGCCACCGTCTTGCCGCGCACCTGGATGGGCGCGCACAGCAGCGAGCGCACGCCGAGCAGCTCCATGCTCTCGCTCGGGCGCCCGGGCAGGCCCTGGCCCAGCACGGTGATGCGGCCGGTCTCCAGCGCGCGGGCCATGGCGGTGCGGCTGATGCCCACCGCATCCGAGTCCTCGTCCGTGGGCAAATCCCGAGGGTCCACCACCGCGCAGTGCTCGGCGCGCAGGAGCTCCAGCATCGACTGGCGCGCGGCCTCGAACACCGCCTCGCGCGACAGGGCGGAGGCCAGCCTGCGGCCCGCCTCCAGCACGCGAGGGAAGCGGTCCACCAGCGAGAGGGTGCGCGTGCCGCCTCGCGCGGCGACCTCCGGCGAGAGGCCTTCTTCCATCTCCTCCAGCGCCCGCGTGGCCGTGGCCAGGTCCACCTCCGCGTCGGGCCAGCCCAGCGCGTGTCCCAGCGCTCCGCGGGCCTTCAGGCTCTGGGCATGCTCGTGCCGCATCTGCTGGGCCTCGGCCACTTGCAGCGACTGCTCCAGCCAGCGTCGCGCTTGTCGGGGCTGGCCTCTCAACGCGGCAATCAGGCCCCGCTCGCGCAGCGCATGCGGGAGGTTGTTGCGGTAGGTGCGCGCCAGCGCATGGGCGCGCCGTGCCACGCCCTCGGCGCGTTTGAGCAGGGCCTCGCGGCGCGCGGCGGCCAGGGGCGAGGTGACTTCCGCGAGCTGACGCAGCGCCGTGGCCAGGAGGGGCGCGATGGGGGCCACGTACTCCTGGCGCAGGTTCGCCTCGTCCACCAGCCGCGCGGCGCGCTCCAGCACCTCCACGGCGCCCGCCGCGTCCCCCTTGTGCATCCGGCGCAGGGCCTCCGCCTGGAGGACGCCCGCGTAGCTCTGCGGGTCCGGCTGGTCGGGGTTGCCCAGCTCGCCCTCCAGGAGCGTGCCCGGAAGCCGCCCTCCCGACGCCTTGGCCCAGGCCTCCAGCCCCAGGCGCGCCGAGTAGCGGTCTCCCAGCGCCAGGGCCGCCGCGTGCAGCCGCTGACTCGTCTCCAGCGACTCGCGCAGCCGGCCCAGCCGATAGAGCGCCATGGCCACCTGGAACGTCGCGTTGTTCACCTCCCAGGGGTCCCCCGTGCGCTCCAGCAGCCGGATGGCCTCGGTGCACTTCTCGATGCAGTCGTTGAAGCGGGACGCCGCGTAGCAGGCCAGGCCGTAGAAGTGCAGCGTCTGTCCCTGGCCCCAGACGTCGCGCTGCTCCTGGCGCAGGGTCAGGGACTTCTCCGCGTACGCGAAGGCGCGCTGGAACCATGGCAGGGTGGTGAGCGCGGGCGAGTGCTCCGAATACGCCTGGGCCAGCTCCGGCGTGGGCGGGTAGCGCTCCGCGAGGTTCAAGTCCCGCAGGTGCGCCCACAGCACCGCCATGCGTCCGCGCCGGTACCAGTAGCCATAGGCGAGCCGGCTGTAGAGGCGCACCGCCTGGAGGTCGCTCTCCCCACCCGCCAGCGGCCTGCGCGAGAGGAACCTGCGCGGCGCCACCGTGTGCGCGGCCTGCGCCAGGATTTCCCAGACGGCGCTGGCGCCGGTGAGCAGTCCTCCCGGAGGCACCCAGCGCCCCATCAGCTTCAGGCCCTGCTCCAGCGCGAGCGTGGCCTCGCCGAAGTCGCCCCGCTTGAAGGCCAGCTCCCCCACCTGGCCGAGGATGCGCGCCTGCTCCTGTCGGTCTCTCGCCAACGCCTGGGCGCGCTCGAACTGCTGGCGGGACTCCTCGTAGCGACCGCGCAGCATGAGGACATTGCCCAGCCCCGCCGCGACGCGAAAGCGGGTGCCCGCATCCGCGCCCGAGGCGCCGCGTTCGGCGATGCGATAGTTCAGCTCCGCGGTCTCCAGCGCGAAGCGCCGCCGCGCCAGCTCCGCGGCCACGAGCGCGTGGGGCAGTGCCTGCGCGTATTCGCCCGCCGCGTCGAAGTGATAGGCCAGCTCGAACGGGTCTTGGGGCAGCTGGTTCGCCGCCGAGCGCGCCGCCAGCCGGTGCAGCTCCCTCCGCTTCTGCGGCGTCAGCATGTCCAGCAACACCTCGCGCAGCTTGTCGTGCACGAAGGTGTAGCGCGTGCCTTCCTCCCACAGCATGTGCCTGCGGCGCGGCGCCTCCAGCGCGGCGCCCAGCTCCTCGGCGGAGACACCCGACAGCGTCGCCACCCGCGCCAGCTCGAAGGACTTGCCCAGCACCGCGCCCACGGACAGCAGGCGCCGCGCGGCCAGGGGCAACAGCCGCAGGCGTCGCACGAGGAAGGTGGCCGCCTGCCGCGACGAGCGCGCGTGCGCCATCGCCTCCGGTTGCACCTGCCACCCGGAGGGGCCGGGCACGAGCACGCCGTCCTCCACCAGCCCGTGCAGCACCGCGTTGGCCATGAAGGGGTTGCCCTCGGACAGCCGCGCCACCAGCTCGGTGGCCTCGGGGGGCAGCGCGCCGGCCATGGACTCCGCCAGCCGCGTGACTTCCAGGGCGCCGAAGGCGGCCAGCTTCAGGTGCGCGGTGGGAGCCAGTCTGCGCAGCACGTGCGTGGGGCCGATGTCCTCGCCACGGAACGCGACGACGACGAGCACCCGCCCCCGCCCCTGCTTCCTCGCCAGGGACCAGCCCTCCAGCGCCCGCAGGGTCAGCTCATCCGCCCACTGACAATCATCCAGCACCACCACGGCGGGCTCGTCCCGGGTGCCCAGCGCGTTCAGCAGCGCGGTGAGGGCCCAGATGCCCCGGCTCTCTCCGAGTGACTCGGGCCCGAGGCCTCTCGCGGGCGCGCGGGCCTGGGCGCACAGCACGGGCTCCAACTGCGGCAGCACCGTGCACAGGCCGGCCTCCTGCCCCGCCAGCCTGTCGCGCAGGAGCTCCGCGAGCGCGGGCTTCGCCTGGAGCGCCTGGGTGAGGTCCGAGGCCACGCCGGCGAAGAGCTGGAACGGGCGCCGCGCGGCCTGGTCCTGCGCCTGGCCTTGCAACACCCACGCGTGATGCCGCGCCGCTCGCGCGCGGAGCTCCTCGAGGAGCCGGCTCTTGCCTCCGCCCGACTCGGCCTCCACCAGCACGAGCCGTCCGGGGTCCGTCCGCGTGAGGTCCAGCTCCCGCTCCAGCGTGGCCACCTCCTCGTGACGGCCCACGAAGGACGGCTCGGCGAGGCTGCGTCGCGCATCCCTCGCGCCGGTGATGAGCGCCGGCTCCGACTGTCCCCGCGAGAGCGCTTCCTCCAGCTCCGTCAGGTCCGCCAGCGCGGAGCTCGCGGTCTGGTAGCGGTCCGACGGGTCCGTCTGCAGCAGCCGGGAGATGACCTCCTCCAGCGCGCGCGGCGCCTCCACGCCCACGGCGCGCAGCCGGGGCCTCGCCGCCAGGTGCTGACGCAGTACCTCTCCCACGGAGTCACCGTCGAAGGCGGGCTCTCCGGAGAGGGACTCGAAGAGGACGACGCCCGCGGAGTACAGGTCCGAGGTGGCCTCCACCGGACGGTGGAGCAGGCCGGCCTGCTCCGGCGACAGGTAGCGCGCGGTGCCCACCGGGAGGTCCCTGAGCGACGGGTCCAGTCGCTCGCTGCGCGCGAGGCCGAAGTCAATCAACGTGGCGCGGGAGAGCGGCTGTCCGGAGACGATGATGTTGGTGGGCTTCACGTCCCGGTGCAGGACGCCGTGACGGTGGGCCTCGGCCAGCGCGGACAGCAAGTCTCGGCCCAGGGACAGGGCCTCCGGAACGCTCAGGGCTCCGCGTGACAGGCGCGCATCCAGCGACTCGCCCTGGAGCCAGGGCGCCACCAGGAACAGCCAGTCGCCCGAGGTGCCCAGGTGGCGCACCGGCACGATGAAGGGACTGTCGAGGTGGGAGAGGACGGTGGCCTCGTGCTCCAGCCGGTGCCGCGCGGCCGGGACGAGCGCCGTGGTGGACGTCACCTTGATGGCGACGCGCTCTCCGGTGCGCAGGTCCACGCCGTCCCAGGTGGAGATGCCGTGGCCGGCCTTGATGCGGTGGGCAAGCTCGAACCGGTTGCCCAGTCGGCGGCCGGACTGCGGCTCTCCTGGAACGGCGCCGGCGTCTTGGAAGCCTTCAGCCATTCAGTGTCCTCGCGCTCCACCCCCGCATCGCTCCGGCGATGAGGTTGGCCTCGCGTTCCGTCCTTCCGGCAACGTTGGGTGTCGGACGGGGCGCTGCCAAGGGGAGAGGCCGACGCACGTCCCCCGTGTGCCGACTCAGCCTTCAACAGCCGCGCGCGCTCCGCTTCCCTCCTGCTCCACGAGCATGCTGTGTGCCCGCTCGCGGACCAGGGGGGCGAGCGCCCAACGCCACGGACTGTCGAGGAGGCAAGGCCGTGCGGGCGGCCTTGTCCGTCCGGCGGCCGACGAGGCGGGCGCCCGGTCTTCCGGCATGTGGGTGACACATGCTACGCCGGTGCGTGAACTCGCTCCTGCTCAAGGACACACTCATGAAGCTGTCGCAGACGTTCCTGGCCGCGCTCGCGCTGACCCTGCTGCTCCCTGTCTCCTCGGCGCGCGCCTCCGACTATCCGCCGGACTACCCCATCTGCAGCGTGTACGACTCCGCGACGACGGGGCCCTTCGAGGTCATCCGCCACACGCGCCGGCTTCCCGGTCGCCTGGCGACGCTCACCGTCAGCTACCGGGGCTACCTGCGGGGCCTGTACCCGGACAATCAAATCTCCATCTACATCCAGCTCAACGGCCGCCAGCAGACGCTGAGCGCCAGCGCGGGCACCAACAACGATGCCTATGTCTTCCTGAACGCGGGGCCGCGCGCCTGCATCAAGTGCATGCAGTACCAGAACCTGCCCCAGTGCACTGAGCACTTCGCCAACGGTGGCCAGGATGGCGTCTGGGTGTGCCAGCAGCCCACGGCGGTGGAGAACGACCTCTTCTTCTACGCCTTCAACTCCAATGGGAATCAGAACGCGTGGGACATCTCCCTGGCGGCGACGTCCCATGGCCAGTGGGACAGCAACCTGGGCAACAACTACTTCGCGCAGCTGCCGGCACGGTCGAGCTGCTGGTAGATTTCCGCCGCGAGCGGTTCGACATTCTCCACGCCGTGACGATTGTCGCGGCGCATCTGCGCCCCGCGCTTGACACCCTGGGGGCCCCGGCGGAAAAGCCGAGCACATGAGGCGGCCCCCGCTGTTTCCACCGGGCCGCGGGGAGCCCGGGATTGAAGCTCGCGACGCTCAAGGATGGAACCCGTGATGGGCGGCTCATCGTCGTCAAGCGGGACAACTCGGCCTATGCGCTGGCCACCAACGTCGCCCTGACGCTGCAGGCGGCGCTGGACGACTGGGACACGAAGGAGCCGCTGTTGCGCGCGCTCGCCGCGCAGCTGGAGGCCGGCGCGGTGCAGAGCCGCCCGTTGGACCAGACGGCCCTGCATGCGCCGCTGCCGCGCGCCTACGAGTGGATTGACGGCAGCGCCTACATCAACCACGTCATGCTGGTGCGCAAGGCGCGCAACGCGGAGCCGCCGGCCACGCTGAAGACGGACCCGTTGGTGTACCAGGGCGGCTCCGGGGACTTCCTGGCGCCCACCGCGGACATCCCGCTGGCGGACGAGGCGTGGGGCCTGGATTTCGAGAGCGAGGTCTGCGTCATCCTCGGCGACACGCCGCAGGGCACGAAGGCCGCCGACGCCGGCAAGCACGTCAAGCTGCTGATGCTGGCCAACGACGTGTCGCTGCGCAACCTCATCCCGGACGAGCTGGCCAAGGGCTTCGGCTTCTTCCAGAGCAAGCCCGCCACGGCCTTCAGCCCGTTCGCGGTGACGCCGGACGAGGTGGGCCCGGCCTGGCGCGAGGGCCGCATCCACCTGCGCCTGCGCTCGGTGCTCAACGGCGTCCAGGTGGGTGACACCGACGCGGGCCCGGAGATGCACTTCTCCTTCTTCGAGCTCATCCAGCACCTGTGCAAGACGCGCGGCTACACCGCGGGCACCATCCTGGGCAGCGGCACGGTGTCCAACGTGGACCGCGCCCGGGGCATCTCCTGCCTCGCCGAGCAGCGCATGATTGAGACGATTGAGGAGGGCAAGCCGAAGACGCCCTTCATGAAGCCCGGCGACACCATCGACATCGAGATGATGGGCGAGGACGGGCAGAGCGTCTTCGGTCGCATCTCCCAGAAGGTGGTGAAGACGCCATGAAGGACCTGCGCCTGCACAACTACTGGCGCTCCTCCGCTTCGTGGCGGGTGCGACTGGGGCTGAACCTCAAGGGCCTGCCCTTCGAGTACGTCGCGGTGCATCTCTTGAAGGACGGCGGTCAGCAGAACTCCGACGCATACCGCGCCGTGAATCCCATGCGGACGGTGCCCACGCTGGAGTGGACGGAGGCGGACGGCACCGTGCGCCGGCTGTCCCAGTCGCTCGCCATCCTGGAGTTCCTCCAGGACCACGTCCCGTCGCCGTCGCTGTTCCCCGAGGATGCGTACCTGCGCGCCCGCGCGAGGATGCTGGCGGAGTATGTGAACTCCGGCATGCAGCCCATGCAGAATCTGTCCGTCCTGCAGCGCATCAAGGCCGAGCTGAACGGCGACGACAAGGCGTGGGGGGCCTACTGGAACACCCGGGGCCTGGAGGCGCTGGAGAAGATGGTGCAGCCCACGGTGGGTCGCTTCTGCGTGGGTGACTCGGTGACGCTGGCGGATGTCTGTCTGGTGCCGCAGCTGTACGGCGCGCGTCGCTTCGCGCTGGACCTGTCGCCGTACCCCACGCTGCTGCGGATTGAAGCGGCGTGCGCGGAGCACCCCGCCTTCCAGGCGTCCCACCCGGACCGGCAGCCCGACGCGACGCCGGGCTGAGGCCCGAGGCGCGTGAAGGTCGTCCCCGCTCGAGTGAGAGCGGGGGCGGCCCTCTCGCGGAGCTGTCAGGGCGTGGGCGTCGCCGGGGCGAAGGTCGTCTCGATGCGCAGGGCCCGCGAGAGGGTGAGCGTCACCGGCGTCTTCGCGGAGATTTCGAGCAGGCGCGCGCGCTGCTCCTCGCTCACGGCGGGGCCGCAGGAGAGCACGCGCTCCACGCGCTCGGTGTCGTTCTCGCGGAAGAGCTTGAGCTTCACGGTGAGCGGGCCCAGGTCCCAGCCCTTGCGGGCCGCGTACATCTTCAAGGTGATGGCGGTGCACGCACCCAGCGAGCCCATCAGCAGTTGATAGGGCGCGGGGCCCTGGTCCGCGCCTCCCAGCGCCGCGGGCTCGTCCGCCTGGAAGTGGTGCTTGCCGGTGCGAATCGACTGCGTGTAGCCAGCCTGGCTCTCGACGACGGCCGCCGCGAGCAGCGTGGTGTCATGGGTGGTCATGACGGGCATGAATCCAGGACGGGGCCCGGGTGACAAGGCCCGTGCTCGGGTGGGAAGTCGCCAGGTTGTTTCGAAAGCGCATCCCTCTTCCTGGGGTAGCTTTCGTGAAGATGCCTCCCCAGGAGCCCGCGAGCCCCGCGCCTTCCGCGCCGAGAGACAGCGCACCCGTGCTCCGGGAGCTGGCGCTCCTGTTCCTCCGGTTGGGCACCACCGCTTTCGGCGGCCCGGCCGCGCACATCGCGCTCATGGAGGACGAGGTGGTGCGCCGTCGACGCTGGCTCACGCGCGAGGAGTTCGTGGACCTGCTCGGCGCGGCCAACCTCATCCCCGGCCCCAACTCCACGGAGCTGGCCATCCACATCGGCCACCGACGCGGCGGGTGGCCGGGGCTGCTGGTCTCCGGCGTCTGCTTCATCCTTCCGGCGTTCCTCATCGTCACCGGCTTCGCCTGGGCCTACGCGCGCTTCGGAGACCTGCCGGACGTGGGCGCGCTCTTGTACGGCGTGAAGGCCGTCATCATCGCCGTGGTGCTGCAGGCCCTGTGGGGGCTGTCGCGCACCGTGGTGAAGACGCGGCTCTCCGCTGTCGTGGCCTTGGGGTCCGCGGCGGCGGCCTTTCTCGGCGTCAACGAGCTGTGGCTCCTGTTGCTGTCGGGGCTCGGCGTCCTCGCGTGGCGCGCAATCGAGCACCGCCGGGAGCATGGGCCCTCGGGACGCTCCGCTTTGTTGCCCGTGTCGCCGTGGGCGCTGGCGCTTCCCCTGGGCGTTGCCACCACGGCCGTGCCCTTCACGCAGCAGGGCCTGTTCCTCTTCTTCCTGAAGGTGGGCTCGGTGCTGTACGGCAGTGGGTACGTGCTGCTGGCGTTCCTCCGCTCCGAGCTGGTGGAGCGGTGGGGATGGCTCACCCAGGCGCAGTTGCTGGACGCGGTGGCGGTGGGGCAGGTGACGCCCGGTCCCGTGTTCACCACGGCCACGTTCATCGGCTACGTGCTCGGGGGGATGACGGGGGCGGTGGTCGCCACGGTGGGCATCTTCCTGCCCGCGTTCTTCTTCGTCGCGCTCAGTGGGCCGCTGGTGCCGCGCCTGCGTCGCTCGTGGAGGGCGGGGGCGTTCCTGGATGGCGTCAACGTGGCGTCGCTGGCGCTGATGGCCGTGGTGACGTGGCAGCTTGGCCGGGCGGCGCTGGTGGACGCTTGGACGGTGGGGCTCGCGCTCGCGTCCGCCGTGCTGCTCATCCGCTGGCGCGTCAACTCCGCCTGGCTGGTGCTGGGCGGAGGCGCGGTGGGGTGGCTGGTGAAGAGTCTCAGCGCGGGGTGAGCTTCGCCCCGCAGCGGGCCACTTCGACGCCGGACAGGTCGTCGCGCCGGTCGATGCACGTCAGCACCAGCGTGTTCCCATCCAGCTCGTTCTCACAGTGGCGGTTGGCCTGGACGCTCGTCGAGGAACCCGCGTCCGGCCGCACGACGCCCCCATCCGCGCCCAGGTGCACGGTGAGGCTGGGGTCATGCAGCGACCATTCGCCCTTCGGAATGTCCACGCTGTCTCGGGTCGAATCGCCGAACTCGGGGAACCCCAGCGCCGAGGCCCCCTGCGTGGTGATTTCGCACGCGTCCTCACCCGACAGGACGCGGAAGGTGCCGTTGGAGCCGCAGGTGTTGCCGGTGACGTCGAAGGTGACGTCTCTGGTGCCGTGCTCGCATTTGCGCGACGAGTCGGCGAGGAGCAGGAGCCCGGTGGTGGCCAGCACCGCGACGGACGCGAGGTTTCTCAGCAGGGGCTTCATGACAAGGCTCCGGGGGGTGTGAGGGACGCGGCTGGTGTCCGGGAGAGCACCGTGGCGCGGCCGTACAGCACCGCCACCGCGATGAAGGGCAGGGTCAGCAGGTCGGTGGGGTCGGCCACCGCTCGGAAGCTGTCGAGGCCGAGCGGCGCGCCCAGGGGACGCAGCCACTGACAGAAGAGGTCCGCGAGAGGCTGTGACACCTTGAGCGCGGTGAACAGCACGGCGGTCAGCGCCGCTCCCGCGCCCAGCCGGAGGCTCCGAGGCCAGCGCGTCACCAGGGCCAGCAGCGCGGACACGTAGAGCGGCAGGAAGAAGCAGATGGCCACGTCCGACAGCTTGCCGGTGAGCGTGTTGTGGAAGGTGGGCTTGAGCCAGCGGTCATTCACCGCCATCAGCGCCACGGCCGCCAGGGGCAGCGGCGCGAGGAACTCCGGCATGCGCGGCAGGGGCTTCACTACAGCCCCTCCGTGCGCACCAGGGCTCGCAGGAGGATGACATCCGTGAGCAGCTCCACCGGAGCCCGGTCATCCGTGAGGGGCTCCGCCGAGGCCACCGCGCGCAGCTCTCCGACGACGCGCGTCGCCAGCGGGCGAAGCGAGAGCGGGAGCCGCTCCGTCCTCGCGGCCAGTCGCTCCGCCATGCCCTCCTCCCCCGCGAAGAAGAGCGTGTTGCTGGGGTTGCGCGCATCCGCCGCGAGCACGTGAGGAAACACGGACGCCAGCGTGCCGCCCACCGCGTCCACCACACCGCGCTCCTCGCGGAAGCGGCCCACGTTGAAGCACGCTACGCCTCCGGGAACCAGGTGGTCCGCCACGCTCCGCGCGAACTCACGCGTCGTCAGGTGGAAGGGCACATAGGGAAAGCGGAACGCGTCGACGATGATGACGTCGTAGCGCCGCGAGTCCGCCTCCAGGAACGCGCGTGCATCTCCGATGTGGACCTCCACCTCGGCCCCCAGCCCGAAGTGTGTCCGCGCCAGCCGCACGACCTCCGCGTCCAGCTCCACGCCCACCACCCTCGCCCCGAGATACGTCTCCCGCAGCCCGCGCGCGCTGGTGCCCGCGCCAAGGCCCAGCAGCAACACCCTGGGCGCCCGAGGCTCCGCGCGCGCCATCGCCGGCGTCAGCAGGTAGTGCCCGAAGACCTCCTCCCGCACCGGCTGCCCGGGAAGCCACGTGCTCTGCACCGCGTAGCCCTCGTTGAACACCAGGCTCCGCGTCCCCTCGGGTGACTCCAGCACCTGCACGAAGGCATGGGGTGACTCGGCCACGTCCCGCGCGCGCGGATGTCGCGGCAGCGCGTGGACTCCCAGCGCCAGCGCCACCACCGGCACCCCCACGGCTATCACCCGCCACCGCCAGCCGAGCCCATGCGCCGCCGTCAGCCCGAGCACCCCCGCGAAGCAGGCCATGGCGCGCGCGGTGCCCAGCCACGGCAGGACGACGAAGGCCGCCAGCAGCGTCCCGGCGATGCTGCCCAACGTGGACGCGGACGACAGCCGCCCCGCATGCGCCCCCGCCGACGCCACGCCTCCCAACCCCACCCTCACCAGGAACGGCCCCACCGCCCCCAGCGCCAGCAGCGGGGGCACCGCCACCAGCACCACCAGCCCCACGCGCCCCATGGCCTCCAGCGGACGCCCCGTCATCACCGCCGCCGTGGCCCCGGACAGCAGCGCCCGCGCGAGGAAGGGCAGGGCGGCCAGCAGCAGCGCCGCGACACACAGCGCCATGCGCAGCGGCTCCAGTCGCTCCGCGCGGTCCGCCCAGCGCCCGCCCAGGTGCGCCCCCAGCGCCAGCCCTCCCAGCACCAGGGAGATGAGCGCCGCCCACACGGGCGTGCTGCTCCCGAAGTAGGGGGCCACCAGTCGCGAGGCGGCCATCTCCGACGCCATCACCGTGGCGCCGGAGAGGAAGGACAACCACGTCAGTGAAGAGGGCTTCATGAGCGGGGGCCGGATGAGCAAGGCCCGTTCCATACTCAACAGCCCGTAACTCCGCGGCCCCAGGGGGAAGTCCCCGGGGCTCGGGTGACAAAGTCGTCAGTGGCTCACGGCTTCACTGACAGCCGTGTCGCGCTCAGCCCTTGAAGGGCAGTGGTGCGACCTTCACGGTGTCGGGCCCACCGGCCAGCGTCAGCTCGGTGCCGGGCTCCAGCGAGTCGCGGTGCACGTAGCCCAGGGCCACGCGCTGTCCCTGGGACGGGGAGCGCACCACGCTGGTGAGCCAGCCCACCTTCTTCTCGCCCCGGCGCAGCTCCGTGCCGGGCGCGGCGTCGGCCTCGCCCAGGAGCAGGCCCGTCAGCTTGCGGTTCATGTGCCCGCGGAAGGTCGCCCGGGCGATGACCTCCTGCCCGATGTAGCAGCCCTTGTTGTAGGAGATGGCCCCGGTGAGGTTGGCCTCCATGGGGATGGTGGTGTCCACCATGTCCTGCCCGTACCGGGGGACTCCGGCCTCCACCCGCAGGAGCTCCAGCGCCTCGAAGCCCAGCGGCTTCAGGCCTGGCTCCGCGCCCGCCTGGCTCAATGCGCGCCACACGGCCTCGACGCCCGCGCGTGGCACCCACACATCGACACCGTGGGGCTCCACCGAGGTGTTGCCCACCAGGATGACGTCCTGGCCGGCGAGCGTCAGGGTCCGGGTGGCGTGGTGCGCCAGGGGGGAGAAGCCCTCGCCCAGCACGCTCGCCGTCCGGGGACCGAGCAGCCGGAGGATGGCGTACTCGCCCGTCGCCTCGTGCAGCTCCGCGTCCTCGGAGATGAGGTATTTCTCCAGGAACTCCCGGACCTTGGCGCCATGGCCCGGCTCCACATCCATCAGGAGGTCTGCCTCCCGCTTGAGGATGCGGGCATCCGCCACCATGGCCCCTTTCACATTCACCAGGGCGGCATAGGTGGCGGCTCCGACGGGGAGGTTGTTCACCTCCTGGGTCACCATTCCATGTAGGAAGGAGGCCCTGTCCTCCCCCGTTATCCGGAGGATTTCGCGGTAGGAGGCGTCGTGGAGCGCCACGGCCTCCCGGGCGGCGCGGTAGCCGTCCTCGCCGTTGCCATATCCGGCCACGACTTCCCGGCCGCGCACATCGATGAAGCGGGCCCCCGCTTCTTCGTGAAGAAAATGCAGAGACAGCGGTTCCATGTCCGTCGCTATATAGAGGCGAAGGAGCGAATGCCACGATGGATGTGAAGCAGCTGTCGTCCTTCCAGGACTTCTCCCCGGAGAAGCTCCGGAAGCTCAACGTCTTCCAGTCCGAGCGCTTCTTCCTCGACGTCTACTGCCTGGCGCCCGGGCAGGCGCAGAAGCCGCATCACCACGCCACCTCCGACAAGGTCTACGTCGTCCTGGACGGCCGCTGCCGCTTCCGCGTCGGTGCCGAGGAGGAGGTCCATGGTGTGGGCGCGGCTGTCTTCGCCCCCGCGGGTGCCGAGCACGGTGTCGCCAATGAAGGCCCCGCCTCCGCCCGTTTGCTCGTCCTGATGACCCCGCCCCCGGAGCACGCATGAGTCCGAAGTCCTCTCCCCAGAAAGCCGCCACCCCCGTTCCCTTCCGTGTCGGGGTGGTGTTGCTGGTGCTGGGCGTGGCCGCGAGCGTCCTGTCCGTCTTCCAGTGGAGCCAGTTGCTCACGCTGCGCGCCGGTGGTTCCACCGTGTGCGGCGTGTCCGACACGGTGAACTGCGAGACGGTGTGGAACTCGCCGTTCGCCACCCGCTTGCATGAGCTGTTCGGCATCCCCGTGGCCGGCCTGGGGCTGGTGTGGGGCCTGACGGTGGTGGCGCTGTCGGCGCTGTACCTGGCGCGCGCTCGTTCGGGCAAGCCCGTGGCTCCGGCGGCGCAGGGGCTGAAGCTGACGGCCGGCGCGGGTATCGCGTCGGTGCTCGTCTTCGCGTTCGCGAGCTTCCAGACGGGCGTGGTGTGCCCCACCTGCCTGGGGACGTATGCGCTGGTCGCGGCCATCGCGGCTGTCGCGTGGAAGGGGCTGCCGGCCGCCGGTGCGGGCCAGTGGGTCCCCGCGCTGCAGTGGACGGTGGGCGTCACCGTCGCGGTGTTCATCGCCGTCTTGCTGCCGGGCCGCTCGCTGTCCTCGCCGCAGCCCAAGGCGGGGTCGCTGTTGCCCGTGGCTTCGTCGTCGTCGTCGACGACGCAGGCGGCCACGCCCGCGTCGCTGGAGGCGTACCTGCGCGGGCTGCCGATGGAGCAGCAGCAGTTCATCTCCAACGCGCTGGCGTTGTACCGGCGGGACGTGCCGAAGGCCGCCGCCGCGCCCGCGCGTCACCGCTATGGGCCGGTGGACGCGCCGGTGAAGATTGTCGAGTGGACCGACAGCAAGTGCCCCCACTGCAAGGCGTTGGTGGAGGAGCTGGCGGTGCTGAAGAAGCGCGTGCCGGAAGGCAAGCTGTCGCTGGAGGCCCGGCAGTTCCCGTTGGATGGCTCCTGCAACCCGGCGATGCCCAAGCGCGGGCCGGACGCGCCCAGCGTGCGGTGCGTGGCGGCGAAGGCGCAAATCTGCCTGGAGGGCGCGCCGGACTTCTGGGAGCTGCGGGAGAAGCTCTTCGCGGCGCAGGCGGTGCTGGATACGGAGCGGGTGATGGAGATTGCTTCGTCCGGCTCGATGTCGCGGATGCAGTTGGATGCGTGCATCTCCAGCGCGGCCACGGCGGCGAAGATTCAAGAGGACACGTCGTATGCGCTTCGCTACCAGTTCACCGGCACGCCGCTGGTGGTGGTGAACGGGCGGCAGGCGATGCCGTCCGCGCCGTTCCTGTACGCGCTGGTGATGGCGGATGGGAATCCGAGCGCGCCCGCGTTCGACGTGCTGCCTCCGCCGCGCGCGATGCCGCAGGACGACCACGCGGGCCACAACCACTGAGCAACGGCGGGCGGTCTCGTCATGGGCAAGCGTGACAAGAAGGACGAGCCAGCGGCACCGGTGGGGCCGTTCCACAATCCCTTCGCCGCGCTGGCGGCGAAGCGGGAGGCGCTGCCGGTGGGCCCCGCGGCGCCTGTCGCTGCACCCGCGCGCAAGCCCGAGCCGAAGGGCCCCGCGCGCGCGGTGGTGCGGATGGAGCGCAAGGGGCGGGGTGGCAAGGAAGTCACCGTGGTGGAGCACCTGGAATTGCCCGTGCCCCAGCGCGAGGTGTGGCTCAAGGCGCTGAAGAACTCGCTGGGCTGCGGAGGCGTGGTGGAGGACGACACGCTCGTGCTCCAGGGAGACCAGCGCGAGCGACTGCCCACGCTGCTGGAGGCGCGCGGCGTTCGCAAGGTGACGGTGGGCTGAGGCGCGGACACGAAAAAGCCCGGGCGCCTTGAGAGGCGACCCGGGCTCGTGTGACGGC
The DNA here is from genome assembly GCF_013336715.1 of Myxococcus sp. CA056. Lineage (NCBI taxonomy): Bacteria > Pseudomonadati > Myxococcota > Myxococcia > Myxococcales > Myxococcaceae > Myxococcus > Myxococcus sp. CA056. The sequence continues at coordinate 1,562,077 of NZ_JABUMT010000002.1, forward strand.
GTGGGCCGTCGTGACTGCTACAGCGCGGCGATGAGGGCGTCCGTGAACTCGCGCGTCGTCGCGCTGCCACCCAGGTCGCCGGTGCGAATCTTCCCCTCACCGTAAACCTTGTGGAGGGCCCCCTCCATGCGCCGGGCCTCTTCGCGCATGTCCAGGTAGTCCAGCATCATCACCGCCGACATCATCAGCGCGGTGGGGTTCGCGATGCCCTTGCCCGCGATGTCCGGCGCCGTGCCGTGGACCGCCTCGAAGACCGCCGTGCGCTCGCCGATGTTCGCGCCCGGCACCATGCCCAGGCCGCCCACCAGACCGGCGCACAGGTCACTCACGATGTCGCCGTAGAGGTTCTCCAGCACCATCACATCGAAGCGCGTCGGGTCCTTCACCAGCTGCATGCAGAGGTTGTCGACGATGACTTCCTCGTAGTGGATCTCCGGATACTCACGGCCCACCTTGCGGCAACAGTCCAGGAACAGGCCGTCCGACAGCTTCATGATGTTCGCCTTGTGGACGCCGGTCACCTTCTTGCGACCGTGCTTCCGGGCGTACTCGAAGCCGAAGCGGGCAATCCGCGTGGACGCCTTCTCGGTGATGATCTTCAGCGACTCCACCACGCCCGGGACGATGATGTGCTCCAGGCCGGCGTAGAGGCTCTCCGTGTTCTCGCGCACCACGACGAGGTCCACGTTCTCGTAGCGCGTCTTCACGTTCTGCACGCTCTTCACGGGCCGCAGCGACGAGTACAAATCCAGCCGCTTGCGCAGGCCCACGTTCGCGGAGGGCAGACCGCCGCCCACCACCGTGCCCGTGGGGCCCTTCAGCGCGACGCCGCTGCGCAGCACCGCTTCCACCGTCTCGTGGGGCAGGTTGGTGCCGTACTTGGCCACCACTTCCGCGCCCGCGTCCTTGTGCTCGAACTCGAGCGGTACCTTGAGCGCCTCGAGGACGCGGATGGTGGCCGCCATCACCTCGGGGCCGATGCCGTCTCCATTGATGACCGTGACAGTGCGGGTGTTCGCCATGGGTGCGGATTCACAGCACAAAACCCCTGGACCCGAAAGGACGAAAACTTCCACCGTACAGGGCCAGGCATGGGGTCCATGAGCCAGGCCCTGGCCCTGGGCCACCCGGAGACCGCCCAGGGAGGAAAGGGCCCCTCAGTGCTCGGACGCGGAGTCTGGCCGCCGGGCAGGCCTGCGGGTGGGCCGGTGGCGCCGGCGGATGGCGTAGGGCCGGTAGAACGACTCCCACAGCGCGGCGCGTCGCCCCCGGGGGCGTGTGCGCAACTCGCCCAGGGGCGCCCGGATGAAGAACGAGGAGATGAACAGGTAGGTCGCGGTGATGGTGATGAACACCAGGATCAACATCACGATGGGGCCCGGAATCCAGGCCACGTGGGCCCGGGTGACGAACTCCAGGAAGTCCACCGGCGGCTTCGGGTGGCTGTAGACCTTGAAGAACCACGTCACCAACAGGACCATCAGGATGGGCCCGTAGGTGCGGTTGAGCCGCGTGGAGATGGCGGAGAGCAACGAGAGCTGGATTTGAGGGCGGGACATCTCCACCGCCAGCTCTCGCAGGGCGTCCGGGTCCACCGGCTCGCGGCGCAGCATGGGGGCCCACCAGCCGTCCTCCAGCAGGCGCACGCGGCGGTTCCACAAGTCGTAGTAGCGGTAGCGCCGCGCCTCGACGAGCAGGAAGGACACCACCATCCAGATGCCGACGAGGAAGGTGACGTGGGAACTCTGCGGCGTCGCGAAGCCGAAGGAGATGACGGCCGCCGTCGTCGTCAGCGCCCAGTTCGTCGTCGTGTCCAGGCGCGTGCGCCAGGTGTCGGAGCGGCTCAGCTCGCCCCGGAAGAGCTGCGCCATGGCCTGCTGCGACAGCCAGGGCGACTCCAAGAGGTCGTTCTTGATGGGCTCGTTGAGGGGCATCCGTTCCCGGAAGGTGGGACGGGGCGCGGGTCGATGCAACGGCTCGTCCGGATGATCGCCCCCATGTGAGCGCGCCCGCGCGCACGCCCTGCCTCCCGGTGGGCGAGCAGGCGGCCTGGGACACCGGCGGCATCGGTCCCTTGGAGCGGGCGGACAGGCGGGGGCACGGGTGGCCATGGCGGGCGGGCATGCCCACCTTGGCGACTTGAACGTGGCCCGGCTCAATCCCATCGAAGCCCTGTCGGAGCTGCTCCAGGGGGAGCAGGAGCGCGTGGCGCGCCTGTGGGCCAAACGCCTGCGCGCGGAAGTCTACGAGGTGGAGATTCCGGGCAGGGACTTGCGTGCCCCACTGCGGCGACTGGTGGGGGAGATGGCGCGCCTGCTCAAGGACCGGGGCGAGGACGCGGTGCGCCTGTGGCCGGAGGTCGCCCGTTCCCACGGCGCGGACCGGTACACGCAGAACTTCGAGCCCGAGGACCTGACGCGCGAGTTCAAGTCCCTGGAGTCGGTGCTGCTGCACGTCTACGCGCGCCACCACGGCGGGCTGATAGAGCCGGAGGTCGCCGGCCTCATCGCGGAGCTGGTGTGGGAAGGGGACGCGGCGGCGCAGGCGTCCTATGCGCGCATCCTGAAGACGGAGGAGGTGCGCTTCCGCGAGGCGGCGGTGATGGAGTCGGTGCTCAACCACGTCGACGTGGGCATCCTCCTGGCCGAAGTGGACGGCACCGTGTCCTTCGCCACGCCGCCGGTGAGCCGGCTGATGGGCGTGCCCATGCGCGCGGTGGTGGGCGGGCGCGCGGTGAACACCGTGTCCCCGGTGCTCACGCAGGTGAACGCCCGGCACCTGACGGGCGAGCCCTTCAAGGTCGCGGACATGCCCTTCGTGCGCGCGCTGAAGGAGCAGGGCCCGGTGCGCGGGGTGATGATGGTGGTGGAGCGTCCCGGCGGCGGCGAGGTGACGCTGGAGATGAGCGCCACGCCCGTCTGGGAGGAAGAAGGCGAACTGGCCGGCGCCATCCAGACCTTCACCGACCGCACCGAGTCCGCGAACAAGACCAAGGCGCTGGAGAGCGCCTACGGAGAGCTGCGCAGGCTCCAGGGGCGGCTGCTCCAGCGCACCCGGCAGCAGGCGCTGGGACAGCTGGCGGGGGGCGCGGCGCATGCGCTCAACAACTTCCTCAACGTGCTGCGCCTGCGAATCACGCTGCTCCAGCGTGAGTACAAGCCCGAGCACCTGGAGGCGCTGGACAAGACGGTGCAGCAGATTGGCGAGCTGGTGGCGCGGCTTCAAGAATTCAACGTCCAGCGCACCGAGGAGCGGCCCGTCGACGTGAAGGTGGACCAGACAGTGCGCGAGTCGCTGGAGCTGGCGCGCGGCGAGCTGGAGCAGCGCGAGCACCCGGTCTACGTGGAGCTGGACCTGCATGACCCGGGCGCGGTGCGCGCGGACGCGGCCTTCTTCCGCGAGCTGGTGGTGAACCTGCTGCTGGCGGCCAGGGACCGCATGGAGGAGGGCGGCCACCTGAAGCTGACGACGCGCGCGGAAGGCAGGGAGTGGCTCATCCTGCGCATCCAGGACGAGGGCCCGACGTACGCGGCGGAGGAACTCTCGCACCTGTTCGACCCGCTGCGCAGGGACCCGGGAGCGCCGCAGCTCTCCTTGTACCTGGCGGTGGCGCGCGCGCAGGTGCAACGCTGGGGCGGCGAGCTGACGGCGGAGAACGCGACGACGGGAAAGGGCGCGGCCTTCGTGGTGCGGCTGCCGCGCGTCCACGAGCAGTCGTCCACGTACGAGCCCACGCGCACCCCGCCGAGCGGCACGAAGGCGGTGGCTCCGGCGGCGCCCCGGCGCTTCCAGCAGACGCGCCGCGTGTTGGTGGTGGACGACGACCTGGACAACGCGCGGATGATGGCCGAAGTCCTGGGGGAGGAGGGCTACGAGGTGCAGGTGGCCCATGACCCCCACGTGGCGCTGGAGATGTGGGACCGGCGCCGCTTCGACGCGGCCCTGTTGGACGCGGTGATGCCGGAGATGAGCGGCTGGGAGCTGGCGCGCGCGCTTCGCGAGAAGACGCCCCACGTGCTGCTCGCCATCGTCACCGGAATGGACGTACGCGGGCAGAACCGCGCCAGCCTCGCGCTGGTGGACGCAGTGTTCCGCAAGCCCATCGACGTGGGCGCGCTGGATGACTTCCTCGCGCAGACGGAGGGCGGCTCGGGCGGTGAGGCCGCGCAGGCCGCCGGAGAGTCGTCTCCCGATGCCGGCGACAGTCCGGATACTCCGCCACGGCACTGAGGCCCCGCGGGTGGACCACCCCGAGGTCCAAGGAAGGAGGGGCAACGGGGGCCGCCGTCGCCTGGAGACCCTCGCCGGCCGCCCTCGCGGACGGTCGCGGCGTCACCTGAGCCGTGCGCACCTACGACTCATGTCGGGTCAGAACGTGCTCCACCGCGACTTTCGGCGCGGTCTTCATTTCGTCCCGGTGGTGAATCACCTGGTCATGCGGAACGCCGAGGGACTTCGCCACGTCCACGAAGCTGAACTCGGGATGGCTCGGGGTGCGGTATCCGGCTGCGAAGCAGGCGCATCCTGCCTGACGGGTTTTGCTCAAACCATCCAACCCCAGGGCATGTGGGTGTCGACTGGGGCGATGTCTGTGTATGTCGAAAGCCCATCGTGTCTGGGTGGGTTGGAATGCTTGTCTGCCAATGGAACTCGGAGTCCGGTGCGGGGTGGGTTCGTGAATCACGGCCGGGCGTCTAGAGTCGTGTGGGTGAGCGTCTTGCTGGAAGTGGAGCGCATCCGCCGCAAGGTGGAGGCGGGTGAGGTCCTGAGTGACGCGGAGCTGGAAGCGCTCCGCGCGCAGGCACAGGGCAGTGAGGGGCCGACGCCGAGGCTGGCGCTGGCGCACGCCCTCATCAACGCGGGCGCGGACCGGGAGGCGCTGCCGCTGCTGGATGCGCTGCGGCGCGACTTCCCTCGGGACGTGCCAGTGATGTTGGGGTTGGCTCGGGCGCTGCTCGGGCTGGAGCGAAATGGGGACGCGGAGGCGCTGCTGCGGCAGGCGCGCGCGCAGGAGCCCGGGGACCCGGAGGTCCTCAAGGTGCTCGCGGTGCTGGCGCTGCGCAGGGGCGAGGTGGAGAAGGCCCAGGCGTACGTCACGGATGCGCTGGCCAGAGACCCGTTCGACGCGGAGACGCGGCTGTTGAAGGCGGAGCTGGAGGCGGCGGAGCTCCCGCCCCCGGCCGTGCCCGAGGAGCAGGTGCTCCGGCCGGAGTTCACCGCCGCGCTGGCGGGCGCGCTGGGACGGGCGCGGGTGGTCTTTAGGCGGCAGGGAAAGGACCTGCTGGTGAAGCTGGCCACGGGTGGAGTGGGGCGCGTGGACGTGGGCTCACTGTACGCGGCGTATCGCGAGGCCCCGGGCTCAGCGGGGTTGGGCCCCTACGTGGAGGCCCTGGCCGCGCGATTGGGCGGGTTGGACTCGGGGCTGGGTTCGGAAGGGGCGTCGCTGGAGGCTCGGCTTCGTCCGGTGCTGCGTCCGGCGGACTTCGAGGCGAAGGCGGTGGGCGCGCTGCACCGCCAGGGGCCGGCGAGGCTGGAGGTCTTCTATGTGCTGGAGGACGCGGACTTCGTGCGCTACCTGCCCGAGTCCGCCCTGGGGTCGGCTGGGTTGACGCGGGAGGCGGTGGACACGGCGGCGTGGCGGAACCTGGAGGCGCATCCGGCGCCCGTGCGGCCCGTCGTCGTCGACCGGGGCGAGGTCCGTCTCGCGGAGAGCTTTTCGGGGCTGTGGGCGGTGGCCGCGGGAGACGGGCTCGACGGCGCGCGGCTGCTCACCGCGTCCCAGCGGCGCTTGCTGGCGGAGCAGGCGGGAGACGAGCCCCTCTATGGCTCCCTGGTGCGGCGAGAGATGGCGCTCGTGGCCCGAGTCTCCGACCCCTCGGCCTGGGAAGTGCTGGCGGACCTGGAGCCGACTCCGGAGGGAATCGCCGGCTTGTTCTTTCTGTCGGACGAAGGGCTCACCCGGGACCGGGCCGCTGGGGACTGATACAGGTCGCTCCGGAGGTGGCGATGACCAGGGCAACAGTCCTGTCATACGAGGAATGGGCGCTCGGACCCCGCGCCACGCATCCTGGATGGGATGCGGTCGAGAAGTTCATGTCGAGTGAGGCCTTCAGGAGGACTGCTTCGGGGGTGCTCATCTTCGACAGACCCACTGAACGCGGTGATTTCGTCGTGTCGATGAGGGTGGCTGTTCCCCTGGGAGGGGATTCCGGGCGAGGCGACGTGGTCCAGGCGATGAGGCGAGACGCGCTCTCGGTCTTGCTCCTGGATGACGAGCTCGCGGTCCCGGAGCATTTCCCCGCCTACGACAGGGTCGCCATCGGGGCCCTCACGGACCCGGAACATCCGAACCTGTTTGGCGGGCCTGTCGCGGGGCTCGCGAGCGCCGTGGCGTCATCCCGGTCCGCGCTCGTGATTTCACACGATGGCGACCCGGTCATCCTGATCCATCATGGTGCGCCACCGGAGTGAAGGCTCCAACGGTGGGAAACGTAGGAGGCATACCCGTGTCATCAGCCGAGTGGTCCGCTGCGCTAAAGGAGATGAGGAGGCTTTTTGACCATGACCCCACGGACAAGAAGAGCCTCAAGGAGTGGGTGGACGCGTCCATCGCGCTGTGCCTGCGACTTCGCACCGTCCGCGCGAGCTTCGACGTGGAGGAAATCGTCTGGCATTTCCTCTTCGACGCGGACATCCGGGTGAAGGCCCCCGAGTACGCCCAGGCCCAGCGCGAGGCGTTCGAGAGCTGGCTCCAGGACGCTGAACGCGCCTTGCTGTCAGAGCCGTGAACGTCCGTGGGGCCGGCTCACCCCGCCGTGCCGGTGGGCAGCCGGTCCACGAACACCACCTCGCGGTAGCCCAGCGTGAGGAGCAGCGCACGCAGGGCCCTTTCGGCGGAGTCCCGGGCGCGCTGCTGGAGTCTCGTGTCGGCGCGCACGTCGTGCTCGAAGGCCAGGCGCGCCTTCTCCAACAACTGCGCCGTCTGCGCGCTGTCCAGGTTGGAGTCGATGATTTCCGTCTCCCCGGGCCGCAGCGCCACGCGCACGTCGATGGGGGGCAGCACGACGTGGACCTTCGTGCCGGCGACGTGGAGGCTCGAAGGGCCCAGGCGCTGGAAGTCGAAGCCCAGGTGCGCGTCCGCGAAGACGATGGCGCGGCCGTGCGGGTTCTGGAGGGTGTACGCCGCCCAGTTCACCACGTCCTTCCACAGCGCATCCGTGGCCTTGGGTTCGGGGGAAAACGTCACCTTCTTGTAGAGGGCGACGTCGAGCGTCTCCAGCCGCGCCACCTCGCGCATCTGCTGCACCACGGAGGCGGTGTCCGGCAGGGCGGGGGAGGTGGGCCTCAAGAGCCAGCCCGCGCCCAGGGCTCCGGCGACGATGCCCAGGAGGACCGCGAGGATTCGCGAGAGGTGCGCCATGGGCCCAGTGTATCTCCTTCCTCGCGGCACGCGTCTGGGGCACGGTGCGCGCGTGTGGGCGGCACGTTGCTGGAAGGAGCACGTGTGGAGCTGACCGATGTAGAGGTGGAGGCACTGGGGACGCGTGGCTATTTCACGCGCCCTGATTTCCTCGGGGATGTGGCCGCCCTCGCCGCGCGGGCTGAAGCGCTGGCGAGGGCTGAATCTGGAGTGCTGCATGCCGCGGGCATCCGCCGGGGCGCCGAGCGGACCCTGGACTCCCGCGTGAGAGGAGACCTCATCGGCTGGGTGGAGCCGGAAGCTGGAACAGGGCTCGGCGTCCTGTGGGAACACTTCGCTCAGCTCGGACAGGCGCTTTCATCAGCGGCCTATCTCGGCCTGGGACGCTTCGACCTCCAGCTCGCCTGCTACCCCGGCGGCGGAGCGCGCTACGCGCGTCACTTCGACTCATTCCCCGGACAATCCAACCGCCGCGCCACCGCCATCTGGTACGCCAACGCGGGCTGGGTGCCCGAGCACGGAGGCGTGCTGCGGCTGCATCCGGAGGGCTCGGCGCCGGTGGACGTGGCCCCCATGCTCGACACGCTCGTCGTCTTCCTGAGCGAGCGCATCGAGCACGAGGTGCTGCCCGCCCACGCCTCGCGCCTGGCCCTCACCGCCTGGTACTACGGCCGCGACGCGGGCTGAGCCGTCATCACAGCGGGGGCGCGAGCAGGACGACGGAGTAGCCGACCGCCGTGCGCGTCCCTGGATTCTCATACGAGTGCTTCTGGTCCCCCCGGAAGACGACGACGTCTCCGGGCTTGAGGACGAAGCGCTCACCGCTGGCGACGAGGGCCATCTCCCCGGACTCGCAGGCCAGGTATTCGCGGGTGCCGGGCGTGTGGGGCACGCCGGTGATGCGCACGCCGGAGGGCAGCTCCACGCGGTCGAACTCCATGCCGGGCAGCGGGTCCGGCAGCAGCTTGCGCAACTGCCCCGCACCTCGCATGCGCGTCGTCAGGCTGTCGCGCGGGTAGTGCCGCGCACTGGCGCGAGGCCTCGCCACCAGCTCCTCCAGCGACACCTGGAGCGCCGCCGCCACGCGGTGCAGCACCGACAGCGTGGGGTTGGCGGTGCCCGACTCGAGATTCGCCCACGTCGCCCGGGGCACCCCCGCGAGCTTGGAGAGCTGGGCCTGCGTGGCGCCCCGCGTCTCCCGCAGGGTCCGGATGTTGCGCGCCAGTCTGCTCGGCAGGTCCTCTTCGTCGATGGCCATGGGTTGGCAATCTGCCAAAGGATTGTCCGAGACGCCATTTCATCAACGCGACGGACGTATCCCTCCAGGCAAGGAGGACATTCCAATGACGCTGACCGGAAAAGCGGTCCTGGTGACGGGAGCGAGTCGGGGGCTGGGGCGGGCCCTCATGGCAGGGTTCGCGAGGCGAGGCGCGCGGGTGGTGGGCGTGGCCCGACACGCCCCGGAGATGGAGGCCGCCGCCGAGTCCCTGAGAGCCGAGGGGCTGGAGGCGCACGGCGTGGCCTATGACGTCGGGGACAAGGAGTCCATCTACCGGCTGGTGGGCGTGGCCACGTCGCTGGTGGGCCCGCTGGACGTGCTGGTGCACAACGCCAGCATCCTGGGCCCCACGCCGCTGCCCTTGCTGCTCGACACCGCGTGCGAGGACTTCCAGCACGTGCTGGAGGTCAACGTGGTGGGCCCCTTCCGGCTCACCAAGGCGGTGGTGGGCAACATGGTGGTGCGAGGGGGCGGGCTGGTGCTGAACATCAGCTCGGACGCGGCCCTCTCCGCGTATCCGAGCTGGGGCTCCTACAGCGTGTCCAAGGGCGCGCTGGAGCACCTGGGCCGCCTCTGGGCCGCGGAGCTGGAGGGCACGGGCGTGCGCTTCCTCAACGTGGACCCGGGGGAGATGGACACGCGCATGCACGCGGACGCCATGCCGGAGGCGGACCGCTCGACGCTGGCCCGGCCGGAGGACGTGGCGGCCCGCATTGTCGCGATGGTGGAGCGCCGCGCGCAGTCGCTGCCGTCGGGCTCCCGCCTGGTGGCGGAGAGTCTGGAGGCCGCATGAAGCCCGCGCGCTGGCCCGTGGACCATCCCGAGGAGGGACGGCTCCTGCACATCGAGCCCCGAGGACGCCGCTTCTCCGACGCCCGCGTGGCGGACCTGCCGTCGCTCCTGCGCGACGGAGACCTGCTGGTGGTGAACGACGCCGCCACGTTCCCCGCCTCGCTCCTGGGGCGCACGGCCTCGGGAGAGCGAGTCGAGCTGCGGCTGGTGTCGCGCGAGGAGGACGGCACCTGGACGGCCGTCCTCTTCGGCGCGGGAGACTGGCGCAAGCGCACCGAGGACCGCCCTCCTCCGCCCGTGTTGCCGGCGGGAACGCGCTTCACCGTCGTCGGGTTGCCGGTCCAGGTCGTCGAGGTGCTGCCGCCCTCGCCCCGCCTCCTGCGCGTGGCCTTCGACGAGGACGGCGCCGCGCTCTGGTCCGCGCTGTACCAGGGAGGCCGTCCCGTGCAGTACGCGTACACCGTGGCCCCGCTGTCGCTGTGGCACGTGCAGACGGGCTACGGCGCGCGGCCCTGGGCCACGGAGGCGCCCTCGGCGGGACTGCCCCTCACCTGGAACGTGCTGCTGGCCCTGCGTCGCCGGGGCGTGCGGCTGGCGTCGCTCACGCACGCGGCGGGGTTGTCGTCCACCGGGGACGCGGTGCTGGACGCGGCGCTGCCCCGGCCCGAGCGCTCGGACATCCCCGTGGCCACGGTGGCGCAGGTGGAGGCGACCCGCGCGGCGGGAGGGCGGGTGGTGGCGGTGGGCACCACGGTGGTGCGGGCGTTGGAGGGCCGGGCGGCGATGAACGGCGGGCGACTGGTGGCGGGCGAAGCGGTGACGGACCTCCTGTTGGGGCCGGGCTTCGTGCCCCGCGTGGTGCACGGGCTCCTCACCGGCATGCACGAGCCGGGCAGCAGCCACCACGCGCTGCTCCATGCCTTCGCGCCGTCACTGCTGTTGAAGGAGGCGGCCGCGCACGCGGAGGCGCGCGGCTACCTGGGGCACGAGTTCGGGGACTCGAGCCTGGTGCTGGACGCGTGAGGGCTCACTGGAGCTGATTGGGCTCCAGCTCCACCTTCACCCAGCCCGGCTTGCGCAGGTCGAAGTTGCGGTAGGCGTCCAGCGCGCCGCTCATGGGCTCCACATGCGAGAGGATGGCGGTGGGGTCCACCTCGCCGGTGCGCACCAGCTCCAGCAGCCGGGGGATGTACTTGCGGTGGTTGCAGTTGCCCATCCTCAGCGTGAGGTTCTTGTTCATCGCCATGCCGATGGGGAACGTGCGCACCTGCGCCGGGTAGACGCCGATGATGGACAGCGTGCCCGCCTTGGCGAGCGCCTCCACCGCCCAGGACAGCACCTGCGCGGGCGCGTCGCCGGGCACCCAGTTGTCGCCGTCCGGCTTCGTCTTCGGCGCGGCCTCCTTCGCCTCGCGCTTGAGCTCCGCCTTCTGCGCGCTGGCCTGCTTCGCGGCGGGGCCCGCGTGCGCGTGCTCGGCGTCCACGCCCACCGCGTCGATGGCGCGGTCCACGCCGATGCCGTTGGTGAGGCGCAGGAGCGTCTTCACCGGGTCTTCCTGGTCGAAGTCGATGATTTCCGCGCCCTGGCCGCGCGCCAGCTCCAGCCGGTCCTCATGGCAGTCGATGGCGAAGACGCGGCCGGCGCCGAGCAGCTTCGCGCTGACGATGGCGAACAGCCCCACCGGCCCGCAGCCGAACACCGCCACGGTGTCGCCCGGCTTGATTTCCGCCAGCTCCGCCCCGAAGTAGCCGGTGGGGAAGATGTCGGAGACGAGGATGGCCTGCTCGTCGCTCACGCCCTCGGGAATCTTCACCAGGCCCGCGTGCGCGAAGGGAACTCGCACCTTCTCCGCCTGCATGCCGTGGAAGGGGCCCGTCTGCTCCGGTCCGCCGAAGAAGGCCGTGCCCGCGGAGGCGCCATGGGGGTTCGCGTCGTTGCACTGCGAATGGTAGCCGGCGCGGCAGTAGACACAGTTGCCGCAGGCGATGGTGGAGGGGATGACGACGCGGTCGCCCACGTTGAAGTTGCGCACGTCGTCGCCGAGCGCCTCGATGTAGCCCACGCCCTCGTGCCCGAGAATGGTGCCCGGCTTCATCCCCGGCATCGTCCCGCGAATCATGTGCAGGTCCGTGCCACAGATGGCGCTCGCCGACAGCTTGACGATGGCATCCGTCGGCTTCTCGATGCGCGGCTCCGCCACCTCGTCGAGCCGGATGTCCCCAATCCCATGGAATACGACGGCCTTCATCGCGCGCTCCTTCCCCCGTGAGGGGCCCTTGCGTCCAAAGTCGAAGAGGCCCGTCTGGTGACGACGGACCCGTGCGATTTTGAGCGTGGGCATCTGGAGCAACGCGGGCAGGGCGCGACGTCTCCTCTGCTGGCCAGCAGGCGGAGTGCCGGGCGACTAGCGGGCGGCGGCCTGGTGGACGTGGAAGGAGAGCTTCTTGCCGAAGACGCGGCGGAAGGAGGCCACCTCGTGCTCCGCGTTCCACAATTCCAGGTCCACCGGCTGGCGCGCGTGCAGGTGCAGGGCCACCCCGTCGCGGCCGTTGGTGGCCTTGAAGTCCTTGATGGGCTGGTGGTGGCTGTGGTCCAGCGAGTTGGCCACGCGCAGCAGGGTGGCGAGCTTTCGCACGGTGCGGGCCTCGGCGGGAGTCAGCCCCGCCATGCCCGAGTGGGCCAGCTCCGGAGGACTGCGCCGGTGGTAGCGGGCGACGCGGGCCACCAGCTCTCGCTCGCGGTCCGCGAGGCCGGGGAGGTCCGCGTGGCGGATGAGGTAGTACGTGTGCTTGTGGTGCCGCTCGTAGTTCACCGCATGGCCGATGTCGTGGAGCAGCGCGGCGACTTCCAGGTACGGGCGCACCGACAGCGGCAGCTGGTGCAGGGCGGCCAGGTCGTCGAAGAGCGTCAGCGCGAGCCGTGACACCTGACGCGCGTGCTTCTCGTCGAAGAAGAAGCGCTGGCCCATGGCGATGGCGGCGTCCGCGAGGCTGTGGTCGTCGGGCTGGTGGTGGGCGTCCTGTCGGTAGAGCAGGTCCACGAGGATGCCGTCGCGCAGGCCCCGGTTGACGACGCTGACGGACTCGATGCCCAGGTACTTCGCCACGCCCTCCAGGATGACGGCGCCGGAGACGATGATGTCCGCGCGCTTGGGGTCGAAGCGCTTGCGCCGCCGGTCCGCGGGCATCTGCGCCAGTGTCTCCACCGTCTGGGTGAGCTGGCGCACGGTGGCGTTGCCGCTGCTCTCGCTGGAGGCGAAGGACACCACGGCGTTGATGGTGCCGGACGAGCCGAGCGCCACCCGGGGAAGGAGCGGCAGCTTCTCCGGCAGCGTCTTGCCCAGCACCTCCTGGACGAACCCGCGCATGATGCGCAGCTGCTTCGTCGTCACGGTGCGCGACGCCTCGAAGACCTCGGTGAGCCGCACCGAGCCCAGCCCCAGGCTCCACAGGTTGTCGGGCTTCTCGCCCACGGCGGTGGCCACCTCGGTGCTGCCTCCGCCAATGTCGATGAGCAGCGAGCGCGTGCCGGGGGGCTTGCGGTGCAGCACGCCCAGGCAGATGAGGCGCGCCTCCTCCTTGCCGCTGACGACCTCCAGGTTGAGGCCGGACTCCTCGCGCACGCGCCGGACGATGTCCGGGCTGTTGCGGGCCTCGCGCAGGGCGCTGGTGGCCACCGCGCGCACCTGGGCCTTGTGACGACGGCAGAGGGCGGAGTAGCGCCGGAGCGTGGACAAGAGCCGCTCCGCCGTGGCCTCCGGCATGGTGCCGGTGGCGAAGACGCCCTCACCGGGGCGGATGGGGTCTCGCTCCTGGTGGAGTGTCTCGAGCGCCCCGTCGGCGTCCGGCCGGGCGAGCTCCAGTCGCACGGCGTTGGTCCCCACATCGATGGCTGCGAGGACGGGCGGGAGGGCGGGGCGGCGAGTGGGCATGGTTGGACGTGGAACAGTGTAGAGCGCCGTGACGGCTCGTGCAGCACGACATGGGGGGGCTGCTGCCGGGCGGGGGCCTCTTCACGCGCTCGCGTGACGCCAGCGTGACGGCCTCACCGCTTGCGCCGCCGGCCGATGAAGCTGGCGAAGCGCTCCGCGAAGCGCGCCACCGCCAGCCCCACGACATCCAGCAGCCACCGCTGGAGGCTGGAGCGGCCGCATTGCTCCAATTGCACATGTCGCGACAGGGCCACGTGCTTGTCCAGCCACAGGGCCGCCTGCGCCGCCACGCCGGGCTCCTGGGCCTCCACCAGCGTCTCCAGATTCACGAGCGACAGCGGGTCCAGGTTGAAGCTGCCCACCAGCAGCGTCTTCCCATCCACCACCGCCGCCTTGGCGTGCAGCGTGGAGGCGGTCCATTCGTGGATGTTCACCCCCGCGCGCAGGAAGGTGCCGTACAGCCGCATCGTCGCCGCGCGGGCGAAGATGACGTCGCTTCTTCCGGCGAGCAGCAGCGACACCTTCACGCCCCGCCGCGCCGCCCGCGTCAACGCTCGCACGAAGCCCGTGTCCGGGAGGAAGTACGCGTGCGCGAGGATGACCTCGTGTTTCGCCCCGTCGATGGCGGACAGGTAGCGCTTGCGCAGCCGGTGCCCGCCGCCGATGCCGGACAGGTACAGGCTCACCGCGCCGGACGTCAGCGCCGCCGTGCCCGCGGTCAGCTTCGCGCCCAACTGCCGGCAGATGTCCCCCCGCAGCTCCACCGCCAGGTCCGCCCAGCCGGGCACGTCGCCGTGCGCCGCGTAGGCATCACCGATGTTGATGCCGCCCAGGAACGCCACCGTGTCGTCGACGAGGAGGATTTTGCGGTGGTTGCGCCAGGAGCGGCCCAGGCACAGCGAGGTGAGCGGGTTGTAGACCCGCACCTTCGCGCCCGCGGCCAGCAGCGTCTGCGTGAGGTACTTGCTGGCGCCGATGCTGCCCCAGCCGTCCACCACCACCTTCACCGACACGCCCCGCTTCGCCGCGGCCACCAGCGCGTCCAGGAAGAGCGCGCCCACGCCCTCGCGCTCGAAGGTGTAGACCTCCAGGTGGATGCGGTGCCGGGCGAAGGAGATGGCCTCCAGCATCCGGGGAAACGCCTCCGCGCCCCCATCCAGCAGCGTGCAGTGCTCGCTCGCATGCTCCCGGGAGAACGACGGGGCCAGCGGAGGCACGGGCTGCGGGACGACGGAGGCTTCGGTGCGCATGAGCACACCCACCCTACAACTCTCCCGGGCGGCACGGGACACGCCCCCAGTGACGGCGGGCCTGCCCCACGCGCCGGGACTTCACCCGTCGTGCTTGCGAGCGCCCTTGCCCTTGCCCTTGTGGCGGCACTCGTCGCCATCCCAGTACTGGCTCGGGTGACAGTCCTTGCTGTTGCGCTTGGACTTCTTCGACTTGGGCGGATGCGAGTCGTGCCCGTGGATGTCTCGGTGGACGATGCATCCTCCGAGTGACCAGAGGGCGAGGAGGGGGACGAGGAGACGGAGGTTCATGGGGGAGGGGGGCCGGAATCGGGGGGAGCCCATGGTCCAGACCCGCCGGCGCCGGGGGTGGCCACGTGAGACATCGACGGTCCGCGTCCAGTTCTGTACCCTTCGCCCGTGCCTGCCGCAGAGAAAGCCGTCCGTCATCGCAAGATTGGCGCGTATCGAGTGCTCGGAGAGCTGGGCCGAGGTGGGATGGCCGTCGTGTATCGCGGCCTCCACGAGATGATTCAGCGCGAGGTCGCCATCAAGGAACTGCTGCCGGAGGGCAAGCGAGACAGGGAAACCTTGTCCCGGTTCCGCCGGGAGTCGCTCGCGCTCGCCGCCTTCCGTCACCAGAACATCGTCACCCTCTACGATTTGGTGGAGAAGAACGACAGCATGTTCATGGTGATGGAGCTGGTGGACGGGCCCACCCTCCACACGCTCATCAAGGAAGGGCCGCTGCCGCCGGACGTCACGGGCGTCATCGCCGCGCGCATCGCCAGCGCGCTGGACCACGCGCACTTCCGCCACATCATCCACCGCGACTTGAAGCCCGCCAACGTCATGCTCACCAAGTCCGGTGACGTGAAGCTGATGGACTTCGGCATCGCCAAGGACGTGGGGCTGGAGGCGCTCACCCAGGCGGGCATGGCGGTGGGCACGCCCTCGTACATGTCCCCGGAGCAGGTGACGGGCGCGCCGCTGGATGGCCGCACCGACATCTTCTCGCTCGGCGTGCTGCTCTATGAGGCCCTCTCCGGCGCCCGGCCCTTCCACGGCAAGACGGCGGGCGAGGTCTTCGCGAAGATTCGCGACGGCAAGTACACGCCGCTCAACAAGGTGGCGCCCAACGTGCCCATGCCCCTGGTGCGCATCATCCAGCGCGCCATGGAGGTGAAGCCGGAGGACCGCTTCCCGGACGCCGCCGCCATGCGCCGCGAGCTGGACGTCTTCCTCGCCCAGGAAGTCCAGGTGTCGCATGCGGGGCTCTTGGTCGCCTTCCTGCGCCACCGCCAGAAGCTGACGGAGACGGAGGCGCAGCAGTTGTTGCGGCCCCAGGAGCTGGACGCGGCGGTGGAGGTCTTCGACACCTCGCGCTCGCGTTCCGGCGGCGCTCTCAAGTGGGCGCTCGTCGCGCTCATCCTCGCCTCGGCGGCGGGGACCGGCCTCTACTTCACCCAGGCGCAGTGGGCGCCGCTCGTTCAGCAACTCACCCGCTGAGGCGGGAGGAGGCAGTCCATGGGACGCATCGTGACTTTCGTGCTGGGCATTGGCGTTCTCGCCGCGGCGGCCTGGTACGTCCTCAACCGCCCGGCGCGCACGGACCCTGAAGCGGCCGCCGCGCGCAAGCTGGAGAACGTGCACAAGGCCGCCGACCGCATCGAGACGGACCTGAACAAGAACGCCGACGCCATCTTCGACAAGGTGGAGTGAGTCGCGAGAGCGCCGTGCGAGCGGCGCTCCCTCCTCCATCCGGCTACTTCTTCTCGTGCGTGACGGTGACGATGGTGCCGATGCCGCCGCGCACGAACCAGTCACCTACCAGCGTCAGCTTGCGCGGCTGGATGGCCTTGATGATGTCGTCGGCGATGGTGTTGGTGACCTTCTCGTGGAAGGCCCCCTCGTTCCGGTACGCCCACATGTAGAGCTTCAGGCTCTTCAGCTCGATGCAGAGCTGGTCGGGGACGTACGTAATCTTGAACCGGGCGAAGTCCGGCTGCCCGGTGAGCGGGCACAGACACGTGAACTCCGGGCAGTCGAACGCGATTTCGTAATCGCGCTCGGGCGCCGGGTTGGGGAAGGTCTGGAGTTCCTTGGTCGGCTGCGAAGGCATGGCGGTGTCGTCTACCACACCATCGCTACGTGTCATCCACGACGTGGGCCCCAGCCCTCCAGGCTGCCCCTGGAGGGTTCTGTCGGCCCCTCAACGCGGCGGTCGTCCACCAGCGGGGAATGCGGGGGGCGGGCCGGTTGCGCGCTCGGAGCGGGGTTCATAATCCCGAGCAGGCCCCCCGCCACCTCCCGAGCACATGACGCTTCCCCTCGACGCCGAAGAAGCCTTCTCGTGTCTCCCTCAAGCCCTGGTGCGCGTTGGACCCGATTTATGCGTCCAGTGGTGTGAGGACGGCTTCGCCCGCAAGACGGGAATGACCCTGCGCCCAGGCACCAGCCTCCTGGACGCGCTCGAGCGGGGGAGGAGCCTGGATGCCGTGGAGCTCGCCATCCGCGAGGGTCGCCCGCACACGGGCCATGTCATCACCCGCGCGCTGCACCAGGTGCGAGTGCAGGTGAAGCCGGGCAGGGAGGCGGAGTCCCCTGGCGCCTGGCTGGTGGTGGAGCCCTCCGGGGTGGATGACGAGGGCGCCTTCTCGCTGGCGGTGCGCGAGATTGCCCGGGCCGTGGGTGAGACGCTGGAGGTGGACACCGTCTGCGCGGCGGCCGTCGTGGCGCTGGTGCGCTGCGCCCAGGTGCGGCGCGCGGAGGTCTATCTGTGCGAGGAGGACGGCTCGGAGCTGCGGCGCTCGGCGGTGTCGGACCTGGCGGGGACGGAGTCTCCCGAGGACACGTTCGACCCCGAGGATGACCCGTTCCGACAGGCCATGGCCTTGCGTCAGGCGCAGCTGGGCATCCAGCGGGGGTATGGGGATTCGCTGGGCTCCATCTTCGCGGCGGTGCCGCTGTGCGCGCCGCGCCGGACGGTGGGGCTGTTGCTGCTCTACAAGGAGCAGGGCACGTCGTTCTCCGCCCGGGAGCTGGAGCTGTGGACGGCGGCGGCCAACCAGCTCGCGGTGGCGGTGGAGAACGCGCGCCTCCTGCGCGAAGCGAAGGCGGCGCTCCAGGTGCGCGAGGAGTTCATGTCCATCGCGAGCCACGAGCTGAAGACGCCGCTCACCCCGCTGAAGCTGGGCCTGTACACCATGGAGAAGCGGCTCACCGCGGGGCAGCCGCTGGAGCTGTCCACGGTGCTGAAGTCCAAGCGGCAGGTGGACCGGCTGGCGGGGCTGGTGGATGACCTGCTGGACGCCTCGCGGCTGGACGTCGGGAAGCTGGCGTTGGACCTGGCGCCGCTGGAGGTGGGGCAGCTGGTGGCGGAGGTGGTGGACCACTTCCGCGCGGCTTTCGACAGGCCCTTCGCGGTGGAGGTCCCCCGAGAGCGCGTCTGGGTGCGCGGGGACCGCGACAGGCTGGAGCAGGTGCTGGTGAACCTGCTGGAGAACGCGCACAAGTACAGCCCGCCGGGCGAGCCCATCACCGTGTGCGTGGAGCGGCTCGCGGGGGAGGCGCGCATCCACGTGAGGGACCATGGCATCGGAATCCCCGGCGCGGACCAGTCCCAGGTGTTCCAGCGCTTCTACCGGGCGCGCAACGTGTCGCACCGCAACTTCGGAGGCCTGGGGCTGGGGCTGTTCATCAGCCACTCCATCGCGAGGCTGCACGGGGGCTCGCTGTCGCTGGCGAGCGCGGAGGGCCATGGCAGCACCTTCACGATGAGCCTGCCGCGCATGCCGTCGCACGAGGTGAAGCGGCTGCCCCGGCGAGTGTTGCTGCTCGACGAGGACTCCGCGCAGGAGGCCCTGGCCGAGCGCGTGTTGTGCGCGGAGGGGTTCGAGGTGCTCACGACGCGGGACGGCGCGGAGGCGTTGCGGCGGGCCACGCACCTGCCGGTGGACCTCATCGTGCTGTCCACCTCCGTCACGCATGGGAAGGCGGGGCTGTTCCTGGAGACCTTCGCCACGCTGCCGCGCGCGCGGCCGGTGCCCATCCTCCTGGCTGGCGATGCGCGGCCTTGGTGGGCGCAGGAGGAGACGTCCCTGTGCACGCGGCCGTACGTCGCCGATGAGCTGGTGGCGCGCGTGCGCAACGTCCTCACGCAGGAGCGGCGCAGGCCTTTCGGGGGGACGCCCGCCGTGGGCGAGCCGCCGCCGCTCGTGGGCTTCGGCCCCCGAATCTAGGCGCGCGCGGCGAAGAGGCCCTCAGCTCGCGGGCGTGAGGACCCGGTAGTCCACGGGGGTGATTCCCAGCCGCGACAGGGTCTCCCGCGCACGAGGGTTCTGGAAGGTGGCCAGCTCCACCTCGCGCTGCGCGCCGTAGCCGCTCTTCACCGTCTCCGGCCGGTAGCCCGGGTGGCACATCAACTCGATGATGCCCTCGGAGGGCAGCGACACCAGCTCCGCCTCCAGTCGCTCCAGCGTCCAGTACGCATCCGAGCCCGTGTCGCCCAGGAAGTGGGTGTTGGTGGGGATGCCCTGCGCCTTGAGCGCGTGGCGCATGATGGAGTCGATGGAGCGCACAGGCAGCTTCATCTCCCGCGCGACGCGGGACAGTCCCTCCAGCACGGTGGGCTGCAGGTGCAGGTGCATGTGGACGTCCACATGTGTCGCGGGACGCCCCGTCAGCGCCGTGAAGCGATCGAGCTGCGCGCGGGTCTCCGCCTCCACGACTTCGGCGGGCATGCTGGCGGCGCGCGACTCCACGAAGTTCCCATTGGCGCCGAGCAGCTCGCGCGGGAAGTCGCTCCACACCGGGGTGCCCCGGGCCAGGTTCAGGTGCAGTCCCAGCGACAGGCCCTCGGCTTCGTGGGCGGAGGCCTCGGAGAACGGGGTGTTCACCAGGAGGGAGGCCGACGAGACGATGCCGTCGCGCATGGCCTGGAGGATGCCTCGGGTGACGGCGGGGTCATACCCCAGGTCGTCGGCGTTGATGATGAGGGCGCGTGTGCTCACGAAGAACTCTCCTGCGCTTCAGGGCCGAGGCCGGGTTTGGAAGAAGCGCCAGGCCTCGAGCGTGGCGTTCAGGTCCTGCGTGGGGTTGCCCGCGCTGACCGGACTGCCAGGCCAGGTGTGTCCGCCGCCCCGCACGGTGCAGAGCGACGCGGTGGCGTTCTCCGGAGAACATCCGGTGAAGGCGCTACAAGTGCTGTCCCCCTGGCGGTACGTCTCCACCACCGCGCCGCCGCAGCCATTGCGCTCCGCCTGGCTCCGGACGGAGTCCTCGGCCGAGGGGTAGGCGCGGCCGAAGGGGATGTTGTTGCCACCCTCGTAGAGGATGACGGTGTCCGCCGTGCCATGGATATGCAGCACGGGCACCGGGCGGGAGGGGCGGCACCCATTCAGGGGCGACATTCCGGAGACGGGCGCCACGGCGGCGAAGCGCCCCGCGCGCTCACAGGCCAGCCGGTAGGAGAAGAAGCCGCCGTTGGAGAAGCCCGTGGCGAAGGTGCGGCGCGGGTCCACGCACACGCGGGTGTCCAGGTCCGCCAGGAGCGCGTCCACGAAGCCCACGTCGTCGATGTTGGACAGCTGGGCCGTCCCACAGCACGCCCCCGCGTTCCAGCCCCGGGTGTTGTCTCGCGGGGGAGAGGTGCCGCCGGAAATCTCCTGGGCGCTCAGCCCGCGCGGGTACACGACGAGGAAGCCCTCCGTGTCCGCGAGCGTCGACAGGTCCGTCTGGACCTCCAACTGCTCGGGGTTCGAGCCAAAGCCATGGAAGGCCACCACGGTGGGCGTGGGCCGCGTGGCGTCGTAGCCGGGGGGCACGTGGACGCGGTAGGTCCGCGCCCGTCCGGCGTGGCTCACTGTCCATTCGTGGGTGCCGGGCCCTTCTGAGAGTCCGGTGCAGGACGCGCGCTCCGGGACGGAGGGCTCCTCGTTGGAGGGCTCGGGGCCGGTGTCGCCCGGGTCTTCCGGGCGCGAGGCAAGGGAGGATGAACAGCCGAGCGCCCCCAGGATGAGGGCGACGAGCACGAGGCGCATGGGCGGGAAGCTAATTCCCCGCCTTGCACTCTGCCGCGAGGACGTTCGCCCGTTCGGGGAATCGTTCCTCCAGCGTACGCTTCACCTCGGCGACGGCCGTCTCATTGCCACCATGGGCATGGAGCTGGCATCGCGCCGCCAGGGCCCGAGGGTCCTCCGGGGCCAGCCTGTCCGCCTCCCGATAGGCGCGCTCGGCGCCCGTGCTGTCGCCCTGACGGAAGAGGACGGCCCCCAGGTAGTAGTGGGCCACGGCCAGCTTGCCGTCCTTGCGCAGCGCGCGCTTGAGCAGCGCGGCGGCCTCGTCCACGCGCTCCTGCCGGAAGCGCACGAAGCCGAGCTCCGCCAGGCTGGCCGCGTCGTCATGCTCCCGCGTCCAGGCGGACAGCACCGAGGCGGCCTCGTCCAGCCGGCCATTCTGCGACAGCATCCGCCCGTAGCGAGGCGCCACCCGCGCCACGCCCGGCTTCTGGGCGTACGCCTTCGCCAGCGCCGCCACCGCGCCGGGCAGGTCGCCCTGGCGCTCGCGCAGGTCCGCCAGCATCAGCGAGGGGCGCAGGTCCTTGGGCGCCAGCGTGAGGGCCTCGTCCAACGCGCGCTCGGCCCGCTTGCCCCGGTTCAGCTCCGTCGCCGCCCGGGCCGCGAGCAGGTGCGCCTCCACGTCCTTCGGAAAGCGCGCGACGTAGGCCTCCGCCAGCTCCAGCGCCTTGAAGTGTGCGCCCGCGGTCAGCAGCACCGTCCCCGCCTGGGCCAGCTCCTCGGCGGTGGCGCGAGTGTCCTCGCCCAGGCCGGAGAGCAGTGAAACCTTCGCGGTGGGCGCGTCGGCGGCCTGTGCCTTCGCCAGCCGCTCCGTCGGAGACGACTCCGTGCGCGTCAGGTACCACGTGCCTCCGGCGCCGAGCGCCGCGAGTCCGAGCACTCCGCCCAGGACGAGACCCCACCGCGAGCGGCGTCGAGGGCCGCCCTGGGTGATGCCGGAGTCGTTGCGAGTGGGCGGCGTCGAGTCCGTCGGGTTGCGCGCGGGAGGCGTCGAGTCCGTCGGGGAGGCAGGTCGAGACGGCGGCACCACGCCCGGAGAGCTGGCGCGGAAGCCGGTGACGGTGGCGGCCTCGGTGGAGCCCGGGGACGTGGGCGTGGGCGGGCGCACGGAGTCCGGGGGCTCGCCGCCGTGGAGGGTGGCGCCCACGTCGGGCAGGAAGACCTTGGGCCACGCGGCCGGCACCGTCATGGCGTTGTGGGGCGCGGCGTTGGGGTCGAAGGCGCGAGGAATCGGCGGCGTGCCGCCATGGGACGGGTCGGCCATCCGCGCGCGGCGCAGGGCCTGTCGCTTCGGGTCCCGGTCCGGCGGGAAGAGGGTGTCCACGTACGCGGCCACCTGCTCTCCGGTGGCGACTTCGGCCTGGCCTCCAATGGCCTCGATGGCGTCGATGAAGGACTCGAGGCTGTCGAAGCGCGCGGCCGGGTCTCTCTGGAGCGCGGTGAGGCACACCAACTCCAGCGCGGCGGGCACGGACGGGTCGAACGCGGTGGGAGGCCGGGCGCGCCCCTCCGCGATGCGGCCCAGCACCTCCTCGGCCGTCATGCCGGTGAAGGGCCTGCGGCCACAGAGTTGCTCGTACAACATGACGCCCGCGGCGAAGAGGTCCGCGCGGTGGTCCACCGGCTTGCCGGCGATCATCTCCGGCGACATGTAGAAGAACTTGCCCTTGAGGACGCCGGGCTCCGTGCCCGCACCGAGCGCGTCCGCCTTGGCGATGCCGAAGTCGATGACCTTCACCGCGCCATTCACACCCACATGGATGTTGTCCGGGGTGAAGTCGCGGTGGACGATGCGCAGCGGCCGCCCCGCTTCGTCCACGGCGCGGTGGGCCGCGTCCAGGCCCCGGCAGGCCTCCACCAGCACGCGCAGGGTGATGCCCAGCGGCACGCGCTGGCCCCGCTCCGCGGCCTCCTGGCGCAGCTCCGCGAAGGAGCGGCCCTCCAGCAATTCCATCGCGATGAAGGGCTCGGTGCCCTCCATGCCCAGCTCGAGGATGGAGACGACGTTGGGGTGGCGCACCTGCGCGGTGATGCGCGCCTCGTTGAGGAACATCTGCACCACGCGCCGGTCCGAGGCCAGGTGCGGCATCAGCCGCTTCACCGCCACCGCGGGCCCGCGCGCGCCGTCATCCTCGAAGCGGCGCCCCAGGTACACCTCGGCCATGCCGCCCGTCGCGATACGCGCGGACAGCCGATAGCGACCGACCCAATAGGTGTTCGGACCCGACTCCAAGATGGCGCCAGTCTATGTGCAGAGCCGCCCCGCGTCCCCCCTCAGAAGTTCGAGGGGGGAAGCCTGCCCGTCTCCGTCCCGAACTCGGCCGCCCGGCGCATGCGCCACCGTGGCTCGCGGGCCCGGGCCAGGTGTGGGTTTCCACCACGGCCGCCGCATCACCCGCGTCATCGAGGAGGCCCACGGTGGTGGCGTGGGGGTGCCCGCATGGAAGGCGTGGAGGGGCCCTGATGTGGTGGTGGCGGTGAGGTGCTCCGGGGTGGGTTCGACCCCGTGACGCTCCGGGGCCCCGCTGCGCACCGACACGTCGCGAGGGGTGCGGTGGGCCTTACGCGGGGTGTGGGCGCGCCATCTGCAGGCTCGCGCGATGGGTCGGGTGGAGTGCTAACCTCGCGCCGCGCTGACCCGCCACGCGCTTCGTTCTTCGTTCTTCGTTCCTCGGAGGGATGTTGGGCACCGTCCTCAAGGGTGGTTACGTCGTCGAGCTGGAGCCCGCGGTGGTGGAACGCGTGGACTTGCGCGTCGAAGGAGAGCGCATCGTGGCGCGCGGGCCAGACCTGACGCCCGAGGCCGACGACGAGGTGGTGGCCCTCTCCGGCAAGCTCGTCTTCCCGGGGCTGGTCAGCGCGCACCACCGGCTGCACGCCGTCCTGGGTCGAGGCATGCCGAACACGGCGATGGAGACCTACCAGGACATCCTGGAGAAGGTGCTCTGGCCCTACGAGGACGCGCTGGACTTGGACGCCGTCCAGGTGGCGGGGTGCGCGGGCGGCCTGGAGGCGCTCCAGTGCGGCACGACGACGGTGTGCACCCTGCACTCCTCGCCCAAGGCGGTGTCGGGCTCGCTGGTGCGGCTGGCGCGAGGTCTCCACGAGGTGGGGGTGCGCGGCGTGCTCGCCTACGCGGTGTCGGACCGCAGCGGAGCGGTGGGGCGCGAAGAGGGACTGGAAGAGACGGTGGGCTTCGCGCAGAAGGCGAAGGGGAGATTCCGGGGCCAGGTGGGCGCGGGGCCTTGTTTCACGCTGGGGCAGGACGCGCTCCAGGGGCTCGCCGAGGCGCTGAAGGCGGCGAACACCGGACTGCACCTGCCGCTCGCGGAGGACCCGCTGGACGAGCGGCTGTCGAACGAGCGGCATGGGGCCTCGCCGGTGCCACGGCTCCTGGACGCGGGGCTGCTGTCGCCTCGGAGCCAGCTGGCGCACGTGGGGCACCTGGCGTGGGCGGACCTGGCGCAGGTGATTGCGACGGGGGCGTGGATTGTCCACACGCCGCGCGCCAACCAGGGGTTGGAGGTGGGGTATGCGCCGGCGCTGAAGTTCGGCGCGCGCGCGACGCTGGGCGCGGACGGCGTGTCGGCGGACCTGTTCGCGGAGGCGCAGGCGGCGTATCTGCGCTCGCGCGAGGCGGGGCAGCCCATCGACGTGCTGCGCTACCTGGCGAACGGGCATCGGTTGGTGTCGCAGCACTTCGGGGTGCCGCTGGGGCCGATGCGCGAAGGAGCGCTGGCGGACTTGTTGGTGCTCGACTACCTGCCGGCCACGCCGCTGACGGCGGAGAACCTGGCGTGGCACGTGGTGTTCGGCCTGGGCAGCCGGCACGTGGAGGCGGTGATGGTGGATGGGGTGTGGCGCATGTGGGCGCGCCGCCCGTTGTCCGTGAACCCCTCCGTGGTGGCCGAGCAGGCGCGCGAGGCCGCGTCGGCCGTGTGGGCGCGCATGGCCGAGTCGAAGTAGCGAGGGCGTCGCTTGCCTGGGAGGGGCGGGTCCGCTCAAATCCCCGGCATGCTCGCTCCCGTACTGCTCGCAGGGCTTCTGGTCGCCGCCATCCCCAACGTGGGCGACACCGCCCCGGACTTCACCGTGAAGGACACGGACGGCAAGGTCTACATCCTGTCGGAGCTGGTGAAGCAGGGGCCCGTCATCGTCGCCTTCTTCCCCAAGGCCTTCACGGGAGGGTGCACGAAGGAGCTCAAGGCGTACACGGCCCGGCACTCGGACATCGAGAAGCTGCAGGGGCGCGTGCTGGCCTTCAGCACGGACGACGCGGAGACGCTCAAGCGCTTCAAGGCCGAGCTGAAGGCGCCGTTCCCCTTCATCCCGGACCCGGACGGCAAGGTCGTCGAGGCGTACGACGTGAAGATGCCGCTGGTGACGGTGTCCAAGCGCTACACCTTCGTCGTCGGCGAGGGGCGCAAGGTCCTCAAGGTGGACTCCGGCGGTGACGCCATCGACCCGGCGGGCGCCATCACCTCGTGCTCGCAGGGCAAGCCCGCGACGCCGCCCGCCACGAAGGAGCCGTCGCCGGCTCCCGAGGCGAAGCCGTAGCGCGCACCCGGCTATCGCGTCGTGGGCGGTCCAAGGCGAAGGGGTGGCAGTCCCCGGTTGTCGAAGAGCTGGGCCGGGGAGTCCTCCACGTAGCTGTCCTCGAACTGGCCGCCGGTGTACTCGCGGATGACCTTCCTCCAGAACGAGGTGGCCGCGTGGTTGGCGGGCAATTGGGACACCTCCCACAGGCCCCGGAAGCGGTCGAACACGGCCATGGCCGCGCGCCGTCCCAGGCCGTAGCCCCGCTCGCCGCGCAGGATGAAGAACTCACTCATCCGGAAGTCGCGCCCGGGAGTCATGTACGGGAAGGGGGCCTGCGCCACGAAGGCGAAGCCCACCGTGCGGCCCTCCCAGCGCAGCAGCAGCGGGTGGACCTCGTCCGAGGCCGCGAGCCACGTGGGCAGGAAGTTGGGCACCCACTGCCCTTGTGGGTCCAGGCGGTACTCCACCCCGAACTCGCTCAAGTCGTGCAGGTAGAGCGGGTACAGGTTTCGCAGCAGCGGGTGCTCGGCTGGACTCGCACGGAGTAGCTCCACGGACGCCTCCGGGCGCCCAGCATGTCCCATCCCATGCGCCGCGAACAGGACGAGCCTCCCTCGTAAAAAAGGGGGGGTATCCCGGACCCCAGGCCCCGCACGTCAGTGCGTCACCTCGGTGGCGCTGACGGGGCTGTCGCCGCGCGCATGGGCCTTGGCGTGCTGGGCGAAGAGGAAGCGCCTCACCGCGGCGCGCGTCAGCAGGCCCCGGGTGGCGATGCCCCCGGGAGCGGCGACGGGCAGGGAGTCCACGTCCTCCTGGTCCATGATGCGCAGCGCCTGGGCCAGGTCGGCATTGGGCGCCAGGAGCGGCAGCTTGCGCGCCAGGTCGCTGGCCACCAGCAGCGGGTACATGGCCTCGTCGCGCCACACCTCGCGCAGCTGCTCCACCTGGACGATGCCGTAGACCTCGCCGTGGGTGTCCAGCACCGGCAGCGCGCCCGTCTCGGAGGTGAGCAGCAGGTCCGCCAGGGGGCGCATCGGCAGGCCCGCGGGCACGGGCGCCACGTGCTCCATCAGCGCTTGCACGGGCGTGCTCTCCAGCAGGTCCGTGTCGCTGGGGGCCTTGGTCGCGTTGCGCTCGATGAGGTAGTGGCACAGCGCGGAGGCGATGGTGCACGTCACCATCAGCGGGAGGATGATGTCGTGGTTCCCGCTCAGCTCGTACATCATCATCATCCCGGTGAGCGGACCCCGGTTGAGCGCCGCCACCGCGCCGCCCATGCCCACCAGCGCATACGCCCCGCTGGGGCCGGTGCTGGCCGGGAAGAAGTAGTGCACCAGCGTGCCGAACGCTCCACCCGCCATGGCGCCGATGACGGCCGCGGGGAAGAACGTCCCGCCCGAGCCCCCCGAGCCGATGGTGATGGCCGTCGCCACCAGCTTCAACACGCAGGCGGTGACGAGGAAGAAGAAGGGCAGTTTTCCCACCGCCGCCAGGTTGATGAAGTCGTGCCCGCTGCCCCACACCGTGGGGCTGACGAAGGCCATCAGCCCCGCGCACAGCCCGCCCAGGCCCGCGCGGAACGGCAGCGACTTGCGGCCCAGCCACGGCGACAGCGTCCCGCCCATGCGCCCCTGGAAGAAGTGCTCCACCCCGTGCAGCATCTTCACGAAGGTGAAGGCCAGCAGGCCACAGCCGATGCCCAGCACCGCGTACGCCAGGACTTCCGAGCCGCTCACCAGCTCGTACGGCACGCTGCGCAGCATGGGCGCCTCGCCCAGCACACCCTGGCTCACCAGCGTGCCCGCCACGCTGGCCAGGATGATGGGCGAGAAGACGCGCAGCTCGAACTCGCGGAGGATGATTTCCATCGCGAACACCGCCCCGGCGATGGGGGCGTTGAAGGACGCGGAGATGCCCGCGCCCGCGCCGCACGCCAGGAGGATGGACAGCTCCCTGCGGCTGAAGCCCAGCACCCGTCCCACGCTGGAGGCGAACGCCGCGCCGCCATAGACGATGGGGCCCTCACGGCCCGCCGAACCGCCGCTGCCGATGGTGATGGCGGACGCCACCAGCTTCAACAGGCCCCGGTCCGCGGGCACCACGTTGGCGCCACTCTTCACCGCTCGGACGACCTCGGGGACGCCATGGCCATGCGTCTCCGGCCTGTCCCGGAGCAGCCGTCCCACCGCCACGCCGCCCAGGGTGGGGGCCAGCAGCATCAGCCA
Source organism: Myxococcus sp. CA056 (assembly GCF_013336715.1). Classification (NCBI taxonomy): domain Bacteria; kingdom Pseudomonadati; phylum Myxococcota; class Myxococcia; order Myxococcales; family Myxococcaceae; genus Myxococcus; species Myxococcus sp. CA056. Next base: position 1,589,569 of record NZ_JABUMT010000002.1, read on the forward strand.
CCAGGGCAGGTGGGGAATCGCCTCCGCCAGGGCGTGGGGGTGACCGAAGACGCTGTTGAGCGCGGCCAGCGCCACCAGCGGGTAGTAGAGCGACAGCGCGCCCAGCGTCAGCAGCGCCAGCAGGCGCAACCGTCGCTTCACCTCGTCCCGAGGACCTCCGGGCTCGATGACCCGCGCCAGCAGCAGCGCGCCGAGCGCCAGCGGCGCCCCGACGATGGCGTACTCCAGATGCCACCGCGCCGAGCCGAACGCGTCCATCAACGTCAGCAACTGGCTGCGGCGCAGCGTGTGCGCCAGCTCCGCCGCGCCGAACGTCAGCCCGCTCACCAGGCCAATCAGGTTGGAGAAGATGCCCGCGGCCAGGCCGCTGTAGAGCCCCACCACCGCGCCCGCCACGGGCAGCACCGACGGACCGGGCAGTCGCAGGCGGTTGGAGGCTTGAAGCGCCGCGTGCGTGAATCGGCTCAAGTGCTCCCGAGCGCGGACCCACACCGCGCGCTGGGGCATCACCCCAGGGGGAGGTTCATCGACATTCATTGGTCCTCCCACTAACCCATCCCGAACGGGGAAGCTTCAACGTTCGAGAGCGGCCTGTCGGGCCGGTGGCACTCCTCGCGGCCACACGGCGCGAGGGGGCGAGCGGGAGGGCGGCGGGTGGCCTGTCTTCAGGGGGCGTAGCTGCGCGTGGGCAGCAGCGAGCGCAGCAGCACGGCGATTCCCGCGAGCCCCAGCCAGGGCAGCACATGGCCCCAGAGCAGGTGGGCCGCCGTCCCGTCGGGGCAATGCACGTGGAGGACGAGCAGGCTGACCGAGCCGGCGGACAGCCCTGCGGCCAGCGCTCGCGCGGGGTGGTAGGCGGAGCGGCTCAGCAGCACCAGCGTGACGGCCAGCGGCACCACCGTCACCGCCAGCTCCGTGCCCGCGCAGCCGAGGACGCCGGCCAGCAAGGCCCGGCCCTGCTGTCCGGACCCGGTGAGCACCACGGTGACGCCCAGGGCTCCCGCGAAGGCGAGGACTCCCGCCCAGGGCACCACCCGACGGCGGGGCGACAGCGCGACAAAGGCGCCCGCGCCGAGCAGCGCGAGGATGACGACTCCCACGCCCACCACCAGTCCCGGCGGGGACGCGTTGCCCACCCATCCGCCTCGGCGGCTCAGCAGGGTCAGCCCCACGCCCACCATCGCCGCGTGGACGCCCACTAGCAGCGCCAGCCCGTGCCACCAGGGACGCGCCATGGGCTGCTTCGCCAGGGTCTCCAGGGCGAAGCGTCGCGCGGTGTCGTGGCCGGGCAGCGTCTGCTCGTCATCCTCGGAGGACGCAAAGGCCGTGGGGAGCGTCGACGCCGCGGCGTGACTCGCACCGCCGAGGAGGTCGAAGCCGCCCGTCACCACCTGGCAGTCCTCGCAGGACGCCACGTGCTTCGTCAGCTCCGGGGGCAGGGCGTCGCCCAGGCAGTCCATCACCCGTGAACACTCCGGGGTCATTCCAAGGTCTCCGTGCGCAGGGGGGCGAGCAGCTCGCGCAGTCGCTCATAGCCTCGGTGGGCCCGGACCTTCACCGCGCTCTCGGTGAGGCCCAGGGTGTCGGCGATTTCGGCGAAGCCCATGCCCTCGAAGCGGTGCAGGAGGATGGGGATGCGCTGGCCCTCGGGGAGCATGTCGAGCGCCTGTCGCACCGCGCGCTCCAGCCCCACGTCTCGGGGCGCGGGGCTCTCGTCGGCGATGCCCGTGGGCAGCTCCCCCTCGGCCGTCAGCTCCTCGGTGCGACGGCCCCGGCGCTGGGAGTCGCGCGCGGCATTGGTGGCGATGGCATACAGCCACGGCTTGAAGCGGGAGCCCGCCTGGAAGCGCCCTCGCGAGCGGACCAGGGACATGAAGGTGAGCTGCACCAGGTCCTCGGCGGTGGACGCGCTGCCCGTCAGGCGGGTGAGGTATCCGCGCACCTGTCGGGAGTGACGCTGGAAGAGCGCGTCGAACGCCGGAGCCTGCCCTTCACAAAACCGCGCCATCAGCACCTCGTCTGACTCGGGTGCGACGGAAGTGCGCACCGAATCGTCTCCGGTACGCACGGGCGCGGAGGCTGGTTTCATCGACGGAGGCGGTGACACGCGCGCGGCACTCTAGCCGGTTGCATGAGACCCAGGGTGGGTGTGCCTCGGCCCCGCTGCCATCACTGCTTGAGCATGGGCTGCGGTGTGGGTGCGGAGGAGGGCAGGTGATCCGCGGCGGCGGCCAGCGCCTCGCGAACCTTGCCCTCGGCGGCCGTCCTGGCGGCGACCAATTGCGCGCGCGCGCCTCCCGCGCCGAAGAAGCGGGTGGGCGTGGCCAGCGCCGCGCGGTCCTCCGCCGAGTACTTCCGGTACGCGTACCTGACCGAGTCGGAGGGCAGCCGCAGGCCCTCCACGACCTTGAACCAGGAGAGGACCTTCAACGAGTAGAAGCTCAGGTCCACCTCCCACCAGAACCAGCCCTGGTTGGCGGTGTTCTGGTGGTAGTGGTGGTTGTTGTGCCAGCCCTCGCCGAGGGTGATGAGCGCCAGCAGCCAGTTGTTGCGGCTGGTGTCCGTCGTCTTGTAGCGGCGCTTGCCGAAGATGTGGCTCAGGGAGTTGATGGTGAACGTCCCGTGCCACAAGAGGGTGGTGCTGACGAAGAAGCCCCACACCAGCATGGAGAAGCCGCCGATGAAGTAGAGCGCCACCGCCAGCAGGACGGGCGGCACCAGGTGGAAGCGGTTGAGCCACACCAGCTCCGGGAAGCGCGCGAAGTCCTTGATGCCCTCCATGCGCGTGGGCCCGTACTTGTCACACAGAATCCAGCCCACGTGGCTGAACCAGAAGCCCTTCTGCACCGGCGAGTGGATGTCGTCCGGCTGGTCCGACGTCCGGTGGTGGTGGCGATGGTTGGCCGCCCACCACAGCACGCCCTTCTGCGTCGACAGGGTGCCCACCAGCGCGAGGATGAACTGGAAGACGCGGCCCGTCTTGAAGGCCCGGTGGGAGAAGTAGCGGTGGAAGCCCACCGTGATTCCCCACATGCGCAGGATGTACAGCCCCACACAGACCGCCACGTCCACTGGCTTCGCCCCGACAGAGAAGGCGAAGAGGCACATGATGTGGACGGCGAAGAAGGGGATGGACGACAGCCAGTTCAGGCGCTCGTTGTCCGAGGGCAGGGCGGGAGCAGGAGAGGAAGTCTGCAAGGGAGCCTCTTGAGCTGGAGCAGGAGCGCGCCCGAAGGTGCGCAGCCTCGTCCCGCATCAACACCCCCTCCTGTCATCGCTCTGTCAGGAGGCGGCGGATTGCCGCAGCTCCGTCAACCACTCCTCGAAAGCGGGGTGGCCATGCAGGGGCGCCAGGTCCGCGTCCGAGGCGGCATAGGCCCCGTCCTTGAACCCCAGCTCGCTGGCCCGGCGCAGCAGGCGCACCGCGTCGGGCACGTTGCGCGCCTTGGCATAAGCGCACGCGGCGTCGTAGGCGATGCTGGCGCTCGGGGCGTGCTCCAGCGCGGCCTCGCCCATCGCGGCGGCCTCCGAATAGACGCCCCGGATGAAGAGCACCCGCTCCGCGCAACTGAACGCCGCGGCGGCTTCCACGCCGGGCAGCTTCAGGGCCTCCGGCGTCCGACCCAGGCGGATCAACGTCCCGGCGTACTCGTGCATCACCGTGCGGTCCGAGGACGTCTGCCAGGCCTGCTTCCACCAATCCAGCGCGCGCGCGTCGTCACCGACGAGGGAGAAGGACGCGGCCACCGCATGCGGCTCCACCTGGAGCCCCTGTACCTGGGAGAAGTGGTCCAGCGCCTGTCGGCCCTGGCCTTCCTTCAGCGCCACCCAGCCGAGCAGGTGGTGGGCGTGGCTGGCCAGCTCGGGGGTGAGGCCGTCGCCGCCCTCCAGCACCGCGGCGCCCAGCCGGCGTGCGTCATCCAGCCGGCCCGCATCCAGCGCGATTTTCGCCTCGCGAAGCTTCCCCGCCACGGGGCTGTCCAGCGAGCCTGTGCCACCGACGCGCGGGGCGTTGCCGCCGGAGCTCAGGGCCTCCGCCACGGTGCGGAACGCCTGGACGCCGTACATGGCGAAGAAGATGGCGGGGAAGAGCCACCCGATGTTCAGGCTGTAGACGACCACGGCCACGCACACCAGCAGCGCCAGTCCCTGGGACGCGAGCAGCCCCCGCCGGGGGCCGAGCACCCGGGTGGCCAGCGTGGAGACCAGCCGCCCGCCGTCCAGCGGCAGCACGGGCAGCAGGTTGAAGATGGCCCAGATGAAGTTGGCGCCGGCGAAGGTGCGCAGGAAGAAGTCCAGCGCGGGGGAGTGCCCGTTGAAGACCAGGTAGCCCACCAGGCTCACCACGCCGAGCAGCAGCCCGAAGAGGGGCCCCGCCACGGTGATGACCAAATCCCTCTTCCATGGAAGCGGGCCGGGCATGTCGGTGGGCAGGGTGTGCCCGCCCAGCCAGACGAGCGCGATGCTCGGGTGGTAGCCGAAGAGGCGGCTGGCCAGGGCGTGGCCCAGCTCGTGGACCAGCACGGACACGAAGACAATGAGCATCCACGACAGGACGAACACCACCATGGCACTGGCCTGGCCCAGGGCGGGCGCCTCGGACACCTGGCGGAAGGGCCAGCCATCCTGCGAGGCGCGGACCGAGCTGTAGGCGAGCACGGCGGAGACCAGCAGGTGGCTGGGGTGGACGTCGACGGGAATGCTCCCGAGGCGAAAGCGGAACATGGGCACGGACCTTAACCGTTGAGGCGCGGATGCGCAGTCCGTAGCGCACATCCCGCAACCGCTTCCTCTTCATTTCGGTAGGTTCCCAGAAGCCCCATGCTGCGACTCGGCCCTTATTCCCTTCCGAATCCTTTTGTCCTCGCCCCCATGGCCGGGGTGTCCGAGATGCCCTTCCGGGTGCTCGCCTTCCGCATGGGCGCCGCCCTGTGCCCCACCGAGCTCGTCAGCTCCCAGGGGTTGATGCGGGCCAACCAGCGCACCCTCATGTACCTGCGCTTCGACGCGGAGGTGGAGAAGCCCTACTCGCTCCAGCTCTATGGAGGCGACCCGGAGGCCATGGGCCTCGCGGCCGCGGTCGGCAAGTCCCACGGGGCGCAGATGCTGGACATCAACATGGGCTGCCCGGTGAAGAAGGTGACGAAGAACGGGGCGGGCAGCGCGCTCTTGAGCGACCCGGAGCGCGCCGCCGCCATCGTCCGGGCGATGCGCGAGGCCTCGGGCCTGCCCGTCACCTGCAAGATTCGCTCGGGCTGGGACGCCAAGACGCGCAACTACCTCCAGATGGCCGCCGCGCTCCAGGAGGCCGGCTGCGCGGGGCTGGCCATCCACCCTCGCACCCGGGAGCAGGGCTACTCGGGGCAGGCGGACTGGAGCGTCATCACCGACTTGAAGCGCCACTTCCCGGAGCTGCCCCTGTTCGGCAACGGGGATGTGCGCACGCCCGAGGACGCGCGGCGCATGCTGGAGACGACCGGCTGCGACTACGTGATGATTGGCCGCGCGGCCCTGGGCAACCCGTGGATATTTCGCGAGCTCGCGGGTGGGGACGCACCTTCGCCCGAGGAGCGGTGCGCCCTGGTGCTGGAGCACTTCCACGCGCACCTGGCCTTCGTGGGGGACCCGCTCGGCGCCGTGCGCTCCTTCCGCCGACACCTGGGCTGGTACGCCCATGGCCTCGCGGGCGCCGCCGCCTTCCGTGCGCGCGCCAACACCCTGGATGCACCGGAAGCGGTGGCGGACGCCGTGCGCGCCTTCTTCTCCGCCGCCGACTCGGACCGCTCCGGGGACTCATCCGAGGAGCAGGACGTCGACTACCGCGCGGCGCTCGGTTGACGACTTCGCGCCCCACGGGTTCTCACCCGAGGGGCGCGGAAGTTCCTAAAGGGACGCACCGGGCGGCACGAGCACGCGGCCGGTGGCGACCGCGCGGAAGTAGTCGCAGGCGGGGGTGGGGCGCCGCTCCAGCGTGTCGAAGTCGACGTGGTAGAGGCCGAAGCGCGGGCCCCAGCCCTCCAGCCACTCGAAGTTGTCGAGCAGGCTCCAATAGAGGTAGCCGCGCACGTCCACGCCCTGGGCCCGGGCGGCCAGCACCTGGGAGAGGTGGGAGTGCAGGTAGTGGGGACGGCGGGCGCCCGCGCGGTCATCGATGCCGTTCTCCGTAATCCACACCGGCTTGCCGTAGCGCTTCACGTCGCGCAGCGTCTGGAGGAAGCCCTCGGGCCAGTCCTCCCAGCCGATGTCGGTGAGGCCCCGGCCCCGGGTGTCGCGGTACTTGAACTCGATGAAGGGCGGGCGCGGCACGAAGCGCAGGTGCGCGCGGCTGTAGTAGTTCACCCCGATGAACTCCACCGAGTCCCGGGCCTCGGGGATGTCGGCGCGGGTGGTGGCCACCCCGGGCATGTTCACCCGGAGCTTCCCCGTGGAGAGCGCCTCGTGGAAGGCGTGGTTGTAGGCGGGCGAGGCCAGCCGCACGAGGGCGCGGTCCAGCGGGTTCCACCAACGGTCCGGCGCGAAGGCGAGCATGTTCTGGGAGATGCCCAGCTCCACCCGGCCCAGGCGCTCCAGCAGCTCCCGCCTCGCCGCCGCGTGGGAGCGGACCATGTTCTCCAGCGCCCTCATGGTGAGCGCCCCGTCGGCGATGCCCGGGGGGATGGCGCCCTGCAGGTAGCCGCCCAAGAGCAGCACCATCGGCTCGTTGAAGGAGATGACGAGCGCGTCCAGGCCCTCCAGCAACGCGGCGCACCGGCGGGAATAGCGGCGGAAGACCTCCACGCTCTCGGGCGAGTGCCACGGCGTCTCCCGGTGGAACCATGTCGGATGGGTGAAGTGGTGGAGCGTCACCACCGGCCGCAGGCCCTGGGCCTTCATCTTCAGGAGCCGTTCCCGGTACGCCTCCAGCGCGGCCTCGTCGAACCTCCCGCGCTCCGGCTCGATTCGCGCCCACTCGAGGGAGATTCGGAAGGCGGTGGCGCCCACGGCGCGGGCCAGCGCGTAGTCCTCCTCGTAGCGGTGCCAGTGGTCCACCGCTCGCCCGCAACGGGCGTGGGGCTCCTTCAACTTTCCCGCGCGCTCCCACTCGGCCCAGTCGTTCTCGATGCCGCCCTCCACCTGGTACGCGGAGGTCGCGACGCCGAAGGTGAAGTCCGCGGGGAAGGTCATCTCGGAGGTCCTCATCGTGGCCGCGCACCGTAGACGCGACCCTCCATCGCGAAAAGTTCGGAGTGCCGCGAAGGCCAGTGCGCGGCAGCCGACAGTGCGCTCGCGAGGCGCGCGCCGCGAACGGCTCCGTCGCGTCCGGAGCCTAGAATTCGGCCTCGCGCGCGTTTTCGCGCGTCGCTTCGGAAGTGTCCTCGAAGCGCCTTTCGCGACCTCCGGCACCGCCCGATGCCGAAAAATCGGCCTCGCCGCGCGATGCAATACATCACCATGCGTTGACACACTGGTGTGTCGCCCGTACCATTCACTTCAAGCACTCACTCCATCAAAAGAAGAGTGCAGGCCCTCGGTTCACTGGGGCCAATTACATGGAGGGTTCTGATGGCCGCTAAGAAGAAGACCGCCGCGAAGAAGAAGACCGCCGCGAAGAAGACGACCACCCGCAAGACGGCTGGCAAGACCGCGAAGAAGGCGGCGGCGAAGAAGACGACTGCTCGTAAGGCCACCAAGAAGGCCCCTGCCCGCAAGCGCGCGAGCAAGGCCAAGACGGCGGCGGCCCCGGCGACCCCGGAGTCCTGAGCAGTAAAGCGTCATTCGCGGACGGTGTTTGACGTCCGGTGAACGGCTCGGCGAAATCCGCCGGGCCGTTTTTCTTTTGTCCGGACAGGAGGTTGCCCATGTCACTGCGTCCCTCGGAGCTGGAGCAGGTGGTGGCGGAGGTGGGGGCGAAGCTGACGGGAGCGGTGGCCCAGAAGGCCTGGTGCCCGCTGCCGAGGCTGGCCTACCTGGAGCTGCGAGTCCCCGGGCGCTCCATCCTTCTATGTCTGTGCGCCGAGGGAGAGCTGTCCCGGGTGGCCGTCGCCGAGACGCGCTTCCCCACACCGGGCGAACCCGCGCCCTTCCAGCGGTGGCTGCGGCACGAGCTGACTGGCGCGAAGCTCCTGGCGGCGCGTTTTCGCGACGCGGAGCGGGTGGTGGAGCTGGACTTCGAGCGCGAGGAGGTGCGCCGTCGTCTGGTGATGGAGCTGGGCTCCCCGGGTGGACTGCTCCTCTTGAGTGAGCAGGGGCGGGTGTTGATGCTGTCCGGCGAGGGCTTCGGTCCCCGGCGCAATCTCTACGCGGGCGCGGCGTGGACGCCTCCGGAGTCGCTGCCCCCGGACGCGCTGGCCAAGGCGCGCCTCGCGCCCTCGCGGCTGGTGCCCGCCGAGGGGGACACGCTTCCCTACTCCCACGCGGCGGAGCTGCTGCTCGGAGCCAAGGACCAGGCGAGCCGCGCGGAGTCCATCCGCCGCCGACTGGCGCAGCCGTACCGCGCTCGCCTCAAGCGCTCCTCGCGCACCCTGGAGAAGGTGAGGGCGGAGGCGGGGCGCGGGCCGGACGCGGAGAAGCATCGTCGGATGGGGGAGCTGCTCGCGCAGAACCTCTTCCGCCTCAAGCGGGGCGCCACTGAGGTCACGCTCACTGAGTACACCGAGGCCGGCGCGGAGGAGGTCCAGGTGAAGCTGGACCCGAAGCGCACGCCCAAGGAGGAGGCGGACTGGAACTTCCACCAGTACCGCCGGCTGCTGCGAGGCGTGGAGCAGGCGCGCCACCGCGAGGCGGAGCTGGCGCGGGAAGTGGCTCACGCCCAGTTGTCGCTGGAGCAGGTGGAGCGGATGGACGAGGCGATGTTGCTCGCGCAGGCGCAGGTGCTGCACGTGCCCGTGGGCGGGGAGGCCACCCCGGAGGGCAAGCCCTTCAAGGAGTACGTGGGCCACGCGGGCTCGCGCATCTGGGTGGGGCGGGGTTCGGAGGACAACGACACGCTCACCTTCAAGGTGGCCCGGCCCTGGTACCTGTGGTTCCACGCGCGCGGAGTGCCGGGCAGTCACGTGGTGCTTCCCCTGGAGAAGGGGCAGGAGCCCACGCAGGAGGTGCTCCTGGACGCGGCGCACCTGGCGCTGCACCACTCGGGGGCGAAGGGCGAGCCGCGTGGCGAGGTGAGCTACGTGCAGGCGAAGTTCGTGCGGAAGGTGAAGGGTGGGGCGCCGGGGCAGGTGACGTACACGCGCGAGAAGACCTTCGTGGTGCGCATGGAGGCGGAGCGGCTGGAGCGACTGCTCAAGTCCCGTCACACCGAGTTGCCCGCTCCGTGACGAAACTTCCCCCCGGAGTGTGAACCTCAGCGCGGAGGGGTGGGGCGCGGTTGACGGGCTGACGGAGAGCAGGCGGGCAAAGGCCGGCGGCCTTGAGTCCGGGAGGTTGCCGGGTACGATGCGCGCCGAGTGACCTCCGAGTTTTTCCGTCAGATGTCCCTGTTTCCACGCGGCCTCTCCGCGGCCAGTCGGGCCACGGCGGCGGTCGCGGAGCCTCGTGCCCTGGAAAAGGAGGTCGCGGAGGTTGTTCCGCGGCTCGAGCCCGTTCCGCAGCTCCGGCCGCCTCCGCCCCGGCATCGGGCTCCGGAGGAAGCACCGCGCATGCTCACGGTTCCCTCTCCCCGTGAGGAGATGTGGACCCGCGCGGAGTCCCTGGCCTGGAGGCTGAGCGCGGAGCTGGGGATGCCGGTGAAGCTGGCGGTGACGGACAACCGCTCCACCATGGTGTCCTTCCGTCGAGGGGGCAACGCGCTCCAACTGCGGCTGCACCACATGTTCCTGGACGCGCCGGAGTCCATCGTCCGCGCGGTGGCGGACTACGCGGGCCGGGGACACCGGACGGCGGGCGTGCTCCTGGACGAGTACATCCGGGGACAGCAGCCGCGAATCCGCCAGGTGCGTCGTGAATCCGACGCGGACCTCAACCCGTTGGGGCGCTGTTTCGACCTGACGGCGCTTTACAACAACGTCAACGCCACTTTTTTCGAGAACGTCATCCAGGCGCGCATCGGCTGGGGACGGATGCCTCCGAGGCGTCGGCGCAAGTCCATCCGCCTGGGCGTGTACGACCATCAGACGCGGGAGATTCGCATCCATCCCGCGCTGGACAGGCCCGAGGTGCCGGCCTTCTTCGTGGAGTTCATCGTCTACCACGAGATGCTGCATCAGCTCTTCCCGAGCACGGGGCGAGGCGGGCGTCGGGTCCACCACCCGCGCGCCTTCCGGGAGCGCGAGCGCACGTACCCTCACTACGCGGCGGCGCTGCGCTGGGAGCGGGAGAATCTGGGCGTGTTGTTGCGCGGTTGATGGCTCCGTTGCTCGCTGGCTCATTTACCGTTTTACCGAGCGAAGCAACGCGTGGTGCGTGCTTGACGCGTTCGTGAGGGGCACCCATCCTCCCGAGCCATATGCGACGAGCGAAGATTGTCTGCACCCTCGGGCCCGCGAGTCAGAGCCAGGAGATGTTGGAGGCGCTGCTGGAGAACGGCATGGACGTCGCGAGATTGAACTTCTCGCACGGCAGCCATGAGCAGCACGCGGAGAACATCGCCAAGCTGCGCGCGGCCTCGCTGAAGGTGCGCAAGGCGGTGGGAATCCTCGGTGACTTGCAGGGCCCGAAGATTCGCACGGGCCGCTTCACCAAGGGCAGCACGGACCTGAAGGAAGGCGGCATCTTCCACATCACCACGGACGAGACGGTGCCGGGCACGGACGAAATCGTGTCCACCACGTACCCGTTCCTGGCGGCGGACGTGAATCCGGGCGACCGCATCCTGTTGGACGACGGCTTGCTGGAGCTGAAGGTCCTGCACACGGACAAGCAGAAGCTCATCAAGACGGAAGTCATCCACGGCGGCGCGCTGAAGAACAACAAGGGCATCAACCTGCCCGGTGTGGCGGTGCGCGCGGATGCGCTGACGCCGAAGGACCGCGAGGACCTGGTCTTCGGCATCAAGGCGGGCGTGGACTTCATCGCGCTGTCCTTCGTGCGGCAGCCGTCGGACCTGGACGCGGCTCGGCAGGCGATGGCGGAGGTGGGCCGGACGGTGCCCATCATCGCGAAGCTGGAGAAGCCGGAGGCGATTGCCCGGCTGGACGCCATCCTGGACAAGACGGACGGCGTCATGGTGGCGCGAGGCGACTTGGGCGTGGAGATTCCGCCCGAGGAAGTCCCGGCCGTCCAGAAGGACATCATCCGGCGTTCGAACCTGCGCGGCCTGCCGGTCATCGTGGCGACGCAGATGTTGAACTCGATGATCGACAACCCGCGGCCCACGCGCGCCGAGGCGAGCGACGTGGCCAACGCCGTGTTCGACGGCGCGGACGCGGTGATGCTCTCGGGCGAGACGGCGAGCGGCAAGTTCCCCATCGAGTCCGTGCAGATGATGGAGCGCATCATCCTGGCGGCGGAGTCCTCGCAGCGGGTGCAGCCGGTGTTGCGCAACATCGACGCGCCGCTGGGGTTGCCCACGCACTTCCCGGATGTGATTGCGCGCGTGGCGTGCGAGGCGGCGAAGGCGAGTGGCGCGTCGCTGATTGCCGCGTTCACGCTGTCTGGCGTGACGGCGCGGTTGTTGTCGCACTACCGGCCGTCGGTGCCGATTGTGGCCTTCAGTCCGAACCAGGAAGTCCGTCGTCGGCTGGCGCTCCTGTGGGGCGTGGTGCCGCGAGTGCTGGAGCCCATCCAGGACACCGAGGCGATGGTGCGCCGCGTGGGTGAGGAGCTGGTGGCGCGGGGCCTGGGTCGCAAGGGCGACCGCATCGTCATCGTGTACGGCGCGCCGGTGGGACAGCCCGGGAAGATCAACAGCCTGCGGCTGCACACCATCGAAGGCTGAGTCGACGTCGAATCGAAGGCTTGGGCCTGAGTCTCATCGAAGCACCGTGAGGGGAGGCCCGTGGTCGGGGCTTCCCCTTCGTGCATCATTGGGCCGCTACTTCGGCGCGTTGGGCAGCGCGCGGCGGGGAATCTCCGCGTCCACGAAGATGTGGAACAGCTCCTTGTCCAACTGCCCGTTGTCGGCCTCGCGCTTGAGGATGTCGAGCGCGAGGGTATGGGGCACGGCCTTCTTGTAGGGCCGGTCGCTGGCGGTGAGCGCGTCGTAGATGTCGGAGATGGACATCATCCGCGACTGGACGGGGATGGTGCGCTCGGGGATGGCGCGCGGGTAGCCGGTGCCGTCGAGCTTCTCGTGGTGCGCGTAGGCGATTTCGGGCACGCGGCGCAGGGCGCGCGTCCACGGAATCTGGGTGAGGAAGCGGTAGGTGTGCTCGACGTGGCTCTCGATTTCGCGGCGCTCCTCGGAGGAGAGGGTGCCTCGGGTGATGGAGAGCGATTGGATTTCGCGAGGCAGCAGCAGCGGCTGCGTCTTGCCGTCGGCGTCCTCGAACTGGAGGTGTCCCAGCTCGTTCAGGCGCTCGAACCCGCCCTGTGCGAGCACCGTGGGACGGTTGCAGGTGAGGACGAAGTCGAACACCTCGTGCAGGTGCTTCAGCTCGGTGCCGAGTCGCTCGGTCTCCTCGGCCTCGATTTCCGCCAGGTGCTTGTCGCCGCGGTGCTTCACGGCCTCGAAGCGGCGGCGGTAGCTCTGGAGCTGGAGGTCCTTGCGCGCGAGCTGGAAGCGGGCGCGAAGTCCCTCGAGCTCATGCGGGTAGAGCTTCTCCGCCTTGACGAGCACGTTCTCCCGCACGCCCACCTTGCCGAAGTCATGGAGCAGCGAGGCGTAGCGAATCTCCTGAATCTCCGTGGAGGAGAAGTGCGTCCGGGCATAGGGGCCGGTGGACAGGTGCTCCAGGGCCTGGGCCAGGGTCACGGTGAGGTCGGCGACGCGACCCGAATGACCGGCCGTCGTCGGGTCCCGCGCTTCGATGGCGACGACAGAGGCGGAGACGAAGCCCTCGAAGAGGCGGTTGATCTCCTCGTGGAGCAGGGCGTTCTCAATCGCGCCGGCGGCCTGGGCGCCCAGGGCGAGCAACAGCTCCTCATCCTCGGAGTTGAAGCCCTGGCCATCGAGCCTGTTGAGGGCCTGGATGACGCCGGTGACTTCTCCGTTGGCGTCGCGCATGGGGACGCAGAGGATGGTCTTCGTCTGGTAGCCGCTGGAGACGTCGAACGAGCGGTTGAAGCGGGTGTCGGCGTAGGCGTCTGGGATGTTGATGATGGCGCCGGTGTGAGCCACCTGTCCGGCGATGCCGCTGCCCACGGGGAGCCGGATTTCGCTCTTCGAGCCCTGGGCCACCTTGCTCCACAGCTCATTGCGCTCGCGGTCCAGGATGAAGAGCGAGCAGCGGTCCGCCTCCACCACCTTGGTGGCCTCGAAGAGGATGAGCGGGAGCAGCAGGTCCAAATCCCTCTCGGCGCTCATGGCCTTGGCGACGTCCAGGATGGACGTGAGCTTCGCCAGTCGTCGATTGAGGTCGGGGAGTGGCTGCGGAACGGCGGGAGAGCGTGAGAGCACCGAGCGGCTCCGGGCGACGTGGCCTGCGGCCGTGCAGGACGTCGAGGTTGTAACATGCCCAGCCAGGTGACTGCCTTCAGGCCCGACCTGCTCGGTTTCCTGCTTTCGAGTGGACGTCCGGGAATTCAGCCCGTGCCGGAGGGAGTGGGAAGCGGGTATGTAGCGCCCCCATGAGCCGTCGCCCTGTGCGCATTGCCCCCTCGCTCCTGTCCTCTGACTTTGGTCGCCTGGCCGAGGAGGTCCGCGACATCGAAGCCGCGGGAGCGGACCTGATTCACGTCGATGTGATGGATGGCCGGTTCGTGCCGAACATCACGATTGGGCCGGTGGTGGTGGAGGCCATCAAGCGAGCGGCCACGAAGCCGCTGGACGTACATTTGATGATTGTGGAGCCGGAGAAGTACGTGGAGGCCTTCGTGAAGGCGGGGGCGGACGTGCTGACGGTGCACGTGGAGGCGAGCCCTCATCTGCACCGCACCCTGCAACAGATTCGTCAGGCGGGGGCGAAGGCGTCGGTGGTGTTGAACCCGAGCACGCCGCTGTCGGCGATTGAAGAGGTGCTGGGGGACGTGGACATGGTGTTGCTGATGAGCGTGAACCCGGGTTTTGGCGGGCAGGGCTTCATCGAGGCGACGGTGGACAAGGTGCGCCGGCTGCGAGCGATGTTCGACGCGCGTGGCTTGGACACGGACATCGAGGTGGACGGGGGCATCAACGCCGACACGGCGAAGCGCGTCGTCGCGGCGGGGGCGACGGTGCTGGTGGCGGGCAGCTACGTCTTCGGGGCGAAGGACCGGGCGGCGGCCATCCGTTCACTGCGCTCGTAGGCGGGCTTCAGGCGCGGGTGCGAGCGACGGTGCTGGCGAGCCGGGCGACGCGGGTCATGAAGGTGGGGTCGAAGGGCTTCACCTCGTAGTCGTCCGCGCCGAGCTCGAAGCAGACGTGGCGGGTGAACTGGTCCTCGACGCCGCTGAGGATGATGACCTTGCAGTCGCGGGTGGACGGGTCCTGCTTGAGCTGGGCGAGCAGGTCGCGGCCGTCCTGGTGCTGGTTGATGTCCAGGATGATGACGGCGGGGCGGTGGAGGCGGGCCAGCTCCAGGACGCGCTCAGACGTCGTGTCCGAGATGCACGTCAAGCCGGACCGCTTCGCCTCCCGGGCGAGGGCCGACACGATGAGCGGTTCATCATCGGAGATGAGGACGACGGGGGGCATTTTCGATTCGAGCTGCACGGCCCACTGCCTTTTTCGGCCCGGAGAATCCGTGAATATATCCGGAAGTACCGGAATGTCGGGGAGTTTAAAAGGGGGGAGGGTGGGAGAAGGGGCGAGTGAGGGTCTTCAGGGACTCGTGGAGGGGGCGGGCGAGGGGGCGGGGAACGAAAAGGTGATCCGAGGACGTTGACTCAGCCGAGGGGCACGGGTATTACCGCCCGCACTTTTCGCCGGTCCCGAGGAAGACCACCGGCGGACGGACGTATCGGGGAGTGGCTCAGCCTGGTAGAGCACTTGGTTCGGGACCAAGGGGTCGCAGGTTCAAATCCTGTCTCCCCGACCATTTTTGACGGGCTGGAGATCTTCACGGATCTCCAGCCCGTTTCCGTTTCAGGCGGTCATGTTCATCTGCCGGGGCCGTTGACCCTTGGGCCAGGTGACGGGCCCTCCCTCAGAGGGGGGGCGAGGGTACCTGCCCCCGCTCGGGTGGTACTCTCAAGGCGTTCGAGGGCCACGCCAATGCCTGTCGCCAAGATGACGGATGCCTCCCCGCTGACGGACCCCAAAGGGGCGACCGCCCCCCACCTGAAGGGCATCTCGGGACGCGCAAACACGACCCAGCCCCTCACCGATCGGTCCTACAAAATCCTCCGGGAGCGGCTCGAAAAGCAGGAGCAGCTCTCCCTCGAGGAGCCCATCCAGAACGGAATCCCCAAGCTGGGCTTGCTGCTGGACCGCGCGAAGCTCCCGAGGGCCATTGGCGTGAAGATGGCGGACCTGACCGAGTCCTACAGCCAGCAGATGTGGGCGTTGGTCGAGGCCGCGCTCTCCGTCGAGCGGGACGAGGACGAGCCGTTCGGCCCGGAACTCGAGGGCGTGCTTGAGAAGAGCCGTGTCACCGCGCGGCGGTTCCAGGATGCCCTGGATGAAATCGAACGGTGCTTCGGCTTTCTCCGCAGGGAGAGCTCCGAGGCCATCCGGAACGCGGCGGCGGCCATCTTCGGCATGAACACCGACCCCGAGACCAAGCTCCAACTGATGAACGTGCTGTTCGACCGCTACGACGTCGCGTACAGCCACACCATCGAGGACGACGAGGTCTCCGAGTATTTCTCTACGCTCACGCCCCGACAGACCCTCCTCCCTTTGCTGAAAGGGTCGAATGTCTACAGGAACAAGCAGAACACCTTCGCCCATCTGCTGGCGGTTTCGACCCAGAAAAACAACTCCGATGAGCGCATGACCTGGGCGAAGACTGCTCAGGGCACCACCATCGAAATGAAGTACCAGGTCCCGCCGAAGTTCGACACCAGCGTCTTCAGCGACCATGCGGGCTTCGTCTCCAAATTCTCATGCCAGGGGGCCCCGCCCCTCTTCATCTATTACCACTCGCTGGAGCACGGGCATCAGCACACCAACACCCGGACCGCGTGGAACTATGGCTCCCAGTCGAGCCTCAATTTCTTCAAGCAGGGCTCGGGGAAGTTCGACCCCGAGAAGTCCTCCAAGCTCGCCGTGCATGACCATCGTGAGGCCTTCCTTGACAGCCTCCATCAGGAACTCGATTTCCTGCTCGGCATCGCCCGGAACGAGCAGGCCAATGTCCTGGTCGTCGTAGGAGAGTGCTCGCTCGCCATCCACAAGGGCATCCTCGAGAGCATCCTGTATCGTGTCCAGAACGACCTGGACCTCAATGACATCCACAGTGTCTCCGCGGACTCGGTGAACGTGTATGGCGCGAAGACGCAGGCCCCGGACTTCGACTTGAGATTCGAGAACGCCAGCAAGTCCGAGTACAAGGGCGGGAAGCTTGTCGCCGGCATGGGCGTCCACGCCTTGACGGGGTACCTGTTTCTGAACACCAGCAACCCATCCCCCGGCATTGAAATCGAAGCCTCGTTGCTGACCCTCGCGGATGGCACCCGACAGAATCTGCTCACGTTGAAATACGGGCCCAACGATGAGTTGCACGCCATGACGCACCTCCTCAACGGCAAGGAGGACGCGCTCGCCGGGGAGCTGAAACGCAGCGGCTATGTGACGGTGGGCGGGGATTTGAACAACCTGACCCTCGGCACGGAGTTGGTAGAGACTTGCGACAGGGAGGGCCGTCGCTTGAGCATGGGCAGCAACTCCACCGCCACGGAGATGTACGACAAGATCGTGGTCCTCTGACTCGACGGTTGCCGAGCAGGCGGGTTGAGGGAGTCCTCCGCGAAATCAGACCGCCTGGATGATGGGCGCGGTCGGGGCCCGTTCACCACCGTGTCGGTGGTGCTGTGAACCCAGCTCGTCCAATGGTCCAGTCCATGGGCATGAGCGGGCTGAAGCTCAAGGGCATGGTGGAGCAGGTCAAGAGCTCGGCGAAGGACCTTCATGCGGGGACTGTCACGAAGCTTCGTCGTCGAGCACCAGACTGTCGCGCCTGGCACGGGTCTGGGCGAGGCGGAGGACGCCCCCGACCTGCTCGCGGAGTTCATGCGGCCCAAGGCCCAGGAGAAACATGCCGCCTCCACGAGCAGTGGCAGCTCGAGTTCGAACACGAACACGTGAGTTGGGCGCTCGGGCCTTCGTCACGTTCATAGGACTTCGCCGCTGTCGAATCCATCCCCGGCCGGCACCTCTCTCGTAATCAGTGGTCCGAAGGATCCAGGCAGGTCACTCCCAAACCTCAGGCGCTGCCGAACGCCGTCTGGATAAACGACCCCGCGCGGCTCTCCACCTCTCAACAGACCGCGCAGTAATCTCACGGATGCACTGTCTCATCCGCGTTGACAGGTTCCGCTTTCGCGGAGCAACTCAGGGCTTCTCTGTCACGTGTGTGACGTCCAGATAGTTAGTGTCTGGTGCACGAACCCTGAGGCTGCTTTGCCAAACCATCATCAGCTTCATCTCCTCAGGTTCGATGATGACGGTAGCCAGGGATGAGGTGTGCTCTTCGATACGTCTCCCGAAGTGGGTCTTGAAGCCGAGACTGACGCTTGGCAGCTCGAACCTCAACACGGAGTGGGGAGTGAGGTGAACGAGTTCGACTCTCTGTTCGCCTCGAAGTGGCTGCTTCGGCCGCTGATCCGTCGGCGAGCAGAGTGCAAAACATTCATCGTAGTCGAGCGGCAGCAGGGGTTTTTGAGCCTGTTCCCATTTCACATCGTACGTGCCAGCCAGTTCCCGCCTGGGGGTCCACGAGCGGTCGATGGCTCCGAATCCGGCAGGGACCGAATGCCGCTCATCAGGGTACTCCACGGCGTGAGCCGGCTGATTCTCCAGCATCGCTGAGTTCGATGCGACGCCTCTGCCCACTGGGTTTCGAGCCTCGATACAGTGCTTGTGTGGGTCGGGGTGAGAGGTATCCGTCCCACCAAAGGCCCACTCGTAGAGAATCGCCTGACGGGTAAACGGCAGGGGCTTGGAGGTGGTCATGCCCATGAACCCCCGGTAATAGGCTCGTGGTCCGTGGACGAGGAGGACCTTCCGCAGGTCGCCCACACGCAGTGAGACGGGGATGCTCGGCACCGGCTTTCTCTGTGGGGTATGGGCAAAGCCGTTGAGAACAAGGTCTGTGGCGGGCTTGATTGCAAGCAGGTCTGAATCGAACCGCAAGCTCGAACGCCCTGGCTCACCGTGGTACTCGGGCGCAAGCAGCGGCGGTGGCTGCTCATCGGCGAGCAGCAACTGTCCCGAGGGCAAGATGTCGAACGTGGCTTTCACCGCGACCAGCCAGTGATGCACGCCAAACTTGTCCCGCAGCCAGTTGCGTCCCGTGCTGTAGGGAGTGTCGTTCTTGATGACCCACATGGATGACTCAGCTGCTGTTCAAGGGACTCGATGCCCAAAGAAGTATCTCTTCCCCAATTCGAACTTCTCGAACTCCTGATGTTGCCGCAGCTTGTTGAGGACGGAGGAGATCTTCGGCATCACCGGCTCACAGTTATCGTCAAGGCAGCCGACGTAGGGTGTTCCTGTCATGCCCTCGAGAATGCTGAACAACGTCTCGATTCTTCCGCCGCGCAGTTCGGGTTCCTCTTCCGCGCAGAGCCGAGCGATGGCTTCCGCCGCCTTGGCGGGACCCAGCGGTTCGCCGTTGAGGAAGAACTGCTCATGCCCATATCGGGTGCGAAGCTCGCCCACCGTTTCTTCGACCCGACGGACATACGTGGCATCATCGAGCTTGCTTTCAACGAACTCCAAATCATCCGTATCCGCCTCGAGAACGTCGCTCACGTTATCCATGACACGGTCTCGCTCACCAGGAGGAGCCTTGCTTAGGTGCCGCGCCAGGGCGACAGCCAACGACAAATCACCCGTGAGCCGCGTCGCGGCATAAGCTTCGATGCGGGTATCGTAATCGGCATGCTCGTAGACGCCCGCGAGTCTTCCCAGGATTGAAGACGGAGCCGTCAGTGCGAAGATTCTCACCGCGCAGTCTCGCAAGTGCCAGTCGTCTGCGACCTGAATGATTTCGAGCAACCGCTCGGCATGCGCGAAATCGCCAGCTTGTGCATGAAGTGCCACGGACGCAGCTCGCTCCCAGGGATTGCTGCTGGTGAGGGCCGCGGGAGAGCGCAGGCTGTCCGGGGGGCGTAGCGCGAATGCCATGCCTTGACTGCAGCGCATCCAGTCGGGACTGATATAGATGGGTCGCTGACTCGAAGAGGGTCGGCTCATGTAAAGGGTATTCACGCGTTACGGGAAATGGCGCGGTTCACCACGTCTTGAATCTGAGTATCGACTGCATCTACCTGGCTCTTCTCAGGTTCTTTGTCCGGTTTGAGTACGAGGTCCTGGTGAATCGGACAGCCCCCGGCCTTGATTGGGTGTGGGTGATGGTACTCGCCCTTCATCTCGGCTTTCTTCTTCTTTTTTTCGTACTTGTCGCGAGCGTCTCTCTTATCGCGTTCGGAGCGAACCTTGAATCTCCCATTCTTGGGAGGTAACATCGCGACCAGGTCGGGATTCGCCAGACTGATTTTGTCCAGCTCGGCCCTCTCATCCGCTGAAAAGAACTCTTCGTAAGGCTTGGCATCGGACTTCGTCTTTCCGGAGGAGACCTTGCAATTCGGGCACTTTTCGGGGGCTCCGACATCGGGGATGCTCGTCATCTGTATGAGGCCCGTCATCGTCGCTGAGTTCGCGGGACTCCCCGACGGGCCACAGTTGTTGAGCATCTGGTCGCCGAGCAACTGGACGTTCTTTCCTTCGATGTGTACGTCCATCGAGCCCGGGCCGATGAACCGGGTAGGGCCTTCAGCATTCATCGAGGTGATTCCGCCGCCCGTCCCTTTGCTGGCGATGTCTCCGGACGAGCCAAAACTCGCGCCCTGAATCGCGACGGCCTTGCCCTCGATTGTGACCGTTTTTGAGTAGCCTTTGGGCGAACTCCCGCTGTCCCCGATGTTGGGAAGCGGCGTTGGCACGAATGGTGCGGGCGGCCCCGGCATCTTGCATACGTTGGGGAGTGTGGCGGCTGCGACACCCTTGCTGCCCTCGGTAACGGGCGTTTTAGGCGGGTTGATGCCGACGGTTCCCATGGGGATTACACGCCTTTCTCCTGTTGAAGAATCGCGGCTCCCCGAAGCCTGGAAATCGAGCTGCCAACCACGAGTGCCCTTGGACCCCGTGCATACAGGCGCCGCCAGGATTGTACCGCGAGGACGCAGTTCAACGCCGCGGTCGCGGCTCCCACGTCTCCCCACGAGCGGACCGCGCTGGTGTATGCGGAGGCATCTCGAAGTGCTCGTGACTGCCGCAGTGCTACGAATCCCCATTCATCGCTGCGATATCGCTCACCATTGATGTCGCAGTAGATGTCATCCAGGCACTCGCCAGGAATGACCAGCCCTTGGGACGCGCGCGCAAGGGCCTTGCTCAATGCCTCGCCCAATGCACCTTCGTCGCTGTCCATGGGTCGTGCTTCATGCTCAGTCGCGACACTCCGGAGGGTCGCGAGAGAAGGTAGTCGCAGTTTGGTCCGGGCAGTTTGGGTGGTTAGCGCAATCATTCCAGCAGCTTCGCCTGGAATGAATCCGTCACGAGTCCCCCGGCGCGCGACTTTCCTGCCCTCTTCGAGCCATTCGAGGGTCTCTGCCTCAAGGTAGCTGTCCACTCCACCCACAATGCATAGATCACACATCCGCTTGGACATTCGCTCCGTGGCCAGTTCGAGCGCACGGAGAGCCCCTGCATGCCCTTCAAGAAGGACTTCAACATCAAGGCGTGCCTTGCCTCGAAGCGCGATCCGCTGAATCGCTGCTGAGACGGATTCCGCATCGCCACTTTCGAAGCCTGGGCGAGGTTCGGGCAATGCCAGATAAACAGGAACGACCGTGTCGAGCGAAGCCTCCCGCTGGAGTTTCTCAAGGACTTCCCCGAGGGACGACACCGCCAGTGCGGCCAGGCGCTCTGCCCCGCGTACGGAGAATTCCAGCAGCGGATCTCTCGCGCAAGCTAAAGGCCTTCCGGCGCCATCCATCAGGATGGGATGCTCGGCGATGCGGCTGATTCGAGCACGAACAGCGGCCGCTGCACTCTCCGCGCTGGCGCCGACAGGCGTGCGAGCTCCGGTGGCCGCGATTTTGACGTCGATGCCCATGGGCCTCCTGCCGAGCAACTACGAAGTCAATGATAGGCGGGTTGTTGTCCCTTCTGAGGTGTCGTCACCAGTTCCTGGTGCCGCGTATTGACTTGTGAGCATTGCTCCTCTTCCGTCCTTACCCAATGGGGGCTTGCCCCCGGCCAGTCCAGCGACAGTTGAGGCTGGGCAGGGCCGAGGGCCATCATGGGGCCCGCGACGAGTACCGCATCTGGAGCGGCCCGCTCTGCGCGGTGGCCTTCGTGCAGTCCTGTCGGACCTCGGAGGACGGCCCGTCTTTTCGGCTCGGCCAGCACTGCCGATTCTAGAGACAACCTCGATGGCCCGTGGCGCCGGCGCTCTACAGCTTGCAGGTCGTGAGAGCGTAGTTGTAGGGCGTTCCGCAGACTCCTGCGTTGGTGTACGAGGCAGTCGGGCGATATCCGGGAGGGCAGTCGGTTCCGCATGACTGAACCGTTGAGCCGGAAACGATGTTGCAGCTCGTGAGCGTATAGTCGAAGGAGGTCGAACAGACTCCCGCAGTGGAATAGGCGGCCTTGGGATAGTACCCAGCCGGACAGCCAACACCGCATGAGTTGAACGATGAGCCAGAGACGGTTTTGCACGTCGTCAGTGTGGTGTCATACGGAGTCCCGCAGATGGCCCCCGTGGTGTAGGATTCGGATGGGTAGTATCCAGACGGACAGCTCGTTCCGCATGAGTTGAACGATGAGCCTGAGACGGTTTTGCACGTCGTCCGGGTGTAGTTGAATGCAGCGCCACAGGCCGCGACGTTGGTATATGCGGCCGACGGATAGTACCCATCCGGGCAGCCCACTCCGCACTGATTGATGGTGAGCGCACTCTCAGCCGAGCCGAGCGGTGCGTCGGCTAACTCCTCGTGCCCCAGGTCGGGACTGCCACAGCCAATGGCAGTTGAGACGGAGATGGCGAGGAGGAGGAGGAACGGGTTGGCGGAGGTTCGGTTCTTCGAGGATGGCATGGGATGGATGTCGGGGAGTGAGTGAATGTGCTGCAGATGCAGTGCCTACTCTATCAGGCTATTGAAGCAATCGCGGATGGAGCCAGAGATACCACCCGCCATCGCTTGCAACCTCGACACCCCGCGCGTCCCATCCTGAATTCAGACGCGCGCCGTTTCACGTGAAGGCGTGGCCTCACCCGCCATAGGGCGCGGTGAACTCACCCCAGCGGTTGTTGGGTTGCAGGCCCGTGCCGGGATTCTCCCGGCGATTGGCCTCGGTGCGCAGCTCCCGGGCCGCCGCGGCCAGCGCCTCGATGGACCTCACCCGCGCGTTGATGTCCGCGTCCTCCGCGCCCTCCAGCCTGAGAATCCAGGTCCGCATGAAGCGGACGGCGTAGAGCACCTCGGTGCGGTCGAAAACCTCACCCGTCCGCGTCAGGTCCTCCTCCACGAGATAGATGAACATCCGGGCGAAGTTGGCGAACATCCGGTCATGGACCGGACGTCTGCGATTGCCCGAGGGCGGCGGGCTGAAGTTGTCGCGCAATTGCTTGAAGCTGAAGGTGCGCACGCTGGCCAGCTTCCCCGTCCCGGCCCGGAAGCCCTCCGCCTCCATCCACCCCTGGGCGGACGACTTCTCCACGGCCATCTTCGCGAAGACGAAGGCGTGGTGGACGTCATAGAAGGGCAGCAGCACCGACTCCAGGTAGTCACCGATGAAGGTGGCGAAGCTGTCTCCCTCGTAGAGCAGCGCGGGGTCCCTGAGGAAGGACATCACGAACCACGTCTGCTGGAAGACCTGGCTCTGCTTGATTCGAGCCTCGGTGTAGGACGGCGTGTCGTGGATGGTCTGGTCGATGATGGGCGGCAGCAACGTGCAGGGATGGTTGGTGGCGTTGCAGGCCGTCTGCGCGGGGCGGGCCAGCGGCTGGATGCGCAGGTGGTCTCCGGTCTCCCAGATGGGATTGCGGGCGATGACCTTCTCCAGGTGGTCGGGGATTCGGGGCGTCCCGCCGCTCGAGTCCACATCCACCAGGAAGTCCGGGTGGCGGTGGGTGCCGTGCCGCAGCATGTGCTGGAACACCTGGAGGGAGCGGTACTTCAGCCGCATCCACTCGCAGGCGCGTGGGTAGTCCTCCAGCCGCGCGCCGCCGAGGTCCGGATTGCACTCCGTCAGGTCCTTCGCGGCGTCGTAGTAGCCCCAGAGGTTCTGGTCCGTGGGCTGGCTCAGGTAGGCGTCCACCCGCTGATACCACTCCTCACGCACGGCGGCGCGAGGGCTCGAGGCGAGGTCGGGGAACCACTCGAAGACGGAGCGGTGCTCGTTTCCATGGAAGCCATCCTCGGCGAGATGGTCGAAGGGCAGCCCCAGCCGCAGGTGGCGCAGGTCGATGGCGTGCAGCTCGTCATAGGCCTGCCGTGCCTTGGCCAGCGAGTCGATGCGCCCGGTAGCCCACAGCAGCTGCCGGTCACCCACGAGGTGGTCCATGAAGGCCTCGTCGCGCTCGCTCTGCGCGGCCGAGTCGTGAACGGGGAGGCCCGGCGTCCGGGCGGCGAAGGGCTCATAGGCGGGCTGGAGCGGCCGGAAGCGCGCCGGATGGAGCAGGCGCGTCATCCCGTGTCGCTGCCGCACCACCCGGACCAGCTCGATGATGGCGCTGGCCCGGGCCTCGTCGACGTGTGTCACCGCTCGGCGGCGGAGGTCCGCGTCCGTGTAGCCCACGCGCGCCAGCTCGATGGCGTCCGGGCTGTGGCAGCCAGCACACGCGCCTCGCGTGCCCTCGTAGCGCCAGGCGTTGAGCCCCGCCGAATAGCGCGCCGCCAGCTCCTCCTCGGTGAGCGCGTTCGCTGGGACGTAGGGCGTGCCGCACCGGGCATCGGTGCCAGGGGGCTCCGGGCAGAGCAGGGACTCCGGATAGGCGACGGCCTCCGGGACGGGATCCACCGAGGGGGGCGGAGGGAGGGGGATCTCCTTCTCCTCGGACGGCGGAGACACCGGCGGGCCAGCGTCACTACAGGCAGCGAGGACGACCAGCAGTCCCACCGCGAAGAGCCACCTCGCCGCCTCGCATCGGGATGCACTGCGGGAGTGGCTGTTTTTGACGGAGGGCATGGCTTCATTCCACCATGCCCCGGGGACTCCGCGTCAATTCATTGAAGTTCGAAACCTGCCCATGTGGGCTGACAACAGGGTCTGTCTCCCCGCTGAATCAGAACAGGTACCGCACGCCTCGTTTGTCCCACTCCTTCAGAATCCGTTCGTTGAATGGTTCCGATTCGTCCCAGCTCAGGCGCACCTCCCGCAGGGATGGCAGCTCCAGCAGAAAATCGGGCGACCGTCCCAGGCAGTTGCTGTCCAGTTCGAGCAACTCCAGTCGTTTCAACTGGGTGAGGGTTTCGGGCAAGGCTTCCAGGGCGTTGCCAGCCAGTCTCAACTGTCGGAGGTTCGTGAGGTTGCCGATTTTCGGTGAGAGTCTGCGGAGTGGGTCCGAGACATAAAGCACTTCCAGGCTCCGCAGCGAAAAGACCTCGTCAGGCAACTCCTCCAGGCCGTTCTCCCAGAGGTCGAGCCTCCGAAGATGGGTGTAGCGCGCCAGTTCTGGAGAAAGAGAGGCCTTCGGGAATCCACCCAGGTCGAGCTGCTCCACGGCCTCAATCGCCGCCAGGGGCGAGGGCACCAGGTCCTCCTGCTCATTCATCAGCGCGATTCGGTACTCCAAGCCACTCCGCGCAACCCTCGTCACCTCCGGCTCTTCGGCATTGGCGTAGGTCATCCGCCAGATGGAGTCGAACAGCTCAAGCAGCGGCGACAGCACGGGGAACTCGGGAAGCAGGCCGAGCGCCTGCCGTACCTGCGCCGGCTCGGAGCTCTTCAAGAGCTGTATGATTTCCTGTTCGGAACCGGGTGCATTCATTCGCGCGAGCGTACCCTCGAACACGCGTGCACCTCGACTACCGCCCCTGCGTCAGGGAAGGTGCCGGCTCGGTTGACCCGGCTGAGTTGACCACCCGACGTGGATTCTGGAAGGCAAACGTGTCGCGAAGTACCCGCCACTGCGCGGTTGATGGCATGAGAAGCTCGTCCAGGAACGCGACACATGAGCGATTTCGAAACGGCGTGGCATGTGGAACCGGCGGGCAAGACGGGTGCGGACCGTGTGAGTGTCCTGACACGAGGGGACGCGACGGTGCTCGTGGTGGCGGATGGGGCGGGGAACTCACGACGTGGCGCCGAGGCCGCGGAGGCCGTGCTGCGTGGCGTCCAGGACGCCGTGGAGGCCGGGGCCGACGTGAAGCGCGCGGAGACCTGGCGCGAGGTGCTGGGGCGGTGCGACGCGGAGCGGATGGCCTCGGGACAGGGAGGGGAAACCACCGCCGTGGTCGCCTGTGTCACCCCACGGCGCGTGGTGGGGGCCAGCGTGGGGGACTCGGAGCTGTGGCTGTTCCAGGGCGGCGAATCGACCGCGCTGACGGAGCATCAACACCGCAAGCCCCTGCTCGGCAGCGGGCAGGCGCGGCCCGTCACCTTCGAACTCGCGTGGCGAGGTGGCGTCCTCCTCGGCGCGTCGGACGGCTTGTTCAAGTACGCCGACCTCCGGCGCATCCAGGCGCAGGTGAGCCTCTCCGACGCGAACGCCGCGGTGCTCGCGCTGGCCGCGCTGCCTCGACTCGCGAGCGGCGCGCTCCCGGATGACGTGGGGCTGGTCCTGTGCCGCCCGAGCGCTCCACGCCCCTGACTCCGTCCTCGGTGCGACGGAGTCTCTTCGTTCGTCGAGCAGCCGCTCCTGGAGTCGCCAGCGTGGAGGGTAGGCGCCGCCAGCCACACGGAGAGTAGGATGAGGCATGCCCTCTCCAAAATGGCTCCTCCCGGCAGCCCTGGCATTCGCTTGCGTCGCCTCCGCGGCCAGCCCCTTCCCCACCTATCAAACCCAGACCGTCGAGGGCTGGACGGTTCGCATCGATGACCGCCTGATGGCAGGGGCGAACAAGCCCCTGACGGAAAAGGCGCTGGTGCTCCTGGCGGCGCAGCTCAAGGAGGTCATCCGGATTGTCCCCGCGGGCCCCGTGGCTCAGCTCCGCAAGGTGACGCTGTGGCTGTCGCCGCCCTATCCCAACGAGCCGGAGGCGGCTCGGTACCATGCGGGCGATGTCTTGCTGCGCCGGAGTGGTCGCAGCCTGACGATGCTGAAGAGCATCGAGTTCACGAACGTCCTCATCTTCGAGAAGGAAACCCGGCGGATGCCCATATTCGTGCTCCACGAGCTCAGCCATGCCTATCACGACCATGTGCTCGGCGAGCACGCCGGCATCGAGGCGGCCTTTGCGCGCGCGAGGGAAAACAAGAGCTACGACTGCGTGGAGCGCTGGCGTGGGCCCGAGGTACCCATCACGTTCGAGCGTGCCTATGCCATGAACGACGATTGGGAGTACTTCGCGGAGACCTCGGAGGCGCTCTTCGGACGCAACGACTTCTATCCCTTCACACGGGAAGACTTGGCCAGGCACGACCCGGGCATGCTCGCGCTGCTCCAGCAGGTGTGGCAACTGCCCACGACCACGGCACCCACCCCGCCCACGACCTCCACTCCTCCGCCGGTGTCCGCCCCCGTCGATGCCCGCTGCTACTACCGGTTGACGACCCTGTGGCAGGGCGATGGCATGTCGCTGGACATCATCGGGGACGGCAAGGCCAACAACACCCCCATCCTCGCCACGACGGCCAGATACACGGGGCAGCTGTGGAAACTGACTCCGGAGGCCAACGGCTTCTACCGACTGACGACCCAGTGGCGTGGGACCAGCCTGTCCCTGGCCAACACCGCCGGCAATCGCCCCCTCCTCGTCAAATCGGCGGCTGTTCCGGAGCAGCGATGGAAGCTGACTCCGGAGCCCAACGGCATCTACAGGCTGACGACCCAGGCGCAGGGCGACGCGCTGTCGCTCGACATCGTCAATGACAGCAGGGCCAACAACATCCCCATCCTCGCCAAGACAAGCTGCAATGACTCGGGGCAGCTGTGGAAGCTGACCCCCGAGCGCCCTGTCGAGGATGAGCCGTGAGCGAGGGGCGGCTTGCTGCCCGCCTTCGCTCTCCGCCTGCACGGGTCCATTCCTGGCCGCGCCTCCCCGGATGTCTGGCTAGAGCTCGTTCAGGATGAGCAGGCCGCGCGACGAATCGATGATGTACCCGTAGTCATCGCCGGGTACGCGGATGCCGACGGCGCCCTCGAAAACGATGGTGCGCCCGGCGAAGGTGCCCGCTCTCCGGCCCGTTTCCGTTTTTAGGTGGCGTCACGCGAGGTCGCGGATGACGGTTCGCATGGGGCGATGACCTGCTCTTCCGCATTGCCGCCCTGCGCCATCAAGTCTCGGTTGTACGGGCAATCCACGATGAATTGTCAGCCGCCCGACACTTGCTTGTCCTTTTGGGCATACCCGCAGTGTGTGGTTCTTCACGGTTTCACTACCGTGTCCTCGCCGTGCCGGTCGGCGCCAGTCCTGGCTCTGGCCGCAGCAAACGCAGCCGAGGAGAACCTGTCATGACGACGATGAAGAAGTGGTGTCTCTCAGTCCTGGCTCCCGCGGTGCTTTCGTTCGGGTGCCTCGACGGTCCCGCGGTAGGTCCCACGGAGACGGCTCCCGAGGAGGTCCTCGAGGGGACGGTGTCGCAGGGCCTGGCGACCTTCACCGGCACCGTGCTCGACCCCAGCGGTCAGCCGATTGCCGGCGCCACGGTGGTCATCAATGGCATCAACCGGACCACCGACACGGCCGGCAAGTACTTCGTGTCCGTCAACAGCACGACGGGCTACATCATCAGCGTGAGCAAGTCGGGCTTCGCGCCGATGACCGACTACTTGAGCGCGGGCCTGCTCAACAACACCCACGTCCTGCCGCGCGCGCCCATCCGGCAGTTCAGCGCGACGCAGGCCATCACCATCGAGGCCGGTGACCTGTCCGTGGTCATCCCCGCGGGCTCCCTGTTCAACGCCGCGGGCCAGCCGGTGACGGGCACGGTGCTCGTCTCCGCCGCCACCTACAACCCGCGCGGCATGCCAGGTGACTTCACGGCGGTGAACCAGGGCGGCAGGCAGGTCGCGCTCGAGTCCGTGGGCGCCTTCTTCATCGGCGCGACGACGCTCGACGGCCAGCCGGTGAACCTCGGCAAGGACCGGACCGCCGAGGTCACCCTCCGCGTTCCGCAGGCCGCCGGAGGCCGCATGCCTCCCTGTGTGCTCAACGGCACCTGCCGCGCGGCTGGGTGGCGCTTCGACGCGACCATCAACCGCTGGGTGGAGCAGCGCGCCAACTTCCGCCCGAACAGCGCTGGCAGCACCTTCACGCTCATCGGCGGGCCGGCGTCCACGCCCAGCTCGGTCGTCCCCTCCAACGGCGGCCTCGGCACCTGGAACATCGACCTGGAGTTCACCAACCCCGCCTGCACCATCGTCGAGTTCGTGGGCTTCCCCGCGTACTGCTACGACATCAAGCTCAACCTCGCGATGCAGAACGCGGGCAACACCTTCGTCCCCTTCACGGACACGGTGACGCCGGCCATCCCGTTCGTCGTCCTCTACAACAACCGTCCGAACGTGGACCAGGAAGTCGGCGTCGAGTTCCCGCTCGGTGCGCCCGCGGACTGCGCCGCCAACATGACCATCTTCTCCAACCCCAACCCGACGGACCCGTCCACCTATCCCATCTACACGCCGACGGGCGGCTTCACCCAGTTCAACTCGGGCGCGCCCTGGGGCGGCACGGGCTTCCCCAAGTCGACCGTCACCCCCTTCGGCGACATCACCCTGACGGACATCGTGAACAACACCCAGCCGTGCAACTCCACGGTGACGTTCGTCTACAACCCGTAGGCCGGGCCTGAAACCCCGGCGCGGCCCCGAGTGGGCCGCGCCGGGACTCACCGATTGAATCAGGTCGGCGTCGTACAGGTGCAGGTGCTCGCGGGCGCGTAGCAGGCGTTGCTGCTGGCCGGGACGATGGAGTAGCAGTGCGAGCGTCCCGCCATCACCTCCGTGTCCGTGTACGTGGTGCCAGTGACGGTGGCGACCTTCGCCTTGCCGTAGTTGCACGCGGCGAAGCCGTCCGACTTCATCACCCAGTACTCGGTGGCTCCGGCCACCGCGCTCCAGGACAGGTTCGCCTGGCCAACGCCCGGCGTCACGGTGAGCGCGGGCGCCGCCGTGGGGCCGCCCACGCAACCCGCGTTGATGCGGGCCGGCGCGGAGCAGGCGATGTTGTGGCGAGCGAAGGCGGCGTAGATGGCCGTCATGTGCGGAGTGCCGTCGATGAGGCTGCCGTTGTCGTCGTCCGCCGCCAGCCACTGCATGTAGCCGTTGGTGGCGCCACAGCCGCTCGACGTGCCGAGCGTACAGTCACAGGCGTGCCAGATGCCGATGTTGCCGCTGCCCTGGTAGAACAGCTTGTTGCCCATCGTGTTGGCCGTGTTCGCGTCGTAGCTGAAGGGGGCCGCGCGCAAGTCGCGGGCGACGAGGTCCCACGCCGCCTGACGGACGGGAGAGGCCGCGCAGTGGACCTGCCTGCCGCAGGGTCCACCACCGCCGCCGCACCGACCACAGACGAAGTTCTGCGGCGTGGCGGGCGTGTTGGGCACCTGGGCCGCCCAGTCCGCGTCACGCACGCCCGAGCAGCGGCTGGCGCACCAGGGCGCTCCTGTCTGCGCCTCGTTCACGTTGTAGCCCGTGCCGTCCGGCGTCATGCCACAGCCCTGGTCGACGGTCTGGAAGAAGCCGTGGCCCACGCACGAGGTCGGCAGGCGGTAGATGGCCGCGATGTCCGCGTAGGCCTCGCTGGAGTTGCTCAGCGTGCCGGCGACGTCGTTGTCGTCCATGCCATGGCCCCACTCGTGGTCGAACACGGCGGCGATTTCGCCCGTGTTCCGGCACCCGCCGCCGCTGCGGAAGAAGTTGACCGTGGACCCCGTCCAGAACGCGTTGCAGGTGCTGACGATGTTCATGTTGGAGGTGAGCTGGCCGTTGAGCCACACGTTGGTGGGCAGCCAGCCTCGGGCAATCTGGGCAATCCGGTTCAGCTCGTAGAAGGAGCTGCGCGACGCGGAGGTGTTGCCAGCGGAGAAGCCCGGCGTGGTGCAGTCGTGCTGCCCGGTGACGCCGCCCAGGTCGATGGTGCCCGGGGCGGAGGCGGTGACGGGGCCGCAGTTGTCCTGGATGCGGATGTACTTGCCGTTGAGGGTCGTGGTGGTGGTGCCCGTCGTGTAGTTGAAGACGCCCGCGCTGTCCGTGTAGTCGTCCGGCCCCGGGAAGCCGGTGTCGGCCCACGGCATGGGCGTGTTGGCGAAGCTCACCCCGCACGTCGCCGTCGCGGTGCAGGTGTCCGTGTTGGTCAACAGATAGGCGCCGCCCTTGATGGTCTGGTCGAAGTAGTGGTTGTCGTCCTCGAGCGACAGCACCTCGCCGCGGGTGGCATCCACCGTGACCTTCCAGCGCTCGTGCTCACCGGGCTGCTGGAAGCCGTAGCTCCACACCAGCTGGTGTCCGTAGGCCGCGCCGAAGCCCGCGCCCTGGCGGGCCACGGGGACGATTTCCAGCGTGGGGGCCTTCCAGAGCGTGGAGGGGCTCTCGTAGAGGCCGAAGCGCTCGTAGCCCGCGACCATGGCCTGGTCCGCGGCCAGCAGGGGCAGGGGAGAGATGTCCACGTTGGCCCAGGACTCGGTGCCCAGCAGCACCAGGTTGCCGTGGCTGATGGTGGCCGCCATGCGTCCGTAGCGGACCGGGATGCCCTTGAGCTGCTGGGGGATGGAGACCTGCCACAGGTGCTCGGCGACCTGCTCGACGCGGGGCTCTCCCAACTGGAGCACGTCCACGCCAATCGCGGCCTGGTTGGCCTCGATGAACTGGAGGACCAGGTCCCCGACGACGGCCGCGTCCACCCGCGCGACGGCGCGACCCAATTGGTTGCGGACGGAGTCCAGCGTGAGCTTGTTGCCCGCACCGGTGCCGGGGATGAGGGGGACCGAGCCCATGAGGTTCGCGGCCGTGCCCGTCTGGGCATCGACGTAGACCTGGAAGCCTCGGCCGTTGCGGGCGAAGAAGTCATCCCACGCGCTGGCGCCCGAGCGGCTCAGCTTCGGCAGCGCCTCCTCGAGCGGCACCTGTCCGCTGGGGATGGTGAGCTCGGGCTTGAAGAAGGCCTGGCTCGCCAGCGAACCCGGCGCGGAAGGCGCTTCTGGCTTGAACGCCCACGCGGGCGCCGCCAGCAGGGCGGTAAGGCAGACAGCGGACTTCAAGACATGGTGCATGGAATGGCTCCCTCGGCAGTGAATGACTGTCTGGAACGGGGGATGACGGAGGCCCGGGAGGGCGCCAGAAATCCCCGAGTTCCTTATATTTTACACTTCACTGAGGGTGTGCCCCGGAGGGTGTGAGGAGTGTTGGCCTGCGGACACTCCTGGCACGGCGGCGGATGGCAGACGCCATTCTTTGTCGTCTTGGAGACAGGGCAGACGCCGGGGCTTCTTTTCATGAGACGCATTGCGCCGGGGGCCGGGGCCAGGGTGCGTAAGCCCTGGAATTGTCGAGAGATTGGAGCCTGCTTCCAGGTCCGGTTAACCTCCAGGGCCGCACTTCACCGCTCAGGGAGCCGGTCCGACATGTCCGAGCAGAAGCCCCGCCTCACGCGTCCCGTGGAGAATGTCCGCGCCGAGCTGCTCGCGGACCCAGACACCCAGCGCATCGCCAAATCGGTGGGCATGGAGCTGGCCGCCTACGTGGAGCTGGTGCTCGACTATGCCCAGCACCCGGAGAAGGAGCCGGTGCTGCAGGTCGTCCCGGACGAGGCGCTGCGGGCCGCCGGGTATGATCCACCCTCCATCCAGGAGGTGGGGGAGTTCTTCAAGAGCGCCGCCCGAGGGGAGCTGGGCCTGGGCCCACCGGCCTCCTACTCCACGGGCTTCGAGGCGACCCAGGCCGCCTCCCAGAACAAGCCCTCCCTGCGGGGCGACGAGAACCAGACGCGGGTCGAGGTCGACGAGGCCACCAGCCAGGCCCTCCTCAAGAACCTGCCCCGGGGGCCTGATCGCCTTTGAGGGGCCGGACGCAACTCCGCCGGGTAGTCCCCGATAATCAGGCAAACCTACATTTCACGAGGAAATCCCATGTCCGTCGGCGGCTCCAGTGGCGCGGGTGGTAGCAGCGGTGCGAACAGCGCGAGCAACTCCGCGAGCAACGCGGCGAGCAAGGCCGCCGACGCGGCGAGCAAGGCCGCGAACAGCATCAGCAACGCACTGGGTGGGCTCGGCAAGGCATTGGGGGGCCTGGGCGGACTGGCCAGTAGCCTGGGCGGGTTGGCCAAGGGGCTCAGCGACGCTGTCGGCAAGGTCTCCGAGGCGCTCGGGAAGATTTCCGGCCTGCTCGAGAAGGGCCTCAGCGCCATCACCGGTCCTCTCAAGGACATCGTCGGCAAGGCGCTGGACTCCCTGCCGTTCGGCATTGGCCAGCTGGCGAAGCCGTTCGCCGACAAGTTCATCGACAACGGGCTGTCCATGGTGGCCGGTGGCCCGCTGGCGGGCGTGAGCAGCATGCTCGGCCAGGCGCAGAACGTGGGCAAGCTGGCGGACACCGTGGAGACGGTCCGCAATGCCGCCACCGCCGTGGGCGACATCGCGCAGGGCAAGTTCAACGCCCAGCAGCTCGCCGCCTTCGCGCAGTCGCAGCTGCTGCGCGGCGGTCAGTAGTCCTCGCTGGGAGCCCCCTCGAGGCTCCCGTGTCACCGCCCCGGTGTTCCATGCTCACGGCATGGGGCCCGGGGCTTTTTCGTGGGCTCGCGTTCACGAGAAGTCAGATGTTTTGGGATGGCTTTGGTCGCCGAGGCAGTGGACAGACGCCACTTCCAGGCGCAACGAGGCAAGTCCGATTCGGCGGCAACTTCGTCATCGGGAGTCGGAGAATAGAGAGACAGCAGGTGGCATGCCTCCCCGCTGACCTCCTCCCGCATTGGGGTACTTCATGTCCGTGAGTGGAACGGGTTCATCTCGGAGCAGCTCGGGAAGCATGGCCGCCGGGCGCGCGGCGGACCGGGCGAGCGTGAGTGGGTATTCCGGCAACAGCCGCGCCTCGAACTCGAAGTCAGGTTCGATGGCTTCGGCTCGCGCGGCGGACCGGGCGAGCGTGAGCGGATATTCCGCCGAGAGTCGTTCCCCGAACTCGAAGTCGGGTTCGATGGCTTCGGCTCGAGCGGCGGACCGGGCGAGCGTGAAGGGATACTCCGCCGAGAGCAGCTTCTCACGGTCAGGCTCGATGGCTTCGGCCCGAGCGGCGGACCGGTCGAGCGTGCTCGGCTATACGAGTGGGTCGCTCCGCAAGGGCGCGTCGAACGAAACCGTGGGGGCCTTGCAGGACCGGTTGCGCTCCGCGGGATTCAATCCCGGAAAGACAGACGGGAAGCTCGGCCGCGCCACGGAGAAGGCCGTTCGCGACTTCCAGCGCTCGATGGGGCTCAAGGTGGACGGTGTGGTGGGGCGGCGAACCTTCGAGGCCCTCAACGGCCTTTCAAGCTTCTCGCCGAAGACGACCCGCGCCACGACCACCCAGCCGACGACTGGACGGGCGTTCGAGGGGATGGCTCGGCTCGCGGAACGGCACGGCCTCACCGTCACCTCGACTACGGGAGGAAGGCACAACCCCGGTTCGATGCACTACCAGGGGCGGGCCATCGACGTGCGCACCCGCGGCGTCCCGGCGGCGCGCCTCGAAGCCTTCATGGCCGATGCCCGGGCGCAGGGCTACACCGTGCGCGACGAACGGACACGCCCGAGGGGACAGGCGGTCTGGGGCGGTCCCCACCTCCACATTCAGAGGTAGTTCCACTCAAGCTGCCGCGCTCAAGGATGTTGAGATGGCCCTGGATGCCAATCTCCCCGGGGCGTGGTTGTGCGGGATGACAGGTCAGTCCTTGCACTGTCATCACAGCGGGCAGCCCGAGAGCTGCCCGCCGGAATACCTTCGCGGCTCGCCGTTCAATGGCTTGCGCGAATGTATCTGCTGTCTCCAACGACAACCCCGGTGACGAAGCGGCGTTGGCGTCGGATTCAATGACTCACAGCGTGCGGGTGCGCGTCCCCACGGTGGGCTGCACCGTCTTCGAGGGGCTGTTGTCGATGTCGATGATTTCGAGGGCGGGCGTCGCGCCGCCCACCGCGCCATCCAGCCGCGGCAGCTCCGCCGATTCGAGCGTGCGCAGCGTCTCCTTCTTGAGGGTGGGCTTCTTCGAGGGTCGGGTGCTCATGGCTGGGCGCTCCTGGTCCGGATGAGTGGTCGCACACCGCACGCCCCACGGGTCGCACGGGACATCCAAGCCTAAGTCACGCAAAACAACAGCCTCAAGAAATAACTGCATCGTTGCTGTATAAGGGAATCCGAGGGTTCTTCTCCGACACGACAGCCGCCGTTCACATGCCTACCCCATCTTCCCCCTCGCCTGACGCGCGTGAGAACCCAGCGGGGCGTACGCGCTCTGGTCGCGCGCCCCCCTTCGTCGCCGCGGACTTCTTCGTCCTGCGCACCCCGTTGCTGCCCTTTGACGCGCTCACGTCGTGGAGCGAGGGACTGGAGGGGCCGGAGGCCGCGCCAGACGCGCTCGAAGCGGCGCTCCAGCGAGACACATCGCGACTGCGCGCACGGCTGCGCCAGTGGGTGGATGACCCGCTCATCCAGGAGTCGCTCTTCATCGCCTCTCCCGCGCTGGTGGAGAGCCTGCACTACTGGCGGGAGAACGCCGACTCCGAGCAGGGCAAGAAGGTCGAGCGGACTCTCGTGCGGTACTTCGCGCGAATGGCCGGGCGCAGCACGCCCTTTGGTTTGTTCGCGGGGCTCTCCATGGGGCGGCCGGGAACAGCGACACGGCTGCGCCTCTCGCCGCGCGAGGACCTGCGTCGCCACACCCGCCTGGACATGGACTACGTCTGCGCGCTCGTGGAGAAGGTGCGGCAGGAGCCTGGAGTCCGAGACCAGCTCTCGTACGTCCCCAACTCCAGCCTGTACCTGGCCGCGGGGCGGCTGCGTTACATGGAGATGCGGCACACCGGACGCGAGCGCACCTACCATCTGGTGGCGGTGGAGCCCTCGTCGTACCTGGACTCCACGCTGGCGCGAGCCCGTGGCGGCGCGTCCCTGGAAGTGCTCGCGGAAGCGCTCACCCGGGATGACGCCGACGTCGGACTGGAAGATGCCCGCGCCTTCATCGTGGAGCTCATCGAGTCCCAGGTCCTCGTCCCCACCTGGGCTCCGCCGCTCACCGGGCCGGAGCCCATCCCCGCGCTGCTGGAGGCATCCGAGGGCTTGTCCGCGCTGACGCCCACGCGCACGAAGCTGGCCGCCGCGCACGAGGCACTGAGCCGCATCGATGCCGCGCGTCCCGGTGTTCCCGTCGAGTCCTACCGCGACGTGGCCCGCATGCTCGAAGGACTGCCCGTGCCCGCGGAGCTGCCGCGCCTCTTCCAGGTGGACATGCTCCGTCCCGCCGAGGAGGCCACGCTGTCTCCCCGCGTGGTGGAGGCATGCCAGGGTGCCATCGAGGCGCTCCACCGCATCTCCGTGAACAGCGGCGTGGCCACGCCCCTAACGAGCTTCCTGCAACGCTTCGTGGCGCGGTACGAGACGCGCGCCGTGCCGCTGCTGGAAGCGCTCGATGAGGAGACTGGCATCGGCTTCGCGGCGGACGGTGGCACGAGCAGTGGCACCGGCCCGCTGCTCCAGGGCTTCGCCTTCCCGCTCCAGGATGGTGACGGGCGCTTTCCTGGCGGTGCGCGCTGGCGCCACCTGTTGACCCGGTTGGAGTCCTGTTGGCGTGAGCAGACCCAGGAACTGGTCCTCACGGAGGACGACCTCCGCGCCCTGGAGTCCAGGGACGTGCCGCCGCTGCCGGAGGCCTTCTCCATCGTGGCGACAGTGGTGGGCGCCAGCACCGAGCAGGTGGACAACGGGGACTACCAGCTCGTCCTGGAGAGTCTCTCCGGTCCCTCGGGCGCGGTGATGGTCGGGCGGTTCTGCCACGCGGACCCGGCGCTGGAGACGGCGACGCGTGAGTACCTGCGTGCCGAGGAGGCACTGAGGCCCGAGGCCGTCTTCGCGGAAGTGGTGCATCTGCCGCAGGGCCGCATGGGCAATGTCATCTGCCGCCCCGCGCTACGCGAGCATGACCTCGTCTTCCTGGGACAGTCCGGTGTGCCCCCGGAGCATCGGCTCGAGCTGTCGGACCTGTGGCTCTCCGTCGAGCAGGGCCGACTGGTGCTCCGCTCCCGCAAGCTGGGGCGGGAAGTCATTCCCCGGATGACCCATGCCCACAACTACTTCTCCCTGGGGCTCGGGGCGTATCGCTTCCTGGGGCAGCTCCAGCAGCAGGGCGTCCAGAGCCTCGCGTTCTCCTGGGGGCCGCTGGCGCAGGCTCCGTTCCTCCCTCGTGTCACGTATGGCCGCGTGGTGCTGGCGCTGGCGCGCTGGCGGGTGAATGCCGACGTACTCAAGGCCTGGGGCACGGCGCAGGGCACCGCGCGCTACCAGGCACTCCAGCGCTTCCGGAAGCAGGCCCGACTGCCGCGCTGGGTCTGTCTCCAGGATGGCGACAACCAGCTCCCCATCGACCTGGACAACGTTCTGAGCGTGGACACGTTCGTCCAGCTCGCGCGCAATCGTCCCTCGGGCGTGACGCTGGAGGAGTTGTTCCCCACGCCCGACGGGCTCTGTGTCACCGGACCGGACGGACGCTACATGCACGAGGTGGTGCTCCCGTTCCGTCGACGCGAGCCCCTGGCTCGAACGCCCCACGCGCCCGCTGTCGCCACCGCGTCCGTGCCACGCACCTTTCCGCCCGGCTCCGAATGGCTCTACGCGAAGCTCTACACCGGCACGGCCACCGCGGACCGGTTGCTCACGCTCACGCTCGCGCCGGTCCTCCGGAAGCTCACCGAGACGGGCGCTGTCTCCCACTGGTTCTTCCTGCGCTACGGCGACCCGGACTGGCACCTGCGCCTGCGGCTGCATGGCGCCCCGCAGCGGCTCTATGCGGAGGCGCTGCCCGTGTTGCAGTCGGCGTGTGCGAACGCGCTGGCCTCGGGCGAGGGCTGGAAGCTCCAGCTCGACACATACGAGCGCGAGGTGGAGCGCTACGGTGGCCCCACGGGAATCTCGCTGTCCGAGCAACTCTTCGCGGCGGACAGCGAGGCCGTGTTGTCCCTGCTGGAAACCCACCCTGGAGACGAGGGGGCCAATCTGCGCTGGCGACTGGCGCTGCTGGGCATGGACACGCTGCTGGAAGGGCTTGGCCTGTCGCTGGAGCAGAAGCTGGCCGTGGCGAGTCGCTGCCGCAAGGGGTTCGGCGCGGAGTTCCGCGTCAACGCGCGCTTCGAGGACCAGCTCAGCCAGCGCTTCCGACAGGAGCGTCGGGAGCTGGAGCGGATGCTCGACGCGGCTCCGGAGGACGAGGGCCCGTGGAAGGCGGGGCTCGACATCCTGGCGCGGCGCGGAGCCCTGCTGCGGCCCCTCGCGGAGCAGCTCCACGCGGCCGAGCGCGAAGGCCAGCTCACGCTTCCCGTGGCGGGACTGGCCGAGAGCTTCCTGCACATGCACGTCAACAGACTGCTGGCGAGCGACCAGCGAGCCCAGGAACTCATCCTCTACGACTTCCTGGCCCGGCTCTATCGCTCGCGGCTGGCGAGGCCGCTCAAGGGGAGCGCATGAGGCTGCTCGCGCACGGCCGGGATGGTGAGCCAACAAGCAGTCGTCCCTGTTGGTCGGCTCCGGCGCATTCGCTATCGTCCCGAGCCGTCGGCCCGAGGCTGCATCCATGAGTGAGCAACCGCATCAGTCGTCCCTCTTCCGACAGGAAGCGCTCGACCACTACGCACGCCCCGAGGTTCGGGGAACCCTGCTCCGGGTCGACCCGTTCTGGGCGCGCGTCACGTACTGGCTCATCCTGGTGCTGGCGCTCATCCTCGGCGTGGGCCTCTCCGTCGTGGAGATCAACGACTACGCGACGGGGCCCGTGCTCATCCAGGTCCGGGGCCTGGAGGATTTGACTGTCACGTCCGCGGGGCGGGTCAGCAAGGTGCTGGTGAAGCGCGGGCAGTACGTCCAGGTGGGCCAGCCGCTGGTGGAGCTGCACTCGCCCCTGGAAGAGGCCGAGCGAAGCCGCATGACGCAGGAGTTCCGCTCGCAGCTGGCCGCGGGCCTGATGAACCCGCTCGACGCCAGCTCGCGCCAGGCCCTCTCCTCACTGCGCAGCCAGGTGGACTCGAGCGAGGCGCGGCTGTCGGAGCGCGTGCTCCGGGCCTCCGTCAGCGGCCGCATCTACGATGTCCGCGTGCGGGAGAACCAGTACCTGAGCGCGGGGCAGGCGGTGGCCTCCATCCTCCAGGACGGCTCGGAGGCCTTCGCGCTCGCGCTCGTGCCGGGGCAGTACCGGCCGATGCTGGAGCCCGGTCAGCAGATTCGCATGGAGGTGTCTGGCTTTCCGTACGTGTACCAGTACTTCCAGGTGACGTCCGTCAGCGACGAGCTGGTGGGGCCCGCCGAGGTGCGGCGCTACCTGGGGCCTGGCCTGGGAGACGCGCTGTCGCTGCAAGGCCCGCATGTGGCGGTGGAGGGCCGGCTGCCGGGTGCGACGTTCGACGTCGATGGACGCAGCTACTCGTACTACACCGGCATGCCCGGCGTGGCCTGGGTGCGCGTGCGTGCGCGCAACGGCTGGCTGACGCTGCTGCCCGTGCTCGAGCTCCTCGGAAGACCGCGTGGCTGAAGAAGACGACAAGGCAGGCTCTCTCTTCGACCGCTTCCCCGCGCTGGGTCGCATTGGCGAGCACCTGCGGCGCAAGCGTGTCCCCTTCGTGGCGCAGCTGACGGCCACGGATTGCGGCGCCGCGAGTCTGGCCATGGTGCTGGGCTACTGGGGTCGACGCATCGACCTGGACGAAGTCCACACCGCCACGGGCCTGTCGCTGCGAGGCGTCAGCGCGCTGGCCCTGCTCGAAGCCGGCCAGCGCTTCGGGCTGGTGGGCCGGGCCGCGCGGGTGGACATCGACGAGCTGCATCTGCTGGAGCCCGCCACCATCCTCCACTGGGAGTTCCGCCACTTTGTCGTCTTCGAGCGGCTGACCTCCAAGGGCGTGGAGTTGGTGGACCCCGGCTTCGGCCGCCGCGTCGTTCCGATGGAGCAGTTCCGCAAGTCTTTCACGGGCATCGCGCTGCTCTTCGAGCCGTCGGAGACCTTCGAGACGGGGGGCACGGCGCCCGGCCCTCGCCGCTACCTGCGGCTGCTCACCGAGCGCGGCACCACGCTCCGGCGGGTGGTGGTGATGTCGGTGCTCTTGCAGTTGTTCGCGCTCGCGCTGCCCTCGCTCACCGGCGCGGTGGTGGACCGGGTGGTCCCCAGCGGAGACACCACGCTCCTGGCCATCCTCGCCGGGGGCATGGGGCTGCTGGTCGTCTTCCAGTTCGTCTCCTCGCTCGTGCGCGCGCACCTCTTGTTGCACCTGCGCACGTATCTGGATGCACGGATGACGGTGGGCTTCCTGGACCACCTGGTGCGGCTGCCGTTCTCCTTCCTGCAACTGCGCTCGACTGGCGACCTGATGAGCCGGCTGAACAGCAACGCCACGGTGCGTGAGCTGCTCACGTCGGGGGCGCTGTCCGCGGTGCTGGATGGCTCGCTCGTCGTCGTCTACCTGGTGCTGCTGTTCTTCGGCAGCTGGCAGCTCGCCCTGCTCGTGCTGGGACTGGCGCTGTTGCAGGTGCTCGTCTTCCTCTTCGCGCGAAAGCGCCAGCGCGAGCTGATGTCGCGCAGCCTCGAGGTGAACGCCAGCTCGCAGAACTACGAGGTGGAGCTGTTCAACGGGATGCAGACGCTCAAGGCCATGGGCCTGGAGGACCGGGCCGTGCAGCACTGGTCCAACCTCTACGTCGACGTGCTCAACGTCTCGTTGGACCGGGGGCGGCTGTCCGCGCTGACCGACTCGCTCACGTCCACGCTGCGCATGGCCTCACCGCTGGCGACACTGGCCGTGGGCACGTGGCTGGTGCTGGACCAGCGGCAGCTCTCGCTGGGAGAGATGCTGGCCATCAATGCCCTGGCGGGGAACTTCCTGACGCCCATCTCCAGCCTGGTGGCCACCGCGTTCCAGTTGCAGTTGGTGGGCAGCTACCTGGACCGGGTGGATGACATCCTCCAGGCCCGCCCCGAGCAGACCGACGACACGCCTCGCCGCGCGCACACGCTGCGGGGCGGCATCCAGGTGTCTCACGTGTCCTTCCAGTACGGCAGTCGCTCCACGCCGGTGCTCCAGGACGTCAGCGTGGACATCCGGCCCGGACAATTCGTGGCAATCGTGGGCCGCTCGGGCGCGGGCAAGTCCACGCTGGCCAACCTGTTGCTCGGGCTGTACCTGCCGACGCAAGGTGACATCCGTTACGACGGCATCTCCCTGCGGGAGTTGGACCTGCGGGCCGTGCGGCGGCAGATGGGCGCGGTGCTCCAGAACCCCGCGCTCTTCCAGGGAGACATCCGGAAGAACATCGCCTACTCCGACCCCACGTTGCCCCTGGAGAAGGTGCTCGAGGCGGCCCGTCGCGCGCAGATTCACGACGAGGTCATGGCCATGCCCATGAAGTACGAGACGGTCCTCAGTGACATGGGGCAATCGCTCTCCGGTGGGC
Source organism: Myxococcus sp. CA056 (assembly GCF_013336715.1). Lineage (NCBI taxonomy): Bacteria > Pseudomonadati > Myxococcota > Myxococcia > Myxococcales > Myxococcaceae > Myxococcus > Myxococcus sp. CA056. Next base: position 1,630,509 of record NZ_JABUMT010000002.1, read on the forward strand.
AGCGACAGCGGCTCGCGCTGGCGCGTTCCCTGGTGCATGGCCCGGCCATCCTCCTCCTGGACGAGGCCACCAACGCGCTGGACACGAAGACGGAGCGGGCGGTCCAGGACGCCATCGCGGAGCTGAACTGCACGCGCGTCGTCATTGCCCACCGGTTGAGCACCATCCGGGAAGCGGACCTCATCCTCGTCATGGAGCAGGGCCGGCTGGTGGAGCAGGGGACGCATGACGAGCTGATGGCCCAGCGCGGGCACTACCATGAGCTGGTCGCGCAGCAGGACCGCGCCGCGCAGCAGAAGCTCGTGGGCTGACGGACGCCCTCAGGGCGCGCGCTTGGAGACCGGTGGAAGGGCCAGCTCCACCTCGGCCAGCAGGCCCGTGGCGAGCTGCTCGCGCATCGCGCCGTCGATAAGCAGCCGGGCCTCGGCCTTCTGGTGCCGCGAGGACGGGTCCACCTCGGGCGCGAGGCTTTCTACCTGCGCTTTCAGCGTCACCCCCAGGGCCGGCAGGCGCACCTGGATGAGTGTGCCCGCGCGCACCGTGGGCGCGATGTGTTCCGGGACGGCGAAGCGCAACTTCAGCTCCTCGCTGACAAGCCGGAGGATGGGTGTCGCGCGGCCCACGAGGCCCCCAGGCACTTGATACAGCTCGGTGATGCGACCCGCGAAGGGCGCGCGAATCCGGGCCGTCTCCAGATTGCGGCTCGCGGAGTCGAGCAGGGCCTTGGCTTCCGCGCCGCGCGCCTGCGCCAGCTCCACGTTCACCTTCGCCAGGGCCACTTCGGTCTCCGCGGTCTCCACGGCTTCGGCGGCGGTGAACTGGCGGATGCTCTGCTCTCGCTTCAGCCGCTGCTGTGCCTGCAGCAACAGCAGCTCGGTGCGGCTCACCTCGGCCTGGGTGGCCTGGAGCTGGGCCTGCCGCGCGGCGGTCTCCAGTTGGAGGGGCTCCAGTTCCAGTTGCGCGACGACCTGCCCGGAGGTGACGCGTTCGCCCAGTCGCGCCTTGAGCAACTGCAGCCGGCCCTCTTGTTGCGAGGTCAGGTCCAGCGTGTAGCTGGCCACCACCACGCCCACGAGGGAGTCCGAGGAGAACGCGGGACTCGATGCGGGGGCGCCCTCGGCGGGTGGCTCCGCATGGGCCAGGGGGCCACCGAGCAGGACGGCCCCTACCACGAGCCAGCGACTCGAACGCCGCGAGGTGCTTGCGGAAGCCTCGCGAGTCACGCGGCAGGCTCTTCGGTGAAGGTGACTCGGACGTCCATGCTGACCACGACGTTACACCGGGACCGTCTGCCTCCGAAATGGCTCCCATCCTCATCAGGGTGGCCTCGCCCCACTCAGGGTTGAAGGAACGGGGTGGCCTCTCGCCCGTGCGCAGCAGGCTGCACAGGCGCGTGCCCGCGTCTGCGCAACGGTGGCCATGCCCCCCGCGAGAGACGTGCGGCGCGTTCCTTGCTGATGCTCCTGCCCATGGGCAACGGCACCCATGCGTCTCCACTCATGCGCGCCTTCTACGTCGCGGGGATGACGCTCCTCATGGGGTTTTTCGGCTTCGCGATTCCATTGGCGTTCGGCATGTACCTCGACAGCCTGTCGACCGGCGACCATGGCGGGCTCAACTCCCTCTGTACCGCCCTGGGTGGCATCGCGGGCATCGGCGTGGGATTGGTGGCGATGCTGATCACCCTGGCGGTGATGTCGAGACGTCGTTGATAGGCGCATCGCACCATCGCCCGACTCGATGATGCGCGACGGTGTCGACGGTGATGTTTGTCGGAAGCGCGCCAGACACCGGACCCGCAATGAGTTGTCATGCAGGCGTGATACATGTCGGCGACACATCCCATGCCGCTGTCCCGCGCCTCGCGTTGAAATCGAGCACGGGGAGCGATGTGTCGTTGTGTGTCGTGAGCCGTACCGGGAGTATCACCCGTCGCCCCGTGAGCCAGGGCCTCTGGTAGCGTGCGCGATACATGGTTCCGACGCTCGTGACTCCTCTTCCCGAACCGGCTGAGCCGGACCTGTCCATCGCCTTCGAGCGCAACCTCGTCAACGAGCAGATTCGCGTGGCGCGGCGCCTGGGGGCGCTGCGCTTCGTCGGTGTGCTCGCCTGGCTCTGCCTGAGCGTGGGCCTTGCGTGGCCCGCGTCCCCGGTGGCGCTGGGCGGATATCTGGTGCTCGCGGGTGCGCTCTGGGCGGTGGCGGGAGGGGTCGCCCGCTGGTGCAGGTTCGCGGGCATGGCCGTGGCGCTGGTGGACGCGCCCATGGTCTTCCTCCAGCAGTACGTCACCCTCCAGGCAGGAGTGCCCGCCGACCTCGTGGGGCCCATGTCCTGCGGGGTGTACTGCGTGCTCCTCGCGCTGTCGGTGCTGTCGCTGGACGTGGGCACCGTCGCGCTCTGCGCGGTGATGAGCATGGGCTTCACGGTCACCCTGATGAAGCTGGGCGAGCCTGGCGCGTGGAACCTCGCCCCCGTGCTCGTTGTCATCCTCGGCGTCACGGCCCTGACGCTCGGCTACGCCACGCACCGCATTCAACGCCTGCTGCACGGCATCTCCCGCGAGCAGGCCCGGCTCGAGCGGCTGGGGCGCTACTTCTCCCCCGAGGTGGCTCGCCACATCGCGGAGCGGGGCACGGGACTGGCGAATGGCCAGCATCGCGAGGTGACGCTGCTGTTCTCCGACATCCGAGACTTCACCTCCATGTCCGAGCAGATGGACAGCCCCCGGGTGGTGGCGCTGCTCAACGAGTACCTGTCGCGCATGGTGGAGGTGGTGTTCCGCCATGGCGGGACGCTCGACAAGTTCATCGGCGACGGCATCCTCGCGTACTTCGGCGCGCCTCTGGACCACCCGGAGCATGCGCGCGCGGCGGTGGCGTGCGGGCTGGAGATGCTCGACGCGCTGACAGCGCTCAACGAGGAGCGCGTGGCGCGGGGCGAGGAGCCGCTGCGCATCGGCATTGGCATCCACACCGGCCGCGTCGTCGTGGGGGACGTGGGCAGCACCCAGCGGCGTGAGTACACGGTGATTGGCGACGCGGTGAACCTGGCCAGCCGCATCGAAGGACTCACCAAGCAGGTGGGAACGCCGCTGCTCGTGTCCGCGACCACGCGCGCCAACGCGGGAGAGACCTTCACCTGGTCCCCCGCGGCCCCGGTGGCGGTGAAGGGAAAGAGCGAGCCGGTGGCCACCTTCGTGCCCGGCGTGGGCATCGCGCTCCTCGCGGGGCCTGTCGGGGCACGGGTCGTCACTCCACACGGTTGAGTGAAACCTCGGCTCCGCCGTCGCCTCTTTCCACGTCGGTCCGTGGCGCACCCGGGGCTCGCGCTAGCGGGAGTCTTCCGGCGCGCCCGCGAGGGACTCGGGCGCTTCGAGCTGGACGGCGGGCCCCATCCAACCAATCGAGGAGTAGGGAAGGACTTCCTCGGGGCCCGGCCCGATGCGGCCCTGGATGCGGAGGCGGACCCCTTTCCCGGTGACCTCCAACAGGGTCGCGAGGTCCGTGACGAGGCCGTGGTAACCGAACCGCACCAACATCACCTGACCGATATAGGGGGTGAGGTTGTCGCGGCAAAGGTCGGGGCCCCGCGTGAAGACGGGCTGGGCCTGGTAGTGATTGGTGGGGAGCTCGCCGGGCGGAGGAGTCGGGTGCTTCACCGCATGTCCCCTGGCGCCGTCCTCCAGTCGCGTGTGCCGCGTCCCCAGGGCCCAGCTCCAGGGCCAGGCATATTGCCCGGCGACGGCGAACATCAGCCGGCGTTCAAGCTTCTCGAGCAGTCCAGGATGGCAGGACACGGTGCCGTCCGACCGCACGTGGGTGAAGGCCCAGCCTCGCTCCGTCGGGAGGAACTGCCCTGGCTTCTCTGGCCAGGGACACCAGGACGGGGGTGGGGGCAGACGGCCCGCTTCGAGGTCGAACGAGGCCTGCGTCCTCAGCTCTCCGTTGGATGCGCTCCAGAACGCGAGCGCGGAGGGACCGATGCCCACGAGCGTGTCGTCGCCTCCCCAGAGCAGTCCCTGGAGGCCCTTGACGGCGGTGAGCCGGCGCAGGCGGCGGGGCTTCCGCCCGATGGCCCATAGCTCGACGCCACCGTCAGTGGTCAGGCATGCGGCCACGGTGCCATCGGGGGACCAGGCCCAACGGTGGGTGTCGGTCTGGTCACTGGGGTGAGCGAGCGCGGAGAGCTTCAGCCGACACAGGAAGGCTTCGTCCTCGAAGATGCAGACGGTGGGATGCACATAGTCATCCATGAGCACCGCCAGGCGTCGTCCATCGGAGGACCAGACGACCTCGCTGATGCCGACATGAGGCTGCTTGCCGGGGATGCGTTCGACGAGCGTGGCGAGGTGCTTGCCGGTGTGCCCATCGATGAGCTCGAGCCGTTGGTCGTCATGGACCAGGCGTGCACCGTCGGGTGAGAACGCGATGGGTGGTTTCACGCCTCCGAGCTGGAACTGGCTCGTGCCGCTCGCCACGTCGGTGGACGATGCGCCGCCCGTGCCGACGTAATCGAAGGTCTCCTCGTCCCAATCACCCCCCGGCGTAAAACGGTAGCCATGAACGCGGGAGCCATCGCGGCTCCAGCGAACCCACGTGTCCGGGTTCGGGCGGTCGCGAGGCGGGACTGGCGGTGGCGGGCACCAGCGCACGTCCGCGCAGTCCTCGTTGAGCGAAGCGCCTTCCCGGAACGGGACGATACAGCCGAGTCCTCCGTCGGGGCCTGGAGTGGAGACGAACAGGCGCGTCTCGTCGGGCGACCAGCACCAGGCGGGCACGTGTCCGACGTTCTTCACGTCCTCGGGGCGCTTGACGTAGCGGGGATCCGGCGAGCCCCAGCGCCGGGTGACGTCGACCTTGAAGGACGGAGGGCCCTCGGAGAAGGGACGCAGCGCGCCGATGACGACGTCATTAAAGACGACGCCGAGCCACAGGCCCGACGGAGACCACTGGATGCAGGAGGACACCCTGCGACTCGCCACGCCCTTGTCGAACCCGTGGCTGGCGACGACTCGGCCCGTCGCCAACTCCCAGATGCGCACGTCGCCCCCGAAGAAGCCGAACCAGGCGTCGACGCGGAGGCTGGCGACGGCCAGATGCCTTCCGGAAGGGCTCAACGCGAAGGAACTCTGGTCGCCCGAGGAGTGCGGCGTCTCCACGAGCCGCGCGCCCATATCCAGGACGCGCTCGGAGACCCATCGGTGGAGGTCCGTGACGCCCCTTCGGCGCTGGAGTCGCCGCAGCCGCGCCCGCAGGGAAGGCAGGTCCCTGTGGGCCTCGAAGTGGCTGAAGTCAGCCTGCTTCAGCAGCGACTCGAGGGCCTCGTCGGAGGAGTGGTTCAGGGCGTGGAGGTCGATGAAGGGGCCTGGCATGGAGTGGATTGCCAGGGCGCGGCGGCCGCGCCCCGGTCCTCGACAGGAAGAACGAGGCTGCTCACGCGGGGTCGCGCGACATCGCCCCAAGTCGACGAGGCGCTCACACCGCCGTCCAGCCTCCGTCCACGTCGAGCACCATGCCGGTGGCGTAGGCGCACGTCGCCAGGAACCAGGCCGCGTCGGCCATGTCCCGAGGGACACCGGGCCGCTTCATCGGGACGTTGCTCGCGAGCGTGTCCAGGAACGCGCCCACCTGCGAGGCGGGCACGCCCCAGTCGATGGCGGTGTCGCGCGTGAGGCCTGGAGACAGGACGTTTACCCGGATGCCCCTGGGCGCGAGCTCGATGGCGAGCGAGCGGCCCATGGCGTTGATGGCGCCGCACAGGCCCGCGCCGCCCGCGTAGTTGGCGAGCGCCGCGTGGCCCGCGATGCCCGAGCACAACACGATGGCGCTGCCTTCGGCCATCTTCGGGACGGCGTAGCGACATGCGGAGAGCTGGCCGAAGAAGCGGTCATTGAAGAGGGCCCGCCAGGCGCTCATCGGCACCGTCTCCACGGGACCGAACACCGCGCCGCCCGCGCACGTCACCAGCAGGTCCACGCGTGGCACGGAGTCGATGAGCCGCTGCACCTGCGCTTCGTCACCGACGTCCGTCACCACGCCCCGGGCGCCATGCCCGATTCGCGCGAGGGCTTCGTCCATGCGCCCCTTGTTCCGTCCCGCGATGACGACCTCGGCCCCTTCAATGGCATATCGCTCGGCGATGGCCAGTCCAATGCCTGTGCTGCCACCCGTGATGATTGCGAGCTTCCCATCCAATGCGCCCATGGCTGTCTCCAGTCGAAAGGGGCTCCACGTCCACTGCCGCCGTTCAGAACCCCGGGTTGAAGCCTCCCTCGGGAAACGCCTGCTTCGCGAGTTCCTGCATCACCGGGAAGCCGTCGAGGAAGCCTGCCGTGGCGGCGGGGATGGGTTTGCCGCTCGCGTCATGGAAGGCGATCTCCCGACACGTGAAGCAGACCACCGCGTCCACCCACGTCTTGCCAATCCAGAAGCGGAAGGCGATGTCCGGGTTGAACCCACACTTCCTCGGAGGATAGGACGCGGGGTCCTTGGCGGAGACCCAGAGGTCCGCCAGTGTCCGGCGTTGCTTCGAACTCAGCTCGGGACCCTCCTTGGGGAGGAGGAAGAAGCCGCTGCGAGGAGTGGTGTCGTCGCGTGCGGGCCCCATGTCCCATGTCTGGTCATTGTCCGCGAGGAAGATCTGCACCCGGTCCGGGCGGCGGAAGAAGTCCTCCGGAGTGGGAGGGGTGGAGCGCCCCGCGGCGGAACACGCGGTGGCGGCCATGGAAGACAGGAGGAGGGCGAGGAGAGCGGTGCGCATTCGCCCAGCCTAACCCTGACCGTGTCAGCGTCGCACGACCTCAATGGCGATGATGTTTGTGATGTGTTGGGCCAGGGCTCCCCGCCAACTCCATTGCGGAGTCGAAGTGCCGCCGCCATCCCTTCGAAGGCTTCTTGAAACTGGGCTACTCTCGCAGGCTCCATGCGACATGGGGGTTGGCACGATGAAGCGCGCTTGGCTGCGATGGATGTCGGTGTTGAGCCTGGGAGCCCTGTTCGTCACGGGGAATGCCCTGGCGCAGGCTAACGTCACGGTGTCGCCGGAGACGCTCCGGGCCGAACGTCGGGTGCGATTGGTGAAGCTGTGGGGCGACGTCCGGTTCCGCCACCCCAGGGCCTTCTCCATGCCCGCCGAGTGGGATGCCGCGTTCCTCTCCGCGCTGCCCAAGGTGGAGGCGGCGGGGGACTCGGCGGCCTATGCCGCCGCGGTCCAGGGCATGCTCGCGACCCTGGGAGACGGGGCCACGCGAGTGGAGTCCGAGAAGCGCCCTGACGCGGGCCAGCCCCCCACGCTGCGCGCGCTCAAGAGCTGGGAGAAGGACGTCCTCGTGCTCGACCTGCGCAACCTCCTGGGAGAGCAGGGCCCCGCGTCGTTGCAGGAGTTGAGGACGACGCTGGATGCGGACGCGGCGAAGGCTCGCGCGGTAGTGTTGGACTTGCGCATGCGCGGTCTCAAACGCTACGGCCTCGCCTGGATGGTGGCGTCGTTGTTGCCCCACCTCGTCGACGGCGAGCTGCGGGTTCCCGGTCTGCGCGACCTTCGCCACAGTGGCCTGCGGCCACAGGGTGGCATGGAGGGCTTCTACCGCAGTGAGTTCAGGGTGCCCATGGACGATGTCGTCACGGGCACTCCGGGCAAGAAGCCCGCGCTGCTCGTCTTCCTGGTCGACACGGACTCCGCCATCGACCAGCCCGTCCTGGCCCTGCGCGCTCGCGGCAAGGCGCTCCTGGTCGCCGAAGGCCCACTCGATGACGGCGCCATGAACAACCAGGACACCTTGCCGCTGGGAGAGGGCTACAACGTCCTGCTGAGCGTGGACGAGCCGGTGCTGCCCCTGGAGGCGGATGTGAGTCGCCCCGCGCGTGTTCGTCTGGAGGGCCCGGATGAAGGGATGCGCCAGGCGCTCCTGCTGGCCTCCCGCCCTCCTCCCAAGCCGAAGGCCTCGGCCGCGCTCCCTCGGCCCGCGCTCCCCTGGCGCCCGGAGCCGACCTACAAGGACGCGCTCTATCCCTCGCGTGAGATGCGGCTGCTGGCCGGGGCCAAGCTGTGGACGGTGGTGCGCTTCTTCTTCGCCTACCCGGAGCTGATGGACCGGCCCTGGGAGAGCCGCCTGCCAGGGCTGCTCGAGAAGCTGGAGGCGGCGAAGGACGCGAAGGCGTACGTGCTCGCGTTGGCCGAGGCGACCACCTGGCTCCAGGACGCCCATGCGATGGTGCGAGGCCACCCGGAGCTCCAGCGGTTCTACGGCACCATCCCGCCGGTCTGGGTGACGGACCTCGACGGCAAGGCGGTGGTGGTGGAGGTGCGCGATGCGGCCTCCGCGTCGGGGCTCGCGATAGGCGACATCATCGAGACGGTCGACGGGGAGCCCATCGACGCACGGGCACGCCGGGTCGCCCCCTACGTGGCGGCCTCCGTGGCCAGCTACCACAGGGACCTGACCCTGCTGATCGCGCTCGGGGGCGAGGCGGGCTCCACCGCCGCCCTGGGCGTGCGAGGCCCCCAGGGGCCCAAGCAGGCGAAGCTCATCCGCACGCCTCGGGCGAAGCTGCCTCCCTCGAAGGCTGAGTCCTACCGGATGCTGGAAGGAAACCTCGGCTTCGTGGACCTGGGGAAGCTGGAGGTCCAGGAGGTGCCCGCGATGTTCGAGAAGCTCAAGGACACGCGCGGCATTGTGTTCGACCTGCGTGCCTATCCCCGCGGCACGATGTGGGCGCTCGGGCCCTACTTCGACGTGAAGGGCTCACGTCCCTTCGCCTGGTACATGCGCCCCTACTCGGGAGGCCAGAACGTCGGTTGGGTGAAGTACGTCGACTGGCTGCGGGAGACGGACCTCCCCAAGTATCGGGGCCGCACGGTGACGTTGATCGACTCGCGCACCATCAGCCAGGCCGAGCACACCGGGCTGATGCTGGAGGCCGCGGCGGATACCGTCTTCGTGGGCAGCGCCACCGCGGGCACCAATGGCGACGTCACCGAGGCGATACTGCCCGGAGACATCTCCTTCTATTTCACCGGCCAGCAAGTGCTCCACGGGGACGGCCGGCAACTGCAGCGCAAGGGCCTGGAGCCCGACGTGAAGCTTCGGCCGACGGTGGCGGGACTCCAGGCGGGTCGTGACGAGCTGCTGGAGCGCGCGCTCCAGATTCTGCGCGCGGAGCCCCCCAACAAGCCCGCGTCCTCGAGTCGCTGAGCGGCGCCTCCCGTCTTCGTCGGTGCCGCCACGCATGCGCCAGGGCCGGGGCGCATGCGTGGCGTTCACGTCTTCTCTGGAATAAGAGATTTCGAGATAAACATGTCTACATCCACCAAGAAGATGGACAGCCGATCCGCCCTTCCCAGGGCGGGCGGGCGTCGTCTCCGCGAGCCCTGATACAGGCTCGGAGCACCGCTTCCGCCCGGGGAAACGGGCGCGGACGAAGAAGTCGGGATTCACCCCACGGGTGAAACACAGACCATGATTTCGCTCTGGGTGCGTGCGGCCTGGCTCCCTCCCGGGATGTGACACTGGGAGCGGATGCTCCCCGCTCCCCGGCCAGGCGCTCGCCGAGAATGACTCGGAGTGAAGCCCCTTCCCCGTGGAGGCGTGAGAGCGGGCGTCATGAGCCCTTCTTCGCCTCCCTGCACCAGCGCCCTCCCTCGACAGGCCGCCTCCCTGATCGCTCCCAGAAGGCTCCCAGGTTCGGTGGAAATCCCGTATAGGGCCTGCTCGCAACGTGCGCGGCACGCGAGCGCCCCAGAGGGGGGATATCAGCCCCGGGGACTGCTCTGGAGGATTGGATGGAGTTGTCGAGTCTCGAGTCGAATTTCTGGGCAATCGCACCGGGTGTCATCGGCGCCGTGGGGCTGCTCTTCTCTGCGTTCTTCTACTTCCGGGTCAAGGCACTCCCCGACGGCGACGCGACGATGAATCGCATCGCGGGCTACATCCGCGAAGGCGCGATGGCGTTCCTCGTCCGTGAGTACAAGGTGCTCGCGGTGTACTGCGCGGTCATCGCGGTGTTCATCGGCTGGGCCCTCGGCGGTCTCGCGAGCGTGAGCTTCGTGGTGGGCGCGTTCCTGTCGCTGCTCGCGGGCTACATCGGCATGAAGGCCGCGACGTTCGCGAACGTGCGCACCGCGCAGGCCGCTCGCACCGGCTCGAAGCCGAACGCGCTCCTGGTCGCCCTGGATGGCGGCGCGGTGATGGGGCTCGCCGTCGCCGGCCTGGGCCTGATTGGCATGGGCGGCGTCTACTACTTCTTCAGGGGCCACGCGCAGCTGTCGCCCATCCTCCACTCGTTCGCCGTGGGGGCCAGCTCCATCGCGCTCTTCGCGCGCGTGGGCGGCGGCATCTACACCAAGGCCGCGGACGTCGGCTCCGACATCGCCGGCAAGGTCATCGAGAACATCCCCGAGGACGACCCGCGCAACCCCGGCGTCATCGCCGACAACGTGGGCGACAACGTGGGCGACGTGGCCGGCATGGGCGCGGACATCTACGAGTCCATGGTGGCCGCCATCGTCGCGGCCATGGCGATTGCCCTGACGGCCAACGCCACGGAGCTCTCCCGCCTCGTCGTCGACTCCTCGGCCACGGGAGGCGCGAAGGTGGCCGGCGTGGTGCTCCCGCTGGTGCTGTCCGCGGTGGGCCTCATCGTCAGCCTGCTGAGCATCTTCATCGCGCGCGCCCTCAAGAAGATGAACCCCGCGCAGGTGCTGCGCAGCGCCCTCATCCTGCCCCCTGTCATCCTGGTGGGCCTGTCGTTCGTGATGATGAACGTGTTCGGACTCTCCCAGAACATCACGGTGGCCCTGGCCGCGGGCGCCTTCGGCGGCGCCATCATCGGCCTCGTCACGGACTACTACACGTCCTCCACGCCCGTGCAGCGCATCGCGGAGGCGTCCATCACCGGCGCCGGCACCAACCTCATCCGCGGCCTCGCCGTCGGCATGGAGAGCGTGGGCATCTCCATGGCCACCATCGCGCTGGTGGCCTACATCGCCGACCAGGCGCTCGGCCTGTACGGCATCGCGCTGTCCGCGGTGGGCATGCTGGGTGGCACCGCCGTCGTGATGACGGTGGACGCCTACGGCCCCATCTCCGACAACGCGGGTGGCATCTCCGAGATGTCCGGCCTGGGCCCCGAGGTCCGCGCCATCACCGACGAGCTGGACGCGGTGGGCAACACCACGGCGGCCATCGGCAAGGGCTTCGCCATCGGCTCGGCGACGCTCACCGTCATCGCGCTCTTCTCGGCGTTCAACATGGAGGTCAACCACACGCGCGTCGCGGCGGGTCTGCCGGAGATGAGCCTGTTGCTGACCAACCCGAAGGTCATCGTGGGCATGCTGCTCGGCTCCATCCTGCCGTTCATGGTGGGCGCCTCCACGATGCTCGCCGTCGGTCGCGCGGCGGGTGCCATCGTCGAGGAGATTGGCCGTCAGTTCCGCGAGATTCCGGGCCTGATGGAGCTCAAGGCGGACCCCGACCCCAAGAAGATCGTCGACATCGCGACCAAGAGCGCGCTGCGCGAGATGATCTTCCCGGGCCTCGTCGCCGTCGTCGCCCCGCCGCTGGTGGGCTACGTGCTGGGGCCCAGCGCCCTGGCGGGCCTCCTGGCCGGTGCGCTCGTCGTCGGCGCCACCATGGCCCTCTACATGGCCAACGCGGGTGGCGCGTGGGACAACGCCAAGAAGTACATCGAGAAGGGCAAGCTGCCGGGCCACGCGAAGGGCTCGCACGTCCACAAGGCCGCCGTCGTCGGCGACATGGTGGGCGACCCGTTCAAGGACACCTCGGGTCCTGGCGTTGCCATCCTCATCAAGGTCATGAGCGTCGTCTCGCTGCTCGTGGCCTCCCTCATCGCGCTCCGGTAGTCCGCGTGATGTGGCGCGGCGCCTCGGTTCCGAGGCGCCGCCGCACGGCGGTCAGTGGCACGGACCTCGCGGCCTCCTCCAGGGGCCGCGTGGGTCCTCGGAAGCTCCGACGGGAGGAAGACGCGGGCCCTTGGCCCTGCGCACCTCCTGGACGCGTGAGCCCGCAAGCGGCTCGCTCCTCCAATGTCAGACAGCGAACACCTCGCGGACTCCGCCATGCGGGGCACCGGGGCGGTGCGTGCGCGCGTGCTACCTTTCGGGGTGTTTCGCGACCGCCTGCGCACCAGGCATGGGGGGCAGCAGCAGCGACCCTCGCGAGCCTGACGCGCTCGCACCCGCTCCCTCGGGTGTGAGGGATGAGTGCCACCGCTGTCCCGCTGTCAGAGAGGTGTCCCATGGTCCTGGAGCTCTCCCAGCAGCAGATTCATCTCCTCTACGCCTGTCTGGCTGAAAGCATCGAGGACCTGCATGACGAGGTCATCCACACCGACATGCGCGAGCTGCGCGACTCGCTGAGGGACAAGCTCCATCAACTGCAGGCCATCCAGCGCCAGGTCGCGCCCCTGATGCAGCGGGAGCAAGTGGTCCGTTGACGCCGACCGCGCGCCAGGCGCGTCGGCGTCTGGGATTCGGGCGTCAGGGCTGGAGCGACACGCCCGCCTCGCCACGGCGCTTCAGCTCGCCCGCGGCCTGCACCGCCTTGACGAGCGTGATGACGATATAGGCGCGGATGATGAGGCCGAAGACCTGGGGTTTGCCGCCCTGGTTGATGGTGTCCATCACCGTCAGGACCGTGTCGCTGAGATACAGGAGGATGGCGAGGATGGGGCCCGCGCGGGTGCCGCGATAGGTGAAGAAGCCGAACACCGCGGTCACCGCGCCGAAGAGGAGGGAGCCCACGCCCATCCCCAGGGCTGTCAGCTCCTCATTCTCCGTCACCATGGCGACCACGCCGAGCAGGGTGTTCAAGCCCGCCAGGAAGTAGAGCATGTACGCGGCGGACTTTATCCGCTGCTCGGGGTCCGTGGAGGACCCGGGCAGGGGCAGCCCGTTGCGCAGCACCGCCAGCTCCACGTTGAACACCCCGGATTGGATTTGAACGCTCAGGGTGCTTCCGTCCGGGAGCGTGAAGTTCACGCCCTTCTTGAGCGCGGACGACCCGCCGTCCGTGGTCCCCACGACCTTGCCATCGAGGATGACCGTGAACTTCTTCCAGGCCAGTCCCCACGACAGCTCCAGTCGCTGCGGCCCGCCCTCCTCCAGCGCCAGCTTCTTCGCACCCATGTGAAGCCCTCATCTCTGACCCGGACCGGGTCGAGAGGCCGACGCTAGCCGTCGGGAGCGGGGCGATGCAAAGCTCAGCTCCGCGCCATCCATCCCAGGCCGATGATGAGCAGCACCGTCAGGTGGAACCAGCCCACGTTGCGAGCGAGCAGGGCCCAGCCCTCGCCCGAGCCCGGTGAGGTGCCGCGCCGGATGGCCGCCAGCTCCTGGTAGCCCAGCACGAGCCCCACGAGTCCCGGCACGAAGCCGATGAAGCCCACGGTGGCGAAGATGAGCGCCAGCGTCGCGCGCTGAGAGGGTTTCTCCCCCAACGCCACCGTGTGACAGCGCGAGCAGAGCATCCGTCCCACCTGCCACTTGCGGCACCTTTCACACAGGAAGGTGCCACAGCGGCTGCAGGTCCCCTCCGCGGGGCGCTCGGGATGTAGGGGGCACGGAGCGTGCGTCGCATCCATGCCCCTCTGTCTACCATGCTCCCGAGGGCGCACGTCGAACGGAGCCGGCGCTACGGCTTGGAGAGGAGAAAGGACGCGAGCTTCTCGACGACCTGCTCGTCCACATGACCTGGGACCGCGTATTCGGCGGGCCCGGGTTTGCCGGTGCCTTTGATGAACAGGTGATTGTTCTCCGGAACAGTCACCACCTCGACCTGGGCAACGCTTTCGAGACCACTTCTCCAGGACGTCAGGTCCTCGTCGGTGACCTGGTAGTCCCGTGCGCCTCGCATGATGAGGATGGGGCGCTGGAGCTTCCGGGCCATGGCGACGCCGTCGCGTGACGCCCAGTCCTGCCAATACGCGGCGGGCGCTCCCAGCAGTGTCCCGGTGCCGAGCTTTCCTGCCTTCAGCAGGCCCACGGTCTGCTCGAACTCGGCGAGCTTCTCGGCCGGCACTTCGAGATACCGCAGTTGTGCGAGCACCAGGTCCCAGGGTGGACGTCCGGGAGGTGCCAACAGGACCGCGCCCGCGACGGGCGCCGCGAGGACCGCGATTTCCGGAGCGAGGAGGGCGCCCAGGCTGTGCCCCACCACGAAGACCCGCTCGGGATGAATCTCCGGACGTGCCTTGAGGACGCCCACGGCCGCGACTGCATCCACGACGACCTCATCGTCGATGGAGAAGTTCGTGAGCTGCGGGCCGTACTGAAAGGTTCGCTTGTCGTAGCGCAGGACGGCGATGCCGCGAGACGAAAGCCCCTCGGCGATATCCTTGAAGGGCTTGTTGGGGCCAATGCTCTCATCCCTGTCATGGGGACCGGAGCCGTGGACCAGGACGACGCCAGGGAATGGGCCGCTCCCGGTCGGCACCGTCAACGTGCCCTTCAGCAGGAACGGCGCTCGTCCCACGGAGACTTCCTCGGTCCGGAACGCGGCGCCGTTGACGGCGGGCGTGGCGGACGTGGGCTGCACGACGACCTTCGCGGGGGCGGGCTCCGACACACGAGGCTCCGGCGAACTCGCACAGGCCGCGGCGACCAGGGTGATGACTCCAAGCATCTTCGCCCGATGAGGGGCGGCGTCTGATGGGCGACAGGCAGCGCGAAGCATGTGGCTCTCCTCGTCACACGAAACGTCGTGGGCCTTCGTTGTTCGTCGACCTGCCTTTGCCCCCCTCGATGCGGCGATAGAGGACGTACGAGTAGATGACAGGGATGATGCAGGCGATGGAAACGGCCACGAGCACGGGGTTCGGCCCGGCGCCCAGCAGCCCCGAGACGAAGATGACGATGCCCGCGAGGACAAAGAGTCTTCCGCCCAGGCGGTGCGTGCGAAGCCAGACTTCGTCGCTCGCCAGCGTCCAGGGGGTTCGGATGCCAACGAAGAAGTTCTTGGTGAGCTTCCCCATGACGTTGCCCAGGAGCACGAAGAGCAGACCCGTCGCCGCGGGAACCACTCGCTCCATGGGTACGGCGGTCCCGATGCCCGCGAGCAGGAGCAAGGCATTCATCAGGAACAGGAACGCGAGCGTCGTCGCCAGGACGAATTCGAAGACACCCTGAAACCGCTCCATGCGGTAGCCCTTGGGCGAAATCCGGGGGAGCACCACCAGCAACAGATAGATGCCGGCCATCATCAACGGCAGGACGAAGGGCCCCCACGGTTTCGGCGTGTGGCCATCCACGGCTCCTCGCGCATTCCAGTGGGTGGGTATCGCTTCCGGGAGTCGGCTGTAGAGCACCGCCGCCATCACGAACGACGCGATGACGAGTCCCAGGCTCAGCACGTTCGTGCGGCTGATTCTCATCGCTCTTCTCCATTCGGCTTGTCGACCTTGAAGAGGTCGAGAAGCAGGGCCGCTACGTCCTCGAACACAGTCGTGTTGAGGGAGTAGACGATTTGTTGTCCGCGTCGCTCGCAGCGCACCAGGTCGGCGGCCTTGAGGACGTTGAAGTGATGCGACAACGACCCCTTCGTGATGTCGAACGCCTCCGCGAGCTCCCCCGCGCTCTTCGAGCCGCCCTGCAGGAGCTTGAGCACCTTGCGCCGGGTCGGGTCCGAAATCGCCTTGAAGACTTCCTGCGTCCGCATCGCTACCTTTTTGATTGTTTGATGGATTTCAAAATAACGACTTCGAGAATCCTGTCAAGGGGGCAGGGGAGGGGGCGTGTGTACCCTGGGTGATTCCGCCTCTCTCCCCTTTCACGTTCTTGCCGCGCCTTGGCGAATCCGGTCACGAAGCGCGTGGGGGGAAGGCTCGGGTGCTTGTGCAATGGGATGCCCGCCCCTATTGGGGGCGCACGGTGCGCAACGCAAGTCGTGCCCCGCAGCGCAAACCCCATCCGCACAAGCGGACAAGGAGAACCCATGGCTTCCCCTACGGCTGCAATGGCAGTCAGCATCATCTTGATTCATGGCGGATTCGTCGACGGCGCGGGCTGGGCGTCCGTCCACAAGCTCCTGAAGAAGGAGGGCTACAACGTCACCGTCGTGCAGAACCCCACGCTGTCCCTGGCCGACGACGTCGCGGTCACGAAGCGCGCCATCGCCGCGCAGACGGGCCCCGTGCTGCTCGTCGGTCACTCCTATGGCGGCGTCGTGGTCACCGAGGCAGGGAACGACCCGAAGGTGGTCGGGCTCGTGTACATCTCCGCGTTCGCACCCGATGCGGGTGAGTCGGTCTCGTCGCTCATCGCCAACCCCCCGCCCGACGCGCCGGTCCCGCCCATCCTGCCGCCGCAGGACGGCTTCCTGTTCCTCGACCGCGCCAAGTTCCGCGCGTCCTTCGCGGCTGACGTCGATGCGGACACGGCTGCGTTCATGGCCGATTCCCAGGTGCCCTGGGGGGTGGAGGCGCTGGGAGGGAAGATCTCGCAGCCCGCGTGGAAGACGAAGCCGAGTTGGTACCTGGTTGCGTCGGATGACCGGATGATCCCGCCGGCGGCCCAGCGCAACATGTCCAAGCGCGCCGGCGCGACGGTCAGAGAAGTCGCCGCCAGTCATGCGGTCTATGTCTCGCGACCGAAGCAGGTTGCCGCGATCATCTCCGATGCGGCCAGGTCACTCGCGGCCAAGGCCCAGTAGCCAGGTTGCCGGCAGCCACGCCGTCTACGTCTCGCAGCCGAAGTCGGTCGCGGACATGAACGCCGCGGCTGCGCGCCGCCTGAGGCCAGGGAGATGATGCCTCAGCGCAGGCGCTGGCGTCGCCAGGCGCCCGGGCTCATTCCGACCACTCGCGTGAACGTGCGCGTGAAGTGACTCTGATTGGCAAATCCACAGGCCACGGCGATTTCGCTCAGTGACTGGGTGGCAGCCTCAATCAATCGTCGAGCCTTCTCCAGTCGCCGCCCGACGAGCCAGCGGTGCGGCGGCTGGCCGGTGGTCTCGCGAAAGGCGCGGGAGAAATGCCGCTCGGAAAGCCCGCACGTACGGGCGAGCTCAGCGAGTGAAACCGAACCGTCCAGGCGCGAATCAATGAGTTCTTTGACGCGTCGTGCGTGCGCCGGACTCAGGCCGCCTCGCAGGTTCGTGCGCGCTGCGTGGAATGCGCCGTAACCGCTCGCCAGATGCGTGACGAGCGCGAGCGCCACGTGGTCGGCGTAGAGCGTGCTGACCTCCTCCGGAGCAGCCAACGCAGGGCGTAGTGCGAGCAGCAGGTGTTGTACGACGGGATCCGAGAAGCCGACGCCCGGCTGGTGACGCAAATCATCGAGCGTCTGTGCACCCGCGTCCGCGGCATACGCCCCGAGTGCCTGTCGCTTCAGATAGATGCTCACGTAGTGAAACGGCCCGACATACTCCGAGGTCAGTGTCGAACGCAGGTCGACGATGCCGGCATGCCCCGCGTGGAAGTTCTGAGGCTGTATCCAGCGGTTCTCCGCGCGCATGGCGCCTCGCGGTCGTTCTCGCAGATGCAGTGTGAGCACGTATGCTTCGTCGCGCGGCACCGTGCCCGTGATGAGTTCGTTGGGGGCGTCGGACCGGAACTCGCCGGCGACCAGGTTTGAGCGCTGGAGCACGCGGGACTGGAGCTGCGCCCCAAAGGCCGCGGTGAAGGGAAGTTCAGCCCGTCGAGTCGAACGCGAATCCGTCATGCGAGTCTCCGCGAACCAAGAGCCATCGGTCATCCTACATATGGCCGATTTCTCCGTAAACGATGATTGGCTCCGATGCGGGAATGATGGAGTACGGCGTCGTCCGTGGGGGAGAACTTCTGACGGCGGCAGGCCGTTGAAGTCAGATGTCGCGTCTCGATCAACGGGATACCTCCCAGGCCAAGGCCACATGTCCATCCGGCCGCCCAAGCAGTCCGTCCACGTCATGCAAGGGGCCGGTGTCCGTGAGGGTGACGTCACCCTCCTGCGCGGGCGGGGCGGCCCATGCGCACATATGAACTGGTCGGTTAAAAAATGTTGACGAAGGAGACCTCGGGCTCTAGATATTTTAAACGACCGGTACATAAGTTGAGGCCGACATGGCGGAGTTCAGTGGCAAGGCGGCATTGGTGACGGGTGGTACGCGGGGAATCGGCGCCGCCATCGTCCGGCATCTGGCGAGGGGCGGAGCGGACGTCGCCTTCACCTATGCGAGCTCCGGGGAGAAGGCGGCCGCGCTGGTGGATGAGCTCACGGCGCAGGGCCGCCGCTGCGTGGCCATCCAGGCGGACAGTGGTGACCCCCACGCGGTCCGGCAAGCCGTGGAGCGCGCGGCGTCGGAGCTGGGGCGCCTCGACATCCTGGTCAACAACGCCGGCATCTTCCCGTCCGGACCGTTTGAAGGAGTCTCCCTCGAGGAAATCGACCGGACCCTGGCGGTCCACGTCCGAGGCGTGTTCGTCGCCGCTCAAGCCGCGCTCGCCCACATGACCCACGGTGGCCGCATCATCTCCATCGGCTCGTGCTTCGCTCAGCGCGTTCCCTATGGTGGCGTCACGCTCTACGCGATGAGCAAGTCCGCGCTCGTGGGCCTCACGAAGGGCCTGGCACGGGAAGTCGGCGAGCGAGGCATCACCGTGAACGTGGTCGACCCCGGGTCGACCGATACGGACATGAATCCGGCGGATGGTCCCCAGGTCTCGGCCGAGCTGGCGCTCATGGCGGTCAAGCACTTCGCTCGACCCGAGGACATCGCCGCCACCGTCGGACATTTGGCGGGCCCGAGTGGGCGCTTCATCACGGGGGCTTCGATCGCGGTGGATGGCGGCTTCACCGCGTGACCCGCGTCAGCAGGCGACAGATGACGACGAAGAAGGCGAAGAAGCAGAAGCCCGTCTCCGTGATGGGGCGGCCCCGAGGGTTCGACCGCGACGAGGCGCTCGTCGAGGCCATGCGTGTCTTCTGGGCACGTGGCTACGAAGGCACGTCCATCCAGGACCTCGTCGAGGCGATGGGCGTCAACAAGCCCAGCCTCTATTCCATCTTCGGCTGCAAGGAGGAGCTCTTCCGCGAAGCCGTCGAACTCTATGACCGGACCGAAGGCATCCATGTCTCGCGCAGCCTGGAGGAAGCGACCTCCGCGCGCGCGGCGGTGGAGGACATGCTGCGCGCCAATGCACGGGCCTATACGGCCGCCGACAAGCCACGCGGGTGCATGATTGTCCTGGCGTCGCTGTTGGGTGCGCCGGAGAACGAGGCGGTGCGGACCTTCCTCGCGGAGAACCGCCTGAGCGGTGAGCGCGCGTTGAAGCGCCGGCTCCAGCGGGGAGTCGCCAACGGAGAGCTTCCCACGTCCGCTCCCGTGGAGAAGCTCGCCGCGTTCTACACCACGGTGCTGGAGGGACTGTCCATCCAGGCCCGCGATGGTGCTTCCGTCGAGAAGCTGACCGCCATCATCGATGCCGCGATGCTCGCGTGGCCACCTGTCGCCGGTTGAGCTGTCATCAACGAGCCAGGCCCCGCCGACTCTCTGCCCTTCGGGCAGTTCATCCGCGCGGACTCGTGGGTGCCGAGGCGGAAGCGGAGGGCCTTTAGCGGTTCTGGATGACGAGCCGCGCTTCGTCCCAGATGAGCCCATGACGTAGCAGGGTCTCCGAGAGGGGTGCTCCCGCGGTCGGAGGATGCGCCAGGGTGTCGAAGTGGAGGAGTCGGAGGGTGCGGTCGGAGGACGCCGAGGCCAGCACGGACATCCCAGGTGAGAAGGCCACCGCCGAGACAAAGCCCTGTTGGCCCCGGACGCTGCCCAGCAAGTCCCCGCTGGGAAGGCTCCAGACCTTCACCCGCATGTCCATGCCGCCGGAGGCCAGGAACCTGCCATCGGGCGACACGCTCAGCGACAGCACGCCCACGGCGCCCTCATCCATGCTCTTCAGCAGGAGGCCATCGCTGGCGTTCCAGAGCCGGATGGGCTGCTTCATCCCCGCCGTCACCAGGTGGTTGTCGCCCGGCGTGAAGGCGAGTGCGCGGACGCGGTCTCCGACGTCCCACTGGCGCAGGGGCTGGCGTCGCGCCAGGTCCCAGAGACGCACGACCTTGTCCGCACCTCCGGAGGCAAGTCGCGTCCCCGTCGAGTCGATGGCCAGGGCCCAGAGCTTCCCCGTGTGCCCGACGAGTCGCCCGAGCAGCACGCCGTCCGGCACCGACCACAAGGAGACGTCCCGCTCATCACCCACGGCCAGGACCTTCCCGTCCGGACTGAAGGCGAGCGCCCGCACCGAGCCTTTCACCGTGGACAGCTCACGGAGCTGCCGGCCCGTGGCGGCTTCGAGCAAGCGCACCTGTCCCGTCAGTGTGCCCGCCGCGAGAAGCCGGCGGTCCGGGCTCGACGCGAGTGAGACCACCGCCTCCGTGCGCTCTGCTTGTGATGCGGGGACGCTCCTGTCCGCGAGGTTCCAGCGGCGCACGCCGTCCTCCGCCCCGGTGAGGAGCTCCTGCTCCTGGGTGAAGGTCAGTGCTTCCACCCAGGCCTCGTGACCTCGAAGCATCACCTCGGCGGGTGAGGCGGGCCGGGCCCAGACATGCAGCGCTCCATCCATTCCCCCGGACGCGAAGGTGCGTCCATCCGGTGACAAGGCGATGCACGCCACGGCGGCGCGGTGGGCATCCAGGCGCTCCAGCAGCTCGCCGCTGCGCGCATCGAAGAGCTGCACGCGCCCATCCCAGCCTGCCTGGACGACGAGCCGGAACAGAGGGTCGATGGCTGTCGTCGAGATGTCGGCCTGAATTCTCAACACGTCGACGAGCTGCCCGGACCGGGGATTCCAGAAGCGGATGGAATGGTCCGAGGCCGCCGACATGGCGAGGCTTCCATCGGCGGAGAAGGCGGCCGACACCACCATCTCCTCATGGCCGGAGAGGCGATGGATCGCCTCGCGGGTCTCCAGGTCCCAGACGCGAGCGGTCTTGTCCATGCTCGTCGACAGCAGCCATCGGCCGTCCCCCGAAAAGGCCACGGCGACGGCATACGCGTCGTGCTCGAAACGCAGTTGCTCCGTGCCTGTCGCCACGTCCCAGACGCGCACGGTCTTGTCCAATCCGCATGACGCGAGCTGGTTCCCGCTGGGGGCGAAAGCCAGTCCCCGCACGACATCGGTGTGTCCCTGGAAGACGGCCACCTGCTGGCCCTTGCGAACATCCCAGAGGCGAATCTCTCCCGGCCGTCCGGCGGAGGCCAGCAGGCGGCCGTCCGGAGAGAACGCGACGGCGTGCACCTCCGCCGCGTGGCCCTTCAGCTCCGCCACCGGCTCACCGCTGGCCGTGTTCCAGAGACGGATGACGGCGTCGAAGCCCGCCGAGGCCAGCAGCTTCCCGTCCGGCGAGAAGGCCGCCGCGAGCACGGAGCCCTCTGTCTTCGTCGTCCAGAGCTGGCGCGAGGCCCGGTCCGTTGCCCACCCCAAGCCCCATCGCGCCTCGGCGGAGTCCTGTGTCGCCCGAGCCACGGAGAAGTAGCCCACGGCGAGCCCCCACTGCCGGGACTCGAGGGCTGCGTCCCCCTTCGACAGATACACTCGTGCGCGGAGGTCCTGCTCGGTCGGGGAGGGTTGAAGGGTCTCGGCCTGGCGGAGGGCGGGGCGAGCCGCACAGGAGGTGAGCACCCACGCCAGAATCACCAGTCGCCAGCTCGGTCCGCTCATGTCTGGGCTCCTTTGTAGCGAAGCCGGCGTGCGAAGACGATTTCAAGCGCGCGTTTCCAGAGCGACGCCACTCAGACGTCGGTGGCCTTGGGTATGGCGCTTCGTTAGCGTGCGGGCCTGATGCACACTCCGCCCATGCCGCCTCCGGACAACCGCCGCACGAAGTCCCCCCTCCTCATCGCCGCCGGAGTGGGGCTGCTCGTCGTCCTGGGCCTCGCGATGATGCTTCTCCGTGGCGGCCGGAACTTCGCGTGGACCTCGGAAGATGTCGGGGGCCTCGCGGAGCTGGCGTCCATCCAGTCACAGCTGCAGCCCTTGGACGCATGCAGGATTGAGTACGGCGCGCGTCGTGGCGGTCGCCAGGTCTTTGGCTCCTCGGATTCGGTGAAGGTCTTCTCGTGTGCCGAGTCCAGTGAGGTCGTCGGTGTCGACGTGCCCATCGAGCGGAGGACGGAGGGCGTCACCTTCGACATGGCCCGTCAGTCCAGGACGGAGCCGTGGGAGGTCCTGGTCGACAAGGACCGGGTGGCGCTCCCCGCGCTCAAGGGCGCCCTGGAGCAGCTCGCGCCCCTCATCCTCGAGCAGTACCCGCCCGTGCTTCTCCGGCAACGAGAGCAGAGAGATGCGTACGACCGCGAGCTGAAGGCGCGGAAGGACGCGCAGCAGGCGCGCGAACAAGGCGCTCGAGACTCCTATCCGCGGTGAAGCGGTCGGGAGCAGGTCCCGCACCCTTCCATCCTTGGGTATTTCATCGAGCGCGGCCTTCCATGTTCGGCTGAATCCCCTTCCGTGACGCCGCCCGTGGCCGTGCCTTGCCCTGGAGGGAGAAGCGCTCGCTCAGGAGCTGGATGAAATACGTCAGCGGCGCGGAGCGCTGGCGGGAGGCGCGGGTGACGGCGCTCCATCGGCGGCGGATTCCGCGAGGGGTGAGGCGGACCGTGTGCAGCCCGTTGCGTTGGGCCGGCAGCATCCATTCGGGCAGCGCCGTCACGCCGACGCCACCACGCACCAGCTCAATCAGCGCCTCGGTGAGGGGCACGGGGGAGACCCGCTGCGGCTCGAGGCCCTCGGGCCAGAACACGCGCGTGAAGATGTCGAGCTGCTCCCGAGGCGCGGCATAGGTGAGCAGGTTCTCCGACACCAGTTCCCGCGCCGTGACGTGCCCTCGTCGCGCCAGCGCGTGGCCCTCGGGGACCACCAGCATGAGCTCGTCCTCGAAGAGCGCCGTCTGCGCCAGGCGGGCCTGCCGAGGGACGTCCGTCGTCAAGGCGAGGTCCAGCTCGCCATTCAGCAGCGCCCCCAGCGGCTGGCGCGTGGCCTCCAGGACGATGCGCAGCTCGACGCGCGGGTGCTCGGCCTGCCATCGCCCGAGGATGGGCGGCAGCCAGCCGTACACCGTGTAGCAACCCGTGCTGAGCCGCAGCAGGTCGTCCTGCGGGTGCGCGCGGCAGATGGCCTCGGCCTGGGCCACCTCGCTCAAGACGCGCCGCGCGGAGACGAGCAGCTTCTCGCCCGAGCCGGTCAGGAGCAGCCGTCGCTGGCGGCGCTGGAAGAGCTGCACGCCCAGGCGCTCCTCGGCATCGCGGAGCTGATGGCTCAGCGCCGAGGACGTGAGGTGGAGCTGCCGGCTCGCCGCGGCCAGGCTCCCGGTGTCGGCGACCGCGGCAATCAGCTTGAAGTGACGGAGCTCGAGCATGCCGGGCAGTTTCACATGAACCCGATTCAGCATCATGGAGAAATCGTTTCGCTGCGCTCATGGCCTCGGCCTCCTTAACGTTGGCGTCCCCATGCAAGGAGGGCGGACAGATGCCCCACACCGACAGCTTCCCGAGCCCGCAGAGCCCTGTCGTATCCCCCTGGTCGTCCGTGCGAATCGACGACATCGAGCCCGTCATCGTCGGCCCTGGCTGCCTGCGCAGGGACCTGCCAAGCACACGTGACGTGAGGGTCTGGGTCGTGGACATGGCTCCCGGAGCTCAGTGGCCCTCCGTGGACGTCCACGACACCGGCGAGGAGGTCTTCGTGGTGAGCGGTGAGCTCATCGAGGGAGAGCAGCGCCTGGGCCCAGGCACCTACCTGTTCTTCCCACCCGCGAGCCATCACCAGCCGCGCACCGAGACCGGCGTGCGCCTCTTCGGCATCAATCTCGTGGCCTCCTCGGTGGCGCGATGAGCATCGACAACGGGGACCTGCTGGTTCGGCCCGCGCGGACGGGCCGCCGGGACTTCCTGCGTGCGGCGGCCGTGCTCTCCGCGGGCGCGGTCCTGTCATCCCCTGGCGTGGGACGCGCGACGAAACCTGTCGACACCGCGACGCTGCGCGCCCAGCGGCTGGCCTGGGCCGGAGTGCGATTGCGGCTCGGTCAGGACACGCTGTTCCTGGACCCATTGGTCGACTCCACCGTGTGGGGGGCCGCGCTGAAGGATCCGCTCGTCCCGATGGACGCGGGTGACGGCGGGCGCTACGTGCTGGTGACGCATCGCCATCCCGACCACTTCGACCGGATGGCCGTCCGTCAGGCGCTGGGCGACACCGGCACGCTGGTGTGCCCCCCGGACATGGCCGTGACCGCCGCCGCGTCGGGCTTCCGCGTGCGGCCCGCTCCGCTCTACGAGCCGGTCCTGCTCAATGACTTCACCGCCACCGCCGTTCCCGCCGAGGACGGCTACGGAGACACCCAGGTGTCGTGGATCGTCTCCGGCGGAGGCCGCCGCATCATCCACTGCGGTGACACGCTGTGGCACGGGTCCTGGTGGCACATCGGACGTCAGTTCGGCCCCTTCGACGCGGCGTTCCTGCCCATCAACGGGGCGCGCTTCGGCTGGCGCAAGCCCGTCAGCGACGTGCATGGCGTCCTGACCCCGGAGCAGGCGGTCGCCGCGGCTGTCGTGCTGGGAGCAAAGCTCCTCGTGCCCATTCACTACGGCGTCACGTCCTCCGAGGACTATCAGGAGGTTCCGGGCGCGGAAGCGCTGCTCCTGGCCACGGCGCGTAAGAGGAAGGTGAACGTGGAGCTGGCGCGTCCGGGGGAGTGGCTGACCTGGCAGGCTCGGGGCTGAGTCCCCGCGCGCGGAGGCCGGGAGGGGAATGGCGGGGTGTGGCACGGAGAGTGAAGCTTCGCATACAATGTTTCACTCTCTCCGCGTCAGCGAAAGGCCCCTCGCACCATGGATTCCTCTTCCTCGCCCAAGAGCCCTCGGCGTGCCGTGGTGTGGTCGACGATGAAGTCGTACCTCAACGAGGCCGTGTCGTCGGCGCGGACGCGGCTCAACGAGCACGTTCCCCAGTTCGGGGCGCTGGAGCAGAAGTACCGGCAGCTCTGGTTCTCGCGCATCTACCAGCACAACTTCTGGCTGGATTCGGAGTCGCGCTCGGGGCCGGGCTCCACGCTGAAGGCGACGGAGTCCATCCGCCGCGAGTTGCCGGAGGTGCTCCGCAAGGCCCAGGCAAGGACGATGCTGGACGTGCCCTGCGGCGACTTCAACTGGATGCAGCACGTGGAGCTGGACCTGGAGCAGTACATCGGCGCGGACATCGTCCCGGACCTCATCGCGCTCAACCAGCAGCGACATGGAAGCGAGCGCCGCCAGTTCATCGTCCGAGACCTCATCCAGGATGACCTGCCGAAGGTGGGACTGGTCATGGTGAGGGACCTGTTCATCCACCTGTCGTATCGGAACATCTTCCGGGCGCTGGCCAACCTCCGGCGCAGCGGCACCGAGCATCTGCTCGCGACGACCCATGTGGGCTTGAGCCGCAACGAGGACATCGTCACTGGCCTGTGGCGGCCGGTGAACCTGCGGCTGGCGCCGTTCCATTTTCCGGATCCCATCCACCTGGTGGAGGACGCTCACAAGGGCCGCCACATGGGGCTGTGGCGGTTCGCGGACCTGGACCTGAGCCAGAAGACCGGTACCTGACGCAGGCCGCCCGCCCGCGGCATCCCGGCCGATGACCTCCTGTCCGTGCCTCACGGTCGAACAGGCCCTTGCGTGCGGACGCGGCCCGCCTGGGTGATGGGCCAGAGGCCTGTCCGTGCCTCACGGTCGAACATCCCATTGCGTGGCAACCGGTGGCCGGCGCGCACGAGCGGTTCGACCGCTGGATGGGGAGTTGCTCGGCGTTACCGCGAGGATCCTTGGGCGTGGAGTTCGAGCGGGAGCGGCGCCTGAAGCTGAACCTGCTCGCCCGAGCGTGGATGCTGGAAGGTGAGCGACTCCGCGTGCAGCAGGTAGCCGCCGTCTCCGGGCAGGCCCGGGTGCTCCGCCAACGGCAGGCCCCCCACGGCGAAGAGCGGGTCCCCCACGAGCGGGTGGCCGATGAAGGCGAGGTGGATGCGGATCTGCTCGGAGCGCCCCGTGTGGATGTCCACCTCGAAGAGGGTGTGCTCGGTGCGCCGCTCCAGCACGCGGGCCGTGCTGTGTGAGGGCTTTCCCCGTGCAGTGGCTCCATGCACCTCGCCCAGCAGCGGGTGGGGCACCAGTCCGATGGGCGCGCGGATGTCGTACGTCTCCTGGGTCGCGATTCCCTGGGCGAGTGCGCGGTAGCGCTTGTGTACGCGGCCTTCGCGCCAATCGCTCGCCAGGCGCGCGGCGGCGTCGCGGGTGCGGGTGAAGAGCACGAGGCCCGACGTCGCGCGTCCCAGCCGGTGCATGGGAACCGCCTCGGGCCATCGCGCCTGGACGAAGGAGAGCAGGGTGTTCTTGAGGAAGCCTCCCGAGGGCAGGGTCGGCAGTCCGCTCGGCTTCACCACGACGACCAGCTCCGCGTCCTCGTACACGAGCTCGAAGGACCGCGGAGTGTCCGCCTCTTCCCAGGGTGGGCGGTGCCAGCAGAGTAGCTGCCCCGGCCTCAGTGACTCCGAGCCGTCGGCGATGACGTCGTCGAGTCGCACCTCGCCCCGCGCGAAGCGCGCCCGCCACTCCTCCTCCGAGGAGTGACGATACTTGTCCGTCAGGTGGGCGAGCGCGCTGCTGCCCGGTCGGCTCCCGAGCTTCTCGCGGTACACATAGCCATCGTTGAGCAGCACTCGCGCACCCTACACCGCGTGCCCTCGTGGTGGGAGACACTCCGCTTCCCGCCGCCGTACTCCGCGTCTTGCTCACCGCCCACAAGGGGGTGACACATGGCTCCCCTGGGACGTGGAGCTGGCGCTCCCTGAAGGCTGTCCTTGCGAGACTGTTGCATCCAGGGTTCAGTAGACAGCCATGGCCTTCGCCCCCTGGCTGCCCTTGGTCGTCGCCCTGCATTCCGTACCTGCCGCCCCAGCGAAACCGGCGCCTGCACCTGTCTCCTTCGCGAGCTGGTTCGACGCGCGCGTAAAGGAGGAGGCGCCGAATATCACTGAGCGGTACCAGGTGGACCTCGACGGTGATGGTCGCGAGGACGAGGTGGTCTGCTTTCCCATGGCGTCAGTCGACCGTCCGAAAGCCTGGGACGGACTTCCCGTCACGCTGGTGGGACTGGCCAGTGGTGAGCGCTTCGCGATGAGCGGAGGCGCGGGAGTGGACGAGCCTCTGGGCTGTCCGTCGCCCACCTCGACCGCCTCCGGCTCGGGCTTGCCGACCCTGCTCCTGCAACGTGCCGGCGCGGGGACCTCGTCATCGGTGACGCTGCGCTTCGACCGGAAGGGCCCGATGCTCGTGGCGAGCAACGTGAATCCACGCTTCAGCTTGAGGCGCATGGATTTGCTGGCCCAGAGCGCCGCCACGTTCCACTACACACCCCCGGACCCCGAGGACCCGGACTCCGAAGGGAATGAGTCCAAGTGGGAGGGTTCGGCTCGGGTGGTGTCGGACCTGGAGTCCACGGTGCTTCCTTCTCCGGGACAGGTCACCTGGGGCCCGGAGAACTGGAAGGGGCCCGAGGATGCGGACCTGACGGTGAGCCTGCGTCGTCGGGGCGACCTGATGGTGGTCAGTGTCCGGCTGAGGGATGACAAGACAGTGGTCGCCGCGGATGCGAGTCCCAAGGCCATCCTCGCCGCGGACCACCTCGAGCTGCGATGGATGGAGTGGGGCACCACCAGGTTCATGAGGGACCAGCAGGTGGAACTCGGGGTCGCGCGCAACAAACAGGGGGCGCCCGTGGCCACCTGGTTCAAGCCTCCCAGGAAGAAGGACACGCCACCGCCGACGATTCGGTGGACCGCCCCGGAGGCCGTGGAGGTGGAGGTGCCCCTGGCCTGGTTCATGCCGACGCCCGCGAAGCTCGATAATTACGACCCGACAAGGGCCACGGCCCAGTTCACGGTGGTCTTCTCCGATGGCGACGGGCGCGGACAGGAGACGCTGGTAGGCGCCTCCCCGGGCATGCTCTTCGTCGCCGACCCGGGACGGCCCTTTCCCTCGCTGGCGCAGGTGGTCCAGCCGTGGGTGCGGGTGGAGGACGGCGCCACGTTGCGCAGCCTCCTCTGGTAGTCGTTGGAACGGTCAGCGTGGCAGTGGCGCGAGAGCAGCCACGCTGACGGTGGAGTGCCGAGCCCCTCGGTGCAGCCAGCGGCCCCACGGCCCAGCTTTGCGCGAGGAGGATTTCATGGCCTTTTCCGCCAGACAGTCGAACGCGCCCTTGCCTCTCGGCACGCTCGCGCCGCCCATCCGTGCTCCGGTGACTCCGGACCAGAAGGTCTCGCTCGAGGAGTTCCGAGGGGCCCCGCTGGTGCTGGTGTTCTACCCAGCCGACTGGAGCCCGGTGTGCAGCGATGAGCTGGCACTCTTCAACGAGCTGATGCCCGAGTTCGAGCGCTTGGGCGCGAAGGTGGTCGCCATCTCGTGTGACGGCGTGTGGTGCCATCTGGCCTTCGCCCGCGCGCGCAACCTCCACATGGTGCTGGCCTCCGACTTCCACCCGAAGGGGGAGATTTCGCGCGCCTACCATGCCTACCGGGAAGAGGACGGTATCTCCGAACGCGCGCTCTTCGTCATCGACGCCGAGGGCAAGATTTTCTGGAGCTACGTCTCGCCCGTGGCGGTCAACCCTGGTGCCGACGGCGTGCTGGACGCACTGGAGCGCCTCGCAGGGCAGGGCGCCGCCGAAGATGAAGGAGGTCCGTCCCTGAATCAGCGCGAGGAGAAGACCGAGCAGGAGGCACGGCCATGAGCAGACTGCGCACTCCCGTGGGTTCCCATGACCACATCCTCGGACCTGTCGACGCTCCCGTCATCCTGGTGGAGTACGGCGACTTCCAGTGTCCCTTCTGCGGACAGGCCTACGAGGAAGTGAACAAGGTGCTGGCCTCGATGGGCGACCAGCTGCGCTACGTCTTCCGCCACTTCCCCCTCACCCAGGCGCACCCCTACGCGCTCCAGGCCGCCGAAGCCGCGGAGGCCGCCGATGCCCAGGGCAAATTCTGGGAGATGCACGGCATGCTCTACGAGAACCAGCAGGCGCTCGACCCAGAGTCGCTGCTGGCCTATGCCCAGAAGCTGGGATTGGACATGGAGCGCTTCACCCGCGAAGTCTCCGAGCACCGCTACCTGGAGCGCATCCGTCGCGACTTCATGGGCGGGGTGCGCAGCGGAGTCAGCGGCACCCCGGGCTTCTTCATCAACGGCGCGCGCTACCAAGGTGACTTCAGCGCCTCCTCGCTCATCACCGTCCTTCAGGGCGGAGGTATCGAGTCGCCCAGCTACTTCTGAGCCCACGCGTCGCCCATGACTGAATGATGACCGTCTGATGGAGGCGAACACACCCTCGTGGGCGAGTGGCTGCGTACCGTGGCGGTTGGGTGCTCTCACCCAGGGGCCTTCGTGGCCCCACGCGCGAGGAGGCGCGTCCCGGATCCGCCATGCAATTCACCCTCTCGGGGCTGTGGGGCCACATGGGCCTCTTCGCGCAGGGCATCGTCATCGCGATGGGCATCATGTCGGTGCTGTCATTGGTCATCCTCGCCGAGCGCTCGCTGGTCTTCCGTGCGTCCCGTCGACACTCCCGCAGGTTCGCCTCGGAGATGGCCACGTTGCTCTCTCAAGGGGACTTCGAGACCGCGTCCCACGCGAAGCTGGGCGCGGACGTGGGCTACCTCGGCCGGACCATCCGCGCGGGGCTGACCGCGTACCGCATCTCCTCCGATGACAGTCGTGACGAGGTGATGGAGTCGGTGGCGCGCAGCCTGGAGCGTCAGGCTCAGCGCGAGGTGCAGAGTCTCAAGCGCGGCCTGGGCCATCTGGCCACCGTGGCCTCCACCGCCCCCTTCGTGGGCCTGCTCGGCACCACCATGGGCATCGTCACCGCGTTCCAGCAGATGGGCGAGGCAGGGGCGGGCGGCATTGGCACCATCTCGACAGGCATCTCCGAGGCGTTGGTCACCACCGCCTTCGGGCTGCTCGTCGCCATCCCCGCGGTGATGGGCTACAACTCCTTGCAAGGCTGGGTGGATGCCCGCGCCGTGGACCTCGCCGAGGCCAGCAACGAGTTCCTCGACGCCGCGGCGCGGGCCCTCAAGCGCGCGCGCTCCGCCGTGGTGTGATTCCCTCACCTACTCGGCGATGAGCAGCACCTCGCGGCTCGTCTGGTTCGTGGAGAGCGCGTACTGGTAGTCCCGCGCTCTCACGGTGACCTTGCGCTTGTGACGCTGGAGCATCCGCTTCAACTCCTCCACCGAGGGGACTCCATCCGAGCGATAGGACACGACGAGGATGCTGTCCCGCCACCGCTCGAACACCGCCTCGAAGGCCGACGCGATTCGCGCCGGGCTGGCCCACGGCGTCTCCACCCGCCGGTAGGGTTTGTGTTTGTAGCGGGCATCGAACCGCTCCGGCCAATTGCTGTACTCCGTCAATCCCTCCATGAAGTGATAGAAGCCCAGGTAGTCGACGCCAACACCCTTGGCCGAGATGTATGGCGGGTCGAGGTACGCCAGGTCTGCTTGGGCTTCGAGCCGCACCGCGTCCCCACACGTCGCGACGTTCGCCCGGCCGTTGTCGAAGATGGCGTCACTCGCGGCGGAGGCGGCCTTGGCGATGTGGTCCGCGAAGGGCCTGTCCCACGTCGCCTTGTTCCCGAAGGAGCGCTCGACGCTCGCCTCTCGCATGTAGAGATTGGCGCGGTGGAAGAGGTTGTAGGGGCGCTTGGCGATGCAGGCCTGGAACACCGCGTGGTACGCGAGGGCTTGTTTGTAATCACCCGGCAGCTCGGCCAGGTTCTGCGCCAGGACGTCGAGGAGCTGGTTCTCGTCGTCCGGGTAGTAGATTCCACCGAAGGTCCGCGCGATGAAGTCTCCATAGGTCCGCTGCCGCCGGGCGAGCAGTGCTGACACGTCGTCGCGCTCGAAGCGCGTCGAGGGGTTCTCGATGAGCGCCTTGCCGATGAGGTGGTTGGAGCGAAGGCAGTCGTTGTAGTGGACCTGCTTGCCTTGCACCTTGAAGAGATAGGACACCGAGCCCGTGCCGCCGAAGAGGTCGACGACGGAGTCGAACTCCAGGGACTGGAGCTGCTCCCAGAGCCACCCGAGGACCTTGAGCTTGCTGCCCTGATACCGGGTCGCGGGGAAGCGCTCGATGGAGGGCGGGGGGCTCACGGGCTGCTCACGTAGACGAGGCCCTCGGCGCCGGTCAACCTCCGCGACGCCCAGGGGCCTACGGCGTCGGAGGCCGCGCGGGGGGCACGGTGTCTTGTGGAGGGGGCACGGTGTTCACGGGCGCGGAGGTCCCCGTCGGAGTCACGAGGTTCGCGGGGCCCGGGGCCTCTCCTGGCACCGAGGGCTCGGGTGGCTCGTGTCCGCGCAGGGCGATGGCGGGCAGTGAGGCGGTCAGCACACCCACGTCGAGGAAGCCGTGGAACCCCTCGTCGTCCAGCTCCGGGAGCATGCGGATTGCCGCGGGCGCCTCCGGGCGAATCGCGACCTGGGGACCCGGGGTGATGCCCATGATGTTGCAGTCCATCTCCCCGTTCAGCTCCAGGTCACATCCCCACCGTCGGCCCTGCGCGTAGCCCACCTCCAGCACCTTCAAATCCCGGGTGTTCTGAAGCAGGTGCTTCGACATGGGGACGAAGTCGTCGCTCCAGTCCGCGTCCCCCAGCCGTGTGTGGGCATTGCCCGCGAGCACCAGGAACACGTCCTGGGGGCGCGCGCTGCGCGGGTTCAGCACCTTCCGGGCCATGTAGGCGTCGCGTGCCTTCCCATGGTTCATGTCCGTGTCCATGGCCACGACGAAGACGGAGCGCCCGGCGGCACGCAGCGCCCGGACCCGGTCGATGAGGTCCATCACCGCGCGGCTTCCCCGGCCGTCCTGTTGCAGCTTGCGCCAGAAGTTCCCGCGCAGCAGCGCATCCTGGTCCGCGGGGCGTCCCGGGCTCGCCAGATAGGTATTGATGCGCTCCTGCTCCTTCTCCGGGATGGCGAGGGCCACGGTGACGCCGAGCCCCGTCTGGACGGCCTCGCACGCCAGGTCGCCCACGGTGGCGGGAATCTCGCGGGTGCCGAGCTGCTCGCCAATGAGCACCGTCAGCCCGGGCCGCAGCATCGACTGGAAGCCGGCGACTTCCCGCGCGCAGGGCTCCGGCACCTCGTCCTTCCAGCGCGTGAGATAGAAGGACGGGTCCCTGGCGAACGAGTCATCGCGTGCGAGGCGGAGCGAGCCGGTGAGCGTCTCCAGCGAGGGGCGCGACTCCAATCGCAGGGTGAGGGTCTGCTCCAGCTCCAAATCCCGGGTGCCCTGCACGGCTCCGTTCAGTTCGACCCAGGGCGCCACGTCTCGCTCCCGCTGGGCGAGCTCCACGGGTGCGCCTCTCCTCACGAAGCTCTGCTCGAACCGCTCCATCAGCATGAACCGCGAGTTCAGCTGCCCTGACGCCTCGGGCTTGATTTCAACGTCGTTGCTGAAGGCCACGCGCTTCATGCGGAAGATGCGGATGACGGACTCGCGCTCGGAGATCAGCTCGCCGGCCACCAGATAACGCGTGGAGTCACCGTCGCTCTGCCATCCCCAGGACTGCGCGCTGAGCTGCGCGGTCCGCCACTCGGTCAGCAGATATCTCGGGTCCTCGAGGGGCTTGAGGACCCAGCCCTTCTCCGTCATGAGCTTCGTGGCCTCGGCCAGGGCCTTGTCCACGGGTATCATGAAGATGTGCTCGTAGCGGGGCTGCTCGGGCTCGGGTGCGACGGGGGGCGCGGCCTCCGCCACGGCTGGCGCCTGCGTGGGACGCGCGGTCGTCGCACATCCCGCGAGGAGCAACACGAGACCGGCCAGGGCTCGACGCATCGGAGGGCTCTCTTCCTTCGAAATTCCGCAGGCGGGGCTGGAACGTCCGGCCGCCCGAAGAATATCGGAAGCGTCCACCAGGTCCTCCATGGGCCGTTCGTCACCGTCGAGGAGGGGAGGGCTCTTCCCTCGTCCAGGCTCGATGGGGACGTGCTCGCGCTCCAACGCACCTGCGGGTTGAGTGGGTCACCCCGACGATGAAGTGGTGAATGTCCGACAACACGCTCGCACCGCGGTGTCACGCGAGCGCGGCACCTCGGCATCTTCACGATGATGATTGCCCGGGGGGCCGGAATGACGACACACAGGTGGTGGATCGTCCTGCTATGGGTCACCGGCTGCGCCGGAGCACCCGAGTACAGCCGTGCCGGTGAGTTGCTCGACACAAGCGTGGATGACTCGGCGGAGGACTGCGCGCAGTCAGCCGGGGACAACGACGAAGGCTGCTACGCCCCTTCCTGTGGCGAGGAGGAGTGTGGCCTCTACCGCTGCGAGGACCTCGCCTCGCCGCCGTATGCACTGAGATTCCCACCCGCGCAGGCCGCAGGAGGCGCGACAGCGCGCATCCAGAGGTACTGGGGCGGAGCTGTTCCCCTTCCAGGGCGGCAGCCGGTGTTCATCATCCCGTGGTACCGGCGCGACAGTCTGCCGAGCGTCAAGGCGGCGCGGAAGGCCATCGCGGATTGGAGCCGTCGCGAGAAGGAGCGACACCACATCTTCCCGCGCGCCTTTGAGGCGTACTTCCGGGGCGTCGGCATCGACATCCACCAGTACACATTGCTCGTCGACGTCGCGGAACACCGGCGGGTTCATGCGGGAACAGCGGGTGCCCCGTGGAACAAAGACTGGTACGACTGGATACGCGCACACCAGCTGGACGCGACACGTGAGGACCACTTCCAGCAGGGCGGACGAATGGTCGAGCGCTATGGTCTCATCGGCGTCCCCATGACGTACTGGAAGCGACTGGCGCTGTCCGCTGCGGCGGGAGATTGAATGCGGTACTACACGCTGACACAGCGAGGCGTCGAGCCGTCGAGGTGGACCGGTGCCTACGACCTGGGACGGGAGTGGGTACTTCCCGGAGTGGAGTGCCCTACCTGCAAGACTGCTTGGGGAGGTGGAGGGTACGACTACCCGACGGTCGACCTCTCCGAACTGCCGCAGCGTCGGGACTTCGAGCAGCCGCGGTGCGTGCCCTGGGACCAATTCGTGCGCCTGCGAGAGCGCGTGTTACCGCTGGTTCCGCCGGGAGCCATCGTTAAACCAGGCACGGGGTTTGGCGCGTTGACTGGCAGGGCCCGTGGGAAATTTCCCCCCGTGGTCATCCACGTGCCGTGGATGCTCCTGATGGAGCCGGCAGTGGTGGCGCGGCTCAAGGGGCTTACGGGGTTCATCCCCGTCGCGACGCGCTTCAAGGCGCGTCCTGGGATGCGTGACCTGGTCGAGCTTGAGGTGCGGCCTAGCGGAAGCATTTCGGGAGCCGCTGCCCATGAGCCCTGCAGTACCTGCGGGCGCACGGGCTTTGTGCTGCCCCCTTTTGGCCAACTTCGCCTGAGTGAAGTGCCCACCGTCGATTTCGCGCGGAGCGGTGCGTCCGTCGTGGTGGTGAGCGAGCGTGTCGTCGAGCGTTTGGAACGCGAGCTGGAGGAGTCGGAAGTTGTCGCGGTGGACATCACCGGCGGGGCCCTGACGGCACGTGCGGTGCGGCCACCTGCCGGGGCCACCCATCACCACTAACCCTGCTGCTATCGCCACCAGGACCTGGGCGGGAGTTCGACACCGGCGCCCGTTGCGTTCCCGGAGTCCTTGGATAGCGGCGCCACCCAGGGGCCCGCGTTGACAGGGCCCTTGGGTGAATCCGAGAGTCCCCGTGCATGAAGAAGAAGCACCGCCGAATCGTGGTCGATGACGTCACCTTCGCCTGGGCGGGCGACTGGTCCCACATCGGTGGGAGGCGCGTGGTGTCGCTGCGCGCGTGGCACCAGACCGACGACGAGCGGCCGGTGGGCCCGGTGCTGTCGGTGAAGCTGGTGAACAAGCACGGCGGCATGGTCGATTGCGCGGCCGCCGTGCCTCAGGACGCTCGCGCCGCCATCCTGCTCGGCAGGGCGCTGGGATGGTCTCCGGAAGGTCGCGGTGTGTTCTGGATACTCCCCACGCATGGCCTTGTGCTCCAGGACCTCGACGTCGTCGACCCGACGATGCTGGGATGAGGTGGCTGGCGACTGGCCGCTCCCGCCTCCACGCCCGCTGACGGGCCGTGCGGACGAGCTGGTGGCTCGTCATCCAGACACCCTACTTTCAGGCCAGGAGGAAGCGTCCCATGAGCGGAGCCTCGTCACGACCCGTCGAGAAAAGCGGAACCTTCAAGTTGGGCGGAGACCTGCCCATCCACCGTCTGGGCTACGGCGCCATGCAGCTCACCGGCCCCGGCATCTGGGGACCTCCGAAAGACAGGGCGGAGGCCGTGCGCGTCCTGCGCCGCGCCGTCGAGCTGGGCGTGGACTTCATCGACACCGCCGACTCCTACGGCCCCTACGTCAGCGAGGAACTCATCGCCGAGGCCCTGCACCCCTACGCCAAGGGCGTCGTCGTGGCGACCAAGGCGGGGCTCGTGCGCACGGGCCCCCATGAGTGGCATCCCGTGGCCGCGCCGAAATACCTGCGCCAGGAACTCGAGCTGTCCTTGCGCCGGCTGAAGCTGGAGCGCATCGACCTGTACCAACTTCACCGCATCGACCCGAAGGTCCCCGTGGAGGAGTCGCTCGGCGAGCTGAAGGACCTCCAGAAGGAAGGGAAGATTCGCCACATCGGCCTGTCGGAGGTCTCCGTGGAGGACATCCAGCGGGCGCGCAAGGTGGTGGACGTGGTGTCGGTGCAGAACCGCTACAACCTCACGGACCGCGTCCACGAAAAGGTGCTCGACTACTGCGAGCGGGAGAAGCTGGGCTTCATTCCCTGGTTCCCCCTGGCCACGGGCGGACTGGCGAAGCCCGGCGGCGCGCTCGACGCGGTGGCACGCAAGCACCAGGCCACGCCCGCGCAGATTGCCCTCGCCTGGCTGCTGGCCCGCTCGCCGGTGATGCTGCCCATTCCGGGCACCTCGTCCGTGAAGCACCTGGAGGAGAACCTCGCGGGCGCGGAGGTGAAGCTCGGCAAGGAGGAACTGGCCGCCGTGGATGCACAGGCGTCGGGGCGCTGACGCCGCGAGGCTGAAACGACGAACCCCGGACGCCGGGCACCCGCGACAGGGGCCGGCCTCCGGGGCGCCATCAGCCTCGGCTCCTGCCTACGGCAAGGTCAGGATGCCCCACTGCAGGAAGAAGTTCTGGATGGACGAGCGCAGGCTGTTGGTCTGCGGGATGCCCTGCGACGTGCCGTAGGTCCAGACCGCGGCATGCCCATTGGGGCCGTACGGGCACCGGGCGTACCCGTGGATGGCGATGGAGTGGCCGTTGGCCACGGATGCCGACGCGAAGTAGGGGAAGGTCGCCGCCGCCTGCACGTAGCCATACGAGTCGACCCGGCCCGTGCTGCCGATGTTGGAGAAGACCGTGGCGCCGTTGATTTGATTGAACGAGCCGCCCTGGCTGGCGGACGGGGTCAGCAACGGGGTGCCATCCACGCGGTAGACGGCCTGCTCCTTCGCGGTGGCGGAGCTGCCGGGGCTCGTGTAGGTGACGAACGTGGAGCCACTGACGCGTCCCTGGTGGTCGAAGCGGGCCGTGCAACTGGAAATGCAGGGGACGAGGCGAGGGAAGGGGAAGGGAATGACAATCACCTTGCCCCAGGGCCAGTTGAGGATGATGTCCTTGTAGTAATAGAAGACCCACTTCGTGCAGTTGAGCTTGAGCCTGACCTGGCTGATGCCTGTCACGCTGGTGGCGATGCCTGACGCGTTGCCTCCAATGGCGACCAGGGAGTGCTTGGCGCCCGGCCCGTTCCAGCCCGCGAGGGTGCCCGAGGCGTTCGTGAAGTTGATGCCATAGCCCAGGAAGGCCGGGCTGTGGGTGTAGACGGCCTGCCACACGCAGGTGCAGGGGCCGCTGAGCATGTACTTCGACATCGCGTGGGTGTAGGCGAGCGCCTCGCCGAGCAGCCGGGGGTTGTTGGCCTTCACCGCCTCGATGAGGTCAATCTCCTTGTCGGGGTTGCTCTCCTCGAGCTTGGTGATGACCTCATCCAGCTCCGCGCTCAAATGCACCACGTCCGAGTTGGACGCCGCGCCGGGCGCCACCGTCAGCGTGCACTTGTCGTCCCCATCCGTGCAGTCCAGGTTGACGGTGATGGGAAGGGTGGCGAGGGGCTCGGCCTTCGGGTCCTTGGTGTCCACCAGGACCAGCCGCTGGTTCCAGCCGGTCTCCCAGGGCCGCAGGAGTGCCTTCTCCAGCTTGACCTCCGATTCCTTGCCGGGCTGCGGGCTCACCTCCACGCTGTCATTGGCGCTGTCCTTGCCGTCATAGGAGACGAGCTTCGCGCCATCGGGAAGGGCCTGCTTGTCCGACCAGAGGATGCCCACCCGCAGGGCTCCTTCCTCCAGCTTCAGGCTGGTGATGGTCGCGACCGGGCCTTCCTCTCCTTCACCAGGTTCGGCGGCGGCTCGCGCCGACGGAGCCAGCAACAGGCCCCCGAGCGCGAGCACGGACAGCGGAAGGGAACGCAGGGGGAGCGAGACGAGGTCCAGGAGACCTCGTACGGAACGATATGACATGGGGAAACTCCTTATGAAGCAGGAGACACGGTCGACAGGGGTTGTCGTCCGTGGATGTCTGTCCAAGCAGGTCCCATGCCGGTTGATGCGATATGTCTGTTTTAGCAGGGCTGGCGCGGAGGTCTTGAGGGGGCTGTGTCTGATTTTGGACAGGGGCTCGTGGCCTTTTGCGCCACGAAACCGCCCGGGGTGTAGCGCGTGACGCTACTCGCGTGGCCCGCACCGGAGGCGCAAGACAGACGCCGTGGGCGCGTCCATGCCCACGGCGAAGCTCCCTCGGCGTCACGGCGTGCCGAAGTCCTGGGTCCAGTAGTGCCGGTAGGTGCTGCTCGGGGCATTGAAGTAGCCGATGCCAATGTGCACGAGCAGCGGGTTCATGATGTTCGTGCAGTGCCCGCTGCTGGCCATCCACCCGTTGACCACCGCCGCCGGCGTGGAATACCCGGCCGCGACATTCTCCGCGGCGCGCCGGTAGGTGTAGCCCGTCGCGGTGATGCGCTGCCACGGCGTGGAGCCATTGGAGCCGGTGTGGCTCATGAAGTTGTTGGTGCCCATGTCCTTGGAGTGCCTGCGCGCCGCACACCGCAGGCTCGCGTGGTGCGTCAGCGCGGGCGCGGGCGCTTGCGTCACCCCGCCACAGACCGCGCCCGCGGCCCGGCGCTGGTTGACGAGCGCGAGGACCTGGTCCTCGAAGCCCGCCCAGGCCGGGTCCCACGTCGCCACATCGTCGCAGACCGCGCTGGCCGTGACGTCGCCGGCCGCGGTGCCACCTGTCTCCGTGCGGACCGCTGGCACCAGGGCGCCTTCCTCCTCCGCGATGGAGGACGGCGTCTCCGGACCACCACAGCCACCGAGCAGCGCGGCACCCAGCAGGAACAAGGGAATGGAGCGGGAGGTCATGTCGAATCCTTTCTCAAGCAGATGTGTGGCCACCTCATCGGAGGCGGTCTCCTCATCCTGGCGAGGCTCGACGGGATGTCGAGAGGGAACCCGGCGCCCGCCTGCTCGCGCGGTGCGCCGTGCGCCCACTCCAATGCAAATGTTACCGGGACACAGTGTCGTCGCCGGCTCAATTCCTCACATGCCACCCGTTGTTCCCGGGACGAACGCAATGTTCCGCTGTCGCTGGTTCAGCATTCGCCCGGAATGAATCGCGGGGAGCCCCAAACCCTAGAAGACGCGAACGGGCCGGAGCCGAATCGAGGACATGCCATTGCCGAGCGCGCCCTGGGAGTTGTCTCCCCACCCCCAGACGACGCCGTCCGACTTCACGGCGAGGGAGTGCTGGGCGCCCGCGGAGATGGACACCATCCCGAAGAGCCCCTGTACCTGCACGGGTGACGTCCGCCGGACCCCCAGGCTTCCATCGCCGAGCTGTCCCGTGTCGTTGGCGCCGAAGCTCCACACCGTGCCTCCTGTCTTCAAGGCGAGTGTGTGCCCGTCGCCACCGTCGATGGCGGTGATGCCGAAGAGGCCCGGCACCTGGGGCGGTGTCCGTGAGAAGGCCGGCGCGCTGACTCCGAGCTGCCCCTGGGTGTTGTCGCCCCAGGCCCACACCGTCCCATCCGAGCGCAGGGCTAGGGAGTGGTTGCGACCCCCGAGCACCGTGCCCTGTCGAGCGAAGCCCTCGGCTGCTCGCACGGACCCCAGCTCGAAGCGCCGGAGCTTCCTCGGATGCCACGGTTCATGATTCCCCCCATCGCGCGGGCGACAGGGGAGGCAACGAATCACCCAACCGACCTCGCTGACAACAGGGACTCGGTCCCCTCGTGAGGGGGTGGTCTGGGGTACGCTGTGGGGGAATCTCTTCAGCGAAGGCACGCCACCATGACCGCGCAGCTCCGCGACACCGTCGAATACCGCAAGCACGCCTTCGAGCTCGCGGGGGTCCGTGGCTCCAGCCTGTTCGAGCCATCGACCCAGGGGCTGACTCCCGCGGCCATGTCGACGGCCTGCCAGCGAGGCTTCCTCTGTCTGTACCGCGTCGCGGAAAAGCGGCTCCAACTGGAGGAGCTGCGCATCGGCCTGTCGGCGCAGGAGGAGCAGGCCGTCCAGGAGGGCCGGGGCACGCCGCTGTTCGGCCAGCTTCCCGCCTACGTCAGCGAGACGCACGAGCGGGTCATCTACACGCGCTTGCGCGCGCCCGTGGCCTTCACCGGGGGTCTGCTGGTGGTGGACGGCTTCACCCGAGGGGTGCCCGTCCAGGACGGACTGCACCCCGCCTGGAGTCGCAAGCGCATCCAGGAGCTGCTGTTCGAGGGCGGGC
Source organism: Myxococcus sp. CA056 (assembly GCF_013336715.1). Taxonomy (NCBI): domain Bacteria; kingdom Pseudomonadati; phylum Myxococcota; class Myxococcia; order Myxococcales; family Myxococcaceae; genus Myxococcus; species Myxococcus sp. CA056. The sequence goes on from NZ_JABUMT010000002.1 coordinate 1,670,337, forward strand.
GTCTGGTGGAGGAGCGGGACTGCGGGGAGGTGATGACGCGCGTGCGCGAGCGGGTGCGCGAGAAGTCGCTTCAGCTGGACCTCGCGGCCCACCGGGCCCAGCTCGCGGAGTGGCTCACGGACGCGTTCCGTCTGGACTACGGCTCGGCGACGTGGGCCGCGCCGCGCGGAGGATGAACTGGGGGAGCAGCTCCTCGCGGAACTTCCTCCAGAGGGCCACGTGGTTGTAGTTGCCCGCGGTGAACATCACCACGAGGTCCAGCTCGGGGACGACCATCACCAGCTGTCCGCCGTTGCCGCTGGCTTCGTACTGCGAATACACCCGGTCGCCCACGCGCAGCTCGTGGCGCCACCACGCATAGCCGTACGTCCTGCCGGGCTCCATCGTCGCGTGGAGCGCAGTGGAGCGCTCCACCCAGCGCTGGCTCACGACGCGCCGTCCGTTCCACACGCCGCCCGACAGGTAGAGCTGTCCGAGCTTCAGCGCGTCGCGGGGCCGCATGAAGATGCCGCCCCCCAGGTACTGCTCCCCTGAAGGCATCAGGTCCAGGTGGTAGCCGCGCAGTTGGAGCGGCTCGGCGACGTTCCGGGTGAAGAACTCCGGTATCCACGTCCGCGTGGCCTTGCGCAGCACGCCGCCCAGCAGGTTGATGTTCGCCGAGCAGTACACGCCCTTCTCGCCCGGCGCCCGCGTCATCGGCAGGTCCAGCGTGTACTTGTACCAGTCGGGCACCGTGTCATCGAGGCGCTCCTCGTTGCCCGGAGAGGCCTCGTCGTCGTCGTCACACGCGAGGCCCGTCGACATGGTCATCAAATGCTCGACGGTGAGCTTGCGCTTGCGCGCATCCAGGTGGGCGAGCTTCCCCCGGTACTCGGGAAACAGGGAGACCACCGGCGTGTCGACAGTGAAGGGCGCACCCTGGTCCAGGGCGATGCCAATCAAGAGGGGCGCATGTGTCTTGGACGCGGAGCGCAGGTCATGGGGCCGCTCCTTGTCGAAGCCCTGGAAGTACTCCTCGAGCACCAGCTTCCCATGGCGCGCCACGAGCAGCCCCTGGATGGCGGGCGCCGCGTCGGGGCCGGGCTGCTGGTCCAGGATGCGCTGCACGAGCTCGCGCAGGGGCTGGACGTCCATGCCGACGTCGTCGAGAGAAGCCGTCGTCCAGCCATCCTCCTCCGCGATGGGTTTTTCATACACGTACGCGCCCGTCGCGGGGATGCGCGGATGGAGGCCCACGGCCTGGTCCCGCTCCCGGGGCGTGAAGTCGAACGTGGCGTCCAGCGGTGGGTAGAACAAGGACAGCCGCCGGGCCTGGGCGTCGAAGCGCCCTTCGAGGCGCGTGGTGCCCCGGGTCGCGACGAGTTGGACGAGGCCGTCCTGGACGCTGACGCGAAACAGCAGCCTGTTGCCGAAGTTTCGCTCCGGATTGCGGATGAAGGCGCTCAGCGTGCCGTCGGCCTGCTGCTGGATGACCAGATACAGGGAGAAGCGGTCCTCGAGCGGGGCGACGTCGCCCCGCCAGATGTTGGCCCGGAGGGCACGCAGCTCCACCGGGGTGGCGAACTTCATGCCGCTGGTGCGCACGCGCGGCTGAATCCAGTGGCCGCTGATGCGCTGGCCGTCGTCCGAGAGCGTCCCTCGCAGCTCGCCCTGGCCGCCGGGGAGGATGAAGGAGACCGCGTTTCCCTCCAGGCGCGCGGGCACGTCGAAGCCCGCGATGCGTGCGCGCCAGGCGTGCGCATCGCGCGTCAGCGTCAGCTCGCCCCGGACCTCCGGACCCAGGACGCGCTCACTTCCCCACGTGCCCACCAGGGCCTGCGCCGGGTCGGCTGGCGCGGGCGCCGCACCCGTGAGCCATGGGAGCCAGGCGAGGAGGAGCCAGAGCGTCGATGGAGCCAGGGAGGTCGAGTCGCGATGGGAGGCCATGCCGCGACGCAAGCTACCAGAGGGCCTCCGCCGGGCCAGGCCGGTTGTCACCTGCGTGAGACACGTCACAGCCGTGTTCCGGGCGTGTCATCCCGTGAGCCGCGAGAGGACAGGAGCCCTGGAAAATGGGAGGCGCGCCCCGCCTGAAACAGCCTGCCAGGGGTATCGGGCAAGCTGGTAGCGTGCCGCGCATGGCGAGCAAGAAGAAGTCCACGTCGAGTGAGTCCCCCGTGGCGGCCTCCTGGAGCCAGGTCGGCAAGTTCCTGGGAACGCAGTGGCCGTCGTTCGTTGAAAAGCATTCGGCCGGAAAGAAGCCGTGGTCGCGAGGGGGGCCCATCAGCGACGCGTTCGCGTCCTGGGGGCAACCCCTGCCCAAGGATTTGACCCAGTTGCTGCAGCCGCTGGCGGAGTGTGAGCCCCCGCCGCTCGAGGAGCTCACGCTCGGCTCGGATGCTCCGCGGACGACGCCCGGCAACCTGATGGAGCAGCGCATCGTCGCGGCCCAGAGCTACCGGCCGCTCTGGAAGGAACTCACGGGCGGCTTCGTCGAGATTGGCGCCACGTCCTCGGGTGACCTCTGGCTGTATGCCCGCGAGCCCCAGCGTGGAAACGCTCGCGCGCAAATCTATCTCTACAACCATGAGACGGATGGAATCGAGGAGCCGCAGGCCGAGGACCTCGACGCTCTCGTCTTCCGCGCCGCGCTCGTGCGGGCTCATGCGCTGGGTGAGGTCGACGCGGAGACGTTCAAGCAGGCCCGTCAGAAGCTGGACACGTGTGTCGGAGAGCTGGGCTTCGAGGAGACCCTGGCGGGAGTGAAGCCCTACGTGGCCAAGGAGGAGCCGGCCTACAAAAACGACCTCAGGGCTGGCTGGCTGGTGACGTTGCTGACGGAAGTGGGCGCGTCCGACGCGGAGCTGCGCGGAGCCTTCGACGTCGAGATGAACCCGCCGCTCACCGAGGAGCGACTCGCCACGAGCGCGGAGCGGTTCAAGACGTATCCGCCCGCGGCCTTCTACTTCTGCATGGCGAGCTTCTTCGCTGGCGACGAGGCGCGGCTCACTCAGGCTCTGGAGCTGTGCCGGCTGAGCGATGCCCCCCTGGTGAAGGACCTGGTCGCGCTGATGGAGGAGCTTCGCGCGGGCCGCAAGCAACTGGGCGCCATCTCCGACGTCCAGGCCCTGCGACAGCGGGTGATGGGACTGGCGCTGTGGGACGAGGAGGGGCGTGCGCGGGCGAAGGAGAAGGAGGCCGCGGCGGCGGCGGTGAAGGTCGCGAGCGCCGCGCGAGAGGGTTCGCTCGACGCGCTCGCCTGGGAGGCCGTGAAGGACCCCGCGCTCGGCGCCGCCATCCAGGAGGCCTATGCGGCGGACCCGTCCATGCAGGCCACCGTCGCCCTGATGTCTGCGTGGAAGGACGAGGAGAACTACCGCGACGAGGGGGTCATCGCGGAGCTCATCGCGGAAGGAGACCGTCGCGCCACGCCGCTGCTCATCTCCATCGCCCGGTACGGGGAGGGTGGCGAGGACCTCATCGCGCTGGAGGTGCTCGCGGCGTGGGCCGAGCCTCGCGCCGTCGAACTCGTCCGTGACGCGGCGTTCGCCGAGGACCGCTTCCACCTCAAGCGCCACCTGTTCATCCAGCTCATCCAGGCCCTGGGAGACAAGGCGAACACGAAGCACCTGCTGGCGGTGCTGCGCATGTATCCGCTGAAGGACGGGGATTCGGAGCGCAACCGGATGCTCGGCGCGCTCGTCTTCGCGCTCGGCGAGCTGGGGGACCCGGCTGTCGGTGACACGCTCCTGCGCTATCTGGAGCGCACGGTGGACGCCGTGGGCAAGGAGGCGCCCATCTCCTTCTCGGAGGCCGTCTGTTACGCGCTGGGCGCGGTGGGGGAGACCCGGGCGCTGGCGCCCCTGCTGGCGCGCTTCGAGGAGAAGCCGTGGAAGCTCTCCAGCTCGCCCGCGACGTGCTTCGCGCTCGGTCGGCTCGCTGGAACCGCCGACCCCGCGTCGCGCGAGAAGGCCCTCGCGTTGCTCGAGAGCAACCGCTTCTCGAAGGGGTTCTTCATCGACGTGAACAAGCAGAAGCACCCGAATACCATCGCCGGGCTCTTCCGCGACGTGGGCGGCCTGACGGTGGCGGCGTCGGGTCAGTTGATGCTGGAGGTCGCGATGGCCGGGCTCACCGAAGGCGCTCGGCGCGAGGAGGCGCTGGCGAACCTGCGCGAGCTGGTGACGGGCGTGCTGACGCAGTGGGAGGCGCGCTCCTCCAAGTACTGGACGGGCTATGACGGGTACGCGCTCCTGGCCTGGGCGCTGCTGGCGCTGCGGGCACACCAGGACCTGGGCCGCGAACTCGCGCGTCCGTTCGTCACCTCCGACGTGCCGCTCGTGCGCCTGCTGGCGAAGCAGGTCGTGGGCGCATAGGCCGCACCGCGCGGGGCCTGGGGCCGGGCATGGGTGTAAAGCCCGGCCCCGCGGGCTTCGCGGCGTTGCTTTTGGATGGGGACTACTTCGGCCCTTCGCGGAAGATGGCTCCCGCGAGGGTGGCCGCCACCGTCACGCCGGCGAACGCCACGAGCGCCGCGGAGACGAGCGCGAACAGCATGGGCAGCCCCGCGCCGAAGTACACGACGGCGACCCAGCCCACGCCCGCCGCGATGACCATGCGCGCGGTGCCCGCGAGCACGGGCCAGAAGACGCGCGCCACGCCCTGGGCCGCGAACCCCAGCACGAAGCCCAACCCCAGCAGGCCGTAGAACGGCGCGACGATGCGCAGGTACGTCACGCCCGGCGCCAGCACCGCCGCGTCCTTGCTGAAGAAGTGCAGCCACGCATTCGGCGCCACGGCGGCGAGCAGCCCGATGGACCCCGCCACCCCGAAGCCCAGCCACGCGCCCACCCAGGCCGTGCGCCGGGCGCGCTCCCAATTGCCCGCGCCCGCGTTGGTGCCGACCATCGTCAGTACCGCCGTGCCCAGGCCGAAGAGCAGCGGCACGAGCAGGTAGTCGAGCCGGGCGGCGATTCCGTAGCCCGCCAGCGCCTCCACGCCGAACAATCCCACCGCGCCCGTGACGATGATGACCGTCAGGTTGGGCTGCACCGCGCTCAGCGCCGTCGGCAGGCCCACGCGCAGGATGTCTCGAATCAGCCGCGCCTCCAGTCGCACCGGCGCCAGGCGCAGCGAGGTGCGGCCCGAAGCCAGGTGCCGCAAGAGCCAGAGCGAGGCCCCCAGATAGAACAGGACCATGGCCAGCCCCGCGCCCGCGATGCCCAGCGCGGGCAGCGGCCCGGCTCCGAAGATGAGCACGGGGGAGATGACCACCAGGATGCCCGCGCCGGCCAGTGTCACCGTCGCTGGCAGCTTGACGTTGCCCGCGCCGCGCAGCGCCGCCGCGAGCAGGTTGACGACCCAGAAGGGGATGGCGCCCGCGAAGAGATAGTTCGAGTACCGGACCGCCGCCTCCAGCGCCCCCTCCGCGCCCCCCAGCGCCCGGTAGAGCGCCGGTCCGAAGAGCCACGCGAGCACGGTGGAGGCCAGCCCCAGCCCCAGCCCCATCACCACCGCGTGCCACACCAGCGCGTCCGCGTCCTCCTTGCGATTCGCCCCCGTCGCGCGGGCGACCGCGGAGGCCACTCCGCTGCCGATGCCACCGTTGGACATCATCGTCATCAACATGAAGATGGGGAACACCAGCGACACCCCGGCCAGCGCGTCGGTGCCGAGGAAGCTCACGTACCAGGTCTCCACCACCCCGACGAACGCCTGCGCCACCAGCACCACCGTGGTGGGCACCGCCAGCTTCAGCAGCGTCGGGAGGATGGGGGCGTTGAGCAGGGCCTCTCGGATGCCGCTCGCTCCCCCGGGGCTCGTCCCGCGCTCGCTGCTGGCCTCGGTGCTCAAGGGGACCGCGCTCTTCAGCTGCATGGGGTAGCTCCCGGGTGACGTATGATGAGCGTAATATGGTCTTACGGGGGCTCGCAGTGAAAAACGCGCCAGGGCTCAGGTCAGCACGAAATCCTTGTCCGGGAGCAGGGGCGGAGGGAGCGGCTCTCCCGCGAGGTCCATCACCGAGCGCTCGATGGCGCGGGTCATGGCGTCCAGCGGCAAGTCATTGGGTTCGGTGCCGAAGGGGTCTTCCAGCTCCGCCGTCACCGTGTCGAGCGCGATGAAGGTGTAGGCGACGAAGACGGAGACGAGTGGCGTGGACCAGCCCAGGCTGCCGGTCAGCGCGAAGGGCAGCAGCAGGATGTAGAGGTACACCGTGCGATGCAGCATCACGCTGTAGACATAGGGAATGGGCGTGCCGGCGATGCGCTCACATCCGCCGAGCACCTCCGAGAGCCGGTCCAGGTTGTCGTCGAACGAGGTCACGAGCACCTCGCCCAGGCGGCCCTGGTGGCGCAGGCGGGCGACCCACTCGGCCAGGCCGAGGACCACCCGCGCGGGGCGGTGCTCCGCGGCCACCACGCGCTCGCGCACGCCGGAGTCCAGGGCATCGAGTGGCACCGAGGTGCCGCGGAGTTGGTGGTTCAGCGAGACGGCCAGGGCGCGGAGCAGGTCCGTCACCTCGCGACGCTCCTCCAGGGAGAGCGCGGGGGAGGGATGGGTGAGTGCCTGTCTCATGAAGGAGCGCGAGACAATCATCAGCGAGCCCCAGAGCTTGCGGGCTTCCCAGAAGCGGTCATACGCGGTGCTGTTCCGGAAGCCGAGGAAGATGGCCAGCGCGACGCCGAGCAGGCCGAGGGGGCCTTCCCGCAGGTTGAAGGGATGGGGGCCGGTGGCCACCGCCAGGCAGGCGAGCGCCAGGAAGAAGCCCAGCCGAGGCAGGATGCGGGGGACGACGGAACCGCGCCAGACGAACAGCATGCGAAGCCAGTGCATTCGCGGACGAACAATCATGCGGCCCCACTAACCATGGCCGAGGGCGCTCGTCGACCACGGAGCCAGAGGACACGGGGTGGGGTTTCGGGCCATCGCGCTTGAAGGGGCGGGTTCGGGGATTCGCGTCGACGCCTGCTTCGCGGCGGCCGAGGTCGCGAGCCCTGGGCCGAGGGTCGGGCGTTGCCTCATTGGTGGAACGTGGACACGCATCTCCTCCAAGAGGTCACGGTCCATTTCGTGGGCGGAAGCGCTCCGAGCGACGCATGGGTCGCGCGGCCCTGGACCGACGTGGAAGCGCGACGGTTCGCCCTGGAGGTCGGCTCGTGATTCGTCTGAGCAACAGCACCCTGGTGTCCCTTCCGGCCGGCGTGGAGCGCCCCACCTATGACCGCACCCGGGTGACGCCGGGCATCGCCCACCTGGGGGTGGGCCAGTTCCATCGCGCGCACCAGGCGCTCTACCTGGACCGCTGCCTCGCCCTCCCCGGGCAGGAGCGCTGGGGCATCGTCGGCATTGGCGTCCTGGATGGAGCCCGGGAGCGACACAAGGCGGACGCGCTCCACACGCAACAGGGCCTCTACAGCCTGACAGAGTTTCCCGCGCGGGGACGTCCCACGGTGCGCGTGGTGGGCTCGCTGGTGGGCTACCTCCATGCCCCCGAGGACCCCGAGCGCGTGCTGGAGCTGCTGGCGGCTCCGGACCTTCGCCTCGTCACCCTCACGCTCACGGAAGGGGGCTACAACCTGGACGAGGCAGGGCAGTTCCTGCTGGAGACGCCCGCCGTCGCGAGGGACTTGGACAGCCAGGTGCCGACCACCGCCTTCGGGCTCGTCACCGAGGCGCTGCGTCGACGGCGCGAGCGGGGCCTGGGGCCCTTCACCGTGCTGAGCTGTGACAACCTCCGTCAGAATGGCGAGGTGGCCCGGGACGCCTTCCTGTCATTCGCCCGGGCCCGGGTGCCGTCGCTCGCGAACTGGATGGAGGAGCACGTCACGTTTCCCAGCGCCATGGTGGACCGCATCACCCCCGGCGTGGCGGAGCACGAGGCGGCCCGGCTCAACGAGGCCAGCGGACTGGATGACGCGCTGCCGGTGTACTCCGAGTCGTTCATCCAATGGGTCATCGAGGACAGGTTCTGCGCCGGGCGGCCGCCACTGGAGCGGGTGGGGGTCCAGTTCACCGACGACGTCGGGCCCTATGAGCAGGTCAAGCTGCGGCTGCTGAATGCCTCACACAGCCTGCTCGCCTTCCCCGGCCTCCTGATGGGCTACCGCTTCGTCGCCCAGGCCATGGAGGACCCCGCGCTGGTGTCCTTGCTGCAAGCGTTCCTGCGCGAGGACGCGGAGCCGTTGCTGCATCCGCCGCGAGGGTTCTCCGTGCGGGACTACGGCGACACGGTGCTGGAGCGATTCAGCAACCCCGCCATCAACGACCAACTCCTGCGCATCGCCAGCGACAGTGCCTCCAAGCTCCCCCTCTTCGTCCAGCCCACGGCGCGCGAGGCGCTGCGCCAGGGCCGCGACACCCGGCGCATCGCGTTCCTGCTCGCCGCGTTCTGCGAGTACCTGCGGGGAGTCGACGAGCGCGGCCATGTCTTCCTTCCCCTGGAGCCGCACCTGACGGGGGCCGAGGTGAGGCGCGCGCACGCCACGGACTTGAAGGCGCCCCTGGGCCTGGAGCTGTTCCAGGGGTGGGGTCTGGCTGAACATCCCGGGTTCGTGAAGGACTGCGTCCACTTCCGACGAGAGCTGCGCTTCAAGGGCGTCTCGGCCACCCTGGCGGAGCTGGCGCGGTCGACGGAAGCGGCCTCGGCTTGAGCGCTGGCGAGGGCCGGTATGTCAGGCCCTCGCCTGGCCCACCATGACCGACGCGCCCGTCCGCTTCCGTCGACCCGCCCCGGTCGAATCCAAGACCGCGAGGTCGGAGGGGAGGCAGACCCCAGGGAGGTGTCGGTGTGGCGCGCCTGCCAGTGCCCGAGTCACGGGGCGCCGGAACTCAAGGGGATTCTGGTCGACGCTGAACTCAGCAGCGTGATTGCAACGGTTGTTTGGTGGCGTGAGAAGAGGGCTTCATGATGACCGCGGGCGTTCGAGCGCGCTTTCGCGCCGCGCCTGACTGGAGTCCATCTCGATGCGAAACCTCGTCAGTGGGTGCCGCCGTTCCCTGGTGGTGGCCCTTGGGTTGTTGCTGGCCTCGTGCGGTGACGCGCCCGTCGAAAGTCCGGCCCCACCGGAGATGGCACCCCACCTCCCCAGCACCCCGGATGGACAGGTGCATGCCATGTCGTTGCAGGCCTTCATCGTCTGTGACCCGCCGAATGTCTTCACGTCGTGCGAGGGGTACGTGACAGGGGGCGTGGCGCCCTACACCTTCTATTTCGGGCGGAACATCATCGAGTACGAGACGGGGCGGCAGTACTCGGTGACGGGGCCGGGCACGGGGGGCTGGTATCCCTATGGCTGCACGCCTCCTTCCGAAGAGCAGCCCGCGACCTTCGACGAGCAGCCGACCCTCCGGGTGCGCGACGCGCTGGGCAACTACTCCCCGCTGGTGACGGACTCCTATCGCGCCTGCCACGCGCCGTAGTGGGCGCCGCCGGTGCGCGCTACTTGCTGTCGAGCGTGAAGACGCCGTCCCAGTCCTCGGGCGGCGGCGTCACGAGCAGGGTGTCGCACCGCGCGGCGAAGCGCTGGGAGGGAGGGTCCTCGGGCGAGGCGAGGAACACCGCGCGGGCCTCGGTGAAGCGCCGGGCCCGGTAGAGCGCGAGGCCCTCCGCGAAGCGGACGAGGTGCGGCGCGGGAGAGGTGCCCGCTACGCCCACGAGTTCGAACACGCGGACGGGCTGCTGCTTGCCTTTGACGCGCAGCAAATCCAACTCGCGGGCCAGCACCACACCGCGGGCGGCGAGCAGCGTGTCCTCGGCGACGAGCGTGCGGGTGCCGTAGACCTTGGCGGCACCCTCCAGGCGCGAGGCGAGGTTCACCGTGTCGCCGATGACGGTGTAGTCCTGGGCCGCGCTGGAGCCCAGGTTGCCCGCCACGGCGTGGCCGGTGTTGATGCCGATGCGGCAGTCGAGCCTGGGCAGCCCTCGCGCCTCGAACACCGGAGACAGCCGGTCCACCACCGCGAGCAGGTCCAACGCGGTGAGGCACGCTCGCGCCGCATGGTCCTCCAGCGGGAGCGGCGCGTTCCAGAAGCACATGATGGCGTCGCCGATGAACTTGTCGAGCGTGGCCCCGTGCTGGGTCAGCACGCCCGTCGCCTGCTCGAAGTAGGTGTTGAGCAGCGCGACCAGCTCCTCCGGGCTGAGCTGCTCGCTCATCGAGGTGAAGCCCACCAGGTCGCTGAACAGCACCGTGAGCAGCTTCCGCTCGCCTCCCGGCGCGGCCTTCTCCGGATTCTTGAGCAGCTCGTCCACCACCTGCGGCGCGAGGTAGCGCTTGAAGAGGCCTTTGATCTGATCTCTCTGTCGCAGGCCGCTGACCATCTCGTTGAACGCCTGCGCCACCCGGCCCACCTCGTCGGTGCCGCGCACGGGCACCTCGACGGTGAGGTCTCCCAGCCGCACGCGCCCCGCTGCCTCCTCCAACCGCACCAGCGGCGAGGCCAGCCCGCGCGCGAGGAAGAAGGCGGCCGCCAGCGCGAACAGCGCGATGCCCACGGCCGTGGGCACCAACCACAGTCGGAAGCGTCGGAGGATGGGCTTGATTTCAGCGTCGAAGTCCCGGAGGACGAACACCTGTCCCATCCGGGCCCCGTCCACGCCGAGGAGCGTCCCCTCGCGCACCAGGTAGTGCGTGTCGCCGAGGTACACATCACGCGCCTGCCCGGCCTCCAGCTTCGGACCGTCCAACCGCGTCTCCAGCGGGAGCTGGGACGCCGTGGCTCCGTCCTCCGCGCGGACAGCGAAGCTGGCGCGGGTGTCCGCCATCTGCGGCCCCGGTGCCCTGGGGGCCATCGGGTCCTCCAGCAGCACGTCCTTCACCCACTGGCCCGACAGCACCACCCCCACCGGTTCGCGCGAGGCCCCATAGGCGGGCTGCGCATGGACGAGCAGCAGGTCCCCCTCGCGCACCTGCTCCAAGGGGATGAACGTGAAGGGCAGGGAGCGCAGCTGCGCGGGAGACCAGAGCGCCGACGTGGGACCGCGCCTCAGCGCGGTGTCGAGCAGCGGCAGCGCCAGTGGCTGGTCCCCCAGTTGTTCCGGCTCCGCGCGGGTGTAGACGAGCCGCCCGCTGGCGTTGAAGAAGGCCCAGGGAGGTTCACCCCCGAACGCGTCGGTGTCGGCGGAGGAGATGACCTCGCGGGCATAGCGGATGCCGTCGGTCTCCGCCGTCTCGTCTCCGAGCCCGGCCTCGGCGTCGAGGGAGTTGACCGAGAGGGACATCCCCCTGAAGGAGTGGTCCATCGTCCGCGCCTCGGCCACGTCGCGGATGCGCTCCTGACTGGCGCGGGCGAGCTGCTGGAAGGCCACCAGCGTGCGCTCCAGGTCGCTGGCGATCTTCTGCTTGGCCGCCGCCTCCACCGCGAGCGTGGTGAGCACGAGCGCCGCGACGAGCGCCGCGCCTGCGAGCGCCATGAAGGCGAGAACGAGCTTCCGGGTCAGCGTCACCGCGCGAAGGATAGCCGCGCCCGGGCGCTCCCCGCGAGTCTAGGGGCCCTTGCCGGAGTAATCGGGCCGGGGGCCGTACTTCTTGCCGTGTTTGTCCAGGTGGGTGTCGTCGGCGCGCGTCTCGGTCAGCTCGAGCGTGGCGGTGGCGGTGCCTCCCGACTCAACGACGACCTCCACGCGGGCGATGTTGCTCTTCTCGTCCCGCCGATGCACGGCGAAGAGGGGATGGCGTCCGGGAGGCACGCCTCGCAGCTCGAAGCGCCCGTCCTTGTCCGTCACCGCGAAGGCGCGGTTGGGCACCACCACCACCGTCGCCACCATCTGCTCGTGGATGTCGCAGTACACGTCGATGATGCCCGTCTTCTTGAAGGTCTCGACGTAGGCCTCGCCCGGCCGGTTCTTGCCCGCGTCGAACCTGCGCGCCACCGAGCGCGAGAAGACGTTGTGCAGCACCACGTCCCGGTTGGAGAACTCCACCTTCTGTCCCGCGACGATGGGCAGCACCGAGGGGAAGAAGGTCTTGTCCCGCTGGCTCATCTTCGCCACCTCGGCGGGGGGCTCCTCGGTGTAGCCGGTGAGGTAGACGACCACGCCGGAGCGGTCCGCCTTGGGCGTCGGCTTGCCGTCCGGACCGATGACGAGGATGCGCACCTCTCCTCGCACCGCGCCCGGCTCGGCGCTCGCGAGGGACGCGGTCAGCAGGAGCGACAGGAGGAGCGACTTCACAGCGCCACCGCCCAGATGAGCCTCGGCATGAAGCGAGGGGTTTCGTCGGTGATGCCCGTCAACCCGACGAAGGTGCCGGCGGTAATCCACATGCGCCCGAACGTCCAGGCCACGCTCGGACCGACGAAGAGGTGCGGGTCGCCTTTCACGTCCTTCAGCCCGAACTCACCGAAGGACTCGAACGACAGCCGCAGCTCGTCCGGGATGACGGGATAGGAGACGCCCGCGGAGTACGTCCCGAGGATTTGGACCGGGGCGTCGCCGCCGCGCAGCCCGGGGATGCCCACCTGTGCGCCCAGGTCCAGCGCCACGCGCAGCCCGCTGTCCCACTGGTAGGAGCCGACGAGGTCGGCGTCCACGCGCGACGGGCTCGCCTCGCGGATGGACTGGTGCCAGACGGCGCGGATGAGCGGTTGGAACGCGCGGTCATCGCCTCGGGGAAAGAGGCGGTAGCGGAAGTCGGCCTCGAAGGAGTCCAGCTCCGTGATGTCCCGGTTGGCGCGCACCTGGAAGGGGATGGCGAGCTCCAGGTGCTGGCTCAAGCCGATGACGGGCCCCCACCAAATCCAGTAGACGGAAGGACGGTCCGGGAACGCGGGCGCGCGGCTGCGGGCCCACAGCCACTGCTCCAGCTCGACGTCGCCCTTGGGCACGATGTCGGTGTCGAACGTCCAGATGAAGGGGCGGCGGCCGGCCAGGGCAGGCTCGGCCCACGTCACCCCCAGGATGCATGCCACCAGCGCCAACCAGCGGACTGCTCGCATTCGCGCTCCCCACCCCGGGCGACAGGGTGCTCGTGCTGGTGCCTAGCACACCACGCCCGGAGGTGGGACCGACAGGCGATTACAACCGGTCGCTGATTCGCTGCTGCAACAGCCAGTCGTAGAGCTCCAGGGTGGCGTAGGCGGTGTCCCACGTCGCCTCGTTGTGGCCTGCGTTGGGGATGATGGTGACGCGCATCTTGCTCTCACCCGGGCCGCATTTCGTGTCGAGCCACGTCTTGACGCTCGTGGCGCGGGATGGCGTGTCCAGGGCGCCGTGGAAGGCCCAGATGGGCAGCGGCTTCAGGTTGCAGATGTTCGCGTTATTGGTGGGCGTGGAGGTGATGGAGATGGGGACGATGGCCGCCAGTTGGCTGGTGTGGTTCATGCCCAGCTCGATGCTGATGTTGCCGCCGCCGCTCAGGCCGGTGACGTAGACGCGGTCCGAGTCCACGCGGTAGTCCTTCTTGGCGTCCTCGATGAGCGCGAGCAGCGAGGGCGCGGCGAACCAGCCGGTGCCCGCGTTGTCGAAGGGGAGGCGCTGATTGGGCGAGATGACGATGGCCTTCATCGCGGCGCGGAAGCTGGCGGAGGAGAATTGCCGGGCCAGGCCCTCCGGATTGCTCAGCACCGCGGTGCGGTCGACGGTGAGGGTGCTGCCAGCGATGCCGTGCATCCCGATGATGAGCGGCCAGCGGGTGGTGCGGTCATTGTTGTACTGCTCGGGCAGGAAGAGGGCGTAGTCGTAGCGGACGTTGCGGACCAGCGTCTGCTGTCCGGCCGCGCACGTGGTGGGGCCGGTGGGAGTGGCGGCCGGTGTGCCCATGAGCTTCAGCTCGCGCAGCCGGCAATGGGGCTTGTCCTTGCACACCACCCGGACCTGCGTGGTGATGACGGGCATGGTGAAGGTGAGCGTCTTCTGCGTGGTGCTGAGCGGGTTGCCGTCCACCGCGGTGCCAGGAATGGTCTTCCAGCAGCCGCCATTCCAAGCCTGCAACTCGAAGGCGGGCATCGCGTTGGTCGCGGTCGCCGAGGTGCCCAGGTGCAGCTCCGCGCTGCTCACCTCGTAGGCGCCCTGGAGGTCCACGTCGAGGTAGTTGTGCGTCTGGAAGTGGAAACCGGACTCCCACCGGGTGGCGAGGTCTCCGTCCACCGCGTTCGCCGGCGGGAAGGATGTGTTGAAGGAGCCCGCGGTGGCGGGTTTCTTGAACGCCACGTCGGTGAGCACGGCTGGCGGCGCCGTCACCGTCACGCTCACCTCGTCGGAGGCCGTGGCTCCGTCGTCGTCCGTGGCGGTGAGCCGGAAGACGAAGACGCCGGCGGACAGGCCCGCGACGCTCAAGGAGGCGGTGGTGGTTCCGCTCAGCGTGGCCGAAGGGCCGCTCACCTGCGTCCAAGCCAGCGACGTCACCGTGCCGTCCGCGTCGGTGGCTCCGCCGACCAGCGTCACGCTGGTGGTGGGCAGCGTCAGCGACCTGTCCGCGCCCGCGTCGGCCACGGGCGGGATGTTCACCTGCGTCGAGTGGGGCGTGCCGAAGACCCACAGCTCCTTCACCCGGCAGTTGTCCGCGAGCGGGTCCCTGCACGAGAAGCGCACCTTGTTCGCCGTCACCGGCTGCGTGAAGGTGGTGGAGACCGCGATGCTCGTGTTGGCCGTCTGGCTGGCGCCGGGGATGGGCTTCCAGCCCGTCCCGTCGTCGTAGAACAGCTCGTAGCTCTGGATGACGCGGGTGTCCCGGAAGCCGGTGTAGAGCTCCATCCGGACCAGGTCGAACGTCCCCTGCAGGTCGATGTCGAGCAGGCGCGTCTGGTTGTAGATGCCAGGGCACCAGCGCGACGTATCGGTATTGATGTCCCCATCCACCGCATACTCCGGACGGAACGGGTCCTGCGTGGAGCTGGCCGTGGCCGGCTTGTTCAGGGTGACGTTGATGATCTCGTCGATTCTGGCGCGCTGCTGCGCGGGCTGGAGGGCGCGCTCGTCGCCCTCCGGTGCTCCGCAGCTCACGAGCGCACTCGCCACCAACATGCTGATGAGGGATTGAAGCCGTCGCAAGGTGTCCTCCTCGGGATGGGGAAGAGGACATCTTGCATCAGTCACAGGGTTTCAAATCCGCAAAAGTTGTTATTCGTGTAATTCGCATGTAATGTCATGTCACCACTTGCCGGCGTGTGCGCCTCCGTCCACGTGGAGGACTTCGCCCGAGACATAGGTCGCGCCGTGAAGGTAGAGCACCGCGTCCACCATCTCCGCCACCGTGCCGACCCGGTGCATGGGGGACATGGTCCTGAGAAAGGGATGTTTGTCCTGGGAGTGCATGGGCGTGTCGATGGCGCCCGCGGCCACGGTGTTCACGCGGATGCCCTGGCCCGCGTATTCGATGGAGAGCGCGCGGGTGGCGGTCTCGAGTCCGCCCTTGGTCAGGATGGCGAGCGCTCCGGAGACGCCCGAGATGGGCTGCCCCACCAGGGACGTGCCGATGTTCACGATGTGCCCTGCCTTCCGGGGCACCATCCACCGGAGGGCCTGCTGGCTCATGTGGAAGAAGCCCGCGATGTTCGTCGACACCAGCTGGGCGAAATCGCTCTCGTCATAATCCGTGAAGGGTTTTGCGATGAAGAGGCCCGCGTTGTTGATGAGCAGGTCCACCTGCCCGAAGC
Source organism: Myxococcus sp. CA056 (assembly GCF_013336715.1). Classification (NCBI taxonomy): domain Bacteria; kingdom Pseudomonadati; phylum Myxococcota; class Myxococcia; order Myxococcales; family Myxococcaceae; genus Myxococcus; species Myxococcus sp. CA056. The sequence goes on from NZ_JABUMT010000002.1 coordinate 1,685,910, forward strand.
GCGACTCCGCGACCTCGAAGACCTTCCTCGCCGTCGCCTTGTCCCCGACATCGCCGTCCACGAGCGCCAGTTGCTCCGTCGGCACGAGCGAGGGCTCGCGCGACGTCTGCCTCGCCGTCCCCACCACCGAGAACCCTCGCTCCAGCAGGGCCCGGGTGAGGCCCAGACCAATTCCACTCGACGCACCCGTGACGACCGCGACCTGTGAACCCATGGCTTCGCTCCGTGAACGGGCGAAGAGCCCGTCTCGACGGGCCTAGGTCGTCATGCGCCGGACTGTTACAGGCCGTCGCTCCAGGAAGAGGAGGCCACGACTCCTGAACGCCGCACCTGTACCCGCGTCCCTGTAACCGGGTTCCGCAGCCTGCGTAGTTGTAGGTATCCCACTTTGTACGAGGTGACGTCATGGCTGGTGTTCCTTCTGTTGGCGGCAATACGGCGGAGTCCACTCGCAAGCGCATGGAGGTTGCCCGCAAGGCCCAGGCGGACCAGGGGGCGAGGACCGAGAAGGCCAGGCCCAAGACGAAGCCGATGGAGTTCACCTCGGCGTACGAGGGGCCCAAGAAGACAGGGGCGGAGAAGCTCACGGGGGAGACCTCGAAGGCGCCCGGCACACCCGTCCCGGAGGCTCCCTCGGACCCGAAGGCCCGCGCGGGATGGTGGAAGGGCCTTTCGCCAGCCCAGAGGAATCAGGCCATCGCCTCCGACCCGAAGAAGATTGGCTCCCTGGATGGACTGCCCGCCGTGGCGCGCGACGCCGCGAATCGGACGCAGTTGAGGAATGAACTCACCCAGCTCAACACCGAGGGTGAGAAGGCGAAGGCCGATTTCCTGAAGTCTCCGTCCTTGAGACCCTTGGACCGGACACTTGCGACGAATCAGCCCGTCGAGAACTTCCTCTCCGAGCAGAAGCGGAACCAGCTCAAGAACGCCCGGGCGGTCGAGGGACAGCTCAACCGGTTGACGAGCGAAAAGGTGCCGTCGCAGTTGCTTGTCTATGACTCATCCTTCGTCAAGGGCGAGGGGCGCGCGGCCATCGTCGCCGGCAACCTGGACACCGCCAGGCACGTGGCCTTGAGCGTTCCGGGACTGAGTTCGGACGTGCGCGACGATATCGACAACCTCACCACCGACGCGCTCCGCCTGCGCAGAGCCGCGGCCGACAAGAAGGACGACGTCGCGTCCATTGCCTGGATGGGCTACGACGCACCTACGCCGTCGAACGTCGCGGTCGATAATGCCGCCCATAACGGAGCCAGGCTCCTGGCCTCGGACGTGGCGGGTATCCAAGCCAGCCGGAGTGACAACCCGCCGCACCTGACGGTCATTGGCCATAGCTATGGCAGCACGACGGCATCTATCGCCGCCGACAAGCACGGCCTGCAGGCGGATGACCTGGTGCTCATTGGCAGCCCCGGCGCGGGCACGGCGAAGACCGTGAAGGATTACGACCCGAAGCTGTCCAACGGACACGTCTGGTCAGGCTCCGCGAGCACGGACCGGGTGACCTGGGCCAATGGGAGCAACATCCCTGGCGACCCGCTGGGGCAGGACCCGACCGAGGACAAGTTCGGGGCGCAGCGGTTCATCGCGGAGGCAGGCAACCCCGACTCGATCTTCAATCCGCTGCGCGATCATTCGCAGTACTACGACCCGGGCACGCAGTCGTTGAACAACCTGGTCGACATCGTCACGGGCAACTTCAACGGAGTGGAGCGAGCCAGGCATCGCTATTCGTACAGGGACAGGTACTCCCGCCACCGTGTCGCGGACCCCGAGGCGAAGCGCCCCAGATGAAGCTGTCACGTGCTCTCCGCGAGCATCGCCCCACTCCCGGCAGTCACCTTGCGTCGTCGTATTCGAAGGAGCAGTGGCGCAGTTGCTCGCGGGCGCGGTGGAGGAGGACTCGGACATAGCCGTCGGAGATACCGAGCAGCTTTCCCACCTCGCCGCTGGGCTGTTCATCCAACAGACTGAGCATGACCACGCGACGCTGAAGCTGGGCCATGCGGGAGATGCACCCGTGCATCCAGGCCAGTTGCTCGGTGCGGGAGATGAGCTCCTCGCTCGTCACGGTGTCCTGTGCGGCCTCCCCCGCTTCGAGCAGCAGTCGCGCCTTGGACTGGCGGGAGTGTTTGCGTCGGCGGTTCATGAGGTTGTGGCGGAGGATGACCGTCAGCAGCTTCACCGAGTCGTCGGAGTCCCGCGCGATTTCCCGCGCCTCCGGGAGGCGGAAGAACGAAAAGAAGCTCTCCTGGACCGCGTCGAGCGCATCCTCCGCATCCAGGCCCCGACGGCGGGCATGGGTGAGCAAACGCTCCCGGTGCTCATGCACCAGCTCCGCCACCCACGACAAGAAGCCGGGGGAGATGGGCGGCGAGGCGGGGAGTTGGGAGATGTCCTTGGCCGTCACGTTCCTGCTCCTGAAGAGGGTCTCAGCCCCCCTAGGTCTCCAGTAGCGGCGTCGTTACAAGGTTTCCACGGGAAGCGCCCGGAGGCCGTGGACCACGAAGCCCAGCATCAGGATGGAGGCGGATGGGGTGCTGTAGAAACGGCGGTATCCCGCGCGCACCTGTTCCAGCTCCTCCTGGGAGATGAGCCCGGCATCCATCGCCGGTCGTAGCCGCTCCGGGTCCAACTGGCGTCGGAACGCCTCCAGGCCCAGCGCGTCGCTGTGGTACGCGATGACGTCCAGACGGACGTCCGTGAACCCCGCGGCTGTGAGCAGGCGCACGAGCTGGCGACCGATGAAGCGATTGCCGCCGCGCTGGAGCTGAAGCCGCTCCGCCTTGCGGTGGATGGACTCCAGCTCCGGCAGGGACGGCTCCGCCACGCCCCACAGTCCCGCGTCCAGCTCGCTGACCACCAGTCGCCCTCCAGGACGAAGCAACCTGAGGGCCTCGCGCGCCGCGAGCAGGGGCTCCTCCAGGTGTTGAAACACGAAGCGCGCCAGCGCCAGGTCGAAGCGCGCGTCGGGCAGCCCTGTCTCCAGGACGGAGCAGCGGTGCACCCGCGCGCGTGCGCCCAGTCGGGCCTCCGCGAGCACACACATCCCAGGGTTCAGCTCCACGACATGCAACGCGCCGGAGGGCACCAGCTCCAGCAGCTTCTCCGCGACGAACCCAGGCCCGCCTCCCAGCTCCACCACGAACATGCTCTCCGTCAGCCCCAGGGCACGAAGGAGCCGACGCTCCTCCGGCCAGCTCAGCTCCACCTGGGCCTTCAGCCTCGCGAGCTCCTCGCCGAGCCCTCCTGAGTGTTCCTCCGGACGATATGAGCCACTCATTCCGCATCCCAGCGGCGAGCACGCATCGGCAGCCCGCCCGAGGGACGCAGTGTCACCAGCGCCTCCGGCTCCACGTGGTGTCCTTCCACGTGCTGAAGCTGGAAGCGCTGGACGACCATGGCCAGGACGAGTCGCGCCTCCATCATCGCGAAGTTGCGACCGATGCAGACGCGCGGGCCTCCGCTGAAGGGCAGGTACGCATAGGGATGTCGAGCCGAGGCGCGGCTGTCCCGGAAGCGCTCCGGGTCGAAGGTCTCCGGCTCGCTCCAGTAGTCGGGGTGGCGATGGAGCAGGTACGGGCTGACGATGACCAGGGTGCCGGCGGGGAGGTGATAGCCGCCCACGCAGTCGTCCTCCCGGCAGATGCGCGACATCAACCACACCGGGGGATACAGGCGCATCGCCTCCTGGAGCACCCGTCCTCCGAAGTCGAGCGCCCGCACCCGCTCCGCCACCAGTGGCTTCGTGCCCAGCAGCGCCCGCGCCTCCTCGCGCACGCGAAGCCGAGCCTCCGGATGCAGGCCGAGCAGGTGCAGGCTCCAGGTGAGCGCCTTGGCCGTCGTCTCGTGGCCCGCCATCAGGAAGGTGAAGATCTGCTCGCGCAGGACGCGCTCACCGGCGGGTCCGTCGAGCGCGGGAGGATGCCCTTCCAGGAGCAGGGCCAGCAGGTCCGTGCCTCCACCCGTCTCGCGCCGCCGCGAGAGGATTCGCTGGACGAGCGTGTCGATGAGCTGGCTCGCCTCGCGGAACTGTCGCAGGCCCACCGCGTCCTCGGCGTCGAAGCGGGACATGAAGCTGTTGAGCCGCTGCACCGCCCCGGCGAAGTCCGTCGTGGCGTCCTCCAAATCACAGCCGAACAGACAGCGGGTGACGATGCGCAGCGTGAGGTGCCCCAGCTCGCGCTCCACGTCGAAGGGGATGCCCGTGCGCGCCGGGTCCTCCCAGCGACGCAACATGTCCTCGGTGCACTCCGCCATGACCTGGACCCAGGGCTCGATGCGACTGTGCTCGAAGGCGGGACGGGCCACGCGGCGCTGCTCGGCCCAGGGCTCACCCTCGGTCGTCATCAGGCCCTGGCCCAGCATGGGCAGGAGCATCATCAAGTCGGGCGTGCCCTGCTTGACGTAGTTGCGCGCGTGACTCTGGAGCACGTGCTGCGCGTGGAGGGGATGGTTCACCACCACGGTGGACCAGCCTCCCGCCGTATAGCGGAAGAGGCTCCCGTACCTGCTGGCGCTCTCCGTGAGGAAGCGCAGCGGCTGGGCGCGCAGGGCTCCCAAGTCAGGAGCATCCGTCACCAGCGGAGGCAGGGGCAGGTTGAGGTCCGCCAGGCTCATGGCATCACCCTGAGCACAGGCTCTCGGTCCTGGAAGAGGGGATGTTTCGCCGCGCGGTACGACGCGGAGAACACCCCCTGGAGCTTGCGGTACTCCCGCATGAAATCCTCCCGAGGCATCCGCGTCCGCGTCACCGCGTGCTGCAAGTCGAAGTGCTCCCAGTGGGGCCGGCCATTCGGCTGCCGCTCCAGGATGTGCTCGAACGACTCGCACGCGGGCGTGCCCGGCAGTGGCGTGAGCAGGGTGAAGGACGGATAGTCGACGCCCTGCTCTCGGATGAATGTCGCGAGCTGGTCGAACTCCCGAGGCGTGTACTCCGGCTTGACGATGAAGCTGGCGAAGACGTGGATGCCCAACTCTTTCGCCGCCTGGAGCCCCTGGAGTATCTGCTCGCGCGCCTGCCGCTTGTTGTAGTCCTTCAGCTCGTGGTCGAGCACCGCCTCCAGCCCGAAGAAGACGCGCCGCAGGCCGATGTCCCGCCACCGCCGCATCAGGTCCAAATCCCTCAGGAAGGAGTCGATGCGGCAGTACGCGAAGTACTCCTTCTCCAGTCGAGCGGCTTCAATCTGCTCGGCCAGCGCCCACATGCGACGCGGGTTGACGAAGGGCTCGTCGTCCACGAGGAAGACATAGCGCTCGGGGATGGTGGCCAGCTCCTCGACGACGCGCTCGACGTCGCGCTTGTAGTAGCGGCCGTCCATGATCTTCCACAGCGAGCAGAAGTTGCACCGGAAGGGACAGCCCACCGTGGTCCGCAGCAGCGCGATGGGCTTCATCCAGTCGATGAAGTAGCGCGCCCGGTCCGCCGGCACGAGGCTCCGGTCCGGAAAGGGCAGCGCGTCGATGTCCAGCTTGGGCGCCTCGCCTCCGAAGCGGAACGTGTCCGGGGCGCGTGCCCACGCGCCTGGGATTCCCGTGAGCCCGTCTCCCGCCTCCAGCGCCTGGAGGATGCGCCGGAACGGGCGGACTCCCTCGCCACTCACGACACAGTCAATCTGGGGCTCGAAGAAGTCCTCGGGCATCAGCGTCGCATGGTGTCCCCCCACCACCGTGCGCACCCGGGGCAGCAACGCCTTGGCCTGCCGACACAGCTCCAGCATCCGGGGCACGTGCATGGAGTAGCCCGTGACGCCCACCACGTCGGGCTCGAAGCTCCACAGCGTCAGCGTCAAGTCATGGGGATGCAGGCGCAAATCGAGCAGCCGCACCTCATGGCCATCCTGACGGGCCCCCGCGGCCAGGTACTCCAGGGCGAGCGGCTCCGCGATGGCGCCCAAATCTCCCCAGCCGATGAGCTCCCTCTTCGCGTTGGGATAGAGCAACAGGACCTTCATGTGCCGTCCTCCTTCGCTCGGGTGCCGAGCGCGAACTCACCCACCGCGCCCTCGGCCAGCGGGGGGATTCCACTGGCGCGCGCGAACAGCTCCGAGTCGCCGCCGCCCAGCGCGCACGGCGCCAGGTCCATGGCGGTCGCCGCCAGATACAACGTCTGGAACAGCACCCCGACGTTCTTGAGGATGAGCGCGTAGCCCATGGCCTGGTACTTCCAGAAGACGCGCGGGAAGCGGGCCGTGATGACGAGCAAGACCTGCGGCCGTCCCTCCCGGGCGAGCGTGTGCCAGGCGCCTTCCAGCAGCTGCTCCACCTGCTGCGTTCGCGGCGTCAGCTTGCACAGCTCGTGCTGCCCGGAGCGGTACTGATACAGGCCGGACTCCAGGCCCTCGCAGCGGTCCACGACGAGGTACAGCTCCAGCTCATACAGCGCGCCTCCACCGGGGTAGGGGCGCTCACCCAGCTCGCCATGTTCCGTGGAGAGGACCCGGCGCGTGCGCGCCGCGCGGTACAGCAGCTCACCAAGCTGTTCGAGGCTGATGGGCGGCTCGCCATACGTGCGAAGCGAGCGGCGTCGCTCCAGCACCTGGGTGAAGGGCGCGTCCTCCTGCGAGAGCCGCTTGAGGTCGGGCCGGGGCAGCGGCACCACCGCCTCCGTCATCCGGGGCTTCAGCGCGGGCAGGGGCTCCATCCGGTGCTCGAAGCGATACGTGGCGCCATAGGGGCTCGGCAGTCGCCCCAGTCGGCTGTGCCCATGGAACAGCAGGTCCTCCGGCTCCCACAGCGCCAGCGCGGCGTCCTCCTCCTCGGGGACGTGCACCGCCTTCGCGTCCAGGAGCATCCCCAGGAGGAGGTCCACGGCCTTGATGGGCAGCGTGGCGGCGCGCTCCGTCAGCTCGGCCAGGGAGCGCGGGCTAGACAGCTCCGGGAGGAGCGCCGCCGCCCGTGTGTCCCGCAGCAGCACGCGGGCGTGGGACGCGGGGACTTCCACCACGAGCTGGTGGTCCTCGCGACGCACGCACGCGAGCCGTGAGAGGACATACTTCGCCTCGGGCCTCCGGGGCTCCGAGTGGCCGGGGGCCGTGCTCGGCAGCAGCGTCGCCAGCGGTGCGTCCTCCAGCAGCAGCGTCCGGTACAGGAAGTCGTTCCGTGCGAGGGATTGGAGCAGGTGGTCCAGCAGGAGGCTCGCGGTGGGGCCATCGTGCGGCTCCGCGGTGTCGAGCAGCTCGTGTTCCGTGCCGCCTGTCTCCAATTGCTGGAGCGCGGCCCGGGCGCCGGCGGACAGGCCGCCGAACTCCAGACCGAAGCGGGGACTGGCGACGACGCGCCGCCCATCCTCCAGCGTGTGGACCTTGATGCCGGGCGTGAGCCCGAAGGATTCATGGAGCCGCATCGCGTCCGTTCCTCAGAAGAAGATGCCGGTGGGGTTGAGCTGCTCCTCGCGCAGCGGCCGCTGGACCCAGCCCAGCCGCGCGGGCACGTCGTAGAGCCGGCCCGGCCCGAAGCGCTTCCAGAAGTGACGCATGCCGGGGACCATCACCTTGACGACGGGCAGCCCCACGTCGGGCTGCGTCTGGTCCAGCACCAGCGTCTCCATGCCCGCGCGCCGCGCGTGCGCGACACAGCGCTCCACGTCCACGCGCAAGTCGCCGGAGGACAGGTCGGGGAGCAGGCCCAGGGGGCGCGCGGCGGCGTTCGGGTCAGGGAGCAGATAGGGCTGGTTCGCCGCCGTCGCCGTCTGCCACCACCGGACGGCCTCCCGCTCGGGGAACCAGTAGAGCGTCTTGCCGTCCGCGTCCCGGTGCTGCACGGCGGGGAGGAACTGGTTGACCTCCGTGAGCGCCCGCAGCAGCGCGACGCGCGCGTCCAGGTGCGCGCCGAAGCCCACGACGATGTCCTCCACCGGCGAGTCCCATCGCCGTGACACCGCCGCGAGCGTGGGAATGCCCAGGTCCGCGGTGACGTCCAATACCCACAGCTCTCGCTGGAGTCGGCCGTAGTGCTCCCGCAGCGCGTGGACGTACGGCAGGTCCACGCTGTCCAGGTCCACGGCGGGCCGCCGCGTCCGCGAGTACCACCAGAGCGCCACCGAGTCGCGCTCCACCAGCTCCAGGAAGCCCTGGAGGATGGCCTCCTCCAGCGTGTTTCCCGCCGCGCAGCCGTTGGAGTCGCTGGAGCAGAAGAACCACTTGCGCAGGTCCGGGTGCCCGAAGGAGCAATAGGCGCTGGGGACGTGGCGGAAGCGCTCGTGCGTGAGGGACCACGCGTGGGTCCAATGGATGCGCCGGTCGGGGTCGAAGACCTCCGGCACATGGTGGAAGCCGGACGGGTGGCTGGCGTTCCACTCCGCGCGCTGGGCGTATTGCGCGGGGCTGAAGTTCATCAGCGCGTTGGGGTGGACGGCCTCGTCCCGGAGCTCGTGGAGGCTGGCCACGTGGCTCCACTCCTCACCCCGGTAGACGCCGGAGTAGCGCTCGATGGCTTCGCACAGCGCGCTCACCCGCGCCTGGGCATCCGTTGTCCCCTTGCCTCCGCTGCGGCCCCGGAGGTTGAGCAGGACGAAGCGCAGGTCCTGCTGCATCAGCGCGAAGTTGTGTCCGGCCGCGTAGCTGTGGACCAGCCCCGCGCCGTCGTCCGCGCTCAGCGGCTCCAGGTTGCGCACCACGCCGGTGATGGGGCTGATGTGCTTCTCCAGTCGCGCGAAGGTCTGCTCGGGGGATTGGGTGCGATGGCCCCCGTCACCGTCGAACCGCTTGGGACAGGGCCTGGGGATGACGGGCAGCGGCGCGCGCGACGTGGCCTCCGCGTCCGAACACACCGGACACTGGGGCCTGCGCACGAGCGCGTGTCGCTCCAATTCCAGCGTCGTCAGGTCCAGGGTGACCAGCTGTTCGCTGAGCGGGTGCTCGGGGCCGAGCACCAGCGCCTTGGCCACCTCCAGCGCCGCGAGCTGGAAGGCCGTCCCGGTGGTGGCCGACAGGCTCGCGGCCGGCAGCACCAGGGGATGGACGTGGCCCTGCTCCCGCTCCAGGAAGGACTCAAGCTGCCGGTTGGAGCGCAGGCGCTGCGCGAGGCAGGCCCAGCACGCCGTCAACGCGGGACGGAAGACGGGACCCAGCCACAGCGTGCCGCCCACGGGCCTGGCCAGCATCCAGGGCCTCCGCGCCGCGAGCGCCCGGCGGTTGAGCGCATCGAGCGCGGGGTGCAGGTAGTCGTCGCAGAGCACCAGCTGGAAGCCCGCCTCACCCTCCGAGCGCAGGCCCTGGGCGCGCAAGGCCTCTCGCTGGGACTCCTCCCACTCGCCCCCGAGCGAGACGATGGACACGGGCGTCTGGAGGCGCTCGGCCACGGTGGCCATGTCCACGCCGAGCGCGTGCCAGAAGGGCGCCTGCTCCGGCGCGTCAGTGCTTCCCTCGAGGATGCAGCCCTGCTCCGCGGCGATCTCCAGCGCGTGGGAGACCTCCACCAGGGACAGTCGCGAGGAGAGCGCCTCGAAGACCTCCGGCAGCGAGTGGTGTCCGTCCAGCAGTGGCACGAGCAGGGGGAAGGCGCGACCTCGCAGGAGCAGGTAGTCCTTCTCGTGCAGGAGCAGCACCGTCGACTCGTCGACGCGCTCCACGCGGCAGTGGCTCTTCCAGACAGGTCTCGACAGCATTCGTGACTCCCGGGGGCATGAAGCGTGGGCACCGCTGGAACGACAGGGGCGACACCGGAGCCCGGTGGCGCGCGGCCGCCGGGTCCGGAGCGATGCGCGGGGCTCAGGTGCAGGTGCAACAGGGACAGCAGCAGCAGCAGACCGAGACATCCTTGGCCGCGGCGCCCGCCGTCCCGCCCGGCGTCACGGTGGGCTGCGGCGGGATGAACAGGGTGATGTTCCCGTCCTTGTTGCGGTCCCAGCTCTTGAGCTGCTCGTCGTAGCCCGTCGTCGTCGCTCCGCTGTACGCCTCGGTGAAGGCCACCGACTTGGGGATGGTGTCGAAGCCGTAGACCTTCAACAGGTCCGGGTCCTGCTCAATCTGGCCCTTCTTGCCAGGGTTCGCCCAGACATCCTGGATGAGCTTGGAGTACGCCGTGCGGAAGTCCGCCATGTTCATGCCTCGCTGCGAGTGGTGAGCGGCCCCGGATGAAAAACCAGTACGCGAAGACACGCTCGACAGGGCCGCCGCCGCGTTGTGCATGACGCACGCCAGACGCGGGCACCGCCTCGCTCGCGAGTCCTGTCGCTGGGATGCGACACATCCCGCGTCTCGAAAGTCGCCGCGCTGCTTGCTTGCCACAAGCATTTGCTTGTCACGGGGACGCCGGCACACGCGTTTTCATCCCAGACGCGCGCGAAAGGAGAGGGTTGTCGAGATTTTTGACTGGTTGAGGTTTTGCAGGCCGGTGCGCCCCGCTTCCCCCACCCATGTTTGAGTTTGGAGCGGACGAATGCCGACGAGTCGAACCGACGCGTTTCTTCCGGTCATTGGTGAATCCATGTCCGGACTGATTCAGGTCCTGCGGGTCTTCACGCAGCAGGAGGACACCATCCTCATCAGCGGGCCCACGGGCTCGGGAAAGTCGAGGCTGGCGCGCTGGAGCCACGAGCACTCGGGGCGCAAGGAGGGGACCTTCGAGGTGCTGGATTTGATGACGGTGCCGGAGGAGCTGCAGATGGGGGCGCTGTTCGGCTGGAGGAAGGGCGCCTTCACGGGGGCGGTGCAGAACAGCCCGGGCTGCCTGGCGCTCGCGAAGGGCGGCACGCTGTTCATCGACGAAATCGACAAGCTGTCCCTGCGCGCGCAGGCGGGGCTGCTGCACGTGCTGGAGGAGCGGACGTACCGGGTGCTGGGGGAGGGCACGCTGCACCGCGCCGACGTGCGCTTCATCGTGGGGACGAACGTGGACCTCCACGAGGCGGTGACGGCCGGGAGGTTCCGCGAGGACCTCTACTACCGCGTCAATGTCCTCCCCATCCAGATTCCGCCCCTGGATGCGCGCCGGGACGAAATCATCCCGTGGGCGCAGTACATGTTGAGTCGGCGACACCAGGAGCGCGAGCGCGAAGGTGGGGCGCAGTTGGCCCCGGATGCACAGGCGCAACTGCTGAGCCGCAGCTGGCCGGGCAATCTCCGGCAGCTCGACAACATCGTCCGCCGTGCGTACTCGCTGGCGGTGATGTCCCAGGTCGAGCACGAGGTCCTGCTGAGGGACAGTCATGTGATGCAGGCGCTGGGCTACGAGGAGTCGCCCACGTCGCGCTCGCTCATCGAGGCGCTGCGCGTGGCGTCCGCGTGTTTCGTCATGGAGGCCCAGCGCGCCGCGGTGCCGTGGGACCTGGACCTGGCGGATGCGTTTCGCGGCTTCGTGCTCGGCACCGCCGTGCGGCAGGTGGGGCGGGAGGAGGCCTTCCTCCTGTTGGGCCGCAAGCGGCTCTTGAAGAATCGCAATCACTACAAGGCGCTCGAGCGCGAGCTGCGGAAGGTGGACGCGCTCGTCGAGGCGGTGGGGCAGTCGCCCTCGCCCTTCACGGACCTGGTGGACCTGACGCTCGGGAAGGTCTGAATGCGCCCCGAGCAAGAGGAGTCGAGCGCGTCCGGGTCCACGCGCTTCGAGGCGCTCTGGAGTCAGCACCAACGCGCCCTGCTGCGAATCTGCGAGCGGACGCTGGGGGACCTGGACGCGGCCAGAGAGGCGATGAGCCGCACGGGAGTTCGTGTCTGGCTTCAGATGTCGCGCTCCTCCTCCCAGGAGGAGTGGCCCTGGGCGCTGCTGCGTCGGGTGGCCATCAACGTCTGCATCGACCTCCAGCGTGAGCGGCGCCGCCAGTCGTGGCGGTGGACGTCGCTCGACGAGGAGCTGGGGGATGGCGCGGAGCTGGAGGCGGCGCGGCCGTGTGGGGAGCAGGAGGAGCAGCAGTTGCAAGCGCTGTTGCTGGAGCTGCTGGAGTCGTTGCCGCCGCAGTTGAGGGCCTGTGCGCGTCTGGCCTTCGTCGAACAGCAGGGCTATGCGGACATCGCGGCGACGCTCCGGCTGACGCCCGCCAACGTGCGCAAAATCGTGGAGCGCTCCCGCAAGCGGCTCGTCCAGCCGCTGGCCCAGGCGGGGGTGATTCGCGACGAGGCCAGCTTCCATCGCTGGCTGTCGGGGCGGCGCAAGCGGACGGACGGCTGATGCGCGCCGAGCCGGCTCCCATCCATGAAGGAGGGATGGGAGCCGGCCCGGTTTCAGCCGCGACGAAGGCTCACTGGCGCGCGGCGGCGACGGCACCGGTGACGGTGCTGACCAGGGGCCCGATGAGCGCGGGCGCGGTGCTGACCAGGTGCTGGAGCACGTCCGTCCAACCCTTGTCGGCGGCGGTGCCCATCACCGCGGGCTGGTAGCCCTTACTGGCGGCGGAGACGGCGCCACCGATGGTGTTCACCAGCGGCCCGATGAGGTGGGGCGCGGAGGAGACGAGGGATGAGAGCACGTCCGTCCAGCCCTTGTCCGCGCCGGCCGGCTGGTAGCCCTTGCTGGCGGCGGAGACGGCGCCACCGATGGTGTTCACCAGCGGCCCGATGAGGGCGGGCGCGGTGTTGACCAGGTGCTGGAACACGTCCGACCAGCCCTTGTCGGCGGCGGGCTGGTAGCCCTTGCTGGCGGCGGAGACGGCGCCACCGATGGTGTTCACCAGGGGCCCGATGAGGGCGGGCGCGGTGCTGACCAGGTGCTGGAGCACGTCCGTCCAACCCTTGTCGGCGGCGGTGCCCATCACCGCGGGCTGGTAGCCCTTGCTGGCGGCGGAGACGGCGCCGCCGATGGTGTTCACCAGGGGCCCGAGGAGCGCGGGCGCCGAGGAGGCGAGGGACGAGAGCACGTCCGTCCAACCCTTGTCCGCGCCGGCCGGCTGGTAGCCCTTGCTGGCGGCGGAGACCGCGCCGCCGATGGTGTTCACCAGGGGCCCGATGAGCGCGGGCGCGGTGCTGACCAGGTGCTGGAGCACATCCGTCCAGCCCTTGTCCGCGCCCTGCGGACCCGTGGCCATCAGGGGATGTGTGAGGCCGATGGGCAGGCCAACGAGTTGCGAGAGGCCAGGGAGATTCGGCATCTGCGGATACGTCATGGTTTTGACTCCTTCGTTCGACTGGGTGACTGCGGGAGCCGTGGGAGCGCCCAGCCCGAACGGCAGGCTGACCGGGACCACGGTTTTCGGCGCTGCGCCGAAATCGGTGTTGAGGAAGACGGAGCGGTTGCGCACCCAGTTGGTGTCGGGCGTCACCAGCAACTCAGGCGTCTGCTGGAAGCCCAGGCTGGAAATCTGGGCCGCGGCCTGCTGGAGGCACTGCGCGTAGGAGACATTCGGCGTCCCACCGAGCACCTGTCCCAGCGTGAAGGTGAACACAGACAGGTTCTTGGTGAGCTGCGTGCCCGCGGCCGCCGTCTGCTCGGCGGTGCAGGCCGTCAGCAGCGTGCAGTTGGCCTGGGGTGGCTCGGCCGCCACCTGCGGGTCATACGCCTTGGTGACAGCCACTCCCGGGAGAATCTGGACGGGCCGGCCGAAGCCCCGGAAGGGAATCTCCCCGGCGCGCTCGTCGGAGCTCCGGTGCAGCCAGGAGCGCTGGTGCGCCTGCGTGGCGGGCAGGAAGGCCTTCTCTCCCGTGGTGGCGCCGAAGTCGCGAGGGTCGATGTATGCCTTCACCTTGGCCAGCTCGACGCGGCGGGTGGCTCCCAGTTGATGGAGCTTCCGGGCGAAGTCCGACGCGATGAAGAGGTCCTTCTCCATCCCTCCGGAGTGGCACGCGTCCAGGACGGTGGTCAGCACGCCCTCGGGGAGCGGCTGGGTCAGCTTGGAGAAGTCCTGGTCGAAGAAGAAGTCGTCGTAGAGCACCAGGCTCTCTCGCCAGACCTCGTCTATCTGCACGCGGTAGCCATGGCCGGAGAAGAAGAAGACCAGCGCGTCATCCTGCGTGGCACCGTCGAACAGCCAGGCCAGCGACTCCTTCAGGTTGCTCAGCGTGGCGGCCTCGTCCAGCCGGACCTGGATGTCCTTCGGCGCGAACCCATACTGCGTCCCCAGCAGGCTCACCATCAGGTTGGCGTCGTTGATACAGCTCGACAGTTGATTGATTTGGGGACGGTAGTTGTTGATGCCCGCGACGACGGCCTTGCGGTTGCGAATCTGGTTCGGCGCGCGCAGCTCCGAGGAGGTGCGCTTGGTCGGTGTTTCCTTGGGAGGGGGGGGCGGACTCGCGGGGGGCTTGGGGGTGGCGTCCGTGCCGCTCGGGGTAGAAGGACTCATGGCGTGCTTCGCCTCCTGGGGCGCTTCGGGAGCACCGCGAAAGCGCGGTGGGTGGTGCGCCTTGAGAACGAACGGAGGACGCGTGGCGTGACACGTCCCGCGGACGTCAATCGCCAGCACTCGAGGGCTGTCACGAGCCCTGCTTACGGACCGTTATGGGAGGCGCGGTCTGGATGCGATTCGCGCGGGAGGAAGTCGATGCCGAAATACTGTCGAGAGAAGTTCGAGAACTCCACCACGGGGAAGGAAGTCTGGGTGTGCTGGCAACAGGACAAGCACGTCCACGACGCTTCACTCATCACCACGATTGCCCAGTGGCTCGGCACGAATCAGGGAGGGGTCTGGCAGGTGCGTGCCAACAGCTACCAAAGCAATCAGTCCTCACCTGGAGAGAATGATTTGTCTTACTCCAGTTGAGGACACCGGGGTGGAGGGAGTCTCCCGGCTCCCTCCACCCCGGGCTGTCTTCACCCCGGGTGGTTTCATGCGACAAGCCACTTTCGACGGGGAGCCCCGCTCTTTAGTGTGCCGCCGACATGAACCTCCCCGCATGTCGCTCTTCCGCCGTCTCGGTCCCCGGGTCCGTACGAACCACCGTCCCGTGTCAGCGCGCACCCTCCCGCCTCCGGCTCTCGTTGCTGGTCGCCCTGGTGGCGCTGGGGGCCACGGGCATGGGGTGCTCATCGGACGAAAGCCCGCCGCCCCCTTCCTCGGGTGGAGACGCGGGCACGCCCCGCCCGGATGCGGGAGGTCCACCGTCGGACGCCGGTACCGAGGAGCCCGCTCCGGATGCCGGTGGAGAGCCGGCGCCTGCCTTCACCGTGCTCCCGCCTTCCGAGCCGACGCTGCGCTTCGCGCCGCGGAACACGACGCGCTTCAGCGTCCAGGTGCGACGTGATGACTCGTTCACCGGCGACGTCACCCTCACGCTGGAGGGGCTGCCCGCCCACGTCCTGGCGGACGCGCTGACGCTGTCCGTGCCGGGGGCGGAGAACCTGGCCAGTTTCGAGCTCCACGTGGAGGAGGCCGCGGCCTATGGGCGCTGCCCCATCCGGGTGGTGGGAGAGGGCCGGGGGGAGCGTGTCGAGGTGTCGGTGACGCTGGAGGTCCAGCCGGGGCAGGCCGCGCTGGATGTCTCGTTTGGCTCACAGGGGCTCGGGCTCCCCGCGCTGGGGCTGTCCGCGGTGAGCATCAACGCCATGGCCGTGACGCCGGACGGGAAGTGGATTCTCGCGGGCTCCACCGGCTCGGCGGGCCTGAGGGACGTGCTGGTGGCGCGGCTGCTGCCGGACGGAACGCCCGATGTCTCGTTTGGCACCCAGGGCACACGCGTCATCGACGTCTGTGACGGTGATGACTACGTCGACGCCGTCACCGTGCTCTCGGACGGGCGGGTCGTGCTCGCCGGTGGCGCCATCGCGGACACCAACAGCTGCACGGCGCGCAACTACCAGAGCCTGCTGCTCGTGCGGCTCACCGACACGGGCGCGCTGGACACCACCTTCGGGACGACGGGGGTGAGGACCTTCCAGCTCTCCGCGGGCAACGCCACGCTGCATGCCCTCACCGTGGACTCCCGGGGCCGCGTGGTGGGCGCGGGGACCGTGCAGAACACGGACCGGGACCAGGTCCTCGTGCGACTGCTGCCGACGGGCCAGCTCGACACCTCGTTCAGCGCGGACGGACTCGCCTGGGAGGACGTCGGCGGGGACGACGAGGGGCTGGGGGTCATCGCGCTCGCGGACGACTCGCTCCTGCTGGCGGGCACGACGGCGTCTCACAACCATGGCCTGTCGCTGCGGCGCTATCAGGTCAACGGTGAGCGGGACCGCGCCTTCAGCTACAGCCCTCCCGCCTATGTCACCCCCAGGCTCACGCCCCGGACGCTGCACCTCCTGGAGGGTGGCAAGGTGCTGGTGGGGACTCGCGCCGTGTTCAGCGGGGAAGGGGCCGGCACCGGCGCGGGGCTGCTGCGCATCGACAGCGGCACGGGCGCGGTGGACGCCTCCTTCGGCACGCAGGGCTACCGCTACTTCGTGACGGTGGAGAATCAGGCGAGGGACGTGCTCGTGGGCACGGGGCTGCTGCCGGGCGGCGACATCGCGCTGTCCACGGTGTACCGGGACGAGTCGGGCGCGCCGGGCCTGGGCCTCATCCATGTCTCCGCGAACGGGCTGACGGTGCTGCGCTCGCACCACTCGGACCCGCCCGGAAGCGAGCGGCCTCTCGTCGCGCGGCTCGACGCGGAGGGCTTCTTCCGGGTGGCGGGCCTGCACACCGCGCCGGGACAGTCCGTGGAGACCCCGTTCGTGGCGCGCTTCTGGCCCTATTGAGTCCGTCCCCATCCGCCTCCACGCCCCGTCAGCTGTCGAGCGGGCGGGGAGGCGGGCGTGGGGCGCGTTGACTCGCCTGGAGGGGGCTCCGAGAATGCGCGCTCCCCAGGCCCCGTGGAGCCCCGCTTGAACCTGCTGACCCGCGTGAAGAAGAGCCTCCGACACCGGGCCGCCCATCAGGCCTCCCAGCCCCTCTCGAAGCTGCTCAGCCTCACCGGCTTCGGCCGCTATGGGCCGGGCCCCCAGCTCAAGAGCCCGGAGCCGCTGCGGCAGGCGGGCATCCCCTACGAGACGTTCCGCTTCGACGTGGCAGGGCTGGACCGCTTCTGGAACGAGCTGCAGGCGGGCAGCCCCGTGCTCCGGCACTACTGCTCGCTCCAGCCCTACTGGGAGAAGCGTTCGCAGTACCACTACTCCTGGACGCAACTGGCGCCGCTGCTGTCGCGCGAGGACGCCGTCTACCTCGACATCGCCTCCACGCTGAACAGCCCCTACCTGGAGGTCATCCGCGCCCTGGCGAAGACGCGCAACGTGTTCGTCCAGGACCTGGTGTTTCCGCCCGGCATCAACGGTCATGAGATTGGTGGCTCGGCCGCGGAGCTGCCGCTGGGCAATGCCTCCGTGGATGCGATGACGCTGCACTGCTCCTTCGAGCACTTCGAGGGGAACGCGGACACGGGCTTCATCCGGGAGGCGGCGCGGGTGCTGCGGCCCGGGGGCCGGGTCTGCATCGTCCCGCTGTATCTGGGCGAGTATGCCTTCACGATGTGTGACCCCGCGTGGGGTTATGACATCCGCCGCGAGGCCGAGCCCGTCATCCACCTCTTCCCGGGCTGGGGAGAGCGGCACGGGCGCTTCTATGGCGTGGACACGCTGAAGGAGCGCGTCCTGGACCCCGCTCACGCCGCGGGGCTCACGTCCCGCGTCATCCACTTCGAGAACATCCTCGAGCTGCACCCGACCTGTTACACCCACTTCGGCCTCGTGCTGGAGAAGCCCGCGGTCGGTTGAGGCTCGGTCCCCAGCCCCGTGCCCGGGGCGGGGGCCTCTCCCCTGAGGTCGTGGCACTGAAGGCATCGCGCCGGGCGACACGCGCCCAGGCGCGGTGGCGCATTCTTTCTTCATTTCCAGGTCGCGAACGCGAAGCGTCGAATGCGGTGCGCCACCTGGGCGGTAGGTGTGTCTCCCTGATGAAGCCGGAGTGCGAGCCGCACCCTGTCCGAAACGTCTGCTGTCGGGCGACACCCGCGACCTGAATGACCTGTCACGCGACCCATGCGCCGACCCTCGCGGCGCGTGACGGTCGCTGTATGTGTTTCATGTTTCATGTGACGCAAGGGTTTTCGGTGAAAACAGGCATTAAATCCTGTCGCGAAACTCGCTGTCTCACATTCCGACAATGTTGAAGCGCGGGCTGGCAATGTGCCGGGCTCCTCGCCGTTCTCCCGCGCCTCCCCCATCCCCCAGGAGGTTGTCATGGCCATTCCAAGAGAGCTGCCCACGAAGGTCCGCAAGCCCGTAGAGCAGCCCAAGCCGAAGCCGAAGGCTCCCAAGGTCACGGCCGCGCAGGCGAAGAAGAAGGCGGAGAAGGCGCGCACGGAGGCCAAACGCACGCTGCAGAAGGCGCACGCGTCGGAGAAGAAGGCGACGGAGGCGCGCAAGACGCGCGGCGACGCCGGCTCCCGGCTGGACAAGGCGGACAAGGAGCGCGCCGTCGCGCTCTCTCCCGGCGCGAAGGACACGGCCCAGAAGAAGGTTGAGACGGCGTCCAAGGACCTCGACAAGGCGGACAAGGCCTCGAAGACGGCGAACGAAATCGCCGCCAAGGACAAGCGCGAGGCCCTCGCCGCGGCCAACAAGGCGCTTGCCGCGGAGAAGGAGGCGAACGACGCCGCGGAGAAGGAGAAGCTGCCCAAGCCGTACGCCCTCGCGGACCGGCAGAAGGATGTCTTCGACGCGGGCAGCCTGTCCGCCAAGGACCAGGAGAAGTTGTTCGGGACGAAGTCCGTCGTCTCCTCGAAGGAAGCCGCGACCTCCGATGCCAGACGCGTCGCGGACGCCTCTTCCAAGAGCCCTCGCGCTGGCGCCGAGGAACTCAAGCGTCAGCTCGCGCTCGGTCAGGACCCCGCGTACCGCAAGGCCCTGGTGAGCGAGTCCGCGCCGCAGGTGCAGAAGGCCGCGGACGCGGTGGGTGACAAGAAGACGCCCGCAGAGGACCGCAATGCCATGGTGAAGAGCCTGGCCGACAGCGCGGCGCTGGCGGGGCCCGAGGGCCGCAAGCCGATTGTCGACAAGCTCAACGCGCAGAAGGACCAGGCGACCGTCATCGAAGGCCTCAAGTCCCAGGGCAAGGATGCCAACACCCTGGCGCTGGGCGCGACGATGGCCCGCGAGCTTCGGGCCTCCGCCCAATTCGACAAGGCCGACGCCATCACCCAGGCCAGCCCCGAGCTGAAGAAGGCGGCGGCGGAGTCACCCCTCGATACGGCGCTGCGCAAGGAGGTGGACCTCCAGACGGTGGCCGAGGAGAAGGCCGGTCTTCAGAAGGGGATGTCGCAGACCCAGAAGGACCTGAAGGCTCGGACCCAGGCGCTGGAGAAGCTGGCCCAGCAGCCGGAGAAGCTGCCGCCCGGAGTCTCCATCGAGAGCCGGGACGGGTATGGCACCACGCTCGTGACGAAGGATGACAAGGGGCAGGTCACCGAGCGGACGCGGTTTGGCGACCGCGACGACATGACGTACGTCACGTCGCAGAAGTTCGACCGGGCGAAGGGCACGGTGGAGGCGGAGACGCTGGAGGACCACCACAAGATGGGCACGCTGACGAACACCCGCGCCGCCTGGACGGACAAGGACGTCGACGCGGCGTCGAAGGTCTCCAGCTTGCGTGACGTGGAGAAGCGCAGGAGCGCCGACCCCAAGGCATCCTTCGAGTCCCGCGAGCTGTCGGTCGACGGGGACAAGCGCCTGGTCGAGAAGACCGTCACGGAGGATGCGAAGAACGGCACCACCCAGACGACCCGGACCTTCGGCACCCAGGATGATGAGAAGGGGCTGAACGACCAGCTCAAGGGCAAGTTCGACGACGACCGCCCCCTGGACAAGGTGGACACCAAGACGGTCCACATCCCGCCCGAGGGGGCCAAGGACCCCGACGGCAAGCCCGCCAAGGCCAGCTACACCTTCGGCACGTCGTACTCCCAGGACAACGCCCGCGTCACCGCGAGCGAGAGCAAGGTCTTGGACCGGCCGGAGAAGAAGCCCAGCGAGAGCTCGTACGACAGCGGCTTCTACGACGCCGCGGGGGACGTGGAGTACCGGGCGGAGAAGGAGAACGGCTCGCCCAAGAGCTGGACGCTCCAGACGAGCAATCCCGGCGAGCTGAACACCCAGACGTTCATCGAGGGCAAGGAAGACCTCTCCGTCACCACCCGCAAGAAGCTGGACGGCAACACCGTCACGGAGACCACCGAGGGCCGGGTGCCTGACCCGAAGAACCCGGACGGGGACCCGGTCAGCGTGAAGGGCGACACGAAGCGCACGTTTGACGGGAAGGGGCGGCTGGCCTCGGCGCACTCGGACCAGACGGAGGCGGACGGGACGCGCACGGTGCGCGACTACGCGCTCACCGAGAAGCGGGACGACAAGGGCCGGCTCCAGACCACCGAATCGAGCACCACCTCCACGCAGCCCAAGGACGGCCCCGCCGTCGAGGCTCGCAGCGAGCTGACGCGGACGTTCGACGACAGGAACAAGGTCGTCGCGTCGCACCTGGACCAGACGGACGAGACGGGCGCGCGCGCGGTGCAGGACTACTCGCGCGAGGAGAAGCGCAACGCCCAGGGCGAGGTGGAGATCCACGAGCGCACCACGTCCAGCCTGAAGCCCAAGGACGGCCCCAAGAGCACCCAGGAGCAGGAGCAGGTGTCCGTCGACACGAAGACGGGACCGGAGCTCATCCGCGCCTCCAACAAAATCACCAACGCCGACGGGACGGCCCAGCACTCCATCACCCCCGAAGGACAGACGCTGACCGTCAATGGCGAGAAGGTCGACTCGGTCGACGCGCTCAAGGCGCTGCCCAAGGGGCAGGCGTCGCTGGGCGGGGCGGCGGTGGATGGCCTGTCGCAACAGGTCAGGGACTTCAATGAGCTGGCGCTCGCGATGTCTCCCAACCGGGCGTTGAACCCGGACAAGGTGGAGCGCAACGACTTGAAGGAGGTGAAGGCGGCGGTCTCAGCCAACTCCGTGGGCATGCTCCGCCTGAAGGAGGCGCTCACGCCCGCGCTCAATGGCCAGCCGTCGCTCAGCCTGGACCCCAAGGCACGCCTGGTGGGCGGAGCGAGCGGGATTGCCGGCCTGGCCGGCAGCGCTGAGATTCTGGCCAAGGCGGGGCCCCTGTTCATGCGGGACTTCAGCCAGGGCAACTACCTTGGCGCGGCGAAGGACGGGGTGGCGCTCGTGACGGGCACCATCGGCGTCGTGTCGGGTGGCAGCGCCGTCACCACCGCGCTTCGTGGCGCGGGCAGTGGCCTGACGCTGGACGGAGGCGTCATCACCGCGGGACAGCGCCTGACGCCCATGCAGGCAGCCAAGAGCCTGAACGGGCTCGCGAAGCTCACCGCGGGGCTGGGCGTCCTGAGTGGCGGCATGCAGGCCTACGACGGCATCCAGAAGGGCAATGGCTGGGCGGTCGCCAGCGGCGTGACGACGGCGACCGCGGCGGTGGGTGGCTACCTGGCGGCCGGCGCCGCGGCGGGAGCCTGGGGCGGGCCCGCGGGAGCCGCCGTGGGACTGGCGATTGGCCTGGGCGCGTGGGGCATGACGAAGGCGTTCGACCACTTCGACAAGAGCGACGTGAAGATCGCCCAGCCGACCATCTGACGACGACGTCCTCCTTCCCGGGCACGTTTCGCCCGGGAAGGAGGGGTGCCGCGCGTGTTACCGGTTGGGAGGCGCCCCCAGCGTCACCCAGCCACTGAGCGTCTTGTTGCCGTCGGTGTGGCTCTCCACCGCGTAGAAGAAGTGGCGAGTCGCGTCGGAGGCGTCGACGAAGCGCACCGCGGTCGTTTCGGAGAGGTCCTCGCTGGCGGCGACCTCACCAATGGCCTCCATGTCGCCCGCCTCGGGGTTCTCGCTCCGGTAGACGACGTAGTGCTTGTGGTGCACGGTGTGCGGCCACGTCAGCTCCGTGTACTTGCCGTCGACGCCGCGCACCGCGAGCTCCACGGCGACCGGCTCGGCGTCCGGCGAGAGGACGTTGACCTCGTACCTCACGCCACCGATGGGGTCCTTCCGGTCATCCCTCTCGAAGATGTTCATCGGGAAGAAGCCCTCGGGCCCGTCCGACAGGAAGTTCACGTGGATGCGCTCATCCATCTCCTTATCGGTGTGGAGGCCCAGCGCGCCGCCGTGGCCGCCGAAGAACAGCGTCGTGCCTTCGACACCCTCCAGGCCCTCGGCCTCGCCGCCCGCGGCCTCCCAGGCCGCGAACAGCCGGTCCGTCAGCGTCAGCGTCACGCGGCCCGGGAACGGCTCTGCCTCGGGACGGATGAAGAGCGTCGTCGCATGGCCCACCGTGGGGCGCACGTCATACGTGGTGGTGCCCGTGCCGCCGGGCAGCATCCGGACCACGTCCACGTTGCGCCAGGCGATGTTGTTGTTGAGCTGGGTGTTGGTGACGGTGTCGGAGCCGATGATTTCCGGGTAGCTCATCGGGTCGCCGTCGGACACCCACCGCGCCAGCAGGCAGTAGTGGCCGGGCAGGGGGACGTTGGCCCACTGGATGCGGATGTCACGCGTCTCGCCCGCGTCCAGGAAGATGTTGTGTTGGGTCTGGATGCGCCTCCAGCTCGTGGAGCCCCAGGAGGAGTTGCCGCCCGACGCCAGGTAGTACAGGTGCAGCGAGCCACCAATGGGGCCGGTGGGGCGCAGCGGGCCGTAGTTGCGCAGGGTGACGAAGACGTAGTTGTTGGGCGTGCCGAACACGGGGTTGGTGGAGCTGGCGCAGCCGTTGACGTTGTTGCACACCTTGATGTCGGGGCTCGTCCAGATGGCGCCGGAGCTGGGCTCCCAGCCGTTGTCGGCCGGCGTGTCGCGGATGAAGACGTCGGACGGGGTGCGGCAGTCGCTCAGGAAGTCCTGCACGGCCTGGGGCACGTCCGCGCCGCTGGGCGCCGTCAGCCGGTAGGCCCCCTGGGAGACGGTGGCGTAGTTCTGCATGATGCCCACCACCGTCGGGTCGGGCGTGCCGCCCGTGGGGACGTAGACGGCGTGAATCCGGATGCCCTCGTTGTAGGCCTCCTGCGCCTGGAGGCTGGCCAGGGCGTTGCTCGTGTACGAGTCATTGAAGCCGCCGGGCAGGTTGTCGGTGATGAGGACGACGACCCGGCGGGCCCCCGTGCGCCAGTAGCCCGTGAAGGCGCCGTTCTGGTTCGGGCGGAAGGCGATGTTGTGGATGACGGTGTTGAGCGCCTCGTCGGACGCCTCCGGCAGGTTCCACCCGCCGTTCGCGGTCAGGCTGGCGATCTGCGCCTGCATCTGGGTGTCGTTGCCCGCGCCCAGGTCCACGCGCACGGTGACGTCGTCCTGGAAGGTGACCAGGCCCAGCCGGTAGTCGCCGTTGGACGACGTCTGGATTTGCGTCAACAGGTTGGAGAAGTTCGCCTGGAGGGCGGTCAACGAGCCGCCCATGCTGCCCGTGTCGTCGATGGCGAAGACCACGTCCAGGGGGCCGCACTCGCACGGGTCGACCTGGGGCGGCTCTTTCGGAGGAACCGGGGCGGGAACCCTGGCGGCCGAGGCGACCTGGGAAGACATGAAGAGACAGAGCATTGCCGCGCCGAGCCAGGACATGGCTCGTGGGCGGAGCGTGTTTGACTTTGACATGTAGTGGTTTTCTCCTACGGGGTTTCCACGTCATGTCGGAGAGGGATTGGCGGGGCGTCGACGTGGCGGGCGGTTTGTGAGCAGGAAGCAAGCCATTGCGGGCTTGCAAGTCATTCAGGCGGTTGCGGGGACACGGCGTGGCGGGATGGGTTACTCACGGGGTGGTTTTGTGAAGTTTCCCGCTACACCTCGCACGTGGCGGACGTGTCACAAGCCCCGGGGGCGTGTCGTCTCGGGGATGTGCGGCCGGGGCTTCCGGTCTCACGCTCTCCAACCACCCTGGTGCACCGTGCCCTACAAGTTCCTGAAGCAGCCGAAGACGCCTCCCGACTCCAAGCTCTGTGGTTTCTATGCGCTGTACCACTTCACCAATGGCGGGCTGACGCGGGACGAGTTCATCCAGAAGGCGACGCAGCACTACGAGACGGCGCTCGGCCTGCCGAACAAGGAGGCCCAGGAGATGGTGATGGATGGCAATGACCCCTCCGTCCTGGGGTTGTATGGCCTGGCCCAGAGTGACGCGGACACGCTCAAGAAGCGGGGCGTGGGTGTGATTGCGGACACCACCCGCGGCCACTTCTTCACCGTGCGCCAGGAGAACGGCGTCTGGTCCAGCTACGACAGCTACAACCATGACGCGGCGAAGGCCTATCCCTCCTTCGAGGCGCTCCAGAAGGCGGAGATCGGCAACAGTCAAATCTGGGTCTGAGGGAGGTCGGCGGGACAGCCCTGCTCGGGCGTGCGAGATTGGAGCCTTTGACGAGGACTCCCGCTTGCGCGCCCGAATCGCCGCCCCTTGGAGTGTCGGACTGGCCTTGGTTGTCCTTTGCCTCGCGTGTGCCCACCGGCAGTCGTCCCCGAGGTGCTCGGCGGGGGAGACGCTGTGCTGGGACTTCGAGGAGGGGCGGCTGCCCGCGGGTTGGACACCGCACCGTGACGAGTTCAGCGGGCGGCTCGTCGTGGATGACACCCGGGCCCATGGCGGCAGGTATGCGCTGCATGCCAGCCAGTTGGTGGGAGGCCGGGAGGGCGAGCAGGGGGGACCGAAGAAGACGGTGCGCTTCGAGCTGCCCGGGGACTTCGGCCCCGTGCTCTGGGGGCGCGTCTTCGTCTACACGACGCCCGCGCGTCCAGCCTCACACGCGGGACTCTTCAACGCGCGCTATCCCCGGCCCGGGAGTGATGACGGCGCGTTCCAGGCGCTCGACTGGTACGAGGTGGCGACGTACCAGGAGAAATACATGGCCCTCTGGCATCCGCCGGAGCCGCCCGGCTTTCCGGAGTGGGTGCAGGTCTCCGACACGCCGCTCGTGCTGGACCGGTGGGTGTGTCTGGAGTGGCTCTTCGACGCGGCGAACGGGGAGGCCCCGGAGGCCGCCGAGCCGCGTGTCTGGCTCGACGGCGTGGAGCTGGCCTGGCCCCGGAAGTTCGTCTTCTCCGACCCGCCCACGGACACGCCTCCGAAGCGGGAGAAGGCCCGGAGCTTCACGGTGCTGGAGACGGGCGTCTTCCTCTACCAGGGGCTCTCCGTGCCCACCGACTGGTGGCTCGACGACCTGGCCGTCGGTGGGCAGCGGGTGGGGTGCTCCCCGCGTTGAGGGTGGGCCCTGGATGAAGCGGGGCTCGCGCACGTCTCAGAAGAGCTTCTTCAGGTACTTGCCCGGCTCCTTGGCGAAATCCACCGCGTAGTTCAACCCCTTGTCGACGGTATCCGTGATGGCGCCCCCGGGGTCGTTCATGGCGGTCTCCTTGAGGTCGATCATGCCGGTGTAGCCCAGCTTTTCCTTCAGGTGTTTGGTGGCATCCTCGGTGCTCATGCCGGTGAGCGTCGCGCCTCTCCAGACAGAGATGGGCCCCAGGTCCTGCAAGCGTTTGATGTCGTCTGGATTCGTGGGGTGCTTGCCGTACTCGAAGACGAAGGTGACAGGCTGTGTGACGCCGCCAGTCTCGACCATCTTCACCATTTCGGAGATCGGGTCGGACCCCGCTGGGACCTTGTCGGGGGAGGGAGGGTTGATGGCGATGGTGGCTCCGGGGAACATCGCCCGCGTCTCAACCCCATGGTCGGCTGCCTTTTGGAAGCCGTAGTTGAACATGAGCTGATGGTCTGGAACGCCCGACGCGCGGACTTCGTTCAGGAACCCATTGTTGAAGGCCTCGGCATCCTTCACGTCCAGCTTGAGGCCGACCCCCAGCTCCTTCCCCTTGTTCAGCCATTCCGTGAGGGTGAGGTTGTCGCCCTTCTCATGGATGGGGTCGTGCCGCATTTCGATGCGACCCTTGTCATTGATTTCCATGCTGACGTCGCCCTCCATCCAGTTGTAGTCCCCCTTGGCGGCTTTGTTGAAGTCGCCGCGGGTGTTGGTGGAGTGGGCGTTGTGGGCGTCAGCCAGCTTCATGTCCGGCTTCCAGCGAGGCTCCTGCGCGGGAGGGGGCGCGGGAGGGGGCGGAGCACTCGGCGCGGGTCCTGGCGTGGGAGAAGGCGTTGGGGAAGGCAGACCCGGCGCGGCTTCCGGCGTGGGAGGGGGGTGGGGGCCAAGGAGACCGGGCGTGGGTCCCGGCGTGGGAGGGGGTGAGGGGACACCAAGACCCGGCGCGGCTTCCGGCGCGGAAGGGGGGCGGGAGGCAAGGAGAACAGGCGCGTACTGGGGGGCTCCCGTCAGGTCCGGTCCCGTGGGCAGGTTCGGGCTGGCCACGAACTCGTCCTTCGTGGGCATTCCGATTTCCGGAGGGGGTTCGGGCGGCGACGGAGGGGGCGGCGGAGGCGGCTGGACCTCCACGGGAGTTGTCGCAACGGGGGGGCGGCGGAATGCGAGATCAAGCCAAGAGGCCATGGGGTGCTCCAGGGGTAGAGGATGAGGACTTCACTCCGTGGAGCCCCCCTGGCCTGAACTGGCGCATTTCCCGTCCGCCGCCCGGAATCAATTCCCTCCGGTGGGGGCGTGAATCCTCAGCACATAGAGGAAGTCCTTGATGCTCCGACCCCGGGCCACGACCAGTCCCTCCCGCAGGATGACGGTCTCCTCCAGCCCATCCTGGAAGTGCGTCAGGGGCGTGGGGTCCTCCTGGCGATGGAAGGAGACGGGCCCCTCGCCCAGGACTTCCCAGAACCGGCGACGCGTGACGTCTTCCGGAGTGGCGCTGCCAGGCAACTCCTCGCGAGGCGCGCCCGTGGCCAGGTCGAAGAGGCGCGTCACCTGGTCATTGGACTGGGTGACGAGCAGGTCCTCTCCCACGGACACGGAGAAGGGCAGGGACGGATGCGGCAGCTCGTACTTGAGCGCGCCCGTCTGGACATCGAAGAGGCGCACTCGCCTGTCCAACCCACAGGCCGCCACGAGCGAGCCATCCGCGGAGAGCCCCACGGCCACGATGTCGTCGTTGCTGACCTGGATGAGCCGCAGTGAGCCCGTCGTCAAATCGTAGACCTCCAGCTCTCCGGAGGCGCGTCCCACGGCGATGCGAGGCGCGCGAGTCGCCGCCGCGTACGCGGGCTCGGGCTCCAGCAGGGTCCGGGTGGTCAGGACGTTCCTGCCGCTCGTCACCTCGTACACCCACACGCGAGCGTCCTCGGAATAGCCACACACGACGTGGGCGCCGTCCGGGGTGAAGGTCACCAGGGTGACGGGTCCCTTCGCGCCGCGCAGGGTGTGCAGCAGGGCTCCATCGGAGACGCGCCAGATTCGCACGCACCCATACTCGAGCGCCGCCGCCACCCACTGGCCGTCCGGAGAGAAGGCCAGCGGTTGTTTCATGCTGAGGCGCTTCTTCGTGTCGTTCGGGTCCAGTGGCCTGGCGAACAGGGTCCGCACCGGAGTCAGGCTCTTCGCGTCGAGCAACCGGACCCCGCGCCGGGCGGGCGTCTCCATCATGAGATGGATGCCATAGGCGGCCAGGGTCCCATCGGGACTGAAGCACCACGGCTGCATGGGTGTTTCGTCGAGGTCGGGAGGACAGTTGCGAACGCACCCCTGGGCGTCGATGGCGAGCCACGCGTCGAACCGCTGGGCGATGGCGAGCCCCCCCTCTGGCTGGCCCCAGAGCTGTTTCATGCGATGCGGCTCCGCCAGGAGGACGGGCGGCGGCGAAGCGTAGAGGTCGCTCACGAGCAGGCCGCCATCGGCCGCCGTCAACGCGAAGTGCTTGCCGTTGGGAGAGAAGGCCGCGCCGCGCTGATGGCCATCGGAGGGGTAGGGCCTGGACCACAAGGCCGTGCCTTCGCGGACGTCCACGACCTCCACCCGGTTGTAGGACAGCAGACCCAGCCGGCTCGTTCCGAGCCAGGCGACCTGGGAGTAGCGCCCCTCGCCGCGCGTGCCCGGCAGCCGGGTCCACGTCCGGGTGTCCGCCACGGCGATGCCCTCGAACACCGCCCAGGCAATCCACTCGCCATCCGGACTGAACTCCACCGTGTCGACGTATCCGTCGGAGGCGATGCGCTCCACCTGCGTCCACGTCGCGGTGTCCCAGATTCTCAGCGTGGAGTCGGAGCCGCCGCTCGCGAGCCAGCGCCCCGACGGGTGGAAGGACAGGCTCAGCACGGACTGCTCATGTCCCTTCAGCGTCTTCACCGCGCGGCCGGAGTCCACGTCGAACACGTGCACGCGCCACCCCAGGTTGCCGGTGGCGAGCAGGCGTCCATCCGGGCTGAAGGCGACCGAGGTCACCTGTCCCTCCTGACCCGGAAACTCCTTCAGGAGTGCTCCGGTCTCCACATCCCAGATGCGGGCGTCATGGTCCCTGGAGCCTGATGCCAGTCGCGTTCCGTCCGCGCTCCAGGCCAGGCCCCGCACCTCGCCTTCGTGGCCCGCCATCACCTGGAGGCACTCGCCGGTGGCCACGTCCCAGACGCGCACGTTGCCGTCGTCGGACCACGAGCCGGTGGCGAGCTTTGTCCCCGACGGGCTGTAGGCCGCGCACAGCACCTGGGCGTCGTGCCAGAAGAGCGAGTCCGCGCTCTCCAGGGCGCCGCGCAGCGGCAGCAGGGACTCCACCCAGGGCGCCGCGCCCGCCGCGTCCCGTTGCTTCCGCCAGTGGTTCGCGAGCGCGAACAGATGCGCGTCGGGATGGCTCCACGGGCCCTGGCTCTCGGGCGCGAAGTGCGCGGCGGCGTCGGGCGCGTCGTGCCAGCGCAGGCGGTTGTAGAGGCTCTGGAAGATGGCCTCGGGGTGCGCTTGAAGGAAGGTGGCGTCGAACTCGACGGCCTTGCGGAGGACTCGCAGCGTCCTGGGGCCGACGGCGGGGCCGTCTTCCTTCAACACGAGCGCGTCGGGCGGCGTGCGCGCGAGTACCTCGTCCAGGGTGGCGAGCAGCGCCGCCACGCCCTGGGTGCTCACGAGGTTTTCAAGGGTGGAAAGCTCGGTGAGGGACTGAAGGTCGTAGGTCATCGAGGGTGAGACTCTCGCACGTCCGACGGCCCCTGTTGGAGCCCCCGGCTATGCGTTCTTTCGTCCACGAGGACGCGACGCCTTCGCCTCGGGAGCGTCGGTGGGGCCCGGAGCGTCCTTCAGGGCCATGACGGCCTGGACGATGTGCTCCGCGTCGATGCCGGCCGCGCTCAACAATTCCTCGGGCTTGCCGGAGCCGGGCAGGGTGCGCACCGCCAGGCGCTTCACGACAGGCAGCGGCTGGGGCTCGTCGGAGAAGGCCTCGAGCACCGCGTCCGCGAGTCCTCCCTCGGCCCAGTGGTCCTCGACGACGATGAGCCGCCCCTGGGTCTCCCGCGCGGCCTGCCGCAGCGTCTTCACGTCCACGGGCTTCACGGAGTAGAGGTCGATGACGCGCACGGAGACACCGGCTTCCTGGAGCCGCGCATTCGCGTCCAGCGCTTCGTGCAGGGTGATGCCCGCGGCGACAATCGTGGCCACGTCCTTGTCCGAGCGTCGGAGCACCTTGCACCCGCCGATGGGGAACTTCTCGGTGGCCGAGTACAGGACGGGCGTCTTCGCGCGGGTGGTCCGCAGGTAGCTGATGCCGGGCAGGTCCACCAGGTGGGCCATCAACGCGGCCGTCTGGTTGGCGTCGCTCGGGTACAGCACGGTGCTGCCCGCGACGGCGCGCATCATCGCCAGGTCCTCGAGTCCCATTTGCGAGGGGCCATCCTCGCCGATGGAGCAGCCCGCGTGACTGCCGCACAGGTGCAGCGTCGCGTTGGAGACGGCCGCCATGCGAATCTGGTCATACGCGCGCGACAGGAAGGCCGCGAAGGTGCTGATGAAGACGCGCTTGCCCAGCACCGCCATGCCCACGCCGCTGGACACCATGTTCTGCTCGGCGATGTACATCTCGAAGTAGCGCTGGGGATGGGCCTTGCGCAGCTCCTCCGAGTACGTGGAGTTGGACACCTCCGCGTCCAGCGCGACGAGGTCCGGGTGCGCGTCACCGAGCGCCTTCAGGGCATCGCCGTAGACCTTGCGGGTGGCGACCTTCTCGTCGGTGGCGTAGCCCGGCAGCTTCAACGGCGCGGCCGACTCCTGGGGGGCGGGGCGCGTCGCTTCCGGCTTCTTCACCTCGATGCGCAGGTGACGCTCACCGCCGAGCTCCTGGATGGCCTCGCGCGCCTTGTCCTCGGGCAGGGGCTTGCCGTGCCAGCCTTCCTTGTTCGCGATGAGCGAGTAGCCGTGGCCCTTCTCCGTCTTGAAGATGAGGCAGGTGGGCTTGCCCTTCGTGGACTGGGCCTCGGCGAGGGCGCGGTCGATGGCGCCCAGGTCATGTCCGTCCACGGCCAGCGCATGCCAGCCGAAGGCGCGGGCTCGCGCGACATAGGCCTCGTCGTTCCAGCCCAGCTCCGTCGGCCCGCTCTGGCCCAGGCGGTTCATGTCGATGAGGGCGCAGAGGCTGTCGAGCCGGTAGTGAGAGGCCTTGTCGAACGCCTCCCAGACCGAGCCTTCCGCCGTCTCGCTGTCGCCCATCATCACGTAGGTGCGGAAGCTCCGCTGGTCCAGCCGCGCCATCAGCGCCATGCCCACGCCCACGGCGAGCCCCTGGCCGAGCGAGCCGGTGGCCACGTCCACGAGCGGCAGCACATGCGGGTTGGGATGCCCCTCCAGCCGGCTGCCGAGCTTGCGCAGCGACAGCAACTCCGCGTCGTCGATGGCGCCCACCGCCTTGAACGCCGCATAGAGGACCGGGCAGGCGTGGCCCTTGGAGAGCACGAAGCGGTCGTTGTCGGGGGCCTTCGGGTGCTGGAAGTCGAAGCGCAGGTACTTCTGGAACAGCACCGCGACGATGTCCGCCGCGGACATGGAGGAGCTGGGGTGTCCCGAGCCCGCCGCCGTCGTCGCTCGGATGCTGTCGACTCGAAGCTGCGCCGCGAGCTCTGCCAGTGTGTCTGCCATCGTCTCTCTCCGGGCTGGGGACCCCCGTAGGGTGTTGACGGTGGAGTCCCTGGTGAAGCGGCGCGGCCATGAAGGGGAGGGAGGGTCCGAGGGTCCTCTCTTCGGAGAGCAGCCCGGCGGGGGGGCTCCTGGGCGCAGGCCCGCTCACGGGCGAACGTGGCATGGGCAGATTGAGGACCAGGGGAGGAACGTCCCAATGAATCCACTGCGTCAGCTCGCGGAGTTCGGCCAGGCCGTCTGGGTGGACAACCTCCAGCGGAGCTACATCACCCAGGGCACGCTCAAGAAGCTCATCGACGAGGATGGGCTCAAGGGCCTCACCTCCAACCCCACCATCTTCCAGAAGGCGGTGTCGGGCAGCGAGGACTACGCGGACCTGTTCGTGGCGGCGCGCGCCAAGGGGCTCTCCGCCAATGACGTCTATGAGCAGCTCGCGGTGCGCGACGTCCAGGGCGCCGCCGACATCCTCCGGCCCGTCTATGACGCGCTGAAGGGGAAGGATGGCTTCGCCTCGCTGGAGGTCTCTCCCCGGCTCGCGAACCAGACGCAGGCCACGCTCGAGGAGGCCCGGCGGCTCTGGAAGACGCTGGCGCGACCGAACGTGATGATCAAGGTCCCCGGCACGGAGGCCGGGGTGCCCGCCTTCCAGCAGCTCATCACGGAAGGGCTCAACATCAACGTGACGCTCCTCTTCAGTCAGCAGCGCTACCGGCAGATCGCCGAGGCGTACCTGTCCGGGCTGGAGAAGTTCGCCAAGGCGGGTGGAGACTTGAGCACGGTGGCCAGCGTGGCCTCGTTCTTCGTCAGCCGCATCGACGTGGCGGCCGACAAGGAAATCGAGCAGCGGCTCAAGTCGGGCGCCTCCGCCGAGCAGCGCAAGACGCTGGAGGCCCTGAGCGGCAAGGTGGCCATCGCCAACGCGAGGCTCGCCTATCGCATCTACCAGGAGCTCTTCAGCAGCGCGCGTTGGAAGGCCCTCGCCGCGAAGGGCGCGCGCGCGCAGCGCGTGCTGTGGGCGAGCACCAGCACGAAGAACCCGAAGCTGCGGGATGTGCTCTATGTGGAAGAGCTCATCGGCCCCGACACCGTCAACACCATGCCCCCGGCGACCATCGACGCCTTCCGGGACCACGGCAAGGTGCGCACCAGCCTGGTGGAAGATGTCGCGGGCGCCAGGGAGACGATGCGTCAGTTGGAGGCGAGCGGCGTGTCGATGAAGTCCATCACCGAGCGGCTGTCCGTGGAGGGCGTGAGGCTCTTCGAGGAGTCGTTCGACGCGCTGCTGGGGGCGGTGGGGGAGCAGCTGAAGAAGCAGTAGGCGCCAGCGGCTCGAAGGTCTTCCGGTGGGATGTGCCCTGGAGGTAGTCCCACGCCTCGGCGTCCGTGAGCCGGCCTTCCGACTGGGCCAGCAACTCCAGCAGCAGCTTCACCAGCGTGCCCTCGTCGCGAGGGGCGGTGTCCTCCGAGGTCTTCCTCAGGGCGCGCTGGATGGCGAGGGCCACCTGCGCGGCATGTTCCTCCGAGGCACTGGCCACCCGCGCCAGCGTCATGGACAGGCGCTTGAGGTTGATGAGCCCCGTGGGGCGCAACTCGCGCAGCATCTCCCCGAGCTCCTCGGCGGTGAGTCTCCCCGTGGCGAGCGCGGAGATGGCGGCGTCCACGCTCACGCCATGCTCACCAGGCTCCTTCGTCGCCAGACCCATGGCGAGCACCAGCCGGGCCATGGGGCCCAGGCGCAGCCAGGGGTGAAGCAACTGCTCGTAGGCGACGACGTTGCTCCAGTTGGCCTCGCTCCAGTCGATGTTCATGGCCAGCTCCTCCGCGTGGCTGGCGAAGAACGCCTCCAGTCCCGAGGGCCAGAGCGTCGCCGCCCAGCGCGGGTAGGGCTTGCCGCCGCCGCCGTTCTCCTTGATGAGCATCAGGCCCGGAATGTCCTGGCGTTTGAGCTTCCCTGGCGCGATGGGCTTGGGCGACGTCGAGATGAACAGGTCGTGGAAGGTGAACTTGCCGGAGCGTCGCGCCTTGACGGTGAAGGTGTGCTCCGACTCCGGCGTTTCACCCCGATGCCTCCGCGCCACCGACACACTCACGTCCACTGTGTCAGGTGCGCTCTTGCCCAGCCCCAGGGCCCAGGCGACGAGCTTGAATGCGTCACTTCGCGAGCGGCTCGACTGCTTCAGCGACTCCAGGGCCTTCGAGTCTCGAACGGGAGCGAGCCGACACAGGGCGAGACACAGGTCCGAGAGCGGGGGCTCTTCCGCCTCGGGTGCGCGCGCCAGCAGGCGCGCCACCAGCGTCTCCGGAGCAAGCCACCCGCCCTCATGGGTGGGCATGGACAACAGGCCCTCTTCACGTCCCGCGTCCAGGGCCCTCGCGAGGTCGGAGATGCGCTCGCTCAGCAGTGGCAGGAACACCTCGTGTCCGGGCGTGAGCGCCGGCTCGGGAACCTCGCGCAGCGTGGAGTGGGCCTCGCCCGGGGACGCGAGCCATGCGAGCGCGAGGCCCGCGAGGCGAACCGCCAA
Organism: Myxococcus sp. CA056; assembly: GCF_013336715.1. NCBI lineage: Bacteria > Pseudomonadati > Myxococcota > Myxococcia > Myxococcales > Myxococcaceae > Myxococcus > Myxococcus sp. CA056. Next base: position 1,719,205 of record NZ_JABUMT010000002.1, read on the forward strand.
GGATTCTCCATATGTCTTCGCGCTCAGCTTCCTGGCGCGCTTCGCCAGGGCGGAGGTCCGCCGCGCGAAGTCGTCGGGGCGCTGTCGGCCCAGTCGGGCCACGCCATCCAGCACGCGCTCGACCTCCATCGGATTGCCCGCGTCCTCGATGCAGGTGGAGAGCGCGGAGAGCAGCTCGTCGAGGCTCGCGATGGGCGTCACCGCGAAGCGCGCGTCCGTGGGTGAGGCCGGCGCGCGAGGCTCCCCGGAGGGCTTCTTCTTGTCCGCTGTCCTGGGAGGTTCCGAAGCCATGGGGCGCGTGCTCTCACCCAGCCATGCCTGGACGTGCTTCTTCAGCGAGGCGGCCACTCCGTCCACCCGCTCCTCGACGGCGGTGCGAAGGGCCGCGTCGGGCGTCTTCGCCAGGGACTCCAGCGCCTTCAGCACGGCCTTCTGCACGTCCACGGCCTCGTGCGCGAGGCCGGAGGCCAGGGCCCCCGTGATTCGCTCACGGGAAGCGCCGGACTCGCGCTCGCCGAGTGCCTTGAGGAGCTTCACCGCCTGCTGCGCGGTCCCCTTGTGCCGGGCCAGCAGCACGGGCTCCAGCGCGGGCAGGGCGGAGTCCACGGGCAAGGGCTCGCGGGCCTCCAGCGCGGTGACGACGTCGAGCGCGAGGCTGACCGTCGCGGGGATGGAGCTGCCCAGGAGGCGCAGATAGCGGTCCCTGTGTCGCGCCAGCTCCTCGGGGGTTGGCTCCAGGGCCTCGTGGAAGCGGGAGAACCAGCCCGCGCGAAACGCCGCGAAGTCGCGCTCCAGTGCTCCCAGCGTGGCGTCCAGCAGGCGCCCTCGCTCCAGCGTGCCCTGACGCATGTGCCGCAGGAAGACGGAGGCCCAGGTCTTGTCCTCGAAGGTGTACTTGTCCTTCGCCGCGAGGCTCAGCTCTCCGCTGCCCTCGACCTCGAACAGGCGCCACGCCTCGTGCTCCAGCAGTCGCGGGTCCGTGTCGAAGGGGTTCGGATGGAAGCGCGTGTCCAGGAAGAGCATGCCCGTGGTGTAGTTGTCATGGGTGGGGCGACGGGACACCCCCTTGCGCATGAGCATGCGCGCCACCCAGAAGTAGGACGGGGCGAGCGCGACGAGCCGCTCGGCCGCGTCTTCCAGCCAGTCCGGTCGCAGCTTCGCGGCCAGGTCGGCGGCCTCCTCGGGAAGGGCACCGAGGAGGCGGGGCGTCCAGTCCGAAGGCGGGACGGTGAAGAAACACAACATGGCCAGCACCCGGGAGCGTTCGCGCCGGAGCGCCTGTTCCTCGCGGGAGTCCGACCAGTGCTCGTCCCGGAGCGCCTTGTCCCGCTTGAGTGCCTCGGGGCCGAGCTGTCTTCGCTGCGCCGGAGTCAGCCCCTCCAGCAGAGCGGCGCAGGCGGCGGGGCTGGGAGCGGCGAGCAGCGCATCGAGGGGCGAGGTCGTCATGAGGCGTCGGGGTCCTCGGCGCGCTGGGCGTGTAGCTGCGCCGCGAGAAGGTGTTTGCAGGGGCCTCGCTCCAGGGCGTGGCGGGAGAACCAGGGGCAGCCACAGCGCAGCGGCTCTCCATCCGCGTCCAGCAGGGCGTGGTAGGTGACGTCCGCGCCGCGCACCCACCAGGCGTTCGGGGTGGAGGCGTCCGGTTCCAGTGCACCCGCCTCCAGCAGCGCGCGTGCGTCGGAGAGGCGGGGTGCGAGAGCCTCCACCTGCTCGAGGTCGAAGGGCAGCTCCCGGTGGAAGAAGGCGGCCGTCTGCGAATCGAAGCCCACCAGTCCCCTGACGCCGAGCACCTGGAGACCGTGCCACACGAGGTCCTCGGGCGCGGACAGCTTGCTCGCCAGCGCGCGGGGCTCCAGCACGGCCTCCCAGCGCAGCTCCGCGCGCAGCGTGGACAGCACCTGCTCCACGGCGGGGCGCTGTGCCAGGGCCGACAGCGTCTGCCCCTCGCCGGAGAAGCCACGCCACACCTCGCCGGAGAGCGCGAGCGTGAAGCGCAGGACGCCCATGTCGAGCACGAAGGCACTGGCCTGACCCCGAGGGTCCGCGTGCAGGATGAGTCGCTTCGCGAAGGGGACCAGGTCCTCCAGCACGCGCAAGCGCTCCAGGCCGGTGAGGCGCATCGCGCCCGTCGCCGCCGTCGAGCTCAGTCGCACCGAGCGTCCCTGGGGCACCAGGTAGTGCGGGCGCTTGTCGGTGCGTGTTCGAGGAAGGCCGCGCAGGAAGCGCAGGGCCTCCGTCGCGGGCAGCTCCGCGAAGGGCGTGAGGCGGGACAGGTACGCCTGCACCTCGGCGAAGCCCTTGAGCCAGCGCAGCGGCAGCGGCACCTTGCGCTCCACCACCCGTGCTTCGCCGCGCTGGAGCGCCACCTCCGCGTGGCCCACGGACAGCGCGAGCGGCTCCTCCGCGCGCACGGTGGCCAGCGCGGCTCGCATCGGCGCGTTGAAGTCCACGTTGGTGGTGCCGAACGAGGCGACGTCACCTTCGTAGGCCCCCGGCGTGAGGTCCACGCGGGCATAGGTGCTGGCGCAGCCGGAGAACCCCTCGAAACGCAGCATGCCGCGTCCGCATGTCACCACCGGGTCGGCTTCGAGCAGGATGCGGTGCAGCATGGCGGGAGGGACATGGAAGCGCGTCCCCACCACGCGGGACAGGGCGCGCAGCGACAGCGCCGTCAGCCGGGGTTGGAGCAGGCGCCCCTCGAAGAAGTACGGCCGGGGCGCGCCGCCGCCGGAGGTCATGAGGCGCAGCGCCTGTCCGCGCTCCTCGGCCACGAGCTCCGAAGGGCCGCTGTACTGATAGGTGTGGCTCAGGGCCGTCATGTCTCGTCACCTCGCACCGCGTGGAGGCGCGGGGTGGGTGCGACGCTAGCGTGACGACCTGCCTTGTCCAGTGACGCCTGGCTCGCCTGCCGTGAGGTATTCCCGCGAATGGCGTGGATGCGGGACCTTCACGCCTGGCGTCAGGCTCGCTTGGACGATGCGCGGGGTGCACTCCGATGGCATGGTGACCTTCGACATGACCCGCCTCGCCGTGACGTTGCTCCTCTGCTGTGTTCCCTGGTTGGTGTTCGCGCAGGCCCCCGTGAAGGAGCAGTGGGTCGTCACGACGGACCTGTGGGGCAATCCGCTCTATCAGGCCCTGTCGCTGGAGCGGACGGGCAAGCGGCTGGGGGGCGAGTTCGACGGGGACACGTTGGAGGGTGAGCGGACGGGCCAGGAGGTCCGCTTCACCGTCACGGACTCAAACAAGGCGCGCTACATCTTCACGGGCAAGGTGAGCGGGGACACGATGCGGGGCACCGCGGACATGCCCGACACGAACAACGCCCAGGCGCGGGTGAAGCATGCCTTCACCGCCCGGCGCATCGCCGAGCGTCCCTCGGGGCCTCCGCGTCGCCACGAGTTCAAGCCCACCACCTGGTCCAACGAGTTCTCCGCGACCCGCGAGCCGGTGCTGACGCTCTGGGCGGGTGACACGCTGAAGACGACCACGCTCGACTCTGGTGGGGTGGATGAGCACGGCGTCACGAAGGCGCTCTTCGGAAATCCCCAGACGGGGCCGTTCTTCATCGGGGATGCGCGGCCTGGGGACACGCTGGTCATCCACCTGAAGCGCGTGCGCTTGAATCGGCGTCACGCGGACAGTCTCGACAGCATCGTCGGAAGGGCGATGACGCCCGCGCTGGCGGCGAAGGCGACGGAGTTGGGCAAGCCCGTGCGCTGGACGCTGGACTGGGAGAAGGGCGTCGCGAGCCCTGAGACGCCGACGGAGCGACTGAAGGACTACACGGTGCCGCTGCGGCCCATGCTGGGAGGACTGGCGGTGGCGCCGGGCTTCGGTCTGCCTGCCTTCTCCACCGGAGACACGGGGCGCTTCGGTGGGAACATGGACTTCAACGAGGTGGTGGAGGGCAACACCGTCTACCTGCCTGTCTTCCAGCCGGGGGCGCTGCTCTATCTGGGTGATGCCCATGCCGCGCAGGGCGATGGTGAGACGTCACAGTACGCGTTGGAGACGTCGATGGAGGTGGAGTTGACGGTGGATGTCGTGCACGGCAAGGCGCCGTCGATGCCCCGGGTGGAGTCTCCCACGCATCTCATGGTGCTCGGGCAGGCGGGCTCGCTGGATGATGCGCTGCGCTCGGCGACCAGCGGCATGACGCAGTGGCTGGAGCAGGACTACGGGCTGTCGTTGTCGGAGAGCGCGCAGGTGCTGGGCACCAGCGTGCAGTACGTCGTCGCAAACCTCGCGGGGCGAAGCGTCGGCGTCGTCGCGAAGCTGGACAAGTCGCGACTGGCGAAGCTCCGCGCCACGGGGAAGTAGCGCGGCTCAGAACATGAAGCCGTCGAGCTGCAACTGACACGTGGCCGGGTCGACTCCCGACTGGACCCTGTGCGTGTTCCGCGTCATGGGATTCTCCAGTGCGGTCTGTTTCGCATCGGGCCACTCTCGTGGGTTGTCATGCGAGCGCAACAGGCCGGGCCGGCCGTCGAACATCCACGGCCGACCCAGGTGACGCCGTGACTCACGTCACCCGCGAGTGACCTCAGGGGAGGAAGGGCGAGCGGTCACAGGAGAGGCTTCCTCCCGCGCGGTACAGCATGTCCTGGTAGACGATGGTGTTGTTGATGGGGAAGGCGCTCGTCACGGAGGCCACCGTGGCGCCATTGCGCACCAACCGGAAGCTCGGCGTCCCCTGCTGGAGCGGGACTCGGAACGACTGGATTCCCGCCGCCACGTTCGTGCGCTGAACGCTGCCCGCCAGCTCGATTTCCAGCGTCGCCGGCGCCGTCAGGAACGCGAGCAGCTCGATTTCGTTCACCGCGGGCGCGCCATTCACCAGCCGGTAGACGGCGCTCTGCTTCGTCAGGTCCGGCGCCGCGCTCGTCGAGTGCCGCCGGTGGAAATAATACAACCCATCCCGGACGATGGGCGGCTGCACGCCTGTCTTGAACCACGCGGTATAATACGCCGTCAGGTCGAAGGCGGCCCACTGCGTGCCGGAGGACGGGGAGAACTCCGTCGCCTCCGAATAGTCATTCCACGTGATGAGCTGCACCCAGTCCGCGCCGCCCTGGATGGCCGCGCTCCACAGGGCCCGGAGCGCCTGCGAGTTGTTCGCCTCCGTGTAGACGAGGTCCTTGGGGCGGGAGTCCTGCAAGGCCACCGGTGCCATCCACTGGAGCCCCATGCCGTGCGCCGTGCCGGGGTTGGCCAACTGCCCCGAGGCGCCGGAGAGCGTCCGGCTGCCCCAGGTGGACGTGCCATGCAACGGCACCACCGCCTTGAGTGCGTTCGTCTGCGCCACCCACGGGTTGACGTACACGGGCCACAGCGCCGAGGGGATTCCGCGTGCCTGGAGGGCCTGGACGACGGAGGCCCACCACTGCGGCGTGCGCTTGTCGGCGTAGTACGGCGCGAGCAGCAGCCGCCCATCGTCCAGGTGATACACCGCCGGGTGCGAGGCCACCGATGCGATGGAGTTCACGAACGCCGTGAGCGCCTCCGCGTCGGTGCCCGAGTAGGTGGAGGTCAGGTCCGGCATGAGGACGATGCGGAACCCGCTGTCGACGTTGCTCGCGGCCTGCAGCAGCTTCAGCAGGCGGTTCCAGTGCGTGCCGGTGTGGTTGAGGATGTCGTAGGTGAAGCCGTCCAGGCCCAGCGCCGAGGCGCGACGCACCTCCAGTTCGAAGTTCGCCAGCTCGTAGTCCACGCCCGCAGCGCGAGGTGCCTGGGGCAGGGGCCGCTGCTTGAGCAGCCCGCCGCAGTACGCGAACTTGGAGTTCTCCCCGGTGGGCACCAGGTAGTGGCGCGCGTAGTAGTCAACCGACGGCTCCCGGTTGTCGAGGGAGAGCGGGTAGGGCGAGAAGTAGTGCGCGAAGACCTTCTTCGGTGATGCGCGCAGCGTGCTCAGGGCCGGCAGGTCCAATGGCCAGCACGGCGTGGCGGGCGCGGCGGCGACGTCCGCGGTCAGCTCCAGGTCAAAGCTCAGGTCCGACGAGTTGAGCGTGGACTGGTGCACCTCCACCGCGAGCACGTTGGTGCCCGAGGTGAGGAGCGCGGCGGACACGGAGGCGCTGTGCCAGGTCAGCTCGGCGCTGTCGGCGATGACGGTGCTCGCCAGCGTCGACGCCGTCACCGTGCCCGCGGGCAGGTTGCTGCGAAGGACCTCCTGCCCGTTCAGGTAGACGATGGCGCCGTCATCGCGCAGCAGCCGCAGCACCATGTTGCTCACCCGGGAAGGGTCCGCGACGGTGAACGTCCCGCGCAGCCAGGTCGTCACGTAGCGCGACGACGTGCTGGGTCCGTAGGAGACGACCGTCGCCTCATCACCGTCGCCGTAGCCGAGCTGCGCGGAGCCCTGCTTCCACGCCGTGTCCGTGTAGCCCACCGCCGTCCAGCCCGCGCCCGGGTCCACGCCCGTGTCGCGATATCTCCACACGCTGCCCGGTGCGACGAGCGTGCTGACCTGGAGGCCCGCCTCCGTTGTCGTGGAAGGCGGTGGGGCTTCCTCGGGCCGGGAGGCGGGGCCGCAGGCTCCGAGGAAGGGAAGGAACAACGCAAGGCAGACCGCTCGACGAGGGGGTGTGGAGAGCATGGAGGTGTCGTCTTCCAGGGGGTGTGTAAAAACCGGAAGACTTCCAATCCATTGATAACAAGCAACGCTCTGTCTTGTCCCAGCTAGAAAATCGAGTCCTTGTCGGTGAGGTTGTAGACCTCCTGCACGTCGCGCAGCAGCTTGGGGAAGTCCAGCTCCAGGTCCCTCAACAGGCCGGTGCGCATGTCGAACACCCAGCCGTGCACGGTGGGGAAGCCCTTCTCCACGTAGCTGCGCTGCACGGCGGCCGTCTTGACGATGCTGATGCACTGCTCGGTGACGTTCAGCTCCACGAGCCGCGCGTAGCGGGCCTCGGGGTCCGTGAACGTGTTCAGCTCCGCCTTGTGGAGCCGGTAGACGTCGCGCACGTTGCGCAGCCACGGGTTGAGGATGCCCAAATCCTTGGGCTGCATGGCCGCCTTCACGCCCTGACAGCCGTAGTGGCCGCAGACGATGATGCGCTTCACCGACAGGTGGCGGACCGCGTAGTTGATGACCGACATCACGTTCAGGTCGACGTTGTTGACCAGGTTCGCGACGTTGCGGTGGACGAAGACGTCCCCGGGCTCCACGCCCATGATTTCGTTGGCGGGCACCCGGCTGTCGGAGCAGCCGATGTAGAGGTACTCCGGGTTGTGTTCCGCGGACAGACGCTCGAAGTACTGCGGGTCGTCCTTCGTCTTGTCGGCGGACCAGCGGCGGTTGTTCTCGAAAATCTTTTCGTAGGAGGGCACGGTCCCGGTGCATGCCGCCCCTGCGCCCCCGCGTCAACGGGGACGTGTCATTTCCGGTTCGCGGTGGACACGCCTCAGCGGGCGAGCTGGATGAGCCTGGGCGGCGAAGCCCTCAGCTGGCGCATGTCGACGAGGATGTCGTACGCGCGGGACTCGGGCAGGACGGGACCCGCGGCGAAGCGGTAGAGGCTCCGCGTGTCCTTCTCCTGGGGGAAGCGCTCCCGGACGGCGGTGGCGAGCAGCTCCTTGGCCACCCACTCGGTGTCGACGGACACGGAGCCGAACTCGTCCAGATAGCGCTGGGACGCGGCGGAGTCTCCCTGCCGCGCGGTGAGGACGAAGACGCGCGGCTTGCGCGCGGGGACGATGGCGGAGGCCCCCTGCCGCATCAGCGCCAGCTCCCGCTCCTGCGGCACCGCGAACAGTTCCACGGACTGCTGATGCGCGAGCAGGGCGCTCACCGCGACGAACCCGCCCAGCAACGCCACGGCCACGCGAGGTCCCCGCGTGGGAAACCGGTCCCCCAGCTTCACCATCGCGGCGAAGAAGAACACGCTCCACACCCCCGTGAGGGCATAGAGGGTGCGGTACGTGGGCCACCGCTCGCTGGCGAGCAGGCTCGCGCAGTACGCGACGCCCGACAGGCCCACGAGCGCCACCACCCACGTCCCCACGCCGACGCGTCCCGTGCGACGCCCCTCGACGACGAGCCCCAGCGCGAGCACCGTCAGCGTCACGCCCACCATGGGCCAGTACCCCCACGAGGGCGCGGCGTCCGTGTCGTTGAGCGCATTCAGCGCCAGGGCATTGGGCAGCACCTGGGTGACGAACCAGACCGCCTTGGCCACGAAGTGCCGCTCCAGCACCATGCGCGGCGACGGGGTGAACACCCCCAGCGCGAACGTCATCCGGGTGACGACATACGCCAGCCCCAGTCCCCCGCCCACGACGAGCACGTGGCTCGCGAGCCAGCGCGCGGACGCGCGCACGTCGTCGAAGCGCCGCGTCACCAGCGCCGCCGCGAGCAGCACCGCGTAGAACGGACCGCTCGCCTGATAGATGAGCGTCGACGCGGCCAGGGCCACTACCCCGCCCACGCACCAGGACACGCTCCGCGCCCCGCCCGTCGAGGTGCCCACGCCTCTTCGCGCCAGGGCGAACGCCCCCACGCTCAAGAGCAGCGCCACCGCCTGGGGCCAGCAGATGCTCCAACTGGCGACCACCTGCGCGGAGGGAAGCACGATGAGGAAGGCGGCGAGCAGCGCGGCGGGAGACCTCCGCCACCCTTCGGCCCGGAACAGGAGGTAGAGCGCGAGCGACAGCAGGGCCAGCCCCAGCACGCCCAGGGCCCGCAGGCCGCCCAGCCCATCCACGTCGTCGACTTCACGCGTGGAGCGCTCCAGGAGCCAGCCGTACAGCGGACGGCCCATGGCGCCGCACACCCGCAGAATCTTCCCAGGCTCCTCGCGGGCCTCCCTCAGAATCGCGTAGTCGTCGCGCAGGCCATAGTCCAGGGAGATGGCGCTGCCATAGACGACCCAGGGAAGCAGGAAGAGCAGGGCGGCCGTACCCAGTGCTCGGAAGGCACCTGTCGTGATGCGTGTCTGCAGGGGGAACCTCTGAAGGCTCGCGAGCCTAGCAGAGTCGTATGACGCGTCTCGGTATGCGTGAAGTCTCACGCCAGAGTGAAACGTCCCACAACGACTTCACCGCCCGGCCGCCCAGGCCCATGCGGCGTGTCCCTCTGGACGAATCAGCAGCCCTCCCAGGCCGTGGAGCGGGGTGGCGTCGTCGGAAATGTCGAGTTCCAGCACCTCCAGCCTCGGTGTCCAGCCTGGCGCGGGCTCCCGTCGGGTGGGCGGGTGGGGGCAGCGATTCGCGTGCAGGGCGGCCCCCGCGCGTCCAACCCGGCAGTGAGGGCAGGGCCCGGTGGGGTGAAGGCACGGGCGCGTCCGGGTAGGCGACATCGAGTCCTCCGAGGTGCTCGGCGAGTGGCGTCACCGGCGAGCAGCACGCGGCCTTGCCGGTACGCCTCCGCCAGCCGCGTCTCGTTGCCGAAGCGCGACAGCCACCGGGGCTCTCGCATCCCGAAGTCGGAGCCCGCCACGCGCGTGAGGCTCGCCCGCAGCTCGTCCAGGGGGGAGCGGCTGCTTGAGGGGCGTGTGCTCGCGCCGGGCGTCCGCGATGATGCCGTCCCCCATGGGGACGATGACGGCGTTGCCGTGCGCGTGGGTGAGGGCGAGGCAGGAGGCGGGCCAGGCCACCTTCGCGTTGCTCGACGACGTGCTCGGGTTCACCATCGAGGAGCAGGCCTTCGGTGCTCAGCAGGGCGAGGGCCCTCCAGTGGCCGAGCGGATGCGGGCGTTCGCCACGTCGCGTTTTCCCCAGGTGGCCCGGGCGGTGGACGCGCTGGTGGACTCCGACTTCGACGCGCGCTTCGCCAGGCACGGTGAGCCGCGTGGGGCCTTCCGCAAGGCATTGGACAGCGACCCTGGACCGTGGAGCACCTGGGCGCGCGTGTATCGGAACGGGAGGGATTGGCAGGTGACGCCCGGTGGCGGGCCGCGTCTGCTCGTGCACGCCTGAATGTCAGACTATTGGAAGCAGTCCTTGACGTCGCCCGGTCACGCACCCACCTCAACTGGAGTGGAAGTGCTTGCGTGAAGAACGAATCCCGGCTGCCTGCTCACAATGTGACCATCGAGGGCTGGGTGGTGGAGTGGCTCGCCCTCTACTGGCAGATGCCCGCGGCCTCCATCGACACGCGGCGTCCCCTGGTGGAGCAGGGGCTCGACTCCATGGGGGCCATCTCCCTGGCGCATGACCTGGAGCAGTGGTTGGGTTTGCCGCTCACCCTGTCCTTCCTCTGGGAGCAGCGCTCCATCGAAGCCCTGGCTCGTGCCCTGGCTTCGCCGGGAGACCTGTTCGCCCAGGCACCTCCGAGCGAGTCCACCGAGTCGACGCGGGCGTCCGGCGGTGCGACTCCCGCGTCCCTGGGCCAGCAGCAGCTCTGGCGACTCAACAAGCTCCAGTCGGGAAGTGCTCGCTTCCATGTCCACCTGGGGCTGCGATTCGACGGTCCGCTGGATGTCGACTCCCTCAGGCTCAGCCTCCAGGAAATCGTGCGACGGCATGAGTCGTTCCGGACGACGTTTCACGAACAGGACGGGCGGCTGACGCAGGTGGTGGCATCACCGTCGCGGCTGGAGATGCCTGTCGTGGACCTGCGCGCGGAGCTGGACGGGGACCTGGGAGGGGCCCTGGGCTCCGCGTCCTTCCGGACACTCCATGAGGCGCAGGGGCGCACGCCCTTCGACCTCCAGGCCGGACCGCTGATTCGCACGGCCCTGGTCGTGCTGGCGGACCAGACCCATGTGTTGTTGGTGACGCAGCATCAGCTCATCACGGATGGGTCCTCGCTCGGCGTGTTCGGTCGGGAACTGGCGTCCCTGTATCGCGTCTTCCATGCGGGCGTGCCGTCGCCGCTGGCCCCACCGTCGCGTCAGGTGGCGGACGTGGCGCGCTGGGAGCATGCGTGGCTCTCCGGAGAGGCAGCGCAGCGGCAGCGTGAGTACTGGCGCGCGCGGCTGGACGGGGTGCCCGCCCTGACGCTCGCGTCGAGGAACGCCGATGCCGAGGACCCGCGGCTGGGAGGACTGGTCTGTTTCGAGGTTCCCGTGGCCCTGACGTCGGCCTGGAAGGCGCTGGCGAGCAGGGAAGGCGCGACGTTGTTCACCGCCCTCTCGGCCGCCTTCGCCGTGCTGCTGCGCTCGCTTGCGGGCCAGGAGGATGTGCTGCTGGGCACCGTGGTGGCGAACCGGGGGCGGCGCGAGCTTCGCGACGTGGTGGGGTATCTCGCCAACACCGTGGCGCTCCGGTGTGACCTGACGGGCAACCCCTCGTTCCGGGAGTTGCTGGCGCGCCACCGCGTCCGCACCACGGAGGACCTGAGTCATCAGGAGCTGCCGTTCGACGAGGTGGTGCGGCACGTCCGCGACGCCGGGGGCGCGCCGCCGAGGGTGCGGGCCGCATGCGTGTTCGAGAGTCTGGCCACCTTCGAGCTGACCATTCCCGGCCTGTGCTGCACGCTGTTGTCGGACACGCCGGATGCGTCCGTCCCCGGCACGGCCCGCCATGAGCTGACGTTGCTGTTGCGCGAGGACGAGGGAGGCCTGCGGGGCGCCTTCGAGTACGCCGCTGACGTGTTCAAGCCCGTGGAAGTTGAACAGCTCGCGGAGCGCTTCCGCCACCTGCTGGGCCGCGTCGTGGAGACGCCCGATGCGCGGCTCGATGACCTGCTGCCTCCCGGGGTCGCCGCGCCGTTCGGGTGACTCAAGCGCTGGAGTCCGAAGGCGGTGTCCCCACGGGACAGGCCTCGGGCACGGCCTCCATCAAGGCCTGGCGGGCCTCCTCGAAGTCGCGCAGGGCGGAGTCCACTTGCGCGCTCAGGTGCTCCGGCGGCTCCTGCTGTGAGCGGGCCTCCAGCTCCTCGCAGGTCCGCGAGAGGCGCGCCGCGCCGAACAGGGCCGCGCTGGAGCGCAGGCTGTGCGCGTGCCGGGTCAGCGCGGCCGCGTCGTTCTCCTCCAGGGCGAGACGGAACGCTGACAGGTGCTTGTCGGCGTTGCGCAGGAAGTCGCGCACCAGCGTGGCAAGTTCGCTCCGGTCCGGGCCGGTGAGCAGCTCCAGTCGTTGGAAGGCGGCCGGGTCGAACGCGACGGCGGGGGGCGCGGGAGGCGGTGCGAAGCGAGGTGCCTCCGCCGCGTTCTCCAGCGCCGCCACCAGCACCGACGCCTCCACGGGCTTGGTCACGAAGTCGTTCATCCCCGCCTGGAGACACAGCTCCTGGTCTCCCTGGATGACACTCGCCGTCATCGCGATGATGCGAGGGTTTCCATAGCGCCGCGCGTCCGCGCGGATGCGCCGGGTGGCCTCCAGGCCATCCATCTGGGGCATGTGGACGTCCATGAAGACGACGTCATATGGCTCGCGCTCCAGCGCGCCGAGCGACTCCTCGCCATTGCCCGCGACGTCGGCCTCGTAGCCCAGCTTCTTGAACAGGCGCAGGCCGACCTTCTGGTTGATGGGGTTGTCCTCCACCAACAGGATGCGCAGCGGCAGGCGCTTGCCCAGGGTGCCGTCCAGCTCGACGGTGGGTCGCGTGGGGACCACCTGTCCTTCCTTGAGGACGACTTCGAGCGTGAAGGTGGAGCCCACGCCCACGGTGCTCTGGACGCGGATGGTGCCGCCCATCATCTCCGCCAGCCGCAGGCTGATGGCGAGCCCCAGGCCCGTGCCGCCGTAGTGGCGGCTCGTCGACGCATCCACCTGGCTGAACGAGCGGAAGAGCCGATTCATTCGCTCGGTGGGGATGCCGATGCCCGTGTCCTGGATGGTGATGCGCAACGGCCAGCTCTTCGCTTCGGCGTCGGGGGGCGCCTCTCCCTTCGAGACGTGGACGGAGACGCCGCCCTCGTGGGTGAACTTGAGCGCGTTGCCCACCAGGTTGACGATGACCTGCCGCAGTCGCGTCTTGTCGCCAAGCAATGCGTCGTGCACGTCCTCGTCCACCGAGTGCCGCAGGTAGAGCCCCCGGGTGGACGCCTGGGGGCTCAGCAGTCCCATGCACTCCTTGAGGCCCTGGCGCAGCGAGAAGGACTGACTGTCGAGTTCGAAGGCGCCGGCTTCAATCTTGGAGAAGTCGAGCAGGTCGTTGATGAGGCGCAGCAGCGCGTCGCCGCTGGTGTGGATGACGTCGACGCACTCCTGCTGCTCCTCGGTGAGCGACGTGTCGCGCAGGAGCTGGGCCATGCCGAGCACGCCATTCATGGGCGTGCGAATCTCGTGGCTCATGTTGGCCAGGAAGCTGGACTTGGCGGCATTGGCCGCGTCGGCCTCCGCGCGCGCCGCGTCCAGGGCCACGTTCTTCTCGCCCATCGCGGAGAGGGCGTCCTGGGCCTCGGTGACGTCGAGGAAGGCCCACAGCCGGCCGCGCGCGGAGCCTCGGCGCGCGGGGACGCAGGAGACGGACAGCGTCTGGTGCGGTGACTCGAAGTGCCAGAGCATGTTGCGCAGCTCCGGCTCGCTGCCGTCGAACATGCGCGCCATCCGCTCCTCGATTCGCGCGCGGTTCGTCGCGCGCTCACGCAGGGTGGCCATGGCGCGGGACATGAGGTGGGCGGCCACCTGTCCCTCCGGAAGGCCGAGCAGCGTGGCACCCGGCTTGTTCACCCACGTCTCCACGCGGTTCTGCTCCAGGAAGACGAGCCCGCAGGGCACCGCGTCGGTGATGGAGTCCACGCGCGCGCGCAGCGTCTCCGTCGCGCCTTCCAAATCACACTCGCGCGCGGCGGTGAGCAGGAGCCCGGACAAGGCCCGGAGGGCTTGCTGCTCGGCGGACGTGAAGGGCGAGGGGTCCTGGCGAAGCAGGACGAGGCCTCCCTTGCGGTCATCGACGGACTGCCACGGCAGCACGGCCATGGCCCCGCGCAGGGGCGCCGGAAGCGCCAGGTCCGTGGGGCTCGGCTCGAAGAAGCGCCACTCCGCTTCGCCCAGCACCCCTCGGAAGAGCAGCTCTCCCAGGTGGGCCAGCCGGGGGCGCGTGGCGGGGGTGCCCGCCAGCTCGAAGACCGTGACAGCGTCGATGCGGCGCAGGCTGACGGCCACGTCCGCGCGACAGGCCTGGCGCACCACCTCCAGCACCCTCGCGAGCTGACCGCCATCCCGGAGGGACAGGGCCTTCACCGAGGCCACCATCAGCTCCGTCACCGAGGGGTCCACGCTCGGTGGTCCCGGGGGCTCACCCGGGTCGGAGGCGTCCTTCCGCGACAGACTCACGAGGCGGCGAGTGCCTTGGCGATGAGCGTGTTGACCTCGTGGGGCGCGGTCAGGTGCGGCAGGTGTCCCTGATTGGGGACGTGGTGAAGCTGCCCCTGGGGCAGGCTCTTCGCCAGGTATTCGCCCACGCTGTTCGGGACGGCGAAGTCGTTGAGCGGCTGGACGACCCAGGCCGGAATGGTGAGTCGGGCGACCTGCTCGCGGAAGTCGGACTCGAAGATGATGCGAATCACGCCGATGGCGATGTCGGGCCGCAGCGCGACGAGGGACTCGGCGAAGGCCCGGACCATCTCGGGTGTCGCGGAGGGGCCCACGGCGGCCTGCGCGAAGCCGCTGGCCCACGCGTCGAAGTGTTTCTCGATGGTCTCGTACAGCGCGTCGATGTCCGGCCGCTCGAAGCCGCCCAGGTAGTTGGGGGCGTTCATGTAGCGCGGCGACGCGCTGATGAAGAGCATGGAGCGGAAGAGCTCCGGACGGACCAGCCCCGCCAGCAGGCCAATCATCCCGCTCATGGAGTGGCCCACGTAGAAGACATCGCGCGCCTGGACGGCCTCCAGCACCTCAATCAAGTCCAGCGAGTAGCTCTCCAGGCTCGCGTAGCGATGCGGACTGTAGGCCTCCAAATCCGAGCCCAGGGCGCCCACATGGTCGAACAGGACGATGCGGTGCGTATCCTCGAAGGCACGCACCTGGTTGTGCCACGCTTTCTGATTGTTGCCGAAGCCGTGGGCGAGCACGAGCACGTCGTCGCCCCTGCCGACGACCTGCACATTGTTTCGAGTGAGGACCGTCTTGGACATGGCTGGCCCAGTCTAAGAGGACCTAACAAAAGTCAGGGCTGGGGTGGCCACCGACGAAGGGCATCCCCAGCTTGAGTGCATGGTCCGCGAACTCGTTCCCGACGCCTTCTGGCAGCGTGTGGCGCCGCTGCTGCCTCCGC